>NZ_LIXI01000026.1 GCF_001905595.1 Streptomyces sp. CB00316 | reverse complement strand
CTTCCGCCTCGACTGGACGCCGGCATCCGGTGCGGTCGTTGACGTTCCGCAGACGGTCGCGCTGGAGGGCCACGACGTCCTCGGCCTGACCGACATCCTGCGCGATGCCGGTGTCACCGTCGAATCTGCCTCGTCCGCATCCGAAGCGCCTGATGTGGTGCTGATTCCGGTGGTGGGTGAGCCGGCGGGGGATGTCACGGATGTGGTGCGGGCGTTGACGTCGCGGGTGCTGGGGCTGGTGCAGGAGCGTTTGTCGGACGGGCGGTTCGCGGAGTCCCGGTTCGTTTTCGTGACGCGTGGTGCGGTGGGCGGCCAGGACCTGGCGGCGGCCGCGGTGCGTGGTCTCGTACGGTCCGCGCAGTCGGAGAACCCCGGATGCTTCGGGCTCATCGACCTGGACCCGACCGAAACCATCACCCTCCCATCGGCCGCGCTGCGCGCGGACGAGCCCCAGCTCATCATCAGGAACGGCGACGTCCTGGCTGGCCGTGTCGTACGTCAACCCCTCACGGAGCACGACGCGGGCCTCGTGTGGGCCGGTGAGGGCAGTGTGCTGATCACTGGTGGTACGGGTGGTCTGGGTGCGGTGACGGCGCGGCATCTGGTGGTTGAGCACGGTGTGCGGCGGTTGTTGCTGGTGAGTCGTAGCGGTCTCGGTGCTGAGGGTGCCGAAGCGCTGGTCGATGAGTTGACGGAGCTGGGCGCCGAGATCGTGGTCGAGGCGTGTGACGTGTCGGACCGGGGTGCTCTGGAGCGGGTGCTGTCCCGGCACGAGGTGTCGGCCGTGGTGCACGCGGCGGGTGTGCTGGACGACGGTGTGGTGGGCTCGCTCACCCCGGAACGGCTGGACAAGGTCCTGCGGCCCAAGGCCGACGCCGCATGGCACCTGCATGAACTGACACGCGACCAGAACCTGTCAGCCTTCGTCGTGTTCTCTTCGATCGCCGCGATGTTCGGGAGTGCGGGGCAGGGCAATTACGCGGCGGGCAACGCGTTCCTGGATGCGTTGATGGAGCGTCGTCGGGCGGAGGGTCTGCCGGGTGTGTCGCTCGCCTGGGGTCCGTGGGACCAGTCGGGTGGGATGACGGGGACCTTGACGGATGCTGATGCGGAGCGGATGGCGCGTGCGGGTGTGCCGGCGTTGTCGGTGGGCCTGGGTGTGGCGCTGTTCGATGCGGCTCTGGCGTCGGGTGGTGCTGTGGTGGCGCCGGTGCGGCTGGATCTTCCGGTCCTGCGTGCGCAGGGTGAGGTGCCGCCGTTGTTGCGTTCGCTGATCCGGGTGCGGTCGCGGCGTGCGGCTGCGGCGGCGGGTTCGGCGACGGCTGCGGGGCTGGTGGAGCGGCTGGCCGCGCTCAGTGTCGTCGAGCGTCAGGAAGTGCTGGTGGACCTGGTTCGCGGGCAGGTCGCCCTCGTACTCGGTCATGCTGACGGCAACGCGGTCAATCCCGGCCGCGCCTTCCGCGACCTGGGCTTCGACTCCCTCACCGCGGTCGAGCTGCGCAACCGCCTCAACACGGCCAGCGGGCTGCGACTGCCGGCCACGATGGCCTTCGACTACCCCACCGTCCAGGCTCTCGTGGACCATCTCCTGGAGGAGCTGCTGGGTGCGGACGCACCGGAGGTTCTGCCGGTGGCGGCAGGCCTGCCCGGCCGGGGGATCGCCGATGACCCGATCGTGGTCGTGGGGATGAGCTGCCGGTATCCGGGCGGGGTCGCCTCGCCGGAGGACCTGTGGCGGCTGGTCACCGAGGGCGCCGACGCCGTGTCCGGCTTCCCGACGAACCGGGGCTGGGACCTCGACGGGTTCTACGACCCTGACCCCGACCACAAGGGCACGTCGTACACCCGTCACGGCGGGTTCCTGCACGATGCCGGCGCGTTCGACCCCGCGTTCTTCGGCATGTCGCCCCGCGAGGCCCTGGCGACGGACTCGCAGCAGCGGCTGCTGCTGGAAGCCTCCTGGGAGGCGATCGAGACGGCCGGGATCGACCCGGTCTCGCTCAAGGGAACCGCGACCGGTGTGTTCGCGGGCGTGATGTACAGCGACTACGGCATCGTGCTGCAGGGACCCGAGTTCGAGGGCTTCCAGGGAAGTGGCAGCGCGGGAAGCGTGGCCTCGGGCCGGGTGTCGTACGCGCTGGGGCTGGAGGGTCCGGCGGTGACGGTGGACACGGCGTGTTCGTCGTCGCTGGTGGCGATGCACTGGGCGATGCAGGCGCTGCGCAGCGGTGAGTGCTCGCTGGCGCTGGCCGGCGGTGTGACGGTTATGTCGACTCCCGGAACCTTCGTGGAGTTCTCGCGTCAGCGGGGTCTGGCCCCTGATGGCCGGTGCAAGGCGTTCTCGGAGTCGGCCGATGGTGTCGGCTGGTCGGAGGGTGTCGGGATGCTGGTGCTGGAGCGGCAGTCGGACGCGGTTCGTAACGGTCACGAGATCCTGGCGGTGGTGCGGGGTTCGGCGGTCAACCAGGACGGTGCGTCCAACGGTCTGACCGCCCCGAACGGTCCTTCGCAGCAGCGGGTGATCCGTCAGGCGCTGGCCAGTGGTGGGCTCACACCGGATGATGTGGACGCCGTCGAGGCGCACGGCACCGGCACCACCCTCGGCGACCCGATCGAGGCGCAGGCATTGCTGGCCACGTATGGGCGGGACCGTGATCCGGAGCGTCCGTTGTTGCTGGGTTCGGTGAAGTCCAACCTGGGTCACACGCAGGCTGCTGCCGGTGTCGCGGGTGTCATCAAGATGGTGATGGCGATGCGACACGGTGTCGTACCGCAGACCCTCCACGTGAGCGAACCGTCCTCGCACGTCGACTGGTCGGCGGGGGCGGTGGAACTCCTGACACGGCCGACGCCCTGGCCGGAGACGGACCGGGTGCGGCGTGCGGGTGTGTCGTCGTTCGGGATCAGTGGGACGAACGCGCACGTGATCCTGGAGCAGCCGTCTCCGGTGATCCGGGGCACGGTGGTCACGGACCCCCTTGTGAAGGAGCCGGCGGTGGTGCCGTGGGTGCTGTCCGGCAAGACCCCCGAAGCGTTGCGCGGTCAGGCCGCCCGGTTGCTCTCCTCGATCCAGGCGCGTCCCGAACTGCGGC
>NZ_LIXI01000025.1 GCF_001905595.1 Streptomyces sp. CB00316 | reverse complement strand
AAGCCGGCCTCCTCGTCTCCGAACGCCGAGGGACGTGGGTCTTCTACCGGGTCGCCCCCTCCTTCGAAGCTGCCGGACCGGCCGCCTGCGCCCCCCGCACGGTCACCGGCAGCACCTGAACCGCGGCCGCGCCGGCCGGCGTCAGCAGGCGGCACCGGGCGGGCAGCAGACCGCCAGGTACGCCTGGAGTGCGGAAAGCCGCTCGGACATGGCTCTCCCGTCGGCACGGTGGAACACCTCCCTACCCTCCTTACGAGAGACGACCAGGCCCCCGCGGCGCAGCAGGCTCAGGTGCTCCGAGGCGGTCGACGGCTTCAGCCCACACCGCTCCGCGACTTCGCCGACCGTCAGCTCGACCCCACCGGCGAACTGGAACATCATCCGCTGGCGGGTCCTGCTCGCCAGTGCCCCGATGAAGTCAGCTGTCGCCTGATCGAGCGCGGCCACTTCACCACTGTCCTTCGTCACCGCTCACTCCCATCCAATATTTCGTCACTTCCCGAAACAACGACCCATTATGGAAGGTCTACGTTCTTATGGAACACGCTGATCTCATCGTCATCGGTGCCGGGCAGTCCGGTCTCGCCACAGCCGCCCTCGCCCCGCCTCACGGCTTTGCCCGCATTCTGGTGTTGGAGAGCGCCGAGGAGCCGGGCGGGGCCTGGCCGCGTTACTACGACAGCCTCACTCTGTTCTCCCCGGCCCGGTACTCCTGTCTGCCAGGCATGCGCTTCCCCGGCGACCCGGACCGCTACCCCCGCCGCGATGAAGTCGTGGACTATCTGCGTGCCTACGCTCGGCGCCTGCCCGCTTCGATCCGCACCTCGACGAGCGTCGCCTCGGTGACCCGCCAGGACGAAGTGTGGCGGGTGCGCTCCGGGGACGGGCGGGAGTTCACCGCGGCCGCGGTGGTCGCCGCGACCGGCGACTTCGGCTCCCCGTTCCTCCCCAAGACCCCGGGCCGTGCGGAGTTCGGCGGCCGTGTCCTGCATGCCGCCGACTACCGCAGCCCTCACGTGTTCGCGGGGCAGCGGGTGGTCGTGGTCGGTGGAGGAAACTCCGCGATCCAGATCGCAGCCGAACTCGGCCCGGTCGCCGACACCACCCTCGCCACCCGCCGCCCGGTCGGCTGGACACCCCAGCGACCGCTGGGCCGGGATCTGCACTGGTGGCTCAAGCACACCCAGCTCGACACCGCACCCATCCGCCGCCTGCTCGCGAAGGTCCCGGTCTCCGTGATCGACGACGGGAACTACCGGGCCGCACTCGACCGGCACGGCGTGGACCGCCGCGACATGTTCAGCCGCTTCACCGCCGACGGCGTGCTCTGGGCCGACGGAACCGAGGAGCCGGTAGACACCGTCGTCCACGCCACCGGCTACCGCCCCGCGTTCGGCTACCTCACCGGCTCGGGAGCCCTCGACGACGCCGGAGCGCCCGTTCACCGCGGCGGCTTGTCCACCACGGCGAAAGGGCTCGGCTTCGTCGGCATGGAGTTCCAGCGGAGTTTCTCCTCGAAGACGCTGCGTGGGGTGGGCCGTGACGCCGCCTGGCTCCTTCGCCGCCTGTCAGCGGCGCGCCGCTGACGCCTCAGGCGTGGCCGCTCTGTGGCCACAGCTGCTCGAACTCGGCTACCTGTTCTGAGGTGAGCTGGCTGTGGCCCAGGACCCTCATCGGTGTGGTGTGCCAGGGGCGGTCTGCCGCTGCGGTGCGAAGGTGAGCATCACACCGACGGCGCACGGCTACTCCGGCCGACCGGTGCGTTCGCCGACCTGGTGGTGGCGCAGCATGACGTAGCTGCCGAACGACGCTTCCCCGTACGTGCCATACCGTGTCGCGCAGACGAAGAGCATCTGCCGGTCACCGGCCGCCTCTTGGTGCAACTGGCGGCGCGAGCGCCACACGACGTCCGCCCGCGGCTCTGAGTCGCGGGGCCGGTCCGAGGGTATCGCCCGTGAGGTTCCCCCGAGATGCGGAAGGTTGCCGGAGATGGCCTGATGGGCCATGAGAAGGGAGCCTCTGTCATGGCTGCTGCGCCTGCTGGGGCCGGATGGCCCTCTACGATTCGGTGCGACGAACTCGCCGTCGCCGGGGCGTCCTTGCATGGATGGCGGGGCAGTTTGCCGAGGAACGTTCCTCGGCCCGCCCGCTGCCAGGACAGGTGGGTGGACGGGCGGTGATGCTGATCCCTCACCGCGAGCTGGGTGTGGAGGAGAAAGCGCTGCCGTGGGGCTACCAGCGCGTCATCGCCTCCGTGCGGCAGGCCGCCGGGCCGGTCGTGGCCTGGGAGGTCGGCGAGGTGGTGGAGGTGGACGTCAGCGCACCTGCAGGCCGCCGGCCTCGGGGCGCTGGCCGATCTCGGCTTCCGCGGACTGGACAACGACATCCTCGACCCCGTGATCGTCACCGGCTACACCGCCAGCCGCCCTCACAAGCTCACCCCGGCGCAGAAGAAAGCCGACCGCGTCTGACCGTCGGACGCGCGACGGTCGAACACGGCGTCGCGCACCTCAAGGACTGGCGGACCCTCACTGAGCTCCGCACCAATCCCGCCCGCGCCCCCCAACTTCTGCGTGCTGTGCTCGTCCTGACGAACCTCGATATCAACCGCTGACGGGTGATCTTCTCCGCGGACTCCCGCCCACGACCAGCACGAGCCCCCGAAGGCCGACCACACCAGCTCTTTGACCTGCGAATCCAGGTTGGCGGAAGCTCGTTCCCGCATCGCGGCGCGTTCCACCGGGGGAAGTGCCCGGCATCGCGCGTACCGAGTGGGCGGCGGAGTCCACTTCGGTGTGCTCTACGGGGTGGAGGAGTGCGCTAGGTTGTGCGCAACTCATCGCGTCGTGCGCGCCCCCGTGCGCCCCGGTGCGCCGTGCCCCAGGGCGTTCGGTGAGTGTGGCGCGCGTCGGCCGCTGGATGCCGGGTTCTGCGATCCGGGCGTAGGACAGGCCCCGGCACGGAAGGCCGCCAAGGGGGTACGCGGGCAGCCGAAGAAGCGGCCCGGCAGGCGCAGTGCGAGGCGCTGAAGCGGGAGCAGGCGCGAAGAGGAAGGCAGGTGGCGGGAAGCCGGCCGTGAAGAAGGCGGCAGCCAGGAGGACGGTACCGCTGTCGCGCGGGTCATTGCGGGCCGTGTACCCGGGCACCTGCCCGGCCTGCTCCAAGGACTACGCCAAGGACGAGGTCATCACGAAGGTGACCGACGGGTGGGGGCACCCCCGGCTGTGCGCCCCGGCAGTTGTCGGCAGCCGAGCGGGAGTTCGCCCGGAACAGGGCCAGGATCGAGCGCGGTGAGACGGTCCGCGGCAAAGGCCCGCGGACCGGCTGCGCGGAGCCTCACCCTCCAGAGCCCGGCGCGCCCGCTGAACTCCGAGAGGAAACCTGCCATGTCGTCCACGAAGTCGCCCGCCGAGGACTCCGGGCTCGCGGAGCCGGGTATCGCCCCCTGCGACGTGTGCACGCCGAAGACCGGACTGACGGACCACGAGGCCGGGGCCTGAACCGGTCCGGCCGTCGTACGCGGCGCTCGCCTTCAGGTGGGATTGTCGGGGGCGAGGTCGGGGCGTAGCCGGTGCCAGGAGGGGTGGCGGAGCCGTCCCGCGCGGGTGCGGGTGGTGTAGCGGACCTCGCCGACGAGGCGGGGAAGTACCCACCGGGCGCCGGTCACCGGTGGGACTTGGGCGAAGGGGCAGGTGTCGATGGCCGCGACGTGGAGGAGCTCGGCGAGCCGGGTGCGTTCGGTCTGGCTCCAGCCGGTGCCGACGCTGCCCGCGTAGTGCAGCTGCCCACCTTGCCGTTCGCCGACGAGGACTGCGCCGGGCAAGCCGGCCAGCCGGCCGCGCCCGGGCACCCACCCGCCGACCACCACATCGGCGAGACGGTGAATCTTGATCTTGATCCACGACTTCGACCGCACCCCCGGCTCGTACCGCGAAGCCAGCCGCTTGGCCAGCAACCCTTCCAGCCCGGCGCTGCGGGCCGCCTCCCAAGCCTGGGTGCCGTGCCCGGTGATCGCCCCAGGGGTCGACCACGCCGGCCCCTCCAGCCCGAGTCCCTCCAGAAGACCACGCCGCTCCGTGTACGGCAGGCCGGTGATGAGCCGCTCGTCGAGGTACAGGACATCGAAGAGCATCACGCGCACGGGCACAGCCAAGGCCATCCGCGCGGCCCTCGCCGGGGACCCGGCGAGCCCCATCCGCTGCTGCAGCCGCTCGAAGTCACTGCGTCCGTGTTCGTCGGGCGCGACGATCTCACCGTCCAGCACCGCACGGCGCCCGCCGAGAACCGAGGCGAGGGGGAGGAGCTCGGGGTACGCCGCGGTGATGTCGGTGCCGGACCGGGCCCGCACGAGCAGGGTGCCGTCGCCGGGCAGGTAGATCACCGCCCGCTGCCCGTCCTGCTTCACCTCGAAGGCGTATTGGTCCTCGACGCCTGCCGAGGGCAGGGCGCCGGGCGTAGCGAGCATCGGCTCGACCTTCGGCAGCGCACCCGCAGGGTCAGGAGGCACTGCGCCTTTTCGCAGCCGTCCTCTTCCCCGCGCTCTTCTTCCCCGAGGTTGAGCCTGCGGTGGTCTTCTTCGCGGCCGCGGTCTTGGACGAGGCCGCCTTCTTCTTCGCGGGTGCCGTCCGGCCGCCGGTCTTCTTGGAGGGGCGCATCTCGTGCACGGTCGCGTCCTCGCTGTCGTGGACTTCGACGAACGCGACGATCTCGATCTCCTTCGCCGTCGGCAGCGGCATCTGCTCCAGCTCTTCGTCCGTCACCGTGACGGTCTCGTCCTTGGAGACCTCGTACCCTTTGCCGATCTCGTCCTGGGAGACGACATGGTCGTCGAACTCGCACACCTTCCGGGTTCGGGCCCGGCCCATGTCGGTGAGGTGGATCCGGTGGAAGTGGACGTCGTGGTCCTCGGTCGCGGACACGATCTTCACTGGGATCGTGACCAGCCCGAAGCTGATCGCACCGGCCCACAGTGGCCTCGGCATCACATACCTCCAAGCCCCTCCGGCGGCGTCGGAAGGGGCAGCGGACCGGGCGCCCCGAGGCGGGCGCGGCGAGGCTGTTGCCCGCCTCCTCGATCTTCGCGCCGGGCCGGACGGCGCGCATCTCGACCGGCGCGCCCCTGCCCCGCTCTGTCCCGGACGAAGTGCGGCCGGGACAGAGCGGGGCGCGGGGTCAGTGGGTGGGGGAGTGGAGGAGGTCGTGGTCGCGTTCGTAGTTCGCCAGGGCCAGGCCGAGGGCGAAGAAGGTGGGTGCCCACTCGCCGACGAAGATGCCCCATCGGTCGGCCCGTGCGGTGCCGGTCGGCTCGATCTTCATCGATCCGACCCAGGAGACGACGGACAGGCCGATCGAGGCGAACGCCGCGGTGTAGGCGTGCTCAGCCTTCAGGCCCTTCTCGTGCAACATCTTGACGATCATGGCTCTCCCAAGGGAAGCAGGACTATGGCCTTCATCCACCGTCGCTGCTGAACAGCGACTCGGCATCTTGGGCTTTCCTCCTCGGTGCCCCTCGCAGGGAGTCTGCGCAGGTCAGGATGGTGAAGAAGGGGGTATCGAGCTGCAGTGGGTGGGTGGTGTCCGGATGGTGGTGGTGTCCTTCTTCGTGGCCGGGGTGGACCGGCCACACACGCGCTCGTAGTGTTCGTCGGCGAGCGTCCGGGTTCGCTTCGGTGGTGTCGAGTCGATCTCTTGTGTGTTTACCGAGCGTGGCTGAAGGAGCGCCCCGCCACCTGTCAAGCCCACCACAAGCGCTGAGTCGCACCGGCTGCGCACCGGCTGCGCACCGTTCGCGATGTCGGGCTGAAGGGCCCTCATCGCGCGGGTGTGCGAGGGCAACTACCGTGTCTGCGGTGCCCGGAAGTTCTGGCGGTACCTGGTCCGTCAGGATGTCGCGGTGGCCCGGTGCGCCGCCGAGCCCTTCATGTGTGACTCGGCATCACGGGGAGGGATCGGGGCGAGTGAGGGTGATCGCCACCATCCCCGACGTGAGCGCGGAACGGGCCCCGGACCTGGTGGATCGCGAGTTCGTCGCCCCTGCCCCGAACCGCCCCTGCCCCGAACCGCTGCTGGGCCGCCGGCTCCATCCGCGTCGCCACGTTCGCCCGCGTCGTCCACGTCGCCTTCGTCGTGGACACCTTCTCCCGCCGCGTCGCCGGCTGGTCAGCGGCCACATCGAAGGGAGACGCGGCTCGTCCTGGATGCCCCGGAGATGTTCTTGCGGCAGCGCGACCGGCACCAACTCCTCTACGAGTAAGGTGAGTTGCTGCGTCACTGCGATGCTGGCTCCCCAGTACCCATCGTTCGCACTCGGCGAGTTCCTCGATCGGGCAGGCATCGCCGCGTCGATCGGGTCGGTCGGCGACGCCTACGGCCATGCCCTCATGGAGTCCATGACCGACCTGTTCGAGACCGAGCTGCTCCAGCCCCGTCGCCCCTGGCGAACCTCTCCGAGGTCGAGCTGGCCACCGCCGAATGGGGTCGACCGGTACTGTCAGCGCCGTCTGCACGGTGGGATCGGGCACGTCCCACCTGTCGAACACGAGACCGACCTGCTGCCAGGCAACCCTGAAACCCCAGGTCACCACCACAATCTGAAGTCTCTGCCGAATCCGGAACGGTCGCCGGCAGTGCGTTTTCGTTTCGGAGTGGGTGGCGAGGGGGCGTCAGTACCCGGTCCGTTGCGGTTTCCCGGCCGGCTTTGTCGCCCTTGAGGGGCGGGGTAAGGGGATCCGGCTGCCGATCCGTACGGCAGTGGTGAGGGCGGCATAGGACGTGAGCTCGATGAGTTCACGGTCGGTGGGGAACCGGTTCCTGAAGGCCGCGACATCCTCCGGGAGGGTCTGCCACGGTGCGAAGGCGGTCAGGAGTGCGAGCCGGGCGGCCGGAACGTCCTTGGGCTGCAGTGCTGATACGGCTTCTACGAGCCACCCCCGGCCCGGCCCCGGAGCGGTTGCGTCCCACCGGTCGAGGCGTGACCGCAACCGCTCCCGCACTGGTTCCGGCACCCAGCGTGCCCCGTGGTCCACGGCGGCGTAGGCCCGGGCGAGGGCTTTGGCGATGGGTGGGTTGTCCTGGGCCCATGCGAGTTCGGGGGGTAGGGGTGCGGGGGGTAGCAGGCTGAGTGAGTCGCCTGGTGTCAGGGGGCCGGGTGTGGTGGGACGCATGGCCAGGGCGGTGGTGTGCATGATGGGTCCTCGTAGGGGTGTCGGTGTCCGGGCGGGCATGGGGGAGTCGGCGAGGAAGAGGGTGACCATGCGGTTGATGTAGTGGAACGTCACCACGACGCCGCAGAGTTCCGGCGTCTGGGCGTCCGTGAACGGGAGAGGGGCAGTGCTGAGGGTTGGGCTTTGCGGGCTGTGGAGTCCGGCTGTTCTGGCCCACTCGGCGACCGGGGAGAGTGTCGTGTCCGGCGGCAGGGTTTCCAGGACTGCCTGGTGGACACTGACGCAGTAGGGGCATTGATTGGCGCGTGAGACCTCGGTGGCGACGGTTTCCTTCGCCGCGCGGCTCGCGAGGCCGTCGGCGAGCAGGGTCTCACGCAGCATCATCCAGGTCGCCGCGAGCGACGCGGCGGCCGGAGAGTGGAGGGCCACGGGTGGTGCGAGGACCCCGAAGTCCCGCTCCGTGCGGCGGTACACCTGTTCGACCAGGCCTTGGGCGTG
>NZ_LIXI01000024.1 GCF_001905595.1 Streptomyces sp. CB00316 | reverse complement strand
CCCCGCGGAGCGGGTACCACATCGCTGCGCGATGTGCAAGCGAACACCCGCGCTGCGCGCGGGTGTTGCGCTCCCGCTCCGCGGGAGCGCTGGCGGCCCGCTGCGCGGGCCGCGTCACTAAGCCCGCTGCGCGGGCTTAGTGACGCTCCGTCCGCTGCGCTTCCGGAGCTGCGTGGCTTTGCCACGCTGGCCCTGGGCTCCGCTTCGCTCCGCCCTGAGCCGGCGGGTCCGCTGCGCTCCCCCGCCTCAAGGGCCCTTCCGGCTGCGCCTCCAGGACCCAGGGCCCGCTGACGCGGGCCTGGCTGGCTACGAGGAGCGGGGGTCGCTCGTTCGTGGCGGGTTCTAGTGTGTTGTCGCCTCAGGAAGATGCATCATGTATTGTTGGCAGAAATATGGGACACCCGTCAGTCGCTCGGGATTTCCCAAGTTTCCGAGAGGATGGCCAGATGGCCGGTCACCGCGAATCTACCGGACCAGATCCCGTGCTGGTCAGCGATTCTTGCGTCGGGTGACGCAGTACCAGACGGCGGGTGTGAACGCCCGGTTGAGGCTGTTCGCGCTCCTGGAGGCGCAGGGCGTACCCGCGAGCGAGCGGACGACCTGGAGGCCGGGGCGGTCGCCGGTGCGCAGTGCGAGGTGGTGGAGCTGGACGGCATGGTGCCGGCTTCTTGGGGGGCGCTGTGTTCGAGGACGGCTGGTACGAAGGCGTGATGGCGGTGAGCGAGGCCCCGGGAGCATGGCGGGCCGGGGATGGCCACGGCGCGGCGCCGGGTGCTGGGCGAGGCCGGCGGTCTGTGTGCGGCGCGGAGGGTGAACAGCGACGAGGACTGCATCCTCTGCGCGCTCGGTGTCGGGCACTACGACCTGGACGACCAGGCGCCCTTCAGGGACGGAAAGCCCGGCTGGCACAGGGCGGGTGCGTCGATCTGGAACGGCTCGGGTGCGGTCTGTATTCCGCACGCGGCCATTTGAAGGACCACAGGAATAGGAATCGGGGAGGGCTTGAAAATGCTTTTGGTTCCGCTCAAGGAACACCAGGTCGACCAGAAATTTCGCTTTCGTAACTGGGTCGGATTTCCTGCAAGATCTTTTGTGCCTCCGGAGGGGGCGCGTGCCATGGGGGTGTCCGCGACCGGGTCCGGTAAGACGATCACGACCGCTTCGTGCGCTCTGGAGTACTTCCCGGGCGGGCGGATTCTGGTGATGGTGCCCACGCTGGACCTGGTCGTGCAGAGTGCCCAGTCCTGGCGGCGGGTCGGGCATCGCGCGCCGATGGTCGCGGTCTGCTCGGTGGACAGGGACGAGGTCCTGGAGCAGCTCGGAGTACGCACCACCACCAACCCCATCCAGCTCGCCCTGTGGGCGGGGTCCGGGCCGGTGGTCGTGTTCGCTACGTACGCCTCTCTCGTGGACCGTGAGGACCCCGCCGATGTCTCTGGGCGTGGGACTGTCCCGGGGCCGTTGGAATCGGCTCTGGCGGGCGGGGAGCGGCTGTACGGGCAGCGGATGGCGCCGTTTGACCTGGCCATTCTGGACGAGGGGCACATGACGGCCGGGGACATGGGGCGGCCGTGGGCGGCGATCCATGACAACAGCCGGATCCCTGTCGACTTCCGGCTCTACCTGACCGCGACCCCGCGGATCCTCGCCGCGCCCCGGCCGCAGCGTGGCCGGGACGGCCGGGAGCTGGTGATCGCGTCGATGGAGGACGACTCCAGCACCTACGGCACCCGGATTTTTGATCTCGGTCTGGCAGAGGCGGTGGAACGCTCGATCCTTGCGGGGTTCGAGATCGACGTGCTCGAGATCCGCGACCCGGACCCGGTCCTGGGCCTGTCCGAGGACGCCCTGCGTGGCCGGCGCATGGCCCTGCTCCAGGCTGCGCTGCTGGAGCACGCGGCGCAGCAGAATCTGCACACCACCATGGTGTTCCACCAGCGGGTCGAGGAAGCCGAGGCGTTCGCCGGGCAGATGCCGCGCACCGCCGCCGAGCTGTATGCCGCTGAGGCCTCGGCGGCGGCGCTGGCCGGTGCGGAGGAGCTGCCCGCGTCGTCGATCGACGCTGAGCTGTATGAGCTGGAGGAGGGCCGTCATGTGCCTGCGGACCGGGTGTGGGCGGACTGGCTGTGCGGGGACCATCCCATCGCGCACCGGCGTGCGGTGATCCAGCGGTTCGCCAACGGCATCGACGCCCAGAATCGGCGGGTGCACCGGGCGTTCCTCTCCTCAGTACGCGCTCTCGGGGTCGGGGTCGACATCACCGGACTGCGCGGAGTGGAGGCCGTGTGCATCGTCGGCTCGCGCAGCTCCCAGGTCGACGTCGTCCAGAACATCGGACGTGCCCTGCGGCCCAACCCCGACGGCCGGGCCAAGACCGCGCGGATCATCATCCCCGTCTTCCTCCAGCCCGGGGAGGACCCGAAAGACATGGTCGCCTCGGCCAGCTACCAGCCCCTGGTCGACATCCTCCAAGCCCTGCGCTCGCACTCGGAACGCATGGTCGACCAGCTCGCATCCCGCGCCCTGACCCGCGGCACCGAACGGCGGCGCATCCACATCCCGCCCGCCCCCGCGGCCGGCGCCGAGAACGAGGACATGCCCGAGGAGGCCGGCGAGGCGCAGCAGGAGGTCGACCGGGCCACCTCGATCGTGGTCAACTTCGCCTCCCCCCGCGACGCTGCTGACATCGCCGCCCTGACCCGCTGCCGCGTCATCCGCCCTCAGTCCCTCGTCTGGTTGGAGGGCTACCAAGCCCTGGTCCGGTGGCGTGCCGAGAACGGGATCACCGGCCTGTACGCCGTGCCCTATGACGTGGAGACCGCGGTCGGGACGACGAAGAGGTTTCCGCTTGGGCGATGGGTGCACCAACAGCGGAAATCACTGCGGGCCGGTGAACTCGACCCCCACCGCAAAGACCTCCTCGACGAGGCCGGGATGGTCTGGGAGCCCGGCGACGAAGCATGGGAGAACAAACTCGCCGCACTCCGCTCCTACCACCGGGCCATCGGATACCTCGCACCCCGACAAGACGCAATGTGGGGCGAGGGAGAGGGCCTGGTGCCGGTTGGCCAGCACCTGGCCAACCTCCGCCGCAAGGACGGCCTCGGGAAGGACCCGGAACGGGCCGCCGCACGCGCGGAGCAGCTGACGGAGATCGACCCCGACTGGAACTGCCCCTGGCCACTGGACTGGCAACGCCACTACAAGGTGCTCGCCGACCTCGCCGCCGACGAGGACGGTGGAGTGCTGCCCGACATCCAGCCCGGCGTGCTCTTCGAGGGCGACGACATCGGACGATGGCTCCAGCAACAACGCAAGCCAGGCACCTGGAAGCAGCTCTCCACCGAACAGCAAGAACGACTGACGAAGCTCGGCGTGCAGCCCGACCAGGCACCGGCCCCCGCCCCGACGGCGGCGCGTACGACGAAGGGCCCGAACAAGGCACAGCAGGCATTCCAACGCGGCCTGACCGCCCTCGCCCAGTACGTCGCCCGAGAGGGCGAGTCCACGGTGAAGCGGACCCACCGAGAGAAGATCGTCATCGACGACCAGGAACACGATCTGGCCCTGGGGATCTGGTACTCCAACCAGAAACAACGCCGCGACAAGCTCACCGCAGAGCAGCTCGCCGCCCTCGCGGAGCTGGGTGTCAGTTGGGCCTGACGTCGACAGCGAGATCCCGGGGCCGCGACGATCCCGGGGTCTCGTGCGTGAGGACCGCTGCAACTCGGTTGTCACGTCGTCTGGGCGGGGCAGTCAGATCCGCACGCCCGTGGCCATGGGGAAGGCTGCGGGCGGGGGGGAAGGCAGTCTCTTGCGCTCCACGACGTCTTCACCGGTCTACGGACGCCAGAACCTGAAGTAACGGCGGAGACTTGCCCTGCGTCGCGGCCGCTGCTCTTCTCTGTCGTGGGCGGCCAGTAGGCGGCGGTCGCGCTCCTGGTTCTGGTCGATTTCCGCCGGTGTGTAGCGGCGGCTCCAGCGGACGCGGCTGGCACGGATCCAGTAGTGCGACTGGCATGGAAGGGACCAGTTGCCGATTGAGGGGGTGAGGGAGACGTTCTCGCCGTCATAGGTGAGGGACCACTGGGCTGGGGAGAGAGGCGTGACGATCTCGTGGCCGCAGCCGCAGCAGCATAGGTGGCTGCAGGTGCGGTAGGGGATCGAGATGTAGAGGACCCCTGCGTCCATGGCCGGGGGAAAGGTCTTGGTGAAGACCGGGCGCAAGGTGTCTGGAGGGGTCACGGGAGGTCCTCGTTGGCGATCTCGTTGGTGATCAGTGAGTACGTGGTGTGGGCCTCGTCGGTGGCGTCGGCGTAGATGCCGAGGGAGCGTTTCCAGCGAATGACGGCCAAGATGGCGTTGAGCGCGTTGAGGTCGGCGGTCTGGATGTTGCTTGCGTAGGCGTCGCGTTCGGGTGCGGGTCGGGGAATGCGGTGGCGTGCGGTGTCTCGGCGGCCGGGGAGGCTGGTGGTGATGCGGAGCAGTCCGCTGAGGTGGCCGTCGATCTCTTCGATGCCCATGCCGACGTCGATGAACGGCACGTCGTGGGCTTCGAGCCAGTCCATGACGGGCAGTTTGCTGGCGGCGTCGTCGGAGGCGAGGAAGACGAATGTCGCCCCGTCGAGGAGGGCGAGGTTGTCTTCGTCGAGGTACTGCGCGCAGCCGGTGACACCGCGGTGCATGTGGGTGTAGACAGAGGCGAAGTAGGCGGCCTTGGACGGGCGTGCGCGAAGGGTGTCGAGGGTGGGGGCGCCGGGGGCGCGGAAGGCGTTGTGGTTGTCGAAGGTGTCGCCGTCGATGAGGAGGATGGAGTCGACCTCGGTCTTGGCGACCTGGTCGAGGATGTAGCTGCCGCTGCCGCCGAGGCCGACGATCGCGATGCGCTGGCCTCGGAAGCGGCGGTTGACGGCGGTGATGCCGGCGCGGGACGTGGCGGTGTCGCGGTAAGCGAAGGGGCTGTCGTCCTCGATTTCCTGCCACGCGGCACCGGGTGTGGGCGTGGCTGTGGGGTCGAGGGCGTGGGCGTGGTCGGCGACGATCCGGGCGTACGCGGTGATCTTCGTGTACTGGTCGGGGTAGCCGTCCGGGGGCTTGCTGGAGAGCATGAAGTTCGCCTGCGTGTTGTCGGCGATGACCCGTGTTTCCGGATTGGCGAGGGTCAGGGGGCGACCGTGCTCGTCACAGGGGGCGGAGCCGCCGAACCAGATGCGGTGGTCGGTGCCGGAGACGAAGCGGTCTCCGGCGATGGTGACGGGGTGGGCGAGGAAGCCGCGCTCGACGGTGCGGTTGTCGGTGACGTACGGGATCCGGACGATGATGTGGCCGGCGACGAGGGTGATGTCGTAGCCGTCGTCGAGGAGGCGGGAGAGGTCGGGGTCACGAGCGAGAAGTGCGGTAGACATCGAAGACCATCTCCTTCTTCACTCGGACGCTGTGGTCGGCGGTGAGGCTGCCCGTGCCGTGGCCGTCGTGGCCGCGGCTGTAGCGGACGGTGTAGGTGTCCTGCTCGTTCGGCGGCTGACCGGGGTAGGCGAGGTTGACGACCTCCTCGTAGGTGATCTCCTTCGCCTCCCAGGTGTGGGGGCGGGCGTTGACGATGATCGTGACGGGCTTGGGGCCATGGCTGTCCTGGGACATGGGGTCCTCCTGAAGTGGGGAGCGCGTGTTCGGACGGGTGGGTGCCGGGGCGTCTGGCGGGGCGCTGTCCTGACATTGGGTCCTGGACGAGAGCTACTTCTTCTTGGGCTTCTTCGAGGCCGACTCGTTGACGGTCGTCGACGGGCTGCGACGGACCGCCGACTGCTTCACGAACCGGCCCGTGATCGCACTGCGGCCACGCTTGCCACTGGATGCACTGCTCTTGCCTGCCATGGGCTTTCCCTTCGATGAGTGCTTGCGACCTCTAGCGGGGGCCAGTTTCATGTACCTACTAGGTACATGAAACTTATCGACCTTGATCCGGAGGATAGCATGGAAGCAGTAGGTATACGGAAGAGGATTCTGAGGTCGTTGGTGGAGATCGTCTTTGAGGACGCCGAGCTCGCCCGTGTCTGCAACAGCGGCCCTGCCCGGAGAGATCGATTCGGCCATGAAGGCTCGACCACGCTGCTCCGACGCCTCGGCCAGATGTCAGCCGCCTACCAGCTGGCTGACCTGCGGCATATCGCGGCAGCGCGGCTGCGACCCGCCGCCAACGGTGACTGCTTCACTCGACTCGTGTCGCTCGGCACTCATGGAGACCTCGTCGTCCGCCCGCGCGACGACCCACCTGCCACCCTCGATGACGGCACCCTCGACGAGCACGCCGTACGCGCAGTGATCGTCACCGCGATCCACTGCCCCTGACCCCGCCCTCAGGCCCGCCCCGCAGCCTCGCCGACCGAGAGGCACTCACGTGACCCCGCCCGCCGCCACACACCAGCCATACCGCCCGGACGACGTCCTACCCCCAGGCGACACTCTCAAAGAGCAACTCGAAACACTGGGCATCCCCCAGGCCGATCTCGCCCGCCGCACCGGATTGTCCACCAAGCACATCAACCAGATCGTCCAAGGCAGCGCCGTCCTCACCCCGGAGACCGCACTGCTCCTGGAGCGCGCCGTCGGCATCCCAGCCTCCCTCTGGAACCAGATGGAAGCCGCCTGGCGCACCCACGTCAGCCGCGCCGAGAGCCGCGAAGCCCTCAGCAGCCAGCTCGACTGGCTCAAGCGCTTCTCCCTGACGGAACTCGTCAAGCGGGGCATCCTGCCGACCAAGGAATGCACCGTAGACAACCTCGAACGCCTGCTGACGTTCTTCGGCGTCGCCGACCCCGAGGTCGCGGAGAACGTATGGCGTGGCTACCGGACCGCGTTCCGGCGCTCAACCGTTCTCAGGCCCGACGACTACGCCACCGCCGTCTGGCTGCGTCAGGCCGAGATCGAAGCCCGCGAACTGATCTGCGCGCCGTTCGACCGCACGGCCCTACTGGACCTCCTCCCCCGGCTGCGTGCTCTGACAATCGAAGAACCCGAAGTCTGGCGTGCCGAGATCACACGCCTGTGCGCCCAGGCCGGCGTCGCCGTGGTCCTCGTTCCCGCGCCCCCCAACAGCCGCGTCTCCGGGGTCACCCGGTGGCTCACCCCGGAAAAAGTCGGCGTAGCGCTCAGCGACCGATTCAAGAAGGACGACCACTTCTGGTTCACCCTCTTCCACGAGCTCGGTCATGTCCTCCTGCACGGCAAGCGCCTCACCTTCATCGACGACACCCGCCGCGACAGCGACACAACCCCCGAAAGAGACCGCAGCGAAGCCGAGGCTGATGCCTTCGCCGCCGACACCCTCATCCCACCGGAACACGCCGCCGCCTACCGGCGCCTCGCCCAGCGCCCCACGCCCTTCACCAAAATCGAGTCCTTCGCCCGTCAAGCCGGTATCGCCCCCGGCATCGTCGTCGGACGCCTCCAGTACGACCGCGCCCTGGACTGGACGCACGGCAACAAGCTCAAACTCACCATCGAGATCACCCCCACCGGAGACCTCAAAGCCGACTACTGAGATTGAACGCGTGGTGTCGTAGGGGGTGACGGCTGGTCGGTGGCTGCGGTATCACCGAAGGTATGCGGTATCCACAAGGGGGCGGGCTGACCGCCGAACGGCAGCAGTTTCGCGATAAGTTACGGCTGCAGGCGGCCGA
>NZ_LIXI01000023.1 GCF_001905595.1 Streptomyces sp. CB00316 | reverse complement strand
CCCCGCGGAGCGGGTATCCATGCGCTGCGCGCATGGCAGGGATGGAATTCGCTTCGCGAATTCATAAAGGCGCTGCGCGCCTTTGATAAACCGCTGCGCGGTTTATGGGTATTCACGCTTCGCGTGAATAGGAATTACCGCTTCGCGGTAATTCTGGGCGCCTCTCCGCTGCGCTCCGTGGCGGGGCGTCCGCTGCGCTCCCGCCCTGCCGGCTTCGCCGGGCTGGCTACGGCAGGGGGTGGCGGTGTATCAACTGTGCCTGCGGGTAGGATCCCGAACTGGTGGGCACTCCCTCCCGGGGCCGGCCTCGGGGTCCGCCACCGTGAGGAGGTCGGGGCGGAGGGCTGGAGAGTCCGATCTGACGGGCAGTCACGCCCGGGACACGCACGCACTCAGGAAGTCGTGTGATGCGCACTGCTCCCGCAATGTAGCACACTGATCGGCCATGGTGGGATCGGAACAGGCCAACCGTCAGTCGATGTGATGCATCGTGCCGCATCAGAGTCGTGCATCAAGTGATGCGCGGGTAACATCACGAGTGAACCACTACCTCCTCCCCCGGATCTGGAGACATCTCGTCATGACCGGTGAAATTCCGCTTTACCCGCATCAGGCGGAAGCGGTGGATGCCATTGTCGCAGGACTGGAAATCCGGCCCGGACAACGTATTCCAAGAAATGGGCTGCGCGGTCAGGTACACGCGGCGTGCGGCACGGGGAAGACGTTCATTGCTGCCGGTGCGGCGCAGCGGATTTCTCCGCATGGGCGGGTTCTGGTTCTTCTTCCGACGCTGGAATTGTTGGCGCAGACGGTGCGGGAGTGGCGGGCTTTTGGGCGTTCGGGGCCGATGGTGGCGGTGTGCTCGATGGATGACGACCCGCGTCTGTACGACCTGCGGGTGCCCGCGACGACGAACGCCCCGCAGTTGGCACTGCACTACGGGAGCGGGCCGGTGACGGTGTTCGCGACGTACGCGTCGCTGCCGGTCCTGGTCGAGGCTCACGAGGGTGCGTACGGGCTCCCCATGGATGTGTGGGACCTGATCTGTGTGGACGAGGCCCACCGGACCAGCGGCTCGCTGGGGAAGGCGTGGGCGGTCGTCCACGACCAGGAGCAGCTTCCCGCGATGCGCCGGCTGTATCTGACGGCGACGCCGCGGATCTGGATGGAGCGGCCCCGGCCTCGCTGGAGCCGGAAGGGTGAGGTGGTGGCGGCGGGTGAGGTGGAGGCGCCGGGTGAGGTGGAGGCGCCGGGTGATGGGCGCAGGCCGGTGGACCGGCTGCCGAAGGAGATGGCGTGCTCGATGTCGGACGAGCGGATCTTCGGGCCGGTTCTGTGGGCTTTGGATCTCTCGGACGCGATCGCCCGGGGGCTGCTGGCGCGGTATCAGATCGTGGTGGTGGAGCTGCGGGACGAGCGGCTGACCTTGGAGAAGCTGTACGGCGAGGAGCGGTTCGAGGAGCACGTGCGGGGCGAGCGGCTCGCGGTGCTCCAGGCGGCGCTGCTGGAGGCGATGGCGGAGCACGGGCTGGAGCGGTGCATCACCTTCCACCATCGGACGGTCGAGGCAAGGGCGTTCTCGGTGGGGCTGGGGCGGGTGGCGGGTCGGCTGCACGCGGCTGATCCGGAGCGGCATCCGGCTCAGGTGTGGTCGGGGTGGCTGTCGGGTGAGCACGAGCCGGAGATGCGGGCTCAGGAGCTGTACCAGTTCGGGGCGCGGGTCGGGCGGGCGGTGATGTCGAATTGCCGGGTTCTCGGTGAGGGCGTCGACTGCCCGAGCGTGGATTCTGTCGCTTTGATCGACCCGAAGGGGTCGGCGGTGGATATTGTTCAGGCTATTGGTCGGGCGCTTCGGCAGAAGCCCGGGCAGGATAAATTGGCGACGCTGATCGTGCCGGTATTTCTTGGGCCGGATGAAACTGCGGAGGATATGCCGTATTCGGCTTCGTACCGTCCTCTTCTGAAGCTTCTTTCCGGGCTGCGGGCGCATGATGAGCGTGCAGTGGAAATGCTCGCTGTTCCGTCGGAAGACTTGAAACGGACGAAGCCGGTGTCGTCGTGGCTCGGACCGGCGCCCGAGGGTGACGACGAGGAGGAGCAGCGGCTGCTGCTCCGGTTCGGGACGCACCGCGACCCGGCGTTGGTCGCGCGGATGGTGGAGTACAACCTGATCGAGCCGGAGCACGCGAACTGGCGGGCGGGGCACCGGGCGGCGGTCGCGTACCGGGAGCGGGAGGGTGATCTCGCCGTGCCGTACAACTGGGTTGAGGGCGGGGACGAGCAGGGTGAGGGCGGGTTTCCGCTGGGGCGGTGGCTGTCCGATCAGCGCCGGGCGATGCGGGCGGGGACGATGCTGCCCGAGCGGGCCGAGGACCTGGAGGCGCTCGGCGTCGTGTGGGACCCGGCGGACGCGGCGTGGGAGGAGAACCTCGGTGCGGCCCGTGCGTACGCCGTGGCGTACGGAACCCTCGCGGCGCCGGTCACGGCGAAGATCATGGACCGACCCGTGGGTCAGTGGCTGGCCAACGCCCGGAAGAAGAACGGGCTCGGGAAGGACCAGGCTCGGGCGCAGCGGCGCGCGGCGCAGCTCGCCGCGATCGACCCGGACTGGAACCCGGACTGGCCCATCGACTGGCAGCGCCACTACGCGGCCCTGAAGGGCCTTGTGGCCCCCGGAGGTGTGGTCGGGCATGTGGAGCCGGGGGCGATGGTGAACGGGCTCGACGTGGGCGTGTGGCTGGCCGCCCAGAAGGACGGGTGGGAGGCGTTGTCCGGAGGGCAGCGCGAGCGCCTGGTCCAGCTCGGTGTCGGGCCGCCGGAGAAGCCGGCCGTCGAGGCCGTCGGGGTGAAGGCGCGGTCGCGGCGGGCGGGCGGTGCGCGGGCCGGGGCGTTCGAGCGGGGAGTCGCCGCGCTCGCCCAGTACGCGGAGCGGGAGGGGACGGTGGTGGTCGCGCGGTCCTGGTCGGAGGAGTTGCCCGACGGGACGTCGGTGCGGCTCGGTGTGTGGCTGTCGAACGTGAAGAGCCGGCGGGCCACGCTCACCGGCGAGCAGCTCCAGCGGCTGGCCGCGCTGGGGCTGGAGTGGGCGGAGGCGGAGGCGGCGTGAGCGGCGACGGCGTCGAGGAGGCTCGGGTCCGTACGGCGGTCGCTGGGCATGCCCGGCGGCGGGCGTGGGCGGAGGGCGGGGCGGTGTTCACCGCGGTGTTGGGCGGTGCGGAGGTGCGGCGGGTCGGGGCGCTGGTCGAGGAGGAGGAGCGCCGGGCCGGGGCTGAGCTGGAGGTCGAGTTCCGGGTGTTCCGGGACCGGTATGCGTACGCGGTTCGTACGGGGGATGTGGAGCTGCTCGCCGGGGTGTGTGCGGGGAAGCACGGGCGGTGGGGGCGGATCTGCGTGCTGGAGGCGGGTCACGAGGACCGGGCACCGCACTGGGGCACCACCGCGGAGGGGCCGGTCGCTTGGATCGGCAGCGCACCGGACGACGACTGAATCGGTCTGGCGCCGGAGCGGGGCCGCATGTCGAGGCCCCGCTCTACTCTGACGGCATGTCAGGGACAGTGCATCGTACTGGCGTACGAGTGGGGTCCCGAACCCGGGCCGACCACCGGGTCGCACACCTGCCTGCCGGCATCAGCTGCCGCCGTGGGAAGTGCCGGGGTCTGCCCGAAGGGAACGGTCGCGGCTGGAACGCGCGGCAGGGGGCCAGAGGTACCGGACTGCGGGTCTACCGTCCGCCTGCAACGGCTGAACGAACTGGTGCCGGTGGCGACAGGCCACCGGCACCAGGCGCTTGCGGACCCGGCCGTACTCCTGACCCCGTCACCGGGGACCGGGCCCTCTCCCGCACACTCCATGTCGGCACGGGCCACCAGGAGCGTATCCACGGCCGCACCCGAGCGTTGACCCGGTATGCGAAACATGGGCTCACGAACGCGAGTTGTGGCGGTATCGGTGCTGGCGCTCTGCCTGGTGGGGCAGGCGCCCGCGCAGGCGAGCGGGACGGCCGAGGACGGGCCGGTGAGCATCGGCGTCACCGGTGAAGGGCTGAAGGTGCGCGAGGTCCGGGTGCTCCTGGACGGCTGGAAGCCGGGCGTACGGGCCCGGATCAGCGAATGGCGCGGCGGGGAGTGGGTGCGGGACGTTCGCGGCTGGAAGCACATGGCCTCCAAGGAGACGCGCGGATACCGGTACGAGATCGCCACGTGGAAGATCGGCAAGAGCTTCCGGCACCGGAGCCGGATCTGTGCGGAGGTCTCCGGCCACGCGGAGCGGATGCCCTGCGTCACCATCAAGCGCTGAGCACGCGAAGGGGCACGCACCGGTCACGGTGCGGGCCCCTTCGTGTGCGTGCCGCGCTCTTCCTGGTCTGGCGGGTCTATCGTCCGCGTCCTTGCCGGGGGGCGGGGGCGGTCTGCTGGCGGTGTGGTTGCACTGCGGCCCCGGCGGGGGCCGGGGCCTGGGTCTGGGGGTTGGTGGGGGCGGTGGGGGCGGTGGTCGAGCGCGAGCGGGCGGCCGTGGTGGAGACGCGGGGGCCGGTGGGCAGGGGCTGGTCGAGCGGTGTGGTGAGCGCGTGGTGGGTGGCGAGCAGCAGGCGTTCGGGGGTCTTGGAGGGGGGTCCGTGGCGCCAGGGGGCGTCGTCAGGGGCGAGGCGGGCCAGGTGCCGGCCCAGGGGAACGCCGTCGCGGTCCATGCTGCGCATCCGGGCGGCGATCAGGGGCCATAGGCGGGTGCTCACCAGGTAGGCCGCTTCCTGCTGAGGCAGGTGTTCCTGAAGCTGCGCCACGAAGTAGGTATGGGCGGCCGTGTTGATGCCGAGTTGCTGGAGGGCGTGGGCGCGGTTGCCGAGGTTGAGGTCGTGAGGGAGGTCCAGGCCCTCGGTGAGCGGGCCCCAGGAGTGCTTCGCGTCGGCGCTCACCGCGGGTGTGGCCCACGGGTCGGGCCTGGGTGGCGCTGCCGGGCCCGGGCCGTACGGGGGCGGGCGCGGGGCCGGCGGGCGGAGCAGCTGCGGAAGCGGGGGCGGGGCGTACGACGGCCGGGGTGGTTGGCCGTACGACGGCGTTGGGTTCGGCGGCGGGCGCCGGCCGTACGGCGGGATCGGACACGGGCTCGGCCCGGGTCCGTACGACACCAGCGGGCCGCCGACCTCCACCAACACGTCCTCACCGACCGCGAACGCACCCTCGGACCCGACCACCCCGACACCCTCAACAGCCGCAACAATCTCGCCGACGTACGAGCACGGCTGGCCCAGGCTGGGCGTCGCCGGTGGTGGCACCTGCCCCGTCGAGGTGAGGGCGCGTAACCCGTCTCCGCGAGATCTGACCCGCAGGACACGGACACCCGCTCCGGCTCCTCCGCCCTCCGTCCCCTCGCCAACACCGCGGGCTGGTGCGGTCACGTTGCCGGTACGGTCACCGAGAACGACCCGGGCCCGCATCCGGCCTGGGCGGCGGTGGACCGACAGCGGGGGTGGTGGGGCCGGGCAGCGCCGTGGAGGGTGCGGGTGCCGGGGGCGCGGGAGGCCTGCTCGAACGCGGCCGCGGCCGCTCGGACCTTCTCCCGTACGGCGGCCGGGGACGTCGCGGCGGCCACCACCAGGAGGTCGCCCAGGACGGCGACGTCGCCCGCCCCGTCCAGCCGTCCGGCGCGGGCGAGGCGGGCGCGGCGACTGCCCTCGGTGCGGCTGCAGTCGGTGCGGGGACGGCGGCTGCTGCGGCGACGGCTGGTCGACGCCGAGCCCGGCGGCATGAGCGACGGTGAGGATCCGGGCGACGTCGACGCCCTGGTCGTGGAGGCGGCCCATCGCGGAGGCGAGGCGTTGGGGCAGGGTGTCCGGTCTGGAGCCGGAATGGGGAGGGGGCCGCTGCGCGGTGCAGCGGCCCCCTCCACGTTCCGAGCGCGGTCTTCGTCCTGTGCGGCGCCGGCCCGGCGCCCGGGCCGGCGTCCTTGATCAGAGGGGTCCGAGGTACGCGCCGCCACGACGGGTGTGGAGGTGGTACTGCTCGCGCAGGTCATCCAGGAGCCGCCGTGAGGCGCTCCTGAAGTCCTTCTTCCGTGGGGCCGGGGGGAGGCCGAGGAGGAGGCTGAGGTGGTCGTACTCCGGCCAGGACAGAGGGGTGTGCCGCTTCATGATCCAGGGGTGGCCCCCGCCCGGCTCCTCGGGATACTGTCCCCGGTCGGCGGTACGAGGGGCGATCCGCGTGACCGGGCGTTCCTCGGTCACCGTCGTGGTGACGGTGATCTTCTTCCAGGCGGCGGACCAGAGCTCGTCCTGGTCGGTGACGCCGCAGCCGTGGACGATGGCGAGGAGCTGCTGCTCGTCGACGGGGGTGGTGATGCGCAGGATGATCCGGCGCAGGGTGCTGATGGACAGGACATGGTGGTTGCCGCTCTTGTCCCGCACCTCACGGAACGAGGGGGCGCCCGCAGCCTCGTAGAGGTACTCGATGGCGCGGCTGAGGTCGCGCTCGTCGCTGATGAGGGAGGGGTGCAGGGCGGTGCCGAGCTTGGGGAGCAGGCCGCGGTCCTCGATGCGGGCCCTGATGCGCAGGCGCAGCAGGACGTCTGTAGCGTCGGGGAAGCCGCAGCCGGCAGCGAAGGCCTTGAGGGTCTTCTCCTTGGGTGTGTAGTCGCCGGAGGCGGCGCGCTGGAGGGTGGGGCGGCTGATGTCCTTGCAGTGGTCAGCGAGCTGCTGGAACGTCATGCCGGAGGCGGCCAGGAGCTCGCGGAGCATGAGGGCGAGGTGGCGGCGGTAGGTGTTGTTGGTGGTGACGGGGTTCTGGGCGCGTCCCATGTCGCGGTCCGCCGGGTTCAGCCGGTCTTCGCGAACAGGGCGCGGCCGGCGCGGCCGATCGCGGCGCCGAGGTGACGGCCGCCGGTGATGAGGACGACGGTGGCGGCGCCGGTGGCGCCGCAGCCGGCGAGGAGTTCGAGGATCTCGCCGGTGGGCATGTTCCCCGCGAGGCGCAGGACGGTGCCGCCCGCGACGCAGGCGGTGGGGAGCAGGGTGTGGGCGAGGGTGATCCGGGTCGGCGCGGGGGCCGGGGCCGGGGCCGGGGCCGGGGCCGGGGGGAGCGTGGCGGGGTCGGCGGCCGGACGGTACATGGACGTGATCTCGCCGTTGACGGGGGTGATCTCCCCGTTGATGTGCGGCATGTGAGGGTCCTTCGGGCTGAGGGGGGACGCCGCCGCGTGCTCGCAACGTCCCCCGGCCTACTGGGTGCAACCCGTGCTGCGAGGCGCGATTGGCGTCGTTCCTCCACGGGGTAGGACCAGGATCCCAGTTCGAGCGGGGCGCTGCCGGTGCCGTGCAACCGACCTATCGCCTCAGACGGAGCAAGTCGGACAGGATTTGTTCAGAACTGCGCCGGGCAGCGGCGCGGATGCGTGTTCCTTTGAATGCTCTGTGTGAACTGTCGGTGGCCAGTGCTGCCGCCCAACCCTCCGGCGGTGTCGGGACTTGCGTTGCTCCTGGTCACGGCGTATGCACCTGTGAGCGACCGCTTTGGTTCAAATCTGCGCCAGTCGTCTTTGCGTCCCCCACCGGCCGCGAGGCACCCTGGAAAGGCAACAACAACGCAGCTGAGTCCAATGAGAGGACTCTGGGGGAGTCCTGCCTACTGGGTGCAACCAAAAGTACAGGCCCCCCTTGGACTCAGCGCGTCCCCACCCGTGTTGGCGCACGGTCGGTCGGGACGCAGCGTCGGCCGTGCCGTCCTCGGACCGTACGGCCGGACCGTGGCAGGAGGCCCGTACCGGGCCCCTGCCACGGAAACCCAGGCACCGCCTGCATCGGCCCGCCCGGGCGGCAACGCACCCCGCCCGCACCACGCGGCGCTGATCGAGCAGCCGCTGCCCGGCGGAGACCCGCCCTTACCCCGCTCGCCCTTGATGTGGTGGCCTGGCATGGCGAGACCACCCTCGCGGTCCCGGTGCCCCGCCGGCCGGTTCCCCTGCCGCCCTCCCCGCCGGGGTTCTATCGTCCGCGTCCTTGCCGGGGTGCGGGGGCGGTCTGCTGACGGTGTGCGGGTACCGCGGGTCCGGCCGGGGCCTGGGTCTGGGGGTTGGTGGGGGCGGTGGGTGCGGTGGTCGAGCGGGAGCGGGCGGCCGTGGTGGAGACGCGGGGGCCGGTGGGCAGGGGCTGGTCGAGCGGTGTGGTGAGCGCGTGGTGGGTGACGAGCAGCAGGCGGCCGGGAATCTCCGAGGGCGGGCCCTGGCGCCAGGGGGCGTCCTTGGGGGCGAGGCGGACGAGGTGCCGGCCCAGGGGCACGCCCTCGCGGTCCATGCTGCGCATCCGGGCGGCGAGCAGCGGCCACTGACGGGCGCTCACCAGGAAGGCCGCTTCCTGCTGGGACAGGTGCTCCCTGACCTGCGCCACGAAGTAGGCGTGGGCGGCCTTGTTGATGCCGAGCTGCTGGAGGGCGTGGGCGCGGTTGCCGAGGTTGAGATCGCGGGGAAGGTCCAGGCCCTCGGTCAGCGGGCCCCAGGAGCGCTTCGCGTCGGAACTCACTGCGGGTGTGGCCCAGGGGTCGGGCTGGGGTGCGGTGCCGGGCCCGGGCCGTACGGGGGCGGGGCCGGCGGGCGGAGCACCTGCGGGCGCCGGGGCCGGGCGTACGGCGGCCGGAGCGGGCGGCCGTACGGGGGCGGCGGCCTGTACGGGGGCGGGCGCGGGACCGGCGGGCGGAGCAGCTGCGGAAGCGGGGCCGGTTGCCGGGGCGGGGCGTACGGCGGCCGGAGCGGGGGTCGGCCGGACGGGGGCGGGCGCAGCGGGCGGGGTCGGGCCGGAAGCGGGCGGCCATGCAGTGGTAGACGTCGTCGCGGGGGCGGGCGCAGGGCCGGGGGGCGGGGTCACGGCGGAAGCGGGGCCGGTTGCCGGAGCGGGCCGTACGACGGGAGCGGTGCCGGCGGGCGGAATCGCTGCGGAAGCGGAAGCAGGTCCGGGTGCGGGAGCGGGCCGTACGGCGGCAGCCGCCGCGGGAGCGGGAGCAGCGGCGGGGGCGGTGGTGGGTGTCGGGACGGGGGCGGTGGTGGGTGTCGGCCGTACAGCGGGGGCCGTGGCGGGGGCCTGGACTTGGGGCGGGGAGGCCGGGTTGGCGGCTCGGGTGGTGGCGGCAGCGACGGCTTGGTCGACGCCGAGGCCGGCGGCGTGGGCGTCGGTGAGGATGCGGGCGATGTCGGCGCCCTGGTCGTGGAGGTGGCCCATGGCGGCGGCGAGGGTGGGCCAGGCCGGGGAGGAGAGGATCGCGTCGCGGACCAGGCCTTGGGGGATGGTCGCGCGCAGGAGGTCGGCCCAGCGGTCGGTGCCTTCCGCCTTCGTACGGGCGGCGTTGTGGGCGACGGCCCGCTCCACGCCGGAGGCCATGTTGCCCAGGTTCGGCAGGAACGTGGTGAGGTCGACGCCGGCGTGGGCGAGGGACATGAGTTGGCGGGCCATCACCGGCCAGTCCGGACTGCCCGCGAGGTGGTCGAGGAGGCCGGCGGGCAGGTGCTTGCCGAGCTCGGCGGCGGCCCACCGGTCCTCGGCGTGCTTGGCGTAGCCGTCGGGTAGCTCCTTCTCCTTCCCGTCGTGGTGTTTCTGGGCGGCGCGGCGGACCGCGTCGGCGATCGTGAGGATCAGCCGTACGGACATCGCCGCGGCCTGCGCCGCCTCCGACAGGGCTTCGGAGAACGGCTCGCCGAGCGGCTGCGCGGAGGCGGGCGTGGACATGAGGGCTCCTTCGTACGGGTCAGCGCGAACGCCCCGGGCCCGGGTGCGGTCGGGGCGGCACACCGGTAACGGGCGGGGGCAGGGTGGGGCCACGCCCGGCTGTGGGCATCACCCGTACGGTGCGCGGCACGGTCCGGGGTGTCGTCGTACGGGCGCTGGTGCTGGTGAGGGTGGCTGCTTCGCGCAGCAGGACGGCGGCCTGGGCGGCGGCGCCGGTCTGGGCGCGGTGGTCCTGTGCGCGGTGCCAGGCGGTGGCCGCTTCGACGGCTTCGACGAGGGCGATCAGGAGGTTCAGGACGGCCGGGGCGCCGCCGCCCCGGGCGGTCTGCGGGGCGCGTTCCAGGGCGCGGGTTGCGGCCTTGAACCCGGCGCGGGCGGCGCCTTGCAGGGTGCGGGCGCCGGGGGCGCGGGCGGCCTGCTCGAACGCCGCCGCCGCCGCGCGGACCTTCTCCCGTACGGCGGGCGGGGACGTCGCGGCGGCCACCACCAGGAGGTCGCCCAGGGCGGCGACGTCGCCCGCCCCTTCCAGCCGTCCGGCGCGGGTGAGGAGAGCGGCGGCCAGGCGGATCCGGTCGTGCGCCCCGTTGAGGTTCTCCGGGCTGATGCCGGGCTCGAAGCGCTCGCGGACGCGGGGCAGGGACAGGTCGTAGGCGAGGGTGCGGCCGGAGAACCAGACCGGCCTGGAGCCGCCGTCGGCGCGGTCGCCGGGCAGGGCGACCGCGTACCCGTCCAGGGCGCCGTGCTGGTCGTGGTGTTCGCGTACGCGCAGGCCCGCGTCCCGCAGCCGGGTGAGGAAGTCGGTGGTGCCGGTGGCGTGGGCGGCGGCCTCGCGGACGGTGCGCTGAAGGGTCTCGCGGGCGGGTTCGGCGAGGCCCCGGCGGGTGGCCTTCTCCTTCTCCCCCGTGGCCGGGGCGCGGCGTGCGGTGCGGTCCAGCGGCGACATCGCCTCCAGCCCCCAGCGGGCCTCGAAAGCCCGGGCGGCGGTGTGCATGCGGGGGATGTCGCCGCGCAGGCGGGGGTGACGGCCGTCCTGACGGGCGAGGGTCGCCACGATGTGGATGTGATCCGGGGCGTGACGGACCGCCACCCACCGGCAGGCGTGTTCGTCACCGTGCGGTGCGATCCCGGCGGCGGCCACCATCTCGGCGGCGACCTCGGCCCACTCGGTGTCGGACAGCACCCGGTCATCGGGGGCGTTACGGACCGCGGCGTGCCATACGTGCTCGGCGGGGCGCGGGCCGGGCAGCGCGGCGACGGGGGCGTCCAGCAGCAGTCCGAGGTCGGACAGCGTCATACGGTCCGGGGTACGGGCCGGGCAGGGAAGGTCGGGGTCCCAGCCGCCGACGAGGTGCGGGTCGGTGTGCTCTTCGTGGTTCCCGGGGCCGTAGAGGTAGGCGAGGAGATCGGCGGTGGCCGTCCCGCCGCGGGCCTTCTTCGGCATCACCGCGTCCGCACCCGTTTCATGTCCGGGAGCGCCGTTCGCGCATGAGCTGCACGGTCGCCGCATCCACCCTGACGATCGCCCCGAGTGCTTCCTCAACGGCGGTGCGGACCTGGTCCGGGAGAGCAGGTGCGGGGGTGTTCGCAACGGCGGCGCGGGAGCCGTCGGGGTGCGTGCCGGCGGAGACGGGGAACGGTGCGGGCGGTGCGGGCGGTGCGGTGAGGGTGTGCAGCGTTGCCACGGTTTCCTGGAGGTGGATCCGGGACCGGATCAGCTCGCGCAGCACGTCGCCGGTATCGGCGGACAGCGGGATCAGGGTGTGCTGGGCGACCGCGATCACCTGCCGGGCGGCCCACGCTCCCAGAGCCATCTGGCCGTCCCGGCCGGCGGCGGTGAGGATCACTTCCAGCTCGGTGTCGTCGAACGACATGTTCACCCGGTTCGTGCGGGTGGTACCGGTCTGCCGTGCGCGGCGGCGCGGTCCTTTACCGGGCCGTTCCGCCGTCACCGTTCCTCCTCCGGAAAAAGGGGTGTGGGTGGTGTCGGGTGGGGTGCGGTCCCGGGACGGGAAAATGTGTTGTCGTTACGTTATGCACTAACTGGCTCCCCTTTTCTAATGCTTGAAAAATGCGTCCACCGGCCGTCAGGAATGCGTCGGCGGCACGCACGGCAACCCGCGCATACCACCACCACCCGGGCACACCCCTACACCCGCACCCCGCCCCACCAAACCCCCAACCCGGAGAGGCACACCCCCACCACCACACACCCCCACAACG
>NZ_LIXI01000022.1 GCF_001905595.1 Streptomyces sp. CB00316 | reverse complement strand
GGCGTTCAACGACCAGCTACAATTGCTTCAACAAGCTGGTGTTGCAACGACCGGTTGAATGCGGTGAATACACGTCGACCCAGTTCCGGGAACGAATAGGGAAGTTCGGGCTGCGGCAGAGCTGCGGACGCACCGGATCGTGTTTCGACAACGCCGCCGCGGAGAGCTTCTGGGCCCTGCTCAAAGAAGAGATCGGCACCCGCACCTGGTCCGACCGGGCCACCGCCCGCGCGGAGGTCTTCACCTTCATCGAGACCTTCTACAACCGCCGCCGCCTGCGCAAGCACAAGACCTTCGGCTATCTCACCCCGGCCGAGACCAGGCAGCGGCATCGGCACGCCCTCGCAGCATAACGATCACGTGTCCGAGATCACGGGGAAACTTCAGGACACCTGCCGCCACAAAGTTGGGCATAATAGAACACACATGTCCAATCACACAGTGCCCATCGCGCTGGCTGGTCTCTGACCAGCTCTGAAGGCTAAGAGGGCACTTGAAGTCCCGGCGGGACGTAATCAGGTGCGCACAGGCGCCCAGTTCCGCCAGCCGGACGAGCCGCGCGAACACCCCTGGCCGCCTCGCATCCCATGTCCCACCGTGTCATCAGAGGCGGAGCAGGAAATCATCGACGGCGCGCCGAGCGCGAAGCTGCCAGCGGCGTATGGCAAGACCACGAGCTGCGCGAGCTTGCTCGGCGGCCATGTGCCGTCCCGTAACGGTGACCGGAGCGTCGTCGCCGAGCCCTCGCAGCATGCCATCATAGGGGCAGCCCTTCTCGCAGCCGTCCTCGCGGCGATCGAGGGTGCCGGTGGTCAGGTGGTACAGGTGGGCGCCGGTGTCGGCGATACCGCCCGGCGCGGTCGTCATGGTGATGAACTGGTTCAGCTGCGCGGCCGCGGCACTGGTGGAGAAGATGAAGACGTTCTCCTTGCGGCGCAGCGGATGGTCGGCGGGCAGGCCGGTGATGTAGGCGGGGTCGTCGAGGGAGCCGTCGCGTTCGGCTTGGACGTGGGCAGGGTCGTACTGGCCCAGGCATTCCATGCAGGCGCGGCCGGGGGCGGCAATGTGGGCGCGCCATTCGGCGCCACGCAGGCGTCCGCCACGGGCGTCGACCGCGATGCCGCCGTCGACGACGGGGATGAGATGGGCGTAGGCGAGGAGGTTGAGGACGGCGCGGGGCCAGGGCCGATCGACGCAGGAAAAGATCACATCGCAGTCGACCGCGGCGGCGAACCCGGCAGGTTCAACCACGCTCAGCTCGTACGGGGTCGCCCGGAAGTTCGTGGCGGTGGCCGCGCGGCGGGCGGTTCGGGCAGCGAGGTGGGCCTTGGCCCGGTGCAGGTGCACATCACGGATGGTGGCGTGCAGGAGCCGGTCGAGGTTGACCTCTTCAACGGTGTCGAAGTCGAACAGACTCAGGCGCTCGATACCGGTGCGGGCAAGGGCTTCGGCGACGAGCATGCCGACTGAGCCGCATCCGACGACACCAACGTGCAAACGGGCCAGGTCCTCCTGGGTTGCCTGCCCCCAGGCGGAGACGGTGCGCAGCTGCCGGTTCGTCGCCGCCGGCGCAGAGAGGAGACGGTCGTTGAAAGTGACCGTCAGGCGGCCGCCGACCACACGGACGCTCTCTGCCTCGGTAGGGGCGTAGCGGCGGGGAGCCTGCTGTTGCCAGATGCGAGCACCGAATCCGGCGTCCGTGGCCGCGAAGGTCAGACCGACCAGCGGGTGGCCGGTGATCACCTGGGTCTGCGCAGCGAAGGACGCCTCGGCCGCGTAGTCGATGCCGTTCAGGCGCTGCCAGCCCCGGCCCTTTGGGTGGGCGTGGATGAAACCGAGTCCGCAGCCCTGCTCGGCTGCGAGGGCGGCGGCGCGCAGGAAGTAAGCGCTGGTGAAGTCCACCGTGCCGTGCACGATCCGCTCCCCCTTGCGCGACAGCACCACCTCGACGAGCAGCGCAGTGGTGCGGCTGGCGCTGGTACTCGGCCGCCACAGCACGAAGCAGCAGTCCTCCTGCCCGTCGACACGGCGCAGGTGGCTGGTGAGGTGCTGGGCGACCTCGTTGGTCATCGCGACCGAGAAGCGGCTGATCATGCGGAGGGCCCGTTCTGCAACTGCGCGAAAAGGGTGCGCAGGTGCCGTAGGTAGCCGCGGACGGTGCGGTCCTGCGCCCAGTCGGCGGGCGGCCGGCTCCAGTGCTCCCACTCCGGGCCCAGCGGGGAATTGTGCACCGCACCGTGGGGGTGTCCCAGGCGGGGAGTGATGTGCGGGCCGTGCGGGGCCGACAGCGGCCAGTCGGGCACCAGATCCAGACCGATGCGTACTGTCGTCCCGGCCTGCGAGCCGACCTCGACGAGGTAGTCGAAGACGGCGAAGTTGCCGGTCTGCTCCACCGTGTAGCCGGCGCGGCGCAGGCCCGCGAGCATTCCCGCGGGCCCCGCCTCCGGCATTACCGCGGTCATGCGGTCGGGGTCGGTCCGGTGGAGACCGACACGAACGTCTCCCGCTCGTGCACGTTGATCTCCTCCTCCCCGCGGCCGGCGAACGAGTGCTGGTGCCGCCCGGTGATCCGGACCAGGTAATGCGTGCCCGCGTCGATACCGGCCAGGACCAGGACCGCGTTCGGCGTCGTGCGCTTCGACACCTCCGCCGGCTCACCGTCCACCGTGACCGTCACCGTCTTGCCGCCGGTCTTCTCGTGCTGGGTGTCTGCCGTCGTCATGACGACCACCTCCCCTTTCTGCGGCCTGCCGCGGCAGGCCGGGATATGCAAAGGCGGGCTCGAAGCCCGCCTACTTGCTCTTCTTCGAGCCGCGCGACACGCGCTCGTTCACCGTCGTCGACGGGCTCCGACGCACCGTCGACTGCTTCACGAACCGCCCCGTGACCGCACTCCGACCACGCTTCCCACCAGACCCACTCGCCTTACTGGACCTGCCCGGCATGACGCACCTCCTACCGATCTGACCTGCAAGAACACTTCATCATGAGGGATGTTTCATACACCCATTGGGTGTATGAAACATCCCTTGATCGAGAGAGTAGCATGGAAGCGACAGGTATACGCAAGAGGTCTCTGGGGCTGCCGGTGGACATCGCCTTCAACGACGCGGAGCTCGCCCGCGTCTGCAACAGCGACGCGGCACGCCGGGCGCGCTACGGGCCGGAGGCCGCCGTCACGCTCCACAGACGCCTCGGCCAGATGGCCGCCGCCGACCACCTGGCCGACCTGCATCACCTCGCAGCCGCCCGGCTACGGCCCGACCCAACCGACAGCGGCGTCAGCCGGATCGTCTCGCTCGGAAACCACGGCCACCTCGTCGTACGCCCCCGCGACGACCCGCCCGCCACTCACCACGACGGCGCCCTCGACGAACACTCCGTACGCGCCCTGATAGTCACCGCGATCGCCATCACGCGATGACCGCCCCCGCCACCCTCGCCTCCCCGACCTCAGAGAGGCACCACCCGTGACCCCGCCTCCCGCCCCGCCCTTCGCCTACGCGCCCGACTCGGCCCAGCCACCCGGCGAGACCCTCAAAGAACAACTGGAAGCGCTCGGCATCCCGCAGGCCGATCTCGCCCGGCGTACCGGCCTGTCCACCAAGCACATCAACCAGATCGTCCAGGGCTCCGCGGTCCTCACCCCCGAGACCGCGCTCCTCCTCGACCGCGCCACCGGCATCCCGGCCTCCATGTGGAACCAACTGGAAGCCGCCTGGCGCACACACGTCACCCGCCAGCAAGAGCTCCAGCAGCTCAGCAAGCGCATCGACTGGCTCGACAACTTCTCACTGACCGAGCTCGTCAAGCGCAACATCCTGCCGAACAAGAACAGAAGCGCGGACAACCTCCAGCGTCTGCTGGCGTTCTTCGGTGTCGCCGACCCTGGCATCGCCGAAGACCTCTGGCGCAGCTACCGCACCGCTTTCCGCCGCTCCACCGTCTTGAAGACCGACGACTACGCCACCGCGGTATGGCTCCGCCAGGCAGAAATCAAGGCCCGCGCCCTGCCCTGCCAGCCGTTCGACCGCGCCGCCCTCACCGCCCTCCTGACCAGCCTGCGCGCCCTTACCCTCGAAGACCCGGCAACCTGGCCCGGCCGGATCACCCAGTTGTGCGCCCAGGCCGGCGTAGCCGTCGTCTTCCTCCCTGCCCCTCCACTGACCAGCGTCTCCGGCGTCACCCGCTGGCTCACCCCCGACAAAGCAGGAATCGCCCTCAGCGACAGGTTCAAAAAAGACGACCACTTCTGGTTCACCGTCTTCCACGAGATCGGACACACCCTCCTGCACGGCAAGAGACTGACCTTCCTCGACAACACCGACCGCGCCGACGAACGCACCCCCGAAGGCGACCGCAGCGAAGAAGAAGCCGACGCCTTCGCAGCCCAGACCCTCATCCCGCCCGAGCACAACGCCGCCTACCGGCGCCTCGCCCGCAGGCCCATGCCCTTCGACAACATCAAGGCCTTCGCCCGCCAGGCCGGCATCGCCCCCGGCATCGTCGTCGGCCGCCTCCAGCACGACGGCGCCCTGCCCTGGACCCACGGCAACAACCTCAAACGCCCCGTCCGCTTCCCCCACAACGGCCCCGCCGAGGACCAGCCACAGTGACCGACCACCCCCGCAAAGGCACCGTCGCAGCACCGGGCTCCCCCGGCTTCGCCCTGCACACCCTGGGCTGGCGCGCATTCCAGGACCTGTGCGCAGCCGTACTCCGCGAAGTGTGGGCACAGTCCGTACACACCTTCGCCGACTCCAACGACGGCGGACGCGACGGCGCCTTCTACGGCACCTGGCAACAACCACCGGAACCGATCGGCGTCCAGGACGTCCTCGACGGCCCATTCGTCCTGCAGTGCAAACACACCAAGAAAGCCGACACCACCCTCGTGCCCTCAGATCTCGACGACGAGTTCGCCAAGGTCCAGGCTCTGGTGGAACGGGGCCTGTGCGGTAGCTACGTGCTGCTCACCAACGCGCGGGTCAGCGGAACCTCGGAAGCCACCATCCGACGACGGCTGCTCGATGCCGGTGTCAGGTACCCTCTGGTCCTCGACGGCCAGTGGATCTGCGACACCATCGCCACCCACCAGCGCCTACGGACCTTCGTCCCCCGCGTCTACGGACTCGGAGATCTCTCCCAGATCCTCGACGAACGCGCCTACACCCAAGCCCAGGCCCTGCTCGGCTACCTGCGAGACGAACTGGCCACCTTCGTGGTCACCGACGCCTACCGGCGTGCCGTCCAAGCTGTGCAAGACCACGGCTTCGTCCTGCTCCTCGGTGAGCCCGCCGTTGGCAAATCTGTCATCGCCGCGACCTTGGCCATGACCGCCCTCGACGCCTGGGGCTGCCTGACCGTTAACGCCCACGATGCAGATGGACTGGTGCGGCACTGGAATCCGCACGAGCCGAACCAGTTCTTCTGGATCGATGACGCCTTCGGCGCCGTGCGCCATGAACAGCAGCTCACCGACAGCTGGTCCCGCCACATGAGACACGTCATGACCGCCGTCCACAGTGGGGCCAAAGTCGTCCTCACCTCGCGCGACTACATCTACCGCGACGCACGCCCCTATTTGAAGGAGTACGCCTACCCCCTGTTGCACGAACAGCAGGTCGTCGTCGACGTCGCTCAACTGCCCCTGCATGAACGCCGTCAAATCCTTTACAACCACATCAAACTCGGCGACCAGCCACAAGAGGTCCGCGCGAGAATGAAGCCACATCTCGACCCCGCAGCCGCAACTGAGCCGTTCCACCCCGAAGTGGCCCGGCGCCTCGGACAACAAGCCTTCACACACCACCTCGAACCGACCGAACGCGGCATCACCGACTTCATGGCCCGCCCCACGGCCTTCCTCCGCGACCTCTACGCCGAACTAGGACACGACGAAAAAGCCGCCCTCGCCCTGACCTACCAAGCAGGCGAGCAACTCCCCGCGCCGCTGAATCTGGACGCGTCACAAAACGATGTCATCAACCGGATCGGAAGCACCCCTGCAGGTGTCAGCCGCGCCCTGCTGGCCCTAACCGGAACCTTCCTGCGCCTCGCTTCACCACCCGGCAGCGACGCAACAACCGGGTGGTCATTCCGCCACCCCACCCTGCAGGAAAGCTTCGCCGAATTCATGGCAGTCGATCCCAACTTGCTGGGCATCTTCATCAATGGCTTGAACTGGCGAACGCTTCTCACCCGCATCGATTGCGGCACGGAACAACAACGCGGCACGCTCCTTCGAGTTCCGCCGACTCTTTATCCCGCCGTCGTCAAACGCCTTTACGAAGCCGAACCCCAAGCCAGAGGTCAGCGCGCTTACCCTGCGGAATGGTACAACTTCTTCGCCACGCGATGCTCCGACGCGTTCTTGAGGCTCTACACCGAGGCCGATCCCCAATTCTTGCCCCAACTCACGAGACTCATCTCTTTCCTGGACGCCATCCACGAGCCGAAGGTCCTCGCACGCCTACACCAAGCCGAACTGCTCAGCCCAGAACAGCACAGCCGGATCCGAGAGAAAGTCGCCACACTCGCCGTCGAGACCCCCGACGCCGCATGGCTGCGGGATCCAGAATGGCAGATCCTCTTCTCCGAAAGCGACCAGCAGTACCTCCTTCAGCGCGTGCGCGAAGACCTGATTCCAGACCTCGACTGGGTCTTGGACGTCTGGAGAGACAACTATCCGTCCAACGAAGAACCGTCTCAGTACTACAGCACCCTGCAAGAACAGCTACGCACGTACCGCGAGGCATTCGAGCAGGACACCGAAGTTGCAGACGCCCTCGACCAGGCAATCGCCGAAATCGAAGAAACAATTGACTCCTCGTACAACGACTACGAGCCTGGTCCGGACGAACATCCGGACATCAGAGGCCGCATAAACGTTTCAGGCCAAGAGCACTCACGCAGCCGGAGCATCTTCGACGACATCGACAGCTGAATGCCTCCACGTCGCAACAACAGTGCGAACGCTACAAACACATGCAACCACCTCAAAGAGCAGGTCAGCAGCGACACGCACACCGCCTCGATCGGTAAAACGGACGAAGCTCACCGGACGAGCGGTTCGTTGGGGAAGGCGTGGGCGGCGGTCCATGACCAGGATGTGATTCCGGCGATGCGCCGGCTGTACATGACGGCGACGCCGAGGATCTGGAAGGAGCGGCCGCAGCGCTGGTTGGAGCGGCCTGTGTCGGAGACGGGCGTGCCGGTGGAGGGGCGGGACCGGCTGCCGCGGGAGATGGCCTGTTCCATGGACGATCCGAAGATCTACGGGCCCGTTGTGTACGAGCTGTCGTTGGCGTCGGCGATCTCTCGCGGTCTGCTGGCGCGGTATCAGATCGTGGTGGTGGAGCTGACCGACCCGGTGGTCACCCCCGCCCGTCTGGCCGGCGAGGAGAAGCGGGAGGAGCGGCTGCGTGGTGAGCGGATGGGCGCGTTGCAGGCCGCGCTGCTGGAGACGATGGCGGCGCACCGGTTGCAGACGACCATCACCTTCCATCACCGGACGATCGAGGCCAGTGCGTTCGCGAAGGGGCTGGGGCGGGTGGCTGGTCGGTTGCACAGCGCTGATCCGGAGCGGTACCCGAAGCGGGTTTGGGCCGACTGGCTGTGCGGTGAGCACGAGCCGGACCACCGGCGTGCGGTGGTCTCGGATTTCGGGCGCCGGGCCGGGCGTGCGGTGTTGGCGAACTGCCGGGTTTTGGGTGAGGGTGTCGATATCCGGGCGGTTGATTCCGTGGCGCTGCTGGACCCGAAAGGGTCGGCGGTGGACATCGTGTAGGCCATCGGGCGGGCGCTGCGGCAGAAGCCGAATCAGGGGAAGTTGGCGACGCTGATCGTGCCGGTGTTCTTGGCTCCGGGTGAGCAGCCGGAGGACATGTTCACCTCCGCGTCGTACCGGCCGCTGGTTAAAGTCCTGGAAGGCTTGCGGGCGCATGACGAACGGGCCGTGGAAATGCTCGCCATTCCGCAGGAGAACCAGAAACGGGTGGTCGATCCGTCGGAGAACATCGGTGAGGAGCCCGGGGAGGGTGAGGAGGAGACGCGGCTGCTGCTGCGCTTCGCCGCCCCGAGGGACCCGGTGATGGCACGATGTCGACGCTGCCCGAGCAGCTGGCGCGGTCGCTGACCTGGGACCGCGGCAAGGAGATGTCGGCCCATGCGCAATTCAGAGTCGAGACGGGAATCCCCGTGTTCTTCGCCGATCCGCATAGTCCGTGGCAGCGCGGCACGAACGAGAACACCAACGGGCTCTTGCGCCAGTACTTCCCGAAAGGCACCGATCTCTCGAGATGGTCCGCCGAGGAAGTCGAGGCCGTCGCTCACACTCTCAACAACAGACCCCGCAAGACGCTCGGTTGGAAGACACCCGCCGAGGCGTTCAACGACCAGCTACAATTGCTTCAACAAGCTGGTGTTGCAACGACCGGTTGAATCCGGTGAATACACGTCGACCCAGTTCCGGGAACGAATAGGGAAGTTCGGGCTGCGGCAGAGCTGCGGACGCACCGGATCGTGTTTCGACAACGCCGCCGCGGAGAGCTTCTGGGCCCTGCTCAAAGAAGAGATCGGCACCCGCACCTGGTCCGACCGGGCCACCGCCCGCGCGGAGGTCTTCACCTTCATCGAGACCTTCTACAACCGCCGCCGCCTGCGCAAGCACAAGACCTTCGGCTATCTCACCCCGGCCGAGACCAGGCAGCGGCATCGGCACGCCCTCGCAGCATAACGATCACGTGTCCGAGATCACGGGGAAACTTCAGCTGTGCCTAGTGTGAATGCCTAGTCACAGCCCCATCTTGGTGGCGAGGGGCTCACGGGCGGCCGAGGACTCGGGGCGCCCAGCCGGCCTGGGAAGCTTCCACCCGATAGAACGCGCCTCGATACGGCGGTACGGCAGTGTCCGCGCCGCGCACCTCTTACGGACGGTAACGCGCGTTGTGCCGGGAGGGAGAGATCTCCCCTCCCGGCACCGTGCACCGGGAGCCCGGCGCCGGTCGTCGCCGGAGAGGTAGCGGACGAGGTCAAGGGGAAACATCGAAGATCCCGCGGAAACCCGTAGCTGGACAAGGGTTGCTTTCCACCCGATGGGCTGGGTGGATCCGCGGCACACCTGGTCAAGGGGGGGTGCATCGAGTGCACCGCTTCCGATGTACCGTCACCCTCCGTACGCTCACCGAGTGTAATGGAGGGGTATGGCACTCACTCCTCCTCCGTGTGGTGCGGTGATCCGCACCACACGGTAGCCAACGCCTGGATGAGCCTGGGCACGCGGGCGGCGAAGGGCCCGCACGCAGGAGCGTGTAGGTGCGGGCCCTCAGAGGCTGGAATCAGCAGGTAATCGCAGTCGAAGACACGACCCTGGTCCCAAGCGCGCCTCCATACTGGTAATCGGTGTCGATCGGCCTGTCGGTCGCGCAGATGGTCCACTCGTTGGAGTAGCTACCCATCTGAAGACGCAGTCGGGTATTACCGTTGGCCGGTGTGGAGTCCCGCAGGTGACCGAACACCCGGCTACGACCGTCGTCCCACGGGCATATGTACAGCTTGCCGGTGAGCCCATTGAACTGCTTCTGGGAGCAGGTCGGCGTCAGTTCGTCCGCGGCGGCGGTCGATGTCGCCGCGGTCGGCGAGGCCACGATCGGCGAGGCTGCGGTCGGGCTGGAGAAGGTCAGTGTGGCGGCGGAGAGGCAGGCTCCGATCGCCAGCACGGTGGTGCTGAAACGTCTCATGAGAATCATGCTCTTTCTCTGGGAGGAAAGACGAGGCGGACGAGTCCGGGACACGCGCCTACTTGGCGACTTTCAGTTCGACTTCGCAGTCCATCGTCTGGCTGTACGCCTGACCGGCCTGGCGGTAGTCGAAGCGGCACCAGCGGGCCGATTCCTTCGGCGGGGCGGTGATCTTCAGCTTGGCGAGGTAGAAGATCTCGCTCTCCTTGCCGGCCTCGACCTTGACCGGCTTCAGCGCGTAGTTCTTGAGCTTGCCGAAGTCGGGTGTGTGCGGGCCCCCGTCGTCCGCCAGCAGGGGGAGGCCACCGGCGTCCTCCAAGTGGTAGGCGCCGTATTCCAGCACCTCGATCCCGGAGGGGACACGCTTGAGGGCCACGTCCGTGATCTCGATGGGCTGCGAGGAGGTGTTGTACGGCACCGGCAGGGCGAAGTACCAGATCTCGCCTACCCGCGTGTTCTCGTTACCCACGACCCCGCTGGACTGGGTTCCTTCACTCGCCAGTGCCTTGCCCGGCATGCTCCCACCCTCGTCGCCTTCGGGCGAGCAGGCGACCAGAGGCAGGACTAGGGCGGTCAGGAGAGCGACGGGCGCGAGGGCTCTAGAACGAGTAGAAAACACCGGGCTTACCCGAGACCTTGTCATTCTTTCCCCAGATGTCATGGCGCGCGTTGGACTTGTTGCCGGCGGTGATCCGCTGCTTGTGGTCACTGTCGTACTGTGTTGACGATCCCAACTTCACACCGAACGCGCTCACGGCCCCGGCCCACTTGACGCTGCGGTTCTTGCCGAGTTGGAAGTTCGATCCCCGAGCGACCCAGGCCCGGTGGCTCTGCGGCGACTTGTAGTAGCCGCCGGAGCCGTCCTTGTTGCGCACGTCCTTGCCGTACTTGCCCACGGCCCCGCCGTCCGGGACCTTGTACTTACCGCCCTGGATCCGGTAGCGGTAGTACGTGTCCTTGCCGTAGTTGCACTTCCACGTTTCCTTGATCTTCTTGTACTCGATCGGGACCTTCCACTGCTTGGCGAAGTGCGGGCCCTTGTTCGTGTAGCCGGTGGATGCCGAAATGGACGAGCCGAGCGTCACCGAGCCCTCGATCGTCCAGTTGGAACCGGTCTTGACCGCGACCTCGACGTTCGTGGCGAGCTTGGAGTCGTACTCCACCGTGGCCTTGGAGTCCCAGGCGGCGTGCCCCTCGACGACCGCCGTGTATCTGATCTGCGTGTCGATGACCTTCGACTTGGTCCTGTCGCACCCCCCGTCCATGGGGCGGATGTCCATGGCCTTGGTGTCGGCCCCTTTGACGATGTAAGGGTCGCCCTGCGGAAGGCTTGACGTGTCGCTCTGGTATTCAGGCAGTGCCTGCTCGCCCAGCGTGTCCCGGGAGCTCAGCTCGTCTTCAGAGGCCCAGCTGTAAGCGGTCTGGACCTCGTTGGGCTGCTCGGACTCCTGGCCCATGGCATCGGTTACAGGGCGCAGCTTGGAGGGGGTGTCGTCCTGCGCCGCGGAGGCGACGAGCGCACGAGCGGTCGCGGGTGCGCTCGCCGGGGCCGCCATGACGAAGTCCGTGCCGCGCATGAGCTGACCGGAATCGGTCCTTCCATCGACATGGGCGACGGCGTTGATGGCACCGCCGTTGGCGGCGGCTGCCTCCTGTACATCGTTGGGGAGCGTGGCGGGGAGGGAGATCTTCCAGGTGCCGTCCGCTGCGGTCACGGCGGTGCCTAGCGTGGTCAGCTCCTTCTCTTCCATGCTCTCGCTGGTGATGTCGATGGCCTCGACCCGGACCGGCAGCCCGGCGGCCGGGCTACCGTCCCCGCGGGTGAACTTGCCGGTGAACTCCGCGGGATTCTGGGGCGCCGGGTCGGGTGACCCGTCCGTCACTGCCTGCGGAGCAGGCTCTTCGGACTGCACGCTTCCGAAGACGGGCTTGGCATCGGCGGAGGGGCTGGCCAGGCACGAGGCGATGTCGGCGTGAACGTCGCCGTAGATGCCGCTGCCCACATCGTCGTTGGCGATTTCCGCCAAGCCGGATCCCGTGTAGCTCTCTGCGACACCCGAGTGGTCGGGGGTGGCGCCCACCGTGTAGAAGGTGCCGGGGCCGGGACTCCAGCCGGTGAAGGTCTTGGTGTCGACGCGCGAGACGACTACGGTGTCGGCACTGAAGGGCGCCGCGCCTGCGGTCTCGTTGTAGGTCCACTGCTTGACTTCGCCGAGGCGGTCGGCGATGCCGCGCCTGAGCGTGTAGATCTTCGATCCCACAGCCCATACGTCGTTCGCGCTGTCCATGGCGATCACGGCGGCGTTCGTGGCGGCGACGGTTTTGACCTTGGTGATGGCTCCGGTCCCGGACGCCGGGCTGGCGATGGAGAAGACATCCAGCGCACCGGTGTAGGTCAGGGCAAAGATCCGGTTCGCGCCGCCCGACACGATGGTCGCGTAGTTGCTCCAGTCGCCGCCGTAGTTGCGCACCGGGGTCAGGAGAGCCCCGCCGGTCGCTGTGTTGTCCTTGTAGGTCTTCAGCGCGCCCTCATCGGTGACCACGTAGATGATGCCTTGGCCGCCGGTGAAGAATTTGCTGTACGTGTCGAGCGGTGTGCTCACACCGGTGTCGTGAAGGGCGCCGGTGGCATTGCCGGTCAGCGGGTCCCAGTCGAGGAACTTGCGGAGCACCCCCTCCTCGCCGCTCACGTCGTGGACATAGGTGGCGATTCCACTTACACAGGCTTGCGCCGTCACGCCTTCGCGCGCCCCATCGACCGCTCGCGCGGGACCGTCAGCGAACGCGGCGGGCACGGTGAGCGTGGTCGCGAGGAGGGCTGACGCGCAGACGGCGCTCAGCACAAAGCGGCGAGGAGAAGATGCCTTGGGCATCTTTCTTCGGTACCAGGAGTTCACTATGATGGGTCCTTAGGTTGAACGGAGCGGGCCCTGGCGCACGTCGATGGCCTGGAAACCAGTGCGCCGGCCCCGCTTCCCCGGAGGCTTTCCGGAGGCAGCGTGACATTAGCCGCTCGATTCTCGGTCCTGCCAGGGCGTTCCTGTGTATGACCGAACTCCCCCGCCGCATCCAAGCGGACAAGTCACGTAAAGCTGACATCCATTCACAGGACAACTCGGAATTGTCTACACCAATGGAATTTCGGGCTGCAACCGGACTGGCTGATACCGGGCACCTCGGAACCTCAAGTTCCCCCTAAGAATTCCGGCACAACGGCCTCAGTCGGGCCTGTCCCCCCGCACGACCCGGTGAGACAGCACAAGCGGCAGGAGGGCCTGCCGTAAGTAGGTCAGCGATATCAACGGCCACGCCGATCTCTACGACCTGCTCGCCCAAGAGCGCGGTGACACCCCGGCCGAAGCCCGCACCGCCGCCCAGCAGACCACGCGGTCGCTGTGCTGCAACAGCGTGCGCATCGCCGCCACCCAGCGGCAGGGGCGGACATTCTGCCGCCACCTTGCCTGAGAAGCGCGGCGTGGGTCGTCGGCTGAAGAGGTGGCGGACCCTGTCAAGGGGAACGGTCAAGGATCACGGGGACTTTCGTGTGCGGGCAGGGGCCGCTTTCCATCCGACGAGCTGAGGGGAATTCGGCAGCATAACTGGTCAAACGGGTACGTCGATTGGACCGCGTCCGATGCGCCGTCACCCCCGTACACACGCCGGGTGGCACGGACGAAAATGGTGTCCGCTCCCGTCCGTCCGATGTGATGGCGTGGTGCGGCGGAAGTGCATCGGCGGGCACAGCGGTGCGCCGCTGAACCACACCGGATGCCGGGACGCCCCGCCGAGCGGGGCTCGGTGGACACCCAGAGTAGGCCAGCCGCTCCGCGCCATCGCGGTCGCCACTCGTCCCCGGCGGCGGCCCCGCCCGGTGCGCCACAGGTGCGGCCGGCCTCCGGGGTACTGCCGGGAGCGGGAGCGGCGCCAGCCGGGCGTCGGCTTCGGTGCCGGGTACAGCGCGGTGCGCAGCCGGGCCGCGTCGGTGAGCTGCTCCAGGCGCTCACGCTGCGCCGGTGACAGGTGCGGCAGCGTCGGGGCAACCATGAGGCCTCCGTGCTTGAAGGGAGCGATCGGTCCCTCGTACCTTCGCCGCTCCCCGGTGATCTCGGCAGTGGGCGACAGGTCGCATCCCGGCGTCTGGCCCGGCGACTTCACCGCCCGTCCCGCCCGGCGGGCCCACGCGGGCTGTCACGGCTGGAAGCCCTGGCCTGGATCCTGGCGGGGCTGCCGCTGCTGCTCGTGCTCGTGCTCCTGGCGGTGCCGGTCGACCGGAGGGCCCGGGTCGGCGGCCGGGGTCCGTCCGATCGCGATGGCGCAGCGGCGGGCGTTCGCCTCGCGGGTGATAGCGGCGAGCCGGTCCAGGTTCTCCGGTGTACGCAGCCACGTCGCCGGGTCGGTCGTCCGGCCTTCCAGGTACACGTCGGGCATCGCGGCCTGCTGGTGGGTCTGGACGGCGCCCGCCCGCTGCGCCGGTGTGAGGGCGGCGTCGCGGCCGGGGTGGTCCACGGCGTGCGCGGCGGTCGATGTCGTCGCGGCCGGTGGGTCGTCCTGCTCAGTGGGCGGAGTGGGAGCGGCACGGATCGCGTTGCGTACGGCGAGGCTGGCGACCCGGGCCCGCTCGTACCGGGACGACTTCCGTGGTGGCTTGCCGTCGGTGCCGGCGATCCACCACGGTTCGGGCTCGGTGAAGTCGGCGGTGTAGAAGACCTGGTCGGCAGCCGGGGTACGGCGGCCGGGCTGGGGCATGGTGGTCTGGCGGCCGTGGTCGGCCAGGGCGCGGTTCGCAATGTAGTCGTCCATGCCGCAGGTGAACGCGCGGCCGCGCAGGATCTCCAGCAGGTGCCGACGGGCTTCGGCCAGGACGTGGCGGCGGGCGAAGTTGCCTCGGACGGTTAAGACGACCGCAGCAACGTCGACAGCGGCGAGCGCCGTATCCACCACCGGGTCCACCCGGGCCCGGAGCGCCGCCCCGACCGCACGGCAGCGGTCCACGAGCCCGTCGACGATCCGCTTGCCGAACTTCAGCACCGCGGACGCTCGCCACCACGCGAGCAGCTGCTCCAGCGGGCGCGGGGTCCTCTTCTCCGGGCGGGTGTCCTGCGCCGCCTGCCACCCCAGACCGTGGCGGGCCTTCTCACCGGGCAACCGCCCGTGCTCCTGGACGTACGTGTAAGTGAGGCCCTCCAGGGCGTCCTCGATCCGCTGACGCCGGGTGGAAGACCAGTCGATGAGCACCTGGTCGACACCGGCTATCTCCACCACCGGCCGCAGGCCCGGCGTCACCTCCCGAGGCACCGTCGCGAGCCCGAGCTCCTCGCACACCTCGGTCGTCATCGCCAGGGTGTAGAGCGTCCCGGCTGCCACCACATGCTTGTAGAGCCGCGTCGTGTCCAGCGCGCCCCACCTCGGCTTACCGTCAGCGCCCCTGCGCTGCACGCGGTTGAGGACCAGGCAGTGCTCATGCAGCAGCGGGAATCCGTCCCGATTGTCGAAGTGCCGGAACGCCGCGACCACGAGGGCCGGTGTCTTCGCGCGGCCGCGGCCCGAGGACCACCGGGTCTCCGCGACGTCGTCCTCGAGCCAGCGCAACGCCTGGGTGGCGGACCGCTCGTGCGCCCGCTCGATGACCCGCCGCGTGTGAGCGTCGCCCAGCGCCCACAGCACCGTGAGGGACGCCTGCGGGCGGAAGGTGAAGTCCAGGGCGAGCAGCGGAGTCTGGTTGCGGGCCACGATCTCCTCGATCGGCTGCCCCAGCACCGTCTGCCGGCGGGCGGTGGCCGGATCGACGCCGTCGTCCAGGAGGCGCTGCTCGATCCGGTCGGCGTCCGGGTGTCGGCCCTGACCGAACAGCAACTCCAGCTGCCGCTCGGACACCTCCGCACCCTCGGTCAGCCCGAGCGCGTCCAGACCGCGCCTCCACCACCTCCCCGGAGGAAGGCCAGCCATCTCCTGGGCGGCCTTCAACGACTGACCGACGGGACGGCGCCCGTCTCCGTACGCGACTCCGCGCACGTAGTACCGCCACGCGTTACGCCTCTGCACCTTCGCGACACTCAGCATCACTCCAGAGCACACCCGCTCTGACCTGCTGAAAAGCGCGACTCCGTGGGGTGGGAGAGTTCACCGGAACTTCACGGCCGATCCCGTCTGCCGGGCGTCCGCAGTCGCATCGTGCCGCCGGGCGAACCTCACCGAGGCCATGTAAATGCTGCGCGGCCACACACGCGCCACATGCCCCAAGTCGCATCAGTAGACGCCTCTATCGCCACCACGCGTACATCTACGAACCCCTCCCCTAACCGACGGCTGAGAAAGCCGCGCTCTGCACCACGTCACCGACTCTCCGCCCCCGGCAGCGCTGGGGGCTTCTTGCTGCCTGGAGGACCGACGTGCCGACCTACGAGACGCTGCCCCCGCTTCACCACCGACCTCCAGCACCCCACCCCGCCCCGGCTTACGGATCAAGGCGTACGTCGTGCCCCCGGCGTCTACGAGATCACCTCGTCCGTGGGGGCACATCGGAGGCATCTGGCGATGCATCGGCAGGCACGACATTCTCGGGTGCCGACGGGAGGCAACAGTGCTCGTGTTCAGGCAGATGCGCGGCGTGCCGCGCCCCGTGGGGTGAAGAAGCTCGCTGCGGCGATCCCGCTGGTGATGAGAAGCAGGGATGCGGTCGCTGCGATGGCGGATGGTGCTTCGTGGAGGGGCCAGGTCCATGGGTAGGGGCGGCCGCCGGGGGCGAGTCCGATGAGTGCACAGAGGACGGGGACCAGGGTGACGGCCAGCGGTCCGTACAGGTGGCCGAGGAGTTGCTGGACGATGAGGCCGGTGCCGAGGTAGCCGACGAAATTCCGTGCTGCGGCGAGGGCCATGGAGGAGTCTGCGACGTAGGTGGCGGCGAGTCCGATGGCCGTGGCGATCAGCGCGGTGGATGCCAGCATGCCCGCCCGGTAGTTGGTTACGGGGCGGACTGCGGTGGTGTCGTAGACGCGGGGAACCCTGTTCAGGGCGTGAAGGGTGAGCGCCGCGGGCACGGCGGGCAGCACGAGGGCTACGGGGATGCCGGCGCTCATCCCGGCGAGTAGTGAGGGGATCGGCACGGCGGAGCCGCCGAGGAGCGGCACCGCGAGCATGGTGGCGGTGAGGACGGTTACCGCGAGGGAGGTGCTGTGCGCGCGGTGCCACCAGTTCACGATGCGGCTGCCTTGGTGTAGGAGGCGGGGTTCAGGTCAGGCAGGACGGTGCAGTCGTGTACGGAGCGCATGTTCCGTTCGTACCAGGCGTTTTGCGCTTGCGGAGGGAGGATTCGGACCTGCTCGGCGAGGGTGATGGCTTCCGCGGGCCAGCGCTGGGCGAGATCGTGTTTGGGGACGCCGCCTGTGAGGGAGAGCCAGGCATATATGGCGACCATGGCCTCGTCGCCAGGGTAGGCGGCGCCCCGGCGGAGGGCGCACGGAGGCGGTTCACTGGGCACAGGGCTGGTCGCGATGTTCGAGGCGACATTGGCCTGGTCGGGATGCGGGTTCCCGAACTCGACTTGCCGGTCAGGGGCTACTCCGACGGCAGCCAGCTTCCTGGTGGCCTCGTCTGCCCATCGGGTGATCTCGTCTCGCTGGGTGTTCTGTTCCGGCCACAGACAGATCTGCGGGTTCTGCCCGGAGCACGTACGGAGCGCTACATCGCGGCTCTGGGTGCCGTTGAAGTCGAGGGGAATGGCCAGGGTAAGCGCCACAGTGGTCACGGCGGTGAACGCGGCGAGAGGCAACAGCGGGCGCCAGGGACGTTTCGGCAGTGCCGAGTTGAGCACGATGGCCGTCACGACGGCCAGGGAGAACACGACGGTGGCCGCCATGCTGCGGACTGAGGGTTCCTGGTCGAGGCCGCAGCATTCGGTGACCCCCTGTCCGTTGAGGTGGCGGAGCCAGGGCAGAGTGCCGATGGCAGCCGGCCAGAATCCCCACAGGTACCCGAAGAGCAGCATGGTGGCCGCGCCGAGAAGTTTTGGCATCCGGGCGCCGACGAACCAGCCCAGGGCGATGTGCGAGAGGATCACGCTGTAGGAAACGGTAAGGATCGCAGGGTTGGGGACGCCGGACGGGACGGTCACGGACCTCATGACCACGGCGAAGGGTGCCACGATCGCGATCAGGCCGAGTACGGCGACCGGGCCCAGGTGCAGAGTCGCGATACTGAGCATCCCTCGGGCCGGGGCGAGTGCAGGGATCGCGCCCTGTTTGAGCCGGGCTGCTTCCCACGCTGCTCCTGCACCGCACGCGGCGCTGATGAAGCCGATGACAATCGTGGTCTGGGAACTGATCGACGGCCAGTAGGCAATCGTGGATTCGGTGTTCTGCGCGCTGAACCACACGAGAACCGGGATGAGAACCAGAGCGGCCCATACGGCTGGGCCGGAGCGCAGGAGCGTTACGGTGCGCATAGTTCAGACCTCCCCACGGACCAGGCCGCGGTAGGCACTTTCCGCACGTCGTTCGTACGGGGTGCCCGCGGGGGCTGCGGAGAAGAACTCAGCTACCGGTCCCCGGAAGACCGGCTGGCCGCGGTCGAACACGATGACGGTGTCGTAAATGTCAGCGAGATCGTCGGTCTGGTGCGTGGAGACGATGAAGTGCACCGAGCCACTCAGTTCCGCGAGCAGGTCACGAAAGACACCCCTCTGGACGGGGTCGAGCCCGGCCGTCGGCTCGTCCAGAAGAACGACCTCAGCCTGATGCACCAGCGTCTGCGCGATACCCAGGCGGCGGAGCTGCCCTCCGGAGAGTTCGTGACTCTTACGCCCACCGAGCTCCGTCAGACGGACCCTTTCCAACGCGTTGGCCGACCTGTCCCAGGCATCGCTTTTCGACAGGCCTTTCAGCCAGCCAACGTAGGCGGCCTGTTCACGGACCGTTAGAGCGGGGATTGCCTTGACGTCCTGCGGCAACCAACCCACGCGCTGCCGGTAGGCGCGACGGTCACGTCGCCGGACACTGTCCGCGCGCCCCAGCGTGACGCTCCCTGACGAAGGGACGAGAGCCGATGCCCCGAGTGAAAGCAGCGTCGACTTCCCGGCTCCGTTCGGGCCGAGCAGAACCGTGCAGCCTTCCGGGAAATCCATAGTGAGATGGTCGAGCACGGGGGTATCGGCCCTGTAGGAGAACGAACAGTCCGTAAAACGCAGTGGCACGCAAACTCCAGGTGAGTGGTTACTACCGAGCCAGACGGTGGAGCGGGGGGACCGGTTGCAACCGGTCCCCCCGCTCCACACCATCAGGTCAGTAACGCACTGCCACCGAGTTGACCGTCAGGTAGGCGGAAACGCTGTCCTGACCGTTCAGGTGAGCTGTACTGAGATTTGTGGAGTCCCTGATGCCAGGGTTACGGTCCTGGCGAAGGAGAACCACCAGCACCATGGCAGCACCACGTAAGTACCCGGATGAACTGCGCGAGCGCGCGATCCGTGAGGTCCGCACCACCGGCCGCCCGATCGCCCACGTCGCGAAGGACCTCGGCATCCACAAGGAGGCCCTGCGCGGCTGGGTCCGCCAGGCCGAGGCCGACCGCGGCGAGCGGGACGACCGGCTCACCACCGCCGAGCTCGACGAGCTGAAGCAACTTCGCAGGGAGAATGCGGAGTTGAGGCGGGCGAACGAGATCCTGAAAGCCGCATCGGTGTTTTTTGCCCAGGAGATCGACCGTCCCCGGACGAGGCCGAGCAGGTGATCGACCACCTGCGCCACAGAGGTCTCGGGGTCGATCCCGTCTGCCGGGTGCTGGAGCTGTCGCCGTCGACGTACTTCGCACGCAAGAAGCGGCCGAAGTCCGACCGACGGCTCCGCGACGAACAGCTCATGCCGCTGATCGAAGAGGTCCACGCCGAGTCGGGCGGCACCTACGGCGCCCGCCGGATCACGCGGGCCCTCGGGCGTAAGGGCGTCGAGGTGGCCCGCTGCACCGTCGAGCGGCTGATGGCCGAGCTCGGCCTGGAAGGCGTCATCCGTGGCCGGCGGCGCCGGACCACGGTTCCGGAGCCGTCGGCACCGCGTCCGCCGGACCTGGTCGACCGCGACTTCACCGCCTCGCGGCCCGACCAGCTGTGGGTCGCGGACATGACCTATGTCCGCACCTGGTCGGGGTGGGCGTATGTGGCGTTCGTCCTGGACGTGTACTCGCGGATGATTGCCGGCTGGCAGGTCGCGAACCACATGCGGACAGAACTCCCGCTGGACGCTCTGGAGATGGCGGGCTGGCGGCGTCGGATCAAGAAGGACTCCGGGCTGATACATCACAGCGACCGCGGGTCGCAAGGTGGATTCAATCGGTCGTCGCAACACCTCATGATCAGCGAGGTGTGGGATGGTTCGTCGTCAGCAGGTAGCCGATCGGGCGATACGGTCAAAGTTGAGGTCTCCGGGGCATCCGAAATTTCAGCGTCATATCGAAGCAGCGTTCTGGGATGAAATCGCCAAAGGTCTCCTCTCGGAGGAAGCGGCCGCGGTTATCGGCGTGGCGCCAGCGGTGGCCACGCGCTGGTTTCGGCAGTGTGGCGGCATGCGACCGTTCGATCCGAAACCGAATTCGGGCAGGTACCTGTCGTTCTCTGAGCGGGAGGAGATCGCGCTCTTCAACGCCCAAGGCATAGGCGTTCGCGAAATCGCTCGGCAAGTCGGCCGCGATCCGGGGACGATTTCCCGCGAGTTGCGGCGCAACGCGGCCACCAGGGGCGGGAAGCTCGATTACCGGGCATCGGTCGCGCAATGGAAATCGGACATGGCCGCTCGCCGGCCGAAGACATCGAAGCTGGTCGCCAATCCGCGGTTGCACGCGTACGTCCAGGAGCGGTTGTCCGGAGAGATCAGCACGCCCGGCGGCAGGGCGATCGCAGGACCTTCGACAGGCGCGTGGACGGGGCGGAACAAGCCGCACCGCAAGGATCGCGCGTGGGTGCAGGCGTGGAGTGAAGTTTCCCCGTGATCTCGGACACGTGATCGTTATGCTGCGAGGGCGTGCCGATGCCGCTGCCTGGTCTCGGCCGGGGTGAGATAACCGAAGGTCTTGTGCTTGCGCAGGCGGCGGCGGTTGTAGAAGGTCTCGATGAAGGTGAAGACCTCCGCGCGGGCGGTGGCCCGGTCGGACCAGGTGCGGGTGCCGATCTCTTCTTTGAGCAGGGCCCAGAAGCCCTCCGCGGCGGCGTTGTCGAAA
>NZ_LIXI01000021.1 GCF_001905595.1 Streptomyces sp. CB00316 | reverse complement strand
CCACGATCAAGGGGAAGCTTCAAGTGCGGGATCAACCGGCTCAAGAGGCACCGCGCTGTCGCCACACGGTACGACAAGCTCGCGGTCCGCTACGAAGCGACTGTCCTCGTCGCAGCCATCAATGAGTGGCTGTGACCCCCGGCCGTCATACGGCGGGATCCACGTTCCACGTCTCCGGCAGATCACTGCCGCAGAAGACGCAGACGAAGTCGCCCTCGCGCACGATGTTGTGCTCCTTGCAGTCGGGGCACCGCCGGAACACCACCTCGTGGGTGAAGCCGGAGGGCCGCCCAAGTTCTACGTCGTCCAGAGCATGAGCGACTGCCGACCAGGAGGCGACGTCCGGGCAGTATCCGGTGGACTGGTTGCTGACCTCGCCCACGGTCCACCGGTCTGCCTCGCGCACGAAGCTGATCTCGCCGGCACTCAGAACCCTGTCCCCGCCAGCGCAGGCCACGTGCTCACTCCGCCGTGGCGCCAGCCGAAGCACACCATCCGTGCCGACCACGAAGGTGAACGGTTCGGTCAGCTCTGCTGCCGATCGCCCAGCGATCCAGCCGTCGAAGTCAGCCGCCGAGCTGATCGGGCACCCGGCGCTGCCAGGCCGGACCGCAGCCTTCAGCTCAACCGGTCCGACATATCTGTAACTCTGCCCCCGCGCACTCACGGCAGCCAACCTAAAGCACTTCCGACACACGCCCTAGTCCTGGGGGGGCGGTACGGGCGCCGCCCGTACCGCCCCCCCCAGGACCCAAGATCAGCAGTCAATGCTATACGACCCAGGGCATGCGTTTCCAGGACCGCAGAAACCTACGCTGAATGCAGCATTCTTAACCCTTTTCCGTAAATTGCCTACTAGACCCCGCCCGCCCTCCAGAAGACCTCTACAAAAGGTCAACACGAGAGCTAATAAACTAGAAACCAAAGATTAGAATCTTTAGGTTGATAAGAGATATAAGCGCCCCTAGTGTCGCAAAGAATCCCGCAGGAATCCGCAAGATGAGATCGTTGTGGTGAAAGGCCGAGAAAACTCTACTCCCCAAAAAATCCGCGACCGACTCGGCCCAGCCGCGAACGTTCAGTGCCAGCAGAGAGCCGACGATCGCGACCAAACCACCAATAAAAAGCTCCCCGTAATTCACGGAATGCGACGTTCGAGCCGCAATGAGCATTTCATGCATATTTACCTCCCGAGGCGCACGGGCTCCATAGCCCGTGCGCCTCTATCACTGCGCCTACCGACTCAAGAAGCGACCTATTCGGGTATTGTATGCGCTTTGCAGACCCGCTTCGAACCCAATCCCTGCCCCCAACGCCAGTGAAGTAGTTGTTACTGGCTCTCCGCGACTGTTACGTACGACTTCGATTCTGTCCCCTGAGCGATTTATGGCGTACTCGTGGCTACCGGATACATTCACGCCTAGGCCAAGAGAAGCATTGGCGCCAGAACTGTCTCCACGCAGCTGCTCAAAATCGGTGGCGTTACTGCCATACATCTCGTATTGCAGGCCCGCTCCGACCGAGGCGGTTTCCACACCGTAGTTGGCAGAGAAACCATAGTCGGTCTTCCCGTCAGGACGGTTTGTCGTAACGAGGCAGACCTGTCCAGTAACTCCGACTACCGCACCCACCGAACCACTCAGGCAGCGTCCCACGCTATCTCCTGAGGTGTAGCCATTCCACAACTTCTTGAGGTTTCCCCACGTGATCTCTGAGAGTGCCTTCTTGACACCCATTTCACGCTCACGCCGTTCAGCAGCAGCAGCACTGGCACGGGCGTCTGCGGCCTTCTTGGCTCCAGATCGGATGTCCGCGGAACGCTTCTTGGCGTGCTTGTCGTTGACCATGTAGGTGCTGGGGCTGGCCTTGTACGCCTTGTAGCGCTTCCTGGGCTCGGCTCCCCTCTTCGGGGTTTCCTTCCAGACCCACTTGCCGTTTTTGAGGGTGTAGCCGGCATACATCCCCCGGTCGGATGCCCAGCGTTCGTCGCCCTTGACGTTGCCGACGGTGTGGTCGGGGCGCAGGCCTGTGGGGTCGGATTTGGTGAGGGGGCTGTTGTGGGCGTAGCTGTAGGCGTTCATCTGTGCCGGGTCGTCGAAGTCGATGATCGGGTCGACGGAGACGAAGCGGCCCAGGACAGGATCGTATTCGCGGGCGCCCAGGTGGGTAAGGCCGGTGGGGTCGTTGGTTCCGCCGACGAAGCCGCGGGGGCCGAAGACCGATGACTGGGCCGAGCGGAGCTGGCCGAAGGGCAGTTGCTTCCTTCGCGTCAGGGCCAGGCTGCCGACCGCGATGGCCGTCATCGCCGTGCCTTGGTGGTCGTTGATCAGGTAGGCGATGGAGTTGCCGTTGCGGACGGCGACGGTCTCACCGTTGTGGGTGTAGTAACGCGTCGCCGTCTTGGTGCCGTTCGCCGCGAGCTTCAGTTCGTCACCGTTGGGGAGGGTGAGGGTGCTGGAGCCGTCCCCGTTCTTGGCGATGATCCGGTTGCCGTCGGCGTCGTAGGTGTATGCGGTTTGCTTGCCGGCCTCGGTGAGGGTGGCGAGCTGGCCTTCGGGAGTCCAGGTCAGGTCCTGGACGGTGGTGCCGATGGTCCGCTTGGTGGTGTTGCCGGCGTCGTCGTACTGGAAGGTGCTGGTACGCCCGCTGGCCGGGCCGCCGGTGACCGATGCCTGCTGCACCGCGTGGGGGCGCTTGGTCCCCGGGGACGGGTGCGTGTAGGTGGTTGTGGCGTCCGTACCGCCGGCCGTGGTGGCGTGCTCGACCTGCTTCGAGCGGTTGCCGATCTTGTCGTAGCTGTAGCTGTGCCAGTACGCGTCCGGGCCGCCGACCGTCGACGCCGACGGGGCCGCCGCGCAGTCCGTCTTCGCCGTCCAGGCCTCGGAGAGCCGGCCCAGCGGGTCGTTGGTGAAGCACTGGATGTCGGTGGACTTCTGTGCGTCCTGGCCGCTGACGTTGGTGACCCCGGTGACGTTGCCCGCCGGGTCGTAGGCGTACGTGGTGTCGTCGACCCGCTTGGGGGCCACGTCCCGGTCGGTGGTCTGCCGGGTGACCTGGCCGGTGTGCTCGTCGTACAGCAGGGTCTTATAGGCCTTCTTCCCGAGGTCGGCGCTGAACTCCAGGCGGGTGGGGCGGGAGAAGACGTCGTACAGCGTGTTGGCGACCAGGGCGTCATACTGCCCGCTGGTGCGGAAGGGCAGGTCGTTGCTGTTGTAGTTCGTGGTCACCCGCTCGACCGGGATGTCGCCCACGGCAGGGTTGAGGGTCCAGAGCAGCGCCCCGGTCTCCTCGTCGTAGCCGTAGGTCCAGGTGTAGGTGCCTGCCAGGCCGCCCGCTGCGGACGGGACCGTGGTGGTGGTCGAGGTGGGCTGGTAGCGGTCGTTGAACCCGCCGGTGGCGGTGGTGTATTCGACGCTGCCGACGTAGCGCGTGCTCTTGGTCAGCTGTCCCTTGGCCAGGGTGTCGTAGGTCCACTTGGACAGGAGTGTGGTGCCCTGCCTGACCTCGTCCTTGCGGCCGAGCGCGTCGTACTTCGTGGTGAGGGTGACGTTCCGGTCGTCGGTCGTGGTGGTGGGGCGGCCGAGGTCGTCGTACTGGGTGAGTGTGGTGCCCTTGTCCGGGTCGACGGTCCTGGTCTTCTGGCCCCGGCTGTCGAAGGTGTAGGTCCAGGTGTTCTCGTCGGAGTCGGTGACGGAGGACGGCTCGTCGTACTTGCCGTACACGTACCGCGTCTTCTCAAACGTGGTGCGCGCGGCGTTCGTGTACTGCAGGAGCTCGGTCTTACGTCCGCGTGCGTCTGTCACCGTCGTGGTGGCCGTGCCGCCCTTGGGCGGGATGACCGTGGTGCGGTCACCCTCGTAGACCGTCTTGGTCCGCCACTGCTCGTCGCCGAACTTCACGGACAGCGCGTCCGTGACGCGTCCCATTCCGTCGAAGAGACTCTGTGTAGCGGTCGGGACCGTGTTCACCGCGGCCGACTTCAGCGTCGCCGACGGCGCGCCGGTCGCATAGTACGGCGCGTACGACTGCCACGGTCGGCCGTGGGTGTCGTAGTGGGTTTCCGTCATGACCCGGTCTTGCGTGCCGATGGCCGGGGCCTGTGTCTGGCGCTCGCGCAGCAGTCCGTCGTAGAGCGCATAGGTCGTGCGGTACTCGCCGTTCTGCTTGAGGGTCTTGGTGGTGACGGCGTTCGTCTCTGTCCGGGAGATCCGGTAGCTGTACTCGGCGGAGGGCTTGTTGGCGTGGGCGGCCTTGGCCCATCCCGGCTCCCATACCTTCAGTACCCGGCCTAGGCCGTCGTGGACGGCGTCGGTGCGCTTGCCGTTCGCGTCGACCGCGGCGGTGACCACACCCCGGACCGGGTCATGCGTGGTGGTGGCCACGTGGTCCTTGGCGTTGGTCACCTCGACCGTGGTCGGTGCCTGGAGGGTCGCGGGAGTATAGGCGGTACGCGTGGTGGTGACTTCCAGCGCGTCGGTGGCAGTCTTCTCCCGGCCGTGCTGGTCGTAGGTGTGCGTCGCGGTGGTGAGGTATCCGGTGCCCTCGGCGTCCTGCTCGTCCAGACGCGTCACATCGCCCCGCACGGGCGCCGTCGTCAGGGCCGTCGCACCGTCGTAGTAATAACGCTCAACCGAGACCAGGTCCGCCGGCAGGCTCGGCGTGGTGCCGCAGGGCTTTGCCACGGTCCGGGACTCGGAGATCGTGGTGAGGATGTTGAGCGTGGTGTTGCGGACGTAGGTGTTGGTGGTGCACTCCTCATCGCCGGCCTTCGCTGTGTCGCCGAGCGAGGACTCCGTCAGCACCTGCCCGACCGGGTCGAAGGTCCGCTCCAGGCGGGTGGTGCGCCAGCCCGCTCCGACGGCAGTGCGGGTCTGCTCGCTCTTCCCGCCCGTGGCGTACGCGTGGAGGGCGGGTAGCCCTTCGGCCCGGGTTTCGGTGGCGGTCGCGGCCGAGCGCCACGGCTCGTAGCTGGTGGTGGTCTCCAGCTTGCCGCCGTCGCCGTTGTAGGTGGCCTCCTCACGGGTCATGCCGGCGAAGGTCTCCCGGTCGGTGACAGCGACACCTTCGGTGTCCTTGACCGACGCACCCTCGATGCCGCGGAAGTAGCGGAACTCCTTCAGCGACCGCTTGTCGGGCGCCGTACCGGTGCGGACCTGGACGCGGCCGTACCCCTTGCGGTCGCCGTACGTCAGGTGCTTGGCCACGGTGAACTCGTCGTCCTTCGACTTGGCCCAGGCCATGCCGTCGAGGTACGCGTAGTCGGTCTGCTTGGCGGGGGCGCCGCCGGTGATGTCGGTCTCCAGGACCTGGGTGACGACATAGGAGTGGAACCAGTCGAGATACGGCTCGTAGTTCGCCCCGGGGGCCTCGGGCGGGGACCACTTCACCGGGTAGCAGCGCCGGTTGTTGGATGTGGGTGTGGGGACGCTGCCTGCTGTGCAGTCGGTCGGCGAGTAGGTGAGGCCGATCGTCCCGCCGGTCTCGGTGTTGATGCCGTAGACGCGGTAGCGCCAGAACGGCGGCACCGGGTCCGGCTTGCCGCCGGTGGTGGCGCCCTCCACACGGTTGGGGAGCGTCTGCCCCTTGAAGGTCACCGCGGGAAGGGTGACGGAGCCGGTGCCGCCGTGCCCGGTGCGCGTGATCGACGCCAGCCAGAGGGCCGGGTCACTGCCGTCGCCCGTCGAGGGGAACGTGTGGGTGAAGGCCCAGGAGTCGACCGGCTTGAAGGCGGTGCCGACGAGAACCGAGGTGTCGATCTTCGTCAGGCGCTTGCGGCTCCAGAAGGAGGGCGAGTAGCGGTCCTTGCACTCCGTGCCCGGGGCGCAGTAGCGGTCGAAGGGGACGTCGGGCCAGTTCTTCGCCTTGTCCTTGTCGAAGGTTCCGCAGTCGCTCAGGCAGCGCTCGCTGTTGGTGAACTCCACCTTGGCGGCGGGCTGGGCGTAGAAGTTGCTGGAGCGCAGGCCGTACTCGATGCGCTTGAGGTACCCGCCGCGGGTGTAGGGGGTCGCGGTGGAGGCTCCGGTGCTGGGGTTGACGTTGCGGCCGTAGTGGTTGGTCTCCTTCTCCCAGTAGTACGTCATGGCGTCGCCGTGCGGGTCGATGACCGCGTCCAGGTTCCACCGCCATGCCTGCTGGCACCAGGCGTCCTTGAACGCCGCCGCGTAGCACTCCTCCCCTGTCTGATTGCCGAAGACCGGCACCGTCCAGGCGGAGTTGGTCTCGTCCTTGCCTGCGGCCCATCCCTGCGGCCGGTTGTAGCCGAAGTAGTAGCGCGTGCCGTCCGGAGTCGTCACCCGCCAGTACTCGTTGTTGTTGTCGCCGTTGGCCAGGGCGGCGTTGGTGAGCTTGACGACCTTGGTGCCGTCGTCACCTTCCAGCCGCCACTCGCCGCTGGTGTCGTCCTTGATGAGGGTGTTGGAGCGGCCGCCGAGGTTGATGACGGCATTGTCCTTCTTCCAGCACAGGTCGCCGACCTTGGCCGTGGTCGTGCTGTTCTTCGTGTCGTCGGTGCAGGAGATGTACTGGCGCTCGATGTAGCCCGGCTCCATCGGCCAGCCGTCACCGACGCTGTTCGCCTGGTTGTTCGTCGAGGCAGTACGGCCGTCGACCGCCTGGGAGGAGTAGCCGAGCTTCAGCTCCGGGACGGCGGAGCCTGCGACGGCCGGGGTGTCGATCGGATAGGTCCAGGAGAACCCGCCGTTCGAACCACCCGCGGACCAAGAGGAGGACGGAGAGAGGGAGGTAGCTGCGAAGTTGCCCGTCGGGCCGGCCACCGCGGCGGTCGCGGCCAGCAGCACGGTGCCGCCCGAGACCGACTGCACGCCTGCCGACCGCGCCACCGGAGCGGTACTCGCAGCCTGCGAGCTGGCGGCCGGGGCAGCCTTGGGCAAGGGAACCGCGGCCTTCAGCGTGCCCTCGCGGGCATCGTTGCTCGTGGTGAGGGACTCGCCCGTGGCACAGCCCTTCTTCCCTGGTGTGGTCAAGGCACAGGCAGGAAGCATCTTCAAGGTGAGGCGGGACGCCCAGTCGCCGCCGTAGGCGTCACGGAAGCCTGAGTAGTCGACCTCGACGTCCACGCTCCCCTCGGGACCCGGCGGTGGGACGCAGCGCGAGCACGACACCCTCGAGACCCAGCGACTCGGTGGTGGCCCGGTCCAGGACCTGGACCTGGACCTTCTGCGGGCCTGACGCCTGGGCTCGGTCGGAAGCCGAGGACAGGGCTGACACCTTGCCCGAGGCCGCCGTCCCCGCTGTGGTGCGGCCCACGCTGACAGGCAGCGACCCGGCCTTCACCGGAGCTCCGCTCTCCCGGAGTGCGGGGGTTGCGGTGGCAGGCTCCGGCCAGGTGACCTTGGGTGACTTCCAGGGATGCTGGGCCGTCTGGTCGGGCTTGGACGACAGCTGCTTCGCCACCTCCCGGGTCGGCACCGGGTCCGGCTTCTCCAGCTTCAGCAGATCCAGATCGGCGGCCGCCGCTATCGGCCCACCGAGCAGTCCCAGCAACAGGAACGCGGCCAGACCGGCGGCTATCAGCCGTGCCCGTCTCCTCACGCGTCTGGTAACGACGCCCCCACCCGAAAACATGCGCAGAACTCCCCACCCGTTGTCCAAAGTCATAGCTGGGCACGGAAGTTAGCAGGACTTTCACAGCAGCAGCACAGCGGAAACAAGGGGCAGCAGCAGCTTCCAGCCATTACCCGAGCAAGAAGATGCTTAGTTCATTGACTAAATGTTCCGAATGGGCGGCGCCAAACAAGCCAATCAGCGTGACGCCACAGAGGAATCATTCTCATCACGCTTCCCTCACGTTCTAGGGTGCGAGTCGAACAGACCTGGGAGGGGACTCTTTAATGAAACTTTTGCGAAGCAGAACCAGACGGAGAACCAAAGCGGGCATAACGGGAACAGCCGCTCTCGCGCTGTCCCTCACTCTTGGCGCACCGCAACAGCTGTCCCAAGCCGCTGCTGCCGAGCCCGCAGCCGCCCCGGCATCCGTGAAACCCGCAGACGATGCCGAGGCGCGGGCGCTCGCTGAGGCATCGGAAACGGGCCAGCCCGTGGAGGTGCTCGCCCAGCGCACCGAGGTGTCGCAGGTGTTCGCCAACCCTGACGGCACCTTCACCCAGGACACCTACGCACTGCCCCAGTTCGTACAGAAGGACAGTCGACTCGTACCGATCGACACCACCCTCACGGCGAACGCCGACGGTTCGCTGTCCCCGAAGGCCGCAGAGGTCGATGTGCGGCTCTCCGGCGGTGGCGAGGGACCGCTGGCGACCGTCGTACGGGACGGGCGCAGCATGTCCTGGACCTGGCCACAGCCCCTGCCCGAGCCTGAGGTAGACGGCGACACTCTGACGTTCGGGGACGTCCTGACCGACGTCGACCTGAAGCTCAAAGCAGGGCCGGCCGGGTTCACCAGCCTCCTGGTCGTCAAGACGCCCGAGGCGGCCGCCGACCCTGCCTTGCAGCAGGTCCACTTCGACCTTGATACCCAGGGCCTGACAGCGCGTACCGACGCGCACGGCAACTTCTCAGCGGTGAACCCCGCCGGCGAGGAAGTGTTCACCGCGCCGACCCCGCTGATGTGGGACAGCAGCACCACCGCTGCACCCGCTGCCCGGTCAGCCCTCAGCACCCCCACCGGGCCTCCTCCGCCCGCCGACGAGTTCGAGCCCGGATACGGTTCCCGGCAGGCGGCCATGGGGCTTGCCGTCGAGGACGGGAAGCTGAGCCTGACGCCGGATCTGGAACTCCTGACGGGCAATGACACGCAGTATCCGGTCCTACTGGACCCGGCGGTCTCCGGCTCCCGTCACTCCTGGACCATCGCCTACAAGAAGCACCCGAGCAGTTCGTTCTTCAACGGCGCCAACTGGGACAAGGGCACCACGACCGCGCGTGTGGGGTACGAGAACGAGACCAACGGGCTGGCCAGGTCGTTCTTCCGCATGAATGCCGGCAACCTGTGGTCCACGAACAAGGTCGTTTCCTCGTCCACGTTCCGCATCAAGAACACCTGGTCATGGTCATGCACCAACCGGACGGTCGAGATCTGGGAGACCGGCGCTATCTCCGCGTCCACCACGTGGAACAACCAGCCCGACTGGCGCAAGAAGCTGGACTCGGTCAACGAATCCCTCGGATGGGGATCGAACTGCCTGCGGGAAACCTCGCCTTCGACGTGACCGTAGGGGCCAAGGACGTCATCGCCAACAAGTGGCACACGCTCACCTTGGGCCTGCGGGCGAGCAGTGAGAGCGACGTCTACGCGTGGAAGAAGTTCGACGCGAACTCGGCCGTTCTGTCGACGACGTACAACACCGTGCCCAACGTGCCGAATACCCTGGATACCATTCCCAGCTCCGGCGGGTGCGACACGGTTGCCCCGTACACCACCATCGGCAACACCGACGTCACGCTCACCGCGAAGGTCTCCGACCCCGACGGCGGGACAGTCCGCGCCCAGTTCCGTCTCTGGGGCACCAACAACCTCTCCGGCGGAGCCGAGATCTTCAACCAGATCGTGTCCGCCACCTCCGGGACCATAGCCAAGGTCAAGATCCCCAAAGCCACCTTGCAGACGTACCTGGCGGCGGCCAAGGGCAACTTCGGCTGGAGGGTGCAGGCTCTCGACACGAGCGCCGGCTCCGCCTGGGCCCCGGATGCGGCCACCTGCCGTTTCAACTTCGATCCCACCCGGCCCAGCACACCGCCCACCATCAGCTCCCAGCAGTTCCCCGACGGATCCGACGGCTGGCCCGCGGTCACCGGGCAAGCCCGAACCGCAGGAACGTTCATCCTCGGCAACGGCGGCGTCACTGACGTGAAGTCGTACGAGTACTGGAGCGACTGGGACCACACCGTCCGCACCGTCAACCCCAGCACCGACCTCGACGGGGACGGCAGGATCGACGCCAAGCTCGTCCTGACCCCACCCTCGGCCGGATCACAGCGGCTCCACGTCCGCAGCCTCGACGCCGCACAGAACCGCTCCGACCGGGCCGCCTACCTCTTCTATGCCGACGGGCTCTCCATCCCCGACAAGGCCGGCGACCTCAACGGGGACAACAACGCCGATCTCTACGGTGTGCGCAGCAACGGCGAACTGTGGCTGTACCCCGGTCAGGGCAACGGATATGTCGGAACCGGCACCACCGCGAGCAACAGCGACTTCACCGGAGCCGGCATCACCCACCGTGGCGACTGGACCGGCGACGGCTTCGAAGACCTCATCGCGGCCATCCCGGGAGAAGGCGGCAAGACCCTTCAGCTCTACCCGAACAATGGCGTCGGCTGGGCATGCACCGCACAGGACGAACAGGCCGACGGGCACTCACGCGCCTGTCTGTACGAACGTCAGAATCTCGACGTCTACGACCCGGCCAACAACCACTGGGACAACGCCGACCAGATCATCGCCATCGGCGACGTCGACGGTCCCTTGGACACCAACAACGACGGCACCATCGATGTCGCCGGCTACCCCGACCTCCTCGTCAAGGAGGGCGACCTCCTCTGGCTCTACTTCGGTTCCAAGTCCCTCTACCTGGACGCAGCCCGCGCCCCCGTCCTCATAGGCAACGGATCCTGGTCGAACTACGACCTGGCATCACCGGGCGACCGCACTGGCAACGGACACGTCGACCTCATCGCACGCCACAAGACCAACGGCGAACTCCGCCTCTATGAAGGCCGCGGACCGCAAGGTGAAGGACTCGGCAATTCCCACACCGTGATCGGAAGTGGGTGGACTAGCGCCCACCGGCCGCTGCTCACCGCCTTTCCCGATGCCGGCTCCGACGGCAAGGCCGACATCTTCGCCACCGGAAGTGACGGCAAGCTCTACTTCCACGCCAACCTCACCGCCAGCGGCGTCGCCGTCGGAAGCAGCGGATGGCTCGCCTTTCAAGCCCTCAGCTAACCAAGCAATAGCGTGACAGATCTGGGGCTGGCACATGTTCCTTTTCGTGGATCGCCGCTGCCACCGGCCCGTATCCATCTCCTGCTGTCCTTTACTCCAGCTGTAGATCGTGATCTTTGCGTTGTTGGGCTGCTTGGCGCTGAGTGGCCGGCACGGGCTGGCTCGGTCTGGTGCGGTCGCGCCAGTCGTCGGCGGGTCACGCCGTCGTGTCCGCCGGATGGCCGGACTCGGCGAAGGGCCCCCGGTCGGGGCGCAGCGAATAGAGCACCTCGTACACCTCGCGGCGGACCTCTACCGCTTCGTACGCGGCAGGGATTGTGCGGGCGAGCTCGGTCTCCCGGAACGCGTCGAGCGCCTCGCGGCTCTCGAAGAAGTAGATGCCGCACACGTCGCCGGTTGCGCTGTCGCGGCCGTAGACCTTCTGCAGGAGACCGGGTACGTCATGGAAGCGGGGCCGCCGCTCCAGCAGGCGCCGCTCGAACTCCTGCGTATCGAGTCCGGAGGTGATCCGGACGAAGAGGATGGCGGGCATGGAGTCATCTCCGTCCTTGAGATGCCCCCCTGAGTCGAGTATAGCCAGCAGGCACATGGACAGTGATCTCGCTGGTCAGGGCCTGTGCGGACACAGGTGCGGCCACCGTTGATCATCGTGAGTTGTGTGGACTGACGAAGAGACGGTGGCCGCAGGTCACAGCATAGATCCCACCCGTTGGCGGGGTGCGTTCGAGGCCCTGATGGGCAGGATCGCGGGCCGCTTCGCACGGGTTGAACCCCGGCGCCGGGCCGGGTGGCTGGTGCTCGGTCTGCTGGCGGACCTGCCGCGCAAGAACTGCTGGACGATCGCGGAGTGGCCGGGGATCCCACTCCGCACGGTTTGCAGCACTTGCTGTCCCGGGCGTCCTGGGATGCGGACACGGTCCGTGATGACGTCCGTGACTACGTGGTCGAGCATCTGCGTGATGACGCGGCGGTGCTGGTCGTCGACGAGACCGGCGACGTGAAGAAGGGCACGCACACCGTCGGGGTCCAGCGGCAGTACACCGGCACCGCGGGCCGGATCGAGAACTCCCAGGTCGCCGTCTACCTCGTCTACGCCGGCAGCCGCGGGCACGCCGCGGTGGACCGAGAGCTGTACGTTCCGCGCGCGTGGACCACCGATCCCGACCGCTGCCAGGCCGCGGGCATCCCAGAGGAACGGGCCTTCGCGACCAAGCCGGAACTGGCCGCCGTGATGATCGAACGGTTCCTGGACGCCGGGCACCACGCCGCCTGGGCGGCCGGGGACGAGGTCTACGGCGGCAACCCGAAACTGCGGGCCGCACTGGAAACACGCGGCATGGGCTACGTCCTCGCCGTCGCCTGCTCAGCCGGAATCACCACCCAGGCAGGCAAGTTCAGGGCCGACGCCCTGGCCGGCAAGCTGCCCAGGCGGGCCTGGCAGAAGCTGTCCGCCGGGGCCGGCGCGAAGGGGCACCGGTTTTACGACTGGGCCGTCATCGACACCGTCGACCCCGGCCCCGGGCACCGTCAGTTGCTGATCCGCCGCAACCGTGCCACCGGCGAACTCGCCTACTACCGCTGCTATTCGCCCGGGGCCGTGCCGCTGACCACCCTGGTCAGGGTCGCCGGATCAAGGTGGCGGGTGGAGGAGACCTTCCAGGCCGGAAAGGGTCTGGCCGGACTTGATGAGCATCAGGTCCGACGATTCGTGTCCTGGACCCGCTGGGTCACTCTGGCGATGCTCGCCCATGCCTTCCTCGCCGTCGTCCGGGCCGACGAACACGACCGGGCCGCCGACCCCGCCGACCTGATCCCGCTGTCCTGCAACGAAGTACAGCGACTGTTCATCGCCATCGTCGTCCAGTCCGTCCACAACACCGCCCACCGTCTCGCCTGGTCCAACTGGCGACGTCGCCATCAGGCCCGATCCCAGACCAGCCACTACCGGCGACAAGCCGCAACGCAGACATGAAGATCACGATCTACAGCTGGAGGATCCTTGTTGGTCTTCGTGGTGGTGCCCGGATTCTCCAGGTGCTGCCTTGATCGGTCAGGTGCGAGGAAGGTGTGCCGGTGGCATCCCAGTTGAGTGTGGTCCAGGGCGGTGCCGTACTGCTGGAGCCGGTGACCGCCGATCCGTGGGAGTTTCAGGCCGACTGCGTTGAGGCGTTCGTCGCCTCATGGCGAGCTCGTGGGTTCAGCCCGGTGACCGTCGAGAACGACATCGGACTGCTGGAACGCACGCTCACCGCACTGGGCCGGCCCGCCTGGGACGTCACCCCCGAAGACATCGACCGCGTCGTCGGAGACCTGGCTCTTGCCGGGCGGGCGGCCTCGACCCGGCGCGAGTACGTGCAGATCTTCAAAGGCTTCCACCGGTTTCTGCAGGTCCGCAAGGCCGTCGAGATCGAAGCCGGGTTCGGCGTTCGCCTGGTCTGCCTGGTCGATGAGTTCAACGCGTCCCGGCATGTCGGCGATGACTCCCCGGCCGAGCTGCCGCCACCGACCCCAGAGCGGGTCGCGGAGTTCTTCGACTTCCTCAAGGCCCGGATCGCCACCGCCCCCAAGTACGCACCCGCCGCCAGGGAGTACGCGATGTTCCGGACCCTCTATCACGCCGGCCTGAGGTCCGAAGAGGTGTCGCTTCTGGACCGCCCGGACCTCCACTTCACACGGGGACCGTTCGGGAAGCTCCACGTCCGGTTCGGCAAAGGAGCCCGCACATCCGGACCGCGGCCGCGCTGGGTGCCGATGCTCGACGGGCTCGACCTTGTCCTGCGCTGGTTCCTCGACGACGTCCGCGGGAAGTTCCCCGACTCCCCGGTGCTGTTCGCGGACGAGTCCGGAGGCAGTCTGCACCGCGGGACGATCCGCAACCGTTTGCGCTATCTGATGGAACTCGAAGGCCGTGCGGCGACCGACCGGTTCAGTCCGCATGCCCTGCGGCGGGCCTGCGCGACCCATAACTACGAGCGTGGTGTGGACCTGGTGGCCATCCAGCAGCTCCTTGGTCACTGGACGGTCAGTTCGACCATGAGATATGTCCGTCCCTCCGCGACGTTCATCGAGGATGCCTATCGCCGCGCGGTGACCACCACGCTCGGCGAACTCACCGCCGAGGGGGACAGCTCCGCATGAAGATCCGATGGCGTTTGCGGATGGCCGCCGCCCAGCGCGAGATCTGGACCGGCACCCAGCTGCAGCGGCTGCTGGCCGAACGCGCCGGGCTGCAAATGTCCTCTGCCTCGGTGTCTGCTCTGTTCAGCAAAGAGCCCTCCCAGGTGAAGATGTCCACGCTGATCGCGTTGTGCACCCCGCTGGACTGCACCCCCAACGACCTCTTCGAGGTCGACACCACCCCCGTCGAGCGTCCTGCGGTCCCACCGCGACCGGTCGCCGACCTGCCGAAAGCGGCCTCCGCGCGAGGCCGCTCGATGCCACCCATCTGACCCGGAGATGAGGGGGCATCGTGGGCGTCAAACAGAGCGACTGCATCGGCTGCGGAGCCCCGGTCGGCTTCATCGACCGGCGCCACTGCTGCCGCTGCACTGCCCAGCAGAAGGAGGCCGAGGCCCGGGCCGCTTGTCCCCGGTGCGGCCAGCAGCGAGTTCTCCAGGCGGACACCGGCCGGTGCATCACCTGCTCACGTGTCTGCACCGCATGCGGACACCCGGTGCGGAGTAAATCCTCGGCACTCTGCCGCACTTGCCTGCGGGAGTCCGAGCGCGACGCCTCCAAGGCCCCATGCCCTCGCTGCAGTCGGCCCGGATTCCTACGCGAGGACACCGGCTGGTGCGGGCACTGCTCGCGTCCCCGGCAGGCCAAACAGCCGCCTCGGGCCTGTGAGCAATGCGGCAGAGTACGGAAGCACGCAGGGCTTGGACTGTGCTCGGCCTGCTGGCAACGTCACCCCGATCGTCCCTTCGTCCGGGCCGAACACCTCATTGTCGGCGTACACAGTTACGTCCCCACCTTCGTACGGATGAATAGGGACAGTTGTTGATGCGGTGAGGCGTGTTGCTCGGCACTCTGCTGCTTGTTGGTGAGGCAGCGGAGAGGGGTCTGGCGATCTTTTGGACTCGGAGCGTTGGTTGGAACTGCGGCGTTTCCGGGGGCTGCTGGAGTCCGGGGCGCTGAGCTTGTCGGAGATCGCCAGGGAGACGGGGCTGGATCGCAAGACGGTCCGGAAGTACCTCTCGTCCGCCGGGTCCGGCGACGCCGCCGCGGCGGTCGCCGAACGGGCGGTCCCGGGCGAGGGTGATTGACGAGTTCGCGCCGCTGGTCGATGCGATGCTGCGGGCCGAGGTCCTGATGAAGGCCGCGGTCATCCATGAACGGCTGGTCGCGGAGTACGGGTTCACTGGGAACTACCAGCGGGTCAAGCTCTACGTTCAGGAGGCCCGCCCCAGGGTTGCCGAGGGTCTGTCAAACGAGCGGTGTAACTTGGGTTGTTGGAGTTGCTGGCGTGCTGCGGAGAGCCGGCCGTCGAAGGTGATATCGAAGGCGTTCAGTGCGGTCTTCCAGCGCATGGTCCAGCGGGCCTGGCCCTTGCCGGTGGGGTCCAGCGACATGATCGCCATGTAGACGCACTTCAGTGCGGCCTGCTCGTTGGGGAAGTGGCCGCGGGCCTTGACCGCACGGCGGATCCGGGCATTCACTGACTCGATGGGGTTGGTCGTGCAGACGATGCGGCGGATCTCGGTGTCGAAGCGGAGGAACGGAGTGAACTCCTCCCATGCGTTCTCCCAGAGCCGCACGATCGCCGGGTATTTCCGACCCCAGGCATCGGCGAACTCGGCGAACCGGTCGAGGGCGGCTTCCTGCGCCTGCTTGCGAGCCTCGGCGCGGACAGCGGTGACGTGCATCCCACAGTGAACGCTCAGGTCCGCGAGTAACTGAACGATGCCCACCCACCGCCGGGAACGCCTCAACGCTGACGGCTTTCCGGTCCCCGGGCTACTTGGAGGGCAGCCGGAATACGCCGGAAGCGTGCCGTAGGCGGGGCGGAACGGTGAGTTGCTCGCCGCCAATGCTCTGAACCGTCTTCGGGCGGGGGGCTCGCCCGCCCAGGCCGTGGCGGTCACGAGGCCGGGGGCGGTGCCGACTGGAATGTCCGCGTTCTACGCCAGCTCGAAGGGGCCAAGAGCTGATGATCGAGCTGCGGCTTGTCAGACTGCTGCGGGTGTGGGGCGGAAGGTGCGGCGGTATGCCTGGGGTGTGACCCCGATGGCGGCATGAAGGTGCTGGCGCAGGGAGACACCGGTGCCGAATCCGGCGCGGTCGGCGACCAGGTCGACGGGCCAGTCAGTGATCTCCAGCAGGTGCCGGGCCAGGTCGACGCGCTGGCGGACGAGCCACTGGCCGGGGCTGGTGCCGACCTCGTCGCGGAAGCGGCGGGTGAAGGTACGCACGCTGACGTTCGCGTGGGCGGCCATGTCAGCCAGGGTGACGGGTTCAGCGAGGTGCTCCATGATCCACGCCTGTGTGGGGGCGGTGCCGGGGGCGGTGGGGTCGGGGACGGGGCGCTGGATGTACTGGGCCTGGCCGCCGTCGCGCCAGGGCGGTACGACGCAGGAGCGGGCGACCTCGTTGGCGATGTCGCTGCCGTAGTCGCGGCGGACGATGTGCAGGCACAGGTCGATGCCGGCGGCGACCCCGGCAGAGGTGAGGATCTCGCCGTCGTCGATGAAGAGAACGTCGGGGTTGATGCGCGCGGTGGTGAACATGCGCTGCAGGCGGTCGGCTTCGCGCCAGTGGGTGGTGGCGGGGCGGCCGTCGAGCAGTCCCGCAGCGGCCAGCACGTAGGTGCCGGTGCAGATCGCCACGATCCGGGTTCCGGGGCGGATGGCGGCAAGGGCCTCGCGCAGGGTGTCGGGCAGGCGGCCCTCCTCGCGGATGGGGCCCAGCGCGTGGGAGGGCGGGATGACGACGGTGTCGACGGTGGCCAGCAGGGAGGCGTCGTGGGAGACGGTGAGCTGGTAGTCGGCCTCGGTGCGGACGGGGCGGCCGTCCAGACTGCACGTGGTCACGGAGTAGAGCCGGTTGCCCGTGCCGTCGCGGGCGGCGCCGAATATCCGTGCGGGAATGCCGAGCTCGAAGGGAACGACGCCTTCCAGGGCCAGAACGCCAACGTGGTGCATGACCCGATCCTTGCATTCCATGGCCATCGGGCCACTACTGGGGGTCTTTCCGCCCAGGCAGTCTGAGGACGTGCCCAGGAGAAACGGCACGAACGACAAGAAACGCACTGCTGAAAAGAGCACGTCATCATGTCCCAGGCCACCCGCCCCTCGACCATGCGCGCCGTCTCCCAGGACGCCGCCGGAGCCCCCGAGGTCCTCAAGGTCGTCGAGACGCAGCGTCCGGTCCCGGGCCGAGGCGAGATCCTGGTCCGGGTGCACGCTGCAGGCGTGAACCCGACCGACTGGAAGACCCGCGAACGCGGCGTGTTCGCCACCGGGGCCAGGCCGCCGTTCACCCTGGGCTTCGACGTCGCTGGGGTGGTCGAGGCGGTCGGCGGCGGAGTGACACTCTTCGAGGTCGGCGACGAGGTGTTCGGGATGCCGCGCTTCCCTCACCCGGCGGGCGCCTATGCCGAGTACGTCGCCGCTCCGACCCGGCACTTCGCCCCGCGCCCCAAGGGCCTGGACCATATCCAGGCCGGCGCCCTGCCGCTGGCCTCGCTGACCGCTTGGCAGGCCCTGGTGGACACCGCGAAAGTCCAGCCCGGTCAGCGCGTCCTGGTCCACGCGGCCGCCGGAGGCGTAGGCCACCTGGCCGTACAGATCGCCAAGGCCCGCGGCGCGTACGTCATCGGCACGGCCAGCGCCGCCAAGCACGAGCTGCTGCGCTCGCTGGGCGCCGACGAGCTGATCGACTACCGCACCCAGGACTTCGCCGAGACCCTCCGCGACGTCGATGTCGTCCTGGAGACCCTCGGCGGCCCCAACTGGGCCCGGTCCCTGCAAACGCTGCGGCCGGGCGGCACGCTGATCTCGATCCTGCCGCTGGACGACACCTTCCCCGCCGAGGAGGCCGAGGCGGCCGGTATCCGGGCGGTGTTCATGCTCGTCGAGCCCGACCATGCGGGATTGCGCGAGGTTACCTCCCTGGTCGAGGGCGGCCGCCTGCGCGTGATTGTCGACGAGGTCTTCCCCCTCGAAGAAGCCGTCCGGGCCCACACGCTGGGTGAGACCGGCCGCACCACCGGCAAGATCGTCCTCTCCATCGCCCCCTGACCCACCCCGCTGCTTCTGCCTTGCGGCAACCATGCCCTCGGCTCCCAGGCCTGCGTCAGGCAGGCCCCATCCCACCCGCACCACGCAGAACGGAATCATGATGAGCACCATCACCACCCCGGCCAGCACCCGTGACGTTGTCGACGCGTTCTTCGCCCGCTTCGGCGAAGGCGACATGCCCGCCCTGCTGGACCTGTTCGCCGACGGCGTCGACTTCCACGTCGGCGGCGCTCCCAACGTCCCCTGGGCCGGCAGCCGCACCAGCAAGGACGACATCGCCGCGTTCTTCGCCTCCTTCGGCCAGCACCTCACCCCTGCAAAGGAGTACGTCGTTGCCACGACCGTCGTCGATGGCGACCACGCCGTGGTCATCGGCCACAACCGCTTCGAGGTCCTGGCCACGGGCAAGACCTTCACCAACCACTTCGCCCTCCACATCACCGCAGCCGAAGGCAAGATCACCGGCTACCGCATGTACGAGGACAGCCACGCCATCAACGAAGCCTTCACCATCTGAAGGCAGGGCCAGGGCGCTTGGGCTGGGGTGCGCTCCTCGGGGCGGCGCGGGCCGTCTGGAGGGCGATCCGGGCCAGGTCGGCGCCGGACACCTTGCTCTCGCTCACGCCTGCCCCCAAGCGGTGTGCCCGAGGACCAGATTGTGCGTGCCCGCCAGACGTTGCGCCTCATCGACCAGCTGGTTGCTGAACAGCCTCCTGGCTGAAGTCTCGCAGTACTGGTCGATGTGGTCGAAAACGACGCTGTGGTCCTTCAGCCCCTGCACCCGCCAGGCCCGGACCTGCTCGCGGGTCAGGTCCTCGAGAACGAGCTCCTGCTCCTGGTCGTCGCCGCCGACGAGGTCGGTGGCGACGAACGGATGCGGCGCGGGCAGCACGACCGGAGGCATCGGCGCGGCCGGGGCGTCGTTGGCCGGCTGCCCTGCTGCGGCTTCGGCGCGGGCCTGAGCTGCGGCGGCTTGCCGCTCGCGGACCTGCGCCCACCGGTGCTCTCGGATCCACCCCTGGGCGGTCACGTCCTGGTGCAGCTGCTGCTCGGTCGCCGTACGGCGCTCGTTCTCGGAGGCGTGCGGCATCGCCGCGTCGACGGCGGCCGCGACTGCACGGCACTGGTCGCGGCGATCGGCCTGCTGCTCCGCGCAGCGCGGGCAGTCCTGCCTGGAGCCGAGCAGCACCCGGTCATCGCACCGGACATCGCCGCACCGCTGACGCTGGGGCAGGGCCAGGCCGATCAGCCAGCCCACCGGGTCCTTGATCGGACCGCCCAGCCGCATCTGGTCCTCCAGGCGCCGGGCGACCCGATCGGCAAGGACCTGCGGCGCGTCCGTACGGCCGACGAACCCGACCACCCGGGCCAGCTCGCCTCGGGCCGCGGCCTCCACCAGCTTCCGGGCGGCTGGACGCTCCGGGCGCGCCCACACCAGGTCGACCGGTGCCAGGACCGTCCGCAGATCCTCCGGCGGCAAAGGCATTCCCCCGTTATGTTTTTCGCGGTCCTGCAAGAGGGCCGCTGGCCTCCGGGCCCGGCATGACTGTGTCCCCCTGTCGAAGGCATGACCTGGGGGGGTGGTGTCACCGGGCCTGGGAGGTGTCGTCGGAGACGCTGATGAGAGGTCCGACCGCCACTGGTTTTCCTTCAACGTCATCGACACCGAGCGTCAGGGCTGGGCGCGCGGCTGGTCGGCGCTCAAGACGTTCACGGAGCGTGAGCTTCACGCCCGAGTTCCGTACGGGTTCAAGGAGGTCGCGTTCCCCCTGGGGACCTGGGTCGCAGAGCAGCGACGGGCGTACGGGGCGGGGCAGATGACCGGCCTGCGCGCGCAGCGGCTGGAGCAGCTGGGCATGGTCTGGAGCCCGGCCGATGAGCGGTTCCAGGAGAGCCTGGAGGCCGCGAAGGCGTACTACGCGGACCATCGGACTCTCTGCGCTCCGAGGTCCGCCGTGGCCCTGTCCAGGCCGGTGGGACAGTGGTTGAGCAATTTGCGCCGCGCGGGTGCGCTGGATGGTCACCCGGAGTGGGAGGCCGCGCTCCTGGCCGTGGACGCGGACTGGAACCCCTCGTGGCCGGCGGAGTGGCAGCGGCACTACGCCGCGCTGCGCGAGCTGGTGGCCGACGAAGAGGGCCAGGCGGACGTCCTTCCCGGCTTCACGGTCCACGGCATGGGCATCGGCAAGTGGCTGGCCCGGCAGCGGAAACCAGTGGTCTGGCAGGCCCTGACGGGCGGGCAGCGCGAACGCCTGGAGCAGCTCGGCATCACGCCCCCGGCCTCGGAGCTCCCGAAGCCGTCCGCGCCAGCCTTGGGGGCCTGGGGGTGGCGGCTCTGGCGCAGTACAGGGCCACTGGCTCTGTGGCCGTCCCCAGAGGCCACGTAGAGGGGGTCAAGGTCGGTGGCCAGGAGTACCCCGTCAAGCGCGGAGTCTGGATCATGAATCAGAAGGGACGCCGCGCGAAGCTCACTCCCGACAAACTCCAGGCGCTCGCCGCGCTTCGGGCTGGAATGGGCGCGAAAGGGTTAAGGGGTAGGCTAATTTTTTGGTTAAGCGGTATCGAGTCCTGACGTGAAGGTGCATGGAATGGCGTCTGAGGAAGAGCTGTTCGCGTCCGTCGACGCCCTGTTGAACGAGGAGCCGCAGCTCCCGCCTCCGGCGGAGCGTGCCCGGCTGCGTGAGGCCGCCGGTATCACCCAGGCCCGTCTCGCCACCGCGTTGAAAACGACGACCCAGTCGGTGAAGAACTGGGAGAACGGCCGCAGCGAGCCGAAACCACCGCGTCTGGATGCCTACCAGCGGCTACTGAACGGATGGGCCGCGAAGCACCCAGCCCCCGGTGCTGGTTCGGCTGCCGCGCCGGTACCGGGGGCGGCGTCCAGTGAGCCGGCCGCGTCCAAGGTGGAGACGGCAGGTGCACCGCAGGCTTCCGCCGTTGCGGCTGCGGGGCCGACGCGCCCCGCCATCCGACCTGCTGTGCCGTCGCGGCGTCCGGCCGCGAGGAAGGCGGCGCAGCCCGCTGTCGACCCGCGCTTCCCTCACGGCCCGCTCGCCGTCCTGGATGGCGACGGATCCGCGTACGGCACGGACGGCCTCGTGCTGGACTGCCCGGCCACCACCGTGCCGGAGCTGGTGGAGTGGACCCTCAAGGAGTCGGGCCTCGGTGCCGCGAAGCTCAACCGGTACGGCAAGGACTCCGACCCGCTGATCGTGCTCACCGCGGCCGCCGCCGTGAAGCTCGGGCTGCCCGAGCACCTGGAGGGCCACGAGCAGCGCCGCTCCCTGCGCCTCCCGGAGGACCACCCCGTCGTCAAGCAGGTGACGAAGGCCAAGTGGCAGCTCACCCAGCGGGGCTTCGGCCCGTGGGCCCGGATCTACCGCAAGGCGCAGGGCCGCGAGAGACAGTGCGTGCAGCTGGCAGTCCTGTCCTGGGACGCCCTCGATGAGCGGTCCTGGCCCGGCGTCAGCGAGATGGAGCCGGCCGACATCGCCCGCGTCCTCGGCGTGTACGCGACCCGGGTCATCACGCCGCGCGGCTCCACCGCCGTGTCCGGGCTGGAGCTGATGACGGCGCTGCGCCCGCCGACGAAGGCCGTGCGGGACGAAGAGACCGGGAACTGGGTGTCCGGCTACAACGCGGGCTCGCTCGGGACGGAGCCGATGGACCCGGCGCCGCCGGAGGCCACCCCGGAACACCCCGTCGTGGTGAACTCGGGCTGGAAGGGCGGCTTCCTGAACGAAGAGGCCTACCAGTGGGTGCGGTCGGTTCAGACGCTGTCCGATGAGGAGTGCACCCTGCCCTTCGCGGTCGGCCTCGACCTCAACACCGCGTTCCTCGCCGCCGCGGCCCGCCTGGTCGTCGGCCTCTCCGCCCCGGACCGCTTCCACGCCCCGAAGTTCAACCCGAAGATCCCCGGGAGCTGGCTGGCCGACCTCAGCCACATCGAGCTGGACCCGCGCCTGCCCTCCCCGTTCACCCCCGACGGCACCCGCCCGACGGGACCTGCCTGGTACCAGACGCACACCCTCGCCTACGCCCAGGAGCTCGGGCACGACATTCACCCGATCGAGGCGTACCTGCGCAGGGAGACCGGCGCCTACCTCGACCCGTGGCACGACCGGCTCAAGAACGCCTACGTCGACACCCTCGCAGACCTCGGCGTCACCAAGGACCTCACCGACGTGGAGTTCCTGGCGGCGATGGAGCAGCACAAGCAGAACGACCCAGCGCTGGCCGCTGTCCTGGCCGCGATCAAGGCCACGGTGAAGGGCGGCGTCGGCAAGCTCCGCGAGCGCCCGCAGGGCAAGTCCTACAAGGAGGGCGAGACGTGGCCGGCCCTGTCGCGGCCGACGTGGCGCCCCGACATCCGGGCCGCCGTCATCAGCAAGGCCCGGGTCAACATGCACCGCAAGCTCAACAACATGGTCAAGATGACCGGCCTGTACCCGCTCGCCGTGCTCTCCGACTGCGTCGTCTACCCGAGCCTCGGTGAGAGCCCCCTCGACTTCCTCCCCTACGCAGCGTCAGGCAAGCCGCAGCCCGGCGGGTTCCGCCTCGGGCCGACGCCCGGCCTGGCCAAGCTGGAGGGCGTCCAGTCGATGCTGTGGGCGGTCGACCTGATGGAGAAGGGCCTCAACCCGGCCCGCCACATCAAGGGCGGCGACGCCGTCCTGGACGAAGGGGAGTAAGCCGTGGGGGAGATCGAGGACGCCATCGAGCGGGCCGACCGGGAAGCCTTCACCCGCCAGCCGCCCAAGACTCTCAAGGGCCAGGTCGGCTACCTGATCCGCCAGTTGGGCAGTGCGAAGGCCGTCGCCCAGGAGCTCGGGGTCACCGCCGACTCGGTGAACCGCTACCGGCGCGGGGCCCGCAGGCACGCCCGCGCCGACGTCGCCGCGAAGATCAACGCTGCCGTACGGCAGCGCTGGCAGCCCCAGGTCCGCAAACGCCGGCAGAAGCAAGCCGCCGCCTCGGGCGGAATCACAGTGGAGACCCGGGCACGGTTCGGCTACACCGCGCCGGCCGGCACCACCGACGACGGACGCTTCCGGCGACTCACCGTGCACCTCCCCGCGACGTACGCGCAGCGCCTGTTCGACGCCCGCAACACAGGCGCCGGCGACCAGGAGATGCGCGGCATCATCGCCGAAGGCTTCAAAGAGATCTACTTCCAAGACGGCGGAGGCCGAGCCACAGGGCTCTCCGATGTCACCCTCAACGACATCGACTACCTCGACCTCGACTACTGATCTGACGCCAGCCGACGGATCCGGCACCTGCCTGTTGTGGTCGGGTAGCCGGATCACACTGTTGAGCCGAAGCACGATAGCTGTCACAACGGGATGGGTGGGGAAGCTGTTGCTGGCCGCGGGCGCCTTTCGGATGGCTCCTCTGCAAGGTGAGATGACGCTGTCGTTCCTGGGGCGGATCGCGGACAGGTACGGCCTGACAGTGCGGAGTCTGCTGTCGTCGGTTACCGAAGTGGCCGGCCGCCAAGGCGTCGCTGGGGCTCTGCAGGGCGACAGTGAGGTGTTCTTGAACGCTGCGGCCCGGGACCGGGTCGCAGCGCTGTGTCGGGTGCCGCCTGTGGGCTTACGCCGTGCGTTGCCGGCCTGGATGCGGGAGGAGCCGCTGGGCCCCTCGAAGGAGGCGCCGACGGCGCGGCTCCACAACGGGGTGGAGACGGTCCGCTGCCTGGGGCCCGGCGTGCCCGGGCTGTGTGGCTGCGCGGACCGGTCGCGTTGCACCAGCCCGGGTGTACCTGGCGGCGCACCAGCGAGTCTGCCCACGCCGCCGGTACTGGTTGATGAGCGTGCCTGGCAGCGGGGGCCGTGTCGTCGGGCTGGCCGAATGCCCGGAGGTGGTCCAGGCCCAGGAGGATCACCGGAGGCTGCTGCGCTGCTCCCCCGTCGCTGGTTCGGCGTTCGAGGTCGCTGAGGCGGTCACAGCCTGGTGGTGGGCCCAGAAGTGGCCGAGCCGCAGATCCGGGAGCTTTTTAAGCAGGCCCCGACGATGCCGACGACGTGATCGCGGAGCGGATCGGCTGGGAGATGGGCATGACGATCCTCAAGGACCGTGTCCGCGAGTCGCGGCCCGCCTACCTGCCCGTTGATCCGGTCTCGCGAACGACGTATCAGCCCGGCGAGCTGGCCCCAGTGTGACCTGTGGTTCCCGCCGGTCGACATCCCGCTCGGTTGCGGCCAGAGCGGGCGGCCGCCGGTGCTGGTCTTGGTCTTGGTCCGGGACAACGAGTCGGGCATCGGCCAGGGCAAGCTCACCACTCGGTTCGCGGCGTTCGCCGGGATGCTCGCCGTCAAGGTATTCCTCTGCCGCCCTCGTGATCCAGAAGCGAAAGGCCTGGTCGAGCGGGCCAACGGCTACCTGGAAACGAGCTTCCTGCCCGGCCGCGCCTTCAGCGGTCCGGACGACTTCAACACCCAGCTGACCGACTGGCTGAGCATCGCCAACCGGCGGATTCACCGCGCCCTGGGCACCCGCCCCGCCGAGCGGTGGGAAGCGGACCGGGCCGGGCATGCTCGCCCTGCCGCCCATCGATCCGCCGCGCTGGTTCCGCTTCCACACCCGTATCGGCCGCGACCACTACATCCGCGTCGGCACCTGTGACTACTCCGTACACCCGTTGGCCATCGGCAAGCGCGTCCACGTCGCCACCAGCACGGCCGAGGTCATCGTCACTCTCACGCCCGGCGGTGCCGTCGTGGCCCGTCACCCGCGCAGCTGGGCGAGGCACCAGACGATCACCGACCCGGACCACGCCCGCACCGCGGCCGCGCTGCGGGGCGAGTACCGACACCACGTCGCCTCCCAGGCCATCCGCTCCCGCGCGCAGGCAGCGGCCCACCCCGACTTCGTCGAGGTCGAGCAGCTCACCTGCTCACCTGCTCGCCGCCATCGTCGAGCTCGGCGGTGAGCTGGAGCTCCCAGCTACCCGTAACGGGCGCTTCAGGGGCGCGGTCAACCCAGAAGGCTGCGCGGTCAGCGCCGGCCGCCGCCGATGCGGCGGTCGTCGGCCAGTCCGGTAAGCGGGCCGAACTCGCGGGCAAGCTGGTTCCACGTCAGAACCTCGCCACAGCGGGCCGGGAATTCCTTCGGGTTGAACTCGGGCATGGTCCAGGTGCCAGTGCCCCGGTCCCGCAGCCACAGGTCCCCGTCACCGTCGACCACAGTCGGCGGGACCGGTACGGGCTCGGGCTGATCGGTGGGCTCCCAGGTCACCCGGCCCGGGTGGGAAACGCGGCGCAGCTCGGTGGTGGCCAGCCGCGCGGCCAAGTCACGGGTGGACTCTTCGGCGTCCTTGACCGACGCGAGTCGGAATGCGTCGTCAAGTACGGGCAGGGTTGGATTCTTGCTGCGCTTTGAACTCATACGCTGACTACCTCCGGTGGGGGGTGTCACATCCGTTATGGCACCCCGTAGAGGAACACGGTATCCGAGGCGGGAGGCAGGCCGGCTACGACCACTGTCCAGGTGGAGGCGCTGGCACACCGGGCGGTGGGTCTGGGTGGTGAGCTGGTCCTGGACGTGGCGCAACCCGTGGTGGTAGCGCTCACATATGGCGGTCCGGGTCTGAGAAGGTGCGGCCGCCGGGGGCGAGCGGACACCGGGCCGGGGCGGGTGCGGGCTCGGTCTCGCCGGGCGGCTGGCGGAAGTCGGCGCCCTGCTCGACCGGCATCAGCCGGCGCCCACCCGCCTGGGCGGGTACGGGAGCGTCGGAAGCGGGCTCGGAGAAGGCGGGCAGCGAGAGCGGTCGACGGTCGGCCATGATCCCTAGCCTCCCAGGTCCGGCCCCGGGTAGACGGTGTCCCGTAAATGCCAAGGGACATGCTGATTGACCTGCTCGTTCACCTGTCAGCCGGTGAGGGTGAAGTTGTGCGGGGAGGGTCACCGCGCGCGGTGCGGGTACCTCCGGCGCATGCCACTCGATAGCCGTGAACGAGACCAGTGCGCGCGGTCAGAAACGGACTGGCCGCTCGCAGACGGCAACACCGCCCTGCGGGCGATCGTGACGCCGGCACTCCGCGTCAGGTGGGCCGGGCAGCGTCCAGAGCGCTGGCCGCCGCCCGGCCCGCCATCATTCTCGGGGCCGGCGGCCACCGGCCGCTAGCCCACGGGAGTGAGAAGGGCATAGCGGCCATGCGGGCGCTCTGCCCTGCCGTGGTGAGGCGAACGGTCGGCTTGAGGAGCCTGGACGTCACCGTCCCGGCCAACCGGCCTCCCGGGGGCCGGGGTGAGGGAGAGCGGCGCCCTCGGCCCGGCCCGTTCGGGAAGGGCAGGAGCACGGTGTGGGGCTCGCGGGCCCTGCCGCTCGGTCCGAAGGGAGGGGGTCATGGCTGGGTGGTGCGGTGGTGTTCGGCGTTGATGCGCTGCGCTTCCTCGAGCTGGTCCTCAAGGATCACTATCCGGCAGGCGGCCTCGATGGGGGTGCCGCCGTCGACGAGCTCACGGGCCCGGGCGGCGATGCGGAGCTGGTAGCGGGAGTAGCGGCGGTGGCCGCCGGGGCTGCGGAGCGGGGAGATCAGGCGGGCCTCGCCGATCGCGCGGAGGAAACCCTGGGTGGTGCCGAGCATCTCAGCGGCCCGGCCCATCGTGTAAGCGGGATAGTCATCATCATCAAGGCGGTGAAACGAATCATCTGCTGTCACTTGCGCCTCACTGCAGAAGCGGGATCGGGCTGTGGGATTGATGGAAGGTCTCGGAGGGTTGCGGAAGCACGCGTGGAGGGGCCCTGGTGCCATTGGCACCAGGGCCCCGAAGGAACTGCTACACCATCGGCCGGCTGTGAACAGCTGTGCCGGCCTTTCTTGTTCCGCATTCCCACCTGGGAGAGGTAGGGGGTTGCGGGGATCGCGGTTGCTCGACCGGGGACCACCTCACTCACGATGTCCTGCGGTACCCGGACTCAGACTTCCGCCCGGGCGATCCTGATGGCGCCCAACTCCTCCGTTTCTTACCCTCTGAATCTCACATACTGGTACTGCTTCACTGCGTACTACTGGTGATGTGTACTGCGCGGTGACCTGACAGTGCCACCGCTTCGGCAGCCAGCCCCGTCGCCCGTTCTGCAACTGCCCTGGCTTAGAACCCCACTGCCGAACCTCCCGGTGCGCACGCCCACAGCCAGACGCCTTCACCGAGGTACCGCTCTTGATACTGCAACTGTGTGATGCCACTACGTGAACTGCGGCACTGCCCCACGGCGGCCCCTGATCACTGCGGGCCACCCAGTCCGGGGCCAGTTCCGTCGCCGTCCTGCAACTGCTCTGGCTTCGGAACTCCACCACCGAACCGTCCAACATCCTGCAACTGCGGAACTACGTGTACTGCGGTGCTACTCCCGGCAGTTCATCTCTGCCGGGCCCTTCTTCCCTCTGGGCTACGAGAGGAACCATAACCTCACCGCCACCCAATGTCTACTCCAGCCACAACAGGTTTCCGTGCGGCTTGTGAGGAGGTAACCGGGCGCAGGCAGCACACAGAGGAAGGGCCAGGGTCCCAGCGGTCAAGCAGGCCCCGGGCGGCACAGGTTCTGCGTCGCGCGGCTGGTGGCGGCTGGCTGCCCTCGCCGCCCCTCCCTGCGGGCCTCACTGCATCCAGGTGTGGCGCCCACCTGGCACTTCGGTCTCCGTCGCACGGCGGCATACTTGCCCCATGACGTCTCCCGCCGGCCCCCGGCACCCCGGTGCCGGGCCCCTGCCCGTGATCGCCCCCCAAGGCGAGTTCGACTACGGCACGGTGCCCTGGCTGCAGGAACAGATCGACACCGCCGTCAACGAACACGGCGGAGTGATCCTGGACGCCGGGGGCATCACGTTCATCGACTCCACAGTTCTCACACTGATCTTGGCCACCCACCACCGCACCCACCTCCGCATCGCCAACCTGCCCCCCAGGCTGACCCAGGTCTTCGGCATCTACGGCATCGACCGAGTCCTGAACCTCTACCCGACCCTGGACGCCGCCCGCACCACCTGACACCACCCGCAACCCACCACAGCCCCCAGCCCTGCAGAGGCAGGGGCCAGGCGATGGGGGCAGGGGACAGGTAATCTCGTCAAGCTGTTCGACCCCGGCACGAACTCTCTGGCGGGCGGAACCCCCTGTAATGCTGGAGGCTGTCGTGTCGCGGAACCGGATCGCCCTGTCCGAAGTGCTGGCGGCGGCGGAGGACGCCGCGCCGGTGGACTCCCTGGATGTCGTGGCGCGGAATCTGCGTACCCGGTTCGGTGCCCGGTACGTGTCGTTCCTCTTCGTCGACGTCGTCGGCCGACGCCTGCTGCGGGTCAACGACACCGCCGCCGCCGAGCCCGAGGAGGACCGTGCCGAACAGGTCCCTCTCCTCGGCAGCAGCATGTACGACGACGTGCTCCGCACCCAGAAAGTCATGCACGCGGCGGAGGGGACACAGGGCTTCCGGGTGCTGGCTCCGGTCACCAACCGCGGTGACACCATCGGTGTGCTGGAGCTGTTTCTCCACGCAGTGACCGAGGATGTGCTGATACAGGTCGAGGACGCCGCGCACGCGCTGGCCTACATCATCGTCACCGACCGCCGCTTCACCGACCTCTACCACTGGGGCAACCGCACCACCACCGTCAGCCTCGCAGCCGAGATCCAGCGCCAGCTTCTGCCCTCCGCCCCCTCCTGCGAAGCGCCGGAGTTCACTCTCGCCGGAGCTCTGGTCCCGGCTTCCGACATCGCCGGCGACACCTACGACTACAGCCTCGACCACGACGCCCTGCACCTGTCGATCACCGACGCCATGGGCCACGACGTCAGCGCCTCACTCATCGCGACCCTCGCCGTCAATGCATCCCGCGGCGCCCGACGCTCAGGAGCAGACCTCGCCGAACAGGCCCGCCAGATACATCAGGCCCTCCTCGAGCACGGGCGCCGCACCTTCGCCACCGGCCAACTCCTGCGCATCGCCCTCGACGGCAGCCACGCCCAGATCGTCAACGCCGGCCACCCCCGGCCCCTGCGCCTACGCGACGGCACCGTCGAAGAAGTGCGCCTGGCGGTCAACATGCCCTTCGGGGTCCTCCAACAGGGCGCCTACCGGGTCCAGGACATCGGCCTGCAACCCGGCGACCGACTCCTCCTCCACACCGACGGCATGCAAGAACGCGAAGCGGAAACCGTCGACCTGACCGCGCTCCTGCACGCCACCGCCGCCGAACACCCCCGCGAAGTCGTCCGCACCATGGTCACCGCGGTCGCCAACGCCTACAACGGGCACCCGCCCAAGGACGACGCCACCGTCCTCTGCCTCGACTGGCACGGACCCCAAACCCACCACAACAACTAGTAGTGCTTGGTCATGTTGGTGCGGGGTTTGGCATGTCGCGGTGACAGGTGGGGCAGGCGCCGGTCCAGGTCGCGAGGAGTATCTGCAGCTCGCGGACGACTTGGTAGAGGCTCAGACCGACGCCGTCTCTTTTGGG
>NZ_LIXI01000020.1 GCF_001905595.1 Streptomyces sp. CB00316 | reverse complement strand
GCCGCAGTTCGGGACGCGCCTGAATCGAGGAGAGCAACCGGGCGGCCTGACCGCGCAACGCTTCGGGGGTCTTGCCGGACAGCACCCACGGCACCACCGCCGGCTCCTTCACAGGGGGGTCCGTGACCACCGTGCCCCGGATCACCGGAGACGGCTGCTCCAGGATCACGTGCGCGTTCGTCCCACTGATCCCGAACGACGACACACCCGCACGCCGCACCCGGTCCGTCTCCGGCCAGGGCGTCGGCCGTGTCAGGAGTTCCACCGCCCCCGCCGACCAGTCCACATGCGACGACGGAGCGTCGACGTGCAGGGTCTGCGGCAGCACTCCGTGCCGCATCGCCATGATCATCTTGATGACACCCGCGACACCGGCGGCAGCCTGGGTGTGCCCGATGTTGGACTTCACCGAACCCAGCAGGAGCGGGCGCTCCGGATCACGGTCCCGGCCGTACGTGGCCAGCAACGCCTGCGCCTCGATCGGGTCGCCCAGCATGGTGCCCGTGCCGTGCGCCTCCACCACATCGACGTCGTCCATGGTCAGCCCGCCGCTGGTGAGCGCCTGACGGATGACCCGCTGCTGCGAAGGACCGTTCGGGGCGGTCAGACCGTTGGACGCACCGTCCTGGTTGACCGCCGAACCCCGCACCACCGCCAGGATCTCGTGACCGTTACGGATCGCGTCCGACTGCCGCTCCAGCACCAGCATCCCGACACCCTCCGACCAGCCGACACCGTCGGCCGACTCCGAGAACGCCTTGCACCGGCCATCAGGGGCCAGACCCCGCTGACGCGAGAAGTCGACGAACACGGTCGGGGTGGACATCACGGTGACACCACCGGCCAGCGCCAGCGAGCACTCACCGCTCCGCAGCGCCTGCATCGCCCAGTGCATCGCCACCAGCGACGACGAACACGCCGTGTCCACCGTCACCGCAGGACCCTCCAGCCCCAGCGCGTACGACACCCGGCCCGAGGCGAGACTCGTGCTCCCCCCTCCCTGGAAGCCTTCGAACTCGGGTCCTCCCAGAAGACTGGTGTAGTCGCTGTACATCACGCCCGCGAACACACCGGTCGCGGTTCCCTTGAGCGAGACCGGGTCGATCCCGGCCGTCTCGATCGCCTCCCAGGAGGCTTCCAGCAGCAGCCGCTGCTGCGAGTCCGTCGCCGTCGCCTCACGCGGCGACATCCCGAAGAAGGCGGGGTCGAACTGGTCGGCGGTGTGCAGGAAGCCGCCCTGCTGTGTGTAGGAGGTGCCCTTGTGGTCGGGGTCAGGGTCGTAGAGCCCGTCGAGGTCCCAGCCCCGGTTCGTCGGGAACCCGGACACGGCGTCGGCGCCCTCGGTGACCAGCCGCCACAGGTCCTCCGGCGAGGCGACCCCGCCCGGATACCGGCAGCTCATCCCCACGACCACGATCGGGTCATCGGCGATCCCCCGGCCGGGCAGGCCTGCCGCCACCGGCAGAACCTCCGGCGCGTCCGCACCCAGCAGCTCCTCCAGGAGATGGTCCACGAGAGCCTGGACGGTGGGGTAGTCGAAGGCCATCGTGGCCGGCAGTCGCAGCCCGCTGGCCGTGTTGAGGCGGTTGCGCAGCTCGACCGCGGTGAGGGAGTCGAAGCCCAGGTCGCGGAAGGCGCGGCCGGGATTGACCGCGTTGCCGTCAGCATGACCGAGTACGAGGGCGACCTGCCCGCGAACCAGGTCCACCAGCACTTCCTGACGCTCGACGACACTGAGCGCGGCCAGCCGCTCCACCAGCCCCGCAGCCGTCGCCGAACCCGCCGCCGCAGCCGCACGCCGCGACCGCACCCGGATCAGCGAACGCAACAACGGCGGCACCTCACCCTGCGCACGCAGGACCGGAAGATCCAGCCGCACCGGCGCCACCACAGCACCACCCGACGCCAGAGCCGCATCGAACAGCGCCACACCCAGGCCCACCGACAACGCCGGCACACCCGCACGCGCCATCCGCTCCGCATCAGCATCCGTCAAGGTCCCCGTCATCCCACCCGACTGGTCCCACGGACCCCAGGCGAGCGACACACCCGGCAGACCCTCCGCCCGACGACGCTCCATCAACGCATCCAGGAACGCGTTGCCCGCCGCGTAATTGCCCTGCCCCGCACTCCCGAACATCGCGGCGATCGAAGAGAACACGACGAAGGCTGACAGGTTCTGGTCGCGCGTCAGTTCATGCAGGTGCCATGCGGCGTCGGCCTTGGGCCGCAGGACCTTGTCCAGCCGTTCCGGGGTGAGCGAGCCCACCACACCGTCGTCCAGCACACCCGCCGCGTGCACCACGGCCGACACCTCGTGCCGGGACAGCACCCGCTCCAGAGCACCCCGGTCCGACACGTCACACGCCTCGACCACGATCTCGGCGCCCAGCTCCGTCAACTCATCGACCAGCGCCTCGGCACCCTCAGCACCGAGACCGCTACGACTCACCAGCAACAACCGCCGCACACCGTGCTCAACCACCAGATGCCGCGCCGTCACCGCACCCAGACCACCCGTACCACCAGTGATCAGCACACTGCCCTCACCGGCCCACACGAGGCCCGCGTCGTGCTCCTCGGCGGCCGTGCGCACCAGTCGCGCGGCCAGCACGTGACCGGCCCGTACCAGTAGCTGCGGCTCGTCACCGTCCAGCGCCGACAGCGGCAACGTCACCGGCTCGGTCGGGTCCAGGTCGATGAGCCCGAAGCATCCGGGGTTCTCCGACTGCGCGGACCGTACGAGACCACGCACCGCGGCCGCCGCCAGGTCCTGGCCGCCCACCGCACCACGCGTCACGAAAACGAACCGGGACTCCGCGAACCGCCCGTCCGACAAACGCTCCTGCACCAGCCCCAGCACCCGCGACGTCAACGCCCGCACCACATCCGTGACATCCCCCGCCGACTCACCCACCACCGGAATCAGCACCACATCAGGCGCGGGCGAATCGTCGGCGGCGAGCGCGAGGGGCTCTTCCCCGTGCGCGGGATCGATTCCCGCGTCCCGCAGGGCCGCTACGAGGCCCCACGTGTCCTCTCCGGCCACCGCGACACCGCGCGAACCAGAGGCGGAGGAAACAGAGGAGGAGGCGCTGATCGGCGTCCAGTCGAGGCGGAAGAGTGCGTCGTTCACCAACGCGCGCTCGTCCCCCAGAGCGTCCGCGGACAAGGCCCGCATCGCCAACGACTCCACCGAAGCCACCGGCGCACCCGCCATATCGGCCACAGCGACCGACACCGCACCATCACCCGCACGCACCAACCGCACCCGGACCACCGACGCACCCGAAGCATGCAACGTCACCCCGCCCCACGAGAACGNAGACCACGCACCGCGGCCGCCGCCAGGTCCTGGCCGCCCACCGCACCACGCGTCACGAAAACGAACCGGGACTCCGCGAACCGCCCGTCCGACAAACGCTCCTGCACCAGCCCCAGCACCCGCGACGTCAACGCCCGCACCACATCCGTGACATCCCCCGCCGGCTCACCCACCACCGGAATCAGCACCACATCAGGCGCTTCGGATGCGGACGAGGCAGATTCGACGGTGACACCGGCATCGCGCAGGATGTCGGTCAGGCCGAGGACGTCGTGGCCCTCCAGCGCGACCGTCTGCGGAACGTCAACGACCGCACCGGATGCCGGCGTCCAGTCGAGGCGGAAGAGTGCGTCGTTCACCAACGCGCGCTCGTCCCCCAGAGCGTCCGCGGACAAGGCCCGCATCGCCAACGACTCCACCGAAGCCACCGGCGCACCCGCCATATCGGCCACAGCGACCGACACCGCACCATCACCCGCACGCACCAACCGCACCCGGACCACCGACGCACCCGAAGCATGCAACGTCACCCCGCCCCACGAGAACGGAACACCCCCCGCATCCTCCGCCCCACCCAGGAACCACGCAGCATGCAGACCCGCATCCAGCACAGCAGGATGCAGCCCGAACGCCCCCGCCTCACCCCTCACACCCTCCGGCAGACCCACCTCGGCGAAGACCTCGTCACCACGCCGCCAGACAGCACGCAACCCCTGGAACACCGGCCCGTACGCAAAACCCTCCACCGCACGCGCCTCATAGAAACCATCCAGCCCCACCGGCTCCGCACCCACCGGCGGCCACACCGAACCATCGAACACCCCACCCACCGGAGCCCCGACACCCTCAGCCAGCACACCAGCCGCATGGAGAACCCACGGCCCCTCAACACCGTCCTCCACCCGGGAATGAACGACAACCGAACGCCGCCCCACCCCGTCCACCACACCCACACGCACCTGAACCCGCACCGCACCACGCTCCGGCACCACCAAAGGCGCAGCCAGCGTCAACTCCTCAACACACCCACAACCCACCTCATCCCCCGCACGCACCGCCAACTCCAACAGCGCCGTACCAGGAACAACAACACGCCCACCCACCACATGGTCAGCCAACCAACCATGCGAACGCAGCGACAACCGCCCCGTGAACAACACCCCATCGCCCTCAGCCAGCCCCACCAGACCACTCAGCAACGGATGGCCGGCAGAAACGAGTCCGAGAGCCGCCGCGTCCCCCCTGCCCCGCAGACCCGCGGGCCAGAACGGCTGATGTTCGAAGGCGTACGTCGGGAGGTCCACCCGTGAGGCTCCTGCCCCGGCGAAGAACCACGACCAGTCCACTCCGACCCCGTGCACATGGAGTTGGGCCAGCGCGGTGACGGCCGACTGCTCCTCCGACCGGTTCCTGCGCAGGACCGGCACGAGGACGCTCTCGTCGGTCACCGATTCCCTGGCCATCGCGGTCAGGACGCCGTCCGGGCCGAGTTCCAGGAAGACGGTCACGCCGTGCTCGGCCAGGGCCTGTACGCCGTCGGCGAAGCGGACGGCCTCACGAACGTGCCGCACCCAGTACTCCGCCGAACACAGCTCGCCAGCCGAAGCCACCCGACCCGTCAGATTCGAGACCACCGGAATCACCGGCTGCGCGTAAGCCAGCTGCTCGGCCACGCTGCGGAACTCCTCCAGCATCGGGTCCATCAACGGCGAGTGGAACGCGTGCGACACCCGCAGCCAGGTGGCCTTCCGGCCCTGCTGTTCCAGTCGTGCCGAGACCTCCAGGACCACGTCCTCGTGGCCCGAGATCACCACGGAGGAGGGTCCGTTGACCGCGGCGATCGTGACCTGCCCCTCCCGGTCGGAGAGCAGCGGAAGTACCTCGTCCTCGGTGGCCTGGACGGCGATCATGGCACCGCCGTCCAGCAGCGCCTGCATGAGCCGCGCCCGCGCCACCACCAGTGTGCAGGCGTCCTCCAGCGAGAACACCCCCGCCGCATGAGCCGCCGCGATCTCACCGATCGAATGACCGGCCACGAAATCAGGAGCCACACCCCACGACTCCACCAGCCGGAACAACGCCACCTCGACCGCGAACAACGCCGGCTGGGCCGCGCCCGTCTCGTTCAGGAGGTCGGCGTCCTCACCCCACATCACCTCACGCAGCGAGCCGTCCGCCCCTTCGTCCAGGTGGCGGAGGACGGCGTCGAGCGCATCGGCGAACACGGGAAAGCGTGCGTACAGTTCGCGTCCCATACCGAGGCGCTGCGAACCCTGACCCGAGAACAGCACCGCCGTCCGGCCACCGGCCGGCACACCCGACACCACAGAGGCGTCCGGATCACCCGCGGCCAGAGCCGCCAGGGCGCGTACGGTGTCCGCGGGTTCACCGACCGGCACGACCGCGTTGTGTTCGAAGACGGAGCGACCGGTCGCCAGGGAGAACCCGACGTCCAGCGGCCGCAGTTCGGGACGCGCCTGGATCGAGGAGAGCAACCGGGCGGCCTGACCGCGCAACGCTTCGGGGGTCTTGCCGGACAGCACCCACGGCACCACCGCCGGCTCCTTCACAGGGGGGTCCGTGACCACCGTGCCCCGGATCACCGGAGACGGCTGCTCCAGGATCACGTGCGCGTTCGTCCCACTGATCCCGAACGACGACACACCCGCACGCCGCACCCGGTCGGTCTCCGGCCACACGGCGGACTCCGTCAGAAGCTCCACCGCCCCCGCCGACCAGTCCACATGCGACGACGGCTCGGTCACGTGCGCCGTACCCGGCAGCACTCCGTGCCGCATCGCCATCACCATCTTGATGACACCCGCGACACCGGCGGCGGCCTGCGTGTGACCCAGGTTGGACTTCACCGAACCCAGCAACAACGGACGCTCCGGATCACGGTCCCGCCCATACGTGGCCAGCAACGCCTGTGCCTCGATGGGGTCGCCGAGGGTCGTGCCCGTACCGTGCGCCTCCACGGCGTCCACATCATCCGGCGTGAGCCCACCACTGGCCAGCGCCTGACGGATCACCCGCTGCTGCGAAGGACCGTTCGGGGCGGTCAGGCCGTTGGACGCACCGTCCTGGTTCACCGCCGAACCCCGCACCACCGCCAAGATCTCGTGACCGTTACGAACCGCGTCCGACTGCCGCTCCAGGAGAAGCATGCCGATGCCCTCGGACCAGCCGACGCCGTCGGCCGACTCCGAGAAGGGCTTGGAACGGCCATCGGGGGCCAGACCCCGCTGTCGGGAGAACTCCACGAACGTGTCGGGGATCGACATGACGGTGACGCCGCCGGCCAGCGCCAGCGAGCACTCACCACCACGCAGGGCCTGCGCGGCCAGGTGCATGGCCACGAGCGACGACGAGCACGCCGTGTCCACGGTCACGGCAGGGCCCTCGAACCCGAAGGTGTACGAGACCCGTCCCGAGGCAACGCTCAGCGCACTGCCCTGCCCCTGGAAGCCTTCGAACTCCCCACCGGACAGGGCGGTGTTGTAGCCGCCGTACATCACGCCGGCGAAGACGCCGGTCTGGCTGTCACGCAGGGACACAGGGTCGATCCCAGCCCGTTCGATGGCCTCCCACGACGTCTCCAGCAGCAGCCGCTGCTGTGCGTCCGTCGCCATCGCCTCACGGGGGGACATCCCGAAGAACGCGGGGTCGAACTCTCCGGCGTCGTGCAGGAACCCGCCGGAGCGCGTGTAGGAGGTGCCCATGTGCTCGGGGTCGGGGTTGTACAGCGCGTCGAGGTCCCAGCCGCGGTTCGTCGGGAAGTCGGAGACGACGTCGGCGCCTTCGGTGACCAGCCGCCACAGGTCCTCCGGCGCGCCGATGCCGCCGGGGAAGCGGCAGCTCATTCCGACGATCACGATGGGGTCGTCGTCGAGGAGGGTGCCGGGGAGTTCCGGTGCGGCCGGCTCCCTGTCGAGGTCCGCGTCCGGGCCGACGAGTTCTTCGAGCAGATGACCGGCCAGCGTCTCCACGGTCGGATAGTCGAAGATCATCGTGGCGGGCAGCCGCAGTCCGGTCGCCGTGTTCAACCGGTTGCGCAGCTCCACCGCCGTCAGGGAGTCGAAGCCGAGGTCGCGGAACGCGCGAGCCGGGTCGACCCCGTCGCCGCTCGGGTGGCCGAGCACCAGGGCCGCCTCGGCGCGTACGAGGGTGAGCAGTGCGGCATGACGTTCGGCACGCTCCAATCGGGCGAGGCGGTCGGCGAGCCCGCGCTCGGTACTCGCTCCCGCTCCCGTGGCCGACGTGCGCCGGGCCGCCGTGCGGACGAGTCCGCGCAGCAGCGGAGGGACGGTGCCGTGGGCGCGCAGGGCCGCCAGGTCGAGGCGGACGGGCGCCACGGCGGCGTGGCCGGTGGCCAGGGCCGCGTCGAAGAGGGTGAGGCCCTGGTCGACCGAGAGCAGGGGCATGCCCGCCTCGGCGGCTCGTCGCAGGTCGGCCTCGGTGAGTCCGCTGGTCATACCGGCGCCCTGGTTCCAGGCGCCCCAGGCCAGGGAGGTTCCCGGCAGGCCGGCAGCCTGTCGATGTGCGGCGAGCGCGTCGAGGAAGGTGTTGCCGGCCGCGTAGTTGGCCTGGCCCGCGCCGCCGATGACGCCGGAAACCGAGGAGTAGAGGACGAAGGCGGCGAGGTCCAGATCCCGGGTCAGTTCGTGGAGGTTCCAGGCCGCGTCCACCTTCGGCCGCAGCACCGCATCCAGCCGCCCGGGAGTCAGCGAACCGATCACCCCGTCATCCAGCACACCCGCCGTATGCACCACAGCCGTCAACGGACGATCGGCCGCAATACCGTCCAACAACCCAGCCAACGCCCCACGGTCCGCGACATCACACGCCACGACGGACACCGAAGCACCCAGCGCCCGCAGATCATCCACCAGCTCCCCAACACCCAGCGCATCCCCACCACGCCGACTCGTGAGCACCAGATGCCGCACCCCACGCTCCGCCACCAGATGCCGCGCCAGCACACCACCCAGACCACCCGTACCACCCGTGACCAGCACCGTGCCCGCCGGATCCCACACCCGCGGCATCCTCAACACGATCTTGCCCACATGCCTGGCCATACTCATGAACCGGAACGCATCCCGCGCCCGCCGCACATCCCACGACCGCACCGGCAACGGCACCAGAACACCACGCCCGAACAACCCCATCACCTCGGCCAGCATCCGCCCGATCCCCTCCGGATCCACCCAGCCCAGGTCGAACGCCCGATACACCACCCCCTCCGGCAGACCAGCAGCCTCCCGCACATCCGTCTTCCCCATCTCCAGGAACCGCCCACCAGCCCCCAGCAAACGCAACGACGCGTCCACGAACTCACCCGCCAACGAGTTCAGAACAACATCAACACCACCAGCGACCCCCGCGAACACCGCCTCGAAGTCCGTCGAACGCGACGACGCGATGTGATCATCCGCCACACCCAACGACCGCAGAACATCCCACTTGCCCTCACTCGCCGTCGCGAAGACCTCCGCACCCAGATACCTCGCCACCTGGATCGCCGCCATACCCACACCACCCGCACCGGCATGGATCAGCACCCTCTCCCCCGCACGCACCCCACCCAGCTCCACCAACGCGTAATACGCCGTCAGGAACACCAACGGCACCGACGCCGCCGACTCCCACGACCACCCCTCGGGGAGCCTGGTGAGGAGCCGCTCGTCGGCGACCACATGGGTGCCGAAGCCGCCGGAAACGAGGCCCGTGACCGGGTCGCCAGGCCGCAGTCCGGTGACCTCGGGGCCCACTTCGGTGACCACACCCGCGGCCTCGCGCCCCATGCGTCCGGCGTCACCGGGGTACATGTCGAGCGCCTTGAGGACATCGCGGAAGTTGACCCCTGCCGCACGGACCTCGATGCGCACCTCGCGGCCGGTCAGGGGCTCCAGGGCCTCGGGGAAGGGCGCCAGCGCCAGCCCGTCCAGGCTTCCCTGCGTCTCGCTGTCCAGGCGCCACGGCACGCCGGAGGGCGGTACCAGGCCGGTTCCTGAATCGATTCGGGCGAGCCTGCCCGCGTGGATCGCGCTGTCGCGGACCACCACTTGGGGTTCATCCGTCGTGAGGGCGCCCACGAGGCGCTCGCACGGGTCGTCGGTGAGACCGAGGTCCACCAGGCCGAAGCAGCCGGGGTTCTCCGTCTGCGCGGAGCGCACCAGGCCCCACACCGAGGCCGCCGCCACATCGACGGCGTCCTCGTCGGCGACCGTCATCGCGCCGCGCGTGACGAACACCAGCCGCGAGCCGGCGAACCGCTGCTCGGCCAGCCACTCCTGTATCAGCGCCAGCGCGCTCCCGGTCAGCGCGTGAGCGGACTCCGCGGCCTCGGCGTCGGCGGTGCGGGCGATCCCCACCAGCACGGTGCCGGGCACCGGGGCCCCGTCAGCTCCCAGGGTCGTCAGGTCCGGGTGCGTGTCGATCCGGGGCCCTGCCCCGGCCATCGCTTCGGCGAGACCGAGCGGGTCGTCGCCCACCAGCGCGACCGCTTCGGGCACATCGGCGCCTGCCGGTACCGGCACCCATTCGAGACCGAACAGCGCGTCCCGGGCCAACGCGGCGTCGTCGCTCAGTTCCTCGCTCGTCACGGCACGTACGAGAAGGGAGTCCACCGAGGCGACCGGCTCGCCGGACGCGTCGGCGGCTGCGAGGGAGACCGCGTTCCGGCCCTCGACCGGGGCGATCCTCACCCGCAGGGTGGTGGCTCCCGTGGCGTGCAGCGACACGCCCTCCCATGAGAACGGCAGCCCCGCCGCGCCCTGCTCACCGTCGTCGGCGAGGAGCGAGGCGTGCAGTGCGGAGTCCAGCAGTGCGGGGTGCAGACCGAAGGCGGCGGCGTCCGCCTGTACGCCTTCCGGAAGGGTCACCTCGGCGAAGATCTCGTCGTCACGCCGCCAGGCGGCGCGCAGGCCCCGGAACACCGGGCCGTACGCGAACCCGAGTGCGGCGAAGCGGTCGTAGCATCCTTCGGCTTCCAGTTCCTCGGCGTGCGCGGGCGGCCACACCGTGGCATCGAAGCCGTCGGCCCAGCGTGTGCCGCTCCCGGCCGCGATGAGACCGGTGGCGTGCTGGGTCCAGGACCGCTCGTCGTCGCCGTCGGGCCGGGAGTGCACCGTGATCGAGCGGCGGGACGCGTCGTCCGCAGCCCCGACGCGCACCTGTACCTGCACGGCGCCGCTTTCGGGCAGTACGAGCGGCGCCGCGAGCGTCAGCTCTTCGATCCGGTCGCAGCCGACCTCGTCACCGGCGCGGAACGCCAGCTCCAGGAGCGCGGTCCCGGGCAGCAGGACCCGGCCCATGACCGCGTGGTCGGCGAGCCACGGATGCGACCGGACGGACAACCGTCCTGTGAACAGCGCGCCTTCTCCCTCCGCCAGTTCGAGGGAGGCGCCCAGCAACGGGTGTGCGGTCGCGCCCAGTCCTGCCGCGCGTACGTCACCCCTGGCGCCGGCCTGCGGAGCTGCCGGCCAGATCCACTGGTGCTGGAACGGGTAGGTGGGCACGTCCACCCCCGACGCCCCGGTTCCGGCGAAGACTGCTGACCAGTCGATGGGAACGCCCCGTACGTAGAAGTGGGCCAGCGCGTTGAGCGCGGTCTCCTCCTCGGGTCGGTCCTTGCGGAGGGTCGGCACGGTGACGGCACCCTCCGGCACCGACTCCTGAGCCATCGCCGACAGCACACCGTCCGGCCCCAACTCCAGGAACAGAGACACCCCCCGCTCCCCCAGCACCCGCACACCATCCGCGAAACGGACGGCCTCACGGACGTGCCGCACCCAGTACTCCGCCGAACACAGCCCGCCCGCCGAAGCCACCCGACCCGTCAGATTCGAGACCACGGGAATCACCGGCTCCGCGTAAGCCAGCTGCTCGGCCACGCTGCGGAACTCCTCCAGCATCGGGTCCATCAACGGCGAGTGGAACGCGTGCGACACCCGCAGACGCGTCGTCTTCCGCCCCAGCTCCGCCACCCGCGCGGCAACCGCCAGCACAGCGTCCTCATCACCGGACACCACCACCGAAGCCGGCCCGTTGACCGCGGCGATCGACACCGCGTCGGACAACAGCGGCACGACCTCGTCCTCGGTTGCCTGCACCGCGATCATCGCGCCACCCTCGGGCAGCGCCCGCATCAACGACGCCCGCGCCACCACCAGCGCGCAAGCGTCCTCCAGCGACAACACCCCCGCCACATGAGCCGCCGCGACCTCACCGATCGAATGACCCGCCACGAAATCAGGAGCCACACCCCACGACTCCACCAACCGGAACAACGCCACCTCGACCGCGAACAACGCCGGCTGAGCGAAACCGGTGTCGTCCAACAGCCCGGCATCCTCACCCCACATCACCTCACGCAGCGAACACCCCAACCCCACGTCCAGCAACGCGACCACCGCGTCCAACGCCTCNGCGCGGCAACCGCCAGCACAGCGTCCTCATCACCGGACACCACCACCGAAGCCGGCCCGTTGACCGCGGCGATCGACACCGCGTCGGACAACAGCGGCACGACCTCGTCCTCGGTTGCCTGCACCGCGATCATCGCGCCACCCTCGGGCAGCGCCCGCATCAACGACGCCCGCGCCACCACCAGCGCGCAAGCGTCCTCCAGCGACAACACCCCCGCCACATGAGCCGCCGCGACCTCACCGATCGAATGACCCGCCACGAAATCAGGAGCCACACCCCACGACTCCACCAACCGGAACAACGCCACCTCGACCGCGAACAACGCCGGCTGAGCGAAACCGGTGTCGTCCAACAGCCCGGCATCCTCACCCCACATCACCTCACGCAGCGAACACCCCAACCCCACGTCCAGCAACGCGACCACCGCGTCCAACGCCTCCGCGAACACCGGAAAAGCCCCGTACAACCCACGACCCATACCGAGCCGCTGCGAACCCTGACCCGAGAAGAGGAAAGCGCGCTTTCCGCTCGCCACGTGGCCCGTGACCGCCGACGCGTCGGGTTCACCGGCCGCCAGGGCGGTCAGTGTCCGCCGGGTTCCGTCGGGGTCGGCCGCCAGGACCACCGCACGGTGGTCGAACAGGGAGCGGCTCGTGGCCAGTGTGTATCCGATGTCCAGCGGTCGCGGGGTCGACGCGGTCCCGACGAAGGGCAGCAGCCGCGCCGCCTGATCGGCCAGGGCCCGAGGCGTCCGCCCTGAGAGCGGCCACGGCACCACCTTCGGCTTCACCTCGGTGTTGGCGGCGACCGTGCTGTCGGGGCGTGGGGGCGCCTGCTCCAGGATGACGTGCGCGTTCGTCCCGCTGATCCCGAACGACGACACACCCGCACGCCGCACCCGGTCCGTCTCCGGCCAGGGCGTCGGCCGTGTCAGGAGTTCCACCGCGCCCGCCGACCAGTCGACGTGCGAGGACGGTTCGCTCACGTGGAGGGTCTGCGGTACGACACCGTGTCGCATCGCCATCACCATCTTGATGACACCGGCGACACCGGCGGCGGCCTGCGTGTGGCCGATGTTGGACTTCACGGAGCCCAGCAACAGCGGACGCTCCGGATCCCGGTCGCGCCCGTACGTGGCCAGCAGGGCCTGCGCCTCGATCGGATCACCGAGGGTCGTGCCTGTGCCGTGCGCCTCGACCACGTCGACGTCGTCCGGGCGGAGTCCTCCACCCGTCAGTGCCTGCCTGATCACTCGCTGCTGCGAGGGGCCGTTCGGGGCGGTCAGGCCGTTCGAAGCCCCGTCCTGGTTGATCGCGCTGCCGCGCAGCAGGGCCAGTACCTGGTGGCCGTTGCGGTGTGCGTCGGAGAGGCGTTCCAGTACGAGCATGCCGACGCCCTCCGACCAGCCGACGCCGTCGGCCGACTCGGAGAAGGGCTTTGAGCGGCCGTCGGGGGCCAGGCCGCGGGCCCGGGAGAACTCGATGAAGGTGCTGGGCGTGGACATCACGGTGACACCGCCGGCCAGTGCCAGCGAGCACTCGCCGCTGCGCAGGGCCTGGGCCGCGAGGTGCATGCCGACCAGTGAGGAGGAGCAGGCCGTGTCCACCGTCACGGCCGGGCCTTCGAGGCCCAGGGTGTACGAGACGCGGCCCGACGCCACGCTCGGTGCGCTGCCGTTGCCCCGGAAGGCCTCGTACTCCTCGCCCGTCAGGAGCGGCCCGTAGTCGTTGTACATGACACCTGCGAAGACACCGGTCCGGCTGCCGCGCAGGCTGGCCGGGTCGATCCCGGCGCGCTCGACGGCTTCCCAGGAGAGCTCCAGGAGAAGTCGCTGCTGGGAGTCGGTGGCCATCGCCTCGCGCGGCGACATGCCGAAGAAGTCGGGGTCGAACTCACCGGCCGTGTGCAGGAATCCGCCTTCGCGGACATGGGTCCTGCCGGGCTGGTCGGGGTCGGGGTCGTAGAGTCCGTCGAGGTCCCAGCCCCGGTTGGTGGGGAAGCCGGTGATGGCGTCGACGCCTTCGGTGACGAGGTGCCAGAAGTCTTCGGGTGAGGTCACGCCGCCCGGGTAGCGGCAGGCCATGCCGACGATCGCGATGGGGTCGTCGCTGAGCGAGGGCTCCGTGGCCGCCGGGGCCGGCAGGGCGGCCAGGGCAGCCGGGTGGTCCGTGCCGAGCAGTTCGTCGCGCATGTGGTCGGCGAGGGCGCTCGGGGTCGGGTAGTCGAAGACCATGGTCGCGGGCAGGCGCAGGCCGGTCACGGTGTTGAGGCCGTTGCGCAGTTCGACCGCTGTCAGCGAGTCGAAGCCGAGGTCCTGGAACTGGCGGGACGCTTCGACCTCCGTCGCGTCGGCGTGGCCCAGAACTCGGGCGATCTGTTCGCGTACGAGGCCGAGGAGGGTCCCGCGCTGTTCGGCGGCGTCCAGGGCGGTGAGCCGTTGGGCGAGGCCTCCCGCCGTCTGGGAGGTCTGTACGGCCGCGGTCCGGCGTCCCGGGGATCGGATGAGGCCGCGCATCAGGGGGGCGATGTCGCCCTGGGCGCGCAGGACGGCCAGGTCGAGGCGTACCGGGGCGAGAGCCGCCTCGTCGCAGGCGACGGCGGCGTCGAACAGGGCGAGGCCCTGCTCCATGGAGAGCGGGGGCATGCCGGAGCGGGTGATGCGCTCCACGTCTATGTCGGTGAGGCTGCCGGTCATGCCGATGTTGCGGGTCCAGGGGCCCCAGGCGAGGGAGTGGGCCGGCAGCCGGTGGTGCCTGCGGTGGGTGGCGAGGGCGTCGAGAAAGGCGTTTCCGGCGGCGTAGTTGGCCTGCCCTGGGCTGCCGAGGGTGGCGGCGACGGAGGAGAAGACGACGAAGGCGGCCAGGTCGAGCCCGCGGGTCAGTTCGTGGAGGTGCCACGCCGCGTCCGCCTTGGGGCGCAGGACTGCGGTCAGCCGCTCCGGCGTCAGGGAGCCGATCACTCCGTCGTCGACGACGCCCGCGGTGTGGACGACGGCGGTGAGCGGGTGTGCGGCGGGAACGTCCGCCAGGAGTTCTTCGAGTGCGGTCCGGTCGGTGACGTCGCAGGGTGCGACGGTCACCTGGGCGCCCAGTCCGCTCAGTTCGGCGCGGAGTGTTTCGGCGCCGTCGGCGGCGAGGCCCCTGCGGCTGACGAGCAGCAGGTGCCGCACGCCGCGTTCGGTGACCAGGTGCCGGGCGAGGGCGCCGCCGAGGCCGCCCGTGCCTCCGGTGATGAGGACGGTGCCCTCGGGGTTCCAGACGGTCCGCTCCCGGGGGGCGGTGACCCGGGTGAGGCGGGCGGCGAGCAACTCTCCGTCCCGTATCGCGAGGTCCGGTTCGTCGGCCCCGGCGGCGAGGGCGGAGCGGAGGAGGGCCGGCACGGCCTGTGGGGGGAGCGAGGCCGTGCCGGGGTCGATGTCCAGGAGGCCGAAGCGTCCCGGGTTCTCGGTCCTGGCCGTCCGGACGAGGCCGTGGACCGACGCGGCGGCGAGGTCGTCGCCCGTGTGGGCTCCCTGGGTCACGAGGACCAGGCGGGCGTCGAAGAAGCGGTCCTCGTCCAGCCACCGCTGCAGGCCGGCAAGGGCGTCGGCGCCGAGGGAGTGGGTCGCGGCGAGGGCGTTCGCGTCCGTGCCGGACACGGTGGTGACGACTACGGCGGGGACGGGTGCGTCCGACGCCGCGAGGGCGGCCAGGTCGGGGTGGGTCGTGACCGTGGTGCCGGCGGCGCGCAGGGTGTCGGCCGTGCCGAGCGGGTCGGCGCCGATCACGGCCACGTCGTCGGGCCCGGCGGCGGCGGAGTTCTTCAGCGGGGACCAGGCCACCCGGAACAGCGCGTCGCGGTGGACTGCGGAGTGGTCCTCGGGGCCCGCGGAGGGGACGGAGCGGGAGACCAGGGAGTCCACGGTGAGGACGGGGTCGCCCGCCGTGTCGTACACCTCGATGGAGACGGTGTCGTCCCCTGCGGGGGCCAGTCGTGCGCGTACGGCCGTGGCGCCGGAGGCCGTCAGTGAGACGCCTTCCCAGGCGAAGGGCAGACCGCCCCGGCTGATGGCGCCGAGGTCGGCGAAGGCCGCCGCGTGCTGGGCCGCGTCGAGCAGTGCCGGGTGGAGGCCGAAGTCGTTCGCGTCGGTACCGGAGTCCTCGGGGAGGGCGACGTCGGCGTAGACCTCGTCGCCGCGTCGCCAGGCGGCGCGCAGCCCCCGGAAGGCGGGGCCGTAGTCGAAGCCGAGTTCCGCCAGGCGCTCGTAGCATCCGTCGAGGTCGACGGGGTCGGCTCCGGCGGGGGGCCAGACGGTGGCGTCGAAGCGGGGCTCCGCGATCCCCGGGCCCGGGGCGACGATGCCGGTGGCGTGCTGGGACCAGGGCAGGTCGAAGCCGTCCTCGACGCGCGAGTAGATGCCGAGCGGGCGGCGTCCCGCGTCGTCGGCGGCTCCGACGCGCACCTGGAGCTGTACGGCGCCGTCCTCGGGGAGGGCGAGGGGCGCCGCGAGGGCAAGTTCCTCGACGCGGTCGCACTCGACCTCGTCGGCGGCCCGGATCGCCAGTTCGACGAAGGCCGTCCCGGGCAGCAGCGCGCGGCCCCGGACACCGTGATCGGCGAGCCAGGGGTGGGAACGGACGGACAATCTGCTGGTGAACAGGGCGCCTTGGCCGTCGGCGAGTTCGACGGCCGCGCCGAGCAGGGGGTGGTCGGCGGAGCCGAGTCCCGCAGCGCGTATGTCGCCCGCGGTGCCGGAGCCCGCGGCCGGCCAGTAGCGCCTGCGCTGGAACGCGTAGGTCGGCAGGTCGACGCGCCGGGCTCCGGTCCCGTCGTAGAGGCCGGCCCAGCGCACGGTGGCGCCGCGGACGTGGACGCGTGCGAGGGCTGTTACGGCGGCGAGTTCCTCCGGGCGGTCCTTGCGCAGCAGCGGGACCATCACCGCCCGCTCCGGCAGGGAGTCCTGGGCCATGGCGGAGAGCACCCCGTCGGGGCCCAGCTCCAGCAGGGTGGTGACGCCGCGTCCGGTGAGAGTGGCGACGCCGTCGGCGAACCGTACGGCCTCGCGGACGTGGCGTACCCAGTAGGCGGCGGAGCACAGCTCCGTGACGTCGGCGATCCGGCCGGTCACGTTGGACACGACGGGGATGCGGGGCTCCGCGTAGGTCAGGCTCTCCGCGACGGCGCGGAACTCCGCGAGCATCGGTTCCATGAGCGGCGAGTGGAAGGCGTGCGAGACGCGCAGGCGCCGCGTTTTACGGTCCCGCTCCTCGAAGTGGGCGGCGATGCCCTGTACGGCGCTCTCGTCGCCCGCGATCACCACGGAACGGGGGCCGTTGACGGCGGCGACGGACACCTGGCCGGCGAGCAGGGGGGTGATCTCGTCCTCGGTGGCCTGCACGGCGATCATGACGCCGCCGGTGGGCAGGGCGGCCATCAGGGAGGCGCGGGCGGCGACGAGGCGGCAGGCGTCCTCCAGGGAGAGGACTCCTGCCACGTGGGCGGCCGCGATCTCGCCGATGGAGTGGCCGCCGACGAAGTCGGGGGTGACGCCGAGGGATTCGATGAGGCGGTACAGGGCGACCTCGACGGCGAAGAGCGCCGGCTGGGTCCAGCGGGTCTCGTCGAGCGGTCCGGGGTCGTCGCCCCAGACGATGTCGCGCAGCGGTCGTTCGAGGTGGGGGTCGAGTGCGTCGGCGGTGGCGTCGAAGGCCTCGGCGAACACCGGGAACCGGGCGTGGAGTTCGCGGCCCATGCCCAGGCGCTGGGAGCCCTGGCCGGAGAAGAGGACGGCGAGCAGACCTTCGTCGGCGACTCCGGCGGCGATCTCGGGGAGGTCGTCGGTGGCGGTGGCGCCGGTGGGGTCGGCGAGCAGGACGCAGCGGTACTCGAAGGCGGAGCGGCCGACGGCGAGGGAGTGGCCGATGTCGACCGGACGCAGTGCGGGATTGCGGCCGAGGTGCGCGACCAGGCGGTCGCGCTGTTCGGCGAGTGCGGCGGCGGACCGGCCCGAGAGCACCCAGGGGATGACGGCGGGGGTCGTGGCGTCATCGTCGGGGGCGCTCGCGGGTTCGGCGGGGGCCTCTTCGACGATCACGTGGGCGTTGGTGCCGCTGACGCCGAAGGAGGAGACGGCGGCGCGCCGTGCGCGGCCGGTCTCGGGCCAGGCGGCCGCTTCGTCGAGGAGTTCGACCGATCCACTCGTCCAGTCCACGTCGTGGGAGGGCTCGCCCACGTGCAGGCTGCGCGGCATCCACCCGTGACGCATCGCCATGATCATCTTGATGACGCCGGCGGCTCCCGAGGCGGCCATCGTGTGACCGATGTTCGACTTGACCGAGCCCAGGCGGAGGGGGTGTTCGCGGTCCTGGCCGTAGGTGGCGAGCAGGGCCTGCGCCTCGATGGGGTCGCCGAGGGTGGTGCCCGTCCCGTGGGCCTCGACGACGTCGATGTCGGCGGGTGTCAGCCGGGCGTTCTCCAGGGCGGCGCGGATGACGCGCCGCTGCGAGGGGCCGTGCGGGGCGGAGAGGCCGTTGGAGGCGCCGTCCTGGTTGATCGCGGAGCCCCGCAGCACCGCCAGGACGGGGTGGCCGGCCCGCTGGGCGTCGGAGAGCCGTTCCAGGACGAGGACGGCGGCGCCCTCCCCCCAGCCGGTGCCGTCGGCGTCCTCGGAGAACGACTTGCAGCGGCCGTCGGCGGCCAGCCCGCTCTGGGCCGTGAAGGAGACGAAGGGGCCGGGGGTCGCCATCACGGAGGCGCCGCCCGCGAGGGCCATGCCGCACTCGCCGTTGCGCAGGGACTGCGCCGCCCAGTGGAGGGCCACCAGCGAGGAGGAGCACGCCGTGTCGACGGTGACGGCGGGCCCTTCGGCGCCGAGGGTGTAGGAGAGCCGGCCGGAGATGACGCTCGCGGCGTGCCCGGTGGTGGAGAACTGCTCGGCGTCCTCGTCGGACGCCTTGATGACGGAGGCGTAGTCCTGTCCGGCCGTGCCGACGAACACACCGGTCCGGCTGCCGCGCAGGGTGACCGGGTCGATCCCGGCCCGTTCCAACGCCTCCCAGGCCACTTCCAGGAGCAGCCGCTGCTGGGGGTCCATGGCGACGGCCTCGCGGGGCGAGATCCCGAAGAACGCGGGGTCGAAGTCCGCCATGCCGTCGAGGAAGGCTCCTTCCTGGGCGAGGCTGCGGCCGGGGCCGTCGCCCGCCAGGCGGTCCAGGTCCCAGCCGCGGTCGGCGGGGAAGCCCGCCATGACGTCGCGGCCCTCGGTGACCAGGTCCCACAGGTCCTCCGGGGAGGTCACCCCGCCCGGGTAGCGGCAGCCGATCCCGACGACGGCGATGGGCTCCTCGGCGGCCGCCACCAGCTGCTGGTTCTGCTGGCGGAGCCGCTCGATCTCCTTCAGCGACGACCGCAGCGCCTCGACGTACTTGTTGGGGGACGTGCTCATCGGACTCTCCAGATCTTATTCAGTGTGCAGGCGCCGTGCGACCGGCGGCGTACGTGCGGCGGGCAGGACGTACGCCGCCGGGAGGGCACTACATCTCGGTCGCGAGCCGCAGCAGGCTTTCGGCGTCCATGTCGTCGAGCGATTCCTCGGCCCCGGCCGCCCGGGGGGCCGCGTCGGCGGTGTCGTCGGCGGCGAGTTCGAGCACCATGTCCAGGAGTCCCGCCCTGCGGAGTCGGCTGATGGGAATGGCGGCGAGCGCGTCGCGGATCTCCGCGTCGGGGTCGTCGGACCGGTCGGTCCCGGCCGGTCCCTGGGCGGCTCCGAAGAGCAGGGAGCCGATGTGCTGGGCGAGAGCGGCCGGGGTGGGGTGGTCGAAGACCAGGGCCGCCGGCAGCGGCAGGCCCAGGGCCGTCCGCAGGCGGTTGCGCAGTTCTACGGCCGTGACGGAGTCGAAGCCGACGTCGCGGAAGGCACGGGCGGCGGGGATGGCCTCCGCCGCGTCGTGACCGAGGGTCGCGGAGGCTTCCGTGCGGACCGCTTCGAGCAGGGCGCGGTCACGTTCCGCGGTGGGCAGGGCGTCGAGGCGCCGCCTGAGCGGCGGGACGGCGGACCCGTCGTCGTCGGCCGGTGCGCCGTCCCCGGCGGCCAGTGCCCGGACCGCCTCCGGGATCCGGGAGAGCAACGGGCTCGGCCGGGTCGCGGTGAAGCTCGGGGTGAAGCGTTCCCAGTCCATGAGCGTCACGGTGAGCGCCGTGTCGTCGTCCTCCAGCATCCGCTGGAGCGCGGCGAGCGCCAGCGGCGGTTCCATGGGCATGACGCCCTGGCGCCGCAGCCGTTCGTGGACCTCGTCGACCGTGGCCATGCCGACCTCGGCCCAGGTTCCCCAGGCGACGGACGCCGCGGTGAGCCCCTGCGCCCTGCGGTGTTGGGCCAGGGCGTCGAGGAAGGCGTTGGCCGCGGCGTAACCGGGCTGGCCGCCGCTTCCCCAGGTCGCGGCGCCCGAGGAGAACAGCACGAAGGCGTCCAGGTCGAGATCGCCGGTCAGTTCGTGCAGATGGAGGGCGGCCGTCAGCTTGGAGCGCATCAGCGCGTCCAGCCGGTCGAGGGTCAGGGCGTCCACGGTGTCGTCGCCCTCCGCCACACCGGCGGCGTGGAAGACGGATGTCAGCGGGAGGCCGGCGGGGACGGCGGCGAGCACACCGGCCAGCGCGTCGCGGTCGGCGGCGTCGCAGGCGGCGACGGTGACCCGGGCGCCGAGCCCTTCCAGTTCGGCGCGGAGCTCGGCAGCCCCGGGGGCGTCCTCGCCTCGGCGGCTGGTCAGTACGACGTGTGCGGCACCGCGTTCGACCATCCAGCGGGCGACCCGGCCTCCGATTCCGCCGGTGCCGCCGGTGATCAGGGTCGTGCCCCTGCCCTGCCAGCGCCGCTCGGGCCGCTCGGCCGTGGGGGCCGCGTGCGTGAGGCGGCGGCCGTAGAGCCCTGACGGACGGAGGGCGATCTGGTCCTCGCCACCGGGGGCCGCCAGTACGCCGGCGAGCCGGGCGGCGGCGCGATCGTCCAGCACGTCGGGGAGGTCGATGAGGCCGCCCCAGCGGTCGGGGTGCTCCAGGGCGGCCACGCGGCCGAGTCCCCACAGCGCGCCCTGGACGGGCCGGGCGAGCCGGTCGTCCGTGCCGACGGACACGGCGCCCCTGGTGACGCACCACAGCGGGGTGCGGAGTCCGGCGTCGCCCAGCGCCTGGACGAGAGTGAGGGTCAGGGCCAGCCCTGCGGGCACCGAGGGGTGGTCCGGCAGGCGCTCCTCCACGGGGGCCAGCAGGGACAGTACGCCGGTGAACTCCGGTCCTTCCTCGGCGATGTCCGCGATCCTCTTGGCCCAGCCGGTGCGGTCCGTGCCGCCCGGCCCGTTCTCGGCCTCCAGGTGGACGGTGTCCGGTCCGAGTGCGGCGAGCACGGCGGAGATCCAGGGGTCGTCCTCGCGGCCGGCCGGGAGGACGGCGAGCCAGCGGCCCGGCGGGGCGGCGTTCGGTTCGTTCAGCCGGGACCAGTCGACGCGGTAGCGCCAGGCGTTGACGGCCGAGCGCTCGCGCTCCCTGGCCCGCCAGGTCGACAGGGCGGGCAGTACGGCGCCGAGCGAGGAGCGCGCGGCGTCCGCGCCGACGCCGAGTTCGTCGGCCAGGGTCTCCAGGTCCTCCTTCTCGACGAGCTCCCAGAACGCGGCGTCCGCGCCGTCGCCCCCGCCGGACGCGGCGGGGGCGTCCGCGGGCCGGGGCTCGGGCCAGAAGGCGCGGCGCTGGAAGGCGTACGTGGGCAGGTCGACGGGGGTCTCGGATCCGGCCGGGAACGCCGAGGTCCAGTCCACCGTCGTCCCGTTGGCGTGTGCCTCGGCGAGCGAGGTGAGGAAGCGGCGGAGGCCGCCCTCGTCGCGGCGTAGGGTGCCGAGCACCACCGCGGACTCGGCGACGGCCTCCTCCACCGTCTCCTGGGTCTCCTGGACGGAGGCGGCCAGCACGGGGTGGGGGCTCACCTCGACGAAGACGCGGTGCCCGTCCGCCAGCAGCGCCCGGGTCGCCTCCTCCATGCGGACCGTCGTGCGCAGGTTGGTGTACCAGTAGTCGCCGTCGAAGGCGGCCCCGGTCAGCCGGGCGCCGGTCACCGTCGAGTAGAACGGCACGCGCGGCACCGTCGAGCGCACCGGGGCGAGGACGCGGGACAGTTCCTCGCGCACGGCCTCGACGTGCGGGCCGTGCGAGGCGTAGTCCACGGCCACCTTGCGGGCCCGGACGTCCTCCCGCGTGCAGGCGGCGAGCAGTTCGTCCAGTGCCGCGGCGTCACCGGAGACGATCACCGAGGACGGGCCGTTCACGGCGGCGACGGAAAGCAGGTCGCCCCAGGGTTCCAGCAGTGCGGTCACCCGCTCGACGGGCGCCGCGACGGACATCATCCCGCCGAGGCCGGAGAGCCGGGGCAGTGCCTGGCTGCGGAGGGCGACGACGGCGGCGGCGTCCTCCAGGCTGAGCGCGCCCGCCACGTGGGCGGCGGCGATCTCGCCCTGCGAGTGGCCCACTACCGCGGACGGCTCGACGCCGTACGAACGCCAGAGGGCCGTCAGGGCGACCATCATCGAGAACAGGGCGGGCTGGACGACGTCGACACGTTCGAGCAGCTCCGGGTCTCCGTCCCCGGCCAGGACGTCGTGCAGCGACCAGTCGGTGTACGGGGCGAGGGCGACGGCGCAGGCGTCCACGGCCTCCTTGAACACCGGCGACTCCGCCAGCAGTTCGCGGCCCATGCCCCACCACTGGGAGCCCTGGCCGGGGAAGACGAACACGGGCCCGCGGGAGCCTTCGCCCGGGGTGCCGTGCACGACTCCGGGCGCGCTGCGGCCGGTGGCGAGTGCTTCGAGGCAGTGCCGGAAGTCGTCCCGGGTACGGCCGAGCAGGACCGCGCGGTGGTCGAAGACCGTGCGGGTCGTGGCGAGGGACCGGCCCACCCGTGCGGGCGAAAGGTCCGGATCGGCGTCGGTGAGGGCGAGCAGCCGGGCGGCCTGGGCGCGCAGGGCCGGGCCGGACCTGGCCGAGACCGGCCACGGCACGAGGTGGTCGTCGCCGGGGTCCCGGTGCTCGTCGGTGCGGCTGTCCGGGCCGGCCTGTTCGAGGATCAGGTGGGCGTTGGTGCCGCTGATCCCGAAGGACGACACGCCGGCCCGTCGAGGGCGGTCGGTGTCCGGCCAGTCGGTCCGCGCGGTGAGGAGTTCCACCGCTCCGGCGGTCCAGTCGACGTGCGTGGAGGGGGTGGTGGTGTGGAGGGTAGCGGGCAGCACCCCCTCGGACATGGCCATGACCATCTTGATGACGCCCGCGACCCCGGCGGCGGCCTGGGTGTGCCCGATGTTCGACTTGAGGGACCCCAGCCACAGCGGGTGCCCCTCCTCACGGCCCTGGCCGTAGGTGGCCAGCAGCGCCTGCGCCTCGATCGGGTCGCCCAGCCGGGTACCCGTACCGTGCGCCTCCACCGCGTCCACCTCGCCGCCCGACAGACCGGCGTCGGCCAGGGCCTGGCGGATGACCTGCTGCTGGGAGGGGCCGTTGGGGGCGGTGAGGCCGTTGGACGCGCCGTCCTGGTTGATCGCCGAGCCGCGGACGACCGCGAGGACGCGGTGGCCGTTGCGGCGGGCGTCGGAGAGGCGCTCCAGCAGGACGAGGCCGACGCCCTCGGCGAGGGTCATTCCGTCGGCGTCGTCGGAGAACGGCTTGCAGCGGCCGTCGAGCGCGAGGGCGCGCTGCCGGCTGAAGCCGACGAAGGCGTGCGGGGTGCCCATGACGGCCGCGCCGCCCGCCAGGGCGAGTGAGCTCTCCCCGCTGCGCAGGGACTGGCAGGCCAGGTGCATCGCGACCAGGGAGGAGGAGCAGGCGGTGTCGACGGTGACCGCGGGGCCCTCGAATCCGTACAGGTAGGACACCCTGCCGGACAGCACGCTGGCCGCCGTACCGGTGACCATGTGGACCTCGGAGCCCTCGGCGCCGTTCTGCACGCTCGTCGAGTAGTCCTGGTAGCTGGCGCCGATGAAGGTGCCGGCGGTGGTGCCCCGGAGCGTCTCCAGGTCGATCCCGGCGCGCTCGAACGCCTCCCAGGAGGTCTCCAGGAGCAGGCGCTGCTGCGGGTCCATGGACAGGGCCTCGCGCGGCGAGATGCCGAAGAACGCGGGGTCGAACTCCGCCGCGTCGTGCAGGAACCCGCCGCGGACTGAGTAGGTCCGGCCCTGCCGGTCGGGGTCGGGGTCGTAGAGGCCCCGGGCGTCCCAGTGGCGGTCGGAGGGGAACTCGGTGATCGCGTCGGCGCCGTCCAGGGCGAACCTGATCAGCTCCTCGGGCGAGCTCACACCGCCGGGGTAGCGGCAGCTCATGCCGATGATGGCGATCGGGTCGTCGTCGGCCCCCGGTCCGGTGGGGACGGTGCGCGCGGCCGTCTCGGCTTCGGTGCCGCCGCCGAGGGCGACGGTCTTCAGGAAGGCGGCCAGCGCCACGGGGCTGGGGTGGTCGAAGACCATGGTCGAGGGGAGCGTCAGACCCGTGGCCGCGACGATGCGGTTGCGCAGGTCCACCGCGGTCACCGAGTCGAAGCCGGCGTCGCGGAAGGCGCGCCGCTCGGGGAAGGACTCGGCGGAGTCGTGCCCGAGGACGGCGGCCGCCTCGGTGCGGACGAGGGTGAGCAGGAGCCGGTCCTGCTCGGGGCCTTCCAGGCCGTTCAGCCGTGCGGCGAGGTCGCTCGTCGCCGGTCGGGCGGCCGCCGGTCCGGTGGCGGGGGCGAGTTGGCGGGCGACCTCGGGCACCTCGTCGAACAGGCGGGTGGGGCGGCCGGCGGTGAAGACCGGATAGTAGGTGTCCCAGTCGATGTCCGCGAGTCCGATGACGGTCTCGTCGTCGTCGAGGGCCCGGCCCAGCCCGCGCAGGGCGAGCTGCGGGTCCAGGTGGGCGAGTCCGCTGCGGCGGATGTGGTGCGGGTCGGCCCGTTCGCGTTCGGCGTCGTCGGGCCACTTGCCCCAGTGCACGGAGGTGGTGCGCAGACCGCGGGCCCGCCGGTGCACGGCGAGAGCGGAGAGGTAGGCGTTGCCCGCCACGTAGGCCGCGTGGTGCCCGCTGCCCCACATGCCGGCGGTGGAGGAGTAGAGGATCAGGTCGTCGAGCTCGTCGTCGTCGAGGAGTTCGTCGAGGTGCTGGGCCCCGGTCACCTTGGCGTGCACGACGTCGGCGAAGGACTCCATCGTGGTCTCGGCCAGGGTGTACAGCTCCATGACGGCGGCGGTGTGGACGACGGTGCGTACGGAGCGTCCGTCCGCCTTGAGGTCCGCGAGGAGCGCGGCGAGCGCGGCGCGGTCGGTCACGTCGCAGGCGACGGCGGCGGCCTCGGTGCCGGACTCGGCGAGTTCCGCGACGAGTTCGGCGGCGCCGGGCGCCTCGGCGCCCCGGCGGCTGGCGAGCACCACATGGTCGGCGCCCTGCTCGGCGAGCCAGCGGGCGAGGCCGGGGGCGAGGGTTCCGGATCCTCCGGTGACCAGGGTCGTACCGCGCGGAGTCCAGGCGCGGGCGCGACCCTCTCGCGCGGCCGGGGCGCGGACGACGCGGCGGGTGAAGATCCCGGAGGGGCGTACGGCGAGCTGGTCCTCGTCACCGAGCGCGCCCGCGAGCGCGGACACCACGCGTCCGGCGGCGCGGCGGTCGAACACCGGCGGGAGGTCGACGACCCCGCCCCAGCGCTGCGGGTGTTCCACGGCCGTGGTCCAGCCGACTCCGGCGACCTGTGCCTGCGCCGGGTGGGTCAGCGGGTCGCCCGGACCGGTGGAGACCGCGCCCCGGGTGAGGAACCACAGCGGGGCGACGACTCCGGCGTCGCCGAGGGCCTGGACCAGGGAGACGGTGAGTGCGAGGCCGAGGGTGAGGCCCGGATGGCGGGTGCCGCGCTCCTCGGCGGCGGCGAGCACGGAGACGATGCCGGTGAACTCGCCCGCGTCGGCGAGCCGTTCGGCGAGGACCGCGCGGTCCGTGCAGGCCTCGTCCAGGACGAGGCGGGTGACCTCGGCGCCCGCTCCGGTCAGCAGGCCGGTGGCCTCGCTGTCGTCGACGCCTGCGGCGCTGACCACCAGCCAGGTCCCCGTGAGGGTGCTCTGCGGGACCTTCGCCACCGGTGACCAGGTCACCCGGTAGCGCCAGGAGTCGATGGCGGAGCGGTCGCTGCGGGTGCGGCGCCAGGCGGAGAGGGCGGGCAGTACTGCGGCGATCGCGTTCTCGTCCGTCCGCAGCGTCGTGGCCAGGGCGGCGAGGTCCTCCCGTTCGACGGCGGTCCAGAACTCCGCGTCCTGCGGATCGATGGCGTCGACCCGGTCGATGACGGCCGGGATGTTCCAGAAACGCTCGTGCTGGAAGGGGTAGGTGGGCAGGTCGACCCGCCGGGCACCGGTACCCGCGAAGACCCCCGCCCAGTCGACGTCGACCCCACGCACGAAGACCTCAGCGGCCGAACGCAGGAAACGCGCCACACTGTCCTGCTCCCGCCGCAGAGTACCGGCCACCACACCCGGCTCCCCGACCCGGTCGATCATGTCCTGCACCGGCATCGTCAACACCGGATGCGAACTCACCTCGACAAACGCCCGATACCCCTCCGCCAGCAAACCCTCGACCGCATCCGCGAACAACACCCGCCCCCGCAGATTACGGAACCAGTAACCACCGTCCATCTCCCGCGTATCCAGCCACCCACCCGTCACCGTCGAGAAGAACGGAACCTCACCCACCCGCGGAACAACCGGCGCCAACACCCCCGCCAGCTCATCACGAAGACGCTCCACCTGCACCGAATGCGACGCGTAATCCACCGCGACCCGCCGCACCCGCACCCCCTCGGCCGACAACACCGCCGACAGCTCATCCAGCGCCTCCGGCTCACCCGACACCACCACCGAACGCGGACCGTTGACCGCAGCCACCGACACCCGCCCCGACCACACCCCCAGACGACCCTCCACCTCCTCCAACGGAAGCGGAACCGACATCATGCCGCCACGACCCGCCAACACCCGGCCGATCGCCCGACTCCGCAACGCCACCACCCGCGCACCATCCTCAAGGGACAACGCACCCGACACCACCGCCGCCGCGATCTCCCCCTGCGAATGCCCCACCACCGCATCCGGCACCACACCACACGAACGCCACACAGCCGCCAACGACACCATCACCGCGAACGACGCCGGCTGCACCACATCCACCCGCTCCAACGACGGAGCACCCTCAACACCACGCAACACATCCACCAACGACCAACCGGTGAACTCACCCAACACCGCCGCACACTCCGCCACACGCTCCGCGAACACCGGCGACTCCTCCAACAGCCGCGCACCCATCCCCACCCACTGCGAACCCTGACCCGGAAACACGAACACCGTCCGCCCCTCCACATCAGCCACACCCCGGACCAGGCCGGTCCCGGGTGCTCCGGAGCCCAACGCGGTGGTCGTGGCGAGGAGTTCCTCGCGTCCGGCTCCGATCACGACCGCCCGGTGCTCGAAGAGCGAGCGCGAGGCGACCAGGGAGTGGCCGACGTCGGCCGGACGCGTCCCGGGTGCGGCCCCGAGCATCTCCACGAGGGCCCTGGCCCCGTCACGCACCGCTGCCTCGCCGCGGCCCGAGAACACCCACGGGACGGTGGCGGCTTCGGCACAGGGGGCGGCCGGTACGGGCTCCTGCGGCTCGGCGGGCTCCGGGGCCTGCTCCAGCAGGGCGTGGGCGTTGGTGCCGCTGATCCCGAAGGAGGACACCGCGCACCTGCGCGGCCGTCCCCTCTCCGGCCAGGCGACGGATTCGGTGAGCAGGCGAACCGCGCCGGAGTCCCACTCGACCTGCGAGGACGGCTTCTCGGAGTGGAGCGTTCGGGGCAGCACGCCGTTGCGCAGGGCCATGACCATCTTGATGACGCCCGCGACCCCGGCGGCGGCCTGGGTGTGCCCGATGTTCGACTTGAGGGACCCCAGCCACAGCGGGTGCCCCTCCTCACGGCCCTGGCCGTAGGTGGCCAGCAGCGCCTGCGCCTCGATCGGGTCGCCCAGCCGGGTACCCGTACCGTGCGCCTCCACCGCGTCCACCTCGCCGCCCGACAGGCCGGCGTTGGCCAGGGCCTGACGTACGACGCGTTCCTGCGAGGGGCCGTTGGGAGCTGTGAGGCCGTTGGACGCGCCGTCCTGGTTGACGGCGGACGACCGCAGCACCGCGAGCACCTGGTGGCCGTTGCGGACCGCGTCGGAGAGGCGCTCCGCGACGAGCACGCCGACGCCTTCGCCCCAGCCCGTGCCGTCCGCGTCGTCGGAGAAGGCCTTGCAGCGGCCGTCGGGGGCCAGGCCGCCCTGCTTGCTGAACTCGACGAAGACGGAGGGCTCGCTGAGGACCGTGACGCCGCCGACGACGGCGAGTGAGGACTCGCCGCTGCGCAGCGACTGGGCCGCGACGTGCAGTGCCACCAGGGAGGAGGAGCAGGCGGTGTCGACGGTGATGGCCGGGCCTTCGAGGCCGAGCGTGTAGGCGAGGCGTCCCGAGAGCACGCTGGCGGCGGTGCCGGTCAGCGCGTGCCCGTGGAGTTCCGTGCCGGCCGCCGCCGAGGGCGCACCCCAGTGGTAGGCGCCCACGAAGACGCCCGCCCTGCTGCCGCGCAGTGCCGTCGGGGCGATGCCGGACCGCTCCAGTGCCTCCCAGGTCACTTCGAGCAGCAGCCGCTGCTGGGGGTCCATGGCGAGCGCTTCGCGCGGCGATATTCCGAAGAATTCGGCGTCGAATTCCGCTGCCTCGTAGAGGAATCCCCCTTCGTGCGTTGCGCTGTTTCCTTCGCCGTCCCCGGTGAGCCGGTCGAGGTCCCAGCCGCGGTCCGCGGGAAATCCGGATATGGCGTCCCCGCCGGATTCGACGAGTTCCCAGAGAGCTTCCGGGGAGCGCACACCGCCGGGCAGTCTACAACCCATTCCGACGATGGCGATCGGCTCGTTCTCCCTCAGTTCCATCTCGCCGATGCGCTGGCGTGCACGACGGAGATCGGACGTCACTCGCCTCAGGTAGTCGACTACTTTGTCCTGCTGGTCTTCTGGCACCGGTCCGTCCTCATCATCATCGGGTCGCGAGCGAAAGCAGCAGTTCTTTACGTGGTTTCGAACTCTTCATCGATGATGTCGAGCAGTCTGTCGACCGACACCGTGTCGATGTCCTCGCCAGGCCCGTGCGCCGGGGAGGGCGAGGGCTGCCGAAGGGCGGAAAGGAGTCTTTCCAGGCGGTCGGCGATCACCTGGCGTTCGGAACCGTCCGACGGTACGGCGTGGACGACGGCCTCGAATCGGGCGAGTTCGTCGTCGACGGAGCCGGCCGCGGAGGCGTCCGGTGGGGTGAGCACCGTCGCGAGGTAGCCGGCGATCAGGGCGGGCGTCGGGTAGTTGAAGACGAGTGTGCTGGGCAGCCGGCGACCGGTGAGGGCGATGAGCCGGTCGCGGAGTTCGACGCCCGCGAGCGAGTCGAGGCCCAGCTCCTTGAAGGCGTGGTGGGCTCCGACGGAGTCCGGGGTGCCGTGGCCGAGGACGGCGGCCGTCTCGGCGCGCACCAGGTCCAGCAGATGGCGGTCCCGTTTCGCGGGGGGCACCCCGTCGAGCTGTTTGAGCGGAGTGACGGCACCGGAGCCGGGCGCGCCCGGCGCGGTCGCCGACGGCCCCGTGGTGCGGGGTCCGCCGGACGGCGGGGGCGTCCTGTGCGGGCTCGTCACCGGAGCGGGCCGCAGTTCCTCGGCGGTCAGGGGGCGGACGCGCAGAGCGTCGGCGGTGAGCACGGGGGCGCCGCTGCGGTCGGTCGCCGTCAGCCGCAGTACCGTGCCGGCCGTGTCCTCGACGGGGTCGATCCGTACGCGCAGGGCGGTGGCACCCCGTGCACGCAGGACCACGTCCCGCCAGAGGTCCGGGACACCGGTGCGCTCCGCCATGGCCGCGTGCCGTGCGGCGTCCAGCAGGGCGGGGTGGAGTCCGTACGCCGGCGCGTCGGCCGTCTCCGTCGGCAGGGCGACCTCGGCGAAGGTCTGGTCGCCCCTCCTCCACAGCGCCCGCAGCCCCCGGAAGACCGGGCCGTAGTCGAGGCCCTGATCGGCGAGCCGCTCGTAGTGACCGTCCAGAGCGACCTGTTCGGCGTCCTCCGGCGGCCACACGTCCGCCCCGGGGCCCGGCGCCGGGCGGGTGTCCGGCTCCAGGGCGCCGGGGGCGAGGTACCCCGTGGCGTGTTCGGTCCAGGGCTCGCCGGTGGCGCCTTCCGGCCGTGAGTGGACGGTGACGAAGCGCCGTCCGATGCCGTCCCCGGCCCCGACGCGGACCTGGAGCCGTACCGCGCCGTGGTCGGGAAGGGCCAAGGGCCGGGTGAGGGCCAGTTCCTCGACCCGGTCGCAGCCGGCCTCGTCGCCTGCCCGGACCACGGCTTCCAGCAGGGCGGACCCCGGCAGCGTGATCCGTCCGGCGACCGCGTGGTGCGCCAGCCACGGCTGGGTGCGGACGGAGAGCGTCCCGGTGCACACCAGGCCGCCCCCGTCGGCGAGTTCGAGGCTCGCGCCGAGCAGGGGATGCCCGGTGGCGGCCGTGCCGCCGTCGGCCGGCCCGGCGGGCGGGGCCGGCCAGTGGCGTTCGTGCTGGAAGGCGTAGGTGGGCAGGTCGATCCGCCGGGCTCCCGTGCCGGCGAAGAAGACCCGCCAGTCGACCGGGACGCCTTCGGCGTACAGCAGGCCGAGCGCGGTGACGAGTGCGGCCTCCTCCGGGCGGTCCTTGCGCAGGGCGGGGACGACGGTCAGGGGCCGGACGGCGTCGCCGTCGGCGCTGGTGTCCCCGAGGCCCTCCCTGGCCATCGCGGACAGGACGCTCCCGGGGCCCAGCTCCAGCAGCACGTCCACGTTCTCGCCCCGCAGCGCCCCGATGCCGTCGGCGAACCGCACGCTGTGGCGCACGTGCCGGACCCAGTAGTCGGGGGTGCGCAGTTCGGCGCCCGCGGGCCGGCCGGTGAGGTTGGACAGGACGGTCATGTCCGGCTCGTGGAAGGTGAGTGTCGCGACGACGCTCCGGAAGTCCGCGAGCATCGGCTCCATCAGCGGCGAGTGGAAGGCGTGGGAGACGGGCAGCCGGCTGGTCCTGCGGCCCTGCCCGGCGAAGTGGGCGGTGATCTCCAGGGTGGTGCTCTCGTCGCCCGCGACCACCACGGACCGGGGTCCGTTGACCGCGGCGAGGGAGACCTCGTCCTCGCGGCCGTCGAGCAGGGGGGCCAGCTCGGCCTCGGTGGCCTCCACGGCCACCATGGCACCGCCGGCCGGCAGGGCCTGCATGAGCCCGGCGCGAGCGGCGACCAGGCGGCAGGCGTCGGCCAGGGTGAGGACCCCCGCGACGTGGGCCGCAGTGATCTCGCCGACCGAGTGGCCGCCCACCACGGCGGGGCGGACGCCGAGGGATTCCACCAGCCGGTACAGGGCCGTCTCGACGGCGAAGAGCGCGGGCTGTGTCCACCCCGTGCTGTTCAGCGGGCCGGGGTCCTCACCCCACAGGACAGCGCGCAGCGGGCCGTCGAGGTGCTGGTCCAGCTCGTTCAGTACGGTGTCGAGCGCGCGGGCGAAGACCGGGAAGCGTCCGTACAGTTCCCGGCCCATGCCCAGGCGCTGGCTGCCCTGGCCGGGAAAGAGGACCGCGACGGTTCCGGCGCCGGCCTCGGAGCGGGCCGCCCGGGACACCCGCTGCCCGTCCGCGAGCAGGACCGCTCGGTGCCGCAGTGCGGCCCGCCCCGTCGCCAGGGAGTAGCCGACGTCGAGGGCGTCGGGGGCGGGGTCACGCGCCACGAAGCCGGTCAGCCGGTTCAGTTGGTCCGTCAGTGCCTGCTCGGTGTTGGCCGAGACCGGCCAGGGAACCACCGCGGGCACGACGGCGGGTTCGGGGGCGGGCGTCACCGTCTCGTCGGGGGCCTGCTCCACGATGACGTGCGCGTTGGTGCCGCTGACGCCGAAGGAGGACACCCCGGCCCGCCTCGGGCGGCCCTCGGGGTGCCAGGGCACCGGTTCGGTCAGCAGCTCGACGGCACCGTCGTGCCAGTCCACCTCGCCGGTCCGCTTGTCGACGTGGAGGGTGCGCGGCATCAGTCCGTGCCGCAGGGCCATCACCGTCTTGATGAGGCCCGCCACTCCGGCAGCCGCCTGGGTGTGCCCGATGTTGGACTTGAGGGAGCCGAACCGCAGCGGGTTGCCGGGGGCCCGGTCCTGCCCGTACACGGCCTGCAGGGCGTGTGCCTCGATCGGGTCGCCGAGCCTCGTGCCCGTGCCGTGGGCCTCGACCAGGTCGATGTCGGCTCCGGTGAGTCCCGCGTCGGCCAGGGCCTGCCGGATCACCCGCTCCTGCGCCGGTCCGCTCGGGGAGGTCAGTCCGTTGGACGCGCCGTCCTGGTTGACGGCGCTGCCGCGGAGGACGGCGAGCACGGCGTGCCCGCGCGCACGGGCGTCGGAAAGCCGTTCCAGTACGACCATGCCGACACCCTCGGCCCAGGCGGTGCCGTCCGCCGCGTCGGAGAACGCCTTGCACCGCCCGTCGGGGGCCAGGCCGCCCTGCCGGGAGTGGCCGACGAAGCCCGCGGGGGTGGACATCACCGTGGCGCCGCCCGCGACGGCCGTCGAGCACTCCCCCGCGCGCAGGGAGCGGGCCGCCCAGTGCAGCGCGACCAGCGAGGAGGACGAGGTGGTGTCGACGGTGACCGCCGGGCCTTCGAGGCCGAGGGTGTAGGCGAGCCGCCCGGAGGCGACACCGGGCGAGAGGCCGGTCACGGCGTGGCCCGCCATGTCCTGCGGGGAGCGGTCGGCGACGAGGGCGTAGTCCTGCCCGTTGGTGCCGACGAACACGCCCGTGCTGCTGCCGTTCAGGCTGTGCGGGTCGATGCCCGCGCGTTCGAACGCCTCCCACGCGGTTTCGAGCACCAGTCGCTGCTGGGGGTCCGTGGAGACCGCCTCGCGTGGGGACATGCCGAAGAACGCGGCGTCGAAGTCGGCGGCCCCGTACAGGAATCCGCCCTCGCGGGGCACGCTGCGCCCCGGGCCGTCGCCGGCCAGGGCGTCCAGGTCCCAGCCGCGGTCCGCGGGGAAGCCGGAGATCGCGTCACGGCCCGTGAGGACCAGGTCCCACAGCTCCTCGGGGGAGCGCACGCCGCCCGGGTAGCGGCATGCCATCCCGACGACCACTACCGGGTCTTCGTCGGCTCCGATCGTCATGACGTCGCACGCTCCTGGGGGAAAGGTGGGGCTACGGAACAGCTCTCCGTGCCGGATCGTATGGCGGCGGGCGCTGTACATTTCCCTAAGGAATTCGAGAGTCCCCGGCGGAAGACTAGGGATTCTCCGGAACGTGGCGTGAGACCAAGTAACTGCTCCGCTTCCACGCATGCGGGGCAGCCACCCGGCGACCCGCCGTGTGGGTACCTGTGGCGCGGGCCGTTGGGGCCGCCACTTCCGGAGGGTGTTGCCCATGGGCTCGATTCGGCGGCCTGTCCTGTTCGTCAGCTATGCCGAAAGCGGTCTTCTCAACCCACTGCTGGTGCTCGCCCAGGAATTGTCCCGTCGCGGCGTGGAGGACCTGTGGTTCGCGACCGACGAAAAGGCCCGCGCGGAAATCGGTGCGGCCTCGGTGAAGACACCGGTCGAGTTCGCGTCGCTGGGTGATGTGGTGCCGCAGATGTCGGCGGTCACCTGGGACGACGAGACCTACCGTGAGGTGACCCAGCGCTCGCGTTTCAAGGCGCACCGCGCGGTCATCAAGCACTCCTTCGCACCGGAGTCCCGGGTCGAGAAGTACCGGCGTCTCGAAGCGGTGGTCGAGGAGGTGCGGCCGGCTCTGATGGTCGTCGAATCGATGTGTCAGTTCGGGTACGAGCTGGCGATCACGAAAGGCATTCCGTTCGTGCTCGGCGTGCCGTTCGTGCCGAGCAACGTCCTCACCTCGCACGTGCCGTTCGCCAAGTCGTACACGCCGAGCGGCTTCCCGGTGCCGCACTCCGGGCTGCCTCGCGACATGACGTACGCGCAGCGGGCGGAGAACCAGCTGTTCCGGTTGCGCACGCTGGGCATGTTCATGAACTCCTCGATGCGCAAGGTGGTCGAGGAGGACAACCGGATCCGCACGGAGCTGGGGATCGCTCCCGAGGCGCGTCAGATGATGGCCAGGATCGACCACGCCGAGATGGTGCTCTGCTACTCGGTGCCCGAGCTGGACTACCCGTTCCCGATGCCGGAGAAGGTGCGCCTGGTCGGCGCCATGGTGCCGCCGCTTCCGCAGGCTCCGGACGACGGTGGTCTGTCCGAGTGGCTCGACGGCCAGAAGTCCGTGGTCTACATGGGGTTCGGCACGATCACCCGGCTGACCCGCGAGCAGGTCGGCGCGCTGGTGGAGGTGACCCGCCGGCTGGAGGGCGGGCGCTCCGTCCTGTGGAAGCTCCCCGCGGAGCAGCAGGAACTACTGCCCCCGCCCGAGCAGTTGCCGGACAACCTGCGGATCGAGGCGTGGGTCCCCTCCCAACTGGACGTGCTGGCGCACCCCAAGGTCGACGTGTTCTTCACCCACGCGGGTGGCAACGGCTACCACGAGGGGCTGTACTTCGGAAAGCCGCTGGTGGTGCGCCCGCTCTGGGTCGACTGCGACGACCAGGCCGTGCGGGGCCAGGACTTCGGCGTCAGCCTGACGCTCGACCGGCCGGAGACCGTCGACCCGGACGACGTCTACGACAAGCTGACCCGGGTGCTGGGCAACAGCGCCTTCCGCAAGCGCGCGGAGTACTTCTCCTCACTGCTGCGGGACGCGGGCGGCCGTGCCGCGGCTGCGGACCTGCTTCTCGGCCTGCCCGCCCTCACCGAAGCCGGGCCGGTCATCCCGCCCGCGCCCTCCACCGCCGCTTCCGCCAACGACTGATCGAGGCATTGCATGTCATTCACCCAGCCCGTGTCCAAGCCCTGGCTCGGCGAGCGTGAGCTCGAATACGTGACGGACGCCGTCAGCGGCGGCTGGATCTCGTCACAGGGGCCCTACGTCCGCAAGTTCGAGGAGGCGTTCGCCGCCTACAACGGCTCCGCGTACGGCGTCGCGTGTTCGTCCGGCACGACGGCGCTCACGCTGGCGCTGCGGGCGCTCGGGGTCGGCCCTGGTGACGAGGTGATCGTCCCCGAGTTCACAATGATCGCGTCGGCGTGGGCGGTGACCTACACCGGCGCCACCCCCGTCTTCGTGGACTGCGGGGACGATCTCAACATCGATGTCGCGCTCATCGAGGAGAAGATCACCCCGCGCACCAAGGTGATCATGCCGGTGCACGTCTATGGCCGCCGCTGCGACATGGACCGGATCATGGATCTGGCCCACGAGTACAACCTGCGCGTCGTGGAGGACTCCGCGGAGGCGCACGGGGTCCGTCCGGTCGCCGACATCGCCTGCTTCTCCCTCTTCGCCAACAAGATCATCACTGCCGGCGAAGGAGGCGTCTGTCTGACCGACGACCCGCACCTCGCGGAGCAGATGGCGCACCTGCGAGCGATGGCGTTCACGAAGGACCACAGCTTCCTGCACAAGAAGCTGGCCTACAACTTCCGTATGACGAGCATGCAGGCGGCCGTCGCCCTGGCGCAGACCGAGCAGCTCGACGCCATCCTGGACAAGCGCCGGGAGATCGAGCGGCGCTACGACAAGGCGCTGAGCGGCATCGACGAGATCACCCTGATGCCTCCGCGCGACGTGCTCTGGATGTACGACCTGCGGGCCGAACGCCGCACCGAACTGCGGGAGTTCCTCGCCGAGGACGGTATCGAGACCCGGCTCTTCTTCAAGCCCATGAGCCGGCAGCCCGGGTACCTCGACCCGCGGTGGCCCTCGCTGAACGCCAGCCGGTTCAGCGAGGACGGCTTCTACCTCCCGACCCACACCGGGCTCACCCAGGAGGATCAGGAGTTCGTCACCGACAGGATCCGCACGTTCTACGGCGCCTGAGCCGCGTCCGAACCCCAGGGAACTGAGAAGATGACAACTGTCGACAGGTGTCCGGTCGCCTTCCCGCTGCGGCGGCCCGGCCAGACCTTTCCTCCTCCGGAGTACCAGGGCTTCCGTGCGAGCACCGGGCTGGTGAGCACCACGCTGCCCTCCGGGGTGCCCGTGTGGCTGGTGACGCGGCACGAGGACGTACGCAAGGTGCTGACCGACACCCGGATCAGCTCCAACCCCTCGCACCCCGGCTTCCCCCGGGCCGCGAAGACCGGCGGTGTGCCGTCCCAGGACGAGGTGCCCGGCTGGTTCGTGGCCCTGGACCCGCCGGAGCACGGGCGGTTCCGCAAGACGCTGATCCCCGAGTTCACCGTCCGCAAGGTGCGGGAGATGCGGCCGGCCATCCAGCAGATCGTGGACGAGCGCATCGACGCGATGCTCGCGGCGGGCGACACCGCGGACCTGATCGCGGACTTCGCGCTGTCCGTGCCGTCGCTGGTGATCTCCAGTCTGCTCGGGGTGCCCAACGCGGACCGGGACTTCTTCGAGACGAAGACCCGGGTACTGGTCACCCTCACGTCCACGGACGAGCAGCGGCAGGACGCGTCCAGGGCGCTGCTGCGCTATCTCAACCGGCTGATCGCCGTCAAGCAGAAGCGGCCGGGCGACGACCTGATCAGCCAGCTGCTGGCCGAGGGGTCGCTCAGCAGACAGGAGCTGTCCGGTGTGGCGATGCTGCTGCTGATCGCCGGGCACGAGACGACGGCGAACAACATCGGGCTCGGTGTGGTCACCCTCCTCTCCCATCCGCAGTGGATCGGCGACGAACGGGCCGTGGAGGAGCTGCTGCGCTACTACTCGGTCGCGGATCTGGTCTGTTTCCGGGTCGCCGTCGAGGACGTGGAGATCGGCGGGCAGCTCATCAGGGCGGGCGAGGGGATCATCCCGCTGGTCGCCGCGGCCAACCACGACGGGACCGTCTTCGAGCGTCCCGACGAGTTCGACCCCAGCAGGTCCGCCCGGTCGCACGTGGCGTTCGGCTACGGGGTGCACCAGTGCCTCGGGCAGAACCTGGTCAGGGTCGAGATGGACATCGCCTACCGGACGCTGTTCGAGCGGATCCCGACGCTGGAACTGGCCGTACCGGTTGAGGAACTTCCGCTCAAGTACGACGGGGTGCTGTACGGGCTGCACGCCCTGCCCGTCCGCTGGTAGCGGTAGCCATACGAGCCAGGGCGGCGGCAGGGCCGCGGGCCGATCGACGGAGGAATGATGGTGCGCATCAGCGTGGACACCGACCGCTGCGTGGGGGCCGGACAGTGCGTGCTGTCGGCTCCCGGCGTCTTCGACCAGGATAGCCACGGGATCGTCCAGGTGCTGGGGGAGCCGGCGGACGAGACGGCCCTGGCGGACACGCGGCAGGCGGAGCTCGTCTGCCCGGGACAGGCGATCACCGTCGACGAGGACTGAGGAGGGCCGTATGGCGAAGGGCTCCGCCCCCACCGCTGGTGGGGGCGGAGCCCTTCGCGATGCCGGGTGCTACCAGGTGACGGGCACCTCGGTGAGGCCCGCAGAGAGCTGCCCCCCGAGCACCTGCAGTTCCTCGACCGGGCGGGCGAGGCGCAGGGCGGGGAGCCGGGTGAAGAGCAGGGTGTACGCCGTCTGCAACTGCATGCGCGCGAGCGGGGCGCCGATGCAGTGCCACATGCCGTGGCCGAACGTCAGGTGCGGGTTGGGCGAGCGGGTGATGTCGAAGACCTCGGGGTCGACGAAGACCTGGGTGTCGAAGTTGGAGAGGGTGAAGTCGAGCAGGACCAGGTCCCCGAGGCGGATGGTGACCCCGCCGATCTCGACGTCCTCGGTGGCGTAGCGCGGCAGGACCGACCCGCCGGCCTTCGCGGACCGCAGGATCTCCTCCACGGCGTCGGCCATCAGCTTGCGGTCGCCCAGCGCCGCGTCCCGCTGCTCGGGGTGGAGGCCGAAGAGGATCACCCCGAGGTCGATGTGGCTGGCGACGGCTTCCAGCCCGGCGAACAGCACCCCCGCCGCGACGGGTCCGATGCGTTCGTCCGAGGGTTCCTTCACGCAGAGCCGCGAGATGACGTCGTCGGCGGGCTCGGCCCGCTTGCGGCCGGCGAGCTCCACGAGATAGCCGAAGAGGTCCTGCTGCCCGCCCTGGACGGTGTCCGGGTCGTCCAGGCCGCCCATCCGCGACAGCAGGGTGACGAGCAGGCCCCGGTCCTCGGGCGGTACGCCGATGAGCTCGCCCAGCACGGCCAGGGAGAACGGCAGGGAGAACCCACCGTGCAGGTCCGCGCCCGGACCTTGGGCGGTGAAGCTCTCCAGCACCGCCTCCGCGAGGACCTCGACCTTCGGCATCATGTCGAGAACGCGCCGGGCCGAGAAGTTCGGGGTGAGCATGGCCCGGGTCTCGGTGTGCAGTTTCCGGGCCACGTCGGCGTCGTCGCTGACCAGCATGTCCAGGAAGGGGTTCTGGACATAGCGCGGGGCGTTCGCCGGGTCGGGGTGCGCGCGGGCCAGCCGGTCGTCGCGGAGCAGTTCCTTCAGCTCGGCGTGCCGGGTCACCAGCCACCCCTCGTCACCGGCGGGGGTACGGACCCGGCAGACGGGGCTGCGGCTCTGGAGTTCGCGCAGCAGCGGACTCAGCCGCAGCACGGTCGGCGGCACTCCCTTGAGCGACGGCACCTCGTGGGACGTGGTCATGGCGTGGTTCTCCTCTGGACGGTGGTGCGTGCGTGCTGTTGTTCTCCGCGGCTGGCGGGGGGCGCGGCCGGGGCGGGTCACGCCTCGGCGGCGGGCAGGCCGGCGAGCCACTCCTCGATCGTCCGTGCGGTCAGCGCGGAGTGTTCCTTGGCGAGGGAGAGGTGGTCGGCCTCGATCTCACGGATGTCGTCGGCGGGGACCCCCGCGGTGTCGAACAGGAAGCCGTCCAGCGACTCCGTGCAGCGGACGAGCATCGTGGGCGCGGTGGTGGGCGCCGTCTCGATGTCGACCATCGCCATGAACCAGTGCGCCATCGCGGAGAGCCGGGCGCTGTTCAGCGTCACCGACGGCGAGTCGATGTCGGCCAGGTAGTACCGCGTGGTCCTGTCGAGGTCCTTGCCCTCCCCCGGCTGGTAGCGGATGCTCGCGGTGTCCAGCAGGATCACCGCCTCGGGCTTGACACCCCAGGTCTCCTCCAGCACGCCCGCGGCGAGATAGGCCAGTGAGCCGCCCGTCGAGTGCCCCACCAGGACGAAGGGCTCGCCGTCGCTGGCGTGCAGGGCGCTCTCGGCCACGATCCGGGCCGCGGCCTCGCTGGTGGCGGGCAGCAGTTCGCCGGGCGCGAAACCCATCAGAGGAAGCGCGCAGACCTGCCGCCGGCCACGGAAGTGGGCCGCGATGCGGGCGTACTGGTGGACGCCGCCGGTGGCGCCGGGAGCGCTGACGAAGATCAGCCGGGGCGCGGCGGGGCCGTCCGCGAGGACGACGGGCCGTGACAGCTCCTCCAGGTCGGCGGGGGTGTCGAAGGTCGGCCGGGTGTTGGCGACCGCCTTCAGCATGCGCATGCCCTCGACCATCTTCCCGGACCGTACCGCCGCGTAGAACAGCCCCTCCAGCGTCTCCTCCGTGCTCACGGTCCGGCTCTCGTGGGCCGGGCCCGAGGAGGCGGCGCCGCCTGCGGGGCCCGCGGCCAGTTGCCCGGCCAGCTCGGCGTGGAGCATCCGGGCGAGCTTCACGGGCGTCGCGCTGTCGAAGACGACGGAGGTCGGCAGCCGCAGTCCGAGCGCCTCGCCGAGCTGGTTGCGTAGCCCGACGGAGACCAGCGAGTCGAATCCCAGTTCCAGGAAGCCCTTCTCGGGGTCGACCCCACTGGGGTCCGGGTGGCCGAGGAGCGCCGCGGAGTAGCCCACCACCAGCTCGGTGAGCAGGTTCTCCTGCTCGGCCGCGCCGAGGTGGCGCAGCCGCTCCCGCAGCGTGACGGGCGAGCGCTCGGCCGCGGCGGCGGACCGGCGGGTGCGCGGCACGAGTTCCCGCCAGAGCGCCGGCAGGGCCTGCTGTTCCCGGAGCCCGGCGACGTTGACACGGGCGGGGGCCACCGTGGCGCGGTTCAGGACGAGCGCGGCGTCGAGGAGCGCGTGGCCCTGGCCGAGGTCCAGGGACGGCAGGCCGCCCCGCGCCATCCGCTCCAGATCGGCGGCGCTCACGTGACCGGTCATGCCGCTGCCCCGGCCCCAGGGGCCCCAGGCCAGGGAGATGGCGGGCAGGCCCTGGTCCCTGCGGTGCTGGGCGAGCGCGTCCAGATAGGTGTTGGCCGCGGCGTAGTTGCCCTGTCCGGGGCTGCCCAGCACGCCGGAGACCGAGGAGTACAGCACGAACGCGGCGAGATCGAGGCCGCGGGTCGCCTCATGCAGGTTCCAGGCGCCGTCCACCTTCGGCCGGAAGACGCGGTCCAGCAGTTGTGGCGTCAGTGAGGCGGTCATCGCGTCGCCGAGGACGCCCGCGGTGTGGACGACGGCGGTCAGCGGGTGCGCGTCCGGCACACCGGCCAGCAGGGCGGCCACCGCGTCCCGGTCGGCCAGGTCGCAGGAGACCACGGTGGCCTCGGCGCCCGACTCGGCGAGGGAGGCGACCAGTTCGTCCGCGCCAGGGGCGTCGGGGCCGCTGCGACTGGCCAGCAGGAGGCGCCGTACGCCGTGCCCGGTGGCGAGGTGACGGGCGAGTTCGCTGCCGAGACCGCCGGTTCCGCCGGTGATCAGCACGGTGCCTTCCGGGTCCCAGGCACGGGCCGTCGTGCCGGACGGGGACGCGTCGCCGGTCTCGGGGAGCCGGGTGAGGCGGCCCGCCCTGACGGTGTGCTCGCGCACCACCAGTTGCTGTTCGTCGAGGGACAGCAGCCCGGGGAGCACACCGGCCGAGAGGAACGTGTCGTCCATGTCGACCAGCAGGAAGCTCCCGGGGTTCTCGGTCTGCGCCGAGCGCACGAGGCCCCGGACGGCTGCGGCCGCCGGGTCGTGCATCCGTTCGCCGTCGGCGGCCACGGCCCCGCGGGTGACGAAGACCAGCCGGGACTGCGCGAGTGCGGGCTCGTTCAGCCATTCCTGGAGGAGGCCGAGCACCTGGGAGGTGAGGGCGCGCACCGCATCGGGTCCCGGCAGGGCGGGGTCGCCGACCACCGGTACGAGGAAGACGTCGGGGGCGACACCGCTGTCGCCGACCGCGCCGGTGAGGGATTCCGCGTAGGCGCTGACGGTCTCGTCGGCGCGGTGCATCGCGTAGCCGAGGTCGAGTTCGTCGGTGCCGACGACGGCCCAGCGGGTGCCGGTGGGCGCCGCCGGTATGGCGACGGGCACCCAGTCGAGGGTGAGGAGCGAGCCGTTTCCGGCCCCTCCCGTCGCGGTCGCGGCCGGGGTCCGCCCCTCGCCGGTGTGCGGGCCCAGGACCAGGGAGTCGACGGTGAGCACCGGGGCGCCCGTCGTGTCGACGGCGCTCAGCGCCACCTCGCGGGGGCCCGTGGCGGTGATCCGCACGCGCAGGGCAGAGGCCGCGACGGCGTGCAGGACCAGCCCGCGCCAGGCGACCGAGGCGACGGCGGTGCCGGCGTCGTCGAGCAGGCCCGCGGCGCGGACCGCGGCGTCCAGCAGCGCGGGATGGATCCCATACGCGTCGGCGTCCTCGACCCGGGCGGGCAGCTCCACGTCCGCGTAGATCTCGCCCTCGCCGATCCAGCCGCCCGTGAGCCCCCGGAACACGGGCCCGTAGGTCATGCCGGCCGTGCCGAGCCGCTCGTGCAGGGCGTCCACGGCGGCGGGCTCGGCGGCGTGCGGGGGCCACACTGAGGTGTCGAACGCGGCGGTGTCGCCGGCGGGTTCGCCCGGGGCAAGGGTGCCGCGGGCGTGTGCCGTCCACGGGGCCGTGTCGCCGTCGGCGGGGCGGGAGTGGACGGTCACCGCGCGGCGGCCCCGTTCGTCCTGCGCCCCCACCCGGACCTGCACGGTGAGCGCGTCGCGCTCGGCGAGCAGCAGCGGGGCGAGCAGCGTGAGTTCCTCCACACGGTCCGCTCCGGCCTGGTCGCCGGCCCGGATCGCCAGCTCCGCGAGGGCGGTGCCCGGCAGGAGGATCCGGCCGTCGGCACGGTGGTCGGCGAGCCACGGGTGCGACTGCGCGGACAGCCTGCCGGTCAGGACGGTCTCGTCGGACTCCGCGATGGTGACCGCGGCGCCGAGCAGCGGGTGCCCGGCGGCCGTCAGACCGAGGCCGGAGGCGTCGGCGGGGACGGCGCGCACCGTGGGCCAGTAGCGGCGGCGCTGGAAGGCGTAGGTGGGCAGGTCCACCCGGCGTGCTCCGGTGCCGGCGAAGAACTGGGCCCAGTCGACCGCGATCCCGCGCGTGTGGAGCCCGGCGAGCGCGGTGACCGCGGAGGTCTCCTCCGGGTGCTCGGAGCGCAGGAGGGGCAGGGCGGCCACGGCCGGGTCCTCGGCGGACTCCGGTACGAGGGCGGAGAGCACCGCGTCGGGGCCGAGCTCCAGGAAGGTGCGGACGCCGCGTCCGGCGAGCGTCCGTACTCCGTCGCCGAAGCGGACGGGCCGGCGGACGTGGCGGACCCAGTAGTCGGGGTCGGCGAGTTCTCCGGGGACGGCCGGCTCTCCGGTCAGGTTGGAGATCACGGGCACGGACATCTCACCGAACGTCAGCGACGCGGCGACGTCCCGGAAGTCGTCGAGCATGGGTTCCATCAGCGGGGAGTGGAACGCGTGGCTGACCGACAGCCGGGTGGCCTTACGTCCTTCGGCGGACAGCCGGTCCGCGAGGGCGAGGACGGCGGCCTCGTCGCCGGAGACGACGACGGAGTCCGGGCCGTTGACCGCGGCGAGGGACACGCCGTCGCTGAGCAGCGGTGCGACCTCGTCCTCGGTGGCCCGGACGGCGACCATCGCACCGCCTGCGGGGAGGGCCCGCATCAGGCGGGCCCGCGCGGCGACCAGCCGACAGGCGTCCTCCAGCGGGAGCACCCCCGCCGCGTGGGCGGCCGTGATCTCGCCGACCGAGTGCCCGGCGAGGAAGTCGGGGGTGACGCCCCAGGAGCGCACCAGCGCGTACAGCGCGGTCTCGACGGCGAACAGGGCGGGCTGGGTGAAGCCCGTGTCGTCGAGCGCGCCGGGGTCCTGCCCCCACATGACCTCGCGCAGCGGCCGGTCCAGTTCGTGGTCCATCCGGGCCAGTACGGTGTCCAGCGCGTCGGCGAAGACGGGGAAGCGCCCGTACAGCTCCCGGCCGGCCCCGAGGCGCTGGGAGCCCTGGCCGGAGAACAGTACGGCGAGGCCGCCCTTGGCGGACGTTCCGCGGGCGGCCTCGGCCAACTCGCCGCTCTCTCCCGCCAGGAGCACCGCGCGGTACTCGAAGGCGGAGCGTGTGGTGGCGAGTGAGAAGCCCACGTCCAGCGGTGCGCGGCCGGGCGCTCCGGCCAGGGAGCGTACGGCGTTCAGCTGGGCGTCGAGCGCGGCCTCACCACGGCCGGAGACAGGCCAGGGGACGATCCGGGGCACGGTCTTCGGGTCGGGGGCCGGTGCCGGTTCGTCGCTCTCCTCGGCGGGCGGCGCCTGTTCGATGATGACGTGCGCGTTGGTTCCGCTGATGCCGAAGGAGGACACACCGGCCCGGCGCACCCGCTCACCGGCCGGCCACGCCACCTCCTCGGTGAGCAGCCGTACGTCCCCGGCCGACCAGTCCACGTGCGAGGACGGTGCGTCCACATGCAGCGACCTGGGCAGCACTTCCGCGCGGAGCGCGAGCACCATCTTCATGACGCCCGCGACCCCCGCGGCCGCCTGGGTGTGCCCGATGTTCGACTTGACGGCGCCGAGCCACAGCGGGCGATCCGGCGCCCGGTCCTGGCCGTAGGCGGCCAGCAGGGCGCCCGCCTCGATGGGGTCGCCCAGGGTGGTGCCCGTGCCGTGCGCCTCGACGGCGTCCACGTCGGCCGGGGAGAGACCGGCGCCGGCCAGGGCCTGGCGGATCACCCGTTGCTGGGACGGGCCGTTGGGGGCGCTCAGTCCGTTGGAGGCGCCGTCCTGGTTGACGGCGCTGCCGCGGAGGACGGCGAGGACGGGGTGCCCGTTGCGGCGGGCATCGGACAGTCGTTCGACGACGATCATGCCGGCGCCCTCGGACCAGGCGGTGCCGTCGGCCGAGTCGGAGAACGCCTTGCAGCGTCCGTCGGCGGCGAGACCGCCCTGGACGCTGAACCCGGCGAAGCTGGAGGAGGTCGCCATCACCGTCACACCGCCGGCCAGGGCGAGCGAGCATTCGCCGTTGCGCACGGCCTGCGCGGCGAGGTGGAGGGTCACCAGGGAGGAGGAGCACGCGGTGTCGAGCGTCACCGCCGGGCCCTCCAGGCCGAGCACGAACGACAGCCGTCCCGACAGCACGCTCGCGGCGAGTCCGTTGCCCGCGTACCCGCCCATGTCGTCGCCCGAGGCGAGCACCAGGTGGGCGTAGTCCTGGGAGTTGGTGCCGACGAAGACGCCGGTCCTGCTGCCGCGCAGTGTCCCGGGGTCGATGCCCGAACGCTCGACGGCCTCCCAGGCCACCTCCAGCAGCAGCCGCTGCTGGGGGTCCATGGCCAGGGCCTCACGGGGCGAGATGTCGAAGAAGGCGGGGTCGAAGTCCGGCGCCTCGTGGACGAAGCCGCCCTCCAGGGTGGCGCTTCGCCCCTCCCCGTCGCCGGCGAGGGTCTCCAGGTCCCAGCCGCGGTCCTCGGGGAACCCGGAGATCGCGCTCCGTCCCGAGGAGAGCAGCTCCCAGAAGTCCTCCGGGGAGCGGACGCCGCCGGGGAACCTGCACCCCATTCCGACGATCGCCACGGGTTCGTGGCGACCCGCTTCGGCCTCTTCGAGCCGTTTGCGGGTCTGGTGCAGGTCCGTGGTGACCCACTTCAGGTATTCGACGAGTTTCTCTTGGTCCGGCATCGTCCGTGAACCTTCCTCAGATGTATCGCTAGCGAGGGGAGTTGCGCCCCTGTCAGGAATCCGCAGACCGGCCGAGTTCGTTGTCGATGAACGCGAGGATCTCTTCGGCGCTCGCGGCCTCGATCCGTTCGGTGACGACCGGTCCGCCGGCCTGCGGGGCGGGCCCCTCCCACCGGGCGAGCAGGTGGCGCAGCCGTCCGGCGACGCCGGTCCTGGTGACCTCGTCGATCCCGCTCTCGGTGAGTGCGGCCTCCAGTCGGTCGAGCGCGGCCAGAGGGGAGGTGCCCTTGCCGGGGGCTTCCGTGACGAACAGTGCGGACGCGAGGTGCCGGGCGACGGCGACCGGGGTGGGGTGGTCGAACACCAGGGTCGTGGCCAGGCGTACGCCGGTGGAGGCGGCGAGCCTGGTGCGCAGCTCCACGGCCATGAGCGAGTCGAAGCCCAGCTTGCTGAAGTCCCGTTCGGCCTCGACGGCGTCCGGGCCGCTGTGCCCGAGGACGGCGGCGGTGTCGGCGCGCACCAGCTCGACCAGGGCCGTCTCCCGCTCCTGGGCGTCCAGCCCTTCCAGGCGCCCGGCCAGACCGGCCGCGCGGTCGCGGGCCGCGGCGGTGCGGCGGGCGGCCGGCACCAGTCCGCGCAGGATCGCGGGGCCGGCGGCGGTCGGGCCCGCCCCGCTGCCGGGCCTCACGGGCACGACGAGCGCGTCGTCCCGTGCCGTCGCGGCGTCGAACAGGGCGAGGCCCTGTTCCGCCGACAGGGTGGCCTGGTCTGAGCGGTGTATGCGCCGCTGGTCGGCGTCGCTCAGGGTGCTGGTCATCCCGCTGTCCTGTGCCCACGGGCCCCAGGCGAGGGACACGGCGGGCAGACCGAGGGCGGCGCGGTGGGCGGCCAGCGCGTCCAGGAACACGTTGGAGGCGGCGTAGTTGCCCTGGCCGGGTCCGCCGATCACTCCGGCGACCGAGGAGTAGAGGACGAAGGCCGCCAGGTCGTGGCCGGCGTCCCGGAGCGCCTCGTGCAGCCACCAGGCCGCGTCCGCCTTGGAGCGCAGGGACCGGTCGAGGAGTTCGGGGGTCAGGGTTCCGATCGTGGCGTCGGCCAGCACGCCCGCCGTGTGCACCACGGCGGTCAGCGGGTGCTCCGCGGGCACGGCGGCCAGCAGGGCTTCGAGCGCCGACCGGTCGGACACGTCGCAGGTGGTGATGGTCACCTCGGCCCCGAGACCGGCCAGTTCGGCCCGCAGTCCCCCGGCTCCCGGGGCGTCGGGGCCCCGTCGGCCGACGAGCAGCAGGTGCTTCATGCCGTGCGAGGTCACCAGATGCCTGGCGAGGAGGCTGCCGAGTCCGCCGGTGCCGCCCGTGATGAGCACCGTGCCGTCGCGGTCCCAGGCCCGGTCCGCTTGCGGTGCGGCGTCCCTCTCGGGCTCGGGCAGGGGCGCCAGCCGTGCCACGCGTACGGTCCCTTCGCGCAGGGCCGCCTGGGACTCACCGGCCTCCAGCAGTCCGGGGAGGGCCGCGAGGGCCGTGCCGGAACCGGACGCGTCGAGGTCCAGGAGGAAGAAACTGTCGGGCTCCTCCAGTTGGGCGGAGCGGACCAGTCCCCAGACGGGGGCGGCGCCGAGGTCGGTCACGCCCTCGCCGCCTACGGCGACCGCGCCACGGGTCACGAACACGAGCGTCGCTTCCTGCGTACGCCGGTCGGCCGACCAGGCGCGGAGCAGGTCGAGCGCGGCGACGGTCGAGGTCCGCAGCGCGTCCGGGATGTCGCCGTCTCCCGATACCGGAGCCAGGACGACGTCCGGGAACGGGCCGTCGGCGTCCAGGAGCACGGCCAGCGACCCGGCGTGCGCGACAGAAGCGCCGCCCAGCCCGTCGGCCAGGCCGACCGGGTCCGCGCCCAGAACGGCCCAGCGCAGAGCGGCCGGAGACGCGGGCCGCGCCGAGGCGGGCGCGGCCTCCCAGGCGACTGTGAGCAGCGGGACGACGGCCTCGTCCACCGGGGCGGCCGTCACCTGACGCAACGTCATCGACCGTACCGACAGCACCGCATCGCCGTTCGCGTCGACGGCTTCCAGCGCCACGGAGTCCTCCCCGAGGGGCGTCAGCCGTACCCGCAGGGCCGTGGCGGCCGCCGCGTGCAGGGTCAGTCCGTGCCAGTCGCCCACGTCGCCCACACCGTCCGTGCCGCCGTCGAGCAGTCGCGCCGCTCGGACCGCCGCGTCCAGGAGGGTGGGGTGCAACGTGAACGCGCCGTCCCGGTCCGCCTCCTCGGGGAGGGTGATCTCCGCGAACACGGCACCCCCCACCCGCCAGGCGTCCGCGCCGTCCTCCTCCGACAGGACGGGTTCGGCGCCCGCGGGCGGCCACACGGAGGTGTCGAACGTCGTCCCGGGTGAGCCCGTCTCCACACCGGCGGCCAGGACCCCGGTGGCGTGCCGGGTCCAGGGGAGGTCCGCCGCGCCCTCGGGGCGGGCGTAGACGTCCAGGGAGCGGCGGCCGACGTCGGCGGCGCCCACCCGCACCTGGATGCGGACCGCGCCCCGGTCGGGCACGAGCAACGCCTTCTCCAGGGCCAGTTCCTCCACCGTCCCGCAGCCCGCCTCGTCGCCGGCGCGTACCGCCAGCTCGGCGAAGGCGGCGGCGGGAAGCGTCACGGTCCCGTCCGGGGCCCGGCGGGCCTCCAGCCAGGGCAGCGCCTGGAGCGAGAGCCGACCCGTCAGGACCACGTCGTCGGATCCCGCCATCGTCGTCGCCGCGCTCAGCAGCGGGTGCCCGGCGGCCACCAGGCCGAGGCCGGAGGCGTCTCCCGCCGTGCCCGCCGCCGCGCGCGGCCAGTAGCGCTCGCGCTGGAAGGCATACGTCGGCAGCTCGATCCGCCGTGCGCCGACACCCGCCAGGACCGCGGTCCAGTCGGCCGGCGCGCCGTGCGCGTACAGCTGGGCCAGCGCGGTGACGGCGGTCAGTTCCTCCGACCTGTCCTTGCGGAGGAGCGGCACCACCACGGCGTCGGCCGGGACGGAGTCGCTGGCCATGGCGGACAGCACCCCGTCCGGGCCCAGTTCGAGGAAGCGGCCCACGCCGTGGTCGACGAGGGTGCGTACGCCGTCGGCGAAGCGGACCGCCTCTCGGACGTGCCGCACCCAGTAGTCGGCGGAGCGCATCTCCCCGTTCTCGGCCACCCGGCCCGTCACGTTCGAGACGACCGGCAGGTGCGGCGCGTGGTAGGTGAGCTTCTGGGCCACTTCGCGGAACGCGTCCAGCATCGGCTCCATCAGGGGCGAGTGGAACGCGTGGCTCACCGACAGCCGGCTCGTCCTGCGTCCGCCGGCCGCCAGACGCTCGACCGCCTCCGCCACCCGGTCCACGTCGCCGGAGATCACCAGCGAGGTGGGCCCGTTGACCGCGGCGATCGCCAGACGGTCGCCGAGCAGCGGCCGGACCTCGTCCTCGTCGGCCTCCACGGCGGCCATGGCGCCACCTTCGGGCATCGCGTCCATCAGCCGGGCCCGCGCGAGCACCAGCCGGGCAGCGTCCTGAAGGGAGAACACCCCGGCCACGTGCGCGGCGGATATCTCACCGATCGAGTGGCCTGCCACGAAGTCCGGGGTGAGACCCCATGACTCGACCAGCCGGAACAGGGCGACCTCGACGGCGAACAGAGCGGGCTGGGTGTACGCCGTGCGGTTCAGCGCCCCGGCGTCCTCGCCCCAGATCACGTCGCGCAGGGGGCGGTCCGTCCCGGCGTCCAGGTGGGCCAGTACGGAGTCGAGGGCGTCGGCGAAGACCGGGAACCGTGCGTACAGCTCCCGGCCCGCTCCGAGCCGCTGGCTGCCCTGTCCGGAGAAGAGGACGGCGGTCGCCCGTTCCGTCACCACTCCCCTGGCGGCCGGCCGCACGGGTGCGTCGGCGCCGTCGCCCGGTGCGAGCAGAACGGCCCGGTGCTCGAAGGCGGACCGGCTCTCGATCAGCGACAGCCCGACGTCGGCCGGGGAGAGCCCGGGGCGCTCCGCGACGAAGGACCGCAACCGGTCCAGCTGGGCGTCGAGCGCGGCTTCCGTCCTGGCCGACACGAGCCAGGGCACGACCGCGGGCGCCACCGCGGGGACGGCCACGGGTGCCTCCTCGGCGGCCTCGGTCTCCGGTGCCTGCTCCAGGATCACGTGGGCGTTCGTCCCGCTGATACCGAAGGACGACACACCGGCCCTGCGGGCGCGCCCGGTCTCGGGCCACGCGCGCGGCTCGGTCAGCAGCTCGACCGCTCCGGAGGACCAGTTGACCCGGGTGGAGGGCTCGCTGACGTGCAGGGTCCGGGGCAGGGTGCCGTGTCGGAGCGCGAGAACCGTCTTGAGGACGCCCGAGACGCCGGCGGCGGCCTGGGTGTGGCCGAGGTTGGACTTCACCGAGCCGAGCAGCAGGGGCCGCTCGGGGTCCCGGTCGCGGCCGTAGGCGGCGAGCAGGGCCCCGGCCTCGATGGGGTCGCCCAGAACGGTTCCGGTGCCGTGTGCCTCGACGGCGTCCACGTCGGCGGGGGTGAGGCCGCCGCTGGCGAGCGCCTGGCGGATCACCCGCTGCTGGGACGGGCCGTTGGGGGCGGTGAGCCCGTTCGACGCGCCGTCCTGGTTGACGGCGGAGCCACGCAGCACCGCGAGGACCTCGTGGCCGTTGCGCCGGGCGTCGGAGAGCCGTTCGACGACGATCAGGCCGACGCCCTCGGACCAGCCGGTGCCGTCGGCGGATTCGGAGAAGGCCTTGCAGCGCCCGTCGGGGGCGAGCCCGCCCTGACGGGTGAACCCGGCGAAGCTCGTGGCGGTGGACATCACGGTGACGCCGCCGACCAGTGCCAGGGAGCACTCGTCCGCGCGGAGCGCCTGGGCGGCCCAGTGCAGGGCGACCAGGGAGGACGAGCAGGCCGTGTCCACGGTGACGGCGGGGCCCTCGAAGCCGAAGGCGTAGGAGATCCTGCCGGAGATGACGCTGGCGGCGAGTCCCGTGCCGGCGTGGCCCTCGACGTCCTCGTCGGTGCGGAGGATCAGACCGGCGTAGTCCTGGCCGTTCGTACCGACGAACACTCCGGTCCGGCTGCCGCGGAGCGTGGTCGGGTCGGTCCCTGTGCGTTCGAACGCCTCCCACGCGGTTTCCAGCAGCAGTCGCTGCTGGGGGTCCATGGCGAGGGCCTCACGCGGGGAGATGCCGAAGAAGCCCGGGTCGAAGTCGGCGGCCTCGTAGAGGAATCCGCCTTCGTGCGTCACGCTGCGGCCCTGGCCGGCGCCGGCGAGCACGTCGAGGTCCCAGCCCCGGTCCGTGGGGAACGCGTCGATGCCGTCGCGGCCGTCCGTGAGCATCTGCCACAGGTCCTCCGGCGATCGCACCCCGCCGGGGAAGCGGCAGGCCATGCCGACGATGACGACCGGATCGTCGGTGATCGCGGTGGTGGCGGGGACGGCGGCGGCCGACCCGTCGTGCCCCTCCCCGGGGGCGCCGTCGAGTTCCGCGAGGATCTCCGCGAGGAGGTGGCGTGCCAGCGCCTGCGGGTTCGGGTAGTCGAACACGAGGCTCGCCGGGAGCTCCAGGCCGGTGAGCTCCGTCAGCCGGCTGCTGAGTTCGACAGCGGTCAGCGAATCGAAGCCGAGGTCGCGGAACGCCTTGTCGCCCTTGATCGCGTCGGCGTCGGCGTGCCCGAGTACGACGGCCGCCCGGGCACGGACGGCGCCCAGCAGTACGGCGGTCCGTTCGGATGCGGTGGCTGCCCGCAGGCGCTCCCGCAGTTCGGCGGCGGCCGATGAGGACGTGTTCCGCGTCTCGCGCAGGGCTGCCATGGCCCTGCGGGCCTCGGGCAGGTCGGACAGCAGAGGGCTCGGCCGCGGCGTGAGCAGGGCGTGGAGCAGGTCCGGTTGCCGGAGGTCGGCGAGGACGACGGTGGGCTCGGGTTCCACGACGGTGCGCAGGAGTGCGGAGACGGCCAGTCCGGGATCGAGCAACCGGGTGATGCGTCCGTTGCGCGTCGCGCGCTCGGCCATGCCGCCGCCGCTCCAGGCGCCCCAGGCGATCGAGGTCCCGGGCAGACCGAGGTGCCGGCGTCGCTCGGCGAGCGCGTCGAGGACCGCGTTGGCCGCCGCGTAGTTGGCCTGCCCCGGGTTGCCGACCGCACCGGCGACCGAGGAGAACAGGGCGAAGACCGAGAGGTCGAGGTCCCGGGTCAGTTCGTCGAGCAGGAGGGCGGAGGCGACCTTGGAGCGGAAGACCGCATCGAAACGGTCGGCCGTCAGCCCGGCCAGCGCCCCGTCGTCGAGTACGCCGGCCGTGTGCACCACACCGGTCAGCGGGCGGTCCTCGGGTAGGGCGGCGAGTACCTGTGCCAGCTGGTCCCGGTCGGCCGCGTCGCACGCGGTGAGCGTGACCTGGGCGCCGAGGGCGGTGAGTTCGGCACGCAGTTCCTGGGCGCCGGGGGCGTCGGGGCCACGGCGGCTGAGGAGGACGAGGTGTTCTGCTCCCTCGTTCGCCAGCCGGCGTGCGACATGAGCGCCGAGAGCGCCTGTTCCGCCGGTGATGAGCACCGTGCCGGTGGGCTGCCACCTGTCCTCGGTCGCCACCGTGCTCTCGGCGGCGGGCGCGGCGACCATCCTGCGGCCGAACACGCCCGAGGCGCGGACCGCTATCTGGTCCTCCGCGTCGTCGCCGCCCTGTCCGGCCAGTACGGCGACGAAGCGCCGTACGGACCGCTCGTCCAGCTCTTCGGGCAGGTCTGCGAGGCCGCCCCACCGCCGGGGGTGTTCGAGCGCCGCGACCCTCCCGAGCCCCCATACGGCGGCCTGGGCGGGTCGGGCCGGCTCATCGGAGCGGCCGGTGGAGACGGCGCCACGGGTGACGGTCCACAGGGGGGCCGCGATCCCGGCCTCACCGAGGGCCCGGAGGAGGGCGGCGGTGGCGGTGAGTCCCGCCGGGACCGCTGCGGGGCCGGCCGACTCGTCCAGGGCGAGGAGCGACAGCACGCCGGTGAACCCGGCGGGGGCGGCCTCGGTGAGACGGTCGGCGAGGGTGCCGGGGACGGCGTCCACGCGCACAACGGCCGGGCCGAGTGCGCTGATCAGCGCGTTCACCCACGTGTCGGCGGTGCCCTCCGGGGGTGCCAGCACCAGCCACGAGCCGGGCAGGGAGCCTGCGGCGCCGCTGACGGTCAGCGGCTTCCAGGTCTGCCGGTAGCGCCACGCTTCCATGGCCGAGCGGGACTTGTGCCGGCTGCGCCAGGAGGACAGTGCGGGCAGCACGGCTCCGAGCGACTCGCCGTCCACGTCCAGGCCCGCCGCGAGCGACTGAAGGTCCTCGCGTTCGACGGCGGCCCAGAACTCCGCGTCGACCGGGTCGCCCCCGTCGGCGGGCGCCGCTGCGACCACCTCGGGCCAGAACCTCTCCCGCTGGAACGCGTACGTCGGCAGGTCGGCCGGCCGGGCGCCCGTCCCGGCGAAGGCTGGTGTCCAGTCGACGACGGCTCCTGCCGCGTGCAACCGGGCGAGGGCGGTCAGGAAGGCCGCTTCCTCGCCCCACCCCTTGCGCAGCACGGGTGCCACCACCGATGAGGCGGGCAGCGTTTCGCGTGCCATCGCGGAGAGCACTCCGTCGGGGCCGAGTTCCAGGAACGCGGTCGCGCCGTGCTCGGCCAGGGCCTGTATGCCGTCGGCGAAGCGGACGGCCTCACGGACGTGCCGCACCCAGTACTCCGCCGAACACAGCTCGCCCGCCGAAGCCACCCGACCCGTCAGGTTCGAGACGACCGGGATGCCCGGCACCCCGTACGACAGCCCCTGCGCGACGGCACGGAACTCCTCCAGCATCGGGTCCATCAACGGCGAGTGGAACGCGTGCGACACCCGCAGACGCGTCGTCTTCCGCCCCAGCCCTTCCAACCGCGCGGCCACCTCCAGCACGGCATCCTCATCACCGGACACCACCACCGAAGCCGGCCCGTTGACCGCGGCAACCGACACCCCGTCGGAGAGCAGCGGAAGTACCTCGTCCTCGGTGGCCTGGACGGCGATCATGGCGCCGCCCACCGGCAGCGCCCGCATGAGCCGCGCCCGCGCCGCCACCAGCGTGCAGGCGTCCTCCAGCGAGAACACCCCCGCCACATGAGCCGCCGCGATCTCACCGATCGAATGCCCCGCCACGAAGTCGGGCCGCACACCCCACGACTCCACCAACCGGAACAACGCCACCTCGACCGCGAACAACGCCGGCTGGGCCGCGCCCGTCTCGTTCAGGAGGTCGGCGTCCTCACCCCACATCACCTCACGCAGCGAGCCGTCCGCCCCTTCGTCCAGATGGCGGAGGACGGCGTCGAGCGCATCGGCGAACACCGGGAAGGCCTCGTACAGTTCGCGTCCCATACCGAGCCGCTGCGAACCCTGACCCGAGAACAGCACCGCCGTCGACTGCTCGGTGGCCGCTCCCCTCGCCGCTTCCGTGATGCCCTCGCGGGTGGCCAGCAGCACCGCGCGGTGTTCGAAGAGTGAGCGGCAGGTGGCGAGGGTGAGGCCGACGTCCGTGTACGGGCGGTCGGGGTGCTCCCGGGCGAAGGCCCGGAGCTGCTGTATCTGCCCCTCCAGCGCGGCTTCGCTCTTCGCCGATACGAGCCACGGCACGGTGTCGGGAGTGGTCCCGGGCACGCCGTCGTCGGCGTCGAGAGCCGGTTCCGCCTGCTCCAGGACCACGTGCGCGTTCGTGCCGCTGATCCCGAAGGAGGAGACGCCCGCCCGCCGGGCGCGCCCGGTCTCCGGCCACGTGGTGGTGTCGGCCAGCAGTTCCACGGAGCCCGCCGTCCAGTCGACGTGGCTCGACGGCTCGGTGAGGTGCAGCGTCTTGGGGAGCGTGCCGTGCCGCAGGCCCATGACCATCTTGATGAGGCCCGCCGCACCCGCCGCGGCTTGGGTGTGGCCGATGTTGGACTTCACCGATCCCAGCAGCAGGGGCAGTTCCCGGTCCTGTCCGTAGGTGGCGAGCAGGGCCTGTGCCTCGATGGGGTCGCCCAGCGGGGTGCCCGTGCCGTGTGCCTCGACGGCGTCCACGTCGGCCGGGGACAGTCCGGCGTTGGCGAGGGCCTGCCGGATGACGCGCTGCTGCGCGGGTCCGTTCGGGGCCGTCAGTCCGTTGGACGCGCCGTCCTGGTTGACGGCGCTGCCGCGGACCACGGCCAGCACCGTGTGGCCGTTGCGCCGTGCGTCCGACAGCCGTTCCACGACCAGCACGGCCGCGCCCTCGGACCAGCCGGTCCCGTCCGCGGAGTCGGAGAACGCCTTGCAGCGTCCGTCGCCCGCGAGCCCTCCCATGCGGGAGAAGCCGGCGAAGTTGGCGGAGGTGGTCATCACCGTCACCCCGCCGGCGAGGGCGAGGGTGCATTCGCCGCTGCGCAGGGCCTGGGCCGCGAGGTGCAGCGAGACGAGCGAGGACGAGCAGGCGGTGTCCACCGACATCGCGGGGCCTTCCAGGCCGAGCGCGTAGGCGAGCCGGCCCGAGACGACGCTGACCGCGAGGCCGGTGGTGGCGTGGCCCGCCATGTCGTCCTTCGCCCGCATGACGAGGCCGGCGTAGTCCTGGCCGCTGACGCCCATGAAGACGCCGGTTCGGCTGCCGCGCAGGGTGGCCGGGTCGATGCCCGCCCGCTCGGCGGCCTCCCAGGAGACTTCGAGGAGGACACGCTGCTGCGGGTCCATGGCGATGGCCTCGCGCGGCGAGATGCCGAAGAATCCGGCGTCGAAGTCGGCGACGTCCCGCAGGAAGCCGCCCTGGCCTTCGCGTGCGCCGATGGTGGAGTCGGCCTGCCATCCCCGGTCGTCGGGGAAGCCGGAGATCGCGTCGCCGCCTGAGAGTACGAGGTCCCAGAGCCCTTCCGGTGATTCCACGCCGCCGGGGAAGCGGCAGCTCATGCCGACGATCGCGATCGGGTCGTCGCCGGGGTCAAAGCCGTCGCGCGCTTCGCGCACGGCGACGGTCGCGACGGCGTCGTCTCCCACCAGTTCGTCGAGCAGGAAGGCCGCGAGCCGGGCCGGTGTGGGGTAGTCGAAGATCAGGGTGGCCGGAAGCGTCAGTCCGGTGACGGTCGCCAGTCGGTTGCGCAGTTCGACGGCGGTCAGCGAGTCGAAACCGAGCTGGCGGAACTCGCGCTCCACCGCGATGGCTTCGGGCGAGGAGTGCGCCAGCACCACAGCCGCCTCGGCGCGGACGAGTTCGGTGAGCAGCCGGGGCCGCTCGTCCTCACGCAGTGCGGCGAGCTTCTCGACGAGGCCCGCACGGGACGCCCCGGTGGCCTCGCTCCTGGCGGCGCGGCGGCCGCTGCGCACGAGTCCGCGCAGGAGGGCGGGGACGTCGGCGGTGGCCGGGATCGCGTTGCCGGACAGGGCGAGCGGCACGATCAGTGACTCGTCGCTCGCGAGTGCCGTGTCGAACAGGGCGAGACCTCGCTCCACGGAGAGGAGCGGCATTCCGGAGCCGCTGCTGACCCGGCGCACGTCCTGGTCCTCCAGCGTGCTGGTCATGCCGACGCCCTGTTCCCAGGCGCCCCAGGCCAGGGAGAGTCCGGGCAGGCCGAGGGAGCGCCGGTGTCCGGCGAGCGCGTCGAGAAAGGTGTTACCGGCCGCGTAGTTGGCCTGCCCCGGGCTGCCCATGACGCCGGCGGTGGAGGAGTAGAGGACGAAGGCGGCGAGGTCGTGCCCCTGGGTGAGCTCGTGGAGGTTCCAGGCCGCGTCCACCTTCGGCCGCAGCACCGCATCCAGCCGCCCGGGAGTCAGCGAACCGATCACCCCGTCATCCAGCACACCCGCCGTATGCACCACAGCCGTCAACGGACGATCGGCCGCAATACCGTCCAACAACCCAGCCAACGCCCCACGGTCCGCGACATCACACGCCACGACGGACACCGAAGCACCCAGCGCCCGCAGATCATCCACCAGCTCCCCAGCACCCGGCGCATCCCCACCACGCCGACTCGTGAGCACCAGATGCCGCACCCCACGCTCCGCCACCAGATGCCGCGCCAGCACACCACCCAGACCACCCGTACCACCCGTGACCAGCACCGTGCCCGCCGGATCCCACACCCGCGGCATCCTCAACACGATCTTGCCCACATGCCTGGCCATACTCATGAACCGGAACGCATCCCGCGCCCGCCGCACATCCCACGACCGCACCGGCAACGGCACCAGAACACCACGCCCGAACAACCCCATCACCTCGGCCAGCATCCGCCCGATCCCCTCCGGATCCACCCAGCCCAGGTCGAACGCCCGATACACCACCCCCTCCGGCAGACCAGCAGCCTCCCGCACATCCGTCTTCCCCATCTCCAGGAACCGCCCACCAGCCCCCAGCAAACGCAACGACGCGTCCACGAACTCACCCGCCAACGAGTTCAGAACAACATCAACACCACCAGCGACCCCCGCGAACACCGCCTCGAAGTCCGTCGAACGCGACGACGCGATGTGATCATCCGCCACACCCAACGACCGCAGAACATCCCACTTGCCCTTACTCGCCGTCGCGAAGACCTCCGCACCCAGATACCTCGCCACCTGGATCGCCGCCATACCCACACCACCCGCACCGGCATGGATCAGCACCTTCTCCCCCGCACGCACCCCACCCAGCTCCACCAACGCGTAATACGCCGTCAGGAACACCAACGGCACCGACGCCGCCGACTCCCACGACCACCCCTCGGGGACGGGGGTCATCATGCGTTCGTCGCCGACCACATGGGTGCCGAAGCCGCCGAAGAGCATGCCCATGACCCGGTCGCCGACCTGGAGGCCGGTGACGTCGGGTCCGGTCCCGACGACGACGCCGGCGGCCTCGGAGCCGAACAGGCCGGCGTCGCCGGGGTACATGCCCAGGGCGTTGAGGACATCGCGGAAGTTGACCCCCGCCGCACGGACCTCGACGCGGACCTCGCGGCCCCGTAGCGGTTCGAACACCTCGGTGAACGGTGCGAGGGTCAGGCCGTCGAGGCTGCCCTTGGCCCGGCTGCCGAGTCGCCACGGCCCCTCGGTCGGCGGCACCAGACCCGTGCCCGACTCCAGCCTGGTGAGGCGGCCGACGCGCAGCGCGCCGTCGCGGACCACGGCCTGCGGCTCGTCGGCGTCCGCCAGTCCTGGCAGTGCGGGGAGCACGGAGGCCGAGGCGTCGGCGTCGTCGGCGTCGACCAGCAGGAAGCGCCCGGGGTTCTCCGCCTGGGCCGAGCGCACCAGGCCCCACACCGAGGCCGCCGCCACATCGACGGCGTCCTCGTCGGCGACCGTCATCGCGCCGCGCGTGACGAACACCAGCCGCGAGCCGGCGAACCGCTCCTCGGCCAGCCACTCCTGTATCAGCGTGAGGGTGTATTCAGCAAGTTCGTGGGCCGACTCCGCGCCGCGCGCACGGTCGCCACGCAGCGGGACGACGACGATTCCGGGCGTCTCCGCGTCACTGCGGGCGGCCAGGTCGGCGAGGGTGGCGGCCGGGGCGGCGAGCCGGGCGGCGCCGGTCGACGCGAGGGCCGCGGTCAGGCCCAGTTCATCCCTGCCGAGCACCGCCCAGATGGTGTCGGTGTCGGCCTTCTCCGGGGTCGTGGGCGTCCAGTCGACGCGGAAGAGGGAGTTCAGTTCGTCGCGGCGGTCGGCGTCGACCGCCTGCGGGCCCGCTGCGCGCAGAAGCAGCGAGTCCACGGAGATCACGGGTTCGCCCTGGACGTCGACGGCGGCCAGCCGCACGGAGTCCTTGCCGTTGCTGGTCACGCGGACGCGCAGGGTGGCGGCTCCGGAGGCGTGCAGGGACACCCCGTTCCAGGCGAAGGGCAGGAGGCTGCGGTCGTCTCCGTCCGCGCTGGCGAACACGGTGCTGTGCAGGACGGAGTCGAGCAGCGCCGGGTGGATCCCGAACTCGTCCGCGTCGCTGACGCTCCGGTCGAGGGCGACCTCGGCGAATATCTCCTCGTCCCGGCGCCAGACGGCGCGCAGGCCTCGGAAGACCGGCCCGTAGTCGAGCCCGTTGCTCGCGTAGCGGTCGTACAGGCCCTCGATGTCCACCACGGTGGCGCCCTTGGGCGGCCATACGGCTCCGTCGAAGCCGAGGACCTGCTCCCCGTTACCGATCCGCCCGGAGGCGTGCAGGGTCCACTCGTCGTCCCGCGCCTCCGCGGGGCGGGTGTAGAAGCGCAGTTCGCGGCGACCCTCCTCGTCGGCGCCGCCGACGGAGATCTGCACCTGGACGGCGCCTGTGCTGGGCAGGATGAGCGGGGCGGCCAGCATCAGTTCCTCGACGCGGTCGCATCCGGCCTGGTCGGCGGCCCTGATGGCGAGTTCGAGGAAACCGGTGCCCGGGAAGAAGACCATGCCGCTGACGACATGGTCGGCGAGCCAGGGGTGGGTGGTCAGCGAGAGGGTGCCGGTCAGCAGGAGTTCGTCGGAGCCCGCGACGGACATGGCGGCGCCTAGAAGCGGGTGGTCCGCCGAGGTCAGCCCGAGGCCTGTCGCGTCGGCCGGCCGGAAGGTGGTCCTCGGCCAGAACCGTTCGTGCTGGAAGGCATAGGTCGGCAGGTCGACCGGCCGGGCGCCGGTCCCGGCGAAGAAGTCCGGCCAGTCCACCCGTACGCCCTGGACGTGGAGCCGTGCGAGTGCGGTGACGAGGGTCGTTTCCTCGGGGCGTTCCTTGCGGAGGGTCGGCACGGTGACGGCACCCTCCGGCACCGACTCCTGAGCCATCGCCGACAGCACACCGTCCGGCCCCAACTCCAGGAACAGAGACACCCCCTGCTCCCCCAGCACCCGCACACCATCCGCGAAACGGACGGCCTCACGAACGTGCCGCACCCAGTACTCCGCCGAACACAGCTCGCCCGCCGAAGCCACCCGACCCGTCAGATTCGAGACCACGGGAATCACCGGCTGCGCGTAGGCCAGCTGCTCGGCCACGCTGCGGAACTCCTCCAGCATCGGGTCCATCAACGGCGAGTGGAACGCGTGCGACACCCGCAGACGCGTCGTCTTCCGCCCCAGCTCCGCCACCCGCGCGGCAACCGCCAGCACAGCATCCTCATCACCCGAGACGACCACCGACTCGGGACCGTTGACCGCGGCGACCGACACACCGTCGGACAACAGCGGCACGACCTCCGCCTCCGTCGCCTGCACCGCGATCATCGCGCCACCCTCGGGCAGCGCCCGCATCAACGACGCCCGCGCCACCACCAGCGCGCAAGCGTCCTCCAGCGACAACACCCCCGCCACATGAGCCGCCGCGACCTCACCGATCGAATGACCCGCCACGAAATCAGGAGCCACACCCCACGACTCCACCAACCGGAACAACGCCACCTCGACCGCGAACAACGCCGGCTGAGCGAAACCGGTGTCGTCCAACAGCCCGGCATCCTCACCCCACATCACCTCACGCAGCGAACACCCCAACCCCACGTCCAGCAACGCGACCACCGCGTCCAACGCCTCCGCGAACACCGGAAAAGCCCCGTACAACCCACGACCCATACCGAGCCGCTGCGAACCCTGACCCGAGAACAGCACCGCGCTCTTCGACCGTCCCGA
>NZ_LIXI01000002.1 GCF_001905595.1 Streptomyces sp. CB00316 | reverse complement strand
GATTCCCGGTCGAAGCGGGTCTAGCGGTCCTGCTGTTTTTCACTTTCGAGGTTCTTCGCTTTCGCGATTTCCCTTTCCGGCGATTCCGACTTTATCAGATCCTTTCGGGCCTGACTCCCGGTCGGCGGGGCTTGTCTTCCCGGCCGTTGGGCCGTTCCGACGCTCAAACTCTAGCGGATTCTCCCGGCGGCTCATAATCGAGCCTTCGAAATGAATTCCGGCATCCCGAAATTCTCCCGGCTGGGAGGCTGTGCTGAAGTTTGGTTGCCGCGCGTGCGGCGGGATGGCTGTCGCAGAACCGTCCGGCCCCGTGACAACTCGAAGAACTCTACGGATCGGGCTGGGGCGTGTCAACCCCGCCCCAGCCTCGGCTCCGGAGACATCAGTCCAGGTCGGTGAGGCGGCCGCCGGCGTCCGGCTGGGCGTGCTCCACGCGGCGCAGGAGGCGGACCAGTAGTTCGCCGAGGACCCCACGTTCGTCACCGGAGAGGTCCTGGAGGAGGTCCTCTTCGAAGTCGGAGGCCATGCGCATCGCCTCCAGCCACTTCGTCCGGCCCTCGTCGGTCAGCTCGACGATGACGCGGACCCGGTTGTTCTCGTCGCGGTCCCGGGTGACCAGGCCCTCGCCGGCCATCCGGTCGACGCGGTGGGTCATGGCGGCCGGGGTGAGGCCGAGGCGCTTCGCCAGCTCTCCGGGGCCCAGGCGGTAGGGGGCGCCCGACAGGACGAGGGTCTTGAGGACCTCCCACTCGGCGTTGCTGATGCCGAGGGCGGCGACCTGTCTCCCGTACGCGACGTTCATCCGGCGGTTCAGGCGGCCCAGCGCGGAGACGACCTGTTCGACCTGGGGGTCGAGGTCGCGGAACTCGCGCTGATAGGCGGCGATCTGTTCGTCGAGGCTCGGCTCGTGGGGGCCGGGCTCCTCGGTGCTCTCAGACATGGCGGGCAGTATGGCACGCCCTCATCCCCCTTGAAGTCCTTCAGGCTGTAGTTTTCACCTTCTAAGTTTAGTGCTAAAGTCTTCGAGTCTGAGTTCGCCTGGGGTGTCCCTGGGCGACTCGGACCTTCTGAGCTTCTGAGCTTCTGACCTTCTAGACCTTGAGGTAGGTGAGTGTGACCAGGGAGATGGGCGCAGCGCTGCGGCGGATCCAGCTGGGCAGCGCGCTGAGCGCGTTCGGGCTCGGGTTCACCGTCCCGTATCTGTACGTCTACGTGGCGCAGGTGCGGGATCTGGGCGCCGGTACGGCGGGAGTCGTACTGGCGGTCTTCGCGATGGCCGCGCTGGCCGTTCTGCCGTTCACCGGGCGGGCCATCGACCGGCGGGGGCCGCTGCCCGTGCTGGTGGTGGCCGCAGGCCTGGCCGCCGTGGGCGCCGCCGCTCTGGGCTACGCGAGCAGCGTGCCGGCCGCCGTGCTGTCGGCCGCCGTCCTCGGTGCCGGCACCGCCGTGATGCAGCCCGCCCTGGCCACGATGCTCGTCTGGTGCTCCAGCACCGCCACCCGTACGCGCGCCTTCGCCATGCAGTTCTTCCTGCAGAACCTGGGCCTCGGGCTCGGTGGGCTGGTCGGCGGGCAGCTCGTGGACGTGAGCCGGCCCGCGAGCTTCACCATGCTGTTCCTGATCGAGGCCGTGATGTTCGTGGTCCTCGGTGTCGTTGCGGTGACCGTGCGGATGCCCCGTACGGCGTCCATCGGCGGAGCCCGTCCGATTGACGGTTCCGCCAAGGGCGGGATGCGGGCGCTGCTCTCGCACCGGGCCATGGTCCAGCTGTGCGTGCTCGGGTTCGTGCTCTTCTTCGCCTGCTACGGGCAGTTCGAGTCAGGGCTCGCCGCGTACGGCACCGAGGCCGCCGGGATCCAGCCCTCGACGCTCGGCTTCGCGCTGGCCGCCAACACCGCGGTCATCGTCATCGCCCAGTTCGTCGTGCTGCGGCTCGTCGAGCGGCGGCGGCGCAGCCGGGTCATCGCGGCCGTCGGGCTGATCTGGGCCTTCGCCTGGATCGTCGCCGGGTACGCGGGGCTCGGGCACGGCAGCCAGACCATGGCGACGGCCGCGTTCATCTCGACGTACGCGCTGTTCGGGCTGGGCGAGGCGATGCTGTCCCCGACCGTGGCGCCGCTGGTCGCGGATCTGGCACCGGAGTCGATGGTCGGGCAGTACAACTCGGCGTTCGCCCTGTGCAAGCAGCTGGCGCTCGCGGTCGGCCCGGCTGTCGGCGGGCCGATGGGGGCCTCGCTGCACGGTCCGTACATCGTGACGTTCGTGCTGTTCTCGCTGGGCATCACGGTGCTCGCGCTGCGGCTGGGGCGCCGGCTCACCCCCGTACAGGATCAGCCGTCGCTGGCCCCCGCCCCCTCGCGGGTGGTGGCCGTGTCGCTGCCCGAGGGTGGGGAGAGCGGGGCGGAGGCGGCCGGCCGGGCCGTCTCGGTCACGGCGCCGACGGCCATGGCCGCCACCGCCGGTCGCTGAGCCCGGCTCCCGGTCGGACTCACCCGGTCACCGGGTCGCAGAGCCCTGTTCCGCGTCAGCGGGACAGGGCGAACTCGCACCAGACCGCCTTGCCGCCGCCCGGGGTGCGGCGGCTGCCCCATGAGGTGGCGATCGACGCGATGATCTCGATGCCGCGTCCCGCCTCGTCGGCCGGTTCGGCCTGGCGGCGGCGTGGCAGGTGGTCGTCGCCGTCGGTCACCTCGATGATCAGCCGCCGGTCCGTGCGGCGCAGGCCCAGGCGCATCGGCGGGGTGCCGTGCTGGAGCGAGTTGGCGACCAGCTCGCTGGCGGCGAGGACGCCGAGGTCGCGGAGCTCGACCGGGAAGCGCCAGGAGGTCAGGACCCCGGTGGCGAAGGCGCGGGCGCGCGGGGTGGCCTCGATGCCGCCGAGGAGGTCGAGCGCGGCGTTGTGGAACAGCTCCGCGCTCGTCCCCGTACGGGCGGGGTGCTGGACCACCAGGACCGCCACGTCGTCGTCGTGCTCGGCGGTCACCCCCAGGGAGCGGATCAGCCGGTCGCAGACCACCTGCGGTGATCCCTTGGCGCCGGAGAGGGCGCGGGCGAGGGAGGCGACGCCCTCGTCGATGTCCTCGCTGCGGCGCTCGACCAGGCCGTCGGTGTAGAGCACCGCGGTGGAGCCGGGCGGCAGCGCGATCGTGCCCGAGGTGTGGACCCAGCCGCCGGTGCCGAGCGGCGGTCCGGTGGGTTCGGCGGCGCGGTGGACCGTGCCGTCCTCGTCGCAGACGAGGATCGGGAGGTGGCCCGCGGAGGCGTAGACGAGCTGTCCCTCGTTCGGGTCGTGGACGGCGTAGACGCAGGTGGCGATCTGGCTGGCGTCGATCTCGGAGGCGAGGCCGTCAAGCAGCTGGATCACCTCGTGCGGCGGGAGGTCGAGCCGGGCGTAGGCGCGGACCGCGGTGCGGAGCTGGCCCATGACGGCGGCGGCGCGGACCCCCCGGCCCATGACGTCGCCGATCACCAGGGCGGTGCGGCCGGCGCCGAGGGTGATCACGTCGTACCAGTCGCCGCCGACGGCCGCGTCGGTGCCGCCGGGCTGGTAGGTGGCGGCGATACGGAGGTCGTCGGGCTGCTCCAGCTCCTGCGGGAGCAGGGAGCGCTGGAGGGTGACGGCCGTTTCGCGGTGGCGGCGCTCGCTGCTGCGCAGGCGCTCGGCGGCTTCGGCGTGGTCGGTGACGTCGGCCGCGTAGACGAGGACGCCGCCCTCGCTCCTGTTCTCCTTGTCCTTCTCGCCCGCCTTCTCGTGATCCGTGTCCGCCGTGCCGTCCCAGGCGGCGACCGGCGTGCAGGTCACGGTGTACGAACCGCCACCGGCCGTTCTGCGGGACTTGGCCGTACGGGCGGTGCCGCTGCGCAGGACCTGGTCCAGCAGGGGCAGCACGCTCAGCTCGGCGAGCTCGGGCAGGGCCTCGGCGGCGGGGACGCCGGAGGGGCGGGGGCCGAACGCGGTCTCGTACGCCTCGTTGACGTAGGCGACACGGTGGTCCGGGCCGTGCAGCAGGGCGACGGCGGCGGGGAGGCGGCCGAGGATCTCGCGGGCGGAGAGGTCGTCCAGGGCGGGCCCGGGGGCGGCGGGGGCGGTGTCGGGGGGTACCGGAAGCGCGCCGTCCGGCAGGGTGGCCGCGGCCTGCGCCTGGGCGTACTCGGCCCGGGCCGCGGGGACGGGGCTGCGGTCGTCCCGCGCGGCGGCTCGACGCTGCGTTCCGGGAAGGCGGGCGCTCCAACGCGTGAAGTTCACGGAATTTCTGGCCTCGTGTGTCGGTTCGGTGCGTCGCTGCTGGTCACTGTCGGTCACTGCCGGCCGGGTCACTCTGTGCAGGTGTGGGCCCACCTATGGTCACACGTCCAGTGTGACCGACCGTACTGACAGTCGCAGTCCGGTCGCTGTCCAGGCGGCGTCCGAACGACGTCCTGGCGGCATCCGAAACGGCTTACGCCGGTGCGGTCGGTTCCGTCGCTGCGGTCGGTGCCGTCGGCGACGAGGCCGTGGTCAGCGGGCGGGCCGGGGCGGCGGTCCGCCCGGTGGGTCCTCCGGGCTCTCGTCGGGGCGGGGCAGGGTGCCGGGGCGTTGCGGGGCCACCGAGCCTCCACCGGCCGCGAGTTCGAACTCGGCCCGGGGGTGTTCGAGCGAGCCGAGGGAGACGATCTCCCGTTTGAAGAGTCCGGCCAGGGTCCATTCGGCAAGGACGCGCGCCTTCCGGTTGAACGTCGGCACCCGGCTGAGGTGGTACGTACGGTGCATCAGCCAGGCGGGGTAACCCTTGAGCTTGCGACCGTAGACGTGGGCGACGCCTTTGTGCAGGCCCAGGGAGGCGACGGATCCCGCGTTCTTGTGCCGGTACTCCTTCGGCGGGTGCCCTTCGATCGTCGCGAGGACGTTGTCGGCGAGGACCTTCGCCTGGCGGACGGCGTGCTGGGCGTTGGGCGCGGTCTCCTTGCCGGGCTCGGCGGCGGTGAGGTCGGGGACGGCGGCGGCGTCGCCCGCGGCCCAGGCGTGCGGCATTCCCTCGACGCCGAGGGTGGCGGTGCAGCGGAGCCGGCCGCGTTCGGTGAGGGGCAGGTCAATGGCGGCCAGGAGCGGCGCCGGTTTGACGCCCGCGGTCCACACGAGCGTGCGGGTGGGGAAGCGGGAGCCGTCGCTCAGGACGGCGACGCGGTCCTCGCAGGTGTCGAGGCGGGTTCCCAGGCGTACGTCGACGCCTCGGCCGCGCAGTTCCCCGACGGCGTACCGGCCCATGGCCTCGCCGACCTCGGGGAGGATGCGGTCGGCGGCCTCGACCAGGATCCATCTCAGGTCTGCGGCCTTGATGTTGTGGTAGTACCGCGCGGTGTAGCGGGCCATGTCCTCCAGCTCGGCGAGCGCTTCCACGCCCGCGTAGCCGCCGCCGACGAAGACGAACGTGAGGGCCGCCTCGCGGATCGCGGGATCGCGGGTGGCGGACGCGATGTCCATCTGTTCGATGACGTGGTTGCGCAGTCCGATGGCTTCCTCGACGGTCTTGAACCCGATGCCGAAGTCGGCGAGGCCGGGCACGGGGAGGGTGCGCGAGACGGATCCGGGGGCGATGACGATCTCGTCGTACCCGATCTCCAGGGCGCCGGTGCCGTCCTCCGCCGTGGCCAGGGTGGTGACGGTGGCCGTACGCTTGGCGTGGTCGATCCGTCCGGCCTCGCCGATGAGGATCGTGCAGTGGTTCAGGACGCGGCGCAGCGGCACGACCACGTGGCGCGGCGAGATCGAGCCGGCGGCCGCTTCGGGGAGGAAGGGCTGGTACGTCATGTACGGCTCGGGCGTGACGACCACGATCTCGGCGTCCCCGCTCTTGAGTCTCTGCTTCAACCTCCGTTGGAGACGCAGCGCTGTGTACATCCCGACGTAGCCGCCGCCGACGACGAGAATGCGCACACCTGGCCGGGTGCCGGGGGTCGTCCCCCGGGAATCTGGAGCCATCACCACCCCATGACGCAACGGAGTCGGTGGTTTGTCCACAGGCCCGGCAAATTGTGTGACCGGCGGGCACGGCGGGGAAGTTCCGGCCGGTCGGCCGGGCGGCAGGGAAGCGGTGCAGGTCAGGCACTGTGCGGGGGGCGAATGGGCGGGGGCGGGCAGGGGATCGGCGCGCTCCTGCTCCGATCGGGGGGCGCACCATGCGGAACTTCCCCCTTCTGAATTGACGCAGGCTCAACTATGTTCGTAACCCGTCGGGAGTCGGGTGCGGATTTCGTTGTGCTCACTCACCGGCTGACACGGCGGGGAAGTCTCCGGGGGGAGACGTCATAACCGGGGGAAGTTATGCAGATTCAGGATTCGCATGGGCAGTCCGCGCGCACGCACACGTCCAAGGACCACGGGCGTCTGGGCTCCGTGGGAGCGCTCGGTGTCATGAGCTCGGCCGACGCGGTGCGCTCCGCGGCGGCGATGAGCGCCGCGGCGATCGGAGCGCCCACGACAGGAGTGGCTCCGGCCGGTCCCGCCACGAGCGGGCCGGCACCCACCTCACCCGCGGTCTCCACGCGTTCGGCTCCGCTGCGCGTCGACGCGCAGCGCAATCTGGAGCATGTGCTGCGGGCCGCGCGTGAGGTGTTCGGTGAGCTGGGGTACGGCGCTCCGATGGAGGACGTGGCACGCCGCGCCCGGGTCGGAGTGGGCACCGTCTACCGGCGGTTCCCCAGCAAGGACGTGCTGGTGCGGCGGATAGCCGAGGAGGAGACCTCCCGGCTGACCGAGCAGGCGCGTACGGCTCTGGGGCAGGAGGAGGAGCCCTGGTCGGCGCTCTCCCGCTTCCTGCGGACCTCGGTGGCGTCGGGGGCGGGCAGGCTGCTGCCCCCGCAGGTGCTGCGGGTCGGGGTCGACGCGGAGGAGACGGATGCGCCGGTGAAGGGTGACGCGGGGGACGAGACCCGCGTCCCGCAGCAGCGGCAGGGCGCGGCCCAGGCCGACTTCCGCGTCGTCGGCCAACGCACCGGGGGCGGGGACGAGCTCCGCGGCCTAGGGGAGGACTCGGGCGCGGGCGAGCTGCTGGAGGTCGTGGGCCGGCTGGTGGACCGGGCGAGGGAGTCGGGCGAGCTGCGCGGGGATGTGACGGTGGCCGATGTGCTGCTGGTCATCGCCACGGCCGCCCCGTCTCTGCCGGACGCCGACCAGCAGGCGGCGGCCTCGGCCCGGCTGCTGGACATCCTGCTGGAGGGGCTGCGGTCCCGGCCCGCCGTCTGATGTCACCGTCCGGAGCCCGCTCGTACCGGTGAACGGCGAGCGGGTTCCGGTAGGCGAAACAACCGGGTGTCATTCCCCTGGAGAGGGGTTCCCCAGCACTCGCATTCGAGAAAGCTCCCCGGATGAGTGGTTGGCAGGACTGAGGGGCCATCGCGATTGAGCCATGTGGCACTCTTGGCCGGTATTCGGGTCCGAGGGTGTATTACGGGGGCTTCCGCGATGAGCGGTAACGAGCAGCAGGAAGAGCCGCTCGACGAGATCGCCGCGGCGGGCGGGGGCACGAAGGCCGACGGGATGTCCTCCGGGCACGTGCCCGCCCAGGCGGGGCGTAGACCGTCGGACGGTTCGGACCGTTCGGATGGCGAGGCCGGGGGCGGAACCGTCCTGCCCGGGCCGTGGCCGTCCGTCGCCGAGGCCGGGGGCAGCTCCGGGGACGACGCCTCCGGCGGGGTCGGTGCGTACGCCGTGCCCTCGCAGCGCGAGGGCCGCGGCGGGTCTCCCGACACCGGCCCTTCCGACGCCCAGCTGATCCAGGGCATGCGCGAGGGGGACGACCTCGCCTACGAGGAGCTGTTCCGGCGCCACTCGGGCGCGGTCCGCCGGTACGCCCGAACCTGCTGCCGGGACGGGCACACCGCCGACGACCTGACCGCCGAGGTGTTCGCGCGCACCCTCCAGGCCGTACGGGGTGGCAAGGGGCCCCAGGAGGCCGTCCGGGCCTACCTGATGACCGCCGTCCGCCATGTCGCCGCCGCCTGGACGAAGAGTGCCGGACGGGAGCACCTGGTCGACGACTTCGCGGTGTTCGCCGCGCAGGCCTCGCGCACCTCGAAGCTCTCCGACGGCGACACCCTCGACCTCGGCGCCGATGTGCTGGCGATGCACGAGGCCGAGCAGTCCATGGCGATGGAGGCGTTCCGGAGCCTGCCGGAGCGCTGGCAGGCGGTTCTCTGGCACACCACGGTGGAGGAGGAGTCGCCCAGCGAGATCGCCCCGCTCTTCGGACTGACCGCCAACGCCACCGCCGTACTGGCCAGTCGGGCCCGCGAAGGCCTCAAGCAGGCCTATCTCCAAGCCCACGTGAGCCAGGCGCTCACCACCGGGGGGAACTGCGCGCAGTACGCCGACCGGCTCGGCGCCTACGCCCGGGGCGGGCTGCGGATGCGGGCCGAGCGCGGGTTGCGCAAGCACCTCGACGAGTGCGCCAAGTGCCGGGTGGCGGCCGGCGAGCTGGAGCATGTGAACGCCGGGATTCCGGCGCTGCTGCCCATCGCGGTCATCGGCTGGTTCGCCGCCGGGTACTCGCTCAAGGCCGCGGGTGTCGTGGCGGGCGGTGCCGCGGGCGCCACCGGGGCGGGAGCCGCCGCCGCGGCCACCGGATCGGGCACCACCGGTGCCGCAGCCGGGGGCTCCGCCGCAGGGCCCTCCTCGGGCTCCGCCGGGGGTGCCGCCGCCTCCGAAGGGCTCGGCGCGCCCGCCAAGGCCGGGATCGCGGCCGCCGTCGCCGTGGCGGCCGCCGCCGGTCTGGTGTGGGCGCTCGTCGGCGACGACCAGCCGAAGCCGGAGGCCAAGCCGGTCGCGAAGCCCCCGGCGGTGGCGCCCGAGGTACCGGCGCCGGAGCCGCCCGCGCCGGAACCGGAACCTCCGGCCGCGCCCGCATCCGACCCCGTACCGCCCGCGTCGCCCGCCCCGCCCCCCGAGCCGGAGCCGGAACCGGCGCCCCCCGAGCCGGAGCCCGAGCCGACCCCGCCACCGAGCGCCGAGCCCCCGCGCTCCCCCGAGCCGCCCGAGCCCGCGCCGCCCGCGCCCAGTCCTCCGCCGTCCCCGCAGCCCGCGTCGAGCCCGAAGCCGCCCCCGCCGCCCGCCCCGACCGTCTACCAGGTCAGCGTGCTCGCGTACTCCCTGCTCGGCGACCACACCGAGCCGGAGGTAGTCACAGGGCGGAGCAGCTGGATCTGGCAGCGTACGAACGTGGCGATCGCCCGGACGCGGTACGCGCACGGCGTGACCGTGCACGCCCGGTCCTCCGTCACCATCCAGCTGAACCGCCCGTGCACCCGCTACGAGGCGATGGTCGGCGTGGACGACCTGACGATGGGGCTCGGGGCGGTCCGCTTCTCCGTCTACGACGGGGACGGGACGCGACTGTGGCGCTCCCCGGTGATGGCGGGCGGGGCGCCCGCCGTCCCGGTCAGCGTCGGCATCGCCGGGCAGTCGTCGATCCGGCTCGTGGTGGAGCCCGAGGGGCCGCTCGGCGGGGTGGCCCTGGCCGACTGGGCGGAGTCCCGGATCAGCTGCGCCTGAGCCCGGTGCCGTGGTGCCCGAGCCCGGCCTCGCGGACCCGGTTGCCCTTCACGGCTGGAGCGTGCGCCGGGACGGGACCACGCCGCCCGCCACCGCGCGCTGGCGCGGCGCCGCCGTACCCGTCCAGCAGGTGCCCCGGCGGGCCAGCAGCCGGCGCAGCCACAGTTCGGTGGACGCCAGTTCCGCCAGGCCGTCCAGCGGGAGGGGCTCGCCCTCGGAGGCGGCGCGCAGGGCCTTGCGTACGACGCGGGCCTCGACCAGGCCCGCGTCGGCGAGGAGCGGCGCGTCGAAGAGGGCCATCAGGTCCGGCAGCGCGGTGCGCAGGCCGATGCGGGTGACGGCGGTGGAGGTGGCCTGGGACGGGGTGCCCCAGCCGGGCGGCAGGTCGTGGATGCCCGCCCCTCCCAGTACCCGGCGCAGGATCGCGGCGCGGGCGCCCGGCTGGACGCGGAGCGACTCGGGCAGCGCGCGGGCGGCCCGTACGACCTGGTTGTCGAGGAACGGGGCGTGCAGGCGCTGGCTGCGGATCTCCGCCGCCTGCTCCAGGATGCGGTGGTCGGCGGCGCTGCGGGCGAGGGCGGCGCGGGCGCGGGCCTCTCCGGGGCGCTGGACGGAGGTGGGCCGGATCGCCGCCTCCTGGAGGCGAACCGATACTTCGGCGAGTGCCTCGCCCGTCAGCCAGCGGGCCGCCGGTCCCGGGCGCGACCAGGCGAGGGCGGCCAGCGAGGCGTCGGCGGGGGTGGCGAGGTCGGGGGCGTACCGGTTGGCGTCGGGGAGGAGGCCGGCGGCGGTCTCCAGGCCGGTGCGGTACGACGTACGGGCCAGGCGGCGGGCGGCCCGGTAGAGCGTCAGCGGGACGAACAGGGAGTGCGCCGTGGGGCCTTCGGCCTTGGTGAGGGCGGCGACCGGGCGCAGGAGGTGGCGTCTGCGCCGGTCCATCAGGAGGTCGGCGAGGCGGGCCGGATGGGCGTCCAGGACCTGCCGGGCGCCGTGCCCCACCAAGTGGTCGGCGCTGCCCGCGGCGAGGCGGCGGCGGTGGCGTTCGGCGACCACGAGGGAGGGGCCCGGCTCATCGGTGAGCGCTCCCGTACCCAACGAGGCGTACGGGAGGGCCTCTTCGCCCGCCGCGACGACCACGTGGTGCAGGCGCGGGTTGGCCGCGATGGCGCGGGCGCGCTCCAGCTCGTCCTCGTGACCGCGGGTGGTGAGGTCGTTGAAGGTGACGGCGAGCAGCCGCTCCCCCGCCCCGGTGCCGTGGCCGAGGAGGGTGCCGGGCAGTCCGGGCAGCCCGGCGGCGAGCAGGGCGAGGGTGGCGGAGGCGCTGCCACCGGAGAGGTCGGCGCCGATTCCGGCCACGGGGGCGCCCCGGGCCGCGCGCCGGTCGGCGGGGCCCATGCCGGGGACGGGCCCCGGGTCCGGCGGCAGGGTCTCCGGGGCGTGCCGGGGCGCGGTGAGCCGGGCGCGTACGGCTTCGACGAGCGCGTCCCGTACCCCCTCCACCGCGTGCACCGGGTCGGCCTGGGGCGCGGCGACGGCGAGGGAGGCGACGGCCTCGTACCCGGTGATCTCCCGCGAGCCCTCCCGCAGGATGAGCGCGTGGCCCGGCGGGACCCGTTTCACCCCGGCGTACGGTGTGCCGTCGCCGAGCGCCTCCGGGCTCTCCGGGCAGGCGAGGAGGGCGGCGAGGTGGCCGATGTCGAGCTGGGCCTCGATCAGGTCGGCCAGGGGCAGGGCGGCGGTGGCGTAGGCGGTGCCGTTGGCCCACGGGGTGTGGAAGACGGGCCGGGCGCCGGCCAGGTCGCCCGCGACGGTGATGCGGCGGCCGATCTGGACGACGGCCGTGTAACTGCCCGGCCAGGCGGTGAGGTGGCGCATCGCCCCGCCCCGCGCGGCGAGCAGCCCGACGCGCAGCTGCTCGTCGGTGGCCCCGCAGCAGCCGAGTACGGCGAGGCGGGCGGTGGGAGCGCCTTCGGGCGTGGCGACCCCGATGACGCGGATCTCGTCGGGGCGCCAGTCGCCGACCGCCCAGAGCGGATCCGGGTCGCCCCACAGGAGTTGGGAGCCCACCGGGTGGACCGTGCGCCCCTCATCGCCGTTGCCGACGGCCCCTACCGTGCCGAAGCTCGCGGCGATACTGCTCCATCCCACCAACCAACGCATCGCCGCCTCCACAGGCTGTGGACAAACGGCGCACCGTACCGAGTCGCATCGCCGCTGCGGGACATGCTGCCACGACAGGGCCGCAGGAGAGGGGGTACGGGCGGCGCACGCCGGATGAGCATGCGCCCCTGGCAAAGGCCGGGCCCCCGCCTCGCCGCCGTCTTCACCGCATCACCGGCAACGGAAGTACCGATTCCGGGAGTTAAGGGGGCACCGCAGACGGCCCGGCCTCGCGCGAAGGCGCATCGGAGAAGGAAGCGGAAGAGGGGCCGCCGGCCCGGGAGAGCGGTCGAAATCCGGCCATAGCCGGACCGTTGGCCAGGCCATCACCGGAGAGTCGATATTCAGCCATTCTCATCGAGCTCCGCCGCTCGCGCACACCCGTCCGCGCTCCCCGCGGCGGACCCTTCCACGCACAGTCCGGGAGGTGGGCCTCACCTCCCGGACCGGTCCGCCGCCCGCGGGGAATGGAGCGGCGGTATCCCCCAGCCCACTGAGTCCAGTGCAGTGAGCCGACCCACGCGATACCCAGCCAAGCCCCTCCCGTACGGGCCGGGCCAGAGCGCACGGCCGGGCGCACGGCCACACGCCAGGGGCACGCCCCACCTCGGCACGCGCACCCCCGGAGCGCGGACCCCGCCACCCGCACGGACAACAATCCCGCCATACGGACGTCTGCCCCTTAACGGTAGGGATGGGGAGAACTACGCTGTGTTTACTGGTGTTCTCAGCAGGGGGCATATTCCTCGGGGCTCGGCCACATGCGTGTGCAGGCGGAGTGCGGGGGTTCGAACCTGGGGAGCATCGGTACGAATGCCGCGCGCCGTCCTCGGTGACGCGGCGGCTGTCTGTGTGTCGAGGGGTGGCGCATGTCCAGGGAGCAACGCGGGCCGAACGAGAAGCTCGGCACGGTTCTCGCCCTCGCGGGAATCAGTAACGCCGGGCTCGCCCGGCGGGTCAACGACCTCGGAGCACAGCGCGGTCTGACACTTCGCTACGACAAGACCTCGGTGGCCCGGTGGGTCGCCAAGGGGATGGTGCCGCAGGGTGCGGCGCCTCATCTGATCGCGGCGGCGATCGGGGCCAAGCTCGGCCGGCCGGTCCCGCTGCACGAGATCGGTCTCGCCGACGCGGACCCCGCGCCGGAGGTCGGCCTCGCCTTCCCCCGGGACGTGGGCGAGGCGGTCAGGTCGGCGACCGAGCTGTACCGGCTGGATCTGGCCGGGCGCAGGGGGGGCGGCGGGATCTGGCAGTCGCTGGCCGGTTCGTTCGCGGTGAGCGCCTATGCGACCCCCGCGTCCCGCTGGCTGATAACCCCCGCCGATCCGTCGGTCGCCCGCGACCCGACGGCGGCACAGGCGGCGATCCTCGGCGCCCGGAGCGGCGGCCGGGACGGCGGCGGCGCGCCCGGTCCCCGCGGACCGCGGGGCGCACCGGACGGCCGCGGCGCACACACCCTGCACACACCCGGGGGCACGCAGAGCGGCTCCGTGCCCGTCCAGCCCGGCCCGGAGTCCGTCGCGGACGCCTCGCCGCTGCGGGTGGGCCACAGCGATGTGATGAAGCTGCGCGAGGCGGCCCAGGACGCCCGGCGCTGGGACTCCAAGTACGGCGGCGGCGACTGGCGTTCCTCCATGGTCCCCGAGTGCTTACGCGTCGACGCGGCACCCCTGCTCCTCGGCTCGTACACCGACGAGGTGGGCCGCGCCCTGTTCGGCGCGTCGGCCGAGCTGACCCGGCTCGCGGGCTGGATGGCGTTCGACACCGGCCAGCAGGAGGCCGCCCAGCGCTACTACATCCAGGCCCTGCGCCTGGCCCGCGCCGCCGCCGACGTACCGCTCGGCGGCTATGTCCTCGCCTCGATGTCCCTCCAGGCGACCTACCGCGGCTTCGCCGACGAGGGCGTCGACCTCGCCCAGGCCGCCGTGGAGCGCAACCGTGGCCTGGCCACCTCCCGCACCATGAGCTTCTTCCGACTGGTGGAGGCCCGCGCCCATGCCAAGGCCGGCGACGCACCGGCCGCGGGGGCCGCTCTCAAGGGCGCCGAGAGCTGGCTGGAGCGGTCCCGGGCGGGTGACGCCGACCCGCCCTGGCTCGGCTTCTACAGCTACGACCGGTTCGCCGCGGACGCCGCCGAGTGCTACCGCGACCTCAAGGCGCCCCGCCAGGTGCGGCGCTTCACCGAGCAGGCGCTCTCCCGGCCGACCGACGAGTTCGTCCGCAGCCACGGACTGCGGCTCGTCGTCTCGGCCGTCGCCGAGCTGGAGTCGGGGAACCTGGACGCGGCCTGCGCGGCGGGCACCCGGGCGGTCGAGGTGGCCGGCCGGATCTCCTCGGCGCGCACCACGGAGTACGTGCGCGATCTGCTCCACCGCCTGGAGCCGTACGGGGACGAGCCGCGCGTCGCCGAGCTGCGGGAGCGGGCCCGCCCGCTGCTGGTGACCCAGGTCTGAGCCGCCCGGGCCGGAAGCGTGCCCGGGCGGAGTGTGCGCCACGCCCTGCCCGGATCGGGTTTGAGCCCGTTGTCAGTGGGTCAGTGCACTATCGGGGTGGGAGGTGGCGTGATGATGACGCACGCGGCGTACGACTGCGATGTGCTGGTGATCGGCGGCGGGATCGTCGGTCTGTCGACCGCGTATGCGCTGCAGAGGACCGCACCGGGCACCCGGGTGACGGTCCTGGAGAAGGAGCACGGCCCCGCCCGCCACCAGACCGGCCGCAACAGCGGAGTGATCCACAGCGGGATCTACTACCGCCCCGGTTCGCTCAAGGCGCGGTACGCGCTGCGCGGCTCCGCCGAGCTGGCCGACTTCTGCGCCGAGCACTCCATCGCCCACGCCACCACCGGCAAGCTGATCGTCGCCACCGAGCGCTCCGAGCTGCCCCGGCTGCACAGCCTGGTCCAGCGCGGCCGCGAGCACGGACTGCCCGTGCGGGAGCTGGGCCCGGCGCAGATCGCGGAGTACGAGCCCGAGGTCCGGGGCCTCGCGGCGATCCGGGTCGGCACGACCGGCGTCTGCGACTTCACCGCCGTCGCCGCCCGCTTCGCGACCGAGGTCACCGCCGCCGGCGGCATCGTGCGGTACGGGGCGGAGGTCACCGCGATAGACCGGCGCGCCTGGGGCGTGGCGGTGCGCACGGCGGACGGGCTGGTCGTCCGCGCCCGGACCCTGGTCAACTGCGCCGGGCTGCACTGCGACCGGGTGGCCCGGCTCGCGGGCGACGACCCGGGGGTGCGGATCGTGCCGTTCCGGGGTGAGTACTACGAGCTGGCCCGCCCCGAGCTGGTGCGCGGCCTGGTCTACCCGGTGCCGGACCCGGCCTTCCCCTTCCTCGGCGTCCACCTGACCCGGGGGTTCGACGGCTCGGTCCACCTCGGGCCGAACGCGGTCCCCGCCCTGGCCCGCGAGGGGTACGGCTGGCCGGTGGTGCGCCCCGCCGAACTGCTGTCCACGCTGAGCTGGCCGGGCACTTGGAGAATCGCCCGCAGGCACTGGCGGTACGGAGCGGGCGAGGTGCACCGCTCGCTCTCGAGGTCCGCCTTCACCCAGGCCGTGCGACGGCTGCTCCCCGCGGTGCGGGAGGAGGACCTGCGCCCGTCACCCGCCGGGGTCCGGGCCCAGGCGGTGCTGAAGGACGGCACGCTGGTCGACGACTTCCTGATCCGCGAGGCCCCGCACACCGTGCATGTGCTCAACGCCCCCTCACCCGCCGCGACGGCATGCCTGCCGATCGGGCGGGAGGTGGCGCGGCGGGCGCTGCGCCGGGCTCAGGAGACGGGGTGGAGGCCGCCCGCCGTAGAATCGGGTCATTGTGTCTGAGCAGCCCTTGAACCCCACCACCGCCGCGGCCCCCGAGCCCGGGGCGGCCGCCACCGTGACCGGCTCCGCGACCGGCTCCACGTCGGCCGACGAAGCCGCCGCGCTGCGGGCCGCCTCCTTCGAGCGCGCGCGCCGGCTGCGCCAGGAGCCCCGCTTCCCCGGCGGCCCCGCCGCGGACCCGGCCGGCTCGCACCACGAGCGCCGGATCCGCAGCTTCCAGCCGCGCCGCAGCCGGGTCACCACCGGCCAGCAGGACGCCCTGGAGCGGCTGTGGCCGAAGTGGGGCCTGGACATCGACGGCAAGCGCGTCCTGGACCTGGACCAGCTCTTCGACGGTCTGCCCGTCGTCCTGGAGATCGGGTTCGGCATGGGCGAGGCCACCGCGCAGATGGCGGCCGACGACCCGGGCACCGGCATCCTCGCCGTCGACGTCCACACCCCTGGCCAGGGCAACCTGCTGGGCCTCGCGGACAAGGCGGGCTCCACCAACGTACGGGTGGCCAACGGCGACGCGGTGATCCTGCTCCGCGAGATGCTCGCCCCCGCCTCGCTCGACGGCCTGCGGGTCTACTTCCCCGACCCATGGCCCAAGGCCCGCCACCACAAGCGGCGGCTGATCCAGCCCGAGTTCCTGGACCTGGTGGCCCCGGTCCTGAAGCCCGGCGCGATCATCCACTGCGCGACGGACTGGGAGCCGTACGCGGAGCAGATGCTGGAGGTGCTGACCGCGCACCCCCGCTTCGAGAACACGGCGGCGGACGGCGGATACGCGCCGCGCCCGGCGTTCCGGCCGCTCACCCGCTTCGAGGGCCAGGGCCTGGACAAGGGCCACGTCGTGCACGACCTGCTGTTCGCCCGTATCCGAGACGACACCTGACGCACCGCCCTGCAAACGGCCACCTCTGGCTGAACGGTGAGCCGTCCTGGCCGGATGCACCGTCGCCGGGTGTCGGTGCTCCTCGTTAGGGTCGAGGGGTGTCCGACGGTTCCGTGCAGTACCAGCAGCGCCAGCCGGCGGTCCCGGTCCTCCACGAGCAGCGGTTCGAGGAGGCGGTGGGCGCCGTGCCGGAGCGCGGCCGGTGGAATTGGCGGCCGCGCCGCGTCGGCGTGGTGTGGCGCAGCAAGGTGTTCCGCGCCGGGACGGTGATCGTGGCGCTCGCGCTGTGCTGGCTGGTGATCCTGGCCCTGGTCCGCCAGCAGACGGGCCCGGAGGGGTTCCTGGTCGGCCTCGGCCTGGCGGTGCTTCCGGTGCCGCTCCTGCTGGCCGCCTTCCGCTGGCTGGGCCGGGTCGAACCGGGCCCCTGGCGGAACCTGATCTTCTCCTTCGCCTGGGGCGCGTGCGCCGCCGCACTCGTCGCGATCATCGCCAACTCGTTCGCGGTGCGCTGGATCGCCACCGCGACGGCCGACCCGGCGAGCGCCGACACGCTGGGGGCGACGGTGATCGCCCCGGTCGTGGAGGAGAGCGCCAAGGCCGTCTCCGTCCTGCTGATCTTCATCTTCCGGAGGCGGGAGTTCCGGGGCGTGGTCGACGGCATCGTGGTCGCCGGCTTCACCGCGACCGGCTTCGCCTTCACCGAGAACATCCTCTACCTGGGAAACGCCTTCGACGAGGACCAGCAGCTGGGCAGCTCCGGGATCGTTTCGGTGACCGCCGGGACGTTCTTCGTACGGATCGTGATGTCGCCGTTCGCGCATCCGCTGTTCACGGTCCTCACCGGCCTCGGATTCGGCTTCGCGGCCATCAGCGCCCGCCACCACCGGGTCCGCCGGATCGCGCTGCCGGTGCTCGGCCTGCTGTTCGCGATGGGCCTGCACGCCCTGTGGAACGGCTCGTCGGCCTTCGGCCCGTACGGCTTCTACGCGGTGTACGGGGTGGTGATGGTCCCGGTGTTCGCGCTGGTGACCTGGCTGGCGGTCTGGTGGCGCCGGCGGGAGCTTCGGACACTCGCCGCCGAACTCCCGGCGTACGCCACAGCCGGCTGGCTGACCCCGGCCGAACCCCTGGCCCTCTCCTCGATGCGGACCCGGGGCGTGGCCCGGGACCTGGCCCGCCACTGGCACGGCAAGCAGGACCGGTCCCGGGGCCGGGCGGCGGCCCGCGCGGTCGCCGAGTACGAGTCGTTCGCGACGACCCTGGCCGGCCTGCGCCGCCGCGCCCGCCACGACGCGGTGGGCCCGGACTTCGCCGAGCGGGAACGGGAGTTGCTGCACCACCTCTGGCAGCGCCGGACCATCGCGGCCCCGGCCCTCACCCACGCGGCGGACATGACCGGCAGGGGCCCGCGCCCGTATCCGCGCCCGCCTATGCCCTATGGATACGGATACGGGTACGGGCAGAGCCAGGGCTACGGGTACGGGTACGCACAGGGGCAAGGGCAGCAGGGGCAGGGTTACCCGACCGGGTACGGCACCCCGCCCCCGTACCGACTCCCCTACGGCCCTCACCCCCACGGCCCGTACGGCGGACCCGCCCCGCCTCCCCGGTGACCTACGCGACCCACCTCAGGCCGACGCCTCCGTGAGCGCCGCCAGCTCCGCCTCCGTCGGCTCCAGGTCTCCGACGGCCGGCGGCGCGGGCAGCTGCTCGACCGTGCGGGCCGAGGCGATCGGGGCCGCGACCGTCGGGCGGGCGGCGAGCCAGGCGAGGGCGACCGTGGCGACCTTGCCGAGAGCGGCGAGCACCGTGCGGCCGCGCTCCGACTCCAGGTACTCGCCCGCCTCCGCGGAGCGGGCGCTCTTGTGCCGGAGCCGTATTCCGCGTCGGAACCGCGTATTCCATGCCCGCCCCCTCGCCGGACAGACCGGCAGCCCTGACGTCGGGGGGTGAGCGTCAGGGCTGCCGGGGTTTCGGGGCGGTGCGTGCGCCCTCGAACGGGCGCGGGAGCCTCAGACAGGCAGGCCCTTGCTGTTCAGCCAGGCCGTCGGGTCCATCGCCGAGCCGCCGGCGGTGCGGACCTCCAGGTGGAGGTGGACGCCGGTCACGTTGCCGGTGGCGCCCATGCGGCCGATGGTCTCGCCGGTGCTGACCTGCTGGCCGACCGAGACGTCGATCGAGGACTGGTGGGCGTACCAGATCTCCGTACCGTCCTCCAGCTGGAGGACCGTGCGGTAGCCGTACGAACCGGACCAGCCGGCCGCCGTGATCGTGCCGCTGTGCACGGCCTTGAGCGGCGAACCGGCCGCCCCCGCGAAGTCCAGGCCGGTGTGCTGGCCGGAGGACCACATCGCACCGGACTGACCGTAGGTCGAGGTGAGCGTGTACGAGGAGACGGGCAGGGTGTAGCTGGCGCGGAGCTTGGCGAGGCGCTCTTCCTCGGCCTTCTTCGCCGCCGCTTCCTCGGCCGCCTTCTTCTCGGCGGCGATCTTGGCCTTGACCGCGGCCTCGGCCTCGTCCTGCTGCTTCTTCGCGTCGGCGGCGGCCTGCTCGGCCGCGGCCTTCTCCTCGGCGGCCTTGGCCTCGGCGTCGGCGCTGGCCTGCTGCTGCTCGGCCTGCTGGAGGATGCGGGCGCGCAGGGCCTCGCCGGCGTCGGTGGTGCCCTGGTCGGCCTCGGCGGTCGTGATGCCCGCGGTGGTGAGCGGCGCGGCGGTGACCGGTGCGGCCTCGGCCTCGTCGGACATGAGGGACCCGACGCCGGGAAGGGACTTGGCGTCGGGGAGGTTGTCCGCGATGGAATCGGGAAGAGAGATGGAGACCGGCGGCTTGCTCTGGGCGGTGGCCATGCCACCCGCACCGACGGCCGCTATGACGCCGACCCCGAGGACGGTGGAGCTACGGGCGAGACCCCGCTGCTTGGCCACGCGGTGCTTGCCGCGCACGGGACGGATGGACTCCGCGGTGGGGTTCCACTCCTCCCACGTCCGCTCCGGGCCACCGAGGCCATCGGCAGTGAAGGGTGACGGGGCCTCAGGGGCAGGCTTGTTGGACGCCACGTGGGCGCACTCCTTTCCTTCCTTCTCGCCTACCGGGTTAGCTGACGGGTTCGGAGCAGGAAGGTCTCCTACGGGCCCCTCCGTCTCTCACGAGACGCAGGCGTCCGATTCACCCCATGTAGGTGGTTCCCCGGTTCCCTTGCGGGATTCGGCGCTCGCGCACGGCGCCGTCTCTGACGACGGCTGGGACGACCGCGCTGCGTTATCGAACGTTAATAGACAGACGGGCTCGATTCCAAGCTGTTCCTGTTGATCATTAACGTCCCCGACAGGGACTTACCACCCACAAGCGGTGTGAATCGGGCGACTTGACGACCCCTCGCCCACACCTCTTTTTCTGATGGTGTGTCAACTGTTATGCGGAGCGGTGCCCTTCAATTACGCACCGTGCCATCACCCCGGCCCACGATCTTCACCGTCGTCCGTCGCGGCGGCTGCCCCTCCGCCGGCCGGCTGACCGCGAGCAGCGCCATGTCGTCCGTCGTCCGGCCCCCGGTGTGCAGCCGTACGTCGTCGGTGAGCGCCGAGAGCAGCTCCTCGGGGCCGGGGAAGATCCGGCCGCGCAGCCGGGCCGCCGGGTCGTAGAAGACCCCGCTCGCGTCCCGCGCCTCGGAGAGGCCGTCCGTGAAGGCGAGCAGCGTCGACCCCGGGGGCATCTCCCACTCGTCGGACCGGTCGGGCCAGACCCCGAGGTCCATCCCCAGCGGCATGGCGGGCACGCTCGGCGCGAGAACCTCCAGGTCCCCGTCCGCGTGCAGCAGGATCGGCTCGGGGTGGCCGCGGTTGACCAGCCGCAGCGAGGCCGAACCGGGCGGGATCTCGGCCAGTACGGCGGTGATGAACCCCTCCATGGCGTCCAGCCCGTACCGCCGCGTCCCCTCCCGCGCGAGCGCCCGCTCCAGCCGCTGGGCCACGCCCTCCAGGGACCGCTCCTGCTCGGCTGCCTCCCGGAACGCCCCGATGATCACGGCCACCGCCTCCACGGCGTCCAGCCCCTTGCCACGCACGTCGCCGACGACCAGGCGCACGCCGTACGGCGTGTCCGCCACCGCGAACAGGTCCCCGCCGACGAACTCGTCCGCCTGCGCCGCCTCGTACCGCGCGGCCACCTGGAGCCCGCCGATCCGCTCCGCCGGGGTCGGCAGCACGGCCCGCATGGCGGTCTCCGCGATGACGCGCGCCGAGGCCAGCTGCTCGTTGCTGCGACGCACGACCCCGTTGATGACGAGGGCCAGGGCCGCGGCGGTGAGGACCGTGATCATCTCGATGACCGGGACGACCTGGGTGGACGTGCCGTCGGAGAGCCGCATCGCGATGACGGAGAGGACCGAGGCCACGCCCGTCCGGATCGTGCTGGCGAGCGAGAAGAAGGGGGCGGCGATCAGCGGCGCGGCCACGAACAGGGGGACGGCGGTGAAGTTGGGCGGCGCGAGCCAGTCGAAGAGGAGCCCGCCGCCGATGAGCAGCACCGGCAGCAACCGGACGAACCGCCGGGTGCCGGCGCTCCGCGCCACCACCGGCTTCCCCCGGCCCGTGGAACCGGACCTGGCCCGACCGGTGGAGCCGGACAGCCCGCGCCCCGGGACGCCGAAGCCTCCCGTCACGCGTCCGCGCCCCTTCTCCGCCATCCCCACCTGTGCACTCCTGCCCGGTCCGGCCACGGCTGCGGACGGTACCGCGCCCCGTCCAGGCTTCCCGGAGCCGCGCCGTGCGGCGACTCGTCATCGGCCAAATAGGGGGAAGCGGCCCGGAACCCCACGCTCCGATCGGTCAGTCGGAGAGCCGGTGTTCCGCGTAGATCGTCAGTGCATCCCGTACGAAGGCGGCGGTGCCGTCCCCGTGGCGATCGTAGTTCTTTCCGAAGCGCGGATCGGCGACATACATCTCGCCGAGCCCGATGACGTACGACCGGCTCGGCGCGACCGTCGTGGACAGCCACGCGCAGTGCCGCCGCGCGATCTCCTGCGCTGCGTCACTGTCGGCACGGACCCCGGCCTGCCTGGCCCGCCCCCAGTCCCGCGCGATGGCTTCGTGCTCGTCCTGGAAGGCCTTCTTCTCGGCCTCCCCGAGCGAGCGCCACCACCGGTCGCCCTCCTCGTACGCCTCGCGGCCCCAGCGCTCGGTCACCTCCCGCTCGTGAGCGGTGTGGTCGAAACCGTCGAACACTTCCTCGGCCATGAGTTCCATCCCCTCCTGCGTCTTGTGGAGAGTGGTCCGCACCGAGGCGATCTGCCGCCCGATGCGCTCCTGTTCCTGTTCGAGCAGGCGCAGGTGGGCCCGCAACGCCACGGCTGTGTCCCGCTGCCCCTCCAGTACGTCCTTGATCGCGGGCAACGAGAGCCCGAGCTCCCGCAGCAGCAGGATGCGCTGCAGCCGGACGAGGGCGTCCTGGTCGTAGTAGCGGTAACCGTTGCTCCCGAGCCGGCTCGGCGCGAGGAGACCGAGGTCTCCGTAATGGCGGAGCGTGCGGCTCGTGGTGCCGGCCTTTCTGGCGATTTCCTGGATGGACCACTCCATGCCGGAAACGCTAGATCTTTACGTTGCGTCAAGGTCAAGCCGGAAACACCGGAAGACGACTCGGGCCCGGCACGCTGTGCGTGCCGGGCCCGGATCTTCAGTAGCGGGGACAGGATTTGAACCTGCGACCTCTGGGTTATGAGCCCAGCGAGCTACCGAGCTGCTCCACCCCGCGTCGGTAAACACAACTGTACGCCATCGGAGCGACCGCTCCGACCACACCCTTGCGGCGTCAGTCACCCCGATGCCGCTGGTAGCAGCGGGCGACGCGAGCCCTGTTGCCGCAGCGGGCGGGCGAGCACCAGCGGCGGCTGGGGTGCGCGGGCACGAACAGCATCACGCACTCCTCGGCGGCGCAGGCCCGCACCCGACCCCCGGCCGGCCCGGCCAGCAGCGCGGCGGCGTCCTCGGCGAAGAGCGCGGCCAGCCGCACCCCGGGGGCCCCCTCCCGCCGGGCACGAGCACGAGCCCCTCCCCACCATCCCGGACCAGCTCACGGACGAGCGGGGCGGCGGCCATCGCCCGGTTGATGCCCTCGACGGCCTCGGGCGGAGGCGACTTGCCGTCCCGGGCGGCGTACAGGGCGGCGGCGACGTACTCCCGTACGCGGTGGAGCTCGGCCAGATCCTCGCCGTCGAGCGCGCCCACCGCCTCGCCGACATCACCGAGGGCTTCGTGGAACGGCTCGGCCTGACCCGCTTCGTGATGTACCTCTTCCACACGGGCCACTTCGCCCTGGAGCACCAACTGCCCGCCATCGCACCGCTGATCGCGGACTTCCTGCACCGGGCGTGGGGCTGAGAACGTCGAAGCGCCCCCACCCGGCTTCGGCCGGGTGGGGGCGCTTCCTCGCATGTCACGGGCGTACGTCCGGCCCCGCGTCGGGTAGGCCGTGTGGGACTCGAACCCACAACCAACGGATTAAAAGTCCGCTGCTCTGACCAATTGAGCTAACGGCCCCTGCGACATCACCCCCGAGCATAGCCCGCCCGGTCCCGGCAGCCGATCCGGTATCCGTGTCGGGCCCTGTCACGCCTCCCGCGGTGTCCCTTTCGCTCCGGGTTGCGCCCTTGGTGCGCCCCTCTGCGCGCCGGGGAGGCGAGCCCCTGGGAGCTGGGAGCGCCCCCTGGGGAACAGCAACAGGGCCCGTACGTCACCGAGTCGGTTCGGTGACGTACGGGCCCTGCCGGTCTGTCAGGCGGACGTGCTCAGCCGCTGGTCCGCGGCTGGGCGGTGGTCAGCCGTTGCGCTTCCAGCGCGGCTTGTCGTCGCGGCGGCCGAAGGTGCCGGTGTTGGTGCCGGTGTTGGCGCCGCGGTGGTCGTCCCGACGGCCGGTCGGGCGGTCGGTGCCACCCGAGCGGAAGCCGCCCGCGGGGCGGTCGTCGCGACGGTCACGGTTGAACGGGCGGTCGCTGCCGCCGGAGCGGAAGCCACCGGACGGGCGCTCGTCACGACGGTCGCGGTTGAACGCCGGGCGGTCGTTGTCACGACGCTCGAACGGACGGCCACCACGGTCGTCACGACGGTCGCCGCCGCCACCGGAGCGGAAGCCGCCCGAGGGGCGGTCGCCGCCGCCGGAGCGGAAGCCACCGGACGGGCGGTCATCGCGACGGTCGCGGTTGAACGCCGGGCGGTCGTTGTCACGACGCTCGAACGGACGGCCACCACGGTCATCACGACGGTCGCCGCCACCGGAGCGGAAACCACCCGAGGGGCGCTCGTCACGACGGTCGCGGTTGAACGCCGGGCGGTCGTTGTCACGACGCTCGAACGGACGGCCACCACGGTCGTCACGACGGTCGCCGCCGCCACCGGCGCGGAAACCACCGGACGGGCGGTCGTCACGGCGGTCGTTGCCGCCGCGGTAGCCGCCACGGTCGCCACCGCGGTTGTCGCGGCGCTCGTAGTTGCCCCGCTCGTCGCGGCGCTGCTCGTCACGGGCGGCCGGCTGCTCCGGCACGGACACGGCTGCCACGAGGGCGGCCTCGGCCTCGGCGGCCACCTCGGCCACCGCCGCCTCCGGGTCGTCGCCCCGCTCGCGCGCGGCACGGGCGACCAGGCGGTCGGCCTCCTCACGGAGCTCGACGGCGCGGCGCTGGACGCGCTCCAGCTGCTTCGTCAGGTCGGCGGCCTCGCGCTCGGCCTGCTTGGCGGCGTTGTTCGCGGAGTCGGCCTGGACCTCGGTGAGCGAGCGGGCGCCGGTGATCTCGGCGACCTCCGGCTCGAAGACGCCCGCGCCCTGGACGATGTGGCGCGAGGCGTCGACGCCCGCGTCCTCCATCAGGCGGAAGATCTGGCGGCGCTGGTGCGGGAGCGCCAGCGAGACGACGACACCGGACTTGCCGGCACGGGCGGTACGGCCCGAGCGGTGCAGGTAGTCCTTGTGGTCACCGGCCGGGTCCACGTTCAGGACCAGGTCGATGCCGTCCACGTGGATACCGCGGGCGGCCACGTCGGTCGCGACGAGCGCGTTGACGTAACCCTTCTTGAAGTCCTCCAGAACCCGCGTACGGGCACCCTGGGTCATGCCGCCGTGCAGCGCGTCGGCCTTCACGCCGGACTCGATGAGCTGCTCGGCGATGCGGTCCGCGCCCAGCTGGGTGCGGACGAAGATGATCGTGCGGCCCTTGCGGGCGGCGATCGCGGAGGTGACCGGCGCCTTGTCCTTCGGCTTCACGACGAGGACGTGGTGCGACATGGTCGTGACGTTGCCCTGGGCGCTGTCGACCTCGTGCGTCACCGGGTTGGAGAGGTAGCGCTTGACCAGCGTGCCGATCTCGTTCTCCATGGTGGCGGAGAAGAGCATCCGCTGACCGCCGCCGGGGATCTGGTCGAGCAGCTCGGTGACCTCGGGCAGGAAGCCCAGGTCGGACATCTGGTCGGCCTCGTCGAGGACGGCGACCTGGACGTTCTCGAGCGAGCAGGCGCCGCGGTTGATGATGTCGCGCAGACGGCCCGGGGTGGCGACGAGGACGTCGACACCGCGCTCCAGCGCGTAGATCTGGTTGCCCATCGACGTACCGCCGCAGACGACCTTCATCTTGAGGCCGAGCACGTCGCCGTACGGCTGCAGCGCGTCCGCGACCTGCATCGCGAGTTCACGGGTCGGGGTGAGGATGATGCCGCGCGGCTTCTTCTTCTCGGTGGTGGCACCGGAGAGCGTGGCCAGCAGCGGCAGGCCGAAGGAGAGCGTCTTGCCGGAGCCCGTACGGCCGCGGCCGAGGATGTCCTTGCCGGCCAGGGCGTCCGGGATGGTCGCCGCCTGGATCGGGAAGGGGGCGGTCACACCGTTCTGCGCGAGCTTGCGGACGATTCCGTCGGGCAGGCCCAGCGAGCCGAAGGTGACGGTCGGCTCGGCGTCGGCCTCGGGGGCCTCGTCCGCAGCCTCGGTCGTGGCCCCGGCAGCCTCGGTCGTGGCCCCGGCCTCGGGAGCCGCGTCGGTCTCGACCTCGGCGGAAGCCTGGGGAGCATCGGCCGGCTTGTCCTCGGCGATGAAGTCGGCGACGGACTTCTCGGCCACCGGAGCCTTCTCGTCGGATACGGCGGCTGCGGCGGTGGCGCCGGCGGGGGCCTCGGTCACAGCGGCCTCGACGAGCTCGGTGAGCTCGGCGTTGTCGATGTTCTCGGGCATGACGGTGTGGTCAGAACTGGAAATTGACATGCGAAATGCGAAACCTTCCGGAGTCTCGGCACGCGCCCGTAACTCCGTGATTCGCAATTTCGACCGCCTCAATGCGGTCCAGCCACGGCAAGGGAGAGTACGCGCCACACGGCGCTCTTCTGTGTCGGCGCCGGGCAATGGGATCAAACGATCTACTACCATACGCACTCCTGCCCACTTTGCGCAACCCGGCCCCTCCGAACCCCCTGCTACACCGGCCCCACCTGCGGTGATGCCTCCGGCGTCCGCAGCGGTCGGCTCTCCTCCGCACCGCCCATCGCCTGCGTCCGCAGCTGCGCGGCGGGCGACGCCGAGGGGGGCGGCTCGGGGGGTTCGGTGGGCTCCGGCTGGGGTTCCGGGTCCGGGTCGGGGGCGGGCGGCGGGGCCGGCGGTTCCGGGACGACCGGCGGCGGCGGCTCCCCCGGGCCCGGCGTGGAGGGCGTCGGGGCCGGCGGATGGCCAGGGCGGGAGGGCTGCGGGGCGCCGGGCTCGGGGCGGGGGCCGGCGCTCTTCGGTGTGGCCGACGGCACAGCGCCGGACACCTCCGGGCTCGGCGTGCCTTTGGACTTCTTCCGGTCGGCGTCCGCGGCGGCGTCGGAGTGGGTGTGGGCGTCACCGCCGCGGTGCCCGGCGCCGCCGGATCCGGCCACCGTCTCACCGTTCGGCTCGACGGCCCGGCCCTTCGAGTCGGAGGAGCCCGAGGGCCCCGGCCTGGCGCCGTCGTCGCCGACGCTCATACAGCCGGTGGACGCGGCGATCGTCAACGCGGTGACGGCTGCCCAACGGGCAGGGACGGACAGTGTGCGCACGGGTGGCACCTCCGGGGCGGGGAGAGCGGGACGGAGAGGGGGCGGGGGGAGCCGGGCGAGCTGTACGGCGCGGAGCACGCCGTACGCGGTGGCGGTTGCCGTGCCCAACTCCCCGGACCCCGCCGGAGACACGCCTGAAGCGCCGACCGCCCGAGCCGCCCCGGCCCGAGGCACCCGCCGGCCCCGCCCCGCCCGGCACCTCGGCCCGGGCCGTAGGCCCCTTCCGGCGAGCCCGGCCCCGCGCCTCGGCCCCGACCGGAGGCCCCTTCCGGAAGCCCCCGCCCTACCCCCCGAACCCGCCCGCCAGCTCCGCCCCCAGGAACACCGCCCCCAGCCCCACCAGCAGCGACGCCACCACGTTGGCCGCGGCGAGGAAGGTCCGGCCCGTCTCGGCGAGGCGCAGGGTCTCGTAGGAGAACGTCGAGTACGTCGTCAACGCCCCGCACAGCCCCGTCGCCAGCAGGGCGTGCGCCGGCGCGGAGACCGCGGCCCCGGTCAGCACCCCGAGGATCAGGCTGCCCGCCGCGTTGGCCGTGAACGTGCCCCACGGGAAGACGTACGCGACACCCCGCCCCTGGTGCGCCTGGACCACCCGGTCCGTCACATAGCGCAGGGGCGCGCCCACCGCCCCGCCGATGACCACCAGCAGCCAGTTCACGCGGCCCGCCCCCGCTCCACGGACCGCTCGCCCCGGTCCAGCAGACGCCGCGTCACCACCGCCCCGGCCCACACAGCCGCCAACGCCGCCACGACCGTCACCGCCATGTACGCCACCGCCGTGAGGAGTTCCTGACGCACCAGCAGGCCCGAGACATCGGCCGCGTACGTCGAGAAGGTCGTGAACCCGCCGAGTACGCCGACCCCGAGGAAGGGCCGGACCAGCGGGTGTGTCACCCGGCCCCGCTCGACGGTCAACACCATCAGGACGCCGATCAGGGCGCAGCCGCTCACATTGACGACGGCCACCGTCCACGGGAAGCCGCCCTCGGTGGCAGGCCACAGCACCAGGGCCCCGTACCGCGCGACGGCTCCCAGTGCGCCGCCCGCCGCGACCGCGCCCAGCACCCGCGCCTGCGGAGCGGCGGGCGGCCCCGGCTCCGGCAGCTCGTCCGGCGCCTGCTCGCTCATCCGTAGCCCAGGGCGTGCAGCCGTTCGTCGTCGATGCCGAAGTGGTGGGCGATCTCGTGCACGACGGTGATCTCGGTCTCGGCCACGACGTCCTCGTGGGACTCGCACATCCGCAGCGTCGGGCCGCGGTAGATGGTGATCCGGTCCGGCAGCACCCCGGCGTACCACTCCCCGCGGTCGGTGAGCGGGGTGCCCTCGTAGAGCCCGAGCAGGTCGGGGTCGCCGGGCTCGGGTTCGTCCTCGACGAAGACCGCCACGTTGTCCATCAGCCGCATCAGCTCCGGCGGAATCCGGTCAAGTGCCTGGCTCACCAGCTCTTCGAACTGCTCCCGCGTCATCTCCAGCACCCCGCCATTGTCACGCACCGGGACCCGCCACGGGCAGGTGGCGGCCGCCCCTGATCCACTTCACTGCCGAGACCCCGCATGGGCGGAGCCGTACCGGGGCATACGCGCCCAATGGTCCGCGCCCCGTTCCGTGCCGCTGCCGACCGCGTCCGGCACCGCCTCACCCGGTTCACCCGCCCGAAGTCCGCCGCCCGCACCCCCACCCGTACCTCCGGCGACCTGATGGGCACCACCGCCCCGAAGCCGTACGTACGCGCCCTGTCGACGCTCGCCGTCGTCGTGCTCGGGGCCTGGCTCGGGCTGCTCGCCGTCGGGTCCATCCGTACGCCGGTCGGCCCCATGGACACCAACATGACCCTGCGCCCGTCCCTCACCGGCGGCAGCAAGATCAACGTGTCCCCGCTCGGCGCCCTGGAGCTGGACTCGCACATCGCCCCGCTCCGCCTCGACGTGGACGTGGACCGCCTCGACCCCGTGCGCTCGCAGGCCCTGGTGGACCAGCCGGAACGGTTCTCCGGCCTCCAGGACGAGGTCACCCGGGACGTCGCCGCCGGCACCCGGGAGCTGGCCGTGCGCTCCTGCGTCGCCGTGATCTCCGGGGCGACCGCGCTCGGCCTCGTCGTCTACCGCCGCCCGCGCCGCGCCCTGGCCGCCGGCGGCCTCGCCCTCACCCTGCTGGCCGCGTCGGGCGTCAGCGCGTACGCCACCTGGAACCCGAAGTCCGTCCTGGAGCCCAAGTTCTCCGGGCTGCTCTCCAGCGCCCCGTCCCTCGTCGGCGACGCCCGGTCGATCGTCACCGAGTTCGACATCTACCAGCAGGAGCTGGCCCGCCTGGTCACCAACGTCACCCGGCTGTACGACGCCACCTCCACGCTCCCCGTCTACCAGCCGGACCCCGGGACCATCCGCGCCCTGCACGTCTCCGACATCCACCTGAACCCGGCGGCCTGGCACATCATCGCCTCGCTCGTGAAGCAGTACGAGATCGACGTGATCATCGACTCCGGCGACACGATGGACCACGGCTCGGCCGCGGAGAACGGCTTCCTCGACCCGATCCGCGACCTCGGGGCCCCGTACGTCTGGGTGCGCGGCAACCACGACTCGAAGGTCACGCAGGCGTACCTGGAGAAGTTCCGGAACGTGCGCGTCCTGGACAACGGCCGGACCGTGAACGTGGCCGGACTCCGGATCGCCGGCACCGGCGACGTCTCGTTCACCCCGGACCGCACCAAGCCGGTCGGCGGGAAGGCGGCCGCCGAGCTGGAGGGCATGCGCCTGGCGTCCGCCCTCCGCGACCAGGAGCAGGCCGGCACCCCGGTGGACATCGCGGTCGCCCACGACCCGAACACCGCCCGGCAGACCGACGGCACCGTCCCGCTGGTCCTCGCGGGCCACCTCCACAACCGGATCAACGAACAGCTGAAGGGCGGTACGCGGCTCAAGGTGGAGGGCTCCACGGGCGGCGGCGGGCTGCGCGCGGTGCAGAACGACAAGCCCGAGAAGGTACGCGCCTCCGTGCTCTACCTGGACCGTTCGACCCGCCGCCTCCAGGCCTGGGACGAGATCACGCTCGGCGGTCTCGGACTGACGACCGCCGAGGTCAGCCGCCATCTCCCGGAGGAGAACCTGAAGAAGGACGCCCCGGCCTCGCCCTCTCCCAGCCCGTCCCCGACGGGTTCTCCGACGCGGCCGACGCCCTCGCCGTAAACCGTTTTGGCGATAGCTCCACCCATCCCATATGCTTCTCACGTCCCCGACGCGCTGCAAAGCGAACAGGCGGGCCAATAGCCCTCATCGTCTAGTGGCCCAGGACGCCGCCCTTTCAAGGCGGTAGCACGGGTTCGAATCCCGTTGGGGGCACGTTTCACCGTGTGCGAGACTTGTTTCGCACATTGCTTGGTCCTGTGGAGCAGTTTGGAGTGCTCGCCACCCTGTCAAGGTGGAGGCCGCGGGTTCAAATCCCGTCAGGACCGCTGCAGCCCCAGCGGCTGCGTGGCTGGGTAGCTCAGTTGGTACGAGCGATCGCCTGAAAAGCGATAGGTCGCCGGTTCGATCCCGGCCCCAGCCACCTCTCGAAGGCCCCGTCCAGTGGACGGGGCCTTCGCCGTTCTCACACTTTCTCGGTCTCCCTCGTCTCCTCGTCGGCCTCCTCGTCGGTGTCGCGTCGCCGCCAGGTCCGTACGCCGAGGGCCAGCAGCACCACCAGCACCACGGCCCCCAGCAGCACCGCGTCCGACACGCGCTCGCCCAGCTTCTGCGCCCACTGCTCCACCGCGAACGAGGCGTCGACCCCGAGCAGGCCCGGCAGCGCGGTCGTCCCGTCGTAGACGAGGAAGAGCGCGCCCAGGCCGACGAAGAACAGGCCCGAGAGCAGCGATGTCGTGTGCAGCCGGAATCGGCCGAGCTGGACGGTCCGGCCGCGCAGCCAGGTGCGGCGGCCGAGGTCGAACCGCTCCCAGAGCACGGCGAGTACGAAGAGGGGGACCGCCATCCCGAGCGCGTAGACCGCCAGCAGCAGCCCGCCGTAGGCCGGGCTGCTGCTGACCGCCGCCACAGTCAGGACGCTGCCGAGGATCGGGCCCGCGCAGAAGCCCGCGAGGCCGTAGACCGCGCCCAGGGCATAGACGGAGAAGGCGGTGGTCGGGCGGATGCGGCCGCTGAGCGCGGCCATACGACGGGAGGCGAAGCCGAGGCCGACGATCTGCGCGACACCGAGCGCGATGATCAGCCAGCCCGCGCCCGTCACCAGGGCGTCGCGGTGTCCGTAGAAGAGGCGGCCCGCGTACGAGCCGGCGGCGCCGAGCGGGACGAGGGTGGTGGCGAGCCCGGCGTAGAAGATGCCGGTTCGGGCGAGCAGACGCGAGGTGGAGTCGATGGAGTACGCGAAGAAGGCCGGGAGCAGCAGCGCGCTGCACGGGCTGACCAGGGCGAGCAGTCCGCCGAGGAAGGCGGCGAAGTAGCCGATGTCCGGGGTCACTTGGCGGAGCCCGTGGAGCCCGTGGAGTCCCCGGCGCCCTCAGTCGCGTCGCTGCCCGCCTTGCCGCTGGTGGTCTTCGCCTGCCGCGCGGCCGTCTCGATCGCCCGCGTGAACGTCTCCTTCGGCTGGGCTCCCGCGATCGGGCGGCCGTTGATCAGGAACGACGGGGTGGACGTGGCGCCGATGCCGTACGCCTGCTCCTGGTCCTTCGCGACGGCGGCGCGGGCGGCCTCGCCGTCCAGGTCCTCCATGAACCGGGCCAGGTCCTTGACCCCTGCCTGCTGTGCGAGGGCCTTGACCCGGTCCTTGCCGAACCCCTTCTCCTTCGCCCCTTCGGCGTAGGCGGCCGCGTGGAACTCCCAGAAGCGGTCCTGCTGCCCGGCGGCCCAGGCTCCGCGTGCGGCGTTCTCGGACTCCTCGCCGAAGATCGGGAAGTTGCGCCACTCGATGCGCAGGGTCCCGTCCTCCACGTACTCCTTGATCAGCTCGGGCTCGGTGTCCCGGGCGAACTTCCCGCAGTAGCCGCACTTGAAGTCGGCGTACTCGATCAGGACGACGGGCGCGTCGGCGCGGCCGACCGCCAGCTTGTCTCCGGCGTCGCGGCGGGCCAGCTTCGCGAGCTCGGGGTAGATGCCCGCCTGCGGGTCGGCGGAGACCTCGGCGGCGGGAGTCGTGGACGTGTTCGTCGAGGAGCTGCCGGGGGCGGTGGCCTTGTAGGAGGCGAAGCCGAGGAGGCCGGCGGCGACGACGATCACGGCGCCGTAGACGAGGGGCTTCTTCGACCCGGACGTGGACTTCTTGGGCAGGGGCTTCTGGGGCGTGGGCATGCGGCACTCCGTGGTGGTGGTGGTGCGGAAGGCAGGGGAAAGGTGCGGGTCGGGCGGGTGGCCCGGCCTACACCCGCAACACGGAGAGCTCTACGGGGGTCGGTGTGGCCGGCCTCGGGGCCCGGACCCGTATCCCCGACGGCGGCTCGGCCGGCTGGGCGCCCGTCGCGGCGGGCGGCCCCCACGGGGCCAGGCCGGGGGCCTGGTCGTACGCGGCGCGGGCCCGGGTCGGGACCGCGGGCTCGCTGTCGTGGTCGCCGGGCTGCCCGCAGCCGGGGACCGGGGTGCCCGCGTCGAAGGCCTCCACGACGGCGGGCGGGGCGGCCTCCGCGGCGGTCGTCGTCACGGCTTGCCCCACAGTGACCGTGGCAGCCTCTGAGGGTGACGCGTCGGCAGAGGAAGGAGCCGCGCCCACCGGCCCGCACAGCAGTCCCATCACGATCGCGAGCAGCGCCGTCAGGCAGCACCACTGCGTACGGGACATGGGACGGGCCTTTCTCACAGCGGCACAGGGCACAAGGGCACGAAGGAGTATGGGGCTGAGCGTTCGACTGCCCGAAATGGTACGTGCCGTGACCGCGCCCGCCGCATCGGTCACCGGTCGCCCGCGCCTCCGCTCCCCACCCCCGCTCCCTCCGCGTGACGCAGTCCGCGCGAAATGAGGTCGCCACTCCTGACGCCCGGGTGAGATCCTGGGATCCGTATGTCTACTTCCTTTGCCGATCTCCAGTCCCAGCTCGGACAGCTCTCGCTCCGTGACGCGAACCGGCTCGGCCGGCGCCTCGAAGGCGCGCGCCGCATCCGCAAGCCCGAGGCCCGCCAGTCCGTGCTGGACGAGATCGCGGCCGAGGCGGGCAAGGCGGCCGAACGGCTCGCGACGCGCGCGGCCCGGCTGCCGGCCCTGTCGTACCCGGAAGAGTTGCCGGTCAGCCAGAAGAAGGACGAGATCCTGGAGGCGATACGCGACCACCAGGTCGTGATCGTCGCCGGTGAGACGGGGTCCGGGAAGACCACGCAGATCCCCAAGATCTGTATGGAACTGGGGCGCGGCGTCCGGGGCATGATCGGGCACACCCAGCCCCGTCGGATCGCCGCCCGTACAGTCGCGGAGCGGGTGGCGGACGAGCTGAAGACGCCGCTGGGCGAGACGGTCGGCTGGAAGGTCCGCTTCACCGATCAGGTGAACCCGGAGTCGACGTATCTGAAGCTGATGACGGACGGCATCCTGCTCGCCGAGATCCAGACGGACCGCGAACTGCTGGCGTACGACACGATCATCATCGACGAGGCTCACGAGCGGTCGCTGAACATCGACTTCCTGCTCGGCTATCTGGCCCGGCTGCTGCCGAAGCGTCCGGACCTGAAGGTCGTCATCACCTCGGCGACCATCGACCCGGAGCGGTTCGCGCGCCACTTCGGCGAGGCACCGATCGTGGAGGTCAGCGGGCGGACGTACCCCGTCGAGGTGCGGTATCGGCCACTACTGGAGGGGGCCGACGAAGACACAGCGGACTCCGACCGCGACCAGATCACCGCGATCTGCGACGCCGTCGACGAGCTGAGCCACGAGGCCCCCGGTGACGTCCTGGTCTTCCTCTCCGGCGAGCGCGAGATCCGGGACACGGCGGACGCGCTGAACAAGCGCAACCTCCGACATACCGAGGTGCTCCCCCTCTACGCGCGCCTCTCGCACGCCGAGCAGCACCGCGTGTTCCAGCGCCACACCGGACGCCGCATCGTCCTCGCGACCAACGTCGCCGAGACCTCGCTGACCGTCCCCGGCATCAAGTACGTCATCGACCCCGGCAACGCCCGTATCTCCCGCTACAGCCACCGCACCAAGGTCCAGCGGCTGCCCATCGAGCGGATCTCCCAGGCCAGCGCCAACCAGCGCAAGGGCCGTTGCGGCCGTACGTCGGACGGCATCTGCGTCCGGCTCTACTCCGAGGACGACTTCGTCACCCGGCCGGAGTTCACCGACCCGGAGATCCTGCGGACCAACCTGGCCTCCGTCATCCTCCAGATGACCGCGGCCGGGCTGGGCGACATCGAGAAGTTCCCCTTCATCGACCCGCCGGACCACCGCAACATCCGCGACGGTGTGCAGCTCCTCCAGGAGCTCGGGGCGCTCGATCCCGGCGAGAAGGATCCGAAGAAGCGCCTCACCCCCCTCGGCCGCAAGCTCTCCCAGCTGCCCGTCGACCCGCGCCTGGCCCGGATGGTCATCGAGGCCGACAAGAACGGCTGCGCCCGTGAGGTCATGGTCATCGCCGCAGCGCTCTCCATCCAGGACCCGCGTGAGCGGCCCCAGGAGAAGCAGACGCAGGCCGACCAGAACCACGCCCGGTTCAAGGACGAGACATCCGACTTCCTGGCGTACCTGAACCTCTGGGCCTACGTCCGCGAGCAGCAGAAGGAGCGTGGCTCGTCCTCGTTCCGCCGGATGTGCAAGCAGGAGTATCTGAACTTCCTGCGCATCCGCGAATGGCAGGACATCTACGCGCAGCTGCGTACGGTCGCGAAGCAGATGGGCATCGCCGTCGAGGAGCCCAAGGGCGACGCCTCCATCCCCGAGCAGGCGGTGCACACCTCGCTGCTGGCCGGGCTGCTCTCGCACGTCGGGCTGAAGGACACCGAGAAGAACGAGTACCTGGGCGCGCGCAGCGCCAAGTTCGCGATCTTCCCCGGTTCGGCGCTCTTCAAGAAGCAGCCGCGGTTCGTGATGTCGGCCGAGCTGGTGGAGACCTCCCGCCTCTGGGCACGGGTCAACGCCAAGGTCGAGCCCGAGTGGATCGAGCCGCTGGCCCAGCACCTGCTGAAGCGCACCTACAGCGAGCCGCACTGGGAGAAGGACCAGGCCGCGGTGATGGCGTACGAGCGGGTCACGCTCTACGGGGTGCCGATCATCGCCCAGCGCAAGATCAATTTCGGCCGTATCGACCAGGAGGCCTCGCGGGACCTGTTCATCCGCAACGCCCTGGTCGAGGGCGACTGGCGCACCCACCACCAGTTCTTCCACGACAACCGCAAACTCCTCGGCGAGGTCGAGGAGTTGGAGCACCGCGCCCGGCGCCGCGACATCCTCGTGGACGACGAGACGCTCTTCGACTTCTACGACCAGCGCATTCCGGAGCACATCGTCTCCGGGGCGCACTTCGACTCCTGGTGGAAGAACAAGAAGCGCGAGGAGCCGGACGCGCTCGACTTCGAGCGCTCCATGCTGATCAACGAGAAGGCCGGGGCCGTCACCAAGGACGACTACCCGGACTCCTGGCGGCAGGGGAAGCTCAAGTTCAAGGTGACGTACCAGTTCGAGCCCGGCGCGGACGCGGACGGGGTGACCGTCCACATCCCGCTCCAGGTGCTCAACCAGGTCACGTCCGAGGGCTTCGACTGGCAGATCCCGGGGCTGCGCGAGGAGGTCGTCACCGAGCTGATCCGCTCGCTGCCGAAGCCGATCCGACGGCACTACGTCCCCGCGCCGAACTACGCGGACAAGTTCCTGGACCGGGCGGTCCCGCTCCAGGAGCCGCTGCCGTTCACCCTGGCGCGGGAGCTCCAGCGGATGGTCGGCGTCCCGGTCACGGCCGACGACTTCGACCTCTCCCGCGTTCCGGACCACCTGAAGATCACGTTCCGGATCGTCGACGAGCGGCGCCGCAAGGTGGCCGAGGACAAGGACCTGGAGGCGCTGAAGATCCAGCTGCGCCCGAAGGCCCGCCAGGCGCTCTCCCAGGCCGCCGCGGCGACCGCCGGGCCCTCCGGCGAGTCCATCGAGCGCTCGGGCCTCACGGACTGGACGATCGGCACGCTGAACAAGGTCTTCGAGACCAGGCGTGCCGGACAGCCGGTGAAGGCGTATCCGGCCCTCGTCGACCAGGGCGACACCGTCGCCGTACGCCTCTTCGACACCGAGGCCGAGCAGCAGCAGGCGATGTGGCGCGGGACGCGGAAGCTGATCCTGCTGAACATCCCGGTCAACCCGGCGAAGTTCGCCTCGGACCGGCTCACCAACCAGCAGAAGCTCGCGCTCTCCCGCAATCCGCACGGCTCGGTCCAGGCCCTCTTCGAGGACTGCGCCACCGCCGCCGCCGACCGGCTGATCGCCGCGCACGGCGGGCCGGCATGGGACGAGAAGGCGTTCCGGACGCTGTACGACAAGGTGCGCGCCGATCTGGTGGACCTGACCGTCCGCACGATCGACCAGGTGCAGCAGATCCTGGCCGCCTGGCAGGCGTGCGAGCGGCGGCTGAAGTCCACGAACAGCCTGACGCTGGTCGCCAACGTCACCGACGTACGGGAGCAGCTGACCCGTCTCGTACCGCCCGGTTTCGTTACGGCCACCGGACTGCGCCGGCTGCCCGACCTGATGCGGTACCTGGTGGCGGCCGACCGGCGGCTCCAGCAGATGCCGACGGCCGTCCAGCGGGACACCACGCGGATGGCGAAGGTCCACGAGATGCAGGACGAGTACGCGTGGCTGCTCGAACAGCTCCCGCAGGGACGGCCGGTGGGGCAGGAGGTGCTGGACGTCCGCTGGATGATCGAGGAGCTGCGGGTCAGCTACTTCGCGCACGCGCTGGGCACGGCGTTCCCCGTCTCGGACAAGCGGATCGTGAAGGCGATCGACGCTCTGGCGCCCTGAAACAGGGGTGGTGAGGCGGTGACGGTCTCACCACCAGGAGTGAAGTCGACCTGGGCCTCCCACCTCCTGTACAGTCTGGTTTCGCAGCAAGCCGCAAGGCAGCAGCGAAAACCTGGTCCTGTGGAGCAGTTTGGAGTGCTCGCCACCCTGTCAAGGTGGAGGCCGCGGGTTCAAATCCCGTCAGGACCGCAGTGACGAAAGCCCGGATCGTTTCGATCCGGGCTTTCGTGCGTCTTGACGGCGCCTTCCGCTGCGGGTACCCCGTAGGGACGAGGCTGTCCCTGATTCCCTCGGCGAGGGGCGGCCGGGCCCACCGGGAGGTGGCTCACATGTCCGCGTCCACAGCACGACACGAGACCCGCGCACTGCTCCGCGCCCATCTGGCGGCCGCCTACGGCTACGGACACCTCACCCGCCACTGTCCGGTCTGCCACCGGCTGCTGCGCCTCGCCATGGAGCCGGGAGACGGCGCGCGGGAGGTGCGGGAGCCCGGAGCGGCCCCGGAGCCCCCGCACGAGCCGCAGGAGCCCCGGAACCGGGCCGGAAGCCCCGCGGACCCGGAGAGCGCCGCCGTACCCCTGGAAGGGGACGGGGACGAAAGGCCCGCCGCTCCGTGACCATCGGCCGGATGACTCCGCGTCCGGACAGTGGCAAGCTCGGAGTTGGCAAGCATCAGGCGGTGTGACGGGTGTCACCGAAAGAGTTTTCAGACCGGGGCACTTTACGCCTCCCCTACAACTGGCGAATTTAATATGTGCAATTGCACCGGGTCGGCCCTTCGCCCGGACCGTTCCGTCCGGGGCTGTCCCACCAAGTCCGGGACGCTCACCCACACTCCCCCACAGACCCGCTCACAGACCCACGAAGGGCGCCGGGACGGACGGCTGGGTGGTCCGTCGGGCGGCCCACGGAAGGCCCGGAAGCCGACCGACCACCCGGTTATTCGGTCATCCGTCCAGGAGCCGCTCAGAGGGTGTAGGAGCGGCCTACCGGGGCACGAGAGCCCCGGCGGAGCGCTGCCGGCACAGGGGTGCCCCACAAAAAAAGATCGCGCTGGACCCGGCGGAGTCCAGCGCGATCAAAAACGACGCACCCGTACACAGGTATGACGCCCGTTGGGGCAGGCGTCCGTCGAGTGGAGCTATGTATGGGCGGCCTGGGGTTGGGGGACCTGGCGGCTGCCCGGTTGAGATGCTGTGCTGCTGTCGAGCTGCGCGGCAGGGGTGTGTCAGGCCTCGCTGCGCTGCTGCGGAATCCCCGCAAGCAGTGCGCGGACCTCTGCCTCGCGGTACCGGCGATGTCCACCGAGCGTGCGGATGGACGTGAGCTTGCCAGCCTTGGCCCAACGGGTGACCGTCTTCGGGTCCACGCGGAACATCGTGGCAACCTCAGCCGGGGTCAGCAGCGGCTCGGCATCAGGGGTGCGAGCGGTCATGAGCGGCCTCCTCGGGAGAACCGAACCTTCTCGGTTCTTTCCTCTAAATTCTGCACCTTGACCCGCGTTGCCCGAAATGGCGGACGCGGGCCGAGTCGGTTATAGGACGAACGGCTTGTCCTCGGCACTACAACTACACCATCCGTCCAGCCGCGTCGGCCAAACCGATGGAATTGCCCTCCCAGGTGTTCATCAGCGACGGAAGCCGATGGACCATGCCATAGCGGACAGTCACACCACCGTGACGATCAGTCACAGAGCGATCAGGAGTTCTCAGACCCCCCATAGCGTGCAATGCTGAGTATTCCGCCCTTACTTGGACAGAAGGAGCCCTCCCCGGACTCCTTGTCCTATTTTGGCACGAGGAGTAGGGATGAGCGCAAGGGCCCCGTTAGTGCTATCCATCACGCTTGAGGCAAAGGCCCGGTTCGGGACGTAGGTCCTGGGTCAGAAGGCGTACGCTGCCGCCTCACCCACCCCACGTGTCCCACGGGACGCAGGTTCACGACCCGTCAGTTCCCCTTCACGGCCCCCACCCAGGCGCTCCGGCCGGCTTCCTCGCCGGGCTGCCGCTCCTCCCCCTTCCCGCCCGCTCGTGCTTCCGGTCCGTCCTGGATGAAGGATGCCCCGGTTCCATCACGTTGATGCCGCTGTGGGTCTTTTCACGTCAATTGGCGAACTGGCGGTCCCGCACTGCCCGCCACCGCTCCGCGAGGCGCGCGTACGCCTCCCCGGCGCGCTCGCTGTCACCGTTCCCCAGCGCGGCGAGGCCCTCCGCCACATCCGCGGCCGACCGGTCCCCGGCGAGGTGCCCGGCGGGGAGCGCGTGCACCAGGCCCCCGTAGTCCAGCTCCACGAGCGAGCGCGGATGGAACTCCTCCAGCCAGCGCCCCACGTCCACCAGCCCCTCGGTGAGGGCGCCGTCGGCGACGTGTCCGCGCAGCGTCCGCAGCCCCCGGGCCAGCCGGCGCCGGGCCTCCACCATCGGCGTCCGGTAGCGCAGCACCGGCTCCCCGCCCTCGCCGCCGGCCGCCGCGTACTCCCGCTCCGCGTCCCGGAAGAGGACGAACCACCGCACCGGAACCTGCCACACCGTCGTACGGATCCACGGCCGCGCGTCCGGGTTCCGGCGCTGCCAGCGCTCGCGGTCCGCCCGCGCCTGCCCCCGCACCACCTCGGGCAGCAGGGCGTCCAGCACGTTGGCCGGAAATACTCCCCCCTGCCCGCCCGGCCCCTCCAGTTCCTCCAGCGCGAGCCACCCCCGCAGCCGGGTCCGCCACGGGCAGACGCACACCACCCCGTCCACCACCACCACGAACGCGTCGCCGCTCTCGTGCACGGGCACCCCGACCGGCGGCGTCGGCACCAGGTCGGCCAGCGAGCGGCGGAGTTCGTCCTGGGCGGTGGGCAGCACCGCGCGCTGCGCGTAACGGGCCCAGTGACTGCGCTCGGGCTCCGCGAAGGCGACGAGCGGCTCGTACACCCGGAGGTAGGACGTGTAAGGGACGAGCACCGAAGACACCACCGACATGCAGCGCATCGTGCCACGCGCGTACACCCCCTTGGGGTGATCCTCGGCACGGGGGCAGATCCGCGCCGCCGGAGGACTTACGCTCTTGCCCATCGGACCGGCCGTGCCGGCCGGTCCGAGGCCTGTCCGACGACAGGTCCCGGGGCCCTCCCCACCCCTAGGAGGGCCTCCCGCCGCTTCGTACTTGGGAGTCACCACAGTGACCGATGTGACTGACGGCGTCCTGCACACCCTGTTCCACTCGGATCAGGGGGGCCACGAGCAAGTCGTGATCTGCCAGGACCGTGCCACCGGCCTCAAGGCCGTCATCGCCCTCCACAACACCGCCCTCGGCCCCGGCCTCGGCGGTACCCGCTTCTACCCGTACGCGACCGAGGCCGAAGCCGTCGCCGACGCGCTGAACCTGTCGCGCGGGATGTCGTACAAGAACGCCCTGGCCGGGCTCGACCACGGTGGCGGCAAGGCCGTCATCATCGGCGACCCGGAGAAGATCAAGACGGAGGGACTTCTCCTGGCCTACGGCCGGTTCGTCGCCTCGCTCGGCGGCCGGTACGTCACCGCCTGCGATGTCGGCACCTACGTCGCCGACATGGACGTCGTCGCCCGGGAGTGCCGCTGGACCACCGGCCGCTCCCCCGAGAACGGCGGCGCCGGCGACTCCTCCGTCCTCACCGCGTTCGGTGTCTTCCAGGGCATGCGGGCCTCGGCCCAGCACCTGTGGGGCGACCCGACGCTGCGCGGCCGCAAGGTCGGTGTCGCCGGGGTCGGCAAGGTGGGCCACCACCTGGTCGAGCACCTGCTCTCCGACGGGGCCGAGGTCGTGATCACCGATGTCCGCGAGGAGTCGGTGCGCCGGATCACCGAGCTGCACCCCGAGGTCACCGTGGCCCCGGACACCGAGGCGCTCATCCGCACCGAGGGCCTCGACATCTACGCCCCCTGCGCGCTGGGCGGCGCCCTGAACGACGAGACCGTGCCGGTGCTCACCGCCAGGGTGGTCTGCGGCGCGGCCAACAACCAGCTGGCCCACCCGGGCGTCGAGAAGGACCTGGCCGACCGGTCGGTTCTCTACGCCCCGGACTACGTGGTCAACGCCGGTGGCGTGATTCAGGTCGCCGACGAGCTGCACGGGTTCGACTTCGACCGGTGCAAGGCGAAGGCGGCGAAGATCTTCGACACCACGCTGGAAATATTCGCACGCGCGAAGGCAGACGGGATTCCGCCCGCCGCTGCGGCCGACCGGATCGCCGAGCAGCGCATGGCCGAGGCGCGCGGCCGCTGAGGCGCGCACGCACGACTCGCGGGCCGGCGGGAGACAAGGCTCACGCCGGTCGGCGGGTCGTGCGTGCAGAAGAGGTTAAAATCGCAGTTGACCAGCGGGGACGGGGCTCCTCACTGGCCCTGCACCGGGGCGCAAGACGCGGGCGGCGTACCGTATGGCCACGGAAGCAGGTACCGTTAAAGCCCTACGGGCGCGGTCTCTCTGTCGAGAGTCCGTCCTGAAACATGAACGCGTGTCAAGACTCTGGGGCCGTCGAGCCCCGTCACCGAGGGGGTCGAGCCATGGGGCGCGGCCGGGCAAAGGCCAAGCAGACCAAGGTCGCCCGCCAGCTGAAGTACAGCAGCGGCGGGACGGACCTGTCACGTCTGGCCAATGAGCTGGGCGCATCGCCTTCGAGTCAGCCACCGAACGCCGAGCCGTTCGAGGACGACGACGAGGAAGATGACCCGTACGCACAGTACGCGGATCGCTACAACAAGGACGATGACGAGGATCAGGACGATCAGTCCGGTCCGTCGTCACAGCGCCGCGGCGCTTGACCTCGCGCTGATACATCAACCCGGTCCGGGCCTGCCCCGGGCCGGGTTCTGTGTGTCCTGATCCGGTTCCGGCCCCCGGGTGCGCGGTGCGCCGGGCGGGGAGCCCGGCGCACCGCGCCCTGCGGTTCAGCGTGCGTAGCTGCCGGTCAGCTCGGCGCCCGTGGCGCGGTCACCGCGGTCGGTGATCTCACCGGCGACCCAGGAGTCGACCCCGCGGTCGGACAGGGTCGTCAGCGCGGCGTCCACCGAGTCGGCCGGGACGATCGCGATCATGCCGACGCCCATGTTCAGCGTCTTCTCCAGCTCCAGCTGCTCGACCTGACCGGCCTTGCCGACGAGGTCGAAGACCGCGCCCGGCGTCCAGGTGGAGCGGTCCACGGTGGCGTGCAACCCGGCCGGGATGACCCGGGCCAGGTTGTTCGCCAGGCCGCCGCCGGTGACGTGGCTGAAGCCGTGCACCTCGGTCGTGCGGGTGAGCGCCAGGCAGTCCAGCGAGTAGATGCGGGTGGGCTCCAGGAGCTCCTCGCCGAGCGTCCGGCCGAACTCCTCGACCTCGCGGTCCAGCGTCCAGCCGGCCCGGTCGAAGACCACGTGGCGGACGAGCGAGTACCCGTTCGAGTGAAGACCGGAGGACGCCATCGCGATGACGGCGTCACCCCTGCGGACACGGTCCGGGCCGAGCAGCCGGTCGGCCTCGACCACGCCCGTACCGGCGCCGGCGACGTCGAAGTCGTCCGGGCCGAGCAGACCCGGGTGTTCGGCGGTCTCGCCGCCGACCAGGGCGCAGCCCGCGAGGACACAGCCCTCGGCGATGCCCTTCACGATCGCCGCGACACGCTCGGGGTGCACCTTGCCGACGCAGATGTAGTCGGTCATGAAGAGCGGCTCGGCACCGCAGACGACGAGGTCGTCCACGACCATGCCGACGAGGTCGTGGCCGATGGTGTCGTACACGCCCATCTGACGCGCCAGGTCCACCTTCGTCCCGACGCCGTCGGTGGCGGAGGCGAGCAGCGGACGCTCGTAGCGCAGAAACGCCGAGGCGTCGAAGAGGCCGGCGAAGCCGCCGAGCCCGCCGAGGCCTGCGACCTCGGGGCGCTGCGTCTTCTTCACCCACTCCTTCATCAGCTCGACGGCACGGTCACCGGCTTCGATGTCGACGCCGGCCGCCGCGTAGGAGGCACCTGTTGTCTCAGACATGGCCTGGGATCTTTCGTGTGGAGATACGGGGCTGGTGGGAGGGGCGGCGGCGCGTCCGGATCACGGACGGCGCAGCGCGTCGGCCGCGGCGGTGGCCGCGGGCCCTGCCGCCAGCTCGGTCTCCAGCAGCTGCTTGCCGAGCAGCTCCGGGTCCGGGAGGTCCATGGGGTACTCACCGTCGAAGCAGGCGCGGCACAGGTTGGGCTTGTCGATGGTCGTCGCCTCGATCATCGCGTCGATCGAGATGTACGAGAGGGAGTCGGCACCCATCGAGGTGCAGATCTCGTCGACGGTCATGCCGTTGGCGATCAGCTCGGCGCGGGTGGCGAAGTCGATGCCGAAGAAGCAGGGCCACTTCACCGGCGGCGAGGAGATCCGGATGTGGATCTCGGCGGCACCGGCCTCGCGGAGCATCCGGACCAGGGCGCGCTGGGTGTTGCCGCGGACGATCGAGTCGTCGACGACCACCAGGCGCTTGCCCTTGATGACTTCCTTCAGCGGGTTCAGCTTGAGCCGGATACCGAGCTGGCGGATGGTCTGCGAGGGCTGGATGAAGGTGCGGCCGACGTAGGCGTTCTTCACGAGTCCGGCGCCGAACGGGATCCCGCTGGCCTCCGCGTACCCGATCGCGGCGGGGGTGCCGGATTCCGGGGTCGCTATGACCAGATCCGCCTCGACGGGGGCTTCGGCGGCCAGGCGGCGGCCCATCTCCACCCGGGAGAGGTAGACGTTCCGGCCGGCGATGTCGGTGTCGGGACGGGCCAGGTACACGTACTCGAAGACACAGCCCTTGGGCTTCGCTTCTGCGAAGCGGGAGGTGCGCAGGCCGTTCTCGTCGATGGCGATGAGCTCGCCCGGCTCGATCTCGCGTACGTAGCTGGCGCCGCAGATGTCGAGTGCGGCGGACTCGGAGGCGACCACCCAGCCGCGCTCGAGCCGGCCCAGCACCAGCGGGCGGATTCCCTGCGGGTCACGGGCGGCGTAGAGGGTGTGCTCGTCCATGAAGACGAGCGAGAACGCGCCCTTGACGTCGGGGAGCACTCTGGCGGCGGCTTCCTCGATGGTCAGCGGCTTGTCGTTCTCGTCGCGCTGTCCGGCGAGCAGCGCGGTCACCAGGTCGGTGTCGTTGGTCGCGGCGACCTGGGTGGCGCGGCCGTCCTTGCGGGGGAGGTCGGCGACCATCTCCGCGAGCTGGGCCGTGTTGACCAGGTTCCCGTTGTGGCCGAGGGCGATCGAGCCGTGCGCGGTGGCACGGAACGTCGGCTGCGCGTTCTCCCACACCGAGGCACCGGTGGTGGAGTAGCGGGCATGACCGACCGCGATATGGCCCTGGAGAGAACCCAGAGACGTTTCGTCGAAGACCTGCGAGACCAGTCCCATGTCCTTGAAGACGAGGATCTGGGACCCGTTGCTCACTGCGATGCCCGCGGATTCCTGTCCGCGGTGCTGCAGGGCATACAGTCCGAAATAGGTGAGCTTGGCGACCTCTTCACCCGGAGCCCAGACACCGAAGACGCCACAAGCGTCCTGGGGGCCTTTCTCTCCGGGGAGCAGGTCGTGGTTGAGTCGTCCATCACCACGGGGCACGACACCGAGTGTAGGCGAGATCGACCACTGGTCCGAATTGGGGACCGGCCGACAAAGCCGTTACGGGGCACGGGGAACGGCTCCGCACGACGTGGGGGGCGGGTGATTCGCGGGACTTCGGGCGGTCACGCTGCGTGATCACCGGATGGGCGTCGTGAGCCCCGAGGAGCGGGTGCGGCGCTCACTGCCGGGCCGGGAGGCCGGTTACCGACGGGTAGGGGCGGTGGGCGGGGACCCGGCGACGGCCGTACGGCCGTGGCGCTCGGTGAACCTGCCCCGAACCCGCCCCAACCGTCGGCCGAACGCTCGTTTCGTGGTGAGCCTCACACCGAGGGGCCGGATTCAGCCGTGTTCCTGGGCGCCCTCGGCCGTCGCGGGGGTGGCCGTGGCGCCGACGCCCTTGCCGTCCTTCGACGTGACGGTGAGCGTGGAGCCCTTGATCGTGTACGTCGCCGGGCCGTCCAGGGCCGCGAGGACCGCGCGCTCCACCTCCATCTCCGCCTCCGGGCACATCTTCCGGGTGCCGGCCGGCGGGCCGAAGGTGATCGTGGAGCCCTTGACCTCGGCCTTGCCGTGGAAGGAGTTGCAGCCGGAGTTGCCGTGCACGGTGCCGTCCTCGCCGAAGGTCAGGTGGGGCACCCGCTCCTTCGGGAGGCCGGCGGGCACGGAGGTCGCCGTCCCGCCGCTGAGCAGGGTGGTCACCGCCCACCGGGTGCCGACCAGGTCGGCCGGCTTCTCCTCGCTGAGCGCGAAGGTGTCGCCGCCCTCGGTGGTGAGGGTCAGCTTCTCGCCGAAGACCTTCGCGGTGAGTTCGCCGTCCATCGCGGCGAGGGCGGCCTTCTCGAACTTCTCGGTCTTCTCGTCGCACGCCATCTGCGTGGAGACGGGCTCGGCCAGGGTGATCCGGTCGCCCTCCACCCGGGAGTCCGCGCTGATGTGGTTGCACCCGAAGCCGGCCTTGGCCCGGCCCTTCGGGTCGAACTCCAGCCGGGAGCCCTCCGGGGCCTCGGTCTTCCTCCCGCCGACGGTCATGGAGTCGACGCTCCAGGCCACCCCCGTGACGGGCACATCGCTCTGCACGGTGTCGCTGCCGTCACCGGAGCCGGAGCCGGAACCCGACTCCGTACCGCAGGCGGCGAGGGTGAGGAGGGCCAGGACGCTGACGCTGACTGCCATACGTTGTGTGTGCATGGCGATGGGACGGGCCGGGCCCCCGATCCGGTTCCGTCGCCCGGTGTCCCTCAGCCCATCAAGGGCAGCAACGCGCCGAGATCGGCGCGCTCGCCGCTCGCACTGACCTCGGCGTCCGCCAGGGCCCGCGCCCACTCCGTACGCCCGGTGGCGAGCCGGATCCAGGTCAGCGGGTCGGTCTCCACGACGTTGGGCGGGGTACCCCGGGTGTGCTGGGGCCCGCCGATGCACTGGACCACCGCGAACGGCGGGACGCGCACCTCGACCGAGCCGCCGGGCGCCCGGTCCGCGAGCGTGTCCACCAGCATCCGGGTACAGGCGGCCAGCGCCTGCCGGTCGAGCGGAACATCCGAGCCGAGCGCCTCGTTCAGATCGTCCGTGTGGACGACCAGTTCGACGGCCCGGGTGACCAGGAAGTCGGTCAGCCGCATGGAGCCGACCACGGCGGCCACCAGCCGCTCCCCCGTGCCCGAGGCCGGGACGGCGGCGGTGACCTCCGTCTCCACCTCCTCGAACAGCGCGGTGAGGTCGGGGCGGTCGGCCGCCACCTTCTCGGCGTCCTCGGCGACCCAGGCGGCGAACGGGGCGGTGACCGAGGGATAGCCCAGCAGGGTCACCTCGGGCTGGGAACCGGGCGGCTCCGGAGGGGCCAGGGCCTGGCTGATGCCGACGAATCCCGTCGCGACGTGCACGGCCAGCTCGCGGACCGTCCAGTCGCCGAGCCGGGTCGGCCGGGCGAGCTGATCAGGCGTCAAAGTCCTTACGGCATCGTGGACATGGGCGAACTGGGCGAGCACCGCCGCCTGGGTCTTGAGGTAATCGTAGGCGCGTGGGCGCTTCTTGGCCGGAGGCATGGTGCCGAGGTTAACCGCTAACCGGCCCCATGGACACCGTTCGGTCAGACCCCTTCGGCCCGGTCCGCGACGGTGAACGTCTCGCCGTTCGCCGGCAGTTCGAGGCCGCGCCAGGTGAACGGGACGCCCCGGGCCGCATCGAGGTCCGGGCCGTCCATCAGGTGGAAGTGGAGGTGGGGCTCGGTGGTGTTCCCGGAGTTGCCGCAACGCGCGATCGGCTGCCCGGCCCGGACTGTGTCCCCGGCCTTCACCCGGAGCGAGCCGCGCTGTGCGTGGGCGTAGACGGCGTACGTCCCGTCGCCGAGGTCGAGGATCACGTGGTTGCCGATGACCCGGTGCGCACCGACGATCGAGCGGACGTTCCCCTCGATGAGCATCAGGTAGGCGAGCGCGGGCAGCGAGTTGCGGCTCAGGTGGTCGCGCTGGCCGTCGCTCGCCCGGACGACGGTGGCGTCGGCCACCGCGAGCAGCGGGGCGCCGAAGGCCGGGAAGACGCGGTTGCGGCGGAAGAGCGGCCAGAGCCACCGGAACCGGGGGCGGGCCGAGGCCTCACCGCCCCCTTCCTCCCGCTCGGCCACGATGTCGATCGCGTACGTCTGCCCGTAGATGTGCGTCCCGTGGCTCGGCACCTTGTCGGCCGGACTGTTGAGGGCCGTCCAGCGGCCGGTCACCGGTGGGGCGACCTCGACCGGGTCGCGCGGTTCGCGCCGGGGTGCGGCGGCCCGGGCCTGCAGGGTCATCACGGCCACCATGAGGACGAGGACGACCCCGGCGGGCAGCAGGGTGGTCACCCACCCCGGTCCGGGCAGATCCGTGAAGAACTCGCTGACCACCAGCGCGATCAGGACCAGCCAGGACAGTCGCAGGGCGGTCGCGAGGACGGTGCGGACGGACATGTCTCCCCCATGGCGTCGTGTCGGTCGTTCCGGTCAGGGCCGCGCCGCCGTCAGCACCACCAGCAGCGGCACCACCCGGGCGGCCGGCACCTCGTACCGGCCGCGGCCGGTGGTGTGCAGCCAGCCCGCGCCGGTCAGCTGGCGCAGGTGGTGGTAGATCTGGCCGGTGGTGCCGACCGCGTCGAGTGCGGCCAGTTCGGCGGCGGTACGGCGGCCGCCGAGGATCTCGCGGAGCAGGCGCAGCCGTACCGGGTGGCCGAGCGCGGCGAGTGAGTCCGCCGTCGCCGACGCGTCGTCGGGTCGGCACTCATCCGCTGGACCCTCCCCCTCGGGCAGAGGCCCTGTGAGCAGGGCGCCGGCGAGGGCGCCGTACTGCCACTCGTAACTCTCGCCGGTGGGCAGCCGGACCGCGCCGGTGAAGAGCACTCCCCCGTCGGCCCCGGCCTCCCCGACACCGGCGAGCTGCTGCTTCAGCCCGTCCAGCGCCCAGAAGTCGCCGTCGCCCAGGCGGGGGGACTCTCGGTCCTGCCGCTCCAGCGCCGTGAGCCGCCTCTCCAGCTCGGCGACCCGCCTCTCCAGCTCCATGACACCAACCTTACGTAATTACGTAATTTCTATCAAGAGAGTTCGCGACGGCTTCGAAGAAGAGTCCGAGAGAACGCCGAAGCCCCCGCCCGGATGGCCCGGGCGGGGGCTCGGACGACACGCGGGCTCAGGCGAGCAGCGCGGGGATCGTCGCCTCGTGCGCCGTACGGAGCTCACTCAGCGGGATGCTGAACTCGCCCTGGATCTCGATCTCCTCGCCGTCCACGACACCGATCCGGGCGACGGGCAGACCCCGTGCGCCGCACATGTCGTTGAAGCGGAGCTCCTCGCTGCGCGGGATCGAGACGACCGCGCGCCCCGCCGACTCGGAGAAGAGGAACGTGAACGTGTCCAGGCCGTCCGGCACGACCAGCCGGGCACCCTTCCCGCCGCGCAGGCAGGACTCGGTGACCGCCTGGATCAGGCCGCCGTCGCTCAGGTCGTGCGCGGCGTCGATCATGCCGTCGCGCGAGGCAGAGATGAGGATCTCGGCGAGCAGCTTCTCGCGGCCGAGGTCCACCTTGGGCGGCAGGCCGCCGAGGTGCTGGTGGACGACCTCGGACCAGGCCGAGCCGCCGAACTCCTCGTGGGTGTCGCCCAGCAGGTAGAGGAGCTGGCCCTCCTCCGCGAACGCGACCGGCGTACGCCGGGTGACGTCGTCGATCACACCGAGCACGGCCACGACCGGCGTCGGGTGGATGGCCGTCTCACCGGTCTGGTTGTAGAGCGAGACGTTGCCGCCGGTGACGGGGGTGCCCAGCTCCAGGCAGCCGTCCGCGAGACCACGGGTGGCCTCGGCGAACTGCCACATGACGTCCGGGTCCTCCGGGGAGCCGAAGTTGAGGCAGTCCGAGATGGCGAGCGGCTTGGCGCCGGAGGCGGCGACGTTGCGGTACGACTCCGCCAGCGCGAGCTGCGCGCCGGTGTACGGGTCGAGCTTGGCGTACCGGCCGTTGCCGTCGGTCGCCATCGCCACGCCCAGGTTCGACTCGGCGTCGATGCGGACCATGCCCGCGTCCTCGGGCATCGCCAGGACGGTGTTGCCCTGCACGAAGCGGTCGTACTGGTCGGTGATCCACGCCTTGGAGGCCTGGTTCGGCGAGGCGACCAGCTTCAGGACCTGCTCACGGAGCTCGGCGGCGCTCGCGGGGCGGGCGAGCTTTCCGGCGTCGTCCGCCTGGAGCGCGTCCTGCCAGGACGGGCGGGCGAACGGCCGGTGGTAGGTCGGGCCCTCGTGGGCCACCGAGCGCGGCGGGACGTCCACGATCTGCTCGCCGTGCCAGAAGATCTCCAGCTGGGAGCCGTCGGTCACCTCACCGATGACGGTGGCGATGACGTCCCACTTCTCGCAGATCTCCAGGAAGCGGTCCACGTGCCGCGGCTCGACGATCGCGCACATGCGCTCCTGCGACTCGCTCATGAGGATCTCCTCGGGCGAGAGGGAGGAGTCGCGCAGTGGCACGGTGTCCAGCTCGACGCGCATACCGCCGGAACCGGCGGAGGCCAGCTCGCTGGTGGCGCAGGAGAGCCCGGCGCCACCGAGGTCCTGGATGCCCGCGACGAGCTTCTCCTTGAAGATCTCCAGGGTGCACTCGATGAGGAGCTTCTCCTGGAACGGGTCGCCGACCTGGACCGCGGGGCGCTTGGCCGGGCCGGTGGACTCGAAGGTCTCGCTAGCCAGCACGGAGACGCCGCCGATGCCGTCGCCGCCGGTGCGGGCGCCGTACAGGATGACCTTGTTGCCGGGGCCCGACGCCTGCGCGAGGTGGATGTCCTCGTGCTTCATCACGCCGATGCAGCCGGCGTTGACCAGCGGGTTGCCCTGGTAGCAGGCGTCGAAGACGACCTCGCCGCCGATGTTCGGCAGGCCCAGGCAGTTGCCGTAACCGCCGATGCCCGCGACGACGCCCGGCAGGACGCGCTTGGTGTCGGGGTGGTCGGCCGCGCCGAAGCGCAGCGGGTCGACGACCGCGATCGGGCGGGCACCCATGGCGAGGATGTCGCGGACGATGCCGCCGATGCCGGTGGCCGCGCCCTGGTAGGGCTCGATGTACGAGGGGTGGTTGTGCGACTCGACCTTGAAGGTGACCGCGTATCCCTGGCCGACGTCGACGACGCCGGCGTTCTCGCCGATGCCGACGAGCATGGCGTCGTTGGCGGGGACCTTCTCGCCGAACTGCTTCAGGTGGACCTTGCTGCTCTTGTACGAACAGTGCTCCGACCACATGACCGAGTACATGGCGAGCTCGGCGCCGGTGGGACGGCGGCCCAGGATCTCGCGGATCCGGGTGTACTCGTCCTCCTTGAGGCCGAGCTCCTTCCAGGGCTGCTCGGCGTCCGGGGTCTCGGCCGCGTGCTTGACCGTATCCAGGCTCATGCGTTGACCAGCTTCTTGATGATCGAGGTGAAGAAACCGAGGCCGTCGGTGCGGCCGGTGCCGATGAGCGGCTCCACGGCGTGCTCCGGGTGCGGCATCAAGCCGACGATGTTGCCCGCGGCGTTGGTGATGCCCGCGATGTCACGGAGCGAGCCGTTGGGGTTGCCGTCCAGGTAGCGGAAGGCGACGCGGCCCTCGGCCTCCAGCTCGTCGAGCGTGCGCTCGTCGGCGGTGTACCGGCCGTCCATGTTCTTGAGCGGGACCTTGATCTCCTGGCCGGCGCTGTAGTCCGAGGTCCAGGCGGTCTCCGCGTTCTCCACCCGCAGGCTCTGGTCGCGGCAGATGAAGTGCAGGTGGTTGTTGCGCAGCATCGCGCCGGGCAGCAGGTGCGCCTCGGTCAGGATCTGGAAGCCGTTGCAGATGCCGAGGACCGGCATACCGGCCTTCGCCTGCTCGATGAGCGGCTCCATCACCGGCGAGAAGCGCGAGATCGCGCCGGCCCGCAGGTAGTCCCCGTAGGAGAAACCGCCGGCCAGGACGACCGCGTCGACCTGGTGCAGGTCCTTGTCGCGGTGCCACAGCGACACGGGCTCCGCGCCCGCGATCCGGACAGCCCGCAGAGCGTCCTGATCGTCGAGGGTGCCGGGAAAAGTGACGACGCCGATACGGGTGGTCACTTCTCCTCCTCCACCCTCACGACGAAGTCCTCGATGACGGTGTTGGCGAGGAAGGTCTCGGCCATCTCGTTAATCCGGGCGAGGGCGGCGTCGTCCACCGGCCCCTCGACCTCCAGCTCGAAACGCTTTCCCTGACGAACGTCCGCGATTCCCTCAAAGCCGAGACGGGGCAGCGCACGCTGCACCGCCTGTCCCTGCGGGTCGAGGATCTCCGGCTTGAGCATGACGTCGACTACGACGCGTGCCACTGGCACTCCCGGTGTGGTGGTGTGGTGCGGCTGTCTCTCCGGGGGGTTCCCCAGACCCCCGCGGGTCCACTCAGCGTACCTGGCCGAAAATTCTACGCGAGTAGATATCGGACGGAACGGGCGTGACGGAGGAGAGGGGGAGGGCTCGGCGCAGATCACGCCGGGATATCGGCCGTGACAACATGCGGGAAAAGTCCTGGGAAAAAATCATGCGCCGGATTGCGCACGGACACGCGGATGTAATTGGCTGGGCTTCACAATGCGGCACCCACCGCTGTACAAATGATTACCGGGGAAAGCAGCATTGCCCCGGGAACACCGGAACAGTCGACAGCAGTCGATCCGTATCCGCCTAACAGCCGGAAGGCCGGCCCACCGGCGCACGTCCGACGCGCCGAGGCCGTAGGAAAGGACCGATATCCGTGGCCCAGCGCGTAGTGGTTACGCTCTCCGACGACCTCGACGGGGGAACAGCGGCGGAAACGGTCACCTTCGCCCTGGACGGGAAGACGTACGAGATCGACCTCAATCCCGCCAACGCGAAGAAACTGCGGAAGGCTCTGGCCCCTTACGTGGCGGCCGGCCGAAAGCAGACAAATGCCAGTAAGCACGGCAGGACCCCCGCCTCGTACCACCACACCTCCCTCGCCCCGGACCCCGCGGCCGTCCGCGCCTGGGCCCGCTCGCACCGGATGGAGGTGCCGGCCCGCGGCCGGATCCCGAAGAAGGTCTACGAGGCGTTCAACGCGGCGGACTGAGCCGGGGGCATGAGCGTCCGCCCTCCGGGGCGGCGGACGCCCCAGGAGCTGGATGCTCCGAGCGGCGGACGCTCCGTCAGGCGGGGTGCGGGCGGGGTACGCAGGAGCGGGACCGGGGTCCGGGGAGCCGGCCGGCGACCCGCTCCGGGAGACCCGCCGGGAGCCGACTTGCGCGACACCCCCGCAGGTCGGCTAGAGTCTGGAGCACGCCGAGGGGCGAGGCCGAAAGGCCGGATCCCGAGCCGCGTGCGGGTGTAGTTCAGTAGTAGAACATCCCCCTTCCAGGGGGAAGGCGCAGTGTGCAATTCCTGTCACCCGCTCTGCACAACTCTTCAGACCACTCCGTTGGATCAGGTAGAGTAGTGCTCGCTCCACCGGTGAAAGCCGAGTGGCTGCACTGCGGACGTAGCTCAGTTGGTAGAGCGCAACCTTGCCAAGGTTGAGGTCGCCAGTTCGAACCTGGTCGTCCGCTCCACAGAGACAAAGGCCCTGACCGATTCGGTCAGGGCCTTTGTCGTTCTTCTCCCCGTCCCTTTCCCATGACGTTTGTCATGAGCAGTGGTGACAGCGCGCACCGCTCGCGGGCCCGGTCCGGGGAGACGCTCGAAGCATGACCAGCGACGACTTTCACAGCGACCGAACGACAGGTGGCCCGGCAGACGCGGAGACGGTGATCGCGGCGGACGGGGTCCGCCGCAGCTACAAAGGCGGCTTCGAGGCCGTTACCGGGGTCTCCTTCTCCGTGGCCCGCGGCGAGTTGTTCGCCCTGCTCGGGACGAACGGCGCGGGCAAGACCTCCACCGTGGAGCTCCTCGAGGGACTGGCCCTCCCGACCGCCGGGACCATCAGGGTGCTCGGCCACGACCCGTACCGCGAACGCGCCGCCGTCCGGCCCCGGACCGGGGTGATGCTCCAGGAGGGCGGCTTCCCCTCCGACCTCACGGTGATGGAGACCGCGCGGATGTGGTCGGCGTGCACCACCGGCGCCCGCCCCGCCGCCGAGGCCCTGGAGATGGTCGACCTCACGAGCCGGTCGGGGGTGCGGGTCAAGCAGCTCTCCGGCGGCGAGAAGCGGCGCCTGGACCTGGCGCTGGCCCTGACCTCGCGGCCCGAGGTGCTCTTCCTGGACGAGCCGACGACGGGGCTGGACGCGGAGGGCCGGCGCGACACCTGGGAGCTGATCCGGACGCTCCGGGACGGCGGCACGACCGTACTGCTGACCACGCACTACCTGGAGGAGGCCGAGGCGCTCGCGGACCGGCTGGCGATCATGCACCAGGGGCGGATCGTGACGGCCGGGACGACCGCCGAGGTCACCGCGTCGCAGCCCGCCAGGATCAGGTTCACGCTGCCCGACGGCGTACCGGCAGGACACCTTCCGCTCTCGCTGCGGGCGGCGGCGGAGGGGCAGCGGATCGAGATCCGTACCTCCGAACTCCAGGAGTCCCTGCACGAACTGCTGCGCTGGGCCCGGGAGTCGGGCGTGCGGCTCCTCGGGTTGGATGCCCGCTCCGCCTCCCTGGAGGAGGCGTTCCTCCAGATCGCGAACACCCAGCTCCGCTCCCGCGCCGACGACCCGCGCCGGGCGGGGACCGAGCCCACGGACGAGACCAGGAAGAAGGTGACGGCATGACCACGCCCACCGCCCTCACGGCCCCCGACCGCTCCCCCGCATCCCCCTCGAAGGCCTCCGCCTCCGCGCGGCGGCTCACCGCGCTCGCCCGCGCCGAGCTGATCCTGCTGGTCCGCAACCGGTCCGCGATCTTCGTCGCCCTGGTGCTGCCGGTCGTGATGATCTTCTCGATCCGGGCCTCGCTCCAGCAGATCGACCTCGCCGGCACCGGCCTCTCCATCGCGGGCGCCGCCCTCACCGGCGGAATCGGCATCGTGCTGGTCCAGGTCGTCTACATGACCCTCGTCACCGGGTACGTCACCCGGCGCGAGGAGCTCGTCCTCAAGCGGCTGCGCACCGGCGAGGTCACCGACCGCGAGATCCTGGCCGCCAACGCGCTGCCCGCCGTCGCACTGGCGCTCCTCCAGGTCGTCCTGCTGGTCGCGGCCGGCGCGGTGGCCTTCGACCTGAGTGCGCCGAAGCGGCCCGAGCTGTTCCTGGCGGGGCTGCTGGTGGGTCTCGCGATGATGGCCGGCCTGGCGGCCGCGACCTCCGCGGTGACCCGGACGGTCCAGACCTCGCAGCTCACCACGTTGCCGCTGTTCTTCGTCTCGCTCTTCGGCTCCGGGATCCTCGTCCCGCTGGACATCTTCCCGGACGGCCTGGCCTCGGTGTTCGAGCTGCTGCCGCTGACCGGCGTGATGACCCTCATCCGGCACGGTTGGCTGGGCGGTGTGGAGGGCGGCGACCTGCTCACGGCCGGGGTGGCGGCGCTGGCCTGGACCGCGTTCGCGGTGTTTGCTGTGCAGCGGTGGTTCCGCTGGGACCCGCGGGGCTGACAGCGGAGCGCGCCGGACGGAGCCACAGGGACGACGTGAAGGAGCTGAACGAGGTGATCGGGCGAGTACGGGGGTTGCGGCGCGGCTGGCACGAGCGCACCAAGCTCCAGCGCATCGACCTCTACACCCGGGTCACGCTCTGCTCGCTCCCCTGGGTCTTCCTCGTCACCTGGGGTCTGCTGCCGCTCGGCAAGGCCTTCGGCCAGGGCCCGGTGGCGGTCTCCCTGGCGGTGGCTTTCCTCACGGTGAACGCCGGCCAGTGCCTGCTGAGCAACCGCAACGTGTCCCCCGCCTTTGCTCACTACCGGGGCGTGGAGCCCTTCCCGCTGCGGCGGCTGCGGCTCCCCGCGGTGCTGCTGGCGGTGCTGACCGGGCTGCTGGTGGCCCTCGCGGCGGTGGGCGGGGTCGCGGACGCTGGACTGGCCCTGCTGGTACTGGACCTGCCCCTGGCTTTCGCGACGCCGTACGTGCTCATCGTGCCCGTCCGGAAGTACGTACTCCAGTGCGCGGCCTTCGCGGTGGCGGTCGTGGCGCTGCTGGCGGCTGTCGGGGTGCCCGGCCGACTGCTCTTCGGGGCGGCCTTCTCACTGTTCGTCGTCTTCCTGCTGGTGCTCGTCTCGGGTCGGCCGAGCGCCTGGAGCCTGACCGTGATGTGGCAGGCCGAGGAGGCGCGGGACATGCAGGCCCGGCTGGCGGTGGCGGAGGAACGGCTGCGGTTCGGCCGGGACATGCACGACGTGCTGGGCCGGAACCTGGCGGTGATCGCGCTGAAGAGCGAGCTCGCCGTGGAACTGGCCCAGCGCGGGAACGCGGCGGCCGTGGACCAGATGGTCGAGGTGCAGCGGATCGCCCGAGCCTCCCAGCAGGAGGTACGTGATGTCGTACGGGGCTACCGCGAGGCCGACCTGCCCACCGAACTGCTCGGCGCCAAGGGCGTGTTGGAGGCCGCCGGGATCACCTGCACCGTCAAGGGCGCCGACGGCCCGGCGGGCATCGGGGCGCCTTTGGCCGTCCAGGCCGCCCTCGGCTGGGTGGTCCGTGAGGCGGCGACCAACGTCCTGCGCCACGGCGACCCCCGGCACTGCGTGATCCGGCTCACGACGGCGGCGGGCGCGGTCGTGCTGGAGGTCGAGAACGACGGGGCGGGGGCGGTCTCCGAGGTGGGTGGCGGCTCCGGCCTGGCCGGGCTGCGCGAGCGGCTCGCGGCCCTGGGCGGGTCGCTGGAGGCCGGAACGGCCGGGGACGGCCTGTTCCGGGTCACGGCGACGGTCCCGCTCACGGCTCCGGCCGCCCGCCCCTCCCCCGCCACCCGGACCCGTGCCCCGGAGGGACGATGACCACCTCCCGTACCGCCCACTCGGAGCGAAGATGACCACCGAAGACTCCGCCGGCCGGCCCGTGCGGGTCCTGCTCGCCGACGACGAGCACCTGATCCGGGGCGCCCTGGCCGCGCTGCTCGCCCTGGAGGACGACCTCGTGGTGGTCGCGGAGGCGGCGAGCGGCCCCGAGGCGCTCGCCATGGCCCTCGCGCACCGGCCCGATGTCGCCGTCCTCGACCTCCAGATGCCGGGCGCGGACGGTGTGAAGATCGCCACATCGCTCCGCAGCGCACTGCCCGGCTGCCGCACCATGATCGTGACCAGCCACGGCCGTCCCGGGCACCTCAAGCGGGCGCTGGCCGCCGGCGTACGCGGGTTCGTGCCGAAGACCGTCAGCGCCCGGCGGCTCGCCGAGATCATCCGTACCGTCCACGCCGGAAACCGCTATGTCGACCCGGAGTTGGCGGCCGACGCCATCTCCGCCGGGGACTCCCCGCTGACCGCCCGGGAGGCCGAGGTGCTCGAACTGGCGGCGGACGGGGCGCCGGTCGCGGAGATCGCGGAGCGGGCTTCGCTCTCACAGGGGACGGTCCGCAACTACCTCTCCTCGGCCGCCTCCAAGATCGGTGCGGAGAACCGGCACACGGCGGTTCGTCTCGCACGCGAGCGGGGTTGGGTATAGTGAGCATCGCGCTGCGGCGCACTGCGGACGTAGCTCAGTTGGTAGAGCGCAACCTTGCCAAGGTTGAGGTCGCCAGTTCGAACCTGGTCGTCCGCTCCACAGAACAGAAGGCCCCGGTCGACATCGACCGGGGCCTTCTGCGTACCTCCTACGACCAGTTGGAGCCGGTCAGGACCTCGTACGCCTCGATGTACTTGGCGCGGGTCGCGTCCACGACCTCCTGCGGAAGCGCCGGCGGCGGCTGCTCGCTCGCGCGGTCCCAGCCGGAGGCCGGCGAGGTCAGCCAGTCCCGGACGAACTGCTTGTCGTACGACGGCTGCGCACGGCCCGGCTTCCAGGTGGCGGCGGGCCAGAAGCGCGAGGAGTCGGGCGTCAGCACCTCGTCGGCGATGATCAGCCGCTCGCCGCCGTCCTCGGTCGTCTCGAAGCCGAACTCGAACTTGGTGTCGGCCAGGATGATCCCGCGCTGGTGGGCGACGTCCCGGGCCCGGCGGTAGACGTCGAGTGTCGTCCGCCGCAGCTCGGCGGCCGTCTCCACGCCGACCTCGCGGGCGATCTCCTCGTAGCTGACGTTCTCGTCGTGGTCGCCTACGGCCGCCTTCGTGGCCGGGGTGAAGATCGGGCCGGGCAGCTCGGAACCGTCGACCAGACCCTCGGGCAGGCCGATGCCGCACACCGTACGGGAGGCGTTGTACTCGACGAGCCCGGAGCCCGTGAGATAGCCGCGGGCCACGCACTCGACCTGGACCATGCGCAGGGACGTGCAGATGAGGGTGCGGCCCTCCCAGTCCGCCGGGGCGCCGGGCGGCAGCTCGGTGGAGAGGACGTGGTTGGGCACCAGGTCGGCGAGCTGGTCGAACCACCAGCGCGAGAGCCGGGTGAGGACGCGGCCCTTGTCGGGGATCTCGGAGGGCAGGACCCAGTCGTACGCGGAGATACGGTCGCTGGCGACCATGACGAGGTCGCCCGCCTCGTTCCGGTACAGGTCACGTACCTTGCCGGTGTGCAGGTGGGTGAGGCCCGGAACCTGCACGGGCTCGGGCTTTTCTACAAAACCGGACACGGTGCCTCCGCGTAGATTGATCCAGGAGCGGTTCCGATTGTCCCGCACGGAGGGGGCGGTGGCGGGAGCGGGTCCTTGAACACGCCCGCCGGCCGTCAGTCGCGCTTGCAGATCCGGTCGAGGAGGTTGGCCGTCGCCCGCTGGATCCGGCAGTCGGTGTGGCCCGGGCGGTCCAGGGCCGGGGACCAGGCGAAGGTGCCGGAGGCGAAGACGAGGGCGCCGGAGGGGGCCTGGTAGAGCGAGGTCTCCTGGTGTCGGGTGGCGCCCTCGGAGTCCTGGTACGGGGAGTGGGCGAGCAGGATCCGGTTGTCGTGCTCGGGCAGGCTCGTACGGGGGAAGTAGCGGTCGGCCTCACCGGCGACCAGGCCCGGGATCTCGTCGCCGTCGGCCGCGCCCGCGGCGTCCCAGAGCCAGTGCTCGGCGTTGCGCACGACCAGAGGGCTGGGCTCGGGGACCCGGCCCGCGTACTGGATGCCCAGGAGCTGCTGCTCGGGCCGGTCCACCTCGCGCCAGAGGGCGGACTTTCCCGGGCCCCGGCGCTTGCGGCAGGTCAGCAGGCGGTCGGCGATGCCGGAGGCGGAGGGGGCGAGGCCCACCTGCCAGTACATGGTGTTGGCGGAGAGGAAGACGAGCGACGTGCCGCAGTCGCGGGCGCGCTCGGCGGCCCGGCGCATGGGCGTTGACCAGTACTCGTCGTGGCCGGGGAAGACCAGGCCCCGGTAGCGGCTGGGGTCGATGCGGCCCGCGTGCAGGTCACGGGCGTCGGCGTAGGCGAGGTCGTAGCCGTACCGCTCGGCCCAGCGGATGAAGTCGTACGCGTGCCCCACGTGCAGCGGTAGGCCCGCCCCGGCGTACGGGCGGTCGAAGGAGATCGTGACGGCCGCGTCCTCCTCGCCGAGCAGCCGCCCCCGCTCGTCCCACGCGTGGTAGAGGCTGGCGCCGGTGCGGCCGTCCTCCGGATAGAGGTTGTACGCCTGCCAGGTGATGTCCGGGAGCAGGAGCAGCAGGTCGGCGGGGTGGTCGTGGCGGACGGTGAACGGGATGTGCGAGCGGTACCCGTCGGCGGTCGTCAGGACGGCCACGTACGCGCCGACCGACCAGTAGGTGGGGATCTGGAGCCGCCAGGACATCCACCAGTGGTGGCAGGAGACGGTCCGGTCGGCGGCCAGCGGGGGCGGCTGGACGATGCCGGAGAGGCGCGGGCTCGTGGTGATCTTGGCCGCGCCGTCGCCCCCGTAATGACCGATCCGGTAGACGTCCACGGAGAACTGCTGGGGCGGGTCCACGGTGATGTGGAAGTCGATGGCCTCGCCGGGGGCGGCCGCTCCGGGCGAGACGAAGCCCTTGATCTGCCGGTGCACGTCGTCGGCGGTGCGGGTGCCGCCGCCGGTGGAGCGGCCGAGGTCGGCGTACCAGGGGACGACCTGGCCGGTGTCGTCGAAGTAGTTCTCACTGCCGCGCAGCCAGGGCAGCGGGCCCTGGCCGAAGGGGTCGCTCACCGCGTGCGCGAGGGCGCCCGACTCCCACCGGCGAATCTGCTCCGCCCCCATGCCGCGCCCCTCCCTCAGGTCCCCGGACAACTCCGGCGCGCACGATGTCAGCGCCGGTCCCCAGCACATCACATTACGCGCGCACTCCGTCACCCTTCGTCGCTGATTGACGTGAACGGAACCTCCTCTTCCGGGGGCTGCGTGCTTTGACGCCGCCTGGCTCTGCCTTTACGCCGGCCTCTGCGTGCTGTCACACCAGCCGTACGGGCTTGTCGGAGCGGACGCCCACCTCGGCCAGCCAGGACCGCAGCGGGTCCGGGTCGCCGTCCTCGACCAGGCTGAGGACCGGCACCGCGAGGTCCGCCCGGCGCTCGCCGTCGACGAGCAGCGCGGGGCCGTCCAGCCAGTCGAGGCCGGGGGCCGCGCCCGCCGTGTCCACGGCCGCGCAGCAGACCATGGCGGCGACGTGGTCGGCGAGCAGCTCCGTGCCCGTACGCGGCGGCTGGAGCGGGAAGAGGGGGAGAGGGTCGGGGCCCCAGAGGTCGAGGGGGTCGGCGGCGGCGGACGCCGTCTGCTGGGCCGGGCCGGGCGCCGGGGCCTGGGCATCGTCGCGGGCGACCGCCGCCCCGATGCCCGCCGCGAGCTCCTCCCCGGGCCCGCCGGGACCGGCCAGGTGCTCCATGACGCGGGCCAGGGTGGGCACCGCCGGATCGGCCACGGAGGCCGGGGGGACCCCCATGGCGTCGAGCACCCGGTGCAGCCGGGCCGCCTCCGTACGCCACTTCCGGTCGACGACCTCGTCGGGATACTGCTGCCAGTCCACCGGCGCCCAGTCCGGACCGCTCTCCGCCGGGCCGCCGTGGAAGAGGCGGGCGGCGAGCAGGGATGTGGCCTCGTCGGCGATGCCGGGCTCCTCCAGCAGGTCGCAGGCGGGACGTTCGCCGAGGCGCGAGGTGAAGCCGTCGGCCAGCCGGTCCCGGCGGGAGAGCTCGGTGAGGGCGGAGACCACCCCGGCGTCCAGCCGGGAGGGCCAGCGGCCCATCCGCCAGGCGGGCAGGGCGACCCTGGTCAGCAGCCGGTCCCAGCCCGCGTAGGCGAGGCCGACCTGCTCCTGGGCGGCGATGCGGAGTGCGTAGTCGACGCCCTGGGCACGCATGGAGGCCGTGGCCGCGACGCACCGCTCCATCTCGGCGGCGTGTTCCCGGCAGGCGCGCAGCAGCAGCCGGGCGATCCAGCCGGCGAAGGTCACGGGCGCCCCGCGCAGCGCGCCCCGGCCGGGGGCGGCGCCGTCGGCCACCGCGGCGTCCAGACCGCGGACGAAGCGGCGGGCGGCGGCTATGTCGGGGTGCGCGGACGAGTCGGTGCCCGCCACGACGGGGGCGAGGACGGCGCGGAGCTCGGCGACCCGCATCCACCAGAGGAAGGGGGAGCCGATCACCAGGACGGGGGCCGCGTTCCTGGCTTCCGATCTCGCTCCACCGCTGCTGCGGTGGGCGCGGTCCTCCAGCCAGCTGTCGCAGTCCGGGGTCAGCGCTATGGCCGAGGGGGCGGGGACGCCGAGCCGGTCGGCCAGGTCCCGGACCAGCCGGTAGAGGTCGGGGGCCCCTTCCTCCGCCACGGGAACGATGGGGCTCACGGCGGGCCGGGCCCGTGCGACGGACACCACGACGGCGGCGGCCACCAGCAGCACCACGACGGCGACCCCGAGCACCGCCCAGCGCACACCGTCCCAGACGGGCCCGCCGAGGTGCCCTTGGGCGCCCGCGGCGAACAGCACGACGGCCACGGCCGCGGGCGTGATCACCACGGCCAGTGCCCTGCTGCGGATCCGCAGCAGGGCGAGCGCCCGGGCCTGTGCGGCCCGCGCACCCAGCTCCTCACCCACGTCGATACCGGACACGGCCGGATGCCACCCCCTCTGCCCCGCGGCGGTTGCTCACTCCCCCACTGTGGCACCCGTCACCGACACCGCAATGCCGGTGGGCCAAGTGCCGGAACGCTTGCGCCGCACCCTAGTTGGGGTCCCGGCGGGCGTCATCCGTCTGGCCCAGTCGTCACTCGATGGAATGGCTTTGGGCAAAGCTGCTGACGTGTCCGCGTCCGTAGGGCAGGGCTGCGGCTTCGCGTCTGTGCACTTCCTCTGTTCACTCCATGGGGCAGGGGCGGGGTGGCCGGCGGGATCAGCCTCCGACGCCTCCGGCGGCCTTCAGGGCGATGTCCGTCCGGTGCTGGGAGCCGTCGAGGCGGATACGGCCGAGCGCGGTGTAGGCGCGCTCACGGGCCGCTGCGAGGTCCTTGCCGGTCGCGGTCACCGAGAGGACCCGGCCGCCCGCGCTCAGCACCGCGCCGCCCTCGGCACGGGTACCGGCGTGCAGGACGTACGCATCGGGCGCGTCCTGCGCCGCGACCTCGGCGAGCCCGTCGATCGGGTCGCCGGTGCGCGGCGTGTCCGGGTAGTTCTGTGAGGCGATCACGACGGTGACCGCCGCGTCGTCGCGCCACGCCAGCGGCGGGAGCAGGTCCAGGGTGCCGTTGGCGGAGGCGAGCAGCACACCGGCCAGCGGCGTACGGAGCCGGGCCAGCACGACCTGGGTCTCGGGGTCGCCGAAGCGGGCGTTGAACTCGATGACCCGCACGCCGCGCGAGGTGATCGCGAGGCCCGCGTAGAGCAGCCCGGAGAAGGGCGTGCCCCGGCGGCGGAGCTCGTCGACGGTCGGCTGAAGGACGGTTTCGAGGACCTCGTCGACCAGCTTGGGGTCGGCCCACGGGAGCGGGGAGTAGGCGCCCATGCCGCCGGTGTTCGGGCCCTCGTCGCCGTCCAGGGCGCGCTTGAAGTCCTGGGCGGGCTGGAGCGGCAGCACGGTGATGCCGTCGGTGATCGCGAAGAGGCTGACCTCGGGGCCGTCGAGGAACTCCTCGATGACCACGCGGTCGCAGGAGAGGGCGTGGTCGCGGGCGGCGGCGAGGTCGTCGGTGACGACGACGCCCTTGCCCGCCGCGAGGCCGTCGTCCTTGACGACGTACGGAGCGCCGAAGGCGTCGAGGGCCTCGTCGATCTCCGCGGGGGTGGTGCAGACGTAGCTGCGGGCGGTGGGGACACCGGCCCCGGCCATGACGTCCTTGGCGAACGCCTTGGAGCCTTCCAGCTGGGCGGCTTCGCCGGAGGGGCCGAAGCACGGGATGCCGACCGCGCGCACGGCGTCGGCGACCCCGGCGACGAGCGGCGCCTCCGGGCCGACGACCACCAGCTCGGCGCCCAGCTCGGTCGCGAGGCGCGCGACGGCGTCACCGTCGAGCGCGTCGACCGGGTGCAGTTCGGCCACCTCTGCGATGCCGGCGTTGCCGGGGGCGCAGTACAGAGCGGTGACATCGGGGTCGAGGGACAGAGAGCGGCACAGGGCGTGTTCGCGGGCGCCGCCGCCGATGACGAGGACCTTCACGGGGTGCAGCCTAGCCGCCGGGGGCGGCGGGCCCGGACGGCCGCCGTTCCGTGGACGGCTGGTACCTGCTCCGCTCCGGTCGCGTTGCTGCTCGTTCGCCTCACTGCTCGTTGGTGAACTCCTCCACCACGGTGGCGCCCAGCTCGCGGACGATCAGCTCGTGGCCGGAGAGGGCGGAGTCGACGAGATCCGGATCGTCCGCCTCCGCGGTGTCGTCCTCGGGGGCCACGGGGCGCGGCGGCTCGGAGGCGTACCCGCCGTGGGATGGCTCGGGGGCGGAGGGGCCCGCACCCCGGCCCTGCTGGGTCTGCTGCGGCTGCTGCTGCCCGGCGGAGGACGGGGCGGCGGCCTGCTGGGACTGCTGGTTGTGCTGCTGCTGGGGGGCGTGCGCCGGGCTGCCCTCGTACGCCGTCGGGGTCGGGGTGGCGGGTGAGGGCGTCGGGGCCGGCGTGTACTGCGGGGCCGGGCGTCCACCGACGGGGGGCGGGGGGGCCGCAGCGCCGCCGGAGGTGTCGACGACCGCCTCGACCCGCCACTGGGCGTTGAACCGCTCGGCGAGTGCCTGCTTGAGCACCTCCTCGCTGCCGCTGCTTGCGAAGTTGTCCCGGGCGCCCGCGTTGATGAAGCCGATCTGGAGGGTGGTCCCGTCGAACCCGGTGACCTGGGCGTTCTGGCTGAGCAGGATCCAGGTGAAGCGGCGCCGGTTCTTCACCGCCTCCAGGATGTCGGGCCACATGCTCTGGACCTGCCCGGCTCCTTGGGCCATGCCCTGTCCGCCCGCTGCCGGGGCGGCCGGTGCGGAGGGGGCCGCGGGGGTGGCGGGGGCCGGTGCGGGTACGGCGGGGGGCGGGGTGGCGGGGCCGCTGCCGGGGGCGGACGCGGTGGGCCAGCCGCCGGGGCGCCGGGCCTGCTCGCCGCCCGCGGCGGTGGGCCAGGACCCGGGGCGCTGGGCGGGGGCTTCGGCGGGGGACTGCGGGGCGGGGGGCTGCGGGGCGGAGGGCTGCGCGGTGACGGGTTCGGCGGCGGGCGCGGGGGCCGGCGCCTCGCCCCGTACAGCGGCACGGGCGGCGTCCTGACCCGCGGGGGCGGCGGAGGCGGCCTGGGGCATGTGGCCCTGCGGGGCGTGGGCCTCGGGCCCGGGGGCGTACCCCATGGGCACAGCGGCGGCGGGCGGCGCCGCGAACGAGGCGGCAGCCGCGGCGGACGCACCGCGCTCCAGCCGGTCGAGCCGGGCCTGCGTCGACCGCTCGTCGTCGAAGGCGGCGGGAAGCAGGACCCGGGCGCAGATCAGCTCCACCTGGAGGCGCGGCGAGGTGGCGCCGCGCATCTCGGTGAGCCCGTCGTTGACCAGGTCGGCGGCGCGGCTGAGCTCGGCGGCGCCGAAGACGGAGGCCTGGGCCTGCATGCGCTCGACGACATCGACGGGGGCGTCGATGAGCCCCTTCTCCCCCGCGTCGGGCACGGCGGCGAGGATCACCAGATCGCGCAGCCGCTCCAGCAGATCGGCCACGAACCGCCGGGGATCGTTACCGCCCTCGATGACCCGGTCCACGACCTCGAAGGCGGCGGCCCCGTCACCGGCGGCGAAGGCGTCGATGATCGAGTCGAGGAGCGAGCCGTCCGTGTACCCCAGGAGCGAGGTCGCCATGGCGTACGTCACACCGTCGTCGCCCGCACCGGCCAGCAACTGGTCCATGACGGACATGGAGTCACGCACGGACCCGGCGCCGGCCCGCACGACGAGCGGCAGGACGCCGTCCTCGACGGGGCTGTTCTCCCGGCCGCACACATCGGCGAGGTAGCTGCGCAGGGTCCCCGGAGGAACGAGCCGGAACGGATAGTGGTGCGTACGCGACCGGATCGTCCCGATGACCTTCTCGGGCTCGGTGGTCGCGAAGATGAACTTGAGGTGCTCCGGCGGCTCCTCGACCACCTTCAGCAGGGCGTTGAACCCTGCCGGGGTGACCATGTGGGCCTCGTCGATGATGTAGATCTTGTAACGACTGGAGGCGGGCCCGAAGAACGCCTTCTCGCGCAGATCACGGGCGTCGTCCACACCACCGTGCGATGCGGCGTCGATCTCGATGACATCGATGGACCCCGGCCCGTTGCGCGCGAGGTCCCGGCACGACTGGCACTCCCCGCACGGGGTCGGCGTGGGCCCCTGCTCGCAGTTCAGACAGCGGGCGAGGATGCGCGCACTGGTCGTCTTTCCACAGCCACGCGGCCCGCTGAACAGGTACGCGTGATTGACCCGGTTGTTCCGCAGGGCCTGCTGGAGCGGGTCAGTGACATGCTCCTGACCGATGACCTCGGCGAACGACTCGGGGCGGTAGCGGCGGTACAGCGCAAGGGACGACACAGCTACGAGGTTATCGGGGCGGACTGACAACCAACCCCACACGGCCCGCACGGGGCCTCCCGGCCCAGTTCAGGCGCCGGCAGACCGCCCTGACAGCCACCAGCGCCCCCACACCCGCCCCCGGAACGCAAAGGGCCCCCCACGCACCCGCCAGAGCCAACCTACCCTTGCTGCCTTCCGGCCCTGGGGGAGTTCAGTCAGATAGCGCCACGTGAGGGGCTGACGCCCACCTTAGCGGATCCCCACCCCGTCCGGTCCACCCACCCACCCCGCCGGACGACCTGCACGACCTCTCCGGACGATCTTCGGGGAACATGTTCGCGAGCACCCTCCAACGTCTTGTATTGTTTGCGGCGGAGGATTCGCCTAGTGGCCTAGGGCGCACGCTTGGAAAGCGTGTTGGGGGCAACCCCTCACGAGTTCGAATCTCGTATCCTCCGCCATTGCTCTCACCGGGCAATACGTCGAAGGCCCCCGCAGCTCGCTGCGGGGGCCTTCGACGTTGGTGGTCTCAGTTCTGGTCTCATTCATTTCCGACATAAGAGACATTTCATTCCGCCGACTTGCCGCAGCCGGGTCGAGTCACAGGACATCGCCTTCACTCAGAAGCGGGTTTCTGCCGACTCAGGACGCAAGCGTCCCCCGCGATCCGCCATTCTGGGTCTGTGCAGGACCGATTCCGGTCGGAGACCACCGGCACTCGTCTTTGTGAGGTGTCCCCTATCGGCAAGCTCAGTGGATCAACTCTGGCCGCGTGGCTGAGTGATCTGGAAGTCGACCGGCTTGAGCGGGTCCTGGCAGCTCGCCCGGATGCCGTGTCCCCGCCGGAACCACGATCGTTCGGCGAACTCGCGGACCGCCTTCAGCGCCCGGCGTCGGTGGCCCCGGTGTTGACCGGACTCGCGCTGCCACACCTGCAGGTAGCCGAGGCACTGGCGGCATCGGGGCCCGTTCCATGTGCCGCCCTGGCCGATCTGGTGGATGTGACCGGAACGGAGAGCGCTCGCGGGCTGGGCGCGGCCTTGGAGGCGCTGGCCGACCGCGCACTCGTCTGGACGGACGGCGAAGGGCTGCTGCGCATGGCGGCGCCGTTGCCGCAGGCGTGGGACTCGCCGCTGGGGCTGGACGCCCCGCTCACCCGGCTACTGGCGGACACGACCTCCGAGGAACTGCGCCGCATGCTGGTGGCCCTGGGCATCCCGTCACCCGGCACCACCAAGAAGCATCGGCTGACGGCCCTCCTGGAACACCACAGCGATCCGGAGCGGGTGGCCGCGGTGATCGCTTCGGCACCTTCGTCCACCCGGAATCTGCTTGAGCGGCGAGCCTCTCACCGGGGTGAACAGGCTCAATCACAGGCGCATTTCCTCATGTTCAGGACCCCGCCGGCCGACTCCGAGCCGAGTGTGCGCTGGGCACTGGAGCGGGGACTGCTGGTCCGGGACCGGCACTCCGGGTACGGATCCACACGCATGCCCGCCGAGGTGGCGCTCGCACTGCGCGGAGCCGGCTGGCGCGCCCCCTTCGAGCCCGTCCCGCCCGTCGTGCGGACGGTGTCCGTCACCTCGGCGGAAGTGGATCGGGAGGCGGCGGCCGCCGCCACGGCGTTCGCCGCGCATGCCGCGTCGGTTCTGGCGACGTGCTCCGCGGCTCCGCCGGTCCTGCTGAAGTCCGGCGGGGTCGGAGCACGTGAGTTGTCCCGGATCAGCAAGGCGGCACAGTGCGACGACATCGTCGTACGCCTTGTTCTGGAGACGGCGTACGACGCCGGGCTGCTGGCCCGGGACGGCGGCCAGGTCGCGGCAACGGACGGATACGACACCTGGGCGGAACGAGAACCGGCGGAGCAGCTCACCGCGCTTCTCCACGCCTGGCGGACGCTTCCGCTGACTCCGACCCAGGCGCGCGGCGAGGACGGCAAGGCGCTGCCCGCGCTCGCCGGAACACCGCCCCGCGGCGGCTGTCCACAGGCCCGGGAGGGGCTCCTCGCCGCCGCGGCGCAGCTCCCGGCGGACCGGGGAGTGCACAGCCCCGCGGAACTGGGGCCGCTGGTCGCCTGGCATCGCCCGCTCGCCGAGCAGCTCCCCCAGGACACCACGCCTTTCGCCACCACGATCCGGGAAGCGGAACTGCTCGGGGTCGTCGCCCGCGGCGCCCTGTCCCCCATCGGTGCCGCTCTGCGGACCGACCACGCCGAAGCGCTGGCCGCCGCCTGTGAGCGGCTGCTGCCGACGGCCACCAGGGCAGCCCGTTTCGGCGCGGACCTCACCGCCGTCGTCACCGGCACACCGTCCGCCCGCCTCGCCGCGCTGCTGGACACCGTCGCTGACAAGGAAGTCGGTGGCACGGCATCGGTGTGGCGGTTCAGCCCCACAACCGTTCGCCGTGCCCTGGACACGGGCCGCACGGCGGATGCCCTCGCGGCAGACCTGAGCGCCGTCGCGGTCGGCGCCCTCCCCCAGTCGCTGTCGTACCTGATCAACGACTCCGCACGCACTCACGGCCGTGTGCGCATCACCCCCGCTGCCTGTGTGATCCACGGCGAAGAACCCGCGCTCCTCGCCGAACTCGTCACGCACAGAAAGCTCGCCGCCCTCGGCCTGCGCTTGCTGGCACCGACCGTGTTGGTCAGCCGGACCCCACTCGACAAGACCCTCGCCACGCTCCGGGCCGCCGGCTACGCCCCCGTTGCCGAGAGGGCCGACGGAACCGTACGCGTCGAAAAGACCCGGCGCCGACGTGCCGCCGCACCGGTCCCGCCCCCGCCCCCACTCCCAGGCCAGCGGCGGCGGTCCGTGCCGACGGTGACTCCGGTGACAGCCGGCCTGAGCACGCTGGCCGCCAGACTGCGGGCCGCCCCGCCGATACTTCCGGCCCCCGACCCGTTCGGCACCGGGGTCCCCTACGGCACGGACACCGAGGAGATCGTCGCCGGATGCGCGAAGAACCTGGCGTACAGCGATGTCCGCCAGCTCGCCCATGCCATCGACGCCGACACAGCCATCACGGTCGAGTACGTCGCCGCCTCGGGCAACCGGACCGTACGTACCCTCAGCGAGCTCGTGCTCGACCCGCCCTACTTGTATGCGTGGTGCCACCTGCGCGACGACGAACGGGTCTTCACCCTCTCCCGCATCCACGGCGTCATGCCCGGGTAGCCGGGATCCGCGTCGTGGCTCGGTGTTCGGCCGGCCACTGCGGCGATGCCCCACGACCAAGCGCTGCGACGAGCCGCCACTACGATCGCCGACCATGGACTGGGTCGAGCGCACCGCGCAGTTGAGGCAGTGGACGAGGAGCGGGACGCGGGCTCCGCACAAGCCGTTGCTGTTCCTGTACGCGCTCAGCCGGTTCCAGCAGGACGCCGATGGCGAGCTGCGGTACAGCGCCGTGGAGGAGGACCTGCGGGGACTGCTCGCCGAGTACGGTCCTGGTAACCGGACGACGCCCGCCTATCCCTTCCATCACCTGGTGAGTGACGGCGTGTGGGAGGTGCGCACCGAGCGCGGGCCGGGCAGCCCCGGGACCGGGGTCAGGGAACTGCGCGCAACCGGCGCCGCTGGGCGGCTGACGCCGGAGCTAAGGGCGGCGCTGCGGCGGGAGCCGTCTCTTCTCGGCCGGATGACACGGGTGCTGCTCGATCTGAACTTCCCGCCCTCCCTCCACGGCGAGCTGTGCGAAGCCGTCGGCCTGGAGCCGGAGGAGGCCGAGACCGCACTGCTCTCGGCCGCGCGCAGGCAGCGGGACCGGCGGATGCGGGAGATGGTCCTGACGGCGTACGAGTACCAGTGCGCCTTCTGCGGGTATGACGGCAGGATCGGCGCGGTGCCGGTCGGGCTTGAGGCCGCCCATGTGCGCTGGTGGGCGTTCGACGGACCGGACGACGTCGAGAACGGGCTGTGCCTGTGCTCGCTGCACCACAAGCTGTTCGACAAAGGCGTACTCGGTCTCGGCGAAGGCCATGGCAAGGGCCACCGCATCCTGGTCTCGCAGAGCTTCGTCGGCCACAGCACCGCCGCCCGCGAGCACGTCATCACGCTCGCCGGCCGTCCGCTCATCGGCCCCCAGCCGGGCGTCCGCCCCATCGCCGCCGCCCACCGTTCCTGGCACACCAGCCAGGTCTTCCACGGCAGCCCACGTCCCGCCACGACCGCCTGACCGCCGACCTGGCGGTCACAAGAATTGCACTGGTAAGGAGTGTGATACCAAGAGTATGGTCGCTTGTATGGCGACGAAGAAGGTAACGGTGACGATTCCCGAGGATCTCCTGGACGAGATCCGTGCGGAGGCGGCAGAACGGGGGATGTCGGCGTACGTCGCCGAGGCGCTGCGCTTCAAGCGCGACCGGGACCGACTGGGGGAGCTGTCGGACTGGCTGCAGGAGGAGCACGGTCCTCTCACCGAGGAAGAGCGCACCACAGCGTTCGAGGAGTTGGAGGGCCTCGACGCCGAGCACGAGCGCCGGCGCGCCACCGGAACGCACGGCGCCGGAGAAGCCGCGTGAGGAAGCGGTCCGGTGAACCCGGGCAGCGGCCGCTGCGCGTCTTCGTACTGGACTGCGAAGCCCTGTCCCTGGCCGTGCGCGGCGACCGGAAGATGATCGCGTGGCTCGACCTCGCAGCCCGGGGTGAAGCCGAGGTGGTCACGTCTCCGATGACGCTGGTCGAGGCGTACGACGCCAGAACCACCGAGCAGCGCTGGGACTGGGTACTCTCCCGGCTCAAAGTCGCCGACATCGGCAAGGACGAGGCCCGCCGGGCCCGCCGCCTGCTGTCGGATGCCAGGCTGCACGGCCACAAGTACGCGATCGACGCGATACTCGCCGTCATCGCGCGCCAGCAGAAGGGGCAGGTCACCGTCTTCACCTCGGACGTGGACGACCTGGAGAGGCTGGTTCCGGAGTCGATCGTCGTCAAGAAGGTATGACCCGGCGCTCCGGTCTCAGTCCTGGTCTCATTCGCTCCCGTACAGCGCCGTTCACCATCCCTCCGACGCGCGGCTCCGTCCCAGATCAGAACAACCCCGTCCCTCTCCGAACCCCCGGACGAACATTTGGAAAGCGTGTTGGGGGCAACCCCTCACGAGTTCGAATCTCGTATCCTCCGCCATTGCTCTCACCGGGCAATACGTCGAAGGACCCCACCGTTCGCAGTGGGGCCCTTCGTCGTACGTGGTTGCAGTTTTGGCTGTGTTTACAAGCGGCATTCAGAACATATCGACGAACAGGTAGGCGCACGCCCCCGCGACTCCCGGCGGGCAGTCGGCGCCAACCTGCGCTGCGGAGGGCCTACGGAACTTGGCGGTAGATGTCGCGGCGGTTGCCGACGGCCAGGACCCACACGATCAGCTGACCGTCCTCAACGGTGTAGACGACGCGGTAATCGCCGACCCTGAGCCGCCAGCGGGCACTGTGCCCCTGGAGGGCCTTGATGTCGAACGATGCGGCGTCGCCGACGTTCAGCGCCTTCTGGAGTTCGGTGAGGCGGTACAGGATGCGCAGGGCGTCCGGGCGCGGGATCTTGAGCATGTCCCGCTGGGCGTGCGGCGTGAAGCGCGTGATGTGCCCCATCAGGTCAGCCTTGATCGGCACGCAGCAAGGCGGCCATCTCTTCGAGCGAGACCGACCCTTCCGCACCCTCGGACTCGGCTTCGTCGGCCAGCCGGTTGAGCCATGCTTCCTCGGCGTTCTCCGCGATCTCGCGCAGGCGCTGGTACTCCTCGATGTCGATCACGACGGCTTCCTGCTTGCCGCGCCGAGTGATGATCGTCGGGGTTTCCTCCCGCCGAGCGCGATCGATGACGTCAGCGAGGTGACTGCGGACATCCGCCATGGATTCAATCACTGGCTCACTCATGTCATGAATGTAGCAGATGTACATGGCGGCTCGGGTGGTACCGGGAGGCCACGGCGACATCGATCTCCGCGGCGTTCCCATCCGCCTCTCGATTCGACCTCCTCGGAAGGCACCGCACATGACCGACCTGCGGATCACCGGGCTCATCAAGTCCTACGACGACGCGACGCGGGTGCTCGACGGTCTGGACCTCACCGTGCCGGACGGCCGGCTGGCCGCCGTCCTGGGGCCCTCCGGCTGCGGGAAGACCACCATGCTGCGGATTCTCGCCGGCTTCCTGCGCGCCGACGGCGGCACGGTCGAGTTGGGCGGCCAGGTCGTCGCCGGGCCTGGCGTCCACCTGCCGCCCGAGCGCCGCCGGATCGGGATCGTGCCTCAGGAAGGCGCCCTGTTCCCGCACTTGAGCGTGGCCCGCAACGTGGCCTTCGGTCTGCCGGGGGTCCCCGTGGCCGAGCGCCGCAGGCGCACCGAGGAGATGCTCGAACTGGTGGGCCTGCCCGGGTACGGGAACCGGATGCCGCACGAGCTGTCCGGCGGCCAGCAGCAACGCATCGCCCTGGCCCGCGCACTGGCCCCCGAACCCGAGCTCGTCCTGCTCGACGAGCCCTTCAACGCCCTCGACAGCGCCCTGCGCGCGGGCGTGCGCGCCGATGTGCGCGCCGCACTGCGGGCCACGGGCGCCACGGGCGTGCTGGTCACCCACGACCAGCAGGAAGCGCTCTCCACCGCCGACCTGGTCGCGGTGGTGCGGGCGGGCCGGGTCGCCCAGTGCGCGACCCCCGAGGAGATCTACCGGAACCCGGCGGACTGCTGGGTGGCCGGCTTCGTCGGCGACGCCGTCCTCCTGCCCGGTACCGTCGACGGCGCCACGGCCCTCACCGCGCTGGGCCCGGTCCCGCTGGCGGCGCACGGTGGTGCGGTGGGCGCCGGGAAGGGCTCCACCACCGTCAACGGCGGCACCGGGACGGTCGTCCTGCGCCCGGAGCAGCTCACGCTGACCGAGGCGGGCGTGGACCGCCCCCCGGGCACGGTGGTGGACGTGCACTTCTACGGCCACGACGCGATGGTCGTCGTCGCGGTTCCCGGGCTCGACACCCCGGTGTCGGTCCGGGTCTCCGGGCCGGTAGGGGTGCGCCCCGGCGAGAGGACCGGGATCGCGGTCACCGGCAGGACGGTCCTCTACCGCGCACCCTGACCTCGCCGCACCGCCTCCCCGGTCCGGCGAGGAACCCAGCGGTGCCGGCGACCGGGCCGGGCGTGGGTGAACCCGGACCGGTCGACCCCACGACCATCGGCCAGACCCTCTGCCGGGCCTGTCGGTCGTTGCCTCCGGCGCCCGCGATCACCCGTATCCCGTGGGCATGCTGATGGCCGTACGGGCAGCGGCAAACCGGGGAGGGCCCGAACGGCGCCCACACATCACGGCGCCGGCTGAGCACCCAGTTCGGACGAGGCCGACTCCACCCCACAGCCGTAGGTCGGACACGTAGGCCTGCGACGTTGGTGGTCCCGGTGGGGTGACGGGGTGTCGGCCATGGGGCTGTTCCAGCACCGGGGACCAGCGCACGCGGAGCGTTGTCCCACCCCGTGACCCGTGCTCGCCGGTGACGAGCTTGGCCGATTACGGCCGGGCGGCGGACACCACCGGATCGAGATGCTGTGGGCCACCGAGCATCCGCACGTCCTCGACGCCGCCGAGACCTGGCGCACGCTCGGCCTCGCCCCGGCTGACCTGGATGCGGCGCTTCCCGACACGGTGCACGGACCGTACGGGTGGCCGTCGGGGCGGGCGGGCCGCGGGCCGCGGCCGTACGGGGTGAGCACAGCCCTTTTTCGGACAACCCTGGGCCACTCGGGGGACACGAGACAACCCGATCCGCCCCCGGCCCCCTCTCACAGACCGGACACAGCGTCGCCACAGGTGAGTTGGGGCCGTGCTGTTCGTCCGCGTCCCGTCACGCACCCGGAAAGCCGGAAGTACGAGGAATGATGACCAGATCCCAGCAAAGCCGCACCAGCCGTCTCACCCGCCCCTCGGTCGCCATCGCCGCGGCGGTCGCCGTCACGGCGGGGGTCGTTGCCGCCGCGCCTGATGCGAAGACGGCGGCGGCGGGGCCGAAGCTCAGCCTGATCGCCGCCTCCACCTCGGTGACGCTCGACTCGTGGAAGGAGGATCCCGGGGTCTATCTCGATCTGGGGACCTACCTCACCTCCGAGAACGGCGCCTTCGAGTTCAAGGTGACCCGGAAGTCCTACAAGGATCCGGTCGTCGCCTCGCAGATCATCCGGGACGGGAAGAAGACGCAGACCAAGGCGCTCCCCGCGGGGCTGGTGAAGGACTTCTCCGGGCTGCCGGACTTCATGCGGGTCAGCGTCGTCGACGCCGCGGGCAAGCCGGTGCTGGAGAAGACCGAGAGCTTCTGTCCCAACAACGCCTCCGGGCGGGTGCGGCCCGATGCTCCCGCCAACTCGAAGTATCCGCAGAGCTGTCCGGTCAACCCCTTCACCCTCGGCTCCGTGTGGGGCGTGGAGAACGGGTGGGCAGCCAACACCTATGCCGGGTACTACTCCGAGCCCGTCCAGCTGGCCGTCGGCACGTACACCGCCAAGGTCTCCGTGACCAAGAAGTACCGCGATCTCTTCGGGATCGAGGACAAGCCGCAGAGCGTCAAGGTGGTCGTCCGCGAGCGGAGTTGGGAGGGGGAGGGCGCGGAAGGCGGTGAGAGCGGTGGTGGTGTGTCCGCTTCGTCCGCCGACACCGGCTCCAAGGCTGCCGCCAAGTCCGCGCACGACGCCCACGCCGGGCATGGTGCCGCCGCCGACCCGGCCCCCTCGGGCCACGCCGGGCACGGCGCCCCCGCCCGTACCGACGCCCCCGCCGCCGCGACGAGCGGTGCCGGGGCCACGTACAACGTCGGTCACGGGCCCTACCCGCCGGCGCCGCCCGCCCTCCCCTGGGCGCTCAAGAAGCAGGCCGCCGGGAAGCAGAGCGCCGGGAAGGACGCCTTCGGGGCGCAGGGGTTCTCCGCCGCTCGCGTCGGTGACCGGGCCGGGCAGACCGACGGGTCGCGGCAGGCGCCCGGGGTGCAGCCCAACACCAAGCGGCCCACCGGCAAGGCGACCGTGCCCGACGTGCCCAAGCCCGACCTGCGCTCGCTGCCCGCGTACGGCATCACCGTCAGCGACGGTTACGAGGACGTGCCCGGCAAGGACTACCTCGCCTTCAGCGCCAACGTGTGGAACGCGGGCCCGGCCAAGCTCGTCGTGGACGGGTTCCGCTCCCCGGGCGCGGAGCTGATGGACGCCTACCAGTATTTCTACGACGCCAAGGGCAACCAGGTCGGCTACACCCCGACCGGCACCATGGAGTGGGACCCGCGCCCCGGCCACGAGCACTGGCACTTCACGGACTTCGCCAGCTACCGGCTGCTGAAGGCCGACAAGAACGAGACCGTGCGCAGTGGCAAGGAGGCCTTCTGCCTCGCCAACACCGACGCCGTCGACTACACGGTGAAGAACGCCAACTGGCACCCGGGCAACACCGACCTGTCCACCGCCTGCGGCCAGGAGAACTCGATCTCCGTCCGCGAGGTGCTCGACGTCGGCTCCGGTGACACCTACACCCAGGACCTGCCCGGCCAGTCCTTCGACATCACCGACCTGCCGAACGGCACGTACTACATCCAGGTCCTCGCCAACCCGGAGAACCAGCTCAAGGAGACCGACTACAGCAACAACAGCGCCCTGCGGAAGGTCGTCCTCGGAGGGAAGAAGGGCGCCCGTACGGTGAAGGTTCCCGCCCATCATCTGGTGGACGCCAACTGACTGTTCGCTGACCGGGTTGACGGGTTGAGCCCGTCTCCTCGTTCCTGGCGCCGGCCCCGGGAGATCCTCCCGGGGCCGGCTACGTGCGCGGCTCACGTGTCCCTCCCGCCCCTTGCCTGACGGCCGCCCCTGCCGAGGTCCAAACCCGAGTTCCCGCCAAGTCGTCCCGGACCCGTGACTTCCGGGCCGACCGACGGTCGCGGTGGCGCAGGGCGAGAGGAACCGCTTCCAGCCCCCCCGACCGCTCCGAGCTCATCTACCAGACCTGGTTCATCGTCAGCGGGGCCGCCATCGCCCTGGCCGCCGCACTCACGCTCGTAGCGATCATGGTCAAATGACCCCCACCGCCCCGGACGCCGCCCGCCGGGTGTGCCGGGGCAGGGGGCGGAAGAAGGACGGGAGAGGAAGGAGGGTCAGTCCTCGCCCTCCAGATTGCCCTCGGTCTCCAGGTAGACCTGGCGCAGCGCTTCGAGGACCGCCGGGTCCGGCTTGGCCCACATACCGCGCGACTCGGCCTCCAGCAGGCGTTCCGCGATGCCGTGCAAAGCCCAGGGGTTGGCCTCCTGGAGGAACCGCTTGTTCTCCGGGTCGAGCACGTACGTCTCGGTGAGCTTGTCGTACATCCAGTCGGCGACGACGCCGGTCGTGGCGTCGTACCCGAAGAGGTAGTCGACGGTCGCGGCCAGTTCGAACGCGCCCTTGTAGCCGTGGCGGCGCATCGCCTCGATCCACTTCGGGTTGACGACCCGGGCGCGGAAGACGCGGGAGGTCTCCTCGACGAGCGTGCGCGTGCGGACGGTCTCGGGGCGGGTGGAGTCCCCGATGTAGGCCTCCGGGGCCTTGCCCTTGAGCGCGCGCACGGTGGCGACCATGCCGCCGTGGTACTGGAAGTAGTCGTCGGAGTCCGCGATGTCGTGCTCGCGGGTGTCGGTGTTCTTGGCGGCGACCTCGATGCGCTTGTAGGCCGTCTCCATCTCCTCGCGGGCCGGGCGGCCGTCGAGCTCGCGGCCGTAGGCGTAACCGCCCCAGACCGTGTACACCTCGGCGAGGTCGGCGTCGGTGCGCCAGTCGCGGGAGTCGATGAGCTGGAGGAGCCCGGCGCCGTACGTGCCGGGGCGGGACCCGAAGATCCTCGTGGTGGCCCGGCGCTCGTCGCCGTGCTCGGCCAGGTCGGCCTGGGCGTGGGCCCTTACGTAGTTCTGCTCGGCGGGCTCGTCGAGCGAGGCGGCCAGCCGTACGGCGTCGTCGAGCAGCCCGATCGTGTGCGGGAACGCGTCCCGGAAGAAGCCCGAGATGCGGAGCGTCACGTCGATACGGGGGCGGCCCAACTCGGCGTACGGGATGGGCTCCAGGCCGGTCACGCGGCGCGAGGCGTCGTCCCAGACGGGCCGGATGCCGAGCAGCGCGAAGGCTTCCGCGATGTCGTCGCCCGCCGTGCGCATGGCGCTGGTGCCCCAGAGGGAGAGGCCGACCGAGGTGGGCCAGTCGCCGTTGTCGGTGCGGTAGCGGGTGAGGAGCGAGTCGGCGAGCGCCTGCCCGGTCTCCCAGGCGAGCTTGGAGGGAACGGCCTTGGGGTCGACGGAGTAGAAGTTGCGACCGGTCGGCAGCACGTTCACCAGCCCGCGCAGCGGCGAACCGGACGGCCCGGCGGGAACGAACCCACCGTTCAACGCGTGTACGGCGTGAGCGAGTTCGTCCGTCGTGGCCGCCATGCGCGGGACGACCTCGGTGGCCGCGAAGGTGAGGATGTCGGCCACCGCGTCCGGCAGCCCGGCGGCGACACCGGCGACGGCGGCCGGGTCCCAGTCGGCGTCGTCCATGGCCTGGACGAGCGCGCGGGCCTGCTCCTCGACCTCGTCGGCGGCGGTACGTGTGGCGGCCGACTCGTCGAGCCCGAGCGCCTCGCGGAGCCCCGGCAGCGACGCCGTACCGCCCCAGATCTGCCGGGCGCGCAGCACAGCGAGCACCAGGTTGACCCGGTCACTCCCGGCGGGCGGGTTGCCCAGGACGTGCAGGCCGTCGCGGATCTGGACGTCCTTGATCTCGCAGAGCCAGCCGTCGAGATGCATGATGAAGTCGTCGAAGCCCTCGTCCTCCGGCCGGTCCTCCAGGCCGAGGTCGTGGTCGAGCTTCGCCGCCTGGATCAGCGTCCAGATCTGGGCACGGACGGCGGGCAGCTTCGCCGGGTCCATCGCGGCGATCTGCGCGTGCTCGTCGAGGAGTTGCTCAAGGCGCGCGATGTCGCCGTAGCTGTCGGCGCGGGCCATCGGCGGCACCAGGTGGTCGATCAGCGTGGCGTGGACGCGCCGCTTGGCCTGCGTACCCTCGCCCGGGTCGTTCACCAGGAACGGGTAGACGAGGGGCAGATCACCGAGGGCGGCGTCCGGACCGCAGGCAGCGGACAGACCGGCGTTCTTGCCCGGCAGCCACTCCAGGTTCCCGTGCTTGCCGAGGTGGATCATGGCGTCGGCGCCGAAGCCGTTGTCGTCGGCGGAGGCGGCGATCCAGCGGTAGGCGGCCAAGTAGTGGTGGGACGGCGGGAGATCGGGGTCGTGGTAGATCGCGATCGGGTTCTCGCCGAAGCCGCGCGGCGGCTGGATGAGGATGAGGAGGTTGCCGCGCCGCAGGGCGGCGAGGACGATGTCGCCCTCGGGGTTGGCGGACCGGTCGACGAACATCTCGCCGGGCGCCGGGCCCCAGTGCTCCTCCACCGCGCTGCGCAGCTCCTCGGGGAGAGCGGCGAACCAGCGGCGGTAGTCGGCGGCCGGGATGCGGACCGGGTTCTTGGCCAACTGCTCCTCGGTCAGCCACTCCTGGTCGTGGCCGCCCGCCTCGATGAGCGCGTAGATCAGCTCGTCGCCGTCGCCGGAGACCAGCCCCGGGATGTCGGCCTCGGGCCCGAAGTCGTACCCCTCGGCGCGCAGCCGCCGCAGCAGCGCCACGGCACTGGCAGGCGTGTCGAGACCGACGGCGTTCCCGATCCGGGAGTGCTTGGTCGGGTAGGCGGAGAGCACGAGCGCGATCTTCTTCTCCGCGTTCGGGATGTGCCGCAGCTTCGCGTGCCGTACGGCGATCCCGGCGACCCTGGCCGCGCGCTCGGCGTCGGCGACGTACGCCGGGAGCCCGTCCTCGTCGATCTCCTTGAAGGAGAAGGGGACGGTGATCAGCCGGCCGTCGAACTCCGGCACCGCGATCTGGGTGGCCGCGTCCAGCGGGGAGACGCCCTCGTCGTTCTCCTCCCACGCGGCGCGCGGGCTGGTGAGGCAGAGCGCCTGGAGGATCGGCACGTCGAGCCCGGTCAGCGCGCCCGCGTCCCACGACTCGTCGTCGCCCCCGGCGGACGCCTCGGCGGGCCGGGTGCCGCCGGCCGCGAGGACGGTGGTCACGATGGCGTCGGCGGCGCCGAGTGCGTCGATCAGCTCGGCCTCCGGCGTACGGAGGGACGCGACGTACAGCGGGAGCGGCCGGGCCCCCGCGTCCTCGACCGCCGTGCACAGGGCGTCGATGAACGCGGTGTTCCCGCTCATGTGGTGGGCACGGTAGTAGAGGACGGCGACCGTCGGCGCACCCTCGGGCGCCTCACGGGCCACCCGCTCCAGCGCTCCCCACGCGGGCGCCGGGGCGGGCGGCTCGAAGCCGTGGCCGGTCAGCAGCACGGTGTCGGACAGGAACCGGCCCAGCTGCTCCAGGTTGGCGGGCCCGCCGTGCGCGAGGTAGGCGTGCGCCTCGGCCGCGATCCCGATCGGCACGGTGGAGGCGGCCATCAGCTGCGCGTCCGGAGCCTGCTCACCGGTCAGCACGACGACCGGCCGCCCGGTGGCCAGCACCGCGTCGAGGCCTTCCTGCCACGCGCGTACGCCGCCGAGGAGGCGTACGACGACGAGGTCGACGCCGTCCAGCAGCTCGGGGAGGCCGTCGAGGTCGACGCGGGAGGGGTTGGCGTACCGGTAGCTGACCGGTCCCTCGGACGCTCGGGCGCTCAGGAGGTCGGTGTCGGACGTCGACAGGAGCAGGATCATGCTGCGTCAGGCCTTCCTCGGGGTGTCCACGCCCCGGGCGGTGTCGGAGGGGTCTCCCCGCGTCCGGCTCAGAGAACCGGGCGCCGCGCCCGGCTGGGAAACCGGGCGCTCGGGGAAGGGAGTTCCTGACTCGCCCGGCCGGTGGTGGCGGCCGGGCTCACAGTGGCGGGACCGCGCCGGAATCTCACCGGGCTTCCTCCCCTGTCGCCGTCTGGCGATGGCGGCCTGAACGGACCACCGCCTGCATCCTAAGCGGCGGGGGTGGGGCGGGGCAGGGGGCGGGGGTGCGGTGGTGATCACTGTTCGGCCCGTGCGTCACTCACGAGGCGGGGGCCTGTCCCACAGGTCACAGACGCGACCCCACCGCCGGGACCGGCCCGGTCGGTATGCTCGCCGCCATGCCCGATTCCGCCCCCTCGCCCCTTTCCGCGGGTGGCGTCTCCCCCCGCACCGGTGGCGACGCCTGCCCGGGAACGCTGCGGCTCCACCGTGCGGACGACGGGGCGCTGGCCCGCGTACGCATCCCCGGCGGCGTGCTGAGCGCGGACCAGGCGGACGCGCTACTGACGGCGGCGGCCCGGTTCGGGGACGGTGAGCTGCATCTCACCTCGCGGGGCAACGTCCAGCTGCGCGGCCTGGGTACGGAGTGCGGCGGCGAGCTGGCCGGCCTGCTCACGGACGCGGGCCTCCTCCCCTCCGCCGCCCACGAGCGGGCCCGCAACATCGTGGCCTCGCCGCTGGCCGGGCTGGACGGTTCTGGGGGACTCGGAGTGTGGCTGACGGAACTGGACCGGCTGGTGTGCGGTTCGGCGGCCGCCGCCACGCTCTCCGGCCGCTTCCTGTTCGCCCTGGACGACGGCCGGGGCGACGTGGACGCCCTCGGCGCGGACGTGACGCTGATCGCGGAGGGCCCCTCGGGGGCCGCCCTGCTGCGGATCGGGGCGGCCGACGAGGTGTTCCGGGTCCCGGCCACCGATGCCCCGCGCGCGGCCCTGCTGGCCGCCGAGGAGTTCCTGCGCGCGGCCGGGGACCCGGGCGCGTGGCGCGTGAAGGACCTGCCCGACGACGTACGGGCGGAGCTGGTCCGCACCACCGGCTCGGCGGCGGGCCCGACGGTCCACCGCCCCCGCCCGCGTACGGCGACACCCCCCGCCCCCGGAACGCACGGCTCCGCGATCACCGCCGAAGTCCCCCTGGGCCGCCTCACCCCCGCCCAGTGGCGACTGCTCACGGAGACAGCCAGGCGGTACGGCGGCGAGCTGCGGCTCACCCCGTGGCGCGGGATCGTCATCCCGGGCCCGGTCCCTCGACCGGAGGTGGTGGAGGCACTCCGCACGCTGTCCGAGTCCGGCCTGATCACCGCCCCCGACTCCCCCTGGACCGGCGTAGGCGCCTGCATCGGCCACCCCGGCTGCGCGAAGTCGCTGTCCGACGTGCGGGCCGAAGCGGGGGCCGCTGTCGGACCGCCTGGGCGGCTACCTGTGTACTGGTCCGGGTGCGAACGCCGCTGCGGCCACCCCCACGGGGAGTGGATCGACGTGGTCGTCACGCCGGACGGACACCGGATCTCCCACGTACGGGGAGAGCGCCGGGACCCCCCGGCAACCGTAGGGAACGACCCGGCGGCACTGGCCGCAGCTGTGGCCGCAGCCCGCGCCTGATCCCTCTGATCCATCAGCTGAAGAAAGCGACAGCACTGTGCACCAGTACGAGAAGGACGGACCGGCGATCTACCGCCAGTCCTTCGCCACCATCCGCGCGGAGGCGGATCTGGCCGGGCTGCCCGCCGACGTCAGCCAGGTCGCCGTCCGGATGATCCACGCCTGCGGCATGGTCGACCTCGTAACGGACCTCGCATTCTCGCCGAACGCCGTGGCCGACGCCCGCGCGGCCCTGCGCTCCGGCGCCCCGATCCTCTGCGATGTGGCGATGGTGGCCAGCGGGGTCACCCGCAAGCGGCTCCCGGCGAACAACGACGTGGTGTGCACGCTGTCCGACCCGTCCGTGCCCGAGCTGGCCGCGAAGATGGGCACGACCCGCAGCGCGGCGGCCCTGGAGCTGTGGCGGGACCGTATGGAGGGGGCGGTGGTCGCGGTCGGCAACGCCCCGACGGCCCTGTTCCGCCTGCTGGAGATGATCGAGGAGGGCGCCCCGCGCCCCGCCGCCGTCATCGGCGTCCCGGTCGGCTTCGTCGGCGCGATGGAGTCCAAGGAGGCCCTGGCCGAGCACGCGTCGGGGCTGGAGCACCTGATCGTGCGCGGCAGGCGCGGCGGCAGCGCGATAGCGGCGGCCGCCCTCAACGCCATAGCCAGCGAGGAAGAGTAGTGAGCACCCCGAACACCTCCGTGACGGACATCAGCATGAGCGGCGGCAGGCTGTACGGCGTCGGGCTCGGCCCCGGCGACCCGAACCTGATGACGCTCCGGGCCGTCCAGGCCATCGGCGAGGCGGACGTCATCGCGTACCACAGCGCCCGCCACGGCCGCTCCATCGCCCGCTCCATCGCCGCCGCGCACCTGCGGCCCGACCACGTCGAGGAGCCCCTGGTCTACCCCGTCACGACGGAGACCACGAACCACCCGGGCGGCTACCGGGGCGCGCTGGAGGAGTTCTACGAGAAGGCCGCGGCCCGCCTCGCGGCGCACCTGGACGCGGGCCGGACGGTGGCGGTCCTCGCCGAGGGCGACCCGATGTTCTACGGCTCGTACATGCACATGCACAAGCGCCTGGCCGACCGGTACGCCACCGAGGTCATCCCCGGCGTGACGTCCGTCAGCGCGGCGGCGGCCCGCCTCGGCACTCCCCTGGTCGAGGGCGAGGAGATTCTCACGATCCTCCCCGGCACGCTGCCGGAGGAGGAGCTGACGGCCCGTCTCGCCGCCACGGACACGGCGGTGGTGATGAAGCTGGGGCGGACGTTCCCGGCGGTGCGCGGCGCGTTCGAGGCCTCGGGGAGGCTGGCGGAGGCGCGGTACGTGGAGCGGGCGACGATGACCGGGGAGCGCACGGGCGACCTGGCGGACATCGACCCGGCGTCGGTGCCGTACTTCTCGGTGGCGGTGCTGCCGAGCCGTGTGGACGCGGTGAGGCCTTCGGGGGCGGCGGTCGGCGAAGTGGTCGTCGTCGGCACCGGTCCTGCGGGCCCGCTGTGGCTGACGCCGGAGACGCGCGGGGCATTGGCGGCAGCCGACGCCCTGGTCGGCTACACCACCTACCTGGACCGGGTCCCGGTCCGCCCCGGCCAGGCGCGGCACGGCTCGGACAACAAGGTGGAGTCCGAGCGCGCCGAGTTCGCGCTGGACCTGGCCCGCCGGGGCCACCGCGTCGCGGTGGTCTCGGGCGGCGACCCCGGGGTCTTCGCCATGGCGACGGCGGTGCTGGAGGTGGCCGCGCGGGAGGAGCACGCGGACATCCCCGTACGGGTCCTGCCCGGCGTCACCGCTGCCAACGCGGCGGCGGCGCGCGCCGGCGCACCGCTGGGCCACGACTACGCCACGATCTCCCTCTCGGACCGCCTCAAGCCATGGGAGGTCATCGCGGAACGCCTGCGCGCGGCGGCCTCGGCGGACCTGGTGCTCGCCCTGTACAACCCGGGCTCCAAGTCCCGTACGTGGCAGGTGGGCAAGGCCCGCGACCTGCTCCTGGAGCACCGCTCCCCGGACACCCCGGTCGTTCTGGCACGGGATGTCGGCGGCCCGACGGAGAGCGTACGTACGGTGCGACTGGCGGATGTCGACCCGGCGGAGGTGGACATGCGGACGCTGCTGATCGTGGGCTCGTCGCAGACGCGCTGGGTGCGGCGGGGCGAGACGGGCCGGTCCATCGTGTGGACCCCGCGCCGCTACCCGGAGGCTGCCGGGCCCTCCGCGTAGAGCTTCCGTACGACCCACTCCACGGCCTCGTCGGGCGTAGCGGCCACCGGCACCCCTTCGGGAACCGGAGGCCGCCGCACCACGACGACGGGAATCCGGGCCTCGCGGGCGGCGGTGAGCTTGGGGGCGGTGGCGTCGCCGCCGCTGTCCTTGGTGACGAGGACGGCAAGGCGGTGGCGCCGGATGAGCTCCCGCTCCCCTTGAAGGCTGAACGGCCCCCGATCAAGCAGAACTTCCATCCTCCGAGGGCAGGGCGGCTCCGGCGCATCGACGGACCGCACGAGAAACCACAACGCGTCAAGGTCCGCAAAGGCGGCGAGCCCCATCCGTCCGGTGGTGAGGAAGACCCGCTCACCGAGTGTCGGCAACAGGTGCGCGGCCTCGGCGAGCGACCCGACGGAGTGCCAGCGGTCGCCGTCCTGGGCGACCCAGCCGGGCCGGCGAAGGGCGAGGAGAGGAACATGGACCTGGGCGGCGGCCAGGACCGCGTTCCGGCTCATGGTGGAGGCGAAGGGGTGGGTGGCATCGACAAGGGCGTCCACACCCTGTGCACGGATCCAGTCGGCGAGCCCGTCAGGTCCGCCGAACCCACCGACGCGCACCTCACCGGGCGGCAGTCGGGGAGTGGCCACGCGCCCGGCGAGCGAGGTGGTGACGCGCACGTGCGGGTCACCGACGAGGCGCTCGGCCAGCAGGCGGGCCTCGGTAGTCCCTCCCAGAACAAGAACATGCACAGGCACGGCCACAGGCATCGAACGGACTCTTCTCATGAACGCATCTCATGACCGCTGAGGCGCGGGGCGGTCGCAGTGCCCAACTCAAGCACACGGGTCTACGCCCCGGCTGGACGACCGGTGCGTGTGCGACGGCCGCGACGACGGCCGCGTACACGGCACTGCTGACCGGCGACTTCCCGGACCCGGTGAGCATCAGGCTGCCGAGGGGCCAGACACCGGCGTTCGCGCTGGCGGTGGAGGAGCTGGGGCACGGGCAGGCGAGCGCCGGGGTGGTGAAGGACGCGGGGGACGACCCGGACGTGACGCACGGGGCGCTGGTGAGGGCGACGGTACGGAGGCTGCCGCCGGGCGCCGGGGTGGTGTTCCGGGCGGGCCCGGGCGTGGGCACGGTGACGCTGCCCGGCCTGCCCCTGGACGTGGGCCAGCCGGCGGTGAACCCGGTGCCGCGCCAGTTGATGCGCGAGCACGTGGAACGGGTTGCGGCGGAGCACGGGGAGCCGGGGGACGTGGAGGTGACGGTGTCGGTGGACCACGGCGAGGAGATCGCGCGCTCGACGTGGAACGGCCGCCTCGGCATCCTGGGCGGCCTGTCGATCCTGGGCACGACTGGCGTCGTGGTCCCGTACTCCTGCTCGGCCTGGATCGACTCGATCCGCCGGGGAGTGGACGTGGCGAGAGCGGCAGGCCTCACGCACGTGGCGGGCTGTACGGGTTCGACGTCGGAGAAGACGGTCACCGCGGAGTACGGCCTGCCGGACATAGCCCTCCTGGACATGGGCGACTTCGCGGGCGCGGTCCTCAAGTACGTACGCCGCCACCCTGTCCCCCGCCTGACGATCTGCGGCGGCTTCGCCAAACTCTCCAAGCTGGCGGCCGGCCACCTGGACCTCCACTCGGCCCGCTCCCAGGTCGACAAGCCCTTCCTGGCGGACCTGGCCCGGACGGGCGGCGCGGACGAGGAGTTGGCCTCCCGGATCACCACGGCCAACACGGGCCTGGAGGCGCTGAGGCTGAGCGAGGCGGCGGGGGTGCGGCTGGGCGACCTGGTGGCGTCCCGCGCCCGCGACGAGGCGCTGTCCGTGCTGCGGGGCGCCCCGGTGGAGGTGGACGTGATCTGCATCGACCGGGCGGGGGTGGTGGTGGGGCGGGGGTAGATGCTCTACCCCTTCTGCAGCGCGCGGGTGACACCGGCGACGAGGGCGGTCGTCAGCACCCAGCCGAAGGCGATCAGCAGATAGGCCAGCCACTGAACACTGGCGTCCGACCAGTACCACCCCGTGCGCTGCCCCAGATCACCGATGGGAATCAGCAGGTCGAGTGTGTAGACGAAGGGCTGGAACGGGCTGCCTTCGTCTTCCTTGACCCGGATCGGGGTGTGGGTACTGAAGGCCACCGTGCCCAGCAAGGTCAGCGCGAGGAGCCAGACACCGGCCATCCAGGGCCGGTAACCGTAGCCCACGGTCACATCGAGCAGGTGCCCCCACACCCGCGCCGGCAGAGACAGAGTGAGTCGCCGGAGGGCGGGGCCGCGAACCGGTGGTCGAATTCCCCCACGGACATCGACACACAGTCCAGGGCAGTACCAGTACCGCCCCCGTCCAGATGCGCACCCTCGAAGGTCAGCAGCCCACCTATTCGGGTCCTTGGCAGCCGCACCTCCCCCTGCGCCGTGAACCCCTGCGAGCAGTCCACGGACGAAGCGGCCACGGCGCCCCCGGCCAGGGCGACGCCACCGGGGTTCTCCAGCCGTGCGCCGGGCAGGAACAGACCGTTGAGCAACTGTGCGCTGGGCACCCGCAGCCCGCCCCGGGTCACAAGGCGCTCGCCGAAGACACTGCCCTCCAGGACGAGGCCACCGGGTTGAGAGCGCCGCCCGCGACAGTCGACCGCCGCAGATCCAGATCACCCCCGATGCGCGCGAGCTCGGCGTCGACGCCCGGAACCCAGCTGTCCGCGATCACGATCGTCCGCGTCGTAGCGCCGTACAGCCGCACCGGCTCGTCCAGCCGGCAGCCCTCCAGGGACAAGGTGTGGGAGATCTCCGCCCCTGACAGATCGAGACGCCCACTGACACGCGCCCCCACGAGCCGCAGGGCAGCCACGGCGCCGGACCGCTCCTCATCGTTCGCACCGAGCAGCAGCGCCGCGACAACGGCGGCACGGACGGTACGCCCGGCCCCCCACCGAGCACCCTCAGCCGGATCATCCGCCTCCGCCACACCGGTACGCAGATCAACGCGACGCCCCTCGGGAAAGGCGTCCCACAACGCACGCTCCGGCGGGGTCAACTCCTCATATGACAGCACCAGTGCAGCGTAATGATCTGCGCGCCGGGGCCTGGCGGTCAGGCGCGAATGCATCCAGCGCACCCGCACAGCCCCCGACACCACAGCCTGAGCCCCACCGCCCCACCCCCGCGGCTACTGCTCGGCGCCACCCCCGGCCGCGGCGGCGGCGGCGGCGAGCCGCGACCGCCACCCGTCCGGATCCCGCCCGGCCTCCACGGCCTTGGCGGCGTCCTCGGCGAGATCGATCCCGAGATCGGCGGCCCTGCGCTCGGCCCACCGCGCATAGGCAGCGGCCTGCTGGCAGTCGGGGCACTCGGTCTCCTCGCTGTAGGCCCGGAAGACATGCTCGTTCCCGGGCCCCTGGCAGGTGACGAGTGGCGGAACGTACGGAGGGACGGGAGGCGCGGCAGGCAGGACGGAAGGCGGCGCTTCCTCCGCCCCGACCTCCACCCCGACCTCCGCACCGGCAGGCGGCTTCTCCCCCTCCGGCGCCTCGGGCATCTTCATCTCCAGCCGATGCCGCAGGAACCCCACAGCGGACCGTACCCCCTTCGCCGGCAACCCACTGCTCAGCACCCGCCGAAGCTCCCCACCGGAAACCCCCCGCCGCAACCACTCAACGGCCAGCCCAACAAGCTCACGAGCCTCACGAACCCCAAGACGCAACTGCCGATCGGAGTGCCGAAGAGACAACAACACCCGCTCAGCCTCAACTTCCTGAGGCGAGAGCGCCACCAACTGGACGGGCACGCCTCCGCCTTCGCCTTCGAGCGGGGCTTCGGTGGGTGGGCGGGATGAGTTCTCCCCCAGTTCTTCGTCTACCGGTAGTTGGCCACCGACCATCCGGGCCCCCGGATCACCGACGGTCGGAAACTGCACACTCGGAGACGCCTCGACGCAGGCGGCGGCCTCCCGCCACACAGCAAGGGCATCGTCATCGCTCAACGGCACATTGGCGAACAGCTGAAGGGTGGTCCACAGCCCCCGCGCCCCGGAAACTCGCCGCTCATGAACGAACCCGTTCACGACCAACTGCTCCTTGGCCCGCTGAAAGGCCCGCCCCTTGATCCCCAGCTTCCGCCCATGCTCGGACAACGCCAGATGGGTCTGCTCATCGGGCAACCCCTGCACGTACAACAGCAGGATCTTCGCGTCACTGCACAGACGCGGATGACGCACGACATCGTGCGAGGCCTTCGTGTAGCGCCGAACCGGCGCGATAGCATGCCAAAGCATCCCGGTGGACCTGTTCTTCCACTAGTTGGGTGAAGGCCCTCGGATCGGTGCTGAGAACACCTCCGGGGGCCGCCCCATGCACACGAGGTGCGCACAGAGCGTGATGACATGATGACGGTACCGCAGCGCTGAAGCGCCTTGAGGACAATCCGCCGAACGGGCGGGCAGACCAGCACAGATCAACCCGTAAGAGTGTCAGGCCAGGGCCTGTTGACGCACCCATGGACGAGTAGGACTCCCGCAAGCTGGCAGGAGCCCCGGCGAGAACCTCCTGCCCGATCCCGCCCGGTCAGCCCAAGGCCTTCTCAATGGCGTCGAAGATGTCGGCATCGGATTCCTGCTGCCAGACGGGCAGATCAGCCCAGTCCGCCACGTAGCCCGGCTTCGGGTCGTCGAAATGCTTGAACATCTGGGCCGTCCAGCAGATCGCGACGAAGCGCCCCCGCTGCTCACGGGACAACCGCGACGTACGCCCCCCGCTGACCGCAACGAACTGACGCACCTGCTCGTACACGGCCCCCGCCGCCTCGCGCTCCCACTGCGGGGTGTCATCCCACGGAGTCACGTACCCAGCCTTCGGCTCCCCAGGAAAGTGCCGGCGAACCCCCGCGATCCAGGCCTCCCGGAACAGTCGTGCACCCTCAACGTAAGTGGGCCAATTCTTCCTGACTGTAGCCCAAGGCCCTGCGCCGTTCCGCCAGTCCCATGGCACCCACTCTCGCGCAGTTCCGGCCCCTCTGACATCCGTGCACAGATCTGCTTCAAGAGTGCCGCACCGATGCCGTGGATACCCCCGACTCCAGTCGCTTTCCTGGTTGTTGACCCGGACGAGTGCCGGGACAGGTGAAGGAGTCCGGCAATGACCACGAGAGACGAGACCCCGGTGCACCAGTCCGGAGACGACACACAGGCCGACCACCTCAGCACCGAACCGCGCATTCTCCTGAGAATCAGAGTCTCTCGTGACTCGGGCCGGACGTGGGGGCCGGTCACGGAAGTACGAGAGGACGAGAACCTGCCGCTCCTGCGACAGGGGGTCCGGGAAGTTCAGGTCACAGCGACATACTGGCCCGCCCATGGGGATCCGTACGGAGGTCTCGCCGCATTCACCCCTACGCGGCCAGACCTGCCTCACGGGCGGCGAAAGGGTTCAGGGATTCCCAGTGGACAGAGCCGGGTGAGGAGATCGCCATATGACCGTAGGACTTCCTGCGTAATGTTCACTTGCATTCTGTACCTATTACGGAAGGATCCGCATGGACGCCGAAGCCGTACGTTCATGGGTGGAGGGCTGGGTCGTCTCACGCGGAGCCGCGCCGCCGGTGTCCGAGCCCTGGGGCTTCACCGTCGACGTCGGGCTGAACGGCCACGTCACCCGGCACGTGCTGACGGATGCTGACGAGTCACTCGTCCGCAAGCTGACGGAGACGGTCACTGTCCCGGGCACCTGGCTCAAGGTCTTCTTGCCGCCGCAGACTGTCGCCTCGTGGGCAGCGCCCGGCTGGCGCCTTGCTGACGACGGTTTCCTGATGTCGACACCGCTGCACTCGAACGCCGCGGTGGCCCCGGACGGCTATCAGGTGCGTACTTGGGCGCGGGGCGGGGTCACGCGGGTGCTCGTGGTGACGGAGGACGGTGCGTTCGCCGCCCGCGGTCAGGTTGCCCTGCCCGGCCCTGGACGCACCGCCGTCTTCGACCAGGTCGAGACCTCGTCGGCCCACCGCCGCAAGGGACTTGGCAGCCTCGTCATGCGGACACTGGAGAACGCAGCTGTTGCCTCGGGCTCCTCGTCTGCTGTGCTGGCCGCGACGGTTGACGGTCGGGCGCTGTACGAGTTCCTGGGGTGGTGCACCCGCGGCCCGATGACCAGCGTGGTCCGCGAAGCTCCGCCGCAGGGGCAGGAGATCTGAGCCGACGCTCCCGGGCCGATGTCTCTTTCCGAGTGGGCTGGAGAGTCCCCCTCAGAGCTCCGGAACCCGCCCGTCAGCAGGCGCCCCGGTCCCGCCCCACCGCATACAAGTGGCTGTCCCGGAACTGCTCCGCCCCCAGCGTCCGCCCCACCATGATGACCGCCGTCCTGATCACCCCCGCAGCCTTCACCTGCTCCGCGATCGAGTCCAGGGGCCCGCGCAGGATGACCTCGTCCGGGCGGGACGCCATCGCGACCACCGCCGTCGGGCAGTCCGCGCCGTAGTGCGGGGTCAGTTCCTCCACCACCCGGTCCACGTAGCGGGCCGCCAGGTGCAGGACGATCAGGGCGCCGCTGCGGCCCAGGGTGGCCAGGTCCTCGCCCTCCGGCATGGCCGTGGCACGCTGGGCGATGCGGGTCAGGATCACCGTCTGGCCGACTGTCGGGACCGTCAGCTCGCGCTTCAGGGCCGCGGCCGCCGCGGCGAACGCGGGGACGCCGGGGACGACCTCGTACGGGACTCCCGCCTCGTCCAGGCGCTTCATCTGCTCGTTCACCGCGCTGAACACCGACGGGTCCCCCGAGTGCAGCCGCGCCACGTCGTGGCCGTCCGCGTGGGCCCGTACGAGCTCCGCGGTGATCTGCTCGATGTCCAGGTCCGCCGTGTCGATCAGCCGGGCGTCCTGCGGGCACTCGGCCAGCAGCTCGACCGGGACCAGGCTGCCCGCGTACAGGCAGACCGGGCTGGCGGCGAGCAGTCGCGCGCCGCGCACCGTGATCAGGTCGGCCGCACCGGGGCCCGCGCCGATGAAGTACACCGTCATGTTCGATCTCCTGAGACTGGGACTGAGGGTTTGCGTACGGACCATTGCGTCACCGGCATCGCCTGGCGCCAGCCCGTGAATCCGCCCACCGGGACCGCGTGAGCGACCGCGAGCCGGGTCAGCTCACCGCCGTACGCCCTGTACCGCTCGGCCAGCAGCGCCTCCGACTCCAGCGTCACCGTGTTCGCGACCAGTCGGCCCCCGGGCCTCAGCACCTCCCAGCAGGCGTCCAGCAGGCCCGGTGCCGTCAGGCCGCCGCCGATGAACACCGCGTCCGGCACGTCCAGTTCGGACAGGGACGAGGGGGCCGGGCCCGTGACGACCCTCAGGCCCGGGACCCCCAGGCGATCCGCGTTCCGCTTGATCCGGTCCGCCCTCGCCGGGTCCCTCTCCACGCTCACCGCCCGACAGGAAACGTGCGTGCGCATCCACTCGATCGCGATCGAGCCCGATCCGCCGCCCACATCCCACAGCAGTTCTCCGGGCGCGGGTGCCAGGGCCCCGAGCGTGGCGGCCCTGATGTGGCGCTTGGTGAGCTGGCCGTCGTGTTCGTACGCCTCGTCCGGCAGGCCCGGTACGGCGCCGAGCCGCAGCGCGTCCGCCGAAGCCCGGCAGTCGATCGCGATGACGTTCAGGCGGTCCCCCGGCGCGTGCGTCCACGTCTCCGCGACGCCCTCCACGTACGCCTCCGCCCCGCTGCCCAGCTGTTCCAGGACGCGCATGCGGCTCGGGCCGAAGCCGTGCGCCGTGAGCAGGGCCGCCACCGTCGCGGGCGTCGAAGCGTCCGCGCTCAGGGCCAGCAGCCTCCGGCCCTCGTGGAGGGACACGACGAGGCGGGACGCCGGGCGGCCCACCAGCGTCACGACCTCCGTGTCCTCCTGGGGCCAGCCGAGCCGCGCGCAGGCGTACGAGACCGAGGACGGGTGCGGGAGCACGCGCAGCGCCTCCGGGCCCAGCTCCTCCGCCAGCGCGCGCCCGATCCCGTACAACATCGGGTCCCCGCTCGCCAGCACCGCGATCCGGCGCTCCCGGTGCTCGGCCAGCAGCCGGGGTACGGCGGGGCGCAGCGGTGACGGCCACGCCTCCCGTACGCCCGCGCACTCCGGCGGGAGCAGGTCCAGCTGGCGCGCCCCGCCGATCAGTACCTCCGCCTCCCGCAGCGCCTCCCGCGCCCCGCCGGACAGCCCGGACCAGCCGTCCGCGCCGATCCCCACGACCGAGACGGGAGGGGGAGGAACGACCACAGGAGGGGCGGCAGACACGGTCGGAGGACCTCGTTCTATGGAGGTGGTGGGCAGGTCGGCAGGTCGGCAGGCAGGCGCAACGTTGCCGCACTTTACTGAACGTGCTGTTCCGCCCCCTCCAGCGGGTGAATCCCGAAAAGAATCCGCGCGTCGTGTCGAGAACCCCGCCCCGGCCCCGACGTCCCCTGTGTCAGCGGAGAACCAAGGAAACGAAGAGCTCGCTACCAGGAGGCGACGGTCATGAAGTATCTGGTGATGGTCCAGGGCAGCCAGGCGGACTACGACGCGCAGGCCGGCAAGGGGTCGGCGGACAGTCCGGCCTGGGACGAGAAGGCCATGCAGGAGATGTTCGCCTACATGGGCGGCATCAACGACGACCTCGCCGAGTCGGGTGAGCTGGTGACCGCGTACGGGCTCACGGAGCCCGCGCAGGGGCGGGCCGTCAGCGTCGACGCCGAGGGGCGGCCGGTGGTGTCGGACGGCCCGTACAGCGAGACGAAGGAGCTGCTGGCCGGGTTCTGGATCCTCGAATGCGAGAGCCTGGAGCGGGTGACCGAGATCGCCGCCCGCGTGGCACGCTGTCCGCAGCCGGCCGGGGCGCCCGAGTACCCGGTGCTCATCCGGACCATCGGCGGCGGGATCGACTGATTCGACCAGGAGCGACCACTGAAGGCGGACCGTACGACCGACGACGGCATCGAGGACCCGCTGCGCCGCAACGCGCCGCAGGTCCTCGGCGCGCTCGTCCGCCGCTACGGGCACTTCGACCCGGCCGAGGACGCCGTCCAGGAGGCCCTGATCGCGGCCGCCGCGCAGTGGCCGGAGGACGGCGTTCCGGAGAATCCGCGTGGCTGGTTGATCCGGGTCGCCTCCCGGCGCCTCACCGACCGGTTGCGTAGTGACGAAGCCCGTCGGCGGCGTGAGGAGACCGTGGCCGCCCTCACCCCGGCGGACGCGTTCGTCGCCCCGCCGCCCGGGGAGGGGCGGGCGCCGTCCGAGGACGACACCCTCACCCTCCTCTTCCTCTGCTGCCACCCCGCCCTCTCCCCCGCCGCCCAGATCGCGCTCACCCTCCGCGCGGTCGGCGGGCTCACCACGGCGGAGATCGCCCGCGCCCACCTCGTGGAGGAGGCGACGATGGCGCAGCGCATCAGCCGGGCGAAGCGGGCGGTGCGAGGGGCGGAGTTCCGGCGGCCGGAGCCCGAGGACCGGGACCGGCGGCTCGCGGCCGTCCTCCAGGTCCTCTACCTGATCTTCAACGAGGGGTACACCACCACCGCGGGCCCCGAGCTCCACCGCACCGACCTGGCGCGCGAGGCCATCCGGCTCACCCGTGCCGTACGCCGGCTCCTCCCCCGGGAGGGGCGCGTGACCGGGCTGCTGGCGCTCATGGTCCTCACCGAGGCGCGCGCTCCGGCGCGCACCGGGCCCGGCGGCGAGCTGATCCCCCTCGACGAACAGGACCGGGCCCTCTGGGACCGTACGGCCATCGCGGAAGGCACCGCGCTGGCCGAGGAGGCGCTCACCCAAGGGCCGGCCGGGGACTACCAGCTCCAGGCCGCCATCGCCGCCCTGCACGACGAGGCCGGGCGCGCCGATGACACCGACTGGCCGCAGATCCTCGCCCTGTACGAGCTCCTCGTGCACCGGACCCCCGACCCAGCCGCCGCTCTGGGCCGCGCGGTCGCGGTGGCCATGGTGCACGGGCCGCGGGCGGGGCTGGTGGAGGTCGACGCGCTGGCGGGGATGTCGGGCGGTCACTACCGACTCGATGCCGTACGAGCCCATCTCCTGGAGCGGGCCGGGGACCACGAAGCCGCCCGTACCGCCTATCTCGCCGCCGCCGACGGCACCCTCAGTGAACCCGAGGCCCGTTATCTGCGGGGGCGGGCGGACCAGCTGGTCCCGTAGCGTCGGCAGACGACCGCGTATGGCGACGTCACGAGCGCGCTCGCGTACTCCTTCAGTGGAAGCCGAGCAGCAGTCGAGGCCGGTACCGACAGGCCGGGCGGGGCCTGACGCGGCCGGAGACGGCCAGACGGGCTCATCGGCGCGACTGGAGTCATTGGAGTCGCCGTCGGCGCCCGCCCTCGGGATCATCGAACGTATGACCAAGAGCGACAGCGGCAAGGACCCCACCCTGCGGATCGCCCAGCAGCCGGCCGCGGACGAGCTTCTCGCCCGCAGCCCCCTGGCCGCCCTCGTCGGCATGCTGCTGGACCAACAGGTCCCGATGGAGTGGGCGTTCACGGGCCCGTACACGCTGGCGGAGCGGATGGGCTCGGACGACCTGGACGCGGCGGAGATCGCCGCCTACGACCCGGACGCCTTCACCGCCCTCTTCACCACGAAACCGGCCCTCCACCGCTACCCCGGCTCCATGGCGCGGCGGGTCCAGCAGCTGTGCCAGTTCCTGATGGCGGAGTACGAGGGTGACGCGAGCGCGGTCTGGCGGGACGCGGGCACCGGGGAGGAGCTGCTGCGACGGCTGAACGACCTGCCGGGTTTCGGCACCCAGAAGGCCCAGATCTTCCTGGCGTTGCTCGGCAAGCGGTTCGGCGTACGTCCCACCGGGTGGCGGGCGGCGGCGGGGGCGTACGGGGAGGACGGCTCGCGCCGGTCGGTCGCCGACATCACCGGACCCGAGTCGCTGGCGGAAGTGCGCGCGTACAAGCAGGAGGCCAAGGCGGCGGCCAAGGCGGCGAAAACGGCCAAGGGCGCGCCCAAGGCCAAGGGGTGACCGGAATGCACAACTCAGCACGCACCCGGACAGGACACCCGGCGGAAACGATCAAAATCAGCCACTGCTGTTCCCAGAAGCCACCCCACTCGCTAGCTTTCGCAACAGCTTTCGCAGCACGTTCGTTCGCACCTCCGTCACGTCTCGACCGGAAGGACTCTTGTGCACGCAACACGTCGCAGAGCCATGGCAGTTGTGGCCGCCACCGCCCTGGCCACGCCGCTCCTCCTGGGCGCAGCCCCGCACCACGGGCCTTCGCACGGGTCAGGCCACTCGAAGAGCGCCTCGAAGGAGGCGGTCAAGCTGTCCCGGGAGCTGGTGAAGAACGCGTCCGCACGTGACGCCTACCGCCATCTCCAGCAGTTCCAGGCGATAGCCGACTCGGCCGGCGGTCACCGCGCGGCGGGATCGCTCGGCCACGACGCCTCGGCGGCGTACGTCCACCGGCAGCTCCAGCGCGCCGGGTACCAGGTCTCCTACGAGAACTTCCGCTTCGTCTACACGGAGACCCTGGCCGAAAAGCTTTCCGTGGTGTCGCCGACGCCCCGCGAGGTGACGATCAAGGCGATGACGTACACCCCGTCGACGCCGGTGGGCGGTCTGTCGGCGGGACTGGTCGGCGTCCCCGTGGACGACACCTCGGGCTGTGAGGCGTCCGACTACGCCTCCGCGAACTTCACCGGCAAGATCGCGCTCATCAAGCGCGGCGGCTGCGCCTTCGCCCAGAAGCAGGCGGCGGCTGCGGAGGCCGGTGCGGCCGGTGCGGTCATCTACAACAACACCGAGGGCGTCCTCTCCGGCACGCTCGGCGAGATCGCGGCGGGGAGGATCCCGACCGGCGGGGTCACCCAGGAGGAGGGCGAACAGCTCGCCGCCGACCTGGCCGGGGGCGAGGTGACGGTCTCCTTCGAGATCCGCGAGCTCCAGGAGGAGCGCGCCACCCGCAACGTCATCGCGGAGACGCGCGGCGGCGAGGCGGCGAAGACCGTGATGCTCGGCGCCCACCTCGACTCCGTCACCGAGGGCCCCGGGATCAACGACAACGGCTCGGGCTCGGCCGGACTGCTCGAAGTGGCCCTGGAGCTGGCCAAGTCGAAGAGCAAGCCCGCCAACAAGGTCCGCTTCGCCTGGTGGTCGGCCGAGGAGAACGGCCTGCTCGGCTCGGAGGCGTACGTCGCCGGGCTCTCCGAGAAGCAGCGCGAGCAGATCGCGCTCTACCTGAACTTCGACATGATCGCCTCGCCCAACGGCGTCCAGTTCGTCTACGACGGCGACGACTCCGACGGGGTCGGCGAGGGCCCCGGCCCGGAGGGCTCGGCCCAGCTGGAACGCGACATCAACGAGTTCCTCGACGGCAAGGGCAAGAAGCACGAGGGCACGGACTTCACCGGCCGCTCGGACTACGGCCCGTTCATCGAGGTGGGCATCCCCTCCGGCGGTACGTTCACGGGCGCCGAGGGCATCAAGACGGCGACCCAGGCCCGGACGTACGGCGGAGAGGCGGGCGTCGCGTACGACCCGTGCTACCACGAGGCCTGCGACGACCTGAGCAACATCAGCATGCGGCACTTCGACCTCAACATCGACGTGATCGCCAACGCGGTCGGCACGTACGCCCACGACCTGCGCTCGCTGACCCGCCCGGTCACCCCGGCCCCCAGCACCGGCACGCCGGGCAGCGGCGGCGGCCTGCACGACGGCCACGGCCACGAGGTCACGGAGTAACAGCCCCGCGGGCACCGACAGAACACGTGCCGCAGGCTACGAGACGGGTTCAGCACCTCGTAGCCTGCGGCACGCCCACGCCCACCCACGCCCACGCGCACCCACGCGAGAACGCGCGCTCCCACCCGTACGGGGGAAACCCTGTCCCGGTATCCAGCGCTATGCGGCGCTCTACAACGTTTCGCAGGCCACCGCAGTGGGGTTCCCTGGCTGCGCCCGGCGCCCCTTGCCCGGTAGGCTTTCCGTGTGATCTTCAAGCGCATCGGAAATGGGAAGCCATACCCCGACCACGGCCGGGAAAGCACCCGACAGTGGGCGGATGTCGCGCCGCGTCCGGTTCGCCTGGACCAGCTCGTGACCACCAAGGGCCAGCTCGACCTGGAGACCCTCCTCGCCGAGGACTCCACGTTCTACGGCGACCTCTTCGCCCACGTCGTGAAGTGGCAGGGCGACCTGTATCTCGAGGACGGGCTGCACCGGGCGGTCCGCGCCGCGCTCCAGCAGCGCCAGGTGCTGCACGCACGCGTCCTCGACCTGGGCTGACACCGCCATCGTTCCCCGCGCGTCCGTGCGTATCACCCTTATAACAGCAGCCCTCGCGGTCGCACGCGAATTCGGGCCTTTCGGGTGCTTTCGTGCTCATCCGGGTGCCATACGTTGATCATTTAGTACGCAGCATCACCGGGTCGCACTACGCTGCCTCCATGAGCATGCTCACTCCCCCCGGCATGGGCGGAAAGTACCGCATCACGGGCGAAACCTATCCCCGCATGCGCCGCCCCCGGCACCGCCGCAGGATCGTCCTCGCGGGCGTCTCGGCCGTGGTGGCCCTCGGCCTCGCCGGCTGGGGAACACTGCAGCTCATCGACGTCTTCACGGGCGGCGACAAGAGCGCGAGCGCCGCCGGCCACCAGCGGGACTGCCCCACGCCGAAGCCCGCGGCCCCCGCCAAGGCTCTGCCGAAGCCGGCCGGGATCAAGGTCAACGTCTACAACGCGACGACCCGCAGCGGGCTCGCCAAGGCCGCCGCGGACGAGCTGAAGAAGCGCGGGTTCACCGTCGGCGAGGTGGGCAACGCCCCGGAGGCGTACGACAAGAAGGTCCCGGGCCCCGGCGTGCTGCTCGGCGCACCGACCGCGGCGGACGGCAGCTTCACCGTGCTGGGCACGCAGCTGCCGGGCACGGTGCGGAAGACCGACAACCGCAAGACGGCGGAGGTCGACCTGATCCTCGGCGCCAAGTTCAAGGCGTTCAGCACCCCGGCGGAGGCCACGGCCGCGATGACGGCCCTCACGAAGCCGTCCCCGGCGCCGTCGGCGTCCTGCTCGACGACGAAGAGCGGCTGAGCAGCACGCACAGGCACGCGCGGACACACCGGTGCCCCTCCCGCGACGTAAAAGAAGCTCACGTGGAAGGGGCACCGTTCTGTTCTTCTCGTGCCTGATGGGCGTGGGCTACTCCGCGGTCCCGTACATCCGGTCACCGGCGTCGCCGAGGCCCGGCACGATGTAGCCGTGCTCGTTGAGCCGCTCGTCGACGGAGGCGGTGACGACGGTGACGGGGGTGCCCGCCAGCTCGCGCTCCATCACCTCGACGCCCTCGGGCGCCGCGAGGAGGACGACGGCGGTGACGTCGTCGGCGCCGCGCTTGATCAGCTCGCGGATGGCCGCGACGAGCGTGCCGCCGGTGGCCAGCATCGGGTCGAGGACGTAGACCTGGCGGCCGGAGAGGTCCTCGGGCATCCGGGTCGCGTACGTCTCCGCCTGGAGCGTCTCCTCGTTGCGGATCATGCCGAGGAAGCCCACTTCGGCGGTGGGCAGCAGCCGCACCATGCCGTCCAGCATCCCGAGGCCGGCGCGCAGGATCGGGACGACGAGGGGCCGGGGGTGCGAGAGCTTGACGCCCGTCGTGGGCGTCACCGGGGTCTCGATGTCGACCTGCTCGGTACGCACGTCCCGGGTGGCCTCGTAGGCGAGAAGGGTGACCAGCTCGTCGGCGAGGCGCCGGAAGGTCGGGGAGTCGGTGCGCTTGTCGCGCAGCGTGGTCAGTTTGTGCGCCACCAGCGGGTGGTCGACGACGTGGATCCGCATGCGTCAACAGTAACCGCGCCTTCCGGCACTCTGCGCTGGCATCAACCACCTGTTCGGGGGGAAGGTGGGGGCATACGGACCCAGCGTTGGGGTGATGTGTCGATGGCGGACGGGGAACAGCCGCGGAACCCGGGCTCACGCGGAGTGAGCGACGCGCGCGAGCCGCAGGGCGCGACGGGTGACGTCACGGACGCGCAGGAGAGTGACGCGGCGCGGCGCAGGCGGCGCGCCCAATTCCTCCGCGAGCTCCATGAGGCCAAGCAGCTGCGGGACCGGGTGCAGCCGCGGCGGGCCCGTGCGGCCCGTATGCGGCAACAGATGCGGATGCGTACGTTCCGCTGGTGAAGCCCTCCGGTACCACCGGCGCACGCCCTCCGCTGATCGGGTCCGTCAGGCAGACGGCCGACCAGGCACTCCTGGAACTGATGGCCGACGCAACGGCCGAAGAGGTCTCGCTCGGCGCTTGTTTCTGCCACGATGCCGATTGGGCGGGGCTCAGAGCAGACGGATCGCCGTCTGCCCTCCCGTCGGACCGATTCACCTATGACCAGTGGGAGAGTCACGGTGTACTTCGCCGCACTGCTCGCGCGCACCGAAGACGGGTGGGAAGCGAGCGATACAGAGCTCGACAATGTGGAGACCCTGTCCGACCTGACGGATCTGGCCCAGAAGGTCTCGGTGGACGAGGACACGGTCCTGGTCTACATCGAGCAGGAGGACGCCTGGTTCGGCATCCTCCGGGTGGACGGTGAGGAGGACCCCCGTATCTACGTCTCGGACGCGTCCGCCGCCGCCCGCTCCTCGTACGGGGAGATCCTGCTCACCGACGAACTGCTCGGCCGCGAACCAGGGGCCGAGGACGAGATCGCCGCGCTGGAAGAGCTCGTCGACCTCGACGGCACGGAGGACGGCGAACCGGACGGCCCGGCCCGGCCCGCGTCCTCCTCCGCGACGACCACCGACCCCGGCGCGGATACGGGCTCCGATCCTGACTCCGGCTCCGTCCCGGCGGGCCCGATCGGCGATCTGGGCATCCTCGCCGACTTCGGGGTCTCCGAGAAGGACCTGCTGACGCTGCGAACCGACGCGCTGACGGAGATCGCCGACGCGCTGGGAGCGGCCGAGGTCCTGGAGGCGGTCCGCTAGGGGCTGTCCGGCGGCCCTGCCCGCCGGACAGCCTTCCCGGGGGCCGGACGGCGCTCCCTCGGCCGGACACCCTCCCGCTGCTGGACACCTTCCCGAGCCGGACCGCGCACCCCCCGACTCCGACTCCGGCCCCCTCCGGCCCTGGCCCGTTTCCGCCCTGTCCCCGTCCGTTAAGGTCCGCGGGTGACCGCAAGCCCGCCGAACCCTTCCTCCTCCCCCCGGCCCACCCCGGATCCCGTACGCGTACCTGTGCCCGGCCCCGACCCCGTACGCGATCCGTGGCAGGCCCCGATGCGCCGCGCCCTGGCCGAGGCCGAGAGGGCGGCGTCGGCCGGTGACGTACCGGTCGGCGCCGTCCTGCTCGGCCCCGACGGCACCGAACTGGCCGCCGCCCACAACGAGCGCGAGGCCACCGGCGACCCGACCGCGCACGCCGAGATCCTGGCCCTGCGCCGGGCGGCCGAGGCGGTCGGCGAGTGGCGCCTGACCGGCTGCACGCTGGTGGTCACGCTGGAGCCCTGCACGATGTGCGCGGGCGCCTTGGTCCAGTCCCGGGTGGCCCGGGTCGTCTACGGAGCCCATGACGAGAAGGCCGGCGCGGCCGGCTCCCTCTGGGACGTCATCCGCGACCGCCGCCTGAACCACCGCCCTGAGGTCGTCGCGGGCGTCCTGGAGGATGACTGCGCGACCCGGCTGACGGCCTTCTTCCGCACACTCTGACCGGCCACGGCCCCACCCCCGAGAACCGATTTCTGTGCACGCCCCGGGATGGTCTAAGCTCTCTCTCGGTAGCGTGTCCGAGCGGCCGAAGGAGCTCGCCTCGAAAGCGAGTGTGGCGTAACCCGTCACCGTGGGTTCAAATCCCACCGCTACCGCTGGTAGACGAAGGGTCCGGCTCGATGAGCCGGACCCTTCGCTTTGCCCTCCGTCTCAGTTTCCGTCTCAGTTGGCCGGTACGAGCACCCCAGCGGCCCCGTCGTCATTGTCGTCCGGCCGCTCTCCTGCCGGTTTCCAGATGAGTCCGTCGACCTGCCGAGCCACGTCCGTGCGCACGGTGTCGACCATGTGCTGATACCGCGCCGCCATAGCGGTGGTGGACCACCCCATGAGCCCCATGACAGCACGCTCGGAGACACCGAGGATCAGCAGAACAGTTGCGGCGGTGTGGCGGGCATCGTGCAGACGACCGTCCCTGACCCCAGCGGCAGCCAACAGCTCCTTCCAGTCGTCGTAGTCGGTGCGGGTCGAGGTGCCCCGTCCGTCCGGGGTGGCGAACAGCCATCCCTCATCCGCCCACTTGTCACCCGCCTCCAGGCGTTCGGCTTCCTGCTTCACCTGGTGGGTGGTCAGCAAGTCCGCGAGCTGTGCGGGCAGACCGACCACCCGGCGCCCGGCGCGCGACTTGGTGTCGGCCGTCTCCGGGTTGGTGCGCTTGCGCTGGGGGCAGTACCCGGCCTTACGCCCGCACGGGTCGCTGCAGCCGTGGGCGTAGCGCGGACGCCGGCGGCTTCGCCGGACCATCAGGACGCCCCGCGCCGTGTCCACGTCTGCCCACTTCAGTCCCAGGGCTTCCCCCTGCCGAAGCCCCAGCGCGAGCGCCACGGCCCACCGTGCCGAGTTCCGCCCCTTGTCGGCGGCCACAAGGAGGCGCTTTACCTCATCGACGGTGTACGGCTCGATCTCCTCGTCGTTCAGACGCGGCGCCTTGGCGAGCTGCACCGGGTTACGGGTGAGGTGCCCCCGGCGGACCGCTTCGTTCAGGGCCGTCCGGAAGGTGCGGTGGATTTGGTGGATCGTCCCGGCACGACGGCCATCGGCCTGCATCCGGCCGTAGAACCGCTCGATGTGCTCAGGCCCAAGCTTGTCCAGACGGTGCCCTCCCAGCGCAGGAATGAGGTGCTTCCGGACCGCGACGCCGTACCCGACCATGGTGTTCTCGTTCACAGCGAGCGGTGCGATGGTCTCCACCCAATGCGTCAGCCACGCCTCTACCGTCCAGGCGCGCCCGGCCTTGCGTACGGCTCCGCTGTCGCGCTGCTTCTCCAGTTCACGCACAGCGGCCGTCACGGCGGCTCGGGTCTTGCGTTCGACATGGCGCCGGTCCGGCTTGCCGTCGTCACGAATCCCCACCGTGACGCGGCCGTGCCACTTGCCGTCCTTGCCCTGATAGATGGATGAGCGCCCGTTGGGCTGCCGGGTGCGCTTCTTCTCTTCCGCCACGGGCGGACTCCTTCGGGGTGTGTGTGAGCACGGGACGCCACCAGGTGAGGTGGCGCCCCGTGTATGTGGAGTGGTTCAGGCGGTGTACTGCTCGGCGCGGCGGCGGGCGAGGTACGCGGCCGGGGCGTCGGCGGGGACGCGGCGGAGACTGCCGACCGTCAGCGACTCCAGTGCTCCCGAGCGGATCAGGGCGAAGCAGGTGGTCCGGCCGACGCTGAGCCGACGTGCGGCTTCTTCGACGGTGAGGAGAACGAGGGTCGGGTCAACGAGGTCTGTTGCGGTGCTCACGACGTGCCTTCCTCGGGGCTTGGGCCGGTATCCGTGACAGAACTGACAGAACCTAGCCGCTAGCCCGCTGACCTGCGGATACTCCGGTTTCCAGCGTCGTGACAAAACCTCAAAAAACTCTGACAGAACCTCCGGGCAGGGGTTTCTGTCAGAGCGCCCCCGACACCGGCACGGCCGGTGTGGGCTGTGTCGGAAACCGGGGGCGGGGAGGTTCTGTCAGAGTTTTCGGAGGTTTTGTCAGAGCCGTGATCATGGCTCTTTGTGCAGGTCAGCGGGTTAGAGCGGGGGTTGTGTCAGTTCTGTCAGCGGAATGGGGGTTCTGTCAGCCGGTGGTGAGTGGCGGGGTGACGTTGGGGTGGGTGTCGAAGCGGGGCGACGGCGGCCGGCCACCGCGCCCGGTACGCGCGGGTGCGGGCTGCTGGCGGACCCATCCGTGTTCTTCCAGCAGCATCAGCGCGGGGTCCAGGTCGGTCATGGCGGGGAAGTCACCGCGCGACAAGCCCCGGAACAGCTCCCGCTTGGTGAAGCCGGAGAGGCGCTGTTCCTTGAGGTGGGTGAGGAGCTGGTGGGCGGCTCCCTGTGCGGGGTCGGCGCCCATGGCGTCGAAGACTTCCAGGGCGTGAGCGGTGAAGTAGTCGCCAATCTCCACTGCGTTGGCCATGGTGGCGGCTTCGATGGGGACCATCCATCCGTTGTCGGGATGGGTGGCCAGGTGGAGGAGTCCGGCGATGCGGGCGACGGCCCCGTCGCGCTTGGACGCCCACTTGATGACCGGATGGAGGCTGCGGCCCTTCCCGATCCGAGACTCGGTCACCTTCTGATAGGCCAAGAGGACAGCGTCGGCGTCGGGAGTGAGGGTGAGGACGGCCGGGTCGGTCCAGTCCGCCAACGCCAGCGTCAGCCCACCCAACCGCTTCGCATAGGCAGCCGCGGTTTCCTCCGGCAGGAGGTTCGGGGTGAGGTTGCGGGAGCCGACGAGAGAGACGGGCTTGGCGTACAGGAACCGGGCCAGCAGTCCCCGCCCGTCAGCCCCCTTCACCCTGCCCAGGGCGTCCAGCACTTCGGGCTGGATGGCCAGGCCCATGGTGATGGCGGGGGCTTCGACGTGCTGCGCGTCCCGCCCCTGCCTGTTCACCCTCACCATGTCCCCGGCGTGGCCCTTGAGGAAGATGCCCATGTTGGGCGTGCCGGAGTAGCGTCCGGCGATGATGTCGAAGATCTCGCCCTCGGCGGACATGACGCTCATCCGCCCGTCCTGGTCCGCGACCAGGGTGGCGAGGCTTTCGGGGGTGACGTCGTCCGCGACCAACTGCGGCTTCGCGGGCACCGTCATCTCATCCGCCTGCTGGGCGAGGTGGACGGCTTCGGCGGTGAGCTGGTCCCGCAGCCCCGGTTCGGCTGCTGCGGCCTTCTGGGCGGCCTTGTCGGCTGCGGAACGGGCCAGGCGGGCGGTGGTCTCGGCTTCCGCCCGGCGCGGACCAGACAACTCCACCAACGCCTTCTCAGCGGCGAGGAGCGGGCCGGTCATGAGGGTGAACACGGCGCTCTTACGGTTGCCGGGGGGCAGGGCCACGGCGGTGTAGAGGTTCACCGGCTCCCGCCAGTGCCCCCGCACGTGAACCGTGGCCCGCCCGCCGGCCGCCGTGGCGAGCACAGCGAGGGCCAGGCACCCGGCCAGGTCCACCGGGGTCTGCGTCTCCTCCGCTACTCCGGCGACCATGCCGCTCAGCCACTCGGGCAGCGCGTGCACGGGGAACGTGGGGAGTTCGCGGCGGGGGTTGAGGGGGACGGGTTCATCCCAGACGGGGCCGGTGATGGTCTCGGGGTCCAGGGAGTCGTTGAAGCCCTCCCACAGGTCGGCGCTCATGCGGCCTTGCTCCCTTCCAGGTTGCGCAGCGGGCAGGACTCGGGGTGGGCGGTGTGGGCTTCAATCAGGGCCAGGACACCGGAACGGCCGCGTGCGGTGCGCTCGTATCCGCACCGGCACCAGGACCGGGCCGACACCAGAGCCGAGAACGACGGCGGCGCGACGACGTCCAGGCACCGCAACACCTGCCGGGGGCCGGGCGTGGTGGGCGGGTGCGGGTCAGGGCGGACAAGACGAAGCGGACGGCCTACGGCCGACGACTTACGCCCAACCACCGCACGCACCGCCCGGGATGCTGTTGTGGGGGCGGTGGGAAGCCCGTCGATGCCGAGCTGACGCCCACCCGGTGTGGGTTCGGAGGCGTTGTTCATGCGGCGCCTGCCAGGCCGTTGGTGACCGCCCTGGCCGCGTACGGCTCGGGAACGCCCATGGACACGGCGGTGGTGATGAGCTGCTGTCCCAGGACGTCCAGGCCGCAGGGGCCGGGGCAGTCCGCGTGCTGCTTGGCGATGAACTGCGCGACACCGAACGCCTGCGACCCGGCCCCGCTCTCCCTGCGGGCCCGCACCAGGGCGAGACCGCGCTCCAGGCCGGTGCGGACGTAGCGCTCGGTGTGACGGCACCCGGTGGCCACCCGGTGATCCCACGCGGCTCGGTCGGGGGGTGAAGAGACCACCCCGCCCCGGGGGGAGGTGGTCTCTTCCTTCACCACCAGCCCGCGCACGACATCCGGCAGGGCGGTCATGGTGCCGGTGCCGGGGCCGAGCCACCGGGCGTAGGACATGGCCGACTTGACGTCCACGCCGGGCCGCACGCGGTTCGCGGAGGGCATCACGCCCCGGTAGATCCAGTGCTCGCCCCGCGTCGTCAGCACGATGCGGGTGGTGGGGAGCGTCTGGTGGGCCCAGACGACGGCGTCGGCGTCGTCCAGGTCCACGACGGTCAGCCCGGCCCCGCCGGGGTGGTAGGCAACGGCCTGAGCCTGCGCCCACGCGGTCGCCCACGGGCGGGCGGTGAGGGTGGCGGGGTCGGTGGTGGCGGCGGCCCAGGCGTGGCAGGGGCGGGGGCAGGTGCAGGGGCCGGGGGTCTTCATGTTCGGCCGGCCGCCGCAGGCGTTGTCACGGCAGGCTGGGCAGTTCCCGAACGGAACCTTCCCGGCCCGCAACGGCAGGACCGGAACACCCCGGGCGGCCAGGTCGAGGGCGGTGGTGAGGTGGGTGTTCATGCTGCGGCCGTCCTTTCGTGGGTGAGGAACTGGTGGCCGATCCACTGGGTGTAGGCGGGGGGTACGGCCTGGCGGGCTTCGACGTTGGTCATCCAGGTGCAGCCCATGGCGTCCGCGTAGGCCCGCTCACCCTTGTGCTCGAAGGCGAGCAGTCCCTTGTGGTGCCAGCACGGGGGCACCAGGTCACCGCCGCCGCCCCACGAGGTTTCGAAGACGCGGTGGCGGCGGACGTTGAGGCCGAACTGGGAGCCGCACAGCAGGTAGTCGGGGCGCAGTGTGCCGTCCCAGGAGGCTTCGGGGACGTTCTCGATGAGCCAGGGCCTGCCGCAGGCGGCCTGGAGTTCGCGGCCGGGGGTGATCAGGTCCGGGTGGTCGTCGCGGCTGCCGCGCCAGGCGGTGACGCGGGCCTTGTTCTGGCAGGGCCAGGAGGCGTGGACCAGGTCGTACCGCTCGATCTCCCTGGTGGCCGTGATGGTGGCGAGGTAATCGAGGGCGTCGGCCTGGTGGAAGGTGAAGGGGTAGTTCGGCATGGGGTGCAGGTCGACGCCAGTCACGTCGTATCCGGCGAGGTAGTAGCCCATCGAGAGGCCACCGGCCCCGCAGCACAGGTCCAGCACCCGCAGCCCGTTCGGCTTCCGCAGCGGCAGCACACGCGCGTTCATGCGGCCACGCCCAGACCGGCCGCCGCGAGGAACGTGAGTGCGGTGGTGCCGATCCAGTGGGTGTAGGCCGGGGGGATGCATTCGCGGATGCCGTCGCGGTTCATCCAGGGGACACCCATGACGTTGCGGGCGTGCTGGACGCCGGAGAAGTTGCCGACGAACTGGCCGTAGTGGCCGGGCGGGATGGGGCGGCCCATCTTCGCCTGCGGGACCAGGTGCGGGGGGTGGTGGGGCTGGGTGAGGGTGAGGCCGCCGCCGGTCTCGAAGTACCGGTGCCGGTAGGTCTCCACCCCGAACATCGGCCCGCACAGCATGACGGGCCGGTCCAGCTTCGGCAGGGCACCGCGTACGTTCTCCAGCACCCACGGCTGCCCCGTGGTATGGAGGGCGGTGCGGGTGGGGGCGATGAGGTCGGGGTGGGTGTTGCCCTGGAGGCGCTGGCAGTCGCTGTCGTGCTGGCACGGCGGGGAGGCGTGGATGACGTCGAACTCTCCGCCGTGCTCCAGGACGTAGGCGATGGCGTCGGCCTGGACGAACCGGTGCGGGTAGCGGGGCTGGGGTGCGGTGTCGACGCCGGTCACGTCGAACCCGGCATCGGCGTAGCCCTTGGCGGCGCCGCCCTGGCAGCAGAACAGGTCGAGTAAGCGCGGCCGGTGGCCGGATGCTCGCCGGATGGTGGTGTGTTGGGTCATGCTGGGTGTCTCCAGTTCTCGTCAGGGAGCTGCTGGACAAGGGCGGTCCCGGTCTTTGGCGAGAGGGGGGCCGCCCTTGGCGTAGCTACTGGTTGTCGGCCCACAGGGCGTATTCCTGGCGGATGTAGCCGCGCGGGTTGTGGGTGCTGTCGGGGTGGTCGGGCGGGTAGGGGCCGTTGGCGTAGCCGCCGGGTCCGAGTCCGGCGGCGTGGTCGATGGCGAGCAGCCGGCGGGCGGTGTCGTCGGCCGCCGCGTCGGCGTCGCTGTCGGTGCTTCCGGCGACGGTGAAGGTGCGCTGGTGTTCGGTGAGGGCGATGCGGTCGAAGACGGCGGCCTTGCGGAGCCAGTACTCGCGGGGGTTGGTGAGGTGACCGAAGTCCCGCGCGGTGTAGGCGACCCAGGTGATCTCGCTGGTGATGCTCGGGGCGAGGGCGTACGCCGCTTCCGGCGTCGGCCACCTGCCCCCGGTCTCGGTGCTGTCGGGGTACGTCTCGGGCATGACGGTGCACTCCTTGGAGAGTTGAAGCGGAATCCCTGCCAGTGATAGGCCAGGGAGGCGAACGCACCCCCTGTCGGGGTGCGTGTGGAGGGGGTTTCGGGGGTCTGACCTGCGGGGCCTCCCCGCCTCCCCGAAACGGTGTTTTCGCTGATCAACGTGGGGGAGGCGGTGCGGGGAGGGGGTTGGGGAGTTCTCCCCGCCTCCCCGCCTCGGGAGGGTGCGCCTCCCCGCTACTGGGAGGCGGAAGCGGAACCGTCGGTGTCGCGGTTGGCGAGGGCGCGCAGGACGTGATCGCGGTGGACGACCATGACGCCGTGGGACTTCTTCGGCTCCTCGCCGTGGGCCTCCAGCAGGCTCTTGAGCCGGTCGTTGGTCCACTGGTTGCCGTAGACCTTCGGGTCCAGGGAGTGCAGCCGCTTGAGCACCTCGTTGGTTCGCATCCGGGGCGCGTCGGCGAGGACGGCGGCCACGTCGGTGAGCGGGTCGCGCTCCTCACCACGGTCGACGGCGGTCAGGGTGGTGACGCCGTCGCGCAGGGCCTTGGCCCGCTCCGCGATCTCGGCGGCGTCGTCGGTGCTGATGTAGTGCGTCCGCACGGTGATCGCGGCCTGCCCGGCGGGAATCTTGATCCCGTCCGACGCGACCACGACGGTGCCCTTGTCCAGCCCCGGGCGCAGGAGGTTCGGGGCGGCCCCGCCGTCAACAGCCTTGTCGCCCAGCGCCATGCGAGCCTGCGACTCCGTCCCCAGCGCGAGGGAGGCGCGGGTGTGGGCGCCTTCACGGACCAGCTTGGGAAGGTTCTGGTCGGTGGGGTCCTGCGTGCCCTGGAAGAGCAGCACGTCCACCGCCCGCCCCTGGTTGTGGATCTTCCGGGCAGCCATAAAGTACCGGGACGTGGCCTTGGAGCCGCCGTAGGGCCGCTTCTCGCCGTCGACCACCGGGCACATGAACGCCACCTGCGCCTCATCCACGATCCCGATCAGCGGCGTGAACACCGTGCCGGGCGGCGCCTGGATACGGCGCTCCATCTCGTCGACCAGACCCTCCAGCATTTCCGTCGCCTCGATGACGTGGTCATCGGTCGGCCCCTGGATCAGCACGGTGGCCAGGCCGTCGAACATGCCCCAGTCACCCACGCCCTTGAGGTCCGCCACCCGGAACTCCACCCGGGCATCCAGCGCGAGCCAGAGGGCCAGGGCGCGCAGGGCGGCGGTCTTGCCCTGGTTGGACAGACCGGTGATAAGCATGTGCCGCTGGTAGAGGCTGATCAGGGCGGCGTCCCCGCGCAGGTCCTGGCCCCAGGGGGCGCGGCCCTTGGTGTAGTCGGCGGTGAGGGTGGTGTCGGTGAGGAGCGGGGAGGGGCCGATCGGCTCATCCAGCGCGCCGGAGTCCGCGATCCAGAGTCGGACGGTGCGTGCGGCCTGGGGGATCGTGATGAACACCTCGTGTTCGTGGCGGGCGAGGTTCTCTGCCAACTTCCGTCGGCGCTTCTGCACTTCGTTGGTGGCGACGCCGGAGGGGAGGGTGACGTCGACTTCGACACCGCATCCGGCGATGCGGATGGGGCCGAGCATCGCGGCCCCGGCGTCGCCCATCTCCTTCACAGCCTTGCGCAACGGGGCGATCCCCAGGTCTCGCAGGGCGGTGACGACGACGGACGGAGTGATCGGAGCCCCAGCGTCCGACGACCGGGCGGGAAGAACCCACTGCGGCGCCGCCTGCTGATGCCGCCCCACACCCCACAGGGCCAGTAAGGCGGCCCACGGTCCCAGGGTGACCAGCGGCCCCCACACGACCGTGATGACCACGACGATCCACCGGACCAGTTCGATCAACGCGAGGGTGGGGGTGGCGAGGTCGGCGAAGTTCTTGTTGGCGATGGCCAGGAAGATGCCGAGCACCAGCAGCCCACCGGCCGTAAGGGCCGCCCCGGCTGCGGCGCCCTTGGCGGCCTTCACCGGGGCCGACAACAGGTCCATGCGGCGCTGGTGGCGGGCGGCGCGGAAGCGGGACAGGCGCTCTTCCCACTCGGTGGCGAGGTCGAGGTTCCCCGCGGCTTCCGCCGCCCGCAGCATCCGCTCGTAGCGGGAGGCGGTGCGGCCCTCCCACGCACGGCGGGCCACGATCCGGCCCCCGCCGACCACGTACATGCCGTGGCGGACGGTGAACCGGGCGGTGGAACGCGTGCGGTCGTGCGTGGCGACCCTGCGCACGGCACGGCCGGTACGGACGATCCGCGACCCCTGCTGTGTGGCCGGGGTCTGCGGGGTGGTCGGCTCGGTGTCGGGCTTGGTCAGGTCAACCACCGGTTCGGCCGGCGGGGTGGGGCGGTGGTCGTCGAGGTGGTGCACGGTCCCCATGGCGGGGGCCTGGACGGCGGGTTCGGTCATGATGAACGTGCCTCTCCGGCTCGTTGCTGCTGGGTGGGGTGAAGGAGGGGGCGGCCGGTTTCCTTGGCCGGGTCCGGCTGCCCCCGCTCAGGTGCGCTCGGCCTTGTGGACGGCCCGCTCGGCAAGGCGTACGCGCTGCTCGGCCTGCTTGCGTGCCTCCCGGGCGGCGGGCTTGTCGGCGCGAGGGGCGGTGCGCTCGACGGCCTTGGCGGCGGCCAGGTCCTGGCGGGCCTTGGCCTGCACCTCGTACAGGGCGTTCAGTTCCTGCTGTCCGCGCTCGGCGGCGGCGGCGTCGATGCGCTCGATGCGGCGGCGGATGTCAGGGTCCAGGCAGTCCGCGAGGGACTGGCGGAAGCCCTTGCGGAACAGCTTGGAGCGCTCGCGGGACTCGGCTCGGGTGTAGCTGTGCACGGTGACCTCCCGTGGTGGGGCCGGACTGTCCGGCTCCCCAACCACCTCCGAACCTCGCTGGGTTCGGGGATGGCGGGCAGCCGTCAGGCGAGCCGCAGTTCGCGGGTGTGGCACAGGACGGGGCCGATCAGCAGCCCGACCCGGTGCACGGTCCACCGGCCGTTCGTCAGCGGTCCCGGGGGAACCTCGTCAACGATCCGGCCGGTACGTCCGACCGCACGCGAGTCGTCCTCACACGCAACGATCAGTACTTCTTGACCTGCCTGGAACACGGGCTTCTCCTTCCAGGTCAGCGGCGCTTGCGGCCGGTCGGGGTGGTCTTGCCGCCGACCGACTTCACGACGGTGACGACGCCCCAGGCGCAGACGGCGGCGAGCAGGGCGAGCAGGGCGAGGTTCGCGGCGATCGCGGTCAGCACCCCGACCAGCAGCGGGCCGAAGTAGACGCCGGCGGCCACCATCCCGGCGCCCATGCCGGAGCCGAGCGCGAGACGCTGCACCGTCCGGTCCGGCGGGGCCTGGTGGACGTGCACCACCTGCGGCACCGCGTTGGCCGACTGGTAGGTGGTGGGGAGGTGGTCGGTGTAGGCGGGGGTGCCGTCCGGCAGATTCACGACGGACGGTCGGCGGGGCTCGGGCAGGTGGTCCACGCGTGTTCCTTCCCTGGATGCGGGGTGGTGCGGGAGTGCCCCGGGCCGGAGTCGAACCGGCTGACCACCCCCGCGTTCGTCGGGTGGCCGGGGCAGTGGTGCGTCAGGCGTTCGTCGGCTGCGAGGTACGGGCCCCGGCGGCCTCGGAGGTCGCGGCGGATACGGCGAGCTGGGCGAGGATCTCGGCCTTGCGAAAGTCGTAGGGCGTGATGGCCTGGTAGCGGTCTCGGTCCTTGGCGAGGAGGCGCTCGGCGGCGGCGCGGTACTCGGCGGCGTTCATCAGACGGGGTCCTTCCGGTCAGCGGGTGGGCGAGGCGGGCGCGCAGTCGGTGCAGGACGGGTTGGTGCACAGCTCGATCCGGCCGAGCCCGAGCAGGCCGGTCAGGACGTTGGCGGCGCGACCTCCGGGCTCTCCGGCGAGACGGAGACCGGCGGCGTGCAGGGTGCGGGTGAGGCGTTCACGCAAGGACAAGGCGGTTCCCTTCGCAGGGGGCGGGGGTGTCGTGGCAGGGGACGCACATGCCGAGCGAACGCGGGATGCAATACCCCACGTCGGTCCGGCAGTTGGGGCAGGTTCGGCGGGCGAGCATCGCCGCCGCCAAGGCGGCGGCGCGGCCCGGGGTCATGGGGCGTACGGGCTTGGCGTGCTCGATGCGGTAGAGGTAGGCGACCAGCGGGCCGCGTCGGCGGCGAGGCCGGTGGACCTCCGCCACGACGTCCTGACCACCCGGCCGCAGCCCCAGCGCGCGGAGCTGACGGCGGGTGGCCAGACCATCGGGGGCGAGCCGCCACCGGTAGACGTCGGCCATCAGGCGGCGGCGCGCTCAGCGCGCAGGGTCTCGCGCAGCTCCCGCGCCTTGACCGGCGATGTCCGCACGGCCCGCCGGATGCCCTCGGCCGTCAACTCCTTCACCGGCCAGTCGGCCGTAGCCGACCGTGCTTCGATCAGGAGCTGTTCGGCGGTGCGCGTCGGTCGAGCCGATCGGGCGGCGTCGGGGACGCGGCCGGTCGCCCGACGCGGACGGGCCGACTCAGCGGCCACCGCCCCGACCGGCACCCGATCGGTCGGCTTCACCAGATCGACCATCCTCGGGGCCTCCAGCGCCGCAGGTGCCGGGGTTGGGGTGATCGGGGCGGGGGTCGATACTCCCAGGTCAGCCGTCGACCGTTTTACAGTGGTCTCGGTCGATTCCTCCTGATTCGTGGAGTCGGCCGGGGTCTCGATCGGTCGGTGGTGCAGCACCTTGGCGACCAGGTCGGAGCCGAAGTAGATCGACCCGACCGGCAGCGATGTGGCGAGCAGGACCAAGGCCCAGTTGGCGGGGTCCCAGTCGGCCAGTCGACCCCAGTCGACCACCTCGTCATGCAGCTCCGGGACAAGGCCGTGGACGTAGTTGAGGACGAGGGAGGCCAGGGTGTAGGCGGCCAGCACCCGCAGCGCGAACCGGCGGGCATCTCCGGTCAGGACCAGGGTCGCGACCAGGGCCAGGGCCATCAGGCCGTCGACCACGAAGGGGTAGAGGGTGGCGGCGGTGGGGTCGGCGCCGGTCGCCGTGGCGACGTCCCGCAGGGCGTTCCAGGACACCCGGAACGCCATCGCGACCACACCGACCAGAGCGGCGACCAGCAGCCCCTTGCCGAAGCGGTTCATGACGCCCCGTCCTTCCGCTGGACGTCCACGGACGCCAGCAGCTCGACGCGGTCCATGACCCCGGTGGGGCACTCCTGCCACTCCCACTCGGCCCCATCCGCGAGGACGAAACCGAGCCGGGCCAGTACGTCCACCCGCTCCTGCACCGTGGGCACCGGCCCGCTCCGCCCGAACGAGTGCTCGGGCCACTCCAGGCTGATCCGGTCGGTGATGACGTACAGCTCCCACTCACCCTGGAAGCTGTTGGACAACCGCGCGCCGTAGGTCATGCCGTACCCCCCGACACCGTGGCGTGCGACGAAGCGGCGGTGCGGTTGGCCAGGTCCCGGCGGGCGGCCAGCACCCGCCGGCGGGCCCGGCGGATACGCCGCGCATCCAGCTCGGTCGGCGTGCGGTCGATGGTCATGATCTGCGCGTCCAGCAAGGCGACGTCCGCCAGAATCAGCGGCATCTCCAGCTCGATCGCGTCCAGCTCAGCGTCAGTCGGCTCACCGTCGAACGGGGTGGCCGTAACAACGGCCTGAAGTGCTGCGATGCTCTTCACGGGTCTGTTCCTCTCTGACAGGAACGGCTCACCACGAACCCCCGGAGTTCCAGCTCCGGGGGTTCTCGCCGTTGGAACCAGCAATCCGGCTCCCCTCAGCCCCGCCCGTACGACCCCAGAGGGCCGGACGGGCGGAGGAGGCAACCGGCCGCAGCATGAGCTGCGGAGGGTGGGGCGCCATCTCTCTGCCTGGCGCTCAGCAGGGCAGCTCACTGCGGGTGGCACCAAGGTGTTCTCCAGGGCCGCAGGATCGTGCGTACCGCGCCGACGCGCCGTACCACTGCCGACGGCACACCCGGCCGCCACGGGGGCGAGGGCTCTCACCTCGCCTCAGTTCACTGTTCAGTTCTCAAGAACCGGACGCTTCCTTCGGACCCGCTTCACGGGGCCCTCCGGACGTTCTTGCAGCTCAAACCACGGATCGATCACCCCCAAAGAGCCTGCCTAGGGGGGGTTTCCAAACCGCTTGATAGGTACCGTAGGCAAACCCAACGCGGCGCGCAACCCCCTCTCGCGGTACAGTTCGATAGCCCCCCTAGGCGAGGAGTGGAGAACCGTGGACAAGGACATGACGCGGGTCACTGAGATTGCGCAGCCCGTAGCGCGGGCCAAGGCCGCAATCGACCTGATGGGGACCTATCAGTCGTGGGTACTGGAGCTGTCCCGAGTAAGGCGCGAAGCCATCGAAGAGGCTCAAGCGGCCGGCATGACACAAGCAGAGATCGCAAAAGAGCTGGGCGTGTCCCGAGGCCGCGTGGGACAGCTAGCGTCCGCCGGCCCCCCGCCGGAACGTGCCTTCTTCGGCACGGACCGGGTGACCATCTCTTTGGGCGGAAAGTACGAGGCCGGCAAGGGGCCCGACCAGAAGCCGAGCGAGGTTGTCACCAGGGAAGACCTCAACAACTTCGAGCATCTCCGAGGGATGCTCGCCGGCATGAAGCTCGATGCCGGGTACGAGGTGATCCCTCCTTCCGGCATCGTGAACTTGAACCGCGAGAACCACATCGTGGTCTGCGGGCCACGGCTGTCCCCCATCGTTGCCCAGGTGCTAGAGGGGGATGACAACCTGCGCTTCGAGAAGGACACGGCCTGGCACCTGGTCGACCGCAAGGCAGGCACCGAGTACCGGTCACCAATGGACGAGGACGGCTCAGCAGGCGACTTCGGATACCTGGGTCGGCTCCCTCGTCTCGATGGGCGCGGCACCTTCCTGTACATCGCGGGTGTCCACGCCATTGGGGCCAACGGGGTCGTTCACTACCTGCAACACAACCTGGCTGAGCTGTACCGAGAGGTTCGCACTCGCCGATTTTCGACCTTGATCTCTTGCCGCTACGACCCCAAGACCCTTGAGGTGCTCGAAAGCCGCAGGGTCACTCCGCTGTACCGACACGAGAGCTGATCATGCGCGTATCCATTGACACACTCCCGGGCGGAACCAACCCGAATGAAGACTGGGTGGCGGGCACGCCTTCGCTGGCGATCGTCCTTGACGGGCTGAGTACCGCCGGTCTCAGCACAGGTTGCAGCCACGGAGTCCCGTGGTACGTCGCACATCTCGGGGGGCAGTTGCTCGCGTCTCTCGCGGAACCAGACCAGTCGCTCTCCGACGGCCTGGCTGAAGCCCTAGAACGAGTCGCCCACCTCCACCCTCGGTGCGACCTGAAGAACCCGGGCACCCCGTCTGCCACCGTGGCCGTTCTACGCCGCAGGCATGAAGTGCTCGATCACCTAGTGCTAGCGGACTCCCCCATCGTCCTCGCGGCGGATGGAGACTTCACGGTGCTAACCGATCTACGCGTCGACTCCGTACTCCCGGAGATGCGAGCCGAAGTGGAGCAGCACGAGACCCACACACCGGGGCACCGAGAGGCGCTGCAACGTTTCGTCCTCGCGCAGCGGCAGGTCCGGAACACCGCCGACGGCTACTGGGTGGCGGCCGGGGACTCACGAGCGGCTGCGCACGCCCAGGCGGGCAGCACCCCGCTCAAGGAGGTCCGCGACGCAGCGGTCATGTCGGACGGGGTGTCACGCCTCGTCACGGAGTACCAGACAGCGAGCTGGGACGACGTCTTCACCACCCTCAGAACCAAGGGCCCCCGCCGCCTGATCCAGGACGTGCGGGATACCGAGGCGACAGACCCCACCGGGCGGCGGTGGCCCCGGTACAAGTCAGGGGACGATGCCGCTGTGGCCTACTGCCAGTGGTGAAGCGGCCGTCTCAGTTTCCGTCTCGTTCACCTACGTACGGGGCCGTTCGCGGCTGGTTGCGCCCCCTAGCGATCCGAGCCGGAGACCCTGCGGCGAACGGCCGTGAACGCTCGCGGACGAACCGCCGACAGAGATGAACAGACCTCGAAAGCGAGTGTGGCGTAACCCGTCACCGTGGGTTCAAATCCCACCGCTACCGCTTGAAGAAGGGGCGCCCGACTGATCTCAGTCGGACGCCCCTTCTGGCATGCGCCCCACGTATCTGCGGCCATGGCGGCGGTTACCGCCTGCTGGATCGGATGACCTCGCGCGGTTCCCTCAGCCACACCTGCTGTCCCCGGTCGGTCACGGTGAGCCCGAACTGTTCGGCGTCGGGCCGCCCGACGGTCTCGTACTCCCACCAGGCCTGCTCGATCTCTTCCCACAGGAACCCGGGCCCGTACTGCCACACCTCCCCCCGTGGCAGCCGTCGCGGCGCCTCCGTCCTCGCAGGTCGCCCAGACCTGGACACCTTCCGGGGTGTCCTGGTGGATGAGCCGCACGCCGGGCAGCCGCGCCCCGGCATACAGGGCGAACCCGAGGTCCAGGAGCCGGGCGCATTGCTGCGGCGGTCCCCCTCAGAACCGTGCGTGCCGCTTCCACGGCACACGGCTCAAGCGAGTCCTACTGGCTTGAGGAAAGGCGATGCACGCAGGTGTGGTTGAGGCTTCTGCTCCAGTCTTTCCCACAGACCCCGATCAACCCCACCGAGACCACCGAGACCACCGACATCAAGACACGCATGACCAACCTCCGCGGCCTGCTCAGAACCGTCTGAGGCGGATGGCCACGGATCCCCTGGGTGGCAGTGCCCGGCAGAGTGCGTGCATCGAGGGGCGGTGCAGATCATCGAGCCCGGGTCACCAACGTGGGCGGAGTGAGGTCGGGGGAAGCGGCGTCAGGGGGACAGGCCGCTTCCCCCGATGAGAACAGGACCTCCGGGGCGGCCGTCGCGGTCAGGGGGGAAGTCGCGCGGCGGCGACCCCGCGGTGAGGCCTGTTCCGGCCCTCCGGTTCCTGCCAGGGCCGGAGGACTCGCGTCCATCCTGCCGCCGGGGCGCAGAAGCCGTACGGGTGGGCAAAAAGGCCTCGATGGGCAGGGCCTAGGTCCTCAAAGGGCGCATCAGTGATCGCAAGCAGCCCCCGGATACGGCCATACGTGCGGATACAATCTGCCGATCGCACGCCAGGTCCAGGCGGCGTCCGGCGGGATCTACGGGGAGGCAAGGGCAGTGGCGCAAGCGAAGAAGATCGCGCTCTACATATTGGTGGTCTTCGTGCTGTACTCGATCATCACCACCCCGAAACGGTCCACCGAGCTCGTAGGGGTGGCGTTCGAAGGCGTCTCCAGCGCTGCTCAGAGCGTCGGCGACTTCATGACCGAACTGGTGAATTAGCGAAACAGTAGGGGTACTGATGATCCGCCACCTGGTCCTGTTCAAGCTGAACGAAGGCGTCGAGCGGGACGATCCGCGCGTCGTCGCCGGGGACCGCGCCTTCCGGGAGCTGGAGGGGCAGGTTCCGGAGCTGGAGTTCTGGGAGTGCGCCTGGAACATCACCGACCGGCCGATCGCGTACGACTACGCCATCAACTCCGCCGTCGCCGACGAGGCCGCCCTCAAGCGCTACATCGAGCACCCGGCCCACCAGGCCGCCGCGGGCCAGTGGCGCGAATTCGCCACTTGGGTGATCGCGGACTATCCCTTCTGATCCCCTCCCGATCCTTCCCGCGTGCAGATGTCGGACCCGTTCCGACCGACCCCTCGCCGTTCAGGCGAGGGGTTTCTTCATCCCTTTTAAACCTTTATGACCTCAACACGGCATTTTGCGGTGCTTGCACACAGTGGACATGTCTTGTGATGCTATGACCGCTTTTGACGGATGAGTTGACCGTAGTTGACCGCGAAGGGGTGGCGTCACCGTGCCGGCCAGTACAGCGCCTCAAGTGCCTCCCCAGTCCGTCCAGCCGCCCCAGGGCGCCCCTCAGGCCGCCCCTCAGGGCGCCCAGGCCGCTCCTGCCGGGGAGATCCAGACCGAGACCCCGGACCCCACCACCCCGCCCGCCAGGACCCGCGGGGCGGACACCAGGGCCCTCACCCAGGTCCTCTTCGGGCAGCTCAAGAACCTGGAACCCGGCACCCCGGAACACGGCCGCGTCCGGGCCGCCCTCATCGAGGCGAACCTCCCCCTCGTCCGGTACGCCGCCGCGCGCTTCCGCAGCCGCAACGAGCCGATGGAGGACGTCGTCCAGGTCGGCACCATCGGCCTGATCAACGCGATCGACCGCTTCGACCCGGAACGCGGCGTCCAGTTCCCCACGTTCGCGATGCCCACCGTCGTCGGCGAGATCAAGCGCTACTTCCGCGACAACGTCCGCACCGTCCACGTCCCCCGCCGGCTGCACGAGCTCTGGGTCCAGGTCACCGGCGCCACCGAGGACCTGACGACCGCTCACGGGCGCTCCCCCACCACCGCCGAGATCGCCGAGCGGCTGAAGATCTCCGAGGACGAGGTGCTCGCCTGCATCGAGGCGGGGCGCTCGTACCACGCGACCTCCCTGGAGGCGGCCCAGGAGGGCGACGGGCTGCCCGGGCTGCTCGACCGGCTCGGCTACGAGGACCCCGCGCTCGCCGGTGTCGAGCACCGCGACCTCGTACGCCACCTCCTCGTCCAGCTTCCCGAGCGCGAACAGCGCATCCTCCTCCTGCGCTACTACAGCAACTTGACCCAGTCTCAGATCAGCGCCGAGTTGGGCGTCTCCCAGATGCATGTGTCAAGGCTTCTGGCCAGAAGCTTCGCCCGACTGAGGTCCGCAAACAGGATCGAGGCGTAACCGGAACGGGTAGACCTTCCAGAGACCGTTCCTGACGGCATAAAAGCCCTACACCCCCTGTTTCCAGGGCGGATTCAGCGCTGACTTGTCGACAAGTCACTACAGCGCGTTGCCGACATGTGACATTCTGCTCGAAGCGCGTTTGCCGCAGCCCCGCCTCCGGTATTCAGGTGGGGGCTGCGTTCCTCCGATGGTCGCGGCCACCGCGACCGTCCGCGACCTCAAGGGGGTGGCATGTCCGCAGAACAGGGCAGCTCGAAGGTGCTCACGCTCACGAAGAGCGTGCCGGCACCCGCCGTGCTCACCAGCTCGCCGGAAGCCATCGACACCCGTACTCTGTCCCGCTCCCTGTTCCTGCGGCTCGCCGCGCTCGGCCCCGCCTCGGGTCCCGAGGGAACGGACAGTCCGGAGCGGACCTACGTGCGGGACACACTCATCGAGCTCAACCTCCCGCTGGTGCGTTACGCCGCGGCGCGGTTCCGGAGCCGCAACGAACCGATGGAGGACATCGTCCAGGTCGGCACGATCGGCCTGATCAAGGCGATCGACCGGTTCGACTGCGAACGGGGCGTGGAGTTCCCGACGTTCGCGATGCCGACCGTCGTCGGGGAGATCAAGCGCTTCTTCCGCGACACCTCCTGGTCCGTACGGGTGCCCCGGCGCCTCCAGGAGCTGCGGCTCGCGCTGACGAAGACCAGCGACGAGCTGGCCCAGAGGCTCGACCGCTCCCCGACCGTGCCGGAGCTCGCCAAGGCGCTCGGGGTCTCCGAGGAGGACGTGGTCGACGGCCTGGCCGTCGGCAACGCGTACACCGCCTCCTCGCTCGACTCCCCCTCGCCCGAGGACGACGGTGGCGAGGGCTCCCTCGCCGACCGCCTCGGCTACGAGGACGCGGCGCTGGAGGGCGTCGAGTACCGCGAGTCGCTGAAGCCCCTGCTGGCCAAGCTCGCCCCGCGCGAGCGCCAGATCATCATGCTGCGGTTCTTCGCCAACATGACCCAGTCGCAGATCGGCGAGGAGGTCGGCATCTCCCAGATGCACGTCTCCCGGCTGCTCACCCGCACCCTCGCCCAGCTCAGGGAAGGGCTCATCTCCGACTGAGCCGTGAGGGATGAGTCGTGAGTGGTACGTCGCGCATCGTGAGCCGTGCACGAGGGTTCTGATTTGACGGGCCGTCAGACACACTGGCGCGATGCGACGTCAGACTCGTCAGTCATGCGGACCCACCGGCCGCCGAGGCACCGTGATCGCCGCCTCGGCGGCCGCGCTGTGTCTGGCCGGCGGCCTCCTGACCGGCTGCGGGGGCGGCCCCGGGGAGGGTTACGCGGCGGTGGGCGCGGCCGGTGGCGGGCCCGAGCGGTCCGCGGGCGGGGCCTGGGGGCGCCCAGGGCCCTCGGGGAAGGTGACGCTGGTCCCGTTGGACGGCAGCGGTACGGAGAGGGGTGGGGGGCCAGGTGCCGGCCGGTCCCCGGCTGCCTCCTCACCGCCCGCCGGAGGCTCCGGGGGCCCTGACGCCGTCGACGGGCCTACGGGAGGTCCCTCGGCTCGGCTCCCGGGCCCCGGGCCGGGAGGGGCCGATCGGAGCGGGAGCGGAGCGCGTACGGGAGCGCCTGGCGGGTCCGGAGCAGGGGCCGCCGGGCCCGGGGCAGGGGCCCGGCCCGGGAAGCCCGCGCAGCCCGCCCCGCCCGGGAAGCCCGCGCAGCCGCCCAAGTCGTCCGAGCCCGCCGAGCCCCCCACCCCCAGCAGCGGGTCCAAGCCCGGCGCCGGAGGCGGGACGACCAGCCCGCGGCCCAGCCCTCCGCCCGGCAGTCCCGCCCCGCCCCCGGCCCCCGCCGCGCTGACGCTGAGCGCACCGCAGCGTGCGCCGGCGGACAAGCGGTGGTGCGAGAAGGTGACCGTGGAGTTCCGCAACACCGGCGGCACCCCGGCCCGTTCCGGGACCGTCACCTTCGCCACACACGTCATCGGGGCCCTGGGCGTCGACTGGGCCACGATCAGGTCCAGCCAGTCGCTGCCGACGCCCATCGCGGCCGGGGCGACGCGCTCGGAGACGTACACCGTGTGCGTGGAGTCCTGGCGCGTGCCCCCGGGGATGCGCGTCGAGACCCAGGACGTCTCCGCTGCGTGGGAGTGAACCTAGACCACACAGCCGAAAACGCCCGTGGGGCGAGCAGCGGGCACGCGGGCGCGGTCCGCCGTCCTCCTCACGGGCGTTCAGGTCGTCATGCCTCGTTGTACGTCGTCGTACCTCGTCGTGCGTCGCCGTAGGTCGTCGTACGTCGTTCAGTGGTCGGTGCGTCAGCCCAGTGCGAGCCACGCCACCGCGCCGAGGACGACGACGACCGCGACGACCGCCGCGATCACCCCGACTCTCGGCCCGGACGAGGTCGCGGCCGGCTGCGCCCGGCGCTGCGGCTCGCCCTCGTCGACGAAGGCGCGGAACATCTGCGTGCTGCCCGCCGGATCAGGGGTGCCCTCGGGGCCCGGCTGAGGGGCGTGGGGGTTGTGTGCCATGGGGCAGGACCCTAGCGAACTCGGGCCTTCCACCCAACCCCCGGGCCACCCGACACCCCGCCCGACCAGCGGCGGAGCGCGGGGAGAACGGGCTTGACCCGGACCCTACGGAGGCTTTTGCGTTCCTTTACTTCTGCAAGCCCCTTTTCGTTTGCCTGTAGCAACCAACGGCTTCTATGGTTGCCCTAAGCAACAACATAGGCATCAGTGCGTTGGGGGGTACCGGTGGCCGCACGGAGTCGGTACGAGGAACTGGCCCGCCAGCTCAGCGCGGTGGGGGCCGTCAAGCGCGGGCTCGCCCGCGCGCTGCCCCCCGCGTGCCCCGGCGGCTCCGCCGCCGTGCTGACGCTCCTGGACCGGCACGGCGAGATGCGGATCAGCAGACTCGCCGAGCTGATGGCCGTGGACCTCTCGGTGACCAGTCGCCACGTGGGCCATGTGGCCCAGCACGGCTGGATCGAGCGGTCCCCGGACCCGGCGGACAAGCGGTCCCGCATCCTGCGGCTGACCCCCGGCGGTCACGCGCAGCTCGACGAGCTGACGCGGCGGACCACCGAGATGTTCGCCCGCAATCTCGCCGACTGGTCCGACGAGGACGTCGGCCGGCTCAACGCGCTGCTGTCCCGGCTGCGCGACAGCTTCGCCTGTCGCGGACCCGGTGGCTGTGCCCCCGGAAGCCATTCCGGCGAGTGCCGGAACGGGCTCGGCGACGACGCGTACACCCGTACACCTGTGTAACAGAAGCAAATACGCACGGATAAGGAACTCAATGGCTACGACCACACCGACCGGTGTGCGGGGCGGCCACGCCAAGCACGGAGGCCACAGCGGCCCCGGCGCCTCCGACGGCACGCCGATGACACACCGGCAGATCATGGAGGCGCTGACCGGGCTGCTGCTCGGCATGTTCGTCGCGATCCTGTCGTCGACGGTCGTCTCCAACGCCCTCCCCGAGATCATCTCCGACCTCGGCGGCGGGCAGAGCGCCTACACCTGGGTCGTCACGGCCTCGCTGCTGGCCATGACCGCCACCACCCCGCTCTGGGGCAAGCTCTCGGACCTGTTCAGCAAGAAGCTGCTGGTCCAGATAGCCCTGATCATCTACGTCCTCGGATCGGTCGTCGCCGGTCTGTCGACCAGCAGCGGCATGCTCATCGCCTGCCGCGTCGTCCAGGGCATCGGCGTCGGCGGTCTCTCCGCCCTCGCGCAGATCGTGATGGCCGCGATGATCGCCCCGCGCGAGCGCGGCCGCTACAGCGGCTACCTGGGCGCGGTCTTCGCCGTCGCCACCGTCGGCGGCCCGCTCCTCGGCGGCGTCATCACCGACACCAGCTGGATGGGCTGGCGCTGGTGCTTCTACGTGGGCGTGCCGTTCGCGATCATCGCCCTCATCGTGCTCCAGAAGACCCTGAAGCTCCCGGTCGTCAAGCGCGAGGGTGTCAAGGTCGACTGGTCCGGCGCGTTCTTCATCAGCGCCGCCGTCTCGCTGCTGCTGGTCTGGGTGACCTTCGCCGGTGACAAGTACGACTGGCTGTCGTGGCAGACGTACGTGATGGTCGCGGGCTCGGTCCTGCTCGGCCTGATCTTCGTCCTCATCGAGTCGCGGGCCGCCGAGCCGATCATCCCGCTGCGCCTCTTCCGCAACCGCACCATCACGCTGGCCTCGATCGCGTCGCTGTTCGTCGGCATCGCGATGTTCGCGGGCACGATCTTCTTCAGCCAGTACTTCCAGCTCGCGCGCGGCAAGTCGCCGACGATGTCCGGCGTCATGACGATCCCGATGATCGCGGGCCTCTTCCTCTCCTCGACCGTCTCCGGTCAGGTCATCACCAAGACCGGGCGCTGGAAGGCCTGGCTGGTCACCGGTGGCTTCCTGGTCACGGCGGGGCTCGGTCTGCTGGGCACGATCCGGTACGACACCGAGTACTGGCACGTCGCGATCTACATGTTCGTCATGGGTCTCGGCATCGGCATGATGATGCAGAACCTGGTTCTCGCGACGCAGAACCAGGTCGCTCCCGAGGACCTCGGTTCCGCGAGCTCCGTCGTCACCTTCTTCCGGTCCCTCGGCGGCGCGATCGGCGTCTCGGCGCTCGGCGCCGTCCTGGGCAACCGCGTCACGCAGTACGTCAAGGACGGCCTCGCCGACCTCGGACCCGAGGGCGCCAAGCTCGGCCACAGCGGCATCGGCGGCGGGGGCATCCCCGACCTGGACAAGCTGCCCGAGCCGTTCCGCGTGGTCATGGAGGCCGCGTACGGGCACGGTGTCGGCGACGTCTTCCTGTACGCCGCCCCGTGCGCCCTGGTCGCCTTCATCGTGACGCTCTTCATCAAGGAGGTCGCTCTGAAGACCAGCGCCGGGAACGACGGCCCGCAGGCGGGGACCGCTCCCGCGGAAACGGAGGTTCCGGCCGCCGTCGGCGCCACCGCACTCGTCTCCGAGGGCGCGGCCAAGGTCACCTCCGTCGACACGGCCGATGCCGTCACCTCGTACGAGACCGTCCAGGGCACGCCCGTACAGGGTGTCGTGCGCGGCGCCGAAGGGGCTCCGGTCGCCCGTGCGGCCGTCACCCTGATCTCGCTGGGCGGCCGTCAGCTGGGGCGTTCCGTCGCGCGGGGAGACGGCGGCTACACGCTGGACGCGCCGGGCTCCGGCAGCTACGTCCTGATCGCCTCCGCCGACGGTTTCCAGCCGCAGGCGTCGACGGTGGTCGTCGGCGAGGAGCCGCTGGCCTTCGACATCCTGCTCTCCGGTACGAGCGGACTGGCCGGAACCGTACGGGCCGCCGAGTCCGGTACGCCGGTGGACGGCGCGATGGTCATCGTCACCGACGTACGGGGCGACGTCCTGGCCACCGGGACGTCAGGCCAGGCCGGGGAGTTCGCGTTCGGCGAGTTGGTCCCGGGCCCCGTGACCGTCGCGGTCAACGCCGCCGGGTTCCGCCCGCTGGCGCTGCCGGTGGAGGTCGGCGGCCAGGGCGTCACCCGCGTCGAGGCCGCGCTGCGGGCCGGTGCGCTGGTGCGGGGCGTCGTACGGGCCGGGTCCGCCCGGAGCCCGCTGGCCGACGCCCGGGTCACGCTGATCGACGCGGCGGGCAACGTGGTCGCCACCGCGACGACCGGCGAGGACGGCGCGTACGCCTTCACCGACCTGGACGCGGGCGAGTACTCGGTCATCGCGACCGGCTACCCGCCGGTGGCGGGCGCGCTGACGGTGACCGGTACGGGCGTCGACGGGCACGACATCGAGCTCGCCCACCCGGGTGAGTGACAGCGCGCCGCGGAATTGTTCCCTTCCGTACGTTCACGCGTGCACCTGTAGGGACACGCGTGAACAAGCAAGTACGTGAAGGGATCGCGAAGACCCCTGGTCGGACGGCACTTCCAGCGGAGAGGCTGTCGCGACCGGGCGGAAACGGGCCCCGGTGGCGGGTACGGCAGGCAGGGGACGGCCTGTCGTGCCCGCCCCGGGGCCCGACTCATGTGACCCAGGGTCATGGAGCTAGGAGAGAGATACGGATGGGACTTCGCGCACAGGTACGGACGCGGGACGGCTGGGCGGTCCAGCACGCCGTCGTGACGGTCACCGACATGACCGGCACCCAGGTGCTGCGCGCCGCGGCCGACGAGGACGGGGCCGTCCGCACGGACGGGTCCCTGCCGGCCGGCGCGTACACGGTGATCGTCACGGCGGTCGGGTACGCCCCCGCCGCCTCCACCGCCCTCGTCACGGCGAGCGGCCGGATCGAGGGCGGGCAGATCGTGCTGGCCCGCCAGGGCGGGGTCCAGCTCCCGCCACCGGGCGCCTGGTCGCTGGACCCGGCCCACTCCTCGGTCGGCGCGGTCGCCCAGCACCTGGGGATCTCCAGCGTGCACGGCCGGTTCACCGACTTCGGCGGCCGGATCGCGATCGCCGAGGACGTCTCCCGGTCCCGGGTCGACGCGATGATCGGCGCGGCCAGCATCGACACCGGCAACGGCATGCGGGACAAGCACCTGCGCTCGCCCGACTTCCTCGACGTGGACCGCTACCCGGAGATCACCTACCGCTCCACCGGCCTCGCCCCGGCCGGCCCCGACCGTTGGACGGTCCACGGCGAGCTGACCATGCACGGCGTCTCCCGCGCGGTCGACCTGGACCTGACCTATCTCGGCACCGGACCCGACCCGTGGGGCGGGGTGCGCGCCGCCTTCCACGCCACGGCCGAGCTGCGCCGCGACGAGTTCGCGATGAACTACAACCAGGTCGTCCAGGCGGGCATCTCCGCCATCGGGACCACCCTGCGCGTGGAGCTGGACATCCAGGCGGTACAGGGCGAGGCACCGCCCGGATAGCGGCAGGAGCGTGGCTCGCTGCCGCCAGGAGCGTGGTTCGCTGCCGCGGTCGGGCGTACGACCGGTCGTAAAGTGGTGCCCATGGCTCCCGACATCGCGACCAACACCGCCGTGGACCTCGATGAGTTGCTGGCCTTCGTACGGCCCCGGCACCGGGCGATCCTGCTGACCGCCCGGGCCGACGGCCGTCCCCAGGGCTCCCCGCTGACCTGCGGGGTCGACGACGCGGGCCGGATCGTCATGTCGACGTACCCGGAGCGCGCCAAGACCCGCAACGCCAGGCGCGACGAGCGGGTCAGCGTGATCGTCCTCTCCGACGCGTGGGACGGGCCGTGGGTGCAGGTCGACGGTGTGGCGGAGGTGCTCGACGCCCCGGAGTCCGTGGAGCCGCTCGTCGAGTACTTCCGGAACATCTCCGGCGAGCACCCGGACTGGGACGAGTACCGGGCCGCCATGGTGAAGCAGGGCAAGTCGGTCATCCGGGTCACCCCGGAACGCTGGGGGCCCGTCGCCACCGGCGGCTTCCCGGCGCATCTGGCGCCGGGCACGTGATACGGGTGGCGCCCGGACCGGAGCTCCTCGCGCGGGCGCGGCTGCTGGTCGCGCCCGAGCTGAGCGCTTCTCTCGTACGGGAGTTGGAGCGGATCACCGGTCGCGGCGCCGAGCCCCTGGGGGACGGGGAGGCGGCCGGCGGTCCTCTCCTCTGTGTGGGGGCCGCGCTGCCTGACGCGCTGCGTACCGACCGGCTGCTCTGGTTCCACAGCGTCAACGCCGGTACGGATCCCCTGCTCGCCGCCGGGCCCTGGCCCGCCGGGGCGCTGCTGACCCGGACCGTGGGGCGGATGGGCGAGCGGATCGCCCAGTACGTCCTGGGCTGGGTGCTCGCCGAGTGCCAGAACGTCCCCGAGTACGCCGCCCAGCACGCCCGGGCCGAGTGGCGCCGCCTGCCCTCCGAGCTGGTCGCCGGGCAGACCGCCCTCGTCTACGGCACCGGGCGGATCGGCGGGGCCGTCGCCGGGCTGCTGCGCGGCTGTGGTGTGCGCACGGTGGGCGTGGCCCGCACCGCGCGGACCGGGCCGCCTCCGCCGGGCTTCGACCGAGTGGTCGGGGCGGACGAGGACGCGGGCGAGTTGGCGGGCGCCCGGTGGGTGGTGGCCGCCCTGCCGTCGACCGGGGCCACGGAGGGCTTCTTCGGGGCGGGCCGGTTCGCGGCGGTGCGGGGGGCGACGTTCGTGAACGTGGGGCGGGGCGCGACGGTGGATCTGGAGGCGCTGGAGGCCGCGCTGCGGGGCGGTGGGGTGCGGCGCGCGGTGCTGGACGTGCTGCCCGAGGAGCCGGCCGCACCCGGCGATCCGGTCTGGCGGCTGCCCCGTACGGTCATCACCTCGCACTCCGCGGGGATCACCGCCGACGAGGACGTGGCCAGGGACTTCGCCGCCTGCTGGGAGGCCGTGCGGAAGGGCCGGCGCCCCGGGCTGACCGTGGACGTGGAGCGCGGCTACTGAGCGGCGGTCGTCGGGGAGCCCGTCCGCGCGCACATCGCCTCGATGCCCGCGATCAGCAGGTCCAGCGCGAAGACGAAGTCCCGCTCGCGCATCTCCTCGACCGTGTCGCCGCCCCGGGCCGCCATCAGGTCGTCGGAGGCCTCGACGACCCTCCGCAGGTGCGGCTGGGCCCGGATCGTGCCCATCGCATGCCGGTGGTACGCGTCCTGGGTGAGCCCCGTCGCGTCGCACCGCGCCTTGAAGTTGCCCTCGACGGTGCCGAATCCGTACACGAACTGGAAGACCGCCGCGAGCGCGCCCGTCTGCCGTTCCAGAGGCAGGCCGGTGGCCCGGATGACGTCCATGACGGCGGACGAGAACAGCACCGAGTTCGGGCCGATGTTGAGGAAGGTCCCGGCCAGGGGGGAGATCCAGATGTGGCGGACGATCAGTTCGCGGTAACTGCGGGCGAGCTCGCGCAGCCGCTCCGGCCAGTCGGTGTCCTCGCGGGGCGGGGCGATCTCCGCGTAGACCGAGTCGAGCGCGAGCTCCAGGAGGTCGTCCTTGGTGTCGACGTACCAGTAGAGGGACATCGCGGTGACGTCCAGTTCGGCGGCGAGCCGGCGCATGGAGAACTTGGCGAGGCCCTCGGCGTCCAGCAGCCGCACCGACGCCTCGGTGATCCTGTTCAGATCCAGGCCCGTCGGGGACTCGGTCCTGCGGGTCCGCGAAGGGGTCCGTCGGTCGAGCCACACACTGGTCCGCGCGGGGTTCTTCTCACGGTCGGACGCGGACACCATGGCGCACTCTCCTCGTCTTGCGGGGACCACCACCGCCTGTGCGGTCCTGCCCTGCCCTGTCCTGTACTGCCCCGCGCCGCCGTGTCCTACCCTGCGCTGCGGAAGGGCCGACGTACCGGACGCCTACGGTCCGCAATGTGCGCCCCCTCCGATGCTATGCCGCCGCCTCCGGCTTCCCGGCCGCCGCCTCCGCCCGTTCGGCCCGGCGCAGCAGCATCGCCGCGAGCAGACCGCCCGCCAGCACCGCGACCGCGCCGACCAGCTGGCTGGTCTCCAGGCCGGAGGCGAACGCGTCCCTGATCGTCGCGCGCTCCCCCGGGCCGTCGGCGGCGGCCAGAGCGGCCGGCAGCGACGCGGCCCCGACGGCGGCCGGTACGAGGGCGGCGAACCGGATGTTCAGGACCGCGCCGAGCACCGCGACGCCGAGCCCGTATCCGAACTCCGCGAGCGTGCCGTTGACCCCGGCGCCCACCCCGGCCTTCTCCGGGGGGATGGCGCTCATGATGGCGTTGGCCATCGCGGGCATCGCGAGGGCGATCCCCGCGCCCATCACGACCAGGCCGAGCAGCATCCCGGTGTACCCGTCGCGCCCGAGCACCGCGATGGCCGCGAGACCTGCCGCCAGGCAGCTCATGCCCGCCGCGATCGTGGCGGGCGTCCCCATCCTCGGGACGAGCCGGGCGCCCAGGCCGGTCAGGTTGAGGGCGACCACGGTGAGCGCCATCGGCGCCGTACGCAGACCCGCCTCCAGCGGCCCGTACCCGAGAACGAACTGAAGGTGCTGCGTGAGCAGAAAGAGGGAGCCTCCCATGCCGAAGGCAACCAGGACCGCGCCCGCCACCGCGCCGATGAACTTCTGGTTCCGGAAGAAGTGCATGTCGAGCATGGGGTGCGGGATGTGCAGCTCCCACAGGACGAACCCGGCGAGCACGGCGACCCCGAAGAACGCCATGAGCAGCACCCGGCCCGACGTCCAGCCGTGTTCGGGCCCGGAGATGATCGCGAACACGAGCGCGGTCATCCCGACCGTGGAGAGCAGCGCGCCGAGCAGGTCGGGCCGCTCCCCGCGCGGGTTCTTGAACTCCGGTACGAGCCGGACGACGGCGACCAGGCCGATCACGGCGACCGGGATGTTGATGAGGAAGATCGCGCCCCACCAGAAGTGGTCGAGCACCACCCCGCCGACGAGCGGCCCCGCCGCGAAGCCGAGGGAGTTGACGGTCGACCAGAGGCCGATCGCCTTGACCCGCTCGGAGTCGTCGAAGATCTGGACGACGACGGCGAGGGTGGTGGTGATCAGCAGCGCGCCCCCGACCCCCATGCCGGCCCGGGCCGCGATGAGCTGGCCGGAGGACTGGGCGAGACCGGCGGCCAGCGAGCCGATGCCGAACAGGGCGAGGCCCACGACCAGCATCTTCTTGCGCCCGTAGCGGTCGGCGGAGCTGCCCGCGGTGAGCAGCAGACCGGACTGGACGAGCGAGTAGGCGTTGATCATCCACTGCACGTCGGCGGTGGAGGCGTCCAGCTCCGTGGTGAGGGAAGGGATGGCGACGTTGAGGACGGTGTTGTCGAGCAGCACGGTGAGCTGGGCGAGACAGATGACGCCGAGGATCAGCCAGCGCTGCGGGTGCCCATGGGGGGCGAGGTCGGGTCGCGGTGCGGCGGGCGCCGTCATGCGGGCTCCTGGGTCTCCGGCGCGGCTTGCGGCCTTGACGGATCGATGAGTTCTACGGTGTAGAGGACGTGCGCGTTGTACACCGTAGGGCAGTCCCTGTACGGCGTACAACTCGATTACGGCCTGTGCGCCGCCATCCCTGCTGACTGGAGAGCCATGTCACCGCGTCGCCGCATCCGTATCCGCATCCCTCACCTGCTCCTCACCGCGGCCCTGCTGGGCGCGTCACCCGGAGCGCCCCCTGCCGCCGCCGCGGCCTCCCCAGGCGTGCCACTGCGGGTCGCCACGTACAACATCCACGCCGGTGCGGGCATGGACAACGCGTTCGACCTCGACCGGCAGGCGACCGAACTGCGCGCGATCATGGCCGATGTGATCGGCCTTCAGGAGGCCGACCGGCACTGGGGGCCCCGCAGCGAGTGGCGCGACCTCGCGGGAGAGCTGGCCGAGCGGCTGGGCATGTACGTGTACTTCGCGCCGATCTACAGCCTGGACCCCACCGAACCGGGCGGGCCGCGGGCGGAGTACGGGGTGGCGGTGCTGTCCCGGTACCGGATCGTGAGCGCCGAGAACCACGAGATCACCCGTCTGTCGACCCAGAATCCCGACCCGGTCCCGGCCCCGGCCCCGGGGTTCGGCGAGGTCGTCGTACGGGTGAAGGGGAGGCCCGTGCACGTGTATGTGACCCACCTCGACTACCGCCCGGACCCCGCCGTACGCGTCGCCCAGGTCGCCGACACCCGGCGGATCATGGCCGAGGACCGGGGCCCGAAGATCCTGCTCGGCGACCTCAACGCGGAACCCGGGGCCCCGGAGCTGGCCCCGCTGTGGGAGGAGCTGACGGACGCCGATCCGGGGGCGCCGACCTTCCCGGCGCAGGACCCGGTCAAGCGGATCGACTACGTGGCGGTGTCGAAGGGGGCCGCCCAGGTGCGGCGCGCGTGGGTACCGGAGAGCGCGGCCTCGGACCACCGGGCGGTCGTGGCGGATCTGGTGCTGCGGGGGCGGTGAGGCGCCGGTGCGGCGAGGGCGGCTCCGGCACCACCGCCCACGTCATCCCGTCCACGGGGACGGTCGCCGTCCTGCTCACCCAGGTGGAGCCGGCCGGACCGGTCGCACCCCAGGTGATGCGGGACTTCCGGACGTACGCGGCCGGGTTCCGAACCGGTCCCGACCACCCGACCGCGTACGCCCTCCGCCGTCAGCCGACCGGCTGCGTCAGGTCGTGGAAGGTGGCACTGCCGACGGTGACCTCGGTGAAGTTCTCCGTCACCCAGGAGGAGATCTGGGACGAGGTCTGGTTGCCGCCGCCCATGCCTCCGCCGCCCGTTCCGCCCGAGACGAAGTAGTGGATCTTCCCTTCCGCCACGTACTTCTTGAACTGGGCGAGCGTCGGGGACGGGTCGCTGCCGTTGAACCCGCCGATGGCCATCACCGGGTCCCCGGCGGCGAGCTGGTAGCCGGCCGCGTTCTGCGCGCCGACGGCCGCCGCGGTCCAGGTGTAGGCGTCCGCGTCCTTCTCCAGGAGCGCCTTCGCCTCGGCGGAGACGGACGTGCCGTTGAGCAGCCCGCCCATACCGCCGCCTCCGCCGCCCCTCATAGCCTCGCCGAAGCCCGTGCCGGTGCCTTCGCGGGTCACTCCGCCAGGCATGGTGGGCATTCCTCCGGGCACGTTGTTCGGCTGACCACCCTGGGCCTGCCCTTGACCGGGGGCCTGCCCGCCCGGGGGCTGCGTCCCCCCGCGCTGCCCACCGTCGTCACCGCCACCAGGGCCCCCTGGACCGCCCCGGCCACCACCCCCAGGTCCGCCCATACCGCCCCCGCCCGACGGCCCGGCGGTCACGATCGACCCCTGGTGGCCGGAGTTCAGGGTGTTGAGGGTGTACGCCGCCGGCCCCGCGAGCGACGCCGCGAAGCTCAGCCCCACCACCGCGAGGACCAGCCCCCGCCCGCCGAACCGCCCCGCGACCAGCAGTCCGGCCGCACCCACCAGCCCGCCCACGAGGACCGTCCACCGCAGCCACGGCAGGTACTCCGGGGTGCGGCCCAACAGGACGTACGCCCAGATCACCGTCGTAGCGACGGTCCCCGCGAGCACCGCCCTCGGCCACCAGGCAGCCCGCTCCTCCCACAGCACCGCCACCCCCATGGCGACGAGCGCCGCGATGTAGGGGGCGAGGGCCACCGTGTAGTACTGGTGGAAGATCCCCGCCATGAAGCTGAACACCGCAGCCGTCATGACCAGCGCCCCGCCCCACGCCAGGAACGCGGCCCGTGCGGAATCGGTCCGTCCGGCCTTACGGGTCAGCCAGAGACCGGCCACGAGCAGGATCAGCGCGGCGGGCAGCAGCCAGGCGATCTGGCCACCGACCTCGGAGTTGAACATCCGCCCGACCCCGGTCTCGCCCCAGCCACCGCCACCGCGGCCACCGCCACCGACGCTCCCGGTCTCCTCGCCGTTCAGCCGACCGAGCCCGTTGTAGCCGAAGGTCAGCTCCAGGAACGAGTTGTTCTGCGAGCCGCCGACGTACGGCCGCGACGACGCGGGCATCAGCTCCACGATCGCCACCCACCAACCACCGGCGACGACCATCGTCAGTGCGGAGAGGGCGAGTTGGCCGAGCCGCCTCCGTACGGGAACGGGGGCGCACACCGCGTACAGCACGGCAAGCGGCGGCAGGATCAGGAACGCCTGGAGGGTCTTCGTCAGGAACGCGAGCCCCACCGCCGCCCCCGCCCACAGCAGCCACGTCGTCCGCCCCTGCTCCAGCGCCCGCAGCACGCACCACACGGTGACGGTCATCAGCAGGGCGAGCAGCGCGTCCGGGTTGTTGAAGCGGAACATCAGCGCGGCGACCGGCGTCAGCGCGAACACGCCGACCGCGATCAGCCCGGCGACCGGCCCGAAGCGACGGCGTACGGCGGTGTTGAGCACGGCCGCCGTGGCCACGCCCATCAGGACCTGCGGGGCCAGGATCGCCCAGGAGGTGAGCCCGAAGAGCCGTACCGACAGGGCCATCGGCCAGAGGGCGGCCGGGGGCTTGTCGACGGTGATGGCGTTGGCGGAGTCCAGCGAGCCGAAGAAGAGCGCCTTCCAGCTCTGGCTGCCCGCCTGTACGGCGGCGGAGTAGAAGGAGTTGGCGTAACCGGAGGCGCTGAGGTTGTAGAAGTACGCGAGGCCGACGGCCAGGAGGAGCCCGTACAGCGCGGGTCGTGCCCAGCGGGGGCCGCCGGCGCGTTCGGGCGGCGCGGGCACCGGGATCGGGGGTGCGACGGCGGTCGTGGTCATCGGACGTCCTCGGGGTCAGGGCAGGCGCGGGCCGGGAAGACCCAGGCGCGCAGGAGCAGGAAGCGCAGCACGGTGGCCGCTAGGTTGGCGGTGATCAGGACGGCCAGCTCGGTGCCGTGCGACGGCGAGCCGGTGGCCGCGCCGAGCGCCGCGAGGGAGCCGCTGGTCAGGGCGAGGCCGATCGCGAACACGACGAGGCCCTGGGCCTGATGGCGTACGGCTCCGCCTCGGCCGCGTACGCCGAAGGTGAGCCTCCGGTTGGCGGCGGTGTTGGCGACGGCGGAGACGAGGAGCGCGCCGCCGTTGGCGAGCTGCGGGCCGACGCCGAGCCGGAAGAGGGAGTAGAGGGCCAGGTAGAACAGGGTGGACAGGGCCCCGACCACGCAGAACCCGACGAGTTGGCGGGCCAGCCCGCGCGGCACCCCGGTCAGCGCCCGGTCGCGCGGGTCGTCGCCGAAGGGCCGGGCCAGCCGGTCCAGCGGCAGCGCGCCCACGGCGAGCGCGCGCCCCACCCGCCACACCCCTTTCAGGTCCTCGGTGGCCGTCCGCACGATGTGGACGGTCGAGTCGGGGTCGTCGATCCAGTCGACGGGCACCTCGTGGATGCGCAGCCCGGCCCGTTCGGCGAGAACCAGCAGCTCGGTGTCGAAGAACCAGCCGCTGTCCTCCACCATCGGCAGCAGCCGCTCGGCCACCTCGCTCCGGATCGCCTTGAATCCGCACTGGGCGTCGCTGAATCCGGCGGCGAGGGAGGAGCGCAGGATGAGGTTGTAGGCGCGCGAGATGAACTCCCGCTTCGACCCGCGCACCACCCGCGCACTCCGGGCGAGCCGCGAGCCGATGGCCAGGTCGGAGTGGCCGGAGATCAGCGGGGCGACCAGGGGGAGCAGGGCGTTCAGGTCGGTGGAGAGGTCGACGTCCATGTAGGCGAGGACCGGGGCGTCGGAGTCCGACCACACCGTACGCAGCGCCCGCCCGCGCCCCTTCTCCTCCAGCCGTACGTACCGAACACCCCGCAGCTCGGCCGCGAGCGCCGCCGCGACGGCGGGCGTGGCGTCGGTGCTGGCGTTGTCGGCGACGGTGACGCGGAAGGCGTACGGGAAGGTGCGCGACAGGTGGTCGTGGAGGCGCAGGACGCAGGGGCGGAGGTCCTTCTCCTCGTTGTAGACGGGGACGACGACGTCGAGGACGGGGACGGCGGAGGGGGCGGCGGCCGGGCCGGCGGGGAGGTGCTCCCTGACCGGCAGGCGGCCGCCGCCGCTGTCCCCGCGGTTCCCGCTGCTGCGGCCGTCGGCGCCGGGGCCGCTCCGGAGGCTGTCGGTGGTGGTCATGGCTCCGACGTTCGCCAACCGCGCTGTCACACCGGTGTGGTGAGCCTGTCCCCGACCTGTGAGTGCGCGTACGGACCGGCTTCCACGGGCAGCTCGACCGCGAAGACCGTCCGGCCCGGCACGGACTCCACCCGTACACGGCCACCGTGTGCGGAGACGACGGCCTGCACGATGGCGAGGCCGAGGCCGGTGGAGCCGGTGGCTCTTTCGCCGACGGCCCCACGGGTACGCGAGGCGTCCCCGCGCGCGAACCGCTCGAAGACGTGCGGCAGCAGCTCGGCGGGGATGCCCGGCCCGTCGTCCCGCACTTCCAGCGTGACCGGCTGACCGGCGCGTACGGAGGGCCGTACGGAGACCGTCACGGTCGTCCCCGGCGGGGTGTGGGTGCGGGCGTTGGCCAGCAGGTTGACGAGCACCTGCTGGAGCCGGGCGGGATCGGCGCGCACGGTCACGGGTTCACCGGGCAGCTCCAGCCGCCAGTGGTGGAGGGCGTCGGCCTCGGTGGCGGCGGCGTCCGCCGCCCGGGCATCGCTGACCGCGTCCACGACCGACGGCAGCAGATCGGTGCTCTCGTACGAGAGCGGGCGTCCGGCATCGAGCCGGGCCAGCAGCAGCAGATCCTCCACCAGACCCGTCATCCGGTCCGCCTCCGACTCGATCCGCCCGAGCGCGTGCCGCGTGACGGGATCGGACGCCGACGCGTCCCGCCCCGTCGCGCGCCGGGTCAGCTCGGCGTACCCGCGGATCGAGGCCAGCGGGGTACGCAGCTCATGGCTGGCGTCGGCGACGAACTGCCGTACCCGCGTCTCGCTCTCCTGCCGGACCACCAGCGCCGAACCGACGTGTCCCAGCATCCGGTTGAGCGCCGCGCCGACCTGCCCGACCTCGGTACGGGGATCGGCCTCGGCGTCCGGGACCCGTTCGAGGAGCGCCACCTCGCCGCTGTGCAGCGGGAGTTCGGCGACCCGGGTGGCGGTGGCGGCGACCCTGCGCAGCGGGCGCAGGGCGACGCCGACGAGGACGGTGCCCGCGAGGGAGGCGGCGATGAGCCCGGCGGCGGTGACGCAGACCTCGACGACGATCAGGGTGGTGAGCGCGCCGCTCACCTCGGCGGTGGGGATGCCGACGAGGACGGTCCGGCCCTCGGTGGTCGTGGCGGCCTCCACGCGGTAGCCGCCGAGCCCCGGCAGATCGACGCTCCGGGTGCTCCCGCCGGTCTCCTGAGCCCCGGCCGCCTGAGCGCCGGTGGTCGGAGCGCCGGCTTCCAGCGCCCGTTGCTGGGCCTCCGTCAGAGGCTTCGCGCTCTCCTGGGAGCGCAGCCCGCTGTCCTCGACGACCTTCGACGCGGTGATGCCCCCGTCGTCGTCGACGAGGGCCCCGAACGTGCCGAGCGGCTGCCCGCCCCCGCCGACGAAGCCGAGCGGACCGGCGTTCAGCAGGGCCGCGGGCAGCGGCCCGGGGCCGGGCGGCCGCTCCGCGCGTACGGCGATGGAGTGGAGCTGGTCGTCGAGCTTGCCGTACATGTAGCTGTGGAAGGCGATGGCGGTCACGGACCCGATGACGGCCGCGACGACGGCGATCAGGGAGACGGCGGACACGACGAGCCGGGTCCGCAGGGTCCAGGGCCGCCGCAGCAGCGCCCTCATCGCGAGGCGCCTGTTCACAGGGCTGTTCACCAGGCTATTCACCGGGCTTGATCAGATACCCCGCCCCGCGCCGGGTGTGGATCATCGGCGTCCGTCCTGCGTCGATCTTCTTGCGGAGGTAGGAGATGTAGAGCTCGACGACGTTGGCCTGACCGCCGAAGTCGTAGTTCCAGACCCGGTCCAGGATCTGCGCCTTGCTGAGCACCCGGCGCGGGTTGCGCATCAGGAACCGCAGCAACTCGAACTCCGTCGCGGTCAGGTGGACCGCGTCCCCACCCCGGCTCACCTCGTGGCTGTCCTCGTCCAGCACCAGGTCCCCGACGGTCAGCGTCGACTGGCTCCGCTCGGCCGCGAGCGCCGTACCGGAGCGGCGGATCAGCCCGCGCAGCCGGGCCACGACCTCCTCCAGGCTGAACGGCTTGGTCACGTAGTCGTCGCCTCCCGCCGTGAGCCCGGCGATCCGGTCCTCCACGGCGTCCCGGGCGGTCAGGAAGAGGACGGGCACGTCGGAGTGGTCGCGCCGGAGCCGGCCCAGCACGGCGAGCCCGTCCATGTCCGGGAGCATCACGTCCAGGACCACCGCGTCCGGACGGAAGTCACGGGCCGCACGCACGGCCCCGGCCCCGTCGGCGGCGCTGCGCACCTCCCAGCCCTCGTACCGCAGGGCCATCGAGAGCAGCTCGGCGAGCGGAGCCTCGTCGTCCACGACCAGCACGCGCACGGGCGTACGGTCCGGCCTGAGCAGTTCGGTACGCCCCTGGGGCGCGGTCGTCGTCATGGGCACCAGCCTGTGAGGCGCCCGTGAGAGAAGCCTGACCCGTTTCTGTGAATTGCCTGAGAAAGCGGGCGCCCTTCTATGCGGGGACCCCGAACAGCGCCTCCGCGTTCCGGTAATAGACAGCCCGCAGCCACTCATCCCCCAGCCCCAGTCGCTCCAACGCCTCCAACTGATGGACGTACGGGTACGGGATGTTCGGGAAGTCCGTCCCCAGCAGGATCCGGTCCCCGAGGTCGGCCAGCCGCCCCCTCTGGCCGGCCGGGAACGGCGTGAACCCCTCGCTGAAATCCGTGAACGCCATCGTCGTATCGAGCCGCACCCCGGGGTACGCGGCCGCCAGCGCCAGGAACTCCGCGTACTCCGGCATCCCCATGTGCGCGACGATCAGCCGCAGCCGGGGGTGGCGCGCGAGGAGCCGCCCGATCGGCTCGGGCCCGGTGAACCTCCCCGGCGCCGGCCCGGACCCGCAGTGCATGACCACCGGCACCCCGGCCTCCGTGAGGAGCCCCCAAGCCCCGTCCAGCAACGGGTCATTGGCGTCATAGTCCCCGACCTGGAGGTGCGACTTGAAGACCCGCGCCCCGTTCTCGACGGCCTCCTTCACGTACAACTCCACGCCCTCCTCCGGGAAGAGGGTCGCGGTGTGCAGGCAGTCGGGCACCCGGGCGGCGAAGCCGACGGCCCAGTCGTTGAGCCAGCGGGCCATGCCGGGCTTGTGCGGGTAGAGCATGGAGGTGAAGCGGAGCACCCCGAACGATTTTATGAGAGAGAGCCGTTGCTCTTCCTCGTACCGATAGGTGATCGGCCACTCCAGCCCGGTGAGCGGCCCGGCGGAGTCGAAGTAGGCCCACACCTTGCGCAGGACCTGCTCGGGCATGAAGTGGGTGTGCACGTCGATGATCCCGGGCAGCCCGAGCCGCTCCCAGAACCGCACGACGTCATGGCTCTCGGCCTCCACGGACAACAACTCCTCATCGGGCAAGGTCAGAACAACCCACCCTGCACGCCGCCGCCCCCGATGTCGATGAGGGGGACACGTACGTCGTTCGCTGCGGCAGGATCCACGGCGGCAAGCTCCCACCCGGTGATGAGCCGCGTATCCAGCACGACCACGTCACCCCCTCCGCCCCCGCCTCCGCCCCCGGCCACGGCCAGATGAAGATCGGGGCCGGCGGCAGCCACCAACTGCCCCGCGACCACGCCCCCGTCGACCAGCTCACGCACCGACCGCGTGGCGCGGGGAGCACGGTCCAGCCCGAAGATCCCGCCGTGATCGACCAGGTCGAGAGGAAGCCGCTCCAACGACTCGGGCCACCCACGCCCTTCGAGCTCGGCAGCCCGCCCGTACAACTCCACCACCTCGGCCAACCGCTGCTGCTCTCCGGCCAGTTGTCCGCGTACGGCCCGCTTCCTGGCGTACGGGATCCGGTCCGGCACCCCGAGGGCGGCGCGCAGCACCTCCTCGGTCCGCCGGGCGGCCATCAGGGGCCCGCGCCCCAGCCAGCTGAAGACCACGGCCCCCTGCTCCCGAAGCCGCGCGGCACCCCGCTCCTCCCGGGTGATCCCCACCTTGACCAGGCCGGGCCCGAACCAGGCGAGGTAGACGCGGTACGTCCGCGGGTCGTCCAGCAACGTGTCGGCGGCCACCGAGTGGGCCCGGTCCAGCCGCGCACACTCCGGGCACCGGGCACCGGTACTGCGCACGGACACCACGGCCCCCAGTGGGCACACGTTCCCCCGGGCCCCCACACAGTGCCGCTCCCCCACCGCGCGGAACCCGAGCCCGGCCCCGTACGCGAGCGTGCTCACCCGGCGCTCGGCGCCCTTGCTCCACCCCAGCCGCGGCTCGTCCCCCGGCCACGCGACCCCGGTACACCGCCACCCGAAGGCCACCCGGACTCCACTCTCTCCACCACGCCCCGACGACGCCGCCCTCATGCCTCCGCGAAGGCTAACGGGCCCCGTGAGCGAACCCCTCCGCACCACCGGCCGAACCGGTGACCGGGCCTGCCACCAGGCCACCGCCGACACCCTCGATGCGCTGCCGCATCCCGGCCATCCGGCGGACGAAGCGCCGGTTGAACCAGACCATCCACCCCAGGAACGCCGCACCGAACGCCAGCCCCCACAGGCCCGCAGCCTCGTTCCCGGCGGCGAACCAGAGAGCCGGGATCCCGAAGAAGATCAGCGCCAGCAGCGGGAAGGCCCACCACCGATTGCGCCGCAGCTTCTCCTCCCGGCGCCGGATCAGCCGGATGATGGCAACCTGCTCGGCCGGATCCTCGGGCAGCTCGCCGTTCTTCGCGATACGCCGCTCCAGCTCCGGCACCCGCGCGGCATCGGTCCCCACCGCCCGGGCGTCACGGCGTCGGCGCCGCATCACGTACCACGTCATGAACCCGGCGTAGACGAGCCCGCCGACCAGAATGCCGGGCCATCCCGACCATCCGTCGAAGGCCAGCCGGATGCCGACCCACACCACCAGCACCAGCAACCCCACCGCCCACCACCGGTCCTGCCACCGCTGCACCTGGCCGTGCCCCTGCGACCCCATCGGTAACCTCCGAGCCGGGCGCGCCCATCACGCCCCGTGCTCTTCCGGCTACCCCGGCTCCGGGCACTGATGCGGCGGGCGCGGCGCCTCAAGGGATGTGCGGCTCGCAGGCGATCCCGTCGCCATCCCGGTCGAGATGGTCGCCATACCCGGGTTGACCCGTGTACAGAGGCGCGACTCCGGCATCCTGGGCCGCGTCGCAGTTCTCATAGGACGAGCGACGCCCCTGGCCCGTCGCTCGGCGTGGTCGCGTCGTCCGCCGTCACCTCGCGTACATCGGCCGCCATGATCACACCTGAGCGAACCGTGTATGTCCCTTCGAAGACCTTAAGGCTGCCGTCGCTCTGGAGCGCCTCCAGCTCCGCCTGGACCGTGTTCCCCTCCACGCCGAGGATCCGTACGGTGTCCCGCTCCGTACCGGCGAAGCCGTCGACGAAGGCCTCGTAGTCGCCGGCGAGGTCCGTCACACGCCTGGGTCCCGGCAGCCGACGGCACGCCCTTGCCCCCGACTTCTTTCCGCACCGCCCAGGACAGCCTTGGCCTCATCGGCGACGGCCGTCGCGTCGGAGGGCGCCCAGGGGGGTCTCACCAGGCGTCGCAACGGCCGACGCTCCGGTCGGGGGCGAGAAGGGCGGCGCACCGGGCTCCCCGCCCGTACCGCAGTCTCCCGCGCCGACCGACGTAACGACGGAAAGGGACAGCAGGGCTGCCCAACGGGTCGTTCCGGCATAGCGGTTCAGGGGCGGCGCCCCGGGGCTCCGCGCACCGGCGAGCATAGGATCCGGACCATGGCTCTGACACGGACCCAGATGGACCGTTTCGAGGCCTCCATGCCCCGCCTGGAGGCCATCGCCTACCGCCTCCTCGGCTCGGCGAGCGATGCCGAGGACGCCGTGCAGGACACGTTCCTGCGGTGGCAGGCCGCGGACATCGACCGCATCGAGGTCCCCGAGGCCTGGCTGACGAAGGTCCTCACCAACGTCTGCCTCAACCAGCTCACCTCGGCCCGCGCCCGGCGTGAGTCGTACGTCGGCCAGTGGCTGCCCGAGCCGCTGCTCGCCGGGGACCCGATGCTCGGCCCCGCCGAGACCGCCGAGCAGCGCGAGTCGCTCTCGTACGCCGTCCTCGCCCTCATGGAGCGCCTCTCGCCCAACGAGCGGGTGGTGTACGTGCTGCGGGAGGCGTTCGACTACCCGCACCGGAAGATCGCGGAGATCCTCGACATCACCGAGGCCTCCTGCCAGCAGATCTTCCACCGCGCCAAGCAGCACGTCGCACGGGGCAAGGCCCGTACGGAGATCGACGAGGCCTCCGCCCGGCGGATCGTCGAGGAGTTCCTCGCCGCCGCGACCAGCGGGCAGACCGAGCCGCTCGTACGGCTCCTCACCTCGGACGCCATCGCGATCGGCGACGGCGGCGGGAAAGTTCCGGCCCGCACCAAGCCGTTCGAGGGGGCGCTCGCGGTCGCGAAGTTCATGCGGGGTCTGTTCAAGCCGAGCAAGGCCAAGCGCGATCTCGTCGGTGGCTCCCCCGAGGTCCACCTCACGACCGCCAACGGCGCCCCCGCCGTCGTGGTCGTCCTCGACGGCCGGGTCATCGGCGTCCTGTGCGTGGAGATCACGGCGGAGGGCATCGCCGCGTTCCGCAGTCAGGCCAACCCCGACAAGCTCGAACGCGCGACCCGGCGGTGGGCGGCCACCGACCACGGAGAGCCCCTGCTCCACGCCTTCTGACCACCCTGTGACACAGGTCACAACCGTCACCTGTCAGGAAACAGCGGGCTGCCCGGTTCAAGGGGCGAAACCGCGCGAGACAGGAGTCAGGACATGCAGCTCACGCAGCACCGCATCATCGTCGTCGGAGCCGGATACGCCGGAGCGATCGCCGCCGGTCGCCTCGCCAGGCGGCTGCGCCGCGAGGACGTCTCCATCACCCTCGTCAACGCCGAGCCCGACTTCGTCGAGCGGGTCAGGATGCACCAGCTCGCGGTCGGACAGGAGCTCAAGGCCCGCCCGTTCGCCGAGATGTTCGCCGGTACGGGAGTTCATCTGCGGTTCGCGAGGGTCACCGCCGTCGACGTGGACCGCCGGACGGTCTGCATCACGGACGGGGGCGCCGCCGCCGAGGAACTCGCGTACGACACCCTCGTGTACGCCCTCGGCAGCGCCTGGAACACCCTCGGCATCCCCGGCACCGCCGAACACGCCCACGACATCGCCGGCCGCCCCGGAGCACTCCGGCTGCGCGAGCGCCTGGCCGGCCTGGGCGCCGGGCAGTCCGTGGTCGTGGTCGGCGGTGGCCTCACCGGCCTGGAGGCCGCGACCGAGATCGCCGAGGCCCGCCCCGACCTCGACGTCGCCCTCGCCGCCCGCGGCGCGCTCGGCGACTGGCTCTCCCCCAAGGGCCGCCGCCACCTGCGCAAGGTCTGCGACAAGCTCGGCATCATCGTGCACGAACACACGGCCGTCACCGCCGTCGGGCCCGACCACGTCACCACCGCGTCCTCCACCATCCCGGCCGCGGTCACCGTGTGGACGGCCGGCTTGGCGGTCCACCCGATCGCGCGGGCGACCGCGCTGGAGGCCGACGGCACGGGCCGGATCGTGGTTGACGCCACCATGCGCTCGGTCTCGCACCCGGACGTGTACGCCATCGGCGACGCGGCTCTGGTGATGGGCCCCGGCGACAAGCCGCTGCGCATGTCGTGCGCCTCCGGCGTCCCCACCGCCTGGCAGGCCGCCGGCTCCATCGCCTCCCGCCTCACCGGCACGAAGCCCACGACCGTCCCGCTGCGCTACTTCAACCAGTGCATCTCGCTGGGCCGCAAGGACGGCCTGATCCAGTACGTCACCGCCGACGACCGCTCCCGCCCCGCCGCCCTGACCGGACGGACCGCCGCCCTCTACAAGGAGCTGGTCTGCAAGGGCGCGGCCTGGGGCGTCGCCAACCCGACCCTCGGCCTGCCGACCCGCCGACGCGGCGTCACACAGGAGCCGGCCCCCTTGCCGCACCCGAGGGCCGCGAAGGCCGCGAAGGCCGGATAACGCCAGAGGCCCCCAGGATTGCTCCTGGGGGCCTCTCACTTGCTGTGCACTCGGCAGGATTCGAACCTGCAACCTTCTGATCCGTAGTCAGATGCTCTATCCGTTAAGCTACGAGTGCTTGGCGTTCCGGGCTTTTCTGCCTGGTCGGCGTTGCGGGAACAACATTACATGACCTGCGCCGTGACGCGAAATCCATTGCCCGCACCACCTCTGACCTGCGGAAACACTCTTCTGGGGCAGATCTGGGCCGCCCCCTTGACCACGGCGCACACGTGGCTCCGCGCCGGGAACGACCGAAGCCCCGTGCCAGGGGCACGAGGCTTCGGGGTGGAGCGGAGGCGGAGGGATTTGAACCCTCGATGGGCTTTAAGACCCAAACCGCATTAGCAGTGCGGCGCCATAGACCGGACTAGGCGACGCCTCCTCCACACACCTCGCGCGAACGCGAGTGGGTGCGTGCAGATGATGACACAGTCGAGCGTCGTGCCACCAATCGCCGCTCACGTTACTAGCCATGCGGGGGCCAGGGCAAAGCACTTCGGCGTGGTGGCGCAACGTCCGGGCGGGAGACGCGTTAGAGAGGCGTGGGGGCTTCGGCCTCCGCCGGTCGGTAGCGGCCGGGTGCGGCCGCGAGCGGTCGGCCCGCCGCCCAGCAGCCGACCGCCCACCTCGACATCCGTCGCATCCGCGGTCGTCCGTGATGCGGAGATACAGGAGCCCGCATGTTGCGCCGTCTCGCTTTCGCCGCCGTCGTATCGCTCGCCGCACTGGCCACCACCGCCCCCGCCGCGACCGCCACCGGTCCGGTGCCCTCGGCCGTGCCCACCGCCGGTCCCCTCTCCTCGGCCTTCCCCGCCCTCGGGCCGCTGCCTGTGCCGCTCCCGCCGCTCCCCTCGTTCCTGGACGGCGGCAGCGGCGGGGGCCAGGAGAAGCCCGCCGCGCGGACCCGGCTCACCGTGACCGTGGAGCGCTCCGGGGTCGCCGGGGCCGACGGGACGTTCGAGCTGACCTGCGGGCCCACCGGAGGCACCCACCCTGAGCGGCAGGGCGCCTGTGACCGGCTCGCGGAGGTCGGGGCGACCCGGGCGGGGCAGGAGCTGTTCCAGCCGGCGCCCCAGGGCACCATGTGCACCATGATCTACGGCGGCGACGCCTCCGCCCGCATCGTCGGAACGTGGGAGGGCCGGGCCGTGGACACCACCGTGACCCGGGGCGACGGCTGCGAGATCGCTCGCTGGAACAACCTGGTTCCGGTGCTCCCCGATCTCCGATAGGCCCTCGCCGATCTTCGGCAAGGCCTTCGCCGTCCCGCGTCCGCGCACGTCACAGGGTGCGCGGACGCTCACGTCGCAGGCCGGTGGCGTACACGCCGTGCACAGAACCTTGGTGAGAGCTCCCCCTCATCCGCCGCCCTCGGGCCCTCCCCTGGCCTTAGACTCCTCCAGTGACAGTCTGCGGCCCGAGGGGCAAGATGGGGCCCGCTGTCGGCAAGGTGCGGTAATCAGGGAGGAAGCGTCGTCGTGAGCAGCAGGCCATCCCGAGGCACTGCTCGCCTCGCAGCCATACTCGATGCCCTTCCGGACGGGCTCCTGCTCGTCAATTGCAACGGCACGGTCGTCAACGCCAACGCCATCGCCCTCGAAATGTTCGAGACCCCGGGCACCGCGCTCGTCGGTCGCGGACTGCTGGATCTGCTGCCGGAGTTCGACTCCAAGCTGATCCCGGGATCGATGCGCCGGCCCGAGGCTGCGGACGAGCAGGGCAGGACCAAGCCGACGCGCATGATCGCGCGCCGCACCGACCGGCACGAGTACCCGGTCGAGGTCACCAGCGCCAGCCTGGACAGCGGCCAGGCCGCGTACAACGACATCCACTCCAGCTACACCGGTGACGAACTGCTCATGCTCGTCGTACGGGACCTCTCCGGCACCGTCGACACCGAGGCCGAGCTGGCCCGCTCGCAGCGCCAGACCGAGATGATCCTGCGCGCCGCGTCCGAGGGCGTCGTGGGCACCGACACGGACGGGCGCGTCGTCCTCGTCAACCCCGCCGCCGCACAGATCCTCGGCTTCCGGGCCAGCGACCTGGGCGGCCAGGAGCTGCACCCGCTGATCCTGCACTCGCGGGCGGAGGGCGAGCCGTTCCCGTACGAGGAGTCGCCGCTCGCCGACACCCTCAAGTCCGGGCGCAAGCACCGCGTACGCGGCCAGGTGCTCTGGTCCAAGAGCGGCGCCCAGGTGCCCGTGGACCTGACGACCGCGCCCGTGCGCGACGGGGACCAGCTCGTCGGCGCCGTGATGACCTTCACCGACCGCAGGCCGTACGAAGAACTGTCCGCCCAGCACAAGAACGTCGTCGCCGAGCTGACCACCAGCCACTCCGACGAGGTCACGGCGCTGAAGGAAGCGCACGCGGCCGAGTTGGAGGCGCTCAAGGAGGCCCACGCCGCCGAGCTGGCCGACCGGACCGAGCGGTACTCCGCCGAGGTCGAGGGGCAGGCCGAGCTCCTCGCCTCCATGGGCGCCCAGCACTCCCAGCTCACCGCCGTCCTCGGCGGTTCGCTGCGCGGGCCCCTGGAGGAGCTGCGCGGTGAGCTGTCCATGCTCGCCGCCGACCCGGCCGGGCAGCTGTGGCCCGAGGCCAACCAGATCCTGCACCACCTCGCCGCCGGGTACGCCCGGATGACCACCCTCGTCGACAGCGTGCTGAGCTACCAGCGCCTCGACGCGGGCGTGGAGGGGCTGCACAAGGCCCCCGCGATGATCGACGGGATCGTGACGGGCGGGATCGACGGGGCGGTCGAGCTGATCGGACCCGGGCGCGCCCAGTTCGCCGTGCACGCTCCGCCCATCGAGGCCGAGGTCGACGCGGTCCGGCTCTCGACCGCCCTCGCCCATCTCGTCGCGGACGTCTGTGGTGTCGACTCGACCGGCAAGACCCGGGCCGTCCCCGGCGGCGGATACGTCGACTCGACCGTCGTCGTGGCCGCCGCCCAGCGCGGTGACGTCGTACGGATCGAGGTGCGCGGGCCGTTCGCCGGGGGAGATCCGGTGCACGAGCCGATCGTGCGCGGCATCGTCCAGGCGCACGGCGGTGTGCTCCAGACCCACGAGATGCCGGGGATGAGCGGCAGCGCGTACGTCCTCGACATCCCGATCGGCGCCGGCTCGGGCGCCATCGCGCCCCCTGAGGTGCCGGTGGAGACCTCCCTGGCTCCGCCCACGCCGCCCGCGCCGTCCGAGGGTGTCGGGGCTCCGGGCGTGACCAGTGGCGGGCGGCGCCGGGCGCGTCGGCCGTCGACCGACGCGTTCCTGGACATCCCCGGAGGTGCGCCCGAGGCCGAGACCGCGGAGGGCCCGGCGGACGGGCCCGTCGCCGAGCCGACCGGGCGGCGCCGGGCTCGCCGAGGTCCGGCCGCGGACGAGGAGCAGGCGGTTTCCGAGCTGATCCCGGCCCAGCAGGGCGAGGGGTCGGGGCGCAGGCGCGGACGGCCCAGCCCGGCGGAGAGCGGGGCCGGGGTCGAGGTCAGGGGGAACGGTGTTGCGGAGAGTGGTCCGCCGCAGATCGGGCCGCCGCAGATCGGATCGCCCCAGACCGGATCGCCCCAGACCGCTCAGCGGCAACCCCAGCAGCAGCCGCAGCGGCAGGCCCTCGCGCTGACCTCCGCCGCGCCTGCCGCGCCGTCCGAGGGCTCCGTCGTCACCGCGGCCGAGGGCGCCCAGGGCGCCGGACGCCCCCAGCGCGGGCAGACCGTGCCACCGCAGGGCGTACCGGCGGATCCGCAGCAGCCGGTGCCGCCCGCCGGTCGGCGGGCACGGCGTGAGGGCGAGCACCGCCCGGCGCTCCCCGCCCTCGCGGCCGGCAACGGCGCAACGAGCCCGGACCAGGGCCCGAGCGGCCACAACCAGCAAGCCCAGGCCCAACAGCCCGGTGGCCGTCGGGCCCGCCGAGCGCTGGCCGCCGCCCAGGAGCGCACGGCCGCCGAGGCCGGTCCGCGTACCGCCTTCGCCCTGCCGCCCGCCGACGCGGACCGGTCCCCGGCCGCCGCACCGGCCACCGCCCCCGCGTCCGTCCCGGCACCGGGCACCGCCCCCGAACCCCTGTCCGGCGACGAGAGCCACCACGGGCGCTCCGCCCCCGAGGCCGGCCACACGCCCCCGCAGGCCCACCCCGTGGCGCCGCACGCCGACTGGTCGGGTGCCCCGGACCAGGACACGCCCCTCCCCGGCGACGCGGTACCGGACGAGCAGCCCTGGGGGGGCGTACCGCAAGCCCCGGCCTCCCCCCGTCCCGCGCCGGACGACCGGTCCTGGGGCGGCAACGGGCAGACCGCCCACACCACCGGCACCGCGGCCGTCCCGGCGGCGCACCCGGCCGACTCCGGCACGGGCGTTCCACTGCCGGACGCCCGGCGGCAGCCGCTGCCCGCCGAGGAGCCGATGGCGGGCGTCAACCCGGACTCCACCCAGGGGCGCGCGTTCAGCGTGCGGACGCTGGGCCAGGGGGTGCCGTTCGCGCAGCACCTCACCCCGCAGCAGAACCAGCTCGTCCCCACCCCGCCGAACCAGCAGCCCAGCCTCGGCGGCGCCGGCCGGCGCCGCAAGCTCTCCGCCCCGCCGGAGGGCGAGCGCCCCACGGCCCCGCCGCCTGCCGCAGGCCCGGACCCGGCCGCCGCGCAGCAGCAGCAGCAGCAGCAGCCCCACGGCACCCAGCAGCCCCAGCCCTCCGAGGGTCAAGGGCCCACCGACCCCACCAACCCCGGCTCCGGCCAGTTGCTGGCGCCTCCGGTGGCCGAGGGGCGCGCGTACGCCATAGGGGCGCCCGACGAGGGCGCCGAGGGCCCCGAGCCGCTGGACGGGCCCGGCGGTGCGGTCGAGGTCGCCAACCGGCCGCAGCCCCGCCCGCTGGACGACGAACTGCCACCCGAGCCGCTGGACAACCCGCGCCGGCTGCTCGTCTGGCCCGCCCCCGACGTACCGACCCAGCAGGCGCTCAGCGACCGGGGCTACCGTCCGGTGATCGTCAACTCCCGTGAGGAGGTCGACGCCCAGATCGCCGCGTTCCCCGCCGCGCTCTTCGTCGACCCGCTGACCGGGCCCATCACGCGTACGGCGTTGCAGTCGTTGCGCCAGGCGGCCGTCGCCGCCGAGGTTCCGGTGCTGGTCACGGCCGGTCTGGGGCAGGCGACCCGGGAGGCCGCGTACGGGGCGGACCCGGCCGTCCTCCTCAAGGCTCTGGCCCCCCGCGACAGCGAGCAGCACCCGCCCCGCGTCCTCCTGATCGAGGAGCACGAGGAGATCGCGGCGGCGCTGGCGCAGACGCTGGAGAGGCGCGGGATGCAGGTCGCCCGTGCGGCGACCGACAGCGAGGCCGTCGACCTGGCGGGCCGGATGCGGCCGAACCTGGTGGTCATGGACCTGATGCAGGTACGCCGTCGGCGCGCCGGGATCATCGACTGGCTGCGGGCGAACGGGCAGCTCAACCGCACCCCGTTGGTCGTCTACACCTCGGCCGGGATGGAACCCTCGGAGCTGCCGCGGCTCGCTTCCGGGGAAACCGTTCTCTTCCTGGCGGAGCGGTCCACCAGCGACGAGGTGCAGTCCCGGATCGTCGACCTGCTGGCGAAGATAGGCACCAACTAGAGCGTGCACAGAACAGGGCGGGGGCGGTACGGATTTCCCGTACCGCCCCCGCCCTGTTTCACGTGAAACAAGCGACCGCCGACGAGGCCTCAGAGCTGGGTGACGTCCAGCTCCCCGGCCGCGTACTGCTTCCGGATCACCTTCTTGTCGAACTTTCCGACGCTCGTCTTCGGCACGGCGGGGATCACCGACCAGCGCTCCGGCAACTGCCACTTGGCGATGCCCGACTCGGCGAGGAACGCCTTCAGCGCCTCGTAGTCGACATCGGCGGCACCCTCCTTGAGGACCACCGTCGCCAGCGGACGCTCGCCCCACTTCTCGTCCGGTACGGCGACGACGGCCGCCTCCGCGACGTCCGGGTGGGCCATCAGCGCGTTCTCCAGCTCCACGCTGGAGATCCACTCGCCACCGGACTTGATGACGTCCTTGGCCCGGTCGGTGAGGGTGAGGTAGCCGTCGGCGCTGATCACGCCGACGTCACCGGTCTTCAGCCAACCGTCCTCGCTGAACTTGTCCTCGGGCCGCAGGTGCTCGCCGTCGGTCCCGCCGTAGTACGCGGCGGCGATCCAGGCGCCGCGGACCTCCAGCTCACCGGCCGACTCGCCGTCCCACGGCAGGTGCTCGCCGGCCGGGCCGACCAGCCGCGCCTGCACACCGGCGGGGAAGCGGCCCTGGGTGATGCGGTACGGCCACTCCTCCTCGGCGCTCAGCCCGGCGGGCGGGTGGGCCATGGTGCCCAGCGGCGAGGTCTCCGTCATGCCCCAGGCGTGGCAGAGCCGGACGCCGAGCTTGTCGTACGCCTCCATCAGGGACGGCGGACAGGCCGCGCCGCCGATGGTCACGTTGGCCATGGAGGTGAGGTCGCGCGGGTTGGCGGTGACCTCGGCGAGGAGGCCCTGCCAGATGGTGGGCACCGCGGCCGCGTGCGTGGGGCGCTCGCGCTCGACCATCTCGGCGAGCGGAGCGGGCTGGAGGAAGCGGTCCGGCATCAGCATGTTGACGCCGCTCATGAACGTGGCGTGCGGCAGCCCCCAGGCGTTCACGTGGAACTGGGGGACCACGACGAGCGTGGTGTCCTTGTCGGTCAGCCCCATCGACTCCGACATGTTGACCTGCATGGAGTGCAGGTAGATCGAGCGGTGGGAGTAGACGACGCCCTTGGGGTCCCCGGTGGTGCCGGAGGTATAACACATGGCGGCGGCCTGGCGTTCGTCCAGCTCCGGCCAGTCGTACGTGGTCGGGCGGCCCGCGATCAGCTCCTCGTAGTCGTGCACGCGCGGCGTGACCCCGGCGAGCGCCGAGCGGTCGCCCGGCCCGGAGACGACCACGTGCTCGATGCTCGGCAGGTGGGGCAGGAGCGGTGCGAGGAGCGGCAGCAGCGAGCCGTCCGCGATGACCACCTTGTCGTCCGCGTGGTTGACGATCCAGGCGAGCTGTTCCGGCGGCAGCCGGAGGTTGAGGGTGTGGAGCACGGCCCCCATGGAGGGAATCGCGAGGTAGGCCTCCACGTGGACAGCGTTGTTCCACATGAGGGTGGCGATCCTCTGGTCGCCGTCGATGCCCAGCTCGTCGCGGAGCGCGTTGGCCAGCTGGGTCGCGCGGGTGCCGATCTCGGCGAAGGTGCGTCGGTGCGGCTCGGGCTCGCCGGTCCAGGTCGTGACCTGCGACTTCCCATGGATCGTCATCCCGTGGTGCAGGATGCGGGTGACAGTCAGCGGTACGTCCTGCATGGTGCTGAGCACGGCGTCCTCCCGGTGGGCGCTACGCGGCAGTAAGGTTGCGCTGATTCTGCGCACATACCACGTGGTATGTCACTACTCGCGGGAGAAAATTCCTGCCCGGGGCCGTGCGGGGACCGTCTGGGCAACGGGGAGTCTCAGCGCACCGGCGTCAGCTCCGGGTCCTCGCGGAGCTTGCCGAGGGCGCGGGAGACGGCACTCTTGACCGTACCGATCGACACCCCGAGCACCTCGGCCGTCTGCGCCTCGCTGAGGTCCTCGTAATACCGCAGGACGACCATCGCGCGCTGGCGGTCCGGGAGCTTGAGCACCGCGCGCCACATCGCGTCGTGCAGCGACTGCTGCTCGGCCGGGTCGGGCGCCGCGACACCACCCTGCTCAGGCAGCTCCTCGCAGGCGAACTCGTCGACCTTGCGCTTGCGCCACTGCGAGGTCCGGGTGTTCAGCAGCGCCCGGCGGACGTACCCGTCCAACGCCCGGTGGTCCTCGATCCGCTCCCATGCGACGTACGTCTTGGCGAGCGCGGTCTGCAGCAGGTCCTCCGCGTCGCACGGGTTCGCGGTCAGCGAGCGCGCGGTGCGCAGCAGGACCGGGCCCCGGGCGCGGACGTACGAGGAGAACGACGCGTACGGCGCGTGGGTGAGGTGGCCGGCGGCGGTGGCGGAGGCCGCCCTGGAGGCGCCCGTGCAGACTGGCGTGGTCATGTACTCAACGCTAGGAGCGGGGCCCGCCCAGGGGATCGCCCCCAGGTCCCGAAGGGCCGTCCGCCTCAGGTTGTAGGGCCGGCTCACCCTCCACCTCCTGAAGGTGGACGGGCCGTCGTCCGGCCTTAAGGGTTCCCGCCGCCCCGCCGTAAGGGTCCGGCCCGGCTCCGTCCGGCCTGGTTCAGCCGTCCGCGCCGAGGATCAGCCCGGACGTCGGGACCCCCGTACCGGCCGTGACCAGGGACCTCGCCGCCCCCGCCACCTGGTTCACCGATGTGCCGCGGATCTGCCGGACGGCCTCCGCGATGCCGTTCATCCCATGGAGGTACGCCTCCCCCAGCTGACCCCCATGAGTGTTCAGGGGCAGCGCGTCCGCCGCGACGAACGCCCCGCCATCCCCCGGACCGCAGAAACCGAACTCCTCCAGCTGCATCAGGACGAACGGCGTGAAGTGGTCGTAGAGGATGCCCACGTCGATGTCGGCCGGGGCCAGCCCCGAGCTCCGCCAGAGCTGCCGGGCGACCACACCGGTCTCGGGCAGCCCGGTCAGCCCGTCCCGGTAGAAGCTCGTCATCTGCTCCTGCGACCGGCCCGCCCCCTGGGCCGCCGCCACGACGACGGCGGGCGGCCGGGGCAGGTCGCGGGCGCGCTCCACGCTGGTGACGACGAGGGCCTGGCCGCCGTCGGTCTCCTGGCAGCAGTCGAGCAGCCGCAGCGGTTCGGCGATCCAGCGGGAGGTGGCGTGGTCGGCGAGTGTGATCGGCTGCCCGTGGAAGTACGCAGCCGGGTTCCGCGCCGCGTGCCGCCGGTCGACCACCGCCACCTGCCCGAAGACCTCCGGTCCGAGGCCGTACGTATGCAGGTAGCGCTGGGCCGCCATCGCCACCCAGGAGGCGGGGGTGAGCAGCCCGGACGGCAGGTTCCAGCCGAGCGCCGCGCCCTCGGCGGTGGGCTCGCGCCGCTGGACGCCCGAGCCGAAGCGGCGGCCGGAGCGCTCGTTGAACGCCCGGTAGCAGACGACGACATCGGCCACCCCGCTCGCCACCGCGAGGGCGGCCTGCTGGACGGTGGCGCAGGCCGCGCCGCCTCCGTAGTGGATGCGGGAGAAGAACGACAGCTCCCCGATCCCGGCGGCCTGGGCAACGGTGATCTCGGGGCTGGTGTCCATGGTGAAGGTGACGAGGCCGTCGACGTCGGCGGGGGTGAGGCCCGCGTCGTCGAGGGCGGCGCCGACGGCTTCGACGGCGAGCTTGAGTTCGCTGCGGCCGGAGTTCTTGGAGAACTCGGTGGCCCCGATGCCGACGATGGCGGCCCTTCCGCCGAGGGAGTCGGCCATGCGGACGCTCATGTCCCGCCCTCCCTGGTGATGGCGACGGTGGCCTTTCCGCTGACGTGACGCCCCATACGGTTGTCGCCGGTGACCGCGACCTCTATAAGGATGCGGTTTTCGCCTTCCAGGGCGACGTTTTCCAGGGCCACGATGTGGCCGGTCAACCGGAGTACATCCCCCGGGTGGTTGGGAACGCCGAGCCGGATGGCGACCTTCCGAAGGACGGCGGCGGACCCGAAGTGGTCGGTGATGTAGCGGCCGACCAGCCCGTTGGTGGTGAGGATGTTCATGAAGATGTCGGGTGAGCCCTTCTCCCGGGCCACTTCGGCGTCGTGGTGCACGTCCTGGTAGTCCCGGGAGGCGATGGCGCCCGCCACGATCAGGGTGCGGGTGACGGCGATCTCCAGAGGCGGCAGCGCGTCGCCGACGCGAGGCGCCTCCGTCATGGCGTGTCCTCCATCCGGTCGCTCACGATCAACAGGCCCAGCTTCTCCAGGAGTTCGGCACCGCAGCCGAGGTACGCGTCGAGCTGACGCCCCCAGAGGAAATGCCGGTGGACCGGATGGTCGAGGTCGGCCCCGGTGCCGCCGTGCAGGTGCTGACCCGCGTGCACGACCCGCCGCCCCGCCTCCGAAGCCCACCAGGCGGCCGCCAACGCCTGCGCTTCGTAGTCCAGTCGCCGGTCGCGCCGCCACGCGGCCTCGTACGCCGTGACCCGGATGGCCTCCGTGTCCATGTGGGCGTCGGCGGCGCGGAGCAGGACGCCCTGGTTGGTGGAGAGCGGCCGCCCGAACTGTTCGCGGGTGGTGGTGTGCTGGACCGCCCGGACGAGGGAGCCCGCGCAGACGCCCGCCTGGAGCCCGGCGAAGGCGGTCCGGCTCGCGGCAAGGACCGCGGCGCAGGCCCCCGGGCCCGTACCGAGGGGCTCTCCCCGTACGCCGTCGAGGCCGAGCCGCCCCGCCGACCAGGGCGCGGTAGTCTCCACGGGCACCGCGGTCACGCCCGGCGCCCCGGCCTCCACGATCCACAGGGCCCGGTCCGCGTCGGCCACCAGCACATGGGTGGCGTCCCGCAGCCACGGCACCCAGGGCACGGCCCCGTACAGCGCCCCGTCCGCCGCCCTCACTCCGCCCCGCGCCGGAAAGGCCCCCGTCGCCACCGCCGTACCGTCGCGCAGGGCGGGCAGCAGGCGCTCCCGCTGCTCCGCCGTACCGTGCTCGGCGACCGCGAGGAGCCCGTACACACACGTCGCCGCCAGCGGGACCTGAGCGGTGCTCCGGCCCTGTTCCTCCAGGAGCAGCACCAGGCCGAGAAGCCCGATGTCCTCCACCGCCCCGGGCAGCCCGGCCGTGCACAGCTCTTTCCACAGCCCGGCGTCCGTACCCGTTCCGGCCGCCACCAGCCGCTCGTGCGTCGAGAGGTCACCGAAGATCCGCGCGGCCAGACCCTGCGCCGCCGCCTGTTCCTCGCTCGGGGTGAAGTCCATCTCAACCGCCCTCGCTCGCCCGGAAGACGGGAAGTTCCAGATCGGGGTCCGTACGGAGGAACTCCAGGCGTACGGGCAGGCCGACGCGCACCTTGTCGTACGGCACCCCGACCACGTTGCCGAGGATGCGGACGCCCTCGGCGAGCTCGATGAGCGCGACGGCGTACGGGCCGCCCTCACCGGACGGGTCGAAGGCGGGGAAGGACGGGTGGTGCATCACGACGTGACTGAAGACCGTGCCCTCACCGCCCGCCTCGACCGTGTCCCACTCCTGGCCGGCGCAGGCGTTGCAGCCGGGGAGCCAGGGGAAGCGCAGGGTGGCGCAGCCGGTGCAGCGCTGGATGAGGAGGCGGTGCTCGGCGACCCCGGCCCAGAATCCGGCGTTGTCACGGTTGATGACGGGTCGGGGGCGGAGAGGCGGTTCGCTCTCCGGCTTCGCGGTCTTCCGTTGCGCGGGGCGGTACTTGAGGAAGCGGAAGCGGTGCGTCCCGGCGGGTTCGCCGTTGGCGTGGACGTCCATGCGGGTGGTGACGAAGTAGCCGGTGCCGAGCTTGGTGGTCTTGCGGCGGGAGACGGCCTCGATGACGGCGTCGAAGGTGATCCGGTCGCCGGGGCGGAGCGGCCGCAGATACTCCTGCTCGCAGTCGGTCGCGACGACGGAGGTGTACCCGGCGCCATCGAGCAGCCCGAGGAGTTCGTCGTACGCGGCCGAGCGGCCCGTGCCGTCGTCGGGCTCCGGGTCCGCGCAGAGCCCGCGCATCGTCCAGGCCTGGAGCATGGCCGGCGGGGCGACGGCGTCAGGCCCCCGGTAGGCGGCGGAGGTGTCGCCCATGGCCTCGCACCAGTGGCGGATCATGGGCAGGTTGACGGGATCCTTGCCGGTGCCGGCGGTGGCGGCGGGACGACCGGCGTAGGAGGTGAGCCGTTCGTGCAGGGGATCTGAGACATCGGCCTGCACGTCCTGGGCGCCCGGCTTCACCGCTTGCCCCGCGTCATCCCGAGCCGCATCGTCGCGACGATCTCGCGCTGCACCTCGCTGACGCCGCCGCCGAAGGTGTTGATCTGCGCGGCCCGGTTCATCCGCTCCAGCTCACCACCACCGCCGGCGCCACCACCACCGCCACCGTCCGCGCCGAAGCAGCCGGGTGATCCGCTCCTGAGAAGACCGACGTCCCCCACCACCTCCTGGCACATCCGATACACCTCCACCGCGCTCTCGGTGCCCGCGAACTTCACGCCGCTCGCCTCCCCGGGAGCCAGCGCGCCCGACCCCACGGCCCCGACCAGCCGCCAGTTCAGCAGCCGGGTCGCCGCGAGCCGGGCGTACGCCTCCGCGAGCCGGGCACGTACCCACGGCTCGTCGACCCGGCGGCGCCCCGTGGCGGGGTCGGGGGTACGGGCGTGGGCGAGGGCCTCCTCGTAGAAGTCCTCGGCCTGCATGCCGATGGCGGCCAGGGCGACGCGTTCGTGGTTGAGCTGGTTGGTGACGAGCCCCCACCCCTCGTTCTCCTCCCCGACGAGGTTCGAGGCGGGAACGCGTACCCCGTCGTAGTACGTAGCGGTCGTGGTCAGCCCGCCCACCGTCTCGATGGGCGTCCAGGAGAAGCCGGGATCGTCGGTCGGCACGAGGATGATCGAGATGCCGCGGTGCTTGGGTGCTTCGGGATCCGTACGGCAGGCGAGCCAGATCCAGTCGGCCCGCTGGGCGTTGCTGGTGAAGATCTTCTGCCCGTCGATCACCCAGTCCTCGCCGTCGTCACCGTCCCGCACGGCCCGGGTCCGCAGGGCCGCCAGGTCCGTACCGGCTTCGGGCTCGCTGTAACCGATCGCGAAGACGAGGTCGCCGCTGAGGATGCGGGGCAGGAAGTACGCCTTCTGCTCCTCCGTGCCGTACTTCATCAGGGTCGGGCCGACGGTGTTCAGGGTGACCATGGAGACGGGGGCACCGGCCCGGTACGCCTCGTCGAAGAAGACGAACTGCTCGTCGGGTCCCCGCCCCTGCCCGCCGTAGGCGACAGGCCACCCGAGGCCGAGCATCCCGTCGGCGCCGATCCGACGGAGCAGCCGCCGCTGCTCACCAGGATCGTCGCGCCGGCTTCCTCGCTCGGGCAGCACGGCCGCGAAGTACGCGCGCAGTTCGGTACGCAGCTGCTGCTGGCGCTCCGTCGGGGCGAGGTGCACGGCGGGCCTCCAGGGGGCGAGTCACGTCACCGGAACGATTCCTGACTGTCCGTCAGATTCAGGCCCTCTGTCAAGGGTCAGGAGCAACGGCGACAGCCCGCACGAGGCGCCGAAGTGCCGCCGTGCGGGCTGCCGTTCGGACGACCGGAACCCACCCCCCGGAAGGTCCCGGGTCACCTGCTCACCGAAGAGGCGTGACCACCGGGGGTATCACCAGAAGAACGGGGTGAAGTTCACGTCGACGCTGTGGTCCGACTGGTCGATGGCGGTGAAGGCCGAACCGCTCACCTGGGCCGAGGTGTTCTGGTTCGACGCACCGGAGCCGACGGCCTGTTGCTGCGTCGTCGCGGAGTTGCCGCTGTTGTCGCCGCCGACGCCACTGCCGCCGATCGTCGCCACGGCCGCGTTCGATCCGTCGTTCGCGAAGGAGCCGTTGTCCGCCAGGGCCACACCGCCGCAGAGGGCGACGGTCAGGGGCAGCGCGGCGACTGCGGCGAGAACACGAGCGGTACGGATGTACGGATGTTTGCCATGTCAGTTCCTCCAGGAACCGGAATTCCGGCCTCAGTTGGTTCGTGTGCGGCTGGTTCCAGGAAAGTCGGCCGACCGCCCCGGTGCTGGTCACGACGTCGCGAGACCAGAGTTGCCCAGCACATTCCCGGCGAACCGTGCCCTGCCCACTGATTCCCTCGCAAGCATGAAGAAGAGACGGTAGACCTCCTCTGCGACAGCGAAGGCCCGGCCGGGCGCCGCACCCGCGCCTACGGGGCATACCCGGCCAAATTCCTCGCCTTCCGCCTGCCCGGCCCGGCGCTGAAGAACAGCGTCCCGTCGCACCAGGCGGCCATCAGCGGCGTGACGTGCCGCCGGCCGTCCGGCAGGACGGAGGTGACCCAGAGGGCCTCGGCGTCACACAACCGGCGCTGCGCCTCGGCCTAGTCGGTGGCGGTGACGTTCCCCGCACCGGGACGTGGGTTGCGCGCGGAGCCGTAGCGGGCGTCGAGTTCGGTCGTGGGCTGCTGGGGAGCCACGCGGAACCACTCCCTGCTCCTCATGACAAAGGCTACGCAGCCCGGCCCGCCGAAGCCCGGCCCCACTTCCCTTATTCGAACGAGTGTACGAAACTGTAGCCATGGCCACCACCGATCGGCAGACCGCCACCCTGGCCCTCGCCCACGCCCTCGCCGCCGCCGGGCGCGGGCTCCCCGTCTTCCCCCTGTCCGCCACCAAGCTCCCCGCGCTGCGCTCCCCCCACCACGGCGAGCAGCCGCGGGTCCACTGCCGGGGCGAGTGCGGGCTGCCGGGCCACGGAGTGCACGACGCCGCCACCGACCCCACGGCGGTCCGAGCGCTCTTCGCCGCCGCGCCCCGGGCCACGGGGTACGGCATCGCCTGCGGGCGCGCCCCGCACCGCCTCATCGGCATCGACCTGGACATCGACACCGCGCACGGCAACGACTCGGTGGGCGCCCTCCGGCAGCTGGCCCTCCAGCACCTGTTCACGATCCCGCCGACGGTCACCGTGCTCACCCCGAGCGGCGGCCGCCACCTCTGGCTCACCGGCCCCGCCGACACCACGGTCCCCAACTCGGCCGGCCGCCTCGCCCCCGGCATCGACGTCCGCGGGACCGGCGGCTACCTGGTCGGCCCCGGCTCGATCACCGCCCACGGCCGCTATCGCCTGGCCCCCGGCACCGCCCACCTCACCCCGGCCCCCTGCCCCCGCGCCCTCCTCCGCCTCCTCACCCCACCCCCGCGCCGCCCGGTCGGTACCGCCATGGCCGGCGCGGGTACACCGGAACCCCCGGGCCGCCGGGGCGAGGGCCTGATCCAGTTCGTTCTGGCGGCACACGAAGGCCAGCGCAACACCCGCCTGTTCTGGGCCGCCTGCCGCGCGTACGAACACGGCTTCGGCGACGCCCTGGCCGACGCCCTCACCAGCGCAGCGGTCCGCACGGGCCTCACGGAACAGGAGGCCCGTGCGGCGATCGCCTCGGCGGAACGGCTGACGCGGGGGCGGGGGTGACGGCACGGTGACATCGCTGCCACGACGGTTTTCACACCGTCATGTCATCGTGCCCGCTACGTGCCCCACGGGCCATCGCGGAAGCCTGCTGGCGCTCTCTGCGCTTGCTCCGCCGGTCAGTGCACTACCTGATCGTTCAGGAGAACAAGGAGCCCACCAGTATCGCGCCGTAGTGCACGCATTGGTGCCACCGCTTGCAGTAGCGCTTCGCCCGCCACAACGAACGCCGCGTGAACCGCTTCTCGCACCAAACGCACTTGCGAGTCGTCCCACCCCCCATGGCCACGACCCTATCGGCCAACGTCGATGCACCGAACAGGAACCAGCCCGACCGTGTGTTCCCAGGGGAGACGGTTCTTCTCCTGCGCGGCCCACCGGTGCCGCTTCTGGCTTTGTTCACGAGTATCGGCTCTGGCTCATCTTCTGTGGAGCAGTGACGCTGCGTCCTGTCGAAACCCTGCTCACCCGACCTGGGTCCCAGTTGGCGCCCCTCGCGTCTCAGGGCCACGGCAGGCTTACTCCGGCGCGCGCCCTCAGCTGCGCGCTCGTCGCGAGAGGAGGGGGTGGTGATCCGCTACGACCCCGAGATACAGGCCCTGTACCGCCGCTATTGCCTCCCTGCGCGCCGCTACCTGAAGCTTGGCGGAGCGGTACTTCGCATGTCGCGCGAGGAGTACGAGCCATTCGTTCATGCCCTGGCCGCTGATGCGAGGGCTGTTACCGACGCCGAGCTCACCATCCTCTTCGAGGGCAGTTGGCGCGAGCGGCGCACCGCGGCATGGCTCGCCGCCGTCTCGCGCCGTGACCACTTCCGCGAGCGGCTGGGAGCGCTGCTGCTGGAGAGCGAGGTCTGCTGCGCGGGTGGGGCCTACTGCGCTGCGTTGGCGAGTTTCGGCACCGCGCGGGACGCCGACCTGCTCGCCGCCTACCTGGATCACTACCTGCATCGGCCCGACCTCGCCTACGACCAGCCGACAGCCATGGGCGCGCTGGCGTACACCGACTCCGTCCTGCACAGCGACCGGGCCAGCCGTTTCCTCCAGGAGGGCGGCCTGTGGCGGCAGTGGTTCCAGAACGCGCCCCACATGCACGGCGAGGACGGCATCTCCACCTACCTGGGCGGCATCCGCCTCACCTGCACCGTCATCGACGGATGCGCCGGCATCTGACCCCATCGGTCTTGTTCGCGTCGAAGACTCTGGCTCGTCGTCCTTGACGCGGCGACCCTCCGTCACACCCACAGAAGTTGAGCCAGAACCAGAACGGGTTCAGGCTCAACTTCTGTGGACCTGTTGCGGAGCGTTACTGGTGACGGCCCCGGTGGCGTGCACCCCGGCGATACTCGGGAGCGGCCCGCGTGCGCTGCTGCTAGCCTCCCCCCGGCCAACGATCTTCGGTGGCGTCACAGGGGAGGGATACGCGCATGGTGAGACGTACGGGAGTTGCTCGGGCGAGACGGGCGGCTGCGGTCGCGGTGGTCGCCGCCGGGACGGTGCTGGCGTCGCCGGGCACCGTACTGGCGGCGTCCGGCGCGCTCCCGCCGAAACAGCCGCTGACCGCCGACCTGGAGACTGGCAGCGAACCGTGCGTGTCCGGGGACGAGCGGCCCTACGTGGGATCCGTCCCGCGGCTGACGGCGCGGCTGTACGGGCCCGGCGGCGGACAGCCGGGCCAAGTGAGCAGCGTGCGCGGTGAGTTCGAGGCCTGGTGGCAGGGCGAGGGCGGCGCCGAGGAGCGCGTGACCATGACCACCACCACGATGTCCGACATCGCCCCGTTCAGCTGGCAGCTGCCGGGCGAGATCCCCGACGAGACCGTCATCTCCTGGCGGGTGCGTGCCGTCAACGACGCCGGGGCGTCGGCCTGGAGCAGCGAAGGGGCGGGGGCGCCCTGCCAGTTCGTGTACGACCGTACCCTGCCCGACGCCCCGGTCGTCACCTCCGGCGACTACCCGGACGACAACACCTGGACGCCCGGGGTCGGCGTCCGGGGTACCTTCCTCGTCACGTCGCAGGCCGACGACGTCACGGCCTATGCCTACTCCTTCATCGGCGGACCGTCGAAGACGGTCGAGGCCGAGTCCGACGGATCGGCCGAGATCCGCTTCCTGCCGGAGAGCGCCGGCGTGCAGACCCTCTCCGTACAGGCACAGGATCGAGCGGGCAACCGTGGCCCGCGCACCAGCTACACCTTCCGGATCGGGGAAGGCCCCGCCCCGGTGGCGCGATGGAAGCTCGCCGACGCGGCGGGCTCCCGCTCGGCCGCCGCGGAGACCGGTACCGCCGCCCGTGCCGGTGCGGGCGTCACCTTCCGCGCGCCCGCGCCGTCCGGCACACCGCTCACCGCCACCGCCTTGCTCGATGGATCGGGGCACGGCTTCCTGACCCCGGGCGCCCCGGTCGTCACCGACACCGCGGAGACCTTCGCGGTCGGCGGCTGGGTGCGGCCGGGACGCGTGGACGGCACCCGTACGGTCCTCTCGCAGGACGCGGGCACGGCACGCGCCTTCACTCTGGGCCTGACCCAGGTCGCGGGCGCCCCCCAGTGGTCGTTCTCCGTCGGCGGGGCACAGGTCACGGGCGGGCTTCCCGAGACCGGCGCGTGGGCTTATGTGCTGGGCCAGTACGACGCGGAGACCGGTACGGCACGGCTGTACGTGAACGGCCGCGCGGCCGGCGAGGATGTGGCCGTCACCCCCGTGGCGGGCGAGGGCGCCTTCCAGATCGGCCGGGCGCGTGGCGCGCAGGGGTACCGGGACCGCTGGCAGGGCGAGATCGGTGACGTACGCGCGTACGACCGGATCGTCGTGGGCTCCGAGGTGAAGGACCTCGCCACCCGTGCCGCGCGGCGGGTCGGCCACTGGGCGCTCGACACCGCGCCGGACGGCCTCGCCCCGGAGGAGGGCGGCGGCGCGCCGCTGAAGCTGGGACCGGGCGCTTCGCTCTACCGCCTCGACGACCCGTGCGACCCGCTGGACCTTGAGTGCGGGCAGGACTTCCCGCTGGAGATGGACGGCGACGGCCACCTCCGCCTCGACGGCGTCTCGGGCCACGCCGCCACGGACGCGCCCGTGGTCGACACCTCGGGGAGCTTCACCGTCAGCGTCCGGGTCCGGCTCGCCGACGACGAGCCGGCGGCGCCGATGACCGCGATCTCCCAGGGCGGCGAGCACGGCGACGCCTTCAAGGTGCGCTTCGACCCGGAGAGCTCCAGCTGGGACCTGGTGATGGCCCACGCCGACGCGCCGGGCGCGCCGGAGACCGTGCTGAGCCGGATCGAATCGCCGGACGGCAACAGCGGGCCCGGCCACCGGGTGACCGTCGTCCATGACGCCTCCGTCAAGCAGGTGTCCTTCTACCTGGACGGGGTGAAGTTCGGCGAAGGCGGTACGGCCGACTTCGCCGCCGCCTGGAAGAGCACGGGCGGGCTCCAGCTCGGCCGGGGCCGCACCGCCGACGGATGGGGCGAGTATCTGCACGGCGCGGTAGACAGCGTGTTCGCCTACGAGGGCGCGCTGAGCGAGGAGGACATCCGCCAGCTGCCGTGGCTGCCGGCAGCCGGCCGCTGATGAGAGCCACCGCCGCTTCGGGGCCTCATGCCGGGGCGGCGGTCGCGCACAGTGCACTACTCGGCATCCAGAAAGCCGCGCTCGTGACGCACATCCGGCGGACGTACTACAGCGACGAGGGCCGCCCCGTGGAGACAGCGGACATCGTGGTGCCCGCAGCGCACTGCGAGATCGTCTACGAGATCCCGATCAGCCGCTGACGTGCTGCCCCCGGCAGCTCCAAAGCCGTGCCCTAGCCCTGGCCCCTGCGTGCCCCTTCCGTGCCCGACGGAGCAGGAAACCAGGGGGAACAGCGGTGCCCGGCGGGGAACGGCATGGCAGAGGCCCCCGACCATACGTACTGGTCGAGGGCCTCTCGCCTGCGGTGGGTGTGGGATTTGAACCCACGGTGACATCGCTGCCACGACGGTTTTCAAGAGAGTGCTGCGGGAAGCGCCGATGGCGTCTCTGACCTGCTCTCTACCTGCCCCTGGGGATCCTCACCACTGATGGCGGTCCACGCCTGGTCCATTGGCCCAGGCGACTCGCAGTCTCACCGGCGGCGGTGGGGTCCCGGGATCTCGCCGGCCTGCGGCTCTCAGCGGCAGGCGGCCAGATTCACCGCGGTCTCCTTGATCAGGTCACGGACGAGGAGAAGCGCTTCGTCGCACATCGAGCGCACCTCTTCCTGAACGCGCAGTTTCCTGGGAGGTGCGGCATCAGCTCTGGTGACGTTGTCCATGTCCAGTCTGTGAGCCACGTCGTTCCTCGCCGTGAAGAAGGCATCCAGCGAGGTGAAGCGTCCCCTGGGTACCTGCTGGTTCGTAATCCCGAGCGAGGATGCGGCACGAGTCCGAAGATCACCACTGCCCTGAAAGCTGGCCTTCGTCTTGCTCTGCACGTAGAGGCTGAGCAGCTCCGGTCGCGGATCCTGCGACTTCAGCGCGGCTAGGAAGCTGTCTTCGACCTTCGGCGCTCTCGCCTGTTCCTCAACGAACGTCTCGTACTTGTCCCTCGGCGTACCTGGGCGCGTGATCAGCGCTGGAACAGAGTGCTCAATGAGGGCTTGTACCGAGGCGTCTACGCCAGCCGAGGTGAACACAATGGCGGCACGCAGCAGGTCTTGGGCATCAGAGTGGAGACGTCCCCTAGTTTCGGCCTTGTTCTGCTGCGACCGCTCGCGTCGGACTAGGTGCAGCGTGTCGAACAGGCCAGACACGCTGCTGTGCGTGCTGCGCAGCTTCCACCAGGCAGGTATGACCTCAGGGCACTTGTATGGACGGTTTCCCAACGCACTGAGCTTCAGCCTAGTGAGGTTCCCCGGCTTCTCTGGTGCCTCAGCCAGTGCCGTCGCGGTCTCCTCGGGATCGACTTCCTCTGGCGTAACCACTTGCGGCTCCATTGCCACCCCCCTGACGGATCCGTCTCGGCGAGCAACATCATGTCGCACGTCTGGGGGCTGACGGTCAGTTCTTCCTGGCTGGGAAGCGCTGAGGGTCCCTCGCAGCTACTCAGCACTCAGGTTCTCGTCGGCATGACATGAATCCTCACTGAACCTAGCCTTAGTTAGCCCTAGTTAGCCCTAGTTCTGCGATGCTGGAGGCCGATCGAGAGGGGTCGCAGCGATGCAGTGGAAGATCCACGGGGAACGTCCGATCTACGAAAACAAGTGGGTGAACCTGTGGCTCACCGACATCGAAACGCCGGACGGCCACCGCTGGGAACACCACGTCGTCAAACTCCGCCACCTGGCCGTGGCCGCCGTGATCAACGACCGCCAAGAAGTCCTGATGATGTGGCGCCACCGCTTCATCACGGACGCGTGGGCGTGGGAGCTTCCCATGGGCCTGGTGGAAGCGGACGAGACCCCCGGCGAGGCTGCCGCCCGTGAAGTCCTCGAAGAGACCGGCTGGCGTCCGGGCCCGATGAAGCCGCTGCTTTACGCTGAACCGGCGAACGGCATCACGGACTCCCAGCACCACCTGTTCCGTGCGGACGGTGCCACGTACGACGGGACGCCGACCGAGAAGAACGAGTCGGATCGCGTCGAGTGGATCCCGCTGGTGAACATCCGGGGCATGATCGACCGCCGCGAGATCGTCAGCAGCGGCTCCCTGGTCGGCCTCCTCTACGTCCTGATGGACGAAGGGGTTCGCTGACCCTGCGGGGGAAGCATCGCTCGTAGACGTGCCTCGAAGGCAACCGCGGCCGGCACCTCGCGATAGGGCGCAAGCTGCTCGTAGAACTCGCGAAGGTGCCCGGCCACCCGCTCGGACGACACCGCCGCGGCAGGCACCAGGGCCTCTATCGCCGTGTGGCACGCCTGGTCGAGCTTGCCGCGCTGGAGCTGCGTGCGGGCCAGCCAGAAGGCATGGAACGCCCGGCCACGCTGGTTCGCAGGATCCTCCCGCGCCAGCGCATCCGCGATCAGCGGTTCGGCAATCGCTGCCTCGCCAAGACGGCCGTGTGCAATGCCGGTGTCCACGATGAGCTTCGGTTCATCGAAGTACGTCACCCATGCCGGGTCCGGGTCGCCCTCGTGGATGCGCTCGAACTGACTGTGAGCCTCGGAGATCGCGGTATGCGTCGCCTTCCGGTCCCCCAAGGTCGCGTGGGCGAAGGCTTCGCGCATGGCCAGCATCGCCCGCACTCTCGGCGTCGCCCCGCTGGCGGCACGGGCCTGGTCCTGGGCAGCAGACACCAGGGCAAGCGCGTCCGCCGGCTTGTCCTGGTAGGTCGCTTGCAAGCTCATGCAGGCCAGCACGTTGGCCATGAACGGATGGTCGTCAATCTCTCTGGCCAGTTGCAGAGCTTCCGAGAAGTACGCGCGGGCCTGCTGGTACTGCCGGGCGTCGAAGTACGTCCAACCCGTCAGCCGCGCCAGCTCCGCCGCAATGCCGTAGAGGCCGTTCTGTATCGGCGTCGGCCGCTGGCCCTTCAGCAGCCCTTCGACGTATCGCAGCTGGCCGACGACGGCCGGTCGAAGGGTCTCCCCTCCGTGCTCGTCGTCGCGTCGCCAGTAGTCCTCGATCGAGGACCGGAGCGCCTGGAGAGTGGAAGGGCTCGGCTTGCTACCGGCAGCCAAGGCAAGGATGCTGTCCACCTCCACCCCGGGTAAGGCTGCAAGCGGCCTGAGCCCGGCAGGCGGGTGCACCAATTCCGGTGGCTCTCGCTCTACCACCGCAAGCGCGACTGGCGTTTCCCACTCCCGTCGGGCAAGCCCGAGCATGTGCCCCGGGATGCGCAACCCATCGGCAATCCGCTCGATCACGTCCATGTGGAGGAGCTGCCGCTGGCCCGCGATTACCTCCCCCACCCGGCTCGGCGTCAGCTCACACTGGCGCGCGATCATCGACGGGTAGATGCCAGCGCGTGCCTTGACCAGGCGAAAGACCCTCGCGAAGTCGCGCACGCGGCACGCATCGATCATCTCGGGATCGGTGAGCAGACTTGCCGGTAGTTCCTTCGTGCGACGTGACTCGGGCATCGGGCACGCTCCGGAGGAAGACTACGGATCGCTTCAAGGTCTCAACCGACCGTGATGTTACCCAAGTTGGGTAATCCGCTGGGCCTTTCTGGCACGTCGTCCTGATCGCCATCCTTCTGGACATGGCGAAGCGACCGAGGACGACCGCCTTGAACGATTCGGCGGGCACTCCTGACACAGAGCGAACGGCCCTCGGGGCAACCCCTGACCTGGGCATAGAGCCCCGCGTCCTGATGAGCATCCGGGTATCGCGGGACTCGGGCCGGACGTGGTCGCCGAGCACACGGGTCCTGGAAGGCGACCCGTTCGACATCCTCTCCAACCCCGGCCGCTACCCCCCGTGCGAGTGCCCCCGCTGTGGCGGGACCTCGTCATCGGCCCGTGCCCTTCAGCCGGCATCCACCGCGCCGGGGGCGGCGTAGTGGCCGCCTTCCGACGTTGAACGCCCCCTTAGAACGGGATTCCCGGGTACGTGGCCGAGCACCGTGGGGCTGGCGCCAACAGCTCGCCGTGCTCCTCTACGCCGCGGCCGTCATCGTCCTGGTGGTCACCCTGGCCATCGCTGGTGATCCCGGCCGCTGACCGGCAACCGGCTTCCGGCACGAATCCCGAGTTCGCGCGATCCGTGGCCTCGCGCCACCCCTGTCTCCTCACCGGCCCGGAAACAACAGGGCTAGTGAGGCACGCCCCATCGGGGCTGGGCCGGCACCCGTCGGCCCTGGACTTCCAGGAAATGGAGACACACATGGCAGCGCAGAAGGAAGACCTGCTGATCGGCGTCGAGAGCCTGATCAAGGTCCAGGACCGCTTCACCTCTGCGGCGGCGGAGTCCGACTCCACCGGCACCTCCGCGGGCGACGACGGCGAGAACCGCGACGGCCTGAACCTCCCGCAGGAATAGCACCACCAGCACGCCACAGCACCAACCGGGGGCTCGCCATCCACGGCGGGCCCCCGGCCCTCACCCCCATGACGCAGACCGGAGGAACACGTGGACCACCACTTCGTCACCGCGATGGAGAAAGCCCTCGGCTGGGACGGACCCCGGGAACTCGGAGCCGCTTTCGCCCGGGGAACGATCGAGGATCTTGAGCTGCTCGATCGCCTGCTCAACCCCAGGAAGCTGCTGGACCTGGTGATGCGCCGCAGCGTCACCACACCCCAGTTCCGCATCTTCCAGGACGGCGCCGAACTGCACCCCGGCCGCTACATCCACCCCTCCGTCACCCGGCGGGGACAGGCCATCCCCATGGCCGACATGCACCGCGTCGGCGCGCTGATGCGCGAGGGCTGCACCATGGTTCTGGATGAGGTCGACTTCTTCGACCCGGCCATGGAAGCCACCTGCCGTGCGCTCCAGTGGTGGGCCCGTGAGCTGGTTCAGGTGAACGCCTACCTGACCACGCAGGACGCCAGCGGCTTCAAGCTCCACTGGGACGACCACGACGTCGTGATCGTCCAGCTCGCCGGCCGCAAGAGCTGGGAAGTCCGCAGTAGCTCGCGCAAGGCTCCGATGTATCGCGACTCCGCCACCAACTCCGAACCCAGCGACGAGATCGTGTGGCAGGGCGTCATGGAGCCCGGCGACGTGATGCACATCCCGCGCGGCTTCTGGCACCAGGCCACTCGGGACGACCAGGGCGACGGCTACAGCCTGCACGCCACCTTCGGCATCGTGAAGCGCGTCGGCGTGAACTGGCTGGCCTGGCTCGCCGACCAGGCCCGCACGCAGGAGCTGTTCCGGTACGACCTGGACCGCTGGAACTCCCCCGGCCAGTGGGAGGGGCAGCAGCGGCTCCTGGCCGACGCCGTCGCCGAGATGGCTACGAAACTGACCCCCCAGGACTTCTTCGATGCGCGCGAGCGGGAACGGCTGGCCGCCCGGCATGTCCCGGCCACCGGCCTGTTCGGGAAGCCCGCGGCCGTCGTGTGCGTCACCGACTTCGAGCCCGTGATCGAGCAGCGCCACGACACCGTGGATGTCCTCGCCGCGGGCAGGAAGCTCACGTTCGCCGGCAAGGCCTACCCCGCCCTCGCCCTGCTGCTGAGCGGCCACCCCGTCGACATCGCCGACGCCGCCGACAAGACCGGCCTGGACGTGGAACAGCTCGCCGAGATCCTGCTGAAGGAGGAACTGTGCACGGAGCTGACCCCCGCCTTGTCCTCGGCCTACACCGGTCTCGTCACCACCGCGACATCCTGACGGCCGCACTCGACCTCGGCGTCACCGCCCTGGACACCGCAGCTGCCTACCTCGGCTTCCGCTCGCACGCGGTGCTGGCCGAGACGGCTACTGATCTGCTGCCGAAGTTTGCCCTGTCCACGAAGGTGGGCTTCTTCCCCGGCGCCGGAGGTGCTGAGCATTCCCTCGATCCAAGTCGGCTGCGCTTGGCCATCGAGAAGGCGGCCCAGGAACTCGGCAGAGAACCTGACACTGTGCTCCTCCACAACCCCGAACGGAGCCTCACGGGCCTGTCCCCGGCCGATGGCCACGCCCTCCTCGGCAGCGCTTGCACCGCCCTGGTCGACGCGGCTCGCGAGGGCCTGTGCCGCACATGGGGTGTGTCTTCCTGGGACACCCGGCCGCTCGGCATGGTCGGGGTGGACGACCTGCCGTCTCCGGACGTCCTCATGGTCCGGGCCGGGTTCCTCGTGGGCATCGACCTCCACGCATCCGGCAGGCCCGGGTCTTCGAGCACCAGGGCGCCCTTGGCGACAGACGGCGATGCAAGCAGCTCCAGCTCATCCGCACGCCACATCACCGGTTCGCCCGGCTCGCGCCATGCCACACCCTGGTACCACTCGGGCATCGCGACCCCTTGCAGTACGGCAGCAGCCTCGGTCCCGTTCCAGCCCTGCGGGCCGATCCGCTCGAATCCCCGCCGCTCAATACGCACCCACGTGCCCCGCTCCGTACGGCCGCCCAAGGAACGGCGCTTGCGCACCAAGACCTCCCGAACCAACCGCACGTGTAGAGCCTCTTCCACGCGCTCCAGCACGTCTTCAACCGGCTGCCGGCGTAGATCCACCTGGGCAGCAACGGGCAGGGATCCGTTCATCACGACCTCCTCGGCGAACGGATGACCGTAGCAGGAAGAGGGCTGCCAACACGATCCGTCCGTCAACATGGAACACGTCAACTTCCGCCCCATCACTGACCGTTGGAAATACGGCGCGCGCCTCGCCCACGCCGGTGGCCGGAGCGGCTTTGGCCGGTGTCCTGTTGGGGTTGGGGTCGGGCATGTTCAGGGGGCCTTACGCTGTCCGGCAACTCGGGCAGGCTTTGATCCCTGGGCGCACTGATACTACATTCCGTGACCCGATCAGTGCATAGAGATCCGAAATTATGAACACCGACGTTCGGCTCATTACTCGGGCAGCTCCATCGGACGCCTGAGGGCGTTCAAAGCCACCAGGCCCGACGAAGCCAGCGCACACCGCTGTTCGACCGGTACGACTGACCGCCCGACCAGTGGAGTGGGCGTCACCCTGGTCGGACTGTGGTCCACACCTGGTCCACACGCGATGATCCAAAGCGGCACAGGTGCGGTTCGGAGTGAGACAGGGCACACGACGAAGGGGCGCCCCTGAGGAGGGGCGCCCCTTCTGGTCAGCACGTTCGCTGACCTGTGGCGGTGGGTGTGGGATTTGAACCCACGGTGACATCGCTGCCACGACGGTTTTCAAGACCGTTCCCTTAGGCCGCTCGGGCAACCCACCTTCGCCCTGCTTCACCTGCTGCGGAGCGGTCAACAGCCTACCGGCTGGGCGCCCCGTGCAGGGCAGTCCGGCCACAGGTCGGCCATAGGGGTTGGAGCCGACCGCGCAGGCGCCTCCCACGAGTCTGCCAGGTCGCGCTCCGGGTGCTGCTCGGCGGGCATGAGGACAAAGCCGTGCCGTTGACGCGCACGGCAACCAGAGGCCCTCGTTCTGCGGGACGGGGGAAGCCGTCGCGCTCTCCGCCCTCTGAGGTTCCTCCGAGGCAACTCCCGGCCCATACCGCGCAATTCGGATCCGTACGTGATCTGCGCCACTTAGCGATTGCCCCTCTCGGGCGCAGCACGGTAGGAACGGCGCAAGAAGACCGCTCGGAGCGCCCAGAGCTTTCTCCGAACATCGCTCAGCGTGACGGTCTCGGCTCCCCGACCAGGGGTCCTCCCGACCTCCATAAGAAACGGGGACGATTGAACCGCATCGCCATGCGTACCGCGCCGCCTCTCATAACCGCCGGCGCCGTCCTGCTCGCAGGAGCCGGCTCGGGTGCCGCCGCTCCGGCGGGCGAGCCGGTTCCGGCCGACGGCGCGATGATCGTGCTGAACGACGGACGTGTCGTCGGCGCCGACGACACACTCACCTTCACGTTCGAAGGGGAAAGCCCATGACGAGCAAGGGCGAATTCAGCGCGATGGTCTGGCCCGAGCTGAACGACCGGCCGAAACACACCGTCAAGGGGTCGCCTCACTTCATGCCTGACAAGAGGAAGCCGCAGTCGACCTGGCTGCTGCCCCGTCAGACCGTGTCGTGGGCCGTGTCCGGCAGCCACACCTTCACGTGAGAAGCGGCGAAGTCCCTGCTGGATGAGGGCATCGTCGACATGGAGTCCCTCGGCGAGGGGGACGGTGTGCTGCAGCAGCAGTTCGGCAACACACTGGCCTCCGTGCCCGAGGACGTGCTGAGCGTGTCGTTCGCGTTGACCTGCACGGGTGGCGCCAAGGTGGCACTGACCTTCCGCCTCGCGGGCAAGGAGGTGGCGTCGGCCGCGGGTACCCACGCGTGCGACGGCTCCACCATCTTCCAGCGGAGCATCGGCACGACCGAGTCAGGTCCTCTCGGCTTCTCGGCCGTCGCCACCGGCGCTGAGAGCGGCGGCTACGCCTACTACTTAGAGAAGAAGCAGCTTCTGTAAGCAGCCTCCGTCAACGGACGGAGCCCCCGCACTCTGTGCGGGGGCTCCGTCGATTTCGGACCGGGCAGTCCGGCCGGTCAGCTGTCGCCCTCGCGCTGGCCCAGGGTGACTTCGGTCGTGGCCGTCTTGCCGTCGCGCTCGTAGGTGAGGGTGACCTTCTCGCCCGGCTTGCGGGTCCAGATCTCGCCGATCAGGGTGGGGCCGCTGTCGATCACGGTGTCGTTGAACTTGGTGATCACGTCGCCCGCCTTGAGGCCCGCCCTGGCCGCCGGGCCGTTCGGGGTGACGGCAGGGGTGCCGCCCGCGCCCTCGGCGGAGATCGCGGCACCGCCGGTCTTCTCCTCCATCGTCACCGTCGCGCCGATCACCGGGTAGACCGGCTTGCCCGTCTTGATCAGCTGCTCGGCGACGTTCTTCGCCTGGTTGATCGGGATCGCGAAGCCGAGGCCGATCGAGCCGGCCTGGGACTGGCCGAGGCCGCCGCCCGTCGACTGGATCGCGGAGTTGATGCCGATGACCGCGCCCGTGGCGTCCAGCAGCGGGCCGCCGGAGTTGCCCGGGTTGATCGAGGCGTCGGTCTGCAGGGCACTCATGTACGAGTTCTTGTTGCTGGAGCCGTCCCCGGAGGCGACCGGGCGGTTCTTCGCGCTGATGATGCCCGTCGTGACCGTGTTGGACAGGCCGAAGGGGGCGCCGATCGCGATCGTCGAGTCGCCTACCGCCACGCTCTCCGAGTTGCCGAGGGGGAGAGGCGTCAGGCCCGACGGGGGGTTCTTGAGCTTCAGCACCGCCACGTCGTAGCCCTGCGCCCGGCCGACCACCTCGGCCGCGTACTTCTTGCCGTCGGAGAACGTCGCCGACAGTTCGCCGGACTCCGCCGCGGAGGCCACCACGTGGTTGTTGGTGAGGATGTGGCCCTCCTTGTCGTACACGAAGCCCGTGCCCGTGCCGCCCTCGCCGTCGCCGCCCTGCGCGTCGATCGTGACCACGCTGGGGAGCGCCTTCGCCGCGACCCCGGCCACGGTGCCCGCCGGGCGCTTGAGGTCCCTCGGGGTGTCCGACGCCGCGACGGTGGTCGAACTGCCGGAGGAGCCGTTGTCGTTGCGGTCGGCGGCCCAGAAGCCGAGCGCGCCGCCGATGCCGCCCGCGACCAGGGCCGCCACCGCGACCACCGCGACCAGGCCGCCGGCGCCCCGGCGCTTGCCGTTGCCGTGGGAGGGGTCGTGGCCGGGCTGCGGGGCCGGGGCGCCCCAGACCGGGCCGTGACCGCTCCCGTTGCCGATGCCGCCGCCGGGCGTGTGCGCCGCGCCGCCGCCCGCGTACGAGGGGACCGCAGGCGGGGGCGGGGGCCAGGAGGCGGCGCCCGCGGGGGGCTCGGGCGCCGCCCCGTACGGGGCGTGCGGCGGCTGCTGGGGGGTGGGGGGCGTGTGAGGCTCGGCCTGGTGGTACGTGGGCCGGCCGGGGTACGCCGCGGAGTCCTGCGGAGCGCCCGGGTGAGCCGGAGCGCCCTGGTGCGTGGGGGTGTGGCGCGGTGCGTCCGCGTGCGCCGGAGTGGGGGGCGGGGTCGGGGCGGGGGCCGGGGCAGTCGCCTCCGTACCGGAGCCGTCCGTGGCCCTGTCCCGTACGCCGTCGTCCGCCGCCGGAGCGGGCGGAGCTGCCGGAGATCCCGGAGTCGTGGCCGCGTCCGCGGCCGGGTCGGGAGTGGTGGCCGGCACGGGAGGTGCGGGCGGAACGGACGGCACGGCCGGTACCGCGTTGCCCTCGGTGCCCTCGTTCTCGGTGCTCACAGCTCTTTACTCCTCGGTTCCACTCGGCATCCAGTCGGCATTCGGCAAGAAATCCGCTGTGCACGTGTCTGCGGTCAGCTTTTCCCACAGCACGTCGGGCCACTGTAAGCAGGACCTGTGCATCCGCACACCAATCTTTACATCAGACAAAACGGTCCTCCAGGGTGACACGTGCTCGCCTACCCCCACGGCGGTGACACCATGACCCGGGTGACCCACGCACGGCAGCGCAGCCCGCAGACCTCGATCCAGGTCGTCGCCCATCGCGGGGCGTCCGACGACGCCCCCGAACACACCCTGGCCGCCTATCGCAAGGCGATCGAGGACGGCGCCGACGCCCTGGAGTGCGACGTCCGGCTGACCGCCGACGGCCACCTCGTCTGCGTGCACGACCGTCGGGTGAACCGTACGTCGAACGGGCGGGGCGCTGTCTCCGCCTTGGAGCTCGCCGATCTCGCCGCCCTCGACTTCGGCTCCTGGAAGGACCGCGAGGAGTCGCCGGACTGGGATCCGGTGCCGGGCGAGCTCACCTCCGTACTCACCCTGGAACGGCTCCTGGAGCTCTTCACCGAGGTACGGGCCACCGGGCGTCCGCTGCAACTGGCCATCGAGACGAAGCACCCCACCCGGTGGGCCGGACAGGTCGAGGAGCGGCTCCTCCGGCTGCTGAACCGCTTCGAGCTGGCCTCGCCGTCGGCCGACGAGCCCTCCCCCATCCGCATCATGAGCTTCTCCGGCCGCTCCCTGCACCGCGTCCAGGCCGCGGCGCCCGCCCTGCCGACCGTCTACCTGATGCAGTTCGTGTCACCCCGGCTGCGCGACGGACGGCTGCCCGCCGGTTCCCGGATCGCCGGTCCCGGCATGCGGATCGTGCGCGGCCAACCCGGGTACATCGAGCGGCTGCACCGGGCGGGCCACCGGGTGCACGTGTGGACCGTGAACGAACCGGCCGACGTGGAGCTCTGCGCCGAACTCGGCGTCGAGGCGATAATCACCAACCGCCCGAAGCAGGTTCTGTCCCAATTGGGGCGCATTTAGCACAGAACGGCACACCACTGCCACGCGACAGCACCCTCGCGCCGCCATGACGGGGAGTACACCGGCGCATTCGCTGCGCGTTCAGTTGTGTCGAGTGCGTCACCGGCAGCCCCTTGGCCGGTTTCCGGTGCAGCTCAGTGGGGCATCCAACCCGTGGCGTGGGGCAAAGGAGGTCTCGGGGGTGGCGTTGGTGGTGGCACAAGAGGTGCCTGCGTCGTCGAGCATGACCGTTCCCCATGGCCCTGTGGGCGTGGGGCAGGCACGGCACCGGATGCGTGAGCAGTTGCGCGGCAACGGGGTGTCGGACGCGGTCGTGGACGACGCTGTTCTCATTCTTTCCGAACTGCTCAGCAACGCCTGCCGGCACGGCAGGCCGCTGGGACGGCACACCGATGTCGGTGACGGCGACATCCGGGCCGCCTGGCGCGTGGACACGGACGGCGGCCTGACCGTGGAGGTCACGGACGGCGGCGGACCCACCCGACCCGTTCCGGCCACCCCTTCGGTGACGGCACGCGGCGGCCGGGGGCTCAACATCATCAGCGCCCTGGCCCAGGAGTGGGGTGTACGGGACGACTCGGCGGGCGAGGTCACCGTCTGGGCCCACGTCCCCTGCCCGAAGCCGCCCGAGCTGGGCGCGGTCGGCGGACTCACCGGGTTCGAAGGGCTCGACTTCTCCGATGTCCTCGACGACGCGAGCTGAAACGGCTGCCGGGTCACCTGAAGTGGTTGCCCGGCGACTTCGTGCGCCCCGGCGAGGGTGGGGCGACGGGCACCTGTGCCGCGAGGGTGCCGCGGACGGCTAGGCTCGCGCCGAGTCCGCACTGTCGCAATCGGGAGAATGCCCACCATGGCCAAGAAGCGCCCTCAGACCAAGGCCGGGAAGCAGCAGCTCAGGGACGGTGAGATCCCGGTCGTCGGGGCCCGTGAGCCCTGCCCGTGCGGTTCGGGCCGTCGTTACAAGGCGTGTCACGGCCGCGCCGCCGCCCAGGCCGTGACCGAGCTCGTCCACCGCCCGTTCGAGGGACTCGCGGGCGAGTGCGACTGGGTCGCTCTGCGCGAGCTGGTGCCCGCCGCCACGGTCGAACTGACGCTGAAGGGCGGTCTGCCCGAGGGCGTTTCGTCGGTGACGCTGGCGACCGTCCTGCCGATGGCGTGGCCCGCCCTGCGCCGCGACGACGGTTCCGTCCTCCTCGCCCTGCAGAACGACACGTCCTCCGGCGACCTCAGCCGCGACCTCGCGGACACGCTCCAGCGCGCGCTGGAGGTCGAGCCCGGCACGCCGGTCACCGCCCGCCGCGTACCGGCCGACGGGCCGCGCCTGCAGGATCTGCTCGACCCGGACGCCGCGTTCGAGCCGGTCGTCCACACCGGGTTCGAGTTCTGGGTGCCCGACGCGGAGAACGCCACCCCCGAGGTGTCCGCCTCCCTGGAGCGCGCGAACGCCGCCGCGATCCCGACGGTGCTGCTCTCCGGCGCCGACGCCGCGTACTGGTGCGAGACCCCGGAGAAGAACCACCTGCGCTGGGTCATGCCGCACCCCGAGGAGCAGCTCCTCGACGCGCTCGCCCGGCTGCACGCCGCCGGCACCTCCTCGCTGGGCGAGGACACCCGGCTGGTCGGCTCGTTCCGGGCGCACGGTCTGGTCGTCCCCGTCTGGGACCTGCCGAGCTCGATGGGGGCCGAGGCGTGCGAGAAGCCGGCCGTCGCGTTCGCCGAGCGGCTGGCTACGGCGCTCGCCTCCGACGCCCCGCTCACCGCCGAGGAGCGCCGTGCCCGCGGCGGGCTCACCAACCGCCAGGTGACGCTCAGCTGACCTTGCCGACGGCTCTGCCGGAGCCCCGCAGGACCCCTGCCGACAGCCACGCCGAGTCGGTGACCCGTGTCACAACTCACCGTACTCACAAGTAAATCGCCGCCCTCATAGGCGAGATCGAATTTGCGAACGGCAGATCTCTTGTTACCGTTCTAAAAGCCCGGTCGCTGGTGCATCCCCCGTCGCCAGCGACCGGGCGTCTTCGTTTCCGGCCGCGGCCCCCACCGGCCGGCCGCGACCGCTCGCGCACTCAGTCCGATGCGCCCGGCGCACGGTGCGATCCGGCCCTGAGCAGCAGCGGCGCCTCCTCCACCGGCCCGGCGCCCGCGTACTCCGCCACCGCCGTATACGCGTCGGGATCACCCGCCGATGCGCTTCGCGGGGTCTCGCAGCTGCCCGGCTCGTCGTGGGCCGCCAGGACGCAGTGCAGCTCCACGGTCCGCCCGCCCGGCCCCATCAAGGTGAGGACGGCACGGAGTTCCGCACCGGAGGTGTTGCGGTGGTAGGCACGTGCCCAGGTCTCACCGCCCCCGGTCATGACACAGGTCTGCGCCTCGACGCCCTCAGGCGAGACGAGCTCGGGACCGCACCGGGCGGCGCCCTCGCGGCTCATTTCCGATGGCGACGCCGACGGAAGCGGAGAAGAGGAATCACCCGCATTATCGGATGCGTCATCAGAAAGCTTTTTCTCCTGCATTTCTGATGAACTGTCCGGAGATTCCTCACCTGTCGATACGGGAGCCGGGGAACCGCCGGGATCCGCGGAAGCAACGATCGGAATCAGGCACGCGAACGCGGCGACGGCCGTGAGACCGATCATGCGGAGATTCATGGTGGCCCCCTTGCCGGCCGCGCGGGCAATCGCAGATACGCGGGTACGCGACGACGCGGACGCACGGGCATTCGGGGCGACGATATCGACGTGAGGCACGCGGCCGGGCCGTCCGGCGCCCGTTTACCGCGCATACGGCCCGGCTCATACCCGTACGAGTGAGACGTACGAGTGGGAGCCGGGCCACCCGCCCGTCAGTACGCGAGCCGGCTGCCACCGTCCGGGGCGCTGGTGCTCGCCTCGACCAGGGCGTCCAGGACCGCCTCGACATCCGGGAGCCAGGGAGCCGCCGCCCCCGGCGAAGGGGCCCGCTCCCAGCGCACCTGGCCCGCGCCGGTCTCGGACGGGGGCAGGACGAGATAGCCGCCCTCGCCGTGGAAGCGGAGCGAACTGGGCACCCAGTCCTTGCTGTACAGCAGCTCACCGAGCCGTTCCAGCGCGTACGGGGCTACCAGCAGCGACCACCGGGTGGGCGTCGCCACGACGGGGCCCAGCCGCATGCCCATGCCGTCCAGGGCGACCAGAGCCCTCGCTCCGGCCAGGGCGGGCAGGCTCACCGCGCAGGGAGCCCGGCCGCCGGTCGCCAGCATCACCGGGGCCGCGGGGCGGTTGGTCCACCACCAGCGCACCATGCGCTCGTCCGTGGTGGCCGCCAGCAGTCCGGGGTCGAAGGGGTGCGCGCCGGGAACGGCGCAGTCGGGGTCGGGGCAGGCGCAGCCGAGGCCACGCCCGTCGGGCAGGGCGGCCGGCGCGGTTCCGGCTCCGGGGAGCACGGGCCAGTGCCATGCGGTGGCGAAGGTCAGGGCCGCGTCGAGCCGGGCGGCACCCTCCTTACGCCGGAGCCGGAGCCTGCGTCGCCTTCCGAGGATCTCGCGCATGAGCGCTCGTTCCTTTCCGTTGAACGCCGAGTCCACATGACGCCACGCGGGGTGGGACATCGCGTGTGCGTCTCTTCGCTGTGCGTACGTGCTCATCAGGTTCTGCGGGGACGGGCGTGCCGTCGGTACCGAGCGTGAGCCGAGCCGAGCCGAGTGGAACCGATCCGAGTGGAACCGATCTGGGGTGGTGCCGAGCTGCGTGGAGCCGGGGGCGCCCGCCACGGGCGCCTCGTGCCTGCCGACCGGGCCCGAACCCCGCCGCGTGGGGCGGAGGCGTGACCGTCACTGATCGCGACCGTCACGGGTAAGGACGTCCGGACCCGCTGTCAGGTTCCTGAGCGATCACATCCGCCCGAGAGCGTCTGCCCCGAGCGTCGCCGACTTACGTACCCAGCCTGCCCGGAATGACGCCGCCCCTGGGATTTCCTCCCGGGGACACCCCTTGGTGAGCTGCCCCAGTCGACCGCAAATAGCTGCCGGAGGGTGCATTTTTCGGCCAAGTTGACTAACACTGGTGGGGAGCGAATCCGGCGAGCCTCCAGGGGACAATGCTGGACATCAGGTTACTTGTGCGTGTACATGTGGATGCATTGATAGTGGCGCAGAATCACATGGGGGTTTGCGATGCTATTCGACGAATCGCACCAGCCGAAAGGCTGGCTGCTATGAGCGCCCCACACCTGCCGAAAGTGGCTGGAATCAATCCAGAAGTTCCGGTTTCAACGCACACTGCCGCTCCTCTGAGAGAGGTTCCGGCAGCGCCCGGAGCCTTCATCCAGGACCGGCTCGCGGGCTGGGTATCGGATCTCACGACCCTGCACGAACTCACCGAGCGGCTGGCCGGGACCGCCACCCTCGACGCCGCCCTGAACGAGCTGCTGCACGCCGGAGCCGCCCTCGTGGGCGCCCGCCGCGGACTCCTCGTACTGGAACCGGCGGACGGCGGGACGCCGTCCACCACCCTCGGACTCGGGCTCAGCCACGCCGATCTCGGGCACATCGAGACCGTGGAACGCGACGCCACCGCCCTGGGCCGCGTCCTCGACGGGCGCCCCGGCACCGTGGACGGGCTCACCACCCCCGACCTGTTCGGCGACCCCGACCTGGACCCCCGCCACCGCGAGGTCGCCGCCCGGCTCGGCTACGCCGCCAGTTACGCCCTGCCTCTCGCCTCCGAGGCGGCCGGACGGCTCGGCGCGGCAGTCTGGCTCTACGACGAACCCGGTGAGCCGTCGGAGAAGCAGCGCCACCTCGTCGGCCTCTACGCGCGGTACGCCACCGAGCACCTGGCGCGCCTGGCCGAGCTGGAACGCGCCCGCGCCGACGTCGCGACCGTCGCCGAGGGGCTGCTGCCCAGCCGGCTGCCCCGCATCCCCGGCGTGCAGCTGGCCGCCCGGCACCGGACCGGCCCCCGAGGCGGCGGCGACTGGTACGACGCTCTGCCGCTGCCCGACCACGCGCTCGGGCTCGCGGTCGGCTCGGTGGGCGGATCGGGGCCGAGCGCGATGGCCGCCATGGGCCGGCTGCGCGCCAGTCTGCGGGCGTACGCCGTGATGGAGGGCGAGGACCCCGTCGCCGTACTCTCCGATCTCGAACTCCTGCTCCGGCTGACCGAGCCCGCGCGGACCGCCACCGCCCTCTTCGCCTACTGCGAGCCCGCCGCCCGCAAGGTCGTGCTCGCCGGGGCCGGGCACACCCCGCCGCTGGTGCTCGGCGAGAGGCGCTGCGAGTTCGTCGAGACCACGCTCTCCGCCCCGCTGGGGATGCTCGCCTGCTGGGAGGCGCCGAGCGTGGAGTTCTCCCCCGCGCCGGGAGAAACGGTGCTCCTCTACACGGACGGCCTGCTGCGCCGCACCGGCGACGCGATGGACCGCGCCTTCGCCCGGCTGCACTCCGCCGCCGCCTCCGTACCCAAGGCGGGCCGGCACGACCCGGCCGCCGTCGCCGACCACGTCCTGCGCACGATGCTGCCCGACGGGCTCGACCGGAGCGACTCCACCGAGGACGTCGTGATCCTCGCCGCGCACTTCGACTGAGACCCGCTGAGCACCAGGCCCGGTAACAGGTCCTTCGGCCCTGGGCCCCCTTCCGTACGCCCGTACGATGGGTGGTGGTCCAGTGTCGTATCAAGGAGAGTCACATCGTGTCTGAGGAGCTCATCCCGGAGACCCCGGAGCAGGAGACCGAAGAGAACGAGGCAGCGGAGCCGATCAAGCAGCGGAAGAACGGCCTGTACCCGGGCGTCTCCGAGGAGCTCGCCGAGAACATGAAGTCGGGCTGGGCCGACACCGAGCTGCACGGGCTCGAACCGATCGCCCAGGCCGAGCACACCGCCACCCGCCGCGCCGCGCTCTCCGCGCGCTTCCCCGGCGAGCGCCTGGTCATCCCCGCGGGCAACCTGAAGACCCGCTCCAACGACACCGAGTACGCCTTCCGCGCCTCCACCGAGTACGCGTACCTCACCGGTGACCAGACCCAGGACGGCGTCCTCGTTTTGGAGCCGACCGGCGACAGCGGCCACCAGGCCACGATCTACCTGCTGCCCCGGTCGAACCGGGAGAACGGCGAGTTCTGGCTGGACGGCCAGGGCGAGCTGTGGGTCGGCCGCCGCCACTCCCTCGCCGAGGCCGAGCAGCTGCTGGGCATCCCCGCGAAGGACGTCCGCGAGATCGCCGCCGCACTGGCCGAGGCCACCGGCCCGGTCCGCAACGTGCGCGGTCATGACGCGTCCATCGAGGCCGCCCTCACCGACAAGGTCACGGCCGAACGCGACGAGGAGCTGCGCGTCTACCTCTCCGAGGCCCGCCTCGTGAAGGACGCCTTCGAGATCGCCGAGCTGCAGAAGGCCTGCGACGCCACCGCGCGCGGCTTCGAGGACGTCGTCAGGAGCCTGGACAAGGCCGAGGCGACCAGCGAGCGCTTCATCGAGGGCACGTTCTTCCTGCGCGCCCGCATCGAGGGCAACGACATCGGCTACGGCTCGATCTGCGCCGCCGGACCGCACGCCACCACCCTGCACTGGGTCCGCAACGACGGCGCCGTCCGCGCCGGCGAGCTGCTGCTCCTGGACGCGGGTGTGGAGACCGACGAGCTCTACACCGCCGACGTGACGCGCACCCTGCCGATCAACGGCACCTTCTCCCCGCTCCAGCGCAAGATCTACGACGCGGTGTACGAGGCCCAGGAGGCGGGCATCGCCGCCGTGAAGCCCGGTGCCGCCTTCCGCGACTTCCACGACGCCTCGCAGCGCGTGCTCGCCGAGAAGCTCGTCGCGTGGGGCCTGCTCGGCGACCTGTCCGTGGACAAGGTCCTGGAGCTCGGCCTCCAGCGCCGCTGGACCCTGCACGGCACCGGTCACATGCTCGGCATGGACGTCCACGACTGCGCCGTCGCGCGCACCGAGGCGTACGTCGACGGCATCCTGGAGCCGGGTGTCTGCCTGACCGTGGAGCCGGGCCTCTACTTCCAGGCCGACGACCTGACCGTGCCCGAGGAGTACCGCGGCATCGGCGTCCGGATCGAGGACGACATCCTCGTCACCGAGGACGGCAACCGGAACCTGTCCGACAAGCTGCCCCGCCGGGCCGACGAGGTCGAGGCCTGGATGGCTCAGCTGAAGGACTGACCCTCTTCCGCCTGATGACAGGGCGCGCCGCTCACACCATGAGCAGCGCGCCCTCCCGCCATTTCAGGACCTTGTCGAAGCTGACCACCGCGCCCCGGCCCGGCCGGTTGCCGAACTGGACGTGGTCGGCGAGCTGCTCGATGAGGTCCAGCCCCCGGCCGCTCTCGGCGACGCACGGGATGTAGGGGGCGAACGTGGGCTGCGCGCCCACGAATCCCGGGTGCTGCGTCTTTTCGACCTGCTCCGGTTGCTGGGCCCGCTCGACGTGCTCCGATTGCTGAGCCCGCTCGACGTGCTCCGCGTGTTCGGTGTGCGCGGCTGGGCGAAGCGCGCGCCGGGCGGGGAAGCCCGGCCCCGAGTCGGCCACCTCGATACGGCATTTCTCGCCGTCCAGATAGGCCGTGACCCGGTACTGCCCGGAGTCCGCCGGCGCCCTCTCGGTTCCGCGATCCCCGTGCTCCGCCAGGCCCGACCGGTCGCCGCCGTGTTCGACGGCGTTGGCACAGGCTTCGCTGAGCGCTACCGAGAGGTCGAAGGAGATGTCCGGATCCACCCCCGCGGTTTCCATGGTGCCGAGCAGAAAACGACGGGCGAGCGGAACGCTCGCAGCTTCGCGCCGCAAATGGAGTGACCACCAGATGCTCATGCTCCAGCCTCCTGGCTGCGGCTCGACGTACTGATACGTATTGCCGCACAAGGCACTTCGTAAGCACGGATCGGCTGTGAGAGCCCTCATTCGGCGGACGCGGATATTCCGCGCACCGGTGTATGGCCGCCCCGGGGACCACCCCGGCGGAGGCGGCGGGCGGGGGCGGGTTCCGGGAGCGGTGCGTCCACAGTCCGTACATCCCCCGCCAACAGCCACAACAAGCGCACTTTGCGGACGGAGACTCACGCTTGGGGACGGAGGCTGAACTTCCGGACCTGCCGTACCGCGAGAGGGTGCGCAGTGCGATGATGTTCCGGCCATGTCCACGCCTGTCGCACACGCCGGAGCCGGTCTGCGGCTCATGAGGGCCGCGGTGTTCACCGCGGTCTGCGTCGTGCTGTCCGCGGCGGGGCACGCGTTCGCCGCCGGGGCGCCCGTCCCCGCGTGGACCCTGCTCGCCGGATTCCTCGGCGTCCTCGCCGTGGCCTCGGCCCTCGCCGGACGGGAACGCTCCCTGCCGTCGATCGCGGGTGCGCTGGCGGGCGGACAGGTCGCCCTGCACGTCCTCTTCGCGTACGGCAGCCACGGCAGCGCTCAGGCCGTCGCCGCCGCCGCGACCCCGGGCAGCGGCGAGAGCCCGCTGATCCGGTTCGCAGCCGGGCTGGTGTGCGGTGCAGGGCCGGCGCAGATCGACGCCGCCGACGCCCACCGCATCGTCACGACGGCGGGCATAGACCCCTCCACGGTCGCGGGCCACAGCCACCTCGCGTCGGGAGCCGCCACCGCGGCGGCTGCGGACAGTGGATCCGGCATGGGCGCGGCGTACGCCTCGGTGGCCGCACTGCTGCCGGGCCTGCCGATGTTCCTGGCCCACCTGCTGGCCGCGCTCGCCGCCGGCTGGCTGCTGCGGCGCGGCGAGGCCGCCCTCTTCCGGCTGGCCCGGCTCTCGGCGTACGGCGCCCAGGCACTGGCGGCCGGCGCCCGGCTGCGCTCCCTGCGCGCGGCGCTCGCGCTCGTACACGCCCTGCGCGCCGGAGCGCGTGTGCAGCTCGCGAGCGGCCCGCGCGCCCTGCGTACGGCCGACGACGATCCGGCACCCGCCACCGGGGACCCTCTGCAGCACCTGGTGATCAGGCGCGGGCCTCCGGCCGCGTACGCCCTCGCAGCCTGACGCGACACCTGCGCCCACCGCCGTACGGACCATCACCGTGCACAACGGGCCGTTCCTCATGGACGGCTCTCGCGGACATGGCCGGATTCCCCACGGACCGGACGAGGTGTCGTGCCGCCGTCGCACACCCGCGCGCCGGACCACCGTCTTCCTCTTCCGTATTCCTCTTCCTCCGTGGAGTGATTCCTGCCATGAGCGCCACCAATGTCTCCCGTATCGCCATCGCCGCCGGCGTCGCCGCGTCCACCGTCCTGCTGCTCGCCGGCCCCGCCGCCGCGCACGTCAGCGTCCAGCCGCAGGGCGAGGCCGCCAAGGGCGGTTACGCCACCCTCAACTTCAAGGTCCCCAACGAGCGGGACCAGGCCTCCACGGTCAAGCTCGAGGTGAACTTCCCGGCCGACCACCCGCTCTCCTCCGTCACCCCCGAGGCCGTGCCGGGCTGGAAGATCGCGATCACCAAGGGCAAGCTCGACAAGCCCCTGAAGGTGCACGGCCGGAAGATCACCGAGGCCGTCACCAAGGTGACCTGGACCGCCGACGGCTCCAAGATCGCGCCCGGCTACTTCCAGCAGTTCCCGGTCTCCGTCGGCCAGCTGCCCGAGGACGCCGACCAGCTGGTCTTCAAGGCCATCCAGACGTACGACAACAAGGAAGTCGTCCGCTGGATCGAGGAGCCCAAGGGCGGCGAGGAGCCCGACAGCCCCGCCCCGGTCCTGAAGCTGACCGCCGCGACCGAGGACCACCACGGCGGCGCGGCCGACCAGGCCGGCGACGACGACCACAAGGCCGACGACCAGGCCGCGTCGGCGGAGGGCGACAAGAAGGAGACGCACGCCGCGTCCTCCTCCAGCGACACCACGGCCCGCACCCTGGGCATCATCGGCATCCTCATCGGCATCGCGGGCGTCGCGTTCGGCGTGCTCGCCGGCCGCCGCCGTACGGTCTGATCCACCCGGTCCGGCCGCCCCCGTACGGACCACCCGCCCAGGTCAGGCCGTCGCCGTACGGCCTGACCTGCCGGTCCCACCACCCGCACCACATTCAGGACACCCCTTCATGCGCAACAGAAAAGCAGTGACAGCCCTGGCGTTCGCCGCCGCGGCCGCACTGGCCCTCTCGGCCTGCGGCAGCAGCGGTGACAAGGCGGGCTCCTCGTCGGTCGCCGATGTCGAGGCCTCGCCGAAGACCCGGGCCGCGACCGTTCTCGACCAGCCGTTCACCAAGCCGAACCTCGTCCTCACCGACACGAACGGCAAGGAGTACGACCTCCGCGAGGCGACCAAGGGCAAGCCGACGCTCATCTACTTCGGCTACACCCACTGCCCCGACGTCTGCCCGCTGACCATGAGCAACATCTCCATCGCCAAGCGGGACCTGCCCAAGGCCGACCAGGAAAGGCTCCAGGTCGTCTTCGTCACCACCGACCCCGAGCGCGACACCCCCGCCTCGCTCGGCAAGTGGCTCACGGCCCAGGACCCCACCTTCACCGGTCTCACCGGCGACTTCCCCGCCATCCAGGCGGGGGCGCGCCAGATCGGCATCGGCATCGAGCCGGCGACGAAGGACAAGAACGGCAAGCCCGTCTCGATGCACGGGGCACAGGTCGTCGCCTTCTCCCCGAAGACGGACGGCGGATACGTGCTGTACGGCGAGGACACCACCGCCGAGGAGTACGCGAAGGATCTCCCCAAGCTGATCAAGGGGGAGAACCCGTGAACCGCCGCACGGTCCTCGCCGGCGTCCTCGCCCTCACCACGGGGCTGGCGCTGGCGGGGTGCTCCACCGGGAGCGACGAGCCCGAGCTGAAGGTCGTCGGCGCGTATCTGCCGCAGCCCGTCAGCGACATGGCCGCAGGCTTCCTCGTCGTACAGAACAGCGGGTCCTCCGCCGACCGGCTCACCTCGGTGACCAGCCCGCTCTCCGACGACGTCACGATCCACGAGACGAAGAACCAGCGGATGCGCGAGGTCGCGTCGTTCGAGGTGCCGGCCAACGGCGAGCTCGACCTCGAACGCGGCGGCAACCACATCATGTTCATGAATCTCAAGAAGAAGCCCAAGCAGGGCGAGAAGGTCTCCGTCGAGCTGCACTTCGAGAAGGCCGGCCCCATCACGGTCGACCTGCCGGTGAAGGAAACCACCCACAACCCGAAGAAGCAGTGAGGGTCCGACCGTGATGACTGCCACCGCCCCGCGCCCCGGAGCGTCCCCGATACGGCGGCCGTTCACCGCCGCCGCGCTCGTCGCCGCCCTCGTCAGCCTGGTGTTCGGGCTGATGCTGGCCGGCGCCGGGCCGGCGTCCGCGCACGCCGCCCTCACCGGGAGCGACCCGCAGGACGGGGCGGTGGTGGCCACCGCGCCGAAGGAGGTCACCCTCACCTTCTCCGAGGCGATCGCCGTCGGCGACGGGTCCATCCGGGTCCTGGACCCCAGCAGCAAGCGCGCCGACACCGGGGCCGAGCCGAAGGACCTGTCCGACGGCTCCACCGTCCGGTACGGCGTCGAGCTCCACTCCGGCCTGCCCGACGGCACCTACACGGTGGCCTGGCAGGCGGTCTCCGCCGACAGCCACCCCATCTCCGGCGCCTTCACCTTCTCCATCGGCGCCCCCTCCGAGACCACCGTGGCCCTGCCCTCCGACGAGGTGGGCGGTGGCCCGGTCGGCACCGTCTACGGCATCGCGCGGTACGCCGCGTACGCCGGGTTCACCCTGCTCGTGGGCGGCGCCGCCTTCGTCCTGGGCTGCTGGCCCCGGGGCGCGTCCGTCCGGCCGATGCAGCGGGTCGTGGTGCGCGGCTGGATCGTCCTGACCGCGGCGACCCTGCTCATGCTGCTGCTGCGCGACCCGTACACCGGCAGCGGCAAGTTCGCCGACGCCTTCGACCTGGACGGGCTCCAGGCCGTCCTGGACACCAAGCCGGGCGCCGCCCTCGTCTCGCGGCTCCTGCTGCTCGGCGCGGCAGCCCTGTTCATCGCCGTCCTGTTCGGTACGTACGCCCGACGCGAGGACGCCGTCGAGAAGAAGGACCTCACCTTCGGCCTGGCCGTCGGCGGCGGAGTCGTCGCGGCGGGTATCGCCGCCACCTGGGCCATGTCCGAGCACGCCTCGACCGGCATCCAGGCGGGGGTCGCCATGCCGGTGGACGTGTTGCACCTGCTGGCCGTCGCCGCCTGGCTCGGCGGGCTCGTCTCGCTCCTGGTGGCGCTGTACCGGACGCCGGACATCGGGAGCGATGCCGTACGGCGGTTCTCCCGGGTCGCGTTCGGCAGCGTCCTCGTCCTCGCGGCCACCGGGATCTACCAGTCGTGGCGGCAGGTCGGCTCCTGGTCGGCGCTGACCGGGACGCGGTACGGGCAGCTCCTGATCCTCAAGGTCGCACTGATCGCCCTCCTGCTCGCCGTGGCGTGGTTCTCGCGCCGGTGGACGGGGCTGCTGACGGATGTCCCCGTGACCTCCGGGGCTTCCGAGGCTTCCGGGGCTTCCGGGGCTTCCGGGGCTTCCGAGGACTTTTCCCAGGTTCCCGAAAACGCGGCCGATCCGGTGGAGACCGCCGGCGACGTCGACCCTGCCCGCGCCGCCCAACTGGCCCGCCAGCAGGCCGTCCTGACCGCCACGAAGAAGAAGCGGATACGGGACGCCGACCCGGAGCGTTCCGGGCTGCGCCGCTCGGTCCTGGCCGAGGCGGCGATCGCCGTGGTCCTGCTGGCCGTCACCACCATGCTGACGTCGACCGAGCCGGGCCGTACGGAGGAGGAGGCCAAGGGCGCCTCCACCGCGGCATCCGTGCCGGCGGCGGGGCCCGTCAACCTGAGCATGCCCTTCGACACCGGCGGCCGGAACGGCGAGGGGACCGTCCGGATCGACATCGACCCCGGGCGCACCGGCTCCAACGAGCTGCACGTGTGGATCGACGGCCGCGACGGCAAGCCTATGGACGTCCCGGAGCTGAAGGTGGCCCTCACCCTGGAGGCGCAGGAGATCGGCCCGTTGCCGGTCGTGCCGGACCGGCTCGCCGAGGGGCACTGGGCGGCGAGCGGCGTCCAGATCCCGATGGCGGGGGAGTGGAAGGTCGACGTGACGGTACGGACCTCCGACATCGACCAGGTCACCATCGACAAGAACGTGAAGATCGGCTGAGTACGTGAGCAGGACTGAGAACGGCGAAAAGACTCCGGACCCCGCGGTGGGCGGGGTCTCGCGGCGACGGCTGCTGGGCGGCGTGGGCGCGGCGGGTGCCACCGGGCTGGTGCTCGGTGCGGCGGGCGGGGCGGCCGGGTTCGCCGCGACCCGCTCCGATCCGCCGACCGCTCTGACCAGCGTCGGCTCCACCGAGACGATGTTTCACGGGAAACATCAACCGGGGATCACCACTCCGCTTCAGGCCCGGGGCCACCTCGTCGCCTTCGACCTGGTGGCGGGCGCGGGCCGCAAGGAGGCCGTGGCCCTGATGCGGCGCTGGTCGGCGGTGGCGAGGGAGCTGATGGCGGGCCGCCCGGCGGCGGGCTCGGCGGACGGGCCCGGCCACGACACCGGCATCGCGCTGGACGCGGGGCCCTCGTCCCTCACGGTCACCTTCGGCTTCGGCCGTACGTTCTTCGCGCGTACGGGCCTCACCTCCCGGCTGCCCGCCGGACTCGACCCGCTGCCCGCGTTCTCCTCCGACCAGCTGGACGCCAGGCGCTCCGACGGCGACCTCTGGGTGCAGATCGGCGCCGACGACGCCCTGGTCGCCTTCCACGCCCTGCGGGCCGTACAGAAGGAGGGCGCGGGAACAGTAAAGGTGCGGTGGCAGATGAACGGCTTCAACCGCACCCCTGGGGCCACGGCCCGCCCGATGACCGCCCGCAACCTGATGGGCCAGATCGACGGGACAGGCAATCCGAAGCCGGCCGACGAGGACTTCGAGCGCCGGGTGTTCGTGCCGGCCTCCCCCGGCACCCCGCACGAGTGGCTGGAGGGTGGTTCGTACGCGGTCGTCCGCCGGATCAGGATGCTGCTGGACGACTGGGAGAAGCTCCCGGTGGACCGGCAGGAGCGGGTCATCGGGCGGCGCAAGGCCGACGGGGCCCCGCTGAGCGGCGGGAGCGAGACCACGCCGATGGACCTCGACAAGGCGGGCCCGGACGGCCGGCTCCTGATCCCCGACCACGCCCACGCCCGGATCTCCTCCCCCGAGAAGAACGGCGGGGCCGCCATGCTGCGGCGGCCGTTCTCGTATCACGACGGGATCTCGGAGGACGGCACCCCGGATGCCGGGCTGCTCTTCGTCTGCTGGCAGGCCGACCCGTTCAAGGGGTTCGTGCCCGTACAGCGCAAGCTCGACCGGGGTGACGCGCTGTCGCCGTTCATCCGGCACGAGGCGAGCGGGCTGTTCGCGGTGCCGGGCGGGGCGGCGGAGGGCGAGTACGTGGGACAGCGGCTGCTGGAGTCGTGAGATGCCGGGCACGTCAGGGGCCCGCCCTGAAGCTGGGCGCCTCGTGGGCCTGGGGGCGCCGGGTCCCGACCGGATTCCTCAGCCCCGACCGGATTCTGAGACGGCGAGGCCCCCGCCGTACGGCGCAATAGGGTGAGCGTATGTCAGCCACGCGCTACGCCTATCTCGGTCCCGAAGGCACCTTCACCGAGGTCGCCCTCCGCACGCTCCCGGAAGCCGCCACCCGCGAGCTCGTCCCGATGGTCTCCGTACCGGCGGCCCTGGACGCCGTACGCAACGGGGAGGCGGCGGCGGCTCTCGTGCCGATCGAGAACTCCGTCGAGGGCGGCATCACGGCCACGCTCGACGAGCTGACCAGCGGCGAGCCGCTGATGATCTACCGTGAGGTGCTGCTCTCCATCACCTTCGCGCTGCTCGTGCGGCCGGGCACCAAGCTGTCGGACATCAAGACGGTCACCGCGCACCCGGCCGCCCAGCCGCAGGTGCGCAACTGGATGGCGGCCCACCTCCCGCAGGCCGCGTGGGAGTCGGCGGCGTCCAACGCGGACGGCGCCCGGCTGGTCCAGGAGGGGCGCTACGACGCCGCGTTCGCCGGTGAGTTCGCCGCCGCCACCTACGGGCTCGAACCGCTGGTCACGGAGATCCACGACGCGGAGAACGCCCAGACCCGCTTCGTCCTGGTGGGCCGCCCGGCCCGGCCGTCCGCCCCGACCGGAGCCGACAAGACGTCCGTGGTGATCTGGCTGGGCGACGACCACCCCGGTGCGCTGCTGGAGCTGCTCCAGGAATTCGCGGTGCGCGGCGTCAACCTGATGCTGATCCAGTCGCGCCCGACCGGCGAGGGGATCGGCAACTACTGCTTCGCCGTGGACGCCGAGGGGCACATCGCGGACCGGCGGGTGGGGGAGGCCCTGATGGGGCTGAAGCGGATCTGCCCGAAGGTGCGGTTCCTCGGTTCGTACCCGCGGGCGGGCGTATCCGCCGAGGAGGTCCGGCCGCTGCGGGCGGGCACCTCGGACAGCGCCTTCACCGAGGCTTCCGACTGGCTGGCGCGCAGCCAGGACGGGCGGATCTGACGGTGGTCGGCGGCGGCCCGTCCCCGAGCGGAGCACTCCGCTCCGGGCAGCTCCGCTCGCTCCGTTCCAGGTTGCCCTGTGCGCTGCGCTGTGGGCCTACCTACGGATAGTCATCCACCCACAGAGTTATCCACAGGACGGCTTCTCGACCTGGGGACAAGTCGACACCCCAATGCGACATCGTCGACAAATCAACGCAGTGGCCCTCGATGCGTCCACAGAGGACCTCTCGGCGCGAGCCCTCCCGGGTCGCGCGAATTCCCTTGATCAACTCACCAGAGCGACGAATTGCCACTCGAATGAGCGTGCGGGGCAGGTTTCGACCGCGAGGACAGGGGATCGGCGCGTCTTCGTCCAGCTCCCGGAACATTCCGTTCCATCATCCACAGAACTTCTTCACAGCCTGTGGATAACTATTCCGAAACACCTCCTCCTGTGGACAACGCACGGGAGAGCGCCCTCAACTCCCCCTCCGCCAAAGGCTCGTACGTCAGGAGAGCCTGCACCTTCTGCCCTATTCAGGGGAGTTAACCGCCGTTATTGACGCAGGCCCGGATGCACGCCCAAGGCACAAGCCCCGGATCGCACCTCGCGATTCACCCCCAGAAATATCAATTCCGGCAATTCGGTCAAAGTGACGCGCTCGGCAATATCGGTTCGAGTGCGAGATCCGAGCACCGGTAGCCTGGGGGGGTGATTGACCTTCGCCTGCTCCGTGAGGACCCCGACCGTGTTCGCGCCTCCCAGCGCGCCCGTGGAGAGGACGTCGCGCTCGTCGACGCCCTGCTCTCCGCCGACGAGCTGCGCAGGTCGTCCGGCGTCCGCTTCGACGAACTCCGCTCCGAGCAGAAGCAGCTCGGCAAGCTGATCCCCAAGGCCACCCCCGAGGAGCGCGCCGAGCTCCTCAAGAAGGCCGATCAGCTCAAGGCCGGCGTCAAGGCGGCCGACGCCGCCCAGGACGAGGCCGACGCCGAGGCCAAGCGACTGCTCCTCCAGCTCGGCAACATCGTCCACGAGGACGTGCCGGTCGGCGGCGAGGAGGACTTCGTCGTCCTGGAGACGCACGGCACCATCCGCGACTTCGGCGCCGAGGGCTTCGAGCCCAAGGACCACCTGGAGCTCGGCGAGGCGCTCGGCGCCATCGACATGGAGCGCGGGGCCAAGGTCTCCGGATCGCGGTTCTACTACCTGACGGGCGTCGGCGCGCTCCTGGAGCTCGCCCTCGTCAACGCGGCGATCGCCCAGGCCACCGAGGCCGGCTTCATCCCGATGCTGACCCCCGCGCTGGTCCGCCCGCGCGCCATGGAGGGCACCGGCTTCCTCGGCCAGGCCGCGGAGAACGTCTACCACCTGGAGAAGGACGACTACTACCTGGTCGGCACCTCGGAGGTGCCGCTCGCCGCGTACCACATGGACGAGATCGTGGAGGCGGACAAGCTGCCCCTGCGCTACGCGGGCTTCTCCCCCTGCTTCCGCCGCGAGGCCGGGACGTACGGCAAGGACACCCGCGGCATCTTCCGCGTCCACCAGTTCGACAAGGTCGAGATGTTCTCGTACGTCGACCCGGCGGACGCCGAGGCCGAGCACCGCAGGCTCCTGGAGTGGGAGAAGCAGTGGCTCACCGGCCTCGAACTGCCCTTCCAGGTCATCGACGTCGCCACCGGCGACCTCGGCGCGTCGGCCTCGCGCAAGTTCGACTGCGAGGCGTGGATCCCGACCCAGGGCAAGTACCGCGAGCTGACCTCCGCGTCGAACTGCGACAGCTTCCAGGCCCGCCGCCTCTCCGTCCGGATGCGCGAGGGCAAGAAGGTCCAGCCGCTGGCCACGCTGAACGGCACCCTCTGCGCCGTACCGCGCACGATCGTGGCGCTCCTGGAGAACCACCAGCTGCCCGACGGTTCGGTCCGGGTCCCCGAGGTGCTCCGTCCGTACCTGGGCGGGCGCGAGGTCCTGGAACCGGTCGCCAAGTGACCTTCCCCTTCAAGCTCGTCGCGACCGACCTCGACGGCACCCTGCTGCGCGGGGACGACACGGTCTCCGAGCGCACGCGCGAGGCACTGGGCGCCGCCGCGGCGGCCGGTGCCGCGCACATCATCGTCACCGGGCGTTCGGTCCCCTGGACCCGGTACATCCTGGACGACCTGGGTTACGACGGCCTCGCCGTCTGCGGCCAGGGCGCGCAGGTCTACCACGCGGGCGAGCACCGACTGCTGACCTCGCTGACCCTGGACCGGCAGCTCGCCGGGCTCGCGCTCTCCAAGATCGAGGCGGAGGTCGGCCCGCTGGCGCTGGCCGCCAGCCGCGACGGCCTGGAGGGGGAGGTGCTCGTCGGCCCGGGCTACCGGGTGCAGGAGGGGCCGCTCCCGTACGTCTTCGTGGACGACCACACGGAGATGTGGTCCGCCCCGCTGAACAAGGTCTACCTCCAGCACCCGGACCTCGACGACGACGCCCTGGCCACCGCCGCGCGGGCGGCCGTCGGCAATCTGGTCGACGTGGTCATGGCGGGCGCCGGCGTGGTGGAGATCCTCCCGCTCGGACTGAGCAAGGCGACCGGCCTCTCGCTGGCCGCCCGCCGGCTCGGGGTGAAGGCCGCCGACACCATCGCCTTCGGTGACATGCCGAACGACATCCCGATGTTCGGCTGGGCGCGGCACGGCGTGGCCATGGCCAACGCCCACGACACCCTGAAGGCCGTGGCGCACGAGATCACCGCGTCCAACGAGCACGACGGGATCGCGGTGGTCCTGGAGGAGCTGCTCCGCACGGGCTCCCTCGCCGCACCCCGCTGACGGCGGCTCGACCACCGTAGGAGCGTGGCCCCTGCCCGCCGCCGCTGGACCACAGCGGTGGCGGGCAGGGCCTTCCCCCGGCCGGGGCGGGTTCCAGCCCTTCGGGGGCGGGGCTCCGTCCAGGCTGTCCAGCCGCTCCGACATCCGGCAGAGCACCGGCCCGGGCTCCTGGAGTTGCCCCGCCGACGCCGGCGGGGCAACTCCCGATCCGGGCGGCCCGCACAGCGACATCGCCCGACGACCCGACAAACGTACGGCCAGGCGCGCATCCGTCCCGCACATACGACAACCCCCGCCCGAAGAGGGGCGGAGGTTGCGTGGAAGGCGTCCGGGCGTCAGCGTGCCCGGCTCACTCCTCCCCGGCCAGTTTCAGCGCGCGCAGCTTCTGGCCCGCGTACCAGGTGGCGGCCACGGTGACGGCGGCCAGCAGGACCGTCGCGAGCGGCAGCCCCACGTCCGAGGTGACCATGCCCTGACCGGCCACCTTCTCGGCGACGGCGAGGGACCACTGCTGGACGCTGAGCGTCCGCGCACCCGGCACCAGGCTGCCGAAGAGCGCCTCCCAGACCAGCGCGTACACCAGGCCGATGACCACCGCGTGGCGGCTGACCGTGCCGAGGAGGAGGAACAGCGCGCTGTACGCGATCGAGGCGACCAGCGCCGCGATCGTGTAGGCGATCGCGATCTGCTGTCCGTTGCCGTTCAGGATCAGCCCCGCGAGCAGGGTCGGCAGGGCGGAGAAGACCATGGTCACCGCGATGGCGACGATCAGCTTGGTGAAGATGATCGTGGGGCGCTTCACCGGCTTGGCCAGCAGGTAGACGATCGAACCGTCGTCGATCTCGGGACCGATCGCCCCGGTTCCGGCGATCACCCCGATCAGCGGCACCATCGTGGCGATGGCGAACCCGCCGAGGACGTTGGCGGCGACCTGGTCATCGGCCCCGGCGAACATCCGGACCGCCGCCGCGAGGAGCAGCAGCAGCGCGGGAAGGACGAACAGGATGGCGGCCCGGCGCCGGCCGAGCAGGGCCCGGTAGGTGAGCCGGGCGACTGTGGGGTCGTACATGACGGTGCACAGCTCCTTTCAGGCCACTACTCAGGCCGCTACGAGGTAGGAAAAGACCGATTCGAGGGACTCGTCGGACGGGGAGACGGTCAGCAGCCGGATGCCCTGCTCGCGGGCGACCTTCGGCAGCAGTTCGGTGAACCGTCCGAAGTCGACGGCCTGGATGCGCAGGGCCTTCTCGGTCAGGTCGACCTCGATACCGGCCGTCGACGGATCGGCGATGAGCGCGGCCGCGAGCGCCCGGTCGTCGCTGGAGCGGACCAGGTAGCGGTGCGGCCGGTCCGTCATCAGGCGGCGGATCTTGCGGAAGTCACCGGATGCGGCGTGCCGGCCCGCCACGATCACCTCGATGTGCGAGGCCAGTTGCTCGACCTCTTCGAGGATGTGCGAGGAGAACAGGACCGTACGGCCCTCGGCCCCCATCCGTCGCAGCAGCTCCATCAGCTGCATCCGCTGCCGCGGGTCCATCCCGTTGAACGGCTCGTCCAGCAGCAGCGCCGAGGGCTCGTGGACCAGCGCGGACGCCATCTTCACGCGCTGGCGCATGCCCTTGCTGTACGTGGAGATCTTGCGGTCCTGCGCGTACTCCATCTGGACCGTGGCCAGCGCCCGCTGCGCCTCCGCTCCCCCCAGGCCCTGGAGTTCGGCGTTGGCGACGACGAACTCCTTGCCGGTCAGGAAGTCGTACATCCCTTCCCGCTCCGGGACGATGCCGATCTTCTTGTAGACGCTCTCGTTGCGCCAGATGGGCTGCCCGTCGAGCGTGACCTTCCCCGTCGAGGGGGCGAGGAATCCGCCCATCATGTTGATGAGCGTGGACTTTCCGGCACCGTTCGGGCCGAGCAGTCCGGTGACGCCGGGGCCCACCGTCATGGAGACGTCGTTGACGGCGACCACATTGCCGAACCAGCGGGAGGTGTGGTCGATCTCGATGGTGGTCACAGCCCGACCCTCCGGTAGCGGCGCATCAGCACGGCGTACGAGCCGGCGACGAGCGCGAGAACAACGAACAGGTAGACCACGCCCGTACCGGCCCCCGGGCCTTCCCCTCCGGGGAAGGCGGAGGTGGCGCCGAGGAACGCGGTCTGTACGCCGTCGATCAGCGTGATCGGCGAGAAGAGGCCCAGCCACTCCACGGCCCCGGGCGAACCGGTCTCCCAGGCGATGGCCTGGACCGTCGAGACGGCACCGTAGGAGATGGTCAGCACCGCGATCACCGCGGCGACGCCGAAGCCCCGGCGCGGGGTCAGGGCGGCCATCACCAGGCCGAGCCCGGCGAACAGCACGGACAGCAGCGCCACCGACACCAGCCCCTGGCCGAACCACTTGGTCTGGTCGACGAAGTCGAACTTCGCGAGCAGAGAGCCCACATAGAGGATGAGCAGCGGCGCCCCGGTGAGGATGAAGAGCGCGGACGCCGTGGCGGCGAGCTTCGCCAGCACGTAGTCGGCGCGTTCGATCGGCCGCGAGAAGTACAGGGGGACGCTCTTGAAACGGAGGTCTCTGGAGACCGCCTGCGGGGCCTGTGCGGCGATGAAGAGGCCGATGACCGCCTGCAGGTAGATCGCGTACGAGGTGTATTTGACGACGAGTTTGGTGGCGTCCGGCGCTGCCATGGAGACGGCCACCAGGATCGCCGCGACCAGGGTCATCACACCGAACAGCAGCATGGGCAGCACCTTGGACTTGGCGGAACGGCCGAGTCCGAAGGAGCCGCGCAGGGTCTGCGAGTACAGGGAACGGCGGGCGTAGGCCCGGCCGAGCCGCCTGCCGGCGTAGGAGCGGTAGCCGATGTTGTGGATCCGGGAGGTGTCGCGCCCGGTCGCGGTGCCGGTCTCAGTGCTCATCGCGACCGCTCCCCTTCTGCTGGTACGGCGCAGGCGTGGTGGCCTGCGGTACGGCACCGGCCCCGGCTCCCGCGGTGGCGGCCTGGGCCGGGACGGCGGGGGCGCCCGCCGCGCCCTGTTCGGTACGGAAGACCTCGGCGATGTGGTGGCGGCGCTGCTCCATGCGGACGAGGCCGAGCCCGAGCCCGGCGACGCTGTCGCGGACCAGGTCGTACGTCTCCTCGCCGGTGGCCTCGACCAGCAGGATGTGGCCCGCGCCCGGCAGCCCTTCCGCGTCGAGCCCGTCCTGGCCGACCAGGGCGACCCCGGCCTCCGTGAGGATCCGGCGCAGGGCGTCGGTGCCGTCGGGGTGGGTGTCGCTGTCGGTCACCTCGACCGCGAGGGTGGTGGTGATCTGAGTGAAGTCGCTGGTGGAGCTGGAGCGCAGGAGGGCCCCGCCGTCGATGACGACGACGTGGTCGCAGGTGCGTTCCAGCTCGCCCAGGAGGTGCGAGGTCACCAGGACGGAGATGCCGAAGTCGGTGTGGATGCGGCGGATCAGGCCGAGCATCTCGTCGCGGCCGACCGGGTCCAGGCCGTTGGTCGGCTCGTCGAGGAGGACCAGCTGGGGGTCGTGGACCAGGGCCTGGGCCAGCTTCACCCGCTGCTTCATGCCGGTCGAGTAGCCGCCGATGGGGCGGTAGCGCTCCTCGTAGAGGCCGACGTGGCGCAGCGTGTCCGCCGTGCGCTCACGGGCCGCGGTCGGCGGCAGCCCCGACATGCGGGCCATGTGCACGACGAATTCGGTGGCCGACACGTCGGGCGGGAGGCAGTCGTGCTCCGGCATGTACCCCACCCGCTCCCGGATGGCGGCACCGCTGGTCGCCACATCGAGCCCGAGCACCGCGGCCCGGCCTTCGGTGGCGGGGGAGAGACCCAGAAGGATCTTGATCAGCGTGGACTTGCCGGCTCCGTTGGAACCCACCAGACCGGTCACACCTGGTCCGATGTCCAACGTGAGCCGGTCGAGCGCGGTCACCCGGGGGAACCGCTTGCTCAGGGCTTCGGTAGCGATAACGGCAGTCACGGATATGACGGTAGTGGCGCGGGCCACAGGGATCGTCAGCCCTGACGGCTGGATCGGCATCAGACTCCAGGCGTACGGCCCCGTAGGGGGACCCCGCGAAGGAGGAGTTCCGGGCTCCGGGTGCCTGGGGGCCATATCCCGGCCCTGAGTTGTCCACAGGGCCGTGCACACCCCTTGACGTAGCCGCTGGACATTGTCACATTCATCAGTGTCACGTTACGGGCACGTACCGCACACGGCAGGGAACGGACGGTGGCATGGTCTCGGCAGTGCAGGACGAAAACGCCCCGGAGCCCCGGGCGTTCAGGGCCCCGGAGCCGCGGGGGTTCAGCGCCCCGGAGCTGCGGGGGTTCAGGGAAGTGCAGCGCCTCGCCTACGCCTGCGCCGAGGCCGTCGCCGGTCAGCTCAGACCAGGGGTCACCGAGCGCGAGGCGGCCCGGATGCAGCGCGTGTGGCTGCGGGAGCGGGGCGTGCGGGACTGGTTCCACCTTCCCTTCGCCTGGTTCGGTGACCGGACGGCGTTCGCCGGGTTCAAGGTGCCGCTCCAGTTCTTCCCGACCGACCGGAAGCTGGAGCCGGGCATGCCGTTCATCCTGGACATGGCTCCGGTCTACAAGGGATACACCGCCGACGTCGGTTACTCGGGCTGTCTCGGCCTCAACCCGCTCCACGACAAGCTCCTTGCCGACCTGGAGGCGCACCGCGAGCTGATCCTGCGGGAGGTGCGCGAGCGCCGTCCGCTCCGTGAGATCTATGAGGACGTCGAACGCCTCATGACCGCGCAGGGGTACGCCAACAGGCACCGGGCGTACCCCTTCGGCGTGATCGCCCACAAGGTGGACCGCGTCCCCGAACGGCGCTGGTCCCCCAGTGTGTTCGGGTTCGGCACGCAGTCCCTCAAGGGTCTGGTGAGCGACGCGGTGCGCGGGCACCGGGACGGCTGGTCGCCGCTGTGGAGCCCGTACCGCTTCTCCGACCATCCCCCGCAGCCCGGCCTGTGGGCGGTCGAACCGCACCTCGGATTCCGGGGTACGGGTGCGAAGTTCGAGGAGATCCTGGTCGTCACCGACTCCGAGGACCCTGAGCAGAGCGCTTTCTGGCTGGACGACGATCTGCCGCATGTGCGGCGCTGGGCCGAGGAGAAGGTGGCGGCGTGAATCTGCCGGAAGCGCGTGAGCGCCGGGTGCGTACGGGTGGCGTGGAGCTGTGCGTCGCCGAGCTGGGGGACGGGGGCCGGCCGACGGTGGTCCTGGTCCACGGGTATCCGGACAGCAAGGAGGTCTGGTCCGAGGTCGCCGTGCGGCTGGCCGAGGAGTGGCACGTCGTGCTGTACGACGTCCGGGGCCACGGCAGATCGACGGCGCCGAAGCCGCTGCGTGGCGGCTTCACGTTGGAGAAGCTGACCGACGACTTCCTCGCGGTGATCGACGCCGTCAGCCCGGACCGGCCGGTCCATGTGGTCGGGCACGACTGGGGGTCCGTGCAGTCCTGGGAGTTCGTCACGGTCGGGCGGACCGAGGGCCGGATCGCCTCCTCCACCTCGATGTCCGGGCCGTCCCTGGACCACTTCGGGCACTGGATCAAGCAGCGGATGGCCCGGCCCACCCCGCGCCGGGTCGGGCAACTGCTGGGCCAGGGCGCCAAGTCCTGGTACGTGTACATGCTCCATACGCCGGTGCTGCCGGAGCTGGCCTGGCGCGGCCCCCTCGGCAAGCGGTGGCCCAGGATCCTCCAGCGGCTGGAGAAGGTCCCCGCGGGCGACTACCCGACCGCCTCCCTCCCCGACGACGCGGCGCACGGAGCCTGGCTCTACCGGGACAACGTCCGGACCCGGCTGAGCAGGCCGCGCGCCGACGCCTACGCCCACGCACCGGTCCAGCTCATCACGCCGACCGGCGACTCCTTCCTCTCCGAGCGGCTCTACGACGACCTGGAGCAGTGGGTCCCCCGCCTGGTGCGCCGGTCGCTGCCGGCCAAGCACTGGGTGCCGCGTACCCGGCCCGACCAGCTGGCCGCGTGGATCGGTGAGTTCGCCGCAGCCCACGAGTCGGGCGGCCAGGAGGGGCCTGTGGTCCAGCAGCCGACGGCGAAGGGGCGGCACGCGGAGCGGTTCGGCGGTCAGCTGGTCCTGGTGACGGGTGCCGCCTCCGGGATCGGGCGGGCCACGGCCTTCGCGTTCGCCGAGGCGGGCGCCCGTGTGGTGGCCGTGGACCTCGACGCGGAGGGGGCCGCCAGGACGGCGGAGCTGGCCCGGCTGGTCGGAGCTCCGGCGGCCTGGGGCGAGGCGGCCGATGTCAGCGACGAGGCGGCGATGGAGAAGCTCGCCGACAAGGTCGCCACCGAGTACGGCACCGTCGACGTGCTGGTCAACAACGCCGGGATCGGTCTCTCCGGTTCCTTCCTGGAGACCACGAGCGAGGATTGGAAGAGGGTCCTCGACGTCAATCTCTGGGGTGTCATCCACGGCTGCCGGATCTTCGGCAAGCAGATGGCCGACCGGGGCCAGGGCGGCCACATCGTCAACACCGCGTCGGCCGCCGCCTTCCAGCCCTCCCGGGCCCTGCCCGCGTACAGCACGTCGAAGGCGGCCGTGCTGATGCTGAGCGAGTGCCTGCGGGCCGAGCTGGCGGAGAAGTCGATCGGGGTCAGCGCCATCTGCCCCGGCATCGTCAACACCAACATCACCGCCACCTCCCGCTTCGCCGGGACCGACGCGGCGGAGGAGCAGCGGCTGCGGAAGCGGGCCACCCGGCTCTACGGGCGGCGCAACTACCCGCCTACGAGGGTGGCCGACGCGATCCTGGAGGCGGTCGTGCGCAACCGGGCCGTGGTGCCGGTGACTCCTGAGGCGCGCGGTGCCCGGCTGCTCTCCCGGGTCAGCCCCGGCGCGCTGCGGCGGATCGCCCGACTGAAGCCGCCGCTGTGAGCGGGCGCGAGGCGGCGGGGGACCGGAGCGCCACCGAGTACCGGATCGAGGGCCTGGCCCACGCCAGCGGGGCGACGGTGCGCACGATCAGGGCGTACCAGGACCGGGGGCTGCTGCCGACGCCCGAGCGGCGCGGGCGGGCCAACGTGTACGGGGAGGCGCATCTGGCCCGCCTGCTGCAGATCGCGGACCTGCTGGAGCGCGGCTACACCCTGGCCAGCATCAAGGAGCTGCTGGAGGCGTGGGACGCGGGGCGGGGGCTGGGCGGGGTGCTCGGCCTGGTAGCCGAGGTACACGGGCCCTGGACCGACGAGGAGGCCGACCGGATCACCCGCGAGGAGCTGGACGCGAGGTTCGGCGGCTCGCAGGACGACGAGGCGATCGCCGAGGCGGTGGAGCTCGGGGTGCTGGAGCGCGTCCCGGGCAAGGCCGACGAGTTCCTCGTACCGAGCCCGCAAGAGCTGTCGGTGGCCGTGGAGTTGCACGCCGCCGGCGTCCCACTGCTCGCGATCTCCGGCCATCTCAAGGAACTTCGCGGCCAGGTCGAACACATAGCCTCCCGTTTCCTGGAGTTCACCACCGAGCACGTCTTCGCCCGCTATCTCGGCCACCGGCCGCCCACCGACTCCGACGCGGCCGAGGCGGCGTCGATGGTGCGCCGGCTGCGACCGCTCGCGCAGCAGACGGTGGACGCCGAACTGGCACGTGCCATGAGGGTGTTCGCCACCCGGCACCTCCATCACCACCTCGGCTCACCAGAAGGCGCCATCGAAGGGAGCGAGACCCGCCCGGTGCTGCTTCCGGCGAGGACAACGCAGGCCGTGCAGAATCTCGTCGGCGCCGACCAGGTGGCGGCCTTCGTCGCCGCGGCCGCCGAACGGGAGGTGCAGGCACGCACTTTGGACGCTCTCGCCTCATCTCCCGCAATGGCCATCAAAGTTGATGAAAAGGGTTAAATCATCGGCTAGTTGTCCACAGGACCGTGAAATAGTCTGTGGATAAGTGGAGTTGGCTGTGGATCAAACATGGGTGCGAAGAAAGACGAAAAGAATCCTGTAAGAAATCCGGATGCACCGATGAACAGCCCACAGGCACTCTGGCGGGATGGACGAACGTCGCACCGTCAAGGTGTCCAAGTACCTCTCGAAGCATCTGCGCCATGATCCGGAGCGCATCGGCATCGCCCTCGACGACAACGGCTGGGTGGGCGTCGAGACGCTGCTGCGCGCGGCGGCTCGGCACGGTTTCGCCATCACCCGCGCCGAGCTCGACCACGTGGTCGCCGCCAACGACAAGCGCCGCTTCACGGTGGACGGCGACCGCATCCGCGCCAACCAGGGCCACACCGTCACCGTGGACCTGGACCTGCCGCCCGCGGAGCCGCCGGGGTACCTCTACCACGGCACGGTGGCCCGGGTGCTGGACGCGATCCGCGCCGAGGGCCTGCACCCCATGGCCCGCCACCACGTCCACCTCTCCCCCGACCGCGAGACGGCCACCCGGGTCGGCGCCCGGCGCGGCCGCCCCCTGGTGCTCACTGTGGACGCGGGCGCCATGCACCGCGCCGGCCATGTGTTCCGGGTCAGCGCCAACGGGGTCTGGCTCGCCGACGCCGTACCGCCGGAGTTCCTGCTGCTCCGCGGGTGACCCCTCCCGGCCGTCAGGCCAGCTGGGCGGGCGCCTCCGTCGCGATGCGCTCGTAGACCGCCGGATCGATGTCGAAGTCGGAGTCCGGGATCGGGGCGTGGATGGCGATCTCGGTGAACCCGAGCTCCGCGTGGCGGCCCGCGAAGTCGACGAAGGCGTCGACCGACTCCATCGGGGCGTTGCGGTCAGGGGTGAACCCGGTGAGCAGGATCCGGTCCAGCTCCGAGGCGTCCCGGCCGACCTCCTCACAGGCGGCGGCGAGCCTCTTGCTCTGCTCCCGGAGAGCTTCCACCGACTGCTCGGGGGTGCCGGTCTCGTACAGCTTCGGGTCGCCGGTGGTGACCCACGCCTGCCCGTACCGGGCTGCCAGCTTCAGACCGCGCGGGCCGGTCGCGGCGACCGCGAAGGGCAGCCGGGGGCGCTGTACGCAGCCCGGGATGTTGCGGGCCTCCACGGCGGAGTAGTGCGTCCCCGGCTGGGTCACCGCGTCCTCGGTGAGCAGGCGGTCCAGGAGCGGGACGAACTCGCCGAAGCGGTCGGCACGCTCGCGCGGGGTCCACGCCTCCTGCCCCAGCGCGGTGGCGTCGAACCCGCTGCCCCCGGCGCCGATGCCGAGGGTGATCCGGCCACCGGAGATGTCGTCCAGGGAGATCAGCTCCTTGGCCAGGGTCACGGGGTGGCGGAAGTTCGGCGAAGTCACCAGCGTACCCAAACGGATGCTCTGCGTTACGGTCGCTGCGGCCGTGAGCGTGGGGACGGCACCGAACCACGGTCCGTCCCGGAAGGACCGCCACGAGAGGTGGTCGTACGTGTACGCGGCGTGGAATCCGAGGTCTTCGGCCCGCCGCCAGGTCTTCTGTGCTTTGCCCCATGGGTGGATGGGGAGGATCACCGTACTCAGACGCATGACCCCGACGATACGCGGGCTTTCCGCCGCCACGGATGCGTCGAGGGAGCAGGTCCGGGAAACCGCGCCGACGCCGCGAGGAGGGCGCTACCGTGGCGACACGCTGCCCTTCACCACCGCGGTTCTCGGCGTCGAGGTCACTGTGCACGGTGTCGACCTCACGTCTGGCGGCGCTCGCGTCGCCGTCCAGCCGATCTAAGCGCCTACGTGGGCCTGCCTGCCCCCCTTGCCGCAGTTGCGCAGGTCAGGCCGCGATGGGTGAACGAGGCTTGACCGAGGTGACCAGACCTCCGGGGGATGGAGCTGGACCGGCGGAGGCGTGGGCAGGACCCGCCCGATGACGCACTCGCATCCTCTCGGCATATGCCGCAGGAATGTTCCGCAGATCAGGCGCGCGCTCACTCAAATGTGCGCCCCTCCGCACGCACGTGCACCCCGGTGGGCGAGAATGGCGGGGTGACCTCAGCTACCGATGCGCCTCTGCCTGCCGTGACCCGGCTGATCGCGACCGACCTCGACGGCACCCTGCTGCGCGACGACAAGACGCTCTCCGCGCGCACCGTCGCCGCGCTGGCCGCGGCCGAGGAGGCCGGGATCGAGGTCTTCTTCGTCACCGGCAGGCCGGCCCGCTGGATGGGCGTCGTCAGCGACCATGTGCAGGGCCACGGGCTGGCGATCTGCGCGAACGGCGCCGTGGTCACCGATCTGCGGGCGGACCGCGAGCTGATCACCGTGCGGGCGCTGGAGCGCGAGGCCGCCCTGCACGTCGTGCACACCCTGCGCGACGCCGCCCCCGGCACCTCCTTCGCCGTCGAGCTGACCACCGGCATCAACTACGAGCCGTCCTACCCGCCCTTCCACCTGGACCCGGGCGCCACGGTCGCGATCGCGGAGAAGCTGCTGCACGAGGACGCGGCGGGCGACGGCGCCCCCGTACTCAAACTCCTCGCCCACCACACCGAGATGCCCCCGGACGCCTTCCTCGCCCTGGCCCGTACGGCGTCCGGGGAGCGGGCCTCCATCACCCGCTCCAGCCCCTCCGCGCTCCTGGAGGTCAGCGGGCTCGGGGTCTCCAAAGCCAGTACGCTCGCCGCCTGTTGCGATGAGCGCGGCATCTCCGCCGCCGAGGTGGTCGCCTTCGGCGACATGCCGAACGACGTCGAGATGCTCGGCTGGGCCGGCACCTCGTACGCGATGGGCAACGCCCACCCCGCCGCCCTGGCCGCCGCTTCGGGGCAGACCCTCACCAACGAGGACGACGGCGTGGCCGTGGTCATCGAGCGGATTCTCGCCGCCCGCTGACGGGCCGCCGGCTCACAGCGGCGACTCCCACACCACCGTCGTACCGCCCCCGTCCTCCCCGATGCCCGGGCCGAACCAGCTCGCCCCGCCCAGCGACTCGGCCCGGCGCGCCAGATTGCGCAGACCGCTGCGGCGACCGCCCTCCGGGATGCCCACCCCGTCGTCGGACACCGACAGACGCACCGCGGCCCGGCCGTCCGGCAGGATCGCCGTGGCGTCGACCACCACGTCGATCACCGAGGCTCCGGCGTGCCGGAAGGCGTTGGACAGGGCCTCGCGCAACGCGGCGACGAGGTTCTTGCCGGTCAGCTCGCCGACGAGCGAGTCCACGGCGCCCAGGAAGCGGTGCGAGGGCTTGAAGCCGAGCGGCACCGCCGCCATGTTGATCTCCCGCAGGACCCGGGTGCGGAGCCCCGAAGGGGCCTCGGCCGGTTCCTGCTGGAGCGCGAAGATGGCCGTACGGATCTCCTGGATGGTCACGTCCAGCTCGTCGACCGCCCGGCCCACCCCGGTCCGCACCTCGGGTACCACCGACCTGCGCTGGGCGCTCTCCAGCATCATCCCGGTGGCGAACAGCCGCTGGATGACGAGGTCGTGGAGGTCGCGGGCGATCCGGTCCCGGTCCTCGTAGACCGCGAGCCGCTCCCGGTCGCGCTGCGCCTCGGCCATCATCAGCGCGAGGGCGGCCTGCGAGGCGAACTGGGTGGCCAGCGTCCGCTCGGTCCGGCTGAACGGGCGCGCCCCCCGTGCCCGGGGCGTCGCCAGGGCGCCGAGCACCCGGCCGCCGCTCTGCAGCGGCAGCAGCATGCTGGGCCCGAACCGGCCGGCCAGCCTGGTGACCATCCGGCTGTCGGTGGCCGAGTCCTCGATGAAGACCGCCTCGCCCGCCAGCAGCTTCGCCACCACCGTGGAGCGGGCCGGGATGATCACCCCGAGCGAGTCCGAGGGGTCGTCGGCGGAGACGGCGACGATCTCCAGACCGCCGTCCTCCGTGGGCAGCAGCACGATCCCGGCTGCCGAATCGGCGAGGTGGCGGGCCTGCTCGGCGACGACGGAGAGCGCGTCGTCGGCGTCCCCGCCCGAGAGGAGGGCGGTGGTCACCGCCACCGACCCGTCGATCCAGCGCTCCCGCTGGCGCGCCGCCTCGTACAGCCGGGCGTTGCCGATGGCGATCCCGGCCTCGGTGGCGAGCACCCGCACCAGGTGCAGGTCGTAGTCGCTGAACTCGCCGCCGTCCTGCTTCTCGGTCAGGTAGAGGTTGCCGAAGACCTCCCCCTGGACCTGGATGGGTACGCCGAGGAAGCTCCGCATCCGGGGGTGGCCCGCCGGAAATCCGGCGGACCGCGGATCGCCGGTCAGATCGGCCAGCCGTACGGGTTCGGGGTCGTGGATCAGCGCGCCCAGCAGGCCCCGGTGGCCGTCGGGTCCGCGCCCGATCGCCCGGACCACGTCGTCCGGGACGCCGTGGGTGACGAAGTCGGAGAGCCCCTCGCCCGGCTCGCCGACGACGCCGATGGCGGCGTACCGGGCGTGGGCGAGCTCGGCCGCGGTCGCACAGATGCGGTCCAGGGTGGAGTGCAGCTGAAGCCCCGTGCCGACCGAACGCATCGCCTCCAGGAGCTGCGGGACCCGGGCGGTGAGCTCGTTGGAGAGGCCCTGCAGGCTGCGGGCAGCCTGGGTAGCGGCATCGAGTGGGTCCTGCGGGTCCGGCTCTACCATGACCTGAGCCTAGTTAGTGGTGATTGGGGAGGAAAGTCGGGTATATCCACCAGGGCCCCCGCGGGCTCACGCCCCCGTCGCCACCGTCTCCGCCTCCCGCTCCACCATCCTGCGCAGCGGGCCGTCCTCGGCGGCGAGCTCGGCGTACGGGCCGCGCTGCACCACCCGTCCCGCGTCCAGCACCAGCACCTCGTCGACCGCCTCGACTCCGGCGAGCCGGTGGGTGATCAGGACGGTCGTCCGCCCTTCGGTCGCCGCCAGCAGGTCGGCGGTGAGCGCGTCGGCGGTCGCCAGGTCCAGGTGTTCGGCCGGCTCGTCCAGGACGAGGACCGGGAAGTCGGCCAGCAGCGCCCGGGCCAGGGCGAGGCGCTGGCGCTGACCGCCGGAGAGCCGGGCACCGTGCTCGCCCACCGGGGTGTCGAGCCCCTCCGGCAGGGAGCGGACCCACTCCAGCAGCCGGGCCCGGGAGAGCGCGTCGTCCAGCTCGGCGTCGGTGGCGCTGGTACGGGCGAGCCGCAGGTTCTCGCGGATGGAGCTGTCGAAGACGTGGGCGTCCTGGGCGCACAGGCCGACGGAGCGCCGCACGGTGTCGCCGTCCATGCCGGTCGCCTCGACACCGCCGAGGCTGTACGTCCCCGAGGACGCGTCCAGGAAGCGGAGGATCACCTGCGCGAGCGTCGTCTTGCCGGAGCCGGAGGGGCCGACGACCGCGATACGCCGGCCGGGCACCAGCGTCAGGTCGACCGACTCCAGGGCGTTGTGGCGGGCTCCCGGGTAGTGGGCCGACAGCCCCCGCACCTCCAGGGGGAACGGCGAGGCGGGCGCATCGGCCGGGGCCGCGGGCTCCCGTACGGGTACGGGGGCGTCGAGCACCTCGTACACCCGCTCCGCGCTCCGCAGGACCCGCTGGCGGTACTGCACCGCGAGCGGCATTCCGGCGACGGCTTCGAAGGCTGCGAGCGGGGTGAGCACCACCACCGCGAGCGCGACGCCGGCCAGTCGGCCGCCATTCACGGCGGGGACGGCGACGGACGCGGCGGCCACCACCGTCAGCCCGCAGACCAGGGCGGAGAGCCCGCCGCCCAGGGCCGTCGCGGTGGCCGCGCGGGAGGCGATCCGGGTCAGAAGGCCGTCGGCCGCCCGCATGTGGGCCTGCCGGGCCGGGAGCGCCCCGGCGACGGTCAACTCGGCCGTTCCGCCGAGGAGATCGGTGACCCGGGTGGCCAGGGCGGCTCGTGCGGGGGCCAGTTGACGCTCCGTACGGCGGGCGACGGCACCGCTGACCAGCGGCACGCCGACCCCGGCGACCAGCAGCCCGACCGCCAGGATCACGCCCGCCTCGGGCAGCAGCCAGCCCGTGAACCCGACGGCGGCCACGGAGACCGTGAGCGCGGTCCCGGCGGGCAGCAGCCAGCGCAGCCAGTAGTCCTGGAGCGCGTCCACATCGGCGACGAGCCGGGAGAGCAGGTCGCCCCGGCGCACCGAGCGCAGCCCGGCGGGCGCGACCCGTTCGAGGCCCCGGTAGACCGCCACCCGGAGTTCGGCGAGCAGCCTGAGCACGGCGTCGTGGGAGACGAGGCGCTCCGCGTACCGGAAGACCGCCCGGCCGATGCCGAACGCGCGCGTCGCGGTGACGGCCATCATCAGGTAGAGCACCGGCGGCTGCTCGGAGGCGCGGGAGATCAGCCAGCCGGAGACGGCCATGAGCCCCACCGCCGACCCCACGGCGAGGCTGCCCAGCAGCAGCGCCAGAGCGAGCTGACCGCGCTGCGCGCCGGCCGCCTCACGGACCCGCGCGAGGACGCGTCCGGGGCGGGCGTCGGTCTCCCGCAGGACTTCGGTCGCGCCCTCCCGTACGTCCACGGGCTCCAGCAGGTCCGCCGCTTCCAGCACATCCCCGGGTGGCCGCGCGTCCAACGGCTCACCCCCTGCGAGCGGCTGTGGAACGGGCAGTCCGGGCGACGTGGTCGTCCCGATGGGATCGGAAACGCCGACGGTGCGTGGCTCCAGCGTCACCACCCGGTCCGCCACCGCCAGCAGCGCCGGGCGGTGGACGACCAGCAGCACGGTCCGGCCCGCCGCCAGCCTCCGTACGGCGTCGACGACCCCCGCCTCCGTCTCCCCGTCCAGGCTCGCGGTCGGCTCGTCCAGGAGCAGCAGCGGCCGGTCGGCCAGGAATGCTCGGGCCAGGGCGAGGCGCTGGCGCTGGCCCGCCGAGAGCCCGGCACCGTCCTCGCCCAGCAGGCTCCGCTCGCCGTCGGGCAGCTCCGCGACGAAGTCGTACGCCCCCGCGTCCCGCAGCGCCGCCACCACCGCCTCGTCGTCGGCGTCGGGTCGGGCGAGGCGTACGTTCTCCGCGATCGTGCCCGCGAAGAGGTGCGGGCGCTGCGGGACCCAGGCGATCCGGCTCCGCCAGCGCTCCAGGTCCAGCTCCGCGAGGTCCTGGCCGCCGACCCGGACGCGCCCCTCGTCGGGTACGGCGAACCCCAGGACCACGTTCAGCAGGGTGGACTTGCCGACGCCGCTCGGGCCGACCAGGGCGACGGTCTCCCCCGGCTCGACGGTGAGGGAGGCGGCGTCCAGCGACGGGGCGGTGCGGCCCTCGTGGCGTACGGTCACCCCCTCCAGCTCCAGGCGCGTGGAGTCAGGAACCTCCTCGGTGCCCGCTCCCCGGGGCTCGGTCTCCAGGACCGCGAAGATCTCCTCGGCGGCCGAGAGCCCCTCCGCCGCCGCGTGGTACTGCGCCCCGACCTGGCGGATCGGCAGATACGCCTCCGGGGCCAGGATCAGGACCACCAGGCCGGTGTAGAGGTCGAGCTCCCCGTGCACGAGCCGCATGCCGATGGTGACGGCGACGAGCGCGACCGAAAGGGTTGCGAGCAGCTCCAGGGCGAACGAGGAGAGGAAGGCGATCCGCAGGGTGCGCAGGGTGGCCCGGCGGTACTGCGTGGTGATGGTGCGGATCGACTCGGCCTGGGCCTTGGCGCGACCGAAGACCTTGAGCGTCGGCAGCCCGGCGACCACGTCCAGGAAGTGGCCGGAGAGCCGGGAGAGCAGCTGCCACTGCCGGTCCATCCGGGACTGGGTGGCCCAGCCGATCAGGATCATGAAGAGGGGGATGAGGGGCAGCGTGACCACGATGATCGCCGCCGAGACCCAGTCCTCGGTGACGATCCGGGCCAGCACCGCCACCGGCACGACCACCGCGAGCCCGAGCTGCGGCAGATAGCGCGCGAAGTAGTCGTCGAGCGCGTCGACCCCGCGGGTCGCCAGCGCCACCAGGGAGCCGGTGCGCTGCCCGCTCAGCCAGCCGGGGCCCAGGAGCGCGGCCCGCTCCAGGAGCCGGCCGCGCAGTTCGGACTTGACCGCCGCGCTCGCCCGGTGGGCCGCCAGCTCGGTGAGCCAGGCGACCAGGGCGCGGCCGACGGCGACCGCCGCGAGCAGGAGCAGGGGGGTACCGAGCTCGGTGACCGTGAGCCCGTCCTCGAACCCGCCCACCACGATCTCGGCGATGAGCATCGCCTGGGCGATCACCAGCGCGGCGCCGACCAGGCCGAGGGCCACCACGGCAGCCAGGAAGAAGCGGGTGGCCCGGGCGTACCGCAGCAGTCGCGGATCGATCGGTTTCACGTGAAACATCCCCCAGCAGGGTCAACTAAGCGAGCCGGGCGGTGTTTCACGTGAAACACCGCCCGTCGGGGCCGGTGCGGATCAGTGCGCGTCGGCGATGTGCTGGGTGCCGATCCGCTTGCGGAACACCCAGTACGTCCAGCTCTGGTACAGCAGCACCATGGGTGTGGCGATGCCGGCACACCAGGTCATGATCTTCAGCGTGTACGGCGTGGACGAGGCGTTGGTGACCGTGAGGTTCCAGGCCTCATTCAGCGAGGACGGCATGACGTTCGGGAAGAGTGTCAGGAACAGCATCCCCACCGCCGCCACGATCGTCAGCCCCGAGAACGCGAACGACCAGCCCTCGCGCCCCTTGGCCATGGCGCCGATCGCCGCCACCAGCGCCACCACCGCCACGATCAGCGCCACCAGGCTCCAGCGGTCACCGCTCACGGCCTGGGTCCAGAGCAGGAAGCCCAGCGCGAGCACCGCCGTGGCCAGGCCCAGCTTCAGGGCCAGCGAGCGCGCCCGCACCCGGATGTCCCCGGCCGTCTTGAGCGCGGCGAACACCGCGCCGTGGAAGGTGAAGAGGAAGAGCGTGACGAGCCCGCCGAGGATCGAGTACGGGTTCAGCAGGTCGAAGAAGGTGCCGACGTACTCCATGTCGGCGTCGATCTTCACCCCGCGCACGATGTTCCCGAAGGCCACGCCCCACAGGACCGCGGGGATCAGCGAGGTCCAGAAGATCGCGTTCTCCCAGTTGGTCTGCCACCGCTCCTCGGTCCGCTTGGCGCGGTACTCGAAGGCGACCCCGCGCACGATCAGGCAGAGCAGGATGATCAGCAGCGGCAGGTAGAAGCCGGAGAACAGGGTGGCGTACCACTCGGGGAAGGCCGCGAAGGTCGCGCCGCCCGCGCTGAGCAACCAGACCTCGTTGCCGTCCCAGACGGGCCCGATCGTGTTGATGAGGACCCGCCGCTCCTTGCGGTCGCGGGCGAGCAGCTTGGTGAGGACTCCGATGCCGAAGTCGAATCCCTCCAGGAAGAAGTAGCCGATCCAGAGGACGGCGATGAGCACGAACCAGATGTCGTGGAGTTCCATCTCTCAGCTCCTGTGCTCTCAGTACGAGAAGGCCATGGGCCGGTCGGCGTCTTCGTCGTCGTGGCCGTTGATCCGGGTGGGCGGGTTGAGGTCGGACTCGGTGAGCTCCGGCGGCCCGGCCTTGATGTACTTCACGAGCAGCTTGACCTCGATGACCGCGAGCACGGCGTAGAGGAGCGTGAAGAAGATCATCGAGGTGAGGATCTCGCCCTGCGATACGCCGGGGGAGACCCCGTCGCGGGTCTGGAGGACCCCGTAGACCACCCACGGCTGGCGGCCCATCTCGGTGAAGATCCAGCCCCAGGAGTTGGCGATCAGCGGGAAGAGCAGGGTCCAGAGCGCGGTGAGCCAGTAGAGCTTGGTGAACTTCGGGCTGAGCGCCTTGTTCCGGAAGAGGACCAGGTTCGGGACCTCGTCCTCGCCGGTCCGCATCGCCGGTGGCAGCAGGAACTTCCTCCGGGTCAGCCAGAGCCCCAGGACGCCGAGGCCGAAGGAGGCCATCCCGAAGCCGATCATCCAGCGGAAGCTCCAGAACGCGACCGGGATGTTGGGCCGGTAGTCGCCGGGGCCGTACTTCTCCTGCTGGGCCTTGTTGATGTCGTTGATGCCCGGGACGTAGGAGTTCGGGTCGTTGTCGGCGAGGAAGGAGAGCACCCCGGGGAGCGATATCTCGACGGAGTTGTGGCCCTCGCTGACGTCCCCGTACGCGAAGATCGAGAAGGGCGCGCGTTCCTGGCCGTCCCAGAGCGCCTCGGCGGCGGCCATCTTCATCGGCTGCTGGCGGAACATCACCTTGGCCAGCGAGTCGCCGCTGACGGCGGTGAGCAGTCCGGCGATGACCACCGTGACCAGGCCCAGCCGCAGCGAGGTCCGCATCACCGGGATGTGCTTCCTGCGCGCCAGGTGGAAGGCGGCGATCCCGACCATGAAGGCCCCGCCGACCAGGAAGGCCGCCGTGATGGTGTGGAAGAACTGCGTCACCGCGGTGTCCTGGGTGAGCACCTTCCAGAAGTCGGTGAGCTCGGCGCGGCCGCGCTCCTCGTTGATGCGGTAGCCGACCGGGTGCTGCATCCAGGAGTTGGCCGCCAGGATGAAGTAGGCGGAGAGGATCGTGCCGAGCGAGACCATCCACATGCAGGCGAGGTGGATCTTCTTGGGCAGCCGGTCCCAGCCGAAGATCCACAGTCCGATGAAGGTGGACTCGAAGAAGAAGGCGATCAGCGCCTCGAAGGCGAGCGGAGCGCCGAAGACATCGCCGACGAAGCGCGAGTAGTCCGACCAGTTCATGCCGAACTGGAACTCCTGGACGATGCCCGTCACGACGCCCATGGCGATGTTGATCAGGAACAGCTTGCCCCAGAACTTGGTCGCCCTGAGGTACTTCTCGTTGTTCGTCCGCACCCAGGCGGTCTGCAGGCCGGCGGTGAGCGCGGCGAGCGAGATCGTCAGCGGAACGAAGAGGAAGTGGTAGACGGTGGTGATGCCGAACTGCCAGCGCGCCAGGGTCTCCGGCGCCAGAGCGAGGTCCACGTCGTCTTTCTCCTTACGTCGCCGTGGTGACACCACGTCGCCGTGGCCACACCGGGCACTCCGCCCCTTTAATCCCACTGATCATGGGACCAAACGGGGCACGCTTGTGAACGCGTTCACATTCACAAGCAATTATTACGCACACACTTTCGGGCCGTTCGCCGGGGTACCCCTTTCAGTCGGAGGCGCGCCCGGCCGTACGCGAAAGGCCCCGGACCTCGTCGATCGAGGTCCGGGGCCACCGGCCGTACAGGCGCCGAGGCGCTGGGTCGCTACAGCTCCGAGCGAAACGCCTCCGCCGCCTTCAGGAAGAGGTCGTTGCCCTCGCTCTCCCCGATCGAGACCCGTACACCCTCGCCCTTGAACGGGCGCACCACCACACCGGCCCGCTCACAGGCCGCGGCGAAGTCGAGGGTCCGCTCGCCGAGCCGCAGCCACACGAAGTTGGCGTGCGACTCCGGAACGGTCCAGCCCTGCCGCACCAGCTCCTCGCTCACCCGGCTCCGCTCGGAGACCAGCGAGCCGACCCGGCCCAGCAGCTCGTCCTCGGCGCGCAGCGAGGCGACCGCCGCGTCCTGGGCAAGCTGGCTGACGCCGAAGGGGACGGCGGTCTTGCGCAGCGCCGCGGCCACCGGCTCGTGGGCGACGGCGAACCCGACCCGCAGCCCCGCGAGCCCGTATGCCTTCGAGAAGGTCCGCAGCACCGCCACATTGGGCCGGTCCCGGTAGATCTCGATGCCGTCGGGCACGTCGGCGTCGCGGATGAACTCCTTGTACGCCTCGTCGAGCACCACCAGAACATCGCTCGGCACCCGGTCCAGGAACCGCTCCAGCTCGGCCCGGCGCACCACGGTCCCGGTGGGGTTGTTCGGGTTGCAGACGAAGATCAGCCGGGTCCGGTCGGTGATCGCCGCTGCCATCGCGTCGAGGTCGTGCACCTCACCCGTGGTCAGCGGGACCTTCACCGAGGTCGCACCGCTCACCTGCGTGATGATCGGGTAGGCCTCGAAGGACCGCCAGGCGTAGATGACCTCGTCGCCCGGGCCCGAGGTGGCCTGGAGCAGCTGCTGGGCCACGCCGACCGATCCGGTGCCGGTGGCCAGGTGCGAGAGCGGCACACCGAACCGGTCGGACAGCTCGTTCATCAGCCCGGTGCAGGCCATGTCCGGGTAGCGGTTGAAGCTGCCCGCCGCGGCGAGCGCCGACTCCAGGACGCCCGGCAGCGGCGGGTAGGGGTTCTCGTTGGAGGACAGCTTGTACGCGACCGGTCCGCCGGCCGCCGCAGGCTTGCCCGGCACATAGGCAGGAACGCCGTCCAGCTCGGCGCGCAGCTTGGGGCTCGTCTCGCTCACCGCAGGTCCTCCTCGACCGTCGTACACATCAATACTGCTCACCTTATGAGGATTGGGCGCCGCTGCGAATGGCCCGGGCGCGGAATCTCCCGCAGTGCCGGGAATGGTGCGCACGGCGGGCCTCCCCCTGGGGGGAGCGTTTCCGGTTCCGGCGCGCGCCCGTGTCTCACGCCGTGGCGCGCGTCCCCCGAAGTGGTGAGTTGAGACCTCTTCGAGACATCGACCATTCAGCAGGCCGTCAGCCATCAACACCTGACACACTGATGCCCGAGTTCGCAACAACCTTTCATTGCAAGGCATTTGAGGGTTAATGATCATGCAGAAACGTGCCTGCCTATGGGTGCATATGCGACCGGACCGACCGCCCCCCGGAGCCCTACTATCGGCTCGCCATGACAGCAGCAGGGAAGCACCAGGTGAGCCGGACGGAGACCCCCCGGCGCAGCGGCCGGCCAGGACGGGCGGGGATCCGTGATGTGGCCGCCGCGGCCGGAGTCTCGATCACGACCGTCTCCGACGCGCTCAACGGCAAGGGCAGGCTCCCGGACGCCACCCGCAGCCATGTCCGCGAGGTCGCAGAGCGCTTGGGCTACCGCCCCTCCGCAGCGGCCCGAACCCTCCGCACGGGCAGGTCGGGGTTGATCGGCCTGACCGTGACCACGTACGGGGATGAACCTTTCACCTTCACCGAATTCGCGTACTTCGCGGAGATGGCGAGAGCCGCGACCTCGGCGGCGCTCGCCCGGGGCTATGCCCTCGTCATCCTCCCCGCCACCTCCCGGCACGACGTCTGGTCGAACGTCGCGCTCGACGGGACCGTCGTCATCGACCCCTCCGACCAGGACCCGGTCGTCACCGAGCTCGTCCGCCAGGGGCTGCCCGTCGTCTCGGACGGCCGCCCGGCCGGGACGCTCCCCGTCACCGCCTGGGTCGACAACGACCACCGGGCCGCCGTGCTCGACCTCCTCGACCATCTCGCCGCCGCCGGAGCCCGCCGCATCGGCCTGCTGACCGGCACCACCACCGACACGTACACCCGACTCTCCACCACCGCCTATCTCCACTGGTGCGAGCGGGTCGGCCAGGATCCCGTCTACGAGTCCTACCCGGCGCACGACCCCTGCGCGGGCGCGGTCGCCGCCGACCGACTGCTCGCCCGTCCGGACCGCCCCGACGCGGTCTACGGGCTCTTCGACCCCAACGGGACCGATCTCCTCGCGGCCGCCCGCCGCTACGGCCTGCGGGTCCCCGAGGACCTGCTGCTGGTCTGCTGCAGCGAGTCCACCGTGTACGCGGCCACCGAACCGCCCATCACGACGCTCTCGCTCAAGCCCCGCCGCATCGGCACGGCCGTCGTCCAGCTCCTCATCGACGCCATCGAAGGCGTGGAGCACGACGGGCCGGTGGAGCAGGTGATACCGACGGAGCTCATCGTCCGGACCTCCTCGCAACGACGTCCGCCGCGCACCACGGTCAGCGCGCCACGCTCACCGAGCAGGGACTGATCGCCTCTTTTCGGACCAATCGGCCGGTGAACCGTACGTGCGCCCGGATTCACCACCCCTGGTGCGTCACACAGATCGATCCGCATTCCTATGATGGGCGCACGACACCGCGGACCACCTCTACCAGGCAGGGCCCGTCAGGTGTACGGCGGCGCGACGGTGGTGGAGGGGTCGATGACTCAGGGGGCCGGTCAGGAACCCGTGGTGCGGACGGCGACGTTGCGTGACTTCAGAGTTCCGCCTTACGCACAGACGCCCGTACCACCGCAGACGCCCGGCGCGGCGCCGCACCCGCCCGTGCCCCCGCACGCTCCGGCGCCGCCCGCCCCGGTCCCGCACGCCTCCGTGCCCCCGCACGCTCCGGCGCCGCCCCACCTGCCGCACCCCGGCAACGCGACCGTCGGCGACGAGCCCCCGGAGGGGTACACCCCCACCGAGCGCGACCTCCCCGTCATCAACCGCGGCGACACCGTCAAGATGGAGACCGTCCCCGAACCCCGCCCCGTCACCGGGGAGGGGCGCGGCCCGCTCTTCGTCGTCGGCGACGTCCACGGCTACCTGGACGAGCTGGTGGCCGCCCTCGCCGCCCAGGGCCTCATCGACGCCGACGGCAACTGGGCCGCGGGCAACGCCCGACTCTGGTTCCTGGGCGACTTCACCGACCGCGGCCCCGACGGCATCGGGGTCATCGACCTCGTCATGCGGCTCTCCGCGGAGGCGGCAGCGGCGGGCGGCTACTGCAAGGCCCTGATGGGCAATCACGAGCTGCTGCTCATCGGCGCCAAGCGGTTCTCCGACACTCCCGTCAACTCCGGCGCGGGCACCGCCACCTTCCAGGCCGCCTGGCTGCTCAACGGCGGCCAGAAGAGCGACATGGACCGCCTCCAAGACGTACACCTCCAGTGGATGTCCCGGCTCGACGCGGTCGTCGAGGAGGACGGGCATCTGCTGATGCACTCCGACACGACGGCCTACCTCGACTACGGCTCCACCATCGAGGACGTCAACGACACCATCACCGCCATTCTCACGCGCAACGACGCCGACGAGTGCTGGGACCTCTTCCGCAAGCTCACCAAGCGCTTCGCCTTCCGCGACGAGGGCGGCGCCGAAGCGGTGCGCGAGCTGCTGACGACGTACGGCGGACAGCGCGTCGTCCATGGTCACAGCCCGATTCCGTACCTCCTGGGCGAGGTCGGCACCGAGGACGGCGAGGACGGTTCGGGGCCGGTGGTGAACGGCCCGCACGTCTACGCCGACGGTCTCGCCGTCGCCATGGACGGCGGAGTGACCATGGCCGGAAAACTACTGGTCGTCCAACTTCCCCTGCATGACTGACCTTCGGCGGGGAAGAGGCTTCTGGATCGGGCAGCACCGATCATCGGGCCTATTTCCGGAAACACCCTGTCACCCCGTGCCGTGAGCGCTCTACCATCGGCTCATCAGTAGCAGGCTCTCCTCCGTTTCCGCCCGATCGCCCGGTCAACGCGGGCTGCCGGGCCCGACGGAGCATCGGGGGATGCAGATGACAAGCGCTCCGCACCTGCAGGCCGAGGACGGTCCCGAGTACGCCCGGATCCTGGGCGACGCACTGCGTCACGCCCATGAACGCACGGATCTCGAAGGCGTCGGTGACCGGCTCAACACCGAACAGCTGCGCACGATGGCGCTCAACGCCACGGCGCTGATCACCGCGGCCGCGGCCACCGAGTACGAGCACTACCTGAAGGCCCGCGCCGAACTGCGCGCGGCGAGCGCCACCGTCCCCGAAGGCGAGCAGTACGCGGGCACCTCGTCGGCGGCCGGCCCGGGCGCCGGCATAGGAGCGGTCCTCACGGTCCTGACGCCGATCCTGGCGGGCACCGCCGCCGTGATCTTCCTGCTCGTCGGCTATCTGCTGAGGGCGGTGAGCCCGTCGGTCGCCTTCGGCACCACGATGGTCGCGGCCGGGTGGTTCTTCGCGGCCGTCGCCGCCGCGGCCATCCTGGTCGCCGCAGTGGGGCTGCTCGTCACCGCCCTGCGCAACGGCTCGACCTCACTGGCCGCCGAGGACGAGGAGCAGGAGCTGCCGGAGGAGGTCGCCCGGGCCAGGGAGGCCTGGCGCCACGCCCTGCTGGAGCGCGGCATCCTGCCGTTCCTACGGGACGCCCTGGCCGACCCGACCGCGGGCCCCGCCGCACGGACCCCGCAGCGCTCGCCGAACCGGATCCCGAAGGTCGGCTACAGCAGGCCGGACTTCTCGGGCCCGGAGGAGGGCCCGTCGGCCGGGCCCCGGCCGACGTTCACGAGCCCCGACTTCACCAGCCCGGACTTCGGCGGCCCGGACCACCGACCGGAGTAGGGCCAGAGGGTTCTGCAAACACCACAGGCCGGGGCGGCGAGTGCCGCGCCCGGCCTGTGCGGTGCTCCGGCCATGCCGGAGCCCTGGATCAGCCCACCTGCGGGGCGAGCTTCGGGTTGGTGCCGTACTGGTTCGGCTCCTGCTTGCCCTCGGAGGCGAGGAAGACGATCAGGACGATGAAGCCGACCAGCGGGACCAGCGCGATCAGCAGCCACCAGCCCGAGCGGCTGGTGTCGTGCAGGCGGCGCACGCCGACCGCGAGCGACGGGATGAAGACCGCGAGGAGGTAGATGTAGTACGGCACCTGCGTGTCGATCGCACCGCCGATGACCGAGAGGACGATGCCGATCAGGAAGTTGAAGAGCGCGAACATCCAGTACTCCTTGCGGCGCGCGCGACCGCTGAAGCCTGCGTAGTTCTTGAGTACGTCGACGTACCAGTTCACTGTGATTCCCTCCCCTGGCCCCCCGTGCGAGGGCCGCCAAATTTCAGCCAAGCAAGCCGGAAAGTAAGCCACAGATAAGGAACAGGTCAAGCTCAGTTGACGCAGCTGCGAAACGTACATCCAGCTGCCGCACGACTGTGTCCATACTGTCGCTTAACAACGCCCCCTATCACGCCAGACGATTACCAAGGCCGCAATACGCCCATAGCGGGGCGGTCTCTGACGTCGCGTCACTGGGCACCGGGCCCGTACAGGGGCCGTCCCCGACACCTGCTGAGGTGCCGGGGACGGAGAGGACTCAGACGCTAGTCGGCGATGGGCAGGTAGACCCGGTTGCCGGCGGCGGCGAACTCCTTCGCCTTCTCGGCCATGCCCTCCTCGATCTCCTCCTGCGAACCGCCGTGCTGCCGGCGGATGTCCTGGGAGATCTTCATCGAGCAGAACTTCGGCCCGCACATGGAACAGAAGTGCGCCGTCTTCGCCGGTTCGGCGGGCAGCGTCTCGTCGTGGAACTCCCGGGCCGTGTCCGGGTCGAGGGCCAGGTTGAACTGGTCCTCCCACCGGAACTCGAACCGCGCGTCGGAGAGCGCGTCGTCCCACTCCTGCGCGCCCGGGTGCCCCTTGGCGAGGTCGGCCGCGTGGGCGGCGATCTTGTAGGTGATCACGCCCGTCTTCACGTCGTCCCGATTGGGCAGCCCCAGGTGCTCCTTGGGCGTGACGTAGCAGAGCATCGCCGTGCCCCACCAGGCGATCATCGCGGCGCCGATGCCCGAGGTGATGTGGTCGTAGGCGGGCGCGACATCCGTGGTCAGCGGGCCGAGCGTGTAGAACGGCGCCTCCTCGCAGATCTCCTGCTGGAGGTCGATGTTCTCCTTGATCTTGTGCATCGGGACGTGCCCGGGGCCCTCGATCATCGTCTGGACGCCGAACCGCTTGGCGATCGTGTTCAGCTCCCCCAGCGTGCGCAGCTCGGCGAACTGCGCCTCGTCGTTGGCGTCCGCGATCGACCCGGGGCGCAGCCCGTCACCGAGGGAGTAGGTGACGTCGTACGTCGCGAGGATCTCGCAGAGCTCCTCGAAGTGCTCGTAGAGGAACGATTCCTTGTGGTGCGCCAGGCACCAGGCCGCCATGATCGAGCCGCCGCGCGAGACGATGCCGGTCTTACGACGGGCCGTCAGCGGGACGTACGGCAGGCGCACCCCGGCGTGCACCGTCATGTAGTCCACGCCTTGCTCGGCCTGTTCGATGACGGTGTCCTTGTAGATCTCCCAGGTCAGCTCCTCGGCCCGGCCGTCGACCTTCTCCAGGGCCTGGTAGAGCGGGACGGTGCCGATCGGCACGGGGGAATTGCGCAGCACCCACTCGCGGGTGGTGTGGATGTTGCGGCCGGTGGACAGGTCCATGACCGTGTCGGCGCCCCACTTGGTCGCCCAGGTCATCTTGTCCACCTCCTCCTCGATGGAGGACGTGACGGCCGAGTTGCCGATATTGGCGTTGACCTTCACCAGGAACCGCTTACCGATGATCATCGGCTCGATCTCGGGATGGTTGACGTTGGCCGGCAGCACGGCCCGGCCGGCCGCGATCTCCTCACGGACGACCTCGGCCTCGACGTTCTCCCGAATCGCGACGTACTCCATCTCCGGGGTGATCTCCCCCCGCCGGGCGTACGCGAGCTGGGTGACGGGCCGTCCGTCGCGGCTGCGGCGCGGCTGGCGCGGGCGGCCGGGGAAGACCGCGTCGAGGTTGCGCAGCCCGCCGCGCGGCGAGGTGTGCTTGAGCCCGTCGTCCTCGGGGCGGACCGGGCGGCCCGCGTACTCCTCGGTGTCGCCGCGCGCGATGATCCAGTTCTCCCGCAGGGGTGCGAGGCCCCGGCGGACATCGGTGTCGATCCCGGGATCTGTGTACGGCCCCGACGTGTCGTACAGCGTCACGTCCTTGCCGTTGGTGAGGTGCACCTGTCGGACCGGCACCCGGAGGTCCGGGCGCGTGCCCTGGACGTACCCCTTGTGCCAGCCGATGGACTTCCCGGCCTCGTCGTTCGGAACCCTGCCGCTCGGCGTTCCGTCGTTCTGTTTCGAGGCAGGCGTGCGTGCGTCCGCTGTGGTCATGAGACCTACTCCCTACGCCGGCATTACCCGGTAACAGGTTCGGCGGTCGGCGCAGCGTGCCTCGTACGGATGTACGGTGGTCAGCGCCCTCTCAGCCCGGTGCTCCGAGCTCCCGCGTGTGCAAAGGTGCCTCCACGCTAGCGTCCTTTCCGGCGAGCTGACCAGAGGGCCCTCCTGTTCTTGCGATGATCGCCCCGTGACCTCCCCCCAAAACGACCCCGCGCCCCAGCCGCCCCAGGGCCACTCAGACGGCCACACACACAGCCACGGACCCGCCGCTCCCGTCTCCAAGCACCTGCGCAAGGTCATCGCCGCTGTCGTGATCCCTTTCGCCACGGCGGTCGTCGTCGGCCTGATCGCGTTCTGGCCCGGCGGCGTCCCCGACCACGAGCGCACCGGCGTCGGATTCGACCGGCAGACCCAGGACGGCAAGGTCGTCCAGGTCGTCAAGGTCGACTGCGCCGACGTCAACGCCGCACAGGTCCCCCCGACCGGTGACACCTCCACCCCCTCGGGCCGGGAGGCCGTCAACGAGCAGGAGGGGGAGTGCGCGAAGGCGACCGTCGAAGTGACCAGCGGCGACGACAAGGGCCGCACGTTCGTCGAGGTGGTCCAGCCCGACGCGCCCCGCCAACTGCGCGAGGGACAGGGCGTGGTCGTGGCGTACGCCCCCGACGCGCCCCGCGACCTCCAGTACAGCGTCACCGATGTGAACCGGAAGATCCCGATGACACTGCTGGCCGCGATCTTCGCGCTGGCGGTGATCGCGGTGGGCCGGTTGCGCGGGGTGATGGCGCTGGTGGCGCTGGCCGTCTCGTTCGCCGTACTGACCCTGTTCATCCTGCCGGCGATCCTGCAGGGCTCGAATCCGCTGGTGGTGGCGGTGATCGGGGCCAGCGCCATCATGCTGGCGGCGCTCTACATGTGCCACGGGGTGACGGCCCGAACATCTGTCGCGGTCGTCGGAACGCTGATCTCGCTCCTGCTGATCGGGCTTCTCGGCTCCCTGTTCATCGGCTGGGCGGACCTGAGCGGCAACACCGACGACAACACCGGCCTGATCCACGGCCTCTATCCGGACATCGACATGAGCGGTCTGCTGCTGGCCGGTGTCATCATCGGATCGCTCGGGGTGCTCGACGATGTGACGGTCACCCAGACCTCCGCCGTCTGGGAGCTGCACCAGGCGGACCCGCAGATGGGTTGGCGCGGGCTGTACCGGGCAGGTATCCGCATCGGACGGGACCACATCGCCTCGGTCGTGAACACCCTGGTGCTGGCGTACGCGGGCGCGGCGCTGCCGCTGCTGCTGCTCTTCTCGATCGCCCAGAGCAGTGTGGGGACGGTGGCCAACAGCGAGCTGGTCGCCGAGGAGATCGTCCGGACGCTGGTCGGTTCGATCGGCCTGGTCGCCTCGGTGCCGGTGACGACGGTGCTCGCCGCACTGGTGGTCTCCGCGGACCGGCCGGGCGCCGGCACCTCCTCGTCCACGGCCGCCGCCCCCGCTCGGACCGGCAGGGGCCGCCGCCGTAAGGCGTGACAGGCGCGAGGCCGGGGGATATGTACCGCTCAGCCCGCGTTCTGCTCCTCGGCGAGGATGCGGCCGAGCGCCTCCTCCAGGTTCCCGTCGAAGTCACCCAGCGTGTGCTCCTGACCGAGGGGCACCAGCTTGTCGGTGCGGTCGAGAAACGCCACGAGCGGTGCCGTACCGGCCCGGAACAGCGCGCGGTCCGCGCCGACCTGGAGGCGGATGTGCACATCGCCGAGACCCTCGGGTTCGGTCGGCCCGATGTGCACATCGCCGTCGCCGCTCGGGCTGTTGAGCCCGTCCAGCAGCAGCTCGCGGCCGAATGCCCAGGTCACAGGGGCATCGCCGGGCAGATGGAACGTCATCCGGATGGCATAGGGATCAGCCACCTCATACCGGAGCTCCACCGGAATACGGAACGAGAGCTCCTCGGAGACGAGGAAGCTCATCATGACCTCTGCTTGAACCGACTCGCGCATCGTTCAACCCCGCAGTAGATGAAACTGGCCAGGAATGATCCCTCATGGCCCTATTGACGCCATCGTGGTGCACGCGATAGCAGATCACAAGGAGTGATTTTTCAGATACTGATAGAGAAAACGAACGAACGCAAGAGGCTCGCCACTTCACCACGTAGCTGTTCGACTGCGGGCAGCAACCGCTCTTCCCGGTCCAAGGGTACGGAAATGGCCATCGCCGCAATGGTGGCACCGGCTGTGACGGGAATGGCGGCGCAGACGGTCCCCAGTGCGTACTCCTGGCGTTCGATGACCGGTTCACCCCGCCGCAACGTTCGCAGCCGCTCCAGAAGTGCCGCGCGATCTCGCACTGAGTAACGAGTGAGGGGCCGTACGGGGTGCCGGTCGAGGTGATCCTCGCGGTCCTTCTCGTCCAGCTGGCCGAGAAGGCACTGCCCGATCGCGTGCGCGTGGCCGGTCTCCCGAAAGGAGGCCCACTCGTCGACCGCCGGGGCCTCGGGGGCGTCCGCGACCGCGATGAGCTCGATCTCGCCCTCGCGGTAGACGGCGCAGTACACCGGGACCCCGATGGCGTCCCGCCAGTGCGCGAGCGAGTCGGTGACGGTGGAGGGGCGGCTTCTCGGGCCCTGGGCCGCGGTGAGGTTCTCGGCGGCCGCCCCGAAGAGGAAGACGCCGTTCTCGCGGCGGAGATAGCCCTCATGGGTGAGGGTGCGCAGCAGGTGGTACGCGGTCGGCAGCGGAAGGCCCGCCTCCCGTGCGAGTTGCTTGGCGGGCGCCCCGTCCCGATGGGTGCCCACAGCCTCCAGCAGCCTCAACGCCCGCTGAACCGAACCGATCAACGTCGGGACAGCGGTGCTCGATGCCGTGGTCAAAGGTCACCCCCAGGCATGGTGACGGGCCGTCAGCCCTCCCGTGGAGGCCGCCCCCACGGGCCCGCCGCACCCACGACCGGACTGTCGTTCAACCACTGGTCACTCGGTCGGTTCGGTGACAGAAGGTCACATTCCAGATGGCGGCAGCGTTATGTCACTGTATCGGCCGCCTCCGGTAAGAGGGGGTTTTCCTTCTGGACTTAGCTCTGCTGGGCTAATCCGCAGGCCTGTGCATCCCCCCGGCCGCGCCGGCCTTCCTACCAGTCACCCCGTGAGGACGACGAGGACATGAACTTGCGTACGACGAAGATCAGACCGCCGACCAGCACGACGAAGATCAGCACCTTGAAGAGCAGGCTGATCACGAAGCCGATCACGCTGGCGATCAGACCGCCGAACACGAAGATCGCGATGACGGGCACCGCGATCCACTTCACCCACCAGGGCATCCCCGCGTACATCTCCCGCACGGCCATCGCCATCTACCTCGTCTCTCTGGGTTCCTGCTCTCTGGGTTCCTGCCTCGATGCTAAAGGCGCGAGGGACCCCGGCGGGGGTCTCGCAGCCCTTGAAGACCCCTGATCGAACCCTTAGGGAACCCGGGGTTCAGCCCTCCGGAGGCGAGAAGACGACCATCACCCGCAGGTTCTCGGTGATGTGGTGGAACTTGTGGGCCACTCCAGCCGGCACATAGACGACGCTCCCCCGGCCGACCTGCGTCGTCTCCGTCCCGACCGTGATCGACGCACGGCCGCTGACGACGAAGTACACCTCGTCCTGCTGGTGCGGCTGCTGCGGGTCGGGTGCGCCCGCGTCCAGGGCGTACAGGCCCACGGACATGTTCCGCTCCCGCACGAACTGCAGGTAGGCGCCGTCGTTGGCGGCCCGCTCCGCCTCGAGCTCGTCCAGTCTGAATGCCTTCATGGCCCGTCCACCCCTTGTGACCCGTGCTACGGGTTCCGCGTGCGCTGCCGGTGTCCACCACCGATCATGTCTGCCACGATCAGACACATGAAGAATTTCGCAGTCAAGACGATCGCCAACGCGGGTGCGTTGGCCGTGGCCATCTGGCTGATCGGGAACATCACGCTGGAGGGCGGCTCCACCGGCCGGAAGATCCTCACCCTGATCCTGGTCGCGCTGATCTTCGGTCTGGTGAACTTCCTGGTCAAGCCGCTGGTCCAGCTCCTGACGTTCCCGCTGTTCATCCTGACCCTCGGGCTGATCACTCTGGTGATCAACGCCCTGATGCTGCTGCTGACCTCCTGGCTGGCCGGCATCTTCGATCTCAGCTTCCATGTCGAGGGCTTCTGGACCGCGGTACTCGGCGCTCTGATCATCTCGGTCGTCTCCTGGGCCCTCAACATGGTCCTGCCGGACGAAGGCTGAACACGGCCTCTCCCGGCCGTCCGACCACTTACGGATACGGAGCAGCATGAGCACCATGGGCGACGGCACGCGCGCGGTACGCGCCGGCCTTCCCGAACCGGAGCAGTACGAACCGACCCTGCCCGGGCCGGTCTTCGCCGCGCACTTCCACCTCTCCGGCGAACCGGTGGGCCCTTATACCTACGGCCGGGACACCAACCCGACGTGGACCCACCTGGAGCGGGCCATCGGCGACCTGGAGGCGCCCGGCGAGGACGTGAGCACCACGGTGTTCGCCTCCGGGATGGCGGCGATCACCGCCGTACTGCTCTCCCAGGCCCGCACCGGCGACGTCGTGGTGCTGCCGGACGACGGCTACCAGGCGCTGCCGCTGGTACGGGAGCAGCTGACGGCCTTCGGCGTCGAGGTACGGACCGCGCCGACCGGTGGCGACGCCCAGCTGGCGCTGCTGGAAGGGGCGAAGATGCTATGGATCGAGAGCCCTTCCAACCCGGGACTCGATGTCTGCGACATCCGCCGGCTCGTGGCCGCCGCGCACGAGGCGGGCGCGCTGGTCGCCGTCGACAACACCCTGGCCACCCCGATCGGCCAGCGCCCGCTGGAGCTCGGTGCGGACTTCTCGGTCGCCAGTGACACCAAGGGCATGACCGGGCACGGCGACATCCTGCTGGGCCATGTCACCTGCCGCGATCCCCGGCTGACCGCCGATGTACGGCGCTGGCGCAAGGTGGTCGGAGCGATCCCGGGCCCGATGGAGGCCTGGCTCGCCCACCGGTCGCTCGCCACGCTCCAGCTGCGCATCGACCGGCAGTGCACCACGGCCCTGGCCCTCGCCGAGGCGCTGGCCAAGCGGACCGAGGTCACCGGGCTGCGGTATCCGGGGCTGACCGCCGACCCGTCGTACGGGATCGCCGTACGACAGATGCGGCGCTTCGGTTCGGTGGTGTCGTTCGAGCTGGCCGACCGGGAGACGGCGGAGCGCTTCCTCTCCGCGCTGCGGCTGGTCGACGACGCGACGAGTTTCGGGGGTGTACGTTCCACCGCCGAGCGCCGGGGCCGCTGGGGCGGCGACGCCGTGCCGGAGGGCTTCATCCGCTTCTCCGTCGGCGCGGAGGACCCGGAGGACCTGCTGGCGGACGTCGAGCGGGCGCTGGACGAGGCGGTCCGGTAGGCCGCAGGAGTTTCAGAGTGGCCCGCGCGGGCCACTCTCTTGCCATGACCGAACGTCCTGTGGTCAAGCGCACCGCACGCGCCATCCTGCTCGACGGCGACGACCTTGTCCTCATCAAGCGCACGAAGCCGGGGGTCGATCCGTACTGGCTCACGCCCGGCGGCGGGGTCGAGCCGGAGGACGCCACCGTGGTCGACGCCCTCCACCGGGAGGTCGACGAGGAGCTCGGTGCCAAGATCGTCGACGTGGTGCCCTGCTTCGTCGACACCGTCGAGCACATCGCGGACGGCGGCGTCACCGGGGTGAAGGTCCAGCACTTCTTCGTCTGCCGGCTCGTGTCGATGGACGTCACCCGACGGCACGGCCCGGAGATCGACGAGCCCTGCGGGGAGTACGAGATCGTCCGGGTGCCGTTCAGCCGGGTCGGGATCGCCGCCGTCCACCTCGTACCGCTCTCCCTGCGCCACTATCTGGACGGCAACATCGAGGGTGTACGGGCGATGCACGCGCCCGACCTGAGCTGACGGCCCTGGACTCGCACGCGGACGCGGACGCGCTTCATGTTTCACGTGAAACCAGGCGGGGGCACTTGGGTTCTCGGCCAGTTCCGGGAAACCGGTGGACGGGCGATCATCACGTCGGACAGCCTGGCCCCATGCACAGCCCCTCACCCCTGTCCCTCCTCGACCTGCCCGTACGGCGCCTCACCAGGGGAGACCTGGTCTCCTGCGCCGACCTCTCCGAGGGTCGGGGCTGGCCACGCGACGAGCACCGATGGGGGCTGCTGCTCTCCGCGGGTACGGGGTACGGCATCGCGGAACCCGATGGCAAGGGCCTGGTCGCGGCCTGCGTGGTGACGTCGTACGGGCCCCGCCTGGCGGCCGTCGGCATGCTGCTCGTCGCCGGACGCCACGCACGCCAGGGGATCGCCCGGCGGCTCATGCGCCATGTCATGGAGGAGACCAGGTCCACCCCGCTCGCGCTGTACGCCACGCCCGAAGGGCAGCGGCTCTACACGGAGCTCGGCTTCGCCCACGTGGGCCGAACCGAGCGGGTCCTCGGCCGGTTCCGGGCGGAGGACCGGCCGTCGGCCGTGACCACGCGTGCGGCCGCTGCGGACGACCTCCAGGCGATGGTCCGCCTCGACCTGCCGGTCTTCGGTATCGACCGCACCCACATCATCGCCCGGCTCCCGGCCTTCGCCGACCGGCTCCAGGTCGCGGAGGGGAACGGCGAGCTGACCGGTTACGCAGCCCTCTGGCCCAGCGGCGACGACCATGTCGTCGGCCCGCTCGTCGCGCGCGACACGGCCACCGCGAAGGCCCTCGTCGCCGCGCTGGCCGCCACGACGGACCGGCTGCTGCGGGCCGATGTCGACGCGCGCCACGAGGAGTTGCTCGGCTGGCTGGTTGAGCGCGGTCTCGAACCGGGCTCCCGTACAGCGGTGATGACGTACGGCATCGAGGACCTCCCCGGCGACGCCACCCGCAGATTCGCCCCGCTCACCATCGCGACGGGCTGACGCATCGCAGCCGCACCGCCGGAAGAGGCGGTGCGGCTGCGATGCGGTACTCCAGGGGCTCGGTCCCCTGTTCCGGGTGCTCGGCCTCAGACCAGGGAGTCCGCCGCGGCGGACGCGAACCCGTGGTCCTGCTCCGGCGCTCCCCCGCCGACCCCGATGGCGCCGATCAGCCGGCCGCCGCGGTGCAGCGGATACCGCCGGCGATGAAGAGCAGCGGGCGGTCCAGCGCGGTCGGCAGAAGGCTCTGGGGCGAGGCTCAGTGCCGGGCCGGGGCGGCGACCGGCGCGGGACTGCTCCCGGCGACGAGCCGTCCTTCGGCTCCGGCGGTACGGCGCTCCAGCAGGCTGGAGACCACGGCCAGCACCAGGGCGGACCCGGCGAGGATCGCGCCGACCCAGTTGGGGGCGGTGTAGCCGAGACCGGCGGCGATCACGAGGCCGCCGAGCCAGGCGGAGAGGGCGTTGCCGAGGTTGAAGGCCCCGATGTTGACCGCGGAGGCCAGGGTGGGGGCGCCCGCCGCCTGGTCGAGGACCCGCTTCTGCAGCGGGGGCACGGTCGCGAAGCCGAGGGCACCGATCAGAACGATGGTGACGGCCGCGGCGACCTTGTCGTGCGCGGTCACGGTGAACAGGCTCAGCACGAGGGCGAGCGCGCCGAGCGAGACGTACAGCATCGGCATCAGATGGCGGTCGGCGAACCGTCCGCCCACCAGGTTGCCGCCCACCATGCCGAGGCCGAAGAGGACCAGCAGCCAGGTGACGGAGGAGGCCGAGTAGCCGGCGGTCTCGGTCATCATCGGGGTGATGTAGGTGATCGCGGCGAAGACGCCGCCGAAGCCCAGGACGGTCATGGCCATCGCGAGCAGGACCTGGACATTGCGGAACGCGGCCAGTTCGTGGCGGACGCGTACACCTTCGTGCTTGGGCTGCTCGGGGACGAGCTTCGCGACACCGATGAGCCCGATCACGCCGAGGAGGGCCACGAGGACGAACGTGGTCCGCCAGCCGGCGGACTGCCCGATGTAGGTGCCGAGCGGGACGCCGACGACGTTGGCGACGGTGAGTCCGGTGAACATCATGGCGATGGCCCCGGCCTTCTTCTGCGGGGCGACGAGATCGGCCGCGACCACCGAGCCGATGCCGAAGAAGGCGCCGTGCGCGAGGGAGGCGATCACCCGGCCGGCGAGCATGACGCCGAAGACGGGGGCGAGGGCGGACACCACGTTGCCCACGATGAAGAGCCCCATCAGGAGCATCAGCATCCGCTTACGGGTGACCCGGGTACCCAGAAGGGTCATCAGCGGGGCGCCGAGGACGACCCCGAGCGCGTAGCCGGTCACCAGGAAGCCTGCCGTCGGGATCGAGACCCGGAAATCCGCGGCAACCTCGGGGAGCAACCCCATGATCACGAACTCGGTCGTTCCGATCCCGAATGCCCCGATGGCGAGGGCGAGGAGCGCGAGCGGCATGGGCTTTCACCTTCCATGGAGATTGCGTATGCACCTTACGAGCGTCCACAATAATTGCACACGCGGGCTAACTGCAAACGCGGGCTATTGCAGGCGTCCCCTATCCTGGAACCACGCAGGCTCCCGCCCGGAGGAGAGACCATGACCGCGACCGACCCCGCCCTCACCGCCTTCGCCCAGGGCTGGTGCGCCCTCTCCCTGCTTCACGGGAAGATCGAGGCCCGTATCGAACGCGCTCTCCAGTCGGGTCACGGGCTCAGCGTGCGGGAGTACTCGCTGCTCGACGTGTTGAGCCGGCAGCACAGCGGCCCCGGCGGCCATCTCCAGATGAAGCAGGTCGCCGACGCCGTGGTCCTCAGCCAGAGCGCCACCACCCGACTGGTCACAAGACTGGAGAACCGCGGGCTACTGACCCGCTATCTGTGCGACACCGACCGGCGGGGCATCTACACCGATGTCACCGAGGCCGGTCTCACCCTCCTCGCGGAGGCCCGGCCGACCAACGACAGCGCCCTGCGGGCGGCCCTGGGCGAGGCGTCGGAGAACCCCGAGCTCGCCCCCCTGGTCCGGGCGGTCGAAGAGCTGAAGGTCCCGGTCTGACGCCTGCGGAGCGCGTACGCTGCCGATCATGAGCGATCTTGAGATACGCCCCGCTGCCGAGACCGACCTCGACGCCGTGGTGGCCATGCTGGCCGACGACCCCCTCGGCGCGCAGCGCGAGTCGCCGGACGACCTCACCCCGTACCGCGCCGCGTTCCGACGACTGGCGGACGACCCGAACCAGCACGTCGTCGTCGCCGTCCGCGAGGACCGCGTGGTCGGGACCCTCCAGCTGACCGTGGTCCCCGGGTTGTCCCGGCGCGGTGCCACCCGCTCGATCATCGAGGGCGTCCGCGTCCACGCCGACGAGCGGGGCAGCGGGCTCGGTACGCAGCTGATCCAGTGGGCGGTCGACGAATCCCGCCGCCAGGACTGCCGGTTGGTGCAGCTGACCTCGGATGTCACCCGCGAGGACGCGCACCGCTTCTACGAGCGGCTCGGATTCACGGCCAGCCACGTGGGCTTCAAGCTGGCTCTCTGACCGACAACGGCCGGTGGGGTGGGTGTTTCACGTGAAACACCCACCCCACCGGCCGTCACAGCTCGGGCGTCAGCCGCCGAACCCCCGCCAGCCCGCCGGGTCGAGTCCTCCGGGAACGTCCGCTCCCGCCTCATAGGGCTCACGGGTGAAGGCGAACGAGCCGAGGTCGAGGTGGTCGACCGAACCGTCGGCCCTGCGGACGACCCGGAGGGTCTCCCCCGCGTAGTAGTCGTCCTGGCCCGTCCAGGTGCCGTCCGGCCGGGGCGTGAAGGCCGCTCCGCGACCGGTGCCGCCCAGCGGCCTGAGCTCCAGCCCTCGGCCCCCGGTCAGCCGCAGCGTGAACGTGTGGGTCCCCCAGTGCCAGATCCCGGTCAGGGCCACCAACTCCTCGTCAACCTCGGGCAGCGGGCGCCAGGGCTCCGGGATCCGCGGCTCCGCGTCCGCGACGATGCTCAGGAGTTCGGCGGCCACCGTGGCGGCGGGCAGCCCCGAGGTGGCGTTGGCGAGGGCGACCGCGGCGACGTCGTCGTCCTCGCTGAACCACAGGCCGGCGACGAATCCGGGCAGCGAACCCGCGTGCCCGAAGAGGACGCGGCTGTCGGTCTTCACCACCTGCAGGCCGAGTCCGTATGCGTTGCCCCCTCCCTCCGCGGCGGGCGCGGCGGGCATCCTCATCTCCCGTACGGAAGCGGCCGACAGGACCCGGTTGTCGCCCTCGGCCAGGAAGGCCGCGAAGCGCAACAGGTCGGACGCGGTCGACCAGAGCTGGCCGGCGGGCGCCATCAGTCCCAGGTCCTCGGCAGGCTCGCTCACCACCACATCGGCCCAAGGGTGAACGGCCCAGCCCTCCGCGTACGGAGCGACCGGCCCTCCCGTCGTACGGTGCATGCCCAGCGGCTCCAGGACCTCGCGGCGCAGCGCCTCCTCCCAGGAGACTCCGCGGACCGCTTCGATCAGCGAACCGAGCAGGGTGTAGCCGGGGTTGGAGTAGTGAAAGCGGTGACCCGCCGGGTGCATCTGCGGCCGCTCGCCGAGTACGTCGGCGAGCTCCGGCCGGAGGGCCCCCGGGGTCCGCTCCCACCAGGGGGCGGGCGCCTCGGCGCCGAGCCCCGCGCTGTGGCCGAGCAGCTGGAAGACGGTCGCGCCGCCCGCTCCGGTGCCGGGGAGGTGCTTCTCCAGCTGGTCGTCCAGGTCGATCAGCCCTTCGTCCCGCAGCCGCATAACCAGAACCGCGGTAAACGTCTTGGTGATCGAGCCGATCCGGTACTGCGTATCGGCGTCCGGTACCTGCCCCTCCAGGCCCGTACGGCCCCCGCTCCAGGCGATACGGCCCTCCCGCTGCACGGCGGCCGCGAGGGAGGGCGCCCGGCCCTCCCGCTGTGCCGTGGCGAGGCGGTGGAGAAGGGAACGCCGGGTGCTGGGCAGCAGTTCTTCACTGGGAGAAGTCATGGTCAACCCTTACCAGGCAGGGGGTTTCGGTGTCTGCGGTCAGTGGAATTCCCTGGGCCCGTAGTGAGCGGCGACGCCCGTCCACCAGCGGCTCACCGCACTCGCCCTCAGGTCTGCGCCATGTCCACGAAACGCGAGTAGTGGCCCTGGAAGGCCACGGTGATGGTGGCCGTCGGGCCGTTACGGTGCTTGCCGACGATGATGTCGGCCTCGCCCGCGCGCGGTGACTCCTTCTCGTAGGCGTCCTCGCGGTGGAGCAGGATGACCATGTCGGCGTCCTGCTCGATGGAGCCGGACTCACGCAGGTCGGACACCATCGGCTTCTTGTCCGTGCGCTGCTCGGGACCACGGTTCAGCTGCGAGAGCGCGATCACCGGGACCTCCAGCTCCTTGGCCAGCAGCTTGAGGTTTCGGGACATGTCCGAGACCTCCTGCTGACGGCTCTCGGACCGCTTCGATCCACCGGCCTGCATCAGCTGCAGGTAGTCGATGATCACGAGCTTGATGTCGTTGCGCTGCTTGAGCCGACGGCACTTCGCACGGATCTCCATCATCGACAGGTTGGGGGAGTCGTCGATGTAGAGCGGGGCGGCCGAGACCTCGGGCATGCGGCGCGCGAGCCGCGTCCAGTCCTCGTCCGTCATCGTGCCGGACCGCATGTGGTGCAGAGCCACCCGCGCCTCGGCCGACAGCAGACGCATCGCGATCTCGTTGCGCCCCATTTCGAGGGAGAAGATGACGCTGGGCAGGTTGTTCTTGATCGACGCGGCGCGTGCGAAGTCCAGTGCCAGCGTGGACTTACCCATGGCGGGGCGGGCCGCGATGACGATCATCTGGCCGGGGTGCATGCCGTTCGTCAGGGCGTCGAGGTCCGTGAACCCCGTCGGGACACCGGTCATCTCACCGCTGCGCGAACCGATGGCCTCGATCTCGTCGAGCGCGCCCTCCATGATGTCGCCGAGAGGGAGGTAGTCCTCGCTGGTGCGCTGCTCGGTGACCGCGTAGATCTCGGCCTGGGCGGAGTTGACGATCTCGTCGACGTCCCCGTCGGCCGCGTATCCCATCTGTGTGATCTTCGTGCCGGCCTCGACGAGGCGTCGGAGGACCGCCCGCTCGTGGACGATTTCCGCGTAGAAGGAGGCGTTGGCCGCGGTCGGGACGGACTGCACCAGGGTGTGCAGGTAGGGCGCCCCGCCGACCTTGGTGATCTCCCCGCGCTTGACCAGCTCGGCGGCGACCGTGATCGGGTCGGCCGGCTCCCCCTTGGCGTAGAGGTCGAGGATCGCCGTGAAGACGGTCTCGTGCGCCGGGCGGTAGAAGTCGTGCCCCTTGATGACCTCGACGACCTCGGCGATGGCGTCCTTGGACAGCAGCATGCCGCCGAGGACCGACTGCTCCGCGTCCAGGTCCTGGGGAGGCACCCGCTCGAACGAGGGGGAGCCTCCGCCCCAGCCCTCGTCCGAGCCCCGGTCGTGCCTGTCCTCGCGCCCCCCCCTGCGCTCCCCGCGGCGCTGGCGGGAGGCGGGCAGACGGTCGCCGGGACCAGCCTCGGTCCAGGGGTCGTCCAAAGGCTCAGGGATGGTCACCCGGCCCACCTCCTCCCGTCCGCTTCGCGGACCTAGCCGTGCCACTCTTTCTTACGGCACGGCGCTGACAAACAAGTCGCCCGACTCCGCTTCCGGCGCGTCTGGTTCTGCTGATTCCGGTGCCGGAACGGAGTGCGGGCGCCGGACCACGGTAGGCCTGTCTGCACCGTCAGCCAATCTGGTTATCCACAGGGCTTGTGGATGACGGACCAGGTTCTGTGGAGAAGTTCGCAGAACCTGTGCACGGAACGGGGGACAGCACTGTGGACAAACTCATAGCAGGACCACCATCACCCGCTTGACCTGCACGTTCTCCGTCCACTGACTGTGGGGGAGAAAAACTTTCGCCCTGATTTCAAGATCACTGCAGACGGCTCCCGGATGAACGCCTCAGAGACGTCGCGGTAATGGGCACTCGCGCATTGCATCTCTTACCTGTGGAAGATTAGATTAGCCCTCATGACTCCGGCCCCCATCACTCCCCGAACAGGCCGTCGACGGCACGACCGCGAGATCATCGCACTGGCCGTACCGGCGTTCGGCGCGCTGGTAGCCGAGCCCTTGTTCGTCATGGTCGACAGCGCCGTCGTCGGCCACCTCGGCACCCCGCAACTGGCCGGCCTCGGGATCGCCGCAGCCCTGCTGATGACCGCCGTGAGCATCTTCGTCTTCCTCGCCTACGCCACCACGGCCGCCGTCGCCCGGCGTGTCGGCGCGGGCGATCTGCCCGCCGCGATCCGCCAGGGCATGGACGGCATCTGGCTCGCCCTGCTGCTCGGCGCCGTGGTGGTGGCCCTCGCCGTCCCCTCGGCCCCCTGGCTCGTCGACGTCTTCGGCGCATCCGACACCGCTGCCCCGTACGCCATCACGTATCTGCGGATCTCCAGCTTCGGCATCCCGGCGATGCTCGTCGTCCTCGCCGCCACCGGCGTGCTGCGCGGACTCCAGGACACCCGCACCCCGCTGTACGTCGCCATCGGCGGCTTCACGGCGAACGGCATCCTCAGCGTGACCCTCGTCTACGGGGCCGGGCTCGGCATCGCCGGATCCGCCTGGGGCACGGTGATCGCCCAAGTGGGCATGGCCGTCGCCTACCTCATCGTGGTCGTACGCGGAGCCCGTAGACACGGCGCCTCCCTCCGCCCCGACGCCGCCGGAATCCGGGCCAGTGCCCGCGCGGGCGTGCCCCTGCTGGTCCGGACCTTGTCGCTCCGGGCCGTCCTCATGATCGCCACCGCCGTGGCCGCCCGGCTCGGCGACACCGACATCGCCGCGCACCAGATCATCCTCTCCCTCTGGAGCCTGACAGCCTTCGCACTCGACGCCATCGCCATCGCCGGGCAGGCGATCATCGGCCGGTATCTGGGGGCGAACGACGAGACGGGCGCCCGCGAGGCCTGCCGTCGCATGGTCGAGTGGGGCATCGGCTGCGGCATAGCACTCGGGGTGCTGATCATGCTCGCCCGGCCTCTTTTCATCCCGCTCTTCACCAGCGATCCCGCGGTGAAGGACACCCTGCTCCCCGCGCTCCTGGTCGTGGCGGTCTCGCAGCCGATCGCCGGAGTGGTCTTCGTCCTGGACGGTGTCCTGATGGGAGCGGGAGACGGACGCTACCTAGCGTGGGCCATGCTGGTGACCCTGGCCGTCTTCGCACCCGTCGCGCTTCTGGTGCCTTCCCTCGGCGGCGGCCTCACCGCCCTCTGGTGGGCGATGACGTTGATGATGGCCGTCCGGCTGATCACCCTTTGGGTGCGTACCCGCTCCGGCCGGTGGATCGTCACCGGAGCGACCCGCTGATACGCGGGCTCCGCGGACTTGTTGTTTCACGTGAAACGGGAACGGTCCGCGCTGTTTCACGCGAAACAGCGCGGACCGTTTCACAGCGAAGGGCCGCACCCCCAACGGGATGCGGCCCTTCACCTGCTCTGCTGAGCTCTGCCCTTAGGCAGCAACGACCTCGACGGCGAGCTTCGCTGCGACCTCGGGGTGCAGACGGACGGACACCTGGTGTCCGCCGAGCGTCTTGATCGGCGAACCGAGCTCCACGCGACGCTTGTCGACGTCCGGACCACCGGCGGCCTTGATCGCCGAGGCGACGTCAGCCGGGGTGACCGAGCCGAAGAGACGGCCGGCGTCGCCGGAGCGAACAGCCAGACGGACCTTCACGCCCTCGAGCTTGGCCTTGATCTCGTTGGCCTGCTCGATCGTCGCGATCTCGTGGATCTTGCGGGCGCGGCGGATCTGCGCCACGTCCTTCTCGCCACCCTTGGTCCAGCGAATGGCGAAGCCACGCGGAACCAGGTAGTTACGGGCGTACCCGTCCTTGACGTCGACGACGTCGCCGGCGGTGCCGAGGCCGGAGACCTCGTGGGTGAGGATGATCTTCATGCTGTTGTCACCCTTCCCTTATCGCGCGGTGGACGTGTAGGGCAGCAGCGCCATCTCACGGCTGTTCTTGACAGCCGTGGCGACGTCACGCTGGTGCTGCGTGCAGTTGCCGGTAACGCGGCGGGCACGGATCTTGCCGCGGTCGGAAATGAACTTCCGCAGCATGTTCGTGTCCTTGTAGTCCACGTACTGGGTCTTGTCCTTGCAGAACGCGCAGACCTTCTTCTTAGGCTTGCGCACAGGCGGCTTCGCCATGGTGTTTCTCCTGTGTGATCAAGAAGTGGGGGTACGAGCCGCCCTAGAAGGGGGGCTCGTCCGAGTAGCCGCCGCCGGAGCCGGAGCCGCCGGAACCGCCGGAACCACCGGGGCTTCCGCCCCAACCGCTCCCGCCGCCCTGCTGGCCGCCGCCCTGCTGGCCGCCTGCCGGCGCGCCGGTCGCCCACGGGTCGTCGGCGGGAGCACCGCCGCCGCCCTGCTGGCCACCGCCACCGGGACCGCCGCCCCAGTTGCCGCCACCCTGCTGGCCGCCACCGCCGCCGTATCCGCCCTGGCCGCCCTGACCGCCGCGACCGGTGGTCTTGGTGACCTTGGCCGTGGCGTTCTTGAGGCTGGGGCCGACTTCCTCGACGTCCAGCTCGTAGACCGTGCGCTTGACGCCCTCACGGTCCTCGTAGGACCGCTGCTTCAGCCGGCCCTGCACGACGACGCGCATGCCTCGCTGGAGCGACTCCGCGACGTTCTCCGCCGCCTGACGCCAGACCGAGCAGGTGAGGAACAGGCCTTCGCCGTCCTTCCACTCATTGGTCTGCCGGTCGAAGATGCGGGGAGTGGACGCGACACGGAACTTCGCGACCGCCGCACCGGACGGGGTGAAGCGCAGCTCGGGGTCGTCGACGAGATTGCCGACGACCGTGATGACGGTCTCGCCTGCCATGGGTGAACCTCTCGGCGGGGATTGCTTCTGGCTGCTTGCTGCTACTCGGACCCGAAAACCGCTGAGCTAGATGCTCAGTGGATCTCGGGACGGAGGACCTTGGTCCGGAGGACCGACTCGTTCAGGTTCATCTGGCGGTCGAGCTCCTTGACGACCGCAGGCTCGGCCTGCAGGTCGATGACCGAGTAGATGCCCTCGGGCTTCTTCTTGATCTCGTAAGCGAGCCGACGACGGCCCCAGGTGTCGACCTTCTCCACCTTTCCGTTGCCCTCACGGACAACGGAGAGGAAGTTCTCGATCAGCGGGGAGACTGCTCGCTCCTCGAGATCGGGGTCGAGGATGACCATCACCTCGTAGTGACGCATGTGGAACCCACCTCCTTTGGACTCAGCGGCCACGGTCGTTCCGTGGCAGGAGGGTCGTGATGCGTATCGCAACGGTGTCTTTCGAGGAGAACACCCGGCACTGACAATCCGCTCCCGGGAAGATTCCTGAGGGAGGGGCTCGCCGCGCTGGCCTGGGCAGACACCGGTGCAGACCGTACAGACTACCTGTAGACCGGCTTCCGGTTGAAATCCGGAGGTCAGCGGGCACATCCGGTCCGGATTCCGGAGGGCGGATCCGGAGTCCCGGGGGCACAATCGAGACAGATGCGGTGTGAGAGGCGCTACATTCCACCGCCCGTCCGGCCAGGAGGTCATCCATGGCACAGACCATTCGTCCCGCCGGCTCACGATCCACGACCGGCCGCCCCGCCACCGGCTCGCTCTTCGCGACGGACGGCAGGCCGCACCCCGTCCAGGACGTCCTGATGGTGGTGACCGGGGTGCTCGGCGTCCTCGCCTTCGTGACGGCGATGTTCCACCATCTGCACCTGATCAGCTCCTGGGCGGGGCTGGCCGGGCTTCTCACCGGCCTCTACGGCCAGTACATCTCTAAGACCACCTGGGAGAGGTTCGGCCTGATCATGGGGATCGGCGCCTCCGCGGTCGGCTTCTACCTCGGTATGGCGCACGGCGGCCTCTTCGGCGGCGTCATCACCTGAGCGGCGCGCCCGCCGACACGGCCACCCTGGCGGCCGCGCCGGTCTGCCGCGGGCGATCCGGCCCTACGCTGCCAGGCCGGGTACCCCTCGGTCACAGTAGGCTTCGGCGCGAGAGCCGGAGCCCCTGACCGATGGGGACACACCTGCCGAGGAGCGCCCCGCATGAGCCTGACCCTGAGGACCATCAGCCGAGAGCAGCATCTGGCGTACATCCAGAGCCTGCCCTCGGCCAGTCACTGCCAGGTCCCGGCGTGGGCTGACGTGAAGACCGAATGGCGCTCGGAGAACCTGGGCTGGTTCGACAAGAACGGCGAGATCGTCGGGGCGGGCCTCGTCCTGTACCGCCAACTGCCGAAGATCAAGCGCTACCTGGCGTACCTGCCCGAGGGCCCGGTCATCAACTGGTACGCGCCCAACCTGGACGACTGGCTCCAGCCGATGCTCGCCCACCTCAAGCAGCAGGGCGCCTTCTCCGTGAAGATGGGCCCGCCGGTGGTCATCCGGCGCTGGGACTCGGCGGCCATCAAGTCCGGCATCCAGGACCCGGACGTCAAGCGCCTGCGCGACGTCGAGGCCACCCACATCGAGCCGCGCGCCTTCGAGGTAGCGGACCGGCTGCGGAAGATGGGCTGGCAGCAGGGCGAGGACGGCGGCGCCGGTTTCGGTGACGTACAGCCCCGCTACGTCTTCCAGGTGCCGCTGGCCAACCGCTCCCTGGAGGACGTCCTCAAGGGCTTCAACCAGCTGTGGCGCCGCAACATCAAGAAGGCCGACAAGGCCGGTGTCGAGGTCGTCCAGGGCGGCTACGAGGACCTGGCCGAGTGGCAGCGGCTCTACGAGATCACCGCCGTGCGCGACCACTTCCGCCCGCGCCCCCTCTCGTACTTCCAGCGCATGTGGACCGTCCTGAACTCCGAGGACCCGAACCGGATGCGGCTCTACTTCGCCCGGCACAACGGTGTGAACCTCTCCGCCGCCACGATGCTCGTCGTCGGCGGGCACGTCTGGTACTCCTACGGGGCCTCCGACAACATCGGGCGCGAGGTCCGGCCCTCGAACGCCATGCAGTGGCGGATGCTCCGCGACAGCTACGCGATGGGCGCCACCGTCTACGACCTGCGCGGCATCAGCGACTCGCTGGACGAGAACGACCACCTCTTCGGCCTGATCCAGTTCAAGGTCGGCACCGGCGGCGAGGCGGTCGAGTACGTCGGCGAGTGGGACTTCCCCCTCAACAAGCTGCTCCACAAGGCGCTCGACATCTACATGTCGCGCCGCTGACGCGCTTCAATACCCCCTCGGCACACCTCGTTCGTTCCCTGATTCACCGCAGCCAGAGAAAGGTTCCGGGCCGGCCATGGCGCTCTCCCTCTACGTCGACACCGCGCGCTGGCGGGCGCACCAGAAGTCCGTGATCGACCAGTTTCCCGGCCTCGTACCGGTCTGCAAGGGCAACGGGTACGGCTTCGGCCACGAGCGTCTCGCCGACGAGACGATCCGCTTCGGCTCCGACACCCTCGCCGTCGGCACCACCTACGAGGCCGCCACGATCAAGGACTGGTTCAGCGGCGACCTGCTCGTCCTGACCCCGTTCCGGCGCGGCGAGGAGCCCGTTCCGCTGCCGGACCGCGTCATCCGGTCCGTATCCTCCGTCGACGGGGTGCACGCCCTGGTGGGCGCCCGGGTCGTCATCGAGTGCATGAGCTCGATGAAGCGCCACGGGGTCAAGGAGGAGGAGCTCGGGCTGTTGCACGCGGCGATCGAGGACGTACGCCTCGAAGGCTTCGCTCTGCACCTGCCGCTGGACCGCACCGACGGCTCGGACGCCGTCGAGGAGGTCATAGGGTGGATGGACCGGCTGCGCGCCGCCCGGCTGCCGCTGCACACCATGTTCGTCAGCCATCTGCGCGCCGAGGAACTGGCCCGGCTCCAGCAGCAGTTCCCGCAGACCCGCTTCCGCGCCCGCATCGGGACCCGGCTCTGGCTGGGCGACCACGAGGCCACGGAGTACCGCGGGGCCGTCCTGGACGTCACGCCCGTCGTCAAGGGCGACCGGTTCGGCTACCGCCAGCAGAGGGCCGCGTCCGACGGCTGGCTGGTCGTCGTCGCGGGCGGTACGTCCCACGGGGTCGGCCTGGAGGCGCCTAAGGCGCTGCACGGGGTGATGCCGCGGGCCAAGGGCGTCGCGCGTGCCGGTCTGGCCACGGTCAACCGCAACCTGTCACCGTTCGTCTGGGCGGGCAAGCAGCGGTGGTTCGCCGAGCCGCCGCACATGCAGGTGTCGATCCTGTTCGTTCCGTCGGACGCGCAGGAGCCGCGGGTCGGTGACGAGCTGGTCGCCCATCTGCGCCACACGACCACGCAGCCTGACCGGCTCGTCGACCGCTGAGCGAGCCGCCCCGGGTCAGCGCTCCCGGGCCGCGCCCCACTCCACCTGAGGCCCGGTGACCGTCGGGGCCGTGTGCCCGGGCGTCCGGGGATCGGGCGCCGGCACGAACGCGTCCGGCACCCCGTCGAGCACGCCGCCCGACGGGTCGTCCGATCCGTCCCGGCGCACCGGATCCTTCTCCGGCAGCAGGATGTCCCGGACGACCAGGGCGCACAGGTACAGCGTGCCCAGCAGATGCAGGGCGATCGCGAGCTGGTACCCCTCCTGCGGCAGCCCTTGATGCTTGTCGCCGCCGCTCGTGTACGCGAGGTAGAACCAGATCCCCAGGAAGTACATGACCTCGCAGGCCTGCCAGATGAGGAAGTCGCGCCAGCGCGGCCGGGCCAGGACGGCGAGCGGGATCAGCCAGAGCACGTACTGCGGTGAGTAGACCTTGTTCGTCAGGATGAACGCGGCCACCACCAGGAACGCCAGCTGGGCGAAGCGCGGCCGGCGGGCGGCGGTGAGTGCCAGTCCTGCGATGCCCGCGCAGAACACGACCATCAGGATCACGGAGGCGGTGTTCACCGTCTCGACGTCGATGGGCTTCCCGGTGCGCTGGGTGATGACCAGCCAGAACGAGCCGAAGTCGATGGGCCGCTCCTGGCTGAAGGTGTAGAACTTCCGCCAGCCCTCGGGGGCGTAGAGCATCACCGGCAGGTTCACCGCCAGCCAGGCCGCCCCCGCGCCGAGCAGGGCGGTGCCGTACTCGCGCCACCTGCCCGCCCGCCAGCAGAGCACCAGGAGCGGGCCGAGCAGCAGGACGGGGTAGAGCTTGGCGGCCGTGGCGAGGCCGATGAGGACGCCGAACGCGAGCACTCGGCCCCGCGACCACATGAGCATCGCCGCGGCCGTCAGGGCGACGGCCAGCAGGTCCCAGTTGATCGTGGCGGTGAGGGCGAACGCGGGGGCCAGCGCGACCAGCAGGCCGTCCCAGGGGCGCCGCCGGTGCGTGCGTACGGTGCACACGGCGATGATCACCGCGCAGATCATCAGCATGCCCGCGTTGACCATCCAGTACATCTGCTCGCGCTGCTGGATGGGGTCGCTGTCCGGCGTGAGGGTCAGCCAGGCGGCCACCTGCATGAAGACCCCGGTCAGTACGGGGTACTCCAGGTACTGCATGTCGCCGCTCAGCCGGTCGAAGTACGGCACCAGGCCGTCGGCGAAGCCGCGTCCCAGGAAGAGGTGCGGGATGTCGGAGTAGCAGGCGTGCGTGTACTGCGAGGTGGCTCCGCGGAACCAGGCCCACTCGTAGCAGGGGATCTTCTGGACCATGCCGAGCGCGAACATCCCGATCATGGTCAGGGCGACGACCCGTACGGGTGTCAGCGGACCGTCGCCGAGCCGTGCCCAGCGCCCCACCCGCCCGCCGAACAGCTCACTGCCGGCCGCCGCGACCTCGTCCTGATCGGTGGGCCGCACGACGGGGCGCTCCTGCTGCTGCACGCTCGTGTCCTCTGCACTGGGGCTTGGCATGCCGCACATCCTGCCGTACGGGACTGTGGCCGGGGCGTGGACCGGCCCGGGATACGGGCGGGGAGGCGAACGAGCGCGTACGGGGTGCGGAGAGGCGCACCGCTGCCCCTGAACGCGACGAGGGCCACCGCACCACGTCCCGGTGCGGCGGCCCTCGTCCTACGGGCGTCCAGGGCCGTTCACGGGCCCTGGAGCGGTGCGGCTATCCGCCGTTGGCTCCGCTCCATAGGCTGCCGCCTCCGTTGGTCCCGCCGTTCCCTCCGGTGGTCCCTTCGGTGGTCCCTTCGGTGGTGCCTTCGGTAGTGCCGGTGTTGGCGCCGCCGTCGGCTCCCCCGTCCGCGCCGCCGTCGGCCCCGGCATTCGTTCCACCGCCGTCCGCTCCGCCGTTCACACCACCGTCGGCTCCGGCGTTCGCTCCACCGCCGTTGGGGTTCTGGCACTCCCGGTCCCAGAAATCGCAGGTCTTGCTCGGCGTGGGTGACGGAGTGGTGGGCGTCGGGGAAGGCGTCGGCGGCTCCGGCTCCTCGGTGGAAGGCGTCGGCGAGGGCGTCGGGCTCGGCGTCGGGGTCGGGCTCGGGCTGGCCGCGCCACCGCCCCAGACCTCCTCGCCGATGGGCTGCGGCTCCGGGAACGAGAGGACCTTCTCCCCCTTCATCGCCGCGGTCATGTAGTCGTGCCAGATGGACGCCGGGAACGAGTTTCCGTGGATCTTCTTCTCGCCGCCGGTGCCGAACATCTCCTCGAACTTGCGCTTGGTGTTGGTCTCGTCGTCGTCCAGGCGGAACATGCTGATCGCCGTCGAGAGCTGCGGGGTGTAACCGACGAACCAGGCGGACTTGTTGCCGTCCGTCGTACCCGTCTTCCCCGCCGCCTCACGCCCCTCGAGCCGCGCGGGCTTGCCCGTGCCGTTCTCCACCACGTTCTTCAGCACGTCCGTGACGTTGTCCGCGATGAGCGTGCTGAAGGCGCGCTTGGGCTGCTTCTTGTGCTGGAAGACGACCTCGCCCTTCCTCTTCACCTCGGTGACCGAGTACGTCGGATTCTGCTGGCCGCTCGTGGCGAAGGTGGCGTAGGCGCCCGCCATCCGGATGGCACTGGGAGAGGACGTACCGATGGAGAACGACGGAACGGTGGAGTCCGCCATCATGTCGTCGTCCTTCAGGCCGGCGGCGACGGCGGCTTCCTTGACCTTGTCCGTCCCGACGTCCATACCGAGCTGCACGAAGGGGGAGTTGGCCGACTGCTCCATGGCGTGCCGCAGGTCGATCTCGCCGTGGTCGTAGTCACCGTCGTTGGTCTGGAGCCACTCGTTGTCGTCCTTGTCCTTCCAGACCTCGCCGTTGTACTCCTTGATCTGGAGCTTGTTGTCGCCGTTGTAGATGCTCTCCGGCGAGACGATGGTGCGCTGGGAGCCGTCCTGGTCCGGCCCGAGCTTCGGGTCGCGTACGCCGTACTGCATCGCCGCCGCCAGCACGAACGGCTTCCAGGTCGAGCCGACCTGGGCGCCGGTGGCGTCGGCGTTGTTGGTGAAGTGCTTCGTGGCGTCCTGCCCGCCGTACGTGGCGAGGATGGCGCCCGTCTTGGTGTCCACCGAGGCGCCGCCGAACTCCACGTGGGTGTCCGTCTCCGGACGCTCCTCGGGGCGGATCTTGGCCTTGTAGACCTTGTCCACCGCTTTGGCGAGCTGCTTCACCTTGGTCTCGTCGAAGGTGGTGTGGATCTCGAAGCCGCCGAGCTCCATGTCCTTGGCCGTGATGTTCTGGGTGTTGTTGGCGAGGAAGTACTTACGCGCCAGCTCCACCAGATAGCCGGTCTGACCGCCCAGCTTTGCGTTCTTCTTCAGCGGCTTGGGATCGGGGAACTTCCTGTACTTCTCCCGGTCCGCCGCCGACATCTTGCCGTCCTTGACCTGCTCGTCGAGGATCCACTTCCAGCGCTTCTCGGCGCGTTCGCGGTTCTTCTCAGGCGTCGCGTTCTCGGGGTCGATCTCGGTGGCACCGGCCGGGTCGTAGTAGCTCGCGCCCTTGAGCAGCGTCGCCAGGAAGGCGCACTCGCTCGGGTCCAGGTCGGTGGCGTCCTTCTCGTAGTACGTACGGGCCGCGGCCTGCAGACCGGAGGCGCCACGTCCGTAATAGGAGACGTTGAGGTAGCCGGCCATGACCGTCTCCTTCTTCTCCTCCCCGGCGACCTTGAGGGTGATGAAGAGCTCTTTGAACTTCCGCGAGAGCGTCTGGTCCTGGTTGAGCCGCGAGTTCTTCACGTACTGCTGGGTGATGGTCGAACCACCCTGGGTCTGACCGCCCGTGGCCATGTTGAACACCGCACGGCCGATGCCCTTGGGGTCGATGCCCTTGTCCGTCCAGAAGCTCTTGTTCTCTGCCGCGACCACGGCGTTGCGCATCGCCACGGGGATCTGCTCGTAGCTGATCTCCTGGCGGTTGGCCACCCCGCCGGTCGCCACCATCTGCCTGCCGTTGGCCCAGTAGTAGACGTTGTTCTGCGCCCTGGCGGCATCCCGGATGGTCGGCTTGTCGACCAGGGCGTACGAGACGCCCGCCACGCCCATCAGCATGCCGAGGAAGCCCACGCAGAGGCCCGAGACGAGCTTCCACGAGGGCAGCCAGCGACGGAATCCGTACCGGCCGCGCCGCGGATAGTCGATCAGGCGCTTCTCGCCCGGAGGCCCGGCGTCGCCGCCACCCCGCCGGCGGCCGCCGCCGCGCTGAGCCGCGCGACGGGCCTCAGCACGGCTGCTGTACTGGCGCTCCTCGCCGTGCGGCTCGGCATGTGACACGGATGTGGCTCTGCGTGACGGCTCTGCTCGGCGTCCCGCTGGCTGCTGGGCGGCTCGTCTGGCCGCGGCCCGCCCGCCACCTTGCGGCTGAGACGATTTGCGACGGTGCTCGCTCATGGAACGACTACTCCTCGGGCAGGCGAGAGCGCCTGGAAGCGGCAGTTGAGATCCGGTCCCCCCGAATTACGGACCAGCCCTGCGGAAGGCTCATCCGCAGCACATCCGGCAGTCCGCGATAACTGACGCACAACGGCGCCTCACGGTTCCCGGTGGTCTGCATGCCGCACAGACTACGCACGGTCAAAACCCCCCTAGGGCCGAACTTCACCCCAAACAACGCAAGTCGCTTCCTACGAATTGGCGATGTGACGCCGCTCACTGAGGTCACCCTTGTCGAACCCGTCGGACCGATCTATCGTGCTGATGTATCGAGTCGATACATCAGTGCGGCATAAGTACGTCAGTGGATCCGGCAGACGGTTCCCGCGGAACCAGCGGCAGAAGGAGGAGACGCACGTGAGCCGACGCTCCGGCATCCTCGAGTTCGCCGTTCTCGGGCTGCTCCGCGAGTCTCCGATGCACGGCTACGAGCTGCGCAAACGCCTCAACACCTCGCTCGGCATCTTCCGTGCCTTCAGCTACGGGACGCTCTACCCGTGCCTCAAGACGCTGGTGGCCAGCGGCTGGTTGATCGAGGAGCCCTCCGGTGACCCGGCGGACACCACACCCGCCTCGTCCCTCACCGGGCGCCGGGCGAAGATCGTCTACCGGCTGACGGCGGAAGGTAAGGAGCACTTCGAGGAGCTGCTCTCGCACACCGGTCCGGACGCCTGGGAGGACGAGCACTTCGCGGCACGCTTCGCCTTCTTCGGTCAGACCGAACGCGACGTGCGGATGCGGGTTCTCGAAGGCAGGCGCAGCAGGCTGGAGGAGCGCCTGGAGAAGATGCGCGCCTCCCTCGCCCGCACACGTGAACGACTCGACGACTACACACTTGAGCTGCAGCGACACGGCATGGAGTCCGTGGAGCGCGAAGTGCGCTGGCTGAACGAGCTCATCGAGAGCGAGCGGTCGGGACGGGATCAGAGACGATCCTCGCCCGAGGGCTCTGCTCAGCAGGACACATCAGGAGAGACGGGCGGCCTGCCCCGGCACCGGGGTGACACCCCGCCGGATCCGTCCGACGACACCACCAAGTGAAGTCACCGCATTCCGCGGGGACTTCATCGGAAACACCGATTACACAGGGAGCAACCGGAATGGGTTCGGTTCGCGTAGCCATCGTAGGCGTGGGCAACTGCGCCGCCTCGCTGGTGCAGGGCGTCGAGTACTACAAGGACGCAGATCCGGCCGGCAAGGTGCCCGGCCTGATGCACGTTCAGTTCGGCGATTACCACGTCAGCGACGTCGAGTTCGTCGCCGCCTTCGACGTCGACGCGAAGAAGGTCGGCCTCGACCTCGCGGACGCCATCGGCGCCAGCGAGAACAACACCATCAAGATCGCGGATGTGCCGAACACGGGCGTCACCGTCCAGCGCGGCCACACCCACGACGGTCTGGGCAAGTACTACCGCGAGACGATCGAGGAGTCCGCGGACGCCCCGGTCGACGTCGTCCAGGTCCTCAAGGACAAGCAGGTCGACGTTCTCGTCTGCTACCTCCCCGTCGGTTCCGAGGTCGCCGCGAAGTTCTACGCGCAGTGCGCCATCGACGCCAAGGTCGCGTTCGTCAACGCTCTCCCGGTCTTCATCGCCGGCACCAAGGAGTGGGCGGACAAGTTCACCGAGGCCGGTGTCCCGATCGTCGGCGACGACATCAAGTCCCAGGTGGGCGCCACCATCACGCACCGCGTGATGGCGAAGCTCTTCGAGGACCGGGGCGTCGTCCTGGACCGCACGATGCAGCTGAACGTCGGCGGCAACATGGACTTCAAGAACATGCTCGAACGTGAGCGCCTGGAGTCCAAGAAGATCTCGAAGACGCAGGCCGTCACCTCGCAGATCCGTGACCGCGAGCTCGGTGCGGACAACGTCCACATCGGCCCCTCCGACTACGTGGCCTGGCTGGACGACCGCAAGTGGGCGTATGTGCGCCTCGAGGGCCGCGCCTTCGGTGACGTTCCGCTGAACCTGGAGTACAAGCTCGAGGTGTGGGACTCCCCGAACTCGGCCGGTGTCATCATCGACGCCGTCCGCGCGGCGAAGATCGCCAAGGACCGCGGCATCGGTGGCCCGATCCTCTCGGCTTCGAGCTACTTCATGAAGTCCCCGCCGGTGCAGTACTTCGACGACGAGGCCCGCGAGAACGTCGAGCGGTTCATCAACGGCGACACCGAGAGCTGAACCAGCCCTCACGCATGACCGCATCACCGGAGCACTGAGCGGCGACGCTCACCTCCTCCTGCCGCACGTCGGGGGTCCCCGGGCAATCCGCCCGCGGACCCCCGACGTGTGTGACGCTTGCTCCCATGTCTGTCGCGCGTGATCTGCGCACTCTCCTGCGCCTGCGGAACTTCCGCCGCCTGCTCACCGTGCGGCTCCTCTCCCAGTCCGCCGACGGCGTCTACCAGGTCGCCCTCGCCGCGTACGTCGTCTTCTCGCCGGAGAAGCAGACCTCGGCGGCCGCCATCGCCTCGGCCATGGCAGTTCTGCTCCTCCCGTACTCGCTGATCGGCCCCTTCGCGGGCGTCCTGCTGGACCGCTGGCCCCGCCGCCAGGTCTTCCTGTACGGGAACCTCCTGCGGGCCTCTCTAGCCTCCTGCACCGCCCTGCTGATCCTCGCCTCGGTACCGGACTGGCTCTTCTACGCCTCGGCCCTCTGCGTCACCGCCGTCAACCGCTTCGTGCTGGCAGGGCTCTCCGCCGCGCTGCCGCGGGTGGTCGACGACGAGCGGCTCGTCGTCGCCAACTCGCTCTCCCCGACGGCCGGCACCCTCGCCGCCACCGCGGGCGGTGGCCTCGCCTTCGTCGTACGGCTGGTGGCCGACGAGTCGGACGCGGCGGTCGTCCTGCTGGGGGCCGTGCTCTATCTGCTCTCCGCGCTGGCGTCGCTGAGTCTGCCGCGCGCGCTGCTGGGGCCCGATCCCGGCGGAACGCCCCTCCGGCTGCGGGCCGCACTGACCGTCACGGCCAGCGGGCTCGTCGCCGGACTCCGCCACCTGGGGGAGCGGACCCGCGCGGCCCGGGCGCTGGCCGCGATGACGGTGCTCCGCTTCTGCTACGGCGCGCTCACCGTGATGGTGCTCATGCTCTGCCGCTACGCCTGGTCGGACGGCGACTCCGACGGACTGGCCCTGCTCGGCCTCGCGGTCGGGGTCTCCGGTGCGGGCTTCTTCGTAGCCGCCGTGATGACCCCCTGGGCCGTGGGGCGGCTCGGACGGTACGGATGGATCACGGCCTGCGCCGGATCCGCGGCCGTCCTGGTTCCGGCTCTGGGACTCTCCTTCACCCCCGCGCCGATGCTGATCGCCGCCTTCGTGCTCGGCGTCGTGACCCAGGGATCGAAGATCGCGACGGACACGGTCGTCCAGACGTCGGTGGACGACTCCTTCCGCGGCCGGGTCTTCTCGCTCTACGACGTGCTCTTCAACGTCGCGTTCGTGGGCGCGGCGGGGGTCGCGGCGCTGCTGCTCCCGCCGGACGGCAGATCCGTCGCCGTGGTGACCGGAGTGGCCGTGCTGTACGCGACCGTCGCGGTGGCCATGTTCCGCAGGCGCTACACGAGCAGCGGTGGGTAACCGGTCCCGGATGTGCTGAGGGGCGTTGTCTCACGTGAAACAACGCCCCTCAGCACATCCGGTGTGGGTGATGTTTCACGTGAAACGTCACCCACACCGACTCAGCTCTGCTCCGCCCACCATTCCTTGAGCGCCGTCACCGCCGCGTCATGCTCCATCGGGCCGTGCTCCAGCCGCAGCTCCAGCAGGAACGCGTACGCCTTGCCGATCACCGGCCCGGGGCCCACCCCCAGCGTCTGCATGATCTCGTTGCCGTCCAGATCCGGGCGGATGGAGTCGAGCTCCTCCTGCTCCTGGAGCAGGGCGATCCGCTCCTCCAACCCGTCGTAGGTCCGGGAGAGGGCGTTCGCCTTGCGCTTGTTCCGGGTCGTGCAGTCCGACCGGGTCAGCTTGTGGAGCCGATCGAGGAGCGGCCCGGCGTCGCGCACGTACCGGCGGACGGCGGAGTCGGTCCACTCCCCGTCGCCGTACCCGTGGAAGCGCAGGTGGAGCTCGACCAGCTTCGACACGTCCTTGACCAGGTCGTTGGAGTACTTCAGCTCGGTCATGCGCTTCTTGGTCATCTTGGCGCCCACCACCTCGTGGTGGTGGAAGGAGACCCGGCCGTCCTTCTCGAACCGCCGCGTCCTCGGCTTGCCGATGTCATGAAGCAGGGCCGCCAGCCGCAGAACGAGGTCGGGGCCGTCCTCCTCCAGGTCGATGGCCTGTTCCAGGACGGTCAGCGAGTGCTCGTAGACATCCTTGTGACGGTGATGCTCGTCACTCTCCAGTCGTAGCGCGGGCAGCTCGGGCAGCACATGGTCGGCCAGCCCGGTGTCGACGAGGAGGCCCAGGCCCTTGCGGGGGTGGGCGGAGAGAAGGAGCTTGTTGAGCTCCTCGCGGACCCGCTCGGCGGAGACGATCTCGATCCGGCCGGCCATCTCCGTCATCGCGGTGACGACCTCGGGGGCGACCTCGAAATCCAGCTGCGCCGCGAACCGGGCGGCACGCAGCATGCGCAGCGGGTCGTCCGAGAAGGACGCCTCAGGCGTCCCCGGGGTGCGCAGCACGCGCTCGGCCAGGTCCTTCAGGCCGCCGTGCGGGTCGACGAACTCCTTCTCCGGCAGCGCGACGGCCATCGCGTTGACTGTGAAGTCCCGGCGCACGAGGTCGTCCTCGATGGAGTCGCCGTAGGAGACCTCCGGCTTGCGCGAGGTCCTGTCGTACGCCTCCGACCGGTAGGTCGTGACCTCGATCTGGTAGCCGTCCTTCTGGGCGCCGACGGTGCCGAAGGCGATCCCGACCTCCCACACCGCGTCGGCCCAGGGACGGACGATGGTCAGTACGTCCTCGGGGCGGGCGTCGGTGGTGAAGTCCAGGTCGTTCCCCAGCCTGCCGAGCAGCGCGTCGCGGACCGAGCCGCCGACCAGCGCGAGGCCGAATCCGGCCCCCTGGAAGCGGCGGGCGAGGTCGTCGGCGACCGGGGACACTCGCAGCAGCTCACTCACCGCGCGATGCTGCACCTGGTTCAGTGCACTGGCGTTCTCTTCGTTGGCGTTCGGCACAACAGAAAAGGGTACGTGCACGGACCGGTCGCGGCGTCATCGTTTATCCGGCCCCTGCGTGCCTCCCGCGATCATGTGAGCCGGACCCCAGCACTTCGGCCCTCCGCACCTCGTTACCATGCGGGGACGCAGGACCGACAACGATCGACAGACTCCGATGACGACGAGGGACGGGTAAGCGCGTGGCCCAGGCGGCAGACATCCAGGGGATGCGTCCCTCTCCTGCCCGCCGATGGCTGCGGCGCACGGTCTCCGTGGTCCTCGGGGCACCGCTGCTGGCCGGACTCCTGGCCGTTCCGGCCACCGGGAGCGCGGGGGCCGCCGAACCGGTGAAGGCCCCCACGGGATCCCGCACGGTCGATGTGTCCCTGGACACGCTCTCCCCCGCCGCCCCCGTCGAGGGGGACACCCTCACCGTTTCCGGGACGCTCACCAACAAGGGCCCGGAGACGATCGACGACGCCGAGGTCGACCTGCGGGTGGGCCCCCGGCTCTCCGGCCGGGGAGAGGTCGACGACGCCGCCAAGCGCAAGGGCTACACACCAGGCGCCGACCCGGCCCCGATCGACGACAAGTACACGGTGAAGATCCCCAAGCTCGCCCGGGGGATCAGCCAGAACTTCACGCTCGCCGTTCCCGTCGACAAGCTGGACCTCGACGCGTCTGGCGTCTACCAGCTGGGCGTCTCGGTCTCCGGCCGTACGGCAGCCACCCCCTACGAGCAAGTGCTGGGCATCGAGCGCTCATACCTCCCCTGGCAGCCCGAGAAGAGTGACAAGAGGACGAAGCTCACCTTTCTCTGGCCGCTGATCGCCTCCCCGCACGTCACCGCCGAGACGCGCTCGGACGAACAGCAGACGCCGGTGTTCGCGGACGACAAGCTGGCCGAGGAGCTGGCGCCGGGCGGACGTCTGCAGCAGATGGTCGCCCTCGGCAGCCGGCTCCCCGTCACCTGGGTCGTCGACCCGGACCTGCTGGCGAGCGTCGCCGCGATGGCCGGGGGTTACGAGGTCAAGTCCGGTGACACGACCGTGCCGGGCAAGAACCGGGCCGTCGCCGGACAGTGGATCACCGCCCTGCAGAAGGTCGTCGAGGACGGCAAGGTGATCGCTCTGCCGTTCGCCGACCCCGATCTGGCCTCCATCGCGCACCGGGGCAAGAACGTCTCCGGCACGCTCAGCCACCTGCAGAACGCCTCCACGGTGGGCGCCACCACGGTGGAGACCATCCTCCACGTGAAGCCGTCCACCGACTTCGCCTGGCCCGTGAACGGCGCGGTCGACCCGGGCATCGTGGATGTGGCGACCTCCGCCGGCGCCCATCATGTGATCGCCCGCAGCGACAGCTTCCCGGAGACCGGCGGCCTGCCGTACACCCCGACGGCGGCACGGCCGATCGGCGGGGGCACCACCGCTGTCGTCGCCGACTCCCGACTGTCGGCCGTGTTCGACCGCAGCATGGTCCGGGCGGGCGCCTCGACCCTCGCGGTCCAGAACTTCCTCGCGCAGACCCTCGCGCTGAACGAGCAGGCGCCGGACAACGAGCGCAGCATCGTCGTGGCACCCCAGCGGATGCCCACGGCCGCCCAGGCGCAGTCGATGGCGCGCGCCCTGGAGGCCCTCTCGGACGACCGCTGGACGCAGCCGCAGGACCTGGTCGCCGCCGCCGAGGCGAAGCCGGACCCGCTGGCGACCACGAAGGTGCCGCGGGCCTCCGCGTACCCGAAGAAGCTCCGCAGCCAGGAGCTGCCCACCCAGGCGTTCCAGGACATCCGGACCACCCAGGGCTCCATCGACAGCTTCGAGACCATTCTCACGCTGCCCGAGCGCGTGGTGACCCCCTTCGGCAACGCGGTCAACCGCTCGATGTCGACGTCCTGGCGGGGCCGCTCCCAGGAGGCGCAGACCTACCGGGACGACGTGCTCAAGCATCTGAAGAACCTCACCGGCGAGGTCCAGCTGATCGACAAGTCGGATGTCACTCTCTCCGGCCGCAGCGCGACGATCCCGGTGACGGTGCAGAACAAGCTGGTGCAGGGCGTCGACAGGCTCGTCCTGAGGCTGAAGTCGGACAACATCCGTCTGAAGTTCAACGAGGGCGGGACGATGGCCGAACTGCCGGTCCGGATCGGGGGCGGGCACAGCCAGTCGGTGAAGTTCGACACGGCGACCAGCGCCAACGGACGCGCCCAGGTGACGGCCCGGCTCTTCACTGAGGACGGCACGCCGTACGGCGAGGAGATGACCTTCACCGTGAAGGTCTCCGAGGTCACCCCCACCGTCCTGCTCGTCATCGCCGGCGGGCTGCTCCTCCTGGTGCTGGCCGGGGTCAGGATGTACAGCCACCGCAAGCGCGCCGTGGCAAGCGACACGTCGAGCGGCGACGGCGGCGAACCCGAGCAGCCGAGTGACCCGACCCCGGACACCGGACCGGAAAGCGGGGCCCCGTCGGGAACGGGTGAGAAAGTGGACCGTTGAGCGATGTCCGTCATGGCCGGCCGGCCGGGGACGATGAGGTAGGGGTTTCGATGAACGCGCCGTACGACGGTGACCGCGGCCAGGGCGCCGGCGGAGCAGGGTCTCCGTCCGGGCCCCCCGCCCCTCCGGACGCGGGACAGGGCGGCGGGCAGGCGCCGCCCGACCCGTACCTCCAGCACGCCTACGAGGACGACCCCTACCGGGCGCAGGACCTCGCGGCCCAGGACCCGGTGGGCGAGGCGCTCTACGACCGGGCGTCCCACCCGCCGCCGCCCCCCGGCACCTACCAGGAGCCGTCGGCGCTGTACCAGCAGCCGCCCGCGGCCCCGTACGCCCCCGACCCGCGCATCTGGGCCCAGACACCGCCTCCCGAGCCCTCGGGGCCCTCACGCCACCTCCCGTACGGCGACCGTCCGGCGACCACGCAGTTCGTCGGCGTCGACGACCTGGTCACGCAGGCGTCGGACGACCGGCAGGAGCCGGACGCCTTCGCCCACCTCTTCCGGGACCAGGAAGGGTCGAGGAAGGTCCCGGGCCCGCCCGAGCCGGAACCCGCCCCCGGTCCCGCCCCGTCGAAGTCCGGCGGCGGGCGGGTCTCCGGGGTGCTGAAGTCCAGTGCGCTGATGGCGGCCGGCACCCTCGTCTCCCGGCTCACCGGCTTCATCCGCTCCCTGGTGATCACCGCGGCTCTCGGTGCCGCACTGCTCGGTGACAGCTTCACCATCGCGTACACGCTGCCGACCATGATCTACATCCTCACCGTCGGCGGCGGACTCAACTCGGTCTTCGTCCCGCAGCTCGTCCGCGCGATGAAGGACGACGAGGACGGCGGCGAGGCCTTCGCCAACCGGCTGCTGACCCTGGTGATGGTCGCGCTCGGCCTGATCGTGGCCATCGCGGTGCTCGTCGCGCCGGTGCTCATCCAGCTGATGTCGAACACCATCGCCGACGATGTCGCCGCCAACAGCGTCGCCGTCACCTTCGCCCGGTACTGCCTGCCCACCATCTTCTTCATGGGCGTGCACGTGGTGATGGGTCAGATCCTCAACGCCCGGGGCAAGTTCGGCGCGATGATGTGGACCCCGGTCCTCAACAACATCGTCATGATCATCACGTTCGGCCTCTTCATCTGGGTCTACGGCACCTCCGCCGAGTCCCGGATGGGCGTGGACACCATCCCGCCGGAGGGCGTCCGGCTGCTGGGTATCGGCACCCTTCTCGGGCTGGTCGTCCAGGCGCTGGCGATGATCCCGTACCTGCGCGAGGCGGGCTTCCGCTTCCGCCCCCGCTTCGACTGGAAGGGCCACGGGCTCGGCAAGACGGTCAAGCTGGCCAAGTGGACCGTACTGTTCGTCCTGGCCAACCAGGCGGGCGTCCTGGTCGTCACCCAGCTCGCCACCTCGGCGGGCAAGCTGGCCGGCAAGGACGGCACCGGCTTCCTGGCCTACTCCAACGCCCAGCTGATCTGGGGCATGCCGCAGGCCATCATCACGGTCTCCGTCATGGCCGCGCTGCTGCCCCGCATCTCCCGGGCCGCCCACGACAACGACCCCGGCGCGGTCCGGGACGACATCTCGCAGGGCCTGCGCAACTCCGCCGTCGCCATCGTCCCGGTCGCATTCACCTTCCTCGCGCTCGGCCTGCCGATGTGCACCCTGCTGTACGCCTCCAGCGGCGCCGAGGCCGCCCGGTCCATGGGCTTCATCCTGATGGCGTTCGCCCTCGGCCTGATCCCGTACTCCGTGCAGTACGTCGTACTCCGCGGCTTCTACGCGTACGAGGACACCCGCACTCCCTTCTACAACACGGTCATCGTGGCGGCCGTCAACGCCGCCGCCTCCGCCCTCTGCTACGTCGTCCTGCCCGCCCGCTGGGCCGTCGTCGGCATGGCCTTCTCCTACGGTCTGGCCTACGCGGTCGGCGTCGGTGTCGCCTGGCGCCGACTGCGCACCCGGCTCGGCGGCGACCTGGACGGTGCGCATATCGTGCGGACCTACGCCCGGCTCTGCATGGCGGCGGTACCCGCGGCCGTCATCGGCGGCGGCATCGGATTCGCGATCCTCGAACTTCTCGGCTCGGGCGCTCTCGGATCGCTGGCTGCGCTGATCTGTGGCGGCACCCTCCTCATGGGCGTCTTCTTCGTCGCCGCGAAGAAGATGCGCATCGAGGAGGTCAACGGCCTGGTCGGCATGGTCCGTGGACGGCTCGGACGCTGAATGAGCGCACGGCCGCACAACCATCGCCGGACTCCGCGTGTCGTGGATAGCGCCGGAGTGTGGGCACAATTGGCGTGACTGTGGCGAGCTGGCCGGCTTCGCGCAACGGATGGGGAGGCAGGAACGACGGTGGCGGAACGTAGCACGGCTGCCGTCGACGTGGCCGACAACGGCGGCGACGAGCCGCTGGCCGCCAAGGCGGACAAGGCCACGAACGACGGAACGGCGCAGGCCGAGGACACCGAGGGCGCGAGCCCCCAGACGCCCGAGAACCCCAAGGGTCACGACGGCGGGCGGGCACGTTCCGAGGCCGTTCCGGCGACCCCCGATGTACACAGCGGCCACAAACTGGCCGAGCGCTACCGCCTCGAGGAGTGCGTCACCCGTCTGGACGGCTTCAGCAGCTGGCGGGCGGTCGACGAGAAGCTGCGCCGCGCGGTCGGCGTCCACCTGCTGCCCGCGAACCACCCCCGGGCCCGCTCCGTGCTGGCCGCGGCCCGGTCGTCCGCGCTGCTCGGCGACCCCCGCTTCGTCCAGGTCCTGGACGCCGTCGAGGAGGACGATCTCGTCTACGTCGTCCACGAATGGCTCCCGGACGCCACCGAGCTCACCGCTCTGCTGGCCGCCGGACCGATGGACGCCCACGACGCCTACCAACTCGTCAGCCAGCTCTCCCACGCGATGGCGGCGGCCCACCGTGAGGGCCTGACGCACCTTCGCCTCACCCCCGGCGCCGTACTGCGCAGTTCCACCGGCCAGTACCGGATCCGCGGCCTCGCCGTGAACGCCGCCCTGCGCGGCATCACCTCCGAACGCCCCCTGCGTCAGGACACCGAGGCGATCGGCGCACTCCTGTACGCGGCGCTGACCAAGCGCTGGCCGTACGAGAACGACGCGTACGGTCTCTCCGGGCTGCCCAAGGGCATGGGACTCATCGCCCCGGACCAGGTCCGCGCCGGCGTCCACCGCGGCCTCTCCGAGCTCGCCATGCGCGCCCTCGCCAACGACGGGGCCACCGCCTCCCGTCAGGAACCGCCCTGCACGACTCCGGACGAACTGGCCAAGGCCGTCGCGGCCATGCCGCGCGTCCTGCCGCCCGAGCCCACGTTCGCCGCCCAGCCCGTTTACCAGCAGCCGGTCTACCAGCGGACGACCTATCAGCAGGGCACCTACGGAAGGCCGTCCACCCATCCGTCGTCCGTGACCCAGCCGGTGCTTGCGGCCCCTCCGGCGCCCCTCCAGAGCCGTACCGGACGGGTACTCAAGTGGAGCGTCTCGGCACTGCTCATCGCCGCGCTCGGCCTCGGCAGCTGGCAGCTCGCGGAGATCCTGCTCGACCAGCGCAAGGGCTCCGACGACACCGGCGTCACCCAGCCGACCGACGACGAGAAGCCGGCACCCGCCCCGCCCAAGCCGCTGACCATCGCGGACGCCACCGAGTTCATGCCCGACGGTTCGGGGATCAGGCCGGGGGACGTTCAGAACGTCATCGACGACGACTCCTCCACGGCGTGGGTCACCAACCGCTACCTGGGCTTCGCCAACTTCGGCAACCTTCCCCAGCGCCGGCAGGGCAGCGGGATCATCGTCGACCTGGGTAAGGTCCAGAACGTCCGCTCCATCGATGTGGACATGTACCGCAGCGGTCAGACGACGGCGGTGCTCGCCGCGGATCCGGACGCCTCCTCGTCACCCTCCTCGTCGGCGGACTTCCCCCAGCAGATCGTCGGAAAGAAGATCGCGGGGAAGACGCTCAAGGAGGAGCTGGAGAAGCCCGTCCGGACGCGCTACGTCCTGATCCACATCACGGAACTGCCCGCGGACGGCACAGGCGGCTATCGCGGCGGGATCAACGACATCTCCGTCCTCGGCTGATCAGGAGCTGGTGTGGAGACTCCGCACCGGCCCTGATCACCCGGCGAGCGGCCCGTTAATGTGGCACACGACATCGGATCCGGTTCGGAGGGGGAGCACGGTGGATGCCGTTCCACCAGAGGCGCCGGGCGACGCGGACCTGCTCGCCCTCCATGTGGCGGGCGACCCCGACGCCTTCGGTGTACTCGTACGGCGCCACCGTGAGCGGCTGTGGGCCGTGGCGCTGCGCACCCTCGGGGACAGGGAAGAGGCGGCCGACGCCGTCCAGGACGCCCTCGTCTCCGCCTTCCGGGCCGCCCACACCTTCCGCGGCCAGTCCGCCGTCACGACCTGGCTGCACCGCATCACCGTCAACGCCTGTCTCGACCGGGTCCGTAAAGCGGCCTCCCGCAAGACGTCACCGGTGGACGACGCGGAACGGCTCGACCAGCTCCTGGAACCCCACGAGTCGGCCGAGGCCCCCGCCGAACGGCAGGATCTGCACCGCCAGCTCTTCGCCGCCCTGGCCACCCTCCCCGCCGAGCAGCGTGCGGCCCTCGTCCTGGTCGACATGCAGGGTTATCCCGTGGCCGAGGCCGCCGGCATCCTGGGCGTCCCGACCGGGACCGTGAAGAGCCGGTGTGCCCGGGGACGGGCGAGACTGGCTCCCCTGGTCCGGCACCTGCGCGGCGCCGCCGGCGACGAGGGCGCCGACGGGGCGAGCCACATCACCGGAAGGAACCGGACGCCCGGTGCATCCGTCCCACCTGCGTCAGGACCGAACGACGCAGGAGCGAACGACCCAGCCGCTGTGAAGGGAGGAGGTGGACGCCCGTGACATCCACGACTGGCACGGCCCAGCACCCGGAGGTCTCCGAGATCTCCGATCTCACCGAGGGGCTGCTCACCCCTTCCCGCGCGGCAGAGATCCGCGACCACCTCGCGGAGTGCGAGCTGTGCGCGGAGGTACGGGACTCCCTGGAAGAGGTCCGCGAGTTGCTCGGCGCCCTGCCGGACCCCGAGCCGATGCCCGGAGACATCGCCGCCCGGATCGACGCGGCGCTCGCCGCCGAGGCCTGTCCGGGCTCCCCGGCGGATGAAGGGGCCGGTGGGGCCCCCGCTGTTTCACGCGATGCCGATGCTTCACGTGAAGATGCCGATGTTTCACGTGAAACAGAGAGCGCGGAGACCGGCGAATCGTCCTCCGTGACGCCCCGCACCGGTTTCTCCCCGGCCCGCCCGGCGGGCAGCCCTCATGGGTCCACCGGACCCGGGCGCAGCCACACCCGACGCCGTCGGCGTGCGGTGTTCCTGGGCACCGCGTGCGGCGCCGCACTCATCGGCATGAGCGTCCTCTTCCTCCAGAACCTGTCGTCGTCCTCCGATTCGACGGGCGCGGCCGCCGACCGGGCCGTCAGCGCCTCGGAAGGCGCGACGCACGGCTACTCCCCGGAGACTCTCGAAACCAAGGTCCAGGACCTTCTGGGCGGCGGAGCCGGCACGGAGGACTTCACCGGGCAGAAGCAGTCACCAAGCAAGGACGAGCAGGCGGTACCCGAGGCTGAGCCCTCCGGCACCAAGGCCTCCAGGAGCCCGCTCATCGCCCCTGCCGTCGCCGTACCCCCGTGCGTGCAGCAGGCCACCGGCCGTACCACACCGGCCCTCGCCATCGACGAGGGGACCTATCAGGGGACGGACGCCTTCCTCGTCGTCCTTCCACACCCGAGCGATCCCACCCGCGTGCAGGCCTATGTCGTCGCCTCCTCCTGCGTGGACACCGCTCCCGGGTCGACCGGTCGACTGCTGCTCACAGAGGCGTACGACCGCCCCTGAGGACCGCTACGGCACGTCGGGAATGCAACACCCGTAGGATCCGTTGGGTGGGGTGAGAGTCGTTGAACCGACCCCATAGGCAGTAGGCAGTCTGCAGAGACGAGGAAGAACCCGTGAGCGACGTCCGTAATGTGATCATCATCGGCTCCGGACCGGCCGGGTACACCGCCGCGCTCTACACCGCTCGTGCCTCACTGAACCCGCTGGTCTTCGAAGGCGCGGTCACGGCCGGCGGCGCACTGATGAACACCACCGACGTGGAGAACTTCCCCGGCTTCCAGGACGGCATCATGGGCCCCGAGCTCATGGACAACATGCGGGCCCAGGCCGAACGCTTCGGCGCCGAGCTGGTTCCCGACGATGTCGTCGCGGTGGACCTCACCGGCGACATCAAGACGGTCACCGACACGGCCGGCACCGTGCACCGCGCGAAGGCCGTCATCGTCACCACCGGCTCCCAGCACCGCAAGCTCGGACTGCCCAACGAGGACGCCCTCTCCGGCCGCGGCGTCTCCTGGTGCGCCACCTGCGACGGCTTCTTCTTCAAGGACCACGACATCGCCGTGGTCGGCGGCGGCGACACGGCCATGGAGGAGGCGACCTTCCTCTCCCGCTTCGCCAAGTCCGTAACGATCGTCCACCGTCGCGACACCCTGCGTGCCTCCAAGGCGATGCAGGACCGGGCCTTCGCCGACCCGAAGATCAAGTTCGCCTGGGACAGCGAGGTCGCCGAGGTCAAGGGTGAGCAGAAGCTCTCGGGCCTGACCCTGCGGAACACCAAGACCGGCGAGCTCTCCGAGCTTCCGGTGACCGGCCTCTTCATCGCCGTCGGGCACGACCCGCGCACCGAGCTCTTCAAGGGCCAGCTGGAGCTCGACGACGAGGGGTACCTGAAGGTCGAAGCGCCCTCCACCCGCACCAACCTGACCGGTGTCTTCGGCGCCGGTGACGTGGTCGACCACACCTACCGGCAGGCCATCACCGCTGCGGGCACCGGCTGCTCCGCGGCGCTGGACGCCGAGCGCTTCCTCGCCGCACTGGCGGACGTGGAGCCCGCCGAACCGGAGAAGACCCCGGCAGTCTGAACTTCCCCACCGCACGCCCACCCCGAGAGACTAAGGAGGCCGCCGTGGCCGGCGACCTGAAGCACGTAACCGACGACACGTTCGATGATGTCGTCCTCAAGAGCGAGAAGCCCGTTCTGGTCGACTTCTGGGCTGCCTGGTGCGGCCCGTGCCGTCAGATCGCTCCCTCGCTGGAAGCGATCGCAGCGGAGCACGGCGACCAGATCGAGATCGTCAAGCTCAACATCGACGAGAACCCGGCCACCGCTGCCAAGTACGGCGTGATGTCCATCCCGACCCTGAACGTCTACCAGGGCGGCGAGGTCGCCAAGACCATCGTCGGCGCCAAGCCGAAGGCCGCGATCCTCCGCGACCTCGAAGGCTTCATCACCAAGTAACTGCGCCCTGGTGCGATGTTTCACGTGAAACGGGCCCATCCCCTCAGCGGGGTGGGCCCGTTTCCGCAGCCGTCCGAGCCCGGTCAGAGCGGGCGCAACGCCGGTTCCTTCTGCACTGCTCCCAGGAGCCGGTCGAGAGCCATCTCGACGTCCTCCTTCCAGGAGAGCGTCGTCCGCAGTTCCAGCCTCAGCCGCGGATATCGCGGGTGGGGCCGCACGGTCTTGAAGCCGACCGCCAGCAGGTGATCCGCCGGAAGCACACAGCCGAACTCCTCCGCCCGGGCATCCCCGAACGCCTCGATCGCCTTGAAACCCCGGCGCAGCACGTCCTTGGCCACCGTCTGCACCATGACACGACCGAGCCCCTGGCCCTGATACCCCGGAACGATCAAACCGGTGATGAGCTGAACGGCGTCGGGGGAGACCGGGCTGGTGGGGAAGGCCGTCGAGCGCGGAACATACGCAGGCGGCGCATAGAGGACGAACCCCGCCGGGACGTCGTCCACGTAGACCACCCGGCCGCAGGAGCCCCACTCCAGGAGCACCGCGGAGATCCAGGCCTCTTTCTCCAGCTCCGGCTTGCCCGCCTCTACCGCGGCTTCCCCGCTGACCGGGTCAAGCTCCCAGAAGACGCACGCGCAGCAGCGCTCGGGGAGATCCTGAAGGTTGTCCAAGGTGAGCGGTACAAGCCGACGCCCCATGGCGGCGATCCCTCACTTCTCTCGCCCGCCGCATCGCGTGCGGCCGCCAGCGCGTTCCGTTCGTGAAACAGACTGCCGACGAATCCCCCGACTGCTCCCAGGCCGAGCCCGACCGTCACCAGTCGGCTGCGGCTCACTGTTCGCAAGGTCCCCGCCCTCCTTCGAGGTCGATCACCGTGGATGTGCCATCCCAGATCGCATCGTATCCACCCAGAGGTGATGCGGATACCGAGAGAGAGCAAAGGGCGGGCCGTGTTCCGGTGAGTACCGGAACACGGCCCGCCCTTCGCGCGGTCCTACGCGCAAGCGGACGCCTGGGAGTCAGCTCTCGTCGTCCTCGTCAGGAGCTTCGGCGAGACGGCGCTCCAGCACCTTTCCCTCACCCGGGGCGAGGGAGCCGAGGATCCGGTCCAGATCCTCCATCGAGGCGAATTCGACGGTGATCTTCCCCTTCTTCTGGCCCAGGTCGACCTTCACCCGGGTCTCGAAGCGGTCGGAGAGCCGGGTCGCCAGGTCGGTCAGTGCGGGGGACAGCCGCGCACCGGCCCGGGGGCCCTTCGGCTTGGGCGAGCTCGTGGGACGCGAACCCATGAGCGTCACGATCTCCTCGACCGCGCGGACCGAGAGACCCTCCGCCACGATGCGGTGGGCCAGCCGGTCCTGCTCCTCGGAGTCGTCCACCGACAGCAGGGCCCTGGCATGGCCGGCCGAGAGGACGCCTGCGGCCACTCGCCGCTGCACCGGCGGCGAGAGCCGCAGGAGCCGCAGCGTGTTGGACACCTGGGGCCGGGACCGCCCGATCCGGTCGGCCAGCTGGTCATGGGTGCACTTGAAGTCCTTGAGGAGCTGATCGTACGCGGCAGCCTCCTCCAGCGGGTTCAGCTGAGCCCGGTGGAGGTTCTCCAGCAGCGCGTCCAGGAGGAGCTTCTCGTCGTCCGTGTCCCGGACGATGGTCGGGATCCGCTCCAGGCCGGCTTCGCGGCAGGCCCGCAGACGACGCTCGCCCATGATGAGCTCGTAGCGGTCCGCCCCCACCTTGCGCACGACGACCGGCTGGAGGAGACCCACCTCCTTGATGGAGGTGACCAGCTCGGCCAAGGCGTCCTCGTCGAAGACCTCGCGGGGCTGGCGGGGGTTCGGCGTGATCGAACCGATGGGCAGCTCGGCGAAGTACGCACCGGAGGTCCCCGACCCCTGGTCCGGCGAGGTCGCCGGCTCCGGCACCAATGGGGACGACGGGAGTGCGGTCACCTTCGCGGCCGCCACTCCTCGCTCCGCCGTCAGAACCGGTCCCCCGCCGGAGGCGGAACCGCCTCCGGGCCCCGGCACCTGCTTCTCCTGGGGAGCGGCGGGGATCAGCGCACCGAGCCCACGTCCCAGCCCTCTACGTCGCTCACTCACTGGATGCCCTCCGAAACGTTCTGCTGGCTGTTCTGAATCGCGTGGGCGTGCTGGGCCTCGTAGTGCACCCCGACACCCCGCAGGGCGATCTCCCGGGCGGCTTCGAGGTACGAGAGAGAACCGCTGGACCCTGGGTCGTAGGTCAGCACGGTCTGCCCGTAACTCGGCGCCTCGGAGATGCGGACGGACCGCGGGATGCTCGTCCGCAGCACTTCCTTGCCGAAGTGGGTACGGACCTCCTCGGCGACCTGGGAGGCGAGCCTGGTCCTGCCGTCGTACATGGTCAACAGGATCGTGGAGACATGCAGATCGGGGTTCAAGTGGCCCCGCACCAGGTCGACATTGCGCAGCAGCTGGCCCAGCCCCTCCAGCGCGTAGTACTCGCACTGGATAGGGATCAGCACCTCCGCGCCGGCCACCATCGCGTTCACCGTGAGAAGGCCGAGGGAGGGAGGGCAGTCGATGAGGATGTAGTCCAGCGGCTGCTCGTACGCCTGGATGGCCCGCTGAAGCCGGCTCTCCCGCGCCACCAGCGACACGAGCTCGATCTCCGCACCGGCGAGATCGATCGTGGCGGGGGCGCAGAAGAGACCCTCGACGTCCGGAACGGGCTGAACCACTTCGGAGAGCGGCCGGCTCTCCACCAGGACGTCATAGATCGACGGAACATCGGAGTGGTGATCGATCCCCAGCGCCGTGGAGGCGTTGCCCTGGGGGTCGAGGTCGACCACCAGGACACGCGCACCGTGCAGGGCCAGCGAGGCAGCGAGGTTGACCGTCGTGGTCGTCTTACCGACCCCACCCTTCTGGTTGGCCACCACCATGACGCGTGTCCGGTCAGGGCGAGGCAGCCCCTCACCGGCGCGGCCGAGGGCCTCTACGGCCAGCTGGGCAGCGCGACCGATGGGTGTGTCGTCCATCGGCGGCGGTGTTTCACGTGAAACACCGTCCCCCACGGACTCGGTTCGGGGACCGGGGACCGGATCGGTCATCGGTCCCGCGATGTTGGCGTCGGACCGCAACGGTTCACTCTCCTCGACTTCAGGCTCGCAATGAGCAGAGCCTGCCATGCTTTCGGGGTCGTGAACCAGCGAGGCCCGCTGATCTGTGGATGAATCCGGACGTGTGGACAACTCGGTAACCCGTACGGGCTTCCGGTCGCGCGGTGTGGCAGCCGCACGACCGCGGCCGATGATTCCCTGCAGCAGAGAGCGACGTTTCACGTGAAACACGATGCCCCCGCATCGCAACTACCAGGCCACGACACTCCGCAGGGGGTATAGATGGCCTCTTTCCCGACATTTCCCTGCTAGACGACAGAGATCATCCGGAAGGGGCTACGGGGGACCGCTCCCCTCCGTGCCGGTCGTGGCGCGACCGGCAGCCCTCAGCGACGGCGTCGGGTGCGTCCCACCCGCGCGGCCTTGGCCCTCTTTGCGGCGAACCTCACACCGCCCGGGCTCTCGCCCACCACCACGCGCACGACCGTGGACAGCGGATCGACCACGCCCTCGCCGACCTGGAGCACCTCGGTCTCCAGCACGCCGAGCTTGCTCAGGGCCGCCCTGGCACCGTTGATCTCCTCCTCGGCCGTGTCGCCCTTGAGCGCGAGCATCTCCCCGTAGGGGCGCAGCAGGGGCACACCCCAGCCGGCCAGCCGGTCCAGCGGCGCCACGGCGCGAGCGGTCACCACGTGGACGGGCTGAAGCGTCCCGAGGACCTCCTCGGCCCTCCCGCGCACCACCGTCACATGGTCCAGGCCGAGCAGTTCGACGACTTCCTGGAGGAAGTTCGTCCGGCGGAGCAGCGGCTCCAGCAGCGTGATCTTGAGGTCGGGGCGTACCAGGGCAAGCGGGATGCCGGGCAGGCCGGCACCCGAGCCCACATCGCAGACCGTGACGCCTTCCGGCACCACCTCGGAGAGCACCGCGCAGTTCAGCAGGTGCCGCTCCCACAGCCGCGGCACCTCACGCGGCCCGATCAGGCCGCGCTTCACTCCGGCATCGGCGAGAAGCTCCGCGTACCGGACAGCCTCCGGGAAGAGCTCTCCGAATACCGCCTGCGCCTCTTCAGGTGCCTGGGGGAGCTCTGCAGCGTCCGTCACGGGGACCGTCCTTCCGTACCGCACTAGCGCACTGGGGGTGGCTGACTATCAGGCTGACAAAGATCGGCCCCGCCTGCGAGCAGACGGGGCCGACAGTACAAGGATCCGGTCAGGCCGGGAGAACGACGACGAAGCGCTGCGGCTCCTCGCCCTCCGACTCGCTCCGGAGACCGGCTGCGGCGATCGCGTCGTGCACGACCTTGCGCTCGAACGGCGTCATCGGGTCCAGCTTGACCGGCTGGCCCGAGGTCTTGACGTCGTTGGCGGCCTTGGCACCCAGCTCGGCGAGGATCTCGCGCTTCTTGGCCCGGAAGCCGCCGATGTCCAGCATCAGACGGCTGCGGTCGCCGGTCTCCCGGTGAACCGCCAGCCGGGTCAGCTCCTGGAGCGCCTCCAGCACCTCACCGTCGCGCCCCACGAGCTTCTGGAGTTCACGCGGGGAGTCGCTGATGATCGATACCGCGGCCCGGTCCGCCTCGACGTCCATGTCGATGTCGCCGTCGAGGTCGGCGATGTCGAGCAGGCCTTCGAGGTAGTCGGCTGCGATCTCCCCCTCCTGCTCCAGGCGGGTCAGAGTGTCGCTGCCCTCAGCGGCGGCCGTGGAGGTGGTGCCTTCCGTCACGGGTGGACTCCTTCTTACTTCTTGGACGGGTGCTTGGGCCGCTGCGGGCCCTTGCGCTGTCCGGACTTGGCTTGGCGTGAGGAGCCGGAGGCGGGCTTGCCCGCCGACGTCGGCTTGTCGTCCTGCGGTGCGTCCTGCTTCTGGAGCGAGGTCTTGGAGTCGGCCGCGGGCTCGTCCTTGGCCGCACCGGCGGTGGCGGCCGTCTGGCGCTTCGCCTTGGTCTGGCGCTTGGGCTGCTGGCGCCTGGGAGCCGTACCGCCCTCGGCCTCGAGAACGGCCGTCTCGCTCTTCTGGACGGTGCCGTCCTCCTGAGCCGCGAAACCCTTCTTGCTCAGCCCGGTGATGAACTTGCGCTCGATGTCGTTGCGGTCGGGCCCCTTGGCCACGATCGCCTTGACGGTCCTGCGCTGCGTCCGGCCGCGGACCTGACCGCGGGAGTCCACGGCCTTGAGCACCCGCTGGAGGTAGGCGTCCTGCGCCTTGCTGCCCGGCGTCGGGTTCTGGTTGATCACGTACATCTGCTGACCCATGGTCCAGACGTTCGTGGTCAGCCAGTAGACGAGGACACCGACGGGGAAATTGACGCCCATCACGGCGAAGATGACCGGGAAGATGTACATCAGCATCTTCTGCTGCTGCATGTACGGGGTCTTCACCGTGAGGTCGACGTTCTTCGTCATCAGCTGGCGCTGGGTGAAGAACTGCGAGGCCGACATCAGCACGATCATGATGGCGGTGACGACCCGGACGTCCAGCAGCGTGGCGTCGAGCGAGCTGAGCTTGTCGACGCTGTCGGTGAACTTCGCGGCCAGCGGCGCGCCGAAGATGTGGGCCTGACGGGCGCTGTCCAGCAGGTCCTGGTTGATCGCGCCGATCTTCTTGCCCGAGGCGATGGACGACAGCACGTGGTACAGGGCGAAGAAGAACGGGGACTGCGCCAGGATCGGAAGGCACGAGGAGAGCGGGTTGGTACCCGTCTCCTTGTACAGCTTCATCATCTCTTCGGACTGACGCTGCTTGTCGTTCTTGTAGCGCTCCTGGATCGCCTTCATCTTCGGCTGGAGCACCTGCATGTTGCGGGTCGACTTGATCTGCTTCACGAAGAGCGGGATCAGGCAGATCCGGATCAGCACCACCAGGGACACGATGGACAGGCCCCAGGCCCACCCGGAGTCATCGCCGAAGAGCGCTCCGTAGACCTTGTGGAACTGGACGATGACCCACGAGACGGGCGTGGTGATAAAGCTGAACAGACTGGCAATCGTGTCCACTAATCAGGCTCCTTGAGCATTGGGCGAGGTCTCTGTGGCCGGGCTCGGGGGTGCGGAGACCGGCCCCCCGGACGGCACATCAGCGGCGGGCTCCCCGCCCTTGCCGCCGCGCAGGCCGTTGCGCAGCAGCTCGTGCCACCGCGGACGCTTGCGTTCCGGGACATGGTCCACACCGCCGGGTGACCACGGATTGCATCGCAGGATGCGCCAGGCGGTCAGCGCTGTTCCCTTGATCGCACCGTGCCGGTCGATAGCCGTATATCCATAGTGGGAACACGACGGGTAATAGCGGCAGACAGGCCCGAGGAGTGGGCTGATCGTCCACTGGTACAGCTTGATGAGGGCAAGCAGCGGGTACTTCATCTCGCGCCCCCTCCCAGCAACCGCTGAAGGGCGGCATCCAGGTCTCGGGCCAGCTGTGCATGGTCGGCGTCGCCCGCACCGGGCAGCGCTCGTACGACAACAAGGCTACCGGGGGGCAACTGCGCCAGCCGGTCGCGGACCAGATGGCGAAGCCTCCGCTTCACAGCGGTACGGACGACCGCGCCTCCCACCGCTTTGCTGACAACGAAACCCGCACGCGGCGGGGGAACAGTCTCCCCAGTCACGTGCGGGTCCGTTTCACCGCTGCGTAGATGGACGACGAGCAGTGGACGTCCGGCTCGACGCCCTCGTCGTACCGCGGTCGCGAAGTCCTCGCGCCGCCTCAGCCGATTCTCGGTAGGCAGCACGTCATGGACCTGTAAGCGATCAGGCGGACAGGCTGCTGCGGCCCTTGCCACGGCGGTTTGCGAGAATCGCGCGGCCGGCACGGGTACGCATGCGCAGACGGAAGCCGTGGGTCTTGGCGCGACGGCGGTTGTTCGGCTGGAAGGTGCGCTTGCTCACTCGGGGGCTCCAGAAATGATTCGTGTCTTGGCGGGACATCGCCTGGCTGTCACCGTGCGCCCACGAGGAACTCGCGTAAACGCCTTAGTGCACCGCTTCACAATCACAGATCGTGATCTTTGCCCATCGGAGGCAGGCGGCAGCAGCCATCGACAACTCGACCTGGTCACGGTACGCGCGGCTACGCCATCCGGTCAAACCAGCTCCGCGCGACCCCCCATTGTGCACAGCCTGTGGACAACGACTTGAACCGCGCGGCCCGGCCTGACTACCGTGGCTGAACTCCGGTTCTTTTCCTTCCCGACTGCCGGGCCTCACCCATCCCGACCCATCCCGTCCCGAGAACCACACATTCGTGGGACATGCGAGAGAGCGTGCCTTGTGGCTGACGTACCTGCCGATCTTGCCGCAGTGTGGCCACGAGTGCTGGAACAACTCCTCGGGGAGGGCCAGCAGGGCATCGAGCCGAAGGACAAGCAGTGGATCGAGCGCTGCCAGCCGCTGGCACTCGTCGCCGACACCGCACTCCTGGCCGTCCCCAATGAATGGGGCAAACGCGTGCTCGAGGGCCGCCTCGCTCCACTGATCAGCGAGACGCTGACCCGGGAGTGCGGCCGCCCCATCCGGATCGCGATCACCGTTGACGACTCCGCGGGCGAACCACCCTCCCCGCCGGCGCCCCCCATGCACCAGTCGCACCAGAGCCAGCAGGGCCACCGCTACCAGGGGCAGCCGCGCGACGACGGGCGCGACGACGGCTACGACGGATACGGCCACCGCCCCTCCGACGACGGTATGCCGACGGCCCGCCCGGCCTACCCCGACTACCAGCAGCAGCGCCCCGAGCCGGGCGCCTGGCCGCGCAACCAGGAGGACCTCTCCTGGCAGCAGCCGCGGCACGGGGGCTATCAGGACCGTGAGCAGCCCGCCTCCGACACCTACCGCGAGACCGAGTCGTACCGCGACCAGCCCTCGGAGCAGTGGCGTGAGCCGTACGGCACCGGGCGCCCCCAGCAGCCGCAGCACGACTACCGGTCGCAGCCGCCCGAGCGCCAGGGGTACGAGCAGCAGCGCGACCGCCACGACCAGCACCGCCAGGGCGGGCCCGGCCCCGGACGCACCGGCGGCCCTGGCCCCGGCCCCATGGGCGCCCAGCCGGCGCCCGCGCCGGGACCGGGAGAGCCGCACGCCCGGCTGAACCCGAAGTACCTCTTCGACACCTTCGTGATCGGCGCCTCCAACCGGTTCGCGCACGCCGCTGCCGTGGCCGTCGCCGAGGCGCCCGCCAAGGCGTACAACCCTCTCTTCATCTACGGGGAGTCGGGGCTCGGCAAGACCCACCTGCTGCACGCGATCGGGCACTACGCGCGCAGTCTCTACCCGGGCACCCGGGTGCGGTACGTGAGCTCGGAGGAGTTCACCAACGAGTTCATCAACTCGATCCGCGACGGCAAGGGCGACACCTTCCGCAAGCGGTACCGCGATGTCGACATCCTCCTGGTCGACGACATCCAGTTCCTGGCGAGCAAGGAATCGACGCAGGAGGAGTTCTTCCACACCTTCAATACGCTGCACAACGCGAACAAGCAGATCGTGCTCTCCTCGGACCGGCCGCCCAAGCAGCTGGTGACACTGGAGGACCGGCTGCGCAACCGCTTCGAGTGGGGGCTGACCACCGACGTCCAGCCGCCCGAGCTGGAGACCCGGATCGCCATCCTCCGTAAGAAGGCGGTGCAGGAGCAGCTGAACGCGCCTCCGGAGGTCCTGGAGTTCATCGCCTCGCGGATCTCGCGCAACATCCGTGAGCTGGAGGGCGCCCTGATCCGGGTGACGGCCTTCGCCTCCCTCAACCGGCAGCCGGTGGACCTCGGGCTGACCGAGATCGTGCTGAAGGACCTGATCCCGGGCGGTGAGGAGTCGGCACCGGAGATCACCGCGCCGGCCATCATGGCGGCGACCGCGGACTACTTCGGTCTGACCGTGGAGGACCTCTGCGGATCCTCGCGCAGCCGGGTCCTGGTGACGGCGCGCCAGATCGCCATGTATCTGTGCCGGGAACTCACTGACCTCTCGCTGCCGAAGATCGGCGCGCAGTTCGGCGGCCGCGACCATACGACGGTGATGCACGCGGACCGGAAGATCCGGGCGCTGATGGCGGAGCGCCGCTCCATCTACAACCAGGTCACCGAGCTCACCAACCGCATCAAGAACGGCTGACGCCGGCCGCTCAAGGCATCGCAGAGGGCCTCGCAGGGCCTCGCAGCAAGCACGCAGGGCGCCTCGCAACGACCTCCCACGGTCCGCGCGAGGCGCCTTTCGTCGTTCCTGTCGTCGCTCCCGAGCGCCCCGGGAGCCCCGGAAGCGGTCGCGCCCGTGCCCGTGCTGTTCGAATACGGGCTGCTCAGAGGCCCTTCTCCACAGATGTGCGGGATTTCTTCCGTCCACAGCCTGGGGACTGGGAAGTTGTCCATATTGCGTCCACAGGCCCGGCTGCCGATACTCCATCAGAGCAGGTCACGCGGTTGGGGATTTGTGGTCAACCGTGATCCACAGCCTGTGGACAGATATCTCGTCCACAGGGGGAGCTCCCGGTTGTCCACCGTCGGCCCACAAGCTGGACGCTGTTGTCCCCAGCCCGGCCCGGCTTCTCCACACCTTTGTCCACTGTTCGGCAACAGAACACGCCCTCTCACCGCCCGGAGTGAAAGGCGTCACACCAAGCTGCCTGATTGGGCTGTGGGGAACGTGGGTAAAGCTGGGGACAGGCCTGGGGAGAAGTGACCCCCTCCTGTGCATCGGGTGTGCAGAACTTCCGCCCGTCCACAGAAAGCCCCGGTTGTCCACGGGTGCCACCCACAGGGTCGGTGGACAAAAAACCGGTGCTGACCTGCGCAAACGACGTTATCCACGGTTTCCACAGGGCCTACTACTACTACCACTCAGAGTTAGCTAGGAATCCGCTTCGAAGTGGGGCCTGTGTACAACTCGACCGGCGACTGCCTCGCAGCGTTTTGCTCGACTTGACCCCGAGCAGCAACGACTGTCGGTGCCGTGCGTCAGACTGGACCCCGGAGCCACCCCGGCCGTCGGCAGGGAGCTCCGGTCCAGACGACGAAGGCCAGCAGGGCGAGCGAGCAACAGCAGGAGGCGGTTCCGGTGAAGATCCGGGTGGAGCGCGATGTACTCGCGGAGGCGGTGGCCTGGGTGGCCCGCAGCCTCCCGGCCCGTCCGCCGGCGCCCGTTCTCGCGGGCCTTCTGCTGAAGGCCGAGGACGGAGCCCTCTCCTTCTCCAGCTTCGACTACGAGGTCTCGGCCAAGGTCTCCGTGGACGCGGAGGTCGACGAGGACGGCACGGTGCTCGTCTCCGGCCGGCTGCTCGCCGACATCTGCCGCGCCCTCCCCAACCGCCCTGTGGAGATCTCCACAGACGGTGTACGGGCCACGGTTGTCTGCGGCTCCTCGCGCTTCACCCTCCACACACTGCCTGTGGAGGAGTACCCGGCGCTGCCGCAGATGCCGACCGCCACGGGCACCGTCCCCGGTGAGGTCTTCGCATCGGCCGCCGCCCAGGTCGCCATCGCCGCGGGCCGCGACGACACGCTGCCCGTGCTGACCGGTGTGCGCATCGAGATCGAGGGCGACACCGTCACCCTCGCCTCCACCGACCGCTACCGCTTCGCGGTCCGTGAGTTCCTCTGGAAGCCGGAGGACCCGGAGGCCTCCGCGGTCGCCCTGGTGCCCGCCAAGACGCTCCTGGACACCGCCAAGGCGCTCACCAGCGGTGACACGGTCACCCTGGCGCTCTCCGGCTCCGGTGCCGGTGAGGGGCTGATCGGTTTCGAGGGCGCGGGACGCACGACGACCACGCGGCTGCTCGAAGGCGACCTGCCGAAGTACCGCACGCTCTTCCCCACCGAGTTCAACTCGGTCGCGGTCATCGAGACCGCCCCCTTCGTCGAGGCCGTCAAGCGTGTGGCCCTTGTCGCCGAGCGCAACACCCCGGTCCGGCTCAGCTTCGAGCAGGGCGTGCTCATCCTGGAAGCCGGCTCCAGCGACGACGCACAGGCTGTGGAGCGCGTCGACGCGGTACTGGAGGGCGACGACATCTCGATCGCCTTCAACCCGACGTTCCTGCTGGACGGTCTGAGCGCCATCGACTCCCCGGTCGCCCAGCTCTCCTTCACCACGTCCACCAAGCCCGCCCTGCTCAGCGGGCGCCCGGCCGTGGACGCCGAGGCGGACGACGCGTACAAGTACCTGATCATGCCGGTGCGCCTCTCCGGCTGACGCGGCTGATCCAGCTTTTCCCGGTGGGCCCGTTCGGCGCGGAGCGGGCCCACCGCGCTGTCGCCGGCCGGGCGTAGGCTCGGTCCTGGGCGGAGAACGCCCCGACGCTATCGCCACGACGCTTAAGGAATCTCTGATGGAGCTCGGTCTCGTCGGCCTCGGCAAGATGGGCGGCAACATGCGCGAGCGCATCCGCCGCGCAGGCCACACCGTCATCGGTTACGACCGCAACCCGGATGTCGCCGATGTCCACAGTCTCGAAGAGCTTGTGGGCAAGCTGAAGGGTCCGCGGGTCGTCTGGGTCATGGTCCCGGCCGGTGCCGCGACCCAGTCCACGATCGACGAGCTGGCCGAGCTGCTCTCGCCCGGCGACGTCGTCGTCGACGGCGGCAACTCGCGCTGGACCGACGACGAGAAGCACGCCGTCGAGCTGGGTCTCAAGGAAATCGGGTTCGTCGACTGCGGCGTCTCCGGCGGTGTCTGGGGCCTGGAGAACGGCTACGCCCTGATGTACGGCGGCAGCGCGGAGAACGTGGCGAAGGTCCAGCCGATCTTCGACGCGCTCAAGCCCGAGGGCGACTTCGGCTCCGTCCACGCGGGCAAGGTCGGCGCCGGCCACTTCGCGAAGATGGTCCACAACGGCATCGAGTACGCCATGATGCAGGCCTACGCCGAGGGCTGGGAGCTCCTGGAGAAGGTCGACTCCGTCACCGACGTGCGCGAGGTCTTCCGCTCCTGGCAGGAGGGCACGGTCATCCGCTCGTGGCTGCTCGACCTCGCGGTCAACGCCCTGGACGACGACGAGCACCTGGACAAGCTCCGGGGCTTCGCCGCCGACTCGGGCGAGGGCCGCTGGACGGTGGAGGCCGCGATCGACAACGCGGTGCCGCTGCCCGCCATCACGGCGTCCCTGTTCGCGCGGTTCGCCTCGCGCCAGGACGACTCGCCGCAGATGAAGATGATCGCCGCGCTGCGCAACCAGTTCGGCGGCCACGCGGTCGAGTCCAAGAACGAGAACTGATCGCGGCGCCGGCCGTACGCCGGCGCCGCGACAACCTGGAAGCACTGTCGGGAGAGGTCGGCCACCATGCACGTCACCCATCTCTCGCTGGCCGACTTCCGCTCGTACGCCCGGGTCGAGGTCCCTCTCGACCCGGGCGTCACCGCGTTCGTGGGGCCCAACGGGCAGGGCAAGACCAATATCGTCGAGGCCGTCGGCTATCTCGCCACCCTCGGCAGCCACCGGGTCTCCTCGGACGCTCCCCTCGTGCGGATGGGCGCCGAGCGGGCCGTGATCCGTGCGGCGGTGACCCAGGGCGAGCGCTCGCAGCTGGTCGAGCTGGAGCTCAACCCCGGCCGCGCCAACCGGGCCCGTATCAACAGGTCCTCGCAGGTCAGACCGCGTGACGTGCTCGGGATCGTACGGACGGTGCTGTTCGCGCCGGAGGACCTGGCCCTGGTCAAGGGCGACCCCGGGGAGCGGCGGCGGTTCCTGGACGAGCTGATCACCGCGCGCTCGCCCCGCATGGCCGGGGTCCGCTCCGACTACGAGCGGGTCCTCAAGCAGCGCAACACCCTGCTGAAGTCCGCCGCGATGGCCCGTCGCCACGGCGGCCGGTCCATGGACCTGTCCACCCTCGACGTCTGGGACCAGCACCTGGGACGGGTCGGCGCCGAGCTGCTCGCGCAGCGTCTGGACCTGATCGCCACGCTCCAGCCGCTGGCCGACAAGGCGTACGGGGACGTGGCGCCGGGCGGTGGCCTCGTGACCCTGGAGTACCGCAGCTCGGTGGGCGAGGACATCGACCCGGCGAGCACCCGAGACGAGCTGTACGAGCGGCTGACCGCGGCGCTCGTCGGGGTCCGTAAGCAGGAGATCGAGCGCGGGGTGACGCTGGTGGGCCCGCACCGGGACGACCTGGTGCTCGGCCTGCGGTCCATGCCCGCGAAGGGGTACGCGAGCCACGGGGAGTCCTGGAGCTACGCGCTGGCGCTGCGGCTGGCCAGTTACGAGCTGCTGCGTGCCGAGGGCAACGAGCCGGTGCTGGTCCTGGACGACGTCTTCGCCGAGCTGGACGCCCGCCGCCGGGAGCGGCTGGCTGAGCTGGTGGCACCGGGCGAGCAGGTGCTGGTGACCGCCGCGGTGGCGGAGGACGTGCCGGGCGTGCTGGCGGGGGCGCGGTACGCGGTGTCGGCGGGCGAGGTGGAGCGGGTATGACCGGCCGGGACGGAAAGCCGGGGAGCCCCGGGCAGCCTGAGCCGGTAGCGAGCCCGGCGCCGCCCGAGGTGTCCGGGGTCGACCTGGCCCGGGTCGCGCTGCGGGCGGCGAAGGAGCAGGCCAGGGCGCGGGGTGCGGCGGCCCAGCAGAAGAAGCAGGCGAGGCGGGGCGGCGGGCTGCGCTCCGGGGCCCGCTCGGACGGCCGCGATCCGCAGCCGCTGGGCTCCGCGATCAACCGGCTGATCACCGAACGCGGCTGGGAGACCCCGGCGGCGGTGGGCGGTGTGATGGGGCGGTGGCCGCAGATCGTGGGCGACGATCTGGCCAACCACTGCGTCCCGCTGCGCTACGACGAGGACCCGGCCGCGCGGGTGCTCACTGTGAGCTGCGACTCCACGGCGTGGGCGACCCAGCTGCGGCTGCTGGCCCCGCAGCTGGTGGCTCGGCTCAACGCGGATCTGGGGCAGGGCACCGTACGGATGATCAAGGTGCTCGGTCCGGGGGGCCCGGAGCGCCGGTTCGGGCCGCTGCGGGCGCCTGGCAGCAAGGGGCCCGGGGACACCTACGGATGAGCGCCCCGCTGCCTTCCGGCTACTGACCGGACCGCCGCTCCCCACCCCTGAGCTGCACTTTTGGCTAGATCTTGTCGTGTCCCTGATGCTCACGTAAGGGGCTTGGGACGGACCGGAGCTCCCGGTTCACCACGGTTCGTACCGGCGGAAACCGGGAGGTGCGGCCGGAGCGTCCCTCACCGTAGCGGGAGGTTGACAGGCCGAAGCGCTCAATGCCCGTCAGGGCCTCTTGGGGCCCCTCCCTGAATATGGGGAGTCGTCAACCGCCGATTCAGGGCGGCACATGCGTACTCAGGTACCGGCAAACCCCCATTCATGTCAGTGCTACCGGTAGACTGGTGAGTAATCCCGCTGCTGAGGCGGGAGTCGTCGATACAAGCCGAACGACGCAGCCGCTCCCGCCTGTCCGGAAGACGGCCTGTGCTGTGCCAGAAAGGGCGCTTCGTGGCCGATTCCGGCAACCCCAACGAGAACATTCCGTCCACAGCCGGTGAGTCGGGCGAGGCCACAGCCTCGTACGACGCCAGCGCGATCACCGTGCTGGAAGGGCTGGACGCGGTCCGCAAGCGGCCTGGTATGTACATCGGCTCGACCGGTGAGCGCGGCCTGCACCACCTCGTGCAGGAGGTCGTCGACAACTCGGTCGACGAGGCGATGGCGGGCCACGCGACCACGATCGACGTCACGATCCTCGCCGACGGCGGCGTGCGCGTGATCGACAACGGCCGTGGCATCCCGGTCGGCATCGTGCCGTCCGAGGGCAAGCCGGCCGTCGAGGTCGTGCTCACCGTGCTGCACGCGGGCGGCAAGTTCGGCGGCGGCGGTTACGCCGTCTCCGGCGGTCTGCACGGCGTCGGTGTCTCCGTCGTCAACGCCCTGTCCACCCGGGTCGCCGTCGAGGTCAAGACCGACGGATACCGCTGGACCCAGGACTACAAGCTCGGTGTCCCCACCGCCCCGCTGGCCAAGCACGAGGCCACGGACGAGACCGGTACGTCGGTCACCTTCTGGGCCGACGGGGACATCTTCGAGACCACCGAGTACAGCTTCGAGACCCTCTCGCGCCGCTTCCAGGAGATGGCGTTCCTCAACAAGGGCCTCACCCTCAAGCTGACCGACGAGCGCGAGTCGGCGAAGGCCACGGCGGGCGCCGACAGCGCCGAGGCCGTCGAGGTGCCCGAGGAGGAGACGACCCGCACGGTCACGTACCACTACGAGAACGGCATCGTCGACTTCGTCAAGTACCTCAACTCCCGTAAGGGCGACGTCATCCACCAGTCGGTGATCGACATCGAGGCCGAGGACAAGGACCGTCTCCTCTCGGCCCAGATCGCCATGCAGTGGAACACGCAGTACACCGAGGGGGTCTACTCCTTCGCCAACGCGATCCACACGCATGAGGGCGGTACGCACGAGGAGGGCTTCCGTGCGGCGCTGACCTCCCTGGTCAACCGGTACGCGCGCGAGAAGAAGCTGCTGCGCGAGAAGGACGACAACCTCACCGGCGAGGACGTACGCGAGGGTCTCACCGCGATCATCTCGGTGAAGTTGGGCGAGCCGCAGTTCGAGGGTCAGACGAAGACCAAGCTGGGCAACACGGAGGCTAAGACCTTCGTGCAGAAGGTCGTCCACGAGCAGCTGACGGACTGGTTCGACCGGAACCCGAACGAGGCCGCCGACATCATCCGCAAGGGCATCGCCGCCTCGACCGCCCGTGTGGCGGCCCGCAAGGCGCGCGACCTGACGCGGCGCAAGGGGCTCCTGGAGAGCGCCTCGCTGCCCGGCAAGCTGAGCGACTGCCAGTCGAACGACCCCACCAAGTGCGAGATCTTCATCGTCGAGGGTGACTCCGCCGGTGGTTCGGCGAAGTCCGGCCGCAACCCGATGTACCAGGCGATCCTGCCCATCCGCGGCAAGATCCTGAACGTCGAGAAGGCCCGGATCGACAAGATCCTCCAGAACACCGAGGTCCAGGCGCTGATCTCGGCCTTCGGCACCGGGGTCCACGAGGACTTCGACATCGAGAAGCTCCGCTATCACAAGATCATTCTGATGGCGGACGCCGACGTCGACGGCCAGCACATCAACACCCTGCTGCTCACCTTCCTCTTCCGCTTCATGCGGCCGCTGGTCGAGCAGGGCAACGTCTACCTCTCGCGCCCGCCGCTCTACAAGATCAAGTGGGGCCGGGACGACTTCGAGTACGCGTACTCGGACCGGGAGCGCGACGCCCTCGTGGCGCTCGGCAAGCAGAACGGCAAGCGGATCAAGGAAGACTCGATCCAGCGCTTCAAGGGCCTCGGCGAGATGAACGCCGAAGAGCTGCGCGTCACGACCATGGACGTCGACCACCGGGTCCTCGGCCAGGTCACGCTGGACGACGCGGCGCAGGCCGACGACCTGTTCTCGGTGCTCATGGGTGAGGACGTCGAGGCGCGGCGCTCGTTCATCCAGCGCAATGCCAAGGACGTCCGCTTCCTCGACATCTGAGTCGGCCGTACCAGCGACGCCGCAGCTCGAAAGGACTTTGACCAGCAATGGCCGACGAGAACACCCCTGTGACACCTGAACCCGTGATGCCCGAGGAAGCGATCGTCCCCGGTGTGGGCATGCGTGTCGAGCCCGTCGGGCTCGAGACGGAGATGCAGCGCTCCTATCTCGATTACGCGATGTCCGTCATCGTCTCGCGTGCGCTGCCCGACGTACGGGACGGCCTCAAGCCCGTCCACCGCCGGGTGCTGTACGCGATGTACGACGGCGGCTACCGCCCCGAGAAGGGGTTCTACAAGTGCGCCCGCGTCGTCGGTGACGTCATGGGTACGTACCACCCGCACGGCGACTCCTCCATCTACGACGCTCTGGTGCGCCTCGCGCAGCACTGGTCGATGCGCATGCCGCTGGTGGACTCCAACGGCAACTTCGGTTCCCCGGGCAACGACCCGGCCGCCGCCATGCGGTACACCGAGTGCAAGATGATGCCGCTGTCCATGGAGATGGTCCGGGACATCGACGAGGAGACCGTCGACTTCCAGGACAACTACGACGGCCGCAACCAGGAGCCGACGGTCCTGCCGGCGCGCTTCCCCAACCTGCTGGTCAACGGCTCCGCGGGCATCGCGGTCGGCATGGCGACCAACATCCCGCCGCACAACCTGCGCGAGGTCGCCGCCGGTGCCCAGTGGTATCTGGAGCACCCCGAGGCCTCGCACGAGGAGCTGCTGGACGCGCTGATCGAGCGCATCAAGGGCCCCGACTTCCCCACCGGCGCGCTGGTCGTGGGCCGTAAGGGCATCGAGGAGGCGTACCGCACCGGGCGCGGCTCCATCACGATGCGCGCGGTCGTCGCGGTCGAGGAGATCCAGGGCCGCCAGTGCCTGGTCGTCACGGAGCTTCCGTACCAGACCAACCCCGACAACCTCGCGCAGAAGATCGCCGACCTGGTCAAGGACGGCAAGGTGGGCGGCATCGCGGACGTCCGCGACGAGACCTCCTCCCGTACGGGGCAGCGCCTGGTCGTCGTGCTCAAGCGCGACGCGGTCGCCAAGGTCGTCCTGAACAACCTGTACAAGCACACCGACCTCCAGTCGAACTTCGGCGCCAACATGCTGGCGCTCGTCGACGGGGTCCCGCGCACGCTGTCGATCGACGCGTTCATCCGCCACTGGGTGACGCACCAGATCGAGGTCATCGTCCGGCGGACGAAGTTCCGGCTGCGCAAGGCCGAGGAGCGGGCGCACATCCTGCGCGGCCTCCTGAAGGCCCTGGACGCCATCGACGAGGTCATCGCCCTCATCCGGCGCTCCAACACCGTGGAGATCGCGCGTGAGGGCCTGATGGGCCTGCTGGAGATCGACGAGATCCAGGCGAACGCGATCCTGGAGATGCAGCTGCGCCGACTGGCCGCGCTGGAGCACCAGAAGATCACCGCCGAGCACGACGAGCTCCAGGCGAAGATCAACGAGTACAACGCGATCCTGGCCTCGCCCGAGCGGCAGCGTCAGATCGTCAGCGAGGAACTGGCCGCGATCGTCGAGAAGTTCGGCGACGACCGGCGCTCCAAGCTGGTGCCCTTCGACGGTGACATGTCCATCGAGGACCTGATCGCCGAGGAGGACATCGTCGTCACGATCTCCCGCAGCGGCTATGTGAAGCGCACGAAGACGGACGACTACCGATCGCAGAAGCGCGGCGGCAAGGGGGTGCGCGGAACGAAGCTGAAGGAGGACGACATCGTCGACCACTTCTTCGTCTCCACGACGCACCACTGGCTGCTGTTCTTCACGAACAAGGGCCGCGTCTACCGGGCGAAGGCCTACGAGCTCCCGGACGCCGGCCGGGACGCGCGCGGCCAGCACGTCGCCAACCTGCTGGCCTTCCAGCCGGACGAGAAGATCGCCCAGATCCTGGCGATCCGCGACTACGAGGCCGTGCCGTACCTGATCCTGGCGACGAAGGGCGGTCTGGTGAAGAAGACCGCGCTCAAGGATTACGATTCGCCTCGCTCGGGCGGTGTGATCGCGATCAACCTGCGCGAGATGCCGGACGGCGGCGACGACGAGCTGATCGGTGCCGAGCTGGTGTCGGCGGAGGACGATCTGCTGCTCATCAGCAAGAAGGCGCAGTCGATCCGGTTCACCGCGACGGACGACGCGCTGCGTCCGATGGGCCGTGCCACCTCGGGCGTCAAGGGCATGAGTTTCCGTGAGGGAGACGAACTGCTCTCGATGAATGTCGTCCGGCCCGGTACGTTCGTCTTCACCGCAACCGACGGCGGGTACGCCAAGCGCACCCCCGTCGACGAGTACCGCGTCCAGGGCCGCGGCGGCCTCGGCATCAAGGCTGCCAAGATCGTCGAGGACCGGGGCTCGCTCGTCGGTGCGCTGGTGGTCGAGGAGACCGACGAGATCCTCGCCATCACGCTCGGAGGTGGTGTGATTCGTACGCGAGTCAATGAAGTCAGGGAGACGGGCCGTGACACCATGGGCGTCCAACTGATCAATCTGGGCAAGCGGGATGCCGTCGTCGGCATCGCGCGCAATGCCGAGGCCGGTCGTGAGGCGGAAGAGGTCGATGGGGCCGATGATGCTGAGAGCGAGATGGCCGAGGTCCACGCCGAGAGCGTGGTAGAGGGCACTGTCGAGGGCACGGAGCCTTCGACCGGGGAGCACGAGGAGTAGAGCGTGAGTGGAGCCACGGGCGCCGGTTCGGCCGCTTCCGGAGCAGGAGCGAACGGTGCCCGTGGCCCTGCCACGGACTCCCAAGGGGGCACTGTGACGGACACACGAGGGCCTCAGCCCCAGTACGAGGGTTACGCGACCGGGCCGCTGCCCGGCGAGCGTGAGCCCGCACCGGGGCCGTCGGGGCCGTACCACCCGCCTCAGGCGTACCCGTCGCCGACGGGTGGCACCCAGGGCGGCCAGCAGCGCCCCGGGCAGGACGGGGGCACGCTGGGCGGCGCGCAGGGCGTGGGCGGCGCCCAGGCGACGCGTAAGCCGCGTACGGGGGCGCGGACCACTCCGCGTACCCGCAAGGCCCGACTGAGGGTGGCCAAGGCCGACCCGTGGTCGGTGATGAAGGTCAGCTTCCTGCTGTCGATCGCCCTGGGCATCTGCACGGTGGTGGCGGCGGCGGTCCTGTGGATGGTGATGGACGCCATGGGCGTCTTCTCCACCGTGGGCGGCACGATCAGCGAGGCCACCGGCTCGAACGAGAGCAACGGCTTCGATCTGCAGTCGTTCCTCTCGCTGCCGCGGGTGCTCATCTTCACGTCGGTCATCGCCGTGATCGACGTGGTGCTGGCCACCGCGCTGGCGACGCTGGGCGCCTTCATCTACAACCTGTCGGCGGGCTTCGTGGGCGGCGTCGAGCTGACGCTGGCCGAGGACGAGTAGCGCGCCCGGGTATCGATTTTGGGACTGGCCCCGACGTGCGCTAATCTTCAGAAGTCAGCGCGAGAGCGCGGCGGGGCTATAGCTCAGTTGGTTAGAGCGCATCCCTGATAAGGATGAGGCCACAGGTTCAAATCCTGTTAGCCCCACCAGCACGAAGGCCCCTCACCGGGAACGGTGGGGGGCCTTTGACATCTACGGCTGACATCAGCCGATCAGTGGATCTTCCAGGAGTTCCGCGAGCATCGTCACGGCCTCCCGCTCACCGTCGCCCACCACGTGGGTGTAGACGTCCATGGTCATGCTGATCTGGCTGTGCCGGAGGATCGCCTGGGCGACCTTGGGGTGCACCTTCAGGAACGCCAGCAGGGTGCCGCAGGTGTGCCGAGCGAGCCGCACTGTGATCCGGCGGACCCCGGCCCGCTTCACGAGCGCGTTGAAGCTCCGGGAGAAGCCCACGGGGTCGATCAGCCCGCCACGCTCCGACGAGAAGATCAGGTCCTGCCCCGGCTCCTGGCTCCAGCCATCGCCCACGATCCGCCGTTCGAGGTCTTGGAGCTCCCGACGCTCCTCCAGGGCGCGGGCGCAGAACTCCGGCAGCGGAAGCACGGCGTGCGAGGACTCAGTCTTGAGGTCTTTAAGAACCAGGCCGACACCCTTCACCCGCTGCACCTGCTTGAGCGGCGTGAACTGACGCTGATCGAAGTCAATGTCCTGCCAGCGCAGCCCCAGCACCTCACTCCGGCGCAGGCCGAGAACGAGCACCAGGACGCAGGCCGCGTACAGCCGGTGGGCCCGAGCGGACCGCAGGAACGTGATGGCCTCCCGCGCGTTCCACGGCTTCGCTTCCTTCTTCGTCACCTTCGGCATGTCCACCAGTTCGGCCACGTTCCGGGTCAGCAGCTCCTCGCGCACGGCCCGGTTCAACGCGTTCCGGAGGACTCGCAGCACCTCGAAGCGGGCGGCCGGCGGAACCTCCGTGCGCTTCAGCTCGGCCATGAACGAGCGGAGCTGAGCCGGGGTCAGCCGAACCAACGGCTTCTTGCCCAGATGGGGGACCAGGTACAGCCGCACCTTGGACTCGTACTTCACGTACGTGTTGTGCTCCCGGTTCGGCTTCACGATGTGCTCAAGCCAGTAGGCCAGCCACTCACCGAGCGACCAGGTCCGCGACGGCACCGGCACCCCGTTGCGCTCCTGCTCCTGGAGCTTGCCCAGCTTCTCCGCCGCCTCGTCGTACGTCGAGCCGTAGACGAACTTCCGCACCCGATGCCCGTCCGTGTTGGTCACGTACGCGGCACCCTGATAGCGCCCGTCCTTCCGCCTGGTGACGGTGCCCCCGCCATTGGGACGACGCTTCGCCATCAGGCAGCCTCCTCAAGACGGGACGCGAGGAACGCCCGCAGACCGTCAGCCGGGATACGACGGCTGGAGCCAATCGTCAGCGAGGGCAGGCGACGCGTACGGATCAGGTCGTAGACGGTGGTCCGGCCGACCTTGAGCCGGGCCATCACCTCAGGCACCGTCAGCAGCTCCTCAGACATCCCAGTCACCTCCATCTAGGTCTTCGAGTTCGGCGCGTACTTCGCGGGCGGTGGTGCGGCCGGTCTGGATGTCGCGGGCGATGGTGGCGGCGAGCCAGGATTCGCCGGGGGTGTGGCCGTGTCCGGCGTAGGTCCAGTGGGCGAGGGTCAGTGTGGAGCCCTCCGGGGCGTCGTCCGGGTCGGGCAGGCCGCGTTCGCGGCGCTCCTGGCGGGCCCGGTAGTCGGCCCTCACCTGGCGCAGTGCGCCGAGGGTGGTGGAGTAGGCGCGGGACTTGGTGGAGAAGTGGCCTCGGAAGCCGAGCATGTGGGCCCAGCGCCACAGCATCCGGTCCGGGTAGGCGTCGTCCAGGTCGTAGCACGCCTCGATCAGGTGACGGGCGTGGTCGGGCAGGTCGGGGAGCTTGTCCAGCTCGCCCAGCTCCCCGATGCGGCGGTCGACGGTGCCGGTGGTCTCGGCGGCTTTGGTGGCGTACTTCGCCACGTACGCGGCCACCGCCTCTTCCGACAGATCCTCGTTTGCGCTCCCGGCGCCGATGGGCCGGACGTCCACCTGCGTGCCCCATGCCAGCGTTCGGGCGGGGTGGTCGCCGGAGGGTGGGAGCGGGACCGTGGCGCGGGCGGCGGCCGCCTGGATCGCGTCCGTGAGTAGAGCGACGCTAGCCCAGCCCGGGGGCACGGTCTCGGGTCCGTCTGGGCCGTCGAGGCGGACGATGGCGTGGAAGTGGACCGCGCCGCGCTTCTGGAACTCTGCGACCTTCCCGAAGGAGACCCGGCACGCCTCGGAGGCGGCTTTCTGGGAAAGGCCGGCGCGGGCGGCGATCTCCCGGCGGAGGTAGATGGTGAACCTGCGCCAGAGGTCCCCGGCGTGGTTGTTCCACAGCACCGCGCCCGCGTAGTCGTACGTGGCCGGGTTCAGGGCGGTGCCGAGGAGCGGGGAGTCTTCGGGGTGGTCGGTGCCGCACCGGCAGACACCCTTGGTGGGCCGGTTGTGGACCGGGCCGAAGCTGGGGGCGGTGAGGGTTGCGAAGACCTTGGGGTGCGTGCGCACCGTGACCGGGGTCCCCTTGGCAACGTCGCCGGTGAGTCCGGCGCGGATGAGGTGGAAGGTGTCTCCGGCGTAGGTCCAGGCGCAGGAGGGGCAGCGGGAGGCCCGCCGGTTCCCGCAGGCGACGCGGAGGCGTCCGCCGGGTTCGCCCTGGGTGCTGTAGGAGTAGAGCACCTGCCCGGACTTGGCGTCGCGGGTGGTGGTCATGCCTTCCAGGTGGATCGGGTCCGAGCAGCCACCGGTACGGCGTACCTGCTCCTGCCACCGGTCGAAGCCGGGGGCGTTGGCGACACGTAAGAGGTCGGCCAGCGTCAGCGGGTCGGTGCCGACGATGGCGGCGGTACCGGCCACGGCCGAGGGCTCTACGGGGAAGGAGGTCACTGGTCGTCCTCCCTCGGGTAGCCGTGCCCGATCGGCGGGTAGAGGCCGCGCACCTTGGCGTCTTCCTCGGCGTAGTGCGCGTCATCGACCACGGTGAAGAACCGGGTGTAGGGGCGGACGTCGTGAGCGTCGAGGTACATCCCGATCTGCTCGGCCCGCTTCTCATCGGCCAGCTCGGCCGCGTCATGGCGTTCGTCGAAGAAGGTCACGCGACCACCGACACGCTCGGGCCGGGGAGGTGACCGGTGGGGTTGTGCCCAGGGCAGCTCTGGGATGCGATCGCAGTCGGGTCGTACGGGTCGAAGCAGACCTCGGACCAGCCGGTACCGCCACAGTGGCAGGCACCTTCGACCAGGGGGCGACGGCTCCGCGCGACAGCCGCAGCCGAGTAGGACACAGCATCCTGGCCGAGGGCGACGAGGTGGGCAATCGACTCCGCCCGGTTCAGCCTCCGGCTGTCGGGGAAGCGCAGACGATGGGCACGGATCTGCTCGCCCGTCGCGAGGTTGGACAGCGACAGGAGCCGGTAGCTGTGGGCGTAGGCCGCCGAACGGGACAGCTCCTCCAGCCCCAGCCGGATCGCACCCTGGATGATCCAGGCTACGAGCTGAGGCTTGTCACCTCGGCGGTAGCGATAGTTCCCCGGCATGTCGGACGCGTAGAGCGCGATCTTGCGCTCACCGCTCCACAGCTCCTCGACCGGGATCGAAGGCACCGCGACAGAGGTGTTCAGAGTGGCACGCGGAGCAACAAGCGTTGCAGGCATGATGGAAGCTCCCTCAGGGGATGGAGAGCGGCGCGCTGCTTGGCGGTAGGAGCGCCGCTCTCTGCTTGTCACGACGACGCGTAGTGACATCTCTAGAGAACTAGAGATGTCTAGAGATGTCAACGGTTTCAACGCTGCTCGAGTCGGATCGAGTGACGCTCATCGGGTAGGAGTCGCGTGAGTCGACTTACGCGTCTGCGCAAAGCTGCTGGTGCGGTGCGTGAATCAACTACCGGGGCTTCGTGGAGGTCGCGCGAAAGCGCCTCACGGTCCTAAGGTGTCTAGAGAGGAGAGGAATCCACGAATGGTCACGGAAGGTAGCGGTCGCGAGCCCAAGTACCGGCGGATCGCCAATGCCTTGAAGGCTGAGATCCAGTCCGGTGCGTTGGGCCCGGGAGCCCGTCTTCCTGGAGAAAACGACCTCATGGCGCAGCATGGTGTTGCGCGCATGACTGTCCGGCAGGCGTTGGGCGTGCTTCAGAGCGAAGGTTTGACCGAGGCACGCAAGGGTGCGGGAGTGTTCGTCCGCGCCTTCCAGCCGTTGCGGCGTCGTGGGATCCAGCGCCTGGCACGAGAGCAGTGGGGCGGTGGCCGCTCCATCTGGGAAGCAGATCTCGGTGGCCGAGACCTGGTTGTGGATCAGGTTGATGTGCGCAGGGGGACCGCTTCCGACAATGCGGCACGCGTGCTCGATCTAGGGGAAGGGGATGCTGCCTGCATCAGGAGTCGGCGGTTCGTCCTTGACGGGAAGCCGGTCCTGCTGGCGACGTCGTATCTTCCGAATGCACTGGTTGAGGGCTCACCCATCACCGAGGTGGATACGGGGCCGGGAGGCATCTACGCCCGCTTGGCCGAGCTAGGGCATAAGCCGGTCCACTTCCGCGAAGAGATCCGGTCGCGTATGCCTCTCCCCGAGGAGACGTCGAGGCTGGGCCTGCCCGCTGGCACACCTGTGATGCTTGTCTGCCGAACCGCGTTCGCTGAAGACGGCAGCCCCGTCGAGGTCAATGAGATGGTCTTGGATGCGGCGGCCTACGTCCTGGAGTACGACTTCGACGCCTGAGTCCCCCGGGCTGTAACAGGTTTCTCTACCTCATCAAGGCACCCGGCTGCGCTCCGCTCCGCCGGGCGCGCTTCCCGGCTCTGGCTGCGCCCGCGCTCCTGCCTTCGGCCCGCTCGGCGCTGCCGCCGCCGACGCGCGCCCGCTGTGTAGGCCCGTGGGGCATGAGACGAGAACCAAGCCCGCGGCTTCAAGAGGATGCCTCCGGCGGGGGCGCTCAGACTCCGGGATGGGAGGGGCGCCGTTCGCGAGTGCCGGCCGGAGCGTGGCGAGCGTTGTGGGGCTCCCATCCCGACCACCTTCGACCCAGGCAGAGCCGAGCAGTCGCGGCCCAGGGCGTCAAGGTCGTTCGTACAGTGGCGCGCTCCACCTTGACGCCCTGAACCACGACCGCTCCACGGAGTGTGGGTCGAAGGCGGACGGGATGGGAGCCGGGGTAGGTGGTGGGTAAACGAAGGTGGAAGGGTGCGGCTCAGCCCACGGTTTGTTGACTGGCCGAGGCACAGCGCTGGCAGACTGCTCATGTGTCGACTTCTGCGCAAGGCGCTACTCGGGCTCGGATCGTCGCGGCGTTCCTGCGCGACGGCAACAGGGTGTTGTTGTGTCACCGATCTCCCGAGCGCCGCTGGTACCCCGACGTCTGGGACCTACCCGGTGGACATGTGGAACCTGGAGAGCTTCCCGGCGCGGCACTGGCCAGGGAGCTGCACGAGGAGCTCGGGATCGAGGTCGCGGTGCCTTCAGGCCCGCCCATGCGGCAGATCCATACCGACGCTTTCGACATGCAGATCTGGCTGATCGAAAGTTGGACGGGAGCTCCGGTCAATGTCGCGTTGGACGAACACGATGCCATCGCGTGGTTCCAGGAAAACGAACTCGGAGAACTGCGCCTTGCTCACGACAGCTATCTTGCGATGTTCACCGAGGTACTCGCCGTGCGCTGAGCTTGACCGCTACCCCAGCGATGTCAAGTCCCGTTGGTGCGCCTGACACCAACGGCTGACACCAACAGCGGCGAACGCCAACGGCCGAGAGCGGCCCCCAGCGGTCGATAGGCGGTCGCCAGGCATGGATCCCTCCACCTCCCCCGGGGCCGTGATCGACCTGATAAGGATGAGGCCACAGGTTCAAATCCTGTTAGCCCCACAGAACGAAGACCCCCAGTCACCAGTGGCTGGGGGTCTTTGCGTTGAGCGGGTGGGCGGGGAGGGAACGGGGTGTACGGGCGGTCCTCGTCCAGTACAGGCCTCCGGTCGCGCGGAAGGGCAGAGCTCCGGTGTACGGCGCCGGCCCCGGGCAGCCGACGTACCTCACCGGCCCCGGGCGCACGGAAAGGCCCCCGGCCGGTGTGAACCGACCAGGGGCCCCGGAGTGCGGTGGGTGCCGGGATCAGGGGGGTGGCACCGGGGAGTCGCCTTCCGGGGCCGTGTGGTGGGAGGCGCCGGTGGTGCGGGTCGCGGCCGCCGGGTCGGCCGACAGGTGGCGGGTGGCCGGGGAGGAGCCGTGGGCCTCGGCCCGGATGCGCTGCTTCATCGTGGGCGGCAGGGCCCGGTCACGCGGAAGGGTCCATCGGACCGAGGGGGCGAATGGAGTTGCCGCCGTGGCGCCCGCGTGCTCCTGGGTCGTGGCGCTCGGCTGCGCGGCGGCGTTCGTGGCGTTCGCGGTGCTCGCCGTGGCGGTGGCGAGGCCCAGCGACGCCAGCAGGGCGAAGAAGGCGGTGATGAAGGCGGTCCAGATGCTCTTGGGCTGGAAGGTGCTCATGGCCCCTCGCTTTCGGGTGGTCCGGTTGCTGACTCTCCGATCATGTGGATCCGGGCCGCGATTTCGGGGAGCGACGCCCGCGCTGCGCCGATCTTCGGATTAACACCACTCGTATGGTGCAACCGGGCCTGACGGACCGTCCGGAACGCGTTACGGGGACCGGCGCGGGCCTTGCCGGGGCGCCGGGGCGGGCTGCTTTTGGGTTCCAGGCAGGTCACCGATCGGTATCGGCCGGTGTGTATAGTCGGCGGCAGAAGGCCCCTATTCCAAGGAAAGACGAGGTCGCGCGGTGAAGAAGCTTCTCCTGGTCGCACTGGCTGCCATCGGCGGGCTCCTCGTGTACCGCCAGATCCAGGCGGATCGCGCCGAGCAGGATCTGTGGACGGAGGCGACCGACTCCGTGCCCGCAGGTTCGGGTGTGTGAGACGACACAGTCTGTTACGGGCCCCGGTCGCTGAGCGGCCGGGGCTTCGTGCTGTCCGGGCCCCGGCGGTGTCGCCCGTGCTGATGCGCGATGACTGTGATGCCTCCCTCGTGAATTCACCTGAGCAAATCAGTAACTTGCTGAAGCAAAGGAACTGAAGGGGTGAGCCACAGCAGGAACGCGGACAAGAAGGGCAATCCTGCTGTGGCCGGAGACAGCAGCGGTGTGGGCGGGGCAGGATGGACCGGCCGTGCGGTCGCTGACGGAGCGGGCGCCCTCGTGATCACGGCCGGGGGAGCCCTGTACGCAGCCGTCGCAGGGCGGCCATTGCGGACGACGAGGGGAAGCGCGTGAAGAGGCGGCGCAACAGGGGGCGGGCGATGCTGGCGGCACTCGCCGCGATGTGCGCGACGGTGGTGGTGCTGCCGGGACACGCGTACGCGGCCGGCCCGCCGGCGTACGCCTTCGACCCCGACGCGAAGAACGTGCAGGGCGCGGAGCTCAACGCCGAGGCGTCGGTCCTGCAGCCGGGGGCGGTGTACCGCAGCTCGATCGAGCCGGGAGAGAAGCTCTACTACCGGGTGAAGCTCGACAGCCTCACGGACGCCTATGTCTCGGCGGTCGCGGTGCCCAAGAGCGGCGGCTCGGTGGCGTACGGGGACGGGATCACCATCAGCATCCGGACCCTCAACGACTCCCGGTGCAGCTCGAACCAGGCCACGTTCGGCTCGGGTGAGACCCCCCGGCCGATCGCGGCGTACGCCCACCGGACCATCGGCAAGGGAACGAGCACCACCTGCGAGGACGCCGGGCCCTACGACGTCCTCGTCGAGCGCGAGAGCAAGCCCACCTCCAGCCCCGAGGCCTGGAACCTGGAGCTGCGCTTCGTCGAGGAACCCGCGCTGAAGAGCGGCGGGCCCACGGAGACCACCGCACCGAAGGACTGGCCCTCGGCCACGCCCGCCCCGCTGGACGTCGAGGCGCAGAAGCGTACGGGCGGCAGCAGTTACTACGACGCCACCAGCCTGAGGGCCGGCGAGTGGATCGACGAGATCGCCCCGGGCCAGACCCGCTTCTACCGGGTGCCCGTGGACTGGGGGCAGCAGATCTACGCCTCCGCCGCGCTCAGCAACACCACGGTCGACGCTACGGAGTTCATCGGCAACGCCCTCACTCTGTCGCTGGACAACCCCGCCCAGGGGCACGTCACGGACACGTCCCTGTCGTACTCCGGCAAGTCCGCTACCACGGCGCTGAAGCCGCTGCCGCCGGTGGCGTACCGCAACCGGTACGACTACAGCTCGCGGGTCAGCACCCTGCGCTTCGCCGGCTGGTACTACCTGTCGGTGACGCTCAGCCCGAAGGTCGCCGAGAGCTACGGCAAGAACCCGATCGTGCTGACGATGTCGGTCCAGGTGAACAACGAGGCCGGTGACTCGCCGTACGACGGTGACCCCGGGATATTCGCGGTGACCGAGAAGGACAAGGAGCTGGCCCAGAGCGGCGACAGCGCTCCGAAGGCCGCGAAGAGCGCGACGATGCAGGTCGTCGCGGCGGGAGCGCTCGGGACGGGCACCGTGCTGGTGCTCGGGCTCGGTGCCTGGACGCTGCTGGCCCGCCGCCGCGCGGCCGCCGCCGGTGGACCCGATCCGGTCCAGCAGCAACCGCCGTTCGGGGGGCCGCCGCAGCAGGGCTGGTGACGGCCCGAGGGCCCGTCACATCTGGGTGAGCGCCCAGATGCCGACCGCGAAGCAGATCAGCGCCACCACCAGAACCGGGACCGCCACCCTCGGGGGCGGTCCCGGCCGCGTCAGCCGTAGGGGAACGGGTGCGGGGTCGGGGGAGGTCGTGGGGGCGTGCGCCGGAGCGCGGGCCGCGAGGGGCTGCTGCTGGTGGTGTGGCTGGTTCTGCTGCTGGGAGGTGTAGGGGCGGGTGGCCGAGGCGTCGTACGGAACGCCGGAGGTCGGCGCCTGGGAGGGGTCCGGGGCTCCGACGGAGTATGGGGAAGGCGACGGGGCGGCGGGCTGGGCGGGCAGCGGGGCCGGTGGTGGCGTGGGGGTGGACGTGGACGAGGGCTGGTGGAACTGGGGTTGCTGCGGCTGCGGTTGAGGCTGCTGTTGGGGCGGGGGCGCCAGGTGGAAGCTGCCGGTCTCCGACATGGAGACGGGCGGGGGCGGCGGTACGGGCGGCTGTGGTGCCCCGGATGCCTGAGGCGCCTTTACGGGGCCGTCGGGGCCGAACCCCGCGGGCAGCGGCCCGATCTGGTCGAACACCTCCACCGGCTCGTCGTCCGGACCGGGCTCGGGCAGCATCTCGACCGCCGCGGTCAGGGCCTTGCGCGCACCCGTCGCCGTACGGAACCTGGCCTGCGGGTCCGGCTGCAGCAGCCCGGCGAGCACCTGCCAGAGCGGCTCGGGGATGCCGTCGGGGGCACCCGGGGTGCCGTGGGCGGCGAAGTGCTCGACCAGCGCCTGGGAGTCGGGCTTCCGGCCCTGGAGAAGGTAGAGGGCGACCAGGCCGACCGCGAAGAGGTCCGCGGGGAAGTCGGGCTCGGCGCCCATCATCTGCTCGGGGGCGAAATAACCGGGCGTGCCGACCACGTAGTTGGTCTCGGTCAGCCGGGGCTCGCCCTTGCGCATCGAGATGCCGAAGTCGGAGAGGCGCAGATGCGGGCGGCCCGTTCCGGTCGCCTCCATGAGGATGTTGGCCGGCTTGATATCGCGGTGCACCACTCCTTCGGCGTGCACCGTGGAGAGCCCGGACAGCAGCTGGTCCAGGAGCAGGCAGACGAAGCGAGGCGGCAACGGGCCGTAGTCGCCTATGACATGGGCGAGTGACCCGCCTCTCACCAGGTCCATGGTGAACAGGACCTTGTCGTCGTCGGCGGCCCAGCTGGCCGGGGCGAGGACATGCGGGTGCTCGATGCGCAGTGCCTGCTCGCGGACGAAGCGCAACAGCGTGTGCGCGTCGCTCTGCTGCAGGACCTTGGCCGCGACGTACCTGCGGCGCCGTTGGTCCCAGGCCCGCCAGACGGCGCCGACCCCACCACGTCCGATCGGATCGATCAGCTCGTACCGACCAGCGAAGACCTCACCCATTGCGCTGTGCCCGCTCCCGTTTCCTGTTGTGGCCGCGGCGGCTCTGCGGGGACCAGGGACCCCGGCTGTGCGAGGCCCTGGCGCCGTCGTCGTACGGTCGTGCCGTCGTGATCCCGAGCCGCTAGCTCTGGTGTCCCTCGTAGTGCGCGACCGCGTCCGCGGTGCGGCCGGCTCCGTACACCCGGAGGAACTCTGCCAGTTCCGGGTGGGTCGGGGCGAGGGCGTCGGCGGCATCGATGATGTCGCCGGCAGCCGAGACCGACCTCAGCAGGGACTGGATCTCGCGCACCACGCGGCGGACGGTGGGAGCGCCGCCGGTCGACGTGGTCTGGCCTGTGCCGGTCAGGACGGACCCGCCCTGCGACTTCTTGATCTCTTCCATCCGGTCGGTGGCCTCGCCCGCGCTGACGCTCCCGTCCGCGACCTGGCTCGACAGCTCCTGAAGTGCCTGGACGCGCTGGACGACCGCCGGGTTGCCGATCTTGGCCCGCTGGCCGCTCATCAGCTGGGAGAGCATCGGGGCGGACAGTCCGAGAACCGCGGCAAGTCGTGCCTGGTTCAGGCCGAGATCGTCGATCAGCCGACGGAAGAGCGCCCCCAGCGGCTCCCCGTACCAACTGCGCTGAAGCTCTCTGGCTCTTGCCGTCGCCTCTTGCTGCGCTGCGTCCATTGCGTCTCCCCTTCGCTGCGGCTTCGCTGCTGCGAACCTTGTCGAGCATCTTACGGAGCGTGGTCGTCCACCGGGAGCCCCTATCCTTTTGCAAGATGGGGTGGAGCACCCGGTACTCTTGTCCCGGATGGTTGCCATGGCACGGACGTGTTTCGGCGTTGTCCTTGTTTGCTGTGTTTCGGGGCCTTAGCTCAGTTGGTAGAGCGCTGCCTTTGCAAGGCAGATGTCAGGAGTTCGAATCTCCTAGGCTCCACATCGACGAACACCCCCTGACCGACGGAAACGCCGGGCAGGGGGTGTTCCGCGTCGCGGACCGAAGATCGCGGGTTCGTCGCGGGCCGACGATCGGTGGGCCGGCGGATCGGTGGATCCGTGGACCGGTCAGGACGTCGGACCGGCCCTCACGGTGAAGTCGCTGAGCAGAAGCAAAGCGGTCGGCACGGCGGTCTTCCCGCCGGGCGGTGTGCCTCCCCCGCATACTGCCTGACCAGCGGCGTCATGCGGAGGGCGACGGAGGCTGCACGTCGTCGAGGTTGATGCACTTCGTGTACGTCTTCACGGGCTCGACCAGTGCGGACAGGTCGACCAGGACGTCGTCCACGGCGGCTACGCCGTCGGAGACCACGGCCTCCACGGCCGGGTCGCGGCCGTAGGTGACGACCACCTTCCCGCCGCCCTTCGAGCGGTCCTCGCGGAAGACCCAGTCCACGCCCTCGACGGTCGCGCACGGGTCGAGGGTCGGTACGGGCAGCTCGACACCGCAGCGGAGCACGATCGTGTTCTCGCCCCAGACCGCGACTCCGGGACGGTCGGTGAACGTCAGCTCCAGGCCGCCGAGGCGGTCCGGGTAGCGGTCGGCGAGATGCTTGCAGGCCGCGTCGCCGGCGTGCGGTGCGGAGGTGACGCCTTCCCCCGGGGAGTTTGCCCCGCACGACACCAGGACACCGGCGGCCAGTGCGGAGGCCGCCGCCGCGAGGACGGCCCGCGGCCGGGGGATGCGCTCCACAGGAAGGACCTTTCGTGAGGGCGGGGACGCCGGCGCCTGCGCCGGCCCCTCGTGGCTCAGTGTGTCACCCGTCCATCGGCAGGCTGTGGGCGAGGGGCGGTGACCGCCTGGAGTGCTCGGGGGCCGGGCCGCAGGCGCCACGAGAACGCCGGCCCCCCAGGGCCGGTGAAGGCCTGCGGGGGACCGGCGTTCTCTTCTTCTGGATGCGGATACGAGGTCGGCGCCCTCAGGGGCGGTCGTCGAGGCCCGGGGTGCCCCCGTCGGCCTCGGCCTCGGCCTGCTTGGCCTTGACCTCCGGGTCGAGCACGGCCTGGCCGCTGCCGTCGACCGAGTTCAGCGGCGAGCGGTCGTCGCCCACCTCGGTGGCGACGGGCGGCTCGACCAGCCAGTCGGGGTTGGCCTGCTTGTCCCACCAGCGCCATGCGGCATAGGCCCCGCCGGCGACGATGCCCAGCACCAGAAGCCCCTTGGTCGCCCGGCCGGCCCTCTCCCGCCGCTCGTGCTTGCGGGCCAGCTTCTGGATCTCCTTGGCCGTGACGTTGCTCCGCAGTGCGGCCAGTGCGGCGGCGCTCCGGGCGGTCGCCTGCTCGGCGACCGGCACGGCCACCGCCCTGGCGTGCTCGACGCGCGGCGCGGTGTAGTCGGCGGCGGTCCGGGCGGCCTTCCGGGTCGAGTGCGCCGCACGCTGCGCGGCCTCGTCGACCTTCGGCGGCACATGGGTCAGGGCCTGTTCGAGACGCGGTGCGAGATGGGACTCGTACTGGACTCGGGCCTGCTTGGCGGCCTTGGTCACCTTGGGCGCGAGCTGGACACGGGCCTCGTGCGCGTAATGCGCAGCCTGCTTCTTGGCCGTGTCGGCGTACGGCGCCACCACTTCCGCGGCGTGCTGCGCGCTGTCCCTGGCCGAGTCGGTTGCGGCGCGCACGCTGTCGATGCGGGTCACGGGATCCTCCTCCTTGGTGGCGGGTAGGTACTCCGCCTGTCCGCCCCATGCGAAATCATGCCTGTCGCGGCCATGACCGGCACTCAGGACGGGCATCCGGGTCATGATCGCTGTTTCCGTCAAAACAGTTCAAGTCGGTAAAACAGTGCAAGTGAAGTGTGCCGACGACAATGCCATGGTTCGGCGCTTAACGCGCCGTTCCGCCAGGCATCCGGCCCTACATTTCCCGGTACGTGGGAGGATCGGCGGACGTCAGCGAAGGATTACGGAAGGCAGATCGTGGCCGAGGAGCTTTACGCCACCTTGAAGACCAGCCAGGGCGACATCGAGATCCGGCTACTGCCGAACCACGCCCCCAGGACGGTCAGGAACTTCGTCGAGCTGGCCACCGGACAGCGCGAGTGGACCAACCCCGAGACCGGCGCGAAGTCCACGGACCGGCTGTACGACGGCACCGTCTTCCACCGGGTCATCAGCGGGTTCATGATCCAGGGCGGCGACCCGCTGGGCAACGGCACGGGCGGCCCGGGCTACAAGTTCCCCGACGAGTTCCATCCGGAGCTGGCCTTCACCAAGCCGTACCTGCTGGCCATGGCCAACGCGGGCCCGGGGACCAACGGCTCGCAGTTCTTCCTGACCGTCTCGCCCACCGCCTGGCTGACCGGCAAGCACACCATCTTCGGCGAGGTCGCCGACGAGGCGGGCCGCAAGGTCGTCGACGCCATCGCGGCCACTCCGACCAACCCGCGTACCGACCGCCCGGTGCAGGACGTGGTCATCGAGTCGGTCGTCGTCGAGACCCGCTGACCGGCGCACCCCGGCGGCCCGCGGCGGGTGCGGCGGCAGCCGTACGGGAACCAACCGCCCTGCCCGTCCGTACTGTTACATAGCGGACCAGCGGGGCGGCCGTGCGTGCGGTGCCCCGGGGTGAGACCGAGAGGCAGGCCAGGACCGATGGACCAGCAGCCGCCGGCGGGCCGGGGCGTACCGGAGGGCGGGGAGACCGTGCCGACGTGCTACCGGCACCCCGACCGGGAGACCGGGATCAGCTGCACGCGCTGCGAGCGGCCGATCTGCACCGAGTGCATGGTCAGCGCCTCCGTCGGCTTCCAGTGCCCCGACTGCGTACGCCAGGGCTCGGGCACCGGCCACCACCCGGCCGCGAGCATGCCCCGCACGCTGGCCGGCGGCACCGTGGCCGCCGATCCGCGGCTGGTCACCAAGATCCTGCTCGGCATCAACCTCTTGGTCTTCGTGCTGGTCGCGGCCGCCCCCGAATCCCTGCTCGAGGATCTGGTGCTGCTCGGCCGGGCCTGGGATCCTACGCCGCCGCCGGGGTCGGTCGAGGGCATCGCCGAGGGCCAGTGGTATCGCCTGGTGACCTCGATGTTCCTGCACCAGGAGGTATGGCACATCGGGTTCAACATGCTGGGTCTGTGGTGGCTCGGCGGACCGCTGGAGGCCGCGCTCGGCCGCGTCCGCTATCTCGCGCTCTATCTGCTCTCGGGCCTCGCGGGCAGCGCCCTGACCTATCTGGTCGCCGCGCCGAACCAGCCGTCGCTCGGCGCCTCCGGTGCGATCTTCGGCCTGCTGGGCGCCACCGCGGTCCTGATACGCCGGATGAACTACGACATGCGCCCGGTGCTGATCCTGCTGGCGCTGAACCTGGTCTTCACCTTCACCATGGGCGGGATCGCGTGGGAGGCCCATGTCGGCGGTCTCGTCGCGGGCGTCCTGATCGCGGTAGGGCTGGTGCACGCGCCGCGCGAGCGCCGTACGGCCGTGCAGGCCGGGACCTGTGCGCTGGTGCTGCTGGCGTCGGTGGCGATCATCGTGGCGCGCACGATGTCCCTGAGCTGAGCCGCGTATGCGGCGCTCATAGGAGCGGGAAGGGGGAGTCTGCCCCCAGGGCAGACCCCAGTTGTCCACAGTGAGGGCGGGATCTTGTGCATGGCAAGGGGAACATCTGTGCCCACCGTCACTGAGCTGGGTTTTTCCTGCTGGTAAACGAGCTGCAGCCCCCCTCGGGGAGGGAGGCTGCAGTCACACCGGCGTCAACTTGGGTGCAGGTTATCCACAGATCGTCTGACCTTTTCCCCCGGCTGTGGATAACTCTGTGGGTAACTCAGGGCAAGGCTTGCGTGAGGGCGCGCTACTTCCACTGTGTGGAGACGGCGAAGCCACCGGCGATGAAGCCGAACCCCACGACGATGTTCCAGTTGCCCAGGGCGTCGATCGGCAGATCGCCTTCGGTCACGTAGAACACCACGATCCAGGCCAGGCCGATGAGGAACAGGGCCAGCATCACCGGAGCGACCCAGCTGCGGTTGGTCAGCTTTATAGCGGTTGCCTGCTTCGCCGGGGGCGGCGAGAAGTCGGCCTTCTTGCGGATACGTGACTTCGGCACGAGGGACTCTCCTGTCGATGCGCTGCGTGACCGCGCAGGGATCTGTGGCGGGCGCCGGGGCGGGGATGCCAGGGGGCATGCTGCCTCCCCCGGGCGTCCGTTAGCGTAGTGCTTCCATGGCGCCCGATGAGATAAGGGTACGTTGAGCAATCCTGCCGACTCTCCCGAAGGCCCGGTCCGGCACACCTCCGTGTGGGCGGCCCGGGTGCTCACCGCTGCTGTTTTCGCCCTGGCCGGACTGATCTTCGTCACCAGCGCCAACACGGCCAAGGGCACCAATCTGCGCAGTGACTCCTCCCTGCTCAAGCTCTCCGACCTGATCAAGGAACGCAGCGAGAACAACGCCGAACTGAACGACTCGGTCGCCTCCGCGCGGGCGGACGTCGACGCGCTCGCCCAGCGCGACGACGGCTCCACCGAGGCCGAGGACGCCAAGCTGAAGGCCCTGGAGAAGGCGGCCGGCACCACGAAGATCACCGGCGACGCCGTCAGCGTCACCCTGAACGACGCGCCCCCCGACGCCACCGCCAACCCCGGCTACCCCGAGCCCCAGCCCAACGACCTGGTCATCCACCAGCAGGACCTCCAGGCCGTGGTGAACGCCCTCTGGCAGGGCGGGGCGCGCGGGATCCAGGTGATGGACCAGCGGCTGATCTCCACCAGCGCGGTCCGCTGTGTCGGCAACACCCTGATCCTCCAGGGCCGCGTCTACTCCCCGCCGTACAAGGTCACCGCCGTGGGCGACCCCGGCAAGCTCAAGCAGGCGCTCGACAACTCCACGGCGATCCAGAACTACCGGCTGTACGTGAAGGCGTACGGGCTGGGCTGGAAAGTCGACGAGGACGACGCGGTGACTCTTCCCGGCTACTCGGGCACAGTGGACCTCCACTACGCCAAGCCTGTGGAGTGAACCCGGGCTGATCCCCCGGGGAGGCCGTCCGGTGTCGTCACGACCGTCGGTGCGATCGGCGCGGTCGCAGGGCTCGGTGCTGTCCGTACGGCTCGTCGTCAGAACCTTCAGTGAACTGTGCATCACCGTGGGCGCCCTGATCGTCCTGTTCGTCGCCTACGTCCTGCTGTGGACGGGGGTCAAGGCCACCGACGCGGCCGAGGGCGAGATCGAGACGCTCCACAGCCGCTGGGCCCAGGAGCCCGTGGCCCTTTCCCCCGGCCCCTCCCCGTCCCCGTACCGCGACGGAAAGCCCTTCGCGACGCTGCACATCCCCCGCTTCGGCTCCGGCTGGGAGTGGCCCGTCCTGGAGAACACCGAGGCCAGGACCTTGCAGAAGGGTCTCGGCCACTACAGCGGCACCGCCCGCCCGGGCGAGAGGGGAAACTTCGCGGTCGCCGGGCACCGCCGGACGTACGGAGACCCCTTCAAGGACTTCCCCCGGCTGCGCCCCGGGGACGCGGTGATCGTCAACGACGGCACGACCTGGTTCACGTACCGCGTCGCCAAGGAGCCCTACCGGACCGTGCCCACCGACACCGCCGTCGTCGACCCCGTCCCCCGCCGCTCCGGCTTCGAGGGGCCCGGCCGCTATCTGACGCTCACCACGTGCGAGCCCGAGTGGGGCAGCAGCCACCGGCTGATCGCCTGGGCGCACCTGGACGCGACGCGGCCGGTGAGCGAGGGCAGACCGCCGGCCCTCACCGGTTGACCCGCGCTTTTCCCCAGCTGACCCACGCCTCGGCCGCGGCACTCTAGTCTGGTGCGGGTACCGAATGGAGGGGTCAGCATGTACGGCTGGATCTGGCGGCATCTGCCGGGCAACGCATGGGTGCGTGGCGTCATCGCGCTCGTGCTGGTTCTGGCGGTCGTCTACGCGCTGTTCCAGTACGTCTTCCCCTGGGCGGAGCCGCTGCTCCCGTTCGGTGAAGTGACCGTCGACGGCGCGAGCGCCGGTGGGGCAGGAGCCGGGCAGTGAGCGCACGCATCCTCGTCGTGGACAACTACGACAGCTTCGTCTTCAACCTCGTCCAGTACCTCTACCAACTCGGCGCCGAGTGCGAGGTGCTGCGCAACGACGAGGTGACCACCGCCCACGCCCAGGACGGCTTCGACGGCGTCCTGCTCTCTCCCGGCCCCGGCACGCCCGAGCAGGCCGGGGTCTGCGTGGAGATGGTGCGACACTGCGCGGACACCGGCGTTCCGGTCTTCGGCGTCTGCCTGGGGATGCAGTCCATGGCCGTCGCGTACGGCGGTGTCGTCGACCGCGCCCCCGAGCTGCTGCACGGCAAGACCTCGCCCGTGGACCACGAGGGCAAGGGCGTCTTCGCCGGGCTGCCCTCCCCCTTCACCGCGACCCGCTACCACTCGCTCGCCGCCGAACCGGGCGCGCTGCCACCGGAGCTGGAGGTCACGGCCCGCACGGCGGACGGCATCATCATGGGGCTGCGTCACCGGGACCGGGCCGTGGAGGGCGTGCAGTTCCACCCCGAGTCGGTGCTCACCGAGTACGGCCACCTGATGCTCGCCAACTGGCTGGAGCAGTGCGGCGACCAAGGGGCCGTCGCGCGGTCGGCGGGGCTCGCGCCGGTGGTGGGCAAGGCCGCGGCGTGACCACCCGCCCCGAGGACGGCACCGGCCTTCAGGGCCCGTACGCGCAGGGTACGTACGGGGCCGAGGGCGCGTTTGTCGCGGCGGTGGACGGGCTCGCGGACCCGCTCAACGATCCGCTGCCGGGTCCGCTGCCCGACCCGCTCAACGATCCCCTGCCGGGTCCGCTCCAGGGTCCGCTGCCCGACCCGCTCAACGGTCCGCTGCCCGGGCAGCACGCCTCCCCGTGGTTCCGGAGCGAGGCCGTCCAGCAGGCCCCGGCCGGCGGGCTGCAGGACGCGGCGCCGCTGGAGGGGGTTGTGCCGCCGACGCCGGCGTACGGGGGGGCTCAGCAGCCGCAGGGGGACCCGGGCGAGTGGTACGACCCCGAGGGGTACCGACGGGACTGGTACGGCTCCCAGCAGGCCCCTGTGCCCCCTGCCGCGCCTTCTCCCGCGCCGCCCCCTGTGCCTTCTCCTGTGTCCTCTCCCGCAGTGGCCCCGGCAGTGGCTCCCGCAGTGGCTCCGGCCGACGAGACACTGGGGCTGCGGACCGCGGACACCCGCCGAATAGTGACGGAGCCGTACGAACGGTCCGCACGGTCCGACCCGGCTGAACGGTCCGAGTCGGCCGAGCCGGTCACCGGAGGGCGGGCCGAGCGGCGCCGGGCGGCCAAGGGGAGCGGCAGTCGCCGTACCGCCCCGGCGGCGGCGACGCCCTCCGCCCCCATGTCCCGGATGGAGGCGCGGCGCGCGGCGAAGGCGGCCAAGGACAGTCCGGCCGTGGTCGCCAGCCGGGCCGTCGGCGAGATCTTCATCTCGCTGGGCGTCCTGATGCTGCTGTTCGTCACCTACCAGCTCTGGTGGACCAACGTCCGGGCCGAGCAGATCGCCGGCAAGGAGACGAACAAGATCCAGGAGGAGTGGGCCAACGAGGCGGGCAAGCCCGGGGTGTTCGCGCCGGGGCAGGGCTTCGCGATCATGCACATCCCCAAACTGGACGTCGTCGTCCCGGTCGCCGAGGGCATCAACAAGGAGAAGGTCCTCGACCGGGGCATGCTCGGCCACTACGGCGAGGGCAAGCTGAAGACGGCGATGCCCGAGGACAAGCAGGGCAACTTCGCCGTGGCGGGCCACCGCAACACCCACGGGGAACCGTTCCGCTACATCAACAAGCTCACCCCCGGCGACCCGATCGTGGTCGAGACGAGGGACGCGTACTACACGTACGAGATGACCAGCATCCTGCCGTCGACCGTGCCGTCCAACATCTCGGTGATCGAACCGGTCCCGGTCGGATCCGGGTTCACCGAGCCCGGCCGGTACATCACGCTGACCACCTGCACACCGGAGTTCACGAGTACCTACCGGCTGATCGTCTGGGGCAAGATGGTCGACGAACGGCCGCGCAGCGAGGGGAAGCCCAAGGCGCTCGTGGGCTGAACATCATCACGACAGAGGCGGTGCGGTGACAGCGAGGACCGAGCACGACGAGCGGACCGACGCGTCCGCGCCCCCCGCGCCCCGGCCCAGCAGGCACCCCATCGCCACGGCCGTCAGTGTCTTCGGGGAGCTCCTGATCACCGCGGGCCTGGTGCTCGCGCTCTTCGTCGCGTACTCGCTGTGGTGGACCAACGTGCTCGCCGACCGCGAGGCCGACAGGCAGGGCGACACGGTCCGCAGCAAGTGGGCGGACGGGCCGGGCGCCCTGGACACCAAGGACGGCATCGGCTTCCTGCACGTCCCCGCCATGAAGAACGGCGAGGTGCTGGTCAAGAAGGGCACCGATCCCAAGACCCTGAACAACGGCATCGCGGGCTACTACACGGACCCGATCCCCTCCGCCCTCCCCTGGGACGACGAGGGCAACTTCACGCTGGCCGCGCACCGGGACGGCCACGGCGCCAAGTTCCACAACATCGACAAGCTGAAGAACGGCGACGCGCTCGTCTTCGAGACCAAGGACACCTGGTACGTCTACAAGGTCTACAAGTCGCTCCCCGAGACCACGAAGTTCAACGTCGACGTGATCCAGCCGGTCCCGGAGGAGTCGGGCGTCAAGAAGCCCGGCCGCTACATCACGCTGACGACCTGCACCCCGGTCTACACGTCGAAGTACCGGTACATCGTCTGGGGCGAGCTGGAGCGTACGGAGAAGGTCGACAAGGACCGTACGAAGCCGGTGGAGCTGCTCTAGCCGCTCGCTTCGAACGCCCGGCGGTACGACGAAGGGCCCCGGTCACCGTGGATGGTGACCGGGGCCCTTCCTCGCCTACCGGACGTGGCCCGCGGGCGGGTGGGCTACCTGCCCGACGGGCCTCCGAAGAGGCCGCCGCCGCCCTGGTCCCCTCCGCCGCCCTGGTCCCCTCCGCCGCCCGGGGTGGCGAAGATGTTGACCGCAGAGTTCTTGTCCACGGTCTCACCGACCCCCGGCTGCACGACGGCCACGATGGCCTTGTCGTCCTGCGACCCCTGGACGTTGCCGACCTGGAGGCCCGCCTCCTGGAGCTTCGCCTTGGCCTCGCCGAGCTTCATGCCCTGGATCGGCGGGACCTGGGTCGTCTCCGGAGCCGGCGGCTCCGGAGGGCCCTTGGATACCTTGAGGACGATCTGCGCGTCCTTGGCGTGCTTGCCGGGCTGAGGGGTCTGCTCGACGACGGTGTCCTTCGGCTCTTCGGAGTCGACGTCGGTCCGCGAGATGTTGGTGAAGCCGATGCCCCGCAGCTGCTGTTCCGCCGCCGCGAAGGTGCGGGTGCGCATGTCGGGCAGGTCCAGGGTCTCCTTCTTGGCGACCGTGATGGTCACCTCGGAGCCGTCCTCCGCCTCACTGCCGCCGTCGGGCTTCTGCTTGATCACCGTGCCCTCGGCCTTGTCGGACTCGACCGCGGTCACGTTGACCGTGAAGCCCTTGTCCTCCAGGGCCTTGCGGGCGCCGTCCTCGGACTTCTCCAGGACGTCGGGCACCTCGATCTTCGGCGCACCGGAGGAGACCTTGACCTCGACGGTCCCGTTCTCGTCCATCTCGCCGTTCTGCGGGGTCTGCGAGCAGATGTCGCCCTTCTCCTGCTGCTCGCACGGCTCCTCGCCGACGACCTTCAGGACGACCCCGGCTCTCTCGGCGAGCTGTTCCGCCTCCTTGACGGTGGAGCCGACCAGGTTCGGCACGGGGACCTGGTTGTCGTTGCCGGTGTCGCTGAAGACGGCCCGGCCGATCAGGATCGCGCCGATGAGCACCAGGATGCCCGCGATGACCAGCAGGATCGTCGAGGTGTTGCTCTTCTTCGGCTGCTGGCGGCGGCGGCCCGCGCGGTCGTCGTAGCCGTAGCCGCCGTCGTCCGGGTTGACCGGGGGCAGCATCGACGTCGGCGCGTTGTTCGGGTCGGCCGGACGGAGGGCGGTGGTGGGCTGGTCGGCGTTGTAGCCGTCGTAGCCCCCGTACCCCGCGGCGCCCATCGCCGCAGCGGCCGCGACCGGTCGGCCGTCGAGGCAGGCCTCGATGTCGGCCCGCATCTCGTCGGCGGACTGGTAGCGGTAGTCCGGGTCCTTGGTGAGCGCCTTCAGCACGATCGCGTCCATCTCGGGCGTGATCTCGGGGTCGAAGTTGCTCGGCGGCTGCGGCTCCTCGCGCACGTGCTGGTAGGCCACGGCGACGGGCGAGTCGCCGACGAACGGAGGTCGGACCGCGAGGAGCTCGTAGAGCAGGCAGCCGGTGGAGTACAGGTCGGAGCGCGCGTCCACCTGCTCGCCCTTGGCCTGCTCCGGGGAGAGGTACTGGGCGGTGCCGATGACCGCGGCGGTCTGCGTCATGGTCATGCCCGAGTCACCCATGGCCCGGGCGATGCCGAAGTCCATGACCTTGACCTGGCCGGTGCGCGTCAGCATGACGTTGGCCGGCTTGATGTCGCGGTGGACGATCTGGGCGCGGTGCGAGTACTCCAGCGCCTGCAGGATGCCGACCGTCATCTCCAGCGTGCGCTCGGGCAGCAACCGGCGGCCGGAGTGCAGGAGCTCCCGCAGGGTCGACCCGTCGACGTACTCCATCACGATGTACGGGATGGAGACCCCGTCGACGTAGTCCTCGCCGGTGTCGTAGACGGCGACGATCGCGGGGTGGTTGAGCGAGGCGGCCGACTGGGCCTCACGGCGGAACCGGGCCTGGAAGGACGGGTCGCGGGCCAGGTCGGCCCGGAGCGTCTTCACAGCCACGGTGCGGCCGAGCCGGGTGTCGTGGGCGAGGTAGACCTCGGCCATGCCACCACGGCCGAGCACCGAGCCCAGCTCGTACCGGCCGCCGAGGCGACGCGGCTCTTCCATAACTGTTCCAGCCCTCTCCGTCAGTCCTGACCGCACCCGTGTGTGTGGTCCGGCGGTGCGCTGTTCGCGCATACGCTACCGGGCACGCGATACGTGATCAGCCCGCACCCGTCAGCCGATATCCGACCGGTATCCGATGTCCGGTATGGGCGGGCGGCAGCCGTGACGGGTCTCACTGCTTGCCGTCGACGACCGCCTTCATCACGTCGCGCGCGATCGGGGCGGCCAGCCCGCCACCGGAGATGTCGTCCCGGTTGGCGTTGCCGTCCTCGACCACGACGGCGACGGCGACCGGGGAGCCGTTGTCGGTCTTCGCGTACGAGATGAACCAGGCGTACGGCTTCTCGCTGTTGTTCAGACCGTGCTGGGCGGTACCGGTCTTGCCGCCCACTGTGACGCCGGGGATCTGCGCTCTGGTTCCCGTGCCCTTCTCGACAACGGTCTCCATCATCTGCTGGACCTTCTGGGCGTTCTCCCCGGACAGCGCCCGGCCGAGCTCTTCGGGCTCGGCGGTGTAGATGTCGTCCAGGTTGGGCGCCTGGCGTTTGGCGACCATGTACGGCTGCATCAGCTTGCCGTCATTGGCGATGGCGGAGGCCACCATGGCCATCTGGAGCGGGGTGGTCCGGTTGGACGCCTGGCCGATGCCGGCCATGGCGTTCTGGGGCTTGTTGTCCTCGGGGTAGATGCTCGCGTCAGCGCGGACGGGGGTGAAGACTTCCTTGTTGAAGCCGAACTTGTCCGCCTGCTCGATCATCTTCTTGTTGCCGAGGTCGTCGCTCACCTTCCCGAAGACGGAGTTGCACGACACCCGAAGGGCCTCGCGCAGCGACGCGTTCTCACAGGGGATGTTGCCCTCGTTCTGCAGCGGGATGTTCGTCTGCGGCAGGGTCCAGGGCAGCGGCGACTCGGTCTTGGCGTCGATGTCGTCGTAGAGCCCGTTCTCCAGGGCGGCGGCGGCGGTGACGACCTTGAAGGTGGAGCCGGGCGGGTAGGTCTCGCGCAACGCCCGGTTGAGCATCGGCTTGTCCTTGTCCTTCAGGAGCTCCTGCCGGGCGTCCGAGTCCTTGAGCGAGTTCCCGGCGAAGACCGAGGGGTCGTACGACGGGGTGCTCGCGAGAGCCAGGATCGCACCGGTCTGCGGGTCCAGGGCGACGACGGCGCCCTTCTTCTCGCCGAGCCCCTTGAACGCGGCCTTCTGGGCGGCCCCGCTGAGGGTGGTGACGACGTTGCCGCCCTGCTTCTTCTCCCCGGTGAACATCGACATCGTCCGGTCGAAGAACAGCTGGTCGCTGTTGCCGGTGAGGATGCCGTCCTCGAGGTTCTCCAGCTGTGAGGAGTCGAAGGCCTGCGAGGAGTAGCCGGTCACGGGGGCCCACAGAGGCCCGTCCTTCCAGACCCGCTTGTACTTGAAGTCCCCGTCCTCGGTCTCGACGGAGCCGGTGATGGCCTTGCCGTCCACGATGATGTCGCCGCGCTCGTGGGCGTAGCGCTCGATCTGGACGCGGCGGTTGTACTTGTGGCTGTTCAGCTCGTCCGCACGGACGTACTGGAGCCAGTTGTCCCGGATCAGGAGGGCCAGGACGAGGATTCCGCAGAAGATCGCGATCCGGCGCAGCGGCTTGTTCACGGTCGGACCACCTGCGTCATCTCCGCGTCGGTCGAGGGCGCGGGCGTCGGAGCGGGGCGGCGTGCGGTGTCGCTGATCCGGATCAGGATGGCGATCAGGGCCCAGTTGGCCAGTACGGAGGAACCGCCCGCCGCCAGGAACGGCATCGTCATACCGGTGAGTGGGATGAGACCCATTACACCGCCGGCGACGACGAACACCTGGATGGCGAAAGACCCGGAGAGGCCGATCGCGAGGAGCTTGCCGAACGGGTCACGGGCCGCCAGCGCGGTGCGCACCCCGCGCTCCACGATCAGGCCGTAGATGAGGAGCACACCCATCATCCCGGCGAGCCCCAGCTCCTCGCCGACGGTGGCGAGGATGAAGTCGGAGTTGGCGGCGAAGCCGATCAGGTCGGAGTGGCCCTGCCCGAGACCGGTCCCGAGGGTGCCTCCGGAGCCGAAGGCCATCAGGGACTTGGCCATCTGCTCGCTCGCCGGCTCCACACCCCAGCCCGCGAACGGGTCGAGCCACGCGGTGACGCGCTGCTGGACGTGCGGTTCGAACGAGGCGACACCGACAGCACCGATCGCGGACATCAGCAGACCGAACACGATCCAGCTGGTGCGCTCGGTGGCGACGTACAGCATCACGACGAACATTCCGAAGAAGAGCAGCGAGGAACCGAGGTCGGTCTCGAAGACCAGGATCAGGATCGAGAAGGCCCAGACCATCAGGATCGGGCCCAGGTCGCGGCCTCGGGGCAGGTACAGGCCCATGAACCGGCGACTGGCCAGAGCCAGCGCGTCCCGCTTGACCATCAGGTAGCCCGCGAAGAACACCGCGATGATGATCTTGGCGAACTCGCCGGGCTGAAGCGTGCCGACCCCCGGGATCTTGATCCAGATCTTGGCGCCGTTCACCGCCGGGAAGAACATCGGCAGGATCAGCAGGAACAGCGCCACGACCATGGAGATGTACGTGTAGCGCTGGAGAATGCGGTGGTCCTTCAGAATGGCCAGGACCGCGACGAGCATGCCCACGCCGATCGCCGAGAACAGCAACTGCTTCGAGGCAGCGGGGGCGAAGGTCTTCAGGGACTGGAAACGTTCGGACTGGTCCAGGCGCCAGATGATCGCCAGTCCAAGGCCGTTCAGGAGTACAGCCAAGGGCAGCAGCAGCGGGTCGGCGTACTTGGCGAACCTGCGCACCGCGAGGTGGGCGACGCCGCCGAGCAGGGCGAGCCCCGCTCCGTAGCCGAGCATGCCCGACGGCAGCTCGCCGTTGAGGGCGAGGCCCACGTTGGCGTAGGCGAACACCGAGATGGCGACGGCGAAGATGACGAGCGCCAGCTCGGTGTTGCGGCGGCTCGGTGCGTCGATCGCGCCGATGGTGGTCGTGTTGGTGACAACGCTCATGGTGCTGAAGGCCCCCTACGGCTTACTGCTTACCGCACTGCGGGACCAGCTTCTTCTCTTCCTCCGAGAGGCTGGGGCCGGGAGTGGGAGTCGCGGTGTTCGGCTTGGTCCCCGTGGTGGGGGGAGTGGCGGAAGTCTCGGCCTCGGCCGCGCGGCGCTGCGCGTCCTTCTTGCAGGCGGATGCCTGGGCGGCCAGCTCGTCGACCTTCTTGCGGGCGTCGGTGATGCTGCCCTCGGCGATCGTCGCCTCGACCTGCTTGCGCTGGTACGGCGGCAGGTACTTGAGCTCGATCTCGGGGTGGTTCTTCTCGACCTTGGAGAGCGAGATCCAGGCGAGGTCCTGGCTGATGCCGCGGAACAGCGCCACGTTCTCGTTCTGCGCGCCGACGTAGAACTGGGTCTGCGTCCAGCGGTAGCCGCCGTAGAGGCCGCCGCCGATCACGCCGAGGATCAGCACGGTGAAGACGGAACGCTTGAGCCACTTACGGCCGCCGCGCGGCTTGGCCAGGTCGTCGTCCGTGTAGGAGTCGTACGAGCCGTCCGGCATGGAGCCGTAGCCGGAGTCACCGCTACCGGGTGGGCCGAAGCCGCTCGAGGGGGGCGGGACGGGGCGGCCGAGACCCGCCGCGCGGCCGGCCGGGGTCTGCATGGCCCCGCCGTCGTTCAGCACTGCCTGGTTCTCCGCGACCGCGCCGACGACGACCGGGGTGTCGCTGAGACGGCCGGCCAGGGTGTCGTTGTTGTCGACGTCCAGGACGTCGGCCACGATGCAGGTGATGTTGTCGGGGCCGCCGCCGCGCAGAGCGAGCTGGATGAGCTCCTGGATGGTCTCCTGCGGGCCCTGGTAGCTGGCCAGGGTCTCTTCCATCGTCTGGTGCGAGACCACGCCGGAGAGGCCGTCGGAGCAGATCAGATAGCGGTCACCGGCGCGGACCTCGCGGATGGAGAGGTCCGGCTCGACGTGGTCGCCGCTGCCCAGCGCCCGCATCAGCAGGGAGCGCTGCGGGTGGGTGGTGGCCTCTTCCTCGGTGATGCGGCCCTCGTCGACGAGGCGCTGCACCCAGGTGTGGTCCTGGGTGATCTGGGTCAGGACGCCGTCGCGCAGCAGATACGCGCGGGAGTCGCCGACGTGCACCAGGCCGAGCCGCTGGCCGGTCCAGAGAAGGGCGGTGAGCGTGGTGCCCATGCCCTCCAGCTGGGGGTCCTCCTCGACCATGACGCGCAGCTGGTCGTTGGCCTGCTGCACGGCGGTGGCCAGGGAGGTCAGGATGTCCGAACCCGGGACGTCGTCGTCGAGCTGGACGAGCGTGGAGATCACCTCGGAGCTGGCGACCTCCCCGGCCGCCTGGCCGCCCATGCCGTCGGCGATGGCGAGCAGACGGGGTCCGGCGTAGCCGGAGTCCTCGTTCCCCTCCCGGATCATGCCTTTGTGCGATCCGGCGGCGAAGCGCAGGGACAGACTCATGCGCACCTGCCCCGTCGACGCCGCGTCGGGGTACAGCCTGTCTCGAGCCACACTGCCCACCCTCCGGTCGGGAACCGGGCAGCGTCCGTCGTCCTGGCCGCCGCGGCTCGCTCGCTCCGCTCGCTCATTGTCGTACTACTTCCGCAGCTCGATGACGGTCTTGCCGATACGGATCGGCGCGCCCAGCGGAACAGGCGTCGGGGTGGTGAGCCGGGTCCGTTCCAGATACGTGCCGTTGGTGGACCCGAGATCCTCCACGATCCACTGGCCGTCCCGGTCCGGGTAGATCCTGGCATGCCTGCTGGACGCGTAGTCGTCGTCCAGCACGATCGTTGAATCGTGGGCCCGACCCAAAGTGATGGTCTGGCCCTGGAGCGCGACCGTGGTGCCCGTGAGGGTGCCTTCGGACACGACCAGCTTCGTGGGTGCCCCGCGGCGCTGGCGCCCGGGCTGCTGGCGCTGCTGGGGCGGCGCCGCTTGTTGTTGTTGGCGGCCCGGTTGCGGGCGCGCGTCGGCGGCAGTGCGGCGTGAGCCGCGCTGCGTGACGCGCGTTCCGAACAGGTCGCTGCGGATGACCTGGACGGCCACGATCACGAACAGCCACAGAACAGCCAGGAAACCTAGCCGCATGACCGTCAGGGTCAGCTCTGACATTGCCCCCGCTTCACCCTTCGGCTTGCCGGTAAACGATGGTGGTGCTTCCCACGACGATCCGTGAGCCGTCGCGGAGCGTAGCGCGGGTGGTGTGCTGCCCGTCCACCACGATGCCGTTGGTGGACCCGAGATCCTGGATCGTCGAGGGCGTTCCGGTCCGGATCTCACAGTGCCGGCGCGATACGCCGGGGTCGTCGATCCGCACGTCGGCGTCGGTGGATCGTCCCATCACCAACGTCGGGCGGGAAATCTGATGGCGGGTGCCGTTGATCTCGATCCAGCGCCGCACCTGGGCGTCCGGCAGGGCGCCGGGCCCGGCCGGCGGGCGCCGGTCGCTCGTGGCGGCCGCGGGCCGCACACCGCCGGGCGGCGGGGCCGCGGGCATCGGCGGAGCGGCGGCCGGGGGGTACCCGTAGCCACCGGGGGCCTGCGGGGCGGCGGGCCGCCCGGGGGCAGGCCGCTGGGCGTGATCGGGCTGGTCCAGCTGTGACGAACTCGACGCCAGGGTGCGGCTGCGCACCCGGTAGAGACCGGTGTCGAGGTCGTCGGCCTTCTCCAGGTGGACCTTGATCGGCCCCATGAAGGTGTAGCGCTGCTGCTTGGCGTAGTCGCGCACCAGGCCGGACAGCTCGTCGCCCAGCTGGCCCGCGTACGGGCTGAGCCGCTCGTAGTCGGGAGTGCTGAGCTCGACGATGAAGTCGTTGGGGACGACGGTCCGCTCGCGGTTCCAGATCGTCGCGTTGTTGTCGCACTCCCGCTGGAGGGCTCCCGCGATCTCCACCGGCTGCACCTCGGACTTGAAGACCTTGGCGAAGGTGCCGTTGACCAGCCCTTCGAGGCGCTGCTCAAAACGCTTCATGACCCCCATGGGGCACCTCCTCCGGTGTCATCGTCCCTGTACTGCTTACTGATCGTATCCACGCGTCGGGAAATCGGCTGGTTCCCCTTCTCTGCCCTGTGGATGAGTGTCACCCCTCACACGGATCGTAGAGGTGGCCTCCGCACAGTGTCCCGCACACGCGATGCTCTCTGGAGGAGTGGGGGCGGCTGCTCCGCGTTCCCGTTTCCCCTACCGGGATCGGCGAAACAACGGATGTGAATCCACCCTGTCCAGCGTGCTAATCTTCCGGATGTCGCCAGGCGCTCGCACCACACAGGTGAGAGAGAGTCTGGAAGCACCACTCTTGCGCGAGTGGCGGAACGGCAGACGCGCTGGCTTCAGGTGCCAGTGTCCTTAGGGACGTGGGGGTTCAAATCCCCCCTCGCGCACAACTGTGGGTCACTTGTGACCCCAAGGTTGATATGAGATGCAACCCCCGCTTCGGAGAGATCCGGAGCGGGGGTTCTTCGTTGTTGCGTCGTCGGTTCGCCGGCCGGCTGTGTCGGCGGTGGGGCGGCGGGGTAAACAGGGCGTGCGGTCGGTATGCCCCGCCGGAGCGCTGGGGCGCTCGCTGGAGCGGTTTCCGGACAGACCGATGGTCTGCGAGGCGGCGTACATGCATACGCTGACCGCAGAGGCTGGATCGACGGCTGCTCGGCAGTGAAGGGCTGAGCGCACAGAACGTCCCGGAGGCAGGAAATGGCGAAGCAGGCTCGCGCGGTGCAGACGTGGCGGTCGATCGTGGATGCCGCGGCGAGTGTCTTCGACGACTACGGCTACGAGCGCGCCGCCATTTCGGAGATCCTCCGCCGGGCCAAGGTGACCAAGGGGGCGTTGTACTTCCACTTCGCGTCCAAGGAGGCCATCGCGCAGGCGATCATGGACGAGCAGACCTCCACGGTCGATTTCGCCCAGGACGGATCGCCGCTCCAGTCGCTGGTGGACGGCGGCCAGCAGTTCGCCTACGCCCTGCGCCACAACGCGATGGCGCGCGCCGGGACCCGCCTCTCCATCGAGGGTGTCTTCCTCGGCGGGCCGCACCCCTGGGGCGACTGGATCGACGCGACGGCCCGGATGCTGGAGCTGGGCAAGGAGCGGGGCGAGGTGCTGCCGCATGTCGATCCGATGGTGTCGGCCAAAATCATCGTGGCTTCGGTCACCGGTATCCAGCTGATATCGGAAGCCGACTCCGGGCGAGCGGATCTGCGCGAGCAGGTCGCCGAGATGTGGCGCCATCTTCTTCCGTCGATCGCCCACCCCGGGGTCATCGCTCACATCAAGCCTGAGGGCCGGGTGGATCTCGCGGCCCAGGCGCGCGAGAAGGCGGAGCAGGCCGAGCGGGAGGCCCGGGAGATCGCCGCCGCCGCGGAGGCGGCCCGTGGGGCCGCTCCGGCCGGCCGGAGCGGTGGGGGCGGCCCGCGCGGCGGTGGGGCGGGTCGCGGTACGCGGGACCAGCCCGAGGGGGAAGGCACCGACGAACCTGCCGGGGCCGAGCCCGAGGTCGGGGCGACGGCGACGGCGGGCGGGTGGATCTGACCGGGCGGGGCCGTGCCATGCCGTGCTTCGTTTCACGTGAAACGTCCGGTTGCTGACGACTGACAGCTGACAGCTCAGGGCCGCGGAACTCGATCGAGTTCCGCGGCCCTGCTTCTCGTTGTGGCGGTACCTGTCGGATCAGGCGGCGAGGCGGGTGGTGAGGGCCTTGGCCTTCTGCCTGGCCTCGTCGAAGGCCTTGGCGCGGCGCGGGAAGCCTCGGCGAGCGGGATCAGCTCGGCCATCGAGGGCTGCGAGTGGGCGAGGGTCAGCTCCGGAACGATGAAGTCCACCTCGGGCGGAGAACATGCTCGTGAGCGGCTTCTCGAAGTAATTCTGGACAAACTCGAAGTCCTCGCGCGGGGTGCCCGGCGCGTACGAGCCCGCGGAGCCCCGCGGGAGGACGGCGGAGTCGAGGTGCAGAAGCGTGGCCATGGGGATCTCCACGGAGAGCGAAGGGGGGTGGGTGGCGGCGGATGACGGGCGTCACCGGGGCGGTCGGCCTGGCCTGGTGATCCGTGACGTCGACGCGGGGCCGCCGCTGCGCGTCGGGTACCGCCTCACCGAGGTCGGCGCCGCGATGGAGCCGGCGCTCAAGGAGCTCGGGCAGTGGGCGGACACGTACCTCGCGGAACCGGAGCCGGGGCACCGGCTGCTGAGGGCCTTTGACCGGTGCTGACGGCCGTGGGGGAACGGGGGTACGGTCGTGCTCGGTCGGAGAGTTGACGAGACGGGGGAGGCGACGCTCCATGGGCGTCATCGAAGGCGTGAGCGGCGTGGGGGCGGACCTCGGTGAAGGGGCGGCTCCGGAACAGCGGGTCCCGGGGGCGGAGCCCCGTATACCTGTCGTGCCCGGGTTCGCCCGGCGCGGGGAGACGGGGTCACCGAGGGCGGCGGGCAAGGCGCTCCGCGGCCGGGTTCCGCGCTCCGCGCACCGTTCGCTGGTCCTGCCGTCGGGGCGTCCCGACGCGGTGCTGGCCGTCGAGGAGTCCAACCGGGGCCGGGTGCCTGGGCTCGCGCCGATCCGGGTGGGGCGGATGGCCGCCTCGCCCTTCGCCTTCCTGCGCGGCTCGGCCGGGCTGATGGCCCACGACCTGATGGGGACCCCGGTCACCGGGGTCGGCGCCCAGCTCTGCGGCGACGCCCATGCCGCCAACTTCGGTCTCTACGGCGATGCCCGGGGCAACCTCGTCATCGACCTCAACGACTTCGACGAGACCGTCTTCGGTCCCTGGGAGTGGGACCTCAAGCGGCTCGCCACCTCGCTCGTGCTGGCCGGCCGGGCCGCCGGGGCGGACGAGGACACCTGCCGCAAGGGCGCCTTCGACACCGTGGGCGCCTACCGGCGCACGATGCGGCTGCTGGCTCGGCTGCCCGCCCTAGACGCCTGGAACGCCATCGCGGACGAGGAGCTCGTCTCGCACACGGACGCCCGCGATCTGGTCGGCACCCTGGAGAAGGTCTCGGAGAAGGCCCGCAGGAACACCAGCGCCCGGTTCGCCGCCCGGTCCACGGAGGACTGCCTCGACGGCGGGCGGCGCTTCGTCGACGCCCTGCCGGTGCTGCGCCGCGTGCCCGACGCGGAGGCCGCGGCGGTCGCGGCGGGGCTCGGCGCCTATCTCTCCACGGTCTCCGAGGACCGGGTGCCCCTGCTGGCGCGGTACGCCATCCACGACGTGGCGTTCCGCGTGGTCGGCACCGGCAGCGTCGGGACCCGTTCGTACGTGGTGCTGCTCCTCGACCACCGTGGGGAGCCGTTGGTCCTCCAGGTGAAGGAGGCGCGTCCGTCGGCGCTGGCCGCCTATCTGCCGGCGGCCGGCTTCGAGGCGCCCCAGGAGGGCCACGAGGGCCGTCGGGTGGTGCTCGGCCAGAAGCGGATGCAGGTGGTCAGCGACATCCTGCTCGGCTGGACGGACGTGGACGGCAGGCCGTACCAGGTACGCCAGTTCCGCAACCGCAAGGGCAGCGTGGACCCCGCCGCGCTCACCGTAGAACAGGTCGACGACTACGGCCGGATGACCGGGGCCCTGCTGGCCCGCGCGCACTCCCACAGCGCCGATCCCCGGCTGCTCGCCGGCTACTGCGGTAAGAGCGACGAACTCGACGCGGCGATCGCCGACTTCGCGGTGGCCTACGCCGACCGTACGGAGGCGGACCACGCGGAGCTGGAGCGGGCGGTCAAGGCGGGGCGGGTGGCCGCCGAGCGCGGGATATGAGGGCGTCGCGGTGACCTGGTCCGGCCCGGCATCCAGCTCCGCCGGGCCCGGGCCGGGGACCGTGCGGTACGGGGCGTGCGGCCGTGGCCATACGCTGGACGGGTGACCCACGAAGCCGCCGGGGTGCCTCCCACCCGGAACGATGATGACCGGCAGGACGACGACCGGCCCGCCGAGCCGCAGCCCGCACCGGAAGCCCAGGACGCACCGGCCTCTCCGGCCTCTCCGGCCTCTCCGGCCTCTCCGGCCTCTCCGGCCTCTCCGGCCTCTCCGGCCTCTCCGGCCTCTCCGGCCTCTCCGGCCTCTCCGGCCTCTCCGGCGGGGGACGCCGGGGCGGCCGGTGACCCGCAGGACGCCGCTCCTCGTCCCGAGGCGCGGCTGGCCAAGGCCGTGCAGGCCGCCGAGCAGGCGCTGATCGAGTTCGAGATCGCGGTGGAGACCTTCCGGGTGGAGGTCGAGAACTTCTCCCGGCTGCACCACCAGAAGCTCGGCCCGATGTACGCGCGCCTCGACGAGCTGGACGCGCAGATCGCCGAGGCACGGGCCGCGAAGACCGGTGACCCCGAGGACCTGCGCAAGGCCAAGGAGGCGCGGGACATCGTCATGCCGATGCCCGGGGTCGACGAGCTCTTCCACGACTGGATGGACTCCGACGGGCTCTCCCCCGAGGCGTCCGCCATGCTCACCGAACAGCCGGTGCGGCCGCCGAAGCGGGTCAGGCCGAGCGAGGAGGCCCGCAAGCTCTACCGCGAGCTGGCCCGCAAGGCCCACCCGGACCTGGCCCAGGACGAGCCGGAGCGGGAGCGCCGGGACGAGTTCATCACCCGTGTGAACGCCGCCTACGGGCGCGGTGACGTCGAGCTGCTCAAGGAGCTGGCGGCCGAGTGGGCGGCGGGCCCGGCCCAGCCGCTCGCCCCGCTCAGCGAGAGCGAGGAGCTCTACGCCCGGCTCGAGTGGCTCAGCAGGCGCAAGGAGTTGCTCACGGTGCTCGCCAAGGAGCTGGAGGAGGGCGCGATCGGCTCGATGCTCCGGATGGCCCCGGACGACCCGGACCAGCTGCTGGAGGACATCGGGGAGCAGCTGCTGGGCGAGGTGTCCCGGCGTGAGGCCGAGCTCGCGGAGATGGTGCAGTAGCGTTCCCGGTGACTTGTGGGGGGTCTCCGGCGGACCCCCGGCCCGCGTACGTACGAGAGAAGGCATAACCCATGAATCTCGCCCCGCTGCCCTCGGTGGACGTCGCTCAGGTGCCGTCGGACGGCCTGGTCCTGGACGTCCGCGAGAACGACGAGTGGGCGGCCGGTCATGTCGAGGGCGCGCTGCACATTCCGATGAGCGACTTCGTCGGCCGGTTCGGTGAGCTGACGGAGGCCGCCGGGGACGGCCGTCGTGTCCATGTGATGTGCCGGGTCGGGGGCCGGTCCGCCCAGGTCACGCAGTACCTGGTCCAGCAGGGGATCGACGCCGTGAACATCGACGGCGGCATGCTCGCCTGGGACGGGGCCGGGCGCCCGATGGTGACGGACGACGGGGCCTCGGCTTTCGTCCTCTGACGCCCGCCCCGATCTTTTCGGGGGCGTCAGGCCAGTGGGTGGGCGGCCAGCAGGTCGCCCAGCGCCTCCTCATGGGCCGCCGCCGGGCCGAGGGAGAGCTCGATCTGCTTCGCCCAGGCGTGGAAGCGGTGGAGCGGGTAGTCGGTGTCCGCGCCGAAGCCGCCGTGCAGGTGCTGGGCGGTCTGGACGATGCGGCGCACCCCGTCGGAGGCCCAGATCTTCGCCACGGCGATGTCGCCCGCGGCGGGCAGCGGGCCCCCGGCACAGGTGGAGAGCCGCCAGGCGGCCTGCCAGAGCGTCACCTCCATGGCCCGCAGGTCGATGTACCGGTCGGCGGCCTGCACCGCGACCGCCTGGAACGTGGCGACGGGAAACCCGAACTGCTCGCGCTTTCCGGTGTATTCGGCGGTCATCGCGAGCACCCGCTCGCCCAGGCCGAGCGCCAGCGCGCAGGTCCCCGTGGTGAGCAGGTCCCGCAGCCGGTCCCAGGCCCCGGGCGTGTCGATCAGGTCACGTGCTTCCAGGCGCACGCCGTCGAGCCGGACCTCCGCCAGGCGTTCGCCGCTGGTGGAGACCTGGTCCGCGAGGGTGACGCCCTGGTGGGTGGGGTCCACGAGGGCCAGGACGGCCCGGCCCTCGCCGGTGTGGGCGGGGACGGCTATCCGGTCGGCCACCTGGGCCCAGGGGACCGCTGACTGCACGCCGTCCAGCACCCAGCCCGAAGGGGCGGCCCCGGTGCCCTCCGGCCGTGCGGTGACGGCGAGTTCGGCCGGGCCGTGGCCCGTGCGTCCGTTGGCCCCGACGGTCAGGACCAGCTCGCCTCTGGCGGCCCGGGGCAGCAGCTCGGCCGCGAGGCCGCTCTCCCCGTACCGCTCGACGGTCATGGCGACCGCGCAGCTCTCCAGCAGCGGGACCCTGGCCAGGACCTTGGCCGACTCGCGCAGGACCAGGAAGAGCGCGACCGGGCCGAGCCCGGCGCCGCCGTACTCCTCCGAGAGCGTGAGGCCGAGCAGGTCCGAGCTCGCGAGCTCGGACCACAGCCGGCGGTCGATGTCCTCGGCCACGGCCCCCGGCGTGAGGGCGGGGCTGGGCACGCTGTCGGGCGCGACGCCGGAGAAGACCGCTCGGGCCGCCTCCACGGCTGCCTGCTGTTCCTCGGTGAAGGTGAAGTCCACTGTCCCGGCCTCCCGTTGGCGGTCCCTGGCGGGCCGTCAAGATAGAACAGGTTCTAGGAGAAGGGAACAGGTTCCACGGGAACGGGGCGTCTCCTACGGGAGGGACCGTCGTCAGCGGTCGAAGTCCAGCTCCACCGCCGGGGTGAGCGGATGCGACTGGCAGGCCAGCACGAAGCCCGCGTCCGTCTCCTCCGGCTCCAGCGCGAAGTTCCGCTCCATCCGGACCTCTCCCGATACCAGGAACGCCCGGCAGGTCCCGCACACACCGCCCTTGCAGGCGTACGGAGCGTCCGAGCGGCTCCGCAGCACCGTTTCCAGCAGTGACTCCGTGTCCTGGACGGGCCAGCTGCCGGAACGGCCGTGCAGGGTGGCCGTCAGCGTGGCGTCGGAGGGCGCGGCGACCTTGAGGACCGTGACATCGGACGGGCCGTCGTCGACGTGGAAGATCTCCTGGTGGACCCGGGTCCGGTCGACGTCCAGCGCGCGCAGGGCCTTCTCCGTCCCGCGTACGAGACCGAGCGGGCCGCACAGGAACCAGCCGTCCACCTCCGCCACCGGAAGCACCGCCGGCAGCAGGGCCGTGAGCCGCTCGGTGTCCAGGCGGCCGGAGGGAAGCCCGGCCGACTGCTCCTCCCGGGAGAGGGCGGTGATCAGCTGGAAGCGATCCGGATAGCGGTCCTTGAGGTCGGCCACCTCGTCCAGGAACATCGTGGAGGCCGCCGTGCGGTCGCTGCGGATCAGGCAGAACCGAGCCTTCTCCTCCCGCGCCAGGAGGGTGGCCGCCATCGACAGCACCGGCGTGATTCCGCTGCCGCCGACCACCGCCGCGAAGAGGCCCGGACGCGGCTCCAGCACGAAGCGGCCCATCGGAGGCATGGCCTCCACCTGGTCCCCGACGGACAGCTCCTTCAGGGCGTAGGTGGAGAACGCCCCGCCCTCGACCCCGCGGATGCCGACCCGGACCACCGGGTCGGCGGGCTGTTCGGTGGCCGGTGCGCAGATCGAGTACGAACGGCGGATCTCCTTGCCGTCCACGCTGTAGCGCACGTTCAGATGCTGGCCGGGGGCGTGGCGGAAGACCTCGCGGAGCTCGGCCGGCACGGCGAAGGTCACGGCCACCGCATCGTCCGTGATCCGTTCGATCGCGCTGACCCGGAGCGGATGGAACATCTACAACTCCTTGAAGTGGTCGAACGGTTCGCGGCAGGCGACACAGCGGCGCAGGGCCTTGCACGCCGTGGAGGAGAACCGGCTGAGCAGCTCCGTTTCGGTGGAGCCGCAGTGCGGGCAGCGCACCGAGAGCGTCAGGGGCACGGGGCCGCCGTCGGCGCTGTGGGCGCGCGGGGGCGCTATGCCGAACTCGGCGAGCTTGCGGCGGCCCTCGGCGCTGATGTCGTCGGTCGACCAGGCCGGTGCGAGCACCGTGACCACGGAGACCTCGGGCACGCCGTTCTCGTGCAGCACCCGCTCGATGTCGGCGGACATGGCCTCGATCGCCGGGCAGCCGGTGTACGTCGGAGTGAGCCGTACGGTCACCCGGCCCGGGCCCTCCACGTCCACGCCCCGCAGGACGCCGAGCTCGGCCAGGGTCAGCACCGGGAGCTCGGGGTCCGGGACGGAACCGGCGAGGGTGCGCAGCTCCGCCTCCAGCGGGGTGTCGGTCACCATGACGCCCCCGGGTGGCTGCGGTGCAGGTGCTGCATCTCGGCGAGCATCCGGCCGAACGACTCGGTGTGCACGCCCTGCCGCCCCGCGCCCGCCGTCCAGGCGCCGGTCCGCGGCCCGGTCGGCAGCGTCAGCGTGGCCCGCTCCACGGTGCCGGTGACCGCGGAGAGCCATGCGTCCTCCAGCTCCTGCGGATCGACGCCGGAGCCGGTGGCGTCCAGTCCTTCGACGGGCTGGAACATCTCGCCGGTGAAGCGCCAGAGCGCCTCCAGGCCGGCCTGCATCCGCTCATGGCTCTCGGCGGTGCCGTCGCCGAGCCGCAGGGTCCACTGCTCGGCGTGGTCGCGGTGGTAGGCGACCTCCTTGACGGCCTTCGCCGCGAGGTCCGCGAGCTCGCCGCCCCCGGCCGCCAGCCGCTCGTACAGCAGGTGCTGGTAGACCGAGAAGTACAGCTGCCGGGCGATGGTGTGGGCGAAGTCCCCGTTGGGCTGCTCGACCAGCTGGAGGTTGCGGAAGGCCCGCTCCTCGCGGAGGTAGGCCAGCTCGTCCTCGTCACCGACGAGGGAGAGCAGCACCCGCGCCTGCCCCAGCAGGTCCAGGGCGATGTTGGCGAGCGCCACCTCCTCCTCCAGGACGGGGGCGTGGCCCGCCCACTCCCCCAGCCGGTGCGAGAGCACCAGCGCGTCGTCGCCGAGGGCGAGGGCCGCGCTCACAGGTGCTTCACCCCGTCCGGGATCTCGTAGAAGGTCGGGTGGCGGTAGGGCTTGTCCCCGGCCGGCTCGAAGAACGAGTCCTTCTCGTCGGGCGAGGAGGCGGTGATCTGGGTGGAGGGGACCACCCAGATGGAGACGCCTTCGGAGCGCCGCGTGTAGAGGTCGCGCGCGTTGCGCAGGGCCATCTCGGCGTCGGGCGCGTGGAGGCTGCCCGCGTGGGTGTGGGAGAGCCCGCGCCGCGAGCGCACGAACACCTCCCACAGCGGCCAGTCGGTCGAGCTGCTCATGCCGTCTCCTCCACGTGCTGCGCCTGCTGTGCGTCCGGTACTGAGGGGGTGTGCTTGGCGGCGTACGCGGCTGCCGCGTCCCGGACCCAGGCGCCCTCTTCGTGGGCCCTGCGCCGCTGGGTGATCCGCTGCTCGTTGCACGGGCCGTTGCCCTTGAGGACCTCCTGGAACTCCGTCCAGTCGATCGCGCCGAAGTCGTGCTGGCCGCGCTCCTCGTTCCACCGGATGTCGGGGTCCGGCAGGGTCAGGCCCAGCGCCTCGGCCTGCGGCACGCAGATGTCCACGAAGCGCTGGCGCAGCTCGTCGTTGGAGTGCCGCTTGATCTTCCAGGCCATCGACTGCTCGGAGTGGGCCGACGCGTCGTCGGGCGGGCCGAACATCATCAGGGAGGGCCACCACCAGCGGTCCACCGCGTCCTGGGCCATCGCGTGCTGGGCCTCGGTGCCGCGGCTGAGGGCGAGCAGCAGCTCGTACCCCTGGCGCTGGTGGAAGGACTCCTCCTTGCAGATGCGGACCATCGCGCGGGCGTAGGGGCCGTAGGAACAGCGGCAGAGCGGCACCTGGTTGGTGATGGCCGCACCGTCCACCAGCCAGCCGATCGCGCCGACGTCGGCCCAGGTCAGGGTGGGGTAGTTGAAGATCGACGAATAGCGCTGGCGGCCGGCGTGGAGCTTGTCGAGCAGCTCCTCGCGGCTGGTGCCCAGCGTCTCGGCCGCGCTGTAGAGATACAGGCCGTGGCCGGCCTCGTCCTGGACCTTGGCCATCAGGATCGCCTTGCGGCGCAGCGAGGGCGCGCGGGTGATCCAGTTGGCCTCGGGCTGCATGCCGATGATTTCCGAGTGGGCGTGCTGGGCCATCTGGCGGACCAGAGTGGCGCGATACGCCTCGGGCATCCAGTCGCGCGGCTCGATGCGGTCGTCGGCCGCCACGGCCGCGTCGAAGACCGCGAGGCGTGCCGCGTCCGCAACGTCCGGTGCCGTGCCCGCGGTCCGCCCTGCCGCTTCTGCCGTGCCTGAGGTGCTCTGCGTCTTCTGGTCCGCAGTCACTGCCGCCATCCCGGGCTCCCTACCGACCGATCGTTCGGTTCATTGACTTCAATGGTCGGTCGGAGGCCCGTAGGGTGTCAACCCTGTGGATAACCCAGTGGTGATCGATCGTGAGCGGGGCGGGATGGATGCGGACCACGACGGGAGCCCCGGGCACGGGGATTCCGGCAGCGTGCACGAGGACGTCCGGCCGCAGGCCGTGAGCCGCGCGCACCCCGAACCGGACGCTCCGGGACCCGAAGCGGAGGCTCCGGAGGCCGTCCCGGATCCCCCCGGGGCCGGCGTCGGCATAGCCGGCCTCTCCTTCGGCTACCAGGTCGTCGCCGCCCTGGCCCTCTCCCTCATCGGGCTTCTGGCCTGCGCACAGGTGGCGATGGTCTTCCTGCATGTCGCCCCGTCCAACACGCTGACCAAGCAGCACGGCAAGACGATCGACGACTGGATCTACCCCGAGTTCGAACAGAACTGGAAGCTCTTCGCCCCCAACCCGCTCCAGCAGAACATCGCCGTCCACGTCCGGGCCGAGGTGGCCGGGGCCGACGGGCGCCGCACCACCGACTGGATCAGCCTCACCGACGCGGACGCCGACGCGATACGCGGCAACCTCCTCCCCAGCCATGTGAACCAGAACGAGCTCCGCCGGGGCTGGGACTTCTACGTGAACTCGCACGACGACCGGAACAAGCCCAACGGGCTGCGCGGCGACCTCTCCGAGCGCTACATCCGGCGCATCGCGATGCTGCGGCTGAGCGGGGTCGACCTGGGCGGCACGGTCGAGCGGATCCAGATGAGGTCGGCCAGCAGCCTGATCCCCCCGCCCTCGTGGTCCACCGACAAGGCCGACACCCGCCCCGGCTACCGTGTACTCCCCTGGTGGTCCGTGACCCCCGACGACCTGCCCGCACCGCGTGACGCGGCACGCGCCGAGGAGGGGGACAAGTGACCACCACCCCGCCCACCGCACCCCCGTCCGGCCGGTCCGCCCCCGCTCCGGGCCCCGGCTCTCCGGCCCCCGGGGCCCCGGACCGGATCGCCGCCGCCGGGACCGTTCTGGCCCGCGCCATCCAACGCGTCACCGCATCGGCCCTCGGCCCGTACCAGAGCGCCGTCATCCGGATCGGCTTCGCCGCCACCTACCTGTTCTTCCTGGTGCGCGAGCTGCCGCACCGCCATGAGCTGTACGGCCCCGACAGCCCGTGGCACTGGGACCTGGCCCGGCAGCTCACGGCCGGGAACGACGCCTTCTCCGTCCTCCTCTGGTCGGACAGCGTCCTCTGGTTCGAGGTGGTGTACGCGCTCACCGTGCTGTCCGCCGCCGGTCTGCTCCTGGGGTGGCGCACCCGGACCATGTCGGTCCTCTTCATGGTCGGCGTGCTCTCCGTACAGAACCGCAGCGTCTTCATGGGCGACGGCGGCGACAACGTCATCCATCTGATGGCGATCTACCTCGTGCTGACGCGATGCGCCCAGGTCTGGTCGCTGGACGCCCGCCGTACGGCCCGCGACGCGGAGCGCGGCGCGCTGGGCCTGCCGCCCCGGCGGGACGCCGTGGGTCCGGTGCTCTGGGCGGTCCTCGGCCCGGTCCTGCTGGGAGCCACCCTGATGGGCGGCCTCGGCGGGACCTGGTGGCTCCCGGTGCTGCTGTGGATCCTCTGGCTCTCCGCCGCCGCCTGGTGGGCCGCGAACCGCTTCGCGCCCGGCGGGCAGCCGCGCGCCCTGCTCGACGTGCTGGCCAACCTCGCCCACAACGCCACGCTCGTCGTGATCATGATCGAGGTCTGCCTGATCTACGCGACCGCCGGCTGGTACAAGATCCAGGGTTCGCGCTGGCAGGACGGCACCGCGCTCTACTACCCGCTCAAGCTCGACTACTTCGCCCCGTGGCCCGCCCTCTCGGACGTGCTCGCCTCCAGCGGGCTGATGGTGATGGTGCTGACGTACGCGACGGTCATCGTCCAGGTCGCGTTCCCTTTCACCCTGTTCAACCGACGACTCAAGAACGTCCTGCTGGTCATCATGATCGGCGAGCACGCGGGGATCGCCCTGCTGCTCGGGCTGCCGTTCTTCTCGATGGCGATGATCGCGGCGGACGCGGTGTTCCTGCCGACGGTCTTCCTCGTCTGGCTGGGCGGCCGGGCCGCGTTGGGCCGGCAGCGGCTGCTCACGCGGCTGCCCCTGCCCTCCCGGTCCCGACGGCGGGAGAGGGAGACGGAGCTCCCCGGTGCACGGACGGCACCCGAGGCGGGCCGCCCGGGCGGCGAAGACCGCAGCGGTACGGGCGATGGCCACGGCGGTACGGGGGAGGCCCCGCCGCATGGCACCGGCGGGGGCCATACGCTCGTCGGGTGAGCAGCGAGACCGGCATTACCCCAGAGCCCGCGCCCGTGGACCCCGTCCCGGCGGAGCCCGTCCAGTACGACGACGGCTACGGCCAGGAGATCGGCGTCGGGCCGCACCCGCTGCCCTGACCGCAGCGGTACGGGCGATGGCCACGGCGGTACGGGGGAGGCCCCGCCGCATGGCACCGGCGGGGGCCATACGCTCGTCGGGTGAGCAGCGAGACCGGCATTACCCCAGAGCCCGCGCCCGTGGACCCCGTCCCGGCGGAGCCCGTCCAGTACGACGACGGCTACGGCCAGGAGATCGGCGTCGGGCCGCACCCGCTGCCCTGGCCGGAGGGTGAGCGGTACGACCCCGAGCTGCTGGCCCACGGCGACCGGCGCAACGTCGGCGACGGCTATCGCTACTGGACGCGGGAGGCGATCGTCGCCGATCTCGACCTGCGGCGGCACGACTTCCATGTGGCCGTGGAGAACTGGGGCCACGACTTCAACATCGGCTCGGTCGTGCGGACCGCCAACGCCTTCCTGGCGAAGGAGATCCACATCGTGGGCCGACGGCGCTGGAACCGGCGCGGGGCCATGGTCACCGACCGCTACCAGCATGTGCGCCACCACCCGGACACGGCGGACCTGACCGCGTGGGCGGCGGCAGAGGGGCTGCCGATCATCGGGATCGACAACCTCCCCGGCGCCGTACCGCTGGAGCGCACCGAACTGCCGCGCCGGTGTGTGCTGCTGTTCGGGCAGGAGGGGCCGGGCCTGACCGAGGAGGCGCGCAAGCACGCCTCGATGGTGTGCTCGATCGCCCAGTTCGGCTCGACCCGGTCCATCAACGCCGGGGCAGCGGCGGCGATCGCGATGCACGCGTGGGTGCAGCGCTACGCCGATGTCCCCGACCCCCGGGACGCCCGCTAGCTACGCCTGGCGGCGCACCTCGACCACCCGGAAGCGGTTGGCGACGAAGGCCGCGTCGCACAGGGCCGCGTTGGCCGCCGGGTTGCCGCCCGAGCCGTGGAAGTCGGAGAAGGCGGCCGTCTGGTTGACGTAGACCCCGCCGGTCAGGTTCAGCGAGAGCTGGGCCGACTCGTCCAGGCAGACGTCCTCGACAGCCCGCTCCACCTCGGCGGAGGTGGTGTAGGCGCCGACCGTCATGGCGCCCTTCTCGCGGATCGTGCGGCGCAGCAGCTCCAGCGCGGCGGGCGTCGACTCGACCGCCACGGCGAAGGAGACCGGGCCGAAGCACTCCGAGAGGTACGCCGCGTCCTCGTCGGTCTTCGTGCCGTCCAGCTTGACGACGACCGGCGTACGGACAACGGCGTCGGGGAATTCGGCGTTGGCGACCGTACGCGAGTCCAGGGCCACCTCGCCCAGCTCACCGGCGGCCTCCACCCGGGCCTTGACGTCCGGGTTGACCAGGGCGCCGAGCAGGGCCGCCGCGCGGGCGTCGTCGCCGAGGAGCTTGGTGACGGCCGCCGCGATGTCGGTGACCACCTCGTCGTACGACTTGGCGCCGTCGTCCGTGGTGATGCCGTCCCTCGGGATCAGCAGGTTCTGCGGGGTGGTGCACATCTGGCCGCTGTAGAGCGAGAGCGAGAACGCCAGGTTGGCGAGCATGCCCCGGTAGTCGTCGGTGGAGTCGATGACGATCGTGTTGACGCCGGCCTTCTCCGTGTAGACCTGCGCCTGACGGGCGTTGGCCTCCAGCCAGTCGCCGAAGGCGGTGGAGCCGGTGTAGTCGATGATGCGGATCTCGGGGCGGACCGCGAGGGTCTTGGCGATGCCCTCACCCGGCCGCTCGGCGGCGAGCGCGACCAGGTCAGGGTCGAAGCCCGCCTCGGTGAGCACCTCACGGGCGATCTTGACGGTGAGCGCGAGCGGCAGCACGGCCCTGGGGTGCGGCTTCACCAGCACGGGGTTGCCGGTGGCGAGCGAGGCGAACAGGCCCGGGTAGCCGTTCCACGTGGGGAAGGTGTTGCAGCCGATGACCAGGGAGATCCCGCGGCCGGTCGTGGTGAACGACTTGCTCAGCCTGAGCGGATCGCGCTTGCCCTGCGGCTTGGACCAGTCCGCGGTCCGAGGCGTGCGGATCTGCTCCTGATAGGCGTACGCGACGGCTTCCAGACCGCGGTCCTGCGCGTGCGGGCCGCCCGCCTGGAACGCCATCATGAAGGCCTGGCCGCTCGTGTGCATCACGGCGTGGGCCAGCTCGTGGGTGCGGGCGCTGATCCGCGCCAGGATCTCCAGACAGACCAGGGCCCGGGTCTCGGGGCCTGCCGCGCGCCACTCGGCCGTGCCGGTCTTCATCGCCGGGAGCAGGACGTCCAGATCGGCGTGCGGATACTCGACGCCGAGCTCCGGGCCGTACGGCGAGGTCTCCCCGCCTGTCCAGCCGTCGGTGCCCGGCTGGTCCAGGTCGAACCGGGTGTTCAGCACCGCGTCGAACGCGGCCTTGCCCTCGGCCGCCCCGAGACTGCCCGGGGCGCCGCCCTCGCCGTACGCCTTCGGGTGATCGGGGTGCGGCGACCAGTACGCGCGCGTACCGATCGTGTCGAGGGCCTGGTCGAGCGTGGGCCGGTGGGTCTCGGACAGCTGCTGGGGGGTGAGCGCGGCGGCCATGGCGGACCAACTCCTCATCGAGCCGGGCGGGGACGTACGGACGGAGTTAGAGTAACCGAACGATCGGTCGGGACAAGGGGCCGCAGGGAACCTGTGGACAATTCAGTGGTCCCCGCCTGCACGGGGACGATCCCTCATGGGGGAGGATCGCGGACATGACCACGGCCAAGCGGGACACGTACACCCCGGAGACGCTGCTCACCGTCGCTGTTCGTGTCTTCAACGAGCGCGGTTACGACGGCACCTCCATGGAGCATCTCTCCAGGGCGGCGGGCATCTCCAAGTCCTCCATCTACCACCATGTGGCGGGCAAGGAGGAGCTGCTGCGTCGGGCCGTGAGCCGGGCGCTCGACGGGCTCTTCGCCATCCTCGACGAACCGGGGGCGGTGCGCGGGCGCGCGATCGAGCGCGTCGAATACGTCACGCGCCGGACCGTCGAGGTGCTGATGGCGGAGGTCCCCTACGTCACGCTGCTGCTGCGGGTGCGCGGCAACACGAAGACCGAGCGCTGGGCGCTGGAGCGGCGGCGCGAGTTCGACCAGCGGGTGGCGGAGCTGCTCAAGGCGGCGGTGGCCGACGGGGATCTCCGGGCCGATGTGGACATACGGCTGGCCACCCGGCTGCTCTTCGGCATGGTGAACTCGCTGGTCGAGTGGTACCGGCCGCAGCCGGGGGGCTTCCCGGGCGAGGAACAGCTCGCCGACACGGTCGTCCAGCTCGCCTTCGAGGGGATGCGGGCGACCGGCCGCTGAACCGGTCCGGCGTGGTCAGGCCAGCTCGGCCGGGCGGTCCGGTCGGGGGCCGAGGTCCGTCTCCTCGAACACCAGCAGCGTGCGCGTCGACAGCACTTCGGGGATGGACTGGACCCGGGTGAGGACCAGCTCGCGCAGCGCCCGGTTGTCCGGCGTGTGCACCAGCAGCAGGACGTCGAAGTCGCCGCTGACCAGCGCGATGTGCGTAGCGCCGGGCAGCGCCTGGAGCTGCTCGCGCACGGTGCGCCAGGAGTTCTGCACGATCTTGAGCGTGATGTACGCAGATGCGCCCTGCCCGGCCCGCTCGTGGTCGACCCGCGCACCGAAACCGCGGATCACGCCGTCCTCGACCAGCCGGTTGATCCGCGCGTAGGCGTTGGCGCGCGAGACATGGACCCGCTCGGCCACCGAACGTATGGAGGCGCGGCCGTCCGTCTGGAGGATGCGCAGGATGTCGCGGTCGATGGCGTCCAGGGGGCGCGCGGGCGGGGGTGTGGGGGACACCGGGCCCGCGGACGGGGGCGGCGCCGAGGGCGTGGCGGCCGGGGACGTCGAGGGCGTCGCCGGGGGCACGGTCCGGCCGGGGTCCTCGCCTCTGTCGGCCATTTGTTCAGCTGCCATCTGCCCGCGCCTCCCTGCTGTGGACGACCTGCCTCTATCCCAGGCTGTGGAGAACCGTTTGTCCACAGGCTGAAGGTGCCTGTAGCCAAAATGCGCTCGCGACCGAACAATCGGTAGGTGAGGCACGCCACACCGGTGCCTCGCACGCTCCGCGACATCCTCGCGACATCTCTTGCCATCACCACACATATCGACACCCTCGATCTCCATCGATGCCTGGAGGTGCTTTCCATGACGGTCCAAGAGCTGCCCGGTGCGGCCACCTACCGGCCCACGCCGCCCCCGGCCTGGAAGCCGATCACCGACCCCGCCCCGCTGCTCCCGGACCCGGAGCCCTACCGGGTGCTCGGTACGGACGCGGTCGCCGACGTCGATCCCGAGCTGCTGCTCCGCCTCCACGCCGAGCTGGTCCGCGGCCGCCGGTACAACACGCAGGCCACCGCGCTGACCAAGCAGGGCCGGCTGGCGGTCTACCCCTCCAGCACCGGCCAGGAGGCGTGCGAGATCGCCGCAGCCCTGGTGCTGGAGGAGCGGGACTGGCTCTTCCCCAGCTACCGGGACACGCTGGCGGCCGTGGCGCGCGGGCTCGACCCGGTCGAGGCGCTGACCCTGCTGCGCGGCGACCGGCACACCGGCTACGACCCGCGTGAGCACCGCATCGCCCCGCTCTGCACCCCGCTCGCCACGCAGCTGCCGCACGCGGTGGGTCTGGCGCACGCGGCCCGCCTCAAGGGCGACGACGTCGTCGCGCTGGCCATGGTCGGCGACGGCGGCACCAGCGAGGGCGACTTCCACGAGGCGCTGAACTTCGCGGCCGTATGGAAGGCCCCGGTGGTCTTCCTCGTGCAGAACAACGGCTTCGCCATCTCCGTGCCGCTCGCCAAGCAGACCGCCGCCCCCTCCCTCGCGCACAAGGCCGTGGGGTACGGGATGCCGGGCCGCCTGGTCGACGGCAACGACGCGGCCGCCGTGCACCAGGTGCTCAGTGAGGCCGTGGCCCGTGCCCGCCGGGGCGGAGGGCCGACGCTGATCGAGGCCGTCACCTACCGCATGGAAGCCCACACCAACGCCGACGACGCCACCCGCTACCGGGTCGACAGCGAGGTCGAGGCCTGGCGGGCGCACGACCCGGTGCAGCTCCTGGAGCGCGAGCTGACCGGCCGCGGGCTGCTGGACGACGAGGGCATCGAGCGGGCGAAGGAAGCGGCCGAGCGCATGGCCGCCACACTGCGCGACCGGATGAACGCCGACCCGGAGCTGGCGCCGATGGACCTCTTCACCCATGTCTACGCCGAGCAGACCAGCCAGCTCCGCGAGCAGGCGGCCGCCCTGCGGGCCGAGCTGGACGCCGAGCAGGACCACGAGCACAGCGCGGAGGAAAGCCGATGACCACCGCGGCGACGAAAGCCGGCGGACGTACGGCCAAGGCGAAGCCGGCCACCATGGCACAGGCCCTCGGGCGTGCGTTGCGCGACTCGATGGCCGAGGACCCGACCGTGCACGTGCTCGGCGAGGACGTCGGCACCCTGGGCGGGGTCTTCCGGATCACCGACGGGCTGGCCAAGGAGTTCGGCGACGACCGGTGCACCGACACCCCGCTGGCCGAGGCGGGCATCCTCGGGGCGGCGGTCGGCATGGCGATGTACGGGCTGCGGCCCGTGGTGGAGATGCAGTTCGACGCGTTCGCCTACCCGGCGTTCGAGCAGCTGATGAGCCATGTCGCCAAGATGCGCAACCGCACCGGCGGAGCCATGCCGCTCCCCATCACCGTGCGGGTGCCCTACGGCGGCGGCATCGGCGGGGTCGAGCACCACAGCGACTCCTCCGAGGCCTACTACATGGCCACCCCCGGCCTCCACGTCGTCACACCTGCCACGGTGGACGACGCGTACGGCCTGCTGCGGGCCTCCATCGCCTCGGACGACCCGGTGGTCTTCCTGGAGCCCAAGCGGCTCTACTGGTCCAAGGCCGACTGGTCGCCGGAGGCCCCGGCCGCCGTCGAGCCGATCGGCAAGGCGGTGGTCCGGCGGACCGGGCGCAGCGCCACGCTGATCACGTACGGGCCGTCCCTGCCGGTCTGTATGGAGGCCGCCGAGGCGGCCGTCGCGGAGGGCTGGGACCTCGAAGTCGTGGACCTGCGCTCGCTGGTGCCGTTCGACGACGAGACGGTCGCGGCCTCGGTGCGGCGCACCGGCCGTGCGGTCGTCGTCCACGAGTCCCCCGGTTTCGGGGGGCCGGGCGGCGAGATCGCGGCCCGGATCACCGAGCGGTGCTTCCATCACCTGGAGGCTCCGGTGCTGCGGGTGGCCGGCTTCGACATCCCTTATCCGCCGCCCATGCTGGAGCGGCACCATCTGCCGGGAGTGGACCGGGTCCTCGACGCGGTGGCCCGGTTGCAGTGGGAGGCGGACAGCTGATGGCCCAGGTCCTCGAATTCAAGCTGCCGGACCTCGGCGAGGGTCTGACCGAGGCGGAGATCGTGCGCTGGCTGGTGGAGGTCGGCGATGTCGTCGCCATCGACCAGCCCGTCGTCGAGGTCGAGACGGCCAAGGCGATGGTGGAGGTCCCCTGCCCCTATGGGGGTGTGGTGACCGCGCGGTTCGGCGAGGAGGGCTCCGAACTCCCGGTCGGGGCACCGCTGCTGACCGTCGCGGTCGGCGCGACGGACGCCTCTTCGGCTTCCCCGGGGGATGACGGGGCTGCCGCCGATGAGCCTTCCGGCGGGTCCGGCTCGGGGAACGTCCTCGTCGGGTACGGGACCGGCGCGCCGGCCGCCCGGCGCCGGCGCATCCGGCCGGAGCGGAGCACCGCCCCCGCGGCTCCCGCTGTGGTTTCCGCACCCAGCCGCCTCGCGGTACCGGTCGCGTTCGGTGAGGTGAAGGGCCGGCAGGGGCCCGTGGCCGTGGTCTCTCCGCTCGTACGCCGGCTGGCCCGGCAGCACGAGATCGACCTGCGGCAGTTGTCGGGATCGGGGCCCGACGGGCTGATCCTGCGGGCCGATGTGGATTCCGCGATCCGGCAGGCGGGACACGTCACGGAGGCGGCGACGCGTACGGCTGCCGAGCCCGTCGTGGCGGAGGCGCCCACGGTCCAGGTGGGCGCGGCCGCGTCCGCGACCGCCGAGCGGATTCCGCTGCGCGGGGTGCGCGGAGCGGTCGCGGACAAGCTGTCGCGCAGTCGGAGCGAGATCCCGGACGCCACTTGCTGGGTGGACGCGGACGCCACCGGGCTGATGGCCGCCAGGGCCGCGATGAACGCCGCGTCGGGCCCGTCCGGCGGGTCCAAGGTGTCGGTCCTGGCCCTGCTGGCGAGGATCTGCACGGCGGCGCTGGCCCGGTACCCGGAGCTCAACTCCACCGTGGACACGGCCGCGCGGGAGATCGTGCGCCTGCCCGGCGTGCACCTCGGGTTCGCGGCGCAGACCGAGCGGGGCCTCGTCGTCCCGGTCGTCCGGGACGCGCACACCCGCAACGCCGAGTCGATCGGGGCCGAGATCGCCCGGCTGACCGAGCTGGCGCGGACCGGGAAGCTCAGCCCCGCCCAGCTGACCGGCGGCACCTTCACGCTGAACAACTACGGGGTGTTCGGGGTCGACGGCTCGACGCCGATCATCAACCACCCCGAAGCGGCGATGCTCGGCGTCGGCCGGATCATGCCCAAGCCCTGGGTGCTCAACGGCGAGCTGGCCGTACGTCAGGTCGTCCAGCTCTCGCTCACCTTCGACCACCGGGTGTGCGACGGCGGAACGGCCGGGGGATTCCTCCGGTACGTCGCCGACTGCGTGGAACAGCCCGCGGTGCTCCTGCGCACCCTGTAGGGCCTCTCCCTACGCGCACGCCCTCTCCGGCCCGGCCTGCCGGCCACCCCGGAGGGGGCGTCGGCGCCAGGGGGTGCCCATACTCGACGTATGACCGTCTACGACGTGATCGTCCTGGCCGGCGGCGCCGCGAAGCGGCTCGGCGGCGCCGACAAGCCGGCTGTACGGGTCGGTGGCCGCGCGCTGCTCGACCGGGTGCTGGCGGCCTGCTCCGGCGCGGGTGCCACCGTCGTGGTGGGCGGCCGCAGGCCCACCTCCCGGCCGGTCACCTGGACCCGTGAAGTCCCCGAGGGCGGCGGTCCGTTGGCGGCGCTCGGCGCGGGGGTGCGGCTGACGACGGCGGAGCGGGTTCTCGTCCTCTCCGCCGACCTTCCGTTCCTCGGCCCCGCCACGGTCGAGGCGCTGCTCGCCGCCGCCGGTGAGGACGGCCGGGAGGGCGCGCTCTGCACCGACCCCGACGGCCGCGACCAGCCGCTCGTCGCCGTCTACCGGGGCGAGCCGCTCCGCCGCGAGCTGGCCCTGATCGCCACCGAACACGGCGGTCTGGCCGGGCTGCCGCTCCGGCTGCTGACCGGGGAGCTGGATCTCGCCCGGGTCGATGCCGGGCCGCACGCCGCGTTCGACTGCGACACTTGGGACGACATCGCCGCGGCCCGCGCCCGGATCAGGGAGCATGGGGCCGTGCTGGACGAATGGATCACCTCAGTCAAGAACGAACTGGCAATCGAACTCGACGTCGACACCGACGTCCTGCTCGACCTCGCCCGCGACGCCGCGCACGGGGTCGCGCGGCCTGCCGCGCCGCTCACGACCTTCCTGGTCGGGTACGCGGCGGCCAGGGCGAGCGCCGACGCCGGGCCGGAGGAAGCCGCGGCGGCGGTCGCCGAGGCCGCCCGCAAGGCCACCGCGCTCGCCCTGCGCTGGGAGGCCGAGGGCGCGGAGAAGGCAACCCCGCCTGCGGGGAGCGGCGAACAGGGGCCGGCGGCGAGCGGTGAACAGGCCGGAACGCCATGACCCGCGACGAAGCCGAAGAGCTCGCCGTCGAGCAGGCCCTGGCGCTGGTCGGCGGCCGGAACCAGGCGCGTGACCGAGCGCGTGACCGGGCTGAGGATCAGACAGGCGATCAGACGGACGATCAGACGGGCGATCAGATGCCGCACCACCAGAAGACCGGTGAGCCCGCCGACCCGCACTCGACACTCTCCACACCCTCCCCTCCCGCCTCCCCCGCACCGGCTCTCCCCTGGGACCGCGCGCGGGCCGTGGCCGCGCGGGCCGGGCGGGGCGGGCCGCTGGCCGTGGTCCGGCTGCCGCTCGACCGCGCCCTGGGCCATGTGCTGGCCGAGCCGCTCGCCGCGCTCACCGACCTGCCGTCCTTCGACACCTCGGCCATGGACGGCTGGGCCGTCGCCGGGCCCGGCCCCTGGACGTACGAGGAGGGCGTGAGCCTGCTCGCGGGGGCCGGGGAGAGCCCCACCGGCCGCCTGCCCGACGGCACCGCCGTACGCATCGCCACCGGAGCCCCTGCTCCCGCCGACACCACCGCGGTCATCCGCAGCGAGCACGCCCACGTCGACGAGGCCAGGGGGCTGCTCTCCACCCGGCGGCCCGTCGTCACCGGCCAGGACATCCGCCCGCGGGGCCAGGAGTGCCGTTCGGGTGACCAGTTGGTGCCGGCCGGCACGGTGGTCACCCCGGCGGTGCTGGGTCTCGCCGCCGCCGCCGGGTACGACGCCCTGCCCGCCGTCCCCCGCCCCCGCGTCGACGTCCTCGTCCTCGGTGACGAACTCCTTGCCGCGGGCCTCCCGCACGACGGCCTGATCCGCGACGCCCTCGGCCCCATGCTCGGGCCCTGGCTGCGGGCCCTGGGTGCCGAGGTCTCCGGCCCCCGCCGCCTCGGGGACGACGCCGAGGCCCTGCGCGAGGCCCTCACCTCCTCCGACGCCGACCTGATCGTCACCACCGGAGGGACCGCATCGGGCCCGGTCGACCATGTGCACCCGGTCCTGGCCGCCCTCGGGGCCGAGCTGCTCGTGGACGGCGTCGCCGTGCGCCCCGGTCACCCCATGCTCCTGGCGCGGCTCGCCCCGGACGGGCCCCACCTGGTCGGGCTGCCCGGCAATCCGCTCGCGGCCGTATCGGGGCTCCTGACCCTCGCCGAACCGCTCCTCGCGGGGCTCGCGGGCCGCCCGGCCCAGGACGCGTACCGGACGCTCGTCCACGCCGATGTGCCCGGCCATCCGCACGACACCCGCCTCGTCCCCGTGGTCCACCGGGCGGGCCGTGCGGGCGGCCGGGACCATGTGGCGCCCCTGCGGTACAACGGTCCCGCCATGCTGCGCGGGATCGCCGCGGCGGACGGGCTGGCCGTCGTACCGGCCGGCGGGGTACGGTCCGGCACCGAGGTGGAGATTCTGGATCTCCCGTGGGCCCCGGCGACGCCGTGGACGGAAGGGTGTTTCACGTGAAACTTTCCGGCCACGACGCCATGGCCAGGCAGGCCGACGAGCATGTCGTGCCGAAGCGGGTGATGCTTCCCCGCCGGGTCATCGACCGTCCGGCGCGGCAGGTGGGCAAGCGGCTGCTGATGGCGCTGCTCGTGCTCGCCACGACGGTGCTGATCGTCTGGCTCGACCGGGATGGGTACAGCGACAACGCCGACGGCAAGGTCGACCTGCTGGACGCGGTCTACTACGCGACGGTCACCCTCTCCACCACCGGCTACGGCGACATCACTCCGACAAGCGACGGCGCCCGGCTGCTCAACGTGGTGCTGGTGACACCGCTGCGCGTGATTTTCCTGATCATCCTGGTCGGCACCACTCTCGAAGTCCTCACGGAACGGACCCGCGAGGACTTCCGGCTGAAGCGTTGGAGATCCAACTTGCGTGACCACACCGTCGTCGTCGGCTTCGGCACCAAGGGCCGCTCGGCGATCCAGACCCTCCGAGCCACCGGCCTGGCGAAGGAGCAGATCGTCGTCGTCGATCCGGCCTCCAAGGTGATCGAGGCCGCCAACGCCGAGGGCTACACCGGCGTGGTCGGTGATGCGACGCGCAGTGATGTACTGCTGCGGGCCGAGCTCCAGAAGGCGCGTCAGATCATCATCGCCACCCAGCGCGACGACACCGCCGTCCTCGTCACGCTGACCGCGCGTCAGTTGAACCGCGGCGCGAAGATCGTTGCGGCGGTCCGCGAGGAGGAGAACGCGCCCCTGCTGCGCCAGTCCGGAGCCGACGCGGTGATCACCAGCGCCAGCGCCGCCGGACGGCTGCTCGGCCTCTCCGTCCTCAGCCCGAGCGCGGGTACGGTGATGGAGGACCTGATCCAGCAGGGCAGCGGCCTCGATCTCGTCGAACGGCCGGTGATAAAGGCCGAGGTGGGCAAGAGCGTCCGGGAGACCGACGACCTGGTCGTCAGTGTGCTGCGCGGCCACCGGCTGCTCGGTTACGACGACCCCGCGGCCAGCCCCTTGCAGCTGACGGACCGGCTCATCACCATCGTGCGCGCCACACCGCCGACCGGCTCCGGCTCCGGCCCATCCCTGCCCCACCTGCCGATGCCGCCGCACCGCTCCTGACCCCGCGAAACGGGCAGGCGGCCGGTGGCGGGAGTAGCCTCGCGGCCATGCATGCGATCACGATCCCCGAACCCGGTGGCCCCGAGGCGCTCGTCTGGGCCGAGGTGCCCGATCCCGTACCCGGCGACGGCGAAGTCCTCGTCGAGGTCGTCTCCAGTGCCGTCAACCGTGCCGACGTCCTCCAGCGGCAGGGCTTCTACAACCCGCCGCCCGGCGCCTCCCCCTACCCCGGTCTGGAGTGCGCGGGCCGGATCGCGGCGCTCGGTCCGGGGGTGACCGGCTGGGCGGTCGGCGACGAGGTGTGCGCGCTGCTGTCCGGCGGCGGTTACGCGGAGAAGGTCGCCGTACCGGTGGGCCAGCTCCTCCCCGTACCGGACGGCGTGGATCTGACGACGGCGGCCGCGCTGCCCGAGGTGACCGCGACCGTCTGGTCCAACGTCTTCATGGTCGCCCACCTCCGCCCCGGTGAGACCCTCCTCGTCCACGGCGGCTCCAGCGGGATCGGCACCATGGCGATCCAGCTGGCGAAGGCGGTCGGCGCCAGGGTGGCCGTCACGGCGGGCAGTCCGCAGAAGCTCGCCGAGTGCGCGGCGCTCGGCGCCGACATCCTCATCGACTACCGCGAGCAGGACTTCGTGGCGGAGCTGGAGAAGGCGACCGACGGGGCGGGGGCCGACGTCATCCTGGACATCGTCGGCGCCAAGTACCTGGACCGGAACGTGAAGGCGCTCGCCGTCAACGGCCGCCTGGCGATCATCGGCCTCCAGGGCGGCGCGAAGGGCGAGCTGAACCTCGGTGCCCTGCTGACCAAGCGGGCCGCCGTCACCGCGACCTCGCTGCGGGGCCGCCCGCTCGGCGAGAAGGCCTCCATCATGGCCGCCGTACGCGAACATGTGTGGCCGCTGATCGCGGACGGGGTGGTCCGGCCCGTCGTGGACCGTACGGTGCCCATGGAGGACGCCGCGGAGGCGCACCGGGTGCTCGAATCCAGCTCCCATATCGGGAAGGTGCTGCTGGTCGCGCCGAACGCGTAGGCAGGCCGAACGGCAGCGGGGCCCGGCAGACACCACCGTGTGTGCCGGGCCCCGCGGGTTCACGCCGTCTACAGGTACGGCCCCGAACGGATCGGCCCGTGCGGGTCCCCGCCGCCTTCCTCGTCCTCGTGGGCCATGCCGGGCGGCAGCGCGCGGCGCATCTGCTCCAGCTGCGCGCGGGCCGCCATCTGCTGGGCGAACAGCGCCGTCTGGATGCCGTGGAAGAGGCCCTCCAGCCAACCCACCAGCTGGGCCTGCGCGATCCGCAGCTCGGCCTCGGAGGGCACCGACTCCTCGGTGAACGGCAGCGAGAGCCGCTCCAGCTCCTCCACCAGCTCCGGCGCGAGACCGTCCTCCAGCTCCTTCACGGAGCTGGCGTGGATCTCCTTGAGCCGGACCCGGCTCGCCTCGTCGAGAGGAGCCGCCCTGACCTCCTCCAGAAGCTGCTTGATCATGCTGCCGATGCGCATGACTTTCGCGGGCTGTTCGACCATTTCCGTCACCGGGACCTCGCGCGACTCGTCGTCACTGGCACCGCCGCCGATAGCCATTCCGTCCTGGCCCACGACAAGGACCTGCGGATGCTCCTGCGACCGGTCATTCCTCGGCATTTCCATGCCGCCATTGTCTCGCACACATGCCGTACACCACGTTGGTGCCCCCGGAAACGGATGATCCACCGTCTCCGGGGGCACCGGAAGGGTCCTGCGGGCACCGGATGTGCCGGTCAGCCCGCCCGGCGGGCCAGCTTCTGCCGGGAGCTGGTGAGGGCGGCGGCGAGCAGCCCGGCCAGCACCGGGACGACCAGCGCCAGGAGCGCGATCGTCTCCCACGGCATCACGATCGGTGTGTAGGCCGACTCCATCGGATCCGCCCGCATGTCCGCCAGCGCCGCGCGCAGATCGGTCAGGCGCAGCGCGACCGCCGGCACGATGCCCGCCAGCGTCCCCAGCAGCACCCCGGTCAGGGCGACGACCAGGCACTGGAAGCCGGAGAGCGACCGCCGCACGCCCGGGGGCGCGCCCACCGCGCTGAGCGTGGTGAGGTCGGCCTCGGCGTCGGCCTTGGAGAGCCCGGTGGTGATGGCCGCCGCGCCCAGGGTCACGACACCGGCGAAGAGGGCGAGGATCAGCAGGACCGCCGCGTCGTCGCGCTGCTCGGCGGAGTTCGAGGTCCACACGTACGCGCCGTTGCCGGCCTGCTCCATCGCCGCGTCGGTCGCCTGCCGCTCGGCGTCCGTCGGTTGGCGGCTCAGCGTGTAGATGCTGCCCATCTCCTCGGAGTGCAGACCGAGCCGGTCCGCGGTCCGCTGCGGCATGACCATCCGGATGCCCGGGGTGGCCGCGTAGCTGTCCGGGGCGACGTACACCTTCAGCCGGTCCGTGGTGGCGCGGGCCTTGCCGGGGTGCAGGGCGCGGTTCTCCTTGTCGCGCTCGTTGTAGATGTGGGCGGCCTTGAGGGTGACCTCGCCGTTCTTCGCGTACGCCGAGTTGAGCAGGACGGGCGTGCCCGCGGCGAGGGCCTTCGCCGCCGCTGGGTCGTCGAGCTTCACGTACGAGGTGAGCAGGGCGGCGTCCCCGACGACGATCTTGTTCTCGCCGTTGCCGAAGACGATCGTGGTGTAGTTCTCGTCGATGCAGGCGGGGGAGTTCATCAGCCGCTTGTGCTCGTCGGCCGAGATCCGCAGGGCGAGTTCCTTGGCGCCCTTGCCCTTCAGGGGGCAGGAGTGGGCCTTACCGGTGGGCTTGACGATCTCCAGGGTCCCGCAGCCGTCCTCCTCCTCGTAGTACACGGAGCAGTCGCTGCCGGCCCAGACCCGCCCGAGTCCGGCGGGCGCCCCGGTGACCGGGTAGTTCTGCTCGACGGCGGCACGCGCACGGGGCAGGTCGGCCTTCTCGGTGCTGTCGAAGGTCATCAGCGCGGCGGTGCCGGCGGTGAGGTTGGGCTGGTGGTCGTACGCCTGCTCGGCGGTGCCGCTGGCGGTGTACGTGGCGATGGCGACGCTGCCCGCGACGGCGGCCATGACGGCGGCGACGGCGGGGGCGGTCCGGCCCCGGTTGCGGGCCGCGTCGCGCAGGGCGATACGGGGCGTCAGCGGGAGGCGGCGGCCGAGCCGGCCGAGGAAGCCGACGATGACCGGGATGCAGCCGAGGAGGCCCAGCTCGGCGAGGACGGAACCGCCCGCGACCAGATTGGTGTTGCCGCTCACGCCTCCGTGGACGGCGAGGGCGACGCCGCCCGCGAGCACGACGGAGCCGACGACCGGCAGCACCCGGGAGCTGCGGCGCGAGCCGCGGCGGCCGGTGAGCGACTCCAGGACGGACTGACGGCCCGCCACGATCGCCGGGGCGAGTGCGGCGAGGACACCGGTGACCAGGCCGAGCAGGGCGATGCCGAGGATCTCCCAGGGCTGGACGGTCAGTTCGCCGAAGCGGCGGCCGGTGAAGTCCTCGATCACCGGGCGGAACAGGGCGGTGAGCCCGAACCCGGCCCCGACGCCGACGACCGCGCCGACCCCGCCGAGCACAGCGCCGCCCGCGAGCACCACGGCCCGCACCTGGCCGCGGGTGCCGCCGCACGAACCGACCAGACCCAGCTGGCGGCGCGAACGGCGGGCGCCCACGGCGAACGCCGGTCCGGCCAGCAGCACGATCTCCAGGACGGCCATGGCGGCCACGGTGAGGGCCGCCGCGGTCATCTCCGCGTCGTCGGTCTCCCAGCCCCGCATGTGCGCGGCCATGGGGACTTCGGAGTCCGGCGGCGGGTTCAGGGCGACCTGGCGGGCGCGTACCACCACGCCCCTCTCGTTGGCGGCGAGCACGTCCGGCCAGGTCACGCCCGCGCCGGGCGGGCCCTTGACCAGCCACTTCAGGTCGCTCGCCTGGGGCGGCAGGATGTCCTGGTCGCCGCCGGCGTCGCCGTCGGAGGTCTTCTGCCACGGGGCGACGACCGCGCCGGGGACGGCGAACAGGGACTTCTCCTTCAGCTCGGCGGGGCGTTCCACCGCGCCGGTGAGGGTGTAGACCTGCTCGGGGCCGCGCACGGTGACGCGGTCGCCGACGGAGAGCCCGGACGCGTCGAGGAAGGCCTCGGTCGCCGCCATCTCGTCCTTGGCCCGCGGGTAGGCGCCGTCGGTCAGTTCGACGCGGCCGCGCAGCAGCGGGTCGGCGACGTCCAGTTCGGTGATCTGGGTGTCGGTGATGCCGTGGCGGGTCGTCACGGACGCGGGCACGGACTGTTCGGTGATGTACCGCGAGCCCTTGGGAAAGGTCGCCGGTACGTCGACGGGCTTCCGCTCGTCCTCGGGAAGCGACTCGGGGGTGTCCTCGGGCGTCTGCCACATGATGCCGTCCGGCATCTGCTCCAGCCGGACCGGGCCCATCCCCTGGTCCGTGAAGCGGGCGTCCGCCGCTCCCAGGTCCGCCGTCAGATCCTCCGCCACGGTGGGCAGGGCGCTGCGGTACGTCAGGTCGGCGGCGGTCACACCGAGGACCGGCAGGGCGATCATCGCGACGACGAGGGCGCTGCGGCCCTTGGCCCGCACCGCGTCACGTCTGGCTATGCGGAAGGCGGCGCGCCATCCGGAGAAGAGGCTCACTTGGCCGCCTCGGCGGATCCGGAGGTGCCGGCGGCTCCCGTCGCCGCCGCGAGCAGCGAGTCCGCTCCGGTGGTCAGCGTCTGGTCGACGATCGAACCGTCGCGGAGGAAGACGACCCGGTCGGCCCAGGCCGCGTACCGGGGCTCATGGGTCACCATCACTCCCGCCGCGCCCTGGTCGCAGCGGGTGCGGAGCAGGGCGAGGACGGCCTCGCCGGTCTCGGAGTCGAGCGCTCCGGTCGGCTCGTCGGCGAGCACGAGGCGCCGGTCGCCGACGAGGGCGCGGGCGATGGCGACGCGCTGCTGCTGGCCGCCGGACATCTCGTCGGGGAAGCGGTCGGCTATCTCGGTCAGCTTCATCTCGGCCAGTGCGGCGAGGGCCTCCTTGCGGGCCTTGCGCACGGAGACACCGTCGAGTTCGCGGGGCAGCGCGATGTTCTCGGCGGCGGTCAGGGCGGGGATGAGGTTGTAGTCCTGGAAGACGTATCCGACGCTGCGGCGGCGCAGGGCGGCGACGCCCTTGCGGCCGAGGGACGCGATGTCCTGGCCCTCGATGATCACCTGGCCGCCGGTGGCGTTGTCGAGCCCGCCGGCCAGGGTCAGCAGGGTGGACTTGCCGGAGCCGGAGGGCCCCATCACGGCGACCAGCTCACCCGGGTACACGGAGAGGCTGATCCCGCGCAGGGCGTGCACCTCGGCGATGCCGGATCCGTGGGTACGGGTGAGGGCCCGCAGTTCGAGTACGGGGTCGCCTGCGGGTGTCCCGGAGGACGGCGGCGGAGGTGTGGCGGCGGGCGAGGACATGGTGGGTGGTTCCCCCTAGGACGAAACGCGCTGGTCGTGGAGTGCGGAACAGGAGATGGGCGGCCGAGGAAGCGTCCGGCTCAGGAGGCGGGCGGTCCAGGAAGAGCCCGGCTCAGCAGGCGTCCGGCTCAGCGCCGGGTCTTCGTGCGCCAGGTCAGGGACCGGGCCGGGCCGCGGGTGGCCGCCGGGCCGGGGCCGGCCGAGGGCTCGGTGGCGGCGGCCTCGGCGAGGCGGACGAGCCGCGACTCGCAGTGGTCGAGCCAGCGGGCCTCGGCCTCCGCCTGGAAGATCAGCTGCTCCACCACGAGGAGCCAGGCGACCTCGTCCCGGTCGGCGGGGACGTCGGCCAGGGCCTGGGCCTTGAGCCGGGTGTAGTCCTGCATGGCCTTGAGGGTGTGGCTGCGCTGGGACTGGATGACATCACGGATGTCGACACCCGGAGCCCCCACGGCCATGGCGAGTTTGATGGCCAGTTCGTCGCGGGGCGGGTTGGTGCGGTCCACCGGGGTCCCGAACCAGCTGCGCAGCTCGGCCCGGCCGTCGTCGGTGATCGCGTACAGGTCGTGCCCGGCCTCGTCGGCCCCCTCCTGCACGACCATGCCGTCGCGCTCCAGGCGGCTGAGCGTCGTATAGACCTGGCCGACGTTCAGGGGCCAGGTGGAGCCGGTGCGCGACTCGAACTCGGTGCGGAGCTGGGAGCCGTACCGAGGGCCCCGCTCCAGGAGGGCCAGCAGCCCGTGGCGGATCGACATACTGAGTATGTATACCGAGTATGTTGCTCCTGGCAAGTCTCCGGCGGTACGGCCACGGGGTGGAGGAGTCCGTTTACGCGGCGTGAAGCGGAATCAGTTCACCCGGCGCAGACGCAAGGCGAGAAAGGCGATTCCGAGCCCCACCAAGGCGATGCCCGTGCCGAGGAAGACCTGCTGCACCTGCCGTACGGCGGTGGCGTCCAGGGCGCGTGCGGCCGGGGGCCCCGGCTCGCTGAACGCCTCGGGCGGCGGAGTGAGGACCGGCAGTTCGGAAGTGCTCTCCTCGGGCTCGTCCGACGGCTCGGGGGCGGCCGGAGTCTCGGCCCGCGCCAGCTCCAGCGGGGTCAGCGAACGCCCGGGACGGGCCTTCCCGGCCCCGGCCTCGCGCCCGGCCATCGGCGCGGTCGACCCCGACACCTCGACGGAGGCGGAACGGCTGGGAGAGGGAGGAACGGAACCTTCGGGGGCCTTGGCGCCCTCCACGTCACCCCCGTCCGCCGAAAGGCTGCCGAAGGGCTCCACGGGCTCCGCGGCCCCTCCCGTGCCGGGGATCCCGGACGACGGCGGGAACAGGCCCGAGGGGAGCGCGGAGGAGGGTGAGGCGCCTGACGGGAGGCCGGCTGGGAAGCCTGATGGCAGGGGCGTGGCGGCAGGACTCGACGCCCCGGAGGGCGCTGCGCTGACGGACGGCCCGTCGGCGGAAGCGGTCCCGCCCGGCGGACCCAACGGCCCCAGCACCGCGCCGGCCGCCACCAGCAGACAGACCGCGCACCTCGACGACCACACGGCCGGACGTCCTGGAGCCATGGGATCAGCGTCACACGGGCTCTCACATCCGGCATCCCGGACGGGCGAGGAGGAGACAACCGGCCTTTCCGGGGTCGATTACCGCCCCGGAACAGAGATCCACAGCCCCGCAATGATCAGAAACGAACACCCCGCGAAGACCTGGAGCCCGCACGAGGCGGTGGAGCTCCCCGGAGCCACTACGGGATCCGTCAGGAAGGCCGGCCCGTCGAGACCTTCAGCTCGAAGTGCGCGCCGTGCTCGGAGACGGCCGCTCCCGAGGACGGGAACTGGCCGACGACCTGGCCCTCCGCGTACGTATTGCCGGGCTCCTCGATCTCCTTGATCGTCCAGCCGGCGGCCGCCGCACACTCCTTCGCCGAGAAGATGTCCTTGTAGACGAAGTTGGGCGCCTGGACCTTCTTCGGGTCGTTGGAGTCCTCGGTGGCGTCCGTGCAAGCCGTCGTCTTCATCGTCCGGTTGCGCTCCGGCGGCCGGTAGCCCTCGTCCGTGGAGGTCTCGCTGGTGCCCGGGTCGCCGCCCTTGCCCGCCTCGTCGTCCTTGCCGTCGTCCTGGAGGGCGAGCGCGGTGATCAGGCCGCCCACGGCGAGGAGCGCGACGACGATCGAGCCGACGATGACCGGCATGTTCCGCTTGGAGGAGCCGCCGCCCGTGGTGCCGACGGCCGTCTGGTGCTGCGGGTTGATCGTGTACGGGGGCGGGGTCCGGTGGGCGAGCGGGCCCGTCACCGGATAACCCTGGGCCGCCTGCGGGTAGCCGTAGCCCGGCGCGGGGGTCGGGGCCGGCTGGTTGTACGGGCCCGACTGGTACGACGGCTGCGGGTGCGGCTGGTACGGCGTCTGGACGCTCTGCGGGGCGGGGGCGGCCTGGTCGACGGGCGGGAACACCGCCGAGCCGACGCCCGCACCGCTGTTGGCCGGTCCGCCCCCGGCGACGATCACCGGGGCGCCCGTCCCACCGCCGGACGCGTTCAGCACCCGGGCGATCTCGTCCCGCATCGCGGCGGCGCTCGGGAAGCGCTCGTTCGGGTTCTTCTTGAGGGCGCGGGCGACGAGCGCGTCCATCGCCGGGGTGACCGACCGGTTGATGGTGGAGGGCGCGACCGGCTCCTCCTGCACATGCGCGTACGCGATGGCGAGCGGCGAGTCCGCGTCGAACGGGATCCGGCCGGTGAGCAGCTGGAAGAGCATGATGCCGACCGAGTACAGGTCGGAGCGGGCGTCCACACCGCGGCCGAGGGCCTGTTCGGGGGAGAGGTACTGCGGGGTGCCGACGACCATGCCGGTCTGCGTCATGGAGGTGACACCGGACTGCATGGCGCGGGCGATGCCGAAGTCCATGACCTTCACGATGCCGCGCTTGGTCATCATGACGTTGCCGGGCTTGATGTCGCGGTGGACCAGGCCCATCTCGTGGCTGGTCTCCAGCGCGGCCAGCACGTCCGCCGTCACCTTGAGCGCCTTGTCGGCGGGCATCGCACCGTACTGCCGGATGTCGTCGGCCAGCACCGAACCGAGCGGCTGCCCCTCGACGTACTCCATGACGATGTACGGCATCAGCGCGCCGCCGAGCTCGTCCTCGCCGGTGTCGAAGACCGAGACGATGTTGGTGTGCTGGAGCTTGGCGACGGCCTGCGCCTCGCGCCGGAACCGCTCGCGGAACGACTGCTCACGCCCGAGCTCGGTGTGCAGGGTCTTGATCGCGACCTGGCGGTCCAGGGCGGAGTCGTACGCCAGGTAGACGGACGCCATCCCGCCTTCGCCGAGCAGGTCACGCAGTTGGTAGCGGCCGCCTGCGACCGCCCCGCCCGCGTAGCGGCCCTGTGCGCCGTCCTGACTCATGACTTGCTTCCCCCTCGGCGGCGCGGCCCTGGCGCGCGATGTGCTGCACACGCGATGTTTCTGTAGGACGCGGTCGCGTGCGACCCGGTTCCGTACAACGCGATTACGCGCCAAGTCTGCCCGAGGGGTCCGACACGTCAAGCCGGGTACCCGTTCCGTGACCCTACGCACAGGAAGCGTCTCGGAAGCGTTACAGGAAACGCATGGATCCGAGATGGAGGACACGCCGACCGGTCGGATGATCCGTCCGGTGCGGAACCTGGGTGTCCGGTGGAGGCTGTAGCGTGACGTGGCAATGCAGCAAGGCACCGTGAGAACCCGCGGACGCGCGGACAGATACGACGGCGAGGACTGATGGCACCCGATTCCGAAGCAAACGGCGGCGGATTTTCGGATGGCTCCGACGCCTGGGGTGTCGGTGGCGTCGTCGGTGACGGACGCTACCGGATGACCTACCGGCTCGGCCGGGGCGGCATGGCGGAGGTGTACGCGGCGGAGGACGTCCGGCTCGGACGTACGGTCGCGGTCAAACTGCTCCGCTCCGACCTGGCCGAGGACCCGGTCTCCAAGGCCCGCTTCACGCGTGAGGCGCAGTCCGTCGCCGGCCTCAACCACCATGCGATCGTCGCCGTCTACGACTCCGGCGAGGACACCGTGGGCGGCCAGACCGTCCCGTACATCGTGATGGAGCTGGTCGAGGGGCGCACCATCCGCGACCTCCTCCTGACCGCCGAGGCGCCCCCGCCCGAGCAGGCGCTGATCATCGTCTCGGGGGTGCTGGAGGCGTTGGCCTACTCGCACCAGCACGGCATCGTGCACCGGGACATCAAGCCCGCCAACGTGATCATCACGGACTCCGGCGCGGTCAAGGTGATGGACTTCGGCATCGCGCGGGCGCTGCACGGTGCCCAGTCGACGATGACCCAGACCGGCATGGTCATGGGCACGCCGCAGTACCTCTCCCCCGAGCAGGCGCTCGGCAAGGCCGTCGACCACCGCTCCGACCTGTACGCGACGGGCTGCCTGCTCTACGAACTGCTCGCGCTGCGGCCTCCGTTCACCGGTGAGACCCCGCTCTCGGTGGTCTACCAGCATGTCCAGGACATCCCGGTGCAGCCGTCCGAGGTCTCGGACGTGGTGCCGCCGGAGCTGGACGGCATGGTGATGCGCTCGCTGGCGAAGGACCCGGACGACCGGTTCCAGAGCGCCGAGGAGATGCGCGGACTGGTCCAGTACAGCCTGCAGATGCTCCAGGTGCAGGGCGGCCACACCGGTACGTGGAACACCGGCCCGGTCGCGCACCACGAAGGCGGCCAGACCCCGCCGCACGGGCTGACGGGCTCGACCCGGGCGATGGGCCACCCGACGCACGGGGACACCTCGCAGGGTCCGATCCTGCCCCCGATGAACCCGGACGACGGCGGTTACAACGGCTACGACAGCGGTCACGGCGGTCAGCGGGGCGGTGGCCGGCGCAACAAGATGTGGCTCTTCGTGCTGCTCGCCCTGGTCGCGATCGGCGCCGGCGTCGCCTTCGCCATCAGCGCGGCGAACGACGACGACGGCAACAAGAAGACGCCGGTCACGCCGTCCACCTCGGTGAGCTCTTCCGAGGAGGAGCCGTCGGAGGAGCCGTCCGAGGAGGAGCCGTCGGAGGAGGAGCCGGAGCAGCCGAGCAACTCCACGGGCGGTCAGACGCAGCCCGAGCCGCCGCCGTACGACCCGCCGCCGACCCAGAGCCAGCCCTCGTTCACGCCGTCCCCGACCCCGTCCGACAACACGGACACCGGGACGACGGACGGCAACACCAACGAGGGCACCACGGGCGAGCCGAGCGGCGACCCCATCGACCCGACCACCGACCCGGGCACACCGGGTGGCAGCGGCGGGGAGCCCGGCGGCTCCGAGGGCGCGAACGCCGGCGGCAGCGCGGGCAGCGCCGGCAGCAGCGGTAGCGGCGACACGGCCGGCCCCACGACAGGGGGCACCACCCCCTGACAACCTGGGGACCGCGTCACGCACGCCACCCGCATCACTCCGTGAAGGCCGCGCACACCGCCTCGTACTCACGGGTCCACCACACCGCCAGGGCCGACACCGCAGGGAACTGCGGGTCGGCCCTTCGGTCGTCCAGGCGGTAGCGCCAGCGCAGTATCCAGAAGTCGTTGAGCCGCTCCCACCACACCCGGTGCACGGCGGCGGCCAGTTCGGCCGCTCCCGCCCCCGCCGCACGCCGGTACGCGCGGGCGTACGCCCGTACCTTCGGCAGGTCCAGCTCCCCGCCCGGCTGCACGAAGAAGATGGCCGCCGCCCGGACCGCCTCTTCGGCGCGCGGCTGCACACCCAGCCGGTCCCAGTCCACGATCGCGACCGGATCGGCGCCCCGGTAGAGCAGGTTGAGCGGATGGAAGTCGCCGTGCACCCACCCGGTGGCGGGCCCGTCCGGCGTCGGCGGCCGGCGGTGCGCATGCCGCTCCAGCAGCGCCCGGCGCTCCACGAGCCGGTGCACGGCGAGCTCGTCGAAGGCGTCGCGCGGGGTGTCCGGGGAGCGCTGTCCACGGGCCACGGCCAGCAGTTCGTCGATCAGCGCGAAGGTGTCGGAGGCATGCGGACTGCCGTACCCGGCGGGTAACGACGCCACCGACGCATCGGGTTCACCGTCCGGCGGCATCACCTGCTCAAGAGCGGTGTGTACGGCTCCGAGGAGCGTCCCGAGACGTCGCGACTGGTGGGGGGTGAGCTGGGATCCGACCCGGTGCAGTCCGTCGACCCAGGGGTGCAGGGCGTAGCAGCGGTCGCCGATCACGGTGACCGTGGTGCCCTCCGCGTCGGACAGCGGCGGGACGACGGGCACGCCGAGGGAGGCCAGGCGCTGGGTGGCGCGGTGCTGGCGCACGATCGTGGCGCGTTCACCGGTGGCGTCGCCGATGTGCTTCTTGTCGAGATGGTGCTTGAGGAAGTAGGAGCCGCGGGTGGTGGACACGCGGTATCCGTGGTTCAGCAGGCCCTTGGTGATGGGCTCGCAGGCGAGCGGTTCTCCCACGTCCGGGTAGCGGCGCAGCACCTCGCCGACCGGGGGAACTGGTGGGCGGGTTACATATGAGCGCGGCACTTACCAAATGGTAGATCACCCTGCGTGGCGGACAAGCTGACTTGCGCCGAAGCCCAGAGTGTGCTCCGTGACGAAGTGCGGGTCGACCCGCAGGTAGGCCGGCGCGAAGGGCTCCCCGTTGGCCCGGACGGGGGCGGCGCCGAAGAGTTCTTCCTGTTCAGGGCAGGGATGGACGATCTCGGCGGGCCCGGTGAACTGCACGGACCACAGGCTGTCGCCCTCATCGGCCGAGACGGCGTTGTAGTTGTCCGCCCCGTAGGTGACGACGCTCCCGTCACACGCCTCGTGGTAGCCGAAGCCGCTGTGCATCCGCAGCAGGATCCGGCCGTCGCTCACGACGTGCCGGGCCACCGCCAGGAACGGCAGGGCGCGCATACTGGTGGCGAGACGGCCGTACGGGACCCGGCGGAGCAGCTCCATCGCCTGGGGCGCGGGGGTTTCGTCGGAGGGCATACGGTCCACTGTCCGGCACGCGTAGGGGGCCGGGTAAGAGTCCCCGGCCCCGGGTGGCGCGGGACCAAAGTCCCGTGACCGGTGGGCTCAGCGGCGCTCGGCCTGGAGCCGTGCGACGTACGCGGCCGCCTGCGAGCGGCGCTCCATGCCCAGCTTGGACAGCAGGCTGGAGACGTAATTCTTGATCGTCTTCTCGGCGAGGTGCAGCCGCTCCCCGATGACCCGGTTGGTCAGCCCCTCCCCGATCAGGTCCAGGATCTTGCGCTCCTGCTCGGTGAGGTTGGCGAGCCGCTCGTCACCCTTGGCGGTGCCGCCGTCGCGCAGCCGCTCCAGCACCCGGGCGGTGGCCACCGGGTCCAGCAGGGATTTCCCGGCGGCGACGTCCCGTACGGCATTGAGCAGTTCATCGCCCCGGATCGCTTTCAGCACATAACCCGACGCACCGGCCATGATCGCGTCGAAAAGCGCCTCGTCATCGGCGTACGAGGTGAGCATCAGGCATTTGATGTTCTCGTCCAGCGAACGAACCTCCCGGCACACCTCCACCCCGCTTTCGTCGGGCAGCCTGACGTCGAGCACCGCCACGTCGGGGCGCGTCGCCGGGATCCTGACCAGGGCGTCGGCTGCCGTACCCGCCTCGCCGACCACCTCGATGTCAGGCTCCACGGAGAGCAGCTCATGGACGCCACGCCGGACGACCTCGTGATCGTCCAGTAGAAATACGGTGATTTTTCCATCTTCGCGCACGATCGCAGTCTCACACACTCGCCCCTCCTCCGCTCTTCCCAGCCGCTGATCCGCGGGATAACGTGCCGTTGTTCCGGCGGCCTGCAAGGCTGTTCCCAGTGCTGTGACCAGCAGAGCTTCGTGATTTCTTCGATTTACTTGGAAATCCAAGCAAAAATGCAGGTCAGACAGGGTTTCGCAGTTATGCGATGCACTGGGTAACGTGCCTATGACAGGGCGCTCGCCGGGGCACCTGTCACGCCTGTATCCCGGCCGAGAAGCACCCACCCCGTGCACGGGTCCGGATACGGGCGAGCCGCACTGGCTTCCCGGCAGACCCCGGGGGCCGGACCGACGGAGGAGCACGCACGTGACCGTGGAGAGCACTGCTGCCGCGCGTAAACCGCGACGCACCAGTAAGCGGACCAGCGCCGCGAAGAAGCCGCAGAGTTCCGAGCCCCAGCTCGTGCAGCTGCTGACGCCCGAGGGCGAGCGGGTCGAGCACCCGGACTACAGCATCGACCTGAGCGCGGACGAGCTGCGCGGTCTGTACCGGGACATGGTGCTGACCCGCCGCTTCGACGCCGAGGCGACCGCACTGCAGCGGCAAGGGGAGCTGGGCCTGTGGGCCTCGCTGCTGGGCCAGGAGGCCGCGCAGATCGGCAGCGGCCGGGCGCTGCGCGACGACGACTACGTCTTCCCGACCTACCGTGAGCACGGTGTGGCCTGGTGTCGCGGGGTCGACCCCACCAACCTGCTGGGCATGTTCCGCGGGGTGAACCACGGTGGCTGGGACCCGACGACCAACAACTTCCACCTGTACACGATCGTCATCGGCTCGCAGACCCTGCACGCCACCGGCTACGCCATGGGCGTCGCCAAGGACGGCGCGGACTCGGCCGTGATCGCGTACTTCGGTGACGGTGCCTCCAGCCAGGGAGATGTCGCGGAGTCGTTCACCTTCTCCGCGGTCTACAACGCCCCGGTCGTGTTCTTCTGCCAGAACAACCAGTGGGCCATCTCCGAGCCCACCGAGCGTCAGACCCGCGTGCCGCTCTACCAGCGCGCACAGGGGTACGGCTTCCCCGGCGTCCGCGTCGACGGCAACGACGTACTGGCGTGTCTGGCCGTGACCCGCTCCGCGCTGGAGCGCGCCCGTCGCGGTGAGGGCCCGACCCTGGTCGAGGCGTTCACGTACCGCATGGGCGCCCACACCACCTCCGACGACCCGACGAAGTACCGGGCCGACGACGAGCGGGCGGCGTGGGAGGCCAAGGACCCGATCCTGCGGGTGCGCACGTACCTGGAGAAGGAGAGGCTCGCCGACGAGGCCTTCTTCACCGCGCTGGAGACGGAGAGCGAGACCCTCGGCAAGCGGGTACGCGAGGTGGTGCGGGCGATGCCCGACCCGGAGCCGCTGTCCCTCTTCGAGCACGGCTACGCCGACGGCAACTCCCTCGTCGACGAGGAGCGTGCCCAGTTCGCCGCCTACCAGGCATCGTTCGCCGACTCTGCCGAGGAGGGCAAGTAGCCATGGCCGTGGAAAAGATGTCCATCGCGAAAGCGCTCAACGAGTCGCTGCGTCTGGCCCTCGACACCGACCCCAAGGTCCTCATCATGGGCGAGGACGTCGGAAAGCTCGGCGGCGTCTTCCGTATCACCGACGGCCTCCAGAAGGACTTCGGCGAGGACCGGGTGATCGACACCCCGCTCGCCGAGTCCGGCATCGTCGGCACCGCGATCGGCCTGGCCCTGCGCGGCTACCGCCCGATCGTGGAGATCCAGTTCGACGGCTTCGTCTTCCCCGCGTACGACCAGATCGTCACGCAGCTCGCGAAGATGCACGCCCGCGCACTCGGCAAGATCAAGCTGCCGGTCGTCGTCCGTATCCCGTACGGCGGTGGCATCGGCGCGGTCGAGCACCACAGTGAGTCCCCCGAGGCGCTCTTCGCGCACGTGGCGGGGCTGAAGGTGGTCTCGCCGTCCAACGCGAGCGACGCCTACTGGATGATGCAGCAGGCCGTCCAGAGCGATGACCCGATCATCTTCTTCGAGCCCAAGCGGCGTTACTGGGACAAGGGCGAGGTCGACACCGAGTCCATCCCCGGCCCGCTCCACAAGGCCGTCACCGTCCGCGAGGGCAGCGACCTCACGCTCGTCGCGTACGGCCCGATGGTGAAGGTCTGCCTGGAAGCGGCCGCGGCCGCCCAGGAGGAGGGCAAGTCGGTCGAGGTCCTGGACCTGCGCTCGATGTCCCCGATCGACTTCGACGCCATCCAGACGTCGGTCGAGAAGACCGGCCGGCTCGTGGTCGTCCACGAGGCACCCGTCTTCTACGGCTCCGGCGCGGAGATCGCCGCCCGCATCACCGAGCGCAGCTTCTACCACCTCGAAGCGCCGGTGCTCAGGGTCGGCGGCTACCACGTGCCCTACCCCCCGGCCCGGCTGGAGGACGAGTACCTGCCCGGCCTGGACCGGGTGCTCGACGCCGTCGACCGCTCGCTGGCCTACTAGAGGAGAGGGGTCGTGACGACGATGACACAGACGTCCGCTCGCTTCCGCGAGTTCAAGATGCCCGACGTGGGCGAGGGGCTCACCGAGGCCGAGATCCTCAAGTGGTTCGTCCAGCCCGGTGACACGGTCACCGACGGCCAGGTCGTGTGCGAGGTCGAGACGGCGAAGGCGGCTGTGGAGCTGCCGATCCCGTTCGACGGCGTGGTGCACGAGCTGCGCTTCTCCGAAGGTACGACGGTCGATGTCGGCCAGGTGATCATCACGGTGGACGTGGCGCCGGGGAGTGGTGACGAGGTCCCTGCCCCTGCTCCTGTGCAGGAGCCGGTGGAGGCCGCCGCTCCCGTTTCCGAGGAACCGAAGGGCCGTACGCCGGTCCTGGTCGGCTACGGGGTCGCGGAGTCCTCGACCAAGCGCCGCCCGCGCAAGGGGGCCGCCGCTCCCGAGGCCGCTGCGGTGGCGGCGGCGGTGCAGGCGGAGCTGAACGGGCACGGCGCTCCGGCGCCCGCTGTTCCGGAGGCTCTGGTCGACGCCCCTCCGGTCGGCCGCCCGCTGGCGAAGCCGCCGGTACGGAAGCTGGCCAAGGACCTGGGGATCGACCTGGCGACGGTGGTGCCGACCGGCAAGGACGGCATCATCACCCGCGAGGACGTGCACGCGGCGGCGGCTCCGGCGGCCGCTGAGGCTCCTTCGGCCCCGGCGCCCTCGGTGTCCGAGCCGGTGATCACCGAGGCGCCGGCCGCCGCGGCCTCCGCGAGGGAGACCCGCATCCCGGTCAAGGGAGTCCGCAAGGCGATCGCGCAGGCGATGGTCGGATCGGCCTTCACGGCGCCGCACGTGACCGAGTTCGTCACGGTCGACGTGACGCGCACGATGAAGCTGGTGGCGGAGCTCAAGGAGGACAAGGAGATGGCGGGGGTGCGGGTCAACCCGCTCCTGGTCATCGCCAAGGCCCTCCTGGTCGCGATCAAGCGGAACCCCGAGGTCAACGCGGCCTGGGACGAGGCCAACCAGGAGATCGTGCAGAAGCACTACGTGAACCTGGGCATCGCGGCGGCCACGCCGCGCGGTCTGATCGTGCCGAACATCAAGGACGCGCACGACAAGACGCTGCCGCAGCTCGCGGCGGCCCTGGGTGAGCTGGTCACCACGGCGAGGGACGGCAAGACGTCCCCGGCGGCGATGGCGGGCGGCACGGTGACGATCACCAACGTCGGCGTCTTCGGCGTCGACACGGGCACCCCGCTCCTGAACCCGGGCGAGTCCGCGATCCTGGCCGTCGGCGCGATCAAGCTCCAGCCGTGGGTCCACAAGGGCAAGGTGAAGCCGCGTCAGGTCACCACGCTGGCCCTGTCGTTCGACCACCGCCTGGTCGACGGGGAGCTGGGCTCCAAGGTGCTGGCCGATGTGGCGGCGATCCTGGAACAGCCGAAGCGCCTGATCACCTGGGCGTAGCGTGTTCCGCCGGTGGGCCCGTACGTGGTTGCGTACGGGCCCACCGGCGTATCAGGGCCGGGCCCCTTCGCCGTACCTACGGCTGCGGGCTACTTCTTGAACCCGTAGTCCATCAACTTCTTCGCGTCGGCCGTGCGGTTCGCCTCGGAGGACGACGTGAGCACCGTGCCGATGACCGTCTTGCCGTTACGCGTCGCGGCGAAGACCAGGCAGTACTTCGCGGTCGGGCCGGAACCCGTCTTCACGCCGAGCGCGCCGCTGTAGCTGCTGAGCATCTTGTTGGTGTTGGCCCACGACATGTAGCGGTAGCCGCCGCTCTTCGTGGTGACCTTCTGCTTCGTCGACTTGGTCTTGACGACCGTGCGGAAGGTGGAGTTCTTCATCGCCTGGCGGGCGATGATCGTCAGGTCGCGGGGGGTCGAGTAGTTCTTCCCACTGCTTATGCCGTCGAACGAGTCGAAGTTGGTGTTCTTCAGCTTGAGGGTCTTGGCCGTGGCGTTCATCTTGCCGATGAACGACTTCACGCGGGCCGCGCGGGTGGTGCCGGTGCCGAACTTGTCGGCCAGCGCGTAAGCGGCGTCGCAGCCGGACGGGAGCATCAGGCCGTAGAGGAGCTGGCCCACGGTGACCTTGTCGCCGACGATGAGCCGGGCGGACGAGGCGTTCTTCGAGACGATGTAGTCGCTGTACGCCTTCTGGATCGTGACCTTGGTCCTGAGGTCCACGTTCTTCTGCTGGAGCACCACGAGGGCGGTCATGATCTTCGTGGTGGAGCCGGTGGAGCGGCGGGTGTCGGCGGCCTTGCTGAAGAGGCTCGTGCCGGTGCCGCTGTTCATCACGAAGCCGCCCTTGGCGACGATCGTCGGAACCGGCGGCGGAGTGGCTGCGTGTGCCGTCGAAGCGAAGGCGCCGCTCGCGAGCACCGCACCCGCGGTGAGAGCCACGGCGCTCGTGATGGTGACGCGATTGATGCGCTTGATCTCGATTTTCAACTGAACGCTCCAAATGCCCCTGATATGCGGCCACATAAGGGTGCCGCTCGGTGGTGAGACTCCTGGGGCGGGGGAAAGGATGCGTTCCCTGACGGGTGAATTTGCGCAGCCTTGACTTTGACCACATGTCTGCCGCCGGAGCGAGTGGTTCGCCGAGGAATTCGGCAGGGGGATGAAGTGCTCGGCGGCCCTGAGATCCTGCGGGTGCTGGAGCCTCCGGAACTGGAGGCGGGTGACACTGATTCCAGAATCCGGACGCCCCTCCTCCATGCGCGCATGTTGTATCTATGCTGTGCGCATGCCTGCCGCAGCCCCCACCCCCGTACAGCCGACGACCACCTCCCTCAAGCAGCCGCCTGCCGCCGAGCGCGTCTACGCGCACATCAAGGAGGCGGTCCTGGACCGTCGCTACGAGGGCGGGACGCTACTCACCGAAGGGGGGCTCGCGGACGCGGTGGGGGTGTCGCGGACGCCCGTGCGGGAGGCGTTGCTGCGGCTGGAGGTCGAGGGGCTGATCAAGCTCTATCCGAAGAAGGGCGCCCTCGTGCTCGCCGTCTCCGCGCAGGAGATCAAGGACGTGGTGGAGACCCGGCTGCTGGTGGAGGAGTTCGCGGCGCGTAAAGCTGTTCCCGCGTCACCCCAGTTGATCGCGCGGCTCGAACAGCTCCTGGAGGAGCAGCGGCAGCTGGCGGAGGCCGGTGATCTGGCGGCGGTGGCCGTCAAGGACCGGTGTTTCCACGCCGAGATCGTCAAGCACGCGGGCAACGAGATCCTCTCGCGCCTCTACGACCAGTTGCGCGACCGCCAGTTGCGGATGGGCGTCGCGGTGATGGAGGCGCACCCGGGCAGGATCGAGGCCAACATCACCGAGCACAGCGAGCTGCTGGAGGCGATCCGGGGCGGGAACGCCGAGGAGGCCGCGCAGGTCGTCCGGCGTCACGTCAGCCGGGTGCGGGTGCTGGTCAGGGGTGAGGACCGGTGAGTTCGGCCGTCCCCACGCTCTCCCTGCCCGGCGATCCACCCGGGGGGCGGCGGGCCGCCTGGGTCTGGGGCATCGGCGTAGCCGTCTACTTCGTCGCCATCATCTTCCGTACGAGCCTGGGCGTGGCCGGTCTCGACGCCGCCGACCGGTTCGACGTCAACGCCTCGGCCCTGTCGACGTTCTCCATCCTCCAGCTCCTCGTCTACGCGGGCATGCAGATACCCGTGGGGCTGATGGTCGACCGGCTCGGCACCAAGCGGGTCCTCACCATCGGGGCCGTCCTGTTCACGGTCGGCCAGCTCGGGTTCGCGCTCTCGCCCTCGTACGGCATGGCGCTGGCCGCACGCGCTCTGCTCGGCTGCGGTGACGCGATGACGTTCATCAGCGTGCTGCGGCTCGGCAGCCGCTGGTTCCCCGCCCGGCGCGGGCCGCTGATCGGTCAGGTCGCCGCGCTGTTCGGGATGGCGGGCAACCTCGTCTCGACCCTCTTCATCGCGCGGGCCCTGCACAACTTCGGCTGGACGACGACCTTCGTCGGCAGCTCGCTGGCGGGGGCCGCCGTGCTCGTCCCGCTCCTGCTGTTCCTGAAGGACCACCCGGAGGGCCACGAGCCGCCGCCCGCCGAGCACGCGGGCGCCTCGTACGTACGCAGGCAGATCGCTGCCGCCTGGCGGGAACCGGGGACCCGGCTCGGGATGTGGGTGCACTTCACCACCCAGTTCCCGGCGATGGTGTTCCTGCTGCTCTGGGGGATGCCGTTCCTCGTCGAGGCGCAGGGGCTGAGCCGGGGGACGGCGGGCACGCTGCTCACCCTGGTGGTGCTCTCCAACATGGTGGTGGGGCTCGTCTACGGGCAGATCATCGCCCGCCACCACGAGGCGCGGGCCCCCATCGCGCTGGGCACGGTCGCGACCACCGCCCTCCTCTGGGCCTGCGCGATCTTCTATCCCGCCGCTCACACCCCGATGTGGCTGCTGACCGTCCTGTGCGTGGTTCTGGGCGCCTGCGGCCCCGCCTCGATGGTCGGCTTCGACTTCGCCCGGCCCGCCAATCCGCCGGAGCGTCAGGGCACCGCGTCGGGGATCGTCAACATGGGCGGGTTCATCGCCTCCATGACGACGCTGTTCGCCGTGGGAGTGCTGCTGGACGCCACGGGCGGCAACTACCGGGCCGCCTTCGCCTCGGTCTTCGTCCTGGAGGCGCTCGGCGTCGCCCAGATCCTGCGGCTGCGCCGCCGTGCGGCGCTCAGGGAACGCGACCACCATGTGGTCAGCCGGGTGGAGGCCGTGCACGTACCCGCGTGACCCGCGCGGCCGAACGCTCGGCGGCGCGCCCGCCCGCTCGTGAACTCCGGGGCGGGCGCCGCCGGGAAAGCCGGAACTACAGGGTCACGGAGTCACGGCGAAGTGGTCCAGGATCGCCGTGGCCAGCTCCTGGTCGCCCTCGGCCTTGATCCGGTCGGCCACGGCTGCCGGACGGACCCGGCCGCAGGCGAGGCGTACGTACGTCTCCCAGTCCATCGACAGGGTCACGGCCGGGCCGAGCGAGGGGGAACCGTCTATCGAGCCGCGGCCCTCCGCGTCGACCCGTACCGTCCGCAGGAACTCCAGAGGGCCGTGCACGTCCAGCACCACCGCCGAGTTGGCCGGTGCGCCCGCGTCCTTGGCGACCGCCTTCGGCAGCGCGGCGAGCAGGACGTCCCGGGTGATGTGCGCGCCGGGGGAGTCCAGGTTGCCCGGCTGTCCGAGCGTCGTCCGCAGGTCCTGCTCGTGCACCCAGACGTCGAAGGCCCGCATGTTGAGCGCCACTTCGAGGGTCTGCTCGGCGCCCAGGGGCGCGCGGACCGTGGCGTGGGGAGAGCGGGACTCGTTGCGCAGCTGCCGGGCGCGGCGGATGAGGACGTACTCCAGCTCGGACGTCATCTCCGGAGCGGTGTGGTGGCGCCGGACGTCGACCTGCATCTCCATGTAGCGGGCGAAGTCGCTCTGTACGTGGTAGAGGTCGCGCGGCAGCGTATGGATGGGCCGCGGGTCGCCGAGCATCTCGCACTCCATACCGATGACGTGCGACACGATGTCCCGCACCGACCATCCGGGGCACGGCGTGCGGCGGTTCCACTCCCCCTCCGCGAGTGGCTTGACCAGGTCGGCTATCGCTTCGATGGAGTGAGTCGCGGAGTCGGCGTAGGTCTGGAGGCTGGGATGGACGGTCACGGGACCCCTCGGCGGTTCTTCGGTGCATGGGCTGGAGAGCAGGGAGTGCCGGCGGGCGGGCCGGCACGGACGACGCTGTCTGCGGGCTGCTGTCTGCTTGCTGCGTGGGAGGTTCAGTCGCCTAAGTTACGCTGCGAGCAGGCACCCCGGCAGTGCTTTCGTGTGACGATCGTAGGCCCGTGTTGACGGCTCGAATGCCAGGACGGTGGTAGTGTGCGCGCCTCCCTCATCCAGATCGCAGTAGACCCGGACGAATCCGTCGAGGTCCGCCGCGAACGCGCGGCCTCCCTGGTGGTCGCCCAGCGCGGCTCCGACCTGGTGGTCCTTCCCGAACTCTGGCCGGTCGGGGCGTTCGCCTACACCGTCTTCGAGCAGGAGGCCGAGCCGCTCCAGGGCCCCACCCACGAGGTCATGGCCAAGGCGGCCGCCGAGGCCGGGGTCTGGCTGCACGCGGGCTCGTTCGTGGAGCGTGCGCCGGACGGCACCCTCTACAACACCACGCTGGTCTTCACCCCGGACGGCGAGCGCTCGGCGGTCTACCGCAAGATCCACCGCTTCGGCTTCGACAAGGGCGAGGCGGTCATGATGGGCGCCGGCGAGGAGCTGGTGACCGTCGTCCTGCCCCAGACCACGCTGGGCCTGGCCACCTGTTACGACCTGCGCTTCCCGGAGCAGTTCCGCGGGCTCGTCGACGCGGGCGCCGAGACCCTCGTCGTGGCCGCGGGCTGGCCCGAGCGCCGCCGCGCCCACTGGACGCTCCTCGCGCAGGCCCGTGCCGTCGAGAACCAGGCGTACGTCCTCGCCCTCGGCACGGCGGGCACCCACGCCGACATCCCCCAGGCCGGGCACAGCATCGTCGTCGACCCCTGGGGCGAGGTGCTCGCCGAGGCCGGGGCGGACGAGGAGATCCTGACCGTGGAGTTCGACCCGGCGAAGGTGGGCGCGACGAGGGAGCAGTTCCCGGCGCTGAAGGACCGGCGCCTGGGGCTCGCGCCACCGCGCTGAGGCCTGCCCTGCACGGGGTTGGGGCGCTTGCTCGCAGTGAGTGCCACGGCTGAACCGGGCGGTGTCAGTCCTCGTTCTCCTTGTCCGCCAGCACGATCACGCACATCGACACGGCGATGAGCAGCGCGATGTCCGCGTCCTCACGGACCACGTCGATGCCGTACGTGTCCCGGATCGTCAGCCAGCGCCGTGAGACCTGGGCCAGCAGCTCACCGTCGTACTCGATGGCGAACTCGCGGTCCAGGATCTTGCCGCTGACGTCGATCTCCGTACCGTCCACCAGGGTCACCCGGTAGTGGTTGCGGAGCAGCGACAGCCGCTTGCGCTTGACTTTGGCCAGCTCCTCGCCGCCGTGCTCGATGAGCATGGTGTCGCGCAGGCTGATCAGCTTCTGGCGCAGCTCGACCAGCACCCGGCCGTCGGCGTCCTTCAGCTCGAAGGTGTCGCGCAGCCGCATGGCCTTGCCGTCGACCAGGAAGACCTTGCGGCCCTCGGTGTCCTCGATCCAGTAGTCGTCACCGATGGCGAACAGCCGCTCACGTACGAGAAGTCTCATGCGGCACAGGTTCCCCCGGGCCCCGGCGGAATGCGCGCAGGCGGGGTCGGTGTTGACCGGTGGCATGGCATCACGTGCACGTGTCCGCGCCCCCGAACCTCATCGGCAAGGGCGGCCGGCTCAATACAGGCGGTGGAAGACGGAGCGGGACGGGTCGGCATCCTGCGTGACGTGATTCCGGACCATGAGGGCCCCGCAGACCTGCCGGGCGAGCGCCGGAAGAGCCCTACGGCGTTCCTGTTGCCCGAAGGTGGGGGCCGTGAGTGGCTGGTCCCGCCTGACAGAGTGACGCGCGTAGCGTCCCCACGTGGCCCCCGTCCGGCGACGGCGATCATTACAGCCGGACCTGGCCTTCGTGCTGATGGCAGCCCTCTCATCCAGGGATGGCACCCTTGAACGCATGAACGCTGCCTCTCCCGCCCCGCGCCGTGCCCGTGTCCGTGCCCCTGAGCTGATCGGCAAGGGTGGCTGGCTGAACACCGGAGGCAAAGAGCTGACCCTCGCCGACCTGCGAGGTAAGTGCGTTGTGGTTGATTTTTGGACGTTCTGCTGTGTGAACTGCCTGCACGTCCTGGATGAGCTGCGGGAGCTGGAGGAGAAGCACCGCGACACCGTGGTGATCATCGGGGTCCACTCGCCGAAGTTCGTCCACGAGGCCGAGCACCAGGCCGTCGTCGACGCCGTCGAGCGGTACGAGGTCCACCACCCGGTCCTCGACGACCCCGAGCTGGCCACCTGGAAGCAGTACGCCGTACGGGCCTGGCCGACGCTCGTCGTCATCGACCCCGAGGGCTATGTCGTCGCCCAGCACGCCGGCGAGGGCCACGCCCACGCCATCGAGAAGCTGGTCGAGGAGCTGGAGGCCGAGCACGGGGCCAAGGGCACGCTCCGCCGGGGCGACGGCCCCTACGTGGCGCCCGAGCCCGTCGCCACCCATCTGCGCTTCCCGGGCAAGGCCCTGCTCCTGCCCGACGGGGGCTTCCTGGTCTCCGACACCACCCGGCACCGCCTGGTCGAGCTGGACGCGGACGGCGAGACCGTACGGCGCCACTTCGGCACCGGTGAGCGGGGGCTGAACGACGGCGGTCCGCAGGAGGCCCGGTTCAGTGAGCCGCAGGGGCTCGCCGCGCTCCCGGACGGCCGCGTCGCCGTCGCGGACACCGTCAACCACGCGATCCGCGCCTTGGACCTCACGACCGGGGTGACCGGCACCCTGGCCGGGACCGGCCGCCAGTGGTGGCAGGGGACGGCGACCAGCGGCCCGGCGCGCGAGGTGGACCTCTCCTCGCCGTGGGACCTGGCCTGGTTCGGCGACCGGCTGTGGATCGCCATGGCGGGCGTGCACCAGCTGTGGACGTACGACCCCGGGAACGGGACCGTGACCGCCGCCGCCGGGACCACCAACGAGGGCCTGGTCGACGGGCCGGCCGCCGAGGCCTGGTTCGCCCAGCCGTCCGGGCTCGCGGTCTCCGCCGACGGCGAGCGGCTCTGGGTCGCCGACTCCGAGACCTCCGCCCTGCGCTGGGTCGACCGGGACGAGCATGTGCACACCGCCGTCGGCACCGGCCTCTTCGACTTCGGCCACCGCGACGGGGCCGCCGCCCAGGCGCTCCTCCAGCACCCGATCGGCGTGACCGCGCTGCCCGACGGTTCCGTGGCGGTCTCGGACACGTACAACCACGCCCTGCGCCGCTACGACCCCGCGTCCGACGAGGTCACCACGCTCGCCACCGACGTCCGCGAGCCCAGCGACGCGGTGCTGGTCGACGGCGACCTGGTCGTCGTCGAGTCCGCCCGCCACCGCCTCACCCGCCTCCGGCTGCCCGAGGAGGCCGTACGCGTCGCCGAGCAGGCGCACCGTACCCAGCGGGCCGCCACCGAGATCGCCCCGGGCACCCTCCGCCTCGACGTGGTCTTCCAGGCGCCGGCGGGCCAGAAGCTGGACACCCGGTACGGGCCCTCCACCCGGCTGCTGATCTCCGCCACCCCGCCCGAGCTGTTGGCCGAGGGTTCCGGCGCGGGCACGGACCTCGGGCGCGACCTGGTCCTCGCGGACGGGGTCACCGAGGGCGTGCTGCACGTCTCCGCGATGGCGGCGTCCTGCGACGACGACCCGGCCAACGAGTACCCGGCCTGCCACGTCCACCAGCAGGACTGGGGCGTCCCCGTCCGCGTGACCGCGGAGGGAACGCCCCGGCTGCCGCTGGTGCTGGCAGGGATGGACAGCCCTTCCTGAGGGCTGGTGGCTGGCGGATACCGGCCGCCCTGAGCGGCGGACCGGTGAGGGCGCCGCTGAGGGCCGGGCCCTGCCACAGGGACAGGGCCTCCTTGAGCATCAGGACCGTGTCGGCGGGGGAGCGCTGCTCCCGGGCCAGCATCAGCAGCTCCTCGAACCGCTGCGCGTCCAGCAGGGTCTCCGGCAACCGCAGGACGTACGCGTCGCCGAGGGGGGCCAGTTCCACTCCGTACGCCTCCGCCTCCGCGCCCACCAGGAGGGTGCGGAGACGGGAGACGTGCCCCTGGATCCCGCTGCGGGCGTGCAGCCCGGCCAAACGGCCGCCGGTCAGTGGTAGCGCTGCTCGTCGTCCTGGACGACCGTGGTGGTGGGCGGCACGACCATGCGTCGACGGCGCGCGATGCTCATGTAGACGAAGACCCCGATGAGGCCGACGAGCATCATGATCCAGCCGACCAGGTCGACATTGACGGTGTCCACCTTCCAGTCGGTCGCGAACGCCAGAATCGCGCCACCACCGATCAGGAGAATGCATCCTCCGAGTCCCATGAATCCCGCCTCCTCGACGGCCCGGTGAATCCGGACCGATGTACGGGTCGGGTACCCGCCCCGGCAACAACCATGTCCGGGGCCGCGGTTGAGCGTGGGGGTCAGTCCGTCAGGAACGCCGTGAGCGCGTTGGCCAGCAGATACGGGTCGTCGGCGCCGCACAGTTCACGCGCGCTGTGCATGGAGAGGATCGCGACGCCGATGTCCACGGTCCGGATGCCGTGCCGGGCCGCGGTGATCGGGCCGATCGTCGTGCCGCAGGGCATCGAGTTGTTGGAGACGAATGTCTGCCACGGCACGCCCGCCTTCTCGCAGGCGGCGGCGAACACCGCGCGGCCGCTGCCGTCGGTGGCGTACCGCATGTTGACGTTGACCTTGAGGATCGGCCCGCCGTTGGCGACCGGGTGGTGCGTCGGGTCGTGCCGCTCGGCGTAGTTGGGGTGCACGGCGTGGCCGGTGTCGGAGGAGAGGCAGACCGTTCCGGCGAAGGCGCGGGCGCGGTCCTCGTACGTACCGCCCCGGGCGAAGACGGAGCGCTCCAGGACCGTGCCGAGGAGCGGCCCGTCGGCCCCGGTGTCGGACTGGGAGCCGTTCTCCTCGTGGTCGAAGGCGGCCAGTACGGGGATGTACGGGAGTTCCCCGTCCGGCTGCCCGGCGACGGCGGCCAGGGCGGCGGTCGCGGCGTGCACGGAGAGGAGGTTGTCCATCCGCGGCCCCGCGACCAGCTCGCGGTCGCGGCCCAGGTAGGACGGCGGCTCGATGGCGTGCGGCATGAGGTCCCAGCCGGTGACGTCCTCCGCGTCGACGCCGGCCTCCTCGGCGACGAAGCGGATCAGGTCACCCTCGGCCACCTCGCCGAGACCCCAGATCGGCTGCATATGGCGCTGCCGGTCGAGCTTGAGGCCGTCGGTGTTGGCCGAGCGGTCCAGGTGTACGGCCAGCTGGGGCACCCGCAGCAGCGCCCGGTCGATGTTGACCAGCCGGTCGGTGCCGTCCCGCAGCGAGATCCGGCCGGCCAGGCCCAGGTCCCGGTCGAGCCAGGTGTTCAGCAGCGTGCCGCCGTAGACCTCGACGGCGATCTGGCGCCAACCGTGCGACTCGGTGTCGGGCAGCGGCTTCACCCGCAGGTTCGGGGAGTCGGTGTGGGCGCCGACGATCCGGAACGGGGTGTGCGCGGACGCGCCTTCCGGCACGTACCAGGCGATGATCGCGCCGCCGCGGAGCACATACTTCCCCCCGGCGCTCGCGTCCCAGGCGGAGGTCTCCTCGACCTGGCGGAATCCGGCCACCTCCAGCCGGGCGGCCGCGTTGGCGACGGCGTGGTACGGGGACGGGCTCGCCGCCAGGAAGGACATCAGATCATCGGTGTGCGCACGGTCGAACCGGTGGCGAGAACTCATGGTCTTCACTGTATCGAGGGACCCGAGTCCGGAATCCGATGACCGGCTGCGGGGCGGCAGGCCCCGCGCACTCAGCCGATACGAAAGCCGATACGAAAGCCGATACGAAAGCCGATACGAAAGCTGATACGAAAGCGCCGCCACCCGGACGAGTTCCGGGGTGGCGGCGCTGTCGACGTACCGAGCGCGGGCGAGGTCCTAGAAGGAGGCCTCGTCCAGCTCCATCAGGGAGTTGTCGACGTTCTCGGCGAGCGCACGCTCGGTCGAGACGCCCGGCAGGATGTTCGCGGCGAAGAACTTCGCGGCGGCGATCTTGCCCTGGTAGAAGGCCACGTCCTTGGCGGAGGCGGTCGGCAGCTTCTCGGCCGCCACGGTCGCGCCCTTGAGGAGCAGGTAGCCGACGACGACATCGCCGGAGGCCATCAGCAGGCGGGTCGTGTTGAGCCCGACCTTGTAGATGTTCTTGACGTCCTCGCCGGTGGCCGTCAGGTCGGTGATCATCGTGCCGACGATCGCCTCCAGGTCCACGGCCGCCTTGGCGAGCGAGTCCAGCGCGGGGGCCAGCTCCTCGTTGCCCTGGGCGCCGGCGAGGAACTTCTTGATCTCCTCGGAGAGCGTGTTGAGCGCGACACCCTGGTCGCGGACGATCTTCCGGAAGAAGAAGTCCTGGCCCTGGATCGCCGTCGTGCCCTCGTAAAGGGTGTCGATCTTGGCGTCCCGGATGTACTGCTCGACCGGGTACTCCTGGAGGTAGCCCGAGCCGCCGAACGTCTGGAGCGACTGCGCCAGCTGCTCGTAGGACTTCTCGGAGCCGTAGCCCTTCACTATCGGGAGCAGCAGGTCGTTGAGGCCGTTCAGCGCCTTGGCGTCCTCGCCCGCGGCCTCCTTCTCCTGGATCGCGTCCTGGACGGTGGCCGTGTACAGCACCAGGGAGCGCATGCCCTCGGCGTACGCCTTCTGCGTCATGAGCGAGCGGCGCACGTCGGGGTGGTGCGTGATGGTGACCTTGGGCGCCGTCTTGTCCATGAACTGCGACAGGTCCGTGCCCTGGACGCGCTCCTTGGCGTACTCCAGCGCGTTCAGGTAGCCCGTGGAGAGGGTGGCGATGGCCTTCGTGCCGACCATCATGCGGGCGAACTCGATGATGCGGAACATCTGGCGGATGCCGTCGTGCTTGTCGCCGATGAGCCAGCCCTGGGCGGGGTGGCGGTCGCCGAAGGTCATCTCGCAGGTGTTGGAGGCCTTGAGGCCCATCTTGTGCTCGACGTTCGTCGCGTACACACCGTTGCGCTCGCCCAGCTCGCCGGTGGTCCAGTCGAAGTGGTACTTCGGGACCAGGAAGAGCGAGAGGCCCTTGGTGCCGGGGCCCGCGCCCTCGGGGCGCGCCAGCACGTAGTGGAGGATGTTCTCGGACATGTCGTGCTCGCCCGAGGTGATGAAGCGCTTCACACCCTCGATGTGCCAGGAGCCGTCCTCCTGCTGCACGGCCTTCGTCCGGCCGGCGCCGACGTCGGAGCCGGCGTCCGGCTCGGTCAGCACCATCGTCGAGCCCCACTGCTTCTCGACGGCGATCTCCGCGACCTTCTTCTGCTCCTCGGTGCCCTCCTCGAAGAGGATGCCCGCGAAGGCGGGACCGGAGGAGTACATCCAGACGGCCGGGTTCGCGCCGAGCAGCAGCTCCGCGTAGCCCCAGATCAGGGAGCGGGGGGAGGTGGTGCCGCCGATCTCCTCGGGCAGGCCCAGGCGCCAGTACTCCGAGTCCATGAAGGACTGGTACGACTTCCTGAAGCTCTCCGGGACCGGCGCGGTGTTGGTCTCCGGGTCGAAGACCGGCGGGTTGCGGTCGGCGTCGGCGAAGGAGTCGGCGAGCTCGTTCTCCGCGAGGCGGGCGATCTCCTCCAGGATGCTCTTCGCGGTGTCGACGTCCATCTCCGCGAACGGACCGGTGCCGTACAGCTTGTCGCGCCCGAGAACCTCGAAGAGGTTGAACTCGATGTCGCGGAGATTCGACTTGTAGTGCCCCATGGGAAGGCTCCGTAATCAATAGCAGTGGCGCACAGCGCCCCGGGGAGTGATGCGGGTCGGGCGACAGGCAGGCGTGGGTACAGGCAGACGCGGGTGTATCAGCTGACCTCTACGATGATGCTACCCGTCAGTAATAAGGCGCAACCCCTCAAGCCGTAGATGTGTCCGATTACTCTTTGCAGCATGTACGGCTACGACCAGAACCCTGGTGCTCAGCAGCAGATGGGCCAGATGGGGCAGATGGGCGGCGGCTACGGCGAGCAGCCGCTGTATCCCGAGCCCTCTCCGCCCTCCCTGGCCGACGCGGTACGGGCCTTCACCACCGGCTCCCTCTCCGCCGAGGACTTCCAGCAGATCTTCGCGACGTCGAAGGTCTACTGCCCGCGCGGTGACAACCCCGGCTTCCTGGCGCTGCACAACACGCAGCAGCCCGTGATCCCGATGTTCACCACGCTCAAGGAGCTGCGGCTCTACGCGGGCAAGGAGTCCAAGTACTTCGTGATCACCGGCGCCGAGGTGATCGACCTGCTGCCCACCGGATACGGCTTCGTCCTGGACATGGAGGGCGATCATCGGATGGTCTTCGACGCCAAGGCGGTCGAGCAGATGGTCGACTTCGCGATGCGGCGTATGTACGGGTAGCTGTTTCGGTTCCGTGCGTCGCTGACCTGCGGGTTCTTCAATCGGGCAAGGGCCCGCGCCGGGTGGCGCGGGCCCTTGTGCTGTCGGTGGCGGGATCTTCGCGCTGTCGGGTGGGGCGGGCTCCCTCGCCGTCGGCGACGAGGCGGGAATGCCGTACGCCTTGCGGGATGTTCATCATTCAACTAAATTCGTTCCAGAACACTCGCCCGGAGGTGGCTCCCATGCCCGCAGTGACCGTCGACAACCCGCTGACCCTGCCCAAGGTGGCCGCTTCGGGTGACGCCGTGGCCCGCCCCGTGCTCGCCGTCACCACGGCGCCGAGCGGATTCGAGGGCGAGGGCTTCCCCGTCCGCCGCGCGTTCGCGGGGATCAACTACCAGCACCTCGACCCGTTCATCATGATGGACCAGATGGGTGAGGTGGAGTACGCCGCAGGCGAGCCCAAGGGCACCCCCTGGCACCCGCACCGCGGCTTCGAGACGGTCACGTACCTGATCGACGGCACCTTCGTCCACCAGGACTCCAACGGTGGCGGCGGCACCATCGAGAACGGCGACACCCAGTGGATGACCGCCGGTTCGGGTCTGCTGCACATCGAGGCGCCGCCGGAGTCGCTCGTGCTGTCCGGCGGGCTCTTCCACGGGCTCCAGCTCTGGGTGAACCTCCCCAAGGCCGACAAGATGATGAACCCGCGCTACCAGGACATCCGCGGCGGCGAGGTGCAGCTCCTCACCTCCCTGGACGGTGGCGCGCTGCTCCGGGTCATCGCCGGTGAGCTCGACGGGCACCAGGGCCCCGGCATCACCCACACGCCGATCACGATGATCCACGCCACCGTCCGGCCCGGTGCCGAGGTGACCCTGCCCTGGCGCGAGGACTTCAACGGGCTCGCGTACGTCCTGGCCGGGCGCGGCACGGTCGGCGAGGAGCGCCGGCCCATCCGCCTCGGGCAGACCGCGGTGTTCGGCAGCGGCGGCTCGCTGACCGTCCGCGCGGACGAGAAGCAGGACGGGAACACCCCGGACCTGGAGATCGTCCTCCTCGGCGGACGTCCGATCCGGGAGCCGATGGCGCACTACGGGCCGTTCGTGATGAACAGTCAGGCCGAGCTGAAGCAGGCCTTCGACGACTTCCAGGCCGGCCGCCTCGGTACGGTCCCGGCGGTCCACGGCATGTGATGCCCGGGGCGGTCCTGCCTGACGAGCCGTCACTCGTACGGTGGCGGCGGGCGGGCCCGGCCACGTACGCCGTGATCCGGTGGGAGGGTGCCCTCTACCCAGCCCCTCCTGCCCGACGGCGCCCGCCGTCGCGATCTGGCTGGTCGTCGCGGTCAAGACCGCCGTCACACCGGTGCTGCTCGGAACCGTTACGGGTGGTAGGGCACCGCGGCGATCAGGGTCCCGGGCCCCTCAGAGCGCCCCCAACTCCCCCGGCTCGGCCGACTCGTACAGCTCGAACCAGATCGACTTCCCCTCCCCCCGTGGATCCACCCCCCACGCGTCCGCCAGCATCTCCATCAGCACCAGCCCCCGCCCGCTGGACGCCATCTCCCCCGGCCTCCGCTTGTGCGGCAGCTCGTCGCTCGCGTCGGCCACCTCCACCCGCAGCCGCCGCTCCCCCCGTTCCCCGGAGATCTCCGCCGCCATCAGCGCGTCGCCGTCCGTGTGGACCAGCACGTTGGTGGCCATCTCCGAGACCATCAGGACCGCCGAGTCGACCTGCTCGGGGTCCTTCCAGTCGTGCAGCAGCTCCCGTACGAGCTGGCGGCCCACCGAGATCCGCTCGGGCTCGGCCTGCGCGATCGTCAGGACGCTGCGGCGCATCGGCGTCTCCGGCGCCCGCACTCTCTCCCGCCGCAGCACGAGCACCGCGATGTCGTCCTCGCGGCGGTCGGCGAGCGGCCCGGTCGTGTAGTGCGAGGCCGGCCCGTGCACGGCCTGGACCAGGGCGTCGGCCATCTCCTCCAGGTCCACGGTGGGGTCCTCCAGGACCGGGCGCAGCCGGGCCCAGCCGGTGGCCATGTCGTGGCCGCCGGTCTCGATGAGGCCGTCCGTGCAGAACATGATCGTTTCGCCGGGTTCCAGGACGACCCGGGTGGTGGGGTAGTCGGAGTCCGCCTCGATGCCCAGTGGCAGCCCGCCCGCCGTCTGGCGGATCACCGCGGTGCCGTCGGCGCTCACCACGACCGGGTCGGGGTGGCCCGCGCGGGCGATGTCCAGGGTCCCGGCCTCCGGGTCCACCTCGGCGTACAGGCAGGTCGCGAAGCGGGGCGCGGAGGGCTCGTCGTCGCCCGCCACTCCCTCGTAGGTGTCGGTCAGCCCGGAGAGGAAGCGTGAGGCCCGGGCGAGTACGGCGTCCGGGCGGTGCCCCTCGGAGGCGTACGCGCGCAGGGCGATGCGGAGCTGGCCCATGAGCCCGGCGGCCCGTACGTCATGGCCCTGGACATCGCCGATGACCAGGGCGATCCGGCCGTTGGGCAGCGGGATCATGTCGTACCAGTCGCCGCCCACCTGGAGCCCGCCCCCGGTCGGCACGTACCGCGCCGCCACCGTCATACCCGGGATGTCGGGCCCCAGCGTCGGCATCATCGAGCGCTGGAGTCCGAGGGAGAGCTCCCGTTCGGTCTCCGCGACCCCGGCCCGGGCCAGCGCCTGGGCGAGCATCCGGGCGACCGTGGAGAGCACAGCGCGCTCGTCGGGCGAGAACCCCACCGGATGCTGGAACCCGGCCATCCACGCGCCCATCGTGCGGCCGGAGGAGACCAGTGGGAGGAACGCCCAGGACTGCCGCCCGAAGCGCCGGGCCAGCGGCCAGGTGGCGGGGTAGCGGCGGCGGTACTCCTCGGGGGAGGGGAGGTAGATCGCGCGGCCGGTGCGGACGACCTCGGCGGCCGGGTAGTCGGTGTCCAGGGGCATGTCGGTGAACGGGTCCTCGTCCGCCGTGCTCTGCCCGTGGTGGCCGATGATCGTCAGCCGCTCCCCGACGGAGCCGAAGACCGCGAGCCCGTCCGGCGAGAAGCCGGGCATGGAGAGGGACGCGGCGACCCGCAGCACCTCCTCCGTGGACCGGGCCTCCGCCAGCGCCCGCCCGGCGTCCAGCAGGAAGGCCTCCCTGGACCTGCGCCAGTCCCCGGTGATCGGTGTGTGGGGGCCGGCCGAGCCCAGTTGCGGCTCGGCGACCTCCTGGAGCGTGCCGATGAGCAGGTAGTCCTCCCTGTCTCCCTCCGCCGCTACGACCGGCTTGGAGCGGCTGCGTACCGTACGCAGCACCTTCCCCCGCTCGTCCACGATGCGCAGCCGGGCCTCGGCGAGGGTGCCCTCGGCGACGGCCAGGTTCACGACCCCGTAGATCTCGTTCCAGTCGACCGGGTGGAAACGGGAGCGCACCGCCGCCTCCCGGTAGCTGCCGGGCTCGGCGGGCAGGCCCAGCAGCCGGGCCGCCTCCGCGTCGAGCGTGACCGTGCCGGCGGCGTTGTCCCAGCGCCACAGGCCGGTCGCGATCGCGGCCAGGACTTCCTCGGTGCGCATTGCCCCACTTTAGGAAGATGTGCTCTCCGTACGCCACCGAGGGGACGCCGAGAGCGGGTACCTGGCGGTGGGCGGCGAGGAGGGGAGCGGGAAAGGGAAATGAAGAGGCCCGGCCCCGGGCGGTAGCCTGGGGAAGCTCAATCCACCCCTAACCGCGAAGACTGGATGAACGACGATGCATCGGTACAGGTCCCACACCTGCGGCGAGCTCCGCGCCTCTGACGTCGGCACCGACGTCCGGCTGAGCGGCTGGCTGCACAATCGCCGAGACCTGGGTGGCATCCTCTTCATCGATCTGCGCGACCACTACGGTCTGGTGCAGCTCGTCGCCCGCCCCGGCACCCCCGGCAACGAGGCCCTGGCGAAGCTGACCAAGGAGACCGTCGTCCGGATCGACGGCAAGGTCTCCGCGCGCGGCGCCGAGAACGTCAACCCGGAGCTCCCGACCGGTGAGATCGAGATCGAGGTCACCGAGGTCGAGGTGCTCGGCGAGGCCGGCCCGCTGCCCTTCACGATCAACACCGAGGACGGCGTCAACGAGGAACGGCGCCTGGAGTACCGCTTCCTCGACCTGCGCCGCGAGCGTATGCACCGCAACATCCTGCTGCGCTCTGCCGTGATCGCCTCCATCCGCTCCAAGATGGTGGCCCTCGGCTTCAACGAGATGGCGACCCCGATCCTCACCGCGACCTCCCCCGAGGGTGCCCGTGACTTCGTCGTCCCGTCCCGGCTGAACCCCGGCAAGTTCTACGCGCTGCCGCAGGCCCCGCAGCAGTTCAAGCAGCTGCTGATGATCTCGGGCTTCGACCGCTACTTCCAGATCGCACCCTGCTTCCGCGACGAGGACGCCCGCGCGGACCGCTCGCCGGGCGAGTTCTACCAGCTCGACGTCGAGATGTCGTTCGTCGAGCAGGAGGACGTCTTCCAGCCGATCGAGAAGCTGATGACCGAGCTCTTCACCGAGTTCGGCAACGGCCGCGAGGTCACCTCGCCGTTCCCGCGCATCCCGTTCCGCGAGTCGATGCTGAAGTACGGCAACGACAAGCCGGACCTGCGGGCCAAGCTGGAGCTCGTCGACATCTCGGACGTCTTCGCCGACTCCGGGTTCAAGGCGTTCGCCGGCAAGCACGTCCGCGCGCTGCCCGTCCCGGACACCGCGGGCCAGTCCCGCAAGTTCTTCGACGGCCTCGGTGAGTACGCCGTCGAGCACGGCGCCAAGGGCCTGGCCTGGGTGCGCGTGGGCGAGGACGGCACGTTGGCCGGACCGATCGCCAAGTTCCTCACCGAGACCGACGTCAAGACGCTCACCGAGCGCCTCTCGCTGGCCCCGGGCCATGCGGTCTTCTTCGGCGCGGGCGAGTTCGACGAGGTTTCCAAGATCATGTCGGTCGTCCGGGTCGAGGCCGCCAAGCGCGCCGGTCACTTCGAGGAGGGCGTCTTCCGGTTCTGCTGGATCGTCGACTTCCCGATGTACGAGAAGGACGAGGAGACCGGCAAGATCGACTTCTCGCACAACCCCTTCTCGATGCCCCAGGGCGGCCTGGCCGACCTGGAGGAGAAGGACCCGCTGGACATCCTGGCCTGGCAGTACGACATCGTCTGCAACGGCATCGAGCTGTCCTCGGGCGCCATCCGTAACCACGAGCCCGAGCTGATGCTCAAGGCCTTCGAGATCGCCGGATACGACCGCGAGACCGTCGAGCACGAGTTCGCGGGCATGCTGCGCGCGTTCCGCCTCGGCGCCCCGCCGCACGGTGGCATCGCCCCGGGCGTCGACCGCATCGTGATGCTGCTCGCCGACGAGCCCAACATCCGCGAGACGATCGCCTTCCCGCTCAACGGAAACGCCCAGGACCTGATGATGGGCGCCCCGACCGTGCTGGACGAGTCCCGGCTGCGAGAGCTGAACATCCAGCTGCGCAAGCCGGTCGCCGCGAAGGGCGTCGGCGCGTCGGAGAAGCCCGCCGACAAGTAGTCCGTACGGTCCCGCTCTGCGGATGTTTCACGTGAAACAGCCCCCGATCACCTGATCGGGGGCTGTTTCGTTGCAGGGGCGGGAGAGCCGTGGGCGCCCGGGCGACGTGGTACAGCCGGATGGCCCCGGTTCGGATTCGACGGCGCCGGGTGCGGCAAAGACTGGCACCGAGACACCCCTCTCGCGCCGCGTGCCGCCCCGCCACGCCGTCCGCCGTCATCCGAGGAGCCCGCCACCGTGTCCGTCCCGCTCCGCCCGCCCGCCCTGCTCACCGCACCGCTCCTCGTCCTGGCCCTGCTGCTCACCGGCTGCGCCTCCTCCGGCTCCACCGTCCCGGTAGGCGCCCCGGGGCAGGGCGCCGCGGGCCCGGAGTCCGGCGCCGCCTCCGTACTCCGCTCATCGCCCTCCACCGAGGCGACGTCGGGCCCCGCGGAGATCCCGGACCTCGGGCCGCGGACGCGGGCGGAGATCCCCGAGGACGCCCGGCAGGCGTTCGTCGTCACCGGGGAGGACGAGGACGCCAACCGGTCCAGCGCGGTGCTGTACAGCCGGGAGGACCCAGCGGAGGGATGGGTCGCCGTCGCCGGTCCTTGGGACGCACACAACGGCATGGAGGGCTGGACCGACCACCATGTGGCGGGCGACCTGAGGTCCCCCAAGGGCGTCTACTCCCTCACCGACGCGGGCGGCCGCCTCCCCGACCCGGGCGCTCTGCTCCCGTACGACGAACACCCCCGGTTCGCGGTGGACGGCGAGGGGTTCTACGGGGAGCCCCTGGAGGGCTCCTTCGACTACGTCGTCGCGATCAACTACAACCGCACGGAGGGCGTCACCCCCCTGGACCGTACCCGCCCCCTCGGCCTCGAACGCGGCGGCGGCATCTGGATCCACGTCGACCACGGCGGCCCCACCCAGGGCTGCGTCTCCATCCCGGAGGCGCGCATGGAGGAGCTCCTGCGCACCCTGGACCCGGAGCTGAACCCGGTGATCGTGATGGGGGACGCGGAGACCCTGGGGCGGTGACGGGGTCTGCGTACGCCAGGAGCCCGGGCCACTGCTTCGTGGTCCCGGGCTCCTCACATACGTACGGCGGCGGCTACGCCGGCTTGCCCTCCAGGCGGGGGAACAGCACCGCGCCCTTCGTCACCGTCGTTCCCGCGGGCAGGATGCCCCACGTGCCCGCGTCCTGGACCTTCTGGTCGGCCAGCGCGCCCAGGGTCTCCTCGGCGCCCAGGGACTCCCACAGGCTCTGCGAGGTCTCCGGCATCACGGCGTTCAGCAGGACCGCGACCCCGCGCAGCGCCTCGGCGGCCGTGTACAGGATGGTCGCGAGGCGGGCCCGGCCCTCCGGAGTGGTGTCCTTGGCCACCTTCCACGGCTCCTGCTCCGTGATGTAGCCGTTGACCTGCTTCACGAAGTCGAAGATCGCCAGGATGCCGGACTGGAAGTCCAGCTCCTCGCCGATCTTCCGATCGGCGGTCGCCACGGCCTTCGCCAGGCCCTCCTGCACGGCCCGCTCGGCGTCACCGGCGGCCGTGGCCTCCGGCAGCGCGCCGCCGAAGTACCTGCCGACCATGGCCGCCACGCGCGAGGCGAGGTTGCCGTAGTCGTTGGCCAGCTCGGAGGTGTAGCGGGCGGTGAAGTCCTCCCAGGAGAACGAGCCGTCGCTGCCGTACGCGATGGCCCGCAGGAAGTACCAGCGGTACGCGTCCACCCCGAAGTGCGAGGTCAGGTCCTGCGGCTTGATGCCGGTCAGGTTCGACTTCGACATCTTCTCGCCGCCGACCATCAGCCAGCCGTTGGCGACGACCTTGCCGGGGAGCGGCAGGCCCTGCGCCATCAGCATCGCGGGCCAGATCACCGTGTGGAAGCGGAGGATGTCCTTGCCGATCAGGTGCACGTTCGCCGGGAACGTACCGTCGAACTTCCCTTGGTCGGCGCCGTAGCCCACGGCCGTCGCGTAGTTGAGGAGCGCGTCGATCCAGACGTAGATGACGTGCTTGTCGTCCCACGGGACCGGGACGCCCCAGTCGAAGGTCGAGCGCGAGATCGACAGGTCCTGCAGGCCCTGCTCGACGAAGTTCACGATCTCGTTGCGGGCCGACTCGGGCTGGATGAAACCCGGGTTCGCCGCGTAGAACTCCAGCAGCTTCGGGCCGTACTCGCTCAGCTTGAAGAAGTAGTTCTCCTCCTTGAGGAGCTCCACCGGCTTCTTGTGGACCGGGCAGAGCTTCTGTCCGGCGAACTCGCCCTCGCCGTCGATCAGATCGCCGGGGAGCTTGTACTCCTCGCAGCCCACGCAGTACGGGCCTTCGTAGCCGCCCTTGTAGATCTCGCCCTTGTCGTACAGGTCCTGCACGAACTCCTGCACACGGTCGGTGTGCCGCTTCTCCGTCGTCCGGATGAAGTCGTCGTTCGCGATGTTCAGATGCTCCCAGAGGGGCTTCCACGCCTCCTCGACGAGCTTGTCGCACCAAGCCTGCGGAGTGACGTCGTTCGCCTCGGCCGTGCGCATGATCTTCTGACCGTGCTCGTCCGTGCCGGTGAGGTACCACACCTTCTCGCCGCGCTGGCGGTGCCAGCGCGTGAGCACGTCGCCTGCGACGGTCGTGTAGGCGTGGCCCAGGTGAGGAGCGTCGTTGACGTAGTAGATGGGGGTCGAGACGTAGTACGCCGTCGCCCCCTGCTTCTCGGATCCAGTGGCCGCCATGGTCGAAATCCTAACGGTCAGTTGAAGATCCACTCACATCGATAAAGCGGGCCGGGTGGGTGGGGCTGTGGGTGGGTCCGTGGATGGAGAGCTTTGCGAAACATCCCTTCCCGCAATGGTTCACCCAGGAAAGTCACATTCCGGGAGGGAGCGGACAAGCGTGCGCGAGGCAGGGGACACCACCATGCGGGTACTGGTCGCCGAGGACGAGGAGATCCTCGCGGAACCGGTCGCGACGGGGCTGCGCCGGGCCGGCTTCGCGGTCGACACCGTCCACAGCGGGGACGCGGCCCTCGCCTACCTCGGGCTGCACGACTACGACGTCGTCGTCCTCGACCGCGACCTCCCGCGCGTCCACGGCGACGACGTGGCCCGCCGCCTGGTCGCCTCCGGCTCCCGCACCCGGATCCTGGCCGCGTCCGGCTCGATGGAGGACCGGGTCGCCGGGCTCGACCTCGGCGCCGACGATTGGGGGCGTCGAAGCTGTCGCACTCGACGATCAGGACGCGCATCGCCCTCGTGTACGGCGGGGTCTTCCTCGTTCTCGGCACGGCCCTGCTCGCCACCGTCAACGTGGCCTCCCGTGCCGGCACGGACTCCGAGGCGCGTGCCATCGCCTCCTCCGTCACCGTCGTTCCGCCCGGGTACACCGTCAACGGCCCGTTCATCGCCCGCAGCTCGGTCGGCGCGCCCACCGCCTACGAACTGACCGACCACGTCAGCGACGCGGCGAGCAAGCAGCACATGTACTGGTCCGTCGCCGCGCTCCTCGTGATGACGGCGGGCGCGGTCGGCGTCGGCTGGTGGATCGCCGGCCGGGTGCTGCGGCCCGTGCACGCGATGACGGCGAAGGCCCGTCGGCTCTCGGAGCGGACGCTGCACGAGCGGATCGCCTCCAGCGGCCCCGACGACGAGCTGAAGGAGCTGGGCGAGACGCTGGACGCGCTGCTGGCCCGGCTGGAGAAGGCGTTCGACAGTCAGCGCCGGTTCATCGCGAACGCCTCGCACGAGCTGCGGACCCCGCTCGCCACCCAGCGCGCGGCGATCCAGGTGGGACCGGACGACCCGACCCCCGAGGACCTCGTCCGCACCCGACAGACGTTGCTGGACACCAACCGGCGCAGCGAGCGGCTCGTAGAGGGGCTGCTCGTGCTGGCCCGCAGCGAACGCGGGCTGGCCGCCGACGAGAGCGAGGACGTCCGGTTCGACCGGGTGGTGGCGGAGGAGACGGCCCGGCACCCGGGGGCGCGGGGGGAGGCGGGGCGACGTCCGGGGGCTTCCGCGGGGAGGCCGGACGGCGTCCGGTCGTCGCCGTGGAGGTGGCGGCCTGGCCGGTGCGCGGCAACCGGCTGCTGCTCTCCCAGCTGGTGTCGAACCTGCTGGCCAACGCGGTCACGTACAACGTGCCGGGCGGTTCGGCGGACGTCTCGCTGACCGGCGACGGCGCCCTGGTGGTGCGTAACACCGGCCCGGTGGTCTCCGAGGCCGACATCGCGGGGCTCTTCGAGCCGTTCCGGCGGGGCGAGGGGCGCGACCGGATGGGCCCGGGGTCAGGCCTCGGGCTGTCCATCGTGCGGTCCGTCGCGGTGGCCCACGGCGGTACGGTCACGGCGGTACCGGGCCCGGGGGCGGCGGTCTCGCCGTGACCGTGCGGCTGCCGGTCGATCAGCCCTCGGAACGGGCCTCGCGCGCCGCGATCCAGGCCGGCAGCCCGGCGAGGATCTCCCGGTAGAGCTCGGCGTCCGCGACCTCGCGCGGGGCCGGGCCGGCGTGGAAGAACGCGGCGTTGGGGGCGTCCAGCTTCCGCAGGAAGTCGAATCCCTTCCCGTCCTGCTCGCCGAACGCGACGAACTGGAAGAACAGCGGCAGTCGCGCCGCGTCCGCCAGCGCCTGGCGGGCGAGCTGCTTGGCGTCCGGCGGGCCGTCCGTCTGGAAGATCACCAGAGCCGGGCCGGCGTCCAGCGCCTTCTCGTGGTGCGCCACGATCTCCTCGACCGCGCGGTGGTAGTTCGTCCGGCCCAGGCGCCCCAGCCCGGCGTTCAGCTCGTCGACGCGGCCCTCGTGGGCGGCCAGCTCGATCGTTCCGGTGCCGTCGATGTCGGTCGAGAAGAAGACGACGGGCACGGTGGCGTCGGCGTCCAGGTGGGCGGCGAGTGCCACGGCGCGGTCGCCGAGGTGCTGGGCGCTGCCGTCCTTGTAGAACGGCCGCATGGAGCCCGAGCGGTCGAACACCAGGTAGACGCGGGCGCGGAGCCCGGTCAGCCCGTGCGCCTTGAGCGCCGACTGCGCCGCCTTGTACGGGCCGACGAGCTGCGGCGCGTGCTGGGTGACGCGGGCGAGGGGGGTGGCGGGCTTGGCGGCGGGGGAGGCATTGGGGGGCGCGGGGGTCGCCTCGGGGGTTGCGGCGGCTTCGTTGACCTCGGTGGGGGCTGCGGCCTTCGGGGCGGGGGTCACTTCTGCTTCAGGCTGCGGCTCGACCTGGGCTACCGGCTCGGTGGCCGGCTCCGGGGCGAGGTCGAAGTCGATGGTGATCGGGGCCGGCTCGGTGGCCGGCTCCACGACCGGGTCCGGTGCGGGCGCCTCGGCCTTGACGGGCTCGGCGATGGGCTCGTCGGCCTCGACGGGCTTCTCGGCCTTCACCGCCTCCGCGGCGGGCTCCTCCACCTCGACCGGCTCGACTACGGGCTCCGGGACGGCCTCCGTGGCCGACTCGGCGACGGTCTCCGCCTTCGGCTCGGCGACGGGCTCGACGGCCGACTCGGCGACGGTCTCCGCCTTCGGCTCGGCGGCCGGCTCGGCGACGGTCTCTGCCTTCGGCTCGGCGGCCGGCTCGGCGTCCGGCCCCGAGCCCTGTGCGGGGACGGTCGGTGACGGAGAGGGCGTCGTCGGGGCGGCGGCCGCCTTGTCGAAGGCCGCGGCCACCAGGTCCGCGGCACCGGCGTCACCGTCGGTGCTCTCCGCGACGGGCGAAGCGGGTGCCGGGATCGACGCCTTCGGCTTGGACCCCTCCGTCTCCGACGTGGACCCGGCCGCCGAAGTGGTCTCCGGCTCCGGCTCCGTGGACTGGGTGCGCTCGGCCTGGGGCGGGACGGTGGCCGTGGTCGGCTCGTCCTGCTCCGTGCGGCCGAACACCTTACGCAGCAAGCTCCGAATGCCCATGGGCGAGGCCTTTCGCATGAGTTGGGTGCGGGGAATGTCCGACCTGGGTGATTTCATCCCTGGTCAGGACGGATACGTAAGGTTAGCGGCCGGATCCGGCCGTTCGCCGGTCCGGCCCACCCCTGCGCCAACCGAGCCGAAACTGATCCCGGACCGAGTCCGGCGCTGTGGCCGTGCACGGCTGCAAAGGAACAGCGGTGGGCCGGACTTCACCCCCCATTCACCGGAAGTCCCTCGGACCGCGTGCGGGCGCACCTACCGTCACGCACGACACACCGACGGAGGGAATCCACGTGCGTAATCTGCTGCCCCTCATCAGCTCCCACCCGGGCGGGCGTTCCGCGCTGACCTGCCGCTTCCGCTGCGGAGACGCCTGCTTCAAGGAGATTCCGAACACCAGCGACAACGAGTACGCCGGCGACATCATCGCCCGTGCCGTCTCACGCCGCTCGATGATGCGCGCTGCCGCCGTCGTGACGGTCGCCGCCGCAGCCGGGACGGCCACACTGACCGGCCCGAACGCCCCGCAGGCGGAGGCCGCCGCGCTCGCGGGGCACGGCCACCAACCGGGTCCGCCCCACAAACCGGCCCCGTCCGGCGCCCGGGGCCTGCGGTTCTCGCCGGTCGCGCCCAACAAGAACGACAAGGTCACCGTCCCTGACGGGTACAGCCAGAACGTGGTGATCCGCTGGGGCGAGCCGATCCTGCGCGGGGCGCCCGCCTTCAACCCGGACAAGCAGTCGGCCAAGGCGCAGGCGGGCCAGTTCGGTTACAACAACGACTTCCTCTCGCTCCTCCCGCTCCGCGGTGAGCGCGGCCGTCAGGTCCTGGTCGCCAACCATGAGTACACGGACGAGATGCTCATGTTCCGCGGCTACGATCCGGCCAACCCGACGCGTGAACAGGTGGAGATCGCCTGGGCCGCGCACGGACTCTCCGTGGTCGTCGTCCAGGAGGAGAGCCGCACCGGCAAGCTCGGCCCGGTCAGCCGTCACCCGCTGAACCGCCGGCTCACCGCCACGAGTGAATTCCAGGTCACCGGACCGGCCGCGGGCAGCCCTCTGCTGCGTACGTCCGCCGACCGCACCGGCCGCAAGGTGCTCGGTACCCTCAACAACTGCGCGGGTGGCACGACTCCGTGGGGCACCACGCTGCACGGCGAGGAGAACTTCAACCAGTACTTCGCCAACGGCACCACCGACATGCACAAGCGGTACGGGATCCGCGCCGGCGCCACCGAGCGCAAGTGGGAGCGGTTCGACCGCCGGTTCGACCTGGCGAAGGAGCCCAACGAGGCCAACCGCTTCGGCTGGGTCGTCGAACTCGACCCGTACGACCCCGACTCCACCCCGCGGAAGCGGACCGCGCTGGGCCGGTTCAAGCACGAGGCGGCCGAGCCCCGGCTGACCTCGGACGGGCGCCCGGTCGTCTACATGGGCGACGACGAGAAGTTCGACTACCTCTACAAGTTCGTCTCCAGCAAGCGGATGAAGAAGGGCAACTCCCGGGCTGCCCGCGAGCACAACCTGACGCTGCTGGACGAGGGCACGCTGTACGTCGCGAAGCTGACCGGCGACTCCCCGGCCGCCGAGGTCGACGGCACCGGAAAGCTGCCCACCGACGGTGAGTTCGACGGCAGCGGCGTCTGGATCCCGCTGGCCACCGGCGCCACCTCGCACGTGCCCGGCATGACCGCCGACGAGGTGTACGTCTACACGCGGCTGGCCGGTGACAGGGTCGGCGCCACCAAGATGGACCGGCCCGAGGACGTCGAGCCCTCGCCGCGCACCGGCCGTGTCTACGTGGCGCTCACCAACAACTCCGACCGGGGCAAGGAGGGCAAGGCCCCGGCGGACGAGGCCAACCCGCGCAACGCCAACAAGCACGGGCAGATCCTGGAGCTCGCGGAGAACTGGGACGACCCGGCGGGCGACGGCTTCGCCTGGCGGCTCTTCCTCGTCGCGGGCGACCCGAACGACCCGTCGACGTACTTCGCAGGCTTCCCCAAGGAGCGCGTCAGCCCCATCTCCTGCCCGGACAACGTGGCGTTCGACGACCACGGCAACCTGTGGATCTCCACGGACGGCAACCAGCTCGGTTCGCACGACGGCCTCTTCGGCGTCGCGACCCACGGTGACCGGCGTGGTGAGCTGAAGCAGTTCCTGACCGTCCCGACCGGTGCGGAGACCTGCGGCCCGGTCATCCAGGACCGGCGCGTCCTGGTCGCCGTCCAGCACCCGGGCGAGGTCGACGGGGCCTCGGTGGAGAAGCCGGCGAGCACCTGGCCCGATGGACCCGGGAAGATCGTCCGCCCCTCAGTCGTCGCGGTCTGGCGCAAGGACGGGCGTGACATCGGGGTGTGACCCCGGGACCGCATGACCATCAGGCCTGTGCCCATACGGTGCGGGCCTGATGTGCATCCCTCTTCTTCAACCAGGCCACCTGGAGGTACCGGTGGTCCGTCGCCTGCCCGCGTCCACCGGACTAGAGTCGGTCCCATGGTTTCCGGTGACGCGCCGCAGGCGGAGGGAAGCGTCCGGGTCGATGTGTGGATCTGGTCGGTCCGGCTGACGAAGACCCGTGCCCAGGCGGCCGCCGCCTGCCGGGCCGGGCATGTGAAGGTCGGCGGTGAGCGGGCCAAGCCCGCCCAGGCCGTCCGCGTCGGCGACGAGGTACGGCTCCGGCACGCGGGACGGGACCGGGTCGTCGTCATCTCGAAGATCGTGAAGAAGCGGGTCGGTCCGCCGGTGGCCGCCGAGTGCTTCGTCGACAACAGTCCGCCCCCGCCGCCGCGCGAGCTCGCGATCCAGGTTCCGGTACGGGACCGGGGCGCGGGCCGCCCGACCAAGCGTGACCGCCGCGAGATGGAGCGCCTCCAGGGACGCCCGCCGGAGCTCTGAGCCAACCGGCGGTCCTCCGTGCGGGTTCTGTCCCGTTGTTCCACGTGAAACGTCCGCACGGGTGTTTCACGTGAAACGTCGGGACGGTCACCCCCGCCCGGCCCTTCGCCGCCCCAGCAGCAGCACCCGGGCCACCACCGCCCCCACCAGCAGCACCGCCCCGACCACCAGCACCACCCACACCGTGGTCCGCAGCGAGGCGGTGAGAGCGTCGACCACCGCGGCCGCCGCCTCCCGGTCGCTGCCCGGCACTTCGTCCAGAGCCCGGCTCCGGCCGACCGCCATCAGGATCCGCAGCACGATCGCCCCGAGGACGAACCCGGCGCCGACGGCCGCGGTGGCGGTCAGGGCGGCCCGGAGTCCGCCCCGTACCGTCGCGATGCCCAGCACCAGCACGAGCAGGACCAGCGTGGCGATGGCAGGCCAGATGCTGCAGTAGCGCAGCCAGTGGAACGAGTCCCTGAGGGTGTCCGCGCGGTCCGCGCCGATCACCGTGATCTCCGTACGCTGGACGGGGATCTGGTCCGCGAACGGCACCCCCTGGCTCACCAGATCCTGCTTGACCTGCTGGATCACCGGCGCCAGGTCGATGGTGACCGCCTCGCCGCTGTCGCCGTCCAGCGCGGCGGTCACCGCCTCGTGGGCGGTCCGATTGGCGGTGTCCCAGGCGTTCGCGAAGGCCTCGGTGGTGGTGAAGGACCGCACGGTCTCGTGCAAGAAGTCCCGGACCGTGTTTTGGAGCGGCCCGAGGTCGATCTGCTCCATCGCCTCGTCGGTGATCAGGTCCGTGACCGTGCTCTGCACCGCCGGGTCGGAGGAGAGGGGGGAGACGGCGGCGACGTACCGGTCGGTGTCGTCGATCTCCAGGTCGACCCAGGCGGACAGTGCGCTGAACGGCACCAGGGCGGCCAGCAGGACGATCAGGACGGCGGAGAGGGCCGCCGAGACCGCCGAAGTCGTCGAGGTCGCCGAAGTCGCTGAGGAAGAGGTCCGCACTCCTCCAGGGAATCCCGCGCGGAGCCGGACCGCCCAGGGCCGTACGCCGTTCGAGTTGCCGGGCCGCGCGGGCGGGTGTGCTCTGGAGGAACGGGGGCGCGCGACGGGGGCGAGGGAAGGAGCTGTCCGCGATGGTCACACACGCAGCCAGGCCCGGCCGGAAGGGGGGTCGCGCGCACGCACGGCCCCGCAGTCTCACCCCGTACGCCGTGGCGGTGCCTCTGGCGCTCGGCATCATCTACGGGTTCTTCGCCGCGTTCATCCGCCGCGACGGCGGGCCCAGCACCGGCGGGCAGGTCGTCCTGGGCCTCGTCTCCGGGGCGGCGGTGGCGGCCCTCTGTTTCGCGCTGGGCCGGATCCAGCGGACGCTGCCGCACGGGCTGCGGGCGCTCGCGTACGGGGCTCTGACCGCCTGTGCGATCGGCTTCCTGGTGAGCCTGACGGATACCGGCGTGCTGCGGTCGACCGTGCTGGGACTGGTGGTCGGCGTGGGTGTCTTCCTGACCACGTTCTACCTCTTCTACTCGCGGGAGCGCTGACCGCGCGGGCCGGTCGCGAGGGCTTTTCCAGCCGCGGACAACGACCGTGGGCGCGGCCGCCAGATCTCATCTGGCGGCCGCGTCGCGGCGTCTGGCGCCCAAGGGGTGAGGGAGCCGGAAGGAAGCGGGAGGAGGAGCGAGCGATGACGGACGAGGGCAGGGAGACCGATGACGGCGGGGACCCGCTGCGAGTCGCGGTGATCATCGGCAGCACGCGCGAAGGGCGCATCGGCGACGCGGTGGGCCGCTGGTTCGTGGAGCGCGCTCGCGTACGGAGCGAGCTCGACCTCGTCGTGCTGGACCTCGCGGAGTTCGACTTCCCCGTGCACTACCCGGAGCGGGCGACGGAGCAGATGACGGAGTTCGCCGGGGCGATCGGGAGGGCCGAGGCCTTCGTCGTGGTCACCCCGGAGTACAACCGCTCCTTCCCGGCCTCCCTCAAGCAGGCCATCGACTTCGCGTACGACGAGTGGCAGACCAAGCCGGTCGGCTTCGTGAGCTACGGCCACGGCTCGTCCGGGCTGTACGCGGTGGAGCAGCTGCGCTCGGTCTTCACGGAACTGCACACGGTGACCCTGCGCAACGGGGTCGCCCTCGACTTCCTGCACACGCCGCTGGAGGACCGCGCCGGAGTCTGCGCGCGGGACCGGGCGGTGCGGCTGATGCTCGACCAGCTCGGCTGGTGGGGCTGGGCCCTGCGCGAGGCACGGGCGGTCCGACCGTATGTCTCCTGACGCCGGACTTCCGGCTCACCCCCCCCCACACCCGCCCCCGAACTTCGACGACGACGCACAAGGAATGGATTCATGAGCACTGAACTGGCCATCGAGACCACGGGGCTGGTGAAGGTCTTCGGTGAGAACCGCGCGGTGGACGGCGTCGACCTCGCGGTCCCGACCGGCACCGTCTACGGGGTCCTCGGACCCAACGGCGCCGGGAAGACCACCACCGTACGGATGCTCGCGACGCTGCTGCGCCCGGACGGAGGCTCCGCCCGGGTGTTCGGCAAGGACGTGGTGAAGGAAGCCGACGCGGTCCGCAGCCGGGTCAGTCTCACCGGGCAGTACGCCTCTGTCGACGAGGACCTGACCGGCAACGAGAACCTCGTCCTGCTCGCCCGGCTCCTGGGCCACTCCAAGCCGGCGGCCCGCGACCGGGCGGCCCAGCTGCTCGAAGGCTTCGGGCTGGCCGAGGCGGCAGGCAAGCAGGTGAAGAACTACTCGGGAGGCATGCGGCGCCGCATCGACATCGCCGCGTCCATCCTCAACACCCCCGACCTGCTCTTCCTCGACGAGCCGACCACCGGGCTCGACCCGCGCAGCCGCAACCAGGTCTGGGACATCGTGCGCGCGGTCGTGGCGCACGGCACCACGGTCCTGCTGACCACGCAGTATCTGGACGAGGCCGACCAGCTGGCCTCTCGGATCGCGGTGATCGACCACGGCCGGGTGATCGCCGAGGGCACCAAGGGTGAGCTCAAGGCCTCCGTCGGCTCCGGCACCGTCCATCTGCGGCTGCGCGACGCCGCACAGCGTTCCGAGGCCGAGCGGGTGCTCTCGCTGGAGCTCGACGCCACGGTCCAGCTGGACGCGGACCCGGTGGCGCTGACCGCCCGGGTCGACGCGCACGGTTCCGGCCGGGGCGCGGCGGAACAGGCGGCACGGGCCCTGGCCGAGCTGGCCCGGTCCGGCATCACGGTCGACAACTTCTCGCTGGGACAGCCCAGCCTCGACGAGGTCTTCCTCGCCCTCACGGACAAGAAGGGAGTGGCGGTATGAGCACCGCGACCACCAAGACGGAGCTCGAGGACGTCGCGCTCGCCGCGCCGGACCAGGAGCGCCTCTCGGCTCTCCTGGTCGGCCTGGACCGGCCGCCGAGGCCCAGCGCGCTCTCGGCCTCCCTCACCTTCGGCTGGCGCACCGTGCTGAAGATCAAGCATGTGCCGGAGCAGCTCTTCGATGTGACGGCCTTCCCGATCATGCTGGTCCTGATGTACACGTACCTCTTCGGAGGGGCGCTGGCCGGCTCCACGCAGGAGTACATCCAGTTCCTGCTGCCCGGCATCCTGGTGATGAGCGTCGTGATGATCACGATGTACACCGGCGTCTCGGTCAACACCGACATCACCAAGGGTGTCTTCGACCGGTTCCGTACGCTGCCGATCTGGCGGCCCGCGCCGATGGTCGGCTACCTGCTCGGCGACGTGCTGCGCTATGTGCTGGCCTCGGTGGTGATGCTCACCGTCGGCATGATCATCGGCTTCCGGCCGGACGGTGGAGTGCTCGGGATGCTGGCGGGGGTGGCCCTGCTGCTGGTCTTCGCGTTCGCGTTCTCGTGGATCTGGACCATGTTCGGGCTGCTGCTGCGCACCGAGAAGTCGGTGATGGGCGTCAGCATGATGGTGATCTTCCCGCTCACCTTCCTCAGCAACGTCTTCGTCGACCCGAAGACGATGCCGGGCTGGCTGCAGGCCTTCGTGAACAACAGCCCGATCACCCACCTGGCGACGGCGGTACGCGAGCTGATGGCGGGCAACTGGCCCGCATCCGATATCGCCTGGTCGCTGGGGTGGGCCGGATTGATCATGGTGGTCTTCGGCTCCGTGACGATGCGGCTCTACAACCGGAAGTGACCGGCAGGAAGTGACCGGCCTGCTGTGGCCCGGGGCCGATTCGGTGCCGGGCCACAGGCGTCGGCCGGGGTCACAGGCGCCAGTCCGGGGCGTCGCCGGGGCGGTAGGCGCAGGTGGTGCCCGTGGTCACGGATTCCCGCAGGTGGGCCGCCAGTTCGGGGTGCAGGGAGTCCAGCTTGCGCAGGGTGTCGCGGATCCGGGCGGTGACCGTCTTGCGGGCCCGCTCGGTCTCGTCGCCCAGGCGGCGGCTCCGGCCACCGAGCCCCGCCGCGGTGCGCAGCTGGTCGAGGAGGGCCTGCCGCTCCCGGTCGTACGCCCTCACCTGCCGGGTGTCGTCCCGGGCCGCGGCGCGGTCTATCTCGGCGTCCAGCCGGGCCAGATGCGCCTTGTACCGCCGCTTTGCCTCCTCGTCGAGCACCGGGTCGCCGCCCAGCCGGCCGGCGGCTGCCACGACGGCGCCGCCCTCGGGGGCGAGCAGTTGCACGGCCGGGACGTCGGCACCGGGGAGCCCCAGCAGGCTGTGCAGGTCCCTTAGCCCCTTGGCGTCGGGGACGTGCACGGTCCGCCCGTCCCAGCGCAGCTGCCATACGGAACCGTCGCGGCGGAACTCGGCGGCGGCCGGGGCGGGGGTGGCAGCGGCAAGGACAGGGGAGCGGTCGGTGGGCGCCGGGAGCGCGCGGAGGACGGGACCTTCGGAGGCCAGGTGGTACAGGCCCAACTCGTCCGCCTCCCGCTCCACTTCGGCCAGCAGCGCGCGGGCCCGGCCGGTGTCGCCCGGCTCCGCGCGGGCGAGGAGGGAGCGGGCCAGGTGCAGCCGGGCGCGTACGGCCCAGGGTCGGGCGCCGAGGCGGTCCGCGGAGGCGGCGGCCTCGGCGAGCGTGGCCACCGCCGTGTCCCGGTCGTCGCGGGCGGCGGCGAGCATCCCGAGCCAGAGGTCGACGGGGCCGCCGATGTCGCACCCGTACAGCGAGACGACCCACTGGCCGGTGTACGGCGTGAGCTCGTCCTCGGCGCGGGTGATGAGGCGGCGGTCGCCGGTGGTCGCGGCCGTCTGGGCCAGCAGCCTGAGCCAGAGCGGCATGAAGGCCCGCGGATAGGGGGCCGGGCGGTCCGACTGCTCGGCGATCAGGCGGAGGGCCGGGGCCGCGTCGCCCTGCTCCACCGCGGTGAGCGACTCCAGCAGCCCGGGGCAGGGATACCGGGCGCCCGGCAGCGCGGCGAGGACCTTCTCGGCCTCCGCGAAGTGCCCCCGGAGCAGGTGCAGGGACCACTGCAGATGGCGCCCCATGAAGCCGAAGGCCTCGTGGTCCTCGCCCTCCAGGCCGAGAGCCTCGTCCCGGAGGGCGTCGGCCGCCTCGGTGAACCGGCCCTGGAGGGAGGCGATCAGGCTGCCGTCGACGGCGACGGCCAGGGCGAACCGGGGCAGCTCCGAGCGCTCGGCGGCCCGGATGAACGTGCGGTACTGGTCGATGAAGGCCGGATCGCCCAGCTCCAGCAGGGCGACCCACCGCATGGAGGTGGCGTGCAGCTCCATGTCCAGGTTCTGGGTGCGCCGACCGACGACGGCCATCTCGTCGGTCAGCCCCAGCCGCTCCACCGCCGAGCCCAGACCCCATACGGAGTCGTGGCGGGCCCAGAGCGAGAAGGCGAGGGCCTCGTCGTCCGAGCCGTCGCGGGCCAGCGCCATGATGTGGATGGCCAGCTCCTGCGCGAGCCGGTCGGCGGAGAGGCTGTCCTGCCCGTCCCTGCCGGTGACCTTGCGGTGCGCCTCGCCCAGGAACGTCACCATGAACGCCTCGCCGCCGCCCAGGGTGCCCCGACGGTACAGGGTGATCGCCACCCGGGCCAGCAGCTCGGGATCGTCCAGCTCCCGCGCCAGGTCCACCGCCCGGTCCAGCAGGCGGCCCGCCTCGGCGCCCTCCCCGGCGTGCCGCAGCTGGTCGCCGAGGTCGAGGCAGATGAGCGCGGTCCGGCGCCGGTCGGGCCCCGGCCCACGCCCCGGCGATCCTCCGCCCGGCCCGCTCCCCGGCGCCTCCCCGACCGGCGCACCGCCCGCTTCCGGGGCCGGCTCCCCCGACGCCACCGCGAGGGCCCGGCGGTAGTGGCCGATGGCCTCCTCGTCGGCGAGGCGCCCGGAGGCGTCCCGGGCGGCGGCGAGCAGCAGATCGATCCGGCGGTCGCGCTCCAGCTCTGCCCCGGCGAGGTGGGCGTGGCGGGCGAGGTCCCCGGGCCGCACCACGTCGAGGCCGCCGTGCGCGTCCAGCGCCCGTACGGCGGCGGCGTGGCGGCGGCGGGCGTCCGCGTCACCGAGGGAGGCGTACAGCGTCTCGCGGAGCAGGTCGTGGGCGAAGGCGTAACTGCCGGAGGGGCGTGGGACCACGACCCGGGCGACGATCGCCGACTCCAGCAGCCGCAGCACCTGGGGGACCGGGGAGCCGTGCACCACGGCCAGCACCTGCCGGCGGAACTCCCGGCCGAGCACGGCGGCGGCGGTCAGCAGGGAGACGACCGCGTCCGGCAGCAGGCTCAGCCGCTGCCGGACCGCCTCCCGCACCCCGGGCGGGATGGTGGATACGTGGCTGCCGCTGTGCCAGAGCCGGGCCGTCTGCTCGACGAAGAACGGGTTGCCGCCGGTGCGCCGGTGGACCTCGTCGACCAGTCGGGGCTCGGGCTCGCGGCCCGTCGTCACGGCCATCAGCGCCCCCACCTCGTCGCGGCCCAGGCCGGTCAGCGTGAGAGTGGCGGAGGCGCGCGAGACGAGGGGCAGGATCAGCTGCTGGAGCGGGTGGCCGGGCGCCTCCACCTCGACGTCCCGGTAGGTGCCGATGAGCAGGAGCCGCTCGAACCAGGCGTGCTGGGCGGCGAATTCGAGCAGGCGGAGCGAGGCCGGGTCGGCGCTGTGAAGGTCGTCCAGGACCACCACCAGCGGGCGGCTCTGGGAGAGGGTGACGAGGGCGGTGGTCACCGCGTCGTACAGCCCGAAGGCCTCGGGACCGTCGGACGAAGCACCGGACGCGCCGGAGGCACCGGAAAGACTGGGCGCACCGGAAGCGCCGTCCCCGTCCACATCTCCCGTGGCCGGGCCGTTACTCGCCGCGTCCCCGAGGAGCACGCCGAGACGCCCGTCCGCCGAATCCTGGGCCGCCGCCCACTCCGCCGCCGTGGCGGAGCGGCGCAGGCCGCGCAGCACCTGCACCCAGGGCCAGTAGCCGGGAGTGCTGTCGGAGTCCCAGCAGGAGCCGCCGACCACCAGCGCCCCACGCCGCCGCGCCTCGTGCGCGGCGTCGGTGACGAGGGTGGTCTTCCCGATCCCGGCCTCGCCCGTGACCAGCACGAGCCCGCCGTGGCTCTCCGTGGCCCGGACGATCTCCGAGCGGAGGATGCCTGCGGGGTGGTCGCGCCCGAACAGAGCAGGGGTCATGACCACACGATAGGAGGGCCCACTGACAACGGCCCCTCCTTTTGCCGGGGGCAGGCCGGTGACCCCCTCCGACCAGGCCGAACGACCAGGCCGAACGACCAGGCCGGACGACCAGGCCGAAGGGGGGCACCGACGCAGCGACGGGAGCTGGGCCCCTCAGTCGCGTACCACCGTCACCGGGCACGGCGCGTGCTGCGTGACGTGGAGGCTGACCGAGCCGAGCAGCGTCGCCTTGAGGCCGCTGCGGCCCCGGGCGCCCACGACGAGCAGGTTGGCGCCCCGGGCCCGGTCCAGCAGGGACTGGGCGGGGTTGCCGATGACCACGACCTTGGTGACCGCGGCGGCCCCTTCGGCGCCGAGGGCCTCCTCCAGCGCCTCGTTGAGGGAGGCGGTCGCCAGCGCCTGCGGGTCGAAGTCCTCCGGCAGACCCGGCATCATCGAGGCCCAGCTGGTCGCGGGGTACTCCCAGCTGTTCACGGCCTCCACGGTGTCACGGGTCAGCTCGGCCTGGCGTACGGCCCAGTGCAGTGCCTTGATCGAGGGATCGGACCCGTCCACGCCCACGACGATCCTGCCCATATCTGCCTCCAGCTCGGTGCGGCTCGGAACAGATGCGTTACAGCATCCGGTCTCACTGTAATCAAACGGACAATCGGGCTGGGCTGGCAGGGAGGGAGGGCCGGTCGGCTCAGTCCAGCCGCAGGTCCGCGAGTTGCTGCTCGAAGGGCACGACCGCTTCCTCCCCGTCGCCCAGGCCCGGCGCGCGGGAGGCACCGGAGGCCGTGCGGCCCAGGACCGCCGATGCCAGCTCGCCGCCGGCGCGCCGGATCCGGGACGGCAGGCCCTCGGTGTACTCGTCGCCGGAGGAGCCCCAGTCCTCGGAGGCGGCGTAGACGGACGTCGGTACGGTGACGGCTCGCAGGTAGGCGAAGAGCGGGCGCAGCGCGTGCTCCAGGACCAGCGAGTGGCGGGCCGTGCCGCCCGTCGCGGCGATCGCGACGGGCTTGCCGGTCAGCGCGGTGTTGTCGATCAGGTCGAAGAACGACTTGAACAGACCGCTGTACGAGGCGGTGAACACCGGTGTCACGGCGATCACCCCGTCCGCCTCCGTCACCGCGTCGATCGCCTCCCGCAGCGTGGCCGACGGGAACCCGCTGACCAGGTGGTTCGCGATGTCCACGGCGAGGTCGCGGAGTTCGACGACCTGGACCTCGACGTTCCGGTCCTGCTCGGCCGCGAGGCGCTCACGGGTGGCGGCGGCCAGCCGGTCGGCCAGCAGCCGGGTGGAGGACGGCTGGCTCAGTCCGGCCGAGACGGCCACGATGCGCAGAGGAGTGGTGGCGAACATGGAGGTCAAGCCCCCTTCCGGGTGGCAGAGGCACGGGCGGCGGCGACCGCCGGGTGGACGGGCGCGGATTCCGGCACACCGGCCGGCCGCAGGTTGGCGAACTCCTTACGCAGCACGGGTACGACCTCCTCGCCGAGGATGTCGAGCTGCTCCAGGACCGTCTTCAGCGGGAGCCCCGCGTGGTCCATCAGGAACAGCTGCCGCTGGTAGTCGCCCACCGCCTCCCGGAAGGTCAGCGTCCGCTCGATCACCTCCTGCGGGGAGCCCACGGTCAGCGGGGTCTCGCGGGTGAAGTCCTCCAGGGACGGGCCGTGGCCGTAGACCGGCGCGTTGTCGAAGTACGGGCGGAACTCCCGTACCGCGTCCTGCGAGTTCTTCCGCATGAACACCTGGCCGCCGAGCCCCACGATGGCCTGTTCGGCGGTGCCGTGACCGTAGTGGGCGTAACGGCGCCGGTAGAGGTCCACCATCTTCCTGGTGTGTTCCATGGGCCAGAAGATGTTGTTGTGGAAGAACCCGTCACCGTAATAGGCGGCCTGTTCGGCGATCTCCGGGGAACGGATGGAGCCGTGCCAGACGAACGGGGGGACGCCGTCCAGCGGGCGCGGGGTGGCGGTGAAGGACTGGAGCGGCGTACGGAACTTGCCCTCCCAGTCCACGACGTCCTCGCGCCACAGCTGGTGCAGCAGGGCGTAGTTCTCGATGGCCATCGGGATGCCCTGGCGGATGTCCTTGCCGAACCAGGGGTAGACCGGCCCGGTGTTGCCCCGGCCCATCATGAGGTCGACGCGGCCGTCCGCGAGGTGCTGGAGGGTGGCGTAGTCCTCGGCGATCTTCACGGGGTCGTTGGTGGTGATCAGGGTGGTGGACGTGGACAGGATCAGGTTCTCGGTGCGGGCGGCGATGTAGCCGAGCGTCGTCGTCGGGGACGACGGGACGAACGGAGGGTTGTGGTGCTCGCCGGTCGCGAAGACGTCCAGGCCGACCTCCTCGGCCTTCCGCGCGATGGCCAGGGTCGCCTTGATCCGCTCGTTCTCGGTCGGCGTCCGGCCGGTGGTCGGGTCGGTGGTGACGTCTCCGACGGTGAAGATCCCGAACTGCATGGCACCCGCCTCCTGAGTGGTCCGCGTGGTCGGTGTAGCCCCTGCGGGACAATTGGTTGAACGTTGAACTACATCCTACAACGGGTCACCCCCAAGGCCTATTCCCCGGCCCTCAGCACCCGATGACCAGGAACACCGCTGTTCACGGCATCACGATCGGGAACGACGTGCCCGGTTCCACGAGTACGGCGAAGAAGTCGCCCAGCAGGGACGCGTCACCGCTCTGCTCGATCCCGTCGAGGCCGGCGCCCGCCGGCACGGAGAGCAGCTACGGCTTGGTCGGGGTGAGGTCGGCCCCGCCGGGGCTCGTGGTCTCCAGGTCGGTGGTGATCGAGCCCGCGCACCTAATAGATGCCCTCGGCGGCCACGTACAGCCCCGTCCGCGCACCGGTCTGCGCCCGCCGCCGGCGGCCTCCGCGTAAGCCCATGGCCGCTACACTGACCGCATGACCTCCGTACCGTGCCGAAACTGGTGGCGCTCCTCTTAGGAGCGGCCGCAGCATCTGTCTGCACGGAACCCAGGGCCGTTCACCATGGACGGCCCTTTTTCGCTGCCTTCTCACAGGCGCGATGTACGGGAAGGGGGCATCCCAGCCCCCACCGCTCGGGCCGTCCTCCGCGCACCCGCCACCCGCGAGGAGACACCCAGCCATGACCACCACCACCGCACCCACCACCACCCCCGCCGCCCACCGCAGCGCCGAGCTGGAGCACCACATCGCCCAGGACCCCGGCCGCTTCCGGGTCCTCACCGGCGACCGCCCCACCGGCCCCCTCCACCTCGGCCACTACTTCGGCACCCTGCGCAACCGCGTCCGCCTCCAGGACCTCGGCGTGGACGTCATGATCCTCATCCCCGACTACCAGGTCCTCACCGACCGGGACACCGCCGAGCGGCTGGGGGAGTACACCGACGGGCTGCTCCTGGACTACCTGGCCCTCGGCATCGACCCCGCCCGGTCCACAGTCTTCAACCACAGCGCCGTCCCCGCGCTCAACCAGCTCCTGCTGCCCTTCCTCAGCCTCGTCTCCGTAGCGGAGCTGAGCCGCAACCCCACGGTCAAGGACGAGATCGCGCACTCCCGGCAGTCGGTGGTCAGCGGGCTGATGCTCACCTATCCGGTCCACCAGGCGGCCGACATCCTCTCCTGCAAGGGCAACGTGGTCCCCGTCGGCCAGGACCAGCTGCCGCACCTCGAACTCACCCGGACGATCGCCCGCCGTTTCAACGAGCGGTACGGGAACGTCTTCCCGGAACCCGACGCCCTGCTCTCCGCCGCCCCCCTCCTCCTCGGCACCGACGGCACCAAGATGAGCAAGAGCCGCGCCAACTCCGTACCCCTCGGCGCCAGCGCCGACGAGACGGCCCGCCTGATCAAGGGCGCGACCACGGACGCCGACCGGCACATCACCTACGACCCCGGCACCCGCCCCGGCGTCTCCTCCCTCGTCCTGCTGGCCGCCCTCTGTCTGGACCGGGACCCGCACGAGGTCGCGGCGGAGACCGGTGACGGCGGGGCGGCCGCTCTCAAGCGGACGGTGACCGACGCGGTCAACAGCCACCTGGCGCCCTACCGGGCCCGGCGGGCGGAGTACGCGGCGGACCTCACCTACGTACGGTCCGTCCTGCGCGCGGGCAACGAGCGGGCTAACGCGCTCGCGGAGGCCACGCTGGAGGAGGTGCGGGAGGCGATGGGCACGTTCCGGTAGCCAGGTGAACGCGACAACGGCCTCACTGTCGCGGCAGCACCGTCCGCTGCCGCCGCAGCAGTTCCGCGAGACCCCGCCGGGTGGCCGCGATCACCACCCGGTCCTGGGCGCGCAGCACGTACCCGGGGTGCAGGTCCCAGACCAGGCCGGAGGGCGGCGGAGGGCTGCCCTCCGGGGGGTACGGGGGGAGTGTGGCGAGGTCGGGGTTGCGGTCGGCGGGCGGGGTCGCGTCGATGGCCAGGACCCGCCACGAGCTCGCCTGGAACGCCTGCTCCACCGTGCGGCCCTCCAGCTGAGGGTGGCCCGCCACCTCCAGGGCGGCGAAGAGCATGACCTTCCGCTCGACCGGGATCGCCCCCAGGATCTGGCGGCCCATCATGGCGACCGCGAAGGAGGGCGCGGCCAGGTGGGAGACGGACCGGGAGCGGGTCAGGGCCTGAGGGTGCGCGGTGCGCAGGGTGCGGTAGACGGCGGTGGCGAACTCGTCGTCGTACAGCCGCAGCGCCACCCTCAGGTCCGGCTTCACCGACCGTGCGTACAGCGTCGCTTCCAGGTTCGTCGTGTCGATGCTGGTGAGCGCGAGGAGGGCGTGGGCGCGGCGGATCTTGGCCGCTTCGAGGACGCCTTCCTGGGTGACGTCGCCGAGGACGGTCGGCACGTGCATGGAGCGGGCCAGCGGGATGCCCCGCGCCTCGGGGTCCTCCTCCACGACGACCACGGGGATGTCGAGCTCGCGGAGGCGTACGAGGACACGCGTACCGATCTTGCCGAGCCCCAGCAGCACCACGTGCCCCGACAGACCGCGGGGCGGGCGGCGCAGCGAGGAGGCGGTGCGCAGGGTGCCGAACGCCTCCAGGACGGCGGCGATCAGCAGCGGGAGCAGGAGGAGCCCGGCGATGCCGGAGAGGAGCTGGATGATCTGCCGGGCCGGCGGGGCGTCCTCCGCCGGGTCGTTCATGCCCAGCAGGTCGAGCAGGGTGAGGTAGGTGGAGTGGACCGCCGTGTCCTCGGTGGTCAGGAGCGAGGCGACCACCAGGGCGACGGCGGCGACCGCGACGCCGAGGGCCGACCAGCGCAGCCTGCGTGAGAAGACCTGGGCGAGCGGTGCGCCCCGGCCTCCCATCCGGGTCGCGGGCCGGTCCGGATCGGCCCGGCTGATCGCCTCCAGGACGACGGACCCGCGTCCTTCGGCGGCGGCCACGGTCTGCTCGTCGGGCAGGAGTTGGGGACCCTCGGCGCCGCTGCCCTCCGAACCCTCCGATCCCGCCGGGTCGTTGGTGGTGGAGGAGAGCAGCGCGAGGGTGCACAGCCCGGGGTCGAGGGTCTCGCCGGGGCGCGGCGGCGGGCGTTCGGCGGCGCGCAGGAGCAGCCCCTCGGCCTGGATGATCTTGCTGCTGCCGGTGAGCGCGGTGGCGGCGAGCGCGGGGGCGGCCGTGTCGGCGTCGGAGAGGACGGTGGTGGATGCGTCGAGGAGCGCCGCGTCGATGCCGGGCATGGCGACGGCGGCCGCCTGGTCGAGCAGCTCCTCCAGGTGCTGGCCGAGCTTGCGGTTGTAGAGCCGGATCACCAGCCGCAGACGGGGGTTGAGGCGGCGGGCGGTCAGGGCGGCGCGGATGTTGCGCTCGTCGTCGTCGTAGACGAGGGCGAGGGCGGCCGCCCGGTCGACGCCCGCCTCCTCCAGTACGTCGTCGGAGGGTTCGGGCGCCTCCATGATCCGCACGGCCTCGACCCCGGCGTTGGTGTCGCTGCCGCCCCCGCCTCCGTGGACGGCGGTGCGGTTCATCGCCGCCGACATCCGCCCGAACAGGGCCGCCGCGCGCCCCCGTTGGGTCAGCGGCGTCTCGGGACCGCTGGCGTCGCGGCCGGGCGGCAGGAGCAGCGTGACCCGTTCCCCGTAGACGAAGCGCAGCTCCACGGCGAGCCGGCGCGCGAGCGCGTCGTCGCCGCAGACGATCATGTGGCCGGCGGACGGAGGACGCCCTGGCCGCGGGCGTCCCGGCTGCTGAGGAAGTGGGGGCACGAAACCCAGCATGCCGTGATCCTTCCGGGTCGGTCTTCCCGGTCAGTGGGGAATGTTCGTGATCTTCGCACGGTGGTTCTGAAGCCCTGGCCGGTTCTGTTCTCCGGGTGGCTGATTCCCTGAGGGCGTGGGCGGCTGGGTAGCCGGGCCTGCCAGCAGGTGGCGCGGATCCGCCGCCCGCCGGATCGCCGTCTCCACCGCCGCGATCCGGTCCGCGAGCAGCCCCAGCGCGGCCACGGCCCGGGTCATCGGGTCGCCGTCCGGGCCGCCGAGTGCCTGCGTACGGACGTAGGAGGCGGTGATCGCCGCCCACCGCTCGGCCTGCTCGGCGGTGAGCGTGCCCCGCAGGGCGGCCAGCTTCAGCAGGTTGGCCTCGGCGCCCGTGGTGAGCGTCTGGGCCTCGCCCGCGTAGTGGTCGTCCACGACGGCGGAGAGCTCGGCGTCGTTCATGACGGGCACGATCCGCTCCGCGATCTTGTTCATGTTGCGGTACGAACCCTGGAGCCGGAACGGCGGCTCCGTGCGCGTCGCGTCCGTCCGCGCGGCGGACGCGATGTACGCCGCGTTCACCGCGAGGACGGTGTCCCGGGCGGTGAGCAGATGGCGCAGCACGGCAAGGATGGCATCCAACTCGGGCGCTGAGTAGGGGTGTTCCAGGTGCTCGGCCCGGGCCGCCGGATCGCCGCCGCCGGCCAGGCGCACCAGCAGCGCCAGGTCGTCGCGCGAGCGGGCGGCGAGCGGGGCGAGGACCGGGTTGGCGGTCAGCGCGTTCTCCACGAAGCTCAGCGCGAAGACGTCGTCGCGGCCGCTGAGCACCTCGCCCAGGTTCCACACGTCGGCCCGGTTCGCGAGCATGTCCGGGATGCGGAACTGCTCGCCGGACTCCGTGTACGGGTTGCCCGCCATGCAGACCGCGAACCGCTTGCCCCGCAGGTCGTAGCTGCGCGGCTCGCCGTCCCGGACGCCCTCGATACGGCGGGTGGCGTCGCACAGCGGGATGAACTTCTGCAGCAGTTCGGGCGAGGTGTGCTGGATGTCGTCGAGGTAGAGGAGCGTGTTGTTGCCCGCCTCCAGTGCGAAGTTGATCTTCTCGATCTCCTGCCGGGCGGTCGCGCTCGGCGCCTGGGCGGGATCGAGCGACGTCACGTCACGCCCCAGATTCGGCCCGCTGATCTTGACGAGCACCATCCCGAGCCGGTCCGCGACGTACTCCATGAGAGTCGTCTTGCCGTAGCCGGGCGGGGAGACGAGCAGGAGCAGGCCCTGCGAGTCGGTACGCCGGTCGGCGTCGGCGGTGCCGAGCTGCTTGGCGAGGCTGTCGCCGATCAGCGGCAGGTACACCTCGTCCAGCAGCCGGTTGCGGACGAACGCCGACATCACGCGCGGCCGGTGGTCGTCCAGCCGCAGCCGCCCGCGCTCGGCGGCCACCAGGGAGGTGCGCAGCCGCTGGTAGGCACGGAAGGCGGGCACGGTGTGCGTACGGAACTCCTCTGTACGGGACAGGAGTTCATCGATCCGTACGGTGAGGACTCCGCCACCCCCGATGCGCGGGTGGTCCCCGAGGAGGCCTTCGACCCGCTCCGTGAGCGGCGCGTCGCACGCGTACCGCTCCAGCTCCGGGCAGAGCTCCACCGCCACGGCCTCCGCCACATCGCCGTCGGTGGGAGCGGCGCCGGAGGCCTGCGCGTACGGGATGAGCCAGCCCTCCACGAGCTGCTTCCGGGCGGCCAGGTCATCGTCGAGGGCGGCGAGGTCGTCCCCGTACGCGTCGGGGCCGGCGGCGCGGTGGAACGCGTCCAGGAAGGCGCGGATCGAGGTGCCCACGACGAACCCGGCGGGCCCGCCGGTCAGCTCCTCGAAGAGGTACGAGGCGACGGCGTCGGGCCGTGCCGCATCCCCGAACCCGCTGATCTCGGCCGCCCACTCCTCCTGAAGCACGGCGATGGCCGGGGCGAGCCCGAAGGTGTCACGGGCGCGGGCCAGGGAAGCGGCCCGCCGGGTCCACGAGACACGTTGGGCCTCCTCCGTCCCGTACGCCCAGAAGAGCTGGGCGGCCGCGCGGACGGCGGGCTCGTGACGCAGGAGCCCCGCCTCCGAGTGCAGGCGCAGCAGGGCCCGCAGGATGGCGGTGGCGTCCTCGTCGTGGACGCCCCGGGTGTACCCCTCGTCATAGGCTTCGGCCGCCGACTCCCGTACGTGCAGCGCTAGTTCGGCCTCGCTCAGCGCGGCGAGGGACTCGGCGCCGCGCTCCTCCAGCAGCCGGGTCGCCAGGTACTCGCCCCGGTAGACGGCGGCCGACTCCGAGGGGAGCAGCTGCTCCCAGTACGGGCGGGTCGCCTCGAACGCCGGGTCGGTGACCGGGGCCCGGTAGTCCGTCCCGGTCAGCGCGAAGGCGAGCCGCTCCCCTGAGGGCACGAGCGTCAGGTCGAACGGCTGGGTGTTGACGGCGAACCGGTGCCGCCCCAGCTTGATGGCGGAGCCGCCGTCCGCGTACAGCTCGCTGCGGTCCCGCAGCGCCCGCCCGGCCTCCTGGCGGGCCGCCTTCAGCCGCCCGTCCAGCTCCTCCGCCCGTACGGGATCGCCCAGTTCCCGCAGCTCGTCGGCGGTCCGCCGGACCTTGGCGACCATCGGGTCGGAAGCGAAGTACGTGTGGACGGCGTCCAGATCCGCGAGCGCGGCCACGCGCCGGCCGATGGTCTCCAGCACCCGCCGCGCCGACCCGGCCAGCCGTTCGGCCCGCCGCGCCCGCTCGTCCTGGAGCGTCTGCTTACGGGCCGAGAAGGCGTCGTACACCTCGCTCCGGCGCTCGGCCAGCTCGGCGAGGAAGTCGTCGAACTCGGCGAACCGCGACTCCAGGTTCTCCAACTGAAGTAGCAGCCGCGCGAGTTGGTCGTCGCACGCCTCCGGTGAATCGGCGGCGGCCAGCGCCCCCGTCACCGCCTGCCCGAGCAGCGCGAACTCGGCGGCGAACTCGGCCCGCCCCTCCTTCGACAGCAGCTCCCGCCGGCGCGCCTCCAGCGTGGCGCGGGCACGGTTCGCCCCGCCCAGCACCTCGGCGATCCGTTCCAGGATCGACGTACGCACGGTGGCGTCGCCGATCTCCAGCCCGGCCACCACATCGGTGACGGTGGCAAGGCCGTCCGTCATCGCGGCCAGCCGGTCGGTGACGGCGGAGGCATCCCGGACGGTCGCGAGCGCACCCGCGTCGGCGACCAGCCCCGAGACGTCCTCGTGGTAACCGTCGAAGGCGTCCTCGCGGGCGAGGAACGACACGGCCCGCTGAGCGGCCGAGGCGATGTCGTCCTCGGTCCGGGCGGACAGCTCCGCGATCCGCTCGGCGTCGGCGTACCGCATCTCGCTGATCGTCGCCAAGTGTCCGTGGGCCTGGCGGAGTTCGGTCAGCCGCTCCACCCAGGCGGCGGCCGACCCCGGCACCTCACCGCGTACGCGCCGCACCAGCGCGGTGATGCGCGTGGTGGTCTCCTCCAGCGCGTCAGCGGCGCGCCGCGTCAGCTCCTGTACGGCGGTGAACTCGGCCAGCACCTGCTGCGCGGTCGTCCGCAACTGCCCCAACGGCGCGGCCAGTGATCCCAGTTCGGGATCCGACAGCCAGTGGTACCGGTCCTGGGCCCGCGCGCAGTCGGCGGCGAGCTGCCCGTACACGGCACTCGTCGGCGTCATGTCCCGTACGCCGTGGGCGAGCGCGAGGCAGTCGGAGATCCCGCGTACGAGGTCGGCGTTCCCGGTCCGGGCGAGGGGCCCGGTCCCGGCCGGGCGGGAAGCGGCGTAGGTGTCGGAGACGTACGGCGTCTGCCAGCGCTGCAACGGGTGCACCCGCGCCGGCCCGTCCGGGTTGTCCCGGAGCAGGACCAACGTGCCGTCGTCCAGGAGCGCGTGGCCGCGCCCCGTGAGCGGGGTGGCGACCTCCTGGCGGATCAGGTTGTACGGGAGGAGGAGGCTCCGCACACCGTCACGGGAGCGGAAGACGTACAGCACGTCCTCCCCGTTGGGTGAGCGCACCGCGCCCTCGAAGACCGGCTCGCACAGCTCCTCCGCCGTGTCGAAGGTCTTCGCGGTGCCGGTGGTGAGGTAGTAACCGCCGGGGAAGATGATCCCCTGGTCCTCGGGGAGCCGGTGGCAGGCGGGCCCGATACCGTCGAGCCGCTGGACGGTGGAGAGCAGCGAGTTGAAGACCAGATGCCGCCAGGCCGCCTCCTTGTAAGGCCGCACGCGCAGCAGCACCAGCGGCCCGGCCTCCGCGTACTCCACGTCCGCGTCGGCCAGTGACTGCAACGGCTCGTCGACGGGCTCCTCGTAGATCCCGTCCGGCGACTCGGTGTCGTCGGTCACCTTGACGGTCAGGGTCCCCCCGAGCGTGTCGACGAAGAGCCCGCCCCCCTTGCCGATGGCGATGTGCGGGTGGCGTCCCGGGACGTGGGCCTCGCGCCCGGCGACGGTCCACTCGAAGTCGTGCGACGGCGGGAAGACGTGATCCCGCTCGCCCTGCGCGTCGAGGAACGCCCCGGGCGACCCGTCCGCCCCCAGGGCCCAGCGCAGGACCCGGATGTCCTCGGAGTCCGCGCCCGTACGGAAGACGGCGAGGAGCTTGCCGTTGACGCGGCGGAGGCGCAGGAGGCGGGCGTCGCGGAAGTAGCGGTGGAGGGAGGCGAACTCGCGCCGGAACCCCTCGTCGTCGAGGAGGGTGGTGTGCGCCTCGGGGGCGTCGTTCTCCGGCCCGGCGTCCCGTACGAGGAGTACGTCGTCGACCCCGGCCTCACCCCGGGCCCCCGGCCCCCGCTCGAAGCCGAAGAGCAGCTGCCCGCCGACGGCGATGAGGTCGCGGGGCACGGAGGCGTGCTCGGTGCGCACCTGCTCGGTGGCCAGCAGCCGCAGCTCGGTCGAGCCGAACGCCTCGGTCCGCCGGGCGTTGAGCGCCTCGGCCCGCCGCACGAGCTCCCCGGCCTGCGCGGAGAGCCGCCGCCGCAGCACTTCGTAGGCACCGGCATCCACATCGCCCTCCCCGCCCTGCCGGTCCTGCGGCGCGGTGACGGTGGCGGTGGCGGTGATGTCGCTGTCCATGCGTACGGCTCCCTACGTGTTCTGTTCGACGCGAGACTCAGCCCGCCGATTCCAGTCCGTCCGGCGTTCGAGGACGGAACCCCGGGCCCCGGCGGCCCGCCCCCAGCGTGCGGGGCAGATCCAGGTGACCCCGGCCGGTGAAGCGCCCACCCCCGTGGGGCGCCCCACTCGGCCCGGCCCCGGCCAAGGGTTCCGCCCTTGAACGCCGGACGGACCACGGCAGGCGGGAGGCGGAACTACCCGACCGCCCCGGCCCCGTTCCGGGCCACCACATCACCCGAGGGAGCAACCCTCTGACCGGCCACCGAAGACACCGGCAGATCCGCCAGCCCCAGCTCCCTGGCCGCCGCCAGCAACTGCTCCACCTGTCCCGAAGCCGCCCCCGACGAGCCCATCAGCCGCATCAGCAGCGCCGACACCGTCAGGTTCCGCACGTCGCCCGTGGAGACCGACCCCAGCACCCGGCTGAGGTCATCGGTGAACGACGACGACCCGTCCAGCCACGGCCCGGCCAGCGCCTGCGCGGTCTGTGAGTTGTCCACGAACCCGTCCACCGCCTTGCCGAGCGAGATCGACGAGACGAGCCGGTCGAAGAAGACCGAGTCGCCGCCGACGATGTCGATGTCGGCGTTCTCCAGCCCGGTCGCCAGGACCGTCGCCTGCGCCTCGGCCACCTGCCGCTGCACTTCGAGCCCGGCCAGCCGGATCTCCTTCTCCGCGTCGAGCCGCAGGCGGTACTCCTCGTGCCCGCGCGACGCCTCGTCCAGCGCCGCCATCGCGGCCGCCTTCTCCGTGAGCCCCGCGGCCTCCGCCTTGAGCTTCTCTCCGATGACGGCCGCGTCCGCCGACGCCTGGGCCTGCGTGCCCTCCGCCGTGGCGAGCGCCTTGAGCCGCGCACCCTCGGCCTCGGCCTTGAGCCGGGCCGCCGTGGCCTCGGCCTCCGCGAGACCGGCCTTCTCGGTGACGTCCGCCTCGGCGTCCCGCACCTGCACCGCGGCGAGACCGGGCGCGGCCGTCTCCGCCTGGATGCCCTCCGCGAGCCTCAGCTTGGCCTGCGCGTCGAGGTCGGCGGTCTTGAGCCGCGCCTCGGCGAGCGTGAGCTGCTCGGCCGCCAGGTGCGTGGAGGCCGCCTCCGCCGCCTCGGCCGCCTTGATGTCCTTGACCAGCTTCTCCTGCGCCTCCGCCTCGGCGGCGATGATGATCGACTTGCGGGAGCGCTCGGCGTCCTCGACGGCGCGCAGGGTCAGGATGGACTCCTCCTGCTCGGCGACCGTACGGTCCACCGCGATCCGCTCCCGGATGACGTCGGCGACCTCGCGGCGCTCGGCCTCGACCTCCTTGGTGGCGGCGATCCGGTTCAGCTCGGTCTCGCGCTCGCGCCCGATGACCTCCAGCATCCGGTCCTTCTCGATGCGCTCGCTCTCGACGGCGATGACGCGCTCACGGTTCTTCTGGGCGACGGCGATCTCCCGCGCCTGGTTCTCGCGCTGGATGCCGAGCTGCTCCTCGGTCTTGATGAACGCGGTCTGCGCGCCGAGCCGCTCCTCCTCCTGCACCCGTGCGGTGGCCGCCTCCTCGCGGGCCCGCAGCACCTCGACCTCGCGGCGCTGCTTGATCTCCGCCTCGGCCTGCCGGCGCTCCAGCTCCAGGATGGTCTCCCGGGCGTCGACGTCCTGCCGGGTGATCTCCTTCTGTTCGGTGCGCTGGAACTCGTTGGTGCGCACGTGCTCGATCGCCGTCAACTCGGTGATCTTCCGGATGCCCTGGGCGTCGAGGATGTTGGCGCCGTCGAGCTGCGACATCGGGGTCTGCTCGAGGAAGTCGATCGCGGCGTCGTCGAGGTGGTAGCCGTTCAGGTCGGTCCCGATGACCTGGATGATCCGGTCCCGGAACTCCTCACGCTTGGTGTACAGGTCGACGAAGTCGAGCTGCTTGCCGACGGTCTTGAGGGCCTCGGAGAACTTCGCCGCGAAGAACTCCTGGATGGCGACCTTGTCGCTGGCCCGTGCCGTACCGATGGACTGCGCGACCTTGATGACGTCCTCGACGGTCTTGTTGACCCGGACGAAGAAGGTGATCTGGATGTCGGCGCGGATGTTGTCCTGGCAGATGAGGCCTTCGCGCCCGGCGCGGCGGATCTCGATGGTCTTGACCGAGATGTCCATCGTCTCGGCCTTGTGGAGCACGGGCAGGACGACGGCGCCGGTGAAGGTCACGTCGACCTTCTTGGTCTTGGAGATGATCAGCGCCTTGCCCTGCTCGACCTTGCGGAACAGCCGGGTGATGACGAAGGCGATGGCGACGACGATGAGCAGGACAACGGCGATGAGCACGCCGATGCCCAAGGAGATGGCATCCATAAGAGTCCTTGGCGGCTGGAGGTACGGAAGAACAGGACAGACGAAGAACAAGGAAGCGGAGTAAGGAGAAGGACGAAGGGCGCACGGGGCGACGCGTAAGGCGGACCGCCCCGCGACACCCACAGGGACACAGCCACTGGGGCCGGGACCCCGCGGAGCGCACACCCCACCGGACACGCACCCGCCGGGGTCAGCCGTTCGTGGCCTCCGGCCACCCCAGCCCGCCCGGTCTCGCCTTGGGACCCGGGTCGAGGGACGCGTCGTACGGCGACACCCAGAAGAACTCGCCCTCTTCGTCGTACGCGTAGAGGAGTCCCGTACTGCCCGAGACGAGGAGATCCTCGGGGTGCAGCTCGGTGAGTCGCGCGGCCCGGGGGGCCTGGCGGACCTGGACGATGGCCGTCGAACCGTCGGCGGCGGCGACCTCGGCCTGACCGAAGACGGCGCTGACGGAGCCGGTGCGGATGGTGCACACGAGACCGACGAAGTCCTTGCGCGAGGGCGGAGGTTCCGCCGGGAAGTACCGGCGGAAGAGGAGTGCGAGAAGGCGGACGGTCCCCCAGGCGAAGAACAGCGATCCGGTGAGTACGGCGACGGCGAGCACCGCGCGGGTGGCGCCGGAGGCCGGTATCCGGTGCATCAGGACGGTACCGCTGAGGCTGCCGAACCAGGCGACGACCACGAGCAGCGATACGGAGACGGTGACGGGCACTCCGCCGAAGCCGACCGTGCCGGAGTCGAGGTCCGAGTCGAAGGAGTGCTGGTCGGCGGCGCCGGCGAGCACGAGGAGCCAGAAGCAGACGACGACCACGAGTGCGGCGCCGAAGATGACGGCGGGGAAGCCGAGTGCCGCGTCCAGGAACTCGCCCATCGGTCCCACCCCCTCTGCGGTTCTGCGCGCCGGCCGGGTGGCGGGGCGCGATCTTCCACCGGTACGGGGGAGTTGTGACGAGCTCACGCGGTCGGCACATGTGACATGTCCGGCCCGGACGGTCCGGTGGTGACGGGGCCCGGCGCTGCGGCACTGCGAACGGTGCCGCAGCAACCGGGTCGTTCCCCTCAGGTTTCCGCCGTCGAATCCCGAATCCCCCGTGGATCGTCCGGCGAGGCGCCTGATCTCCCCCGTGTCCCCCGTGCTCCCCCGTGTGTTCCCCCGTTGTGTTGCTGACCTGATCCTGTCATCCGGCCCCCACCCAGCGCATTGCCGGATTCCGGCAATCTTTACGCTGTCCTGATGCCGGGCACCGGCACCGCCCCGTGCGCGTTGGGGAAATGACAGGACTGTTGCGAGGCTGAAGGAGTGTGCGTGGCCGAGCGGAGGATTCCCGAGGAAATGCTGGGAAGTTATACCCAGATTCTGGATGAAGTCGCCACAACGGGACGCCGTTTGACGCGTGACGAGCTGGAGACGCGGCGAGTCCTGGGCCGGGAAGCGGCCGACGCGGGCCATCAGCTGCGCGCGCTGGTGACGATGCATCTGGCGCAGACACGCGAGGCCTGGCCGAGCGCGGCTGCCGGAAACAGCCCTGCCGTGACGGACGCGGTCCTGGCCGCGGTGGAGCAGGCGGTCGACGCGTTCGCCGAGGGGTTCGAGCGCGCGCAGCGGCTCACCGTACGGCGGGAGGAGGCGGCGCGGCGCGAGTTCATCGACGATCTCCTCTACGGCCGCAGCGACTTGGTCCGCCTGGCGGAGCGGGCAACCCGCTTCGGCCTGCGGCTCTCCCGGGCGCACGCGGTCGCGGTGGCGACGGGCCCGGAGGCGTACACGGAGACGGACGCGGTGCCGCGGAGTGTGGAGGCGGCGTTGCTGACCCGGTTCAGCGGCCGCAAGATCCTGCTGACGACGAAGGACGGGCGGATCGTCTGCATCGCGCCCGGCAGCCAGCCGGACGTGCTGCGCTACTTCGCCAAGCAGTCGCACGCGGCGACGGACGGCGGCCAGGTCGCGATCGGCCGCCCGCACAAGGGCCCGGGCGGGGTGGTCCACAGTTACGACGAGGCGCTCGAAGCTCTCGACCTGGCGGACCGGATGGGAATGGAGGACCCGGTGCTGTACGCCTCGGACCTCCTGGTCTACCCGGTGCTGACCCGGGACCGGCAGGCGATGGCGGATCTGGTGCGCAGCGAACTGGGCCCGCTCCAGAAGGCGCGGGGTGGCGCGGAGCCGCTGCTGAAGACGCTGGCGGTCTACTTCGACGCGGGCTGCGTCGCGGCCGAGACGGCCCGCCGCCTGGCGCTGAGCGTACGGGCGTTGACGTACCGCCTGGAGCGCATCCACCAGCTCACCGGCACCGATCCGGCGGACCCGATGCACCGCTACAGCCTGCAGACGGCGGTGATCGGCGCCCGGCTGCTGGACTGGCCGGCCAAGGAGCTGTGACGCCCCCGGCCGGCCCGTGATACGTACGTGCGTACCTCTACAGGTCGACTACAGGTCGAACTCGTGCGGCGGCAGGTCCAGGGCGAAACACGCCTCACGCACGACGGCCTGCTCCGTCTTGTCGAAGTCACCGTCGGCGCCGCCGATGATGATCCCGATCTGGATGACGGCACGCGCCTCGGCGGGCTTCTTCTTCGCCTTGGCGATCTCCTGGAGCACGCTGACCTTGCCGAAGTCGAAGTCGGCGGTGAGCTTGTTCAGGTAGTCGTTGAACCGCCGCTGCAGGTCGTCCGCGGGGAAGTTCTTCAGGACGTCGTTGCTCGCGATGAGCGCGGCGACGCGCTGACGCTCGGAGGCGTCGATGGAGCCGTCGGCCGCGGCGACCAGGGCACACATGGCCATGCTCGCGTCCCGGAACGCCCCCGACTTCAGGTCGTTCTTCTTCGCTTCCAGCTGCGTCTGCATAGACGAAGCGGATTCCTTGATCCGATCCCACAGGGCCATGACATCTCCATACGTCGCGGTGCAATGCCGGAACAAAAGAAAACTCTACAGACGTGTAGAAACTAGCAGGGACGGTGGCCCCCCGCCCCGGGTTCACCGGGTCCGACCAGCCCGCGGGGGCAGGTTCGGACAGCATGGACAGCGCAGCGGACAGCACAACGGCCGGCCCGGGACAGTCGTGGTGACGGCGGTCCGAACCGGCCGGAGGAGAGCGGGGGTCGGTCAGTCGCCGCGCGCCTCGCCCGCGGGTTCCGGGGTGAGGTCGTCGTGGTCGCCGAGCCGGCGCTCGGGAGCGGACTTCGCGACCTCCTGCACCGCGGCATCGCCCTGGTCCGCCTTGCCGCCGTCGCGCATGGCCCGGATCTTCTCGGCGAGGGGCTGCGTCCACCGGGCGGTGAGCGGGCCGACGATGACGAGGATCAGGACGTAGGCGGTGGCCAGCGGCCCGATGCGCGGCTCGGTGGCCACGGCGAGGCCGGCGATGACGATGGAGAACTCACCGCGTGCCACGAGCGTGCCGCCCGCCCGCCAGCGCCCGCGCGAGCCGATGCCGGCGCGACGGGCCGCGTACCAGCCGGTGGCGATCTTGGTAAGGAGTGTGACGGCGGCGAGGACGGCGGCGGGCAGCAGCACCGGCGGGATGTCGGCCGGGTTGGTGGAGAGCCCGAAGAAGACGAAGAACACGGCGGCGAACAGGTCGCGCAGCGGTGTGAGGAGCTTGCGGGCCCCCTCGGCGACCTCACCGGAGAGGGCGATGCCGACGAGGAACGCGCCGACGGCCGCGGACACCTGGAGCTGCTGGGCGACACCGGCGACGAGCACGGTGAGGCCGAGGACGACCAGGAGCAGCATCTCCGGGTTGTCGGAGGAGACGGCGCGGCTGATGAGGCGTCCGTGGCGCAGCGCCAGGTACAGCACGAAGCCGACGGTGCCGAGCGCGATGAGCAGCGCGAGGCTGCCGCCCGCCAGGCTGACACCGGCGAGCATGGCGGTGAGCAGCGGCAGGTAGACCGCCATCGCCAGGTCCTCCATGACGAGGACGCCGAGGATGACCGGGGTTTCGCGGTTGCCGAGCCGCCCGAGGTCGGTCATCACCTTCGCGATCACGCCGGACGACGAGATCCAGGTGATTCCGGCGAGCGCGACGGCACCGACAGGTCCCCAGCCGAGGATCAGCGCGGCGACGGCACCGGGCGTCGCGTTGAGTACGAAGTCGACGGCCCCGGACGGGTACTGCGTCTTGAGGCTGGTCACCAGCTCTGAGGCGCTGTACTCAAGCCCCAGCAGCAGGAGAAGCAGGATCACGCCGATCTCGGCGCCGACCATGGTGAACTCTTCGCTGGCCTTGAGCGGGATGAGTCCTCCGTGGCCGAAAGCGAGCCCCGCGAGCAGATACAGGGGAATCGGCGAGAGCCCTATCCGCCCGGCGGCCCGCCCGATGAGCCCGAGCCCGAGGATGACGGCGCCCAGTTCCACCAGCAATGCAGTCGTGTCATGCACGGTCAGCCCTCCGCAATGATCTCGGAGAGCGCGTCGACGCCCTCACGCGTACCCACGGCGACGAGCGTGTCCCCGATGGCGAGCCGGAAGTCCGGCTCCGGCGACGGGTGCGCGCTGTGCGTACGCAGCACGGCCACGATGGACGCCCCGGTCCGTGTACGCGCCCGCGTCTCTCCCAGCAGCCGCCCGCCGTATGGGGAACGGGTCCCGAGCGGGATGTGCTCGGTGACCAGGTCGATGCCCTGGGTCCGTACGGCGTCGATGGGCGCGGGGTCGATGAGGTGAGCCAGCGCGGTGGCCTCGGCCGTCGACAGAGGCACGGACAACCGACACGAATCGGGGTCGTCCTGTTCGTAGAACCCGATGAACCGCCGTCCGTCGTTGTGGACCACGACGGAGATGTGCTGCCCCGTCTCGGTGGTGAAGTCGTACTGGGCACCCACTCCGGGCAAGGACGTGCGACGGGTTCCCATGACTTCCTCCCGAGACGTGCGTCGGTGTCTCGGCGCACGAGGTGATCTATTTATCCGGCCATTACCTTATCGGTCGGCCTGAACTGATCCACGGTCTCGGTGTCCTGGAAGCCCGCCTCGTCACACCCCGCGACCCGGCCTCCCTCATGGCCGAGCGTTACGTACGGAGGCAGCGATTCCGGCCAGGGAAGGAGCAGGGCGGGTCAGTGCTTCCCGTCGACCGGAATCCAGCCGGACCAGGACTCGGGCTGGTAGAACTCCCGGTGTCGCCGTCGTAGCGTAGGACCCGCAGGCGTACGTTGCCGGTCTCGCGGTAGTCCTTGTCGCAGGTCGCCCAGGTGTTCTCGCCGAGCTTGTTGATGCAGACCTCGGCGGCGCGCCCGTAGTCGGTGTAGACCCCGACGGCCGCGGACATGCCGTCCTTCTGTGTGTCGCCCGCCCGGACGAGGAGGCCAGAGGCCGCGACCCTACGAAAGCGCATGAAGATCCCCCTACGCGGACGCTCGGACGTCCGAATGGTCAGTTGACCTACGCTGCCACAGCACGCGGCAGGGAAGGCGCGGGAACCATGAAGAAGCGGAGCTTGTGCGCGCCTGCCGAACAGGCCGACTCACGCAGTGGCGGCGGCCGGTGGAGCAAAAGGGCCTACGACTCCGCATTCTGACGCGACCGCGAATCCCCACCGAAGACCCGTCCCCCGCGCGAATGCCTCCCAGAGGTCGGTGAAACTTCGGGGGCGGCATATCAACATCGGGGGCGGCATGTCAACAAAGGCCGCGCGGCAGGCCCTATTCGCTCCGCACCGGCCCCGGTGGCCAGCCGACCACCGCGTCTGCCTGGACGTTGCGCAGTGACGTTCCCTCGAAGCGGGCGCCCGTGATGTCCGTGGGGCCCAGGCGGGGGATGCCCGTGTTGACGCTGCTGAGTCTGGCGCCCGTCAGGTCGGTGTCGCGGAGGTCGGCGTCCCGGAGGTTGCAGCCGGCCAGGACCGCGCCGCGTAGGGAGGCTCCGCGTAGGTCGGCGCCGGTGAAGTCGCAGAACTTGAACCAACAGCCCTCAAGCGTCGCGTGACGCAGGTCCGCGCCTGCGAACGAGCAGCGTGCGAAGCGTAGTTGGTTCGTGTGGGTCGACGCCAGGTTCTGGTGGGTGAAGTCCTCGCCGCTTACGGCCGCGTAGCGGTGGAGCTCGGAGAGGCGCTGGCGCGCGGTCAGTGGCGTGGTCATGGAGGCCAGCGTCTCAGCCGGGGTGGGGGGCGGCGTCGAGATTTCGTCAATTTGACCGTTCAACAGGCAGTTGTGTGTGGGGTGATCACGTCCCCCTGTAGGGGGACTTGAGGCCGTCTCGCGTTGGTTTGGGCGCCAACGCGCCCTTGTCTGCTGTACGGTGATCGTGTCATCACGCTCTGTGTGTGCGCTTCGCCTGCGCATGGGGCGGCCCCCGGTGGTGTTACAGCACCGATCCGAGGGCCTTCACCCAACTAGTGGAAGCAGAAGGTCCACCGGGATGCTTTGGCATGCTATCGCGCCGGTTCGGCGCTACACGAAGGCCTCGCACGATGTCGTGCGTCATCCGCGTCTGTGCAGTGACGCGAAGATCCTGCTGTTGTACGTGCAGGGGTTGCCCGATGACCAGACTCATCTGGCGTTGTCCGAGCATGGGCGGAAGCTGGGGATCAAGGGGCGGGCCTTTCAGCGGGCCAAGGAGCAGTTGGTCGTGAACGGGTTCGTTCATGAGCGGCGGGTTTCCGGGGCGCGGGGGCTGTGGACCACCCTTCAGCTGTTCGCCAACGTTCCGTTGAGCGATGACGATGCTCTTGCCGTGTGGCGGGAGGCCGCCGCCTGCGCCGAGGCGTCTCCGAGTGTGCAGTTTCCGACCGTCGGTGATCCGGGGGCCCGGATGGTCGGTGGCCAACTACCGGTAGACGAAGAACCGGGGAAGAACTCATCCCGCCCACCCACCGAACCCCCGCGCGAAGCCGTGGCAGTGGGGTTGGTGGAGCTGTCGCCTCAGGAAGTCGAGGCTGAGCGGGTGTTGTTGTCTCTTCGGCACTCCGATCGGCAGTTGCGTCTTGGGGTTCGTGAGGCTCGTGAGCTTGTTGGGCTGGCCGTTGAGTGGTTGCGGCGGGGGGTTTCCGGTGGGGAGCTTCGGCGGGTGCTGAGCAGTGGGTTGCCGGCGAAGGGGGTACGGTCCGCTGTGGGGTTCCTGCGGCATCGGCTGGAGATGAAGATGCCTGAGGCGCCGGTGAGTGAGCAGCGGGCTCCGGCCCGGGAGACGGTCGAGGCGGTCGAGGAGGCGACGTCGCATGACGCGCCTGCCGTTCCTCCGCACGTTCCGCCTCTCGTCACGTGTGAGGGGCCCGGGAACGAGCATGTCTTCCGGGCCATGGACGGCCAAACCGTGTGTCCCGAGTGCCAGCAGGCCGCTGCCTGGGCGCGGTGGGCCGAGCGCCGGGCCGCCGATCTGGGGATCGATCTCGCTGAGGACGCCGCGAAGGCCGTGGAGGCCGGGCGGGATCCGGACGGGTGGCGGTCACGGCTCGCCGCTGCCGCCGCGGCCGGGGGCGTCGCCCAGCAGTAGGGGCCTGCGCGCACTTGGCCGATTTCCGTCTCGGGGGGCGACAGGGCGGACGCGCCCGTGCCCGGCGACGTGACGGATCTACGTCGCCGGGCACAGGTGGCGGAGCTGATACGGGAGAGCGTCAGTCCGTGATCTCGATCTGGTCCTTGCTGTTGGTCTTGTCCTTGTCGTCCTTCTGCTGTGCGGAGGACGACGTGTCGGACCGCCCGGTCGGGTTGCCCGTGCGGTTCTTGAGGTTCTGGAGCAGCTGGGCCACGTCCACGCCCGTCGTGGAGCTGAGCAGCTCCACGCCTTGGGCGACGTTGTCGGTGACCGTACGGGCCAGCTGGCTGGCGCCGTCCGTCGAGATGACCGTCAGCTTGTCGATGGCGCTCAGCGGCTCGGAGGCCTTCGCGACCACGTCCGGGAGGACCTCGACCAGCATCTGGAGGACGGCCGCGTCACCGTACTGCGCGAACGCGTCGGCCTTCTTCTGCATGGCCTCCGCCTCCGCCGCACCCTTGGCGGCGATCGACGCGGCCTCGGCCTCACCCTCGATGCGCACCGCGTCGGCCAGCGCCGAACGGTGGAGCTTCTCACCCTGACCGGTCAGGCGCGAGCGCTCCGCGTCCGCCTCGGCCTCCTTGACCTGGGCGATGCGGCGGGCCTCCGCCTCCTGCTCGGCCTGGTAGCGGGCGGCGTCGGCGGGCTTACGGACCTTGGTGTCCAGCTCGCGGTCGGTCAGCGCGGCCTGGCGCTCGGCGACCTTCTCCTGCTCCTGGAGCACTTCCTGCTGGCGGGCGGCCTCGGCGAGCGGACCGGCGGCGTTGGCCTTGGCGGCCGCCGCCTCGGTCTCGGCCTTGATCTCGGCCTGCTTCAGGTAGTACGTCCGCTCCGCGATGGCGATCTCCTCGGCCGCCTTCAGCCGGGCCTGCTCCGAGGCGCGCTTGGCGATCGCCTCGGCGATGTCCGCCTCCTGCTTGGCGCGGGCGGCCTCCGGACGGCCGAGGTCCTCCAGGTAGGAGCCCTCGGTGGTGATGTCCTGGATCTGGAAGGCGTCCAGGATCAGGCCCTGGCCCGAGAGACTGGTCTCCGCCTCCTCCGCGACCTGCCCGGCGAACGCGGCCCGGTCGCGGATGATGTCCTCGACCGACATGCGGCCGACGATCGCGCGGAGCGCTCCGGAGAGCACTTCCTGGGTGAAGCCGACGATGCCGTCCTGCTGCTGGAGGAAGCGCTGGGCGGCGGCGCGGATCGCGTCTTCGCCACCCCCGACCTTGACGATCGCGACACCTTCGAGGTTCGACTTCACGCCGCGCAGGGTGACCGCACCCCGGACGGCGATCGGGATGTGGCGGCTGGAGAGGTCCAGCGTGAACTTCTGCTGGACGAACGGCACGACGAAGACGCCGCCACCGACGACGACCTTCTGACCACTGTTGTCGACGCTGACGAGGCCGGTGACCGGATCGGTCGACTTCTTGCCGCGGCGGCCGGTGATGATGAAGGCCTCGCTGGGCCCGGCGACCTTGTACCGCGTGATGACGACCAGGCCGAGCAGGACGAGAAGTACGACGATGCCGATGACGGCGAGAGCTACTGGACTCATGAAAGGTGTCCCCCCTGCCTCCCGGGTGGGGGACGGCAGATTGTTGTGGTGCCAGGTGCTGGTGGGGTGTTGGTGGGTGGGTGGGTGGGTGAGTGAGTGGTGAGGTGGTGTTGGGCTCAGGGCACGGTGGTGGGGAGAGCGGCGCCGGTTCGCGTGGTCAGCGCTCCACCGGGCGGACGGCGACCGACGTCGTCGACAGCTCCGCCTCCACCCAGATCTCCGTGCCCCGGACGACCGGCGTCGGGGACTTGGCCGCGTACTTGACGGGCTGGCCCGCCAGTCGCAGCATCACCTCGCCGTAGCCGTCGGCCGGGATGGCCGTCACGACCGTCCCGGACGTGCCGACGAGGTCGCCGCCGCGCGGCGTGGAGGAGGTCTGGTCGCGCATCAGGGCCTTGCTGAACTTCCAGGTCAGCCAGCCCGCGACCACACCGGCCGCGACGCCGACGACGGTGGCCACGAACGGCCCGGCACCCGTGGTGCCGAGCACGATCGCCCCGCCGAAACCGAGCATCGAGACGAAGCCGGCGATCACCGGGAGCGAGAGCAGCCCGTCGAAGAGCCCGTCGAGTACGCCGTCGAGCATCCCTTCGAGGACGCCGCCGAAGATGAGGGAAAGGGCCAGCAGGACGATCCCCGCAATGCCGAGACCGAGAAAGAAGGTCACGTGATCACTCCCCTGTTTTCGACATCCCCCGAGATATTTCCGTCGAACTGGCTGGATGATCCCATAGGTGGGCGGTTCGGGGCACTGCCGGATCCCGGCAATCTTTACGCGGTTTTGATGCCGGACAACTGATCGGCAAGGGTGGAAAGTGACTGGAAGGTGGCGCCCAGCAACGCGACGTGCTTCCAGCGCAGGACGCCGTCCGGACCGATGAGGAAGACCGCCCGCCGTACGCCGATACCCGGGGCGGCGACCCCGTAGGCCTTGGCGATCTCCCGGCCCTCGTCCGCCAGCAGCGGCATGCGGAGCCCGTAGGCGCGGGCGAACGACTCGTGGCTGTCCACACCCTGTGGACTGATTCCCCAGACCTCCGCGTCGAGCCCCTCGAAGGTCTCCATGCCCGAGGAGTACGAGCAGAGCTGCTTCGTGCAGACGCTGGTGTTGTCCCCGGGGTAGAAGGCCAGCACCAGGGCCCGACCGCGGGCGGCGGAGAGTGCGTAGTCGCCGCGCTCGAAGGTGTCCCCGGGCACGGACAGGACACCGCCCGGGAGCGTGAAGTCCGGTGCCGGGGTGCCGAGGGGAGGTCCTGCCGCCATGACGGGCTCCTTCTTATGCGTTCGTGGTACGTACATGGATGGGGGCGTGCCCGTACAGTGAACGGCACTTTCCGCCCGTTGACACGTTCGGCCCAATCCGGAGCCGGGTCCGCACCGAATACGGAGGGAGCGGGGGCATCGGCGCCCGCACCCGGATCTGGAGGTACGCGTGGACCGACGGCCGTCGTCAGCAGCGGTTCTCGTCCTGCACGGGGGCCACGAGAGCGGTACGGAACCCCCGCCCCCCGGCCTCCTCAACCTCCCCGGCGTCCGCATGCGCCCCTTCGTCCGCGCCCTGCGCCGGGCCACCCGCGCCCCCCAGGACGGCAAGGAGGTCCTCGTACGGCAGGTGCGTTACGCCCACCGGGGGTGGAACGGACCCCGCGCCGACGCCCTCCGCGACGCCTTGGCCGCGCTCGACGCCCTCGGCGAGGAGGCCGGGGACGTGCCGGTGATCCTCCTCGGCCACTCCATGGGCGCCCGGGCCGCCCTCCGCGCCGCCGGGCACCCCCTCGTACGCGGAGTCGTCGGCCTCGCCCCCTGGTGCCCGCCGGGCGACCCCGTGACGCAGCTCGCCGGGCGCGACATCGTCCTCGTGCACAGCAGCCGGGACCGGATCACCAGCCCCCAGGCGACCCAGTCCCTCACCGCCCGGGCCCGCCGGGCCGGCGCCCGTACCTGCATGGTCACCGTCCGGGGCGGCGACCACGCGATGATCCGCCGCGCCCCGGCCTGGCACCGGCTCGCCACCGACCTGGTCACCGGGTTGCTGGGAACCGGCAGTCTGCCGGGGCCCGTCACCACCGCCCTCGGGCTGCCGCCGACCGCCGAGCCCACGGAAGGCACCCTCGATCTCGACCGGCTGCGCGCCGAGCGGGGGCCGGCCGGACTTCTGCCGAGTTCCTGACCCCGGGGCACCTCCGGGGGTGACGGCGACACGTACCCCGGGTGCCTCCGGCCGTACGTGCCCGGTGGCGCTGCGGATGCGGTGCCGGGGGCCGCCGCCCACGATGGAGGTCCGGAGGCCCATCTACGGCGGAGGAGGACCCCTTGCAGGCCGAAGCGTGCGGCGACGGCATGCCGTCGTCCTTCGACCCCCCGACCGTGGCCGCCCTGTTGGACGGGAACCCCGCCGGAGTGGCCGTCCTCGACGCGAACCTCCGCTACACCTATGTCAACCCCGCGCTCGAACGGCTCAACGGCCTCCCCGCCGGGTCCCACATCGGCCACACCTTCTCCGAGGTGCTCCCCGAACTCCGCGGCCAGGCCGCCGTCCTGCGCTGTGTCCTGCGCGACGGCGAACCCCGCGAGCAGACGATCAGCGGCCGGACCTGGGCCGCGTCCTTTGACGCCCCCCGGTTCTGGCGCGCCACCTACCACCGGCTGGAGACGGGCGGGTCCGTCTGCGGGCTGATGGTGATCGTCGTCGAGATCAGCGACGTCGCCCGCCAGCGGGTGGAGCTCGAAGAGGCCCGCGGCCATGTGGCGCTGCTCTCCACGGCCGCCGTCCGGATCGGCACCACTCTCGACATGGGCACCACCTGCCGGGAGCTCGCCGAGTTCGTCGTGCCCGCCTTCGCCGACGTGGCGGCCGTCGACGTCTTCCCGGCCGAGGTGGGTCACCCCGTCCGCCGTGCCGAGGACGGTGTCCTGCGGCTGCGGCGTGCCGCGCTGCGGGGCGAGGGGCCGCTGGACGAGCAGGTGCAGCGGTTCGGACACCCGGGGGAGTACGTCGACTTCGCGGCGGACTCCGCCGTCACCCGCTGCATGGCCGAGAACGAGCCGGTCCTCGACGACTGGGCCGACCACCGGCGCGGCCGCTCCGCCTTCACCTCGGAGCGGATCATCGCCTCACAGGCCCTCGGCCTGCGCGAGGCGCTCGCCGTCCCGCTCACCGCCCGGGGCCGCCAGCTCGGCGCGCTCAGCCTGGTCCGGGCCGAGGGCTCACCGGCCTTCACCGACCAGGACGTCGTCGTCGCCCGGGAACTCGCCGGGCGGGCCGCCGTCGACCTCGACCACGCCCGCCGCTACGACCACGAGCACAGCATCGCCCGCGAGCTCCAGGCCTCGCTGCTCTCCGAACCCCGCGGCCCCCACCCGCACGTGGAGATCGCCACGCGCTACCTCCCGGCCGACCGGGGTGTCCTGGTGGGCGGCGACTGGTTCGACGTCGTACCGCTCAAGGGGGGCCGCCACCTCAAGGCGATGGGCGACGTGATGGGCCACGGCGTGGAGGCTGCCGTGGCGATGAGCCACTACCGCTCGCTGCTGCGGCTGCTGGCCGGTGACGACCTGCCGCCGCACCAGATCCTGGAGCAGCTCGACGAGATGGTCGAGCGGTCGGGGCTGGACCGGGCGGCGACCTGCCTGCTCGCCGTCGTGGACCGGTTCGGCGGGGTGTGCGAGGTGGCCAGCGCGGGCCATCTGCCGCCGGTGTTCATCGACCCCGGGGCGGCCGGGGCGCGCATCGAACACGTGGAGTCCGGGCCGCCGCTGGGCACCGGGTTCGGCGGCTACCGGACCACCTCCGTGCCGTGCGGGCCGGGGACGGTGCTGTTCATGTACACCGACGGTCTGGTGGAGCGCCGGGGCGAGGACATCGACGTGTCCGTGGGGCGGCTGGCCTCGCTCACCCTGCCGCGCACCGGGACGCTGGAGGACCTGCTGGACCGGGTGGTGGACGGGTTCGGCGGGGACGCGGAGGACGACATCGCGGTGCTGGCCTCCCGGATCCGGGAGGGGCCGCCGGTGTTGCGGAGGCCCGACCCGACGTGAAGCGACCCCGCCGTCGGTGCGGCGCCTCGGCGGCGTACGGGGCGGGGGGCGGCTCAGCGACCGGTCGTTAGGCCGTTGGAGTGATGCCTGTCGGGGGAAGTCCGTCGGGGTGATGCCTTTCGGGGTGAGCGTCGCCGCTCACGCCGTCTCCGGGTCCTCCCGGCGCCGACCGCGCAGCTGCCGCACGATCAGGGCGGCCGAGGTGATCAGCGGAAGCATCCCCGCCACCGCGTCGGCGGTGTTCAGCTTGTCGTGCGGGCCCTTGGCCCGGCGCACCTGCTTGGACGCCCGGATGACGGCGAGCGCGCTGCTGCCCAGGCTCAGCGCGAGCCCCACCTTGCTGCCGCGCAGGCCCTTGGCGGGCGCGGAGCGGTTCTTCTTCGCCATCGGAGGTACCTCCACGGGGTGCGGTGAGGGGTGTTCCGGACTCGCCCGTTCCACGTAACCGGGTCTGCCATGGCCCCGCAAACGGAAGCGTCACCACCCCGTCCACAGCAGGTGGTTGATCAACAGCGCCGGGACCACCGACGCGACCAGCCAGTACCGGGCGGTCCGGGTGGGCAGCAGGGCGGCGGCGGGCAGCAGCCACAGCAGGAACGGCTGCCAGATGCGCTCGGTCTCCGCCTTGCTCATTCCGGAGAGGTCGGCGGCGAGCAGCGCCACCAGCGCCGCCAGGACGAGCAGCGCCAGCCGCTGGGCGGGAGCCGCTGTGCCCGTACGAAGCGCCCGTACGGCCCCCGGGGCGTACGACGCGCTCCGGCGCACTCCGGCGACCGCCGCCAGGCCCGCCGCGAGGACGGCGCAGGCGAGGTTGGCCCAGACCCAGTACGCGTACGGGCGCACGCCCCCCGCGCCCTGGTAGTAGCGCTCCACCAGCAGGTGGTACGCGGTCCACCAGTTGAAGCCGGCCAGCGTGAAGGCGGCCGGGACCACCAGCGCGCCGAGCAGGAACGGGACCACCGGGCGGGCCGTCCGGGCGAGCACCAGGACCGCGAGCAGGACCGCCGCCATCAGCCCGAGCCCGTAACTGAGATAGCAGGTCCACCCGGACAGCAGGCCCCCGCCCACCGCCGCGACGGCCGGGAAGCGGACCCGGCGCGTCGCCGCCAGCGCGAGCAGCGCCACCGACCAGGCGGCGACGGCGGTGAAGTACCCGTCGGCCGAGACGCCCGCCCAGACGGCCGCCGGGGCGAGGACCAGGAAGGGCGCCGCCCGCCGGGCCAGGTGCTCGTCGGCCAGGACGCGCACGGTGATCAGGGCGGCCAGCACCGCCGAACTGCCCACGACGACGCACCAGACGGCGGCCCACGCGCCCCCGCCGAGCCCGATCCGGTCCAGCCAGACGAAGGTCAGGGTCGCGCCCGGCGGGTGACCGGCGACGTGGGCGGGCCAGTTGCCGGGCTCGCCGATCACGATGTGGTCGGTGAAGTCGCGCAGGGTGGCGGGGATGTCCTCGAAGCGGTCGATGACCCGCAGGTACTCGTGCTTGGTGGTGAGGCGCCGCTCGACGCCCCGGTACCAGCCGTCGATCAGCGCCATCGAGAAGACCCAGGCCGCCGACCCGGCCCAGGCCGCCGTGAGGAGTGCGCGCCAGGACAGCCGGGCGGCGAGCGGGGGGCCGTACGCGATCACGAGTACGGCCATGGCCAGCGCGGCGGGGGTGCCGGGGCCGAGGTGGGGGTCCCAGGAGGCCAGGAGGGGTGGCCACCGGACCTGGAGGGTGCCGGTCCGGTTCTGGACGGCGTGGCCGATGAGGATCGCGGCGGTGACGAGCACGACTCCTGCGGCGGCGGCGATCAGGTCGCGTCGGTGGGCGGGGCGGCGGTCGGTGTTCCCGAGGTCGGCCGTCCGCCGGTCCGGGGCGTCCGGGGAGCCCGGCCCCGTACCCTCGGCGGCTTCCGTACGGGGGGTGTGTTCGGTCTTCACGCTGGCACGCTATGCACGCCGGGGCGCGTTTTGGCGGTTCGGCGGGGCCGCGTCACCGAACCGTCAGATCCGGCACCCGCCCCGTGCGGATAAGGGCCGCGGGCCGGCACGCAGGTCCGGTGCGTCCGGGCCGCCGCCCGCCGTCCAGGCCCAACGGGCCCGACGTCAGAATTTCGTCAGGAGTCGCAGCCGCCCTCGCACGGTGTCCTCGGCCTAGCGTCGGTCCCATGCCCGAACGCCGCCGGACCCCCACCCTTCCCGCCCGCCTCACCGCGCGTCTCCCCGCCCTCCGCACGCCCGCCGATCCCGGCTGCTGGCGCAGCCCGGTGCGCGGGGCGCGCTTCACCGCCGTGCTCGGCGTCGTGCTGCTGGCCGGGCTCACCGTGCTGTTCGTCACCGGCCTGCTCTCGTACGCCGCGTACAACCCGGACCTGGACCCGGTCAACGACAAGACGCCCGGCAAGGGGTGGCTCGGCTTCTACCTGTTCGCCTGGCCGACCGGCCCGCACTGGCTCTACCGGCTGACCCAGGGGCTGCACGTCACCGTCGGCGTCGTGCTCGTACCCGTGCTGCTGGCGAAGCTCTGGTCGGTGGTCCCGCGGCTCTTCGCGCTGCCGCCCGCCCGGTCGGTGGGGCACGCGCTGGAGCGGCTCTCGTTGCTGCTGCTCGTGGGCGGGGCGCTGTTCGAGTTCCTCACCGGGCTGCTCAACATCCAGCTGGACTACCTCTTCCCGGGTTCCTTCTACGCCCTGCACTTCTACGGGGCCTGGGTCTTCCTCGCCGGGTTCGTCACCCATGTGGCGCTGAAGCTGCCGCGGGCCGTACGGGTGTTGCGGAGCGGCGGCATCCCGCGCGGCGGGCCGGACACCCTCGCCGCCCCGGACCCGCTGCCCGCCACCCTCTCCCGGCGCGGCGCCCTCGTCATGGTCGGGGCCGGGTCCCTGCTCCTGCTGGTCACCTCGGCCGGGCGCAGCTTCGACGGACCGCTGCGCCGCACCGCGCTCCTCACCCCGCGCGGCGGTACGGAACAGGGGCAGGGCGCGAACGCCTTCCAGGTCAACAAGACGGCCGCCGCCGTCGGGATCACCCCCGCCGACACCGGCGAGCGCTGGCTGCTGACGGTACGGGGGCCCGCCGGCGAACTCCGCTTCTCCCGGGCCGGGCTGCTGGCGATGGAGCAGCACACCGCGGCGCTCCCGATCGCCTGCGTGGAGGGCTGGTCCACCTCGGACCAGCTCTGGCGCGGGGTGCGGCTGTCGGACCTGGCGGCGCTCGCCGGGTACCCGGACCGGCCCCCGGCGGTGTTCGTGGAGTCGTTGCAGCGCAGCGGCTCGTTCCGCAAGGCCGCCCTCCGTGACAACCAGGTCCGCGACGGGCGCTCGCTGCTCGCGTTGGAGGTCAACGGCGCCCCGCTGTCGCCCGACCACGGCTACCCGGCCCGGATCATCGTGCCCGCCGCGCCCGGGGTGCTGAACACCAAGTGGGTCGAGACCCTGACGTTCGGAGAACTGTGATGTCCACGCCGACCGCACCCCGGCGCCCGCGCCTCTCCCCAGGCCTCCTCGTACGCCGGTGGTACGGCGAGGGCCCGCTGCACCTGCTCCTGCTGGTGGCCACCTTCTGCCTGGCCGGATACGCGGGCGTACGCCTCATGGACGGCGACACCGTCGGCATCCTGCTCTGGTTCGCCGGGTCGGCGCTGCTGCACGACCTGGTGCTGCTCCCGCTGTACGCGGGGGCCGACCGGGCCCTGCGCGCGGCACTGGGGCGGCGGCGGGGCCTGGTCAACTTCGTCCGCGTACCGGTGTTCCTCTCCGGGCTGCTCCTGCTGATCTGGTTCCCGCTGATCACGCGGCGGACCGAGCGGCGGTACGTGGCCGCCTCCGGCACCTCCCCGGACCTCTACCTCTCCAACTGGCTGCTCATCACCGGGGCGCTGTTCGCGCTCTCCGCGCTCTGGCTGCTGGTCCGCGCGCTCCGCTCCCGTACGGGGTGGAGGCGCGGGCGGCGCAGCGAGACGAAGTCCCGGCCGTCCGCGCTCCACTGATCGGCCGGACGCCAGCCGCACGCGCCGGCGTACCGCAGCAGTGCCGGGGTGCCGACCCGCGCCCAGGGGAACGGCCGGTCCGCCGGACCGGGTGCGGCCCTCTCCGCCGGTGCGCGCCGACCGTCGTCGAGGCGGACCTGGACGCGTTCGTCGATGTCGAGCGGTGAGGTCTCCGCGATCAGGAGCCCGCCGGTGGAGAGGAGGTCGGCCGCCCGGTCCAGCAGGGCGGCCGGGTCGCCGCCGATGCCGATGTTGCCGTCGACGAGGAGCACGGTGCCCCAACGGCCCTCGCCCGGCAGCGGATCGAAGACGCTGCGGAGCAGGGCGGAGCCGCCGATGCGCCGGGTGCGGGCGACGGCCGCCTCGCTGACGTCGATGCCGAGCGCCCGGTGGCCCAGCGCGGTCAGCTCCGCGACCAGCCGCCCAGGACCGCAGCCGATGTCCAGCACCGGACCCTCGCACCGGTGCAGGGCGGAGAGGTCGGCGGCGCCCGCGTCGGAGCACCAGCGCTCGACCTCCAGGGGCAGCAGCCAGCCGTCGCCGCGGCGCAGGAAGAGCGGGCCGCGGCCGTTGCGCAGGGCGTTGGCGTAGGGGTCGGTGCCCCAGGGGGCGGTACGGGTTTCGGCGGGTGCGGGGGCCGTGGGGGGTCCGGTGACCGCGGGTGGCCCGGGGGGCCGGTCGGCCTCAAGGGCGTCGGCGGTCTCCCGGGTCTTCTGTGTGGCGGTCCCGGTCGACGACGTCCCGGATGACGACGGCGGCAGCATCGTGCTCACCGCACCCCCGCCCCGGTCAGCCGGCCGAGCACCGCGGCGAACCGGCCCGCGGGCGCGTCGGCCGCCACCCGGTGGGCGTCGGCCGCGGTGTCCACGTCGCGGAGGACCGGCAGGTCCCGTACCGCGAGGCCGGACTCCACCAGCCGGCGCCGCTGCACCGCACCGGTCTCCGGCACGGACATGGGCACCCCCCGCAGCAGGGCGGGATCGGGTTGCGCGAGGCCCAGCGCCCAGAAGCCGCCGTCCTCGGCGGGGCCGAACCAGGCGTCGCAGCCCTCCCAGGCGTCCGGGGCGAGCGCGGGGGCGAGCAGGGCCGGGGTGATCTGCGGGGTGTCCATGCCCACCAGGAGGGCCGGCCCGGTACACCTCCCGAAGGCCGCCGCGAGCCGTTCGTCCAGCCCACCCGCGTCCTGCGGGACCACCTCGACGCCCGGCGGCACCCAGGGGCCCGGCCGCCCGTCGAGAACGAGGACGCGCCGCCGGGCGGGGAGTGTGAGAACGGTCTCCAGGGTGTCCGCGAGGGCGGCGGCGGCGAGCTCGGCGGCCTCGGCGGGGGAGAAGGGCGGACAGAGCCGGGTCTTGACCCGGCCGGGGACCGGTGCCTTCGCGATGACCAGCAGCTCCGTGGGGCCGGTGGGGCCGTGCGCGGGTGGTCCGTACGCGGGTGGTCCGTAGGTGTTCATCGAACGGCCTCCGTCTCCGTGTGCGCGGCCCGGTCCGGTGCGCGGTCCGCCGGTGGCTCGCGCAGGACGCCGCGCATGTCGCGTACGGCGTGCCAGGTGCCGCGCCAGGTGCCGGTCACCTTCGACTTCCCCGTACGCGGCCGGTACGGGACATCGGTCTCGGCGACCCGCAGCCCGGTGTCCGAGGCCCGGACCACCATCTGGAGCGGGTAGCCGCTGCGCCGGTCGGTGAGGTCCAGGGCCAGCAGGTCGGCGCGGCGGGCCGCCCGCAGCGGACCGAGGTCGTGCAGGCGCAGGCCCGTACGGCGGCGGAGCATCCGGGCGAGCGCCAGGTTTCCCGCGCGCGCGTGCGGCGGCCAGGCGCCCCGGCCCTCGGGGCGGCGGCGGCCCAGCAGCAGATCGCACTCGCCGTCCGCGATCCGCCGGACGAACCCGGCCAGCAACGCGGGGTCCAGCGAGCCGTCGCAGTCGCAGAAGCAGACGAACTCGGCGTCGGCGGCGAGCAGTCCGGCATGGCAGGCCGCGCCGAACCCGCGCCGCTCCTCCGTGACGACGTGCGCGCCGAGGGAGCGGGCGAGCTCTGCCGAACCGTCGGTCGACCCGTTGTCGACGACGATCGCGCGCCAGCCGACGGGAATCCGGTCGAGCACCCAGGGCAGGGCGGCCGCCTCGTCCAGGCAGGGCAGGACGATGTCGGCCTTGGGGAGAGCGGTGTGCGGGGCGGTGGCATCCGGGAGGGTGGCAGAGGAATCGGTCACCCGCCTCACCCTACGGAGACAACTCCGACATTCCGGTCTTCAGGTTCTTACGAAACATGGACGTCGGCCGGATGGCGGCGCACGGCTCCCCGGCCCGCCGGAGCGCGGTGCGAAGGTGGACGGCATGGAGAACACCCCGCTCACCCCGCCGCACGCCCCCTTCCCCGACGCCGCGCGGGGCCGGGTCCTCGTCGTGGACGACGACCCGACGGTGGCGGAGGTCGTCGTCGGCTATCTGCACCGCGCCGGGTACGCCGTCGAGCGGGCGGGGGACGGCCCCGCCGCCCTGGAGCGGTTCGCGGCGGCCCGGCCCGACCTCGTCGTCCTGGACCTGATGCTGCCCGCCCTGGACGGGTTCGAGGTCTGCCGCCGGATGCGCGCGCACGGGCCGGTGCCGGTCATCATGCTCACCGCGCGCGGTGACGAGGAGGACCGCATCCTCGGTCTGGAGACCGGGGCCGACGACTACGTCACCAAACCGTTCAGCCCGCGCGAACTGGTGCTGCGGGTCGAATCGGTGCTGCGTCGCGCGGGGGCCGGGGCGCCCGTCACCGAGGGGGCGCGGCCGCTGTCGGGCGCCGGGCTGCGCCTGGACCCGGTGGCCCGCAGCGTGTCCCGCGAAGGTGTGGGACTCGCCCTGACGCTGCGGGAGTTCGACCTGCTCGCCTTCCTTCTCCGGCATCCCGGGCGGGCGTTCGGCCGGGATGAGCTGATGCGGGAGGTGTGGGGCTGGGACTTCGGGGACCTGTCCACGGTGACCGTGCACATCCGCAGGTTGCGCGGCAAGGTCGAGAAGGACCCGGCGCGGCCCCGGTTGATCCGTACGGTGTGGGGGGTGGGGTACCGCCTGGACCTGCCGGGCGAGGACGAGGCCCCGGAAGACCCCGAAGGCGCGGACCGTACGGACGTCCCGGAAGCCCCCGCCCGTACGGAAGCGGCACCGGCCGTCGCCCCCCTGCCGCCCGCCGGGGGCTGACCGCCGTGAGCGACCTCCTCCTCATCGCGCTGTTCGCCTTCCTCGGCGCGGCCGCCGCCGGACTGCTCGGCGCGCTCGTCCTGCGCCTGCTGCGGCACCGCTCGCTCGTCGTCTCGCTGACCGTCGTCGCCGGCGTGGCCGTCACCGCGATGCTCGCCGGGACGCTGACGGTCTGTTGGGCGATGTTCCTGTCGTCGCACGACCTGTACGTCGTCACGACCGTGGTCGCCATGGCTGCCGTGGTCTCCCTCGCCACCGCCGTACTGCTCGGCCGCTGGGTCGCCGCCCGCAGCCGTGAACTGACTCTGGCCGCACGGTCGTTCGGTGACGGCGGCACCTTCGCGGCACCCGCCGGGCAGCCCACCGCCGAGCTGGCCGCGCTCACCCGTGAGCTGGCCGCCACCAGCGCCAAGCTGGACCGCTCACGGGAGCGCGAGCGGGCCCTGGAGACCTCGCGGCGCGAACTCGTCGCCTGGATCTCGCACGATCTGCGCACGCCGCTGGCGGGGCTGCGGGCGATGGCCGAGGCGTTGGAGGACGGCATGGCCCCGGACTCCGGGCGCTATCTGCGGCAGATACGGACCGAGGTGGAGCGCATGAACGGGATGGTCGGGGACCTCTTCGAGCTCTCCCGCATCCACGCCGGCTCCCTCACCCTCGCCCCGGCCCGGATCTCCCTCTACGACCTGGTCGACGACGCACTGGCCGGGGCCGGACCGCTCGCGCGCGAGCGTGGTGTGCGGCTGGTGGGCGACCGGATCGAGGAGGTTCCGGTGGAGGTGGACGGCAAGGAGATGAGCCGGGTCCTGGGCAACCTCCTCATCAACGCCATCCGCCGCACCCCGGCCGACGGCACGGTGGCCCTGTCCGCGCACCGCTCGGACGGCGGGATCGTGCTGTCGGTGACCGACGGCTGCGGCGGCATCCCGGAGGAGGACCTGCCCCGGGTCTTCGACACCGGCTGGCGCGGCAGCCACGCCCGGACGCCCCCGGCCGGCGCGGGCCTGGGCCTGGCCATCGTGCGCGGCATCGTGGAGGCGCACGCCGGGCGCGCCGAGGTCCGCAACGTCGAGGGCGGCTGCTGCTTCTCGGTCACGCTCCCGGCGGCGTGAGGGCCGGGCGGTCGGTCCGGCCCGGCACCCGGTCCCGCCGTGGCATGACAGCGTCATCGCCCGTTAACGCGGCGTCCGTACGGGCGTCGCCGCACCTTGCGATCGTCACCACGGAAGAAGGCGGAAGAGCGCGTGTACGGACGCGCGGGACTGACACGTGTACGGAGAGGGCGTCCATGAACAGATCGAGTACCGGCCTGCCCCGGCGCGGGGCCCGGCTGCTGGCCGGAGTGCTGGCGGCGGGCACGGTCGTGGTCGGCGCCTCCACCGGGGCGCTCGCGGCGGGGCCCGGCAGCGCGGGCGGTGCGGGGGCGTGCGCCGGGAGCGGGCCGCTGCCGCGCACCTGCGCCCAGCCGGGTGATCTGATCGAGGTCACCCTCGGCGAACTCCACCCGACCCAGGCCGTACTCGGCTTCGACCAGGTCTTCTACAAGCTCGGCCGGTACGGAAGCGGCCGGGACGAGGTGGCGGGCGGCGTCAACAAGCGCTTCGACGACTGGTGCGAGACCAACGGCCAGGGCGAGGCGGCCTCGGTGCGCCCCGGCGCGCGGCTGGACGACCCGGCGAGCTTCTCCTGTACGGTGCCGCTCGGCCAGGAGACGCCGAAGTCGATCGCCCCGATGAAGACGGCCGTGATCGGACCGGGCGGGAAGCTGTACCTCACCGACGGGCACCACACGCTGACGTCCTTCCTGGAAGGTCCCGACGGCTCCACCCGGCTGCCGATCCGGCTCCGCGTCACCGACAACTTCAGCTCCCTCTCCACCGCCGCCTTCTGGCAGCGGATGACCGTCGGGAAGAAGGTCTGGCTGCGCGACGAGAACAACAAGCCCCTGGCCGTGGACCAGTTGCCGGACCGGCTGGGGATCACGCACTTCCGCGACGACCCGTACCGCAGCCTCGTCTACTTCACGCGGGGTATCGGTTACGAAGTCCCGGACGGGGCAACGGAGTTCCTGGAGTTCTCGTGGGGCTCCTGGCTGCGCGGGCAGCACGACACGGCCGCGTACGACCTGACCTCCCCCGGCCCGTACCTCGACCTCGTCAAGAGCGCCTCGAAGTCCATGGCCGCGCTCGCCCCGGACGCGGTCGTCGATGACGGGAAGACCGCCGCCCAGCTGGGCCGGATCGCGGAGTGGAACGGCGGCAAGAAGGAGACGGGCGGGGAGTTCGCCAAGCTGAGCAAGCCCCTGACGGACGCCAAGCCGGGCAAGCTCGCCGAGGCACTCGACTACAAGTCCCGGGTGCTGCCCGCCCCCGCCTGCACCACGAAGATCACCGGCGTGCGCAACGGCCCGCTGACCGTCACGAGCGGCGTCACCTGCGCCGACCGCGCCGCCCTGCGCGGCCCGGTCACCGTCCGCGCCGACGCCGCCCTCGTGCTGACCGGCTCCACGCTGGAGGGCCCGCTCCAGTCCGACCGCGCCGCCGCCATCCACGTGTGCGGGTCGAGCGTCACCGGACCCCTGGCCATCAGCCGTACGACCGGACCCGTCCGGCTGGGCGGCCCGGGCTGCACCGCCAACTCGCTGACCGGGGCCGTCGTCCTGACCGGCAACACCGGGGGCGTCCTGCTCGCCGCCAACAAGGTCACCGGCCCCGTGGCGTGCTCCGGCAACCTTCCGGCGCCGGACACCACGGGGCGGACCAACGAGGGCCACGGCCCGCGCACGGGGCAGTGCGCCGGGGTGTGAGCCGGCGCTGAACGAGGCTCACGCGGCCCGCTTCCTACGGCGCCTCAGCCCCCGCAGGCTGGGGCGCCCCCGCAGGCTGATCCGCCCCCGCCCCCGCCCCCCGCAGCCCGGCCCTCGCGAACTCCGCCATCCCGTCCGCGAAGCCGACCCGCGGCCGCCACCCCAGCTCCTCGCGCAGCCGCCGCGAGTCCGCCGTGACATGGCGTACGTCGCCGAGGCGGTACTCCCCGGTCACCACCGGCTCCGGCCCGCCGTGCGCGGCGGCCAGCGCGGTGGCCATCTCGCCGATGGTGTGCGGCTCCCCGCTGCCCGTGTTGTACGCGGCGAAGGAGGCTGGACGGCGTTCCCGTACCGCTTCCAAGGCCACCGCGTTCGCCGCCGCGACATCCTGGACGTGGACGAAGTCGCGGCGCTGGCGCCCGTCCTCGTAGACCCGCGGCGCCTCGCCGCGCGCCAGGGCCGAGCGGAAGAACGAGGCGACCCCGGCATACGGGGTGTCGCGCGGCATCCCCGGGCCGTACACGTTGTGGTAGCGCAGCGACACCGCCCGGCCGCCCGTCGCCCGGGCCCACGCGGCGGCCAGGTGTTCCTGGGCGAGCTTGGTGGCGGCGTACACGTTGCGCGGGTCGGCGGGCGCGTCCTCGGAGACCAGGCCCGGCACCAACTCCTCACCGCATGCGGGGCAATGGGGCTCGAAGCTCCCCGCCCGCAGCCCGGCTTCCGGGCGGGGGCCGGGCCGGACCGGGCCGTGGCGCGGGCAGTCGTAGCGGCCCTCGCCGTAGACCACCATCGACCCGGCCAGCACCAGGTCCCGCACCCCGGCGGCGGCCATCTCGGCCAGCAGCACCGCCGTACCCAGGTTGTTGCACCCCACGTACAGCGGCGCGTCCGCGAAGTCCTTGCCCAGGCCCACCATCGCCGCCTGGTGGCAGACCGCGTCGACCCCGGCGAGCGCCCCCGCCACCGCCTCCCGGTCCCGGACATCCCCGACGACCATCCGGGCCCCGGGGACCTGGGGGGCCGTGGCGCCGGGGTGGGCCGAGGGGAGCAGGGCGTCCAGCACCACGCTCTCGTGCCCGGCCGCGGTGAGTGCGGCGACGACATGTGACCCGATGAACCCGGCTCCGCCGGTGACCAGTACGCGCATGGCGGCCACGCTAGGGGCGGGGCGGCCGCCGGGCGGTGTGCGGCGCACCCGTGTCACGGGACCGTAAGGGCTGCCGCGCGCCGGGGCGTACGAGGGGGCCGTGCGCACGGCCGTGCGCATGGGAGGGAGACGTTCAGCCGAACGCGTACGCCACCGTCGTCGCCGCCCCCAGCGCCGCACCCGACACGGTCTGCGCGACCGTGTGATAGCCGAGGGCCACCCGCGACCAGCAGACGGCGACCGTCAGCGCGTACGCGGCCAGCCACCACGGCGAGTGCACGACCGCGAGCAGCGCCACCACCGCCGAGGCCACCGCCGAGTCGACCGAGATCTTCCACACCGTGTTGACGGCCAGCAGCCCGATCGTCATCACCCACAGCGCGAGCATCGCGACCAGGATGCCGACCGGAGCGTTCCCGAGGACCATCACCACCGAACCGGCCCCGATGGAGCCGAGGATGACGAAGAAGATCGGGGCCCGCTTCGTACGGTCCACGACATGGCGGTCGCCCCAGGTGCCGCGCCCGCGCTCCCACTCGATGTACCGCGCCGGGATCAGCCCGGCGCAGAGCGCCCCGAGGAACCCCCAGAGCAGCCCGGTCCAGTCACCGGCGGCGGCGATGCCGATGCCGAGCATCCCGGCCAGCAGGGCGTTGCGGGGCTGGAGCACGTCGGTGACGGTCCGCGCGACGGAGGTGCGGGTGCTGTTCTCGGCGGCCTCTCCGGCGGTGGTGGTGGTGCTGTCGCTGCTCATGAGGTCTGCTCCGTCCGCGCTGCTGACTCCGTCGTACGGTGAGCCGTCGCCGCCAGGAGGACCTCGCGGGCGCGCTCCACCGTGACCGTCCTGTAGGCGGCGGCGATCCGCTCCAGCCGGGCCACCTCGCCGTCCTGGTCGGCGGCCTGCTGGGCGGCCACCGCGGCGGCGGGGCCCGCGGGCGCGCCGGACTCCTTGGCCAGCAGGGCGGCCCGGATCCAGTACGCGTCGCCGAGCGCGGCCGCCCGGCGGGCATCGGCGGTGTCCCGGGCGGCGGCCCCCTCGGATGCGGCCACCAGCCCGTCGGGGACGTAATGGCGCAGCTTCTCCACCGCGTCCGCGATGTCGGCGGCCCAGCGGTCGATGCGCAGGTCGGCCGGGGCGTTGAACCGGGTGAGCTCCCGGGCCAGGGAGGCGGGCGGGTCGAAGGGCTGGTCGGGGAAGGACGCCATCAGCTCGTACCAGAGGGCGTGCAGCCGGACCTGGGCCCGCCACAGCCGCACCCGGCGCGCGCCGGTGCTGAAGGCGGGGACGGACGCGCCGAGGGCGAAGAACGCGAAGAGGACCAGCTGCGCCGCCTCGGTCACCTGGTCGAAGCGGAGGGCGAACGCCTCGGTGGGCTCGTCCACCACGCTGACCCAGAGGAACAGGGTCCGGCTGACGGTGTAGCCGACGCCGATGAACATCGCGAACGTCATCATCCCGAGCCCGATGCGCAGATGGCGGCGATGCGCGTCGGCGGTGGCCAGGGCCCACTGGAAGGCGCAGACGGCGGAGGCGGCGCCGAGGTAGAGGTAGAAGACGCTCATGTAGAGCGTGGCGCCCCACTCGCCGGCGTGGTCGGAGACGAAGCGGTCCGAGGGGACGGAGCGGTCGACCACGGTGAAGAAGAGGACGGTCAGCAGGATCAGCGTCGCCACGGAGGCCTTCGCCGCGACCTCCTGGACCAGCCGGGCGAACCGTACGTGGCGGGGGACGGCGCCCGCTTCGGGGTAGCTGCCGTAGATGGCGACGATGTAGCTGAGGATGGCCAGAATCGCCACTGTCGCGGTGTAGTGCTTGATGAGGACGGCGAGGTCCGTGACGGCACTGTTGTTCAGTCCGGTGCGTACCGCCTCGGTCTTCGTCCACAGGGCGATCGCGAATCCGGCGTAGCAGCCCCACAGGGCCCGCCGTCTGCGGTCCTCCTCATCTCCCCACACGGCAGCGGGCATACGCCACAGGGCAACGGCTGTCATCAGGCCGGCTATCAGGTAGCCGGCGAGATCGAGGGGGGTCACAGCGGTCTTCGTCCTCGGTGTGGGGTTCTTGGTGGCACGTGTCAGGAACCGCCGGCCCGTCTCCGGGGGATCCGGGGGATGGGGGGAAGCAGCCCGCGCCGGCGGTGGGCCACCGGGCGGGACAGGGAGTCGGTCAGCCGCCCCACCATGTCATCGGTGGTCAGGTCCCGCGCCATTCGGGGGATGAGGGAGGCCCCGAATTCGGCCATGCGTTCGTCGTGGGTGGCGTACTGCGCGCGGGCCTGCACGGTGGAGCCGCCGGAGAGGAAGGACGCGGCGGCCTCGGGGGAGATCATCCGGGCGATCAGCGAGGTGTCGAAGACCGGCATCAGCGTGCGCAGTTGCTCGGCGTCGAGGGTCGTCCCGTGGTCGAACCACTCGTGGCACAGCTCGTGCAGGATGACGTGCTCGGTCTGGTACGCGGTCGGCCTGCGGCGGTAGAGGACGAGGCTGGTGTCCCCGGCCTTCAGGCGCAGCCCGCATGCGGCGTTGACGCGGGCGAGCCGGTCCGGCATCTCGTGCAGCCGGATGGTGCGGCCGCGCGCCGCCTCCATGTTGGCGACCAGACCGGTCAGCGAGAACGGGGCCGGGATGGGCAGGTCGGCGAGCTGTGCCTCGCACTCTTTGCGCAGCTTCCGCAGGGACATGACACCGACGCTACGTGCCGTGCGGGCGGTTCGGCGACCTCTCCCCCGAGCTCTCCCCCGCTCGCCCTTGCGGGTTGTCCCGCGGGCTGTCCCGCGCGGCGTCCTCCAGCAGGGAGAGCGCGAACCGGAGCAGCTCCGGCGGGAGCCCCTCGTCGCCCAGCCCCCGGCCCGCCACCCCGCTGATCTCGCCGGTCCGCCGCTTGGCCAGGAACTGGAGCCCCGCGACGACGTCGTCGACGACCTCGGACTCCTCCTTGAAGAAGCGCCAGTCGACGCCGAACCCCAGCCCGAGGGCCTTGAGGATCTCCTCCGAGGGCTGGGTGACCTTGCCGGCGAGGATGTTGGAGAAGTAGCTGTGCGAGAGGGAGCCGCCGTGCTTCCGCACCAGCTCCGCGAAGACCCTGCCCGAGATCTTCTGGCCGGGGAAGGTCTTCTCGACCATGTACTCGACTTTTTCCCGCAGCGAGCTCAGCGGGGGCGGGCCGGCCGGCTCGGGCGGTTCGTTCCGTTCCGTACCGGGTTCGTCGCCGTCGACCGTGGTCATCCGGGCCTCCATGCTCACCTCGGAGTCGGAACTGAGCTTGCGCAAACACTCTACGTCACTGTTAACTCGAAAAAACATGGGCAGGGGGCCACGAGGGGAGTCCCTTGCCCGTGTTGCCGACGCCCCGGAACCGTCTCCGGACAGGGGTGTAGCCCTTCACGACGGGGGATGCGTGAAGGGCTACGCCTGCATTATGGCCCCGGGGTCCGCCCGACGACAACTGACCAGTCGGTCAGCTCCACCGGCGTCTCGGTCGGCACCTCGCCGTCGGTGGCCGAAACCTGTTCCGGCCGCGATAGACATGCCCTTCCCAAGCGATTAGGGTTTCTTGTGCAGTCAGGTGAAACAGCGGTACGCAGCAGAGGGGCACCCCGCAGGCGTACGGCGCCCCGGGCCCTCGGTCATGCGTGACAGAAGAGGTGCAGATGCCCCCGGAGACCCCCTCGCACGCCATCGGCCGGCTCGACGACGACGACTACCCCGCCTACACGATGGGGCGCGCCGCCGAGATGATCGGGGCGACCCCGGGTTTCCTGCGGGCGATCGGTGAGGCCCGGCTGATCACGCCGCTGCGCTCCGAGGGGGGCCACCGCCGTTACTCCCGCTACCAGTTGCGCATCGCGGCCCGTGCCCGCGAGCTGGTCGACTCGGGCACGCCCGTCGAGGCCGCCTGCCGCATCGTCATCCTGGAGGACCAGCTGGGGGAGGCGCTCCGCCTCAACGAGGAGCTGCGCGGCGGCACGGACCGCTGAGGACGCCCGGGGGACCCGTGCACGGCACCCGGAACATATCTGCATTCGCCAGCACAGAATTTCACGCAATGCGCGATGAGGCTTTTCCTCCGCGATTCTGTTCCGCCATGCCGGGTGATATTCCGTTCAGCCTCTTCCGCCGCTGCCGTGCTACTGTTGATCTCAGTTGCAGTTGTGGTTCCCAAAGACTTCAAGTGCATCAGCCGATTCGATGTCGGTAGATGCGCTTTTGTATTTCCGGTGTTCTTCCGGACGGGGTAATCATCGCGGCGACGTTGGGTCCGCACAGTGTGGGCCCGCGGGCACTGCCCCTCCCCTAAGGAGATATGACATGGCTACTGGCACCGTGAAGTGGTTCAACGCGGAAAAGGGCTTCGGCTTCATCGAGCAGGACGGCGGCGGCGCTGACGTCTTCGCCCACTACTCCAACATCGCCGCCTCCGGCTTCCGCGAGCTGCAGGAGGGCCAGAAGGTGAACTTCGACGTCACGCAGGGCCAGAAGGGCCCGCAGGCCGAGAACATCACCCCCGCCTGATCACTCAGGTAGTTCTGCGCAGCTGGGGCCCGCACCTTGGGGTGCGGGCCCCAGCTCGTTGCTGTTTCCGGGGCCTGCCGAGCGCGCCCCCTGACGAAGCCGCGTCCGGTGCACTGATTCCCGGCGGCCGGGCTTCGCTCCCCTTTGTCATTTCATCGGCTCGTTCTTGCGATTCTGGGTGCCGTTCACGGCCGCTTCCCGAAAAAGAATCCCTCGATACGTGCCCCATCGAGGAAAGGTTCTGCATGAACCGCGAACGCACCCCCCGCTCGAACGACCGATTCGCCCGCACCCGCTCCGGCGGCCCCTCCGGCGCCCGCAGCGGTGGCGCCCCCCGCTACTCCGGCGGTGGCGAGCGCCGCGCCGCCGGGTTCGGTGGCGGCCCGAAGCGGTCCGGTGGCTCCAGCCGCCGCAGCTCCGCGCTGAAGGGCGAGTTCGCCCTGCCGGTGACCATCACCCCGGCGCTGCCCGCCGCCGAGACCTTCGGCGAGCTGGAGATGCCCGCCACGCTCAAGGCGGCGCTCGTCGCCGAGGGCATGACCGTCCCGTTCCCGATCCAGGCGGCCACCCTGCCGAACTCGCTGGCCGGCCGTGACGTCCTCGGCCGGGGCCGCACAGGCTCGGGCAAGACCCTCGCCTTCGGCCTGGCGCTGCTGGCCCGTACCGAGGGCCGCCGCGCCGACGCCAAGCGTCCGCTCGCCCTGGTCCTCGTCCCCACCAGGGAGCTGGCCCAGCAGGTCACCGACGCGCTCACCCCGTACGCCCGGTCGCTCAAGCTCCGCATCGCCACCGTCGTCGGCGGTATGTCCATCGGCCGCCAGGCCAGCGCGCTGCGCGGCGGCGCCGAAGTCGTCGTCGCCACCCCGGGCCGGCTCAAGGACCTCATCGAGCGCGGCGACTGCCGGCTGGACCGGGTCACCATCACCGTCCTCGACGAGGCCGACCAGATGGCCGACATGGGCTTCATGCCGCAGGTCACCGAGCTGCTCGACCAGGTGAACCCGGAGGGGCAGCGGATGCTCTTCTCGGCGACGCTCGACCGCAACGTCGACCTGCTCGTCAAGCGCTACCTGAACGACCCGGTCGTCCACTCCGTCGACCCGGCCGCCGGTGCCGTCACGACGATGGAGCACCACGTGCTCTACGTCCAGGGCGCCGACAAGTACGCCACGACCACGGAGATCGCGGCCCGCGACGGGCGCGTGATCATGTTCCTGGACACCAAGCACGCGGTGGACAAGCTCACCGACCACCTGCTGCACAGCGGGGTCCGGGCGGCCGGGCTGCACGGCGGCAAGTCCCAGCCCCAGCGCACCCGCACCCTGGAGCGGTTCAAGACCGGGCACGTCACGGTCCTCGTCGCCACGAACGTCGCGGCCCGCGGCATCCACGTGGACAACCTGGACCTCGTCGTCAACGTCGACCCGCCCAGCGACCACAAGGACTACCTGCACCGCGGCGGCCGTACCGCCCGGGCCGGGGAGTCCGGCAGCGTGGTCACGCTGGTGCTGCCGGGCCAGCGCCGTGAGATGACCCGCCTGATGGTGGACGCCGGGATCACCCCGCAGATCGCCCAGGTCCGCTCCGGCGAGGCCGAGCTGAGCCGGATCACCGGTGCGCAGGCGCCCTCGGGTGTCCCGGTGGTCATCACCGCCCCGCCCAAGGAGCGCTCAGGCCGCAGCGGGGGCGGCGCGTTCATGGGGCGTGGCACCAAGCGCGGTGGCGGGGCCCCGGCCCGTGGCCGCCGCCCGGGTGTGCCGACGCCGGAGGCCCGTGCGGCCGCCGCGATGCGCCGGTCCAACCGCGCCGCGTAGGGGGTGCCGTCGGGCGCCCCCTCAGCCCGCGCGGGGCGGCGGTCCGCCGCCGCCCTCCCCGTACGGCTCCGCCGTGCGGCCCTCCCGAGCCACTCGACCCTGTTGAGGACCCATGCGCTGTGTCATCGCCCGCTTCCCCTTCGATCTGTTCAAGAACGAGGTCGAGGACTCGATGAAGGGCATCAAGCCCGAACCCGTCACCGGTGACGGGGTGGTCATCAGCCGCCGTGTCTACCCGGTCAAGCAGGTCGGCGAGGTGATCACCCGGCAGGACCGGCGTGACTTCTCCTCCGCCGAGGTCGTCCGGGCGCTCTCCAAGCTCGGCTTCACCTGCCGTACCGCCGAGACGGCACCCGCCCCGGCCGCCGCTGCCGCCCGCACCCCCCTGGAGACGGCCTCCGCGCTCCTGGGCACCCCGGCGGTCGCGGCTCCGGCCCCCGCCCCGGGCCCCGCGCAGGGGCTCGGCGCCCTCTAGCGGCTCCTTCCACGCCAAAGGCCCTCGGGGCGGACCGGCCACCTCACGGTGGGGTCCGCCCCGAGGGCCTTTCGTGTGTCAGGGGCGGTCGGCCGGGAGCCGGCGGCCGCTGCCTGGCCCACTCCAGGCGGGGCTCCAGCAGCGGCCGCAGCAGGCTCCGTACGTACGGGGTGCACAGCGCGGTCACCATGACGGCCGCGCCGGCGGTGACGGTGACCGTGCCCAGCGTGGTGTCGAAGAACGGCTCCTCGTAGAAGCCCCCGTAGCGCAGGCTCCGGATGACGAAGCCGTGCAGCAGGTACCCGTACAGCGTGCAGGTGCCGAGCGCCGTCATCCAGCTGCGCCCCCTGGGCACCCAGGCCAGGAAGCAGGCGCCCAGCACGACGGCCGCCACGAACAGCAGGAGCGCCGCCATCGGCCCGGTCCACTCGGCGGTGTCCATCTCCTGGGCGCTGTTCTTCCGGAAGAACCACGAGGTCGAGGTCCGGGGCACCAGCCAGTACGCGACCAGCAGCCCGAGCGCGAGGACCGGTACGGAGAGCGCGCGTACCCACGTACGGCGCAGAGCCGCGAAGTGCTGCGGGCCCAGCCGCAGGCCCAGCACGTAGAACGGCAGGAACTGCATGATGCGCTGGAGGGGCAGGGTCCCGTCGGCGGCGGGTGACACGGTCGCCACCGCGGCGACGGCGAGCGAGACCAGCACCGGGGCGCGGACCGCCTGCCACACCGGGGTGGACAGCCGCCAGAAGAACAGCGCGGGCAGGAACCACAGCAGCCAGTACGGCTCGAGCAGCGAGAGCGGGAGCTCCGGGTCGCGGGTGAGGCGGTGGAAGGCCGTGTAGAGGAGCTCGAAGATCAGATACGGCACCAGCAGGCTGGTGACCAGCTTCCACACCCGGTCCGGCCGCAGCTCGAAACCACGGGAGAAGTAGCCCGCGATCAGGATGAACACCGGCATGTGGAAGGTGTAGATCAGGGTGTACGCGGCCTCCACCAGCCGCCCGCTCGGCAGCGGCTCCCACGCGTGCCCGATCGCCACCAGCACGATCGCCAGGTACTTCGCGTTGTCGAAGAAGTGGTCCCGGCCGTCGGCGGGCGGTCCGCCGGTCTCCGGGGTTCCGGCGGCGGCGGTGGGGCGCGGCTGCTCGGAGGTGAGGGGGGAAGGCATCCTGACACCCTAGGGGGCGGAGTGGTTCCCTCCACCTGCCATGTCCTTGGTCACTCCCACCGGGGACCGCTCGGACTCCTGAGCGCTTCCCTCGGCGTCCAGGTGGGGCAGGACCCGGTCCAGCGGGCCCGGGATCCACCAGGCGGACCGGCCCAGCAGGGTCATCACCGCCGGGACCAGCAGCAGCCGTACGACGGTGGCGTCGATGAGCACGCTGGCGGCGAGCCCCAGGCCCAGCATCTTCACCACGATGTTGTCGCTGATCACGAACGCGGCGAAGACGCTCACCATGATCAGTGCCGCGCAGGTGATGACCCGGGCGGTGATCTCCAGCGCGTGCGCCACGCTCGCCCGCGCGTCACCGGTGCGCCGCCAGGCCTCGTGGATGCGGGAGAGCAGGAAGATCTCGTAGTCCATGCTCAGCCCGAAGACGATGGCGAACATCATCATCGGCACGTAGCTCTCGATCGGCACCTTCCCCGACACCCCCAGCGCCGGGCCGCCCCAGCCCCACTGGAAGACGGCCACCACGACCCCGTACGAGGCGGCGATCGACAGGACGTTGAGCACGGCCGCCTTCACCGCGACGAGCAGGCCCCGGAAGACGGCCAGGATCACCAGGAAGGCCAGGGCCACGACGACCACGATGATCAGCGGCAGCCGGCTGGAGACGATGTCCAGGAAGTCGACCTGGGCGGCGGTCGTGCCGGTGACGTACGTGCTCGCGTCGGTGCCGGAGACGGCCTGCGGCAGGACGTCGTCGGCGAGCCGGTTCACCAGGGAGGTGGTCCGCTCGTCCTGCGGGGCGGCCACCGAGTAGGCGGTGGCGGTCAGCACGTCGCCGTCCGATGTGGCGGTGAGCGGGGTGATCACGGCCGCGTCCGGGACGTTGGTGAGGGCCTTCTGCGCCTGGTCGGCGAGGGCGGAACGGTCGGAGGAGGGCACCTTGCTCTGGTCGATGACGAGGGTCAGCGGGCCGTTGGAGCCGGGGCCGAAGGCGCTCGACATCAGGTCGAAGGCGCGCCGGTCGGTGAACGACTCCGGGTCGGCGCCGTCGCCGATGTGGCCGAGCTGGATGAAGAAGACGGGGAAGGACAGCACGGCCAGCAGCACCACTCCGCCGGCCAGGAACCACCACGGCCGCCGCTCCACCCGCTGCGCGTACCGGTGCCAGCCGCCGGGCTCCGCGCCTTCCGGAGCCGGTACGGTCTCGGCCACCGGTTTCCGTACGCGCACCCGGTCGATGCGGCGGCCGATGAGACCGAGGATCGCCGGTACGAGGGTGAGAGCGCCGAGCACCGCCGTGACCACGGTGACCGCGGCGGCCAGGCCCAGCTTGCCGATGAACCCGATCCCGGAGACCCACAGCCCCGACAGTGCGATGATCACCGTGCAGCCGGAGAGCAGCACCGCGTGCCCGCTGGTGACGGCGGCGTTCCCGGCGGCGGTCACCGGGTCCTGACCGTCGATCAGGTTCTGCCGGTGCCGGGTGACCAGGAAGAGCGCGTAGTCGATGCCGACGCCGATGCCGACCATCGTGGCGAGCGTCGGGGAGACGGTGGCGAAGGTCGCGGCGGCGGCCAGCAGGCCGAGCAGCGCGAGCCCGCACAGGGCGCAGACCAGGGCGGTGACCAGCGGCAGCACGGCGGCCACCAGACTGCCGAAGCCGATCAGCAGGACGATGACCGCCACCCCGAAGCCGATGGCCTCGCTGGTGCGGTCGCTGGGCTCGGGCCGGGCCAGTTCGCCGAGCGGTCCGCCGTACTCCACCTCCACCCCGGCCGATCGCAGCGGCTGCACCGCCTTGTCGACCCCGTCGAGATAGGACGGGTCCAGGGTGGAGGGCTGCACGCTGAACCGGACGGTGATGTAGGCGGTCTTCCGGTCGGTGGAGAGCGGTCCGGTGTTCGGGTCGGGCGGCGGGGGCGGGGTGGAACCGGACGGCGGCAGCGGGTTCTGCGCGGAGAGCACGTCGGGCAGCTTCTGGAGGTCGGCGACGGCCGTGGCGACCTGGTCGGAGACCGAGGTGAGCGGCTTGTCGGCGTCGTGCAGCACCACTTGGGCGCTGTAGCCGCCCGCCTGCGGCGCGTGCGCCTTCAGGACGTCGAGGCCCTCCTGCGACTGGGCGCCGGGGAGCGAGAAGTCGTCGGAGTAGTCGCCGCCGTAGGCGTGCTGGAGGACCTGGAGCCCGGCGAGCGCGGCCACCCACAGCACGAGGACGGTGACGAAGTGCCGGGCGCACCACTCGCCGGTGCGGCGCAGCGCGCCCCGGCGGTGCGGGGCGGCCTCCCGGTCGGCGCGGGCCTGTGAGGTCGGTGAGGCCTGTGACGACGGCATGCGGCTCCCTGTCCTGCGCCGGCCTGTTTCTGGGTGGGCTCTGTGCTGCCCTGCTTTCGCATTCAACGGCTCCCCTCGGCGCCCGGCACCCCGGCGCGGGGGAACGGGTGACGGGCAAGTGCCGCAGGGTCGGCCCGGGGGGTGGCCCCACCGGGAGTTCACCGGCCTTCCGGATGGGCGGCGGACTCCGGGTCGACCAGGCCTGGGGCGTGAAGAACTGGACCCGTAAGGCCTTGCTGCTCACCCTCTCCGCCGCCGCACCGCCGAGCTCTGCGCCCGCGGCGGCGGTCCGTTGCTGCGGTCGTTCACCACGGGCAACGAGGTCCGCGACCTCGACCGGCTGCGTGAGGCGCTGGGCGAGCGGAAGGTGTCGATCTGGGGCTCCTCGTACGGGAGTCACGTCGGCGCTGTGTACGCGCAGCTCCGTCCGGACCGGGTCGCGTACGGCTGGCTGGCGAACATGGCCCCGGGCGCCGCCGAGCGCTTCCCCGACTTCGCGGCAGGCGCTCCAGGGCGCGCTGTACAGCGATGCGGGTTTCGCCCCGCTGGCCCGGCTGGTGGAGGCAGCTCAGGACCCGCAGGGCCGTCCGGTGCTTCCGCCGAGCTGGCCGGGCCGGGGCACCCACGGCCCGAACGGACCAAGTGCCGGTGACGGGGGTACTCCACCGTCGTATACAGCAAGGGACGCCCCGGAGTCAGCAAGGCCGGCGGGGCCTGGGTCGATGGTGTCGGTGCTGACGTTCCCGCTGCTGACGCGCCGAGCCGGGCGGCGGAGAGCGGGGAGGCGTGGTGAGGGACGGCGGCGTGGTGGGAGCGGGGGGTTCAGCTCTCCTGCCCGTCCTCCGTCGGGACGCACAGCACGGGGATCTTGGACATGTGGAGCAGCTTGTGCGGGGTCGAGCCGAGCAGGGCCCCGCGCATCGGGCTCTCACCCCAGGTGCCGACCACGACGACCCGGGCGCCGTGCCGTTCGGCGGCGTCCAGGAGTGCCTGCGCGGGGGGCTCGTCCAGCACCTCCACACTCGCCGGTACGCCGGCCTCCTCGGCGGCCGTCAGCGCGTGCTCCAGACCGGTGCGGCCGGCCTGCCGGATGGCGGCGTAGTGGCTGCGGTACTCGGCCCCGTCGCGCAGGCCCGGGGCGGCGGCGCCGTAGACGAGGACCAGCTCCTCGCCGTACGCCGCCGCCACCTCGATCGCGATGCGCAGGGCGCGGGCGGCGCCGGGGGACTCGTCGTAACCGAGGACGACCGACATCTCAGCGTTCCTTCCCGTCGGTGGACGTCCCGTCGGCGGACTTCGCGGCCGTGGCGCGCACCAGCTCCGGATCGGCGACCCCGGGCCGTTCCTCCCAGAACACCGCGTCGCGCAGCCGCCACACCACCATGAGGATGACGCCGACGAGGGAGATCGCGATGCCGATGACGAGCGGTGGGCCGAGGCCGAACCAGGAGGTGCCGCTGTAGGAGTTGGCCGGGTCGGACATGTCGACCACCGACCGGACCAGCAGCCAGGTCAGCAGCCCGGCGCCGACCACCGGCCCCAGGCCGATGAGGACGAAGTCGCGCACGCTCTCGGTGAGATGGCGCCGGTAGTAGACGGCGCAGGCCACCCCGGTGAGCGCGTAGTAGAAGGCGATCAGGAGGGAGAGGGCGGTGAGCGAGTCGAAGAGGGCGTCGGTGGAGATCTGGTTGACCACCAGGTACCAGGCGATGGCGATCACGGCGACCCACCACGTACTGACGTCCGGGGTGCGGAACCGGGGGCTGATGTGCCCGAAGTGCTGCGGCAGCGCCTGACGGCGGGCCATCGACAGGGCGGTCCGGGACGCCGGGATGATCGTGGTCTGGGTGGAGGCGATCGCGGAGGTGGCGACGGCGAGCAGCAGGATCCAGTCCCAGCCGCCCAGCACGTCCCCGGCGAGCTGGGCGAAGATGAACTCCTCCTCGGCCGCGTTCTCCGCCAGGAACGCCGTCCCCGCGAAGGCGACGACCGCGACGGCGACCGACAGGTAGGTCACCAGGAGCACCACCGTGGACCACAGGCCCGCCTTGCCCGGGGCGCTCGCCGAGTTCTCCGTCTCCTCGGTGAGGTTGACCGCGGACTCCCAGCCCCAGTAGATGAACACCCCGAGCAGCAGCCCGCCCGTCAGCGCGGCGCCACCGGCGCCGAACGGGTTCAGCCAGCCCAGGGACGGTTCGACGGAGTCGAAGCCGGTGGTGCCCGCGTACACCCGGTAGAGGGCCACCACGACGAAGACCAGCAGGAACGCGATCTGGAGCAGGATCAGCGCGTTCTGGACCTTGGCCGACAGCTCGGTGCCGATCACACAGAGCCCGGTCATCACGATGATCAGCAGCACGGTGAGCAGTTGCCGGACGAAGTCGTTGGCGACCCAGCCGTCGAGGCCCACCGCCAGCAGGGTGAAGCTCACCGCCACATCGGCGAGCGAACCGACGACCAGCACCCCCGTCATGGTGATCGCCCAGCCGCCGAGCCACCCGGCCCACGGGCCCATCGCCCGGGTCACCCAGGAGAACGTCGTACCGCAGTCCTGGTCGACCTTGTTGAGGTAGTAGAACGCCGAGGCGATCAGCAGCATCGGGACGAAGGAGGCGAACATGACGCCCGGGGCGTAGATCCCCACCAGGGCCACGATCGGGCCGATCACGGCGGCCAGCGAGTAGGCGGGGGAGGTCGCGTTGAGGCCGATGACGAGGGCGTCGACGAACCCGATGGCGTTCGGCTTCAGGCTGACCGCCGAGCCGTCCCGCCCGTCCTGCAGAGCGTCGTGGGCCATGGGTTCCTCGATCCGGCCGGGCTGGCCGCGGGGCGCGGCGAATGATCCGGATCTCATCGTAAGAACACACTCTCCCGTGCGCATTACGGACGAAAAGCCCACGCCGGGCGGTGGTCACCCGGTTGGCCCGCTCCCCTGCGAAGGCGGAGGTCAGGGCGCAGGGTGGAGTCCATGTGGTCCCGTCGAATCGTTCTGGGCACCCTGCTGCTGCTCCTGGTCCTCCTGGTGTTCCAGGACGGCCCGGCGCCCCGCGAGCAGCGGCGGGAGACGGCCAGCGGGCCGAGGCCGCCGCGCGGCCTTCCGCAGCCCGCCGTCGTCAGCCGGCAGGAGTGGCACGCGGACGAGAGCCTGGTCCGGGAGGGCCCGCACTACACGGGCGCGGCGAAGGCGGTCTTCGTCCACCACACCGGCAACCCCAACGACTACGACTGCGCGGACGCTCCCGAGCTGATCCGGGCCGTCCAGAGTGATCACGTGGAGAAGGACGGCTGGGACGACATCGGCTACAACTTCCTCGTCGACCGCTGCGGCACCATCTACGAGGGCCGGGCGGGCGGCGTCGGGCGGTCGGTGCTCGGCGCCCACACCAAGGGGTTCAACGCCGACACGGTCGGCATCGCGGCGATCGGCACCTTCGGCGAGGGCACCGAGGTCCCGGAGCCGATGATGGAGGCGCTGGTGGAGCTCGCGGCCTGGAAGCTGGCGCCCGGCGGCGACCCGCTCGCCACGGTCGAGCTGGTCTCGACGAACGCCGAGAGCCGTTTCGACGAGGGCCAGGTGGCCCGGCTGAACGTCATCTCCGGCCACCGCGACAGCTACGAGACCCGCTGCCCGGGCGATGTGCTGTACGGGCTGCTGCCTCGGATGCGCGAGCGCGTGGCCCGGCTGCGGGACTCCGCCCCGGGGCACGCGGCGAACTCGCGGCTGCGCCCGTACTTCTGAAACCGCTGTCGGGGTGGCGGCTACCGCGCGACGAACTGCGTCAGTATCGCCTGCACCTCGTAGATGTCGACGCCCTTCGTGAACGTCTTCTGGAGCGGGGTGGAGCTGCCCGAGATCCAGATCTTCAGCTCCGCGTCCAGGTCGAACGTCCCGGCCGTCTCCACCGCGAAGTGCGTGATGCTGCGGTACGGCACGGAGTGGTACTCGGTCTTCTTGCCGGTGATGCCCTGCTTGTCGACGAGGATCAGGCGGCGGTCCGTGAACAGGATCGTGTCGCGGATCAGCAGGAACGCGGCGTGCACCTGCTCGCCCTGCCCGAGGAGGCGCTCGTAGTCCTGCTGGGCGGTGGCCGGGTTGATGGTGTGCGCGTTGCCGAACAGTGCCATGGATGCCCCGTCTCTCGGATCTGTCGTACATGAGTACGCGTACGGCAGTTGTCTGGTTCCCGCCGGGGCCCGCGCCATACGTGGGATCAGAGCGGGACCACCGTCACCTCGGTCGCCTTCACGCCCGTCCAGACCTCCGTGCCGTCCGCGATGCGCAGCTCGGCCGCCGCCTGCGGGGTGATCTCCGCGACCAGGTCCGGCGCCCGGTCGGAGGTGATCAGCAGCCGCAGCCGGCTGCCGCCCGAGGTGATCTCGCGGACCGTGCCGGGCCAGACGTTGCGGGGGGAGCCGGTGGGCTTCTCGCGGTGTACGGAGACGGCTTCGGAGGCGATGACCGCGAGGGCCTCCGTGCCCGGGGCGAGGGGTTCGGCGACCACCAGGTGGCCGCCGCCCGCCAGGTCCAGGCCGTCGCTGGTGGCGGTGCCGGGCCAGGCGTTGCGGCCGAGCATCCGGGCCACCCAGGGGGAGCGGGGGTGGCGGGTCACCTCGGCGGGCGGCTCGTCCTGGCGGACCCGGCCGTCGTCCAGGACGAGGACCCGGTCGGCCAGGGAGACCGCCTCGACCGGGTCGTGCGTGACGATCAGGCAGACCCCGCCGAACTCCGCGAGGTGCCGGCGCAGGGTGTGCCGCACGTGGGCCCGGGTCGTCTGGTCGAGGGCGGCGAGCGGTTCGTCCAGCAGCAGGAGGCGCGGGCGGGCGGCCAACGCACGGGCCAGGGCGACGCGTTGGGCCTGGCCGCCGGAGAGCTGGCCGGGCTTGCGGTGGGCCAGGTGGCCGACGCCGAGCCGGTCCAGCCAGGACTGCGCCTCGCGCCGGGCCTCCGCGCGGGGGACGCCACGGGTGCGGAGCCCGTACGCCGTGTTGGTGAGGGCGCTCAGGTGCGGGAAGAGCGCGCCGTCCTGGGGCACCCAGGCGACGCCCCGGCGGTGCGGGGGCAGCTGCGTCACATCGCTTTCGCCCAGGCGCAGTTGGGCGTGGGCACGGGGGGTGAGGCCGAGGAGGGCGCGCAGGAGGGTGGTCTTGCCCGCGCCGTTGGGGCCGACGACCGCGATGGTGGTGCCGGGGGCCGCGTCCAGGGTGAGGCGGGTGAAGCCGGTGACGTCGGCATGCAGGGGCCAGCGCTCCCGCGGGACCGACTCACGTACGTACGAAGGGGGTTCGGGCAGGACGTCCGGACCCGTCGGCTCCTCGGGGCGCGGGGCGGACCGCTCGCGGCGGCCGCCCGGGGTGCCGGTCCACCGGCCGCGCAGCGAGATGAGCACGATCATGGCGATGGCCAGGAGCAGCAGGGAGACCGAGGTGGCGGCCTCCGGGGACTCCTGGAGCAGCAGATAGACCTGGAGCGGCAGGGTCTGCGTGGTGCCGGGGAGGTTCCCGGCGAAGGTGATGGTGGCGCCGAACTCACCGAGCGCCCGCGCCCAGGTGAGGGCCGCTCCGGCGATCAGCCCGGGGGCGACCATCGGCAGGGTCACGGTGAGGAACACCCGTACCGGCGAGGCTCCGAGCGAAGCGGCGGTCTCCTCGTACCGGGGGCGCAGACCGCCGAGCGCGCCCTCCAGCGAGACGACCAGGAACGGCATCGAGACGAACGTCGCCGCCAGCACCGCCCCCGAGGTGTGGAAGGGGAGCGTGATGCCGAAGGTGTCCTCCAGCCACGGTCCCAGCAGCCCGCGCCGCCCGAAGGCCAGCAGCAGCGCGACCCCGCCGACCGTGGGCGGCAGCACCATCGGCAGCAGCACCAGCGAGCGCACGAACGCCTTGCCGGGGAACGGCACACGGGCCAGCAGCCAGGCCAGCGGCACCCCGAACAGCAGGGAGAGCACGAGCGACCAGAGCGAGACCAGCAGGGAGAGCCGGAGCGCCTGGATGGTGGGCTCGGCGGTGAGGTGGGTGCCGAGTCCGCCCCAGGAGGTGCGGGCCAGGACGCCGACCAGCGGCAGCATCAGGAATGCCACGGCCAGCAGCGCGGGCACCGTCAGCAGGAGCGGGGCGCGCGCCCCGGGCGTGCGGCGGAGTGCCGGTCGTTTCATGGGTGTCCTCGTCGGGCGGCTCGAAGTGCGGTGCCGGCAGGCCCGTCGGACGGGCACGGGCCTGCCGGGAGCGGTGCGGTCACGGCTGCTGGAAGCCCGCGCCCCGGAGGATCCTCTGCGCGGCGGGCGTCGAGAGCCAGGCGACGAACGCGGCGGCGGCCTCGCTGTGCTTCGACCCTTTCAGTGTGGCGGCCGGGTAGGAGGCGACGGCGTTCTCCGCGTCCGGTATGTCGATCCCGTCGACCTTGTCGGGCGCGGTCTCGGCCTCCGTCCTGTAGACGAGCCCGGCGTCCGCCTCGCCCAGCTCGACCTTGCTGAGGACCGCGCGGACGTTGGGCTCCTGGGAGACCGGCTTCACCGCGATCTTCTGCGCGTCGAGGATCTGCCTGCTGTAGCGGCCCACCGGCACCTCGGGGGCGGCGAGGACGACCTTGAGCCCGGTGTCGGCGAGGTCCTTGAGGTTGCCGACCTTCTCCGGATTGCCCTCACCGACGGCGATGACGAGACGGTTCGTGGCGATGACCGTCGGGGTGCCGGTCTCGCCGGAGAGGCCGTCCATCGTCTTGGTGTCGGCGGTGACCAGGGCGTCGGCGGGGGCGCCCTGCTTGACCTGGGCGGCCAGTTCCTGGGAGCCCGCGAAGGAGAACGTGACCTTCGTGCCCGGGTTCTCCGTCTCGTACACCGCTCCCGCCATCGTGAAGACATCGGTCAGCGAGGAGGCGGCCAGCACGGTCAGGTCCGCCTTCGGGGCGCCCGCCGCGGAGCCGGAGGGCTTGGCGCTGCTGCCGCTGTCCTTGCCCGTGCCGGAGTCGTCGTTGCCGCAGGCGGCGATCGGGACGAGGAGGGCGGTCGTCAGGACGGCGGCGGCGCGGCGGGTGAGCAGGAGGGGCATGAGGGCGGGACTCCTTGGCTGCGAGCCCGGCCGGCGGGGTGCCGTCCGGGGCGGGGACGAGCTCGCGCGGGGCGCGGAGGAGGGTGGAGCGGGCAGCACTCGGCGCGCCCGGCCGTCGGTTGCTCCGGCCGGGTTCAGGCGCGGTCGATGTGCACGCTGGTCGACTTCACACGGGCGGTCGCCTGCATACCGACCTCAAGACCCAGCTCCTCGACCGCCTCCCGGGTCAGGAGCGAGACGAGCCGGTGCGGGCCCGCCTGGATCTCGACCTGGGCCGCGACGTCGCCGAGCTTCACCGCGGTGACGATGCCCGGGAAGGCGTTGCGCGCCGAGGTGTACGGCGTCTCCTCCTCGCCCGCGGCGCCTTGGCCGACCTCGATCGAGAAGGCGGCCAGCGCACGGCCGTCGATCAGTCGGCGGCCGGTCTCGTCGCGATGGGTCGCGACCCGGCCGGCATCCGCCCAGCGGCGGGCGGTGTCGGGGCTGACCCCGAGGAGGCGTGCTGCCTGACCGATTGTGTAGGACTGCATGCGCGACACGCTAGGCCAATCAGGCTCGCATCTACCATTCTCCGGACGATTGCCCACCGCAGATGCGTGCTTCTCGGAGAATCGTACGGAGTCCTGAGGTCCGGGGGTCGGAGGGTCCGGGGGGCCGGGTCCTCCGGCCGTCAGCCGCGTGGTCGGCATCTCGCCCTCGGTCCTCGTCACGTCGATCACGGAGAACGTGGCGCCCTGCGGGTCGGTGGCGGCCGCGCGGCCGAGGGGGCTGTCCATCGGGCCGAACTGCAGCAGCGCGCCCGGCTCGGTCGCCTTCGCCACCGCCGCGTCGCAGTCCGGGACGGTGAAGTACACCAGCGGCGAGGTGCTCATCACCGTAGAAGCTCTTCGCACCCTCCAGGTCGGCGAACACGGCGTACACGGCGTCCGCCCAACACGGGGTGCCTTCGGGTTCTACAGCCATGGCGGTGACCCTCTTCCCGGTCCTGGTACTCCGCCCTGGAGTCCTCTGCCAGCCGCGCCGGCCAGCTGCCCGCGGCTGCGCGCGCCAGGAGAACGGCCCATGCTATGCACTAGTGCATATTTCTTGTGCGCTAGTGCGTAAAAGGTTAGGGTCCCGTCATGTCTGCGCTTCCCCCTCGCCCCGTGACCCTGACCGGGCAGTACGTGACCCTCGTCCCGCTGACGGCCGACCACCTCGACGACCTCTTCGAGGCGGGCGGCAACGACGAGGAGGTGTGGCGCTGGCAGGGCGGCCCGGCTCCGCGGACCCGGGAGGAGCTGCTGACCCGGCTGGACGGCGTGCTCGCCGACGCCGAGCGCGGTGAGTACGTCCCGTTCGCGGTGATCCACCGGGCGAGCGGGCGTGCCGTCGGCTGGACCACGTACATGGACGTCTCGGTGCGCGACGAGCGGCTGGAGATCGGCTGGACCTGGTACGGCCGGGCGTACTGGCGCTCGGCGGTCAACACCGAGACGAAGCTGCTGTTGCTCGGCCACGCCTTCGAGGAACTGGGTATGGGGCGCGTGCAGCTGAAGACCGACCACCGCAACGAGCGCTCCCAGGCGGCCATCGCGCGCCTCGGCGCCAGCCGGGAGGGGGTGCTCCGGCGGCACCGGCTGCGGCCCGACGGGAGCTGGCGGGACAGCGTCTACTTCTCGCTGCTCGCCGACGAGTGGCCGGCCGCGAAGGCCCGGCTCACCGCCCGCCTCGCCGCGGGCTGAGCCGGGCCGGGCGGAACGTCGGGGGAGGGGCTACGGGCGGGCCGGGTGCCGGTACGGCCGTTCCTCGGCGGCGTAGTCCCCGCAGTCGGGGTTCCCGCAGGGGCCCGGGCGCCAGACGGGGACGAAGATCCCGAGGGTCTTGCGGCGCTGGATCTCGGAGGCGACGGGGTGCTTGCAGGTCGGGCACATGAAGGCGGCCCGCGGCTGTGTCTCACGCTCTTTGCCGGCCATTTACTTACGATAGGCCGGGCATCGCGCTTGGTAAAGACTTTCCGCGCGCTTTGCCCGGCCATTGCCCGCCTGCTTAGTCGGTGGGCTTACCGTCGGAGGGCTTCTCCGCACTCTCCGAACTCGCCGTACCGTCCGCACTCTCACCGGTGGCCGCGTGCGGCGGTGGGCGCCGGATACTGAGCACGATCGATACCGTCAGAATGACGACGATCACCGCCAGGCTGATCGGCGAGGGAATCTCCGGAATGGAGGTGCTGATCATCTTGTGCGAGGCCTGGAGAATGAGCTTGACGGCGATGAACGCCAGAATGATCGCCAGGCCGTTGCTCAGGTAGTGGAAGCGGTCCAGAAGTCCCGCCAGCAAGAAGTAGAGCGCTCGCAGTCCGAGGATGGCGAACGCGTTGCTGGTGTAGACGATGAACGCGTCGTCGCTGACCGCCAGTACAGCGGGCACGCTGTCGACGGCGAAGAGCAGGTCGGCCGCCTCGATCGCGGCGACCACCGCGAGCAGCGGTGTGGCGACCCGCTTCCCCTCCTCCTTGATGACGAAGTGCGTTCCCGCGTACTCGTCCCGGACGGGCATGATCTTTCGCAGAATCCGCACCGCGAAACTCTTGCCCGGATCGAAGCTCTCCTCCTCGCCCTTGAGGATTTTGTAGGCGCTGTAGAAAAGGATCGCCGCGAAGAGAAACAGCACGAAGGTGAAGCGGTTCACCACCGCGACGCCGGCCGTCAGGAAGATCGCGCGGAACACCAGAGCGCCGATGACGCCGAAGAACAGCACCCGGTGCTGGTATTCCCGGGGAACCTTGAAATAGGCGAAGATCAGCGCGAAGACGAAGAGGTTGTCGACCGAAAGGCTCTTCTCCAGAAGCCAGGCTGTCGTGTATTCCGTCCCCGCGGTCGTCCCGAGGACGAAGAAGACCACACCGCCGAAGATGAGCGCGAGGCTCACCCACAGCACACTCCACCAGGCCGCTTCCTTGAAGCCGATGACATGCGCCTTGCGGTGGGCAAGCAAGTCGACTGCGAGGGAGACGACCACCGTTACGGCGAACGCCACCCAGAGCCACACCGGTACATCCACGCCCGAGACCTCCCCTGTCGATTGTTACGAGTGTGACGTGTTTGACCCAGGAGTGCGAGGGGGTGTGCGCCGACCGGCTGCCGCGCCGAGGCCATCAGCACCGCGTCGAGGAACGAGGGATCGGCCATCCGAGTGGCGGCCGCATAGGAGTTGAGCAGGGCTTTCGTCACCCGCAGGGCCGCCTCGGGGCGGCCCACGACGGCTTCGCCCAGGCCTGGACGGCCTGATCCAATTCGTCTTCCGGAACGACCCGCTGGAGGACGGAGAGCGCGTGCGCCTCGGCGGCGTCGAACGCCCGTCCGGTCAGGATCAGTTCCCGGACCCGGGCCGCGCCGACCTCATGGATCAGCCGGGCCGGCAGCCCGTCCGGGCGATGGGCGGCCCGAGCGCCGGCTCCGGCAGCCGGCGGTGTCCGCGCCGACCCGCAGATCGCAGGCGTGGGCGAACGCGAGGCCCGCACCGATGGCCTTGTCCTGGAGCCGGGCGATGGTGACGGCCCGATTCCCGGAGACCGCCTCGCAGACCCGGCGGGCCCTCTTCCCGGCGACCCGGATGCCACGGCCGGTCGGGTCCTCCTCCAGTCGGTCGGAGAACTCGACGCGGACGACGTCACCCATCGTCCGCGCTCCGCGAGTGTTCCGTATGGATCGGCCTGTCCTTCAGGTGCACCGAGCCGCCGGAGCAGACCGCATTGTCGGCCCGTGAGTCACGCGGACGACGGCGCGTCAGACGCGGAAGACGTCCAGGAACGAACTCCACCAGCCCTTGGACTTCTTGGCCGGCTCCGCAGCGTGACGACCGGCGGTACCCGGTTGGGGCGCCGCGCTCCGGTACGGGTCGGGCAGCTGCGCCGAGGTCTGCGCCGGGGGCTGGGTGCCGCCCGCGGTGCGGCGGGCGGCGGTCGGGGTGAACCGTACGGGCAGGGCGATCAGGGCCCGGTGGAAGGGGCCGGGGCGCCATCCGACGCCCGAGGCCGGGACGGCCAGCGAGAGGTCGGGCACCGTGTTGAGGATCTTCTCGATCGCGGTCAGCGCGATGAGCGTGGCGGGCGACTTGGCCGGGCAGACGTGCGGGCCCGCGCCCCAGGCCAGGTGGGCCCCCTTGCTCAGGGTCTGGCGGGCGTCGGTGAGGGACGGGTCACTGTTCGCGGCGGCGAAGCTGATCAGCACCGGGGTCTCCGCCTTCAGCACCACCCCGTCCAGCTCGATGTCCCGCACCGGGTAGTGCGTCGCGTAGTTGGCGATCGGCGGGTTGTTCCACAGGACGTCGTCCAGCGCGTCCTCGACGAGCATCCCCGAACCGCGCCGCTCGGGCCCGCCCGGCTGGTCACCGGCGAGCATCAGCAGCAGCGCGTTGGCGATGAGATTGCGCTCCGGCTCCACACCGGCTCCCATCAGCATCACCAGCTGGTCCTTCAGCTCCTCGTCCCGCAGCCCCGCCGGGTGCTGGATCAGCCAGGAGGTGATGTCCTCACCGGGCTGACGCCGCTTGAGCGCGACCAGCTCCATCAGGCACTCCGTCAGCTCCGCGTTGGCGCGCAGCACGTCCTCGCCGTCGAAGATGGCGGACATCGACCGGGTCAGCCGGTCACCGATGTCGCCGGGGCAGCCGAAGAGCTGGTTGAACAGCAGCAGCGGCAGGAGCTTGGCGTACTCGTTGAGCAGGTCGGCGGTGCCGCGCTCGATGAACTGGTCGATCAGATAGTCGGCGATCCGTTCGACGTCCCGGCTCAGCCTGCTGCTGTTGAGCCGCGCCAGCGACTCGGTGACCGCCTTGCGCAGCCGCAGGTGCTCGGCGCCGTCGGTGAACAGGCAGTTGGGCCGGTACATCATCATCGGCAGCACCGGGCTGTCCATCGGTACGGCGCCCTCGCGCAGCGCCGCCCAGCGCCGTGAGTCCCGTGCGAACAGCGCCGGGTTCTGGAGCACCCGCAGCGCCGCCTCGTGCTGCACGATCAGCGTGGCGTCCACCCCGGGCGCCAGCTCGATCGGGGCTGCGGGGCCGTGCGCCCGGATCGCGTCGTACGCGCGGTGCGGGTCTGCGGCGAACTCCGGCCCGTACAGCGAGGTCTGCTGCTGGCTCATGGGGCACCCGGCGGGGGCGCTGTACGGGGTGGCTCCCGGCGACGGGTCCATGTTCGGCTTCCTCGGTGTGATCGCGGGGCCCGGTCGGCCCCGGCTTCGGGATACGGGAGGGGAGGCGGGGCGTCAGGCGGCGTGCGCGAGGAGGTGACGTACGAGCGTGATCAAGGCCTGCGCGGAGGACTTCTGGTCCCGGGCGTCGCAGTAGACCACCGGCGTGGACGGCAGCAGGTCGAGCGCCTCGCGCAGTTCGTCCTCGGCGTGCTGCGAGTACGGGTCGAAACTGTTGACGGCGACGGCGTAGTCCAGCCCGTACGTCTCGACCAGGTCGATCACCGGGAAGGTGTCGGCCAGCCGCGCCGGGTCGACCAGGAGGAGCGCGCCGAGCGAACCGCGCGCCATGTCCTCCCACAGCTCCACGAACCGCTGCTGCCCCGGCGTACCGAACAGGTAGAGCACCAGCTCGTCGCTGAGGGTCAGGCGCCCGAAGTCCAGGGCGACCGTGGTCGTCTTCTTGTCGGGCGCCCCGCGCAGGTCGTCGACCTGGGCCGCGGCCTGGGTCATCCGCTCCTCGGTGCGCAGCGGGGTGATCTCGGAGAGCGTGCCGATCAGGGTCGTCTTGCCCACGGCGAAGTGCCCGACGACGAGGATCTTCGCCGCGCGCTGGACCGCGTCCGGCACATAGATGCTCTCAGCCGAACCGGACTTGGAGTCCATGCAACACCTCTTCGAGGATCTTTCTGTCGACGAGCTGGGCCGGTGGCGGCGCCTTGCGGCGCAGCAGGTGTCCCTGCTGGTTTAAGTCCTGGAGCAGCAGCCGGGCCACGCCGACGGGCAGGCCGAGATGCCCGGCGACCTCGGCCACCGAGAGGTAGCCGCCGGAACACAGCTCCCAGATCGACTTGACCTCGGGGCTCGGGTTGGGCGGCGGCTGCCGGTCGGGGGCGAGGGTGACCAGCGTGACGAGGGAGAGGTCCTCCGCGTCGGGCAGCCCCCGTCCCCCGGTGATGACGTAGGACCGGACGAACCCGCTGCTGACGCTGGACTCCTCGCCCGGTGCGCTCATATCTCGCTGCCCGCGTTCTCGCGGGGCGGCGTGGTCATCGCCTTCCCCAGCGCGGTGACCTGCTGCTGCATACGGAAGGACATCGCCTCCATGTCCACGTCGGCGGCGGCGGTGGCGGCGAGATAGGCGCCGGTGCCGGCGGCGATGAGGAAGATCCAGCCGTCCTCGTACTCCAGGAGTGTCTGCCGCCAGCGGCCAGGGCTGCGGGTGCCGATGAAGGGGGCGACGGCCCGGCTGAGGGACTGCATGGAGCTCATGGCCGCGGCGACGGTCTCGGCGTCGTCCCGGCCGATCTCGCTGGAGTTGGCGAGCAGCAAGCCGTCGGCGGATACGAGGATCGCGTGCCGGGCTCCGGGTACCTGGAGCACATCGTTGAGTACCCAGGACAGATCGGGGTTCACTGGATCTCGGATCCTTCCGTGGTCGTCGTCGTGTCCCGCCCGGAGCGGGTGCCGCGCTGGAACGCGCCCAGGCGGGAGGCGGTCTCCTCGTTGCTGCGGACCGGCTGCGGGGTGGCCGGGGGCACCGCGGAGACCGGGCTCTTGCGACGACGCTTGGGCAGCCCGCCGGAGGTGGTGGTGATCTGGGCGAGCTGCTGCGTCGCGGTGTCCTGGCGCTGGGCCGCCGGCGGGAAGAGCGGGGTGGGCGCGGGGGCCTGCTGCCACTGGTCCGGCTGCGGGGCGGCCTGCGGCTGCTGGCTTCCGTACGCCTGGGGCGCCTCGGATGTCTCAGCGGGTGCGGCGGACTGCGGCACCTCCGTGGTGAGCAGTTCGTCGGGGATCAGTACCACCGCGCGTACGCCTCCATAGGGGGAAACGGAGTCCACCGAGACCCGGAACCCGTAGCGGGCGGCGAGCATCCCGGAGACGGCGAACCCGAACTGCGGCGGGATGCCCAGGCTGGAGACACTGATCGCCGCCTGGGGGGTCAGGAGGGCCGCCGCGCGGTCCTTCTCCTCCTGGCCCATGCCGAGACCGGCGTCGTCGACGATGAGGCAGACGCCCGTCGGCACGGCCTGGATGTTGATCTCCACCGGGGTGCCGGGGGCGGAGTAGTTGGTGGCGTTGGCGAGCAGCTCGGCGAGGACCACCGCGACCGGCTCGACGGCCCGGCTGACGACCGAGAAGTTCACCTGGCCGTTGACCCGGACCCGGTCGAAATGGCGGATACGGCCCTGGGCGCTGCGGGCCACGTCGAAGACGGAGGCCACGGTCTCGCGCCGGCCGAGCCAGCCGCCGCAGAGCACCGCGATGCCCTGGGCACGCCGGCCGAACTGGCTGTTGGCGTGGTCCATGGCCATCAGGTCGGCGAGGATCCCGGGGTCGTCGCCGTACTTGCGCTGGGCCTTCTCGATCACGACCTGCTGCTCGTCGGCGAGGCCCTGGAGGGTGCGGACGGCCGCCTTGAGGACCGCCTTGGTCTCCTCCTCGGCGTCCTTGCGGACCTCGGCGAGCTCGGAGGCCTGCCGCTGGAGGAGCCCGTTGTGGACGACGTGGAGCTCGTCCCGCTGGCGCAGGAGCGTGCCGCTCTCCGCGCTCAGCTCGGCGTTGCGTCTGCGCAGTTTGATGTTGGTCGCGCGAGCCCGCAGGACGGCACCCACGGCGACCAGTGCTACGACAACCAGCGCCCAGATGACGGGGCCCTGTGGAAATGTCATGAGACTCACTTCAAGTGCCATGGCTGGAAACGGCTTGACACCCCGTCATGCGGCACGCGATCAGGGCTCGTTCGCCACGACCGTGCGCCGCTTCGGGAGGTGCCCCTCCGAAGGTGGGGCCGAGGAATTCATCCCTCCCGGAATGCCCCCATACGCCATCAGCCCACTGGAAGTAAGATGATCTTATCACCGGCCGCACGACGAAATGTCAAGCTCGCCAGGCCAGTTGCCACTCGACGCAGAACGTTCACATTGCGGAGACGTGGAGGAGGGCGTTCCGGCTGGATTCCCCTCATGAGGCGGTGGGTTGGGGGTGAGCGGTGCAGCGCTCCATCGCATACGGCGCCGCGAGCCGGGTGGCCGGGGTGATCGGGGCTTGCGACCGGGGCGCCCCAGGGCTCGATCGCCGCCGGACCGCTCTTGGTACGTTGAGGAATCGAACGTACGAGGCGTAGCTCACGGGGGAGGAAGCCTTCATGGCTTGGGACGAGTGGGAGCAGCTGAAGAGCCAGGCGGCCATGCAGCTCAACCAGGTTCCCGACGAAGGCGGCGGGGTGGCGCCGGGCGGCGACCTCAAGGTCAGCCAGAAGGATCTGGCGGCCGTGGGGGACAGCGCCTTCAAGCTCTTCGAGAGGCTGGGCAAGGACGGGCGTGACGCCTGGTCCGTTAGTCAGACCGCGGCCAAGGACCTGACGACCCAGGGCTTCGCGCTCGGCGGCGGGCTCGACCACGTACAGAAGAGGTGGGAGAAGCAGCTGACCTCGCTGCTGGACGCGTGCGCACACATCTCCAACCACATGGACTACACCAAGAACGCCCATGCCGGGGACGAGTACCACATCTACTCCACCGTGAGCAGCATCTCCACCTTGGACGAGGGATTCACCGAGAGGACCCAGCGTTGATGGACCTCGAAACCCTGCGTCACGGCAACTTCGCCGAGCTCAACGAGGCCATCACCGCCTGGAAAGGCGTGGTCGACAAACTCAAGGCGCTGGAGACCGACGCCCGCGACGACCTCAAGGCCAAGGCGGACAAGGCGAACTGGGCCGGGCTGAACGCCTCGGTCTCCCGGGAGTTCATCACCAAGACGGCGGGGGAGTTCAGCGACGCTCATACGCAGGCGACGACGATCCACAACGTTCTCAAGGACACTCGCGACGAACTCGTGGAGTACAAGACCGAGCTGGACCAGGCGCTGGAGCGGGGCCGGAAGAAGAACATCACGGTGGCGTCCACCGGCAACGGCGGTTTCACCGTCACGATGGTCATTCACCCCGACCGGGCGGCCAAGGGCACCCAGGTCGCGGACCACTCGCAGCAGGACGTGGACCATCTACGGGACGACGTACAGCGGATCCTGAACCGGGCCACCGAGAGCGACACGAGCGCGGCGAAGGTCCTGAAGGCCATCGCCGACCAGGCCGAGGTGGGCTTCTCCGGTGCCCAGTACAAGGATCGCGACTCCGCGGCCGACGCACTGAAGAAGGCGGAGGAGGCGGCGAAGCTCATCAAGGAGAAGGGTGACGAGATGACGCCCGCCGAGTTTCAGAAGCTCAACTCCACGCTCGGTGCGTACAAGAACGACCCCTTGTTCCAGGAGAAGTTCGCCACCACGCTCGGTCCGAAGGGCGTGCTGGAGTTCTGGGCGGACCTCACCGAGGTCTCCTCCCCGAACGACCTGGCCCGCACGCAGCTGAACCAGCTCGGCGACTTCCAGAAGAACCTCGGCCTCACCATCGCCGGCGCCACCCAGTCGGACAGCCCTGCCATGCGCGCGTGGGAGAACGACATGGTGAAGCTCGCGGGCGAGCGGTACCAGACCCGGGGCTCGCAGGTATGGGGCTACCAGCTGATGAGCAACCTCATGCGGGTCGGGGACTACGACGACAAGTTCCTCAACAAGTACGGCAATGCGCTGGTCGAGACCGAGAAGAAGATGAAGCTTCCCGGGAACTTCTGGTCCGGCGGTGTCGGCGGCCCGAACACGCCGAAGATGAACTTCATGAGCGACGAGGACTTCGGCCGCGATCCGATGACCGGCTTCATGACGGCGCTCGCGAACAGCCCGGACGCGTCGACGGAGTTCTTCAACGCCAAGGAGCCGCAGGACAACGCGGAGTGGGTGCTCAAGAAGCGCACGTCCTTCGACGACACGCCGCTGGACGATGGGCCCAATCCGGCGCTGGAGGCGACGGGCAAGGCTATGTTCGCGGCGGTCTCGGGCGTCAGTGACCCGGGCGCCGAGGGTGTGGAGTTTCAGGAGCACACTCCGGAACAGACCGATGCCATGAAGCGCTCACTCGCGTTCCTCGCGCAGACCGAGAACGATTTCCCGGCGGAAATGCGCGACGACATGGCCAGGGCCATGGGCAACCACGGTGAGGCCGTCCATAAATCCATGAGTGACCCGCTCGGGTCCAATGGCCTTGATTCCGGTCAGCTCATGGAAGTGAGCAAGCAGATCTCCCGTAACAAGGACAGCTACGGTCTGCTCAACGAGCAGATGAACTTCGCCATCCTGGCGGACATCCACACGGAGAAGGCGCATCCCGAGGACAGCCTCAGCAAGGCCGGCCGGACCATCGGGTTCCTCGAGGAAGCCAGGTACCAGGCGACCAACGACAAGAAGGACGGCGACCTCACCGACGCCACGTGGAAGAAGACGTGGACCTACCACCTTGTGGGCGGTGCCCTCACGCCGCTCGGCGGGGGCGTCATCGGCGACCCCCTGCAGCGAGGCGTCGACGCCATTACGACGGCTTGGCTCCAGGACAAGTCCAATGAGATCAACGCAACCGCGAAGGCGGAACATAAGGAGACCTACGCAAGTCGGAACGGCCAGCTTCGGGCCATTGCCGATGAGTGGTACAAGGTGAACTCCGACTGGGCCGAGGACCCGACGCACGAGGGGTACTCGAAGAATCACGGTGTCTACGACTCCATCGGGGCGTCCGCCAACGACGGAAATAGGAAGGCCGAAGGGGTTGTGGGAGACCAGTGATGAAGAAAGGCTTCCGAGCAGGCGCCGCAGTGGCTCTCCTCGGGTTGTCTCTGCTCACCTCGGGTTGCGGGTCGTCACGTGAGTACGCGATACCGAAGGATGTATGCGGCGTCCCGGTGGGGGAGAAGGAGCTGTCCGCTCTTCTTCCCGACGGTGACAAGCTCGAGGTGACCGATACGTCCATCGTCACGAAGAGCGGAAGCAACTGCGACGTGAGCGTGGACGACTTTCCGGCGGTCTCTCTCACCGTGGAACAGGTCGACAAGTTCTACGATCCGATGAGCAAGCACGAAAGCTTCCGGTTCACGAACCGGAAGAAGATGGCGCCCTTGCCGTTCGACGGTTCCGGTGCGATGGGCGACAACAACATCATGATCAGCACCTCGTGTGGCCTGCCGCAGGCCGATCACCTGGTCGTGCTTCTCATCGCGCGCGACAAGAGCGGGGAAGACGTGACCGATCACCGGAGCGACATGGAGGCGTTCATGGTCGACTTCGTCCCCAGGGTGAAGAGGGCGATGGCCTGCACCACCTGACCGGGAGGTCTCTCCGCGCTCAGCCGGACACGGGGGTGAAGCGGAGCGGCAGCGTCTTCGGTCCGCGGGTGAAGACGCCGTGCTCCACCGGGTCGAAGCCGTCGGCGACCCGCAGGTCGGGCATGGCGTTCAGCAGGTGGCCGACGCCGATTTCGACTTCCGCCCTGGCCAGCAGGGCGCCGACGCAGAAGTGGCGGCCGAGGGCGAAGGCGAGGTGGTCGGCCGCCGCCGAGAAGGCGGTCGTGGTGGTCAGGTCGGTGCGGAAGATGTCGAAGGTGTCGGGGGCGCGGTAGCGGCTCTCGTCGCGGTTGGCGGCGCCGATCAGGCAGGTGACGGTGGCTCCCGCGGGTACGGTGCCGCCGCTGAGCTCCACGTCCGTCGCCGCCTGTCGCATGATCATGTGGACCGGCGGGGTGTAGCGCAGCGTCTCGGCGAACGCCTGGGGGATCAGGGAGTGATCGGCGCGGACCGCCTCCAACTGCTCAGGGTGGAGGAGGAGGTTGGCGAAGATGCCGGCGATCGCCTTGTCGGTGGTCTCACCGCCGGCGGCGAGCAGCAGGCTGCAGAAGGCCTTGATGTCCTCGTCGCTCATCCGGACGCCGTCGACCTCGGCGGTGCACAGCGTGGACAGCAGGTCGTCGCCCGGATTCCTCCGCCGTTCCCGGATGATCGGCAGCATGTACTCGGCGAACTCGACACGCGTCCGCTCACCCGCCTCGGCGACCTCCGGATCGCCCGACAGGTTGCCGAGAAAGGCGATGACGGCCGTGTACCAGCGGTGGAATCGCGCGTGGTCGGCCGTGTCGAGACCCAGCATGTCCGCGATCACATTGACCGGGTAACGGCTCGCATAGTCGGCGACCAGGTCGACCGAACCGGAGGCGCGGAAATCATCGATCAGCTCGCGTGAATTCCGTTCGATGACGGGTAAGAACTTTTCCCGCAGGTCGCTGCCCCGGAAGGCGGGAGCCACCAGGGCCCGGCGCACGGCGTGCTCGCCTCCGCTGAGCTGGAGGATCGTCCGTCCGTGTACGGGTTCGATCTGCCAGTCGTAGTTCTCGGTGGTGAACTCGCCCTTCTTGTCCTTGAAGACGTACGCCACATCTTCGTAGCGCGAGATCACATAACTCCCCGTGGCCTCGTGTCGGAAGAGGGGGAACGCGTCGCGCATCAGGCGGTACGCCTGATAGGGATTCGCCTCGAAATCGGGTGACAGGATGTCTGGCACCTGGTGTGCGGTGGGCATACACACTCCCTCAAGAAGACGCTTGCGCGCGTGCGCGCCACGACTCCACCCTGCCACAACGGGCTGACTGCGGTGCTGAGTTGATCGGTTGCGCTGGGGCCCGGGCGCGGTGCTCCTCGCGCCGCGTCGCTGTCCTGCTCAGGCGGGCCCGACGGTGGAGGCCCGCGTCTCCAGTGCCCAGGCGTGGCGGCGCACGGTGTCGGGGGGCGTGCGGCCCGCGAGGATGTCGCAGAGCAGCTCGGCGCAGGCGCGCCCGTACGCGGCGGGGCGCAGGTCGACCGCGGTGACGGGCGGCTCGGCGGAGCGGGTGGCGGTGCCGTCCACGCAGGAGGCGACGAGGAGGGGGGTACGGGTACGGGGGTGGGCGCCGGTCTCGCCGACCGTACGGCGAGGGGTGCCGGTCCGGGGGGTGCTGGTCTCGCCGACCGTACGGCCGGAGGGGGTGCCGACCGTACGGCCCGAGGCGCTGCCGACCGTACGGCCCAGAGTCGCCGCCGCCCGAAGGACGCCCGGGGCCGCGCCGTCCGGGGCGCAGATCACCGCGTCCACCGCCGGGTCCGCCCGCAGCAGGGCGAGCGTCGTCTGCTCGGCCTCGCCCGGCGTGGCGGCGAACGGCACGGTCCGCAGCGCCACGTCCACCCGGCGCTCCTGACCCCAGGAGGCGGCGGTGGCCCGCAGGGCGGTGGCCCAGGCGGAGGTGCCCGCGGGTGCCAGGACGGCGGGGCGGCGGGCGCCGCGTTCGGTGACGTGGTCCAGGAGCGCGGTGAGGGAGGCGGCGTTGTCGCAGATCACGGCGCCGGTGGGGGTGGCGGTGGGGCCGAGGTAGCGCTCCCCGGTCACCACCGGAACCCCCGCGTCCAGCAGCCCCGGCACGGCGCTGTCGTCCACCTCGGGGTCGATCACCAGCAGCCCGTCGACCCGCGAGGCGACCGGTCCGCTCGTGCCACCCGGGCCCGCCACGGCGCCCGCGGTGCTCGCCGGGGCGAGGAGGACCACGTCGAGGCCTTCCTCCTGGGCGCGTGCGACGGCCCCGAAGGCGAGGTTCATGTAGTAATCCAGCCGGGTCGCGGTCTGGGGCAGGTGCAGTCCGATGGCCCCGGTGCTGGAGCGGCGGAGCCGCCGCGCCGCGCTGTTGGGCCGGTAGCCGAGCTCCTCCGCCACCGCGCGGACCCGGTCCCTGGTCGCGCGCGCGACGCGGCCCGAGCCCTGGAGGGCGTCGGAGGCGGTGCTCTTGGAGACCCCGGCGGCGCGGGCTACGTCGAGCAGGGTCACGGTCCGGGAGGTCACGGGGGTGAAGTCTAGACGGTGGTGATCGTGCGAGGTGATGGGTTGCCGGAACGTTCCGGCACGGTTAGATTCGGTCCCTGCCGGAACGTTCCGGCAATCCTCCGCCCCGTGCCTGCCCCCGGCCCCTCCCCCCCCCTGGAACTGGTCATGCGCCTGATCACCGCGTACAACCCGCCCGCCTCCCCGACCCGGACCCGCCCCGCCGAGCGCGCCCCCCTGCGCGTCGCGGCCGTCCAGCAGCGGTGGCACCGCGACCCCGCCGAGCACCGCGCCGCCCTGCGGGAGGGCATCCGCCTCGCCGCGGCCGAGGGGGCGCGGGTGGTCTGCCTCCAGGAGCTGACGCTCTCGCCGTACTTCGCGGTCGTCCGCCGCGCCGACCACCCCGCGCCGGCCGAGCCGGAGGAGCTGCTCACCGGTCCCACCTTCACCTTCGCCGCCGAGGCCGCCCGCGAGCACGGCCTCCACGTCCACGCCTCCCTGTACGAGAAGGCCCCGGCGCCCGACGGCCAGGACGACGGCCTCGGCTACAACACCGCGATCCTCGTCGCCCCCGACGGCACCCTCGCCCAGCGCACCCGCAAGACCCACATCCCGGTCACCGAGGGGTATTACGAGGACGACTGGTTCCGCGCCGGCCCGGCGGGCGACGACGCCTTCCCGCTGGTCACGGTCGACGAGGCCCGCTTCGGCCTGCCGACCTGCTGGGACCAGTGGTTCCCGGAGCTGGCGCGCGCCTACTCGCTGGCCGGTGCCGACGTCCTCGTCTACCCGACCGCCATCGGCTCCGAGCCCGGCTTCCCCGGCTTCGACTCCCAGCCGCTGTGGCAGAAGGTGATCACCGGCAACGCCATCGCCAACGCCACCTTCATGATCGTTCCCAACCGGATCGGCGCCGAGAACGGGCTCACCTTCTACGGCAGCTCCTTCATCGTCGACCCGTACGGCCGCGTCCTGGCCCAGGCCCCGCGCGACGAGCCGGCCGTCCTGGTCGCGGACCTCGATCTCGACGCCCGCCGCGACTGGCTGGAGCTGTTCCCGTTCCTGACCACCCGCCGCCCGGACGCGTACGGTCCGCTCACGGTGACGGACTGAGGTGTTCTGACGGGCCCTGGGGACTGGCGGACTGACGGGCTCGGGGGCCGGCGGACTGACAGGCCCGGGAGACCGACGGCCCTGGGGGCCTCCTCAGCTTCGGGGCTCGGCGGGCCTCAGGGCGGATCGGCGGGATGATCCCATGGCCCGGAGGCACGCCGAGCGGAGATCATTCAGACATGACTTCCACGAGCTCCGCGAGCACCACAGCCCCGATCACCGCGGCCGCGTCCGGCCGTTGGACCCTCGGCGATCTGCCGGTCAACCGCGTCGGCTTCGGCACGATGCGGTTGCCGCAGACCGGCGGGGCGCTCGTGCCCGACGCCGTCCCCCGCGACCGCCAAGCCGCCCTGGCCGTCCTGCGCCGGGCCGTCGATCTCGGCGTGAACCACATCGACACCGCCGCCTTCTACTTCTCCCCGCTGCGCTCGGCCAACGAGCTGATCAACAGTGCCCTCGCCCCGTACGCGGACGACCTCGTGATCACCACCAAGGTCGGCCCGGCCCGGGACCTCACGGGCGAGTGGGCGGCCCACGCCCGCACCCCCGAGGCGCTGCGCGGCCAGGTCGAGGAGAACCTCCGCCAACTCGGCCGCGACCACCTCGACGTGGTGAACCTGAGGATCGTCGGGACGGACTCGATCGCCGAGCGCTTCGGTGCTCTGGCCGAGTTGCGCCAGGCCGGGCTCATCCGCCACCTCGGCCTGTCCAACGTCACCCCCGCCCACCTCGCCGAGGCCCAGGCCATCGCCCCGGTGGTCTGCGTACAGAACCGGTACGGGATCGGCATGCGGTCGTCCGAGGACGACGCGTTCGTGCGGGACTGCGGCGAGCAGGGGATCGCGTTCGTGCCGTTCTACGCGATAGCCGCGGCCGGCGGCGAGGGCGGCGCGACCGGGGCCGAGCCCGCCGAGATCCTCACCGTCGCGCAGGCGCACGGGGTGAGCCCGGCGGAGGTCCGGCTGGCGTGGACCCTGCACCGGGGGCCGCACGTCCTGGCCATCCCCGGCACCGGTGACCTCGGCCACCTCGCCGCCAACGTGGCCGCCGGAGCCCTGCGGCTGTCCGAGGACGAGCTGGAGCTGCTGGAGACCTTGCACCGGAGCGCGGCGGCGACCGGCTGACCTCGCTTCCGCCGCGCGTCAACCGCCTTCGCGTAGCGGCTCGCGGGCCGTGCCAACCCCAGGTGGCCGCGCAGCGTCGTGGACGCGTACTCCGTACGGAACACTCCGCGCCGCTGCAACTTGGGGACCGCGCCCCGGGCGATCCCCATGAGGTCGTGCGGCAGGGTGCCCGGGCGGAGGCGGAAGCCGTCCAGGCCGGTGGAGCGCCAGTCGAGGAGAAGGTCGGCCAGTTCGGCGGGAGTGCCGGCGAAGATCTCGGCGTCCGAAGCCGGTTCGGCTCCGTCCGCCTCGTCGAGGCGGGTCTCGCGTCGTGCGGCGGAGCCCGGTTCGTCGTCCAGGAAGACGACGAGGTCCGCGAAGGTCCGCGGTGGGCGTCGCGCCGTGTCGCGGCCGGTGTACGCGGCGTCGAGGAGCTCACCCGGCCGGGCGCCCTCCTCGCGCCAGGCCGCCGGGCTTGGTGGCCCTGCGGTCCTGGCGGGGTGGTGAACCGGCCGGAGGTGTCGAAGTGCTGTCCCCGGTGGGCGAAGCGGCCGGCCCCGGCGGCGACGAACTCTCCCGTCGCCGTGTCGGCCTTCAGGCGGCGTCCAAGTCGTGGACATGCCCCTTGTGCTCGCGCAGCCGCAACCCTTCGGCGAGGAAGAAGAAGTCGAACTTGCCGCGTTCGACGGTCTGCGCGAGCCGGATGGAGGAGTCGATGGCAGTCTGGCTCTCGGCGCGCGGGTCCGACCGGACGCTCACATGGTGGATGCCGGGCAGCTGCGCTGCGAGACGAACCTGCTTCTTGGTGGTGGCGGGCACGGTGCGGTCTCGCGGTCTCCTTCTGCGTAGTCCGGCGGCGGCGGGGTGGGACGGGTGGGGTGGTGGATCTCAGAGCGTGGCTGTGCCGGATGGCGTCAGCACAGTCACCCGCTCCACCTCACGGGGTGTTCATGCCGTGGCGACGGGCGCCGGGGTGGTGTACGGGGCCGGGGAGACGTAGCGCACGCGGTTCTCGAAGGTGACCCCGTGGCTCTTCACGTCGATGGCGATCCGATCGCCGTCGGCGATCCGGAACCCGTCGTGGAAGCTCGCCTCGTCGGCGCCCAGGAGCACGTAGTTGACCAACCCGGGCCGCCGTACCGCCGGGAAGGTGAACAGGTGGTCCGCCATGTCCTGGATCCGGTAGTAGAGGGCGTCGTCGCCGCAGTCGAACGGGCCCTCCCAGGCCGTCGCGGCGTCCCGGACGATGGTGACCCGGCCGGTCACCGTACGCGGCGGCGGGCCGAGGAAGAGCCACGGGGTGAGGGCGGTGTCGCACAGCTTGCAGTACGGGTTGTAGCCCGGGTCCTGGCGGTGCAGGCCGATGTCGCACAGGTCGTTGCCGAAGGTGTAGCCGGCGTAGTGCGGGATGCCGTCGGCGTCGTTGACGTAGACGAGGGCGATCTCGGGCTCCTCGATGAGGGCGACCGGTCGGGCCGGGACGACCAAGTCCTCGCCAGGCAGCTTCACCCAGTCGCCGAACCCCTTGAAGAACCACTTGGGCGGGGTGAACTCCCCGTCCTCCGGAGCGGATTCGCCGCCCCACTTCTTCTTGTGCGTGCCCATGAAGCCGCTCAGCAGGGCGTTGCCCGTGGCCTGCGGAAGGAGGGGCGGCAGCAGGCGGAGTGCAGGGTCACCGGCCGTGACGACGACGGTCGCCGCACCCTCGGTGAGTGCGGCCCGCAGGGCCTCCTCCGAGCCGTCGGTGGCGATGAAGGCGGCGGCGACCTGGCCGTCCTCCACCCGGTACAGGGTCTGCGGCGTGCCCTCCTCGGGGTGGCCGAAGCCGACGTGGCGTTCGCCCCGGTACAGCGCCTCGAAGAGGACGGGGAGGTGGGAGTGGGGCATCGATTACTCCTATGACGTCGTTGGTGCGTAGGTGAGTTGGGGTGACATCAGGCGTGCGGGGCGGAAGCCGGGACCGGTGCCGACGTCAGGTCGGCCAGGACTTCACCGACCCGGTCGACCGACTCCCGTATCCACGGCAGGGCGAGCGGATCCGCCGACCCCGCCGCCTCCAGTGCCGCGGTCTGCTGCTCGGCGGTCTCGCCGTAGAAGTGGCTGGTCGCCGCACGGATGCGCAGGGGGCGGGCGGCATCCCCGAACGCGGTGGCGGGCAGGACGCCGACCCCGTACCGCTCGGAGAGCAGCGCGGCCAGACCGTCGCCGCCGTGTACGCCGTGGGTTTCGGCCAGGTGCTCGCGCAGGGGCTCGAAGTCCGGGTAGAGGTAGCAGGTCGCGGCGATGGGCGCGAGCCCGGCGCCCACGGCGGTGAAGCGGGCGGCGACCGCGCGCACCACCTTCTCGTGCAGCCGTCGGCTCGCCGCGACCCGCTCGACGACCTCCGGCGGCTCCCCGAACGCGTACGCGGCCGCCGTCTGCACCGGCGCGGGCGGACTCGACCAGATCTGGCTGGCGACCGCGAGGAGCCGGGTGTGCAGGGCGCGTCCCAGCTCACTGTCGGGCAGCCGGGTCACGCCCGTGCGCCAGCCGCCGAGCGCCAGGTTCTTGGTGAGCCCGGTGGTGACGACGGTCCGCTCGGGGGCGTGCAGGGCCGGCGAGACGGCAGGCTCGGAGCTGTCGTAGACCAGGTCGCCGTAGATCTCGTCGGAGACGATGACGAGGTCCAGTTCGCGGGCCGCCTGCGCCAGCCGTCGTACGGTGGCGGCCGAGGCTACCGTGCCGGTCGGGTTGTCCGGCACGGTCACGACCACCGCCCGGGGGCGCTGTCCGGCCGCCCGGGCGTCGGCGACCGCTTCGCGCAGCAGGTCCGGATCGGGCACCCCACCCTGCCCCGGCAGGATCGGTACGGGGATGGGACGCGCCCCGACCAGCCGGGCCTGGGCGGCGTAACTCACCCAGCTCGGCACCGGCACGATCACGTCGCCGCCGATGGCCAGGAGCAGCGCGAACAGCAGCGACTTGCTGCCTGGACCCGCCACGACGAGGCCCGGATCGACGTCCAGACCGCGCCGCTCCCAGTAACCGGCGACGGCGGTCCGCAGGCTGGGGCTCCCGGCGACGGAGCCGTACGCGTTCTCGTCGGCCGCCGCCGCGAGCCGGTCCCTGAGCGCGGGGAGGACCGGCAGGCCGATCTCCCCGCTGGCCATCGACATGACCCGCTCCCCGGCCCGGCGCCGGCGGGCCAGGGCCTCGTCGGCGGCCAGGGTCGCCGACATGGAGACCGGTGTGGGTTCGGGCATCACAGCTCCAGCGCTCGGTGGGTGGAGGGGGTGGACAGAGGTCAGGCGGGGGTGGTGCTCGTGGCGTACCGCTCACGCAGCTCGGCCTTGCGGACCTTGCCGGTCAGCGTCTTCGGAAGGGCGGGGACGAGCTCCACCCGGTCGGGTAGGAAGCGGGCGTCGTGGCCCGCCTCCGTGACCCGGGCCCGGACCTCCTCCAGCGTGGGGCCCCGGCCGTCGCGTGGGACCACGACGGCGACGATCACGTTGCCGGGGCCCTCTCCGCCAGTCGCTTCCAGACCCACCAGAGCGGCTTCCTCCGCCCTTGGGTGGCTGCCGATCACCGCCTCCAGCTCCGTCATCGGCGCCACCCGCCCCTCTCGCAGGACCGCGTCGCGGGCCCGGCCGATGATGCGGATGCCGCCCCGGCCGTCGTCCCGGGCGAGGTCGCCGGTGTCGAACCAGCCGTCCTCGTCCAGCTCGGCCGCGAACGCCTCGTGGCGCCGGTGGTACCCCAACGCGAGCGACGCCCCGCGCACCTTGAGCCGGCCCACGGCGCCCTCGGCGCCCGGGGTCCCGTACGCCTCCGACGCCTCGATCCGAGTCTCCATGGCATCGATCGCGCGGCCGTTGCTCCGTGCCGACCATCCTGTGGGGTCCTCGGGCCGGGTGACGGTCACGGGGCCGTTCTCCGACATGCCCCACAGGGAGTGGGCGCGGGCGCCGAGCGTCTCGTGCACCTCGTCGGCCAGCTCCTTCAGGACCGGCGCCGAGCCGATGACCACATGCCGCAGCGTGCTGGTGTCCCGCCGCTCGGCCCGTTGGGAGGCGACCACATCGGCGAGGGTGGCGGGCGGCCCGTACAGCAGGGTCGCGCCGTACCGCTCCACCAGGTCGAGCAACGCCTCGTTGCGGCGGACGTCCTGGAAGGCGACCGTGCCGCCCAGCATGACGCCGGCCAGCACACCCTGCGCGAAGCCCGAGTAGTGCACCAGCGGCGTGGAAACCGCCACCACCCAGCCGTCACCGCCGCCGCCTTCGCCCGCTCCGAACGCGTCGACGTACCCGCGTACGGCCGAGTGCACCGTGTTCTGGCTGTGCAGGACCCCCTTGGACAGGCCGGTGGTGCCGGAGGTGAACAGCACCACGAACGGGTCGTCCGCGCCGAGAGCCAGACCGGCCAGCCGGTCGGCGGCGCCCGCCTGCTCCTCCCGTTTCGCCTCCACGAAGTGCTGGTGAAAGGGGAGAGTGCCCTCCGGCAGCGGGCCATCCACCACCAACACGTGTTTCAGAGAACGCAGTTCACCCAGCAAGCGGGACGCGATCTCAGCCAGCGGGGTGCCCGACCACTCGGGGAGCGTGATGCACACCCGCGCTTCGGTGAGGGCGAGGCGGTGGCGCAGCTCCTCCTCCGTGCAGATGGGCGAGATCGGGATGATGACCGCGCCGATCCGGATGGAAGCGAAGATCAGCGGCACCATCTCCCACCGGTTGGGCAGCTGTACGGCGACGAAGTCGCCTCGCCGGACGCCCAGGTCCAGCAGGGCCAGCGCGAACCGGTCGGTCAGCCGGTTCAGTTCGGCGTAGTCGAGCGTGTCGGTACGGGACTCGGCCACGCGTCGGCCCGCGATGGCCAGCCGGCGTGGGCGCTCCCGGGCCTGGTGGTGCAGGTCGTCGAGGAAGGTCTGCTCCCGCCACCAGCCCCGGCGGCGGTACTCGGCGGCGCGCCCTTCGGGTACGACGGCCGAGGCTTCAGGGGTCGGCGGGCTCCCGACCGCCGTACGCATCAGCGTTCCTTCCGGCGGGCCGCGAGCAGCTCGGGCAGCGGGTCGCCCGCCCGCGAGGCCGCGATCTCCAGCAGGTCGCGCGTGTTCTGCCGGACCCGGTCACCGACCCAGTCGAAGACCCACGCCTTGCGGGCTTCCGCCTCCAGGTCGAACGGGACGACCCGGGTGACGGCCAGGGCCGCCGAGGCCGCGCCGCCGATGTTGGCGATCACGCCCGGGACCAGTCCGGCCCCCGAGGCGGCCACCTTCTCCTTCGCCGCCGCACTGGAGGCGAGGTTGGCACCCTCGACGACCAGGCCGGCCCGCAGTCGGTGGGCGTTCTCGGCGTTGATCGCGTACTTCTGAGCCGCCAGGATCAGGATGTCCGCGTCCACGTCGAGCCAGGCGTCCGGCTCGGCGGAGAGCTTGACGCCCTGCGGTAGCCGGGTGCGGTCGATGGCCCCGAACTGGTCGGTCATGGCGACCAGTTCGGACACCGGCAGCCGCTCAGCGCTGATCGTGCCCCGGATGTCCGCGATGCCCACGACGATGTGCCCCCGGTCCTCCAGGAACCGTGCCACCGCCCGGCCCACCGCCCCGAACCCCTGCACGACGACCCGGGCGGGCTCGGTGCGGCCGCTCGCCTCCAGGGCGGTGATCGCGGCGACCCCGACCCCGTGGCCGGTGGCGTCGATCAAGGGCTCGTAGTACGTACGCCAGTCGATCGGCATGTCGGGGGCGCCGAGCCGGTAGCGGGGGTCGTACTTCGCCTCCTCGAAGAAGACGGCCCGGTCGGCGGGGGTGACGCCCATGTCGATGCCGAGGTGGATGCCGCCGTGCAGGAGCGGCTTCACCGTGCGGCCGAAGGTGCGGAAGGTCTCCTCGCGGTCAGGACCTTCGGAGTTCGTGGCGTCGGCGACCAGCCCGGCCTTGGCGCCGCCGATGCGGAGCCCTGCCAGGGTGAACTTCTCGGTCATGTCCCGCGCCAGGCCCGCGACTTCCTCCTCGGTGACCCCGGTGGTCATTCGGGTGCCGCCCATCGCCAGGCCGTCGACGAGCGTGTCGACGACCACCCATCCCTTGATGGCGCCGCCGCTGCCGTTGAGGTGGACGGTGAGGGCGGGGTCCTGCGGTTCTTCCAGAGTGCTCATGGCGAAGTCCTTGTTCTGTCCGAAGGTGTGAGGGGGTGCGCCTACGTCGAGTGGGTTCGCGTACGTAGGGGCTCGGGTCACTGGTAGAGCTGCGCGAAGCCCCGCAGGATCTCCAGGCCGTCCTTCCGGAATTCCAGGTGAGCCTGGGAGCCGTGGATCCGGCCGTCGTCCGAGCGGAGGAACTCCACGGGCGCGTGCTCGGAGCGGCCGATCGAGTGGTAGCCCGCCGGGGCCTCCTGGAGGTAGAGGGTGTGCCGGTGGAAGACGGTGACCGTCGGCTTCACGTAGGTGAAGAGCGGCTCCCCCGTGTCCACCTGCACCTCGTAGCCCCCGACCCGCTGCGGCCCCTCCGCGAGGCGCCCGCCGGCCGCGACAGCAAGGATCTGCATCCCGCCGCAGATGCCGAAGACCGGCACGTCCGCTGTGGTGACCAGGTCGATCAGGGGCTTGTAGAACTCGCTGTCGTACGCGCGCACCTTGGTGCCGCTCAGCACGATCGCCTGGTAGCGGCCGTCCACCCGGGCGGGCACGGACGAAGCGTCGACCGCTTCCGTATCCGAACCCAACACCTCGAAGCGGGAGCGGAGTTGTTTGAGTGAGAGCGTGCCGTTGTTGACGACCAGGACGCGGGACCGACTCATGCGACAGCTCCTGACGTATCGGCCCCGCCCGGAGCCTTCGTGATCAGCGTGCCGGTCGAGCCGTCCAGCAGCTCGGTGACGGCGGCGCTGCCGATGACGACCCGATCGACGCCGTGCTCCAGGGCCTCGCCGGCGGCCCGCAGCTTCTTGCGCATGCCGCCCCGGGCCCCCTTGTCACGGAAGGCGGCCGCGTCGTCGGCGCTGATCCGGCGTACCGGCTCGTCGTCGATGAGCAGATGGCCGACATCGGTGACCAGGACCAGGTCGGTCGCGCCGGTGGCCCCGGCGATCGCCGCGGCGGCCCGGTCGGCGTCGGTGTTGACCTCCTGGCCCGCCTCGTTCCGGGCGAGCGGGGTGACCAGGTAGGCATGGCCCGGCCGGAGGTTCTTCAGCGGGGTCGGGTCGACCCCGGTGATCGGTCCGACGAGGTTCTCCAGCTCGACGAGCTGCTTCTCCCGCCACCACCAGCGCTCACTCTCGCCCGCACTGACCAGCCCGTCGCTGCCGAGCAGCCGCTCCGCGGTGATGCCACGGCTCTCCAGCCGCGCGAGGACGTCTTCGGCCAGCACGGCGCTGACCGTCCTGATGTCGTCGATGACCTCGGGTGTGGTCCACCGGCTCTGGTTGCCGTACCGGTCGCGCAGGATCGCCGACGGCTCGCTGTGGCGGGCGTCGAGCTTCTTGAGCGGCTTGGACCAGCCGTGGACGAGGACCAGAGGCCGCTCCTGGCCGTGACGGGCCAGGTCGTCCCACCAGGTGCCGTCGAGGTCGTCGAGGCAGCTGCCGCCGAGCTTGACCACCGTGGGAACTCCGGAGAGGGAACGCCCGGCGCTCATGCCGGCATCACCGGCTGCTGTGTCAGCCCGGTCTCCTCCGGCAGGCCGAACCGCAGGTTCGTCACCTGCACGGCCTGGCCCGCGGCCCCCTTGACCAGGTTGTCGAGCGCGGCGAGTACGACGATCCGGCCGCCCTCCTCGTCGAGCAGGACCGTCACGTCGGCGTAGTTGGAACCGAGCACGACCTGGGGGTCGGGCACCGGGATCAGCGTCTCGTTGTGTCGGCGCACCCGGACGAACGGGCGCCCCTTGTAGAAGCGCAGAAAGGCCCGGCTCAGTTCTCGCTGGTCCACCTTCTCGTCGGTGAACACGTACGAACTGGTCAGCAAACCGCGTACGTTGGGGACGCCGTACGCCGACATGGAGAGGTTCCCGACAGTCCCGGGCTTGCTCCGCTCCAGGAAGTCGCCGACCTCGGCGGCGTGCCGGTGCCCGGTCGGGGAGTACGGGGCGATGGCCCCGGCCCGGAACGGGTGCAGGTCGGAGGTGCGCAGCTGGATGCCGCCGCCGCTGGACCCGCTCTTGCCGTCCACCACCACCGTCTTCAGGTCGAGCCCGAGGCCGAGGACGAGCGGAGCCAGGCCCAGGGTGATCGCGGTGGCGTAGCAGCCGGGCAGGGAGATGAGCGCGGCGTCCTTCAGCTGGTCACCGATCAGCTCGGGTACGCCGTAGACGAAGCGGTCCGCGAGGTCGGTGCGGCGCTTGACCTTCGGGTACCAGCGGTCGTGCAGCTCCGGCGTACGGATGCGGAACGCGCCGCTGAGGTCGACGATGGCCGGAATGCGGTCGGCGAGCAGCGAGGACAGCTCGGCCGATACCGGCGCCGGGGTGGCCAGGAAGAGGACGTCGACCTTGTCCACGATGTCGTCGGTGACCGGCTGGACGGTCAGGCCCTGGTCGAGGCGGAGGCCGGGGTGGAGCTCGGAGGGGCGGCGGCCGATGTTGGAGGAGCCGCCCAGGAAGGTGAGTTCCAGGTCGGGGTGCTGGGTGATGAGGCGGATGAGTTCGCCGCCGGCGAGCCCGGAGGCGCCGACGACTCCTGCACGGATCATGCGAGTAACTCCTGCACGTAACGGCATATGGCTGAGGGGATGTCCGCTCCGGTGGCGGACGCCACGGCTCGGAAGCCGGGGGCGTGGTTGACCTCGTTGACGACGTAGCCGTCGGGGGTGGCGAAGAGGTCGACCCCGTAGATGCCGGGTCCGAGCACATCCACCACACCGCCGACGATCTTCAGGACGTCGGGGTCGTGGGCTACCGGGCGGTTCCTGTTGCCGAGGGCGGCGTTGTTGCGCCAGTCGCTGCCGCCGCTCTCGAACTCCGCGGCCCCGATCAGCTCCCGCCCGACGACCAGGCATCGCACCGAGCTGCCGCCGAGGTAGGGCTCCACCACGCTGGCCTGCTCGAAGGCGTGGGCCAGGTCCTCGATGTAGTCGTAGACGGAGTGCGCGGTGTCGGCGTGCCGGATCAGGGTGACCCGCTTGCCCATCCCGCCGAAGACGGGCTTGAGGACGAGGGGCAGGGGCAGGTCCGCGAGAGCCTTGTCGAAGTCCTTGCGGGAGAGAACGAGCCGGTGGTCCGGGACGGGTACGCCCGCGGTCTGGAGCAGTGCGCGCAGGGCGGCCTTGTTCTCGCAGGCGTGGATGGCCCGGGCGGTGTTCAGCGTGGGGACGCCGGCCGCCTCGGCGAGGCTGGAGATCAGCCCGCCGCGGGTGTAGCTGCGGCTGCGGACGAGGAGGCTGTCGTACCCCTTGATCGCCGGGGCGTCGGGGTGGCCGAGGGAGAGGGACTCGTCGTTGACCCAGTCGATACGGAGGCCGAAGGTCGGGGCCGTCTCGATGAGCAGGCGTTCCTCCCAGGCGATACGGTCCGCGACGAGGGCGACGGGACGGAGAGCGTCCATGTCACTGGCCCCAGTCGCGCAGTTGCACCTCGACCATCTCGAGCGTCAGCCGGCCGTCCTCGACGGCCTCGACGCGGAGAGTCAGGATGCACTCGGGGCAGGAGAGCGTCTCGCCCAGGGTGACCGGGGGGACGGTCAGGTCGGTCTCGCACTCGGGGCATACGCCGGTCAGGGTGGCGGTGGACATCGTGAACTCCGTTGCTGTGTGTGGTGGTTGCGCGGTGCGAGGGGTTACGCGGGCGCCGGGCGGAAGTCGATTGCGGCCTTGCGGATCGTGTCCCGGTCCAGCAGCGGGCGGCCGTCCCGCTCCTGCCGCTCGGCCAGCCACGGGGTGAAGGCGTCGACGTCCACCTCCAGTCCCGAGTCGGCCAGGGCCCAGCTGACCAGGGCCGTGGTGAGGCGGCTGCGCACGCGCAACTCGCGTCTGTTGCCGACGAGTTCGGCGGGAAGTGTCTCGTAGGCCTGCGGGTGGCTCAGTTGGCCCGGCAGCTCGTACGCAAAAGCGTGCGGTGTGGTCGGCCCGGACTGGAAGGCCTCCCCGAGACCGGCGCCCCGCAGGGCGATCCGGGAGAGCTCGGTGAGATGGGTGAGGTCGAAGCGGGTGTCGCCGTGGATGACCCGCAGCGAGGTGAGCAGTTCGGCCAGCGGCGCGTTGCCGCCGCGCTCGCCGATCCCGCCGACGGTCGCGGAGATCCACCGGGCCCCCGCCCGGACGGCGGCCAGGGAGTTGGCGACGGCCATGCCCAGCATGTTGTGCGAGTGGATCTCGATCTCGGAGCCGTCGATCGCGGTGATATCCGCGATGACCTCCTCCATCTGCCAGGGCGAGAGGTACGCCACGGTCTCCGCGAGCCGGAACCGGTCGGCCCCCGCCGCGAACCCCGCCTCCACATAGGGGACGAGACGCTCCCGGGGTGTGCGGGCGCCGTCCTCACCGCTGAACGTGACGTGGAAGCCGCGCTCCTTCGCCTGCTGGATCGCCGACCGTGCGAGCGCCTGGAGAAACTTGGGGCTCGCCGAGTCGAGTTTCAGCTGCGCGTGCTGCTCGGAGGTCGGGATGGAGTACATGATGTGCCGCACGCCCAGGCGCTCGGCCTCGTCCAGCGCGCGGGCGACCTGGCGGCGGTCGCGGACGACGACCAGCGTCATACTGCGCTCGGGGGTGACCGCCTCGTGGGTGGCCAGGACGAGGTCGGCGTCCTTGGAGTCCGGCCCGGAGACCATGCCCACCTCGACGAGCTCGACGCCGGTGCGCACCAGCAAGTCCGCGATGGCGGCGGCGTCCTCGGGGCCGAATTCGACCCCCGCCATATGTGCGGAGTCCCGCAGGGTCGCGTCCGATATATGGGGCGGCTTCTCCAGTTTCTCGGGGCCTTCTGCTGCCATTTCCTCTGCTCCTCTTTCCGTGAAAGGGGTCTGCGATCAGGGCCGCATTCGCTGATGCATATCCTTCGGTGCCTGGCTGAGAAGAGCAATATCTGCCGAGTCAGGGCTGTGTTGCGGAGTGTCAAGGAATGTCAGGAAGGAAAGGAAGTGCAAGGGTGATGTGCGAGCGTGCCAAATAGGGGACGCAGAAAGCCCGTCGATGTGACGTACGCCCTACGGTACTTCCATGGATCTCTTCTCACTGCCCCGGCTGGGGGTCGTCGTGCCGCCGGAAAACCCGACGGCGGAACCCGAGTTCAACCACCTGCTCGGCTTCGGAATGAATGTGTACGCCTCCCGTTTCCCGGTGACGCCCGGGGCCGGACTGAGGGCGATGCTGGAGACGTACAACGAGGTGCTCCCCGAGCTGCTCGGCAGTTTCGGCGCACTGCGCCTGGACGCCACGGTCGTGGCGTGCAGCGCGTCGCACTACCTGCTGGAACCGGAGGGCGACCGGGCCTTCTGCGACGAACTGTCCGAACGTGCCGGTTCGCCCGTGCAGTCCTCCACGCAGGCGATCCTCGCGGCTTGCGAGGCGCTCGGGGTGCAGCGGCTGACGCTCGTCTCCCCGTACGAGCCCTGGCTCACCGATACCTCCCGCGCCTTCTGGGAGCGGGCCGGCCTCACGGTCGACGGGGTGGTGCTCGTCCCGGCGGAGGAGGCCGTGCGCCCGGGCGAGGAAGCGCACTTCGACCCGTACGAGGTGACGACCGGGGCCATCCTGCGGCGGATACGGGAGCGGGAGCTGCCGGCCGACACGGCTCTCCTCTTCACCGGGACGGGGATGGGCACGCTCGCGGCCGTGACCGAGCTGGCCCGCAGCGAGCCGCGCCGCACGCTGCTCACGTCGAACCTGGCGTCGGCCTGGTGGGCGCGGCGGGCGGTGGGGGAGAAGGGGGAGGCGCACCACCCGCTGCTCCGGCGGCTGGCGGCGGCGGTGTGACGGACGAGGCGGTCGGGCGGGGCCCCGGGAGGGTGAACCCAAGGCGTACGCCCCGGGGGGAGGATCGAACCCAAGGCGTACGCCCCGGGGCCCCGTATCGTCCGTCCGTTCAGCCGGCGGTCGTCTCCGGCATCTGCCAGGCGTACCCCATGCGGTAGCCGACGCCCCGGACGGTGATGATCCAGCCGCTGGATCCGAGCTTCGCCCGCAGGCTGCTCACATGCGTGTCGATCGTGCGGCTCGTGTGCCCCCAGTCGCTGCCCCAGACCCGGGCCATCAGCTCTTTGCGCGTCACGACCGTCTCCGGGGTTGCGGCCAGGGTGTAGAGCAGCTCGAATTCCTTCGACGTGACACCGACGGGTCGGCCCCTCAGTCGCACTTCGCGCAGGCGTGGATCTATATGGAGATGGCGCAGGGAAATGGCGCCCGGAAGGTCCTGTCGGGGTCGGGCCCGGCGTAGTACCGCTTCGATACGGGCTCCGACTTCCCGGAATCCCCAGCTTTTCACCACACAGTCGTCCGCGCCCGCGTGGAGAACGAGGACGCGCTCCAGTTCGGCGTCGGAATCGGTGATCGCTATCAGGGCCGTGTCCCCGCCGCTGCGCAGGTCCCGACACAATTCCAACCCGTCGATATCGGGCAGTTCCAGGGAGAACAGCACCAAGTCCATCTCGCGGTACACCCGCAGCGCCCGCTCTCCTGTGGAGACACTGCGGGCGGTGAACCCCTGCCGCCGCAGATCGCTCACCATGGCCGCTGCGGCAGAGGAGTCCTGCTCCACCACGAGTACCTGTCTCACGCGCTCCCCCTTGCTCTCTCTTCTGGGTTCCACATCAGTTCGTGGCGCCGATGAGCGCGACGGGAGGTGGCGCCCATGCGCGGAACGGTGCCCCCGGCGATGCTGGGGAGCTGGAGGGCGGGCCGACGAGGCGCTGGCTTATGTAGGCGGCCGAGGCCATGGTCATGTGGTGGTGCCAGCCAGGGAAGGAGCGGCCCTCGAAGTCGAGTACGCCGAAATGCTGCCGCAGCGTGGCCACGGTGGAGAGGGCCGCGGTGTGACTGCGCGCGAGGCGCAGGGCCTCCTCCACCCGATGGTCGGTGGTGAGCCAGTACCGGGGCGGCTGCCTGCCGTCCGGGTCGGGTCTCTCCAGAATGCGGTACGGGCGCGAGCCGTCGTCGCCGTTGCCTGGCCGCGGCGGCCCCACCGTGCCCACGGAGGCGTGGACAGGTACGGGGTGGACGCGGCCGCCGGGGTGCTGCCGGAGCAGCACATGCGTCTGACGCGCGTGCCGCGCCTCCATCAGCGCGCCCACCGTGGTCAGGGCGGGTGACTGCTGCCCGGTGAGTACCAGTTGACTCGGGTGGACCTCGCACACCACGTCGGCCCTGAGCCGGGCGAGCCCCGCGAGGACGCCGGCCGCGTCGTCGCAGTGCGTGAGGTCCAGCACCCAGGGCAGACGCGGGAGATGGGGCTGCACAGCCGCCTCGGCGGCGTACCTGACGACATGGTCGCCAGGGGTGCGCCCCGCTTCCGACCCGGGGATACGGGCTCGGCGTTTACGCTCCCGGTCCGAGACCCACGGCCCGCCGAGCATGAGGCTCCACTCCACCGGATAGCACTGGGTGCCCGACACGAGGAAGAAGATCAGAGCCCGCTGGCAGTTGAGGCGGCGTCCGGTCATCGGATCGGTGCGCTGGTGCACGCCCACCGAGTGTTCGCCGCGCTTGGGGATGATGAGTTCGGCGACGGTCCATGCGTTCGGGGTGGTGTTCTCCGCCACGTACTGGGTGAGCCGGCGGCGTACCGGGACCCAGTCCCAGGGGCTGCCGTTGATGAACTGGTGCAGGCCGTGCGCGGCGGCCGACGGCAGGGGCTTCGCCTGTGCCATACGGCGCGGTGTCTTCCTGCCCGACACGTTGATCAGGGCCCACAGATAGGCCTGGGCCCAACGGCGCTGCTCGGGGCGTTGGAAGGCCCGGAATACATCTTCCATGAACGTCTGCATGTACGCGCCATTGTCCGGCGCCACCGCGCGTAACTCACTTGACGACATGTAACGCTACTTCCCCTCGATACTTGATATCGCTTGCACCCGAGTGGATACATGGAACAGAAGTACGAGGTGAAAATACCGTCCGGGACGGAAGTTTCCCGGGTGGGCCGACTACTTCGTCAGGTCCCGCGCCTACCTGCGGAAACAGTCCGGGGAGAGAGGCTCGTGGAGGAGGCGCACGGGGCGGGAAACGAGCTCCACCAGTGGTGAAGCACCACGTTGGTCCTGACGCGTGAAGTGTCAACAAATCAGGAACACGCGCCCGCGCGGAGCGGGGCAGGGCGTACGGGGACCGTGTCCCGACGTGGGAGCGGGGACGGGGGGTGACCGCCGGAGGAGGGGGGAGCAGTACCCTCCGGCGGTCGGTCATCAGGGCCCCGGTGCGTCAGGCCGCCGGGGCCGAAGCCTCCTGGGTCTCCGCGACCGGCCGGCGGGCGGGGAAGCCGGCCTTACGGGCGTAGAGCACCACCGCGAGCACCGGCAGCAGGAGCAGCAGCACCGTCCAGGGGAAGGACTCGCTGCCGAGGGTGTCGAGCAGGATACCGCCGACGATGCCGCCGCCCGCCATCGCGACGTTCCAGAGCGTGACGAGCATCGCCTGCGCCGCGTCGGCGGACTCGCCGCCCGCGTCACCGACGGCTGTCTGCAGCAGCGTGGGCACGCCACCCCAGCCCAGACCCCACAGCACCGCGGCCACATAGACGAAGGCGGTGGTGTCCGAGAGGACGGCAAGGAGCAGCGAGGCGACGGCGACCAGCAGCGCGCCGCCGACGGTGAGGCCGCGCAGCCTGCGGTTGATCTGCGCGCCGACGATCCAGATGCTCGCCAGCGAGGCGGCCCCGAAGACCAGCAGGACCAGGCCGGTGGAGCTGCCCAGGCCCAGGTCCTTGAGGTACGTGGCGATGTATGCGTACAGGATGGTGTGCGCCAGCACGAAGACCAGCGTGACGAAGAGGACCGGGGAGACGCCCGGGATGGTCAGGGTGGGCAGCAGCTTCGGCCGCTCGCCGCGTCCCTGGCCGGGGAAGTCGGGGACGCCCACGAGGATCCACACCAGGAGCACGACCGTGAGCACGGTCATGGAGAGGAACGCCACGCGCCAGCCGAGCCATTCGCCGAGGAACGTACCGGCGGGCACGCCGAGGGAGAGCGCGACGGGGATACCGGCCATGGCGATGGCCATCGCCTTGCCCTGGAGGTGTACGGGGGCCAGACGACGCGCGTACCCGGCGAGCAGGGCCCAGGCGAGACCGGCCGCGACACCGGCGACGAACCGAGCCACCATGGTCAGCTCGTAGACGGACGACAGGGCTGTCACGGTGTTGGCGAGGGCGAATCCGACCATGGCCGTGAGCAGCAGCTTCTTGCGCTGCCATCCCGCGGTGGCCGCGGTGAGCGGGATCGCGGTCAGGGCGGTGCCGATGGCGTAGACCGTGACCGTCTGACCGGTCGCGGACTGGCTCACCCGCAGGTCCTCGCTCATCGCGGGCAACAGGCCGGCCGGGAGGGTCTCGGTGAGGCAGGTGATGAAGACGGCGGTGGCGAGGGCCAGCAGGGCGAAGAGCGGGAGCTTGTCCTGTTCCTCGCCCCCGCCCTTGGGGTCCGGTGCCGCAGCGGCGGCGGGTGCCGTGTCGGGTGCGGTGCTCATGGGGTGTGCTCCAGGTTTCCGGATGGGATGTGCGGGGACGGAGAGGGGGCGGTGGTGGGTTCACGGTGGCCGGGGCACGGGCGGCTGAGGCCGCCGTCGACCGGGAGGCGGGCACCGGTGGTGAAGGTCGCCTCCGTGGCCAGGAAGAGCGCGGCCCGGGCCACCTCCTCGGCGGCGCCGAGGCGCCCCAGCGGGGGCAGGGGTACGGCGCCGGAGCCCGGTGCCTCGATACAGCCCGGCGCCACCGCGTTGACGCGGATGCCGTGGGCCGCGAGTTCGGCGGCGAACGTCCGCACGGCGTCGGGACACGGGGTGGGGGCGGTCAGGACGATCGCGCCGCCGTCCGCGACGTGCGGGAGCAGGGGGCGCGCGGTGGGGATGGCGTCGGCGAAGAGAAGATCGACGCCGCCGGTGAAGTGGGTGGTGTCGTCCCCTTCTCGTTCTCGCGCTGTCGCCCCCGTGAGGGAGGCCGACACCGCGGACGGGGTGACGACCCGAGCGGCGGAGCCGAGTTCGGCGACCGCGTGGGCACGCTCCTCATCCGTGCGGGCGGTCAGCAGGACGCTCGCCCCGCCCTCCACGAGCCGCTTGGCGATGGCCAGGGCGATATCGGTGGTCTCACCGACCACCAGGGCCTTCCTACGCGCGTACTTGGTCATGGTTGCCCGCTTCCTTCAGGTGCCACCCACGGGGACGACTCTGCGCCCGGAGGCTTCGGGGAATCTTCGGAAAAGCTTCGGGCGGCTGACGGGCGGGCGGGGCGGTGGCGCGGGAGCCGAGGGGGCCGGCTCTCCGGACCTGTACGGTGGCGCCTATGCGGTTTGGGGTGCTCGGGCCACTGGTGGTGTGGGACGGCGAGGGACGGCAAGTAACCGTCCCCGAAGCCAAGGTCCGGGCCCTGCTGGCGGATCTGCTCGCCAACGACGGGGGGCCGGTGTCCGCCGACCGCCTCATCCACGACCTGTGGGGCGACGCGCCTCCGGGCAGGCCCGCGGGCGCCCTCCAGGCCAAGGTCTCCCAGCTGCGCCGGGCCATCGGCCGCGACCGGGTGGTGCGCCAGCCTCCGGGCTACCGGCTCCGGTTCGACGACGGCGGCGACGAGGTGGACGCCGTACGCTTCCGGGCCCTGGTGACGCGGGCCCGCCCCGTCCAGGACCCGCGCACCCGGGCCGCGCTGCTCACCGAGGCCCTGGAGCTGTGGCGCGGACCGGCGTACGCGGACTTCGCCGACGGCCCCTTCGCGCGGGCGGCGGCCCAGCGCCTCGCGGAGCAGCGGCTCTCCGTGCTGGAGGAGCAGGCTCAGGCGCGCCTGGAGGCGGGGGACCATGCGCTCCTCGCCGGGGAGCTCGCCGGCCTCGTGGCGCTCCACCCGCTGCGGGAGCGCCTGGTCGGTGTCCGGATGAGGGCCCTGTACGCGGCGGGCCGCCAGAGCGAGGCGCTCGCGTCGTACGAGGACCTGCGCGCCCGGCTTGCGCGGGAGCTGGGGGTCGACCCGAGCCCCGAACTGGCCGCCCTGCACGAGGCGGTGCTGCGGCAGGAGCCGGGGCTGAGTGCGGGGGCGTACGGGTACGGGGTGTCGGCTCACCGCTCCGCGAGCGCGAGGGACCATGCACCGACAGGGGGCACGGCGCCGGACGACGTACCGGTACGGGACGCGGCGCCCACCACCGCCGCGATCCCCGCGGTGAACACCGCACCCACCACCGCCCTGACTCCCGCGGTGAACACCGCACCCACCACCGCTCCGCCCTCCCACTCCAACCTCCCCGTCGCCCTCACCCCCCTCGTCGGCCGACGCCGAGCTCTCGCCGACCTCTCCCGACTCCTGGCAGAGACACGGCTGGTGACCCTCACCGGCCCCGGTGGCGTGGGCAAGACCCGGCTCGCCGTCGCGGCGGCCACCGCCGAGCGGGACAGCGCGCAGGCGGGAGAACTGGCCGACGGCACCTGGCTGGTGGAGTTCTCCGGCATCCGCGCCGGCACCCCCGCCGACCTGGCTCAGATCGTCGCCGCCACCCTCGGCATCCGCGACGACGTCCCCCGCTCACTGCCCGGCACCGGCCCCGCGACCCCCTCCCTCCCGCACCGCCTCGCCGCCGCGCTGCGCGACCGCCGCACCCTGCTCCTCCTGGACAACTGCGAGCACGTCGTCGACGCCGCCGCCGAACTCACCGACCTCCTCCTGCGCACCGCCCCCGGCCTGCGGGTCCTGGCCACCGGGCAGGAACCGCTGGGCCTGGCCGGCGAGGCGATGTTCCTCGTCGAGCCGCTGGAGCCCGCCGACGCGGTCCGGATGTTCATGGAGCGCGCGGCCGCCTCGGTCCCCGGCTTCCCGCGCGACCCGGACGCCCCGGACGAGCCCGAGCGCCGGGCGGTCGCCGAGATCTGCCGCCGCCTGGACGGGATCCCGCTCGCGCTGGAACTCGCCGCCACCCGCGTACGGGCGCTGGGGGTGCAGGAGTTGGCGGTACGGCTCAACGACCGCTTCCGGGTCCTGACCCTCGGACAGCGCGGCGCCCCGGCCCGCCAGCAGACGCTGCGCGCGGTGATCGACTGGAGCTGGGAGCTGCTCAGCGCGCCCGAACGCATCGTCCTGCGCCGCCTGGCCGCCCACAGCGACGGCTGCGACCTGGCCGCCGCCGAGGCGGTCTGCGCGGGCGACGGCGTTGCCCGGGACGAGGTGCTCGACCTGGTCACCCGGCTGGTCGACCGGTCCCTGGTGGTCGTGGCGGCCGGGCCCACCGGCCCCCGCTACCGGCTCCTGGAGTCCGTCGCCGCGTACGCGACCGAGCGGCTCCACGAGATGGAGGACCACACCGCCGTACGGGACCGCCATCTCCTCCACTACCGGGCCCTGGCCGAGCACGCCGAGTCGCGGCTGCGCGGCGCCGGGCAGCGGCCCTGGCTCGCCCGGCTGGACGCGGAGGCCGGCAACCTGCGTACGGCACTCGACGAGGCGGTGCGTCGGGCGGGCGCGGGCGAACCGGAGGAGGCCGTCCGGCTGGCCACCGCCCTCGCCTGGTGGTGGCTGCTACGCGGCCGCCTGACCGAGGCCCGCCGGAGCCTGGGCGTGGTGCTGGCGGTGACGGACGGCCCGAGTGAACTGGCTTTCCTCCACGCCGCCTTCGCCCTTCTCACCGGGGACCTCGGAGCAGCCGCCACCGCGGCGGACGGTCACGTCCCCGCCTCGGCCCCCGACGCCATCCCCGACCCCGTGCGCCGGGCCCGCGCGCTCTGGCTCTGCGCGTACGGCCTGTTCAGCGCGGGCGACGCGACCGGGAGCGGCGAGCTGAACACCCGCGCCCTCGCCTTGTTCACCACCGCCGAGGACCGGTGGGGCACCGCGGCCGCGCTCGGGTTGCGCGCGACGCTCGCCCTGGTGAGCGGCGACCTCACCGGACTCGGCCGGGACGGCACGCGCAGCGCCCTGATTTTCCGCGAACTGGGGGACCGCTGGGGCGAGTTGCAGACCGTCTCCCCACTCGCCGCGCTCGCCGAGATCAAGGGCGCGTACGAGGACGCCGAGCGCCGCCAGCACGAAGGGCTGCGCATAGCGAGGGAGTTGGGCCTGGAGGCGGAGGTGTCCGCTCGGCTCTCCGGGCTCGGCCGGCTCGCGCTGCTCGCCCGCGACTTCGGCCGCGCCCGCGATCTGCACGAACAGGCGCGACGGATCGCCGCCGAACAGGGCTACAAGTACGGCGAGATCCACTCCGAGATGGGCCTCGCCCTCGGCGCCCGCCGCTCGGGTGACCTCGACGGAGCCGAGGCGCACCTGCTGCACATCCGCGACGGCTACGCCGATGTCTCCTCCCAGGCGGGCGACCACCTGCTCCTGGCCGAGCTCGGCTTCGTCGCCGAGCTGCGCGGCGACGCGCCCGGGGCGGCGGCCCACCACCTCCAGGGCCTGGAGATCGCCCGCGCCCTGGCCGAGCCCCGCGCCCTGGCCCTTTCCCTGGAGGGCCTGGCCGGCGCGGCCGCCCTGCCCGGCGACGCTTCGGCCGCCACGCGCGCGGCCGTCCTCCTGGGCGCGGCGGCGGCTGCCCGCCGCCGGGCCGGGGCCCCGCTGCCGCCCGCCGAACGCGCGGACGTCGACCGCGTCACGACGGCGGTGCGGGCGGGGCTGGGGGCGGCGGCGTTCTCGGAGGCGTACGAGCGGGGCGCCGGGCTGGACCCGGAGGAGGCGGTCCGCCGGGCCCGCACGGCGCTCGCCCCGGAACGCTGACCGGCTGATACGCAGTGCGGGGGGAGTGGCGTCGGCGAGTTCGCGCACGCGCCGCGCGTCACCCTCGATGGCGGCCGTCCGTGCGCGCACCGCACCGAGGCGGGCCAGACGCCGGCGCATCCCGGTGTCCCGGGCGATCTCCTCCGCCTCCGTCACCGCGGCCTCGGCGTCCCGGTGCCGTCCCGCCAGGACCTGCGTCTGCGCCAGGACGTCGAGCGCGTACGGGAGTGCACCGATCAGGGCCTGCGAGCGGCACCGGCGCACCTCCGTCGACGCCAGGCCGAGGGCCGCCTCGTCGTCGAGGAGCAGGCCGCAGGTGACAGGGCGTCTTCGCGGTGCATTCCACCAGGGCCGTGGCGGCCTTCGGCCCGGCGGTCGTCTCGCTGCTCTAGGCCTCCGCGACACCGCTGGAACAAGCTCGTCCCAGGCCTGTGAGGCGCATCACACGGTCGGGTCCGGGTCGATCCGATGACTTCCCGGCCCGCCGCCCGTCATAAGGACACCACAGCAGCAACCGCATCCCTCGACTCGACAGACGGGACACCCCATGACCGACGCCGTGAAGGGCCCTGCCAGCTACTTCCCCTCGATCGAGAAGAAGTACGGCCGCCCGGTCGCCGAGTGGAAGGACCTCATCCGCTCCTCCCCGCTCACCAAGCACGGCGAACTGGTCACCTGGCTCAAGACCGAACACGCCCTGGGGCACGGCCACGCCAACGCCCTGGTCGCCCACACCCTCGCCGAGGACAAGGCCCGGTAGGCACGGAGGGCGCCGTCCGGCCGGGTCTCAGAAGGAGTACCGGACGCGCAGCCACGGCGCGTGCTCCGCGATCAGCTCCCGCAGCCGGGCGAGGGCGTCACGCTTGATGTCGCGGGCGTAGCGGACGTTGAGGGCGCCGTTCTCCGAGCGCTTCGTCTCCTGCGCGGCCGGCTGCCACAGAACTTCCTCCGCCCGCGGGTGCCAGCCCAGGTTGACCTCGTGGAGCTGCTGGTTGTGGGTCAACATGATGATCTCGGCGGCGGCCTGCGCCTTCACCCGGCCGGGCAGGACATCGTCCAGCTGCTCCAGCAGCTCGGCCCAGTCCCGCTGCCAGCCGGGCCGCAGCACCACGGGCGACAGGTTGAAGTGGACCTCGTACCCCGCGTCCAGGAAGTCGGCGGCGGCCGCGATGCGCTCCGCGACCGGGCTGGTACGGAGGTCCAGCAGGCGGGAGTCGTCGGCGGGCATCACCGAGAAGCGCACCCGGGTGCGGCCTCGCGGATCCAGCGCGAGCAGATCAGGGTTGACGAACTTGGTGGCGAACGAGGCCTTCGCGGAAGGCAGTGCGCGGAACGCGGCGATGAGGTCGGCCGTGTTGTCGCAGATCAGGGCGTCGACGGAGCAGTCGCCGTTCTCGCCGATGTCGTACACCCAGGCGTGCGGGTCGCACTGATTGGGCTCCCGCTTGGGCCCCTGGGCCCGTACATGCCGTCGTACGTGGGCGGTGATCGCCTCGATGTTGGTGAACAGGGTGATCGGGTTGGCGTACCCCTTGCGGCGCGGGACGTAGCAGTACGCGCACGCCATGGCGCAGCCGTTGGAGGCGCCGGGGGCGATCCAGTCGGCCGACCTGCCGTTGGGCCGGGTGGTGAGGGACTGCCGGACACCCAGGACCAGGGTCTCCGACTTGATCCGGGTCCAGCGGGCGATGTTGCCGTCGTTGCCGTGGAGGGAGGGGATGCGCCAGTGCCCGGCCACCTCGGTGACGGGGACGCCCGGCAGCCTCGCCAGGATCTGCCGGCCGCGCGGGGAGGCGAGCGCGGCGGGCTCCGCGTAGACCTCCCGTACGTTCAGCATCCGCCGGGCCCGCGGACTGTCCCGGAACCCGCCGCCAGGGTCCGCCGGGCGGGCGGGCACGGCGTCCTCCCAGCCGAAGAGCGCCTGCTGCTCGTGCTGTTCGGGAGGCCGGTTCACGGCCTCGACCCTACGGCGGTGGCCGGGCGGAACGACGCGTCGGGCCCGCGACGGAGTGTCGCCGTACGCATACGCGCGGAGACTGCCAGCATCGACGGGGCCGAAAGCCGAAGGTCGGAACCCGGAAGCCGGAAGCCGAAGGCCGAAAGCCGCGACCCCGCAAGCCGGATGCGAGAGGCAGAGGACCCCCATGGCATCACGCCCCCATTGGCTGTTCGGGGACCAGCTGGGCCCGCACTTCCTCGACCCGCGCCACGGCGGCCCGGACGACCGGGCCCCGGTGATCATGATCGAGGCGCGCTCGGTGCTGCGCCGGCGCCGCTTCCACCGCGCGAAGGCGCACCTGATCCTCTCGGCGATGCGCCACCGCGCCGCCGAGCTCGGCGACCGGGTCACCTATGTCCGGGCCGAGACCTACACGGAAGGCCTGGAGCAGGCGCTCGGACACGCGGTGGCGGGCCCCCTGACGGTCCGCCACCCCACCTCCCGCCGGGCGCTGGACTTCGTGGGCGGGCTGGAGGGCGTGGAGGTACTCCCCGCGAAGGGCTTCCTGGTGAACCACGACGACTTCGCCGAGTGGGCGGGGAAGAGCAGCGGGCGGTCCCTCCGGCTGGAAGGCTTCTACCACTGGGTGCGCGAGCGGCACGACCTGCTGATGGACGGCGACAACCCGGCCGGCGGACGGTGGAACCTGGACCACGACAACCGCGAACCCCCGCCCCGAGGACAGGACACCCTCGGCGTCCGGCGCCCCTGGAGTCCGAGCGAGGACGACATCGACGAGGAGGTCCGCCGCGACCTCGACCGATGGGAGCGCGACGGCGACGTCTCCTTCGTCGGCCGGGACGGCCCGAGGCGCTTCCCCGCCACCCGGCGCGAGGCCCGCTCCGCGCTGCGGCACTTCGTCGCCCACCGCCTGGCCGGTTTCGGCCGCCACGAGGACGCGATGCTGGCGGCCGACCCGGTGATGAGCCACAGCCTCCTCTCCGTACCCCTGAACCTCGGCCTTCTGGACCCGGCGGAGTGCGTGGAGCTCGCCGAGCAGGCGTACCGCTCCGGTGACGCGCCCCTCAACAGCGTCGAGGGATTCGTCCGCCAGATCGCGGGCTGGCGCGAGTACGTCTGGCACCTGTACTGGCACTTCGGCGAGGAGTACCGCCACCGCAACGCCCTGCGCCACACGGCCCCGCTGCCGGACTGGTTCCTCGACCTGGACGCCGACGCGGTCACGGCCAACTGCCTGTCCACGGTCCTCGCCCAGGTACGGGACACCGGCTGGACCCACCACATCCCCCGCCTGATGGTGCTCGGCAGCCGCGCCCTCCAGGACGGCTGGGACCCGGCGGCCGTCACCGACTGGTTCCACCGCTGCTTCGTGGACGGTTACGACTGGGTGATGCTCCCGAACGTGGTCGGCATGTCCCAGTACGCCGACGGCGGCCGGATGACGACCAAGCCGTACACCTCGGGCGGCGCGTACATCCACCGCATGAGCGACTTCTGCGCCCCCTGCGCCTACCGCCCCGACCACCGCACCGGCGAGGAGGCCTGCCCTTACACCACCGGCTACTGGTCCTTCCTCCACCGCCACCGCACCCGCCTCGCCGCCAACCACCGCACGGCCCGCGCCGTGAAGGGCCTGGACCGGCTCAAGGACCTGCGGGAACTCCTCGACACGACGGCGGAGCGGGGTGACGCGCCTCCCTGATCAGCCCTGCCCATCAGCCCTGCCCACCAGCCCCTGACGCTCAGCCCCTGACGCCCGCGCCCGACCACCACCGCTCAGCGCAGAGCGCTCCGCTGCTGCCACTCGGCCCACGAGAGGTTCCACGCGCCGAAGCCGTTCCCGGGGTCGACCACGCCCTTGGTGTCCTTGCCGGTGATCTCGAACGGGTCGCCCCCCGTACGGGTCACGGCCACCGGCGAGTACACGTATGCGGGACAACAGGACCTCCGGAAGCCCTGAGCGCTGCGAACGCTCCGACCGCCCTCAGTGCTCTCGCCGCGCCGCTTCCTCCTGCAAGTACGCGGAGATCATGGCGAGGTCGTCGGCGATGTCCAGCACGCCGTTGACATCGGTGGTCGGGGTGGAGGCGCCGTTCACGCCGGCGAAGAAGACGTCGAAGCGGCCGTTGCCCTTGTCCAGGTAGCCGGCGATGGTGATGGCGCCGACAGCCAGGCGGTTGTTGAGCGCGTCCAGCCCCACGGCGGCACCGGTCTTGGCGAACACCTTTCCACGCGCGGGGCAGTCGGTGCAGTTGTCGGCCAGCAGGCCGTCGACGCCCAGGATGGGCAGCGCGTTCCGGAAGACCGCCGCCTCGGGCGTGCGATGCCAGTGGCTGAGCAACTGCACCACCGCCCTGGGCGTGGTCCGGTCGACGGGGTTTCCGCCACGGCCGTCCAGGAGTTGGACCTGCTTGCGGTCGACCCCCGCGCGTTCCAGGAAGTCGGCGAGCACCGGGAAGCCGTCCATGCAGTCCTTGCCGCCGGCCGCGACCGCCATCAAGCAGAGGGTGAGGTTGCCGCCCAGGTTGTGGCTGACCTTGAAGATGAGCTTGGCGTACTGGGCGTACGGCGGCGAGGTGTACAGAGCCACGCGCGGCCGGCCCTCGTACGAGCCGGGGAGCCGGCCGACCGGGTTGGCGCCGGTCGGGTGCGCGGTCACCGCCACCCCGGCCCGTCCCAGCGCCTCGATCAGCGCGGTGCGTCCGAAGGCCGCCGGGTCGGCGATGGGCGACACCTTCAGAGCCGGCTCGGAGTCGGCCGCGATGGTGCCGGACAGCTGGATCCGGGTGCCGTTGTCGGAGGTCGTGACCTCGATGTCGGTCGGCTGACCCGCCGCCACCGTCCGCACGGTCGACGTGACGCGGTACGGGGCGACCTTCGGCCGCCAGTCCAGCTCCGCGGGCGCGCCGGGGCGGGCGCCGGGGGTGGTCAGCAGGTCGATGAGATTGTCGTTGATGATCAGTGGGGTCGGGGTCGGGACGAAGACCGGCTCGGGCTGGAAAAGCCGGTCGTCGACGACCACGTCCCCTTCCACGCGCGTGATGCCGGAACGCCGCACCTGCTGGGCAAGCTGGTCGATCCCGGCGAGGGGGTCCTGCGGAGTGAGCGTGGCGCCGGGGAAGTCATTGGCGTACGTGTGGTCGAGGTCGGTGTAGTCGACCGTGCCGTCGGGGCGGGTCCTGCCGCCCAGGGTGAGGTCGCCCTGAGCGACAAGGCCCAGATCGCCGTCCAACGTACTTCCACGCCGCTCGCCGACCGCGTAGACCGGCGTCCTGAAGCGGTGGTCGCCGCCGAGGGTGTCCCACGCCCCGGAGGTGCCGAACAGCTTGGCGACGGACCCGGGGATGAAGAACTGATCGGCGAACCGGCTGTGGACGACCCGCCCGCTGTCCGGATCCTGCTGGAGCAGGCCCCACTGGGCGTTGGGGTAGTCCGGCTTCCGCATGATCTCCGTGATCCGCGGGTCGAGCCGGCCGGAACCACCGTCGCGCGACGAGACCGCCTGGGCCGCCTCGCCCGACGCCAGGGCCAGGAGCAACAGGGCACAGCATCCTGCGACAACGCGCCGCCGAAAGGGTCCGGATCTCTCCGCTCGCATGGCGATACGCACTGTTCGTCTCTGCGGTTTCATGTCCATGAAGTCAGGTATGGACCTCGGCGGACGCCGGGTGCGGGCGGCGCGAAGGGGTGTCACCCGAACGGCACGGCGCATTCGTCGCAATGCGCGGGAGCACCCGGACAGCACAGCCGGTCGGCGCCGTGGCGCTGGATCACGACCACGCGGAGCAGTCCTCCGCAGAGATCTCCGGACGAGGAGGGGTGCGCGTTCCTACGGTGCGGCCGGAAGGTCGTCGTCGGTCATCCCCCTCCCGTCGACCGTGGTCTCCTCCGCGAGCCGGTCGCAGCGTCGAGGCCGAGTTCTGCACCCAGGCGATCCGGCAGGTCGAACAGCGGGAAGAGACGGGCGGTGCGGTCGGCCCCCTCCCGAATGGGCGGCACTTGGCGATCACCCGGCCGTACTCGTCGCCACCGCCGTTCACCGCTCCGAGGACGAGGTCCGTACAACCAACCGAACCTCTTGTCCGTCTTGTTCGGCGACGTCTGATCGACATCGGCCGCCGAACAGGACTGAAGGACTTGATGAACCCAGCCAGACGCATGACCGCCTCCGCCTTGGTTCTGGCCACGGCAGGCGGAATGCTCTATGCCACCGCCGTACCCGCCTCCGCGGCGGTGAACTGTACTTCCCCCGTCTTCAAGCGGCAGTTCTTCGCGAACACGACGTTCGCGGGCACGCCGAAGAAGACGGACTGCGATTCCGCGATCGACCAGAACTGGGGCACGGGCGCGCCCGTCTCCGGCGTGCCGGCCGACGACTTCGGCGTGCGCTGGTCGGTGACGCGCGACTTCGGCTCCGGCGGCCCCTTCACGTTCACGGCCTCCGGTCAGGACGGCATGCGGGTCTACCTCGACGGCGTCCGCAAGGTCAACCTGTGGAAGAACGTCTCCGCCACCGTCAGGAAGACGGTCAACGTGACGATCCCCAAGGGCAAGCACACGCTCCGCTTCGACTTCGTCAACTGGACGGGCCCCGCGAACGTCAGGTTCACCTACACGCCGCGCACCTCCGCCGCCTACGACAAGGTCAAGCCCCTCGCCCCGACGGGCGCGGCCGTTTCCTACAACCCCGCCACCGGCGCGGCCAAGCTCACCTGGACCAGGAACAGGGAGATGGACCTGGCGAACTACCGGGTCTACCGGCGGCTGAAGGGCTCGTCGTACGGAAGCAAGCAGCTCGCGACGACCACCGCCACGTCGTACACCGACGGCGCGCTGCCCAGGACCGGCGCGGCCTACTACTACGAGGTGCGGGCCGTCGACAAGGCGGGCAACGTCTCCGGCGGCAGCTCCGACCAGCTCGTCACCACCGTCGACAGGACGCCGCCCGCCGCGCCCTTCGTCGAATGGGACGCCTGCCCGTCCGGCCAGCCCTTCGCGGCGCCGGAACTGGTCACCACCGCGAAGAACGCCGCCGACATCGCCCGGTACGAGATGCAGCGGCTCGACGCCACCACGAAGCGCTGGAGCACCATCTACTCCGGCACCAAGGGCGCGATCTGCGACACCGGCCACCGGGCGGACGGCAGCAAGGTCACCTACCGGGGCCGGGCCCGGGACGCCGCCGGGAACTGGTCGGCGTACTCGGCCGCCAGGACGTTCACCACCTCCGACCTGACCCCGCCCGACGCCGTCACGGGGCTCCGCGCCGAGTACCGGTCGGGCGTTCCGCATCTGGTGTGGTCGCCTGTCGCAGAGGCCGCCTCGTACCAGGTCCTCCAGTACGACCCGGCGACCGGCGGCTACACCGACGCCCGCTCGGCGGGGAGCCCCGGCACCCGGACCGATGTGGTGCCGCGCCAGTCGGCCGCCGTCGCCGACAGTTACCGGTACGCGGTGCGCTCGGTGGACGCCGAGGGCAATGCCGCCGCGCCGGTGGAGATCACACTGAAGATGGCCGACCGGCCGGAGGCGATCCCCGCGTTCAAGACCACCGCCAACAGGTTCGACGAGGGTGTGATGGTCGGGTGGAGCAGCGTCGACCCGTGGACCGTCGACGAACGGCCCCTCCCCACGTACAAGATCATCCGGACCGACACCGCGACCGGCGAGACCGACATCGTGGACAGGTGCAAGCCGTTCACCTCGGTGGACCAGCCGCTGGCTGACCCGGACACGTACTGGACCTGGGCGGGCGACGATGCTCCCCTGTCCGCCCGCAAGCAGGTCAACGGCACCTGCTGGGACGTCCAGGGCAGGTCGGAGACGACGTACGAGTACCGAGTCGTGACGACCGACCGGTACGGGCATGTGTCGCAGGCCGGCCCGCCCGCCACGGAGACCACCCCGGACACCGAGCGTCCCGCCCCGGTTCAGGACCTGACCGCGGAACGCGTCCCGCTCGGCGTCCGGCTGACCTGGACGCCGCCCGCCGATGCCGACGTCCGCGGCTACCACGTATGGCAGGGCGTCACCGATCCGGACAGCGGTGAGACGGTCTGGAAGGAGAACTGCTGGTCCGGCAGTTCGCTGGCCAGTACCGAGATCCTCTGCCCGACGGTCGCCGACGGCGCCACCCACGTCTACAAGGTGGCGGCCACGGACGACCGGCTCATGCACGACGACGAGCCGATCGAGGTCCTCCACCCCGCCGAGGTCTCGGTCACCCTGCCCGACACCCGGCCCCCGGGCTGGACGGAGACCGAGGTCCGTGAGGGCCAGTATCCCAAGCTGTACGTCGGCTGCTCCGAGAGCTCCGGACTCGGGGACTGCTCCCGGTTCGCGAGCTACCGCGTGGAGCGCTGGGACCCGGTCACCGCCACCTACGTCTCCCTGGCGGAGGGCACGATGGGTGACGCCCCGTTCTCCATGGACACCACGGTGCACGAGGACCTGCTCGGCCTGTACTACTACCGCGTCGTACGGCTCGACGCCTCGGGCGCCGAGGCCGTGACGCGATCGACGGCGTACGGCATCTGGGACTCCTGGCTCTGACCGGACGGGGGACTTGAGGAGGGGACCGAAGAAGGTTTCGGTCCCCTCCTCATGCCGGCCGACGAACTCGCAGCGTGCTTCCCAGCGCGGCGCGAGCTCCTCTTGTGGTGTTCACAGCCACAAGACCCCGACTCGTCACGGCCTGCGCGCGAAGGAGGTCAGACCCGGTCGAGGGGCCGATGCGGCTCGTCCGGGAGCTTCACCGTGATCGTGTCGCCGGGACGTACTACGCCGGCCGCCTGGACGACGCTCATGATTCCCGCCTTGCGCACGATGTTCCCGGCCTCGTCACGACCGACGACCTTCTTCAGCAGTCCGTCCTGGAAGTTGTCGATCTGCAGGCAGGGATTACGCAGTCCGGTGACCTCCACGATCGCCTCGTCGCCGATGCACAGCAGGGTCCCGACGGGCAGGCCGAGCAGGTCGATGCCGCTGGTGGTGATGTTCTCGCCGAGGTCGCCGGGCGCCACGTCGAACCCCTCCTCGCCGACTTCGGTGAAGAGTTCCTCGTGGATGAGGTGGACCTGGCGCAGGTTCGGCTGGGTGGGGTCCTGCGCGACACGCGAGCGGTGCTTGACCGTGGCGCCGGCGTGTACGTCTCCCTCCACGCCGAGTCCGGCGAGCAACATGATGCCGGCCCGGTTGGTTTTGGTGAACGAGTACTCGCTGTTGCTGCTGACTGCCTTGACCGTCCCGCTCATTCCGCGGCCCCCGTTCGGTAGCGATGATTCGCCAAGGAGCCTAGCTGGCGGTTCTCAGGGCACAGCGCCCTGCGACCAATCGCGGGGCGGGCCGTCAGTCGTGGAGCGGGTGACGAGAACACTCGAGCGTGCTCGGTGCTCGGTGCTCGGTGCTCGGTGCTCGGTGCGCGGACGTAGTCGCGTAGTCGCACAGCGCTGTGATGCGGCCTTCCGCAGTCAGGAGCTCAACAGCCGGGCATCGCAGGCATCAGAGCCGCGTCAACCCCGCTCGCGCTCGGGCTGATGGGGAGCGGGCTGGGGCCGGCCATGGGCATGACCCAGATCACTGCGCCGTATGGATGCCGTCAGGAAAGCGGTCAGAGGCGTATCGGGGTCGTCAACGAGGAGCGCTTTCGCGCCAGGAGTGCGCTTTTCTCGGGGTGTCAGTTCCTCTCCGAACCTCTTCAAGGAGCATGCGATGGCCGACGTGGCCTTCGTCGTCACCACGATCGCGGTGTTCGCGCTGGTGGTCCTCATCGCCAAGGGGGTGGCGAAGCTGTGACCGCCGAGAACATCGTCGGCCTCGTCGTGGCCGTCGCCCTGCTGGGCTACCTCGTCCTCGCCCTCGTCAAGCCGGAGAGGTTCTGAGTACGGATATGAGCCCCGTCCTCGCTGACGTGCTCCAGGTGACCGCACTGATCGTCGTGCTCGCCCTTGTGCACCGCCCCTTCGGCGACTACATGGCCGCCGTCTTCTCCTCTCGCAAGCACCTGCGGGTGGAGAAGTGGATCTACCGCGCCGTCGGAGCGAACCCCGACACCGAGATGCGCTGGCCCGCGTACCTGCGCGGTGTCCTGGCGTTCTCCGCGGTGAGCGTGCTGTTCCTCTACCTGATCCTGCGAATACAGGACAGGCTGCCGGGCTCGCTGGGCTTCGCGGCGATCACGCCGGACCAGGCGTTCAACACGGCTGCCTCGTTCACCTCGAACACGAACTGGCAGTCGTACTCGGGTGAGGCGGACATGGGCCATGTCGCCCAGACCGCCGGCCTTGCCGTGCAGAACTTCGTCTCGGCCGCCGTCGGCATCGCGGTCGCCGTCGCGCTGGTCCGCGGCTTCGCCCGCTCCCGCATCGGTGAGCTGGGCAACTTCTGGGCCGACCTGGTCCGCGGCGTCTTCCGTATCCTGATCCCGATCTCGGTGGTCGCGGCGATCGTGCTGGTCGCGACCGGTGCCGTGCAGAACTTCGCGGGTATCGACGAGATCACCACGGTCACCGGGCAGACGCAGTCGATCAGCCCCGGCGCGGTCGCCTCCCAGGAGGCCATCAAGGACCTGGGGACGAACGGTGGCGGTTACTTCAACGCCAACTCCTCGCATCCCTTCGAGAACCCCAACGGCTTCTCGAACCTCCTGACGATCTTCCTGCTGCTCGTCATCCCGTTCTCGCTGCCGCGCACCTTCGGCAGGATGGTCGGCAGCGTGAAGCAGGGCTACGCGATCGTCGCGGCGATGGCCACGATCTGGTTCGTCGGTGTGGTCCTGGTGACCTGGACCGAGTTCGCCCACCCCGGCACGGCCTCGCAGCTCGCGGGCGGCGCTATGGAGGGCAAGGAGCAGCGGTTCGGCGAGGGGGCCTCCTCCCTGTTCGCGGTCTCCACGACCATGACGTCGACCGGTTCGGTCAACTCGTTCCACGACTCGTACAGCGGTCTGTCCGGTGGTGTGCTGCTGCTCGGCATGATGCTCGGCGAGATCGCGCCCGGCGGTGTCGGCTCCGGCCTCTACGGCATGCTGATCATGGCGGTCATCGCGGTGTTCATCGCCGGTCTGATGGTCGGCCGCACCCCCGAGTACCTGGGCAAGAAGATCGGCACCCGCCAGATCAAGTACGCGGCCTGCTACATCCTGATCACCCCTGCCCTGGTCCTGATCGGCACGGCTGTCGCGATGGCCACCGGCAACGGTGAGTCGTCGATGACCAACACCGGATCGCACGGTTTCTCCGAGGTGCTGTACGCCTACACCTCCGCCTCGAACAACAACGGCTCGGCCTTCGCCGGCTTCGGCGCGAACACCGGGTTCCACAACACCGCACTGGGGCTGTGCATGCTGCTCGGCCGGTTCCTGCCGATGGTGTTCGTCCTCGCGCTCGCAGGCTCGCTGGCGGAGCAGAAGCCCGTCCCCGAGACCGGGGGCACCCTGCGGACCGACAAGCCGCTGTTCACCGGCCTCCTGGTCTCCACCATCATGATCATCACCGGTCTGACCTTCTTCCCGGCCCTCGCGCTGGGCCCGCTCGCCGAAGGGCTCGCGGCATGACCACCGACGTAGAGAAGTACGAGGACGCCATGTCCACCACGACGACCAGCCCTGCGCCGCACTCGGACGTGCCCACCGGGCGCAAGCCCGAGGGCGGGAGGGTCGGCGGGGGTCTGTTCGACCCGAAGCAGCTCCTGAAGTCCTGCCCGGACGCGCTGCGCAAGCTCGACCCGCGGGTCATGGTCAAGTCGCCGGTCATGTTCGTGGTGCTGATCGGATCGGTGGTCACCACCGTCCTCGCGATCAAGGACCCGGGTGACTGGTTCGGCTGGGCGATCACCGTCTGGCTGTGGCTGACCACGATCTTCGCCAATCTGGCGGAGGCCGTTGCCGAGGGCCGCGGCAAGGCCCAGGCCGACACCCTGCGCAAGGCCAAGACGGACACCGTCGCCCGCCGGATCATCGGCAAGAACGAGGAGCGGGTTCCGGGTGCTGAGCTGAGGATCGGCGATCTCGTCGTCTGCGAGGCCGGCGACATCATCCCCGGCGACGGTGACGTCGTCGAGGGCGTCGCGTCGGTGGACGAGTCCGCCATCACCGGCGAATCGGCCCCGGTCATCCGCGAGTCCGGCGGCGACCGGTCGGCCGTCACCGGCGGTACGAAGGTCCTCTCCGACCGGATCGTCATCAAGATCACGACCAAGCCCGGTGAGACCTTCATCGACCGGATGATCAGCCTGGTCGAGGGCGCCGCCCGGCAGAAGACCCCCAACGAGGTCGCCCTGAACATCCTCCTGGCGTCCCTCACGATCGTCTTCCTGCTGGCCGTCGTCACCCTGAAGCCCTTCGCGATCTACGCGGGCGCCGACGAGCAGACCTCGATGATCGTCCTGACCGCCCTGCTGGTCTGCCTGATCCCGACGACCATCGGTGCGCTGCTCTCCGCGATCGGCATCGCCGGCATGGACCGCCTGGTCCAGCGCAACGTCCTCGCGATGTCCGGGCGCGCGGTCGAGGCAGCCGGGGACGTGTCGACGCTGCTGCTCGACAAGACCGGCACCATCACCCTGGGCAACCGGCAGGCCGCCGGGTTCGTCCCCGTACGAGGGACGACCGACGCCGAGGTCGCCGACGCCGCCCAGCTCTCCTCGCTGGCCGACGAGACCCCCGAGGGCCGCTCCATCGTGGTCCTCGCCAAGGAGAAGTACGGCCTGCGCGAGCGCCACCAGGGCGAACTCGCCCACGCCGAGTGGATCGCCTTCACGGCCCAGACCCGTATGTCGGGTGTGAACGTCGACGGCCGTCAGGTCCGCAAGGGAGCGACCGGCTCGGTCGTCGCCTGGGTCGAGGAGCAGGGCGGCACCGTCGCCTCCGATGCCCGCGAGCTGACCGACCGCATCGCCCAGGCCGGCGGCACCCCGCTGCTCGTCGCCGCCAAGGACGACAGGGGCGCCCGTGTCCTCGGCGTCATCCACCTCAAGGACGTCGTCAAGGACGGCATGCGCGAGCGGTTCGACGAGCTGCGCCGCATGGGCATCAAGACGATCATGATCACGGGCGACAACCCGCTGACGGCCAAGGCCATCGCCGAGGAGGCGGGCGTCGACGACTTCCTCGCCGAGGCCACCCCCGAGGACAAGATGGCCCTCATCAAGCGGGAGCAGGCCGGCGGCAAGCTGGTGGCGATGACCGGCGACGGTACGAACGACGCACCGGCGCTCGCACAGGCGGATGTGGGCGTGGCCATGAACACCGGTACCTCGGCCGCGAAGGAGGCCGGGAACATGGTGGACCTGGACTCCGACCCGACCAAGCTCATCGAGATCGTCGAGATCGGCAAGCAACTCCTCATCACCCGAGGGGCCCTGACCACCTTCTCCATCGCCAACGACGTCGCGAAGTACTTCGCGATCATCCCGGCCATGTTCGCGGTCGCCCACCCGAGCCTGGACAAGCTGAACATCATGGGCCTGGCCTCGCCGGAGTCCGCGATCCTCTCCGCTGTCGTCTTCAACGCGTTGATCATCGTCGCCTTGGTCCCGCTCGCCCTCAAGGGTGTCCGCTACCGGCCTACGAGCGCGGACAGAATGCTCCGCCGCAACCTGGGCCTCTACGGCCTGGGCGGCCTGATCGCCCCGTTCGTCGGCATCAAGATCATCGACCTGCTCCTCTCCCTCATCCCCGGAATCGGCTGATCGGCTATGAACAACTCCGTAGCGAACACGGGACGCCTGGCCTGGGCCGCGCTGCGCATGCTGCTCGTCCTCACGGTCGTCACCGGCATCCTCTATCCCCTCGCGGTCACGGGCGTCGCCCAAGGCCTCTTCCACGACAAGGCCAACGGCTCGATCGTCAGGGTCGAAGGCGAGGAGGTCGGCTCCGAGCTCATCGGCCAGACCTGGGACCTGCCGAAGCAGAACCCGGAGGACGAGAACGAGGTCGCCCGGCCGGATCCGAAGTGGTTCCAGCCGCGCCCTTCCAACAGCGGCTACGACCCGCTGTCCACCGGCTCCAGCCAGCTCGGTGCGTCCGACCCGACGCTGACCGAGCTGGTCGGCGACACCAAGAAGGCCGTGGCCGCCTTCAACGGCGTACCGGAGTCCGAGGTCCCCAAGGACGCGGTCACCGGCTCGGCCTCCGCGATCGACCCGCACATCTCCCCGGAGTACGCGGAGATCCAGATCGAGCGGGTCGCCCAGGCCAACGGTCTGACCGGGCAGCAGGTCGCGAAGCTGGTCGAGGACCGCACCGAGGGCCGCACCGCCGGGTTCCTCGGGGAACCTCACGTCAACGTCCTCACGCTCAACCTCGCGCTGAAGGACCTGGCCGCACGCTGACGATCCCGTCGGCAGACCGCTGGGAGCCGCCGGGCCGGGAGTCCCCCGTACCGGCGGCCCCGTAGCCGCCGACGGATTCCGCGAACGACGAAACGACAAGAAGGGTGGCACCCCCGATGACCCGGGTGCTGGTGGTCGAGGACGAACCGCCGCTCGTCAGGGCTCTGACGATCAACTTGCAGGCGCGCGCGTACGAGGTGGACGCGGCCCCGACGGCACGACCGCGCTGCGGCTGGCCGCCGAGCGCAGACCGGACGTCGTCGTCCTCGACCTCGGTCTTCCCGACACGGACGGCATCGACGTGATCAAGGCCCTGCGCGGCTGGACCCGCGTGCCGCTCATCGTCCTGTCGGCCCGGCGCACGACCCACGAGAAGCTCGAGGCGTTCGAGGCGGGCGCCGATGACTACATCACCAAGCCCTTCGACATGGCCGAGCTGTTGGCCCGGCTGCGGGCCGCGGTACGGCGCAACACCGGGGACGGTGCGGGCGGCGTGCTGCCGGCCGACGAGCCGCTGTCGCTCACATTCACCACAGAGGACTTCACCGTCGACCTCGCCGCCAAGAAGGTCCGGCGCGACGGCCGGCCCGTCCGTCTCACCCCGACCGAATGGCACCTGCTGGAGATCCTGGTCCGCACCCCGGGCCGGCTGATCAGCCAGCGGCAGCTCCTCGAAGAGGTCTGGGGGCCCACGTTCGCCGCCCGGACGAACTACCTCCGCGTCTACATGGCGCAGCTCAGGCGCAAACTGGAGAAGAATCCCTCCCGACCGCGCTACCTGATCACGGAACCGGGGACGGGCTACCGCTTCGAAGGCTGAGTGGCGCTCGCCCCGGGCATGTCGTGGCATCGTCCGCGACGGGCCACCGAACCATCTGCTTCGACACGAAAGATCGCATCATGGGACGCGGAAAGCTCCGGATCTATCTCGGCTCGGCGCCGGGCGTCGGCAAGACGTACGCGATGCTCTCCGAGGCCCACCGCCGTGTCGAGCGGGGTACGGACTGCGTGGTCGCCTTCGTCGAGCACCACAACCGGCCGCGCACGGAGGTCATGCTGCACGGCCTGGAGCAGATCCCGCGCCGCGAGATCGAGTACCGGGGCGGCACCTTCACGGAGATGGACGTCGATGCGGTGCTGGCCCGTCGTCCGGCGGTCGCCCTGGTGGACGAGCTCCCGCACACCAACATCCCCGGCTCGCGCAACAGCAAGCGCTGGCAGGACGTCGAGGAGCTCCTCGCGGCCGGTATCGACGTCATCTCGACGGCGAACATCCAGCACCTGGAGTCGCTGGGAGATGTCGTGGAGTCCATAACCGGTGTACGGCAGAAGGAGACCGTCCCCGACGAGGTCGTCCGCCGCGCCGGCCAGATCGAGCTCGTCGACATGTCACCGGAGGCGCTGCGCCGGCGTATGGCGCACGGCAACATCTACAAGCCGGACAAGATCGACGCGGCCCTGTCCAACTACTTCCGGCCCGGCAACCTCACCGCCTTGCGCGAGCTGGCCCTGCTGTGGGTGGCCGACCGGGTCGACGAGTACCTCAACCAGTACCGCTCGGACCACGAGGTGTCGGCGATCTGGGGGTCGAGGGAGCGGATCGTCGTCGGCCTGACCGGCGGCCCCGAGGGACGGACCCTCATCCGGCGGGCTGCCCGGCTCGCCGAGAAGGGCGCCGGAGGTGAGGTCCTCGCGGTCTACATCTCCCGCAGCGACGGCCTCACCTCCGCCTCGCCCAAGGAGCTGGCCGTCCAGCGGACCCTCGTCGAGGACCTCGGCGGAACCTTCCACCACGTCATCGGCGAGAACATCCCCTCCGCGCTGCTCGAGTTCTCGCGTGGCTTGAACGCCACCCAGATCGTCCTTGGCGCGAGCCGGCGCCGTTCCTGGCAGTACGTGTTCGGACCCGGGGTCAGTGCCACCGTGTCCCGCGAGTCGGGCCCCGACCTGGACGTCCACATCGTCACGCACGACGCGGTAGGGCGGGGCCGGGGGCTGCCCAAGCGGCAGCGCAGCCGCCTCGGGCGTCCGCGTCTCGTGGCGGGGTGGCTGGCTGGTGTGGCCGGGCCGCTCCTGCTCACCGTGGTGCTGACGTCGATGGGCGGCGGGACGGGGCTGGCCAACGAGATGCAGCTCTTCATGGCCGTGACCGTCGGTGCGGCGCTGCTGGGCGGGATGTGGCCGGCGCTGGCCTCGGCCACCGTCGGCTCAGCGCTCCTGAACTGGTATTTCACGCCCTCCGTCCACACGTGGACCATCGCCGACCCCGAGAACATCTTCGCCTTCTTCGTCTTCTTCGCCGTCGCGGCTTCCGTGGCGTCGGTCGTCGGCCTGGCCGCGCGCCGCACCCAGCAGGCCGCCCGGCTGCGGGCGGAGTCCGAGACCCTGTCCCTGCTCGCGGGCAGTGTGCTGCGTGGCGACACCAGCCTGGAGGCGCTGCTCGACCGGGTGCGGGAGACCTTCGCCATGGAGTCCGTCGCCCTGCTGGAGCGGACCGGCGACGTCGACCCGTGGACCTGCGTGGGCAGTGTCGGCCAGGCCCAGCCGGTCGTCCGCCCCGAGGACGCGGACGTCGACATCCCCGTCAGCGATCACCTGGCCCTGGCCCTGACCGGCCGGGTCCTGCCCGCGGAGGACCGCCGTGTCCTGGGCGCCTTCGCCTCCCAGGCCGCCGTCGTGCTGGACCGTCAGCGCCTGGTCGGCGAGGCGGCCGAGGCCCGCAAGCTCGCCGAGGGCAACAAGATCCGTACCGCCTTGCTCGCCGCCGTCAGCCACGACCTGCGCACCCCGCTGGCCGCCATCAAAGCCGCGGTCACCTCCCTGCGCGCCGACGACGTCGAGTGGTCGGAGGACGACCGCGCCGAACTGCTCGCCGGCATAGAGGAGGGCACCGACCGCCTCGATCACCTGGTCGGGAACCTGCTCGACATGTCCCGGCTCCAGACCGGGACCGTCATGCCGGTGTTCCGCGAGACCGACGTCGACGAGGTCGTGCCGATGGCGCTGGGCGGCGTACCCGAGGACAGCGTCGTCCTGGACATCCCGGAGACCCTGCCCATGGTCACGGTGGACCGGGGTCTGCTGGAGCGGGTCGTGGCCAACATCGTTGAGAACGCCGTCAAGTACACCCCCGCCGGCACACCGGTCCTGGTGGCCGCCAGCGCGATCGGCGACCGTGTGGAGTTGCGCGTCGTCGACCGCGGGCCCGGTATCCCCGACGAGGCCAAGGAGGCCGTCTTCGAGCCCTTCCAGAGGCACGGCGACGCGCCGCGCGGCGCCGGTGTCGGGCTCGGACTCGCGGTCGCCCGCGGGTTCGTCGAGGCCACGGGCGGTACCGTCACCGCCGAGGACACCCCGGGCGGCGGGCTGACCATGGTGATCACACTGCCCACGAAACCGTCCCACCAGCCGGTCCGGCCCGAGCTGCCGGCCGCGGCGACCACCTGAGCCGTGGCCGCAGACCGGGCCCTGCCGGCTCGGCGGTGCCTTCGGCGGCCACGGTGTCGAGGGCGTGCCCGTGCCGCCGGGAGTCTTTGGGCGCCTGTGCCTCGGCGGTGGTCAGACGGTTGCGGACGTCGGAGACACCTTTTCCAGCACCCTGCGGATGGCGGTCCCGCGCTGTGCGGCGCGCAGGGCCGCGTAGCCGAGGAGACCACCGATGGTGTTGGCGATCAGGTCGTTGACATCGACGGCGCGACCGTTGGCGAAGACGATGTACTGGATCAGTTGGACGGCCTCGATGCCCAGGCTGAGGAGCGCGCAGGCCAGGACGGTGCGGCTGCGGTTGAGCCGGGGGAGGAGCAGCGGCAGGATGAAGCCGAGTGGCATGAACATGATCACATTGGGGACCATGGTGATGTCGGCCATGATCAACGGGATCGGCTGAATCTGCCCGATCCATTCTGCCTGGTTCCGATAGTCCCCGCCGTAGATCCACAGCGGGAAGAAGGTGAGTGAGGCGACCGCTGCGGCGTAGAGCGCGGTGACGACGCGCAGCACCAGCGAGCCGCCTTGCCAGCCGGGGAGGCCGCGTCGGTGGCGTACCAGGGCCACGAGGGCGAGAACGGCGAGCGCGGGCCCGAGGATCGCAGTGGTGGGAATGTGGATCTGGAAGTTCATTGGGACTCCTGAGGTTCGCGTACCGATCGTCTCGGGCGATCGTCGCCCGCTCACGCTCCGCGGCGTATCTACCGAAGGACGGAGCCGCCGCGGAGCACTATGACTTTCGGCGGAGGGGCTCCCGATCCCGGATGCATACGCTGCCCGCATGGATTCCCCGCACTTCGGCAGACGCTCTTCCCGGATGCGTCGTGTCCTGTTCCGCCTCGGCGTCGTTCTCGTCGGTGCGGCCTTGGTACTGGCGCTCGCCGCCGACCACAGCACCGGTGTCCACCGGTCCGTCCTCGCACCCCAGGCCCTCCTCTCAGCAGCCGCACCCGTTCTCGCGCTTACGGTCGGTGCGGTGGGCCGGTGGCGAAGTGATCCGCGGCTCGTCGCGGGGGCCGGCGCACTGGCAGGGGCCGCGTCCCTCGGGTGCAGTGCGTGGATGCGTGTCGCCGCCGGGTCGCCGGAGGCGCCGGCGCGGCACGCCGACGCCTACACCCTGTTCGAGATCACAGCACTCATCGTGGTGCTGGTCCTCACCGTCCGGTACGGCGCCGCCCGGCCTGCCGCGGGGGCGTCGCTCCTGTTGTGCCTGGCCGCGGTTCTGCGCCCGGTAGCCGTGGAGACGACGGAGAACAGCCTCGTCCTGGCGCTGCTATGTACATTCGCCGTCTGTGCCGGACTGACCGGGGCGCTCGTCGCCCGGCTGGCAGCCGCTGACCGGCGGCGTCATGCCGAGCAGGTGCGCTTGGAGCAGCGGCTCACCTTCGCCCGGGACCTGCACGACTTCGTTGCGCATCATGTGACAGGCATCGTCGTGCAGGCCCAGGGGGCCCAGGTGGTCGCGGCATCCGATCCGCAGACGACGGTCTCGGCTCTGGGGCAGATCGAAGGGGCGGCCTCGGAGGCACTCCGGGCTTTGCGGCACATGGTGAGTGGGCTCCGGACGGAGGCCCCGCTCGTACCGGCGGGCGAAGCGGAACAGCTGCGAGCTCTGGTGGCGACCTTCGCGCTGCGGGGCGGCCGACCTGCCCGGCTCGAGGAGGAGGGCCCCCTCGACAGTCTGCCGACAGCGCCCATGGCGGCCGTGCACCGGGTCGCCATGGAGTCCCTGACGAACGTCCGTAAGCACGCGCCGGACTCCCGGCACGTCTCCGTGATGCTGCGAGCCCTCCCCCGGTCCGTGGAGATCGACATCACCAACGATCTGCCCGTGGCCGGGGCAGCGACGACTGTGGGGTACGGTCTCGTCGGACTTGAGGAACGCGTCACCGCCGAAGGCGGCGTCTTCCAGGCGGGTCCCGACGGCAGTGGACGCTGGCGGGTGTACGCCCGAATCCCCTTGGAGAGCGCGTGGAGGGACGGCCCGTGATCCGGGTGCTGCTCGCCGACGACCAGGAGATCGTCCGCACAGGCATGTCCATGATTCTTTCCGCCGAGGTCGACATCCACGTCGTCGCCCAGGCCCAGGACGGCCTCCAAGCCCTGGAGATGGCCGAACTGCACCGACCGGACGTCGTTCTGATGGACATCCGGATGCCCCGCCTGGACGGTCTGGATGCCCTGCGCCACCTCACCCGGCCCTATGCCATGCACCGGCCCCAGGTCGTGATGGTGACGACCTTCGACGACGAGGACTACTTGGCCCGCGCGGTGGAAGCGGGGGCCAGCGGATTCATCCTCAAGGACTCCGGCCCGCGTCTGCTGGCCGAGGCGGTCCGTGCGGCCGCGGTCGGCGACTCGTTGGTCAGCCCTTCGATCACCGTGCGGCTCCTGAAGCAGCTCCGAACCGAGCCCCGTGGTCCGGAGCCTGCCACCAAGCTCTCGCCGCGCGAGAAGCAGGTAGTCGTGCTGCTGGCCGAAGGCATGACAAACGCCGAGATCGCCGCGGTCCTGTCCATCACGGTGGGAACGGTCAAAACACACCTCACCAATGTGCAGTCCAAGCTCGGGGCAAGGAACCGCGTGGAGATCGCGGCCTGGGCCTGGCGCAGCGGCCTGACCGGACGCGGAGCCTGAAGGCCTGTTCTTCGCGCGGGTGTGCAGGTGCGCGCGGGCGAGGAAAGAGCCCCGGACGCGGACCGGGGCCTTCGTCACAGAGCGGGTGACGAGAGTCGAACTCGCGCTCTGAGCTCGGGAATCACCGGTGCTTGAGCCGTTGCAGGGGCTCTGGACTGCACATTCGTGCTGGACGAGGTGTATGGCCACGGTCTCGGGGAGCCGTACCTGACCGCCGTTGTCCGCTCTGCTGGGCACGGATGGGGCACGTCGACGGCGGGTCGTCGGTCTGAGGTTCTGTGCTGGAGCGGGTCACGGAAAACGGAACGGAAGCCACCTATGCTGCAGACGCTGCGGTGGCGCAGACGTCAGGCCCAGAAGGCTTCGGTGACGACGATCTGCGGGTCGGCGTGGCGCCGCATGAAGGTGTAGATGAGCCAGCCGCGTCCGCCGGCCAGGTCCACGATGTGGGGGCCGCCGGGGCTCGTAGAGGCCAGGGGGCGCACGGTCATCCAGTGCGGCAGCGAGGCGTCGGCGTCGATTCCCCGGAAGTACGGGTCTTCGGCCGTGATCAGTTCCGCACGTGCGCTCAGGACCAGGTCACTGGCCTCGGCGGGCATGTTCTGGAAGTCGTGCTGCGCCTGCTTCGTCCAGTCCATCTGCCAAGGCGGCCGGAGTGGTTCGTCGATCACTCTCCGGGCTTTCTCTCAGCGGCTTCGTGCCGGAGGCGGCTGTACTCCTCCAGAAGCCGGATGGACTCCTCGGGGTCCTCGGACTTGGCGGCGCGGGCTTCGAGGTCGCGAAGGTGCGAGTCGAGGACGGGATTCCGGGCGATGGCGTACTGCGTCCACCACAGGCGCATGAAGGCGGGGACGGGGGTGATGTTGAAGGCGTCGCCGATGACGCGCTTCCAGTGCGCCTCAAAGTCCGGGAGGAGGTGGGGAGTGTGTTCCTGAATCGCCAACCGAAGTGCTTGGGGCGTGTGTTCGGGCATGGGCGGCAACCGCAGGGGTTCCCCCTCGTACCCATCGAAGTGGAGTGCGTGGGCGGGCATGGTTCGTGCTCCTTGGTGTGGAGGGTGGGTCAGGCCGCCTCGCGTCGGTCCTCGGGCGACTGGTGCCCGCGGGCCATCTGCTCGAACCACTCGGCCGGCACCAGGTAGGCGACCGTCTTTCCCTTGCGGGTGATGGCGGCGGCCTCGCCGGCGATCCGGGTCCGGTCCAGGATCTCGCCCATCCCCTTGCGCAGGTCGATGGTTGTGTACGTCTTCGTCTCCATATGCTGAAGCGTATAGCAACTATCACAGTTGACATACATGCCCGTGAGGTGCGCGGCCGAAGAAGCCGACGGGCGCGTCGGGTGCGGAGCGGGCGCGGGGTGCCTGATCGGGCTTGTAGCAACGAAGAAAGTCCCTGGCCATCGGCCCCTGGGGCTTCATGTGGAGCGGGTGACGAGAGTCGAACTCGCGCTCTGAGCTCGGGAATCACCCGGCACTTGAGGGGTCGGTGCTGACCTGGGCAAACGGATGCGGTTGGCCGTGCGGTGAGGTCTTCGCGAAGCCGTGCTTGACCGCTGTCTACCGTTCCTACTGGCACGTAGTGGCACGCGCCAGACCCTGGTCGAGGCCCCTGCGCGGGCGATGTCCTCAGGGCGACCGAAGGGCGAGGAGCCGCCGCAGTGCCGTTGGTGTGTGGCCGAGGTACTGGCGCATGGTCCGGCAGAGATGGGCCTGGTCGGAGAAGCCCAGGTCGGCGGCGAGGGTCGCGAGGCTGTCCTCGCCCGCGTCCAGACGGTCGAGGGCCCGGCCGACACGGACCCGGTTGCGGTAGCGCGTCAGCGAGACTCCCAGCTCGCGGGTGAAGGAGCGGCTCAGGCGGTAGGGAGAGACACCGAGGAGCTCCGCGAGCGGCAGAAGCCCCTCGGAGGCGGGGTGGGCTTCGCCGATCGCATGCCGGGCTGCGGCGACGAGCGTCGCCTCGTCCCGGCCGGGGACGCTGGACGGGACGGCTCCGTCGAGGGCATGGCCAATGGTGGCGGAGAGCAGTCCGAGTAGTTCCTCGGTCACCGCATGGTCTACGTCGCCGGTACGGGCGGACGCGAGGAGACGGCGGTGGGCCAGGTCAAGGCGGGCGTCCACGTAGACGCTCTGTCGAGCTGGGCGTGCGTCCTCACCCGCCACGACCCGCCACAGTGCGGGCGTCAGGCTGATCGACGTGCACTCGTCGCCCCCGGCGGCCGGGTGCGCGAAATGCTCCTCCTCGCCCGGCACGCCGAGATAGCCCACGGTCGGGTCGACCTCGGCCGGGGTGCCGCCCGCCCGCCTGCGGAATCGGCCGCGCCGTACGAGCACCAGGCGGAAGTCCCCGCGGACCTCCGCCTGTGACCAGCGGGTGTGGTCATCACGGCAGTTCACCGCGGTGACGCGGAAGTCCGGCCGGGTGGCGAGGACGGTGGAGGTGAGCACTCTTGAACGCTACGCCGGGGGTCTGACACCGGCCCCGCCGCAAGGATCTTCAAGACGGGGACGGGGCGTGGCGAGCAAGCTGAACGGCGTCGTACTTCGTCCCGTACCGCGCTCAAGGAGGTCGCCGTCATGTCCGCTCTCGCGCAGATCAGCACCATCGTCATCGATTGTGGTGACCCGGTCCGGCTTGCCGAGTTCTACAGCAAGGTCACCGGCTGGGAGATCATCCACAGCGGCGAGGACTACGCCTCCCTCGCCGGCGGGGAGCACCCCGGCCTGGCTTTCGTACGCATCGAGGGCCACCGGGCGGCCGGCCGGCCCGACGACGGCAAGCACGCCCATCTCGACTTCACGGTCACCGACCTGGAGGAGGCGGCCGGCCGGATCCTCGCCCTCGGAGCGTCGAGGCCCGCGTTCCAGCCCGGCAAGGACCAGTGGGTCGTCCTCACCGATCCCGAGGGGCACCCGTTCTGCCTCACCACCGGCGCCTGACACGTCACCCGACAGGAGAAGACCACATGGCTCACATCCACAAGGAATTCCTGATCGACAACTCCCCGCAGACCGTCTGGGAGGCCCTGCGCGAGGTCGGAGCCGTGCACCAGCGCCTGGTGCCGGGCTTCGTCACGGACACCCGCATGGATACGGACACCAGGATCGTGACCTTCGCGAACGGTGTCGTCGTCCACGAGCTGATCGTCGACATCGACGATGCGGCCCGCCGGGTGGCCTACGCGGTGGTCGGCGGCTCGATGAAGCCGAAGCACCACCACGCCTCGATGCAGGTCCTCTCCGACACCGAAGGGCGCAGCCGCTTCGTCTGGACGATCGACGTGACGCCGGACGAACTCGCCGACCCCATCAGTGAGATGGCCGAGCAGGGCGCGCGCATCATGCAGGAGACGCTGAAGGCCACCCCGGTCCCGACGGACAGGTAGAGACCGCAGACAGGGGCCGGGCCGAGAGCGTGCCTCGGTCCGGCCCCGGCGGGGCAGGTGGTGCGCGACGCCCGGATTGGCCCAGACAATGATGAAGCCCCAGGTCGCTGACCTGGGGCTTCTTTCAAGAGCGGATGACGGGAATCGAACCCGCGCTCCGAGCTCGGGAATCACCCGGTACTTGGAGGGGTGCGTAGCCTCTGACGCGTAAATAGCAGCAGTTCAGGGCGGGTGTGGGCAGGACTGGGTGCCCAGTGGCCGTTGTGGGCTGCCGGGTGTCCGGGTCTGCCGGTCAGGCTGCGGTCTCCCTGGGGTTGAGGGTGACGGTGTAGCCGAGCTGGTTGAGCTGGCCGATGGCCCGGCGGGTGGCGCGTGCTGATGTCGAGGCCGGCGCAGCGTTCGTGCAGCACGTCCACGGTCTTGCTCCCTCCCTCGCCGGACAACCGGGTATGCCGTACCGGGAGGGCCAGGGTGAATCAGGAATTCTGACGCACGTGCTTCGCAGCAACACTCCACCGTTCCCGTGGACAGCCCCCAGCACCACGCTGACCTGCGAGCTCACTGGCATCACAGAGGCATCGGTTTCGGCCGGAACGGACAACCCAAGGCTCCCGGACCGCCATCACCCCACGTCAGGGCAGACGGAAGCACCCCCGGCGCGCGCCAAGGGATTTACCACGTCCCCGGCGCGCACCGAAGGTGCGCTGGATCGCTGACCTGCGGAAGCTCTTACGAACAGCCCTACTGGCACGTTGTGGCACAGCCCTCCGTGGAGGACTGGGGAATGGCGATGCCGAGAGTGTGATTCGGGGGATGGCCTCTCATGGCGTCAAGCCGGGTTTCCCTGACAGGGCGGGAAAGTTCGTCGTCGGTCGTCGGCCGCGAGTCGGACTCCGTGCTGCGCAGGGGCCGAGGAGGAACTCGGAGCGGAGCGAGCTCCCTCAGCCGTGGCGGGGCCGCAGGCCGTTGTGCCTGCGGCCCCGCTCGGGCGTCGGGGTCAGGACGGGTCGCCGTACTGGAGGCCGCGTCCGTTGGTGCCGACGTAGACGCGCCCGTAGGTGTCGGGGTCGCCGGTGATGACGCCGACGCCGCCGATGCTGCCCCACTGGTGGGCGTCGTCGTTGACGCGGAGCCAGGTGGCGCCCTTGTCGGTGGAGCGGAAGACTCCGGTGACGTCCTTGACGGTACCGATCAGGTACATGGCCTGGTAGGAGGCGCCCGGCGCTGCCTTGCCGAAGCCGAGGGCGGAGGCGGACTTCACCGTGGTGAGCGTGGTGAAGGTGCGGCCGCCGTCGGTGGAGTGCAGCAGCCCCTTGTCGCCGCCGGAGATCCACAGGTCCCCGGCGATGCCGGGGACGGCCGTGAGCTTGCCGCCGGGCAGGTTGGAGGCGCGGGCGGTGAAGGTCGCGCCGCCGTCGGTGCTGGCGTAGAGCGTGCCGTCGGACAGTGAGTAGAAGGTCTTGGCCGAGGAGCGGTCGGCGACGACCACGGCGCCGGTGCTCAGGCCGCCGACCTTCGACCAGCTCGCCCCCTTGTCGGTCGAGCGGTACGGGGCCTGACCGGCCTGGGTCCAGACGATGGCGGAGCCGTCCGCCGAGAGCGCGACCTGTCCGCTGTCGGCGCTGCCCACCGGCTCCGACTTGAAGCCGCTCCAGGTGCTGCCGCCGTCGGTGGAGTAGGCGCCGTCCTGCTCGCCGCCACGGCCGACGCGTACCATCACCGAGGGGTTGGACTGGGCGAAATCGATGTCGGTGCTGGTGACCATCATCGGGTTGTCCAGCCGCCCGGCGGGCACCTTCGTCAGGGAGTCATGGCGGAAACCGCCCAGGTCGCCCATGGCGGAGATGACGGTGGCGCCGCCGGGCGGGGCGATCGCGTCCATCAGCGAGGTCTCCTCAAGACCTCGGGCCCCCACGGTCCAGTGACTGGTGCCGCCGCTGTCGGTGGCATCCGCGTCCTTGCTGCGCCAGATGCCACTGCCGGTGCCGTACAGCGCGTGCCCGGAGTCGAAGGGGTCGATGGCCAGGGCGGTCATCCAGTGCCCGGTGCCGGTACCGACGTACGGAGCGGCGGAGGCGTCCCGCTTCGACTTCGCGGCCTGCGCCTTCCAGGTGGTGCCGCCGTCGGTGGTCCGGTAGACCTCGTCCTCGGGCCACCAGCGGTCGAGGGTGGTGACCATCACCGTGGACGGCTTCTGCGGGTCGACGGCGAGACCGGAGAACCCGTAGTTGCCCTGGGACGGGGAGACGTTCTTCCACGCCCCGCCGGCCGGCGTGTGCTTCCACACCGAACCCGCCGTCGCGTCGCTGGGGCCGATGGAGTTGGCGTACGTCAGGTACAGCGAGCCGTCGCCGGAGACCACGCCGTGCTGCGGCATCTCGCCAATGGGCTGCCCGGAGACGGCCTGCCAGGTGCTGCCGCCGTCGGTGGAGCGGTACAGCGAGCTGGACTTGTCGGCGACGCCGGCATAGACCGTCTTGCTGCCGGCCGGGCCGTACGTCACGAAGGCGATGCCTGCGCCGCTGCTCGCCCCGTCCTTGACGGGGAACGAGGAGACCTGACTCCACGTCACGCCGTGGTCGGTGCTGCGCCACAGGCCGTTCTTGCGGGTGCCAAGGAGCAGGGTGCCGGGGTCCGCGGGGTCGATCGCCAGCCGTTCGCCCGCCCCGCGGCCGTGTTCGTTGGCGCCCAGCTTGAAAGGCAGCGCGGTGCGCTTGAAGGTGCGGCCCCGGTCCGTGGAGCGCAGGAGTTCGGCGTTGCCCGCCCAGCTGTTGGTGTAGGTACCCGCCGCGAGGTAGAGCCGGTCGGGGTCGACGGGGTCGGTGGCCAGCGAATCGATGCCCAGCAGGTTCCAGTCCTTTTCGCCGACCCAGTCGGTCAGCGGGATCCACTGCTCGGCCGCGACGTCCCAGCGGTAGGCGCCGCCCATGTCGGTGCGCGTGTACAGCAGGCCCTTCTCCTTCGGGTTGAACACCAGGCCGGTCACGTAACCGCCGCCGACCACCGGGGCGTTCTGCCACACATACGGTCCTGCCGTGGGCTCGGTCTGGCCGTTGCCGGTCCCGGGCGACGGGGTCCCGGGCGACTTCACCAGCTTCCACTGCTGGTTGGGGGTGCCCCGGTCGGGGTACTGGATGACTGCCGCGCCCTGGGCCTTGGAGGCTCCGTGGACGTCCAGGACCAGGCCGCTCCTGCGGGAGGTGAAGGTGACGGCGTCGGAACCGCTCACCTTGCTGATCCGCCACTCCTGCGAGGTGGAGGAGCTGTCGGTCTGCTGCTCGGCGGCGGCCGCCTGCTTGGTCGAGTCACCCGCGATGCCCAGCACCTTGCCGCTGTTGCGGTTCACCAGCTCGTAGTAGCCGTCCCCCGTGGGCCGCAGCTTCCACTGCTGGTTGGCGGTGTTCTGGTCGGTGTACTGCTGGATACGTATGCCGTCAGCGGTGGAGAAGCTGCTGACGTCCAGCACCTTGCCACTGCGCACGGAGACCAGCCGGTGATAGGCGTCGCTGTCGACCGTCGCGGCCTGCGAGTCCTCCTGGGCGAACAGGACGTACGGCACGACGCCCAGGGGGATAGCGGCCAGCAGGGCAGTGGCGCTCCAGCGACGGCGGTGACGCCCGCGGCGCCCGCCGTTCATGGGGCTCTTCATCGGGAGGTGTCCTCCTTGTATTTCACGGTGGATCGGGCCGGTCAGCGCTGGAGGGTGAGGACACCCGGCCGGTACGGCAGTTGGTCGTAGGGGCCGCCCGCGGTGGGGGACTTGCCCTGGTAGAGGAACTGCAGCTTGCAGGGGTCGATGGTCATGGTCTGGTCGGGATTGTCGCGGACCAGGTCACCGTGGCTGACGTCGTTGGTCCAGGTGGCACCGCTGTTGGCCTTGCCCGCGAAGGGGTTGCTTTCGCTGTCGGCCTGTGGGGTCCACGAACCGTTCAGGCTGGAGGCCGTGAACGAGCGGAAGTAGCGCCCCTGCGCCCCCTTCGCCTCAACGATCATGAGGTACTGCTTCTGGCCCTTGACCTTGTAGACCTGGGGGGCCTCGAAGAGCTTGGCCTCCGTATCGCTCATGACCGTCGTGTAGGACGAGCCGAAGCTGCCGGGGAAGTTCCCGATCGGCATGCTCGCCCGGTAGATCTTGCCGTTGTCACCGGCGAAGAACAGGTACATGTTCTGGTCGTCGGCGATCAGCGTCTGGTCGATCGGGCCGGTCGGCGATCCGGTGATGCTGCCGGTGAACAGCGGCCGCGGCGCGGACCAGCCGTTGGGGTCGGTGGGGTCGCTCGACGTGCGGTAGATGAAGGGCCACTGGCCCCACTGGTACGCGAGGACCCAGATCTTCTTCGGCGCGAAGTAGAACAGCGTGGGCGCGACCGTGGGCTGGCTCATCGCCTTCTGTCCGGCGGACGCCATGTCCGACCAGTTGGTGAAGGGGCTGAACGTCATCGAGCCGTACTTCGATCCGTTGAAGTTCGACCCGTAGACAAGGTGCTTGCCGTCGTGCACCACGGTGGTGAAGTCCTTCAGCGAGGCCCACCCGTTCGCCGGCTGCGCCAGGGCACCCGTCGAACTCCACTTGTACATCGACGGAAGAGCGCACGTGCCGCCGCCGCCCGAGCCGGACGGTGCGGTCCACTTCTGGTTGCCGACACCTCCACAGGCGTGCAGCTGGATCTTGGTGCCGTTGGCGGTGGCCGCGCCGATGGCGTCGAGGCACAGCCCGGACTGGACGCCGGTGATCGAGCCGTTGGCGTTGGTGTTCCACTGCTGGTTGGCGCCGCCGTTGCAGTCCCAGATGACCACTGCGGTGCCGTTGGTGGTGCCCTTGCGCTGGGCGTCCAGGCACTTGCCGCCGTGGGTCTTCAGCTGCTTGCCGGCGGTGTGGGTCCAGCGCTGGTTGGCCTGGCCGCTACAGTCCCACAGCTGCGCCTGGGTGCCGTTGGTGGTGGTGGAGGAGGCGGGGATGTCGATACAGCGGCCGGAGGCCACGCCTTTGATCTCCCCCGTACCCGTACCCGTACCGTCGGCCGGCTTGCTCGGGGTGGTACCCGGGCCGGAGCTGAGGGCGTGCATGACGGCGTCGTACGCGGGCTTGGGCTTGCCGTTGTTGTCGAACAGCAGCGGGCTTCCGCCGCTGCGCCAGGAGTCGCTGTCACGGACGCCCCACACCGTGATGCCGGTGCACCGGGCCACGGACAGGCAGGCTTTGACCGCGTCGGCGTAGTGGGTGGGCGATGCCTGGGCGATGTCCAACTCGGTGATCTGGACATCGACGCCCAGGGCGGCGAAGTTGGCCAGGGTGGTCTTGAAGCTCGCCGGCGGGCCCCCCGCCTCGAAGTGGCTCTGCAGCCCGACGCAGTCGATGGGTACGCCGCGGGACTTGAAGTCCTTGACCAGTTCGTAGACGCCCTGGGTCTTGGCGTCCGACCAGTTCTCGATGTTGTAGTCGTTGTAGCAGAGCTTGGCCGAGGGGTCGGCCGCACGGGCGGTGCGGAACGCTTCCTCGATGAAACCGTTGCCGAGCACCTTCTGGAACACCGAGGTACGGAGCTGCCCGCTGGGACCGTCCTGGAACGCCTCGTTGACCACGTCCCAGGCGTAGATCTTGCCCTTGTAGCGGTTCATCGTGGTGGTGATGTGGGTGTTCATCACGCTGCGCAGGGTGCGCGCGTCGCCGATCGAGCCGACCCAGGCCGGGAGTTGCGAGTGCCAGACCGTGGTGTGGCCGCGCACGCGCTGGCCGTTCGCCCTCGCACGGTCGACGATCCGGTCGGCGGGGCCGAAGTTGAAGTTGCCGCGGGACGGCTGGACGGCGTCCCACTTCATCTCGTTCTCCGGGGTGATCATGTTGAACTCCCGGTCGGCGATCGCGGTGTACGCCGAGTCGCCGAGCCTTCCGGCGGCCACAGCGGTGCCGAAGTACCTGCCCGAGGGGGACGCCTGCGTACCCAGGCTCGCGGCTCCGGCGGAGCTGGGGAGGAGCGTCACGACACCGGCCACCACCGCCGCGGCCGACACTCCTACCGTCACCGTTCGGCGACGCCGGCTGAGCCGGTGCAGGCCCTTCATGATTCTCCTCGGGGGGCGCGGGTGACCCTGGGGGCCGTGATCGTGCGGGCATGTCGCGTCATGGGAGGGGCCTTCTTCTGGGGATACGTCAAAGGGGAAACCGGGGAACCTGCCACGCCTGCACGTCATGGTGAGCGGCGGGAAGATCACCCCACGCAATGGAGGCCTCCGCACTCGCGGTCTCGTAACAGAAAAGTCGCGCTGTCCGGACGATCGCTCAGTGATGCATCTCGCGGGCAGAAAGCGTTATGCCGAGCCCCGCGGTTCGGCCGTCGCTGTGGATAGGACGCGCCGCCCTGATGACCAGTGAGGGCTTTCGGGGTGGAGGCAGCCGTCGATGCATACGGATCGAAGCTGGATCGCCTGCTCAAGGGGCGTTCTCAGGCCCATGCCCTGCGCATGAAGAAGGAGGCCTGGCCGGCGAAGGTCCGAGTGCCGTCGGAGCCATCGAGCCAGACGCCACCGTCGCGATGGCGGATGACCGATCCCGGATAGTTGTGCGCGTGCAGGGTCACTGATCCGGCGACTGCCCCGGGGCGCGGACAGAAGGTGGCGTCTTCACGGAACAGCTCGCTGCCATCGTTGCCGCTCAGCTGGAGCCTCAGGTCACGATGGCGCAGATAGCGGCCGTCGGCGGCGCGGAAGGTGACGCACCGTGTGTCGGCCAGCCCTCCGATGACCGTGAAGGTGACCTGCTGCCGTGTCCGCGCGCTGCTGGACGCGGAGACTCGGCCGAGCGTCACGAAGTCGCCGGCATACGTGAGGTACAGGGCGGGCTGGTCCACGGACTCCAGCGACTGTGCGCCCAGCGGAACAGTGCCTGCGCCGGCGGACGGACTCACCGGGGACGGTCCGGCCGACGTGGTGGTGCGCGACGGGACCGGCGTGGGAGTGCCGACCGTGGGGTTGCCGGCCGTAGGCGTGGCGATGACCCCGGGCTCCCGATGCGCCGGTTCGGGCCAGGTCGCGTAGGTGGCGGTCCCGGCGATGAGCACCGCGCCGGTGGCGAGACTCACCAGCTGGTGAGCGGTCACCGCGTGGAGTTTGCCGATCAGCGCGCTGTGCAGGCTCCCGCCCGCTGTCGCCGTCGCCGTGCCGGCGGCGACGTGTGCCGTGGCCAGCCCGGCGGCGCTCGCGGTCGTACCCGACAGCAGGCCCTTGGCGGCCAGCGCGGCGATGAGTCCGGCCGGGACGGTCAGCGTCGCGAGGCTGAGGAGCAGTAGTTCGGCCGGAACCCGTTCTGTCGTCGTCGCCATGCAGACCGGGCAGCCGCGCGTGTGCCGCGCGATCCGCTTGCGCCACACCGATGCGGGGACACCGTCCCAGCCGACGACGGTCTCGTCCAACTGCGGACAGCGCGGGTCGGCCTCCAGCGCGGCGACGATCGCCCGGCTCAGTTCCAACTGCTCACGCATGCGTTGCAGGCGTACTCCGACATGGGCGACGGTGAGTCCGGTCGCGGCGGCGATGTCGTCACGGCTCAGCGAGCCGGCGCGTTCCTGCCACCACAGCGACAGCAGCGCCCGTTGGTCCTCGTCGAGCCACCGGCCGGCTTCGACGGCCTGCCGCCGCTCGTCCGACAGATGCAGACGCAGGATCGTGACGTCCTCGGGTTCGGCACCGGCGTCCGGAATCTGGTGTGCCTCGTCGATGACCGTGGTTCGGCCGGCGAAGGTGCGTTGCCGGTGCCAGTGGGTATTGATCTGGCGGAGCGTGATCGACACCAGCCAGGACCGGAAGCTCTCCGGGGCACGCAGGGCAGGAAGGTCGCGCACCACGCGCAGCAGCGTTTCCTGGACGACGTCGTCGACGTCGGCGTGCCCGCTCAGCGCCCGCCCGACGATGTTGTAGACCAACGGCAGGTACGCGGCGATCAGCTCCTCGCGCGCTCGATCGTCACCGGCCTGCGCCGCGACGACCAGCCCCGCGTGTTCCGCATCCATGAGCCCCATTCCCACCTCCCTCAGGGGATCGGTCTTCCCTCAGGGAAGCGATCCGTCGAGTACGGCGCCTCACCTTAGCGTCGGCAGGTTGGCTGCCAAAGCCTGTGCCTCGGGCCAACGAGCCGGCCCGCGCCGACTTCGGAGGGCCCGGTACCGCGCGTGAGACGCGAGTGAGGCGGTCGCTCGCCCGGAACACCGATGACCGCTCCCGCACCGAACACCACGGGCGCTGAGCGCGCCGGGAGAAGCGGAACGAGGTTCTGGTCCGTGGGCATGACCGGGCATTCTCGGTGGCCGTCCCGGCCTGCTGCGGAGCGCCCCAACGTCGGGGAGAGGCGCCGGGCGTCCGCTCCGGATTCGTCCGGACCTCAAGGGGGCGGCATCCAGGAGGCATCCGACCCCAGGTGGTGCGTGTGGTGCACGGCCAGCCGTCCGAGCAGGGCATTCCCGAGAGTTGGGGCATGCGGAGGGCAAGGCAGGCCGTGACAGGTAAGACAACGACTCAGCCCCAGGCCGCTGGCCCGGGGCTTTTTCATGGAGCGGGTGACGAGAATCGAACTCGCGCTCTGAGCTTGGGAATCAGCGGTTCTTGGGCTGCCAGAGGGGCTATGACCTGCGCTTTCCCATGAGGGAGTTTGGGTTTCCATGGTCTCTGGAAGCTGTACCTGACCGCTGTTGTCCGCTCTGCTGGGCACGGATGGGGCACGAGGGTAGCGGTGCGGCGGACCTTGCCAGGGCGCGCTCGGTGTGGGCCGGCGCGTCAGAGAGGGATGATGCGGACCTGGTCTCCGCAGAGTTTGGTCATGTCGTCGCTGTCGGAGGTCAGGAGGGCGACGGGTTTCGGCTGACGCAGGGCGACCTCGGCGACCGTGGCGTCGATGGCGTACTTGTGCCCGTGCAGCCCAGCCCCTTTGAGGAGTTCCGCTGCCGCCTTCGCCGCTTGTTCGGTGACCGGCTCCACCTTGACGCGGGAGAGGGCCCAGTTCAGACGGGGCATGTTGGTGCGGGAGTGCGTGACTTCGACGATGGTGTTGGCCCCGATCACCAGGTCGGCTCCCATGTCGTGGAAGACCTGCAGCATCGCGAGAAGCTTACGGTCCTGCGAGATCCAGGCGGAGAGCCCTTCCGAGTCCAGGACGACGGTCTCGATGCGCTCGCTCACGCGGCGTCCGCGCCTTTGGAGGTGCCGGCGGAGCCGAAGATCTTCGCGCGGGCCTCGGAGAGCTCCTCGTCGCTGAAGGGCCCATGCTCCTCCTCATGTCGACGGAGGTCGTCGCCCAGGAGCTGGTGCCGGATCTGGCGGGCCACGGCTTCCGCCACGTAGCCGGAGACGTTGTCCGTGAGCTTGCGGAGCTCCGCCACCTGGTCGCTGGGGAGAGTGACGGTGATGCGAGTCGTCGAGGACATAAGTCCAATCATACTGGAGTATGCGAGGATCGGCTTGAGTTACAGGCCCTGCCTTGATGGTTGCGACCGCATGCGTCGGGCGATGACAGAGCGGCCGCTCTCCGGCAGTCCACTGCGGGGCAAGGATTTGGACCGACGCCGCTGGAGGGCAAGCGAAAGGCCCCGGTCATCGACCAGGGCCTTCATTGGAGAGCGGGTGACGAGAATCGAACTCGCGCTCTGAGCTTGGGAATCAGCGGTTCTTGGGCTGGTAGAGGGGCTGTGAACTGGGGTTTTGCAGCGGGCAAGCGGATGTTCCCCGGGTCTCTGAGACCGTATCCGACCGCTGTTATCCGCTCTGCTGGGCACGGATGGGGCACGGTCGGCGTGGGCTGAGCGCGTCCGGCCTCCATGCGGCCTTCAGTCTTCGTGCGGAGTCTCCAGCTCTTGGAGCCGTTCGCCGATGTCGGTGGCCCATGCCTGTGCCCACTGACGCAGCCCGGTGATCGCTCGTTCGTCGAGTCCGTAGGCGGCAAATTCCGTGTCGTCGATCCAGTCGGCTCCACCCAGTCGCGCTTGGAGCTCGCTCAGGTCGAAGGAGTCGCGGGCGTGGCGCCGACCGAGTTCTTCGAGTTCGACATGGCTCCAGCGGTTCGCGGCAGCCTGTACGTCGATCAGGTCCCTGGCGAGTCCGCGGTCGAAGAGTGCGCGGACTTTGGTTCCGACGACATCTTCGAGGGACAGCACCAATCCGTGCTCGGTGTGTACGGGCGGTCGCCAGAGCGCTTCCTTGAGGATGTCGACCCCGCACTCTTCGTGACTGACGGGATCGGTGACGATCAGGCGTGCGGAGAGGGGGTCTGTCTCCAGAGCGCTGACCTGCCACCCGTGTTGTTCCAGGCCGGCGCGCACGGCAGTAGCAATGTCCTCCATGCGATCGGGGTTCTCGGTCGCTACGTCGAGGTCCTGGCTGAGCCGGTCGACCAGGCCGTGTGCCTGAACTGCGTAGCCGCCGGTAAGGGCCAGAGGGTAGGCACCGCCCACGGCGAGTACATCCGCCAGCAGGCGACGGTGCAGGTCGGTGAGGTTCACGCAGCAGCCTGGGCGCTGTGAGCCAGCTCGTCGAAGGAGTGTTCCCAGACTTCACGGACATCACGGCTGATCAGTGTGCGCAGTGTGGGCCACAAGCTGACGAGGAGGCCGCGATTGAGGAACCGGACCAGGTCGTCGTGCTGGCCCTCGGCCAACACGATGCGGTAATAGCTCATCCGCAGCCGGGGCTGGTCGAGGTCGAACGTGGTCAGCCCCGACCATGCCAGGTGAAGGGGCAGGCGCACCGTGCCGTGCTCGGGGCCGACAAGCTCGGAGAGTGCTGCAGGCGTTCGCCGGGCGTACTTGGCACGGCGGAGATCAGAAGGACTGGGCTGTGATGCCATACGTCGATTATCCAGGGAGAGGCCACCGAAGCCGACCGGACGCATCCGAGGTGACCCGAACGAAGAAGCCCCTGGCCGACGGCCAGGGGCTTTCATGTGGAGCGGGTGACGAGAATCGAACTCGCGCTCTGAGCTTGGGAATCAGCGGTTCTTGAGCCACCGAAGCGGCTCTGACCTGTGCTTTCCCGCGAGACGGTTTAGATGGCTATGGTCTGTGGAGACCGCACCTGACCGCTGTTGCCCGCTCTGCTGGGCACGGATGGGGCACGAGCGGAGGGTAAGGCCGAAGGGCCCTTACGGCCAAGTCGGCCGGACCGGCTGGACCTTGCATGTCGTACGGGCCGAGTGGGGCAGCGAGGGGGCCTCATCGCCTCTATGGCCGGGCGCATCCGCTCTGGACCTGGGTCAGTCTTCGATGACCGGCTGCACGGGTGATAGAAAAGGGTCCAAACGAAGGTGGATTTGTCCCCTGGCCATCACTCGAACGCGAAAGGCGCCCTGCCCTGGAGGTGTCTCCATTTCAGGTGAACGTTCGTAGAGCAGTCCCCAGGACCCGGGGAAGCGGGCACAGATATGGTGAAGGAGTTCGTCCAGCTCCTCTGCCTCGTCACGGCGGCGATTCATCAGCCCGTTGGCAATGACGAAGAACTCGCCGTTGTGCGTTTTCAGAGCGACTTCGCCGGTAGCCCAGTCGATATTCCTGATCTTCGCACTCAGTTCCGCAATTCCCGCATCAAGATTTCCGGCATCCGATTCTTCGGGCGACTCGGCAATGCCGAACCAACCGTGAAATTCGTACACGGCTCTCACTCCAGGGGTGTGGTGTCGATGACGGGTTCGATTCCATAGCGGCGGCCGTACTCCTTCAGCTTGTTGACCACGCCAGGTCCTGGTTCGCCGTCGAAGTGGAAGTACGGTGTCCGGCCGGATTGTATAGCATACTCGAAAGTCGCCTTCGCTTGGTTTCGCAGAGCGCTTCCCATCTGCATTCCTCCCGGCTTCGACTGTGCGACGTATTCATCGCTGATTGCATCGATTTCACGCCCCTTCGGATCGTTCTCAAATTTGACCCGAGATTCACCGCCGAGCCGCTCGGCCAACGCATCGGCTGCAGGGTCCGGCTTGTGCACCTTGACCAACTGGCCGAGTCCGCCGTTGTTCTCGTAGGGCGACAGGCCGAGCGGATCGCTCCACGTGTGCGGGTTGTGCACGTAGGCGGCGGGGTTGGGGGACGGAGCAAGACCGAGCGGGTCGGGGGTGGTGTAGCGGGCCGTTTCCGGGTCGTAATAGCGGTGGTAGTTGTAATGGAGGCCCGTCTCGGGGTCGTAATACTGACCTGGGAACCGCAGCGGCGTATATGCGGCAGCGTCGGCGTTCCATGTAGTGGTGCCCCACAAGGTGGTGCGGCTGCGCCAAGCTATACCGCCCTGGTCGTCCAAGAGCTCGGTGGGGGTGCCGATGAGGTCTGTGGCAATGGCGAAGAACCGTGTGTCGATCTCGCACTGGCTCACCGAGTCCGTGAGCCGTTCCGTCTGGGCGATGGGCGTGAGGCCCTGATGGTCCCAGGTGAGTGTGACCGTGCGGGACCCTCCAGCACGGGCCGTGGTCTCCTCTGCGAGAACCGTCCCGTCCCACGTGAAGTCGGTGTGCTCCAACACGGTTTCACCGTCGGGAGTCAGCCGCTCTTTACGTGTACGGCGGCCCAGCGGATCGTAGCGATAGCGCCAGACCGTGCCGTCGGGGGTGACGACCTCGGTGAGCCGGTCTTCCGGGTCGTAGGAGTAGCACCAGGTGTCCCGTGGGCGGGACAGCCGGGTCTTGGAACGCCGGCTCAGACGTCCCGCGCCGTCGTATTCGTAGCGGTAGGCGCCGGCGCGGACAATTCGTGTGCCACTGTACTCGCGGGTACCCCGGGACTCCGGACCGGCGTGCTGGTCCGGCCAGGCAGCGGTGGTCTGATTGCCACTCCTGTCGTAGAGGTACGACTCGACCCACCCGGAGGCGGTGACCGCGGTGACCCGGCCTACCGGATCCAGGTCAAAACGGCGCTGTCCGTTCAGTTCGTCGTCGATCTCCGTCAGATGACCGTCCCCGCTGTACGTATAGCGTCGGCGATTGACGGTGCGCCCGCCGGCTGAGATCGCCTGCTCGGCGACTCGGCCTGAGTCGTCCCGTACCGAGGTGAGAGTCAGAGTCTCGCCGATCCGACGGGAGAGTTCGCGACCTGACTTGTCGCGGGTGAAGTCGAACTCGTGATTTCCGGAGCTGAGCCGAGCGGGCCGACCTGCGGCGTCGTAGGTGTATGAAGTGCGCTGACCACCGGGTGTGATCCGGCTTGTACGTCGTCCGACCGCGTCGTACGCGTACGTGACGGTACGCCCGTCGACGAGCTCGGTCTTCACCCGGCCTTCGCGGTCGTACTGATAGATCAGCTCGCTGCTCGGGGAATGCGCCTGGAGCAGCCTGCCTGCCGGATCATAGGAGTAGGCCGTGACATCGCCCGCCGCATTCTTGCTGATCACTCGTCCAAGGTTGTCCCGCTCATAGCGGATGGCCCGGCCGAGAGGGCTGATTCGGGTGGAAATCCGGCCCAGAGCGTCGACCTCGTAATGTGTCGTTCGCCCGTCGAAGTCGGTCTCGGCCGTCAGCCGACCCGCACTGTCGTACACGTACGACCAGCTGAGACCTTGTGGGTTCTTCACCATCGTCAAGCGCAACTCGGTGTCATGGTCGAATTCGTATCGAGCGCCGTCCGGATCGATCCGAGCCGCCAGCAGATCGAAATGAGTGTATTCAAACCGGGTGGTCCGGCCCATGGCGTCCGTGTGGCTCGTGCAGTTTCCTTCTCCGTCGTATACCCATACCTCGGTTGTGCCGTCGGGACTGGTACGGCGGGTTGGCCTGCCCTCGACGGACCACTCGAAAGCGGTCACGGTGCCGTCCGCGTCGACGAGTTCGGTAATCCGGCCGAAGGCGTCCCTGCGGTACAGGGTGATACCGCCGCTCGGGTCCATTCGCTCGATGAGCAGACCGGCCGGGTTCCGTCGCATTCGCGTTGTAGCCCCTAGCGCGTCGGTGACCGAGATGAGGTCGCCCAGGGGGTTGTGAGAATAGTGCGTGGTTCGCCCGCCCGGATCGGTGACGCGAAGCCGATTTCCCCGCTTGTCGAACTCCTGCTTCCAGCAGGCTCCATCCTCTTGGACCAGCTCGGTAACCAGTCCCAAGTCGTTGTGGGTGGCTCGCATCTGTCTGCCGTCAGCACGAGTGATGAGGGTCAGGCATCCGATGTCGTCATACTCGAATGCGGTTGTCGCGCCCAGTGGATCGGTGCGCGTCAGCAGCCGGTTGAAACGGTCGTAGGTGGTACGGACGACAGCGCCGGTGGGGTCGGTTTCAGCGATCACCTGGAGTCGGTTGTTCACCGTGTAGCGCCAAATGTGGCCGAGAGAGTCTGTGACGGTGGTGGTGCGCAGACCCGTCTCGGGGTCGGGCTGCGAGTAGTGGAAGTCCGATCGCAGATGGCCCTCTTCGCCGGTCTGCGTCACACAACGGTCGTGCTCGTCGTAGGCGAAGACGAATCGGGAGCCGTTGGTGTCGGTCCATGCCGTCATCCGGCTTTCGGCGTCGTATTCGAAGGACATCGGAAGGCCCGATGATCGGGTGACTTCGGTGAGAAGACCATTCCGGTAGCCGTAACGGACGAGGTTGGTGCCGGCGTCACTCACGCCGTCGTCGGCTGCGCAGGCCGACTCGGTGTCAGCCAGTCGCAGCGAAGTGATCCGTCCACCTTCGGCGGTGAAGGTGAGCCGGTATCCACAGGAGTGAGTGAGAGAGAGCGGCGTGCCCTCGTCGTCGTAGTCGGCGGTGATGGTGTTGCCGTTGCGGTCCACCACATCCGCCAGAAGAGCTGTCCCGTTCCCTCCTGGAACTGCACCGGGCGGGGGCAGGAAGTTTCGTATGTGTCCCGTGCTCGGATCGGTGAGGACATAGCTGCCGTCGGCATGACGCTCCAGCGGCCAGCGAGGTCCGGCTTCGGCGAACACCGCCAGCCCGGGCGCCGGGTGGGGGAAAGCCAGCAGCAGGTTGTCCTCACCGTGGAAAACTACGCCCAAAGAGTCGATCGACAGCCGTTGGTCGATGGTGGACGACCAGGTGGGGCCGAACCAGCGGCCCGCCCGATACGACGACTCGTAGGCTCGGCGGAAGTCCAGCGGGAGCCCGGTCGGCAGGGTGACGTCGGTTTCGGCCAGCAGCATGCGTCCTGTTGCGAAGTCCACCGGCTCACGACCGCAGCACTTGTCCGGGGCTTTGCGGCTGGCGTCGGCGATGTTTTCCGCTCTCCGGGCGTCGGAGGCGATGTCGGCGGCCTCCTTCACCACCCGCGCCCCCTTGACGCCCGCCCCGGCGCCGCCGGTGGCGACGGTGAGGGCGGCGTCGGGGAGGAGCCGGCCGAAGCCTTCGGCGGGGTCCTTCATGAAGTCGTCGATCATCTGCTTGCCGGTGCCCCAGGGGTCGTTGGCGACCCGGACGAGCCCGGCAGCGGTGTTGTTGAGCGCGAGCCCGTATTCGGCGGGGTGGGTGATGTTGTACAGATCCATGGGGTTGACGCTGCGCGCGAAGGTCAGAATGCCTGCCGCGCCCTTGACGACGCCGCCCGCGAGGTGGGTCTTGATGACCTGGTACTCGGCGAGTCCGTCCATGGCCTGCTCGGCGTAGCGCGGCTTCTGGGGGGCGGTGTCGCGGGCCGCCGTCACGGCCTTGCGGGCGGTCTCGGCCGCCGTGTTGCGCTGCTTACGAGCCTCCGCGAGCAGTTCCTGCGCCTCCTTCATCCGCGCCGTGCCGGGATCGCTGAAGGTGCCCGGCTTCGCCGGCAGGGTGGAGGGATCGCGCTCGTCGGCGGGTTTGGCGTTATAGACGTCGACAGCCTTGTTGTACGTGGTCGTCTTCTCGTTGTACGCGTCCCTGGCCTCCTCCGACGCCTTCGTCCCGGCCTTCCACCTGTCGATCGCGGTCTGCGCCTGCCCCTGCGCCCACTCCACGGTCCCCGCGAACGAGTCGAGCGCGCCCGCCGCCTTCTCGAACGCATCGGCGGCCTTGAACCACTTAGGCGGCTCGATCGACACGGAGTTCCGGAACGCGTCCGCCGCCTGCCCCTTCAGCGCGGCGGAGTCCACCCCCTTGAGCCCGCCGCCGACCTTGTCGAACGCGCCTTGGAGCTTACGGAGATGGGTTGCGGTGGACCGGATCTCGGACGGGCTGCCGTAGATCAATTTCGTCTTGTCCTCGGTCTGCCCGAGGTCCATCTCGTCGACCTCGGCGCCCATCCGGCTCGCCACGGACCGGGACTTCTCCCGGACCCAGTCCGCCCCCGACTCCCAGCCGGCGTCGTCGAGCCGGTCACCGGTCCAGTTCCCGGCGTCCTCGACCCGGTCACCGGCCCACTCGACACCGTCCTCGACTGCGTCCTCGACGACGTCGGGCGTGATGTCCCGGACGAAATCCCCGAACCCCATGACTCAGTTCCCCCCGCCCTGCTCCTGCTGTCGGGCCCGCTCCTCGGGGGAGGGGCCGAACATGTCGTCCACGGACCGATCGAACGCGTCCCGGTCCACGCCGAACATCTCGTTCAGCTGGTCCGCCTGACGTCCGCCGTTCCCCTCAGTGACGAGCGCCCGCCCGGTGTCTTTCCAGGTCTGTCCAGCCTCGTCGGCCGTGCGCTCGAACGACTCCTGGCTGTAGTCCGGGCTGAGGTAGTCCGGGGTGAACACATCGCCCCAGTCCTGCTTGACGACCTCGTCCTCCGACGCATGCGGATTCCCCACGCCCGCGTTCACGGCGATCTTCATCGTGCCCTCGACGTACTGGTCCTCCTCCCAGACGATCCCCGCCGCCAGCCCCAGCTTCGCCGCGATCGCGTTGGCGTCCTGGACCAGCGCCCGCACGCCCCACTCCCACCGCTCGCAGAAGTCCTCGAAGTCCACCGACAACCCGTGGTGGCCGGCCTCCATGCCGGTCATGGACAGCTCCGAGAGCCCCTTCCCAAGCACCGCCCCCGTACCGGTGCCGATCTCCTTCAACTCCGCCACGGCCTCCCGCAGCCCGGTGGTGATCTGCTGAACACTGACCGGACTGATGTTGAGGTCTTCCGCCCCTGTACCGCTCACAGGCCCTGCCCCCCGCTCGGTACGTCCGCATCGACGGCGACGGCATCAGGCACGATCCCCACCACCGGCGGAAACAACATCGACCCGTCCGGATCGGCCACATTCACCGCGACGCCGGCCGGCACCCTCATGGCCGGAATGACTTCGTCCAGCAACCGCGCCCCCCGGAAAGCGGCATACTCCCAGCTCCGCGAGGCGGCTCCAGCTCCCTCCACGGCAGCCCGCTCCTCGGCGAACCGGGCCAGCGCAGCCTCATCGGTGAACCCGCACACCCACCGGATCCCACCGAACTCAGCGGTCCAGAGCCCACCCCGGTCGAACGGCACCAACAGCAACGACCGCCGTAGCTCACCCACCAGAGCCCTCGGATCACCGACCCCGGCCCGCTGCTCGGCTATCCGATCCGCCAGCGCTGCCCCGTCACCCACTGGAAGCCCTCCCCACCCGCGAGCTGTGATCCTTCACGTCTGCACACGCTAGAACACCACGCTCGCCGGTAACCCCGTAGTTCCAGCCGTCCCCAGAGCCTCCACACCTCGGGCCGACCCCGAACACAAGAAGGGCCCCGGTCGCTGACCAGGGCCTTCATCAAAGAGCGGGTGACGAGAATCGAACTCGCGCTCTGAGCTTGGGAATCAGCGGTGACTGGGCTACCAGATGGGATCTGACCTGCGCTTTCCCGTCGGGCAAGGTGTATGGCTAAGCGCTCTGGAAACCGTACCTGACCACTGTTGTCCGCTCCGCTGGGCACGGACGGGGCACGAGGGCGGCGATGCAGCGGACCCTGTCAGGCGGTGTGCTTAGGGGTGGGCCGGCGAGTCAAAGAGGGATGATGCGGATCTCGTTGCGACAGAGTTTGGTCATGTCGTCGCTGTCGGGCGTGAGGAGGGCGTCCCGATTCGGCTGGCGAGAGACCTCGGGGGCCGTGCCGCCGATGGGCATGCATGTGCCTTGGGTTTCTGGTCACGCTTTCCAAGGGCACCCTGTTCGCCCGCGGCTGGATCGCCCCCTGCCGTGACGACCTGATCAACTGTGACCCGAGTCTCCTTGGGCGGCCAGAGGAGCACATGCGCGAGTCCCGGCTCTTTCCTTTCCTCCGGCGAGGCGTGAGTATGAGGGCATATGCGAGGAACACCGGTGACCGGAGCTTCGTCGGAGGGGACTTCGGACGGGGTTTGGCGGCCCTATATGGACCCTCCGCTGATTACTCCCTGGATGATCAGGCCGGGAGCCGGCGAGCCGGCGGACGAAGCGCGGCTGCGTCGATATCTCCTTGCTCTCGTCGAGCGGCGAGCCGCTCCCGTCCACGTCGCAGTCGCGTTTAACGCCGTGTACTTCGGCTTCGACACGGACACTGCAGGATACGCAGGCGGGCCACTGGACATCGGTGACTTCCCCTCGGTCGCCCTCGGCGACGAGATGGCGGCGTTACCGGTCGGCGCGATGATCAACGTGCGGACCGGCGGTGATCTGTTGCCTGCGGAGATCGTATATAAGGAGGGCGCCCACGAGGCACTCGGCGGCGAGGGCGATATACCGGGCTGGTTGTCGGGTGCCCCCGCCGGCGCACAAGGGCCGGACCAGTTCGACGGGGCGAAGGCCACCTCGCTGCGCGAGCGACTTGTCTTCGACGCCGACGCGTTCGGGCCCGGGCTGGCTGCTTCCGCTGCACGCCTGAACAGGCTGATCCGCCGCGGCACTCTCGACGCGCACGAGTCCTTGGTCGTCAACAGTCTGTACAAACGGTCCGGCGACGGCCTGCCTGAGAGCGACCTAGACGACACGTCGTATTACCTGCGCTATCTCATGACGCGCGGCAGGGAGCAGCTGGACAGCTCCCTCGCCCCCATGCCACTGCCCTTGATGCTGCCTCCCGGTGCAACTTCGCAGGACAGGGAGGCGGGACTGCGGAACCTTGTGAACGTGGTCCGGCGCGCTCTCGCGTCGCTGCCGGGGATTTGCCTGTGGGGAGAGTACGCCTTCACTCGCGCCTCGATGGCGGACCGTCTCGCCGACGATGGGCCGCTGGGACGTGACGCCCTGGAGACACTCGCTCGGTCCGTGGCCCGCGGCGCGGCGCCGATCGTCAGTCGCGGGACAGCGGTGCGGAGGCGGCCGGTCTACACCGCCCTCGGGCCCGCACTGTGTTCCCTGCCCGAGGCGGGCAGGCTGATGCGGGGCACGAGGTACCCCTCGGCAGTCCTCCACGCCAACGTCGTACTGATGGACCACGTACGGCGTGAGGCCGACGAGAGGACGGGCCTGCTGCCCACCGGCGTATGGGTCGCCCTCGACGACCGCTGGCAGGGCGGCGGAGTGTGGCGGGCCGAGCACGTGGGGGCCGGTTCGGCGTCGGACGTGCTCCGGGGGGCCTCGGAGGAGCCGACTGGGTGGGGTTGGGCGGAATGCAGGGAGCGCCAGGTTCCGGTGGTGCCCGTGGTGGAGCCGGAGCCCGGAGACTCGCACCCAGGGATGCTGTGGCCGGATGAGCCCCATCTCGGGGGATCTGTACTGGTTCATGAGGGGCCGGACCGGCTGGGGTGGCAGCAGCCCCTGCGCGCTCGACAACTGGAGGGCGGCTACCTGCCGATGCCTCTGGCTGTGACGACCAGGCAGGGCGCCGCGCAACCGCCCGGCCGCGCACCACGCGACGGATCGGGCCTGCTACCGAGTTCGGGTCCGAGCCCGGACGTCATCTTCCACCTGGAACACGACGGTCAGCCGTCCTGCGTACAGCATGTCCGGATGGACGAGGAGGGATGGCTCGTCGGACTGCACTGGCCGTCCACCTGCTTCCCCGGCATCCTGCTCGACCTCTCCTGGCAGCGCGGCAGCCGGACCGTGGAGGCGCGGACGACCGCGCTGCTCCGGCCGAGGACAGTTGACGGGGAGTCGATCGAGTACCGGTACGACCAGCGAGTGCGTACGAGGGACGGTGCCCGGCAGCGGCCACTGGATGACACACCCCTCGATCGAACCCGGTGGCTGGTTATGACGGCGGTACGGAGGTTCGGCCTGCTGGATGTCGTCGGCCGGGCCATGCTGGCCCGTGAACTTCTGGCCCCCGTCCTGCCTCTGGTCATGACCGATGCCCCGCAGGACCCCACGGTCGAGCTGGTGGACGCGGCGGTGGCCGAACTGCTTGCGGCCGGGGCGCTGACCAGCCTGCCGGGCAGCCGCGGCGACGACGGGCGACCGCACCATCCGACACGACTCGGAGAACGCATCGTCGAACTGCTCTGTTACACACCACAGGTGGTGGAGGGCCGTCCCCGAGGCCACGGGGATACGGGGGGTGACGCTTCGCAGGTCCGTGCGAAGGCCGTACACCATGTGCCAGGGTCTTTACGCTACATAGGCCATTTGGGGTACGAAGCGAGCCCGGAACAGCGACGCTTGTTCCGACAGGACTTTCTGAGGTTCGGCCTCGTCGGCAGCCCTGAGCTGCCCCCCGGCTACACCTACGTACGGCCGCATCAACGGGGCCGCTGAACGGTCGCTCCCCAGCAATTCAGTTCGCAGGAGTTTGTGTGACATCACCCCGTCGTGGAATGCACTCGTGCGGAGAGTCGGACATGCCGTTCTCCGTGGTGGAGGGGGCGTCGGACACCCCGGCTCTCACCGACGCCCTGGAAGCGCTGGCCCAGGCGCTCCGTGCTCTGCCGTCGCCGGTCGGCGCGGCCGTCGAGCAGCTACAACAGGCTGACATAGAACATGCGTTGAACTCGACGCCGATGCAGTGGCGACGCCACATCCTCGGCGCGCTACGGATCCCGGTGGCGGGAACTCGCGTGAGCCCGGCCCTGTGCCGTGATGTGCTCACGCGGATGAGCCGGGATCCGGCCTCTGCCAACTCGCGCCATGTGGCTAGCCACTTGACCCAGCCTCTCCTGAGCGACCTCCTGATGGCAGCCGATTCGGGTGAGCCGCTCACCCGGCGTTGGAGCCCGGGCCTGCTTCGGCTGGCCGGGTGGGCGCATCTGCAGGTCAGCGAGGAGGACGGGGCGCTGTGGCTCTGGGCCCTTGACCAGCCCTGGATGACGGACGGGTTGCCGGTCAAATCGGTTGCGGAGGTGCGTGAGGCCGCCCGACGCGTGGTGGAGCTCGCCCCGGTGCCACAGTCCCCGCGAGCAGAGGACGACTCCACCGGCTCCGGCGCGGAACCGGCCGTGACGACGCCCCTACATGAGCCCGTGGACCACGACGGGAGCGTAGGGTTCCGGCCCGACGCCGCCGCGCTCAGCGTAGCCGTCGAGCGAGTGGAACGGGCGCTGACGGCGGCCCGCGAGCCGGTTCGGCGGCTTGCCGGCTCGGTGTCCGCGCAGAGCCGGCCGGCCGACGCGGACCTCGTCTCGCTCCACGAGCTCACGGCGGCGTTCGATGACGCGCTGGCTGGATTCAGGACCTTCGGTGCAGAGCCTGCGCCCAACCTCGGGAGCCTGCGCGAACGCGCGGTGTCGGTGGCCGAGACGCTCGCTTCCGAAGCACTGCGCACCCGGCTTGCCGACGTGGACGGGCTGCGCCGTGCGCCGGGGTCCGCTTCCGCCCTGTCCACCGCCGTGTCCGAAGCCCGGGAGGCCGCCCGTGCGCTGCTGGCCCGAGCCGATTGGTCCCAGCAGGACAAGTCGGACGCCGAGGCCCTCGGGATTCTACTGAGGATGGTGGAACTTGCCCACAGCGTCGAGGAACGCTCGGCCGAGATCCTCGGGCTTCTCCAGCAGATATCAGCGAAGGCCCCCGCATTCCTCGTGCTGGCAGCGCAGTGCGGGGATCTGACTCTCGGGCCCGCCCCGGACGCCGATCTCGCCTCCTCCCCCGGTACCGGCTCGGAGCCAGCCCAGGACACGACCGCGGACGGAGCGGCAGGAGCGGTGGTGGAGCCGGCCGCGGGAGGGGGAACGGGAGCGGAGCCCGAGCCCAGCGAAGCAGCCGACGGCGATGCCGCACGGGCTCACGGCGGCCTTGACACCTCCGGCCCGCACCCACAGGGGAGCCCCCCTACGACGGAGCCTGGCCCGCAGAGGGCCGGGGCCCTCGCAGACCGTGGCGTCGCATCCGGACCGCGCCGGAACCCCACCCCGGGGGAGAACCGGCAGACCGCCGAGCTCCCTGCACAGCCCGAAGCGCCGTCCCGCTCTACCGAAGCCGCGGACGGTTCGCTGCTCACTGCCGGGCGGCACCAGCCCCCGCCCCCTGCCCCCGCTTCCGCGCAGCCCCCCGGTTCGAGCGCCCACCTGCCACAGCAGCGCCGGCATCCGGCCGTGAAGACGGACACAGCGCTCGGGTCGGGTGCCCCGGAGGCCGTCCTTGCCCCCTTGGTGGCCGAACACCGCTACGGAGCCGCCGCGGCGCTGGCCGAGCAGAACGCCGAACCCGTATTCCGTTCCGCCGCCCTGCGGATCTCCGGGTACGCCCTCGCGCTGCGTTCCTCCAGCGGAGAGTGCGCATCGCGGGTACGCGCCGAACTGGCCGGGATCGACGTCGACTCCCTCGTCCGAAGCCGCCCCGACGCAGCTCTCGTAACGGCCGCTCTGCTGCGGGTCGTACTCGTGACCGGGGACGCTGAGACCAGTGCCCCGCTTCAGCAGGTGGCCGCCGTACTGCCGCCGAGCCTCGTGTCCGTGGCCGACGAGGTCTCCCGGTGCGCGCTTCAGTCCATGCTGCTGCATTCCCCGCCGCTCGCCCTGGCGCGCGGCACGGCCGAACTGGAACGCTCCCTCCAGGAGGCCCGCGAGGAATGCCAACAGGGCTTGGACCAACTGCCCCGCATCCGGTTCAACCGGGCCACCGAAATCACCCGGCTCTGGCTTGCGCCCTCCGGACTCATCGGCAGCCTGCTCCAGCGGGCCGCCGACGACGACAGGGACGGCCTGGACGAGGTCGCGGACGGCGTGCGGAAGCTGGCCAACGGGTCTGCCCTCCAGGACGAACTCAACGAGGTTGACCGCAGGCTGATGAGATCCAGCAGGAGCCGACTGGAAGGCCCCGCCAGGCAGAATTTGCTTCGGCTGATGAACGACCGACTGCGCTCGGTCGACAAGTGGGTCGTCGCGGCTCGCGCGCTCGACGTCGGAGCGAACGACTGGAGTGTCGACCAGGTCCAGGCGATGCGCGCGGCCGTGCTGGCTCTGCGCGACCAGGTGTTGGACGACTTGGCGGCGCAGTCGCTCGCCGATGACGCCTACACCCAGGCCGCCATGAGAGCGGCAGCGGATTCGCTGAGGCTCACCTTCGATCTGCTGTCGGGCGACACTCGGCTCGATCCCGCCGAGTATCCGGCGGAAGTCGTCCTGGGCATGGACCTCTTCAAGCTCCCCGGCGTGCGGGTGGAAGAGGCGACGGGACGCGTGATTCCACCTGAACTGACCGCCGAGAGAATCATTGAGAGCGCCCGACGGTCGTGGCTGGACGTCATCGACAGCCATCGGGCGGCCGAACGGTTCGACCTCGCGGCTCACCTCCTGGGTCTCTCCGAAATGCGCCTCCTGCCGCCTGGCCCGAACGGTCACGAAGAGTTGGCCGATGAGAGTGTGCACCTCGCGGTGGGGGAGGCGGCAAGCCACACGGCGGCCGCTCTAGAAGACAAGCGGCGAGTACTGGAGGACTCGCTGCGCCGCACGCGCGTCAACGGCGTCTTCAAGGAAGAGGAGGAGCGCGACTTCGAGCAACGCCTTCAGGCAACCGCGGTGACCACAAAATCCGACCTCGCCTCCGCACGGCGGCGGCTCAGCGGATTGTCGGAGGAGCTTGAACGCGCTCATGCGACGGCCACTGCCAAGCTGCGGGCGCGGCTCATGGAGATCCCCGGTCTGAAGGCCGAGGACTCCGCACGGGTGACTCCCCTACTCGACGACGGCGATCTGCTGACCGCTGAGGAGCTGATCTCCCACCTCTCCAACGGCGAGAGCATCCCCGACACGCGCTACGGGGACCACCCGCTGAACGCCTTCTTCCCCTCGGTACCCGATGCCCTGCCCCAGGGCATCACCGAGGAACTCATTCGGGCGGTACGGGACCGGCAGCGCTTCCAGAACCTTGACGCACTCGACTTTTCCGCCATGTCACAGGAGTTCACCGATCAGGCGGCCAACGGCCTTGCAGGCTGGCGAGAGATGGCCTCACGACGGGGCGTAAGGAGGACGGAGGGCCTGAGTGAGGAGAACCTGCTGATGCCGGCGCTCCGTCTCATCGGATACCGAAGCCTGCGCAAACCGCAACGTGACCGCCAGCGCAGCACGACCCCCGAGCACCGTTTTCTGGACCTCCAGGAGGTCCGGTACACAGGAGAAGCCCTGGTGCCGTCCTTCGGGTCCGCCCTGCGCGGCAGGCTGCGGGTCATGCTCGCGTGGGGCCAGCCGACTCCGGAGGCGCTGATGGCCCGTGTGCAACAGGACCCCAGCCAGGAGAGCCTGCTCGTCGCATACTTTGGCACCCTTTCCGCGCACGCCCGGACATCGCTGGCCGCGCTCAGCGTCGGCCGCCGGCCCATGGTGGTGCTGGACGATGCGGCCCTCGCCTATCTCGCCGCCCGGGGCAACCAGTTGCTCGACCCGGCGATGCGGGTGTTGCTGCCGTTCTCGGCCGTGAATCCGTACGTCAGTGAGAAGCGCGGCCGGGTGGCCGAGGAAATGTTCTTCGGACGCCTGGAGGAACTCGGCTCCGTACAGGACCCGGTGGGCAACCAGGTGGTGTTCGGAGGCCGGGGGCTCGGCAAGTCAGCGCTGCTGAAGGAAGCGGGCCGGAAGTTCACCGCGCAGGCGCCCACGGCTCACATCAGCATGGCCCTCAGCCTGGACTCCACCTACAACGGCACCAGTGCCCAGTCCTCGGCCGTGTGGAATCTCATCGGGCGCAGGCTGCTGGAAGAGGACGCCCTTCCGCTGCCCAAGCGTGTACGGGCCGACGCTACCCTCACCTACGACAACGTGCTGACCGGCATCAGGACCTGGCTGAAGGTCGACAGCAGTCGGCGGATGCTCATCATGCTGGACGAGGCGGACGGCTTCTTCGAGTCGGACTCGCCGAGGTTCACCGAGACCCGGCGGCTGCGTGATCTCAGTTCCGAGACCAACGACGGTGTCAAGATCGTCTTTGCCGGGCTCCACTCGGTACAGCGATACGCCACCCTCGCGGCGAACAATCCGTTCAGCCACCTCTCGCAGCACCCGACGGTCATCGGCCCGCTCCAGCCCCAGGACGCCGCGAACCTGCTGCTGAAACCGCTGGCCGCCCTTGGATACCAGTTCCTGGAACCGCAGTTGGTGCACCGCATCCTGGGCCACTGTTCGTATCAGCCGTTCCTGCTCCAGATGTTCGCGCACCGGCTGGTGCAGACCATGCACGCCAAGAGGCGGGAGACGAAGTCGGGGCCGCTGCACTTCATCGCCCGCGACGACGTCGAACGCGTACAGTCCGACAAGGACCTCCAGCGGAGCATCACCGCAGCCTTCCATGACACCCTGCGGCTCGATTCCCGGTACAACATGATCGCCAACGTGGTGGCGCATCACGCTCATCACCACGGCATCGACGCCCGGATGACCCACGCCGAACTGCGCGACGAGTGCACCTATTGGTGGGCGGAGGGTTTCAGGGACCTGGACCCGGACCAGTTCCGCGCCTACCTCACGGAGATGGAGGGCCTCGGCGTCCTCGCCCCCGACCCGGACCACCGGGGCTGGCATCTGCGAAGCGCCAACGCCCTCAGCATGATCGGAACGTTGGAGGACGTGGACGCGCAGTTGGAGAACACATCCAGTCGGCAGGTCACCGAGCGGCTGACAGCCCTGGAGACGCGGCACAAGTCCGCGAAGTCGCACTCGCACTGTCCGCTGACCGCCGCACAGATTGCGGACATCCTGCCAGGCAGGCAGGTCTCCGGTTCGGAACCGGGCCGCCAGAACCTGGCTCGGGTCGTACTCGGCTCTCCCGCCACCGGCGTGAACCGGGTCACCACGGGGCTGCGCGAGATCGCTGAGACCACCGGCTGGAAGATGCCGCATGTGGCCCGAAGGGCCGATTTCGAGCGTGAGCTCGTCGGCGGCGAGCCGGGGATGAGCAGGCTCGTAGTCTCCGACCTGACCGTCAAGTCCCCCGGCGAGCAGTCCTGCCTCATCTCCCCGGAGCTGGCGACCACCCGACTGCCGGACGGCCCGGGGGTCACTCGCTCCGCCGTGGTCGTGGCAGGTCTGGAGCAGCTCACCCTGTGGGCCTCGTTGCTGTCGGACGAGCAGACGTCCGGCGTGGGAGTCGTCCCACTGCGGCGCTTCACCCGACACGGGCTGCGTACCTGGTCCCTCGACCAGAACTCCTTCACGTCGGAGGCGGCGCTGCAACGGGTGGCGGAGACCACGGGCGGCTGGCCGCTGCTCGTCGACCAACTCTCCGAACAGGTATCCCGCGGCGACTCGGAGGGCGCTGCCCTGAAGTCCGTACGCGGTCGGCTGGAGAGTATCGAGGGCGCGGCCGACTTCCTGGCCCAGGTGGGTCTCGTACCGGAGACGTTCCGATGGTCGGCGTTCACCGCTGTGCTGGAGTTCATGACAGAGCAGGGCCTGCCGTTCGAGGACCTGGAAGCAGCCGTCGGCGCTGCCGGCCTGGACCCTGGGCCGGAAGCCGCCGACGCCATCCGGATCCTTCGCGCCCTCCAGGTCTTCGACGTGGACACGACCGGTCTGCACAGCCCTGAACCGGTGCTGCTCTCCTGTTGGTCGAGGGTTACTAACTCCTGATCAGGTCTACACGACGATGAGGTCCCAGGCCGACGACCTGGGACCTCACATGAGAGCGGCTGACGAAAATCGAACTCGCGTTCTAAGCTTGGGAATCGACGCGATTCCAGCTGGTTGCACAGCTGTGGCTAGCAATGACGAGCATGGCGTTGAGTGCTGACCTCTTCCTCTCGACCAAATTGCAGGGCAGGCAACTACGCTTCTGAGCGTTTTGTCAGGCGTTCTGCTAGGCGAGTGGCCGGACAGCCAGCGGTGGTAGGGGCAAGAGGGGCCCTTCTTGGCGCGGGTTAACCGATACGCGGCTGACGCTTGATGCGATTCATGGAGTAGGGAGAGTTCTACCGCGCTGGGAGCACGTGCCTGCCGCAACTTGTGTGTCTGATGTGGCCGTCGACCGCGCTCACCTGGAGCGGTCGACGACCACGTCCGAAGGCCGTCAGGCCGCCGCAGCGGCCTCGCGGCCCCTGCGCGTCCGACGGTGGAAAATCTCGTCGAAGGTGGCGCGGGCGCCTGCGGGGTCGATGTAGTGCATGGCCAGGAGGGCGGCGATGACGGCGCCGACCAGGTCGTTCTGGACCTCGGACCAGGTGTGGTCGTCGCCGCAGGTGGTGAGCCCCTTCAGGCCGTGGAGGGCGTGCATGGCCTCGCCGGCTTCCTCTGCGACCTTGCCGACCTGGAGGGCTTTGAGCTCCTCGTCGGGGAGGTGAGTGCCGGCTGCTCGGCAGACGGCGGAGAGCTTCTCGATGTTGTCCCACAGGGTGTCCACGTCGGACCTCCGGTCGATGGGTTCGGCTATTCCTGTGCGGGTCGTCCGAGCTGGCGTACGGTCCATCCGGCCATGCGCCAGGCGTCGGCGTCGATGAGGTTGCGGAGGTCGACGAGGACCTGGTCCGCGACCAGGGGGGCGAGTGCTTTGGGGTCGGCCTCGCTGAAGTGGTGCCATTCGGTGGCCAGGACGATCAACTCGGCCGCCTCGACGGAGACTTCGAGGGTTTCGCAGTAGTCGAGTTCGGGGTGGCGGCGCAGTGCTGTGGGTACGGCGTGCGGGTCGTGGACGGTGACGGTCGCGCCGCGCTGGTGCATGAGGGCGGCGATCGCCAGGGCCGGGGATTCGCGGACGTCGTCGGTGCCGGCCTTGAAGGAAGCGCCCCAGACGGTGATGCGTACGCCGTCGACGGGTCGGCCGAGTGTCTGCTCGATGAGCCTCAGCGCGGCGGTGGGTCGGGATTCGTTGACCTCCTCCGCCGCGCGCAGCATGGTCGCTGCCTCGTTGGCGCCCAGGGTGCGGGCGGAGGCGGTGAAGGCGCGGACGTCCTTCGGGAGGCAGCCGCCGCCGTAGCCGGGGCCGGCGTTCAGGCCACCGCGGCCGATGCGGGGGTCCAGGCCGATGGCCTCGGTGAGCTGCTGGACGTCGGCTCCGGCGGCGGTACACATGTCGGCGACGCCGTTGATGAAGGAGATCTTCATGCCGAGGTAGGCGTTGGCGGCGCCCTTGATGAGTTCGGCGGTGGCGGGGTCGGTCACGAACAGCGGGATGCCGTTCGCGAGCAGGGGTGCGTAGACCTGGCGTACCGCGTCCTCGGCGCGGGCCGAGGGCACGCCCACGACGATGCGGTCGGGGCGCAGGGTGTCGTCGATGGCGTGGCCTTCGCGCAGGAACTCGGGGTTCCAGACGACCTCCACGTCCTCACCGGCCGGAGAGAGCCGGGCGAGGAGAGCACCGAGGTCGCGGGAGGTGCCGACGGTGACCGTGGACTTCCCGACGATGACGGTCGGGCGGGTCAGGTGCGGGGCGAGGGCACGGGCTGCGCCGAAGACCTGCCCGGTGTCGTAGCTCCGTCCGTCCGCGTCGATCGGCGTGCCCACGGCGAGGAAGTGGATGTCGGCGAACTCGGCCGCCTCTGCGAGGCTGGTGGTGAACCGCAGGCGTCCAGTAGCGGTGTGGGCGCTGAGGAGCTCCGGCAGGCCGTCCTCGTAGATGGGGCACTCGCCGGCGTTGAGACGGTCGATCTTCGCCTGGTCCAGGTCCACGCCGATGACCTCGTGGCCGATCTCGGCCATAGCAGCGGCGTGGGGGATGCCCAGGTGACCACAACCGATGACGGATACGCGCATGGGGTCGACGCTCCTTTCCTTGCCTCTCGCCCGCCCAGAGGAGTCCGGGCCGGCCGGGTGCGTCACGCTAGCGCCAACACCCGGCATGGCCCTCTTCGTGCAGGTGGATCAACCAGCTTGCTGCTTCAGCAGGTTGACGAGGGCGGGTAGCGCCTCGGCGGCGGTTGCCCGGCACACCAGGTCGCCGTCCTGGGGCCCTTCCAGCGGGTACGGCATGAACTGGCCGTCGCGCCAGAAACCCTCCGGGTCCAGGTAGACGACCTGCATGCCGCGAGCGCGGGCGCGGGCCTGGACCTTGCGGCGGTCGGCGTGCAGGCCGACGACGAGGAGGGCCTTGGCGCCGTCCACCCACTCGACGTCGGGTACGGCCTGGTCGTACCGGCGCATGAAGCACTCGTCGAGCCCGGCGCGCGCCGCGAGCACGTCGAAGTTGTTGGTGATGACAGGGCCGACGAGGTGCCCGGCGTCCTTCAGTTCCTTGAGCGCCCAGATGGCCGGGGTCGGCTCGGCCAGGAAGCATGCGCGGAACATCTCCACGAATTCCGCCGCCTTCTCCTCCGGCTCCGTCAGCACCTCGTGGAGGAGCGTGTCCGCGGTCGGGGAGAGAGTGAAGCGATGTTCCCTCGGCTCGTGACCCTGGCGGTCGGTCACTCGATAGATCTCATGGAGCCGGTGCAGGGGCGGGATACCCGCCTCGACCGACGTACCGCATCCGATCTCCACCTGGAACGGCAGCAGGTCCGCGAGGACGGACAGGTCTGGGACGCGGGTCGGCGTACCGGGGCGGTCCTTGCACCTGATCCCGGTGGAGAGGACGTTCCACGGCAGCTGCCGGACCGAAGGCGGCGGTGCGTAGGACACCGAGGCGATCTGCACGTCCAGGCTCCGGTAGCCGACGGGGAGGGTACGGCCCGCAGCGGCGTCCTGGGGGTGGACGTCGTGCTCGGTGATCCGGCACTGCAGATCCCGACGTGTCCATAAGAATCCACCGGGAGCCTCCTTCCAGCCGCCGGTGGCGAGCGAGTCCCACAGGGCGTCGTGGTGCGCGTCGATCACGTCCGCGGGAGCGGTAGCGGAGTGGTAGAGGTACAGGTCGGTCAGGCCGATGGCCGGCGCGGCGGTGGTGGGGACCAGGCCGTACCGGTAGCGGTAGTGGATGATCCGCCGCCGGGCGTCGTCGTCGGCAGTCCAGCCGCTCTGTTCGGCCGTGGCCTTCTCCTGCGTACGGCGCCAGATGCCTTCCTCGATGTAGCGGGGTCGGTCGGCGTCGCCGAAATAGGTCTTCCAGACCTGCTGTTGGTCGGGGGTGAGCTGGTCGATGACGATGTACGGGATGTCCATGATCTCTCCCTGGAGAATCACGCCTGGATGTTCCGGGTGCATGGCAGGCTCCGTTGGCCGGGAAGGTGGGGTGAACGACCCGGACAGGGGAGCGGAGTCAGCGGTCGGAGGGCGGGCTCGCGTCCGTTGAGACGGCGGCGGGCTGGTGACCGAGGCCGTTGAGGAGCGGGACGGCCTGCTCACGCAGTGCCCAGCCCGGTCCCACCAGGCCGGCGACCGCCAGAAGCGTGAGCGCGATGCCTCCGCCTTCGGGGCGTACGGAGCGCGGCGCGGCTTTTCGGGCGTGGCGTCGCCGAGGCCCGGTCACGGGGTGCCGCCGAGGGCCCGTCCGTGTGCGTCGACGAGGCGGCTGGTCTGCTGGTGCAACCACACCGCCTCGGCAGAGGTGAGGATGAGCGCGCCATCGAGGGTCGAGCCGTCATCCAAGTGGAACTCGATGGGAACCGATCCTTGCCTGGCCCGCGGGTCGTAGACCGCGTCCCGTCCGGCCGAGAGCGTGGCGTGGGTTGCCCTCACCGGCACGGGACTGAGCGTCGTTCCGTCGGCGGGCGCGGACCAGGGGGCCCCGCCCCCAGGCGGACGCAGGTGGTACGTCGTAGCGGAGCCCTCACCGGGGAGGGCGACCACGACCCCGACACGGCCATCGCGAGCGCTGTCCGTGGCGAGGTCGCCGAGTCGTGGAACGAACGGTGCTGCCGTACCTAACTCGGCACCCTGCGAAGGGAGATGAGAAGAGCGTCGTCGCGTCATGCCCCGAAGTTAGGGACAGGACGAGCCTCGAATATGAGCCGGAGGAATACGACCCCTATCCGTCCAGGTGAAAGCGGTCGGACATGTGCCGCAGCTTTTCCCTTGTGGTCGCTCGTTCGGCGTAGACGATACTGCGGAGCGTTGAACGGGCGATGGGGTGGTTACGTACGAGCTGCGGCGCGATGCGCTCAGCCGTCTCCAGCTCGGTGAGGGCCTTTGCCCGGTTCCCGTCCCACAGCCAGGCCCGTGCGACGTCCATGTGGTGGTGGCCCTGACGTGAGTTGGGCAGTGCCCCGACCAAGCTCGGGCTGGTGCGGCGGTTTATCTCCAGAGCTTTGCCCTGCTTGCCCATTTCCAGGGCCACGCTGATCGCGTGGATCTGCACGTTTCCGGCGGAGAACGTCAGCGAATGCCGGTCGTACACCGGTGCCCCGACGTAAGCGTCCATGCGTTCCGCCGCGTCCTTCGCGTGTCCGATCCGGTCCTCCGCTTCCGATGGACGGTTGGCCCGAGCGGCGGAAATGGCCGCCCGAAGCTGAAGCGTGCCCCAAGCCCGCACGGCCAGCGGATCACCATGCTCGTACGGCTGTTGCACCGAGGCGATCGCCTTGTCCGAGAGGGTCAGAGCATCGGTCCAGTCAGCCGTCGCCCACATGTCCCAGACGCGCATCCAGTCGGCGACGGCCGGCAGCACCGAATCTCCCGACAACCTGGCAGACCACGCGGCCCGTTCGCACGCCATGGCCACAAGCTCCGGGTGTCCGAGGGCGTGCGCGGCGGTGTGCGCGAACTTGCAGCACACGGCGTAAATGGCATACGCCTCTTCCCGCTCGTGCCCGTCCGAGTCCTCCGCCAGGGCGCGCGCTTCCCGGAACAGGTCCGGGAGAACTCGGAGGATCGCGACGTTGGAGGCGGTGTCCCGCAGGCGGTGCAGCCGGGTCACCTCACGCCATAGCTGTGAGGCCGGTCGGGGAACCCCGTCGAAGACGGGAACGAGGTCGTAGCGACGCAGCTCGCGCAGGATCGACGAGGCGGCGACCTGCCACTGGCTGTCGTCGGGGGAGCTGCTGTACGGGCGTCCGATCAGGTCGTTCGGATGGACGTGCAGCTCTGCGGCCACCTGGTTGAGCAGCCCGACCCGGTCCAGCTCGATCAGGCCACGCTCCATCTTCGACACCCAGCCCTGCGACTTCCCGAGAGCCGTCGCCAGGTCGGCCTGCGGCATGCCCAGCCGCAGCCTCGCCCTGCGAGCGCGCTTGCCGATCTCCTCGGCTTCCTCCAGCATCAGGACACCTCCCAGCCGCCGGACGATCCGGCGCGACCGCCGGTCTGTCCGTACAGAGTTCGTCTCCTGCACGGTACCCATGACGCGGCTTCAGCGTGAGACGAGCTGCAAGGGCAGTCGGGGCCACGGCTCGTGTACCGCTGTCCCGTCCTGAACGGCGAGTCCGAGACCGGCGGCACTTCTGCCCGCCATTCAGTGCCCGGACTGCCACCAGGCATTGATCCTGAAGCCGCCGGTGCCGAGCGACAGCGGATCATGGGGATGAGGGACATTCCACGTCGCGCACCGCCGGAGGCAGCCAGTGATCACCGTGACCGTCCTCCACCCTGGGACCATGGGCGCGGCGATCACCGCCGAGCTCGTCGCCGGCGGCCATGAGGCACTGTCGGTGACCAAGGGCCGCAGTGAGAACACCTGGCTCCGCGGGAGGGAAGCCGGTGCCACGGCGTACGACTCGCTCGCGGAAGCGCTGTCCCGAAGCGCGGTCGTTCTCTCGGTGTGCCCACCACAGGCGGCGGAGGACGTTGCGGCGGCGGTGGCCGCGCACGGCTTCGCGGGGGTGTACGCCGATGTAAACGCCATCAGCCCTCAACGCGTACGGCGCATCGCCGACGAGATCCGCCCCGGCTCCGCAGTTGTCGACGGTGCCGTTTTCGGTCAGCCGCCAGGCGAGGGGCGTGCCACACGGCTCTATCTCGCAGGGGCCGACTCTCCCGTCGAGCTGGTGGCATCGCTGTTCACGGACTCTGCGCTGCACGTGTGCCGGGTCGGGGACACACCCGGTTCCGCTTCCGCGCTGAAGATGGCCTTTGCCAGCTACCAGAAGGCCGCTCGCACCCTCGCCGGCATCGCTCACGCGCTCGCCGATGCCCATGGAGTCGGTGATCAGCTCACGGCCGAAGCCGAGATCATGATCTCCGCGATCCTCTCCGATCCGGAGTACCTGCCGAATGTTGCAGCCCGAGCCTGGCGCTGGGCACCTGAGATGGAAGAGGTCGCCGACACCCTCCGCGCGGCCGACCTGCCCACGGACATGGCCGAGGCCACGGCTCGGGTACTCGCTTTCTGGGAGCAGGACAAGGACCAGTACGACTTGCCGGTCGTGCACACCCTCTCCCAGCTCCGGTCAGAAAAGAGCCGTTGATTCGTTCACGCTGAGGGGGAGCCGCTGGACGATCACCTCCGCCGAGGGCGAGACGCGGGAATGGTGGGTGGGGCCGTCGCCGCAGGTTCGGGCGAGGGCACGTGGCGTAGTCCGGTGCTGCGAGCTTGTGCCGCCAGAGCTCGTCGACTGGGAGCCGGCCTCTGCGAGAGCCGATGTACGCGCCACGTGAGGGTGCGTGCCGGGGAGCGTGCGTCGTCGAGGGCTCGTTCGTCTGCTGCCTGCTGCAGCAGGGCCCGCTGCCTCTGCCTCGGCCAATGCGGTGGTGAGCGCCTGCGAGGCAGAGTCGGCGAGGATCTGGTCGGCGTGCGCCGGGGCGGCCTGGCGGATGAGCCGGACGTATTGGTCCGCAAGATTTTGGGGCGGTCGGCGTTGGCCGAGGAGCAGTAGGGGCGTGGCTGCCGTGTGGTCGTTGGCGGCCTGGAGGTGGAGCAGGCTCTTGTGGGCTGCGGCGACCTGTTGCTCGTGCTCTCGCCGGTCGTGCCAGCGTGCGGCGGCGATGACGACGAGGAGCGCGGCGTCGAGGAACATTGCCAAAGTGGCTCCGTCCTTCGGTGCCGGCTCGCGAAGCATCGCCTTGACCGCGCAGCGTAGGGCACGAGCGTGGTGGTGCTCGGCGCGGACGCGCGAACGGGTCGCGCGCTCGAAAGCTGAGGCCGCTGAGCGGAGTTCGGTACGCATGTTCGGCGGTGCGGTGAGAGCTACGGCGTCGAGCGCTTCGCCGAAGGCGGCGAGGTGGGCCTGGGCGGCTTCGGCGTTCGGCTGGTCGAGGTGGTGGGGGATGCGCTCGGTGGCAGCGGTGGCTTGATGCCATGGGTGCGGCCTGAGGCGCCCCTCGGCGGCGGACGCTGGAACCTCTGCTGCGGCGAGACGGCTCTGGATCTTCGGGAGGGAGAGATCCGGAGCCAGCGTGGAGCCGGAGAACCAGACCGGTTCGGCTTTGGCGTTCCGGTCGTTCTCCAGGGCGATCTTGTAGCCGCGTGGTTCTCCCGAGGGGAAGTGCAGGACCTCGACGAGAACCCCCTTGGTGTGGGTGAGCAGACCGAGGAACTCCTCGGTATCGGTGGCGGCAGCCGCCGCTATGCGGACCACGGTGCGCAGGCGTTCGCGGGCAGCCTTGGCCTGGCCGTTTCGCAGGGCCTTCTCCTGTTCGGCGCGATGGGGCTGTTTGGCGGCGGTGCGGTCACCGCGGATGACCCGCTGCAGCCCGTATTCCTTCTCGACGGCTGCGAGTTCGCGGTCAGCGGTGAGGTAGTCGTTCCAGTGACGGGCTGAGCGGAGGTCACCTCGGACCTTTGTGGCGGCGATGTGGATGTGATCGGGGGCGTGGCGTACGGCGATCCAGCGGCAGCCGTCCGGGTCGTCCGCCGGTGCGATGCCGGTGGCCGCGACGACGCGACGGGAGATGTCCGCCCACTCGCCGTCGTCGAGGAGGCGGTCGCCGGGTGCCGCGCGGAGGGAGCAGTGCCACACATGCTCTGGGGCGCGGCCCAGCCGGTTGGCTTGTTTGACGCGTAGGTCGAGGTCGTCGACGAGCTGCTTCCTGGCCGCCCGTGATGTCGTCGGCGCGGCCGGGGTCGGGGGCGTAGCCGGCCCAGGAAGCGACGAGGTGGGGATCGGTGTGTTCGTTGGCGCGGCCTGGTCCGTAGAGGTAGCGGATGAGGCCGGCCATGCTCTTGCCGCTGCTGATCTTGGCGATCATCGGTGGCTCCTTGTCGGCGATGTCGGATGGCGAAGAGGGCCCGGAAGGGGTGCTCCTCAGCGGCGAAGAGAACGCCACCGTGCGGATCAAGCTGGAGCGGGAGAAGCGCGGCTGGAGCACCACGACGCTGTCCGACCGCATGAACGAGGCCGGCTTCGACATGAACCCGTCCGCGGTGTGGCGTATCGAGAACCGCAAGCGCCGCATCAACCTCGACGAGGCCATCGGCTTCGCCGAGATCTTCGGCGTCCCGCTCAGCAACTTCGTCGGGCCACCCAGCCTGGCGACCATGGGCCGCGCCATGGAGTTGATCGACAACGTCGTCGCCACCTACCGGGCCTCCAACCGCGCCAACCACGAGGCACGGAGAGCCCGCGACCAGCTCGACGCCTACCTCGCCGACCACCCCGACATCCGTGAGGAAGCCGACGTGATGGTCTCCAATGCCATCGCGACTGAGCTGATCAAGATCAACGAGGAGTACGGTCCCGCTTCCGACGCGTAGCGGACCGATCCAGCGGCCGCAGCGGGAACGCAAACCCCCGCTGTGGACGCAACACCCGTCCCATCCCTGAACGACACCAGGCCAGCCCGGGGTTGCCGCCCTGCCCGCCGGCCAGAACCGGAGCACCAACCTTGCGCCCTTCGGCGATACCGCACGTCCCTGCTCAGCGCACCCTCCAGTCGGAGGAGGTGACCACCACCGACCCCCTCCTCACCGTGGAGCAGGCTGCCGAACGCCTCGGCACCGGCGTGCGCTTCATCCGGCGACTCGTCCAGGAGCGCCGTATCCGCTACGTCAAGCTCGGCAAGCCCGTGCGGATACCCGAGAGCGCCATCGCCGCATACATCGAGGAGCGCACCGTACCGACTCTTCGCGATGAGCGTTCCCGCTACGGGAAGGCCGCCTGATGGCCACCCGCAAGCCGCAGAGGCGGCGTGAATTCGGCACGGTCCGCCAACTGCCTTCGGGGCGCTGGCAGGCACGCTACTGGGCCCCGGACGGCAGCCGCCGTACCGCCCCGGAGACCTTCTCGACGCGCACCGACGCCCAGACCTGGCTCACGCTCACCCAGGCCGACATCGAGCGCAAGCACTGGATCGACCCGGAGGCCGGCGCGGTCAACTTCGCTGCCTACGCGGTCCAGTGGGTCGAGGAGCGCGGCCTCTCGGCCACCACGGAGGAGCTGTATCGCAGGCTCCTGCGGCTGCACCTGCTGCCCACGTTCGCCTCGGTGAACCTGGATGACATCACGCCGCCCGGTGTGCGTACCTGGCGGGCCGAGCGGCTGGAGGCAACCGGCACGACGACCGTCGCCAAGTCGTACCGCCTCCTCAAGGCCATCATGGAGACGGCCGCCGACGACGAGCTGATCCGCCGCAACCCCTGCCGGATCAGGGGCGCCGGCAGCGAGAGGGCCAAGGAACGCCCCACCGCCACCGTCGAACAGGTCGACGCGCTCGCGGGCGCCATGGGCCCCAGGTGGCGGCTGATGGTCTACTTCGGCGCCTACGGGCCGATGCGCCCGGAGGAGCAGGCGGCGCTGCGGCGGCCCGACGTCACGCTCGAACCGCTCGCGGCCAGGATCAGCGACGCCGCGCCGGAGCTGACTACGGGCCGCCGGGTCGAGGGCGATACGAAGTCGACCGCCGGACGCCGAACCGTCTTCCTCCCGGCCTTCTTGTACATCGAGGTGAAACGCCACCTGGACTGGTACGCGGAGAAGGAGCCCAACGGCCTCCTGTTCGTCGGCGAGCGGGGCGCGCCGTTCCGGCGGTCCACCTTCGGCCGCAAGTGGCGCAGGGCGCGCGCCAAGGTGGGCCTGCCGGAGGACTTCCGCTTCTACGACCTCCGCCACACCGGCCACACCTTGTCCACCCAGTCGGGGGCCACGCTCAAGGACACGATGGTCCGCGCCGGCCAGTCCTCGGAGAAGGCGGCGCTGATCTACCAGCACTCCGACGGGGAGCGTCAGCGGGAGGTGGCGTCGGGCATCGACACCCTGGTGCAGAGGGGGCGTCGGGAAATGGCAGAAGCGCGCCGCTCGGCTCCACGAGAGAACTAAATCGGCTCCGCGGCGATCATCTTCTCAATCAGTTCCATCCCCTTGACTGTCAGGGCCACTACCCCGTCTGGCTTTTCTGCTGGCAACTCACCCAAGTCCGGTACCTCTTTGAGCACTTCGACGATCCCGTCATCAATGAGGTTCATGAGGAGCCACGCCATGCCACGATGGATTGCTATATCTCCAAGCGCGAACGTACTTCTGGCGCTCAGGCTAGATCGCATTGTGCTGATCACGGAGGGGAAGCCAACAGATGCCATCCTCCTGGCGTTATCTCCGAGAATTCGGGCATAGACCTTCAGTACCTGGCGTTCGACGTCTGTATATCGCCCATTCAGCACTTCAAGGTTCAGTTTGTACTGAAGCATTGCTTTGCGGTCTATATCGCCTCGATCAAACCGTGTATGACACGTTGGGCAAAGGGCGATCAGATTATCGAATGTGTGCTCCTTGGTCTTCGACCACGGCGTGATGTGCGCCAACTCCACCGGTGTCTGCCTGCACGTGGGGATTGCGCATCGATGACCTGCTTCAACAAGTACGGTCCGCTTCAGTGCCGTTGGGATGTCTGGTCGGTCCTGAGCCATGGTAAAACCCTCCGAAATCATGAGAAAAGATGCCTCGGTGATTCCTGGTCAGCGAACAGCGCCAGGAATGCATGACCTTCGGGTGAGTCGTCCATGAGGTTGCGCACCTCGTCCGCATAGCTAGCAGCTGCTGTGCTGCAAGGCGCCGATGTGCCTTGCAGCACAGCCCTCATTTTTCGGTTCGTGGACGTGGGACAGGGCCCGCTGCCCGGCCCCACGTAGCCGTGATACTTGGTCGCCAGCTGGCTTTGGTGTTTTCGCGGCGAAGAGGAAGAATCGTCTTCAGCTGAGAAGTGCCTCGATTGCACTTCGAAGTGCTCCGGCGAGCGAGGCCAGGGACGTGGCGGACCCGAGTGCGAGGCTCAGCATCTCCAGGGTCTCGGTGAGGCGGCGGCCGTCCGGCGTCGGCTCGCGAAGCTCCTCGTCGATTCTGGCCACGGCCTGTCGGCAGCTGTCGATGCTGTGGACTTCGCCAGCGTGCGTGTCCAGGGCGGCTGCCAACTCGGCGAGTTTGGCCTGCGCGGCCAAAAGCCTGGGATCGTCTGCTTCCCGTCCCGAAACTTGGACTTGGCGCATGTCGCCGCCGACCCTGCCGGTGTTGACTTGATTGCCGCTGCCGGTGACGTGGGTGCCGCCACTTGTGTTCGCTCGTCCAAAACGCATGGTCATCCCGCCTTCTCGGTTCTGTTCGCCGGACTGCCAGGCGCGGAGCCTTGCTGCATACCGCCGCCCATATTTCCGGTGTTCACCTGGTTGTTGTCGCCGCTGATGAAGTTCTGTGTGATGGCAATGGCCTGGCGTTTGAAGTCTCCGGTGGCCAGACCGTGGTCAGCGAGAAAGGCGCTCACAGTGCTGAACATCCTCGACTGGAGGATCGAAACGTACCGCTGCACGTCCTCGGTCTGGTGCATATCCTCAGTCGTCGCCCGGCCACAGTGCTCTCGAAGGCTTACGGGCTTGCCGTCGTCCCTTGGTCGAACAGCGGCTGCGGCTGTGGTTGCCGCGCTCAGCAGTCCGAGGCCACGGCCGACTGCTGTGTAGGCCCAGGCAGCTAGTGCGACGGTGTCTCCGACCGCGTGAAGCGGTGCTTCCGCCAGCTTCCTAGCGAGGTCCCAACCCTTGGCGGGAGTAACGTTCGCCGAAGGGGTCAATGGGGCCTGGACATGCGGGCGGGTAACGAAGTGAAGGGTGTTGCCTTCCAACGCAGCGTGCGCGAAGACTGTCACGACAATCTGCCCGTCCCATGCGATGACCTGCGCAGCCAGGTATCTACGAGAGAAGTGGCCGGTTGGCGCGTCACGGGCCTCGGTGCACATTTCAGTAGCTTCCGGCCACTCTGATTTGCTTACACCGCCCCCACCCTGCCCCAAGCTTTTCCATCGACTCTCTGGAACCCCTAGGAATTCGGCCACATCGCAGTTGGGTAGGGCGTGGGTCTCAACCAGAGCTCCGCGAAGTTCCTCTAGCTCGTCACGCACCTTGTCCAAGAGTTCGTCCGCCTCAAACTTTTGGCTCGCATCGAGATCGAACGCACCAGTGGCCGAAAGATTGTCTTCCTCCTCATCGCTGGTGCGAGCTGACGTTAGCTGGATGCGGGTAGCACCCCTCATCCACGAATCGAGGCCGGCTCCCACGAAGCGGTCTACATTGCCTTCCCTGCGGTAGGCAATGCTTTGCCACTGCTCTGAGACTTCGTGCGAAGTAATCTTCTTAGCAGCGTAAGGGGCGAGGAAGGGACGTTTGGCCAGTTGTGTGCGGCTAGGCCGTAGTGACTGCATATAGGCGTGACACGCCAAACGGTCAAGAAGATGAATGCTTGTGGTGCCGATGAGAAGGTAAGGAGCGACGATAAGAGATTCCACCACGGCATCGCGCAGCATCGGCTGATGAGGCTTGACGAAGGTCCAGAGGGCAAGCAGGGCTGCAGCAAGCAGGACAGTCGGAACCAGTGCGCTGAAACCCCAGCGGATGACTGCTCGACCGGCCCGCCCGGTGAGGAACTGCCAGACCAGCATGGCCAGGACGAGCGCCGCAAGTCCCAGTGGGTGAGTGCTTGCCATATAGAGGGACGTGGCCAGCAACAGAGTGAAGCGGAGTCGACGTTGTCGTCGTGCCGCCACGCTGTGGGTGAGTACCGGAGCCAACGCGAATCCAAAGGACGGCACCGGCCGCTTTCGCGCGTACAGCACATTCGTCAGAGCCCACTGCGCGAGAGGCTCCCCGGTGAACTCGTCTAGACCCCGAATGGGGCGCTGGGGCCTTCCCTGGATCTTGTCCTGCCATCGCCCGACCCAGTCCTGTGCCTGCATGATCCTGTTGACTCGCTCGTGCACGGAGCCAGCCAACCCCCGAATGACGGAGTTGCTGCTTGGCGCTGGATCTCGTCGAGCGTACTCCGACCGGACGGGGCGCTGGCCGGGTACGTAGGCCAGCGGCCGACCAGTCTTGCCGTTCACTGGTATTTGGGGAACGGGCTCCGACTTCTGTCCGGCATCAGAGTCCGGTGTGCGTCCGCGGGGCACTCCCGCCTTCCAAGACAGCAGCGGCACCTGCCACCTCCCCCGAGGGCCGTCCAATGAAGGCCCCACCTTCGACCACGTCGGATCTCCTCCGCTGGCGAATGGCTATCTCTGTCTCAGAAGCGCCCCAGTCTCGGCCGACACGCAGCAGATCGGTAACGTCTTGAAAGCCGACGCCGGACGTGCTGAGCGGATGCTTCAACCGTCCGCTGGTCCCGCCGGCGGTATGGGCGCAAGCCCTTCGGGCCTCATAGATGGGGCACGCGGAGGGCACGCCGCACCGCAAGAGGTCTAGACAACAAAGAAGCCCCTGGCCGACGGCCAGGGGCTTTCATGTGGAGCGGGTGACGAGAATCGAACTCGCGCTCTGAGCTTGGGAAGCTCATGTTCTACCATTAAACTACACCCGCGAAGCATGCCGATGATCGGCGCTGCACCGTCACACACTGTACCCCATGTCAGGCCCCCGGTGGATGAGCCGTGGGGCCTGTCGGTTGTGTGGGCCGGGGCGTGGGTGGGGTGGACGCGGTTGTGGCGGGCGGTAGTTGGGGGCGTAGCGTGGGAGGTCGGAGTGCCGCTTGCGGTGGCGTCCTGTTCATCCCCTAATGTGGCGGTCTCGTCCATATGCGGTTGGGGAAGGGACTTGATGGAGTCGATGGAGCGCACCGTCGTCCGCTGTGCCGAAGGGCACGTTTTCGCTACCTCGTCGTTCCCGATGCAGCAGCTCGGGGCCGACCGGATCGGGCCGGGGCGGTTGATCCGGTGCCCCCGGTGTGCCCGGTTGCGGCAGGCCGTTCCTGTGGGGTTCGAGAAGCGGTAGGAGCGGGGGAGGGGGCAGGCTCGGCGGAGCGGAGCCCGCTGCCCCCGGCCGGTGCCTCCTTGCCGCCCTGTCGTCCCCCTGCCCTCCCGGTCCCAGGGTGGTCCGGTTGGGGTGGGGTCGTGGCTTCTGCGTATCCTCGGGGCGTGCTTCTCTCAGACAAGGACATCCGGGCCGAGATCGACGCCGGGCGAGTCCGTATCGATCCGTACGACCCTTCGATGGTGCAGCCGTCGAGCATCGACGTGCGGCTGGACCGCTACTTCCGGGTGTTCGAGAACCACCGGTACCCGCACATCGACCCGGCCGTCGAACAGCCCGACCTGACGCGGACCGTCGAGCCGGAGGGCGACGAGGCGTTCATTCTGCACCCCGGGGAGTTCGTGCTGGCGTCCACGTACGAGGTGATCTCGCTCCCCGACGACCTGGCCTCGCGGCTGGAGGGGAAGAGCTCGCTCGGGCGGCTCGGTCTGGTGACGCACTCGACGGCCGGGTTCATCGACCCCGGGTTCTCCGGGCACGTGACCCTGGAGCTGTCGAACCTCGCGACCCTGCCGATAAAGCTGTGGCCGGGTATGAAGATCGGGCAGCTGTGCCTGTTCAAGCTGACCTCGTCCTCCGAGTTCCCCTACGGCTCCGAGCGGTACGAGTCGCGGTACCAGGGGCAGCGGGGGCCCACGGCCTCACGGTCGTTCCAGAACTTCCATCGGACCCAGGTGTGATCGATCGTGACCAGTGACGTGCGGGAGAACCTTACCTACGAGGGCTTCGGGAGGGCCGTGCGCGAGCTCGCGCAGGCCGTCGCCGACGACGGGTACGAGCCCGACGTCGTGCTGAGCATCGCTCGCGGTGGTGTGTTCGTCGCCGGCGGGCTCGCGTACGCCCTCGACTGCAAGAACATCCACCTGGTCAACGTGGAGTTCTACACCGGGGTCGGGACGACCCTGGAGATGCCCGTCATGCTGGCGCCCGTGCCCAACGCGATCGACTTCTCGCAGAAGAAGGTTCTGATCGCCGATGATGTCGCCGATACGGGCAAGACCCTCAAGCTCGTCCACGACTTCTGCGTCGACCACGTCGCCGAGGTCCGCAGCGCCGTCATCTACGAGAAGTCCCACTCCCTCGTGAAGTGCGAGTACGTGTGGAAGAAGACCGATCAGTGGATCAACTTCCCCTGGAGTGTCGAGAAGCCCGTGGTGCGGCGGGACGGGCAGGTCCTCGACGCGTAGCCCGTACTACGTGCGCACGTAGTACGTGAGATGGCCCCGGAGCGCGTCCTGCGCTCCGGGGCCTTCTCTCGTCGCTCACGTCGGCCTCAGCCTCAGATCGTGCCCAGCTTGATGATCGACAGCAGCGCCAGCAGCTGGATCGCCGACGCTCCCAGCGCCTTCGGCCACGGCAGGTCGTGCGACTTGCTCACCATCGACGTGAACAGCGCGCCGGCCGCCAGCCAGGTCAGCCAGCCCATGATCTGGACCAGGGAGTTCTCGCCGCCCAGGAAGACGGCGAAGAGCAGTCGCGGGGCGTCGGTGATCGACATGATCAGCATCGACAGGCCGACCGTCGGCTGCCAGGAGCCCGTGCCGCCGAGCTGGCGGGCCACGGTGTGGGTCACCGCGCCGAGGACCAGGCCGCCGATGACGAAGCCGACGCCGGTGAAGAGGACGTACGGGACGGCCGTCGCGACCGGGGCGCCGATCGCCTCCTCGCGGGCCTGGTCGAAGCCGAACAGGGCGAGCAGGCCGTAGAGGAACGTGACGATCAGCGCCGGGCCCCAGACGGGGTAGTCCCGCATCTGCCAGAACGTCGGGCCGGGGCGCGTCACGATGCCGGTCAGCAGTGCCTTCCAGGGCAGGCGCGGGCCGGCGGGCTGGGCGGGGGCGGAGCCGGCTCGGTAGGTGTCGCCGGCGCCGTACGGGTCGTCGTTGATGCTGAACGCCTGCGTGTGACCCGGGTTGTTGGCGTGCGGGTCGTGGGGCGCGGGGTCGGCGTAGGGGTCGCCGAAGTACTCCGGCTCGCCGTGGCCGCCGCGGGTCCCGTGAGGGCCCTGTCCGTGCCCGGCGTGCCCGGCGTGCCCGCCGTGTCTGCCGTCGTGTCCGTCGCCCGCGTAGCCGCCGCTCGTGTACGGGGCGCCCTGGGGGGCTCCGTACGGAGGGGGCGCCGCGCCGTTGCCGCCGCCTCCTGCCGTCGGCCACGGCTGAGCTCCGTACGGCGGCTGTGGTGCCTGCCCTCCGTACGGCTGCTGCCGCTGCTGCGGTTGTTGCGGGGTGCGGTTGTCCCGGCCGCGTCCGATCCTGAATCCAGCCACCCGTCGAACGTACCTGGTCCCCGGTGGTGGTGAGCGGGGGCCGGGGGAACCCGTGCGCCATTGCGGCCGAGCTGTGACATCCCCTAGGGGGGCGCGGGGAGGGGAGTTCAGGGGCGTACGAGGGGGAGTTCGGGGAGTTCTCCGGGCTCAGGGGAGGAACAGGGGGCGCGCCGGGCCGTCCGCGGAGCCCAGCAGCAGGGTGCCCCTGGCCCCCTTGCCGGGCGTGCGCGGGCGGGCGGTGGCGACGAGGTCGCCGTAGCCGTCACCGTCGGTGTCGGCCTTCGGCTCGGGGCATCCAGGTACGGGCCGCCGTCCGGCAGCAGTTCCGCGCCGGCCGGGGCCCCGGTGCGGGCGAAGGGGCCGCGCAGGAAGGAGATCCGGCCGTCGCTCGCGGTGACCGCGAGGTCGGTGCTGCCGTCGCCGTCGAAGTCGCCGCAGACCGGGTGCTCGGGCCACTCCTGGCCGGCCGGGGGCCGCGCCGGGAGGGAAATGGCGGGGACCGGTGCGCCGTCGCCGTTCTTGGCGTCGGCGGCGGAGGGGGACGGCTCGGCGGCCGAGGAGCTGTCGCAGCCCGTGAGCACCAGCGGCAGACCCGCGCAGCCTGCGGCGAGGGCGGCCGCGGCCTTGGTGGTGGTCGTCGCTGTTGCCGTGGCTTTCGGGTACGTGATGCGTGTGCGCGCGGGCCCTCGTTCGTCGCCCGTGGTCGTTCGTCGTACGTGGCGGGGTCGCGCAGGCCGTCGGCGTGGGTGTGTTCGCGTTCCGGTCCGGCGGATCTCCGGGGCACTGATGCTCCGGATACGTCCGCGCGTACATGTCGGGGCTCACCCGCGGACCGCGTCACCCACCCGTTCCCGTACGCACGGGAAAGCGGCCGGTCCTGCCCCCGAGGCAGGTCCGGCCGCTCATCGCGCCGATGCGTTATGTCACTTCGCCGGTTCCGGCTCCGGCGCGTCCACCTGCTCCGGCCCGTCCGCCGGATCGGCCGGGGCCTTCACCGACTCCAGGAGCAGCTGCGAGACGTCGACGACCTGGATGGACTCCTTGGCCTTGCCGTCGTTCTTCTTGCCGTTGACCGAGTCGGTCAGCATGACGAGGCAGAACGGGCAGGCGGTGGAGACGATGTCCGGGTTGAGGGCGAGGGCCTCGTCGACGCGCTCGTTGTTGACGCGCTTGCCGATCCGCTCCTCCATCCACATCCGGGCACCACCGGCGCCGCAGCAGAAGCCGCGCTCCTTGTGGCGGTGCATCTCCTCGTTCCGCAGTCCCGGGACCTTCGCGATGATCTCGCGCGGCGGGGTGTAGATCTTGTTGTGACGGCCCAGGTAGCACGGGTCGTGGTACGTGATCAGGCCCTCGACCGGGGTCACCGGGATCAGCTTGCCCTCGTCGATGAGGTGCTGGAGCAGCTGCGTGTGGTGGATGACCTCGTACTCGCCGCCGAGCTGCGGGTACTCGTTCGCGATCGTGTTGAAGCAGTGCGGGCAGGTCGCGACGATCTTCTTCGACGACTTGGGCCTCTTCGTCTCCGGCTCGACGTTGCCCTCGTCATCGAAGGACTCGCCGTACGCCATGTTCAGCATGGCCACGTTCTCCTGGCCGAGCTGCTGGAACAGCGGCTCGTTGCCCAGGCGGCGGGCGGAGTCACCGGTGCACTTCTCGTCGCCGCCCATGATCGCGAACTTGACGCCCGCGATGTGCAGCAGCTCCGCGAAGGCCTTCGTGGTCTTCTTGGCCCGGTCCTCCAGGGCGCCCGCGCAGCCGACCCAGTACAGGTAGTCGACCTCGGTGAGGTCCTCGATGTCCTTGCCCACGATCGGGACCTCGAAGTCGACCTCCTTGGTCCACTCGACGCGCGCCTTCTTGGCCAGCCCCCAGGGGTTGCCCTTCTTCTCCAGGTTCTTGAGCATCGTGCCCGCCTCGGACGGGAACGCGGACTCGATCATCACCTGGTAGCGGCGCATGTCGACGATGTGGTCGATGTGCTCGATGTCGACCGGGCACTGCTCCACGCACGCGCCGCAGGTGGTGCAGGACCAGAGCACGTCCGGGTCGATGACGCCGTTCTCCTCGGCGGTGCCGATCAGCGGGCGCTCGGCCTCGGCGAGGGCGGCCGCGGGGACGTCCTTGAGCTGCTCCTCGGTGGCCCTCTCGTTGCCCTCCATGTCCTTGCCGCCGCCGGCCAGGAGGTAGGGGGCCTTGGCGTGCGCGTGGTCGCGCAGCGACATGATCAGGAGCTTCGGGGAGAGCGGCTTGCCGGTGTTCCACGCGGGGCACTGCGACTGGCAGCGGCCGCACTCGGTGCAGGTGGAGAAGTCGAGGATGCCCTTCCAGGAGAACTGCTCGACCTGGGAGACACCGAAGACCGCGTCGTCGGCCGGGTCCTCCCAGTCGATCTCCTTGCCGCCCGTCGTCATCGGCAGCAGCGCGCCGAGCGCGACGTCGCCGTCGGCGTTCCGCTTGAACCAGATGTTCGGGAAGCCGAGGAAGCGGTGCCAGGCGACACCCATGTTGGTGTTGAGCGAGACCGTGATCATCCAGATCAGCGAGGTGCCGATCTTGATCATCGCGGTGAAGTAGATGAGCGTCTGGAGGGTGCTGATGCTCAGCCCCTTGAAGGCGAGCACCAGCGGGTACGACACGAAGTACGCGGCGTCGTAGCTGTCGACGTGGTGGATCGCGCCCTCAAGGCCGCGCAGCACCAGGATCGCGAGGCCGATGATCAGGATGATGTACTCGACGAAGTACGCCTGCCAGGCCTTCGAGCCGGTGAACCGCGACTTGCGTCCGGCCCGGGAAGGCAGGTTCAGCAGCCGGATCACCATCAGGGTCACGATGCCGACGACCGTCATCAGGCCGATGAACTCGATGTACATCTCGAACGGCAGGAACGTGCCGATGATCGGCAGCACCCAGTCCGCCTGGAAGAGCTGCCCGTACGCCTGGAGCAGCGTCGGCGGCAGCGTCAGGAAGCCGATCGCGACGAACCAGTGGGCGAAGCCGACGATCCCCCACCGGTTCATCCGGGTGTGGCCGAGGAACTCCTTGACCAGGGTGATCGTCCGCTGCTTGGGGTCGTCGGTGCGGGTGCCTGCGGGTACCGGCTGTCCGAGACGGACGAAGCGGTAGATCTGCGCGACGGCTCGGGTGATGAGCGCAACGCCGACGACCGTCAGCACCAGCGACACGATGATCGCGGCGAGTTGCATTTCGGGGCTCCTCGGGCCTGCGAGAGCGGGATCCAGTTACGACTGCCCACTACTACTAAGCAGTAACTTAATTAGTCTGTGCTGACACTATCCACTTATTCCGCCCCGCTGTAGCCGGGCGGGCGGTGATCTGTGTCGCTCAGGTGTGCCTTGGTTGGGCGGGCCCTCCGGAGCGCCGTCCGCAGGGGGTTGCGTACGGCTTCCGCCAGGATCGCCAGGTCGAGCACCACTCCATGGTGCTCTGCGTAGTGCTGGTCCAGCAGGGCGGGGTCGTCCCACGGCATGCCGGAGCGGGCGCGCACCTGTGCCAGCCCGGTCAGTCCCGGCCGCACCTCCTGCCGCCACTGCCGGGCCCCCGGCCATGCGGCGCGCGGGTCGCCCGGCGCCAGCGGAGCCGGTCCTACGAGGGAGAGCTCGCCCCGGACGACCTGGGGGAGCCGGGAGAGCAGGTCGAGCCGGAGCCGGCGGGTGCGCAGGGAGCGCAGCGTGAAGACCTGGCCACCCAGGCCCGTACGAGGGCTGCGCTCCCATACGTTGCCGGGGCCCCGCCGGAGTGCGAGGGCCAGGGCCCCGAGGGTGATGGCGGGGGCGGCCGCGATCAGGAGTGCGGTGCCCAGGGTCAGGTCCAGCACCCGTTCGGCGGAGGCGCGGGGGGTGAGGCGGGCCGCGAGGTGGCCGGCCCGGTCGCTGAGGTCGGCGAGGTGTGCGGCGGGGCGGGAGGGGAAGTGGCCTCGGGCGGTGCCGGTGGGGCCGGTGGAGGGGTGCGGGGGGCGCGTCCGATGGCGGGGTGAGGCTGCGGATAGGGCGTGGCGGGCCGGCGCTCGGGGTGCGGGCGGCTGCGGCGCGGGCTCTGTTCCGGCCCGGGGTCGGGGCTGTGCCAGCACCTGCGCCTCCGGCTGCTTCCTCTGTTGCTGCCTCCGCTGTCTCTTCCTCTGGTTCTTCTGCCGCACGCGCCGCTGTCTCGCGTTCCGCATAGCGCCCGCCCGGGGTTCGGAGTCCGATGGTGTGGTGTCCCTGTGCCAGCCGTCCGATGACGCTTATGGGCGTCTCGCGGCATTTGTGACAGAACGATCCCACGGTGGGATGGTGGGCAGGGCGGTGTGCGAGGGGTGTGGCGTGCGTGGCGCCCCTCATGGGGCGGGGGAGAAGCGCGACGGTGACAGGTGACTGCACCTAAGTTGAGTCGGCCTGGCTCAGGTCTGTTGACTCCGGGGCCGATGTCGTGCATCCTTGAGTCAGATCCACTCAAGTAGTCAGTTGGAGGAATTGAAATGGCACGTGCGGTCGGCATCGACCTGGGCACGACTAACTCCGTCGTCAGCGTTCTCGAAGGCGGCGAGCCCACCGTCATCACCAACGCCGAAGGCGCCAGGACCACGCCGTCCGTCGTCGCCTTCGCCAAGAACGGCGAGGTGCTGGTCGGCGAGGTGGCCAAGCGTCAGGCGGTCACCAACGTCGACAGGACCATCCGCTCCGTCAAGCGCCACATGGGCACTGACTGGAAGATCGAGATCGACGGCAAGGGCTTCAACCCGCAGCAGATGAGCGCCTTCATCCTGCAGAAGCTGAAGCGTGACGCCGAGTCCTACCTGGGCGAGAAGGTGGCCGACGCGGTCATCACCGTCCCGGCGTACTTCAACGACTCCGAGCGTCAGGCGACCAAGGAGGCCGGTGAGATCGCGGGCCTCAACGTCCTGCGCATCGTCAACGAGCCGACCGCCGCCGCCCTGGCGTACGGCCTGGACAAGGACGACCAGACGATCCTCGTCTTCGACCTCGGCGGCGGCACCTTCGACGTGTCGCTCCTGGAGATCGGTGACGGCGTCGTCGAGGTGAAGGCCACCAACGGTGACAACCACCTCGGTGGTGACGACTGGGACCAGCGCGTCGTCGACTACCTGGTGAAGCAGTTCGCCAACGGGCACGGCGTGGACCTGTCCAAGGACAAGATGGCTCTCCAGCGTCTTCGCGAGGCCGCGGAGAAGGCGAAGATCGAGCTCTCGTCCTCGACCGAGACCACGATCAACCTGCCCTACATCACGGCGTCCGCCGAGGGCCCGCTGCACCTGGACGAGAAGCTCACGCGCTCGCAGTTCCAGCAGCTGACCTCGGACCTCCTGGACCGCTGCAAGACCCCGTTCCACAACGTCATCAAGGACGCGGGCATCCAGCTCTCCGAGATCGACCACGTCGTTCTCGTCGGTGGCTCCACCCGTATGCCCGCCGTCGCCGAGCTCGTCAAGGAGCTGACCGGTGGCCAGGACGCCAACAAGGGTGTGAACCCGGACGAGGTCGTCGCCATCGGCGCCTCGCTCCAGGCCGGTGTCCTCAAGGGCGAGGTCAAGGACGTCCTGCTTCTCGACGTCACCCCGCTGTCCCTCGGTATCGAGACCAAGGGAGGGATCATGACCAAGCTCATCGAGCGCAACACCACGATCCCGACCAAGCGTTCCGAGATCTTCACGACGGCCGAGGACAACCAGCCGTCCGTCCAGATCCAGGTCTACCAGGGCGAGCGCGAGATCGCGGCGTACAACAAGAAGCTCGGGATGTTCGAGCTGACCGGTCTGCCGCCGGCGCCGCGCGGTGTGCCGCAGATCGAGGTCGCCTTCGACATCGACGCCAACGGCATCATGCACGTCGCCGCCAAGGACCTCGGCACCGGCAAGGAGCAGAAGATGACCGTCACCGGCGGCTCCTCGCTGCCGAAGGACGAGGTCAACCGGATGCGCGAAGAGGCCGAGAAGTACGCGGAGGAGGACCACGCCCGCCGCGAGGCCGCCGAGTCGCGCAACCAGGGCGAGCAGCTCGTCTACCAGACGGAGAAGTTCCTCAAGGACAACGAGGACAAGGTCCCCGCTGACGTCAAGACGGAGGTGGAGACCGCTGTCGGCGAGCTGAAGGAGAAGCTCAAGGGCGAGGACACCGCCGAGATCCGTACGGCCACCGAGAAGGTCGCCGCCGTCTCCCAGAAGCTGGGCCAGGCGATGTACGCCAACGCCCAGGCCGAGGGTGCGACGCCGGGCGCCGGGGCTCCGGGCGACGCCCAGGGCAAGGCCGATGACGATGTCGTCGACGCCGAGATCGTGGACGACGAGAAGGACACCAAGGGCGGTGCGGCGTGACCGAGGAGACTCCGGGCTTCGAGGAGAAGCCCGACGTCCCCTCCGGCGCCACCCCTGATGACGCCGAGCCGAAGGCTGCCGCACCCTCCGAGGAGGAGGCGGCGGCCCCGGCCGGGGACACCGACCAGACCGTCGGCCTGACCGCCCAGCTGGACCAGGTCCGTACCGCGCTCGCCGAGCGCACCGCGGACCTCCAGCGGCTCCAGGCCGAGTACCAGAACTACCGCCGCCGCGTGGAGCGCGACCGGGTCACGGTCAAGGAGATCGCCGTCGCGAACCTCCTGTCCGAGCTCCTGCCCGTGCTCGACGACGTCGGCCGCGCCAGGGAGCACGGCGAGTTGGTGGGCGGCTTCAAGTCGGTCGCCGAATCGCTGGAGACGGTCGTCGCGAAGCTGGGCCTCCAGCAGTTCGGCAAGGAGGGCGAGTCCTTCGACCCGACGATCCACGAGGCCCTGATGCACAGCTACGCGCCGGACGTCACCGAGACGACCTGCGTGGCGATCCTCCAGCCGGGGTATCGCATCGGCGAACGCACCATCCGCCCCGCGCGGGTGGCCGTCGCCGAGCCGCAGCCGGGCGCCACGCCCGCGGCGGCCAAGGAAGAGAAGACAGACGACGAGGAGAGCGGTGGCACCGAGGAGGTCTGACGGGAACCCGTCCGACCACCAGGGTGCACACCGACCGGCCCGGCGGCCGGCCCGCGGGCCGGCCGCCGCGCCGATCGTCCGGAAGGAGGGACGTCGATGAGCACGAAGGACTTCGTCGAGAAGGACTACTACAAGGTCCTCGGCGTCCCCAAGGACGCCACCGACGCCGAGATCAAGAAGGCGTACCGCAAGCTCGCCCGCGAGTTCCACCCCGACGCCAACAAGGGTGACGCCAAGGCGGAGGAGCGCTTCAAGGAGATCTCCGAGGCGAACGACGTCCTCGGTGACACCAAGCGGCGCAAGGAGTACGACGAGGCGCGCGCCCTCTTCGGCAACGGTGGCTTCCGCGCCGGCCCCGGTGGTGCGGGCGGCAACTTCAACTTCGACCTGGGCGACCTCTTCGGCGGAGGCGCACCGGGCGGCGGACAGGGCGGCGCGGGCGGCGGCTTCGGCGGCGGGGGCGGTCTCGGCGACGTCTTCGGCGGGCTGTTCAACCGCGGCGGCACCGGCACCCGGGTCCAGCCGCGACGCGGCCAGGACATCGAGTCCGAGGTGACGCTCAGCTTCACCGAGGCGGTCGACGGGGCCACGGTCCCGCTGCGGATGTCCAGCCAGGCGCCCTGCAAGGCGTGTTCGGGCACCGGCGACAAGAACGGCACCCCCAGGGTCTGCCCGACCTGCGTCGGCACCGGCCAGGTCTCGCGCGGCACGGGCGGTGGCTTCTCGCTGACCGACCCGTGCGTGGACTGCAAGGGCCGGGGCCTCATCGCCCAGGACCCCTGCGACGTCTGCCACGGCAGCGGCCGGGCGAAGTCGGCCCGCACGATGCAGGTCAGGATCCCGGCGGGCGTCTCGGACGGCCAGCGGATCCGGCTGCGCGGCAAGGGCGGCCCGGGCGAGCGCGGCGGTCCGGCCGGCGATCTGTACGTCGTCGTCCACGTCGGCGCCCACCCGGTCTTCGGCCGCAAGGGCGACAACCTCACGGTCACCGTGCCCGTCACCTTCCCGGAGGCGACGCTCGGCGGCGAGGTGAAGGTCCCCACCCTCGGCGGACCGCCGGTCACCCTGAAACTGCCCGCCGGCACCCCGAACGGGCGTACGATGCGCGCCCGGGGCAAGGGCGCGGTGCGTAAGGACGGCACCCGTGGCGACCTGCTGGTCACCGTGGAGGTGGCGGTACCCACGGACCTCGGCCAGGAGGCCGGGGACGCGCTGGAGGCCTACCGCAAGGCGACCGCGGACGAGGACCCGCGGGCGGAACTGTTCCAGGCCGCGAAGGGAGCTTGAGATGGACGGCCGTCGACGCAATCCGTACCAGCTGACCGATGAATCACCGGTGTACGTGATCTCGATCGCGGCCCAGCTCTCGGGCCTGCACCCGCAGACGCTGCGCCAGTACGACCGTCTCGGCCTGGTCTCCCCCGACCGTACGGCCGGCCGCGGCCGCCGCTACTCGGCCCGCGACATCGAGCTGCTGCGCACCGTGCAGCAGCTGTCGCAGGACGAGGGCATCAACCTGGCGGGCATCAAGCGCATCATCGAGTTGGAGAACCAGGTGGCCGCGCTCCAGCAGCGCGTCGCCGAGCTCTCGGCGGCGGTGGACGGCGCGGCGGTCGCCCTGCAGCAGCGCGAGGCCCAGGTGCACGCCTCGTACCGCCGCGACCTCGTGCCGTACCAGGACGTGCAGCAGACCAGCGCGCTGGTGGTGTGGCGGCCGAAGCCGAAGAGGCCTGCGGAGTAGGGCGCACGCCTGTGTGCGGCGGGGCCGGAAGAGCGGATGCTCTTCCGGCCCCGCCGCCGTGTAGGGCGTACGACGTCGCCTGGCGCTCCTGTACGGGCCTGGCGCCCGTGTCCGTCCTTCAGGTGTCGCCGCGGCCTGCTCCGGCGATCCCGGACCCTACGAGAAGGGCGCCGAGAGTGGGTGCGGCTGATGGCTCCCGAAGTCTGCATGAGCTTCGCGATGTGGGAGCGGCAGGTGCGGAGGCTGATGCCCGTCTTCCGGGCCACCACGTCGTCGACACGGCCGTCGGTGAGGGGGCGGGCGACGCTGTGCTGGACCGCGGTGACCGGGGTGTCGGGCGCGGCCGCCTGGTGGTTCTCGGCCAGCGGCGGCCCTGGGCCCGGAGGACCTCGTAGACCTGGATCAGGTAGGAGTTCCGGCTGTGCTCTCGCCCATTGCGCAGTCGCCCCGGGCGCCCTGACGGGGGGATCGTTCGCGTGGTCAGGAGTCCGATTCCAGGATTCCTGACCGCGCGATCAGGTAGCCGAGCTGGGCCCGGCTGCTGCTGCCGAGCGCGACACCGAGTTTGGCGATGTGGGAGCGGCAGGTCCGCACATTCATGCCGAGACGGCGGGCGATGGCCTCGTCGACGTGGCCCTCGACCAGCAGTTTGGCGATCGAATGACGGACTCCGGAAATGCCTTCCGGTCCGGGGTCGTAAGGGATCTGCTCCTGCAGCGGGGTCCCGCGGTGCCAGAACTGCTCGAAGACCTTGACGAGGTATTTCACTATGACCGGATGCCGCAGTTCGAGGGCGACGGTCCGGTCTTCCGTGGCGGGGATGAAAGCGACCGTATGGTCGAAGATCATGAGGCGCTCGACGAGCTCCTCGAGGGTCCGGATCTCCATTTTGCTCTCGGCCATGCGGGCCACGTAATTGAGCGTGCCCTGGCTGTGCCGGACCGTGTGCTGATACAGGGTGCGCATGGCGACACCGCGCTGTATGAGCGTGTTCCCGCGTTCCATGGCGATGTTGAGCGCGACCTCGCTGCGCCCGCCCCCGGGCTGGATGGTCAGCACCTCCGACTGGCACTCGGAGAGGGCGAGTTCTATGGACGCGTTGATGCGGTCGATGCCTTCGACGACCGTGATCGAGTGCGTGGTCGGCGGGGCCTGGGCGCTGATGGCCATGAAGGGCTCGAACGCCTCGGCCAGCTCCACGGAGAGACGCCTGCGCTCCTGGATCTCCCGCTCGATGGGGTGGAGCCGCTGCGTGAGCGCCGCGAACGCGGGGACCGGCCGGAGCCAGGTGGGATCGTCCGGATCGGGCTGCAGCAGGGCGAACTCCAGTAGACACGGAGCGGCTTCCGCCTCGGCGCGGGCAATCTTCCCCACGCTGAGCGCGCTCGTGTAGAGCCGGGCCCCGTCGTCGCACAAAGTGGTGACAGAGTGGGGATGTGTCGCTTTCGCTCTATTTGTGGTCAATTCTCCACCCCCCAGGAACATGCATCAGCAGGAACATGATGCATCGTTTCTGTGGTTTGACGTGCCTTGATGAGCCATCGTCTTGTGATGCGGGGGAGAGGAAACCTTGGAAGTGAGGACGAAGCCCACTATGAGTAAGAAATCGCTTCGCTCGGTGCTTGCCGTGGCCTTCTCCGCCGGGCTTGTGTCCGTGGCTCTCGGTGCCCTGAGCCCCGAGGTGGCAGGTACGGACAGCACGGTCGCCGTGCAGTCCCAGGGTCGGCTGCCCGCCGACCTGGCCTGGGACGCGGCGCCCGCGAAGCTCGCGGAAGCGTCCACGGCGGCAGAGCGCGGGCCTGACATGGGGTGGGATTTCGCCCCGACCGAACAGGACCGGGCATGACCACGCCGCCGGACGACCGCACCTTCCGGCGCGAGATGGCAACCGCCTATCGCTCAGGGTGGCATTTCATCGATCTGCTCACGGCCCTCCCCCGCCGTGGCGACTCGTTGATGGTCACCCTGTTCGGAGAGCCGATCGTCGTCGTGATGGAAGAGGACGAAGACGTCCGCGCCTATCGCTGTCTCCGACGCCCCCGTGGCGCGCCGCAGCCCGTCCGCTGCGCCGTTAGGTACGGGATGATCTTTGTGAACCTCGATCAGCGGGACCATGAGCTGATCGCGTCAGAACCCCTTTCCGCCACCCCCCGCAGTGCCTGAGCGATTCCCCCGTCGTCACCTGTCGCTCCAGGCGCTTCCCCCACACAGCGGCGCCACCGTGACCTGAACACGGTGGCGCCGTTGTGCTGTGCCGGTTCGGGGGGCCTCAGGCGTTTCCGAGCGCCCGGTCGAGGGCGATCTCGATGACGATGCGCTCCGGGTTGGGCCTCGGCGTGCGCTCGTAGCGCTCCGCGTAGCGGCTCACCGCGTCCGCGACGACCTCCGGCTCGCTGCGGATGGTCGCGCGGCCCTCCAGCGTCGCCCAGCGGGCCTTGTGCATCTGGCAGACGGCGACCCGTGCCCCCTCCGGGCCGGCGGCCAGGATGTTGGCGACCTTGCGGGTGCCCTTACCGGTGATCACCCGTGCCACCCCGGCCTCCGGGTCGTACGTCACACCCACCGGCACCACGTGCGGTGTGCCGTCGGGGCGGAGCGTCGTCAGGGTGCACACGTGGCGCTCACGCCAGAACGCGAGGTAGCCGGGGGTGGGATTCCGTACGTCTGCCATGGGTGAAGCGTAGGCGCGGGGCGGCGCCGGTGCGGTGGCGGGAGGGTCCGGCAGCCCGTTCACTCGGAGCGGAGGGAAAGCGTGCCGTACTCTTGCCTTGAGTGGAATAGACTCAACTTTGTGCACGTTGTTTCCGTCAAGGGACGAGTTCCAGCTGCGAGGAGGAGTAGCACACGTGGACGCCGAGCTGACCAACAAGAGCCGGGACGCCATCAACGCGGCCACCGACAGGGCCGTGAAGGACGGGCACCCCGACCTCACCCCCGGGCATCTGCTCCTCGCGCTCCTGGAGGGTGAGGGCCGACAGGCAAGCGCGAACATCGTCGACCTCCTGGCCGCCGTCGAGGCCGACCAGGCCGTGGTGCGCGCGCAGACCGAGAAACTGCTCGGAGCCCTGCCCAGCGTCACCGGCTCCACCGTGGCCCCGCCGCAGCCCAACCGCGAGCTGTTGGCCGTCATCCAGGACGCGGCCCAGCGGGCGAAGGAGCTGGGCGACGAGTACCTCTCCACCGAGCACCTGCTCATCGGGGTCGCCGCGAAGGGCGGGCGTGCCGGTGAGATCCTCGACGGACAGGGGGCCACCGCCAAGAAGCTGCTGGCCGCATTCGAGACGAGCAGGGGAGGGCGTCGCGTGACCACACCCGACCCGGAGGGCCAGTACAAGGCCCTGGAGAAGTTCGGCACCGACTTCACGGCCGCCGCGCGCGAGGGCAAGCTGGACCCGGTCATCGGCCGCGACCAGGAGATCCGCCGCGTCGTGCAGGTGCTGTCGCGCCGGACCAAGAACAACCCGGTGCTCATCGGTGAGCCCGGCGTCGGCAAGACCGCCGTCGTCGAAGGGCTCGCCCAGCGCATCGTCAAGGGCGACGTCCCCGAGAGCCTGAAGAACAAGCGGCTCGTCTCGCTCGACCTCGGCGCGATGGTCGCGGGCGCGAAGTACCGCGGCGAGTTCGAGGAGCGCCTGAAGACCGTCCTCTCCGAGATCAAGGAGAGCGACGGCCAGATCATCACCTTCATCGACGAGCTGCACACCGTCGTCGGCGCCGGCGCGGGCGGCGACTCCGCCATGGACGCGGGCAACATGCTCAAGCCGATGCTGGCCCGCGGCGAACTGCGCATGGTCGGCGCGACCACGCTGGACGAGTACCGCGAGCGCATCGAGAAGGACCCCGCCCTGGAGCGCCGCTTCCAGCAGGTGCTGGTGGCCGAGCCGTCCGTCGAGGACACCATCGCGATCCTGCGCGGTCTCAAGGGCCGCTACGAGGCCCACCACAAGGTCCAGATCGCCGACTCGGCGCTGGTCGCCGCGGCCACCCTCTCCGACCGCTACATCACCTCCCGCTTCCTCCCCGACAAGGCCATCGACCTGGTCGACGAGGCCGCCTCCCGACTGAGGATGGAAATCGACTCCTCCCCCTTGGAGATCGACGAACTCCAGCGCTCCGTCGACCGGTTGCGCATGGAGGAGCTGGCGCTGAAGAACGAGTCCGACGCCGCCTCCAAGCAGCGCCTGGAGAAGCTGCGCCGCGACCTCGCCGACAAGGAGGAGGAGCTGCGCGGCCTCAACGCCCGCTGGGAGAAGGAGAAGCAGGGCCTCAACCGGGTCGGTGAGCTCAAGGAGCGCCTCGACGAGCTGCGCGGCCAGGCCGAACGAGCACAACGTGACGGCGACTTCGACGCCGCCTCCAAGCTGCTTTACGGGGAGATCCCGGGCCTGGAGCGGGAGTTGGAGGAGGCCGCCGAGGCGGAGCAGGAGGCGTCCAAGGACACCATGGTCAAGGAGGAGGTCGGCCCGGACGACATCGCGGACGTCGTCGGCGCCTGGACCGGCATCCCGGCCGGCCGGCTGCTGGAGGGCGAGACCCAGAAGCTGCTGCGGATGGAGTCCGAGCTGGGCAAGCGGCTGATCGGCCAGAGCGAGGCCGTACAGGCCGTCTCCGACGCCGTACGCCGTACGCGCGCCGGGATCGCCGACCCCGACCGGCCCACCGGGTCGTTCCTCTTCCTCGGCCCCACCGGCGTCGGCAAGACCGAGCTGGCCAAGGCGCTCGCGGACTTCCTCTTCGACGACGAGCGGGCCATGATCCGCATCGACATGAGCGAGTACGGCGAGAAGCACAGCGTCGCCCGCCTCGTCGGTGCCCCGCCCGGCTACGTCGGCTACGAGGAGGGCGGCCAGCTCACCGAGGCCGTCCGCCGCCGCCCGTACAGCGTCGTCCTCCTGGACGAGGTGGAGAAGGCCCACCCCGAGGTCTTCGACATCCTGCTCCAGGTCCTCGACGACGGCCGGCTCACCGACGGCCAGGGCCGCACGGTGGACTTCCGCAACACCATCCTCGTCCTCACCTCCAACCTCGGCAGCCAGTTCCTGATGGACCCGCTGGTCAAGCCCGAGGTCAAGAAGGAGCAGGTGCTGGAGGTGGTGCGGGCCTCCTTCAAGCCGGAGTTCATCAACCGGCTGGACGACCTGGTGGTCTTCTCGGCGCTCTCCGGCGACGAGCTGGCGCACATCGCGAAGCTCCAGGTCGACCGCCTCGCGGCCCGGCTGGCCGACCGGCGGCTCATCCTCGACGTCACGCCGGAGGCGCTCGCCTGGCTCGCCCAGGAGGGCAACGACCCGGCGTACGGGGCGCGCCCCCTGCGCCGCCTCATCCAGACGGCCATCGGCGACCGGCTCGCCAGGGAGATCCTCTCCGGCGAGATCACGGACGGTGACACCGTCCGGGTGGACCGGGCCGAGGGCGGCCTGATCGTCGGCCCCGCCACCTGAGAACCGCCCCGCCGGCTCCTCTCCGCACCCGCCGCGTGTCAGCTTGTGGCGGATAGGGGCCGTGCGGGCTTGCCATGCCCCGCCCGCCATGGGAGAGGATGGCCGCAACCGCACGAAGGGAAATAACGGTGAGCATCGATCCGTCCTCGATTCCTAATTTCGGGGGCCAGCCCGAACCGCAGGCGGCAGGACCGGAGGGCCCCGTCGTCCCTGACCAGGACCTCGTCAAGCAGCTCCTCGACCAGATGGAGCTCAAGTACGTCGTCGACGACGAGGGTGACCTCGCCGCGCCGTGGGAAGAGTTCCGGACGTACTTCATGTTCCGGGGCGAGGACGAGCAGCAGGTCTTCTCGGTCCGTACGTTCTACGACCGCCCTCACGCGCTCGATCTGCGCCCTGTCCTCCTGGACGCCATCGACGACTGGAACCGCCGCACCCTGTGGCCCAAGGTCTACACCCACGCCCACGAGGGCGAGGAGGGCGAGGCGGGCTCCGTCCGGCTGATCGGTGAGGCGCAGATGCTCATCGGCACCGGCGTCAGCCTGGAGCACTTCGTCTCCTCGACGGTGAGCTGGGTGCGCGCCTCGATCGAGTTCGACAAGTGGCTCATCGAGCGCCTCGGCCTCACGCCGGCCGAGGAGAAGACGGACACCGAGGGCGCCTGACCTCTCGGTCCCCGGCAGCGGCCCGGGCGGCGGTCACCATGACCGCCGGCCGGGCCGCCTCCGTGTTCAGCCGAGCCGCCGCAGCCGCTCCACCGCCTCCTCCAGCACGTCCTCGCGCTTGCAGAAGGTGAACCGGACCTGACTGCGGCCCGCCTCCGGATCGTCGTAGAAGACCGAGACCGGTACGGCGGCCACCCCGCAGCGCTCCGGGAGCGCCCGGCAGAAGGCGTACGCGTCCTCCTCGCCGAACGGGGAGATGTCGGTGGTGACGAAGTACGTCCCCTCCGGCTCGTATACCCGGAAGCCCGCGCTCCGCAGCCCCTCCGCGAGCAGATCGCGCTTGCGCCGCATGGACGCGCGGAACTCCGTGAAGAACGTGTCGGGCAGCTGGAGCGCCTCCGCGATCGCGTACTGGAACGGGCCCCCGCTCACGAACGTCAGGTACTGCTTCGCCGAGCGCACGGCGGTCACCAGGGGCGCGTCGCCCGTCACCCAGCCGATCTTCCAGCCGGTGTACGAGTACGTCTTGCCGGCCGACGAGATGGAGACGGTCCGCTCGCGCATCCCCGGCAGGGCGGCGATCGGGTGGTGGGAGCCGGCGAAGACGAGATGCTCGTACACCTCGTCGGTGACCACCAGCAGGTCGTGCTCGACCGCCAGGGCCGCGATACCGCTCAGCTCCTCGGGGGTGAGGACCGTGCCGGTCGGGTTGTGCGGCGAGTTGAGCAGCAGCAGACGGGTGCGCGGGGTGATCAGGGCGCGCAGTTCGTCGAGGTCGGGGCGGAAGGCGGGGGCGCGCAGCGTGAGGGGGACGCGGATGCCGCCCGCCATGGCGATGCACGCGGCGTACGAGTCGTAGTACGGCTCGAGCGCGATGACCTCGTCGCCCGGCTCCACCAGGGCGAGCAGCGAGGCGGCGATCGCCTCGGTGGCCCCGGCGGTGACCAGGACCTCGGTGTCGGGGGACCAGGTCAGGCCGTAGAACCGCTTCTGGTGGCCGACGACGGCCGCGCGCAGCTCCGGGACGCCCGGGCCCGGCGGGTACTGGTTGCCGTGCCCGGCGCGCAGCGCCCGGACCGCCGCCTCCCGGATCTCCTCGGGGCCGTCGGTGTCGGGGAAGCCCTGGCCGAGGTTGATCGAGCCGGTCCGCGCGGCCAGCGCGGACATCTCGGCGAAGATCGTCGTGCCGAATCCGGCGAGGCGGCGGTTGAGCAGCGGTCGTTCCTGGGTCATGGGCGCCATCCTGTGCCCAAGCTCTGGAGTTGCTCAAGTCTGCTTTGGCTCGCCTGCGCCGAGGGGATCCCCCTGTCACGAAGGAAACAGGAGAAAACCGGGAAGCGACGGGGGAACCGCGCTTCGGGGGAGAGAAAGGCGGGTGAGGGGCATGGCTGTCTTCATCACGGTGCTGATCGGTGTGGGGATCGTTGTCGGCCTGATGGTGGTCCTGGCGCGGGTGACCAGCGTCAGGAAGGGGCCGCAGGCGGCGCGTGCCCGGCGCCGGTCCGCCGCGGGCGGTGCGGCGGCGGGCGGCGGTGGCTGGTGGGCGGGCGGCTCCGGTGGCGGCGGGTCGTCCTGCGGCTCCTCCTCCGGCCACTCGTGCGGCGGCGGGTCGTCCTGCGGTGGCGGTGGCGGCTGCGGCGGGGGCAGCTGAGCGGGCCGCGAGGCCGTCGCCGTAGCCGTCACCCACAGTGACTCCAGTTCCGGGCGCCCGAAGGTGAACTCCCTTCGGGCGCCCTGTCGTTGAGCCACGCAGAGGAAAGTGGCTGAACAGGTGAACCGGGCTGCCCCCGGGGGGATGGAAACCACGTCAAGTTGGTCAAAAACGCTGCGAGTGCGGCGTAATTCGTGATTCCCTCGTCGAAGAGAATATTCAGCCCTCGGACCCCTAGTTGGACCAGATCGGGCGCTTCCCTCCTCCCACGCGCATGCCCAGGGGGCGCCGCTCGCTGTCCATGTGTCCATGTGTGTTGCGGAGCCGACCTATGCTCACCACCCTCCAGACGGCCTACTCCGATACCCGCGCCGCCGACCTGGCCTGGACCCTGGGCCGGGAGCCGCTCCCCGCCCTCGCCGTCCTCGACCTCCAGCTCGGCGGTGCCGAACTCCAGTTGAGGCTCCTCGGCGCCTCCCACCAGGTCCTCCTCCAGGAGGACCGCGGGGTCTGCTCCGAGACCGTTGCCTGCATGCCGGGCAGCAGCACCCCTCTCCCCCTCGGCGTCGCCGAGCGGATCGGGGACTGGGAGTACGAGTTCGCCTCCCGTGTCGAGACCCTGACGCAGGGACAGTTCGCGGGGCGGGCGCAGGAGCTGCTCGCGCTCGTGAGCGACCACCCGCACGGCCTGGCGGGCACCTTCCCCGGCAGCCCGTACGCCTTCACGGCGATGCTCGCCCAGTGCATCGAGGGCCAGGTGCGGTGGCGCACCTGGCACGCGTACCCGCAGGAAGGGCAGTTGGTGGTCACCCGGACCCGGGTGGGGGTGCGCGTCCAGGCGCCCGCGGCCTGATTCGCGCGCCCGCCCCACGAGAGGTGCGGCCGGGGGCCGGACCCCTCGTGGACGCGCCACTTGCACCCTTGCGGGTGACCAGTGGTGACCGGTCAGTGACGTAGCGTTCGCAACATGATCGACCAGCAGGTGTCGCTGCGAGGGGGCGCGGCGCGGCTTCCCGTACGGCCGAGGACCGGCCGGTTCCTCGTGCTGGCCGCCGTCTTCGTCTGCGCGGCCTGCGGTCTCGTCTACGAGTTGGAACTGGTCGCGCTCGCCTCCTACTTGATCGGTGACTCGGTCACCCAGGCCTCCGTCGTGCTCTCCGTGATGGTCTTCGCGATGGGCATCGGCTCCCTCCTCGCGAAACGTCTACGCTGCCACGCCGCCGTCGGTTTCGGGCTGATCGAGGCGGCCCTCGCGCTGATCGGCGGCTCCTCGGCGCTCGTGCTGTACGCGTCGTTCGCCTGGCTCGGTGAGTCGCAGTACGCCCTGGTCGGGTTCTCGTTGGCGATCGGGGTGCTGATCGGGGCGGAGATCCCGCTGCTGATGACGCTGATCCAGCGCGTCGACCGGCAGGACGCGGGCGGGGCGGTGGCCGACCTCTTCGCCGCCGACTACGTGGGCGCGCTCGTCGGCGGGCTGGCCTTCCCCTTCCTCCTGCTGCCGATGCTGGGGCAGCTCACCGGAGCGCTCCTGACCGGCGCGGTCAACGCGGCGGCGGGCGGGGCGCTGGTCCTGTGGGTGTTCCGGCGCGACCTCACCCCCGGCTCCCGCCGGCTCCTCGTCGTGGTCAACGTCTCGGTGATCGCCGTCCTCGCCACCGCCACGCTCCTGGTCGACGACTTCGAGCAGGCGGCGCGGCGGGCGGTCTACGGGGACCAGGTGCGGGTCGCGGTGCGGACCGGGGTGCAGGAGGTCGTCCTGACCGGGCCCGACCGCGACTCCCTCGGCCTCTACCTGGACGGCCGGCTCCGGGTCAGCGCCCGCGACGAGCACCGCTACCACGAGGCGCTGGTCCACCCGGCGATGGACGGGCCCCGCGCCCGGGTCCTCATCCTGGGCGGTGGCGACGGGCTCGCCGCCCGCGAGGTGCTCCGCTACGGGGACGTCCGCTCGGTCACCCTCGTGGAGATCGACCCCGCCGTCACCCGGCTGGCCCGCACCGACCCCGCCCTCTCCGAGCTCAACGGCCACGCCTACCGGGACCCGCGCCTCACCGCCGTCGGCGCGGACGCCTTCACCTGGCTGCGGGCCGACCACCACCGCTACGACGTGGTGATCTCCGACCTGCCGGGCCCGGGGGTCACGGCCAGTACGAAGCTGTACTCCGCCGAGTTCTACGGGCTGATCGCCGAGGCCCTGGCCCCGCGGGGGCGGCTCGTGGTGCACGCGGGGCCGCCGGTGGTCCGCCCGCGGACCTTCTGGACGGTGGAGGCCTCGGTACGGGCCGGAGGCCTCGCGACCCGCCCCTACCGCATCCCGGGCCGCCCCTCCGGCTTCACCGCGAGCCCCGACCGGCTCGGCGCCGGTGGCCGACCCCCGGAGGACTGGGGCTTCGTCCTGGCGGCGGCCGGGTCGGTGGGGGAGCCGGGGCTGGGTGCCGGGGCGCCCGCACTGCGCTCGCTGGGGGAGGCGGAGCTGCGGGAGGGTGCCCGGGCCGCCGACGGACTGCGGCTGCCGGGGCAGGTGCCGTCCACGCTGATCCACCCGCGCTACTGGGAGGAGGCGTGAGGAGGGCGTGAGGGTGGCGCCGGGCGGGCGGGTCGGGCGTGTGGAAGCCCAGACGTGCGGGCCGGGGGCGATTAGGCTCGGTCGGTATGGAGCATCAGGTGTTCGTTCCGGTCCCGGTCCCGGCCCTGCGGCGCACGCTGGGTGACCCCGCCCGGGTCGCCCGCTGCGTCCCGGGGATCCAGCAGGACGCCGACGCGTCGGCGCCGCCCCTGGCGGGCCGGCTGAAGTTCCGGGCCGGCGGCCACACCATCACGTACCGGGGCGAGCTGAAGTTCTCCGGTCCGGGCTCCGACGGCGACCGCTTCTCGGTGTCCGGGCAGGGCGTGGAGGCGCGGGGGGCCGGCGCGGTGAAGCTGGCCCTGACCATCGCACTCACGGAGACGGACGGCGGGACGACCCTCGCGTACAGCGGTACGGCGAGCGGCGACGGCCGGCTGGCCGAGCTGGAGGAGGGCGCCGCGCTCGCGGCGGTCCAGCGGCTCCTGGACCGCTTCACCCAGCAGCTGGTGACGGAGACGCTGGCCGCGCACGGGGAGGACGGCGCGGAGGAAGGCGGCGCGGAGGAGGACGGTGCGGAGGACGTGTCGGCCGAGGGTCTTGAGGGGGACGTCGAGGCCGTGGGTGGCGAGGCCGCGGAAAGCGAACAGGGTTCCGCCGGCCCGGAAGCCGATGCCGACGCCCCTGCCGCCGATGAGCTCGTCGAACCCGCCGAGCCCGCCTCCGTATTCGACTCCCCCGTCCCCCCACCCGCCCTCGACCCCGTCGCCGGAGTGGAGTTCACCGTCCCGGACGAGCCGCCCGCCGAGGCCGCGCATGCCCGCCGCACCATGATCGGCCGCAGCGCGGAGGAGGTCGACCACGCGCCCCCGCGCGGCCGGTACGCCCCCGTGCCCTCGCCGGACGCGGGCGGGGCGGGCGCCACCCTGCGCTGGGTCGCCCCGGCGGCCGCCCTCGCGCTGGCCTCCGCCGTGGTGCTGAGCAGGGCGTTGCGGCGCCGTAGGTAGGGGCCGGACCCGGCCCGACCGGCAGGACACTCCCTCGGCCCGCCAGTAGGGTCGTCGGGTGAGCAGTAGCGAAGAGAACGTCAGGCTGAGTGCCGGCGAAGCCGAGTTGACCGTCGACCCCTCCCACGGCTGCCGGATCAGCAGCCTCCGGATCGCCTCCACCGAACTGCTGCGCCAGGGTGAGCGGTACGGCTGCTTCCCGATGGTGCCCTGGTGCGGCCGTACCGGGTACGGGCAGTTCCGCAACGGCGACGCCGCCCACCAACTGCCCCTGAACTCGCCGCCGCACGCCATCCACGGCACCGGCCGGGACACCGCCTGGCAGACCGCCCACGTGGACAAGGCGCAGGCGGCCTTCTACTACGACCTCGCCGAACCCTGGCCGTACGAGGGCCGGGTGACCCAGACCTTCGAGCTGACCGAGGACGGGCTGACGCTCGGCCTCGCGGTGGAGACGTACGGCAACTCCTTCCCGGCCCAGGCGGGCTGGCACCCCTGGTTCCACCGCAGCCTCGGGGGTCAGGACGCCCAGCTCTCCTTCGACGCCGCCTGGCAGGAGGAGCGCGGCGAGGACCACCTGCCGACCGGCCGCCGCATCGACCCCGCACCGGGTCCGTGGGACGACTGCTTCGGGATGCCCGACGGCGTGGACGTGAAGCTCACCTGGCCGGAGCGGCTGGAGCTGACGGTGAAGAGCCGCAGCGAGTGGGTCGTGATCTACGACGAGCAGGACGAGGCGGTCTGCGTGGAGCCGCAGTCCGGCCCGCCGAACGGGCTGAACACCGCGCCCCGGCTGGTCACCCCGATCGACCCGCTGGAGATCACGACGACCTGGAGCTGGACGCGGCTCTGAGACTCGGCTCCGAGGTGGGGGCGGCACCGCTTACCCTCGTGTCCATGACTGACGTACGTGCTGACCTGCTCCAGCAGATCAAGGACAAGGCCGTGGTGCACGGCAAGGTGACCCTCTCCTCGGGTCTGGAAGCCGACTGGTACATCGACCTGCGCCGGATCACGCTGGACGGCAAGGCCGCGCCGCTGGTCGGCCGGGCCATGCTGGACGCCACCGCCGAGCTGGACTACGACTGTGTCGGCGGGCTGACCCTGGGCGCCGACCCGGTCGCCACCTCGATGCTCCACGCCTCCGCCGCACGCGGTGAGAGCCTGGACGCGTTCGTCGTCCGCAAGGCGCAGAAGGCGCACGGGATGCAGCGCCGGATCGAGGGCACCGACGTGAAGGGCCGCCGCTGCCTGGTGGTCGAGGACACCTCGACCACCGGCGGCTCGCCGCTGACCGCTGTCGAGGCCGTGCGGGAGGCGGGCGGCGAGGTCGTCGCCGTCGCCGTGATCGTCGAGCGCGGTGCCGCTCCGGCCATCGCCGAGGCCGGTCTCCCGTACGTCCAGGTCTACTCGGTGGCCGACCTCGGTCTCGCCTGAGCCCTGGCGGACGGGGCGGACCGTTTCACGTGAAACAGGGTCCGCCGGGTGGAGCCGGACGAGGAGTCTGGGAAGATGGGGGCGACGATGACGTCGCCCCCAGGTCAGGGACTCATAGCCTGCACACCCGCACATCCCAAGGAGCGGTCAGATGCCCATCGCAACCCCCGAGGCTTACGCCGAGATGCTCGACCGGGCAAAGGCGGGCAAGTTCGCCTACCCGGCCATCAATGTCACCTCGACGCAGACCCTGCACGCGGCCCTGCGCGGCTTCGCGGAGGCCGAGAGCGACGGCATCGTCCAGATCTCCACGGGCGGTGCGGAGTTCCTGGGCGGCCAGTACAACAAGGACATGGTCACGGGCGCGGTCGCCCTGGCCGAGTTCGCGCACATCGTCGCGGCCAAGTACGACATCACCGTCGCGCTGCACACCGACCACTGCCCCAAGGACAAGCTGGACGGTTACGTACGTCCGCTGCTCGACGTCTCCGCCGAGCGCGTCGCCAAGGGTCTGAACCCGCTGTTCCAGTCCCACATGTGGGACGGCTCGGCCGAGACCCTCGCCGACAACCTGGCCATCGGCCAGGAGCTGCTGGCCAAGGCCGCCGCCGCCAAGATCATCCTTGAGGTCGAGATCACCCCGACCGGCGGTGAGGAGGACGGCGTCACGCACGAGATCAACGACGAGCTGTACACGACCGTCGACGACGCGCTGCGTACCGCCGAGGCGCTCGGTCTGGGCGAGAAGGGCCGCTACCTGCTGGCCGCCTCCTTCGGCAACGTCCACGGCGTCTACAAGCCGGGCAACGTCGTGCTCCGCCCGGAGCTGCTGAAGGACCTCCAGTCGGGCGTCTCCGAGAAGTACGGCAAGCCGGCCGGCAGCCAGCCGTTCGACTTCGTCTTCCACGGTGGCTCGGGCTCCACCGCCGAGGAGATCGCCACCGCGCTGGAGAACGGCGTCGTGAAGATGAACCTCGACACCGACACCCAGTACGCCTTCACCCGCCCGGTCGCGGACCACATGTTCCGCAACTACGACGGTGTCCTGAAGGTCGACGGCGAGGTCGGCAACAAGAAGACCTACGACCCCCGCACCTGGGGCAAGGCCGCCGAGGCGGGCATGGCCGTGCGCGTCACCGAGGCGTGCGCGAACCTGCGCTCCACGGGTACGAAGCTGAAGTAACCACGCGTACGTACGGATGTACGGCCTCGGGCCCGGTCCTCTCCCAGAGGGCCGGGCCCGCTGCTGTGCGGCCGTCGCGCACTGGTACGCCACGCGGTACGGCTCCGAGATCGACACCGGGCAGCTCGTGTACGGCCCGTCCGTGCTCAGCCAGCTCTCCCAGCTCCTTGGCGGACGCCGAGGTCGCCGAGGTGGGGGTGGATGCGCTGGTCCGGGCGGTGAAGGCCGCGCACTCCAGCCCCTCCGGCGTTTGAGGAGCGGGGGTGCGGGGGCAGCACCCCCGTGACGGGGCCACGGGGGTGCGGGGGCGGGCACCCCGGGGGAAGCTGACCCCATGGCTGCCGCCGCCGCTCCCGGGGAGATCCGGGTCGCCTCTCCCGTCGGGCGCTGGGTCGTGCTGACCACCGTGCTCGGGTCCGGCATGGCGATGCTCGACTCCACCGTCATCAACGTCGCCCTGCCCCGCATCGGTGCGGACCTCGACACCGATCTGGCCGCGCTCCAGTGGACCGTCAACGCGTACATGCTCACGCTCGCCGGGCTGATCCTGCTCGGCGGGGCGCTCGGGGACCGGTACGGGCGGCGGCGGGTGTTCGTCGTGGGGATCGTGTGGTTCGCCGCCGCCTCTCTGCTCTGCGGGATCGCGCCGAACGCGGGGGTACTGATTGCCGCGCGGGCCCTGCAAGGGGTGGGCGGGGCGCTGCTCACCCCGGGGTCCCTGGCGCTCATCCAGGCCGGCTTCCATCCCGACGACCGGGCGCGGGCCGTGGGGCTCTGGTCAGGGTTCGGCGGGGTCGGGGCGGCCGTGGGGCCGTTCGTGGGCGGGTGGCTCGTGGACGGGCCCGGGTGGCGGTGGGTCTTCCTGCTGAACCTGCCGCTCGCCGCGATCTGCGTGCCCGTCGCCCTCCGCCACGTACCGGAGTCGCGTGATCCGGCGGCGCACGGCCGGTTCGACGTGGTGGGGGCCGTGCTCGGGGCGCTCGCGCTGGCCGGGGTGACGTACGCGCTGATCGAGGCGCCGGGGCGGGGCGCCTCGCCGGTCGTGATCGGGGCGGCCGTCGGGGGGCTGCTCCTCGGGGTGGCGTTCGTGCTGGTGGAGCAGCGGCGGGCGGATCCGATGCTGCCGCCGTCGATCTTCCGCTCCCGGCTGTTCACCTCGGTCAACCTGGTGACGTTCTGCGTCTACGCGGCCCTCGGCGGCTTCTTCTTCCTCTCCGCGATCCAGCTCCAGGTGGTCGCCGGATACTCGGCGCTGGGGGCCGGTACCGCGCTGTTGCCGACCACGATCCTCATGTTGTTGTTCTCCGCCTGGTCGGGGGAGCTGGGGCGGCGGATCGGGCCGCGTATCCCGCTCACGGTGGGGCCGCTGCTGGCCGGCGCCGGAATGCTCCTGATGCTGCGGGTGGGGCGGGGCAGCGCGTCCTTCGGCGGGTACGTGAGTGAGGTGCTGCCCGCCGTCACGGTGCTGGGCGCCGGGCTCGTCGTGGTCGTGGCCCCGCTCACCGCGACGGTCCTGGCCGCCGTGGAGACCGGGCGGGCCGGTCTGGCCAGCGGGATCAACAACGCGGCCGCCCGGGCCGCCGGGCTGATCGCGGTGGCCGCGCTGCCGCTGCTCGCCGGGATGGGTCCGGAGGCGTACCGGGACGCGGGCGAGTTCGCGGCGACCTTCCGGCGGGCGATGCCGATGTGCGCCGGGCTGCTGGCGCTGGGCGCGGTCATCGCCTGCTGGACCGTCCGCACCCCGCCGCACGCCGCCGAGCGCAAAGGGGAGGAGGAGCGGCCCGAGTGCACCGTCCACTGCGGGATCGTGGCCCCGCCGCTGGAGCCCGAGCGGGTGCGGGAAGGCGGGCGGTGAGCCGTCTTCCGGCCACCGGAGCGGGCGGGGGAAGGCGGGCGGTGAGGTGTCACCCGCGTCCCGGTCCAGGCACACTTGATCCATGTCCATCCACGAGAACCTTCTCGGGGGCCCCGCCCCGACCCATCTGCCCGACGACCCCGAGCCGCGCGAGCTGCTCGCCGCCGGTACCCCGCCCGCCGAGGTCGCCGCGAAGTACCCCACCTCCTCGCTCGCCTGGGCGCAGCTCGCCGACGAGGCGTACGAGGGCGGCCGGGTCATCGAGTCGTACGCGTACGCCCGTACCGGCTACCACCGCGGCCTCGACTCCCTGCGCCGGGCCGGCTGGAAGGGCCACGGCCCCGTACCGTTCGAGCACGAGCCGAACCGCGGCTTCCTGCGCGCCCTGCACGCCCTGGCGCGGGCCGCCGGGGCCATCGGGGAGACCGAGGAGCACGAGCGCTGCTCGACCTTCCTGCGCGACTCCTCGCCGACCGCCGCCGACATCCTGAGCTGAGCAGCCTTGCCCTGAGCCGCTCCCCTCCCACGCGCCTCGGGCGGGGAGCGGCTTAGTATGCGAGCAGGGGACCGGAGCTCCATCACCTCACGGAAGGGGCGGACCGCTACCCGGAAGCTCGTGTCGAGGAGACAGCGATGTCGACGAATCACCCCGACCCCGAAGCCACCGGTGCGGACACCCCGCACCTCGACTTCGCGGGAACGACTCCGTACGAGGACTATGTCCAGGCGGATGTCCTGACCCACCTCCAGCACCTCCGCTCGGACGACCCCGGCGAGATGGTCTTCCTGGTCACCACCCAGGTAATGGAGCTGTGGTTCACGGTCATCGTCCATGAGTGGGAGACCGCCACCCGCGCCCTGCGCGAGGACCGCATACCCGTCGCCCGCGACGCCCTGAAGCGTTCGCTGCGCGAGCTGGAGGCCCTCAACGAGTCCTGGCGGCCGCTCGCCGGACTCACCCCCGCCCAGTTCAACTCCTACCGGGGCTCGCTCGGCGAGGGCTCCGGTTTCCAGTCCGCGATGTACCGGCGGATGGAGTTCCTGCTCGGCGACAAGTCCGCCTCCATGCTGGTGCCCCACCGGGGCGCGCCCCGCGTGTACGCCGAGCTGGAGAAGGCGCTCGCGGAGCCGAGCCTGTACGACGAGACGCTCGCCCTGCTGGCCCGCCGCGGGTACGCCATCCCCGAGTCCGTCACCACCCGGGACCTGACCCAGCGGTACGAGCCGTCCCCCGAGGTCGAGGCCGTGTGGGCGGAGATCTACTCCGCTACCGACCAGAACGACGAGCTGGTCCGCCTCGGCGAGCTGCTCACCGATGTCGGCGAGCTCGTCTGGCGATGGCGTAACGACCACCTCGTCGCCACCCGGCGCGCGATGGGCTCCAAGACCGGAACCGGCGGCTCCGCCGGGGTGGCCTGGCTGGAGAAGCGCGCCACGAAGAACGTGTTCCCGGAGCTGTGGACGGCGCGCAGCCATGTCTGAGACCACGTACACGGAGTTGCGCGAGCGCGCCGCCACCCTTGACGCCGTCGACCCGCTCGCCCCGCAGCGTAAGCTCTTCGCCCTCGACGACGGCGTCTACCTCGACGGCAACTCGCTCGGCGCCCTGCCCCTCCACGTCCCCGCCCGGGTGCAGGACGTCCTCACCCGCCAGTGGGGCGAGCTGCGCATCCGGTCCTGGGGCGAGAGCGGCTGGTGGACCGCGCCCGAGCGGATCGGCGACCGGATCGCCCCGCTCGTCGGGGCCGCCGCCGGACAGATCGTCGTCGGTGACTCGACCAGCGTGAACGTCTTCAAGGCCGTCGTCGCGGCCACCCGTCTCGCGTCCCTCGCGGGCGAGGGACGCGACGAGATCCTGGTTGACGCCACGACGTTTCCCACGGACGGGTACATCGCCGCCTCCGCCGCCCGGCTCACCGGCCACCGGATCGTGCCGGTCGCGCCCGCCGACGTACCGGGCGTGCTCGGGGACCGTACGGCCGCCGTCCTCCTCAACCAGGTGGACTTCCGTACGGGCCGGCTGCACGACCTGCCCGGACTGACCGCCGCCGTCCACGCGGCCGGCGCGATCGCCGTCTGGGACCTCTGCCACAGCGCGGGCGCACTGCCGGTCGGGCTGGACGAGCACGGGGTGGACCTGGCGGTCGGCTGTACCTACAAGTACCTGAACGGCGGCCCCGGTTCGCCCGCGTACCTGTATGTCGCCGAGCGCCACCAGGCCGCCTTCGACTCCCCGCTGCCGGGGTGGAACTCGCACGTCGACCCGTTCGGCATGACCCCCGACTACGCCCCGGCGGACGGCTCCGTACGGGGCCGGGTCGGCACGCCCGACATCGTCTCCATGCTCACGCTGGAAGCGGCGCTGGACGTGTGGGACGGGGTCTCCGTGGACACGGTGAGGGCCAAGTCGCTGGCGCTGACGGACTTCTTCCTGGAGTGCGTCGAGGCGTACGTACCGCAGGGGCGGGTCGTCTCCGTCACCCCGGCCGCGCACGCCGAACGCGGCAGCCAGGTCGCCCTGCGCTGCGCCGAGGCCGAGGCCGTGATGCGCCGGCTCATCGAGCGGGGCGTCGTGGGCGACCTGCGGCGGCCCGATGTGCTGCGGTTCGGTTTCACCCCGCTGTACGTGGGGTTCGCCGACGCGGAACGGGCGGCGCGGGTCCTGGCCGAGGTGCTGGAGGAGACACAGCAGGCCTGACGGATCGTCGACGCCTGTGCGACCGGGCGGGGACGGTGCCGATCACTGGTACCGTCCCCGCAGGTCAACCCAGTTGGGCACCTGACACAGGCACAGGGCACAGCCACAGGACACAGGCATAGGACGGTTGAGCAGCATGTCGGATTCTGCCGCGCGTGATCGGGACGACGCCGAGACCGAGTCGGCGCTCGCGCATCCGGTGGTCGCCCCCGACCGGACCGCCGCCTACGGCGACCACCCCGACCAGGTCATCGACTTCTACGCCCCGCGCGACGGCCGCACCGCCGCCCCTCTCGTCGTCCTGCTGCACGGCGGCGCCTGGCGGGCCCCCTACGACCGGGCGCACGTCTCCCCGCTCGCGGACTTCCTGGCCCGGCGGGGCTTCGCCGTGGCGAGCGTGGAGTACCGGCGCGGCGGCGAGGAGGGCGGTCAGGTGCCCCTCGCGGACGGCGCCGACCCCGTCGCGGGGCGCTGGCCGGAGACCTTCGACGACGTGGCCGCCGCGCTCGACGCCGTACCGGCCCTGGCCGCCCGGGAGCTGCCGGAGGCCGACGTCCGCCGGATCGTGGTCACCGGGCACTCCGCGGGCGGGCACCTCGCGCTCTGGGCGGCGGCGCGCCATGTGCTGCCCGAGGGCTCGCCGTGGCGCCTGCCCGCCCCTCCCCCGTTGCGCGGGGTCGTCGCGCTGGCCCCGATCGCGGACTTCGCCACGTCGGTGGAGCTGGGGGTGTGCGGCGGTGCGGTCACCCAACTCCTGGGGGAGGGGGGGGAGTCGGAGGTCCGTACGGCCCAGGCCGACCCCGCCGCCCTGCTGCCCACCGGGATCGCCACCGCGATCGTGCACGGTGAGGAGGACATCGTCGTCCCGCTGGCCGTCTCGGAGGCGTACGTCGACGCGGCGGCGAAGTCCGGCGAGATGGTCGGGCTCACGCTGCTCGGCGACGTCGGGCACTTCCCGCTGATCGACCCGGCCGCCGACGCCTGCGCGATCGTGGCGGAGGAGATCACGCAGCTGGCGTGGTGAGCCTGAAGCCCACCGTTCGTTGCGGACAGAAGCTGACCGCGAGGGTCCCTAGGTTGGTTGATGTCGAACCGAACGAAGGAGACCCGCAATGACGATCCTGGTGACCGGAGCCACGGGAACGGTCGGCCGTCGAGTGGTCGAGCAACTGCTGGAGCGCGGCGAGCCCGTCCGGGCCGTGACGCGCGACCCGGCGCGTGCGGAGTTCCCCGCGGGCGTCGACGTGGTCCGCGGTGACCTCGCCGACCCGGCGTCGCTGGAGAGCGCGCTGGAGGGCGTGACCGGGCTGCACCTGATCACCTTCGACGGCGGCCTCTTCGCCCCGCTGACGACCGGCGAGGAGATCATGGAGCGGGCCCGCGCGGCGGGGGTGCGCCGGGTGACCGTCCTCAACGGCGGCGGGGACACCCCGATGGAGACCGCGGTACGGGAGAGCGGGCTCGCGTGGACCGTCGTCATGCCGGTCGAGTTCATGGCGAACGCCCTGGAGTGGGCGCCGGGCATCAAGGCCGAGGGTGTGGTCCGCGAGCCCTTCGTCGACCGGCTGAGCGCGATGGTCCACGAGTCCGACATCGGCGCGGTCGCGGCGACGGCGCTCACCGAGGACGGCCACGGCGGCCAGGTGTACCTGATCACCGGACCGCAGGCGCTGACCGTCGGCGACAAGGTGGCGGCCATCGCGGCGGCGCGAGGCCGGGAGATCGGGCTGGTGGAGCTCACCGAGGAGGAGGCGGTCACCGGCTGGCGGGCCAAGGCGATGCCCGAGGACGTCATCGCGTTCCTGATCGAGGTCTACCGGGACACCCCGCCGGAGGGGAGGACCGTGATCGACACCGTCGAGAAGGTCACCGGACGGCCGGCCCGGACGTTCGCGCAGTGGGCCGGGGAGAACGCGGAATTCTTCCGTCCGTAGGGGCCGGGGAACGGGCTGGGGCGGCGCCGGGGGGCGCCGCCCCGGGGCGCGAGTAGGGCGCGTAGTCCTTGAGAGGGACGCCCCGGAATCAGCATCGATAGGGACGACCCTCACTCCGCCGCCGCCTACCGTGGAAACGTGACCGAGACCCAGACGAAGACCAGTAGCCCGGAGCTCCGGGCGGCCGAAGGCGCGATGGAAGGCCTGCGGGAAGACCTCTTCCGCCATGTGTTCGCCTACCGCCCGCTGCCGCCCCTCTCGCCGGAGGGGCGTTTCATACGCCGGCTGCCCGAGGGGCTGAAGCGGGCCGTCGTCTGGACCCCGCACGCCCTGGTGCTGGGCGCCGCCCTGATCGTGCTGACGGCGGGAATGGCCAACTGGCACTACCGGTTCCTCATGGGCTTCGTGCCCGCGATCACGGTCGCGATGACCCTGGTCAGGCCGGTCGCCGCGTTCTGGGGATCGATGCTCGCGACGATCTTCTGCGCGATCCTGGGCAGCGACGGGCTGTGGGGGCCCAGCGCCTTCCTCGCGCAGGTGGTGGTCATGGTGGTCGTGGCCGCCAGGACCCGGCCCCGTACAGCGGCCTGGATGTGGACGCTGACCCTGCTGTTCGGACTGCTGCTGGAGGGCGGGGACCCGTCCGTCACCGCGCCCATGGCCGTCCTCTCGGCCTTCGCTCTGCTCGTCGTCGCCCTGATCCACATCCGGCGCGACGCCGCGCAGGAGGTCCGGGAAGCCGAGCGCGAGGTCACCGTGCAGCGCACCGTCACCGCCGTCGAGCGGGACCGGCGCACGCTGCTGGAGGAGCGCACCACCATCGCCCGGGAGCTGCACGACGTGGTCGCCCACCACATGTCGGTCGTCGCGATCCAGGCGGAGGCCGCCCCCTACCGGGTGGAGAACCCGCCGCCCGAGCTGGAGCAGGCCTTCGTCACCATCCGGGAGAACGCGGTGGCCGCCCTCACCGAGCTGCGCCGCGTCCTCGGAGTGGTGCGGGCTGAGGACTACGAGGCACCGGACGCCCCGCAGCCCACCCTCGCCGTCCTCGACGGGCTCCTGGACAACGTCCGCGAGACGGGCCTGGAGACGGAGAAGGTGATCACCGGAGCCGTCCGCGAGCTGCCCCAGGGCGTCGAGCTGTCGGCGTACCGGATCATCCAGGAGGCCCTCAGCAACACCCTGCGCCACGCGCCGGGCGCCACCGCCCGGGTCGAGATCGCGTACGTGCTCGGCGGGATCGGGCTGCGGATCGTCAACGGGCCCCCGAGGGGCCTGGTCAAGCCGTCCCCGGGGGCCGGGCACGGGATCACCGGGATGCGGGAGCGGGTCGCGATGCTGAACGGCGCCATGACGGCCGCGGCGGCGGAGGACGGCGGGTACGAGGTCGCGGTGTTCCTGCCCGTACCGCCGGCGGAGAGCGAGCCGGACGAGCGGGACGACCGGGGTACCGTGGCGGAAACGCTCGTCATCGAACGGGACGGCAGCGCATGAGCACCGACATCCGGGTCCTGATCGTCGACGACCAGATGATGGTCCGCGAGGGCTTCTCCGTCCTGCTCAACGCGATGCCCGGGATCACCGTCGTGGGGGAGGCGGTGGACGGACGTCAGGCCGTCTCCCAGGTCGCCGCCCTGCGTCCGGACGTCGTCCTGATGGACATCCGGATGCCCGAGATGAACGGCATCGAGGCCACCCGCGAGATCGTCGCCCAGGACGCGGACGCCAAGGTGCTGGTCCTGACCACCTTCGACCTGGACGAGTACGTGTACCAGGCGCTGCGGGCCGGGGCCTCGGGCTTCCTCCTGAAGGACGCCTCGGCCCGGCAGCTCGCGGACGGCGTACGGGTGGTGGCCTCGGGCGAGGCGCTGCTCGCGCCGACCGTCACCCGGCGGCTGATCACCGAGTTCTCCAAGCTCGCGGAGGCCCCGCGGCCGCCCGCCCTCGCCCGGATCGGGGATCTCACGGAGCGCGAGACGGAGGTGCTCGTCCTGATCGCGCAGGGGCTGTCGAACGCGGAGATCGCCTCGCACCTCATCGTCGCGGAGTCCACGATCAAGACGCATGTGAGCCGGATCCTGGTGAAGCTGGGGCTGCGCGACCGGACGCAGGCGGCGGTGTTCGCGTACGAGGCGAGGCTGGTCACGCCGGGGTAGCGCCCCAGGACGGGCAGACCCCCTTGCGGTGGCGGCGGACGCGGGTAGCGTCGGGTCATGCACGTGTCCTTCGACCCATGGTCGCCCGCGTTCGTCGCCGATCCCTACCCCGCCTATGCCGCCCTGCGCGCCGCCGGCCGGGCGCACTGGTTCGAGCCGACCGGGCAGTGGCTGATCCCGCACCACACCGACGTATCGGCCCTGCTGCGCGACCGGCGCCTGGGCCGTACGTATCTGCACCGCTTCACCCACGAGGAGTTCGGCCGTACGCCGCCGCCCGCCGCGCACGAGCCGTTCACCACGCTCAACGGGCAGGGGCTGCTCGACCTGGAGGCCCCCGACCACCCCCGCATCCGGCGGCTCGTCTCCAAGGCGTTCACCCCGCGTACGGTCGAGGACCTCGCCCCGACCGTACGGCGGCTGGCGGCCGGGCTGGTCGACGCGTTCGTGGCCAAGGGCGGCGGCGACCTGCTGGCGGAGGTCGCCGAACCGCTGCCGGTCGCCGTGATCGCGGAGATGCTGGGCGTGCCGGAGGAGGACCGGGGGCCGCTGCGGCCCTGGTCGGCGGCGATCTGCGGGATGTACGAGCTGAACCCGTCCGAGGAGACGGCGAAGGCGGCGGTCCGCGCGTCGGAGGAGTTCTCCGCCTACCTGCGCGGGCTCATCGCCGAGCGGCGCGCCGCCCCCGGCGACGACCTGATCTCGGCGCTCATCGCCGCCCACGACGACGGGGAGCGGCTGACCGAGCAGGAGATGGTCTCCACGTGCGTGCTGCTGCTGAACGCGGGTCACGAGGCGACGGTGAACACCACGGTCAACGGCTGGCGCACGCTCTTCCACCACCCGGAGCAGCTCGCCGCGCTCCGTGCCGCGCCCGCGTCGCTGCCGACGGCTGTGGAGGAACTCCTGCGCTACGACACCCCGTTGCAGCTGTTCGAGCGGTGGGTGCTGGACGACATCGAGGTCGACGGCCAGGTGATCGGGCGCGGGGCGGAGGTGGCGCTGCTGTTCGGCTCGGCCAACCGGGACCCGGAGCGGTTCACGGACCCGGAGAGGCTGGACCTGACCCGGCCGGACAACCAGCACGTCTCGCTCGGCGCGGGCATCCACTACTGCCTGGGCGCTCCACTGGCGCGGCTCGAACTGGCGGCGTCCTTCGGCGAGTTGTTGCGGAAGGCGCCCGCGATGCGGATGGTGGCGGAGCCTGAGTGGCAGCCGGGGTACGTGATCCGGGGGCTGAAGGAGCTGGTGGTGGAGGTGTAGGGCGCCAGGCGCCCGGTCAGCAGGGCGGGCCGCAGTCCTGGAGTGCCTGGGGGGCGGCCAGGACGTCGAAGGCGTACCCGAAGGCGGCGAGCCCCGCGGTGGCGGCCGCCAGGCCGGCTGCGAGGTGCCAGTGGCGCCGGGCGGCGGCGAGGGCGGCCAGGGCGGTGGCGGCTCCGCCGAGGGCCATCACGGGCAGGCCCAGCCAGAAGACGTCCGCGTTGGTCTCGCCCTCGAAGGCGCCGAAGAGGCCCTTCCTGCCGTACGGGAGCCAGGCCGCGATGCCGACGAGGGTGCCGAGGGCGGCGGCCGCGCAGCCGATGGTGCCGGTGACGGCTTCTTGTCGGGTCTCCATGTGCGGGGGGACGCGGTGGGGTGGGCGGGCGGTTCCGCCCGCGTTTCGGGGGCGCTGCCCCCGGACCCCCGCCCCTCGAACGCCGGAGGGGCGGGAATGCCGGAGGGGCTGAAGTATGGCCTACGTCAACGGGTACGACGTCCGGCCCGAGGCCTCGTCGATCTCGTCGTGGGCCTTGGTCAGCAGCTTCATCGCCAGTTCGTTGAGGGCTCTGGCTCCCGCGATCTCCTCGCCGACCCGCTGCTGGTCCTCGTCCGAGGGGTGGCGGCTGGCGTAGCCGTGCGCGCGTACCTCGGTTCCGTCGGGGAGGCGGACGAGGGCCGCCGCGCGGGTGCGGTGCGAGTCCTCCTCGAATTCGAGGTCGATGTGCCATCCGACAGCGACTCGGGGCATGACGGTGCTGGTCATGGCGGTCACCTCCGCGGCCGATTCCCGTACGTACCCTTCTAGCGTCCTCCCGTCGCCCCGTCCGCGCTCGCCGGGAGAGGCAGCATCAGCCCCCAGGCGCCCGCCCGCACGGTCCACGTCCGGGTCCGGACCGGGCCCCCGGTCTGTATGTCGGCCCGGTAGCGGAAGTCCGCGCCCGAGACGGTGACGGCCTTGGCCTCCACCGTGACGTCCTCGCCGTCCGAGGTGCGCACGACCACGTCGGCCAGGCCCCCGTCGCCCTGGGAGAGCACCGAGACGCCCCGCACGGGCGCGTCCAGGTCGCTCAGCAGCACCCCGTCCGCCTCGACGCGCAGCCGGTACGTCCCCGGGGGTGCCGTGGCGGCGCCCGGGGCCGCCGGGCGGACCAGGGACGTCATCAGGGAGCGGCAGGTGTCCCAGACGGCCGTGACGCCCGCGTGCGGGGCCCCCGCGCCGGGTGCCGGCGTGGGGGCGGGGATGCACAGCCGGCCGAGCACCACGCCGTCGCTGTCGTCCACCAGCAGGTCCAGCCGCCGCACCGCCCCGTCCAGCGCCGTCCGCGCGGCCGCCACCGCGCCCCGGGGCACGCCGAGGGCGTGGGCCACCTCCAGGGCGTGCGCGGCCCCCACGGGGATCAGGGAGAGGACGCCCCCGGCGAGCTCCCGCTCCCGGTGGAGCTGGGCCACGGCACGCAGCAGCGCGTGGTCGTCGCCGACCACCACCGGGCGGCGCGAACCCCGCCGGGACAGGGCCCGGGCGAACTCCTCCGGGGTGTCCGGAAGGCAGATCTTGGCGTGCGAGCCGGCGCTCAGCACGTCCTTCGCGATACGGACGGACTCGCCGTCGGTCCGGCGGGCGACCGGGTCGATGACCACCAGAAGCTGGTCGTCGCCGTCGCCGGGGGGCTCTGCAGCCGACACCTCGGTCCTTCCTCGGGTAGCATCTTGGTGCAAGAGCCCCTTGCGCTATTGCGCCAGGGGCTTCGTCTATTCCGGGGCACCCGGTTCGACGGCTCAGGCTTTGCCGTACATCGTCGTGCGGCAGGTACGACCTTTACGTACGCCCCCTGACCTTGGACATGCCCCGCCCGGAAGGGGTGTACGCCTGTGCCCGCACTTGTGCTGCTCGGTGCTCAGTGGGGTGACGAGGGCAAGGGGAAGGCCACCGATCTCCTCGGTGGATCCGTGGACTATGTCGTGCGATACCAAGGCGGGAACAACGCCGGTCACACGGTCGTCGTAGGCGACCAGAAGTACGCACTGCATCTCCTCCCCTCCGGAATCCTGTCGCCGGGCTGTACCCCGGTCATCGGGAACGGTGTCGTGGTCGACCCGGCGGTCCTGCTCTCCGAGCTGAGCGGTCTGAACGAGCGAGGCGTCGACACGTCCAAGCTTCTGATCAGCGGCAACGCTCATTTGATCACTCCGTACAACGTCACGCTCGACAAGGTGACCGAGCGCTTCCTCGGAAAGCGCAAGATCGGCACGACGGGCCGGGGTATCGGTCCGACGTACGCCGACAAGATCAACCGGGTGGGGATCCGCGTCCAGGACCTCTACGACGAGTCGATCCTGGTGCAGAAGGTGGAGGCGGCCCTGGAGCAGAAGAACCAGCTCCTGGCCAAGGTCTTCAACCGCCGGGCCATCGAGGCCGGCAAGGTCGTCGAGGACATGCTCCAGTACGCGGAGCAGATCAAGCCGTTCGTCGCCGACACGACCCTGATCCTGAACGATGCCATCGACGAGGGCAAGGTCGTGCTCTTCGAGGGCGGCCAGGGCACGCTGCTCGACGTCGACCACGGCACGTATCCCTTCGTCACCTCGTCGAACCCGACGGCGGGCGGCGCCTGCACCGGCGCCGGTGTCGGCCCGACGAAGATCAGCCGCGTCATCGGCATCCTCAAGGCCTATACGACGCGTGTCGGCGCCGGTCCGTTCCCGACGGAGCTGCACGACGAGGACGGCGAGGCGCTGCGGCGCATCGGCGGCGAGCGGGGTGTCACCACCGGCCGTGACCGCCGCTGCGGCTGGTTCGACGCCCCGATCGCACGGTACGCGACCCGGGTCAACGGCCTGACCGACTTCTTCCTCACCAAGCTCGACGTCCTCACCGGCTGGGAGCAGATCCCGGTCTGCGTGGCGTACGAGATCGACGGCAAGCGCGTCGAGGAACTCCCGTACAACCAGACCGACTTCCACCACGCGAAGCCGATCTACGAGAACCTGCCGGGCTGGTCCGAGGACATCACCAAGGCCCAGACCTTCGACGACCTGCCGAAGAACGCGAAGGCGTACGTGAAGGCGCTGGAGGAGATGTCGGGCGCCCCGATCTCCGCGATCGGCGTCGGCCCCGGCCGGACCGAGACGATCCAGATCAACTCGTTCCTGTAGGAGCACCTGCTCCTTGGGCGACCGCCCGGGCCCCGGATCCTCATCGATCCGGGGCCCTCGGCGTAGGCGGCCGGCCGCTCAGTCCTCGCCGCACACCCGCAGCCCCTTCGGGGTCGCGCACGGCAGGTGGCCGTGGATGTGGATGACGTCCTGGCCGCGCCCCCGGCTCAGATAGCCGAGGAAGCTGGAGGCCAGGGAGTCGGCGGGCGGGCGGCCGTAGGTGTAGGCGTACTCGATCTCCCGGTACGGGTAGGGGCTGGTGCCGATCGTGTCGACGGCCGGGTGGGCGCCGTCGATCGCGATCCGGTGCAGGCCGCGTGGCTCGCTGCCGGAGCGCAGTTCGCTGTAGCCGAGCGCGCCGTCCAGCCGGGCGACGGTGGCCAGGACCTGGTCGGTGCGATCGAGTTCGCAGCGGATGACCGGGGCTTGAGGGTCGTCCTTGGTGGCGCAGTCGCGGGAGGACTGGGCGGGTTCGTTACGGTCCAGCACCCGGCGCTGGAACACCTCCCGCGTACCGGAGTTGGCGTCCCGGCTGACGAGCAGGATCTCCAGGTCGGGGCCGCCGAGCTCCCGCCAGTTGCGGATCTCGCCCGCGTAGATGCGGCGGATGTCGGCGAGCGAGAGGTCGCGCACCGGCACCCGGTCGTTCACGACCAGGGAGAACAGTGACACGGCGACACGGGTCTCGCGCAGCTCCGGGTGGCCCGGCGGCTTCGGGCCGTCCGAGAGGGCCACCAGCGCCGGTGAACCGGCTTTCGCCCCACCGGCCTTCGCGGACCGCGCGCCCTCGTCCGCGAGCTCGCGGATGCCGGAGTTGCTGCCGCGCGGGTCCACCTCGATCCGGGATCCCTCGCACTCCTTCATGTACGTCGCGGCCAGCTCCCGTACGACGGGGGCGAAGGCGGTCGATCCCGTCACCCGGAGCTCGCCCCGCGCGCAGTCGAGCGGGGGCGGGGTGTCGTCCCGGACCAGGATGATCGCGGCGAGGGCCATGACGCAGACGGTCAGCGTCACGGTGATGAGCCGGGCCGCCCGGCCGAACAGCGGCGGTTTGTCGTCGGGGCGGGCGGCGCGGTTGACCGTCACCTCACCGTCCCGGATGCCGCCGGTGATCCGGATCGGGCTGCCGACGTCCGCGCCGGTCAGCAGCACCAGCAGCTTGAAGTGCTCGCCCCGGTTCAGCGGGACGCGGGGCAGCCGGATCAGCGATCCGCTGTGCCGCATCCCGGAGGCCGGGGTGAAGTGCTCCATCAGGTGTGCGGCGCCGGGAGGCTGGGTCACCGCTATCCCGCGTACCGTGCGTCCGGTGAACTCGGCCGTCAGGCCGTGCAGTTCACGTCCGGTGTAGTCGCTGTCGACGATGGACTGCGAGCCGTCGTTCTCGACGCGCAGCAGGACGAGCGTGGCGTCCGACATGTCGGGGGTCTCGCTGAAGAGCCCGAGGCGTACGTTGGCCCGGCCCTGGCTCACGTCGCTGCCGATGGGCGTGTCCATCTGGACGCGGTAGCCGATGCGTTTGTGGCGGGGCACCCGGCGCTCGTACCAGAGCACCCCGATCGAGGCGAGGACGCCGAGGACGGCGGTGAGGACCGCCACGACGTTCTCGGCGCTGAACCACTCCACGGCTGCCCCCCGGTCCCCCGTGCCCGCGCGTCCGGCCCCCGTGTCCGCGCGTCGGTGCGAGTCACCGTAGGCGGGCGGGAAGGGGGCCGGGAGGGGTGGGGGAAGAGTGACGGCTATTGTTCTCCCTTTGTTCAGACAGCAGTTGATCCAGTTGGCCCCCTTCCTACCTGGGCCCCGGCACGGTCGCCGCCGGAGGGCTCCAGCGGCCGGTGCGGGCGGGCCCGGACGGGACGCCGTACTCCTTCTTGAGGTGCTCGGGGATGGCGTAGTGCATGACGCGCCCCCGGGTCAGCGAGGACAGCTCCAGCACGGTGGTGAGGTGCCCGACCCGGTCCAGGGCCCAGGCGCCCAGCGGAGAGCGGTCCTCGATGGTCTCCAGGACGCCGAGCAGGTGCGGGACGGCCTTGGCGACGGCGTCCCAGGGGGTACGGGGCACCTCCAGCCAGTCCGCGCAGGTGTCGCCCACGAGATGGCGGATGAGGGCGGAGACGATCGGGTCGAAGAACGTGCCGGGGACCACCTCCTCGTAGAGGTCGATGAGCTGCCGGGTCAGCAACGCGCCTTCGGGGGACGGGCCCATGTGCCGGATCATGTAGAGGTCGAGGAACTCCCGTGCCTCGGCCAGGGACTCGGGTACGGCGTCCTGGTCGACGCCGAGCATGGCGCCGACCACCCGCCAGGCGTAGTAGTAGGCGTCCGCGCCCTCCTGGGACATGTGGATGCCGAGCCGGTGCAGGCTGTCCAGGACCAGCATCGAGAAGAACATCTGCCCGCCGATCATGTCCTCCTGGCAGATCGGCACCCCCGCGCCCTCCGTGTCCCAGGCGCCCTCGCGCCGCAGGTGGTGGCGGATGGAGGCGTGCAGGAGGCGGACCTTCTGCGCGGCCGGGATGAAACGGCTGCCGGCCTCGAAGGCGTCGGGCTGCATCAGGTAGACGGTGAACTGGCCGGTCTCCGCCATCCGTTTGGACGGATAGTTCAGCCCGTGCGTCGCCGACAGCAGCTTCGCCACGTGCGGGACCACGTAACAGGCGGGCATGGAGGCGAAGGAGAGGGCGGTGGAGATGTGCACGTTGTTGTCGACGAAGAACAGCCGGGCCTTCTCCATCTCGCCCCAGTCCACCCAGGACGGCGGCGCGGCGGTGGCGTTCAGGTACTCCCGGGCCACGTCCGGCAGGCCGTCGGGGAGCGGGGCGCCGGCGGTTGAGACGTACCGCATCAGGGTGTTGAACGTGCCGACCTCGCCGTTTTCGAAGAGGGTGGCGACCGTGGCGTCGGCGAGCTCGTCGCCGCTGCGGCGGAGGGCGTCCAGCGATGCCTGGGTGTAGGTCGGTGCGGGGGCGGATGTCATGGCGGGGGCTTGCCCTTCTGGTGGGGTCGCGTCGGGGAGGCGTCAGGAACGGCGGACGGCCGCCGAGTGCGCGAGGCCGGTGAGCGCGGTGGCGGCGGGGCCGGCCAGGTCCAGCTCGTCGAGGGCGCGCAGGGCCTCCTCGACCCGGGCGGTGATCATGGACTCGATGCGGTCGGGGGCCTTCAGGCGGCGCATCACATCGCGTACGGCGTCGGCGGCGTCGTTCTCCGCCCCGGCCGCGAGCAGGGTGCGCAAGCGGCGCCGGTCCTCCTCCCCGGCCAGCCGCCAGGTCTCCGCGAGCAGGGCGGTCGGCCGGTTCCCCCGTACGTCGTCGGAGCCGTCCTTGCCGGTGAGAGCGGGGTCCCCGAACAGGCCCAGCAGGTCGTCCCGCAGCTGGAACGCCTCGCCCAGCGGCAGCCCGTACGCGGAGCAGCCCGCGCGCAGCCGTGCACCGGCCCCGCCCAGCAGCGCGCCGATCAGCAGGGGCTGCTCCACGGTGTACTTGGCGGTCTTGTAGCGGACGACCTTGAGCGAGATCGCCGTCTCGGGGGCGGCGGACCCGGTGTGCAGGATCTCCAGACACTCGCCCGCGATCAACTCCCGTGCCAGCGCGGCCCAGAGCGGGCGGGCCCGGCCGAGATAGGCGGCGGGCAGGCCACTGGTGACGAACAGCTGCCCGGCCATGGACATCAGCAGGTCCCCGGCGAGCATCGCCAACGACCGCGCCGCCGCCGTGGGTTCGGGATGCTGCTGCACCGCCGCGCGCAGGGCCAGGTGCGCGGTGGGCCGCCCGTGCCGCAGCGGGCTGTCGTCGATCAGGTCGTCGTGGACGACGGCCGCCGCGTGCACCAGCTCCATCGAGGCCGCCGCCCGCACCAGGGCGTCGCTGTCGGGCTGCCCGGCCGCGCGCCAGCCCCAGTAGCAGAAGGCCGCCCGCAGCCGTTTGCCGTCCGCCACGGCCGTCTCCACCGCGTCCGCCACGGGACCCAGGGAGCCGTCGACCGCGGTGAGTTGATCGGCCTCCGCCGCGGCGAAGCGATGGAGCACCTGGTCCACCCGGGCCTTGAACGCGCCCGGCTCCCACCCCTCAGGCACGGTCACCGTGACGGCTGCCGTCGCTGTCGCGCTGGGCGATCACATGGCGGGCGAGCACCTCCAGGTGGGCCGGGGGCGCGGTCGTGTACCGGTCGAGTGCGAGGCGGCCGCGCGCCAAGAGCTCCTGCTCGGCCTCGGCCGCCAGCTCGGCCGTGTCGGACCGCCGCAGCAGCCCGCGTACGGAGGTGAGGGCCGCGCCAACCGTCGTCACCGCCAGGTCCGCGAGGCCCGCCGCCAGCAGCACCGCCTGCCCGCCCGGTCCGCCGACGCCCTCGCGTGTGTCCGTCGTTCGTTCCACGCCATCCCCCAGCCCCAGTGTGTCCGGAGCCGCAAGGGCCCGGGCGGCGCCGCGTCCGTCCGCGCCGCCGAGTCTCGCCGGGGGCGTGTGCCGGGGCGGCGGAACTCACCAACGAGTGATCGGCGGCTTTCAAACCCGCGGCCCTCGGGTGGGGTACGCGTCCCGCATGCTGGACACGCCCCGAATCTTTTTCCTTTCACCCTCGTCCTGTTCACGACATGATCCGGATCGAGTTCCTCCGGAATGACGGCAGTTGAGAGGCCTGATGGCATCGTTGTCACGGGCGGCGTCGGGCCGGTTCGGGGGGTGCGGCATATTCACGGATGATGGTCTAGACCTTGACAGGTCCAGACCATCATCGCTTGAGTGTCGGCACCCCCACGGCGGCGCACGGCCGGACGTCGCGCCGCGTCTAAGGAGTGTGCTCACGTGATCAGACGCGTCCTCAGTCTGCTGGTCGCGCTCGCCGCGGTCGTCGCGGCGCTCGTCGTCCTCCCCGCGGCCACCGCCCAGGCCGCCACCTGCGTCACCACCTGGAACTCCTCGTCCGTCTACACGGGCGGGCAGACCGCCTCGTACAACGGCCGCAACTACACCGCCAAGTGGTGGACCCAGAACGAGCGGCCGGGCTCCTCCGACGTCTGGGCCGACAACGGCGCCTGCGGCACCGGCGGGGGCGGTGAGCAGCCGGGCGGCGGCTTCGTCGTCAGCGAGGCCCAGTTCAACCAGATGTTCCCGAACCGGAACTCCTTCTACACCTACAGCGGCCTCACCGCCGCCCTCAGCTCCTACCCGGCCTTCGCCAACACCGGCAGCACCGAGGTGAAGAAGCGCGAGGCCGCGGCCTTCCTCGCCAACGTCAGCCACGAGACCGGCGGGCTGGTGTACATCAAGGAGGTCAACGAGGCCAACTACCCGCACTACTGCGACACCGGCCAGCCCTACGGCTGCCCCGCCGGCCGGGCCGCGTACTACGGCCGTGGTCCCATCCAGCTGAGCTGGAACTTCAACTACAAGGCCGCCGGTGACGCCCTCGGCATCAACCTGCTGGCCAACCCCTACCTGGTGGAGCAGAACGCATCCGTGGCCTGGAAGACCGGCCTCTGGTACTGGAACACCCAGAACGGCCCCGGCACCATGACGGCGCACAACGCCATCGTCGACAACCGCGGGTTCGGTGAGACCATCCGCTCCATCAACGGTGCGATCGAGTGCAACGGCGGCAACCCGGCGCAGGTCCAGAGCCGGATCAACAAGTTCACGCAGTTCACCCAGATCCTCGGCACCACCACCGGCTCGAACCTGAGCTGCTGATCCCCACCTGGTGATCCCCACCCGTACGGGGGTGCGTCCGGCTGCTGCCGGGCGGACCCCCGTCCCGGCCTACAGCAGCGGCGGCTTCACCGACATCAGCAGGTGCCGGTGCGCGTCCGACCCCGCCCCGCCCGTGATCATCGCCCGCTGCCCCGCCCCCATCATCAGCAGCCGCAGCGACGGCTCCTCGAACGAGGCCAGGGCGTCCGCCAGATACCCCGGGTTGAACGCCACGGTCATCTCCCGGGCGCCCTCCAGCGTCGCGGGCAGCCGCTGGGACGCCACGTCGTCCTCGTAACCCGCTTGGAGATGTACGGAGTTGTCGGCGGCGGAGAACGCCATCTGCACCGGGCTGTCCCCGTCGGCGACCACCGAGACCCGCTTGACGGCCTCCACCAGCCGCGCCCGGTCCACCACCGCCACGGCGGGGCTCTCCAGGGCGAACAGCTTGTCGTGGCGCGGGAGCCGCCCGTCCAGGAGCCGCACGGTGGTCCGCATCCCCGCGTGCTCGAACCCCGCCGAACCGGCGTCCAGCGCCACGCTCACCAGCCCGGACCGCCCCAGCGAGCGGGCGATCTCGGTCAGCCGGCGGGCGGAGACGATGACATCGGCGCTCTCGTCGCCCGCCGCCGCCTTCCACGGGAGCGTCCGCACGGCGAAGCGGTACCGGTCGGTCGCGGCGAGCGTCATCGTCCCGCTCTCCCCGTCGAGCCCCAGCCGGATCCCGGTGAGCGCGGGCAGGGTGTCGTCCCGCCCCGCCGCCACCGCCACATCCGCGACGGCCGCCGCGAACTCCGCCGCCTCCACCGCGCCCCGCACCTGCGGGAGCGACGGCAGCGCCGGGTAGTCGTCCAGCGGCAGCACGGACAGGCCGAAGCGGGCGCCGTCCCCCGACACCGTGAACCGCGAGCCCTCCACCGCGCACTCCACCGGCCCCTCCGGCAGCACCTTGCAGATGTCGAGCAGGCGCCGCCCCATGACGAGCACCTTCCCGGGGCGCAGCACCTCGGCGGTCTCCACGTCGATGCGCGCGGACGCCTCGTAGTCGAGCCCGCTGACGCGCAACCGCCCGCCCTCCGTGTCCAGCAGGAGCCCGCCCAGTACGGGAACGGGGGAGCGGACCGGCAGGACGCGGGCGGCCCAGGCCACGGCTTCGGTCAGGGCACTGCGCTCGATGCGGAACTCCACGGTGGGGCCTCTTCTCAACAGATCGTCCGGACACCGACGACGTTAGAGGCCACCACTGACACCGGGCCGGGGCCGAAGAGCACCGGCGACAGCGACCACCCCCGTGAGTCGCTGCCACCGGTACCGTGAGCGCCCCGGACGACCAGTACCGGAACACCACGTTCGGACCATAGACCGGCGGGTAGGGGCACGGGGAGGTTCAATGCGCCCAGTGGGGCGACGGCGGGGGTAACACCCCGCACAGTGATGCACAGTGGTGATCGGGGGATCATGTGCGAGCACGTCAACGGGACGACGACCTGCTGAGGATGCAGCGGCTGGCCCGCAACGGCGGGACGGCCGGCCTGTTGCGCTGGCTGGCGGGGCGCGCCGGCGGCTGGGCCGGAATCGCACGCTCCGACGGGACCGTGCTGAGCGCGTCCGGGGCCGCTTCGAGCGGCCCCCTGACCGCACCGGCCGACGCCCCCGACGTGCCCCGGCTGGTCGCCGAGGGCGTACGGGCGCTGACCGAGCGCGGGGCCCTGGCGTACTCCCACGACACCGGAGCGCACACCGTCCTCCTCTTCCCGCTGCCCGGACCCCACGACGCGCACGCCGCGGACCGGGGCGCCGCCCCCCTCCTCGCCGTCGTCACGCGCCGGCCCGTGGCCGCCGGGCTCACCACGCTGCTGGCCGACGTGCTGATGCCGCTCTCCCTGTGCCGGGAGGCCGAGGCGGTCGAGCGCAAGCGGCGCCGGGTGGACCTCGCCGAGTCGCGCGGCCGGGAGGCGGTGCTGCACCTGCTGATGACGGGCCAGCTCTCCATCGCCCACCAGGTGGCCGGTGCGCTGCGCCCCCGCCTCCCCGACCCCGTACGGGTCTGTGTCGTGGAGTGCCCCGGGGACAGCCGGGACGAGGTGGCCCGGGTCTGCGCCGAGGCGGACGGCGGACGGTCCTGGATCGTGCGGTGCCCCGTCTACGCCCGCCACCTCATCCTCGTGATGCCGGCGGAGGGCGGGCGGGAGGACGGCCCGGACGGCGGGACCGCCACCGACGAGGCGGTGGCCGCGCTGGTGGAGCGCTGCGTGGTGGGCGTCAGCGAGCAGGTGCCGCTGGCCGACACCGCCACCGGCTACCGCCAGGCCTTCCACGCCCTGGCCGTCGCCCGCGAAGTGCCCGGCCGGCACGTCCGGTTCGGCGCCGCCCCGGAACCGGCGCTCGTCGTCGGCCCTGCCGGGCGGCGGTGGGCTGAGGCCCTGCTCACCCCGCTCCTGACCCATGTGCCGCGCCGGGCCCAGGACCCGGGGAGCCAGGAGCTCGCGGCGACCGCCGCGTCCTGGCTGGCCTTCTCGTCGCACGCGACCGACCACCTCAAGGTCCACCGCAACACCCTGGCCGCCCGCCTCAAGCTCATCGGCGAACTGCTCGGCCTCGACCTCCTCCGGCTGGCCGACCAGTCGGCGCTCGACCTGGCCCTGCGCATCCGCGCCACCCCGGCCCCGGTCTGCACCCCGGAGGCCGGACGGCGCGACGGCGGGGCGGCGCACGACCTCGATGAGGTCCTGCGCCGCCCCGCCGTCCAGGAGTGGGCCGCCCGCCAACTGGCCCCGATATCGGAGCCATGGGGAGGTTCGGCCGATGAGACCCTGCGCACCTGGCTGCGCTGCGAGGGCCGCCTCGGCCCGACAGCGGCCGAGCTGGGCATCTCCGTCCCCGGAGCCCGTAAGCGCCTCACAAGGCTGGAGACCGTGCTCCAGCGCTCGCTGCTGCGCCCCCCGAGCGCCCGCTACGACCTGTGGCTGGCGATACGGGCGCAGCAGGTCAACGGGTAGCCGCAGCTTGTTACTTCGTGAAGATGAAGTACTTCCAGGCCGAGTGGGTCGTCGAGTTGACGCTGTCACCGGAGGAACCGTTGATGTACGAGGTGCGCACGCGCATCTTGTAGCCGGTCTCGTGCGGTCCCTCCAACGTCACGATCGACTTGCCGCCGGACCCGAGCGGGAAGTACTGCTGGCCCGCGTCGTACCAGGTGCCCTGGTAGTTCAGCTGAAGTGACAGCCGGTGGGCACGGCCCTTGTGGTAGGTCATGCTCGTGGTGAAGTCGGGGTTCTTCTTCTTGCTGTAGTACGCGTAGGGGGTCTTCCCGATCTTCGCCGTCTTGTACTGCTTGGACAGCTTCAGCGAGGCGTTGACCTTGGCGTACGCGGTCGACTTCACGGTCTTGGGCGCGTACCTGGCGTCCCCCGCGAACACGGCGGTGACCGTCGTGTCGCGCTTCATGTTGACCGTGACGGACAGGTTGCCCTTGGAGTTGACCTTCGCCTTCTTGACCAGCTTCTTCGGCTTGTCGGCGCCGAAGGGGTCGGCCCACAGCTCGACGACGCGGTTCTTGTACGTCTTGCCGAGGGTCGCGGTGAAGGAGACGTTCTTGTTGTACGCGTGGACCGATTTGTTCCGGTTCAGCTTCAGCGAGGTCGCGGCACGCGAGACGGTGACGGCGGCGGAGGCTGACGCGGCGGTGTGCTTGGCGCTGCCCGCGTAGGTGGCCTTGTAGGTCACCTTGCCGCCGGCGGGCGGGGTGTCCTTGAAGGTGAACGCGCCCCTGGCGTCCGTCTTCACGGTGCCGAGCGACTTGCCCTTGGGCGACTCGACGTCCGTACGGGTCACGGTGACCGGTGTGCCGGCCGGGACCGCCACGGAGGCCTTGATGGAGCCCTTGACGGTGAGCGCCTCGGCGCGCGTCGCCTTCGCGGGGGCGCTGATGCTCAGGGTGGCGACGGACCGCGTCGGATCGGTGAGGACCCGGAAGGAACGGGTCCCGTGGTTGTTGACCGAGACGGCGAACAGCCGGCTGCCGTCGGGCGCCCAGGCGAGACCCGCCGGCTCCAGGAGGTCCGACCCGCTGGACGTACCGGTGCTGGGGAAGTCGTACGTCCGCACCGGGGCCGTCTTGGACGCGCCCTTCGGGTAGATGTACACGTCCGGATCGTACGAACCGTCGATCCCGGCCGCCACCGTCCCGTTGGGGGCGATGTCCACGGCGTTGGGGTAGTGCTTCGAGGTGTAGCCCTGCTCCGCCCGCAGGTCGGACGTCCGGTACACCTGGTGGAAGTAGGGCGCACCACTGGCGACGACGAGCTGGGCCCCGTCGGGGCTCACCGCGATGTCGCGCAGGTTGCTCGCGTCCGCCCGCAGCTGGGCGGTCCGCTCGGCCGTGCCCGACGCCACGTCGTACACAGCCAGCTCGGACGGGCTCAGGCCCTCCTGCCCCGCTGCCAGCTTGTCCGGGGCGCCGGGCGACGAGGCGAGGACCGGCGCGGAGTACCACGTACGGTCCGTCTCCTGGTCCAGCGTGACCACCGGCTCCTCGCCGGACAGGTCCAGCGAACCGATGTTGCCCTCGGTCGCCGCCCCGTAGCCGAACCAGAGCTTCCCGCCCGCCAGGGCCGGGTGCGTCGGCCGGGTGCCCAGGCCGATGTCGTAGCGCGCGGACTCCGTCAGGGTGGCGGTGTCGATGGCCACGATGTGGTCGGAGGCCGCCACACCCGCGTACAGGGTGCCGGAGTCGGCCGACAGCTCCAGACCGGTCACCCCGGGCAGTTCGCCGAGGACGCGGACGACTTTGCCGGAGTAGTCCGTGGCGAGGATCTGGCCGGACTGCGGGTCGCTGATGAACACCCGCTGGTGCACACCGTCGGCGACGATGTCGCCGAGCGAGGTTGCGGGAAGGATTCTGCTGCTGTCGGCGGCGGCAGTGCTCGCCGTGCCGCCGACCAGCACCACGGAACTGAAGAGGACCGCGAACGCTGTCGCGGTCGAGATTCTGCGCGTGCGCACAGTTACTGATACCCCCACGGTATGAAGGGGCCGCACGTCACCCGGACGAGAGAAACGAAGGGGCGCGGCCCGATCGCAGAATAAGGCACGTCGCCGACAACGGGGGCGCATTTTTCGCGCCCCTGGACGACTACGCGCCCCCCGCCCTGGGGGCCGAGCTGGGGGCTCCGCACCGGGAGGGGAACACATGGTGCATTAATTCTTTATTCGATTATCCGTGGCTGGGCACCTTTATTCGATGAAAGCATTCTGCGCGATGCAGAAACCGTTCTCCGCTTTTCGGCAGAAAAAAGAAATGCGGTTGGCCCGATTTCGCCCGACTTTTTGGGTGGTTCTGTGCGTAATGTGCTGCGGACACACGAGGGCTTCCGGGAAACCGTGAAACGGCTCGGAAGCCGCCGCCTCGCACAGAAAATCGGTTTCTGATGAAGCTCAGAACTCCTGATCTTGCAGTACGGCGCCTTGTCTCCTCCTGGCTCACCGCCGCTGTCACCGCGACGGTCGCCGCAGCCATGGTGGCCGTGGCGACGGCCCCGGCCTTCGCCATCGCCACGCCCGTACCGCTGGGGACAGCGGACAGTTTCGCGGTGCTGGCAGGGGAGTCGGTCACCAACACCGGACCCACCGTGATCACCGGGGACGTCGGCGTCAGCCCGGGAACGGCCATCAGCGGATTCCCGCCGGGGCTCGTGAACGGGGTCCAGCACTCGGCGGACGCCGTCGCGCTCCAGGCCAAGTCCGATCTGGTGGTGGCGTACAACAACGCGGCGGGACAGGCCACGGACGCCGCGCTCCCGCCGGACGCCGGGGGCCTGACGCTGGTGCCCGGCGTCTACACGGCCTCCTCGACGCTGGGTCTCACCGGCACGCTCACCCTCGACGCCGAGGGTGACCCCAACGCCGTGTGGGTCTTCCAGGTCGGATCGGGCCTGACGACGGCGTCCGCCAGCCGCGTGAACCTCATCAACGGTGCGCAGCCGTGCAACGTGTTCTGGCAGATCGGCAGTTCGGCCACGCTCGGTACGGACTCGACCTTCATCGGCAACATCCTGGCCCTGACCTCGATCAGCGTGACCACCGGCGCGACCATCGAGGGCCGGGCGCTGGCCCGTAACGGCTCGGTCACCCTGGACAACAACCGCATCACCCGCTCCACCTGCTCCGGCGGCACCACGTCCGGCACGACGACGGGCACGACGACGGGCACGACGACGGGCACGACCACCGGCACGACGACGGGCACCACCACCGGCACCACCGGCGGCGTGCTGGGCGGGGTGCTCGGCGGCGTCCTGACCGGCGGTACGACGGGCGGCACCGGCGGCGTGCTGGGCGGGGTGCTCGGCGGCGTCCTGACCGGCGGCACCACCGGAGGCACTCCGGGCGGCTCCACCACCGGCACCACCACGGGGAACACCGTCGGCAACACCTCCGGGAACATCGCCGGCAACACCACGGGCGGCGGCAAGGGCGGCGTCATCGGCGGCGGCAAGGGCGGCGGCACCGGGGGCCACTCCGGCGGTCACACCGGCGGCGGCAAGGGCGGCGGCACCGGGGGTCACTCGGGCGGTCACTCCGGCGGTCACGACAACGGCGGCTACGGCTACGGCGACGGGCGCCCCGGTGACCACGGCCCCGGCCACGGTGAGCAGCACGGCGGCTACGGCGACAAGCCGGAGGGCCCCGGCCACCACGAGGGCTGACCGGCGGCGCGACACCCGCGCTGCCCGATGACCGGCGTGCGGCGGGGCATGTCCTCCTGCCCCGCCGCACGCTTCCACGCGACAACAAGAATTGACGAGACGAGAACAGGGCGGGGCTGGGGCACGTGCTGGGTGGAGTGACGACGGAACATGTACGCAGAGGAATCCTCAACACCGCCGTGGCGCTCTGCCTGACCACGGCCCTGGCCCACGTCGGCCTGGTGTTCTTACACGTGGCACCGTCGAACGTGGTGTCGCAGCGCTTCAACTCCCAGGTGGACGCCTGGATCTACCCCCTCTTCGAGCAGAACTGGCGACTGTTCGCGCCCGACCCGGACTCCGTCAACCGGCAGATCTCCGCGCGCACCGCGCACACGGCCCCGGACGGCTCCATCGAGGTCAGCGACTGGGTGGACCTGACGGCGGTGGACACCGCCGCGATCAGGCACAACCCCCTCCCGAGCCACACCTCGCAGAACATGCTGCGCCGGTCGTGGACGTCGTACGTCGAACTCCACGGAGGAGACGACCTCTCGCGCTCGGACCGGGCCGTGATGATGCGGAAGTACCTACGGAACATCGCCGCGGACCGCATGGCGGAACGGGACGGCAAGCCGTTCGAGAACATCCAGCTCCGGGTGGTCACCCTGCCCGTGCCCGCTCAGGGCAGAGCGGATGGCGACGGCGGCGCCGCCGAAGCCGCGAGAAACGCCGATACCCGGCTCCTGCCCTGGTGGAAGGTGACCTCCGATGCCTGAGCCGACCGACAACCCGACCCGCCCGCTCGTACGGGTGACGGGGGCCGCGCGCCACGCCTGGGCGCTGCTGACGGACCGCCCCCTCTCCCTCTACGCGGTATCGGTCCTGCGCATCGGATACGGCCTGCTCTATCTGGTCTTCCTGCTGCGCGAGTTCCCCCACCGCGACGCGATCTGGGGACCCGGTTCCCCGTGGACACCGGACCTGGCCCGGCAGCTCTTCGACCAGACCGGCTGGGTCAGCGTGCTGACCCTCTCCGACAGCCGCCTCCACTTCGAACTCTGTTACGCGGCCGCGCTCGTCGTCAGCGTCCTGTTCCTGCTCGGCTGGCGGACCCGCGCGGTCTCCGTGCTCTTCGCCGTCGTCGTGGCCTCGTTCCACGCGCGGTCCATCTTCATGACGGACGGTGGCGACAACCTCGTCCTGCTGATGGCGCTCTACCTCGTCCTCACGGCCTCCGGCCGCCGTTGGTCCCTGGACGCCAGGAGGGCCCGCCGCACCCCCGCCCGCCGACGACGCCTGCCCGCCCTTCCTCCTCGACTCGCCGCATCACGGACCACATTGGTCACGACGCTCCACAACTGCGGGCTCCTCGTGATCGGCGTCCAGGTCTGCTTCCTCTACGGCGCCGCCGGCCTCTACAAGGTCCAGGGCGGCACCTGGGGAGCCGGAACCGCGCTGCACTACGTCCTCAACCTCGACCTCTTCCAGCCGTGGCCCGCCCTCTCCCACTGGGCGGACGACCAGGCGCTGGCCATCGCGGTGGTCGGCTACCTGACCGTGCTCCTCCAGGTCGCCTTCCCGTTCGTGCTGTTCGGCAGGCTCAAGTACCCGGTGCTGACCATGCTGCTCGGCATGCACATCGGCATCGCGGTGCTCATGGGGCTGCCGCTGTTCTCGGGCGCGATGATCATCGCCGACGCGGTGTTCCTGCCGGACCGCTTCTGGATCGCGGCCGGAAGGCTGGCCCGGCGGGCGCTGGGACGTACGGAGGAGCCGCAGCCGGTACGGGGCGAAGTACCGGAGGCAGCGCGTGGTGCGGTGCCGAAGCAGGGCGGTCCTGTCTCCCCCGTACGCGATCGTCCCTAGGGCGCGGACCGTACGCCCCCCGGCCTGCGGTCCGCCGGCAGCGCGCAGGCCGGTGAGCCGCCCGGCAGGCGGGTACGGTTGGCGGCGATGAGCCGGTAGACCCCGTGGGCGATCCACCGCACCGGCGGCAGGGTGAGCAGGCCGCCCAGCCACGCCCAGCCACCGCCGGCGCTCAACAGGAGCTTGGCGACGGCCTGCGCCCCGCCGAACACCGTGCCGAGCGGCGAGATCCACAGCACCTCGTGCTCGGCCCGCTCCTGGGTGGTGACGAGAGCGTCCAGGTCGGCGAACTGCCACGGTGTGGCGGTGCATTGCGGACGCACACGCCGTGTCAGGAAGTTCACCGAGGTCGTGCAGAAGGCGCAGTCGCCGTCGTAGACGAGGACAGGTACAGGTCGCATGGGCATGGACCCCATCCTGCCCGAACGGACTGCGCTGTTCCGGAAGGCGCTGCCACGGGCCGGTGTCCGGTCGGCGGGCCGGTGTGCGGACACCCGGCTCAGCTCACGACTGGAGGTCGCCGCCCAGCAGCAGCCCGCTGTTCCCCGGCAGCCCCAGCCCGCCGGGCCCGAAGGACACCGACGACGCGTACACCGGCTTCGACGCACCGCCCGGCAGCACCCACACCCCGCCGCTGCCGTTCTCCCAGGCGGCCCCCACGACGAGGTCCGGCCGCCCGTCCCGGTTCAGGTCCCCGGCGCTCACGGTCGAACCGAACTGGTCCTCCGCCTCGACCGAGCCCGGGACCCCCGCCGTGTCCTGCGAGAAGGAGTACGAGCCCGCTCCCAGCGCCCCCGTCGCCCGCCCGGGCACCACCACCACGGTGCCCGCAGTCGACTTCGTACCGATGGCCTCACCCGGAGCGCCGACGATGATCTCGGCCTTCCCGTCCCGGTCCAGGTCCGCGACCGCGACGGAGGACCCGAAGGCGTCCCCCCGCTCACCGGAGCCCGGAACGCCCGTCGTGTCCTGGTGGAGTGTCAGCGGCGCCCTGTCGTACGCCAGCCCCTTCGCCGACCCGAACCAGACGTGCACGGCCCCGCCGAGACGGCCCCAGCGCCCTTCGGCGGTGGGCTCATCGGGGTCGCCGACGACCAGGTCCCCGTAACCGTCGCCGTTCACGTCCCCGACGGCGGAGGTGAGTCCGTCACCGCCGGTCATCCGGCGGTCGAAGGGGCTGACCTCCATCGAGGAGTTCACGAACGCGTAGCCTCCGCTCAGCCCGCCCATGCGCCCGGTGACGAGGACCCGGTCGGCCGCCTTGTCCCCGTTCACATCCCCGTACGAGGCGGAGCGCATCCAGCCCGTCTCGTCGTGCAGATAGGTGGACTTCGGCTTCCCGGCCCGCGTGAACGGCCCGGTCAGGCGGGTGGTGGTGTTGTTGTTCACGACGAGGACCTGTGCCCCGTCCGGCCCCGACCAGGCCGCCACGTCCCGCCCCGCGTTGCCGTTCCTCTCGACCCGCGTCGGCAGCGCGGCGCCGGAGACCAGACCGTTCCTGCTGCCCCACAGGACCACCGTCGAACCGGCCGCCTGCGTGGTCCCCACGCTCTCGTACGGGATGCCGACGACGACGTCCGCGTACCCGTCCTTGTCCAGGTCCGCGATGGCGCTGGAGGCCCCGAAGCGGTCATTGGCCTCGGCCGTCCTCGGCACCCCCGGCGAGTCCTGGGTGATCACGGCCCGCTTGGCGGCGGAGACCCCCTTGGCCGACCCGTAGAGCACGACGACGGCCCCGGCCGCCCAACGCCCCTTGACGGAGGCCCCGGGCGCGGGCAGGACGACGTCCCGGTACCCGTCCCCGTTGATGTCCTGCGGCACCGGAACCGGCGCGGCGCCGGCCGGACCGCCGGCCAGCGTGCTCGCGGCGAAGGTCATGGCCGCGAGCGCGGCGAGCGTGGCGGTACGTGTACGGCTACGTCTGGTCGTCATGTGGTGCCCCCCACCGCTGAGTCGAACGTTCTGTGGGGGTATTCAGTCATGCCGCGTGACGGGACCGCCGTGCGGGGCCGGTCTCGTACGTGGGCGGGTCAGTCCGCCCAGGTGACGAACGTGGACCAGGCGTCGGGCGCGACGGCGAAGGCAGGCCCGTCGGCCACCTTGGAGTCGCGGACGTGGACGGAGTGGGGGCAGGCGGCGACCTCCACGCACTCGCCGCCGCTGGAGCTGCTGTAGGAGGACGTACGCCAGTCGAAGGCGACCTCGATGCACTCGCCGCCGCTTTCGCTGCTGTAGCTCGACGTGAACCACCGGAGGGTGCTGCTCATTACTTCACTCCTGCCAACCGCATGATGAGGTCCAGCGATTCACGAGGACCCAGGGCCTGTGACCGGATCTTCGCATAGCGCTGAGCGTAGATGCTGACCTTTGCCGGGTCACTGATCAGCAGACTCTCGTCCTGCGGCTCCAGATAGACGAGATGTTCGTGCGTCGGCGTCTCCAGCAGGCTCATCGAGCCACGACCACCGTCGTACTCCCCATACTTCCCGGCGTCCAGGGGCAGCACCAGTAGCGTGACATTGCGCCTTCGGGCGCACTCCACGAGATGGAGCAGCTGCTCCCGCATGATCTCCTCGCTGCCGATGACGCGACGCAGGACGGACTCGTCGATGATGATCTCGATCATCGGGAGCGGGTCCCGGTCGAAGAGGGCCTTGCGCGCCATCCGCAGCTGGACCAGCTCCTCCACGCGCTCGTCGGAGAGCGGCGGGTATCCGCCACCGATGAGCGCCCGCGCGTAGGCCTCCCTCTGGAAGAGCCCATGGATGACGTTGGTGGCGAACAGCTGGAGGCTGATGGCGGCCTGTTCCAGCAGCGAGTAGTCCTGAAACTGCTCGGGAAGCCGCTCCATCCGCATGTACAGCCGTGCGGTCTCGAAGACCTCGCTGCCCTCGCTCAGGACGCGTTTCAGCGCCACCAGCATCGCGTCACTGGCGGGCTGCGCGCACGTCTCCATCGCGCTGACCGCAGCCGCCGAGTAGCCCAGCTCGTCCCCCAGCCGGTCCTGCGACCACTCCCGCTGGACGCGCAGCATGCGCGTCACTTTGGCCACCAGCTTCGCCGCCGGACTGGCCGTCTCCTTGTTCTCCGCACTTGCCATGACGTGATCTCTTTTCGACTCAACCGAACTCAACCGGTCACTACGCGATGTGCCCGAAATCAACTGCCCAGCAGCGAGGTTCGTGCAGGTCAACAGGTATGCGACGCTCCTCGCCAGTCGTAGAGAACGCTAGGTGATCGCGGTCACAATCGCCCTGTGAATGCACTGAATGGTGAGCGCGATATCGAGTGGGTCCCGGACTCGGGATTCCAACTCCGCAAGGCGGGCGTGCAATTCGACGCGGTCCGCGTGGACGGCGAGACAGGGCGTCGGCTGGCCGACCTCATGGAGGAGCTCGTCGGGGGCGAACCGGGCCCTGTGGTGACGGAGGCGAACGGGCGGCGCGGGGTGTACTTCCTCGTACCGCCGGGCTCGACCGCGCACCGGTGCTGGCCGCGCGAGGTGACGATCCTGAACTCGACGAGGAGCCGTGTGAGTTACGTGCCCGTCCCGGCTCTGGAGGGCCGGACGTGGCCGCTGTCGTGGCGGTATCCGCCGACGGGCCCGGGGCGCTTCGTCCACACGCTGATCCTGATCAACGCGGCGGAGTCGCTGCTGTACCCCGGCCGAGATAGGTGACGAACCCCGGATCGGGGACGGCGATCTCGTGGAAGCCGACGCGGTCGTAGAAGGCGCGGGCCGGGGTGTTGCTCGTGGCCATGGAGAGAGGTGGGCGGCCGGAACGCCTCGGGCGTGGAGCGCGTCGAGAAGGTCTCCCTTTTCGGCGGCTCCCTGGGCGTGCTGACGTCGTGCTCATAGGCTGCCTGAATGCCGAATCCACGTCGGATGAGCCGCCGCGCCTGGTTGCTCACATGGGCGGTACTCTGCGTGGCCGGCCTTGCCGCGACCGCCGGGCTTCAGGCCGCGTCGGCGCCGGAGGCGCCGCCCGAGAGACGCATCGAGGCCGAGTGCCGCGAGTACATCGCGGGGATCGAAGGCCGGATGCACGTAGCCAGGAGCGACAGCAAGGGAGAAGGCGCAATCCTGGTGTTCTCCCGCGACCGCACGGACTGCGCCGACGAACTCAACGACCTCCTCGGAGGCGATCGGTGACCGGCCCGGGCGTGGTAATCCGGCGATCACCCGCCTGATGCGTGCGGCGGGCACCAAGAGGCATGGGCGAGCGGTTGCCAGCGGGGGCCGTGGGGGGCGTCGCCGGTGAACATCCGCCCCGGCTCCACCACGGGAGCGCAAGGGCCGGCACCCGGTCCCGGAGTCGGCGGTAACCGCCTGGTCGCAGCCCGGACGCAGAAGGCGAAAGGCCCTGTGGCGCCTCCGCGCGCGACCGTACGCTTCAGGCGCATATCCGTTTCCCCGTCCCCCATCTGTAAGCAGAGGCGCTGCTCTCATGAAGGACCTGCCGGTCATGGACGCACCCACCCGACGCTGGCGCGCCGCGCTCTTCCTCTTCATGTTCGCCGCCGGGGTGAGCCTGGCGTCCTGGGTCGCCAGGACCCCCGCCGTGCGGGACGCGCTGGACGCCTCCACGGGCTCCATGGGTCTGGTGCTGTTCGGTCTCTCGGTCGGCTCGATGGCGGGTGTGCTCGTCTCCGGCGGTCTCGTGCGCAAGTACGGCGGCCGGCCGGTGATCGCCGTCGGGGCCGGGCTGTTCGTCGCCGGGCTGCTGGTGATCGCCGGGGGCACGGCCCTGGAGGTGTCCGGCGGGGTCTTCGCCGGACTGGCCCTGTTCGGGGCCGGGATGGGGCTCGCGGAGGTGGCGTTCAACATCGAGGGTGCCGCCGTGGAGCGGGCCGCGGGGCGGCCGGTCCTGCCGCTGCTGCACGGCTGCTTCAGCCTCGGCACGGTCTTCGGCGCGTTGCTGGGGATGGCGCTGACGGCGGTGGCGTTCCCGGTCGGCTGGCACCTGACGGCGATCGCCGTCGCCGCCGCGGTGGCCGGGCTGTGGACCGTACGCGCCGTCCCGTCGGGTACCGGGCGCGAGGAGGCGGAGGCCGGTGACGGGGAGCGGACCGGGGGCCTGCGGGCGCAGCTGGCCGTGTGGAGCGACCGGCGGCTGGTGCTGATCGGACTGATCGTGCTGGCCATGGCGTTCGCGGAGGGCTCCGCCAACGACTGGCTGCCGCTGCTCATGGTGGACGGTCACGGGACGAGTGCGACGGCGGGTTCGCTGACGTTCATGCTGTTCGCCGTCGCGATGACGACGGGCCGGTTCGCGGGCGGGCCGCTGCTGGTGCGGTTCGGCCCGGCGGCCGTGGTCCGGGCGAGCGCGGTCGTGGCGACGGTGGGGGTGGCGCTGGTGATCTTCTCGTCCAGCGCGCTGCTGGCCGGTGCGGCGGTCGTGCTGTGGGGCCTCGGCGCCTCGCTCGGCTTCCCGGTCGCGATCTCGGCGGCGGGCGAGGGTGAGAAGGACGCCGCGGCCCGGGTCGGGGCCGTCGCGACGGCGGGCTACGTGGCGTTCCTGGTCGGGCCGCCCGCGCTGGGGTTCCTGGCCGACCATGTGGGCCTGCGGCTGGCCATGATCGTGGTGTTGGTGCTGCTGGCGGCTGCGGCGCTGGTCGCGGGGGCGTTGCGGCCGGCGGTGCGGCGTACGGACGCGGCGGCCTCGCCTTCGTCACCCTCGTCGCCTTCGCCGTCTTCGTCGGCCTCCTCGGCCGAAGGGACTTCGGCTCAGTCCGACCTGGTGTAGATCAGGCTCTCGCCCGACCCGGTCGTCGCCCGGCGCAGGGTGCCGTCCGGCAGGAGGGTCAACTCGGTGGCCTTCCCGGGCGAGCAGGAGGCGGCCGGGCGGCCCACGGAGACGGTGGAGGGGCCGATGAGGACCGGTTCGCCGTCGCCGGGGCGGGCGGCCAGGGGAGCGGTGAACTCGCAGTGGTACGTGGCGCCCAGCGCCAGGGGGCCTTCGGCGGTGAGGGAGAGGACCTGGTCGCCGACGTCGCCCTGGCGGATGGTCAGCTTCCGGGTGGACGCGCCCCGGTCGCCGGGGATGGAGGCGGACCAGGTCTCCCGGACGACCCCGGCCAGCTCCGCCGGGACGCCGGTCAGGTCCGGGTCCTCCTGGGTGATCCGGAACATCAGGGCGTGCGCCCCGCCGCTCTCGGCCGCGCCGAAGGGGAGGCGGCCGGTCGCCGCGTACGCGAGCACGGAGCCCAGGCAGAACACATCGCACGCCGTCGTCACGCGCTCGCCGCGCACCTGCTCCGGGGCCATGAACCCCGGCGAGCCGATCATCGCGCCCGGGCGGGTCAGGTCACCGTCGGCCAGGGACTCCAGGGCGCGGGCGATGCCGAAGTCGATGACCCGGGGGCCGTCGATGGTGAGCAGCACGTTGGAGGGCTTCAGGTCGCGGTGGATGAGCCCGGCGCGGTGGATGTGCTGGAGGGCGTGGGCGAGGCCGGAGCCGAGGAGCTGGACGGAGCGGAGCGGGCGAGGAAGACCTGGCCCATGCCGCCTTCTCCCAGGCGGCCGAGGAGGCGGTGCGCGCCTATGCGGTGCGGGTCGTCGGGGCCGAGCTTGTCCATGTGCGCTTCCTCCCGTGCGGCCCGCACGAGAATAGCCCCGGCGGGGCGGGGGCGCCGCCGTCACGGGCCCCGCCCTCCACGACACGCCTGTCGCGCCCCTGGTTCCGCCCGCGCTCCCCTCAGCCCGTCCGGCGTTTGACGACGGAACCGGGGAGTGCACGGGTCGGGTGCGCGGGCATGGGCGGTGCTCCGGGGAGCGGGGTGTTCAGGTGCGGCCCCCCACCCCGAGGGTTCCGTCCTCAAACGCCGGACGGGCTGGAGCCGCCCGCCCCCGGCGGGCCGGAAGGGGACGTCGCTGACTCCACCGCCCCCGACAACCGCTCCAGCACCCCCACCGCCTCCGCGAATCCCTCCGGCCCCAGTTCCGCCGCCAGGCGGGCGGCGAACTGCGCGTGGGACGGGGTGATCCGCGCTATCGCGTCCCGGCCCGCGGCCGTCGGGCGGAGCAGCTTCGCTCGGCGGTGGGCCGGGTTCTCGACGTACTCCGCGAGGCCCCGCCCCACCAGCAGGTCCGCGATCCGCTGCACGCTCTGCCGGGTGATCCCCATCGTCCGCGCGACCCCCGCCACCGGCAACGGCTCAGGCAGCACCGCCCCCAGCACCTGCCACCACGCCGCCGTCAGCCCGCCTGGCTTGGCCAACTCCTCGGCCACGCCGAGGAACTGGCCGTTCAGCCGGAACACCGTCAGCGCGGCCCGGCTCAACAGCTCCTGCTGGGAAGGGACTTCCTCCACTTCCCCCACGTCCTCCGCGCGCTCACGCACCCTCCAGCACCTCATACGCGCCGGTGTCCGAGTCGTGGAACAGCCGGTACCAGGCGTCCAGCTCCTCCGGTCCGTACACCCCCAGCAGCCCGAACACCTCCCGCGCCAGCGCCACCGGCTCCGTCGGCCCGGCCGTGATCAGCCCGCGGTCCGTCACCGCGTCGGCGTCCACGTACCGCGCGCCACCGCCGTACCCCGTCGCCGCCAGGTAGAAGGAGACCGCGCTCGTGTGCGCCCGGTCGTCGAGGAGCCCCTCGCGGGCCAGCCCCGCCGTCGCCCCGCAGATCGCCGCGACCGGCGTCCCCGCGTCGAGGAAGGCGCGTGCCGTACGGGCGAACGGGGCCAGATCGTCGCCCGCGTCCCAGAGCCCGGCCCCGGGGAGGACGAGCAGCGCACTGTCCTCGGGCCGCAGCTCGGCCAGCGCCAGGTCGGGCTGGACGCGCAGCCCGCCCATGGTGGTGACGGACTCCCGCTCGGGCCCCATGGTCCGCACGGTGTAGCCGTTCTGCGCGAGGAAGGCGGTCGTGTACCCGGTCTCCCAGTCGGCGAGGGTGTCGTACACGGCGAGATGAACCACAGAACTGGTGCCGGTCATGGCAGCCTCCCGAAGTAGATGACAGAAGCCTGTCATGTCGACAGTGTGCTGTCAATGAGGATGAAGGGGTCCTTGGGGTCCTGGACCCGACACCCTGCCGAACCCCGCGCCCCACGCCGTACAACATGGCCATGGAGGGTGGCCCCCACCAGCGCCTACGCTCCCCGCATGACCCCTCATGCCCCTCATGCCCCGTACGCCGACCCCGCGGCCGGTGCGGCCGTGAAGGCCGCGGACCGCGCGCACGTGTTCCACTCCTGGTCCGCCCAGGGCCTCATCGACCCGCTCGCCGTCGCCGGCGCCGAGGGGTCCTACTTCTGGGACTACGACGGCAACCGCTACCTCGACTTCACCAGCGGTCTCGTCTACACGAACATCGGCTACCAGCACCCCACCGTGGTCGCGGCGATCCAGGAGCAGGCGGGCAAACTCGCCACCTTCGCGCCCGCGTTCGCCGTCGAGGCGCGCTCCGAGGCCGCACGCCTCATCGCCGAGCGCACCCCGGGCGACCTGGACAAGATCTTCTTCACCAACGGCGGGGCCGAGGCCGTCGAGAACGCCATCCGCATGGCCCGGCTGCACACCGGCCGTACGAAGGTGCTCTCCGCCTACCGCTCGTACCACGGCGCCACCTCCACCGCGATCAACCTCACCGGCGACCCGCGCCGCTGGCCCTCCGACAACGGCTCGGCCGGCGTCGTGCGCTTCTGGGCGCCGTTCCTCTACCGCTCGGCGTTCTACGCCGAGACCGAGGCCGAGGAGTGCGCCCGCGCGCTCCAGCACCTGGAGGACACGCTCGCCTTCGAGGGGCCGTCCACCATCGCCGCGATCATCCTGGAGACCATCCCGGGCACGGCCGGCATCATGACCCCGCCGCCGGGCTACCTCGCGGGCGTCCGCGAGATCTGCGACCGGTACGGGATCGTCTTCGTGCTCGACGAGGTCATGGCCGGGTTCGGCCGCACGGGCGCCTGGTTCGCGGCGGACCACTTCGACGTCGTGCCGGACCTGCTGACCTTCGCGAAGGGCGTCAACTCCGGTTACGTACCGCTCGGCGGCGTCGCCATCAGCGCGGAGATCGCCGCGACCTTCGAGACCCGCCCCTACCCCGGCGGCCTCACCTACTCCGGCCACCCGCTGGCCTGCGCGGCCGCCGTCGCCACCATCGGTGTGATGGAGGACGAGAAGGTCATCGAGAACGCGGCCCGGATCGGCGAGCGTGTCCTCGGGCCCGGCCTGCGCGAACTCGCCGAGCGCCACCCCTCGGTCGGCGAGGTGCGCGGCCTCGGCGCGTTCTGGGCGTTGGACCTGGTCCGCAACCGCGAGACCCGCGAGCCGCTCGTCCCGTACAACGCGTCGGGCGAGGCCAACGCCCCGATGGCGGCTTTCGGGGCGGCGGCGAAGAAGCAGGGGCTGTGGCCGTTCATCAACATGAACCGTACCCACGCCGTCCCCGCCTGCAACGTCACCGAGGCCGAGGCCGAGGAGGGCCTCGCGGCGTTGGACATCGCGCTCGCGGTGGCCGACGAGCACACGGTGTAAGCGCCCGAGCACTCTCACGCATCCCATCCCCGCCCGCCCTGCCCGAAATCGGGCACGGCGGGCGGCTGGCTTAAGGTGACCCGAGCCGAAAGACGGCCGACGAACGGGAAGGGCCGCCCATGGGGCCGAGCGGAGGTGTGACCCGCAGTACGCTGCGCCAGCAGATCGCCGACGCGCTGCGCGACGAAGTGCTGGCCGGGCGACTGCGGCCGGGCCGGGAGTTCACCGTCAAGCAGATCGCGGAACAGTACGGCGTCTCCGCGACGCCCGTCCGCGAGGCGCTCTTCGACCTCTCCGCGCAGGGGTTGCTCGCCTCGGACCAGCACCGCGGCTTCCAGGTCCACGAGTTCACGATCGCGGACTACCGGGCGATGGTGGAGGCCCGCTCCCTCGTCGTCGAGGGCATCTTCCGCAGCCCCGCCGACCAGGTGGCCGTCCGGCCCGAGGCGCTCGCCCCGATCCGGCGCCGGGCCTCGGAGGCCGTCCGCGCGGCGAAGGGCGGCGATCTCGACGTACTGATCGGGTACGACCTCCGCTTCTGGCGGGAGCTCGGGGCCTTCGTCCTCAACCCGTACATCACCGCCTTCCTCGCCAAACTCCGCGTCCAGGCCTGGGCGTTCGCCGTCCACCGGCTGCGCGGCGAGCACGCGGACGAGCACGTTCTGTGGTTCGGGCACGAGGAGCTGGTCGAGGCCATCGCGGGCGGCGACCGCGGCGAGGTGCTGGCGGTGATGCAGGCGTACTACGCCCACGCGCTGGCCTGGGCGGATCACTTGGAGGCCCAGCAGGCACGGGAGCGCCCGGAAGAGTAGGAACCCACGCACTGTGCGTGGGGTTCACCTCGCATTACGCTGGTCCGACGATCGCCGAACCCGATGGAGAGCGAGACTTCGTGGCCTGTGACCTGTGGCTCGTCCCCCTCGTCGATGTGCTGTGCCACAGCCCCGACAACCCGTTCGCCGAAGAGATCGCCGTCTACGACCGGGCGCTGAACGACGCGGGGCTGCCGCCCGTCCCCGTCTTCGCCTACATGCCGGGCCTCAACGGGGACGTGGCCCCGGTCGCGGGCTTCGACTACGACGCCCTGCACTTCCTGCGCCGCGCCTACCTGCTCCAGCTGAGCGGTCTGGCCGTCACCCCGGTCGAGGGACTCGGCGGCGACTACGAGCAGCTGCTGGAGATGTTCGAGCAGACCGCCCAGCAGTCGCACCTGGTCTGGCACTACGACCACGCCGGGGCGTACGTCCCGGTCGACTTCCCGCACCCGCTCTCCGACGACGCGCTGCTGGAGGGCGGCGGCCCCCTGGGCTCCGCACACGGCCTGCTGCGGGAGCTGGAGTACGTTGCCCCGTCCATCGGCATCGACCCGGCCAACCCCCCGGCCGCCCCTCAGCCGCCGCCGGGCCCCACGGCCCTGGAGGAACCGGCGACCGCGGTCCCCTACGACGACAGTCCCTTCGCCAGGGAGCGCCACGTCTGGCTGGGGCTGCACGCGGCGGCCACACGGTCGCTGGCGCAGGGCTCGATGATCATCTTCAGCTGAGCCACCGGACACCCCCTAGCGCGGCGCCTCCGGAGGCCGCTGCCGGGGCATGTTCGGCCGGGCGGCGACGGACGGCATGGAGAACCGGCCCGGCAGCCCACCGGGCTCGGCCCGGCCACCCGCACTGCCCGACACCAGCGCCTGCGTCCCCATGGGCGCGGGCCCCGCCCGGAACTCCACCATCCAGTCCGCCGTCTCGGAGCGCACGAGCTCCGTGATGTCCTCGGAGAACCGCCGCAGCACCCCCAGGCACCGCTCGGCCGCCTCACTGGCCGTCCCCTCGGACGGGCCGAGCATCTCCCGTACGCACTCCGACGCCCAGTCGAACTGGAGCACCTGGAGCCGCCGCTGCACGGCCTGCGCCGTGGCGAGGTTCCTTATCCAGCCGGAGGTGAGCCCGAAGTACCGGTCGCAGCCCATGCAGGCGGCGCCCAGCAGCAGCGAGAGGTACCCCCACCCGGCGGACCCGCTCAGCGTCCCGGTCAGGTCGAGCAGGGGCAGCGCGGCCCCCGCGACGGCCCCGGCGGCGGTGCCCAGCCGCAGGGCCCGCGCCCCCCGGCGCTTCCACGCGCGGTCGTGGAGATACCAGTCCGCCGTCGCGAGGGCGCCGGACTCGACCCAGCGGTAGAGCCCGTCGAGCCGCTCGGCGGGCTCGCCCCAGTCCCCGAGGGGGAAGGGCCGCCCGGTCAGGTCGCGCCCGCCGGCCCCGGAGCCACCGCCCCAGGCCCCACCGGGACGGGCGCCGCCGTTCCCGGCCCCGCCGCCCCCCGATCCATCCTGCGCGCCGGCTCCACCGGCGCGGGAGCCAGAAGCGGAACACTCAGCTCCGCTCTCACCGGAACCCGCGTCGGACTCCTTGCGGGGCGGCCCCTCGGGCTGCATCTCCGGCTGACTCACCGGGGCACTCCTTCGCACTCTGACGGACGGAACGGACGCTCGGGGCTTCCTCGCGGGTAACTCTGCGTCACCACACATGCGCGCATGTGTACCGATGTGCATGCCCTTCCTACCGCCGAATGGTGGTCTGCGGAGTCGAGATCGCGGGATTCCCGCCTGCGCAGGGCCGCTGGTCAGGTATAGGAGCCTTCGCGACGGTTGACGAAACTCACCCGAAAGAGTTGGTCCCGGGTGGGTGAAGCGCGGTGACCGAGGAGCACGTAGGCTCGGCTTACCGAAACATTTGTCGTCGAAATGCCAGGAGTGACCGTGATTCCCGGTGGTGGCCAGCCCGATATGCAGCAGCTGCTCCAGCAGGCCCAGAAGATGCAGCAGGACCTCGCCGCGGCCCAGGAGGAGCTGGCGAGGACCGAGGTCGACGGACAGGCGGGCGGAGGCCTCGTGAAGGCCACCGTCACCGGCTCCGGCGAGCTGCGGGCCCTGGTGATCGACCCCAAGGCCGTGGACCCGGAGGACACCGAGACGCTCGCCGACCTCGTGGTGGCGGCCGTCCAGGCGGCCAACGAGAACGCGCAGGCGCTCCAGCAGGAGAAGCTCGGCCCGCTGGCGCAGGGCCTGGGCGGCGGCTCGATCCCGGGCCTGCCGTTCTGACGGGCCGGGCCTGCGGGAGCTGACGCCGGAGGCCTACTGGTACCGACCCGTACCCACTACGGTACGGAGCAGGAAGCAAAGAAAGGCGTTCCGTTGTACGAAGGCGTTGTTCAGGACCTCATCGACGAACTGGGCAGGCTGCCCGGCGTCGGTCCCAAGAGCGCGCAGCGGATCGCCTTCCACATCCTGCAGGCCGAGCCCACCGACGTACGCCGCCTCGCCCACGCCCTCCTGGAGGTCAAGGACAAGGTCCGGTTCTGCGCCGTGTGCGGCAATGTCGCCCAGCAGGAGGAGTGCGGGATCTGCCGCGATCCGCGCCGCGACCGGAGCGTCATCTGCGTGGTGGAGGAGCCCAAGGATGTCGTGGCGATCGAGCGGACGCGCGAGTTCCGGGGCCGCTACCACGTCCTGGGCGGGGCGATCAGCCCCATCGAGGGCGTCGGCCCGGACGACCTGCGCATCCGTGAGCTGCTCGCCCGGCTCGCGGACGGCTCCATCACGGAGCTGATCCTGGCGACCGATCCCAACCTGGAGGGCGAGGCCACCGCGACGTACCTGGCGCGGATGGTCAAGCCGATGGGCCTCAGGGTGACCCGGCTGGCCAGCGGCCTGCCGGTCGGCGGCGACCTGGAGTACGCCGACGAGGTCACGCTGGGCCGCGCGTTCGAGGGGAGGCGGCTGCTGGATGTCTGAGACCACGGCCACGCGTCCCCGGCCCTCGCCCGTACTGCCGTCTGCTTCACCGTCTGTGACCGTGCCCACGGGAGGTCCCCCCGATGTCTGACGCCACGCTGAACTCCGTCACGCAGGACCCGGGCGACTTCGCCGTCCAGATCGCGGACCAGATCAAGACGTTCATCGTCGCGGTCACCGAGGTCTCCAAGGTCGACGAGCCGGAAGAGGCCGTCCCGGTCCTGCTCCTCCAGGTCTCGCAGCTCCTGCTCGCGGGCGGTCGCCTCGGCGCGCACGAGGACGTCCTCCCCGACGAGCGGTACGAGCCCGACCTCGGCCCGGAGCCGGACGCGGACGGCCTGCGCGAGCGGTTCGCGGCCCTCCTGGAGCCGATCGACGTCTACTCCGAGGTCTTCGACCCGTACGAGCCCCGCAAGGCCCCGGTCCCGCACCGCATCTCCGACGACCTCGCCGACCTGGTCACCGACCTCGGCCACGGCCTCGCGCACTACGAGGCGGAGCGCACGGCCGAGGCGCTGTGGTGGTGGCAGTTCTCGTACTTCTCCAACTGGGGCTCCACCGCCTCCGCCACCCTCCGCGCCCTCCAGTCCCTGGTCGCCCACATCCGCCTCGGCCAGCCCCTGGAGGAGCTGGACGGCCTGGACACCGACCAGGACCCGGGCGAGGACGACCTGGCGGAGGAGGCGGGCCGCGTGATGCTCCACGAGATCGCGGGCCCGCTGGGGCTGCGGCCGGTGAAGTAGCCGGCCCGAGCCGGTGAGGCAGCCGCCCGGAAGCCGGTGAGGCAGCCGCCCGGAACGAGGACGTCCGCCCGCTTTCGCAGCCGGTCCCACGGCGAGTTCAGTCGTGGGGCCGGCTGCGTCGTGCTGTGCTGCCGCGGGCGGGGCGCGGCCCCTGGCCGAGAAGTGGTGGCTGGTGACACGTATCGGACACCGGCGCGTCCACTGCTCGGCGGCGGGCGTTGTCCCCGCGGCCGACAGGAGTTGGCCGGAATCCTTCATCGGCTGACGGACTCCCCGCGACGGGCCCCTGTTCACCGCTGTCGCTCCGGATCGGCCGAGGTGACCGGTGTCCGGCCGCACGCGCACGGCGGCCGAAACATAGTGGTCAACAATGCGATGGCAAGCATGCGTTTTTGGCCGTGATGCTGGTCAATACCGGCCATTGGCTCAGTCTGCACCCTTTCTTGGTTGCGTGGATCCGCGCGCCCACTCGACAGTGATGTGAGAGGTGCGCGGTTGCTTTCCAAAGTCTGCATGCGGGGCATCGAAGCATGACGATTCGTCAGGGCGGTCCGAAAGTGGCAAGTAGCGAACGGAATCTCTGGTTCCGGAAATTCGGCACCGATACACGGGGGGCCGCGAGGGCCGGTGCGCCGTTCGAACTGGTCTGTTTTCCGCACGCCGGCGGCTCCGCCGCGTACTGGCGAGGGCTGGCCGTGGAGCTCGCCGATGACGCGGACGTCCTGGCCGTCCAGTACCCGGGCCGCCAGGACCGCTACCGGGAGCCGGCCGTGGCGGACCTGCACCGGCTGGCCGATCTGATCGCCGGGGTGCTGGGCGGCTCCGGAGACCGGCCCCGGGTGCTGCTCGGGCACAGCATGGGCGCGTCCCTGGCGTACGAGGTGGCCGCACGGCTCTCCCGTACCCCTGGCGGCGGCCCCGACCTGCTCATCGTGTCCGCCCGGCGGGCCCCGAGCGCGCCCGAGCCGGGCTGGGGCTGGGTAGGGGACGACGCGGCCCTGGTCGCGAGGGTGCGGGCGCTCGGCGGAACCGACGCCGCCTTCCTCGACGACCCCGAACTGCGGGAGCTGGTCCTGCCCGCGCTGCGTGGCGACTACGGGGCCCTGGCCACCTACCGGGGGACGCCGGGGAGGCCGCTGTCCTGTCCGGTGCTGGCCCTCGCGGCCGACGGCGACCCGGAGGCACCCGTCCGGGAGGTCGAGGCGTGGCAGGGGCACACCTCGGGCGATTTCCGCCTGCGGGTGTTCGAGGGCGGCCACTTCTACCTGGGCAGCCGGGTCGAGGAACTCGCCGACCTGATCCGCGGCAGCGTCACGGCCACCCGCGGCTGATCACCCAGCTCGGCGTTCACCCGTCACGGTATCCGGGGGTAACGGAATACAACACCACCCGGACATCCCGAATCCGCCGAGTGAACGTCTTGTGTTCGGAAACGGGGCTTGTTCTCGGCGAGCCCGCCGGTCGAATTCCGCGGTTCCCGACGATCCGCAAACCGACGTCGAATTACGGGGGATGTACATGCTGTTCCGGATGCTGGGCCCGCTGGAAGTGGATGGAGGGGGCGTGCCCGTGGGACTGGGAGGAACGCGGCAGCGCGCCACCCTGGGGTTCCTGATGATGCACGCCAACCGGGTGGTGGCCAGCAGCCAGCTGATCGACGCGCTGTGGCCGGCCGGCCGGGCGCCGCAGTCGGCGCGCAAGATCCTCCAGAACTCCGTGTGGCGGCTGCGCAGAGCCCTGCCGCTGGGCGACGGGGAGTTCACGGGTGTGAGGCTTCGGAGCCAGGCGCCCGGCTACATGCTCTGTGCCGAGCCCGACCAGATCGACCTGTACCACTTCCGGCGGCTGGCCCAGTGCGGGCACGCGGAGCTGGCGGCGGGAGCGCCCCGGGCCGCGGCCGTCCTGCTGCGTGAGGCGCTGGCCCTGTGGCGGGGGCCGGTCCTGGCCGACCTGGTCGAGACCGGTATCGACTGGCCCGAGCTGGCCTCCGTGCAGAACGCGCGGCTCGACGCCCTGGAGGACTTCTTCGAAGCGGAGCTGGCATGCGGCCACCACCACCGCGTCCTGGCCGAGCTGGAGAAGACGGTCGCCACGGAGGTGCTGCGGGAGCGGCTGCTGGGCCAGCTCATGCTCGCGCTGTACCGGTCCGGGCGACAGACGGACGCGCTCGACGTCTACGCCGGTGCGCGCGCCGCCATGGCCGAGCGGCTCGGTCTCGAACCCGGGCACGCCCTGCAGGCACTGCAGCAGGCGGTCCTGACGCACGACCCGGCGCTGATACCCGTCGGCATCCGCGAACAGATAGAGGTGCGGATGACGTGCGCTCCTCCGGAACCCGCTCGGGCGGCGGCCGGGCCCGCCGCGCCGCCGCCCGCCGAGATCGCCTCGGGACCGCCGCCGGAGGCGGAGTGCCGCGTGGGGCCTCAGACGCGGCCCGAGCGGGTGGACGACGAACCGGCCTCCCGGCCGGTGCCACGGACCATGGTCGCCGAGCGCAAGGAGGTCAGCGTCCTGATCGCCCGGGTCCAGCTGATGCCCGACGCGGCGGGCGTCGACCCCCAGCGGATGGACGAGGCGGTGGAGCAGGTGGCCGCGACCATCCGGGGCGAGGTCGAATGCCTCGGAGGTACGGTCGCGGCGTCCATCGGGCCGATCTCCCTGGTGCTGTTCGGTGTCCCCGAGGCCGGCGACGACGACGCGGAGCGGGCCGTGCACGCCGCGCTGACCATCCGGGACCAGCTGACCCGGATCGCCGACCCCGGGGAGCCGGACGGCGGCCGCACCCGAGGGGTGTCCGTGCAGGTCGCGGTGGCCACGGGCGAGGCGCTCGTGCGCTACCAGCCGGACCGCAGCGGCCTGCCGCCGACGGTCAACGGGGCGTTGCTGGACGAGTGCCACACCCTGCTCTCCGACACCCGGGCCGGCGAGATACGGGTCTGCGACAACACGCGCCGGTCGACCGGATTCGCCATCACCTACCAGCACGGCACCCCGTCCTCCGGGTGGACGGTCGGCGGGTTCCGCCAGGAGTACACCGCCCTGCACGCCGTACCGGTGATCGACCGCGAGTACGACCTGGACGTGCTGCGCGGGCTTCTCCAGCGCAGCCGGCACCAGGCGACGCCGCACCTGATCACCGTGCTGGGTGAGCCGGGCGTCGGCAAGACGCGGTTCGTCATGGAGTTCGAGCGGCGGGTCGCGGCCAACGCGGACGCGGTACGGCTGGTGGTGGGGCGGGTCCGGCCCGGCGGCGGCGCGCATCCCCTGGAGGCCCTGCACGACCTCCTGCTGGCCTGCTGCGGAATCCTCCAGGGGGACATGGTCGAGACGATGACGGCCAAACTCACCTCCACCGTAAGGCGGTTGAAGGCGCCGGAGGAGGACTGCCACTGGATGCTGTCCTGCCTGGCCCCGCTCGTCGACCCGGCCGCGGCACAGGCTCCGCCGGACGAAATGCTCACGGCATCCCGGGAGTTCCTGGGGGCGGTGGCGGCGAGCACGCCGCTCGTGCTGGTCTTCGAGGACCTGCACTGGGCCGATCAGGCGTTGGTGGACTTCGTCGAGAACCTGACGGCCTCCCAGGCGGGCTTGCCCCTCTTCGTGATCGTCACCGCCGGGCCGGAGCTGCTCAAGAGGCGGCCGGAGTGGGGCGAGGGCAGTCTGAACCGTCTCACCATCACCCTGGAGCCGATCTCCGACGCCGCCATCGACCGGCTGCTGGAGTTCCTGATGTCCACGACCGAGGGCGGGGTGAAGAACTCCGTCGGCGGGCTCCTGGAGGCCCTTCTGGAGAGCGGGGGCCGGGAACCGGACGCCCGGCGCCACCAGTTGCGCCGGATCCTGGCGTCCGGGTCGGCGTCCCTGCGCTACGAGAGATGCTCCGGCGGCGGTGGCCTGCCGGCCGCCGCCCCGGAGTGCACCCCGCGGCTGTCAGGACACGCGTACGGGTAGCCGCTTCGGCGTGATCAGCTGCCACGGGTTCTCGAACTCCACCGGCTCGTTGGCGTCCACCGCGATGTCCGCGTAGCGGTCCATCAGGATGTCCAGCGCGATCCGGCCCTCCAGGCGGGCCAGCGGGGCGCCGAGGCAGAAGTGGATGCCCTGGCCGAAGACCAGGCTGCTGCCGGTGTGGCGGTGGATGTCGAACCGGTCGGGGTCGGGGAAGCGGGAGGCGTCCCGGTTCCCCGCGCCGATCCACGGCGTCACCAGCTCGCCGGCGGCGATCGCGTGGCCGCCGATCTCGGTGTCGGCCGTGACGACCCGGGCCAGCCGCGGGAACGGCGGGCGCAGGCGCAGCACCTCCTCGGCGGCGTTGCGCAGCAGGGAGCGGTCGGCGCGCACGGCGGCGCCCGCTTCCGGGTGGCGGTCGAAGAGCAGCACCGCGTTGGCGATCAGCGCCATGGTGGTCGCGTGGCCGGCGAACATGGTCAGGCCGGTGATACCGACGATCTCGCCGTCCTCCAGATGCCTGCCGTCGACCTCCGCGTTGGCGAGCTTGCTGATCACGTCGTCGGTGGGCTGCTTGCGCCTGCGGCGCACCTGGTCCATCAGGTAGGCGTTCATGTCCCGTACGGCGGGGGCCACTTCGTCTCGCAGCTGGTCCGGCGGCACGGTGGCGGCGTCCACTGTGCCGAGGGCCTCGCCCCAGACGCGGAAGAGCGGCTCGTCCTCCATCGGCAGCCCGAGCAGCTCGCATATGACGGTGATCGGCAGCGCGTACGCCACCGAGTCGATCAGGTCGAACCGGTCCGCGCCGTCGACGGCGTCGAGCAGCGTGTGGGTGATCCGTTCGATCATCGGGGTCAGCCCGGCCACGGCGCGGGGCGTGAACCCCGAGTTGATCAGCGAGCGCAGCTGGCGGTGGCGGGGCGGGTCGGTGGTGACCAGGTTGCCCATGTCGAAGAAGTCGAGGTCGGGCTGCGGGGGGTTGAAGGAGCGGGCGGTGTCGGAGGAGAAGGTGGTGGTGTCGGCCAGGATCCGGGCGATGTCGTCGTAGCCGAAGACCTGCCAGCCCTTCTCCTCGTCCCGGTACACCGGAGTGGTGTCGAGCTTCGTGCGGAACCAGGAGAACAGCTCCTCGGTCGGGTCCTGCGCTGTGGCGTCCGAGATGATGGTCATGATCCTGCGTCTTCACCTTCGTCGTACGGAATGGGCGGGCGGGGCCGCGCGGGATTGCCAGACCCCTGGCACCCGGGGCCGCCCTCGCGGACGGCCCCGGGGCCGGGTCAGAGCCCCCGGAGAGGGCGGTAGGCCCGGCGGTCGACCGGGGGCGCGCCGAGGGAGTTGGCGACCGCGGCGGGCAGCGGGCCGGTCAGGGTGGGCGAGCCGGCGATGCGCAGCCCCGACTCCACGGCCCCGTCCATGTAGCCGCTCCAGCCGTCGGCGATGTCGGCGCCGGCGAACTTCACGTTCCCGTGCGGCTGCTGGATCTCGCGGTGGAGCCGCGTCAGCTGGAAGGGCTGGCGGAACGCGCCGACGCCGAGGGCGAACTCGTCGGCGTGCCAGTCGGTCGCGGTGTAGCCGAGCAGCTCGGCGTCGGGGACGATCTGGCTGACGGCGTTCTCGACCTGGTGGTGCTGGTTGACGTCGAAGGTGTCCTTCACGCTGAAGGCGACGACGTGGTCGCCTTCGTTGAGGCGGCCCATGATGCAGATCGGGTAGCCCTCCGGTGCCTCCGCGACGAACGTGTCCGCGGGGCGCTTCAGGTCGAGCCAGAGCTTCTTCTCGTGCGGTACGCCGATGCCCGAGGTGGAGGCCGCCTTGTGGGCCTTGGGCAGGGGCGGGCTGAACTGGATGGTCTTCCACACGTTGACCGGGACGGCCATGATGACCTCGGGCGCGGAGAACCGCTCGCCCGAGCGGGTGGTGACCTGGACGCGGCCCTTGCTCTGGACGACCGAGTCGACCGGGGAGTTGAGGCGCAGCGTGGGTGCCGCGTCCTTGAGGATGGCCCGGAGCAGGGCGATCGTGCCGTGCTGCGGACGGTAGGTGTTCACTCCGTGGAAGCCGTCGAAGTTCCAGCCGGAGAGCGCCCACCACTGCGAGAGGTGGGTGAACGCCCCGCGGGTGCTGGACCCGCCGTAGAGCGAGGTGGTGCTGGTGAGCCGGATCTCGTCCTCCGGCGCGTAGTCGAGCTGGTCGAGCCGGTCCCGCAGGGAGAAGCGGTCGAGCGGCTTCACCAGGTCCTCGCGGGCGAAGGGCTCGTACGGGCTGGGGAAGTGGTCCCGGGACCCGTCGAAGAAGGGGGTGAAGAGCTCGCTCTGGCGCGTGTACGCCTCGACCGGGTCGTACTCCTGGAAGCCGGTGAGGGTCGGGAGGATGGCCCGCTCCACGCCGGAGTCGGCGACGATCGGTATTCGGTAGCGGACCAGCTCCCGCCAGATGTGCGGCTGCAGCTGGTCGACCCAGGTGCCGCCGCGCTCGATCTGGCTGCCGCGCCAGGTGTCCGTCCAGGTCCGGCCGCCGATGCGGTCGCGCGCCTCCAGCAGGAGGACGCGCTTGCCCTTCTTCCGCAGCTCACGGGCGGCGGTGACGCCGGCCAGGCCGGCTCCCACGATGATGACGTCGAAATCGCGCCGGGCGCCCTTCGGCGTCGCATGTGCCACGGAGACGCTCGCCGCGGAGGCGAGTGTGGCGGCTCCGGCCACCTTCAGCAGGGTGCGCCGGGTCGGGCGCGTTTTGCCACGACCGGTTTCGGCCGCGTTCACGGTGGTGGATATCGGACCGCGGTCCGTGGGTGTGCTCATGTTTCTCCTCGGTGTTTCGCCGGGCTCGGGCAAGGCAATGCCGTGTCCGGAAAGCGCGGGCTCAACGTAGCCGAGGGGCGTCGATTTTCAGTCACATGTGGGTAATTCCCGCGGTCCAGGTTTGGTCACCGGACCGGTGATCGGAGAGAGCCTCCGTGGGGAGGGAAATGTGAGATTCCTGTTCCCGTCCCTCCCGTTCCAGCGGGAACGCGGAACGGGGCACGGCCGAGAATCGGCCGTGCCCCGGAATGAGATCTCGCCAAAAGCCTCAGGCGGAGGGCTTGCGGAACTGCTCGATCAGCGCGGCGTAGCTGCTGCCGGCGTGGCCGTCGGCCACCGAGCGGTCGGCCAGCGCCTTGAGGAAGCGGGGCAGCTCGGAGTTGATGCCGAGGGTCTCGCTCTCCTCGGCGAGGTGCTCCATGGCCTCCTGGTGGACGGTCATGGTGGCGTCGTCGGCCGGGTAGGAGCCGTCGTCGATCTGGGGCGCGTAGGCGGTCACGTACTCGGTGACCACGTTGATCATCGTGTTGGCCAGCGGGGCGAAGGTGGTGGCCTTCACCTTGGCGGTGCCGAGCAGGGCGGCGCCGTGCAGGAAGCCGTTGAGGATGCCCCACATGATGCCGAGCAGCGACATGTCGTACAGCGCCGACAGGCCGTGGTCCTCGTCGAGGTAGATGGTGCCCGCCGGGCCCAGCTTCCGCAGCGTCGCCTCGTGCTGCTCGAAGACGGCCTTCGGGCCGCTGTAGAGAAGGACGGCGGAGTCCGTGGCGATGTCCGGCGGGATGGCCATGATCGCGCCGTCGAGGTACAGGCCGTCGCGTCGTGCCGCCCACTCGGCCGTCTCGCGGGCCTGCGTCGAGGTGCCCGTGGTGAGGTTCACCAGGACCCGGCCCTTGAGGGCCTCCTCCAGCGGGTCGAGCAGCTCGTGCACGGCGGCGTAGTCCGAGACGCAGACGATCACCAGCGGGCTCGCCTTGACGGCGCTCTCGACCGAGCCGGCGAGGGTGGCGCCCGAGGCGACGAGCTCATCGGCCTTGGAGGCCGTGCGGTTCCACACGGTGGTGGCGTGACCCGCCTTGAGGAATGCGGCGGCCAATGCCTGGCCCATCAGCCCCAGTCCGATGACCGACACCGGTGATTGGGCTGCATTGGTGTTCGACATTGTGTGCTCCCGTCAATTTTCTTGGTCTGCATCGCGACGATGTCCGACCTGTTGCTCCTGCACCATCGCATTGCCTCGACGAGGCGGACAGTGGCAGAACTGACTGATGTCGCAAAATTCCTGCCGTACACTCGCGGCATGAATCCTGGCTCTGTTGCGCTGGCGTTGATCAACGACACGGATATGCAGGCATGCGAGGTCTATGAGACGGCCATCGCCTACGCGGTGTTCGGCGATGGTCACCTGGATCTCCACGACCCCTGGTACGACCTGCGGTTATGCGCGGTGAACCAGAGCCCCGACGCCGATGCGAAGGGATTCTCCGTACGTACCCCCTACGGCATGGACGAACTCGTCGAGGCGGACACGGTGATCGTGCCCTCCGTCCCCGACGCCGTGGTCTCCCGGGGCGAGCGGCTTCCGGCCGAGTTCATCGACGCCCTGCGCACGGCGGCCGCCCGCGGGGCACGGGTGGTCTCCCTGTGCACCGGGGCCTTCGCGCTCGCCGAGGCAGGACTGCTCGACGGGCTCCGGGCCACGGCGCACTGGACGAACACGGCGGACCTGGCCGAGCGTTACCCGAAGGCCGAGGTCGACGGCTCGGTGCTCTACGTCGACGAGGGCCAGGTGCTGACCAGTGCCGGCATGAGCGCCGGACTCGACCTGTGCCTGCACCTCGTCCGCCGCGACCTCGGAGCCCATGTGGCCAACCAGCTGGCCCGCCGCCTGGTGGTGTCCGGTCACCGGCCGGGCGGCCAGGCGCAGTTCGTGGCCCTGTCCGTCCCCGCCACCGAGGACGACAGCCTCGGCCCGGTGATGGAGTGGGCCGCGCACCACCTCGACCAGGCCCTCACCGTGGACGGCATGGCGCGGCGGGCCGGGATGAGCACCCGGACGTTCTTCCGCCGGCTCCAGGCCGCCACCGGGATGACGCCGTTGAAGTGGCTCCTCAACCAGCGCCTCTCCCGGGCCCAGGCCCTGCTGGAGACCACGGACCTGCCGATCGAGCGGATCAGCGAGCACAGCGGCCTCGGCACCGCGGCGAACATGCGGCGGCACTTCACCCTCCACGTCGGGGTCACCCCCACCGACTACCGGCAGTCCTTCGGGGCGATCCCCGCGGCCCGCCGCGGCGCCTGAACCCCCCTGGCGGGCTCCGCGGCGGGCGCCGGCTAGGCCTGCGCGGCCGCCTCTTCGGCGGTGTGCGGGCCGCTGGCGCCGTACGGGTTGTCCACCAGGTAGCGCCAGTGGCCGTTCTCGTCGCGCCGGAGCACGTCCACGGCGGTGCCCTCCAGGTGCTCGGGCTTGCCGTCCTTGTCGGTGGTCTCCATGGACCACTCGACGATCAGCATGGCGGTGTCACCGGTCACCAGGGTCTGCAGCACCGTCGCCTCGACGGAGGGCCGCCGGGACATGAAGTCGGTGACGTAGTCGCGGCGGGCCTGCCCGGTCAGCGGCAAGCCCGGCTCCCACACGCCGACCGCGTCATCGGCGTACATGGAGTTGACGGCGGCCGCGTCACCGGAGTTGAAGGCCTGGCCGAACAACTCCTGGTGCTGCTCGATGTCGTCGGTCAGAAAGCTGGTGTTCTGGGATGCGCTGGCCATGGTGAACCGCTCCGTTTCTCTTCGTTCGGATGGACTTCGCCGTGCGCCGCAGCCCGCAGAACGCGGCGGCCGGACTGACGCTACGGGCTGCCCGACACGGCCCGGCAACCGCTGGGTCTCCGCCCCCGGCCACCCTGGTGGCCTGCGGCGCAGAGCCGCCGGTTACCGTGCGCGGACCGCACGGTGACCGGCGGCCCGGCCGGTCGTCGACGGTCAGCCGGTGGCGCCCGCCGCGGGGGTCCACACGGTCTCGGCGGCGTAGTGGGAGAAGTCGCGCGGCTCGCGGCCGAGCGCCCGCTGCACCCCGTCGGAGAGGTGGGCCGCCCCGCCGTCCCGGACGACGTCGAGGAGCGTGTTGAGGAAGTCCGCGAAGCCCCGCGGGTAACCCCGCTCGACGAGGTGCAGCGCGTACTCCTCGCGGGTCACCGCCACGCGGCGGATCTCGCGCCCGGCCGCCTTCGAGATCTCCTCGGCGCACTCCTCGAAGGTCATCAGCCGGGGGCCGGAGAGTGCGTAGATCTCCCCGTCGTGGCCCTCCTCGGTCAGGGCCGCCACCGCGACGGCCGCGATGTCCTCGGCGTCGACGAAGGGCTCAAGCCCCTTCCAGTCCGGCAGCAGCAGCTCTCCGCGCGCGACCTCGTCGCGGAAGAGGCCGTCCTCGCTGAAGTTCTGCGCGAACCACGTCGGGCGCAGGATGGTCCAGGCGACGCCGGACCCGCGCACCACGCGCTCGGCGGTGAACACCTCATCTTCCTGCGGGGACTCCTCCAGGGTCCGGGCGGAGAGCATGACCAGGCGCGTGACCCCCGCGCCCACCGCCAGAGAGGTGAAGTCGGCCAGCAGCGCGGCCGCGTTCGCGCCCTGCTCGTCCACCACGTAGACCGCCTCGACACCCGCGACGGCATCCGCCCAGGTGTCGCGGTCGTGCCAGTCGAAGCGCTGGCCGCCGGAGCGGGAGGCGACCTTGACCGCCCGTCCCTTCTCGGTGAGTCGGCGCGCCACTCGGCGGCCCGTCTTGCCGGTGCCGCCCAGTACGAGAACGGGTGCTTCGCTCATCTCAGCTGTCCTTACGTGGGAGTGGTGCTGTCATCGGCCGGTCTGCGCCAGGGCGGCGCGTACGGCTTCCTGGATCTCCGGGGCCGCGAGCGCGGAGGGCGGGTCGACGAGGAACACGACCCGTGCGTACGCCGTCAGGAGGGAGTGGTCCCGCGTCGCCGCCGTGAGGAGATCGGCTACGTAACCCTGCTCAGCCTGCCACTCCTCCGTGCGGTCGCCCTCGACTCCGGGGAAAGCGAGGTCGGCGCCGGTCGTCATCTCCCAGACGTCGTCCACCGCACGGGCGGCGAGATCGGCGAAGTACGCGTGGGAATCCGGTGCTTGATCACCCGTCACATGATCGCGCAGTACGGTCGCCCCGAGCGCGGCGACGGTCATGCCCTGCCCGTAGACCGGGTTGAAGCTGCACACCGCGTCGCCGAGGACGAGCAGCCCGTCCGGCAGCGCGGGCAGCAGCTCGTAGCGCCGGCGCAGGTTGGCCGGGAAGCGGTAGGCGACGGGGTCGCCCAGCGGCTGGTGGTCCCGGACCGCGTCGTGGATGTCCGTCCCCGACAGCGACTTGAGGAAGTCCAGGAACCCGGCGGAGGTGCTGGGCGGGTAGTCCCCCAGGTAGCCGTAGGCCGTCACCACCGTACGGTCCCCGTCGATCTTCGCGCAGATCGCGCCGCGGGGCAGCTCCGGGGAGGCCACCACGTCGATGGAGATCTCGTCGGGCATCACCCCGTCCGGCAGCCGGTAGTACTGCGTCGCGTATCCGACGGAGATGGCCATCTGGTCCTCGGGCACCTCGGCGTAGCCCAGCTCCTTGAGCCAGGCCGGGGTGCGCGAGCGCCGGCCGCCGGCGTCGACCACCAGATCGGCCGACAGGGTGCTCTCCGCGCCGTCCTCGGTGACACTCACCCCGACGACCGCCTTGCCGCCGTCGGCCGTCAGCAGGCCGGTGACGTCGTGCCGCTCCAGGAAGCGCACGTTCGGCAGGCTCCGCACCCGCGCCCGGACCCGCTGCTCCAGGAAGGGCCGGCTCATCGACAGCAGCAGCATGTCCGAATGGGGCTTCGGCATCCGGTGGCCGTCCATGATCCACCGGACGTTGCCGGTGACGTCACCGGTGATGGCGCCTCCGGCGACGAGCTCCTCGGTGAAGCCGGGGAACAGCTCCTCCAGGATGTGCCGGCCCCGGGCCAGCAGGGCGTGCACATGGCGTCCCTGCGGTACGCCCCGCCTCGTCTCCGCCGATCCGTCCGGGCCGGCCAGGTCCTCCAGGCCGTCGCGCTCCACCACCAGCACTTCGGTGTAGGAGTCGGCCAGGACACGGGCGGCCAGCAGACCGGCCATGCTCGCCCCCAGCACGACGGCGCGGTTGTGGTCAGCTATGCCCACGGTGGTCACTGCTCCTCGGGTAGGTCGGGCCGACGGGTTCGGCCTCGTACGGCTCAGGCACCGGACGCCGGGAAGTAGCCGGCGTCCACGAAGAAGTCGACGTACTTCGCGAACAGTTCGCGGTCGACCGGCGGGCAGGAGACTCCGCTGCCCGCGAGGGCGGCCTTTGTCGCGGAGACGTCCATCGGCGGGTACGTCTCGCTCCCGTCACCGGCCATGGCGCCGTCGAAGGCGTGCAGCAGCGGGGTGAGCGCGTTCCCGGGATCGGACCGCACCAGCTTGCGCCACGCGTCCCAGGTCACCTCGGGCAGCTCGTACCCGGCCGCCCTGAGGTGGCCGACGAACTCGGCGAAGGGCTGGGTCTGTTCGTTGTAGAGGTGGTACGTCCCGCCGACGGCCGCCGGGTCGGCGGCGAGGGTCGTGATCGTCCCGCTGACGTAGTCCACCGGCACCATGTGGAACACCCCGGCGAGCCGGTCGGGCACCGCGCCCGCCTGGAGCAGCCCCTTCAGGCTCAGCCAGACGAAGTCGCGGGTCTGGCAGGCGCCGGTGTGCCGGTCGCCGCAGACCACGTCCACCCGGTACACCGACACCGGCATCCCCCGGTCCCGGGCCACCTCGATGACCTGCTCGGCCACCCACTTGCTCTGGAGGTAGCCGTTCCACAGGGACGAGGCGGGGCCGGTCGGGTCGCCGGGCCGGGCGGGCACGGGGCGGGTGCCGGGCTCCGGGGCGGGGAACACCCCGGTCGTCGAGACGTAGTGCACCGGCACGGTCCGGTGCCGGGCGGCCAGCCGCAACACCTCCCGCAGGCCCGCCACGTTGGCCTGCCGCAGCTCGGTGTAGGGCCGCAGCCAGCTCACCGTCGCCCCGGCGTGGTGGACGACGTCGACCCGGCGGGCCAGATCGTCGAAGACGGCGTCGCCCATCCCCAGGCCCGGTGCGGTGAGGTCACCGACGACGACCGAGATCCGGTCCTCGTCGACCTCGTCCAGCACCCGGTACCACGCGAGGCTCTCGCGCAGCCGGCGCTCCGCGTCGGCCCGGTCCTCCCCGCGTACCAGGCAGTGCACCCGTGCCGTGGTCGACCGCATCAGGTCGCGCAGCAGGAACGCGCCCAGGAACCCGGTGGCCCCGGTCAGCAGCACCTCGCGGGGGTCGGCCGCCACGCGGACCACCTCGGCGGCCGGCCGCACGTCCTCCGGCAGGTGCACCTCGGCGGCGAAGTCCACCGTGGCGCGGCCCTGGGAGGCCTCCTCCCGCTCCCCGGCGAACAGCTCGGAGTGCAGGTGCTTCGTCAGCAGGGCGGGCGTGGCGTGCTCGAAGACCACGGACGGCGAAAGCCGCAGTCCCGTCGCGGAGTTGAGCCGGTTGCGCAGCTCCACCGAGACGAGCGAGTCGAAGCCCAGCTCGGAGAAGAGCCGGTCCACATCGACGGTGTCCGGATCGGCGTGGCCCAGCACCAGGGCGACCTGGCCGCGTACGAACGAGGCCACGCCCTCCTGCCGCCGCCCCTCCGGCAGGCTTCCGAGGCGCTCCACCAGCGACCCCGGCCCGTCGCCGTCCTCGCATACGGAGCCGCGGCGCGCGGCCGGGGCCAGTGAGCCGAAGACGGCCGGGGTCTCGCCGGGCCGGGCGCGCAGGGCGGCCACGTCCAGGGGCGAGGCCACCAGAGCCGGACGGCGCAGGCCGAGGGCGGTGTCCAGCAGGCGCGGGCCGTCCTCCTCGGTGACCGGCAGCAGACCGGTACGGGCGATCCGTTTGAGGTCGGCCGCGCTCAGGTGCCCTCCCATGCCGTGCGCGGAGTCCCACAGCCCCCAGGCGAGCGAGGTCGCGGCCAGCCCCTGCTCGGCGCGGTGCGCCGCCAGGGCGTCCAGGAAGACGTTGGCCGCCGCGTACCCGGACTGGCCGGGGCCGCCCACGACCCCGGCGATGGAGGAGAACAGGACGAACGCCGAAAGGTCATGACCGGCCGTCAGTTCGTGCAGGTTCCACGCCGCGTCCACCTTGGGCCGCAGGACGCCCTCCAGCTGCTCGGGGGAGAGCACCGGGATCAGGGCGTCGTCGAGCACACCCGCGGTGTGCACCACCCCGGTCAGCGGGTGCTCGGCGGGGATGGCGGCCAGCAGCGCGGCGAGCGCCTGCCGGTCGGCGGTGTCACAGGCGGTGATGGTCACCTTCGCGCCGAGCCGGGCGAGGTCGTCGGCGAGCGCGCCCGCGCCCGGGGCTGCCGGGCCGCTGCGGCTGACGAGCAGCAGGTGGGAGACGCCGTGCACCCGGGTCAGGTGGCGGGCGAACAGCGCGCCGAGGGCGCCGGTGCCTCCGGTGATCAGCACGGTCCCGCCGGAGTTCCACGGTCCGGGCGCCGCCTCCGTGGCGGAGCGACCTTCCCGCGGCGGCGTGGTCCGTTCCAGGCGCGGTACGAACGCCGCACCGCCGCGGACCGCCGCCTGCGGCTCGCCGGAGGCGATCACCGACGCCAGCGCCGCCACCGAGGCCGGGTCGTCGTCGAGGTCGACCAGGGCGATCCGGCCCGGCATCTCCGACTGCGCCGACCGCAGCAGACCCCACAGCGGCGCCGCGACGAGATCGGTCACGCCCGACCCGCCCGCGCTCACCGCGCCCCGGGTCACCACCACCAGCGGGGTGTCGGCGGCCCGGTCGTCCGTCGGCCACCGCTGCGCCAGCGCCAGCGCCCGCCCGGTGGCCTCCCGTACCCCCGCGGGCACGGCACCGTCCTGCGGGAACACGAACGGCGCGAGCAGCGCACCGAACGCGCCGGGTGAGTCCAGGGCCGCGTCCACGTCGTCGAACCGCTGGCCGCGGGAGAGCCCGAGGTCGCCACTGCCGGTGTCCAGCACCGCCCAGGCGGCGTCCCCGCTGCGCGGGGGGAGCGCGAGCGGCTTCCAGCCGACCTCGAACAGGGAGTCCTGAGGCCGCGTCCGCGCGGTGACCACCGCGTCCTCGGTCACCGGGCGGACCAGGACCGACTCGGCGGACGCGACGGGCCGGCCCGACGGGTCCGCGACGAGCAGCGCCACCGTGCCCTCCTCGCCCGGCGTGATCCGCACCCGGACCGAGGAGGCGCCCACCGCGTGCAGCCGTACGCCCCGCCACTCGGCCACGGCGACCGGCTGCCCGGAGGCGAGCCCGGCGCCCCGCAGTGCGGCGTCCAGCAGCGCGGGGTGCAGCCCGAAGCCGTCGGCGGACGCTCCCGGCTCCAGCCGGGCCTCGGCGAACAGCTCGCCCTCCCGGCGCCAGAGCGCGGTCGGACGGGCGGTCCTCGGCCCGGACGGCGAACCGGCCCCGTCCTGGTCCTCTCCGGCCCCGTCCTCTCCGGCCACGGGGAGTGCCTCGGCGTCGGCGGGCGGCCACGCGCCGAGTGTGAAGGGCAGGGCGCGGCCACCCGTACCGAGCACTCCCGAGGCACAGGCCGTCCACGCGGGACGCACCCCCTCACCCGCCGTGTGCACGGTGAAGGGCCGCGCACCGGCCCCGTCCGGCGGGCCGACCGTGATCTGCACCCGCAGCGGATCGCGCTCGGGCAGGGCGACCGGCCGGCTCACCACCAGCTCGTCGACGACCGTGCAGCCCACCTCGTCGCCCGCCCGCACCACCATGTCCAGCAGCGCCGACGAGGGCACCACCGGGGAGCCGAACAGCCGGTGCCCCTCGAACCAGGGCTCGGACCGCGCCGAAAGCCGGCCGGTGAACACCAGCTCGTCGCGGCCTGCCACCTCGACCACCGCGTCCAGCAGCGGATGGTCCGCCACCGGCCCGTCGGAGCGCGGGCCTTCGACGGGGGCCGCCGCCTCCACCCAGTACCGCTCCCGCTGGAACGCGTAGGTCGGCAGCTCCACCCGGCGCGGGCCCGCCGGGGCGAAGAGCGCCGTCCACTCCACCGGCACCCCCGCGCTCCACAGCCGGCCCAGCGCGTGGACCACGGCGTGCGGCTCGGGCCGGCCGGACCGTACGGCGGCCACCGGCAGGACCGCCCCGTCGCCGGGCAGGCAGTCGTCGACCATCGCCGACAGGACGCCGGACGGGCCCACCTCCAGCAGCGTGTTCACCTGCTGCGCCGCGAGGGTGCGCACCGCCTCCAGGAACATCACCGGCCGGCGGACCTGGTCGATCCAGTAATCCGGGGAGCGCAGCTCCTCCTCGGTGGCGATCCGGCCGGTCACCGAGGACACCAGCGGGACGGCCGGGGCGCCGAAGGCCACCCCGCGCACCACCTTGCCGAACTCCTCCAGCATCGGTTCCATCCGCGGCGAGTGGAAGGCGTGGCTGACCGTCAGCCGCTTGGTGGCCCGACCCCAGGCCCGTACGGTCGCGGCGATGTCGGCGACCACGTCCTCGTCGCCCGACACCACCGTCGAGGAGGGCCCGTTGACCGCCGCGATGCCCACGCGCCCCGCGCGGGCGGCGAGGAGCGGCTCCACCTCGTCGACCGTCGCCTGGAGCGCCACCATCGCCCCGCCGGCCGGCAGCGCCTGCATCAGCCTGCCCCGGGCGGTGACCACGGCGGTCGCGTCGGCGAGGCTCAGGACGCCCGCGATATGGGCGGCGGCCAGCTCGCCCACCGAATGCCCGGCGACGAAGTCGGGCCGCACACCGCACGACTCGGCCAGCCGGGCCAGCGCGACCTCGAAGGCGAACAGGGCCGGCTGCGCGTACCCGGTCTCGTCCAGCCGGTCACCGGTCTCGATCACCTCACGCAGGGGGCGGTCCAGATGCGGGTCGGCCTCGGCGCACACCGCGTCGAACGCCTCGGCGAACACCGGATAGGCGGAGTGCAGTTCCAGCCCCATCCCCGGCCGCTGGCTGCCCTGGCCGGTGAAGAGGAAGCCCAGCCTGCCCGGCCGCGCCACGTCCGACGGCGAGGAGGAGCCCGCCTCGTCCAGGGCGAACGAGCGCAGCCCGTCCAGCAGCGAATCGCGGTCCGTGCCCACCACCACGGCCCGGTGTTCCAGCGCGGCCCGGGTGGTCACCAACGAGTGGGCGACGTCCGGTACGGAGAGGCCGGGGTGCCGCTCGACGTGGCAGAGCAGCCGACGGGCCTGGGCCCGCAGCCCGTCCGCCGCCTTCGCCGACAGCGCCCACGCCGCGACCGGCAGCTCCCCGGCGCCCTCCGTCCCCCCGGCGGCCGCGTCCGCCACCGGCTCCTCCGGCCGCGGTGCCTGCTCCAGGATCACGTGCGCGTTGGTGCCGCTCACGCCGAACGCGGACACGGCGGCCCGCCGCGGCCTGCCCGTCTCCGGCCAGGCCTGTTCCTCGGTGAGCAGCTCCACCGCACCCGCCGACCAGTCGACCAGCGGGGTGGGCTCGTCGACGTGGAGCGTGCGGGGCAGGATCCCGTGCCGGATGGCCTGCACCATCTTGATCACGCCGCCCACCCCGGCCGCCGCGACGGAGTGCCCGATGTTCGACTTCAGGGAGCCCAGCCACAGCGGTGCCGCCGGACGCGCCGCCCCGTAGGTCGCCAGCAGCGCCTGCGCCTCGATGGGGTCGCCGAGCCGGGTACCGGTGCCGTGGGCCTCGACCGCGTCCACGTCCGAGGAGTCCAGCCGGGCCTCCGCGAGCGCCTGCCGGATCACCCGCTCCTGGGACGGACCGCTGGGCGCGGTCAGCCCGTTGGACGCGCCGTCCTGGTTGACCGCCGTCGACCGGAGCACCGCCAGCACCTGGTGGCCGCGCCGCACCGCGTCGGACAGCCGCTCCACCAGGAGCAGCCCCACACCCTCCGACCAGCTCGTCCCGTCGGCAGCCCCCGCGAAGGACTTGCACCGGCCGTCCTCGGCCAGCCCGCGCTGCCGCGAGAAGTCGACGAACCCGCCCGGCGTCCCGCTGATCGTCACCCCGCCGGCCAGGGCCAGCGACGACTCGCCGCTGCGCACCGACTGCGCGGCGAGGTGCAGCGCCACCAGCGACGAGGAGCAGGCGGTGTCGACCGTCACCGCCGGGCCCTCGAAGCCGAGCGAGTAGGAGACCCGCCCCGACACGACGCTGCTGAGCTTGCCCGTCATCAGGTAGCCCTCCAGGTCCGAGGGCCCCTCCAGACCGAGGTACGTCTGGTCCACCGAGCCCACGAACACCCCGACCTTGGAGGTCTCCAGCGAGGTCGGGTCGATCCCGGCCTGCTCGAAGGTCTCCCAGGCCGTCTCCAGCAGCACCCGCTGCTGCGGGTCCATCGCGACCGCCTCACGCGGGGAGATGCCGAAGAAGCCGGCGTCGAAGTCGGCCGCCCCGTCCAGGAACCCGCCCTCCCGGGTGTACGAGGTACCGGGCGTGTCCGGGTCGGCGTCGTACAGGCCGTCCAGGTCCCACCCGCGGTCGGTGGGGAACTCCGAGATGCCGTCACGGCCGTCCCGGACCAGTTGCCACAGGTCGTCGGCCGATGCCACACCGCCGGGATAGCGGCACGCCATGCCCACGATGGCGATGGGCTCGCTCCGCCCGGACTCCAGCTCCGTGATGCGGTGGCGGGCCTTCTGCAGGTCGGCGGTGACCCACTTCAGGTATTCGGCGAGCTTCTTCTCATCGGGCATGGGACGGCTCACATCTCCTCGTGACGTCGGTGCGGGCGGTGAGGGCGGGGCGGGAGGGCGCGGACTTCGCGGAGCCTCACGGGACTTCGCGGAACTCCGCGGGACGCGGGACCGGGCGGGGGTCAGCCGCCGGCCCGGCCGAGCTCGTTGTCGATGAAGTCGAGGAGTTCGTCGGTCGAGGCCGACTCCAGGGAGGACACGGGCTCGGAGCCGGCGGGCGTGCCCCACGCCTCCATCCAGCGCGCCAGGATCGTCTGGAGGCGGACCGTGACCGTGGCGCGCCCCTCGTCGTCCGCCACGGTCGCGAGGATCTCCTCCAGCCGGTCCAGCTCGGCCAGGGCCGGTGCGCGCCGTTCGGTGGCGCTGTCGGGCGCGGCCTTCGCCAGCAGGAACCCGGCGAGCGCCGTCGGCGTCGGATGGTCGAAGACCACCGTCGCCGGCAGCCGGACGCCCGCCGCCGCGCCCAGCCGGTTGCGCAGCTCGACCGCGGTGAGCGAGTCGAAGCCGAGCTCCTGGAAGGCACGGCCCGCGTCGACCGCGCCCGCGTCGCGGAAGCCGAGGACTCCGGCCACCTCGCCGCGCACCAGGTCGAGCATGTACGTGCGCCGGTCGGTGTCGGACAGCTCCGCGAGCCGCTGGGCGAAGGAGGCTCCGTCGCCGCTCGCCGCGCGGCGGCCCGACGCCGGTACGAGGGACCGCAGCAGCGGCGGGACGCGTGTACCGGCCCGCAGCGCCGCCAGGTCGAACGGGGTCGCGGTCACGGCGGGCGGTTCCAGCGGGAGGGCCGCGTCGAAGAGCAACAGCGCCTCCGCCGTACCGACCGGGAGGAACCCCTCACGGACGAAGCGGGTCCGGTCCGCCGCGGTCAGGCCGGCGTTGATCCCGCCCTCCACCTCCCACAGGCCCCACGCCAGCGAGACGGCGGGCAGGCCGAGCGCTCTGCGGTGGTGCGCGAGGCCGTCCAGGAACGCTCCGGCCGCGGCGTAGTTCGCCTGTCCGGGGCCGCCGAACACGCCGACGACCGAGGAGAACAGCACGAAGGCGGAGAGATCCGCGTCCTGGGTCAGCTCGTGCAGGTGCCAGGCCGCGTCCGCCTTGGGCCGCAGGACCGTGTCCAGCCCGTCGGCGGTCAGGGCGGGCAGCAGGTCGTTGTCCAGGACCCCCGCCGTGTGCACCACACCGGTCAGCGGGTGCTCGGCGGGGATCTCGGCGAGCAGCGACGCGAGGGCGTCCCGGTCGGAGACGTCGCAGGCGGCGATCCGCACCGAGGCGCCGAGCGCGGTCAGTTCGGCGTGCAGCCGGCCGGCCCCAGGGGCCTCCTCACCGCGGCGCCCGGCCAGCAGCAGGTGGCCGACGCCGTGTTCGGTGACGAGGTGGCGGGCGACCGCCGAACCGAGTGCGCCGGTGCCGCCGGTGACCAGGACGGTTCCGTCCGGCCGCCAGGACGGGGTCGGCCCGGTGTCTTCGGCGGGGGCGGGCACGCGGGCCAGCCGGGGCAGCAGGAGCCGGCCGTCCCGGACGGCGGCCTGCGGTTCGTCGGAGGCGAGGAGAGCGGACAGCAGCTCCGGTGCGACCTCCTCGGTGTCGGCGTCCACGAGCACGATCCGGCCCGGGTTCTCCGACTGCGCCGAGTGGACCAGGCCCCGGACGGCCGCCGCGCCGGGCCGGAGCCGGTCCCCTTCGGCGGCGTGCACCGAACCCTGGGTGACGATCACCAGCCGGGTGTCCGCGAGGCGTTCGTCGGCCAGCCAGCCCTGGAGCAGCGACAGGGCCGCACCGGTCTCCTCGTGGAGGCCGGCGAGGGTGTCGGCGTCCTCGGCGGGGTGCGGGCGGGTGAGCAGGAGCGGTACGGACGTCCCGGAGCCGATGGCCCGGCCGACGGCGGCCAGGTCCTCGTGGTGCGGCACGTCCCGCGCCGCGCCACCGTCGGACCCCAGCACCGCCCAGGCCACCGGCCGGGCGGGAGCACGCAGCCCGGACGGCGTCCAGATGACGTGGTGGAGGGCGCGCAGCGGGCCCGGCCCGCCCACGAGTTCGGCAGGACGGGGCGCGCGCCGCAGCACGGACTCCACGGTCGCGACGGGCCTGCCGTCCTGGTCGGTCAGCAGCAGGGAGAGGGTCCCCCCGCCCGCCGCCTGGAAGCGGGCCCGCACCGCCGTGGCGCCGGGGGCGTACAGGCGTACCCCGCGCCACTCGGCGTCGACGAGCGTCGCTCCGGCCGCGGAGCCCGGGGCCCCGGCCAGGGCGGCCCGGAGCAGCTCCGGGTGCAGGCCGAAGGCGCCGGCCTCCGGCGCGTACTCCTCCGGCAGCCGGACGTCCACGGCCTCGGCGGCCTCGGCGGGCACCGGCTCCGGGGCGGCGGCCGGGTCCTGCTCGCCAGTCAGGGTCCCGGTGGCCAGCTCCGTCCAGTCGGCGGAGTCGGCCTCGGCCCGGGCGTGTACGGTCACCGGCCGGTGACCCTCGCCGTCCGGGGCGCCGACCCGCACCTGGAGGGGCAGCTCGCCGGTCTCGGGGACGGCGAGGTGGGCCCGTACGGTCAGCTCCCGCAGGACCGGAGCGTCGGCCACGGAGCCCGCCGCGAGCACGGTCTCGACCAACGCGGGCGCCGAGAGGACCGCGCTGCCCGCGAGGGTGTGCCCGGCCAGCCAGGGGTGGGTCCCCAGCGATATCGCGGTGGCGAACAGGAACTCGTCGCTGCCCGCCACGGCCAGCGCGGTGCCGAGCAGCGGATGCTGCGGGGCGCCGGAGCCGGCGGCGCGGAGGGCGCTCGCCGACGGCTCCAGCCAGTACCTCTCCCGCTGGAAGGGGTACGTGGGCAACTCGGCCTGACGTACGCCCGTCCCGGCGAACCGGGTCGCCCAGTCGACCGGGACGCCGGCGACGAACGCCTCGCCCAGCGAGGTCAGGACGCGCTCGGGCCCGCCGTCGTCACGGCGCAGCGAACCGATGCCGGTGACCGTGACCCCGGAGGCGTCGGCGGTCTCCTCGATGCTGTGCAGCAGCACGGGGTGCGGGCTGCACTCGACGAACACACCGTGGCCGTCACCGAGCAGGGTGCGGGTGGTCGGCTCGAACAGCACGCTCTGGCGCAGGTTGGTGTACCAGTACGTGGCATCGAGCCCGGTCGTGTCGAACAGGCCGCCGGTGACGGTGGAGTAGAACGGCACCTCGGAGGGCCGGGCCTCGATCCCCGCCAGGTCGGTGAGCAGCCGCTCGCGGATGCCTTCCACGTGGGCGCCGTGCGAGGCGTAGTCCACCGGGAGCCGTTTGGCACGGTCGCCGGAGGCCCGGACCGTCTCCCGCACCTCGTCCAGGGCGTCGCCGTCGCCCGAGAGCACCACGGAGGCGGCCCCGTTGACGGCGGCGACCGACACCCTGGAGCCGTAACCGGCGATGAGCTCCCGCACCTGGTCCTCGGGCAGGGCCACCGACATCATGCCGCCGCCGCGCCCCGAGAGGTCCTCGGCGATGGCCCGGCTGCGCAGCGCCACGATGCGGGCGCCGTCCTCCAGCGAGAGCGCCCCGGCCACGCAGGCGGCGGCGATCTCGCCCTGGGAGTGCCCGATGACGGCGGCGGGCCGCACCCCGTGGGAGCGCCACACCTCGGCCAGCGCCACCATGACCGCCCAGAGCGCGGGCTGGACGACCTCCACCCGCTCCAGCGGCGCGCCCGCCCGCAGGGTCTCCAGGAGGTCCCGGTCGGTGAAGGGTTCCAGCGCCGCCGCGCACTCGGCCAGCTTGGCGGCGAACACCGGTGAGGTGTCCAGCAGTTCGGCTGCCATGCCCTCCCACTGGGAGCCCTGGCCCGGGAAGACGAAGGCGCTGCGGGACTCCGTGCGCCGGACGCCGCGGACCAGGTTCGGGGCGGTCGCCCCCTCGGCCAGGGCGGTCAGGGCTTCACCGAGCTCGGCCGGGCCGGTGCCCGTCACCACGGCCCGGTGGTCCAGCGTCGCCCGGGTGGTGACCAGGGCGTACGCGATGTCCGCCACCGGGTCGGTGCCCTCCGCCAGCCGGTCGAGCAGCAGCCGGGCCTGGTCGGCCAGGGCCTGTCCGTCCCGGCCGGAGAGGACCAGCGGCACGGGCTGCGGCGGCCCGTCCGGGCTCGCCGGCGCGCTGCCGGCCTCCTCCTCGACGGGGGGAGCCTGTTCGAGGATGACGTGGGCGTTGGTGCCGCTGAACCCGAAGGAGGAGACGGCGGCGCGGCGGGGGCGGTCGTTCTCGGGCCAGTCACGGGGCCGGGTGAGGAGTTCGAGGGTGCCGGTGTCCCAGTCGATGTGGGAGGTGGGGTTGTCGGCGTGCAGCGTACGGGGGAGGTGGGCGTGGTCGAGGGCGTGGACCATCTTGATGATCCCGCCGACGCCCGCGGCTGCCTGGGCGTGGCCGATGTTCGACTTCAGCGACCCGAGCAGCAGCGGTTGGCCTTCGGGCCGTTCCTTGCCGTAGGTCGCGAGCAGGGCGCGGGCTTCGATGGGGTCGCCGAGGGTGGTGCCGGTGCCGTGGGCCTCGACGGCGTCGACGTCGGCTGGGGTGAGGCCGGCGTCGGCGAGGGCCTGGCGGATGACCCGTTCCTGGGCGGGGCCGTTGGGCGCGGTGAGCCCGTTGCTCGCCCCGTCCTGGTTGATCGCCGAGCCCTTGACCACGGCGAGGATCCGTCGGCCGTCGCGCAGCGCGTCGGAGAGCCGGGCCACCAGCAGCAGCCCCACGCCCTCGGCCCAGCCGGTGCCGTCGGCCTCCTCGGCGAAGGACTTGCAGCGGCCGTCGGGCGACAGGCCGCGCAGCCGGGAGAACTCGACGAACGGCATCGGCGTGGCCAGCACCGTCACTCCGCCGGCCAGGGCCAGGTCGCACTCGCCGCGCCGCAGGGCCTGGGCCGCGAGGTGGAGGGCGACCAGGGAGGAGGAGCAGGCGGTGTCGACGGTGACCGCCGGGCCTTCGAGCCCGAAGGTGTACGCCAGCCGGCCCGAGGCGACACTGCCCGCGCTGCCGCTGTACAGATAGCCCTCGAACTCCTGCTGCGGCAGATGGGGCCGGGAGCCGTAGTCGTTGTACATCGCCCCCACGAACACACCCGTACGGCTGCCCCGTACCGAGTCCGGGACGATCCGGGCCCGCTCGAAGGCCTCCCACGCGGTCTCCAGCAGCAGCCGCTGCTGCGGGTCGGTGGCCAACGCCTCCCTCGGCGACATCCCGAAGAACTCGGGGTCGAAGAGGTCGGCGTCGTGCAGGAATCCGCCCTGGCGGGTGTACGAGCGCCCCACCGCCTCGGGGTCGGGGTCGTAGAGGTCCTCCGCCCAGCCGCGGTGCTCGGGGAAGGAGGAGACCGCGTCGACCCCGTCGGCGACGATCCGCCACAGGTCCTCGGGGCTGCGCACGCCGCCGGGGTAGCGGCAGGCCATGCCGACGATCGCGATCGGCTCCTGCTGTCTCTCCTCGATCTCTCGCAGTCTCTTGCGAGAGGCGCGCGCGTCGGCCGTGGCGCGCTTGAGGTAGTCGCGGAGTTGGTTCTCGGCGGTCACGTCTCTCAGCTCCAGGTTCGTGTGCGGAAGGGGACGGTGCGTGCGGCGAGGCGGGCCGGGCGTCGGGGCCCGGCCCACCTCTTCTCAGTCGAGTTCGTCGATGAGATCGAAGAGTTCCTGGTCGGTCGCGCCGTCCAGGTCCTCGTCGGTGCCGGCCACCGGGTCCGCCAGGTCGAGAAGTTCTCTGAGCCGCGCGGCGATGCGGCCCTGGGCGTCGGCGTCGGACAGCGCGCCCGGCAGGGCGCCGAGCAGCCGGTCGAGATCGGCGAGGACCGCCGTGGCCGCCGACGGGGCCGCGGGTCCGGCCGCCGGGGCGAGCTCCTCCAGCAAATAGGCGGCCAGGGCGGTGGGGTTGGGGTGGTCGAAGACCACGGTGGAGGGCAGCCGCAGCCCGGTGGCGGTGCCGAGCTGGTTGCGCAGCTCGATCGCGGTGAGCGAGTCGAACCCCAGCTCGTTGAAGGCCCGGGTGGCGGCGACCGCCGACTGGTCGGCATGACCCAGGACGGCCGCGGTCTTGGCCCGCACCAGATCGGCGACGAGCGCTTCCTGTTCGGCGGGCGGCAGTTGGGCCAGCCGCTCGGCGAGCGGTGCCTGGCTCCGGACCGGTGCGGCGGCCGGTGCGAGGCCCCGCAGGACGGCGGGGAGCTGCTGTGCGGTGCGCAGCGCCGCCCTGTCGATCCGGGTGAGGGCGTGTACGGGACGGTCCAGGCGCAGCGCCGCGTCGAGGAGCGCGGTGCCCTCCGCCGAGCTCAGCGGCTTCAGCCCGAGCCGGGCCAGGCGCTGGACGTCGGCGTCCGACAGGTGGGAGCTCAGGGTGCTGGTGTCGGACCACAGTCCCCAGGCGAGGGAGTCGGCGGGGAGGCCGTGGGCGTGGCGGTGGTGGGCGAGGGCGTCGAGGAAGGTGTTGCCGGCGGCGTAGTTGGCCTGGCCGGGGGTGCCGATGGTGCCGGCGATGGAGGAGTAGAGGACGAAGGCGGTGAGGTCGTGGTCGCGGGTGAGTTCGTGGAGGTTCCAGGCGCCGTCGATCTTGGGCCGGAGGACACCGTCCAGCTGCTCCGGGGTGAGCGACATGACGGTGGCGTCATCCGTCGTACCGGCCGTGTGGACGACGGCGGTGAGCGGGTGTTCGCCGGGGATGGTGGCGAGGGCCCGGGTGAGGGCGTCGCGGTCGGCGGCGTCGGCGGCCACGAGGTCGACGTGGGCGCCGAGTCGGGTGAGTTCCTGGCGGAGGGTGTCGGCGCCGGGGCTGTCGGGTCCCCGGCGGCTGAGCAGGAGCAGGCGTCGTACGCCGTGCTCGGTGATGAGGTGCCGGGCCAGGATCGCCCCGAGTGCGCCGGTGCCGCCGGTGATCAGGACCGTACCGCGTCCCCAGTCGGGGCCGGCCACGCCCGGGGCGGGGGGTTCGGCGGGGGTGAGGCGCGGTACGAACGCCTCGCCGGCCCGCAGCAGCAGCTGGGTCTCGTCGGTGCGCAGGGCCGCCGCCAGGACGTCCCGGCTGAGCGGGTTCTCGTCGGTGTCGACCAGCACGATCCGCCCCGGCTGCTCGGCCTGGGCCGACCGGAGCAGGCCCCAGACACCGGCCAGCACCAGGTCGGTGGCGTCCTCCCCGTCCGGGGCGACGGCGCCCCGGGTCACCACGACCAGGCGGGTGTCGGCGAACCGTTCGTCGGCCAGCCACTCCCGCACGGTGGCGAGGACACCGGCCAGGGCGGCCCGGGCCCGTTCCGCCAGACCACCGGTGCCGGCGGGCGGCTCCAGCGGCAGCAGTACGGCCGAGGGCGTGAGCTCCCCGTCGTCCACCGCCCGGCGCAGAGCCGCCAGGTCGGTGTGCGTACGGGCTCCGGGCAGGTCGAGCGTCCGGCCGAGCACGACCCGGTCCTCGTCCGCCCCTGCCGTCCGGTCGAGCGGTACGGGTTCCCAGCTCAGCCCGAACAGTCCCTCGGCGGGCCGGTCGCCCGCCACCGGCAGGTCCTCGGGAGACAGCGGACGCAGGAGCAGCTCGTCGACCGTGGCCACGGGCAGCCCCGCCCCGTCGGTCAGGGTGAGGCCGACCGCGACGGCCGTGTCGTCGGACTTGCGCAGGGTCAGCCGGGCCCGGAGCGCGTCGACGGGAGCCGCCGGCACGCTGACACCGGACCACGAGAAGGGCACCATGGGCCGGTCGGCCACGCCCGCGACGCCGGGGAGCAGTGCGTGCAGCACCGCGTCCAGGAGCGCCGGATGGAGAGTGAAGCCCGCTCCGCCCGCCGGGTGTTCACCGCCGGATGCGACCTCGGCGTACAGGTCGTCCCCGAGGCGGGAGAGCCGCCGCAGGTTCTGGAAGGCGGGGCCGTACCGGTAGTCCTGCCCGGCGAGCCGGTCGTACACGTCGGTGAGGTCGATCTCCAGTACGCCGGCCGGCGCGCGGGTGTCCCCGTCGGCCGGGGAGGGCGGCCCGCCCGGACTGAGCACGCCCTCGGCGTGCTGGGTCCAGGGCTCGTCGCCCTCGGCGCGGGAGCCGGCTCGCCGGGAGTGGACGGAGACCGGCCGGCGGCCGCCCTCGTCGGGGGCGCCGACGGTGATCTGCAGCTGCGCCTCGTCGTCCGTACCGAGCACCAGCGGGGCGGTGAGGGTGAGTTCGTCGAGCAGGGGGAGACCGACTCGCCGGGCGGCCGTCAGGGCCAGGTCCACGAAGGCCGTCCCGGGCAGCAGGACCCGGTCCATGACGGCGTGGTCGGCGAGGTACGGGTGGGTGCGCAGCGAGACCCGGCCGGTGAGGACGACGAGCTCGCCGCCCGCCACCTCGACCGCCGCGCCGAGCAGCGGGTGCCCGGTGGAGTCGAGGCCGAAGTCCGCGGCCTCGCCCTTCGTGTCCCCGGCCGTGAGCCAGTAACGCTGCCGCTGGAAGGCGTAGGAGGGGAGCGGGGTGCGGCGGGCGCCGGGGAGGACGGCGCTCCAGTCGGTGCGGGCTCCCCGCAGCGCGGACAGGGCCAGGGCCGATACGACGGTCCGCGGCTCGGGCCGGCCGGCCCGCAGCAGTGCGGCCACCGATCCGGCCGGAGCCGTCAGGCACCGCTCCACCAGCGCGGAGAGGACACCGTCGGGGCCCAGCTCCAGGTATTCGGTGACCCCTTCGGACTCCAGCGTGCGGACGCCGTCGGCGAAGCGGACGGCCTGCCGGATCTGCGCCACCCAGTAGTCGGGGGTGCACAGGGCCTCGTCGTCGATCAGGGAACCGGTGACGGTCGAGACGATGGGCACCTTCGGCGGGTGGAAGGTCACCCCTTCCGCCACCTGCGCGAACGCGTCGAGCATCCCGTCCATGAGGGGGGAGTGGAAGGCGTGCGAGACGACGAGCCGCTTGACCTTGCGGCCCTCGGAGCGCCACCGCGCCTCCAGCGCGGCCACGGCCTCCTCGTCGCCGGAGACCACCACCGACCGGGGGCCGTTGACGGCGGCCAGGCTCACCCCGTCCGGCAGGTCGGCCTCCTCCTCGGCGGCCTCCACCGCCAGCATCGCCCCGCCCTGCGGCAGCGCGTCCATCAGCCGGCCGCGGGCGGCCACCAGGGTGCAGGCATCGGCGAGGGACAGCACGCCCGAGACATGGGCGGCGGCGAACTCGCCGATGGAGTGGCCCATCAGCAGGTCAGGGGTGATGCCCCAGGACTCCACGAGCCGGAACAGGGCCACTTCCAGCGCGAACAGCGCGGGCTGGGCGAGAGCGGTCCGGTTCAGTCCGTCCCCGCCGCCGAACACCACGTCCTTCAGAAGCAGTTCGAGGTGCGCGTCCACCTCGTCGAAGGCTGCGGCGAAGACCGGGAAGGAGGCGTACAACTCGGCTCCCATACCCACTCGTTGGCTGCCCTGGCCGGTGAAGAGGAAGGCGGTCCTGCCTCTTCGGCCGCCCTCGTCGCGCACCACACCGGCGGCGTCCTCTCCCGCTGCCAGCGCGGCCAGGCCGCGCAGCAGCTCCTCGCGGTCCGCTCCGACGACGGCGGCCCGGTGCTCGTGCCGGATCCGGCCGGTGGCGAGGGAGAAGCCGAGGTCGGACGGCAGGAGTTCGGGGCTCGTGGTCACGAACTGCCGCAGCCGGTCCGCCTGGGCGCGCAGCGCGTCCTCGGACTTCGCCGAGAGCAGCCACGGAACCGTCGTACCGGTCTCCGGGCGGGGCCCGTCCGCGTTCTTCCGGGCCTCCTCCTTGACGGGCGGTGCCTGTTCGAGGATGACGTGGGCGTTGGTGCCGCTGATCCCGAAGGAGGAGACGGCGGCGCGGCGGGGGCGGTCGGTCTCGGGCCAGTCGCGGGGCCGGGTGAGGAGTTCGAGGGTGCCGGTGTCCCAGTCGACGTGGGGCGTGGGGTTGTCGGCGTGGAGGGTGGGAGGCAGGTGGGCGTGGCTGAGGGCGTGGACCATCTTGATGATCCCGCCGACACCGGCCGCGGCCTGGGCGTGGCCGATGTTGGACTTCAGCGACCCGAGCAGCAGGGGGTGTCCGGGCTCCCGCTCGGCGCCGTACGTGGCCAGCAGCGCCTGCGCCTCGATGGGGTCGCCGAGGGTGGTGCCGGTGCCGTGGGCCTCGACGGCGTCGACGTCGGCTGGGGTGAGGCCGGCGTCGGCGAGGGCTTGACGGATGACCCGTTCCTGGGCGGGGCCGTTGGGCGCGGTGAGCCCGTTGCTCGCCCCGTCCTGGTTGACGGCCGAGCCGCGCAGCACCGCGAGGACCTGGTGGCCGTTGCGGCGGGCGTCGGAGAGCCGCTCCACCAGAAGCAGCCCGACCCCCTCGCTCCACGCGGTGCCGGAGGCGTCGGCGGCGAAGGACCGGCAGCGGCCGTCGGTCGACAGGGCCCGCTGCCGGCTGAACTCGACGAACGATCCCGGTCCCGCCATCACGGTGACACCACCGGCCAGCGCCAGATCGGATTCGCCCGAGCGCAGGGCCTGGGCCGCGAGGTGGAGGGCGACCAGGGAGGAGGAGCAGGCGGTGTCGACGGTGACCGCCGGGCCTTCGAGCCCGAAGGTGTACGCCAGCCGGCCCGATATGACGCTGGAGGTGTTGCCGACGAGCAGGAAGCCCTCGAACTCGGAGGGTACGGAGGCCAGTCGGGAGGCGTAGTCGTCGTACATGGAACCGACGAAGACGCTGGTGTTGGTGGAGCGCAGCGAGGTCGCGTCGATCGCGGCGCTCTCGAAGGTCTCCCAGGCGGTCTCCAGCAGCAACCGCTGCTGGGGGTCCATGGCGGTGGCCTCGCGCGGCGATATGCCGAAGAAGTCACGGTCGAAGAGGTCGGCGTCGTGCAGGAACCCGCCCTCGCGTACGTACGAGGTACCGGTGTGCTCCGGGTCCTGGTCGTAGAGCCGCTCCAGGTCCCAGCCGCGGTTGGTCGGGAAGCCGCTGATCGCGTCGGTGCCCGAGGTGACCAGGTTCCACAGGTCCTCCGGCGACCGGACCCCTCCCGGGTACCGGCAGGCCATGCCCACGATGGCCAGCGGCTCGTCGGCCGAGCCGGAGCGCTTGCCCCGGCGTGCCTTCGCGGCCTTGCCCGGGGTCGCGGCCCCTGCCTGGTCCTGTCCCGGGACCAGGCCCAGGAGATGGGTGACCAGGGCGGTGGGGTTGGGGTGGTCGAAGACCACGGTGGAGGGCAGCCGCAGCCCGGTGGCGGTGCCGAGCTGGTTGCGCAGCTCGACGGCTGTGAGGGAGTCGAAGCCCTGCTCCTTGAACGCCTTGGTGGCGTCGACCTGTTCACCGGAGGTGTGGCCCAGCGCCGTGGCGACGCAGTCGCGGACGAGCTGGAGCACGGCGGGGCCGCGCTCGTCCTCGGGCAGTGCGGCCGTCCGGGCCGCCCAGCTTGAGGCGTCCGCCGCCGCTGCCGTACGGGCGGTACGCCGGGTGCGGACCAGGCCGCGCCACACGGCAGGCGGCAGGCCGGAGCCCGCGGCCCGCGCCGGGTCCAGCGCGGCGGCGACGGTGAGCGGGGCGTCCGTGCCCAGCGCCGTATCGAACATGCGCAGGCCCTGCTCCTCGGAGAGCGGGAGCACGCCGGTACGGGTCCAGCGGGCCAGGTCCGCCCCGGAGAGGGTGGCGCCCATGCCCGTGGAGGCGTCCCACAGTCCCCAGGCGAGGGAGTCGGCGGGGAGGCCGTGGGCGTGGCGGTGGTGGGCGAGGGCGTCGAGGAAGGTGTTGCCGGCGGCGTAGTTGGCCTGGCCGGGGGTGCCGATGGTGCCGGCGATGGAGGAGTAGAGGACGAAGGCGGTGAGGTCGTGGTCGCGGGTGAGTTCGTGGAGGTTCCAGGCACCGTCGATCTTGGGCCGGAGCACGCTGTCGAGCTGTTCCGGGGTCAGGGAGGCGATCGTCGCGTCGTCGATGACGCCCGCGGTGTGGACGACGGCGGTGAGCGGGTGTTCGCCGGGGATGGTGGCGAGGGCCCGGGTGAGGGCGTCGCGGTCGGCGGCGTCGGCGGCCACGAGGTCGACGTGGGCGCCGAGTCGGGTGAGTTCCTGGCGGAGGGTGTCGGCGCCGGGGCTGTCGGGTCCCCGGCGGCTGAGCAGGAGCAGGCGTCGTACGCCGTGCTCGGTGATGAGGTGCCGGGCCAGGACCGCGCCGAGTCCGCCGGTGCCGCCGGAGACCAGGACCGTACCCTCGGCCGCGAAGCGTACCGGCGGTGCGGTCCGGGCGGCGGCCCGGGCCAGCCTCGGGGCGCGGAACTCCCCGTCGCGGACGGCGATCTGCGGTTCTCCGGTGGCCACGGCACCGGCCACCAGGGCGTGCGCGTCACCGTGCCCGTCGAGGTCGACCAGGACGATCCGGCCCGGGTGCTCGGTCTGGGCCGAGCGCACGAGCCCCCACAGCGGGGCGTGGACCAGGTCGGTCACGTCCTCCCCGGGGGCCGCCGCCACGGCACCGCTGGTCACCACGGCCAGCCGGGACCGCTCGAACCGCTCCGACTCCAGCCACTCCCGCAGGAACGCAGCCGCCCGCGCGGTCGTGGTCCGGGCCGTGCCGGGCACGGCGCCCGGGACCTTCGTGAGGGTCAGGACGACGAGGTCGGCCGGGTCGACGGCCGCCGTCTCCTGCCCGGTGAGGCCGGTCAGCTCCGTACGGGTCCACTCGGGGACCTCGCCCGCGGCGACCACCGGCCAGTCGAGGGCGTAGAGGGGTTCGCGGACCACGGCGGCCTCGGCGAACGCCGCCCGGGCCACCGGTCGCAGGGTGAGCGAGGCGACGGTCACCACGGGCTCCCCGGCCCGGTCGGTGACGGCCAGGGAGACGGTGTCCGGGCCGGCCGGGGTGATCCGCACCCGGGCCTCGGCCGCTCCGGCCGCGTGCAGCCGGACCCCGTCCCAGGCGAACGGCAGCCGGATCTCCGACGGGCTCCCGCCGTCCGCCGCTCCGGGCAGCAGCGGGTGCAGCGCGGCGTCGAGCAGCGCGGGGTGCACGCCGTACCGGCCGGAGTGCTCCTGCCGGCCGTCGGGCAGCGCGACCTCGGCGAGCAGTTCGTCCCCGAGGCGCCACACCGCGCGCACCCCCTGGAAGGCCGGGCCGTAGGAGTATCCGAGGCCGTCCAGCTCCTGGTACAGGTCCTCGGTCGGCAGCGCGAGTGCCCCGGCGGGCGGCCAGGGGCCCCGCTCGGCGTCCGGGGACGGGTCCGCGGCGGCGGAGAGGATCCCGGTGGCGTGTCGTGTCCACGGCTGACCGGTGGCCGTGACCGGGCGGGAGTGGATGGTGAAGGGCCGGCCGCCGTCGGCGACCGGGGCGGCGACCTTGATCTGGACGCGCACGGAGTCCCGCCCGGTGAGGGCCAGCGGCGCCTCCAGGGTCAGGTCGTCGACGGTGTCCGCCCCCGTCGGCTCCCCGGCGGCGAAGGCCAGCTCCAGGAAGGCGGTGGCGGGCAGGAGGGTGCTGCCCTCGACGACGTGGTCGGCCAGCCAGGGGTGGGTGCGCAGGGAGAGCAGGCCCGTGAGGACGGTCTCCCCGTCGCCCCCCGCCACGTCGACCGAGGCGCCGAGCAGCGGGTGCCCGGAGGCGTCGAGGCCGAGCCCGGGGACGTCGGTACGGGCGCCGGGGGCCAGCCAGTAGTGCGTTCCGCGGAATGCGTACGTCGGCAGGCCGATCCGCTCTGCGCCGGGGAAGAGGGCGGCCAGGTCGAAGGCGGCCCCGGCGGCCTGGACCGCGGCGATGGCGGCGGTGTAGGTGTCGGCCTCCGGCCGGCCGGCGCGGGCCAGGGCGACACAGGTGGTGGCGCCGTCGGCGCCCGCGTCGGCGAGCGACTCCCGTGCCATGGCGGTGAGGACGGCGTCCGGCCCCAGCTCCACGAAGAGGGTCGCCCCCTGCTCGTACAGGGACCGTACGGTGTCGTGGAACCGCACCGTGGCACGGATCTGGTCGACCCAGTAGTCGGGCGAGCGCAGCAGCTCCGGCTCGGCCGGTGCCCCGGTCACCGTCGACACCACGGGGACGGCGGGCGCGTGGAAGGTCAGGGAGCGCGCGACCGTACGGAACTCCTCCAGGATGCCGTCCATGTGCGGCGAGTGGAACGCGTGGCTCACCCGGAGCCTGCGGACGCGGTGACCGCGCTCGCGCCACTCCCGCTCGATCCGCTCCACCACGGCCTCGTCCCCCGCGACGACCACGGACCGCGGCCCGTTGACCGCAGCCAGGGAGACGGCGTCGGCGTCGGCGCCGAACGTGGCGACCACCTCGTCGGGCCCGGCCTGGATCGCGACCATGGCACCGTCGGAGCGCGCCTCCTCCATGAGCCTGCCCCGGGCCGCCACCAGCGTGGCGGCGTCGGCGAGGGAGAGCACCCCGGCCACATGGGCCGCGGCCAGCTCACCGACCGAGTGGCCGGCCAGCAGGTCCGGGGCCAGGCCCTGGTGCTCGGCCAGCCGGAACAGCGCCACCTCCACGGCGAAGAGGGCCGGCTGGGTGTAGCGCGTCCGGTGCAGCAGCGCCGCGTCCGGGGAGTCCTCGTCGGCGAAGACCAGGTCGCGCAGCGAGCGGTCCAGGTGCGGATCGACGGCCGCGCACACGGCGTCGAAGGCCTCGGCGAACACCGTTGACTCCGCGTGGAGTTCGCGCCCCATCCCGGCCCGCTGCGCACCCTGGCCGGTGAAGAGGAAGGCGGTGCGGCCCGGCTCCGCGGCCGAGCCGCGCACCACCTGCGGCGAGGCGGTGCCGTCGGCGAGCGCGGCGAGGGCGGCGAGGCGGCCCTCGGCGCCGGAACCGGCCTCACCGGCTGTGCCGAGGACGACCGCCCGGTGGGCGAAGAGGGTGCGGGTGGCGGCGAGGGAGAGCCCCACGTCCTGGGGGCGCAGCTCTGGACGGGCCGTCACGAACTCCCGCAGGCGCGCCGCCTGGGCCTTCAGGCCGTCGGCGTCGGGGGCGGAGAGCAGCCAGGGGGTCCGTGCCGCGTCCACGGCGGACGATTCGGTGGCGGGCGCCTCGGTGGCGGCCGTCTCCACGGGGTGCGTCTTCACGGGGTGCGTCTTTGCGGGAGGCGGCGCGTCCGCCGGGTCCGGCTGCTCGACGACGACGTGCGCGTTGGTCCCGCTGATTCCGAAGGAGGAGATACCGGCCCGCCGGGGCGCACCGGTGCGGGGCCACGGCCGGTGCTCGCGCACCAGCGCGACGGTGCCGGACGACCAGTCCACGTGCGGGGTCGGCTCGTCCACGTGCAGGGTGGCCGGTACGACGCCGTGCCGCATCGCTTCGACCATCTTGATGAGCCCGCCGATGCCGGCCGCTGCCTGCGCGTGCCCGATGTTCGACTTCAGCGAGCCGAGCAGGACCGGTTCCCGGCCCTCCCGGTCGCTTCCGTAGGTGGCGAGGATCGCCTCGGCCTCGATCGGGTCGCCCAGCGACGTACCGGTGCCGTGCGCCTCCACCACGTCCACGTCGGTGACGGTCAGACCGGCGTCGGCCACCGCCTGCCGGATCACCCGCTGCTGGGAGAGGCCGTTCGGGGCGCTGAGGCCGTTGGAGGCGCCGTCCTGGTTGACGGCCGATCCGCGGACCAGGCCCAGGACCCGGTGTCCGTTGCGGCGTGCCTCGGAGAGCCGCTCCAGGACCAGCAGGCCGACGCCCTCCGACCAGACGGTGCCGTCGGCGCCGGCGGCGAAGGACTTGCACCGCCCGTCGGGCGACAGCCCCTGCTGCCGGGAGAACTCCACGAACATGCCGGGGGAGGACATGACGGCCGCCCCGCCCGCCAGAGCGAGGCCGGACTCGCCGCGCCGCAGCGACTGCACCGCCATGTGCACGGCGACCAGGGAGGAGGAGCAGGCCGTGTCCACGGTCACCGCGGGGCCGGTGAAGCCGAACTGGTAGGCGATGCGCCCGGACATCACGCTGGGGGTGGTCCCGGTGAGCAGGTGCCCCTCGGCGCTCTCCGGAGCGTCCTGCATCCGGGGCCCGTAGTCGCCGGTCGTCGCGCCGACGAAGACACCCGTACGGGTCCCGCGCAGCGTGCGCGGCACCAGCCCGGCGTGTTCCAGGGACTCCCACGCGGTCTCCAGCAGCAGCCGCTGCTGGGGGTCCATGGCCTGCGCCTCACGCGGCGATATGCCGAAGAAGCCGGGCTCGAAGCGGCCCGCGTCGTGCAGGAAGCCGCCCTCGCCCAGATAGGACTTGCCGGAGCGCTCGTGGTCCGGGTCGTAGAGGTCCTCGTCCCAGCCCCGGTCGGTCGGGAAGGGGGTGATCGCGTCGCCGCGCTCGTCCACGAGCCGCCACAGGTCCTCCGGCGAGGCGACGCCGCCGGGGTAGCGGCAGGCCATGCCGACGATGGCGATCGGCTCGTCGGAGCCGGTGGCCAGGAGGGGTTCCTCCTCCTGGCCACCGCCGGAGCCCTGGAGTTCGGCGCCGATGAACTCCGCCAGGGCCGCCGGCGTCGGGTGGTCGAAGAGCAGACCGGAGGGCAGCCGCAGCCCGGTGGCCTCGGCGAGGCCGGTGCGCAGCTCCACGGTCATCAGTGAGCTGAACCCGAGGTCACGGAAGGGGAGATCCGTCTCCACGGACCGGTCGGGACCGTATCCGAGGACGGCCGCGACGTGTGCCGCCACCAGGTCGGCCGCCGAGCGGTCTCCCGCCGCGGTGCCCGCCGTGGGGCGGGCGGCCACGGGGGCCGGAGCGCCGGCCGTGGCGGCACCCGCCCCCGGGGAGGAGCCGGCGGCCGGAGCCGCCAGGTCCGTCACCCAGTAGCGCTCCCGCTGGAAGGCGTACGTCGGCAGCTCCACCCGGTGCGCCCCGGTGCCCGCGAACACCGCGTCCCAGTCCACCCGCGCACCCCGGACGAAGGCCCGGGCGAGCGCCGCGCCGACCGTACGGTCCTCCGGCCGGCCCGCGCGCAGGGCGGGCTCGGCGTGGACGGCGTCCCGGTCGAGCACGCTCTCGGCCACCATCGCCGAGCACACCCCGTCGGGGCCCAGTTCCACGACGGTGCGCGCGCCCTCGGCCTCCAGGGTGCGCACGGCCTCCAGGAACCGGACGGGCCGGCGCACCTGCTCGACCCAGTACTCCGGGGACTCCAGCAGGCCGTCCGCCGCCACCTGACCGGTCACGGTGGAGACGACGGGGATGCGCGGCGGGTGGAAGGACAACGGCGCCAGCGCCTGGCGGAACGCGTCGAGCATCCCGTCCATGTGGGCCGAGTGGAACGCGTGGCTCACCGTGAGCCGCTTCGTCTTGTGCCCCCGCTCGCGCAGACCGCCCGCGACCTCCAGCACCGCGGCCTCGTCGCCGGAGAGCACGACGGCGGCGGGCCCGTTCACCGAGGCCAGGGACACCGCGGCCTCGTGGCCGGACAGGGCGGCCAGCACCTCCGCCTCGGACGCCTGGACCGCGACCATGGCGCCGCCCTCGGGAAGCGCCTGCATCAGCCGGCCCCGGGCCGCCACGAGGACGCACGCGTCGGCCAGCGTGAGCACCCCGGCCACATGGGCGGCCGACACCTCGCCGATGGAGTGCCCGGCGAGGAAGTCGGGGCGCACGCCCCAGGACTCGTACAGGCGGAACAGCGCCACCTCGACCGCGAACAGCGCGGGTTGGGTGGAGCCGGTCAGGTCCAGGCCCTCGCCCGAGGCGATCACCTCCCGGAGCGGGCGCTCCAGCAGCGGGTCGAGGTGCGCGCACACCTCGTCGAAGGCGGCGGCGAAGGCCGGGAAGGCCGTGTACAGCTCCGTTCCCATCCCGACCCGCTGGGCCCCCTGGCCGGTGAAGACCATCCCCAGACGGCCGCCCGCCTCGCTGCCGGAGACCACGCCCGCGGCGGGCAGCCGCCCGGCCAGCGCCCCGAGCCCGGCGAGCAGTTCCTCGCGGTCGGCGGCCAGGACCACCCCGCGGTGAGCGAACAGTGACCGGATGGAGACCGACGAGCGGCCGACGGCGGCCGGCGTCACGTGCTCGTCGGCCGCCACATGGGCGGCCAGCCGGGCGGCCTGGGCGGCCAGCGCCTGCGGGGTCCGCCCGGAGACCACCACCGGCAGGGCGGCGGAGGGCCGCGCCGGGGATCCGGCGGGGTCCGCCGCCGGGTCCGCCGGCCGGTCCGGCGCCTCGGTGAGGATGACGTGGCAGTTGCTGCCGCCCATGCCGAAGGAGCTCACGCCCGCGGTGAGCGGGCGGTCGGGGCGCGGCCAGGCGCTCAGCCGCTCGTTGACCGCGAGGTTCAGCTCGCCGAAGGGGATGTTCGGGTTGGGCGTCTCGAAGTTGAGGCTCGGCGGGAGCATCCGGTGGCGGATGGACAGGACCGTCTTGATGAGGCCGACGATGCCGGCGGCGCCTTCCAGGTGCCCGATGTTCGTCTTGACGGACCCGACCCGCAGGGGATCGCCGTCCGCCTTGAGGGTGCCGAGCGCGGCCCCGAGCGCGGCGGCCTCGATCGGGTCGCCCACCGGGGTCCCGGTGCCGTGGAGTTCGACGTACTGGATCGCGTCCGGCTCCACCCCGGCCCGCTCCCGGGCCAGGCGGATCACCCGCTCCTGCGCGGCGGCGCTGGGCACGGTCAGCCCGGGGGTCGCGCCGTCGTTGTTCACGGCGCTGCCGAGGATCAGGCTGTGGACCCGGTCGCCGTCGGCGAGGGCCCGCGAGAGCGGCTTGAGGACCAGGACGCCCGCGCCCTCCCCGCGTACGTAGCCGTTGGCGCGGGCGTCGAAGGTGAAGGAGCGGCCGTCGGGGGAGAGGCCGCCGAACTGCTCGGCGCCGCCGATCCCTTCGCCGAGGATGTTGAGGTTCACGCCCGCCGCGAGGGCCATGTCGGACTCGCCGGTGCGCAGGCTCTCGCACGCGAGGTGGACGGCGACCAGGGAGGAGGACTGGGAGGTGTCCACGGTGAGGCTGGGGCCGTTCAGCCCGAGCGCGTAGGAGACCCGGTTGGCGATGATGCCGCGGTGCGTGCCGGTCACGGTGTGCTGGGTGATGGCCGAGGAGCCCTGCCGGTAGACCAGGCTGGTGTAGTCCTCGCGAGCGGTGCCGACGAACACGGAGGTCGCGCTGGACTCCAGGGTCGCGGCGACGATACCGGCGTCCTCCAGCGCTTCCCAGGTGAGCTCCAGCAGGAGGCGCTGCTGCGGGTCCATGACGACGGCCTCGCGGGGCGAGATGCCGAAGAAGGAGGCGTCGAAGTCGGCGATGCCGTCGATGAATCCGCCCCGGCGGATTCCGTCGATCGTGTCGCCCGAGATCGACTCCCAGCGGTCGGCAGGCATGTCGGAGAGGGCGTCCCGGCCTTCGAGCAGCAGCTCCCAGAAGGCCGCCGGGCCGGAGGCTTCGGGCAGTCGGCAGGACAGGCCGACCACGGCGATGGGCTCGGACCGTCCCCGGTGCGGGCCGTTGACCTCGGAACGTGGCTCACTCGTCATTTCGCTCGACTGCCTTTCCCGCGACGGAAATCGCCTCTGGCTGACGATCACATGTTCGCCCCGAACCGTATCCGTATTCGATACATGAATTCCAGGAAGTCGGTCACGGCCCGGCAACGCGTGAATCTCCGTCCGCTTTCCCCGGATGATTACCGGAGAGCGCCCGTGCCAGGGAAAGGAAACCTGTGGATCACTCGGGGAACCGGGGAGGAATTGGCTGGTCGGGGCGGTGTTCACGGCGCGGAGGACGGGCAGTTACCGATCCATTACGGATCACTCGAATAAAAGAGCGACCGAATGCTATTGTTCGCCGCCAGTACGGAGTCATGCGGCACTGTCGGTCAGAGGGTGGAGATGAACCCCGTGGTAGAGAAGCTCGAACTTGCTGAACCGCACCTGGCGAATTGGCTGTCCACGCTGGGGCTGGACGTCGAGTACGTCCGTTCCAGTGGAAACACCCTTTTCTACCGCCGAGCCGATGGGGCGGAAATACCGGTGCTCGACCTGGTCGGCGGCTACGGGTCGGTCGTCCTCGGACACAACAACCCCGAGATCGTGGAGTACGCGAAGTCGCTGCTGGACGGAGGGACGCCGGTCCACGCGCAGTTCTCGCGGCATCCTTACGCCAATGACCTCGCCTGGAAGATCAACGGCATCATCCACCGGGAGTTCGGCGACCCCGAGCCCTATTCGGCGATCTTCGCCAACAGTGGTGCCGAGGCCAACGAAGTGGCCGTCAAGCACGCGGAACTCGACCGGGTGCTGAAGCTCGCCGAACTCCTCGAAGGGGTCTCGGCCCACGCGGAGGAGGCCCGGTCCGCCGTAGGGGCGGGTGCGCGTCCGGAGGTCTCCGACGAGGCACTCGCGGTACTCGGTGTGGAGGGCGACCCCGCGCAGGACGGCGCGGCGGGCTTCGAGCGCCTGCTCGCCGCCGTCGAACGGGTCAACACCGAGCGGACCGGCGCGGCTCCGGTGTTCCTGGCGCCGGAGGGCTCCTTCCACGGGAAGCTGATCGGGAGCGTCCAGTTCACCCACAACCCCGGGTACCGCACCCCGTTCCGCGCGCTCGCCGCCCGCTGCCGCTTCGTGGACGTCAGCCGTCCCGAGGCGCTGACGGAAGCCATCGACGAGGAGCGCAGCTCCCTGTTCGACTTCCAGACGCAGGACGGGACGGTACGCCTCGTCGAGCGCGAGCTGCCGGTCATCGGCGCGTTCCTGCTGGAGCCCATCCAGGGCGAGGCCGGCATCAGGGTGTTCGACCGGGAGACCGCCCGCCGGATCCAGGACGCCTGCGCCACGGCCGACATCCCGATCGTCGTGGACGAGGTGCAGAGCGGCATGGGCCGCTCCGGAGCCTTTTTCGCCGCCTCCCACATCGGCCTGCGCGGGGACTACATCACGCTCGCCAAGAGCCTCGGCGGCGGCATCGCCAAGTCGGCGCTGACCCTGGTGCGCGGCTCCCGCTACCGTACGGACTTCGAGCTCGTCCACAGCTCCACCTATGCCAAGGACAGCTTCTCCACGCTCATCGCGGCCAAGACCGTCGAGCTGCTGGAGGCCGACGACGGGAAGGCGTACCGGCTCGCCGAGACGCGGGGCAACCAGCTGCTGGAGGTGCTGGAGGGGCTGCGCAAGGAGTTCGGCGACATCGTCGCGGACGTCCGGGGCAAGGGCCTGATGCTCGGCCTGGAGTTCCACGACCAGTCCGGCTCCACCTCGGAGATCATCCGGGAGCAGGCGGGCGCCGGGCTCCTCGGCTACCTCCTGTCCGGCTACCTCCTGCGGGTCCACTCGCTGCGGATCTTCCCGACCGCGAGCGCGACCAACACCCTGCGCTTCGAGCCGTCGGTGTACCTCACCGACGAGGAGATCGCCCGTACGGAGGCGGGGCTGCGCGGACTGATCGCCGTACTCCGGGAACAGGACGGCGAGACGCTCCTCCACGGCGGAGGTGCCACGGCCGGGTGACACGGCTGGGTGACACGGCCGGGTGACACGGCTGGGTGAACCCCGGGTGACCCATGGTGACCCCGCCCGGTGACGCCGAAGCTTCCTGCCCCCGCGGTCCGGCCGACGGACCGCGGGGGCAGGAAGCCGTGAGGGGCGTGCCGTCAGGAGACCCGGGCGCCGTACACGTGGTCGACGGTCATCGTGATGAGCACCCGGCGGCCGGCCACCATCGCCTCGCGGTACTCGTCCCAGTCCGGGTGCTCGCCGGCCGCCTTGCGGTAGTAGTCCACCAGCGCCTCGACCTCCGGGCCGTGGGGGTCCTCACCCGGCCCGGTGAGCGTGGCGACGCCCTCGGCGGTGGCCCAGTCCCACCCGTCGGAGCTCAGCACCATCAGCGTGGCGCGCGCGTCCCGGCGCAGGTTCGCCGTCTTGGCCGTTCCATGGCTGGTCGATACGTAGATGACGCCGGCCTCCTGGTCGAAGAAGGGCTGGACGGGGGAGAGCTGCGGCCGGCCGTCCGACTTGAGCGTCGCGAGCGTGCCGAGGCTGCTCTTCGCGAGGAGGGCGTGCGGGTTGAAGGGTGTCGTGGTCATGGGGGCATCATCAACCTTCACACCGGTATGAAGGTCAAGGAGGAACGGGCATGTTGATCGGGGAACTGAGCCGGCGGACCGGGGTCCACGCGCACCTCCTGCGGTACTACGAATCCCAGGGCCTGTTACGGCCCACCCGGGGGCCCAGCGGATACCGCGAGTACACCGACGACGTCGTCCTCACCGTCACCCAGATCCGCAACCTCCTCGCGGCCGGCCTGTCCACCCAGGAGATCGCGTACACCCTTCCCTGTGCGACGGGCCCGTCACCCGAGCTCGAACCGTGCGCCGAGGTGCTGGACGTCCTGCGGGCCCGGCTCCGAGGGATCGACGCGCGCGTCGACGCCCTGCTCGACACCCGCCGCTCCCTCGGCGACTACATCGAGGCCACCGAGCGGCGCCGATGCGCGACCGGTGCCCCGGACGAACCCGTTCCGGACCCCGGCGCCCCCGTCGAGGCCCAGGCCCCGGGCTGCGAGCCCCCGGCCCCCGCCGGTGCCCCGGAGGCGGTACGCCGGCCGGCTCCTCCCGGCTCGCGCATTCCCTCCTGATGGTGTGGGCTGGGACACAAAAGGGAGTGCGCTCCTCCGGGATGGGCAGCAGCCCCGTACGAGCAGTTCGGGGCGACACGCCGTACCGCGTTGTGGGCGGGACATCTCACCATCTGGTAGGGACGGGGCGATTCCGGGCTGCTCGTTAAACTGAGCCGACCGCAGTAATGACTGAGCGAGGAGCGCACGTGGGCCTTGTCGTGCAGAAGTACGGAGGCTCCTCCGTAGCCGATGCCGAGGGCATCAAGCGGGTCGCCAAGCGAGTCGTCGACGCCAAGAGGAACGGCAACCAGGTGGTTGTCGTGGTGTCCGCGATGGGCGACACGACGGACGAGTTGATAGATCTCGCCGAGCAGGTCTCGCCGATCCCTGCCGGCCGTGAGTTCGACATGCTGCTGACCGCCGGCGAGCGGATCTCCATGGCCCTGCTGGCGATGGCGATCAAGAACCTGGGCCACGAGGCCCAGTCGTTCACGGGCAGCCAGGCCGGTGTCATCACCGACTCGGTCCACAACAAAGCGCGCATCATCGACGTCACGCCGGGCCGCATCCGGACCTCGATCGACGAGGGCAACATCGCCATCGTCGCCGGGTTCCAGGGTGTGAGCCAGGAGGGCAAGAACATCACCACCCTCGGCCGCGGCGGGTCGGACACGACCGCCGTCGCGCTGGCCGCCGCGCTGGACGCCGAGGTCTGTGAGATCTACACGGACGTCGACGGCGTCTTCACCGCGGACCCCCGGGTCGTGAAGAGGGCGCAGAAGATCGACTGGATCTCCTTCGAGGACATGCTGGAGCTGGCCGCGTCCGGCTCCAAGGTGCTGCTGCACCGCTGCGTCGAGTACGCACGCCGTTACAACATCCCGATCCACGTCCGCTCGTCCTTCTCCGGACTGCGCGGTACCTGGGTCAGCAACGAGCCGCAAGGGGACCAGAAGGTGGAGCACGCGATCATCTCCGGAGTCGCCCACGACGTCTCGGAGGCCAAGGTCACCGTCGTCGGCGTCCCGGACAAGCCGGGCGAGGCGGCCGCGATCTTCCGCGCCATCGCCAACGCCGAGGTCAACATCGACATGGTGGTGCAGAACGTCTCCGCCGCGTCGACCGGCCTGACGGACATCTCCTTCACCCTCCCCAAGGCCGAGGGCCGCAAGGCCATCGACGCCCTGGAGCGGGCCAAGGGCTCCATCGGCTTCGAGTCGCTCCGCTACGACGACCAGATCGCCAAGATCTCCCTGGTCGGCGCGGGTATGAAGACCAACCCGGGCGTCACCGCGGGCTTCTTCGAGGCGCTCTCCGACGCGGGCGTGAACATCGAGCTCATCTCGACCTCCGAGATCCGCATCTCGGTGGTCACGCGTGCCGACGACGTCAACGAGGCCGTGCGCGCCGTGCACACCGCCTTCGGCCTCGACAGCGACTCCGACGAGGCCGTCGTCTACGGGGGCACCGGCCGATGACCGCACGCCGCCCTTCGCTCGCGGTCGTCGGTGCGACCGGGGCGATCGGCGGCGTCATGCTCCGGATCCTCTCGCAGCACGCGGACGTCTGGGGCGAGGTCACCCTCGTCGCCTCACCGCGCTCGGCCGGCCGCAAGCTGGTCGTGCGCGGTGAGGAGACCGAGGTGCTCGCGCTCGCCGAGGACGTGTTCGACGGCGTGGACGTGGCCCTCTTCCTGGTGCCGGACGAGGTGTCCGCCCACTGGGCCCCGATCGCCGCGGCCAAGGGCGCCGTCGTCATCGACGACTCGGCTGCCTTCCGGCTGGCGGACGACGTACCGCTGGTCGTCCCGGAGATCAACTCCCATGCCGCCCGGCTCAGACCGCGGGGCATCGTCGCGTCCCCGAACTGCACCACGCTGTCGCTGATCGTCGCGGTCGGCGCGCTGCACGCGGAATTCGGGCTGCGGGAACTGATCGTCTCCTCCTACCAGGCGGTCAGCGGCGCGGGCCGCGACGGTGTCACGGCCCTGCGCGAACAGCTGTCGCTGGTGGCCGGTACGGAGCTGGGCACCCACCCCGGAGACGTACGCCGGGCCCTGGGCGACGGTGCCAGTGCCGCCCGCAGTCCGTTCAGTCCCTTTGCCGCGCCTGTCGCCCTGAACGTCGTGCCCTGGGCCGGTACGGACGCCGGGAACGGCTGGTCCTCCGAGGAGCTCGCCATCCGCGAGGAGTGCCGCAAGGTGCTGGGCCTGCCGGACCTGAGGACCACCGCGACCTGCGTGTACGTCCCCGTCGTCGCGACGCACTCCATGTCCGTCCACGCGCGCTTCGAGAGCGAGGTCGCCGTCGACCGGGCCCACGAGATCCTGGCGACCGCGCCCGGCGTCGTGCTCTTCGACAGCCCGGCGTCCGGAGATTTCCCGACCCCGTCCGACGTCGTGGGCACCGACCCCACCTGGGTCGGTCGGGTGCGGCGCTCGATGGACGATCCCCGCGCCCTGGAAATGTTCATTTGCGGCGATAATCTCCGTAAAGGTGCGGCTTTGAACGTGGCGCAGATCGCGGAATCGGTGGCCGCCGAAATCACCCTCGCCTGAGGAAGCCCCTTTGATCGAACCTGGCGGTCGAACCTGCTTTGTAGGATCTGTGAACGCCCTATGAGTAATTACCTGGTCTGAACCTCTTGAGCTGGGGTGTTGTCATATCCGACGATGATCTCCCGGCCTCCTGCAACCGCACGTCGGCCGGGCGGCGTCTATGCCGTCACTTCTTGCGTGGCGGGACGCGTTTACGGGGCATTTGGGGAAGAGCAGGTACGTATGAGGGCATGTCGCACAGTGCCGAACATGGCGCCGTACGCGTACAACCCTGACGGGGGGCAGCGTGTCCAACAGGCGTGGCAGAGGTTCTCGACATCACCGTGGTGGCCCCGTTGCGAGGCGCGACCGTGCGTCCGCCCCGGCGGCCCCGCGCGCCCGGCGGCATGCCGGTGATCGCGCCCATGCCCGCTGCGCGCCCGGCCCAGCTGCCCTCGCAGCGCGGGGGTGCTGACGAGACGGTGGCAGCGGGAACCACGGTCGACCATCTCACCGAGACCTACCGCGCCCACTACCGTTCGCTGCTCGGCCTCGCGGCCCTGCTCCTGGACGACACCGCCTCCTGCGAGGACGTGGTGCAGGAGGCGTTCATCCGCGTGCACTCCGCGCGCAACCGCGTCCGGGAGCCCGAGAAGACGCTCGCGTATCTGCGCCAGACCGTCGTCAACCTGTCGCGCTCCGCGCTCCGCCGCCGCATCCTCGGGCTCAAGCTGCTCTCCAAGCCCATGCCGGACATGGCGAGCGCGGAGGAGGGCGCCTACGACCAGCTGGAGCGGGACGCGCTGATCAAGGCCATGAAAGGGCTCCAGCGGCGCCAGCGCGAGGTGCTGGTCCTGCGCTACTTCGCGGACATGACGGAGGCCCAGGTCGCGGAGACACTCGGAGTTTCGCTGGGCTCCGTCAAGGCGTACGGTTCCCGCGGTATCGCCGCGTTGCGCGTCGTGATGGAGGCCCAGACATGAGCGGGCCCCGCCACCGGCACGAGCACAGGCAGGAGAATGACCCGACGGGAACCGGAATTGTGAACCACGGGCCGGAGAAGACTCCGCACACCGATCCGGAGCAGTCGGACCGACCGGACGGTCCGCGTGAGGAGAGCGCGCCCCGCGAGCCGGACGAGGGCGGCCCCGCCGACCCCGCCGGTACGCTCACCGACCTCTTCGGCGGCCTCCGGAGCGGGCGCGGAACCGTCGACGGCGAGCTGGACGAGGTCGTCCTGCGCCGGATGCTGCACGGTGCCGTGGGGGACCTCGAGCCCTCCGGCCGGACCCTGGAGCATCTGCAGCGCGCGGTGCCCGCCCGGCGAGCCCGCCGGCGGCAGGCCGTGGTCGGCGCGGCCGCGGCGGCGCTGCTGATCGGCACGGCGGTCCCCGCTTTCGTGCACGTGGCGAACTCCGACGGCCCGTCCACCGCGCTTCCCGCCATCGCCGGACACGGCGAGCAGGCCCAGGGCGGCAACGGGGAGGAGCCCGGGCCCCAGGCGCCGGGCGACCGGACCGTGGAGCCCACGAACCAGGAGAGCCGGGGCGGGGTCGGCGAACCGGCGCCTTCCGAGGGGAACCCCTCGGCGGACCGCACCGAGGACCCGGTGGACGGCGCCGTGACGGGCGGGCCCTCCGCGTCCCCGCCGGCGGATCTCGCCACCCTGCCGGTCTGCGACCCGGGTCAGCTCGGCGTCGCCTCCGCGGGAGCGGCCGCCCCTGGCGCCGACGGCACGGTCTACGGCAGCTTCAAGATCGCGAACGTCTCCGGCGCGGCCTGCACGGTCAGCAGCAACGGCACCGTCGGCTTCACCGCCCTCGGCGCCGCCGACCCGCTCAAGATCAACGTCATCCAGCACACGGCGGGCGACGCGGCCCCCGGCCTGCCCGACCCCTCGCAGGAGCCGGGCACGGTGCTGCTGAAGCCCTCCATGGCCTACGAGGTGCGGTTCGCCTGGGTCCCCACCGACACCTGCCCGACCGTGGCTCCCTCACCGACCCCCACCCCGACGCCGGACGCGGGCACCGGGGGAACGACGGGCGAGAGCTCCGGCCAGTCCGGCACCGACACACAGGCGCTGCACCAGGACGGCTCATCGGCGGACGGCAGCATCGCCGTGACGCACACACCGGAGACGGGCGCGCCCACGGCCGAGACGAAGATCGACAACGCCTGCGCGGGCACGATCTACCGGACGGGCGTACTGCCCACCTCGTAGTCCGGCGACCGCCGCGACCGAGGCCGCGACAGCTCAGGCGGGCCCGCCTGAGAGCCCCACGGGCCCTACGAGCCCTGCGCGGTCTCCGGAGTCTTCGAGGTCTCCGGTGTCTCCGGCGACTCAGGCACCTGTACGGCCTCGGTTCCCGCAACGCCGGCGGCGGCGTCGGCCTCCTCGCCCTCCGGGACGAGCCCGAGGGCGACATCGCGGACGGCCTCGGCCTCGCGGCGGACCAGCCGGAACCACATGAAGAGCACGAAGCCCGCGAAGACGAACCACTCGCCCGTGTACCCCAGGTTCTGGAACGCCTTCAGGTCGAGCCCACTGCCCTGCGGGGCGGCGGCGGGCACCGGCTTCATCGCGCCGCCCGTACCGCCCGTCTCCGCCCCGGGAAGCGTCACCCAGGCGTCGTACACGTCGTAGTCGACCAGGTTCACCAGGGACGCGGCGCTGATCATGCCGAGCTGGCCCGCGGGGAGCCCGCCCCTGGTGTCGACGCCGTCACTGTGGATGTTCTCGGAGGCCTGGAGGTCCCCGGTGACGGTGACCTCACCCTGCGGGGCGGCCGGCACGGGGACACTGCCCGCGGTGCCGGGCAGCCATCCGCGTACCACCGGCAGGGCCTTGCCCCCGTCGGTCCGCAGCAGGCTCAGGACGTAGAAGCCCTGCCGCTCGTCCAGCTCACGGCCGGGGACCAGGAACTGGTCGGCGTACGTCCCGGTCGCGACGGCCGGGCGGCCGGACGTCACCTTGTCGACGGGCAGCAGCTCGTCCAGCGGCTTCGCGGCCCGGGTGCTCGGATCGGGCTGCTTCGTCGCCTGCTCGTGCGACTGCACACGGTCCTCGAAGCGGCCGAGCTGCCAGGTGCCCATGAACACGCAGAACGGGATGGCCAGCACGACGAAGAGGTTGATCCCCCACCATCGCGGGGTCAGCAGGAACCGGTACACCCCACCAAGGTACGGTTCCCCGTTCCGGCCCTCCGGAGCGGGGTCGCCCCTTTATCCGCCTCTCACACCCCCGTGGGGGACGGCCCGCCCCTCACGCCCCCAGGACGTCACCACCCCCCAGGTGCTTCAGGGCGAACTCCAGCTCCAGCCGCACCTGCTTGATGCGCTCCTCCACCACGAGCGAGCCGTGCCCGGCGTCGTACCGGTAGACCTCGTGCACGGCGCCACGCGCCGCCAGCCGGTCCACGTAGTTCTCCACCTGACGGATGGGGCAGCGCGGATCGTTGACGCCCGCCGAGATGTAGACGGGAGCGCGCACCGCGTCGACGTACGTCAGCGGGGACGAGGCCTCGAAGCGCTCGGGCACCTCCTCCGGCGTACCGCCCAGCAGCGTTCGGTCCATCGCCTTCAGGGCCTCCATCTCGTCGTGGTAGGCCGTGACGTAGTCCGCGACCGGCACGGCCGCCAGCCCCAGCGCCCAGGCGTCGGGCTGGGTGCCGAGGCCGAGCAGGGTGAGATAGCCGCCCCAGGATCCGCCGGCCAGGACCAGGCGCCGCGGGTCCGCGAGCCCGGACTTGACCGACCAGTCCCGAACGGCCGCGATGTCCTCCAGCTCGATCAGGCCGACCCGGTGCTTGAGCGCGTCCGTCCAGGCGCGGCCGTACCCGGTCGAGCCCCGGTAGTTGACCCGCACGACGGCGAAGCCGTGGTCCACCCAGGCCGCCGGGCCGGAGGCGAAGGCGTCGCTGTCGTGCCAGGTCGGCCCGCCGTGGATCTCGAAGACGGTGGGAAACGGGCCATCCCCCGCGGGCTTCTGCACAAGGGCGTGGATCCGGCCGCCCGGCCCCTCCACCCACGCGTCCTCGACGGCCACCGACGCCGGGGCCTTGGCACCCGGCGGGTCCAGGACCACCGCACCGCTCGTCGACCGCACGACCGGCGGCTGCGCGGCCGAGGACCAGAGGTACTCCACCGTGCCGTCCGGCCGGGCCGTGGCGCCCGACACCGTCCCGGCGGGGGTCTCCACACGCACGGGCTCCGCGGCCCCCGGCTCGTACCGCCACAGCTCGCTGCGGGCCTCGAAGCTGTGCTCGATGAGCAGGGCGGAGCCGTCCGGATACCACTCGGCACCCACATCCCCGGGCAGGTCGACCGGGAGCGCGGTCTCCGTGCCCGCGACCGGGTCCCAGATCATCGGCTCCCACCGGCCCCGGCGCTGGTGGCCGACGAGCAGCCGGGCATCACCGGCCACCGGCGCGAAGCCCAGCACGGCGAGACCGAGCTCCTTGGTGCCGCCCTCGGTGTCGTCCAGCTCGGCCACCGTGGAGCCGTCCGGGCGCACCACGCGCAGGGCGGAGTGCATGGCGTCGCCGTGCTCCGTGTGCTCCAGCGCGATGAGCGTCCCGTCGTAGGACAGGTCCCCGACGCCTGCGGACTCGCGGTGCCGATAGATCTCGACGGCCTCGCCACTGCCCGAGGGCGGCACACGATGGATGGTCGTCCCGTCCTCGTCGGTGGAGCGGCCGATCACCGCGGAGCCGTCGCGCCCGATGGCGAGGCCCGCCGGATACGAGGGCGCCAGGCCCGGGGCGGCGGGCTCGTCCTGCCCGCCGCCGAAGGGCTGGCGCATCCACACGCCGAACTCGTCGCCGTCGGCGTCGCTGAACCACCAGATGGCCTCACCGTCGGGCGTCAGCACGCCGTCGGTGGTCCCGTTGGGCCGGTCGGTCACCTGGCGCTGCCGCCCGTTCGACCGGTCCCACGCGTACAGCTCGTAGGTCCCGGTGGCATTGGAGACAAAGAGCGAGCGGTCAGGCGCGTCCTCGGCCCAGTCGGGCAGGGACACCCTGGGCGCGCGGAACCGCTGCTCCCACTCCGGCATGGTCGAGACGTTCTCTGATTCGCTCATGCCCTCCATCCAACCCGATCCCCCGCCCGACCGGAGAAGCCCGTCCACAACACCCGTACGAAGATGTGACCGGACCCCTCCGCCTGTGGATAACCGCTCGCGCCCCTTCCGCCCTGTGGGTAACTTTTCGGATATGTACTCCCCGACCCCGGACGACTGGCAGGACGCCAACCGCGCACGCTGGGACGAGCGCGTGCCGATACACGCGGCGAGCGACTTCTACGACCTGGAGGCGTTCCGGGCGGGCAAGGACGCGCTGCGCCCGTTCGAGCTGGCGGAGGTCGGCGACATCACGGGAAAGACCCTGCTGCACCTCCAGTGCCACATCGGCCTGGACACCCTGTCCTGGGCGCGCCACGGCGCCGCGCAGGTGGTGGGCCTGGACTTCTCCGAGCCTGCCGTGGAGACCGCCCGGGGCCTGGCGGAATCGCTGGGCCTGGGCCCGGACCGCGCGGCGTTCGTGGCGGCCGATGTGTACGACGCCGCTACGGCCGTCCCCGACGCGTCGTACGACATCGTCTACACGGGCGTCGGCGCGCTGAACTGGCTCCCCGACATGGAGCGCTGGGCCGAGACGGCGGCCTCGCTGGTCGCACCCGGCGGCTTCCTCTACCTGGCGGAGTTCCACCCCCTTACCGACGCGCTGGACGACGGGACCGGCTCGGTCGTCACCCACGACTACTTCAGCCGTGAGGCCTGGGTCGACGAGACTCCCGGGACGTACGCCGACTTCGACGCGCCGACCGTGCACAACCGCAGCGTCGAGTGGCAGCACCCGGTGGGCGAGGTGGTGACGGCGCTCGCGGCGGCCGGCCTGCGGATCGAGTTCCTCCACGAGCACGACGTCTCGCTCTTCCCGCGCTTCGGCACGCTGGAGCGTCACGCGGACGGCCACTACCGCTTCCCGGCGGACCGTCCCCGGATCCCGCTGATGTACTCCCTGAAGGCGATGCGCCCCAAGCCGAACGAGGCGTGACAGCAGCTCGACGGCGGCTCCCCGGGCCATTGTCAGTGCCGCACGCCACACTCACTCCCATGACGGACGAGACGAGCGGCAACACCACCACGGGCGGCCTGCGCACGGCGGTGGAGACGTATTGGGCGACGGCAGAGGCCCGCGACTGGGACGCGTTCGCGGCGACGCTGGCGGACGACGTGGTGTACGAGCTCCCGCAGACCAGGGAGCGTGTCCACGGCAAGGAGCGCTACGTGCGTTTCAACCGGGAGTACCCGGGCGACTGGCACATCCGGATCGAGCGGATCGTCGCCGACGCCGAGGGCCTGCAGGCGGCGGCGCGGACCGAGGTCACGGTAGGCCCGGAGGAAACGCACGCGATCCACTTCTTCACCTTCGACGGCCGGGGCCTGATCACCGGGGTGACGGACTTCTGGCCGGAGTCGTACGAACCCCCGTCGGGCCGCGAGCACTTGGTGGAGCGCTACTGAGGAAGGCATCCCCGGAGACGCGCGGAGGCGGCCCACCGGATCACCGGTGAACCGCCTCCGTACAGGTACAGGCCAGGTACAGGTCCCCGTTACACCGCGGACCGGAAGGCAGGCAGATAGCCACCCGACTGCCCGGCGGCGGTGGGGTGGTACGAGTTCTGGACGGGCACGGTCACGCTGTGGAGCCAGGCGTCGCCGGAGCACAGCTCATGCCCGGTGAACTCGTCGACGACGCCGGAGAAGGTGAAGCCGGCATCGGCGGCCCGCTTGGCGAGGACCCCGTTCAGCACGTCCGACGCGTCGTTGATCGCGGCCCGCTCGGCCTCGGTGAGCCCCGCGACGCAGCTGCCGGAGAGCTGGTAGAAGCGCGGATACCCGAGGACGACGACCTGGGCGGCGGGAGCACCCGCGCGGATGCTCCCGTACAGCGAATCAAGGCTCTGCGGAAGGGAGTCGTTCATCTCGGCGACCGCCGCGTTCACGCTGTTGAGGCAGGTGGCCTCGCTCCCCAGCACGCAGTCCTGCATGACATCGGCGAACCCGACGTCATTGCCTCCGGCCGTGACGCTGACGAGCGCGGTGGACGCGTCGAGCACGCCCAGCTGGCCACTGGCGACGGAAGAGGTGGTCGCCCCCGAGCAGGCGACGAAGGCGAACGAGGTGGGGGAGTTCGCCGCCGCCCACAGCTGCGGATAGGCGTTGGCGCTGCGACGGCAGTCGCCGCTGTCGGGGAGGTAGTTGCCGGCGCCGACACCGGAGGAGTAGGAGTCGCCGAGCGCGACATAACCGCCGGCGGCGGCCGAGTCCGCCGCGACGGCGGTCCCGGCGACGCCGAGAGCGGCCACGGCGGCGAGTGCGAGAGTGGATAGGGATGCCCAGAACCTGCGTACGGACATGGCTGCCGACCTTCGAAGTGTGGGGGGTGGGGGTGAAGGTGCGATGCAGTGTCTAGCAGCTCGTGGTACCCACCGGTAATGCCCGTGCGAGAAGTCGTCTGATATGCCCGGTGGATCGCTCGGAGGGTGAAGCTCCGCGCGTAGAGGAACCCTTAACACCGTGGAGAAACAGCCGAGTTGAAGGAAAGGTTGGGCGTCCGCGCGCACCGCGTCGGTGGCGGTTCAAGGCCCGTACGGAGCGGCGAAGGGCCGCTGCGGGCGACGGCGGTTCCATCCGTACGGCCCAATGCGGTGGCCCGGTCGCTGGTCCGTACGGTGGGCCGTCCCTGGGTGCGTCCCGTGGGTGTGTCCCGTGGTCGGCCCCGGCCTGCGGGTGGCTGATCGGTCGTGATCATCCGTGAGTATGATGCGACGAATCGGTTACCAACGGGGGTGGGTGCTGTGATCCGCACGGTCATTGCCGAAGACGAGTTGCTTACTCGTTCGGCCCTGGTCGGCATTCTGGGCGCGGAACCGGACATCGAGGTCGTCTCCGACTGCGACCGGGCCGAAGCGGTCGCCCGGATCGGTGCCCACGAGCCCGATGTCGTGCTCCTCGGTTTCGCACTCCCGGCAGCGGACGGCTTCTCCGTACTCGCCGATGTCCGCGCCCTGCCCAACCGCCCGGCGGTCGCGGTGCTCGCGGCCCGGGTCGGCGAGGACTGCGTCTCGGCCGCGCTGCGGCTGGGGGCCGAGGGGTTCCTGCTCAAGGACATGGCCCCGGAGCAGCTCGTCCACTCGGTCCGGATCCTCGCGGGGGGCGGGGGAGTTCTCGCGCCCGTGGTCGGACGCCAGGTCATCGACGGCTACCTCGCGACCCGGGGAGGCCGGGGGAGTGACGACCTCCTCACCGCTCTGACCTCCCGTGAGCAGGACGTACTGGACTGTCTGACGGACGGGCTGTCCAACCAGGAGATCGCGGTGCGACTGCACATGGGCGTCAGCACGGTCAAGGAACATGTCAGCGCCATTCTGCTCAAGCTGAAGGTCAGCAACCGCGTGCAGGCGGCGCTGCTCGCCCAGCGCAACGGGCTGAGTGGGGTCGGGCGAGCGGCCCCGGGCCGGAAAGCGGTCGGCTGAGCCCGTCCGCCGCCGCTCTCCGTCCGCGGCTCGTTTCTGCGGATCCGTCTGTGGCTCCTCCTGTGGCAGAAGGTACTTGCCGTGGTGGACAGTGGTTTGTTTTACTTTCCGACATGGAAAGCAACTCGCCCTCATCGACCTCTTCCGAGCTGCCTGACGCCGAGGCGGCTCGTCGCGCGCTGGGTGAAGCGGCCGCCTCCAGGGCACGTGTCGCCGACAGCGTGTCGAGCCCCTGGTGGTTCCACAGCGGCCTCGGGCTCGCCTTCGCGCTCGTCTGCGCGGCCATCAGCCTGCGGTGGGCCGAGTGGGCCATGGGGCCGTTCGTCCTGGTGGTCCTGGGGCTCGGCTGGGCTCTCAGGCGGACCAGCGGCGTCACCTTCGACCGCTACACGAGCACCCCCGACGCGGCCCGGTACTTCGGCGTGTACCTGCTGGCCTGCCTGGTGCTCGTGGCCACCGGCATGACGCTGGAGTGGGGCTTCGACGTCCGCTGGGCCGTCGCCTGCGCGGGCCTGGTCGCCGGTGTGCTCACCGTGGTGATGGGGTTTCGCATCGACGCGACCGTACGTCGTGAACTGCGGGCGGGCCGGTGACCGAACCCCGCTACGACGCGGTGATCCACGCGCCGAACCGGCTGCGGATCTGCGCCATGCTGGCGGCCGTCGACAGCATGGAGTTCTCCCGGGTGCGCGAGAGCCTCGGGGTGAGCGATTCCGTCCTCAGCAAGCACCTCAAGGTGCTGGAGGGGGCGGGATACGTGGAGGTGACCAAGGCGCGGGGGGCGTCGTACCCCCGTACCTGGATCGCGCTCACCCGTGACGGCCGACGGGCCCTGGCGGGGCACATCGCCGAACTCCGCCGCATCGTCGGCCTCGCTGACGCCCCCTCGGGAGGTGAGGGGGAGACACCGCCGCCCGACTGATCGTTTCCGACCGCGGGCGTCTTCGTCCGCCGTACCTGATTCTGTCCGGTCATCACCTTGAGAGGTTTCGCTTGACCACCGAGACCCGGTATGTACCGGCCGCTTCCTCGCGCCCGCTCGACAAGCCATGGCTGCCGTGGGCGGGAGCGCCGTCGACCAGGGACCTTGTCTGCTGGTACGGAATGTGGCTGGTGTTCGCCTATTCGTTCGCCATGTGGCCGTTGCGGCCCTGGCTCATCGGTTCCCATCCGGTGTTGCTGGAAGTACTGACGGGCACCCAGACGGCCATGACCGTCGCGGGCGCGGCGGCGCGGGTCGGGGAAACCCCGCTGCTGATCGCCTTCACCGCGGGTGTCTTCGGGATGATGAAGTTCGCCTGGGTGTTCTGGTGGGCCGGCCGCCTCTGGGGCGGCAACATCGTGGGGCTGCTCACCGGCCCGCCCGGACCTGCGGCCGAAGCGGCGGGCAAGGCGCCCAAGTCTTCTCCGGAGACGTCCGCCGGGGCATCTGACGCGGGGGCCGCGACGGCCGAGGCGGACGGTGGGGCGGCCGCGAGCGGCCCGCCGGGCCGTGGCAGCGGCAGGAACCGGAAGCTCGTCGCCGCCGCGGTCGTTCTCGCGCCGCTGCCCCTCGTCCCCGGTCCGCTGGCGTTCGCCTCGGCGGGATGGGTGGGCATGGGGCTGTGGGCGTTCCTCGGCCTCAACGCCATCGGCGCCGCGGTGTGGACCGGCATGTTCACCCTCCTCGGGTACGCCATCGGGCAGCCTGCCGTCGATCTGGCGGAGACCATCACGGATCACGCGATCTGGGTCTCCCTCGCCGTCATCGCCGGGATGTTCCTGCTCCGTGCGGTGCAGAGCCGACGCGCGGCGGTGAACAAGTGATCACGACGCTGATCGTCCACGACGAGGCGCTACTGCGCGCCGGCCTGCGCCTGCTCGTCGATGCGGCGGACGGACTGACGGGCTGTCAGGCTGGCGGCGAGGAGGCTCTGGTGGAGGCCCGGCGCCGCAGACCGGAGGTGGTCCTGCTCGATCTGGGGCTGCGGACCGCCGACGGACTGAGCGTCCTCGACGGCCTGCTCGAACTGCCCGAGCCTCCGCGCGTCGCCGTGCTGTCGGGGCCGTCCTCCCGTGAGTCCGTGCTCGCGGCGCTGAGTCGCGGGGCGGCGGGCTGCCTGTTCCAGGACACGGGGCCCGAGGAACTCGTGACCTCGGTCCGCGCGCTCGCCGCCGGTTCCACCGTCCTGTCCCGGCTCGCCTCCGCCCGGCTTCTGACCGAACTCGGCAAGGACGTCCAGGACACCGCGGACACGGTCCGGGCCCGCAGGCTCACGCAGGTGCTGAACGCCCGCGAGCGGGACGTGCTCATGATGCTCGCCGAGGGGCTGCCCAACGCCGACATCGGACGGAGACTGGGGCTCGGCACGGCCACCGTCAAGGACTGTGTGAGCGACATCCTCACCAAGCTCAACGTCACCAACCGGGTGCAGGCGGCCGTGATCGCCGACCGGGCCAAGCTGGTGGTGGGCCGCCGCCCCTCGCAGGAGTGTGCCGCCTGACCCGTGGGGCCGCGGGCTCGTAGCCCGCGGCCCCCGCAGCTCCGTAGCTCCACGGACCGGGGCACCCCACCCCTCCGGCACCCCAGCCCTCCGGCTCCGTAGCCCTCCGGCACCCCAGCCCTCCGGCCCGTGCGACTCCCCCGAAAGCAGGGGACGCACCGCCGACCGGGGGTCCCCGGCCGGTGAACCTCCCGCCGACCGGGGGCCGTACCGCCTACCCGAGGCGGGTGGCCGGTCCCCTGATCGCGGGGCGAGACTCGTTGTGCCCGGCCGGAAGAGCGGCACAACCGATCAACGCCGGAGCAGATCTTCAACGGGGGACACATGCTCACAACAGAAACCGCCGTGGCCGGCACGCCGGGCACGGCCCGGGAACCAGGCGGCGCGAAGCAGCGTGCGACGGCGTTCCGCCCGGTGGACCTGGACGCCGTGCCCGCGGTCGACGCCCTGCTCGACGCCATCGGCGCGGGGCCCTTCCTGCGGGACTCCGTCACCGCTCCGGTCGGCCGAAACCAGGCGTGGCTCGGACGGACGTCCGGCGGGCGCGACGTGTTCGTCAAGCGGCTCGTCGGGCCCGGCCCCGACGTACGGGCCCGGATGGCGCGGCTGTTGTCCTTCGAGGAGTTCGTCCGGGACGTGCCCCGTCTGCGGGCCGGGGTCCCGGTCATGCTGGGCTACGACGAGGCGGAGAACCTTGTCGCCTTCGAGCGCATCGAGGCCCGTGGCGGCGCCGAGCTGATGGTGGACGAGACCTTCGGGGGCGACCTGGCCGAGTCCGTCGGCCGCACCGTCGGCCGGCTGCACGCCGCCGGAACGACCCGGCCGCTGGACAGCAGCACCCCGTCGCTCCCGGATGTCTCGATCCTGCACGGCATGCCGATCGGGCTGTACAACAGCCTCAGCCACGCCGAATTGGAGGCGTGGCGGCTGATGCAGCACGACACCCCGCTCGTCGAGGCGATCGAGCGGCTGCAGCGGTTGGAGGCGGACGCCCCCCGGGTGCCGACCCATGGCGACCTGCGCGTGGACCAGCTCCTGGTCCGTGAGGACGGGACCCCCGTCCTCACGGACTGGGAGGAGTTCCGTGCCGGGGACGCGGCCAGGGACGTCGGCTCTTTCGCCGGTGAATGGCTCTACCGCTCGGTCCTCGACATCGTCACCCACCGAGGCACCCCCGGGTCCGCCCTCACCGAGCTGGAACTGACGCACGAACAGGTGCTGCAACGCGGGGCGGCGCGGATGGAGCGCCTGCTGCCGCTGGTGCACCGTTTCTGGGCGGGCTACCGCACCGTGCCCCGGCTCCTCGACCCGGGCTTCCCGGCCCGGGCCACCGCGTTCGCCGGATGGCATCTGCTCGACCGGCTGATCGCGGGGGCCGCGCAGGGCCAGCGGCTCTCCGGCATCGAGCGCGCGGCGGCGGGGGTCGGCCGACGGGCCCTTCTGACGCCGGACAGGTTCGCGCACATTCTGGGATTCGAGGACGCGTCATGAGCAGCGGTACGACGGACGGCGGAACCATGACGGGTACGACGGGCGGCGGAGCCGTAACCGGCACCACGGGCGGCGGAGCCGTAACCGGAAGCACCGGCGGCGGAACCAGGACGGCAGCCGCCGCCGGCGGTGGCCTGGCCCCGGAGCTGCTCACGGCGGGGCGCTCGGTCCACGTGCTGCCGGACCGCTCGGGGGCGACCGTGGGCGACCGGACCATCGAGGCCGACAGCCCGAGGGAGCTGCGCCGGCTGCTCGCCGACGCGCTCTACCAGGAGCTGCACGCCGGCCTGGACGTTGCCGACGAGGGGCTGCCCTTCCGGCTGCGCGACCCCGAGTTCGAGAAGCTGCTCGCCGAGGGGGTGCCGCACCGGGCGACGACTCTGCGCGCGGTGATGGTCGCGTCCGGCGAGGAAACGCACCTCGTCGAACTGGGCGGGGTCCGGGTCCGGGTGCCCGTCGAGCAGGTCCGCGCCGCTGGAGGAGCCGTTCCGGGCTCGCTCGTCGAGGTCGTCAACACCCCGCTGCGCCCCGCCCTGTCCCCGGGCTTCTTCCTCGTCGAGGGCACGGCCCCGCACCGCTCCGCCGAACTGCTCAGGCTGTACGTCCACATCACCGGCTGGACTTTCGCCCCGGCGATCTGGCGCAGCGCCCTGCACCACCTGGAGGGCTGCGGGGCGGTGTACCGGGCGAAGGTCGTCTCGTCCACGTACCTCTACCCGCGGCGGGACGCACTCGTCGTCTACCTGGACGAGAGCAGTGCCCACGTCGCGCCGGGGCTCGCCGAGGTCCTCGCGGACCTGCCCGGGGTCGGGTCGCGGACCTCGCTGTTCACCCGCCGGATCCGGCCGGGTGTGGCGACCGCCTGGGAGCCCAGGGACCCCGCACCCGGGATGCAGGGCCTGAGCTTCGGCCAGCACCGCGCCGGCGTCCTCGCCGAGGCGCTGGTCGACACGGCCGACGACCCGGAGGCGTTCCCCCGCGTCCTGCGCACCTTGCTGGTGCGGGCGGGTGTCGACCCCGAGGACCCTTCGCGCAACGTCAGCCTTCCGGCTGCCTGAACCGCCTCCCGGACCGGCTCCCCCCGGTCCGGGAAGCGGCGCGCTCCGCTCCCGTCCGCACCGTCCGGTGGAGCGGGTCCGTCCGGCTGTGCCGCGACGTCCAGGGCTGAAGTGCTTTCCAGGGGGCGTGTCCGCGCCCCCTGGATTCAGGTCAGAACTGAACGAGAGTGAAGAGAACATGAGCAACAAGAGCACCGTCATCGCAGACCTCGTCGCCGGCTACGACGCCTACACCGAGGTCGACGAGCTCAACGTCAGCGCCGCCGCCGGCGCCCCGGCGACCACCTGGGTGTGTGTCTCGGTCGTCGCGTCGCGTGCCAGCTCGGTCAAGTGCGGCGCCTGGGCGAGCGCCGGCGCGAGCGCCGTCAGCGGCGCCACCTACGAGATCACCTGCTGAGGGTCCTCTCCCCACTTCCGTCCCGTCGCCCGGCGGGGCGGAGACCCGTGACCGAGAGGGGGTGAAGAAATGAAGACCACGACGATCATGGAACTCGCCGCAGGCTACGACGCCTACACCGGCGCGGAGGAGCTGGAGGTCGGCGCGACGGCCGAGGCCCCGGCCAGCACGCCGCTGTGCGCGGCCGCGGCCAGCGCGGGCGTGTCCTGGATGGCCAGCCAGTTCTCGGCCAGGACCATCTCCGGCGGCTGCTGAGCCACCGCCCGCCCCGGGCACGGATGACACCGGTCACCGTGCCCGGGCCGGGCGGCCCGAGTGGCCACCACGCCCGAAAACCGGCGCGCGGGCCCCCGCGCTCACACCCCCGCCCCGCCTACGTACCACCACTCACCGAAACCCTTCCAGGAGCACCGACCCATGGACGACCTCGCCCACGCCAGGAACCTCGTCGACCTCGCCGACCTGCTGCGCCCGGCCGCCGTCCGTGCCGCGGCGACGCTCGGGCTGGCCGACCACATCGCCGCGGGTACCGGTCGTCCAGGGGAACTGGCCGGTCTGTGCGGAGCCCGACCCGACCAGTTCGACAGCCTGCTGGACTATCTCGCCGCCCTCGGTCTGCTGCGCCGTGACGAGTCCGGCGACGTGGAGCTGACCGCCGCCGGGCAGCCGCTGCGCGGCGACCACCCCGCCTCCGTAAGGGAGTTCCTCCGTCTGGACGGCATGTTCGGCCGGTCGGACACCGCCCTGCTCGGGCTTGTGCACACCCTGCGTACGGGAGAGCCGGCGCATGTCGGCATGTACGGGGAGGGCTACTGGGAGAGCCTGGACACCCGGCCCGAGTTCACCGGCGCCCTGGCACGCGTCACCGCCGACCACCTCGTCTTCGACGGGGAGCTCGTGGTGGACGCGTACGACTGGTCGGGCGTCCGCAGCGTGGCCGACGTCGGAGGGAACACCGGCGCCCTGCTCGTCAATCTGCTGCGCGGGCACGAGCACCTGAGAGGCACCCTCGTCGACCTCCCGGGCACCGCCCGGATCGCCCGCGACCACTTCGCCTCCCGGGGGCTCGCGGGCCGGGCCACGGCGGTCGGCGGCAGCTTCTTCGAGCCGCTGCCCACGGGCCACGACGTCTATCTGCTCTCCGCCGTCCTCGCCGACTGGGACGACGAGCGGGCGACGGCGATCCTGCGCCGCTGCGCGGAAGCCGCGGGCGCCGACGGCAAGGTGCTGGTGGCCGAGGTCAGCCTCCGCCCCGACCCCGCGGACCCGGAGGCGGCCAGGTCCGGCCTGTGGGTCCGGGCCATGATGCCGTACCCCGTGCGCACGGTGGCCGAACTCAGGGAGCTGGGCCGGGCGGCGGGGCTGGAGGCGACCTGGGAAGGCCCCGCCACCCCCGTCCGTTCGCTGATCGAGTTCACGGCGATGAGGAACCACTGATGGCGACCGCGCAGCACACGACACCCCCGAGCGAGCCCCCGGAGCGGCTGCTCATCCTGCGGGAGGTGTTCGAGGGCAGACGCCTGCTGCTGACGTGTGTGCTCGGCCTCGCCCTGCTGGCCACCTCGGCGACGCTCGTACTCCCGTGGACCGTGGGCGAACTGCTGGGCGCGATCCAGGAGGGGCGCGGATACGCCCGGTGGATCTGGCTCATGGCCGGAGTGGGCCTCGGCGCCGCCGCCGCCAACGCGTACGCGACCTACCTGCTCTCGCGCACCGGCCACGACCTGATCGCCCGGCTGCGCGTCCGCAGCATGCGGCACTCGCTCGGCCTCACGCTGCACACCGCGCGCGCCGAGGGCACGGGCAACCTGGCCACGCGCCTCACCGCCGACGCGGCCGCGGTGAAGAGCGTCGTCGACATCGGCCCGATCCAGCTTCCGATGGCCCTGGCCACCTTGGCCGGAACCCTGGTGATCATGGGGATCCTGGACTGGGTGCTGCTGCTCTTCACCCTCGGCGCCTTCCTGTGCGCACTGGTGGGCATCGGCGTGGTCATGGTGGCCCTGCGCCGCAAGTACCTCGCCATCCAGGAGGAGGTGGGCGAGCTGGCCGGTCACTTCGTGGCCATGATGGAGTCGCTCACGATCATCAAGGCGTACCGGGCCGAGCGTTCCGCGTCCGAGGAGCTGGCCGACCGGGCCAGGAGCGTCGCGCGCATCGAGACCGGTGCGTCCGCCCTGGAGGCGCTGATGGTGCCGGTGGTGAACCTGGGCCAGCAGATCGCCCTCGTCGCCGTCGTACTCGGCGGCGGCGCACGGCTGGTCGGCGGCGACCTCGAACTGGGCGCGTTCATCTCCTTCCTCCTCTATCTCTTCCAGCTCGCCGCGCCCATGATCATGGCGATCTCCGGCATCACGACCATCCAGGCGGGCCTGGCCTCGCGCAAACGCTTCGACGACCTGTTCGCGCTGCCGTCGGAGCCGCAGTGCACCGGCGAGCCCGTACCCGTACCCCACAGCCGCGCCACGACCGACGAGGCGTCGGCCGTGCGCTTCTCCGGGGTCTCGTTCGGCTACGGCACGGAACCGGTCCTGCAGGAAGTGGACCTGACGGTTCCGGCACGGGGTCTCACCGCCGTCGTCGGCCCGTCCGGGGCGGGCAAGTCGACCGTCCTCGGTCTGGTCGAGCGCTTCATGGATCCGGACGCGGGCAGCGTCGAGGTGTTCGGCCGGGACGCCGGCCACTGGGATCTGTCCGAACTGCGCGGCCGGATCGCCTACGTGGACCAGTCCGCCACCCTCCTGAGGGACACGGTCCGCCGCAACCTCACCCTCGGCCGCAAGGGCCCCGTTGACGACGCGGAGCTGTGGCGCGCCTTGCGTGACGTGGGCCTGGAGGACGAGGTGTCCCGGCTCTCCGACGGACTCGACACCGTGCTCGGCGGCGCGCACGACCTCTCGGGCGGCCAGCGGCAGCGGCTCGCGCTCGCCCGGGCCGGGCTGTCGGACGCCTCGCTGATCCTGCTGGACGAGCCGTCCTCGCAGCTCGACAGCGTCAACGAACTCCGCCTGCGCTCCCTGTTCGACCGGATGGGCCGCGACCGGGCCGTCCTCGTCGTCGCGCACCGCATCTCCACGGTGCAGCACGCCCGTCACGTCGTGGTGATGGCCGACGGCCGGGTCACGGCCCAGGGACGGCACGAGGAGCTGATGCGCTCCAGCGCGCTCTACGCGGAGCTGGTGCGCGGACAGCAGCTCGGCTCCGCCGGCACGGATGCGGCGTCGGCGCCCGCCGCCACGGACACGGCGGCCGAACTCTCGACACCGGTGGGAGCCGAACGATGACCGACATCTCCCTGCTGATGCCCTTCGCGCCGCACCGGCCCGAGCAGGTGCTCCCGTACGCGGCCCTGGTGCAGTGGACCGCCGCCCACCGGCTGTGGCAGGGCCAGGCGATGCTCAACGAACCGTTCCAGGACTTCACCCACGCGGCGGCCTGCGGCTTCCGGGTGCCCACCGGCACGGGAGTCACGCTCATGCCGATGCGGCACCCCTTCCAGGCCGCCCTGCAGGCCAGGGCCCTGGCGCTCTCCTCGGGCCATTCGGTGATCGCCGGCTTCGGACCGGGTTCCGCACCGCTCCAGAGCAGCCTGCTGGGTGCGCCGTACGCCAGTCAGCTCGGCGCCGTACGCGAGTACGCCACCGTCATGCGGGGGCTGCTGGAGGACGGCGAGGTCAGCCACACCGGCCGGTACTTCACCTGCCATGCGGACCTCCCGCCGCTGCCGAGGCCCCCCGTCCACATCGGGCTGGGCGTCCTGCGCCCGAGGATGGCGCGGCTGGCGGGAGAGGTCGCCGACGTCGCCATCACCTGGCTCACCCCCGCGGCGTACGTCCGCGACGTCCTGGTTCCGGCGCTGCGTGAGGGTGCCGAGGCCGCCGGGCGACCCGTACCGCGGGTGTCGGTGATGGTGCCGCTGGCCCTCGACGCCCCCGGCCGGGACGCGGTGGAGCTGGCCGCGATCAGCAACACCGGTCACACCATGCTCGCCCACTACGCCGACATGCTCGGTCGCAGCGGCATCGAGGTGTCGCCGGACGACCCCCAGGGCAATGCCCGGGCGCTCCTCGACGGCGGCGCCTTCCTGTACGGCGGACCGGCCGAACTCGGGGAGCGGCTGGCGGAGTACACCCTCGCGGGCGCCGACGAGATCGTCCTGAACGTCACCGGAGTCCACATGCGTTACGGCGAACGCGCCTCGCTCGGTGAGCTGGAGAACCTGCTCCAGGCGGTGGGCGCATGACCGCGACAGCGCCCACCGGGCCGCCTTTCACCACCATGCCGCCCGACCCCCGGGGCACACCGCTCCCGCCCGGGGCTCCCGGGACCCCCGGCCTCGGGATCGAGCGGCTCCTCGTGGTCGTCACGGGCTCCGCCTACGCCTGGTCGACCCCCTACTGGCTGGACCTGCTGCGCCTGCACCACCCCCGGCTCGACGTCAAGGTGGTGCTCACCCGCAGCGCGGAACGGTTCGTCACCCGGCAGTCGGTCGCCTCCCGGGTGGGCGGCGAGGTGTACGGGGACGGCTGGCCGGCCGACGCGCCGGGAGCCCGGCACGTCGAATGGGCCGAGTGGGCCGACGCGTTCGTCGTGTACCCGGCCACCCTGCACTTCCTGGCACGGCTGGCCCTGGGCCTGTCCGACAGCCCGGCCCTGCTGGCCGCCCACTGCTCCGGGGCGCCGGTCGCCGTGGCCCCCGCCCTGCCGCCCGGCGGGCTGGAGAGCCCGGTGGTACGGGAGCACTGGGCAACCCTGGCCGCCCGCCCGAACGTCGTCCTGGTGCCGCCGATACCCGGCCGTAGCCTGACCACCGGGCGGGACGACGCCTGGGTCCCCCCGCCGCTGCCCGATGTGCTGCACCTGCTGGCCGAGCGCCTCGCGAGCGGGAACGACGCGGACAAGGGGGCGGCGAACGGAGCCGCGGCCGGGGCGGCAAGCCCACCCGGCCCGACGGAGGAGCCGGACGAGGCGTACCCGGTGCGCGAGTTCGGCACCGGCCTCCTGCACACCGCCGTCGACACGCGCCCGCTGCCGTCCGGCGGCCGGCTCTGGCGGCGCACCCCCGGCCCGCTGGCCCCCGCCCCCTTCGAGCAGCCCGCGCAGGACGTCACCCGCCTTCTGGAGCGGGCCGCCGCCGGGCCCGGCCACTCCGGAGGGACGGGGCCGTCGGCCGGGCGACTGGTGCCCGGGGCGGAGGACGGGCCCGGGCGCGTCTACGACGTGTGCGGGGTGACCTCCCTGGCCCACCGCCTCCTCAACGAGGGCCCGCGCCCTGCCTTCGCCGCTCCGCTGCGTGAGCTGGGGCACCTGCTGCGCGCCGTGCACGACATCCCTCCGCCGGCCCCCGTACAGCCCCGGCCCTCGCGCGCCCTGCGCCGTCTCGACGACTGGCTGGCGGGGCGTTCGCCCGTGCCCCGGGCCGCCTGCGCCCTCGGCCAGGTGCGCCGGGCGCTCGGCGAGGAGCGCTGGAGCCATCTGCGTACCTGGCGGGACGAGGTGGCCGCCGATCCCGTCACGGTGCTGTCCCACGGCGCGGCCGGACTCGGCTCCCTCGTGGTGGACCGGGACGGGATCGGGGGCGGGGACGGGCCGATCACCGGGCAGGACCTGATCATCGGCGAGGACCTGTGCACGGCGCCCTGGTACGTGGACATCGGCTGGATCGTCGGCGAACTCGTCGAACTCCAGTGGCAGGTGGGCGGGGACAAGCAGGCCTGGCAGCGGCTGACCGACGCTCTGCTGGAGGGGTACGGGCGGGATCTCGGCCCGGAGTGGAACCGGGTCGCCGCCCTGCGGATCCTGCTGCACGTCCACGACATCGCGGCCTACCTGGAGGGGTTCGAGCATGGCTTCGACCACTACAGCGGATTCCTCCGCTTCCTCGTCGACCTGTAGCGGGAGAAGGCCCATGAGCAACCTGTCCAAGGCGACGCTCGGAAACGGTCTGCGGGTGGTGCTCGAACGCACGCCGCACACCCCGCGGACCGCCGTCTGCGTTCACTACGGCGTCGGCTACCGGTCCGAGCGCCCGGGCCGCGAGGGTTTCGCCCATCTCTTCGAGCACCTGATGTTCCGGGGGAGCGCCAGCCTGCCGGAGGGCCGCTTCTACGACCACGTCCACCCCCTCGGCGGACAGGCCAACGGCACCACGCACCAGGACTACACCGACTACCACCAGGTCGTCCCCGCCGCAGCTCTGGAGCGGGCCCTGTTCGCCGAGGCGGACCGCATGCGCGCGCCGCTGTTCACCCCCGAGGCCCTGGCCGAACAGCTCGACGGCATCGCGACGGAGATCCACGAAGCCGTTGTCACCCCGCCGTACGGCGGCTTCCCCTGGCCGCTGCTGCCGTCGGTGGTCTTCGACGGCTTCGCCAACGCGCACGACGGTTACGGTGCCCTGGAGCGGCTGCGCACGGCCACGACCGACGAGTGCGCCGACTTCTTCGCGGCGCACTACGCGCCGGGCAACGCCGTCCTCAGCGTCGTCGGCGACCACGACCCCGGTGAGCTGCTCGCCCTGATCGAACGGCACTTCGGGGACATCCCGGCCCGCCCCTTCGCCGCCGCCCCGGACGTACGTGAGCCCGAACCCGCCGACGACCGCTGGGCGGAGTGCACCGAGCCGAGGGTGCCCACGGCGGCGCTCGCCCTCGGCTACCGGCTGCCGGCTCCGGCCGAGGACCTCCCGGGCCATCTCGCGTACGCCGTTCTCGCCGAGATGATCAGCGGCCACGGGGCCGAGGGGGTGCGGGGGGCGTCGGCGAGCTGCGGTGTCTTCGGCCTGCTCGACGCCCGCGAATCCGACCTGATGGTCGTCACCGCCCTCGTACCGGACGGGGTCTCCGCCCGCCGGGCGGTCCGGTCGATGACGGGCGGGTGGGCCCGGCTGGCCGAGGACCCTTCCCTCGACCGGGCCCGGTCGACCGCCGTCCGGCACATGGTCACCAGGCACGGGCGGGAGCACGCGGACCCCTACACCCGGGCCAGGGCCCGGGGCAGGCTGGAACTCCTCTTCGGGAGGGCCGAACTGCTCGACGAACTGCCCGGCGCACTGGACGAGGTCCCCACCGACGCGGTCGCCACCGCGGCCGTGCGACTGAGCACCGCCCCCAAGGGCGTCCTGGTGCTGACCCCTGGCAACTGCCGCACCCGCCCCCCGGCCCGCTGGCCGACCCCCGCGGATCCGATCCCCACCGCCACCGTCCCTCCCGACAAAACCACCCTGCCGGCCCAGCGCATCAAGGGCCCCACCCCGGAGCCCGGCGCCGGGCGGTCGGCCCGCCCGGTACCGCCGTTCGGCAAGGGGACGGCCCCCTTCCACGGTCCGCGCGTGGACACGTCTCTCCCGTGCGGCACCCGGGTCGTCGCGGTGGCCGACCGCCGCGCGCCCCTGGCCGAGCTGCGTATGAGGCTCCCGCTCGGTGACCTGGGCTGGTGGTGGCCGGACCGCGCGGAAGCGCTCAGCCGGTTCCTGGCCACGCGCTGCGGCGCCGCCGACCGGGCCGACCGGGAGGGCGAGGCCTTCCAACTCACCTCGGACGGGCAGTGGCTGGACATCACCGGCCACTGCCGTCCGGGGCGCGTCGGGGCCTGGCTGGAGTCGCTGACGGGTCTCGCCGTGCCCGTGGCTGAGCCGGCACCGCCCGCTCCCGTACGGCACCGGGCCCCCGAGTCGGTCATGGACACGGCGCTGCGCCGGGCCTGGGGCGCCCAGGGTGCGGTCGGCGCTCCCGCCCTGGTACCCGAGCCGCCGGGCCCGGCCGAGTTCCACCGGAGTGTGGTCGTGCGGGGCGGCTGGCTCGTCGCCGTCGGAGACCTCGACCCGGAGGCGTTCGCCTCGGCAGCCGGGGCCGCCCTCTCGGCATGGCGTACGGCCCTTCCGGCGGCCCCGCACGCCCACACCGAAACGGGGCCCCGGGCGGTGCGCCCATCGGCCCCGGGAGTCGTGACCCTGGGGCAACGAGGAACGGACGACCGGCTGCACCTCACGCTGTCCGCGCCCGAACCGTACGGGGACACGGGCTCGGCGGCGCGCTACCTGGCCACCGCCGTCGTGGGCGCGCACCACGCCTCGCGGCTGACCGCGCACGGCCTGTCGGTGCCGGGCCCCGCGCGGCAGATCCACGCCGGCCGGGACGTCTGCCGCGATGTCCCGCGCGCCTACGTCAGGGCCGTCGTCCCGGAGCACGAGGCGGGACCCGCGGTGGCAGGGATCCATCAGGAGCTGGCCATGCTGCGCCTTCGCCCCGTGACCCGGGCGGAGCTAGCGCCGGTGGCGGCCTTCTGCGCCGCGCAGCTCCTGGGGGTCTTCGACTCGCCTGCGTCGAAGGCCGACATGATCCGGGAGACGCTGTCCGCGGGGCGCGGCCCTTCATGGCTGGAGGACCTGCCCGACCTGATCCTCCGCACGCGCCCCGAGGACGTGACGACAGCAGCCACCGAACTGTTCGCCCCCGAGCGGATGACACTCGTCGCCCTCGGCGGCGACGGACCGGCCGCCGAGGCGGCCGAGAGCTGGCACCGCCGGACGTCACCGGCCACCGCCTGACCGGCTTCTTCGGCCTCCTACGGGGAGCCGGTCAGTGATCGTGCCTGCGCCGATGACGTCTCCCCCCGGTCAAGGGTTCGCCATGCCGTGGTACCGACGTCCCGAAGGGGCTTGGAGAGGCTTGACTTCCGGGGCTCGGCGGCGCGAGCGGGACGAACCAGGTTCGAGCACTCCGTCTCCCTTACGGGGCACCCGACAGATCGTCCACCAGCAGGTCGAGCGTCGCCTCCTCATGGAGCACCACCCCGAGCGCCGCCATCGCAGGGGCGAGACCCGCGTCCCACACCGCGCCGACGGGCCTACCGACCAGCGGCAGCGGAGGGATTCCCTCGGCCTGGCTGCGAGTGGCCAGGTGCTCATAGTCGTCAGCGCCCATGCGCCACGGCCGGGCTCCGTAACGGCGCATGATCCGGTTCGCCAGAGCGATGCCCGGCCAGTCGAAGTCGCCGTGGTAAGCGAAGTGGCAGTCGGTGGAGGCGAGAAGGTCCAGAAGGGTGAGGACCACCGTCGCGGCGCTGCCGGAGGTGCAGACCAGGGGGTGCGAACAGCCCGCGTCCGCTGCGGCCTCCACCACACGTGCGTTCTCGCAGATGTGGACGGTGGTTCCGGCAGGCAGGTGAAGCCGCGCGTCGAGCAGGTCCCGGGACGTCAGGTGGGCCTCCGCATGGTGATCGGCCCGCTCTCGCAGTGACCTCGCGCGCCAGTCCTCGCCGAGGGGCCGGAGGCCGTACGTCAGCACGGTGCTGGAGACTTCGTCCGGGGTGACCGAGACCAGCCGCCACAGTGCCCGTCGGCCGGCCGCGTCGCCGGGAAGGTCCGTGCCGTGGGCCAGGGCGATGCCGCGCTGGACGAGGCGGGCGAGCCAGGAACCGTCGTCCAGCCCGTGCGCCGAGCCCGTTACCGACGCGGCCAGCTCGCCGCGGCCCCGTGCGTCGGCACGGTGCGGGTCGAGCAGCACGCCGAGTACCTGGACCGCCTGCTGAAGCGTCCGTACGGCTGCTTCCGGTGTCACGCCTTTCGGGACGCCGGTGCGGCGCAGCACATCCGACCACTGCGCCACCCACTCCAGCCCGGCCAGCGGCGACGCGTCGAGGGATGAGGCGAGCGAGGCCCAGACACGCTGCCGCCCCGCCGCGTCCTCCTCGCGGGCCGCACGTCGGTTGACGAGCGGAGGGCCGAGTTCCTCCAGGACCTGCCTGAGCCCGAGCCCTGCGGCCGAGGTCCGCAGGCGTTTGTCGAGCACGTCGAGCCTCACCGTCGCCGCTGTACCGGTGAGGGGCTTGCCCAGCAGGAGCGACAGGTCGTTCCGCTCCTGGGGACTCACCGTTGTCAGCCGGAGGGAGCCGGTGGACTGCACCCCGTTGCTCTCCAGTCGCTTGCGTGCCGCGCTCCAGAGCCGGACGAGACCGGGACCTGCCAGCCAGTCGCGCGTGGCGGGCGGAAGGGCGCTCATACCGACGCCGGCCGCCGGTGGCGACCGTTCCACGTGTAGTGCAACGTGGCCACTCCGCGTACATGAGGGTCGCGCAGGCACTCGTAGATGTGCAGGGACGGCACCTCGGCCCAATTGCCCATCAGACGCTCGCTCGTGAGAACGAAGTCGAGGTCCAGATCGACCAGGATGCGGCCAAGACGCCCGTGCGTGGGTTCGTCGACCTTGGCGAAGGCGTCGTCCAGGAGGATCAGCCGGGGCGCGTGCGGGGCCGAGTCGGCGAGGCTGGTGAAGTGGGCGGAAGCGGCGGCGAAGAGCACGAGGTACGAGAGCACGCGCTGCTCTCCCTGGCTCAGGCCGGTGCGGCCGGTCAGCTTCCTTCTGCGCCCGGGGGCGGCGTCCTCGACCACGAAGGTGTGGAAGGTGAACCAGGAGCGGTAGTCCAGCGCGGTGCGTAGGTGGGCGGTGTAGCCGGCAGACGGATCGGCGCGGCGGGCATCCTCGATGCGGCGTTGAGTCACGTCGCGGAGCTGCTCGGTCTGCTCGCGCGTCCGGAGGCTCGACGGGCTGCGCAGCAGTTCGACGGCCACCCGCACGTCGGCGTCGGCGTCATCGTTGAGTTTCCAGAGGAGTTCCACGCCGAGGCCGTGCGAGGTCCGTACGGTCTTCAGCGTGTCGTTGAGGGCCGCGACCAGATTGGCCGCCGTGATGACCTGCGCGGAGAGGTGGTCGCCGAGCTCGCCGGTCAGGAAGCGCTGGAACACGTCGCTCTCGCGTTCGGTGAGCCGTCCTCGCGCCTCGGCGGCCTCCACGGCGATCCGCCCGCCCACGACCGCGACGTCGTGCGAACCGTGGTCGTCGAGCAGGCGGCACACCTTGATGCCGTCGTGTTCGTCGAGCTGTGCGTCGAAGCCGCCCGCCAGTTGATCGCGCAGCGTTGTGTGCCGTTTGAGGAGAAGGCTGTCGGACACCTCTTCCCGGCTACGGCCGAGAATCCGATCCACCGCTTCCGCCAGCGCCCGCAGTGCGCGCAGGCGGTCGCGTGCGTTGGAACCCGGGTCGTCCGGCACCTGATCGGGGAGGGACGTACGATCCAACCCCGCCCCGATGACGACTTCCGGACGGCTGAGAGCACCGCGCAGAGCGCGTCCGGTCTCGATCACGGCTGCTTCCTGGTCCGCCAGCTCCTCGCGTAGGCGTTCCTCCTTCTCCTCCGCCCGCACACGTCGGTCGCGCAGTCCGTTGTGGTCGCGCTCTCTCGCCGGGATGGCCCCCACGGCGCTCGCGACACGGTCCTTGGCCGCCTGTTCGTCGGCGAGGATCTTCTCCTCGGAAGATCCGACAGCGGCCTCCCGGGTCCGCAGATCCTGCTGCGCGGTGAGTAGTTGCCGGTGGCGAAGCCGGTAGCCCTCTTCCGCCTCCGTCCGCTTCTCGCGGGCCCACGCGTACCGCCGGTCGTCCGCCTCACTTCCGCCGAGCCGGGCGACCGTACCGTTGACCGACCTGCGCAGACGGCCGACGCCGGTGAGCAGCGAGGCCAGCGCGGTGCGTACGCGGTCCAGCGCGACGGTGTCGGTGGGCAGGTCGTGGGCGGTCGCGGTGGCGTCCGCCTCGGAGCGCGTCGAAACGGCCAGAGCGCGTGCCTCCTCCGCCTGGCGCGCCGCCTCGGCCGCCTTGGTGGAGCGTGCTTGCGCCGTCCTCTCCTCCGAAGCACGGGTGTTCCAGGAGTCGGAGAGCCGCTGCGCCCGGGGGAAGTCGCGTTCCGCTTGGGTGAGGGCCCGTCGCCGGGAATCGGCTGCGGCGAGCTCGGCACGGGCTTCGGCCAACTGTCGTTCCGTCTGCCCGAGCCGGTCGTCCAGCTCGGCCAAGGCCCGTCGCCGTGTCTCGGCCCGCACCGCTGCGCCCACGTACTCGGCGGCGCTCTTGTGATGCTGCCCTCGGAGGGCTCCCAGCCGCCAGCTACCGTCGAAGTGGACCGCACTCGCGGCCGTCGTCCCCGCGGCCGGTGCGAGCACGACGGCTGACAGCAGGTGCTCCACCTGCTCGGATGTGATGCCGCTCTCCGGCTGCGCGACCGGACGCAGGGCCGAGGCGAGGGTCTGCGCCACCGGCAGCGGGTCGTGGGCCGGAGCCGCGTCGAGAAGGGCGTCCCCGGAGAGCGCGTCGAGAAGGGCGCCGCCCGTGCTGACCCACGCGTCGAGAATGCCACTCGCCTCCAGTGCCGCCTCCAGACCGGCCCGGTCGGCGGAGGTCAGGTGCTCGGCGAAGTCCACCAACCGGTAGAAGGGTGTCCCGCCGGCCGGGTCTCTTGCCGCGCTGCGGTGGTACGGGGCCGGAGGCTCCGGGTCCGTACGGCGTTCCCAGGCCCGCCTCTCCTCCGCCAGGCGGTCGATCTCCTCGCCGAGTCGCCCGACGCCGACCGCCAGGGTGTCGCGGTGCCGGGTGAGGGCGTCCGCGTACGGCTCCAGAGCCAGGTGTGCCGTCCGCCGCGCGTGGGTGTCGATGCCGAGCGGGAGCGTGCGGGATGAGAACGCCCCGTCGGAGTCGGCCGCGCAGGCCACTTCCGAGAGGACGGCATCCAGCGGCGGGCACTCGGGCCCCGCTGCGGTCCGCGTCTCGCGCACCCACACGGCGACCTCGTCGGCGTACTCCCGGCTCTCCTCAGCGACCTTCCGACGGCTGACTTCGAGACGGTCAGCGGCCTCCTCCGCCTCGCCCTCCAGTCGTTCCCGCGCCTCGTCGGCACGCACCGCAACTCCACGCGCCTCGTCGGCCCGCGAGGAGAGGCGGGCCACCTCCTGCACCATCCGCTGGCGGTTCCGTACGACGGTCTCGGCGGATCCCAGCTGCCCCTGCCAGGACCGCAGCCCGGCCTCCGTCGTCGCCGTGTCCACGCGCACCACCGGTCGGTGCCGTACGGTCTGCGGTTCCCCGTCCGGGCTGGTCAGCTCCGTCTGTGTCGACGAGGAACGGACGGTGCGCGGCAGAGCGACCGTCTCGCCGAGATGCGCGGCGGGAAGTACCGCCCGCTCCGCCTGGACCAGTAGTTCCCGGTGCTCCGTGGCCAGTTCGGTGAGTCGGGTGCCCAACTCCTCGCCGCCCTCGTCCAGACGTTCGGCCGCGCTCTCCTCCGCCTCGTGCGCGCCGCGCAACGCGGCGAAGGCGGTCATCGCCGTGGTGTGCAGGGCCTCCACCGTGCTGCGGCGCTCCGACAGCTCGCGCAGGCTGCGGTAGGCGTGGCTGTCGTGCAGAGCGGCGAGTTCCGTCCGGGCGGACTCCTCCTCCTCGCGGAGTGTCCTCAGCCCCTCCTCCGATTCCTTCTCGCGCTCCTTCAGGACGCTCGTGTGCTGCGCGGCGTCCCCGGCCTTCCGGCGGCGCTCGGAGAGAGCGTCCAGTTCCCGGCTCACGTCCCGCGCCGAGGAGCGCAGGACCCCGGCGAGGTAGCGGCGGTAGTCGGAGAGGAATGTGCGCAAGGCCGCGTCGGTACGTTCCAGGCGCCCCAGTTCGGCCCGCACGGTGTCCAGATCGTGGAGGTTGCGCGCCACCTTCTCGACCACGTCCTCGTCGAGTCCGGGCAGGGTCTCACTCAGCAGGACGGCCAGACCGCCGTGCTCGACGCGGTCCCCGACCGTGGGCCGCCGCAGCCGGTGCAGGAGCTGGGTGAGGTTCCGGTAGCGCGTCGCGTCCGTGATCCCGAAGAGGTCCCGGGCCACGCGGGCACGGTGCTCGACCGCTCGGTCCGTCGTGTTGCCGGAGCCGACGATCTCCTTGAGCCGGTCGACGGCAAGGGGTCTGCCCGCCTCGACCAGGTGCAGGTCCTCGCCGACGCGCAGCGGAGTGACGAAGAAGGTCGGCACCGCCTTCTGCGCCGACTTCGAGGCACGGATCGCGGCGCCGAGCGTCAGACAGCGGTGGTCGCCGGCCTCGTCCGTCCCTCGGAACTCCACCCACAGATAGCCGAGGCGGTTGGTCTGCTCGAAGCCGTCCAGCATCAGCCAGGCGAGCGTCGTCCGCCCGGTGCCGGTGGCATCGAGGGCCCGGGAATCGCCGTCCAGGAGGTACGGGAGCAGCATCTCCAGGGCCTTGGACTTGCCCGCCCCGTTCTTGCCGCGCAGCAGCAGCCGCCCGTCACCGAAGGCGAACTCCTGCTCGTCGTACTGCCAGACGTTCTGGATGCCCGCCCGGTGCAGCCGGAAGCGGGTGCTCGCCGTCGGCGCGTGACCTGGACGCGGAAGCGGAACGAGACCACGGGCATCGGCGGTCATAGCGGCAACTCCTGCTGTGTGTCGGTGGGTTCGTGCCGCTCGCCGGTCGCCCGCACGGTGACCCGGGTGGCGTAGCGGGCCGCTGAGGCGAGCAGGACCCAGCCCTCGCCGTCGCTGGGCCGGGCCGCCCGGACGTCGGTGACCTGGCGTCCCTCCGGCAGCTCGCCGGCGTACTGTTCCGGCAGCCCCGCCCCCTCGGATCGCAGCGGGCCGGCAGGGGCGATCAGGCGCATGCGGGAGAGCAGGTCCAGCACGGCTTCACGCAGGGCATCGGGGTCTTCGAGGTAGCCGCGCTGCCAGTTGCTGCGCTGCCCGTACTCGGCGACCAGGTCCGCCAGAAGCTCATCCACCGCACCGTCCGGAACGGCGACCCCGACGACGAGAACACCGCCCGTCGCGGGGTGTCCGGGCTCCGCCGGTCGGAGCCGCTCCACCAAACGTTCCACCAGCAGCAACGCGGCCTGGGCGACGGTCCCCGTCCCGGGCAGGTGGATGTCGGTCAGCTCCTCCTCGGGGTCGACCAGGGCCACTCCCTCGGCGCGGATCTCCGTCTCCAGACCGAGGAGTTCGAGGAACGCCTGGGCCTCCCGGCGCTGGCGGGTGCGGAGCCAGTCGCGTTCGGTGTCGGTCAGTTCGTCGAGGTGGACGACAGGGGTCTCGACAAGCATCCGGCGCACGTAGGTGCGCGGCCCTCCGAACCCCGGATCCGCCGCCCGCCGGACCAGGTCGGCGCCGTCCCGCGACTGGGCGAGCGGTCCGGCCACGATGACGCGGGCGAGCTCCCGGTCGACCGTGATCAGCGCCTCCCCGTCGGCCTCCTGGGCGATGACGCCCACGTGGCCGTGGGTCTCGATCAGGACACCCCACTCGACGAGCTGCCGCAGAGCCGCGACCAACGTCCGCTTACCGGCCGCCCGTCCGGTCTCCTCCAGCTCGACGTCCGCGTCGGCCGCCGCGGCCCGGATGTCGGCGACGAGCTGGGACAACAGCAACTGCTCCGGTGCGGTGACCAGCACCGACAGGGCCAGAGCCAGACAGGCGTAGGTGTGCGGGGTGAAGGGCGTGCCGGTGGACCGTACGAGCCGGTGCCCCGACCGTGCTCCGAGCCCGGCCTTGAACAACCGGGCATAGGAGCTGTCGACCAGGAGGCGGTAGCCGAGCACTTGCTGGAACCGGCCGCCCAGCCAGTCGGCGTGCCTGCGGACCAGCGGAAAGAGGTCGGCGTGCGGGCCGTCCGATGTGACCAGCGGATGGGCGAGCAACAGCCGTGCCGCGGTGCGGCGTTCCGTGGCCAGAGCCACGTCGTGGGCGGAGGGAAGCGTCATGACACGCTCATCTCCGCACCGCCGACGGGCGCGCTGTGCGACCGAGGGGGAGGAGTCTCGCTGCCGGTCGGCTCCGCTCCTTCCGCCGAGACGGCCGTCCTGTGGACAGCCAGCTCCAGGTCGTCCAGCAGCAGATCCCCGTCGGCCGAGCGCAGAAGCGTGCGCGCTCCCGTCGTACGCTGCACCGTGAGCCGGATGCCCAGATCGGCGTCCTCGCTCCACGCGGCGTCCAGCCCGAAGCCCCGCTCCTCCCGCTCGTCCGCCGCGGCGCGCCGCCTGAGCTGCGCGTTCCCGAGTGCCGTGGCCAGCAGCTCCAGGAGCAGGCTGAGCGCCGCCGAAGTGAGCCGTACGCCCCCGAAACGGGGGGACGCGCTGCACAGCTCGTCCGCCGCAGCGCTTCTTTCAGCGACCCGCTGACGCGCCGCCTCCCGCAGCCGTTCCTTCTGCGCGGAATGGTCCTCCACCGACGCCGTCCGGCCTCGCTGGGCGCGGCTGCCCCTCTCGCGCAGCGCGACCGGCACCTCGACCACCGGGCCGGTCCACCAGCTGGTGTAGGCGGGCACCACCTCGTCCGCGGCGGGCGCGATGCCCAGGTGGCGCGCGCCGTACAGCCCGAAGGCGGCGACGGCGATGTCGTGCGCGTCCTGCGGCGCGGCCTCGTCGAACCACCGGGCCAGCCGCAACAGGTCCCGGCGCCGCGACATCTCACCGGTGGCCGAGCGCAGCATCCGCTTGGCGTTGGCCAGCAGCGACTGAAGGGCCCGCAGGGTGGCGTCGCGCAGCTGGTCGACCTGGCTGCCCTGCCCGTCGGTGTCCCGGAACCAGCCCCGCAGCCCCTCCCAGTCCGCGAGCTCGCGACCCCGGCTGCGCTGTACGCGGGCCTCCGTACGGCTCTCGCTCCGCGTCGGCAGCCCGGCGAGCCCCTGCGCGTGAGCGTCCAGTTGCTCCAACAGGCCAGGGAGGTGGGGCCAGAGCGCGTCCAGGGCTGCCGAGATGCGGGGGGCGCGGAAGGACACGTCCTCCGTGATCGCCTCGACGTAGTCCAGGAGGAGCTCCTTGAAGCCCTGGTACTCGCCACTGTTCAAGTCGTACCGGGCGAGCACCTGGCCGAGATAGGCGTAGAAGTCCCGGACGGAGTCCGCGAACCCGGCAAACTGTACGAACGCCGTACTGACCCGCTCCAGCCCGTCCTGCGGGGCCATGCCGCCCGGCTCGGCGACCAGCTCGGCCAGCTCCCGCAGCCCCCGCTCGACCAGGGCCAGCAGTTCGTTGCTCACCTCGCGGGCGGCGTCGGCCTCGGCCAGCACCCCGTCGGCGTCCCGCTGGACGCGCTCGCCCAGCCGCGACAGCTGGTAGCGGGCCCGCGAACGCTGGTACTCCGTGATGCTGGACGCCTTCACGGTGTGGCTGCCGCGCAGCAGGTTCCCCCACTTCACGAGCTGTTCCAGCCGCGCCGTGAGGGGGTCGGCTTCGAGTCCGGCGGCGGGCCCGCCGCCCTCGCGCAGCTTCGTCATCACGTCCGGGACGGCCAGGTCAGCCAGGAGAGTGCCGCAGAAGACCCGCATGATCGCGAGGTACTCCAGCCGCTCCGGCGCGCTGAGGTACGCGTACGCGTCGAGGCGGCGGCGCGTCTCGTCGGCGTCGCGTGCCGAGGGCGCGTCGCCGGGGCCCGGCGGTGTGCCGGGTGCTGGTTCCTCCATGTCCGCGAGGTTACGTGGAGGGTCCGACAGGCGGTGCGGGGTGGCCGGAACTGGCCTCCGGGCAACCGGCGCATCGGCCTCGGGCACGCTGAAGGCGGGGAGTACGGAGCGGGTCGGCTTCGCAGGTGCTGGAAGACCCCGCCGGACGTGACGGCCGATGTCCGTCATCTCCACGGGCAAGGGAACTGGGCGGTCCTCACGGAGCTTCTGGAGCACGCCACCCTCCACCTGAAGGGCGTCGTGCTGGATATCCGCAGAGGAGATGTACCCGGTGCCCGAGGGGCTGGGCGCCGTTGCCGCCGCCCGCTACGACGATGAGGGGTTGGCACACCCACTGGTGTTCCTCCGCCGCGATCCGGCCGTCGGCCTGCGCGTGGACCTCCTCGGCTGCTGCCTCGCGCTGGCCGCCGGCACCGAGTACCAGGACCGGGAACCCGACGATAACGGCCTGTTCCATGTCGGCACGGCGGCGGGTCCGGCGTGCGGCCCGGGGCTGCGCTTCTGGGTGCTCTGATGGCGCCAGGACCAGGTCAGGGGCCCGACCCGCTAAGCGGATCAGGCCCCTGACCTGGTCTTACAGCTGTCGGGGTGGCGGGATTCGAACCCACGACCTCTTCGTCCCGAATCAGGGAGGCTGTGAAACCAGTCCAGGACCCGCGACCCTCTGACCTGCGCTGTAGCACCGCATAAGCCCAGTTCAGAGGCGCGAGTTCAAGGCCCGTGCCCCCCAGCCGTGCATCTGCGGTACCTCTGCGACACCTCTCCGGCACCCCTCAGCTCCGGAGACTCACACCCAGTTCACACCCAGAATCGGTAGAAGTGCCGCAGACGTGTGCCCAGGTTGGAGAGGGTGCAACGCTGGGGCTGCCCCCGACACCCGGGTGTTGCCTCCAGAAGTGGGTGTCGCACCCAGGCGAGCGCCGGCTCAGGCCGGGTCGACGGCTGGCCGGGACCCCCTGGTGCCGGGACCGAGGCATGTCCGGACCCGGTGGAACCCGACGGGCGGCGGTCTCAGCTCGGCGGGGCGGACACGGCGGCGTGCAGCTCCCGCACGCCAACGGCACGAGGGTGCCGCTGCGCCAACTCGGTCACGATGCTCCGGATCGCGGGGCGGTCTCTCACCTCGCCGGGGCTCGCACGGTGGGCGTCGAGCAAGGCGCGGGCGGTCTGCTCAGGGCGGCCCCACGCCCACCAGGCACGGGCCATGTCTGTGCCCAGGCGTGCCTTCCGCTCAGCCGTGGGGAAGTGCTCGGGCCGAAGGTTCCGCCCCGCCTCCAGGGCGGTGCCGGCGTCGCCAAGGGCCCAGTGGACGCCGACGGCGTAGAGGTCCACGGCGGCCGGGCTGATGGGGAAGAGACGCCCGGCAGGTGCCCGGAGTGGCAGGTGCCGTGCGGCCCGCCGTGTCTCCTCGGCCATGGCCAGGGCCTCCGCGCGCCGGCCTCCCCGGGCGGCGGTGTAGGCCAGGGTGCACAGCATCTGCGCGTAGGCCGACGAGGCCGCGTCCGTCCGCAGCCCAGTCACCTCCACCCGGGCGGCAGTCGACTCCATGAGGGTTTGGGCTTCCTCGCCCCGGTCCTGGTGGCGCAGCACGATTGCGAGCTCGCGGGAGGCAGCAGCTGCGGCGAGCGGGGACCCGGACACCTCGGCCCAGGTGTGCGCGCGGTCGGCGGTGAGGCGGGCCTGTTCGTACGAGCCGAGTTTGATCAGCAGGGCGGCGCTCAGGCTGTAGACGGAGGACAGCCGGGCCTGGTCCAGCTCGCGGCGCGAGGAGGCAGCGGCGTGCCCGTCGGCCAGGAGGCCCGGCAGTAGCCCGAGGAGCTGCGTGTGGGCCCCCTTGTCGTAGAGGTCGCGGGCGGAGGCCACACGGGCGTCCAGGGCACCCCTGCCCGTCGCTGGCGGGGTGTCGGCCAAGGCCCGGTCCATGCCGAGGAGCATGGCGGCCGGGACGGTCGCCGTGGCGGCGAGCAACGAGCGGCGGCGCATCGGGTCCTCCTCGGCGTGCGGACTGGCCGACACTCTAGTGCTGGCCGGTCCGGAAGGAGCGGGGGGCGCCAGAGAACTCACCAGGACGTGTCGAGGAACGCCCACCGTGGAGGCGGCCCGGTGAATGAGCGTCAGGTCGGTGACCTGGGTCCGGCGTTCCATCCGCGAGACCGTCGCCGCCGAGCACCCCAGGTGCTCGCCGAGTGCGGCGAGCGTCCATCCTCGGTGCTCACGGCCCAACCGTACTAGCTCTCTGACCTTCGCACTGTTCCAGAGCGGGTCACCGGGCACTGGTCCCTCCCCCTGCTACACAACCGGGGGCCACCACGGTACGGGCGCGGGACTGCGCCCGACGAGACCGTTTGCACAACGTGCAAACGCCTTGCAAGGAAAGCCAGTTGATCACCGGCTTGGTGTCGGATGCGGTCTTCTCGTTACATCGCCCCCGCACCTCGTGGGGCACCATCCAAGGGAGGCACCATGGCAACCGCAGCCGACACCCCCGTCGCCACCGACCCGGTGACCGGACCGGCCCGCTCCCCCCGTGACATCGTGCCGGCGGACCTCTGGGAGAAGCAGGTCTGCCTGCTGATGCGGGACTACCCGTACGACTCCGTCATGGCCGCCCGCGTCCTCGGCCAGGGCTACGCCTACCTGCTCACCGCCATGTCCCTCCGGGGGCAGGGCCTGGGACTCGCCCCGAGCAAGCTGGTCGACATCGGCGCCCACACGATCATCCTGGACACCGTCGCCTACGCCGAGCTGTGCGACAAGTACAACGGCGGGCACTTCCTGCACCACGTGCCCAAGGTCGAGATGAAGAACGACGGGTCGGTCATCAAGACCGCCCACCTCGTCGCCCGCGCCGGTTGGGAGGTGGACCTCCCGCTGTGGGAGGACGCCGCCGACTGCGGCCCCTGCCACCCGGGCAACGACTCGCACTGACCCCCACGGACGCCCTCGGCGGTCCGGGCCCACGGCTCGGGCCGCCGAGGCACGCCCGGGTGGGTTTCGCCCGAACCTGCAGCAGCCCCCGCGAGGTGCCGCCAGGATGACCCGGGTGACGACCACGACCACAGACCTATGGCACCACTACGGCCGGGCCCGCGCCGCGCAGGACCACGCCGTCCCCGACTCCTTCCGCTGGGCCTGGGACCAGCAGGACGGGCCGGGCCCGGAAGTCCTCGGCGACCTCACCGGCAAGACCGTGGCAGACCTCGGCGCCGGTGCCGCCCGCCACGCCGCGCACCTGGCCGTGCACCACGCCCCGAACCGGATCGACGCCGTGGACGCGTCCCCGGCCCAGCACAGCATGGCCACCGCCCTGTACGCCGACCTCGCCCCGCGCCTGCACTTCGTACACGCTGACGTCGTCGCCCACCTCCGCGCGAACCCGGGCGCCTACGACGTGCTTTACAGCCACTTCGGGGCGGTGGACTTCACCGAACCCCGCGAGCTGCTCCCGGCCGCCGCTGACGCGCTCCGCCCCGGTGGGCGCCTGGTCTTCTCCACTCTCGCCCACTACCTGTCCGGCAAGCCCGCGCAGCCGGATGTCACGGCCGCCGAGGTGCCGGCGAAGACCGCGGAGGGCGAGAGCGCCACCATGCACCGGTGGGTACTGCAGGAGCACGTGTGGACCAAGGTCCTGGACCAGGCCGGGTTCACCGACATCCGCGTCGAGGAGCTGCCCGCTGGCGACGGCCCCCGGCCCGCCGCCACCCTCCTCGTCACGGCCGAGCGCCCCGCCACCTGAGACCGGGCCGGGGAATGCCGCTGCCCCGGGCCCAGTTTCCTGGGCTCCGGGGCCGCGGTGCGTTCGCGCTGAGGGGCAGCTGAGGCGTGCTGGCTGCCGATCAAGGACCGGCTGACCCGTCACGGGCTCCGACACGGCCACCGCACGCTCCTGGAGGGGCTGGGCTGCCCGAAGGTTCTCGCGGACGAGCGCCTGGGCCACGAGGACCGATCGGTCAGCGCCCGGTATACCCACGTGACGGACACCATGCACGGGCTCCTCATGGACCAGCTCACCGAGGTCTGGCACGAGTCCCTGGACGACCGGCTGCTCCTCGTCCCCGCGCTCCCCGGCCCCGATCCTCGACCGGCTCTTGCAGCAGCGCGCCGCCGAGCGGTGACACCCCGTTTCAAGATCACACCCAGATGGCACCCAGATACAACGCAGTCAGGGCCGGTCTCAAGGAAAACCGGCCCTGACCTGGTACTTCACTGTCGGCGTGGCGGGATTTGAACCCACGACCTCTTCGTCCCGAATGAGGTTCGGGCGGGATCATCACCGGTTGGTTTGTCGTTTTGCCTGGTCAAGGCGTTGAGGTGAGGTGGTCTCGGTTGGTGTCGAAGGGGCTCGGGGAGCGGGTTGGCTCCCAGCCGACGGCTGAGGCCGCATGTCCCTCAGTATCGGCTTGCGTGGAATCCTTGGCGCGCGACGCTCGATCGGCGGGCTCAGATCACCGTTGAGGGTGAGTGCTTGCTCAGGTAGCTCTTGAAGGTTTTCCTGATCTCCGCCTGTAGATAGCCTGCCTGCGGCGAGTTGGGTACCACGTCCGGTTCGAAGCCTCTCTTTCGGGCATCGAGGTACCGCACGATGCTCGATGATCGGGTGTTGGCGACGAAGAGTTCGTTCTGGGTGCGAATGTCGGCGCGTAGTCCCTCGAAGTTCCGCGCGAGACCGATGCCGAGGTTGGAGACGTAGTACTTGCACTCGACGACGAGGACGCTCTGACTGCCTCGTGGTGCGATGCCCTGTGCCCGGCTCAGGGCGGCTTCCTCGGCTGGCAACACCAGCACATCGCACTCGTGCAGGACGCCCGACGAGCCGGTCACGTAGACGCCGAGGTGGACTTCAAGGGCGGGAGCGCCGTCGAACTCGATCACAGCGTGAGTGAAGGGCTGGCTTCTGCTGTACAGGTGGCCGGGCCCCGTCCGGAAGACAAGGCTGCTGGCCTTCACCCCGTAGACATCGTCGTAAGTGACAGTGGCACCGTGCCGACTGGCTGTGGCGACGATCAGGGAGAAGATGAAGCCCTCATAGGCGTCGGACGGCTTCGAAGCAGAGTCGTACGACACGGCCCCTGCCGCCAGAAGGCTCTTGATTTCGTTGACTAGGCGGTCGACCGTGCTCAACTGACAACCTCCCTCGTCACGTCGGCCAGCAGTTGGCTGACGTGGATGCGTCGTTCAGTCGGCGTCCGATTTCCCTGGAACTCTGTTCGACTACGGCGCGATCGAGCGCTTTCGTCCGGCTCGAACACGACCGCCTCGACGATGTTCCGGCTGCCAGTGTCACCCTCGGGCTCGGTCCGGAGCGTCTTCAGCACCTCCAGTTCAATTTCAGGCAGTTCAACGAGAACTCGCCTCACGGCATCCAGGAGGAGCTGGACGCGCTCCTCATCCGTCATGGATCGCGTGGCGATGACCAGCGTCCCCCGCTTGCGCGATGCCTCGTACTCGCCGAGGCCAAGCACGCTGCGGTCCACGACCTCGTATCGAGCTGCTGCTGCGGCCGGGCTCGCGGCAGGGGAGTCATCACCGCGGCGCTGCTGGCGTCGGCGGAGGATCTTCTCCTCGGGCACTCCTGCGGCGATTGCCGCGTCTACATCGTCGAGCACCCAACTCAGGGCAGTGTCTTGTAGCGCTCCGCGGAGCTGGTGCTCTACGCCGCGCAGTTCGAGTTGATTCATGTTCCCCTCGTCATTGGGAGCCGCTTTGAGGTAACTGCTCGGTCTGTGACCCCTCTGGCGCTTTGCCACTTCGAGGGGGTGCGGTCATCGGTGCCCAGTCGCATCAGACGTTCGCCGTCGACGGAGTCGCTGCCTGCGTCTGCCGTGCGGGGCAGGTGTCCGGCACGCAGCCGTGTCCGACGCGCGCGGTGCCGTCGTCGAGGCGGAGGAGGACGGCAAGTACGCAGCCGTCGACGACCTTGAGTTCGAGCGCGTGGCGGCGGAGGCTGGAGAGCTGGGCGCTGCTGGTGCCGCGGCGGACGATGAGCGGCGAGTAGTCGCCGGACGTCGTGAACGTGCGGCTCATCGGGGCCCGGCGCAGCCCAAGTCGCCAGGTCAGCCAGGTGTGTACAGTGACGCCACTGCCGCGCAGGACGTCCGGGTTCACAAGAACCCGCACGCCCACGATTTCGCCTTCGGCGGCGATCGTGTTTGGCCGGGGCGGTTCTTCCTCCTCGAAGGGGCGAGCGCCGCGGGAAACGAGGTCGACGAGGCCGTTGCTGGTCTCGCCGAGCTGGCTACTGAGCAGGCACTGTTTCAGACGCCACGGGGTGACCGGGTAAAGCTCCGTCACCTTGGAGAAGAGCCGCGCCCGGGATAGGGGCCCCGACTCCGTGACCACCGCGACCACCGCGTCCACAGCGGTGGCATATGTGGACGCGCGTAGGTGCGTCCACTCGGCCAGGGCCCAGGTGCCCTCGGGACGGATCTGCCGAAACCGGTCGTCACGTCGTAGCGCCTCCCGCACGGCAGCGACAGTCGTCGCGGCCATCGGGGCAAGCAACTCGTTTGGCCGGCAGGCGCGTCCAGTCTCCAATAGCCACAGATACGCGGCGTCGCGCCCTCGCGCCTTTCGGCGGACCCAGTGCCCGTCAGTGCTCAGGGCTAGCCGAGACTCGGAGTGGCTCAGGAGCCAGATCAGGGGGATATCTGCAGGTAGTCCGGCCTCGGAGGCTGCCCGCCCGAGGTCGTCGCCACGGAAGGGCGCGGCGTCGACGAGACGGCGCAGGGCTCCACCTAGCGCGCAGGGGTCGGTACTCCACCAGCCGCGCAGGGGCCCCGCCCACGTCCGTGGCGCGGCCAGCCCCGCTGCGGTCAGCAGTTCCTCAAGCGCTACGTGGTCGATGACTCCGAGCGCGGTGGCGACGGCGTCTCGCGAGACGGCCGGGCCTTCGCCTGCGGTGCGGGCCGACTCACGCCAGCCGTCCTGGACGATGTCTGCCATCCCGGCGAGCCGTTTCCGCGCTCGGTTTTGGATCTGGCGTGCGCGCTCGCGGCTCAGCCCGAGCGCAGCCCCGACCTCGTCCAGCGTCTGGCCCTCAGACCGGCCCACGATGACGGCCCGCTCGCGCTCGTCGAGGGCTCCGGTCTCCCACACCCTGGCGAGCCACTCGCCCATCGACCACTCGTCCCCCATCGAATCCCCCTACATCTCGTTGAAATAGACGACCCGCACGCCGAGGAACTCGGCCACGCGCCGGTGTTCCCCCTTCTTCTCGGGCGGCACGGGCGCGCGGAACGGATCGACGACGCAGATCGTCCAGGGCCAGGTCTCCCCGGTGGACCGATCGAGGATCGCGGGCCACGCGAGGTGCTTGAGATTCGCCGCAGTGCCGGCCACGAAGTGTTGCTCCTCGTCCTCCGTCCCGACCTCGCGGATTTTGGCGCGCATCGGCTTCTGCTGGGTGGTCCCCGGGATGACCTCCCAGTCAGGGCCGAGGGTCGCTGCGACCATCTGCTCGAGCGTCGCGGCCGGTCGCGACACGTACTTGGCGTACTTGCCCTCGCCTCGCCGTGCCCGTTCGTACTCCTTCATGGGACAGTCCTTCAGCCAGGGGCGGATGTTGGCCCGCTGCCCCACGAAGTCGAGGAGGCGGCCGCCGATATCCGGGTCCTCCGTCCACTCCCGGTACAGGCGGGTGCGGTCCGTGTCCTGAAGGTGTGGCCACTGTGCATCGTCGGCCTGGGCGTAGATCCGTGTGACCACGGCCTTCTCGACGACGGGCGGGATCTTGTAGTCGGTCACAGAATTCCTTTCGGCAGGGGGAACTGGAGGCGGACTTCGTCTGCCGCGGTCTCAAGGTCGGCGGCGTCCTGGATCCACATGTCCATCAGGGAGCCGACCGTCTCGTCCTGAAACTCGATCCGGGAGACGTGCGGGAGTTCCAGGTGCTCGGTGTCTTCAGCCTCTAGCGTGCGGCGCAGGTTCAGTACCGCTGCGGCGCGGCGGATATCGGTTACGAAGTCGAGGACCTTCAAAGCCTTCTTGCCGGGGCTCAGTCGCAGCCCGCGGCCGAGCTGCTGCACGAAGATCCTCCGGCTGTGAGTGACGCGCAGGAAGGCGATCAGGTTCACGTCCGGCACGTCGACGCCCTCATTGAACACGTCCACGCAGGTGATCACCGGGACACGGCCGAGACGGAACTCGTTGAGAAGGACGTCGCGGTGACGCTTCGACAGACCGCTATGCAAGTGGGAGGCATTGACCCACGCCGGGTCTGAGACGGCGAGGAGGCCCGCCATGTGCTCGGCGTGCTCGATTGTCTGGCAGAACACGATGGCGCGGGGCTCGGCGGTCTCCCGCCACGCCGCCCGCAGGTGCTCGACGATCTCCTCGTCTCGCTGGGGGAGGAACAGACGCCGGTTAAGGTCCTTGATCGAGTAGCCGTGACGGCTGATGTCTTGGACGGCGTCCCAGTCGACACCATCCGCGTACAGCTTGTAGTCGACGGCCGACAGATAACCCGCCGCCATGCCCTCGGCGATGCCCATCTTGAAGCTGGGTTGACCGAAGCGGGCGGTGATGTCGAACTTGTCGCCACGCCAAGGGGTGGCGGTGACTCCGAATCGCCCCGCAGCCCCACACAGATCGAGAAGTTCCGCAAACCTGCCGGTCTCAGCCACGTGATGGGTCTCATCGATCATGATGAGATCGGGTGCGTAGCCCACGCGTACGGCGGACAGTGCCGACTCGACGGTCGCGACCACGACACCGTTGAGGGCCTCGGGCTTGCTCTCACCGGTGAGGAGCCGGGTGGGCACGCCCTTCGAGAGGTGCCGCCACAGCGCCTTCTCCAGCTGGCCGACCAGGTCGCGCATGTGCGCGACGACCAGGACGCGCGCGTCCGGACTCGAGGCGAGGAGATTGCCGATGACCTCGCCGCCGACGACCGTCTTACCCAGCCCTGTCGCCAGGACCAGCAGCGCCGTTCCTGCGGCGTCGAGGTCCCGCTCGATCGCGGACACGGCCAACTCCTGGTAAGGCCGCAGGTTGTAGGGGGCGGGCACATGGTCGGGCATCCTCTGGCCGATGGCCTCCAAGGTGGCCCCGTGCCACAGGCTGATATCGACGCCGATCCCCGCCAGCGCCCGGCGTCGTGCCTCAGCCGATGCGGTGATGTTCGTGTTGGTCACCAAGACGGCCTTATCGGCGCGGTAGTGAGTGCGGGCGCGCTCAAGGTCGTCGACGCCCGCGTGGTCGGCTGTGCCGTGCGCCTTCCACTTGCTCTGGAACACCCACTGCTCGCGGTCGCGGACCGCGAGCAGGTCGGCACCATGGTCGTGGGCGCCGTCGATGACGCGGACGTCCTGGAACCCCAGGTGCCACAGGGTCCGTTCGAGCGCCTTGGTCAGCCCCTCTGGGCCACCGTCTCTCAGTTCGGCGGCCGTCAGGAACGCGGCGCTCACTCCTCCCCCGCCAGTTCGTCGCGCAGGAGGGCGATGCTGAGGCGGGCGCGCCGCAGTTGCGGCGCGGTGGCCTCCCCGGCGAAGGTTCCGAGCGTCGCGACGTCCGCGAGGCAACCCGTGACCCGGGCCAGACTCAGGGCTTTCCCGGACGGTGAGGACACCCCGACGTACGGGCCACGAAAGACGGTGCCGTCCATGAATGAGGCGGGCATCACCTCGACGAGGCGGACCAGGGCCAGCGCGGGAACGTGGTGGACGAACCCGGAGTCCAGGCCGAGACGACCGACGAGGCCGACACGTCCGGCAGCGATCATCGCCTCCTCGGTCGCGATTTTCTGCTCGTCTGAGAGGTGGCCGTAGGCGGCGGTGTAGCCGCCGCTCTCGTCGAGGACCTCGGCCACACGCTCGCGGATCTCCGAGAGGAGGTCGCGAGCCTCCGCGCCGACGGTGGTGCCGTCGAGCACGCTGTCCTGCAGGGACTCGGCGCGGATCGCGGCGACGAGCTGGGACGGGTTCCAGTCGGAGCGCGCCCGGACCTTCAGGACAGCGGCCAGTTCGACCAAAAGGAGGTCGGCGTAGTCCGCGCCGAACCGCCGGAACGCGTAGTGCTCGGGATCGACGAGGGCGGTGAGCTCGTTCCCGGACCTCTGGTCGAGGAGGACCGGGGCGGACAGCCCGTGGTCGTCAAGGAGCCGCTCGCCCGGCTTCAACAGCAGGGTCCGCACCTTCACGTAGCCGAGCTCAGGGTGCCCGAACGACCGGCTCAGGTACGCGTGCGGAGATGCCGCGCTCTCGTACCGTGCCAAGCGCTCGCCACGGGTCTCAGTCGTCTCCTTGACCGCCATGGTGGCCTGGGCGGGCACGGTGGAGACAGCCCGGGACTCGGTACCAAGCTGGGCGGCGCCGGAGGCGGGGATGTCGACGGGCAGGCCGAGGGCGCCCAAGACAGCCTGCTCGTCGGGCTGGGCCGGCACACTGGTGGTAGTCCTGGCCTCCTTGCCCCGCTTCTTGATTTCCTCGTGCCGCAGTACCGCCTGCCACCAGTGTTCGTCGGTTTGGAACTCAGAGACGCCTGCCTGGAACTTCCGGCCCCAGTCCCGGGTATCCGCGTGGACCGGCTTGTGGCCGTCGCCGGGGACGAGGTAGCGCAAGCCCGCGTCGTTGCGGCGGAAGCCCTTGAACAGCAGAGCCAGCGGACTCTCGTTCTCCGGGTAGCCGAGCTTGCGGGCACGCTGAGGCTGGAGTGGCGCCAAGCCGCGCAGCAACTCCATGGCGGTGAGCCAGCTGCGGTCTCCGTACTCGAAGGCGTCCTTCTGATAGGTGACGGGGACATGGTCGAGGTGGATCTCACCGATGAGGCGGCCGCCCTGGTGGGCGAGCTCGACTGGGTATTCGGGCTCCTCGTTCCCCGCGACCCCATCGGGGTTGTTCCAGGTGAAGAGCTGTTTGTCCCAGCGCCTGATCTTCCGGCCATTGCGTAGGAAGTCGATCCCGTACTCGGTCTTGTCCAGGTAGCGCTGGACGCCGAGCCAGCCGTGGATCCGGCGCTCGCGCACGGACAGGTTGACGCTGCCGCAGACCGAGCAGACATCGCCCGAACCAATCTGCCACTCCCCGCAGTCCCGACAGGCGATCCCGTCCTGGAGCCTTTCATTGATCGGGATGTAGGCGGGAATCCGCTCCTTGCCGTTGAAGAGCACGTAACGCTCTTCGCCCCAGCGGCAGTGGCGGACCGGCTTGACGCGGGTCCCGCCCACGTAGAGGTCGAAGGGGTGCTCGGTGAGGATCCATGAGTACACCGAGCCCAGGGTGTTGCGGAGCGAGGCGCCGTTGCGGCGCAGCCACTCGGCACGCGTCCGGTGCAGACGGTCGACGATGATTCTCGTGCCGTGTTGGGTCGGGTCGCTCTTCGGCTCTGTGATGTCCTTTGCCTCGAAGTCGTCCTTGATCTGGTCAAGGTCGATCTCGACGCCGATCCATTCCGTGTCGCCCGCGCGTGTCGTCAGGATGCGGGTGCGCCTGCCGAGGCGGGCGGTCGAGATGTTGAAGCCCATGCCGAACAGACCTAGTTTGTCGTGCATGTCGTTCCCGGACCAGCCAGCCCGCACCGCGCGCGTCAGCCGGTCGTACGACATGCCCCGCCCGGTGTCGCGAACCTCCAGGACCCCTTGTGGGGACGACGGCAAGGTGACGCTGACAGTGAAGCCGTCCGGCCACTCCGTCCCTGAGCGGAGGATGTCGAGGAAGTCGTCGAAGGGGTTGTCGACGAGTTCGGCGACACACTGCCACTCGTCGAAATCGATCTCGCCCAGCATGCTCAGCACGCGGGCGGAAGGGGTGATCTTCACTCCGGCGGAACCCTCCTGAAGGATCGGAACGCTGTGACGGCGGCCCGCGGCGCGCGTGGACACGCCGAAGCCGCCCAACTCGCATGAGTCGAGCGTTCGATCTCGAGCGTATAGGGAGCCACTGACAATCCGGCCGGAGTTTGCGAACCCCGGCGAATCGTGCAGTCACCGGTACGGGACGAAGGTGTTGAACCTCGCGAGCACTGATGGTCCCGCCACGGCTGGCCAGGGGAGCGGGTGGAGGTCGCGGCCCGGAACCCTGACCCGCACCAGGTCCGTGCTTCGTTCCACAGCGGCCTCCGGGGCCTCGTGTTTCCAGAACCGCGGGACGCCCAGCCCTCCTCGGCGAGTAGCTGGTTCGCCTCGGCTTCCTGGATGCAGTTGGCTGCGATCCTGTCGCGTCACGCGCTGGTCGTAACCAGCCGCAGACAAACGCCGTCTACGAAGAATGGGGTGCTGTCCTCCTGGAAGCGAGGTCGGCCTCCGTCGCGGTGTTGGCGCGGGTCGCGCGGTGACTTGCAGCGCAGACTCCGCCAGTGGAGCAGTGACGTATGGTCTTCTCTGGCGTCATGTCCTTGCCGTAATCGCTGCGCATCGTGAGCATTATCGAGGACGATGACGCCCACGGTGCGACCGCCAACGGTCGCTCCTTCGACAGCTCCTATGCCCGCCCGTAGACCCAAGCCGCGGCCATCCACGTCCGCGTCGGCTATGGCCATGTGTGAGAGCTGCCTCGCTCGCCGCTGCCGCTGCGTCCCCGATGCGCCCGGTCCCGCTCATCCCCGCGTGGAAAACTGGGGTCATGATTCGAAGCCCATCCGAAGTCACCGTAGGCGCCGACGGCCTGGTTGCCTTACCCATGAGTATCTTGGCCGAGGCCGGGATCAACCCCGGTGAGACACTGCTGGCTTTCAGCGACGGGGATGGCCAGATTGTCCTGCGCCGTCTAGAAGAAGCTGTCAGTGATCTGATCAGTGGTCGCCCGCTGTAGCGACGAGAGGCGCTGCACCGCGCTTTCGCCGGACGGCGTTCTCGATTCGGGTCGCTGCTCGGGCGAGGTCGTCGTGTTCCCAAACTCGGATGACTGTCCAACCAGCCGCCGTCAGTGTGTCGTTGGTCTGAGTGTCCCTCGCCCTGTTGCCGTTGATCTTTTCCCGCCAGAAGTCTGCGTTCTTCGTTGCGGGCCTGTAATGGTCCGGGCAGCCATGCCAGAAGCAGCCATCCACGAATACCGCGATGCGATCGCCGGGGAACACGAGGTCGGCTCTCCGCCGGACGTCGGCGATTGGCCGGGTGTCGACCCGATAGCGCATGCCGCGGCGATGGAGCAGGCTGCGGAGCAGCAGTTCTGGTTTGGTGTCCTTGCCGCGGTTGCCGCGCATTGAGGCTCGAACCTCGAGCGACGACGCGGTCGACTCGGGCGGCAGCGTCTCTTGCGCCAAGAGCCCCTTTGTTCGGGCTTGTCGCCATGCCTCAGCAAGGTTCTGCTTGCGTGAGTCGAACTCGACTTCGCAGACGTAGCGCTCCTCAGTCTTGCCGTTTTGTGACCACCGTAGATAGGCGCGAACGCGACGTGTGCTCCGGTAGAGGCGGAGCGTGATGGAGGCGCGTGCGCGACGCCCGTCACCCAGGTCGACGTTGCGCCGATTGGGACCGCCGGCGGCGCGGTCTTGCTCAACTGCTGGCGTGGCCGCGCCAGCTCGACGCTTATACGCGCGTTCCGGAGGCAGCCTGTCCTTCCAGCGCCCCCCGACCCCTGTCTGCGGCATGAAGCTAGTGTCCCGCCGCAGCCAGGGCGTCGGAGACGGCCTTGGCGAAGAACTCACCGAGAGCGACCGGCACGGCGTTGCCCAACTGCCGCATTTGCTCGCCTCGAGGGCCTGAGCCATGCCATTCATCCGGGAACGTCATTACCCGGGCGGTTTCGCGCACGGTCATGTAGCGGTGCAAGTAGGTAAAACCACCCGGTGCTGAGACGTCGCGGACCCGCTCGTCCAGCAGCATCACGGACTCGCCGCCTGGCACGCCGTGAACGCCGGCCTTGACCGTTTTCGCGGGACGATCGAGTTCGTTCGGGGTGTGCCCCTTGTAGATACGGGCTCCAGGCCAACCGACGTGACCGACGGCTCCGATCTCTTCACCGAAGTCGAACTTCTCCGAAAGTCGGTTCCTATCGACAGGGGGCAGTGCCGGGAGTTTCACGTCCGTGCCGTATCCCTGAATGGCGTCGCGCATTGTGCGCCACGGCTGGCAGTCGTCTTCCTTGATCACCTTTGGGAGGCGCGCACGTACTCGGTCGCGAACGTGGTCCTCTACGGTTGGGTGGCGCTTCCAGTAGGGTCCGTCCTCGTCGCGCATGGACCGGAACAGGGCCGCCTCGGAAAATCTCTCCGTTTTCACGTACTTCTCGAAGCCGTCGACGTCCACGCCGAGGTCGGCCCGGAAGGCCACGATTACGACCCGGTTGCGTACCTGTGGGACGCCATAGCTGGCGGCGTTGACCGGCACCATCACGACTCTGTAGTGATCCGGGTTGCTGTCGTCGTCAGATAGTTGATCGAGAATGCGCGTCAGGTGAGCGTTGTGATCCTGCCACTTGACCTCATCGTCGCGCTTCTCGAACGGGAGACTCAGCTCGTTCTGGATGTATTGGAAATAGTCGACGAAAGACGGCCGCAGGAGGCCGCGGACGTTTTCGCAGATAACCACCTTCGGCCGCATCTCTTGCACTGCCTTGAACATGGCCGGGAACATGTTGCGCTTGTCTTCATCACCCTTGGCGACCCCGCCGGCGCTGAACGGCTGACACGGAGGGCCTCCTGCCAGGACATCGACCTCGCCCTGGAAGGCGCTGAGGTCCAGGTCGCGCACGTCGCCCGGGTAGAGGGGGGCGGGCTGCCCCGGTTTTGGCGGCTGAGGGTTCTTCTCCTCGGTGCGCTTCAAGCCGTCGACACCGAGGGTCTTTCGCGCACTCGAGATGAGTGTCTCGCAGGCGCGGTTGTTGAACTCGTTGAACAGGAGCGGGCGGAAGCCTGCTTGGTGGACCGCCATGGCAAGGCCGCCTCCACCCGCGAACAGTTCAACGCTGGTCCGCGGCTTCTTTGCTTCTTCAGGCAGGTCAACCATGGCGAAACCATACCGCGGAGTTGGTGATCATGGCGAACCTTCACTCGAATGGGTCGCCTATAAGTGAGCAAGACCATAGAGTTCGTGGTGATCAACACGGCGGAGGGGGTCAGGGGGATGGCGCAGGCGGCCAGGTCGGTCGGTCCAGGCGCCTACCACGATGATTTTCGGCTGAGCATCACCAAGGCCCTTGGTGATCGACTGGCCCGCGCAGTGAGGCTTCGCGGGTACCCGGAGTTCCCGAACGAGCACAAGAGTGCCTGGCGGTACTGCCGGTCTGGCAGAGTTACCGAGACGCCGCCCGGGGATCGCCGAGGATGACCTCTTCGTCGCCGACGGGTGAGCAGGACACGTAGTAGTCGACATAGTCCGCTCCAGCGGGGTCTTCCCGCAGACGGGCCGATCACCGATCAGGAAGCCATGCCTGCCGAGTACGCCCCAGCGTGGTTCGACCCTCTGTCAACCGAGCAGATCGCGAACACCATCTGCGAGACCTTTGAGCGGCAACCCCTGGTCTCCATGACCCACGAGATCTCGAGGTTCGAGGGTTCAGGGCTGTATGCCCTGTACTACCGCGGTGCGAGCGTGGACCTGTACCTGCCCCTCGCCAGCCTCCAAATCCCCGTTTACGCGGGGCAGGCCCTTTCCAGTAACAGCGCTACTGGGGAGAGGGTTCGGGAACGATACCCCCTTCACAGCAGGCTTAAGCAACACCGCCTATCGATCATGGAAGGCAGCCTACCGATCGCGGAGTTCCGGTTTCGGGCTCTCCTGCTGCCTGATGTTCACGCCGATCTGGGGGAGAACGCGCTGAGGGTCGGATACACGCCAGTCTGGAACAGCAAGCTCAAGGGCTTCGGCAGCAAAGAGCAGGGGGCGACGACCCGCCAGAGCAAGAAGAGTAAGTGGGACACGGTGCATGATGGGCGTCGGCGCACTCATGGTGGTGTCGTTCATGACATTGAAAAGCTGGCGAAAGAGGCCAAGGCTCACATCGCGCAGCAGGTGAGCGACTACGAAGAACTCCCATGGCCCCACCCCCCTACGGATACGTACCTAGATCTCGACATTCCGTGAGTCAGAACGGCAGCCGGTGCGCCGGGGACTGGGGTCAGTTGTCCTGCTGACGGCGGGCACTAGGGTGCGAGATGTTTTGCTCAGGCCGGAGGCAGCGAGCTCCCAATTTCATCCTCCGCTAGCGGAGAGCAGTCGCTGCCGCCACGGTGGTTCGGTGCGGTCATAAGATCGTGTCCACGAACCAGACGTTTTTGGTTCATCCAGCAGGGGCAGCACTGCTTCGAAGTCGGGCTCGGCCGGCCCACCTGCCTCGGTCGGAAGCCGGACCCACCGGCTGCGCCATGAGACCCATTGGGCGCCTTCAGCCTCGTCCAGCATGAGCTTCACACACCCGGGCGCGTCGGACGTGGGAGTGGAGGACGGCCGGAAATGGTCGACGCCTTCGGTACGTGGAGTGGCCGGGGCGAGCGCCCAGCGTCGGTACCCTGGACCACATGTCTACTGCCCCGGTTCGCGTTCGTTTCGCCCCGTCTCCGACCGGCATGTTCCATGTCGGCGGGGCGCGGTCCGCTCTCTACAACTGGGCCGTGGCACGACAGTCCGGCGGCACGTTCGTCCTGCGGATCGAGGACACCGACGCGGCCCGGAACAAGCCGGAGTGGATCGACGGCATCATCAACGCGCTCGCGGCGATCGGCATTCATGGCGAGGACGCGTCCTTCGAGGGGCCGTACTTCCAGTCGCACAACGCGGCCCGGCACAGCGAGGCCGCCCAGCAGCTGTACTCGGCGGGCAAGGCGTACTACTGCGACTGCACCCGGGAGCAGCTGAAGGAGCGCACCGGGTCGGAGCACCTCGGGTACGACGGGTTCTGCCGGGACCGGGGGCTGGCCTTCGAGGCGGGGCGGGCGCTGCGGTTCCAGACACCGGATGAGGGCGAGACCGTCGTGGTCGACCTGATCCGCGGGGAGCCGGCGTTCCCGAACAGTGCGATCGAGGACTTCGTGATCGCCCGCGGTGACGGGTCCCCTGTCTTCCTGATCGCGAACGTGGTCGATGACCTGGATGAGGGCATCACGCAGGTCATCCGCGGCGAGGAGCACCTGTCGAACACGCCGAAGCAGCAGCTGCTGTGGGAGGCGCTCGGTGCCCAGCCGCCGGTGTGGGCGCACCTGCCGGTGATCGTGAACGAGAAGCGGCAGAAGCTCTCCAAGCGCCGGGACAAGGTCGCGCTGGAGGACTACCTCGCCGAGGGCTTCCTTCCCGAGGCGATGGTGAACTACCTGATGCTCCTCGGCTGGGGCCCCGGCGGTGACCGGGAACTCATGCCGTACGAGGAGCTGGAGCAGCTCTTCCGAATCGAGGACGTCAACACCGCCCCGGCGTTCTTCGACGTGAAGAAGCTGACGGCGTTCAACGGCGACTACATCCGTGCCCTGGCACCCGCGCAGTTCGCAGCCGCCTGCGCGCCGTGGCTCGTCGCCCCGTACGCGCCGTGGCAGCCGGAGGCGTTCGACCAGGCCGTCTTCGAGACGGTGGCACCGCTGGCCCAGACCCGGCTGGCGCTGCTGTCCGAAATCACCAACAACGTGGACTTCCTGTTCCTTGACGCGCCCGTCGAGGACGAGGCGTCGTGGAACAAGGCCATGAAGGCCGGTGCCGAAAATATCCTCGCCGACGCTCGCGCCGAGTTCGCCACCGTCGCGGGCTGGGAGGCGGACGGTCTGAAGGCCATCACGCTCGCCGTGGGAGAGAAGCACGGGCTCAAGCTGGGCAAGGCCCAGGCACCCATCCGGGTCGCGGTCACCGGCCGAACGATCGGACTCCCGCTGTTCGAGTCCATGGAGCTGCTCGGCCGGGACCGTGTACTGGCCCGTCTGGACGCCGCGGCCGAGAAGTTGGCCGCCCAGGCGTAGTCGCTCTGGTCAGGCGACCTGTGCGAGAAGGTCGCCCCAGGCGTTTCCGAAGTAGTTCAGGTCGAACCGAGCCAGGGTCTCGTACGCCGCCTTGGCTTCGGTCCGGCGTGCCGCAGCGTGTTCCCGGACCTGCGCCGGCAGACGGTCGAGATCCGGCGTGGGCTGGCCGGTCAGGGCGGCGAGGTCGCCGAGGCCCGCGATCGGACGGATCAGGCAGGGTAGGCCCAGCAGCATGGCCTCGGCCGCGCAGCGGCTCCAGCCCTCCCGCATGCGGGGCAGGAAGACGCCGACGTCGCACGCCCGCAGCAGCCGTAGGTACCGTTCGCGCTCCACTTCGAAGTGCGCGCCGTCGAGGCCGATGGTGTTGCTACCGCTGGTGATCACCCGTAGCCCGGGTACGCCGGTCAGGGCCGCTGTGACCTCCTCGGTGCCCTTCCAGTGGACGGCCTTGCCCGCGTACACGCCGATCGTGTCCGGGGCCAGGCCGAATTCGGCGCGGCACTCGGCCCGGTCGAAGCCGCGTGCCCGCTCGACCTCGGCCATGTCGAAAGCGTTGTAGATCACCCGTATGTTGCGGACGCCGCGGGCTCGGAGGAAGTCAGCCCAGTACGGGGATACGCAGACCACGGCCGCACACTGCGGCAGCACCCGGAACAGCCGCTCCCAGAGCATGGCCTCGACGGGGGCGGAGTCGTGTTGCAACGGCTCATAGTGGTGCAGCAGGAACACCGTGCGGGCCCGCATCTCCGGCGTGAAGATCAGCAGGCTGATGTCGTCCCACACGAAGGTGCCTGGGGCAGAACTCAGCGCCCGGACGGTTGGGGCCAGCTGCGCGAGGTGGCGGAGCTTCCGCCAGCGGCGGACACGGTAGGTGCGCTTGTGGTCCGGGACCGTGCGCCATTCCACGTCGTCGGCGGTCACCTCGTGAAGCATTCGTAGGTAGACCCGACCGCCGGTTCTGCCGACCGGCTCCATCGAGTACACGATCTGTCTCACGGACGTACCTCCTGTTGGTGGTGGACGTACTCGGCGTTGAGCAGCGTGTGCGCGGCTTCCAGGTGGGGGCTGAGGTGGCGTGCGGCATCGGCGAGGGGGAGATGGAAGTTGGTGAGGTTCCGTACGAACTTCCGCCGGCGTTCGTGGTTCGGCGAGGCGGCCAGGTCGCGCAGGTTGTGGATGCGGTCGGTGAGCCGTACCAGGAGTTCCTCTGCGGGGAGGGCCGCCGTCTTCGTACGCCATCGGGTCTCGTCACCGGGAGCTTTGGGGCGGTGTTCGAGCCGATGGTCGGGCGTCATCGCACGTAGGCGTTCGGCGAAGGCCGTCCCCAGCTGGTGGGTAACGAGGGCCTCTGAGCTCGGGTCGACCTCCAGGGCATCGTGCAGAAGGCCGAGTAGGAGAGTCTCGGGCTGCGTGACGCCGAGCTCATGCCGCAGGATCGCGACGACGGCGAGTGGGTGCTGGAGGTACGGGGTGCCCTGATCCCGCGTATGGCGGGCATAGATCGTGAGGGCCAGGCCAGCGGCTACACGGGCGCGGGAACTTTCGCCGGCAGGCCATGCGGTGGCGCCGAGCTTGGTCAGGACGTGTGGCAGGTCGGTGGCGGCCATCTCCGTCATCCCTCTCGTAAGGACGGCTGGGACTGCGAACGGGGATCGGGGATGTGGTCGGCGATCAGGAGGTTGTCTCCGACAGCGAGGGCGTCGAGACCGAGGCCTGCCGCCGCCTGTACGGCCTGCTGGGAGGTCCGCAGGATCGGGATGCCTTTGCGGTTGAAGGAGGTGTTCAGGAGCAGCGGCAGTCCGGTGTGCTCGTGGAACTGCTGGAGGAGTTCGTGCAGGCCCTGGTGGTCGGCGGCCACGGACTGGACGCGGGCGGTGCCGTCGTGGTGGGTGACTGCGGCTATGCGGTCGGCTCGGCACCGGCGGACGTGGGCGACACGGTTCATGAAGGGGTCGCCGTCCGACATGAACCACTCTGTGGCGTGCTCGGCGAGAACGGCTGGGGCGAACGGGCGGTACTCGGCTCGTTGCTTGATGGCGTTGAGCCGGTCCCGGGTGGCGACGTGGCCCGGGTGGGCGAGGATCGAGCGGTGGCCGAGGGCGCGAGGCCCGAATTCGAGCGGCCCCTGTACCCAGCCGACAATCCGGTGCTCAGAGAGCAGAGCGGCGGCTGCGGATGCCAGGCCCGCCCCGAGGCCGGTCAGAGTGCGGTACCCGGATGGCACCGCCCCCTCCTTGACCGCGCCAGGATGCGGGCCCCAGGCCGCATCGGTCGGTACTGGGAGGCGTTCCTGCCCGAGCTGGTAATGCCAGGCGTACAAGGCGGCGCCCACGGCGGTGCCCGCGTCGTGTGGCGCCGGCGCCACGAAGAGGCTGTCGAAGCCGCTGTCGGCGGCCAGCCGGCCGTTGAGGTGGGAGTTCAGGGCGCATCCGCCCGAGAAAACCAACGCCGACGACCTCGTGAGCCGTTGTAGATGGCGTGCGATGTGGATGGCCGATTCGGAGAAGACATCCTGGACTGCGGCGGCCAGGTCGGCCCGTTCGTGTTCGGGCTGCTCCAAGACGTTGGCGGCGGTCCAGACATGGCTGCGGAGCATCAGCGGTGTGCTGCTATCCGCCGAGCCCCAGGGGTGGCCGATTCGGACCTCGCCGTCGTCGCCGAGTTGTACGAGTCCGCGGATCTGCGGCCCGTAACGCCGGGGGTCCCCGAACGCTGCAAGCGCCATCATGCTGCCCTCGGGTTCGTTGCCCGGTGGGATCACTCTGCGGGCGAGGTTTCGGTAGAAGTGCCCGAGGGAGGAGTGAACGCGCCGAGGGCCGACAGGGCCGGGAATCACGGTCGGCATGCTCTGGTGGACGCGGTCGATGCGATCCGGTCGCAGGTCGTAGCCGGTGATGCGTTCCCGCCCCGGACCGAAGTCGGAGCCGAGGGAGGAGCCGCCGGCGTCAATGACGAGGCCCGCTGCGTGGTCGTGTCCGGAGAGCAGGTACCCGGAGAGCACATGGGCGGTGTGGTGGGAGAGGAGGCGGAGATGGTCACCGAGCGGGGCAGGTAGGAGAGCTGCGAGTTCGTCCCGCTCCTCGGTGAGCCACCAACCAGCTGCAGGGTTGGGGCGCATGGAGGCGGCCCAGACGGCGTCGACGTCTTGCGGTTCGATGCTGGCTGCCTCCAGGCACCACTGAAGCGCGCGGACCGGTGCGGCGAGCGTGCCCTTGCGGGTGGGGTGATTGTGCTTGACACCGCTCCAGCGTTCTTCTTCGGCCGCGTAGAGGCGGCCGTCGACTATCAAGGCGGCGGCAGTGTCGTGATGGAAGTTCAGCCCGAGGACTGCGGGCATGGTCGTGTACCTCCGGTCTGGGGTCAGGCGGTCGGAATGCGGGCGGGTAGGAGAGCGGCGCCGGAGTCGGCGTACTCGTGGCAGCGCAAGCAGAACCGGAAGTGGTGGCCTCGGGGGGCGAACACTTTGGCCGCGAAGTCCTGGTCCCAGATGCTGAACTCGCTGTCGTCCTTCGCCATGGCGTTGAAGCAGCGGTAGCAGGACCCATCCATCTCGATCATGAGGTGCTGGTCGAGGTAGCGGTCGCAGATGCCGCGCAGGTCGTTCGACGGCTGGCCGACGTCGACGTGGTGCACGTGGTTGGTGACGTGGATCGCGCCGTACGCGTCGCACAGGCTCGTGAGCTCCACCAGTCGGGAGGAGCTGATGCCTTCCAGAACGCTGTTGATGACGACGGTCTTGCCGGCTTCGCGGAGTCGGGGTACGACGGCGTGTACTTCGGCGTAGTTTTCGTGCTCGTCGTCGCAGCCGATGAGGATCTGGTCGTACGAGCGGAGGGTGGCTTCCATGATCCGCTTGTTGCGAGCAAGGGTGATGGCGTTTGTGCCCAGGACCATGACCTTGTCCGGCAGGCGTGTGCGGGCGGCGTCGCTGAGCGCGGGGAAGTCGCGGTGCACGGTGGGCTCGCCGCCGTTGATGTGCAGCTGCTGGAACGGAATGGTCTCCAGCCGGGCCAGGATGGTGGAGAACAGATCCAGGGACATGTTCTCGCCCTGAGCGCCGTCGGCGAAGATGCAGAAGTCGCAGGACCGGTTGCATTTCGTCGTGATCTTGATCTTCGCCGTTTTCAGGACGCGGGGCTGAGACGCGCGCGCGGGCATGGCGAGGCTCCTTGTGTCAGGGGTTGACGTCATCGGGCGTGAGGCTGAGGAAGTCCCGCACGATGGGCTTCTGCCTATGCCAGTGGGCGAGGGTGGCGCGCAGGGTGTCGGCGGTCGTGGGGCCGGTGGGGATCAGTCCGGCCATCCGGGCGGCCAGACGTTGGGCGGGACTGGTCCCGTCCTCCGCGAGCGTGTACAGGGTCTGGGCGGCGGAGCGAAGCTCTTTCGCCTCCCGCCGGATCAAGTACTCAGTCGCGACGCCGGACGGCGGATCGAGGTAGTACAGCCAGCGGGCGACGCGTACGCGGAGCATTCCGGCGGTCATGACCCAGTCGGTCCCCGTGGACTCCTTGCCCGTGTCGGGAGGGCGGCTCGCATCAGGAATGCGGCGCATGGCTGCTTCCAGGGAGACATGTGCCGCGCGGAGAAGGTGGCGCGGGCTGCGGGGTCGCCCGTCGGGCCCGCTCTCTGAGTGCCGGAGGAACAGCTCGGCGTAGGCGTCCAGCCCGTCCGGGTGCCACTGGGTGAGCGCGGCTGTCTTGCCGGGACAGCGGGTCCGTGTCGCGAGCGCGGCGGCGGCGAACCAGCAGGGGGCGAGGTAGTGCCAGGCCACGCAGTGGCGCCGGTACGCCGTGATGTCCTCGACCACGTTGTCCGTACTGTCCGCCGCCAGCTGGTACCGGCCGCTGAGCCGCGCCTGGAGGATCCCTCGGTAAAAGCGTTCGTCGACCTCGCACCAGGGCGCCATCTGGGCCCGGGACCTCCAGCGTTGGAGGTCCCGGGCGCTCCCGCTGATCCGCGACCAGGTTGCGAGCTCGGGTGCGGAGATGAGTCGTCCGTCCGCCTCGGCCACGGTGAACGCGAATCCTGGCGGATGCTCCAGAAGCCGTCCGTGGGAGACCTCCCGGCGGACCGCGGACCTGTGCGCGGAGGCCAGGTGGTGGTTCCACTCCTCCCAGTCCTCTGGCACCTCCGGCAGGAGGACACGCACGTCGATGTCCGAGTGGGGACTCAGCAGGTCGGCCGACTGCCACTTGTGGGTGAGCATCACAGCCCCGACACCGTGGGCGTCCAGCTCGCGTTCGTACAGCGCTCCGAGTCCTTGGTAGAGGGGCGGCGCTTCGGCCACGACCATCACTGCTCCCCAGCGGAGGCTCGGGTGCAGGAGGACTGAGTCGTGCCCGTGGTCAGGACGGGGAGCAGGGGCAGGACCGGGGCGCCCTCGGGGCGCTCCATCCGGTCCCAGCGCAGGTCGTAGTCGACGTAGTGGAAGCCCTGCCAGGCGTCGTTCGTGTTGCGGTCGAGCATGGCCTGGAAGAGGTGGGCGAAGGCGTCATCGAGGGTGTCGTCGGCGAGGTGGGACTTCAGAGGGATGTCGCGGTTGTGGAGGATGCAGGGGCGGGCCACACCGGTGGGCGTGATCTTGATCCGGTTGGCGTCGGAGCATGTGGCGCAGCTGGAGTTGGAGATGAAGCCGATCGAGCCCGCCCAGCCGTCGGGGCGGAAGTACTGCCCGGGGCTACGGACCCCGAGCTGGTCACGAGAGACCTCCCCCGCGCCCGCGAACCACTCGTGGAGACGGTCGCGGACGTCCGCCTCGCTGATGAACTCGGTGTCGAACAGCGCCTGCGCGGGCCCTATGTTCTGGAGTTCGATCAGGCGGACGGCGACAGGAAGCTCGCGGGCGAGCTCGGCCACGGCGAAGGCGTCGTCCAGGTAGGTGCGCTGGAGAACGCAGTTGATCTTCACCTGCAGGCCGAGGGAGAGGGCGTCGTCGAGGGTGCTCAGGGTGGTGCGTGGGTCGCCGCCTCCCATGATCGTGGCGGACCGTTCCGGGTCGAGGCTGTGCAGGCTGAGGTTGAGGTACGTCAGGCCGGCGTCACGGAGCTTCTCGACGCTCAGCCCGCGGCGCAGGTTGCCGTGGCTCGTCATGCCGATCGCGGCACCGGACCCGAGGCCGTCTGCGAGTCCCGCGATCACGTCGAGGATGTCCGCCCTCAGGGTCGGCTCGCCTCCGGAGCAGTGCGCCTTCCGGATCTTCCAGGTGCCGGCTTCGGCGGCGATGGCCGCGTAGTCGGTGATCGTCAGAGGACGGTCCTTGTGCCCGTAGTCCGGCATGCAACGGGGCTTGCAGAACACGCAGTCCAGGTTGCACAGCGAGTTCAGGGTGAAGGCCAGGTAGGGGTGGTTGCGGCCGGTCGCCGCGAAAGCGGCGGCCAGGTCGTGGCGGGTGGTGGGCATCGGTCAGCCTCCGTCGAGGGGAGAGTGGGCGTCGGGCACTTCGGCCAGGCCGTCGAGCGGCTGACCGGCGAGGTACCGGCGCAGGTTGGCGGCGAAGAAGTCGACCGCCTCGTTCATGTACGTGCGGCAGAGCGTCGAGCTCTTCGGTGTGAGCACGACCCGTGGGTGGAGGCGGAGTGGGTGGCGAGCCGGCAGCGGTTTCGGGTCCGAGACGTCCAAGGCGGCGCCGCGTAGGTGGTCGGCGTTGAGGGCGGCCAAGAGGGCCTGCTGGTCGACGGTCGTCGCACGACCGAGGTTGAGGAACAGCGCTCCGGGCTTGCAGGCCGTGAAGAGGCCGTGGTCGAAGAGGCGGCCCGTGGCACGGGTGGCGGGCAGCAGGTTGACCACCACGTCTGCGACGGCGACGGCTTGGTGGACGGCCGAGGCGTGCATCCAGGTGATCCCAGCCCTGGGTGCCGCAGGCGGTGTCCGGCGCACTCCGATCACGTTCATGCCGAAAGCGCGGGCGGCGCGAGCGAGATGGCCTCCGATGCTGCCGCAACCGACGATGGTCATCGTCGCCCCGGCAAGGTCGAAGAACTCTGTGGCGAGGTCGTCCTTCCACCACGTCCGGTTTCGCTGGATGCGCTGGCTCATGAACAACCCGCGGGAGAAGCCAAGGACCAGCCCCATGGCGTGCTCGGCCATGGGACGGCCGTGGAACCCGTACGAGCGTGTCAGCGCCACTCCGGCGGAGTGGGCCTCGGCGACGGGCAGATGGTCGGTGCCGGCGGCCGGGGAAGCGATCCAGTTCAGGTAAGGCGCGTTGGTCAGCCACGGCGGTTCGAACCGCCAGCCCAGGTAGACGTGTGCCTCGGCCAGCCGGTACGGCACGTCCTCCTCGGCGGCCGTACGGAAGACGACACCTGGGAAGGCGGCACGTAGGGAACTTTCGTGCTCGGCGGACAGCCGCCAAAAGGGGTGAGGGGAATTCAAGCTGATGAGCACTACCGGCTTGCTCATCGGGTCCTGCCTTCCCCGGCGGACGACGTAGCCAGAGCCCACGGGGCGATGCGGCCGATGACGGAGCCGATGCTGGCCTCGTAGTCGTGGCGCGAACGCACCAGAGTCGCTCCGGCGTTTCGGAGTCGCTCGCGCTCTCGGGGTAGCACGGTCAGGGCTCGGTGCAGGGCGGATGCCAGAGACTTGGCGTCCCGGGGTGCGGAGGTGAAGCCGGTCTCGCCCTCGATGACGGTCTGGGCCAGTCCGCCGGCGCTGGTCGCGACCACCGGCCCCGCGCCTGCCGCGAACGCCTCCAGGGGTATCCGGCCGAAAGGCTCCTCGCGTGAGGGAATGACGACCGCGCGCAGCGCCGGACTGTGCAGCCAGGAGCGGACGGAGGGGGTGAAGCGGGTGATGAGCGTCGCGTCCAAGCCGTAGGCGCGGATGCCTGCTGCCAGGTCCTTCTGATGAGAGGTGAGGCGCTCGTGCCCCTCCGAAGTGACGGCCGCCAGGAGCAAGTGCGGAATACGAACCCCACGCTCCTTCAGGACGTGCAGTGCTTCCAGCAGGTCTTCGAAGCCCTTGGTGGGCACCGCGCGCCCCATGGCAAGCAGGAATCCTCCTCGGGCCTTGAGCGGCAAGGGGCGAACAACCGTCGGCCTGGTCAGCTCCTCCCGGATCAGTCCGTTCGGGATGTTCACGATGCTCGCCCGAGGGACACCGCAGCTCGTGACGAGGTGGTCTCGCATGTGGGTGGAGATGGCGCCGATACGCCCGCCCCGGGCGATCGCCGCTTGCAGGGCTTCCCGTTCCCAGCGGATCCGCGACCGGTCTCCTGGCCGCGTGAGTGCCGCCGCAGAGCGCGGGACGAGGAGCAGGTCCATGGTGGGGGACGTGTACGGGGCGAGGCCGAGGAGGGGGGCGTCGAGGCCGACGAGCAGGCAGCGGCTGGTGCGATGGGCGACGCGTAAGGCAGCCTCGCCGGCCAGGTCACCCAGTTGCATGGCGCCGTGGACCGAGCCCGGCGGCGCTGGGACCCAAGGGATCGTGATCACCTGGGCTTGGGCCTTCTTCAGCATCTGCTGGACCTCGCGGGTCCACCGCCGATCGTGCGTTCCCGCTGTTTCGGGGACGTGCGGGGTGATCACGGAGAGGCGGCCCGTCGGCAGGATGCGGGCGAGGGCTGTCAGGAAGGCGCGGTTGCTGAAGCCGGTGCCCGACGCGGCACCGTAGACGCCCTCGTGGACAGCTACGACGATGCGGGGCTGGCGACCGGCCGCCGGCGCGTCAATGGGCGAGGGCGGGGTCGCATGGTCGATGCGCACCGTGTGGTGCCTCCTTGGAAGACGGGTCTCGTGGGCGTGAGCATCAGTGCGTACTGGGAGGCGACGGGCTGGCCTGGCGCTTCAGCCGGCACCAGGCACGGGTTCCGTGGGTACCGGTGCTCAAGGACCAGGCATCGGCCAGTGCGTCGACGATGACCAAGCCTCGTCCCGATTCGGCTTCCTCCTGGGGACCCGGGGGAGACGTAGGTGCCAGGTCAGGGCAGCCTCCGTCGGTGACGGTGATCTCGACCTCCAGGCCGTCGACGGCCGAGGTCTTGACGTCTACGCACAGGACCAGAGGTGGGTTTCCCGAGGCGAAGGCGTTCGTTGCGAGTTCCGACCCGATGAGTCGGGCGTCGTCGAGGAGATCAGTCTCGGTGCCGTGGAGTGCCACCGCGACGGCTTCCCGAGTAACCTCGGCCGCCCTCAGTCCGTACGGCAGATCCGTGATCAGCGTGGTCGTGCCGCCGCAGTCGGAGTGCTTGGGTGGTGGCGCTGAGCCCGGGCTCCCGGTGCCGCGCTCCAACACGCTGCCCGGACGGTCTCGGGAGGTGCTCGTGTGGTGTCTCAAGGCCCACCTCTTTCTCCGCCGGCGTCGAAGGCGGCGCCTTCCGTCGTGACTCAAGAACACCGGAGGAGGCCGGTCGGGCAGCACCCGATCAGTCGGTCAACTCGGTCAACTTCTTTGACAGGCAGGTGATTCGGCTGCGGTCTGCATCACCATGAGGAGGGCGGGGCGGCCGACAAACCGCTGGGGACGTGAGGTGGGCACACGTGGGGCAACAAGCAGGGGGACCCAACGCCGCGCTGTCGCGGTGCCTCGACGAACTCGGATGGAGCCCCAAGGCGCTCGCGCGAAAGCTCAACAGGGTGTTCGGAGCGGGGACCGTCGCCGAGTCGGCGCCGTACCACTGGAGGGACGGCGGCTCGCTGCCGCGTTCGCCGTTACCGATGATGGCTGCCTATGTGCTCTCCCAGGAACTGGGTAGAGCTGTCTCCGTAGCCGAACTGTGGCAGGGCCGCGCGGGTGACTCCTCGGCGCTCGTCCCGGCGGACACGGATCTCGCACGGCCCTGGACCGTGCAGGGCATGGAGGCGATCGTGGAGGACTGGGTGATGGGAGGGCTTGTCGACCGGCGTCGATTCCTCGCGATCTCAGGCGCGGGGCTTCTGGCGATCGTCGCCCAGTACCTCGACGGAACCGCGGGGCGAGGCCAGTACACGTCCCGGATGGCCCCGCCGCTCGGCGCTGATCCGCTCGTCGACCAGGTCGAGCAGCACTTGCCCATGCTCCAGCTGCTCGACGACGAGCATGGAGGTGCGAGACATCTCCCCTACGTCGGTGCCCAGTTCCGTGCTGTGGGGCTCTTGATTCACGAGGGCGGGCATCCGCCCGCTGTGGCGAGCAGGCTCATCCGCGCGCTGGCGGAGATCGGTCAGCTCGCCGGCTGGATGGCCTTCGACGCGGCAGATCACGGTCTGGCCCAGCGCTACTTCGCCACTGCCCTGCGAGCCGCACATCAGGTCAACGACCTGCCCCTGTGCGCGCACATTCTCGGCGACCTCTCCTTCCAGGCGGCGAGCCGGGGACATCCAGCGGATGCCATCGCCCTCGGCGAGGCAGCCCGCCGCGCCAGCGAAGCCGCTCCGCCTGCCGCCCGGGCATCCGTCCTTTCCCGGCTCGCCTACGCGTATGCGGCCGCCGGCCGTGACAACGACTTCGCCCACACCCGCGGCTCCGCGCGAGAACTGATCGCGGGTCGGGACGGCAGCCAGGAGGAGCCCCGCTGGATGTACTTCCTCACCGACAACCACCTCGACTGCCAAGCCGGCTATGGCCTCGTTCAGATGGGGCGCGCCCGGCAGAAGGAGGACGGCGGTAACAAGGGCCGTCGCTTTCTCGCTCAAGGGACCGAGATGCTCCGTTCCGGGGCGTACTACGTTCCGCGTGGTGACCCCAGCCAGCGCAGAGCCATGTTCGAAGGGGCCTGGCTGGCCTTGGGACACAGCGCCCACGGAGACCTGGAGGCGGCTTGCGAGATCGGCCAGATCGCCGCTGACCGCCTTGACGCCGTACGTTCGCCGAGGAGCGCGGCACTGCTCCACCAGCTTGCGGCGGACCTCCGCCGCCGCCAGCGCAACCCGCACGTCCGCAGCTTCCTGCCGGTCCTCGAAGACGCACTCGCCCGACATGCTCCGTCGACGCCACCCGGCCGTTAGGGTCGAGATCATGACCGCAGGGGAGCGCGTTGTCGTTGTCGGCGCTGGGGTGGCAGGGCTGACCTCCGCCGTTGTTCTCGCCGAGGCCGGGGTATCGGTGCACGTGATCGCCGAGCAGGTGCCCGGTGTCACCTCGCTGGCCGCCGGCGCGATGTGGGGCTCGTACCTGGTCGAGCCGAAGGACGAGGTCGACCGGTGGGGACAGCGGTCCCTGGAAGTCTTCCGGGAGTTGGCCCAGGACCAGGCCACAGGCGTCCGGCTCACCAGCGGCATCGAGGCATCCCGTACTGCCGAGGCCCCACCGGACTGGGCCACCACGCTGCCCGGGTTCCGACCGTGCGAGTCGACCGAACTGCCGGACGGGTTCACGGCCGGTTACCGGTTCACGGTGCCGCTGATCGACATGCCCGCCTATCTCGACTATCTCCTGCGACGGCTGCGAGCGGGCGGCGGAACGGTCGAGCAGCGACGTCTGACCTCGCTCGCGGACGTCGGCCCGGCCCCTCTGATCGTCAATTGCGCGGGCTTGGGCGCCCGTGACCTGGCCGTGGATTCAGACCTGCGGCCGATTCGTGGCCAGCACGTAGTCGTCGCCAACCCGGGGCTGACCGAGTTCTTCTCCGAGGACACCGGCACTTCGCCGGATCTGCTGTGCTTCTATCCGCATGGAGAGACCGTCGTCCTGGGCGGCACAGCCATCGACGACGAAGGCGACCTTGCCCCGGACGACACAGCGGCGGCCCGCATCCTCGCCCGATGCACCGAGGTCGAACCCCGCCTCGTCCTTGCCCGGGTTCTGGAGCACCGGATCGGTGCTCGGCCGACTCGTTCCGTTGTCCGCGTGGAGGCGGAGCGACAGGACGGAGTCCTGGTCGTACACAACTACGGGCATGGAGGCGCCGGCGTCACGCTGTCGTGGGGGTGCGCCGAGGTGACTCGAGAGCTGCTTTCCCTCAGCTGAGCGAGGGCTCTACTCGACACGTCTGTGATGAAAGTCCTGGCGTCCGTGAAGGGGGAACGTGATGACACAGAGCATGACGAAGGTATCGAGCGTCGCCGCAGCTGTAATCGTCCAAGAGGGACGAGTCCTCATGGTGCGCCGCCGGGTCGGGGAGGGCCAGCTCTCCTGGCAGTTCCCGGCCGGCAAGGTTGAGCCGGGTGAGTCGCGAGAGGACGCCGCTGTGCGGGAGGCCCGTGAGGAGACAGGACTGCACGTGGCTGCGGTGAAGTTGCTCGGTGAGCGGATTCACCCCATGACGGGCCGACTGATCTCCTATACGGCCTGTGAAGTGGAGGGTGGAGTCGCCCACGTCACGTCCACCGAGGAGGTAGCTGAGGTGGCTTGGGTAACCCACGGAGACATCCCGCAGTACGTGCCTTACGGCCTGTTCGAGCCGGTGCAGGAACACCTTGATGCAGTCCTGCCTTCCTGATCCCCCTCCGCGAGGCAGAGCCATGGATGCGCGGCGCTCGACCTTCCGATGCGCCCCTGCTGCCGCGTGCTGACCTCGTTCACAGAGTTCCACCACGCTTGTAGCCGACCCAGAGGTCAGTGCCCGAGCCTCCGTGGCGATGCGCGCCCCGACCCCATCGGTGTCGAAGAGCAACAGCCCGGCAGAACACATCCAGAGCAGCGGCGACCGGCGCTTGCGTACTTCGCGGTCTACGTACGAGTGCCACGTCGCTTCGGTGTGCACGAACATCTCCACCAGCCACTCACCGCTCCGGAAGCTCGACCGGTATGGGGCCGGGGATCCGTGGAGGATCACCACGATGTCGAGGTCCGACATCGGCGTGCGGCGGGCCGTCACGGCGCTGCCTCCCAGGAACGCAGCCTGAGCGGCAGGGTGGTATTCCTCTACAACGGCACGCGCGGCGGCGATCGCATCCATGCAGCAACTATCAGCATTCTGTCCACCGTGCGCACCGGGATTTCTTGAGGCACATGCAGTTCTATCTCCGGCGAGCGGCTGCCGATGCGTGGTGAAGTGCCCGTGCTCTTGGAAGGTCTGGCGTCTGCGCTCCGCTGGCAGTCTGCAGGGTATGGCGGAAGGCATTCGTCATCGACGTCATGACCGCGATAGTCGCGACTGGTTGGCCCGAGGCTGTGGGCCAGTGCCGATCGCGCCGCGCTTCCCGGATGGCCCGCATGTGCTGGCGATCCTGCTCCGCAGCATGCCACCGAGACCGTGCTACCAGGGGCCCGTCACTGCGTAGGCCGCCGAGATGAGCAGACATCGGGCCGCGAAGTCCCATCCCCACGTCATGTCGCCCACCCACGCCATAACGGAATCGCGTGCGGTGACAGTGCTGTTGGGCAGCTCAGGACGAGGGCGATCGCGGTCACACACCCTCCATGCACTGGCCGTCCTACAGGTGGTCGAGGGGTTCGGCGGCGTACGTGCCGTCGCCGAGCGGGGCATCGGTTAGTTCGAAGCGTTGGGGCAGGCTGCCGACCCGGCGGGTGACGACGCTGCCGGGAGCCCGGGTGGTCTCGTAGTGCAGGGGAGTGCCGTCGGCGCCGGCGGTTCCAAGCAGACTGAAGCGGCGCAGCACGCGGGGTGGTGTCGGGGTGGTCCGGCGACGCCGGTAGAGCCAGCTGGCTGCGGCAGCGAGAACGGTGACGACCAAGCCAACTGCAGTCGGGATCAGAAACTTGTCGAAAAGCGCGGACACGGCGGCATCACTCCTGCGAGGCGGGTAGGACCCGTCACTGCGACGGGCCGCGCCGAGGATGCGACAGGCGGGGGTTAGCCGCGCAACCCCCGATCATTTTGCGCCTCCGTTGCTGAAGTTGGGTGCGGTCGGCGGATCGTCGTACAGCGCCCTCGGTGCGTCAGCGTCGGCCGCCCAGCCTGGATGCACGGCGAACGCGGAGGGTGCCTCCTCGTCCCAAGAGGGCCGGGATGTGGTGGCGGCGTAGTGAGCTAGGGCGGAGCGGAAGACGGGTAGATTCTCACCGGACATCTCGTAGGCCGATGCCTGCCGCCATCCGTCCTGCGGGCCGCCGCCGTAAACGACTGTGACTGGCGCCTCGGTGCCTTCGGGCCACCAGCCGTGTTTGTAGCCGCGCTTGAGGGCGTAGGTCAGGGCCACGGTGGGGCCGCGCAGTCCGCGCGGGAATGCCTCGCGCAGCACGGCGGCCTCCAGATTGCCGTCGGACTCGACGACCAGGCGCACAAACTGGCGGGCGTCCTCATTGAGTGTGTTCAGGAAGACCATCGCCCGGTCGGCACCCCATGCGGTGTCGACGGACACGGCCAGTTCGTCTCGGTGCTCGGCGAGCAGGGCGAGGAGTTTGCGCTCGAACTCCTCGCTCGCGCCTTCAATGGTGAGCCGCACAAGAACCCCCTCAGCACTCTATGTCACCTCTATCGATCGCTATAGATAGTGTTACGGAGTGGGGCCTGGGTTGTCTATAGAGATGACGTAGCGGTCTATGGGGCGTCAGTACTTTGCCGGTGGGGGCGTGCCGGATTCGGCAGGGCTCGGTTCGATGGCAAGACGACTGGGTTCGATGTCACCGGACAAGTTCGCCGGGGGCAGACAGGAAAGAGTCGCGAAGGACTGGCCAGCGAGCGCAGACGGATGTCAACGTAGACGACCTTCCGGATTCCCAGGTCAGAGAGGTATTTGCCGTGATCTTCGCATCCACGAGCTCCGGTTTCTCCACCGCCGCCGAGGCCCTGAAAGTGCACACCTGGCAGCTTGGCCCGGGCCAGCCCACGCTCGTGATGGATCAGTTCTCTGCCGAGGATTTCCACATGGTTGTGGACGACCGCGCTGACGTCCACGTCAATTCGAAGGACGGGCGGTTCTACTTGGGCTGGTTTCCGCTCGGCCGTCCCGGGGGTGACGGCGAAGGCTGGAAGATCGCCGTCACCGGTACCACGAAGGTGCCTGGCTACAGCATCTCCTTCGACGCCGAGACGCCGGCCGACATCGTCGCCGTCGCTGTGACGCGCGTGCTGGAAACCGCCCATTCTCGGTAGGCAGGGCAGTCGGCGTCAGCCGACTCGGCTCCGCCTGGCTCATGGACGGGTGGCGATCCGAGCCCGCAGCCGACTGCCCGGAAGCAAGACGTTGTCAGTAGCCCCGCACCCTGCCCTTGGAGGCGCCCTGTATTCCAACCCTCGGCTCAACCCGCCCACCCCGAACCGGGGCGCTCTGCCTGCGTACTGGGTCCGTCCCCGGCACCTGGCCAGCGATGACGGATGTCTCTACGACGTCGTCGCGGACACTCTCGCCGGCTTCGGCTGGACGTGCCTGACAACCGTCTGCGGGCGGCGTGAGCTCGACGAGTCGCTGGAGGACCGCCAGGTCCTGCGCAGCACCGTCCTGTACATCAGTCCCGACGCCCGTCGGTGGGCTCAGTGGACGCTGTCGGACGAGCCGTTTCACCTCGGTGGGCTGCCGATCGCGTGGCAGATCTCTGCCCGCTCGGATGCGAGCAGGTCGCTCGCGGACTGGTCCGCCTACTTCACCTCCGGCATCCCCGGCGAGGCCATCGCCGACTTCCTTCTCGCGCTTGATGTATACGGTGATCCCACCGACGCGGCCGCCAGTCCCGAGACCGTTCTCGATGCGGCGTCCGCGCATGGTTGGCTCCGCGACGCCGACCAACCGCATGCGGCGGCGATGCATCCCACCTTCACCTCACGCCTCGGTCTTGGCGAGCTGCCACCGCTCATCCAGGATGCCGATCCCTGTGCCCTGATCGTCGAGGGCGATGTGCCAGGGGTGGCGGGCTGGCAGGCGTGGGCCGAGCTCGGCGCTGGCGCTCCGTGCTTGTGGGCTGCGTCGTTCAGTTCCAGCGTGCCGCACGGCCTCGTTGCCGCGTTCGCCTCCTCGCTCAGCTCCACCGCACCGGTTCTACGCCGGGTGTTGCCGGAGAGCTCACGGGACCGGCTCCTGTGTGCCCCTGCCTGCTGAGCAGTACTCCCGTGCGATGAAGCCGGGCCCCCGTTCGGGAGGGCGCTGCTGTCTTCGACCGCTGCGTCGAATTCTTCGGTGACGGCGCCCCATGCTCTGGCCCTCCGAGCGAGACGCCGCCCGATGGGGGCAGCCCCACCGGCCATCGCGTGGATGTCGTCAAGACTGCGCTGCGCGTCCGCGCCCTGCAGGTGAGGGCGCCACGCCCTCCATGTCTAGCGTTCCTGCCGGGAACTCAACTGCACGGTCCCCTGTGACTGATGCCAGTCGGCGTTACGCGATGCGGATCAGCTACCGGCACCGACAGTGACCGCGGGTAACGGTCACCGCCCCGCCCTTCAGCCTGCCACGAATCGCGGTGGCCGTGGTGCGCTGGGCTGACAGCAGGCACGCTCGCGCGGCCCCCGGCCTACAGGGTGCCAGGGGCGAGGGCGGCGGTGCTTTGAGCGCTCAGCGCGGCCATGTATGGGATCTTGCGGAGCAGCCGTTTGAGAGCCGGATTCCGAGATCGGCTCCCAAACGGCTCCCAAGATGCCCCCAGAAACGAGTCAGGGGCCTGATCCACTGAGTGGATCAGGCCCCTGACCTGCTATTTCAACTGTCGGGGTGGCGGGATTTGAACCCACGACCTCTTCGTCCCGAACGAAGCGCGCTGCCAAGCTGCGCTACACCCCGATGCCCACCGGTCTCCCGGCGACATCGATTACTTTAGCCCACCTGCGGCCGGAGGCGAAATCCGCTTTCTCCGGCCCCCGCCCCGGCCCCGCCCCTCAGTCCCGCCCCACCAGCGTCAGCAGCGTGGCCTCCGGCGGGCAGGCGAAGCGGACAGGGGTGTAGCGGTTGGTGCCGCAGCCCGCGGAGACGTGGAGGTAGGCGCGGTGGTCGCCTGCCGTGTGGGTGGACAGGCCCTTGACCCGGTCGGTGTCCAGGTCGCAGTTGGTGACCAGGGCCCCGTAGAAGGGGATGCACAGCTGGCCGCCGTGCGTGTGGCCCGCCAGGATCAGGGGGTAGCCGTCGGCCGTGAAGGCGTCCAGTGAGCGCAGGTACGGGGCGTGGACCACGCCGATCGAGAGGTCGGCGCCGCTGGTAGGGCCGCCCTGGACCTCGGCGTAGCGGTCGCGCTTGATGTGCGGGTCGTCCAGGCCCGTGAACGCGATCTCCGCGCCGTCCAACTTGAGCCGGCCCCGGGTGTTCGTCAGGTTCAGCCAGCCCGCCTCGTCGAAGGCGTCGCGCATCGGCTCCCACGGGTTGTGCACGACACCGACCGCGGGCTCGTTGCCGTTGAGGCCGTGCTTGCCCTGGACCTTCTCCAGGAGGTAGCGGCCCGGGTTGCGCAGCTTGGGCCCGTAGTAGTCGTTGGAGCCGAAGACGTACACCCCCGGGAACTCCATCAGCGGGCCGAGCGCGTCCAGCACCTCGGGCACGGCCTCCGGGTCGGAGAGGTTGTCGCCCGTGTTCACGACGAAGTCCGGGCGCAGGCCCGCCAGCGACTGGAGCCAGGCGCGCTTCTTGCGCTGGCCGCTCACCATGTGGATGTCGGACACCTGGAGGACGCGCAACGGACGTGCGCCGTGCGGGAGTACGGGAACGGTGACCCGCCGCAGGCGGAACGAGCGGGCCTCGAATCCGGCGGCGTAGGCGAGGCCGGCGGCACCGATCGCCGCACCGACTGCCGTGACTTTCAGGGGTACTCCGTAGCGTGCGCGCATCTGTCCATCGTCGCAGACACGGTGCCTGGAGCGGAAAACCGGAGGGCGGCGGGCACCCCGCACCTGTCACAATCACGGCATGACCACGCTCAAGTCCAAGCTCAAGGAAGACCTCCACACAGCCATGAAGGCGCGTGACGAGCTGACCTCGTCCACCCTTCGGCTCACCCTCACCGCGATCACCAAGGAAGAGGTCAGCGGCAAGTCGGCGCGCGAGCTCTCCGACGACGAGGTGCAGAAGGTGATCGCCAAGGAGGCGAAGAAGCGCCGCGAGGCGGCCGAGGCGTTCGCCCAGGGCGGCCGGACCGAGCAGGCGGAGCGGGAGAAGGCGGAGGGCGAGCTGCTGGACGGTTACCTCCCCAAGCAGCTCACCGACGACGAGCTGAACGCTGTCGTGGCGTCCGCCGTCGAGGAGGCGAAGGCCGCCGGAGCCGAGGGGCCGCGCGCCATGGGCGCCGTCATGAAGATCGTCAACCCCAAGGTGGCGGGCCTCGCCGAGGGCGGCCGGGTCGCCGCTGTGGTGAAGAAGCTCCTCGCGGGCTGAGCCCCGTACAGACGTACGGACGTACGGACGTACAGAGCGGGCTGAGCCCCGTACGGAGGAAAAAAGCGGGCTGAGCCCCCTGCGGATGTAGAAAAGGGTGGGGCGCCCCGGTCCGATCATCGGCCGGGGCGCCCCACCCTCATGTATGTCCGCCGTATCAGGGGCCGGACCTGCCGCCGCCCCGCTGGTCGTCATCGCCGCCGCCGCCGATCAGGCCGGGCGGGAGCTGGTTGCCGGGCCGGTCGCGGCCGGGCCTGCCGTCCTCGTCGCCGCCGCGGTCACCGTCGCGGTCGCCGTCGCGGTCGCCGTCCTCCTTCTCCTCCTTGGCCTTCGCCCGGGGGACGGAGACGTGGTTGAACGCCGGAGTCTCGGAGGCGTTGAGCGCGCCGGTCATGGCGATCCGCCAGATCGGTCCGGGGAGGCAGCCGCCGCAGACCTTGTCGTAGTACTGGCCGCCGATGGTGACGTTGAACATCGAGCTCTTGTCGCCGATGTCGTCACCGACCCACACCGCGGTGGAGAGGTTCGGCGTGTACCCGACGAACCAGGCGTCCTTGCGGTCGTTCGTCGTACCGGTCTTGCCCGCGTTGTCCCGGTCGCTCAGCCCGGCCTGCGTACCGGTGCCGTCCTCGACGACGCCCTTGAGCATCTGGTTGATGGTGTCCGCTGTGTTCTCGCTCATCGCCCGCGAGCACTTCGACTGCGGGACCTTGAGCTTCCTGCCGTTCGGGTCGGTGATCGACTCGATGGCGATCGGCGTGCAGTACGTGCCCCGGTTGGCGAACGCGGCGTACGCGCCGGCCATGGAGAGCGGGGTGCTCACCTCACCGCCGAGGGTGATCGAGGGGTACTCGCCGATCTTCTTGCCGTCACCGCGCTCGTAACCGACCTTCTTCGCCATCTCCACGGTCTCGCAGAGGCCGGCCTTCTGCTCCAGCAGCGCGAAGTAGGTGTTGATGGACTTGCCGAGCGCGCTGGTCATGTCCCAGGAGCCCTTCTCGGACTCCAGCTCGTTCTGCAGGGGCCAGTCCGCGTAGCCCGCCGGGGAGCCGGTGCAGTTCCGGAAGTCCTGTTCCTTCAGGGTCATCTTCCAGTCCGTCGAGAACGACGTCGCCGGGGTGATGCCCTTCTCCAGCGCCGCCGCCGCGGTGAACGGCTTGAACGTGGAGCCGACCTGGAAGCCGTACGTGCTGCCGCCCATCTTGTTGCTGACGGCGAGGTTGAGCACGGTCTCGTTCTGCTTCTGGTCCAGGCCGTACGGGCGGGACTGGCCCATGGAGAGGATCTTGCCGCTGCCCGGCTGCACCTGCACCACGGCGGCCGCGAACTTGTCGTCCTTGTTGACCTTCGCGGTCGCGGCCTCGTTGGCGGCCCGCTGGGCGCGCGGGTCGAGTGTGGTCCTGATGGTGAGCCCGCCGAGGTTCCAGAGCTTGGAGCGCTCCTCCTCGGTCTTCCCGAACGCCGGGTCGGTCAGGATCGTCTTGCGCACGTAGTCGCAGAAGAACCCGGAGCCGCTGACGGCCGTGATGCAGCCGTTCTGCGGCTTGCGGACCTTCAGCTTGATCGGGGTCTCCATGGCCTTGTCGGCCTCGGCCTGGGTGATGGCGCGGGTGGCGGCCATCCGGGCGAGCACGGTGTTACGTCGCTTGGTGGCCTCCTCCGTGTCGTTGACCGGGTCGTAGCGGGTCGGCGACTGGACGATGCCGGCGAGCAGCGCGGCCTCCTCCACCTTCAGGTCCTTGGCGTGCTTGGAGAAGTACCGCTGGGACGCGGCCTCGACGCCGTACGCCTGCTGGCCGAAGAACGTGATGTTGAGGTAGTTCTCCAGGATCTTCTTCTTGCCGAGCTCTTCCTCGACCTGGATCGCGTACTTCAGCTCACGGACCTTGCGGCCGAGCGTCTGCTGGGTGGCCTGCGCGACCTTCTCCTGGTCGTCGCCCGCCTCCTCGACGAACACGTTCTTCACGTACTGCTGGGTGAGGGTCGACGCGCCCTGCGCGGTCCCGCCCGTCTGTACGTTGCGGTTCATCGCGCGCAGGATGCCCTTGAGGTCGACCGCCCCGTGCTCGTAGAAGCGGGAGTCCTCGATCGCGATGATCGCGTCCTGCATGTACGGGGAGATGTCCTTGAGCGGGACCACCGTGCGGTCGCGCGAGTAGACCGTCGCGATCGCCCCGCCGTCGCGGTCCAGGATCGTGGTCCGCTGGCTGAGCGGCGGAGTCTTCAGGTTGGAGGGGATCTCGTCGAACCCTTCGACCGTCCCCTTGGCGGCGAGCCCCAACGCTCCGGCTGCGGGCAGCGCGATGCCTGCCAGGACAGCTCCGGAGAGTGCGGCGACACCGAGGAACTTGGCGGCCTGCTGGGTCGTGGTGAGACCCCCGCCCGAGCGCTTCTTTGGCATGAGGGCAGCCTAATCCGTAGTTATGAGCGTTCTGTAGGAGCGGGGGCCTCTCGGAGCGTTCGCGTACCAGACCGTGACATCCGGGTGCGGGTGGGCTCGCGGCCCCGGGTGCGCAGGGCGGCACGGCGAACGGGCACACCCACATGAGGCGCTTACGTTCTCATTCGCCGGACAGGCGGACAGGCCTTGGCCTAAGCTGCTCTCAACTGTCACAGCAGTCCGGTTCCGTATCAACCCCCCTGCAGCCCCATGCACCTCTTCTGGTCATTCTTCTCCCGGCCGACGCACAGATGAATCGCACACTGCGACGCTCCCGAAATCGCCCCGTGTGTCACTGAACGTCCGTTGCCATTCGGGCGTGCTGTCCCGTTTTCGCGGAGTTGGTCGCGCATGTCTTCCCCTCACTCCCCTGGGTGATCTGCCGCATACGCATAGTCCGTTCGGACCATTCAAGATTGGGCCCGAAGGGGGTGTTGTGCTGTCCCCACCTTCCGTAACGTCCTCAACTGGCAGCGGTGAATATGCCGCTACCGCCGTGGGGGAGCCTCGATTCGGGAGAGGACGGCGCCGGCATGGGCTGGGTAACCGACTGGAGTGCGCAGGCAGCCTGCCGCACTACCGATCCGGATGAACTGTTCGTACAAGGGGCAGCGCAGAACAGGGCCAAGGCGGTGTGCACCGGATGCCCGGTGCGGACCGAGTGCCTGGCCGACGCGCTGGACAATCGCGTCGAGTTCGGCGTGTGGGGCGGAATGACGGAGCGGGAGCGCCGCGCACTGCTGCGCCGCCGGCCCACCGTCACGTCCTGGCGTCGTTTGCTGGAGACCGCACGCAGTGAGTACGAGCGGTCCACCGGCATTCTGCCCGCGGTGATCGGGCTGGAGGACGACGAACTGCACGAGACGTACGCCGCTGTGGGGTAGCGCGCTCGGGCCGCTCGGGCAGGGCGCTACGGGATGTCTAGGCCGCTCCGGCCGGAGTCGGGGCGGAACCGGAGGCCAGGCGGTCGCCGATGGCCCGCAGTCCGTCCAGGTCGTGCACATCGCCGGGCAGTGCGGCCACCGCGGTCACCAGGACCTCGGGATGCAGCTCGGTGAAGCGGTCGCGTGTGTGCTGTTCGCGCGCGACGACCTGCATGCGCTCGGCGTGCAGACGCAGCAGACCTGCCGTCAGTTCGTCGATGTCCACCTGGACTGCGGCGGTGCCGTCCGTCGTGCCCTTCGCATGCGGCTCGTGCCGGTCCTTGTGGGCGTGGTCGTGTTCTTCGGTGTTCTCGGGCTCGGGCTCGGGGTCGGGGTCGGGTTCGTGGTCGGGGGAGAGCGGCGTCGTGCTGGCTTCGGGGGCGGTGACCGCAGGGTCGGGGGCCTCCCGGTCACCAAGGCCAGCCTTCCCGGCCGTCTGATCCACAATGCGGGCGTCGTCAAGATTTTCTGCGGCGGCCAGCGCCTGCTCGGCGGAGAGCCGGGAGGCCTCGCTGCCGTGCGCCCGGTTGAGGACGAGACCGGCCAGCGGCATGTTCTCCGCCGCCAGCCGCTCCACGAAGTAGGCGGCCTCGCGCAGCGCGTCCCGCTCCGGGGTCGCGACCACGAGGAAGGCCGTACCGGGGGCCTGGAGCAGCTTGTACGTGGCGTCCGCACGGCTGCGGAAGCCGCCGAACATGGTGTCCATCGCGGCGACGAACGTCTGCACGTCCCGCAGGAACCCACCGCCGAGCAGCTTGCCCAGCGTCCCGGTCATCATCGACATACCGACATTGAGGAACTTCATCCCGGCCCGGCCGCCCACCTTCGCGGGCGCCATCAGCAGCCGGATGAACTTCCCGTCCAGGAACGAGCCGAGCCGCTTCGGCGCGTCCAGGAAGTCCAGCGCGGAGCGCGAGGGAGGGGTGTCGACGATGATCAGGTCCCACTCGTCGCGCGCCCGCAGCTGCCCGAGCTTCTCCATCGCCATGTACTCCTGCGTACCGGCGAATCCGGCCGACAGGGACTGGTAGAAGGGGTTCTCCAGGATCGCGCGGGCTCTTTCCGCGTCCGCGTGCGCCTCCACGGTCTCGTCGAAGGTCCGCTTCATGTCGAGCATCATGGCGTGCAGTTCGCCTTCGCCCGCGATCCCCTCGACCCGGCGCGGGACGTTGTCCAGCTGGTCGATGCCCATGGACTGCGCGAGCCGGCGGGCCGGGTCGATGGTGAGGACCACGGCTTTCCGGCCGCGCTCGGCCGCCCGTACGCCGAGGGCGGCGGCCGTCGTGGTCTTGCCGACGCCGCCGGAGCCGCAGCAGACGATGATCCGGATGCCCGGGTCGTCGAGCAGCGCGTCGGTGTCCAGCCCGGAGGCCGCCCCGAGGGCCGGCTCAGTGATGTGGTCCGCGGCCCGCGTCATGCGTCCGCCCCTTCCCCAACGCCCTGTTTACGGAGCTCCGTGGCCAGGTCGTGCAGCGCGGCGGGATCCACCCCGTCGCCGACCAGCGGCAGCTCGGCCGTCGGCAGGCCGAGCCCGGCGAGTACGGCGCGCTGCTCGCGCTCCAGGCCGACGCGCTGGGCGTGTTCGGAGGCCTGCTCGATCAGGGGCCGTACGAGGGCGGCGGAGCCGGCCACCCCGGCGCGGGTCAGCGCCTTGGCGATCTCCTTGCGGCGGCCGGTCGCGCCGGTGCGCAGGGTCTCCTCGTCGACCAGGTGCGGGCGCACCATGTTCACGATGACGCGGCCCACGGGCAGGTCGGCGGCGCGCAGTTCGGCGATGCCGTCCGCGGTCTCCTGGACCGGCATCTCCTCCAGCAGGGTCACCAGGTGGACCGCGGTCTGCGGGGACTTCAGGACCCGCATCACGGCCTGGGCCTGGTTGTGTATCGGGCCGATCCTGGCCAGCCCGGCGACCTCGTCGTTGACGTTCAGGAAGCGAGTGATGCGGCCGGTCGGCGGGGCGTCCATGATCACGTAGTCGTAGACGAACCGGCCCTGCCTGTCCTTGCGGCGTACGGCTTCGCAGGCCTTGCCTGTCAGCAGGACGTCCCGGACCCCGGGCGCGATGGTGGTGGCGAAGTCGATCGCGCCGAGCTTCTTGAGCGCCCGGCCCGCGCCGCCGAGCTTGTAGAACATCTGGAGGTAGTCGAGGAGCGCCTGCTCGGCGTCGATCGCCAGCGCGTGCACCTCGCCGCCACCCGGCGCGACGGCGATCTTCCGCTCCTCATAGGGAAGCGTGTCGGAATCGAAGAGCTGGGCGATGCCCTGTCTGCCCTCGACCTCGACCAGGAGGGTGCGCCTGCCCTCGGTCGCGAGGGCGAGCGCGAGGGCGGCGGCGACCGTGGTCTTACCGGTACCGCCCTTGCCGCTGACGACCTGGAACCTGCTCACGTATTCGAGCCTAACCAGTCCGGCCCCGGGCTACGCACGGGACCATGGGTGCCAGGCGTTACAGTCAGGCCCATGACCAAGTGGGAATACGCGACCGTGCCCCTTCTCGTGCACGCGACCAAGCAGATTCTGGACACCTGGGGCGAGGACGGCTGGGAGCTGGTCCAGGTCGTTCCCGGCCCGAACAACCCCGAGCAGCTCGTGGCCTACCTGAAGCGGGAGAAGGGCTAGTGGCGGGCGCCGTCGAGGCTCAGCTCGCCGAGCTCGGCCTGACCCTGCCCGCCGTCGTGCCGCCGCTGGCCTCGTACCAGCCGGCCGTGCAGTCCGGGGTGTACGTGTACACCTCCGGCCAGCTCCCGATGGTGGACGGCAAGCTCGCCGTCACCGGCAAGGTCGGCGCCGAGGTCACGCCGGACGAGGCGAAGGAGCTCGCGAGGACCTGCGCGCTCAACGCCCTGGCCGCCGTGAAGTCGGTCGCCGGTGACCTGGACCGGATCAAGCGCGTCGTGAAGGTCGTGGGCTTCGTCGCCTCGGCCTCCGACTTCACCGGGCAGCCCGCCGTGATCAACGGTGCGAGCGAGCTGCTGGGCGCGGTCCTGGGCGACAAGGGTGTGCACGCACGCAGCGCCGTGGGCGTCGCCGTGCTGCCGCTGGACGCCCCGGTCGAGGTCGAGGTCCAGGTCGAGCTCGTCGAGGCCTGAGCCGTAAGCCGTACCCGCCCTTTTCGATCTTCCTCCCGATCCCGCCCGGTCCCCGCGACCGGGCGGGATCGGGTGTATGACGGGCGGGACCGGGCGTGTACGTGGCGTGTGGGGGCCCTGTGATGAACACGGAGCCTCTCGAACAACGGCGCGGTTCCGGATAGCCTCCGGCCATGTCCCAAGGTCAGTGGTACCCCCCGGAATGGCCCGACCGGATCCGGGCGCTCGCCGCCGGTGAGCTGACGGCCGTGGCACCCCGGCGGGCGGCCACCGTGATGCTGCTCCGCGATCCGGGGCCTCAGGGCGCGACGCCCGGCCCCGTGGTGCACATGCTGCGCCGGCGGACCTCCATGGCGTTCGCCGGAGGCGCGTACGCCTATCCGGGTGGAGGCGTCGATCCGCGCGACGACGACCGGCTGATCGGGTGGGCCGGGCCCTCGCTGGAGCACTGGGCCGCCCGGCTCGGCGTGGCGACGGTCACCGAGGCGCAGGCCATCGTCTGTGCGGCGGTCCGCGAGACCTTCGAGGAGGCGGGCGTCCTGCTCGCCGGGGAGACCGCCGGGACGGTGGTCGGCGATACGACCGGGGCCGACTGGGAAGCCGAGCGTGAGGCGCTGGTCGCCCGCGATCTGTCCTTCGCGGAGTTCCTGGACCGGCGCGGGCTGCTGCTCCGCTCGGACCTGCTGGGCGCCTGGGCCCGCTGGATCACCCCGGAGTTCGAACCGAGGCGGTACGACACCTGGTTCTTCGTCGCCGCGCTCCCCGAAGGGCAGCGCACCCGGGCCGTCTCCACGGAGGCGGACCGCACGGTGTGGATCGCCCCGGCCGATGCGGCCCGCCGCTACGATCTGGGCGAGCTGCTGATGATGCCGCCCACCGTCTCGACGCTGCGGGCCCTGACGCCGTTCAGGACGGCCGCCGAGGCGCTCGGGGCGGCGGACGTCCAGGACATGACTCCCGTACTCGCGCAGGCCCGCCTGGAGGGGGATGAGCTGGTGCTGAGCTGGCCGGGGCACGACGAGTTCACCAAGCACGTGCCCACGGCGGGCGCGAGCGGTGGAGCGGGATGAGCGACGCAGCCGCCCTCCCGGGACAGCCGCGCGGAGTGGTGGCTTCCGGGCCCGCGACCGCCCGTACGGTCAACGTCCTCGCGCCGAACCCGTCCGCGATGACGCTCGACGGCACGAACACCTGGATCGTCGCCGAGCCCGGCTCCGATCTCGCCGTCGTCATCGACCCGGGGCCGCTCGACGACGTACACCTGAGGACCGTGATCGACGCGGTGGAGCGGTCCGGTCGTCGCGTGGCCCTTACTTTGCTCACGCACGGCCACCCCGATCACGCGGAGGGCGCGGGGCGGTTCGCCGAGCTGACACGGACGAAGGTACGGGCCCTGGATCCGGCCCTGCGGCTGGGGGACGAGGGTCTCGGGGCGGGCGATGTGATCACCACCGGCGGCCTGGAGCTGAGGGTGGTCCCGACGCCGGGCCACACCGCCGACTCGCTCTCGTTCCATCTGCCCGCCGACCGGGCGGTGCTGACGGGCGACACGATCCTGGGCCGCGGTACGACGGTGGTCGCGCACCCGGACGGGCGGCTCGGCGACTACCTGGACTCGCTGCGGCTGCTGCGCTCGCTGACGGTCGACGACGGCGTGCACACGGTGCTGCCGGGCCACGGGCCGGTGCTGGAGGACGCCCAGGGGGCCGTGGAGTTCTACCTGGCCCACCGCGCGCACCGACTGGCCCAGGTCGAGACGGCGGTGGAGGCGGGACACCGTACGCCGTCGGAGGTGGTGGCCCGGGTGTACGCCGATGTGGAACGCTCCCTGTGGCCGGCTGCCGAGCTGTCGGTACGGGCCCAGCTGGAGTACCTCGCGGGGCACGGGCTCATCTGAAGCCGCCCGCGTGAACGTACAGGGAGCCGCGTGAACGGAAAGGCCCCGCGCCGACCGGACGTACTCCGGTCGGCGCGGGGCCCTTCGCGTCAGTCACATCACCGGGTCAGCGCGAACGCTTCGCGAGGCGCTCCACGTCCAGCAGGATGACCGCGCGGGCCTCCAGGCGCAGCCAGCCGCGGCCCGCGAAGTCCGCGAGGGCCTTGTTGACCGTCTCGCGAGAGGCGCCGACCAGCTGGGCCAGCTCCTCCTGGGTGAGGTCGTGCACGACGTGGATGCCCTCCTCCGACTGGACGCCGAAGCGGCGCGACAGGTCCAGGAGGGCGCGGGCGACACGGCCCGGCACGTCGGAGAAGACCAGGTCGGACATCTGGTCGTTGGTCTTGCGCAGGCGCCGGGCGACCGCGCGCAGCAGCGCGGTGGCGACCTCGGGCCGGGCGTTGAGCCAGGGCTGCAGGTCGCCGTGGCCGAGGCCGAGGAGCTTGACCTCGGTCAGCGCGGAGGCGGTCGCCGTACGCGGGCCGGGGTCGAAGAGCGAGAGCTCACCGATCAGCTCGCCGGGACCGAGCACGGCCAGCATGTTCTCGCGCCCGTCGGGCGAGGTGCGGTGGAGCTTCACCTTGCCCTCGGTGACCACGTACAGGCGGTCACCCTGGTCGCCCTCGTGGAAAAGCGCGTCGCCGCGCGCGAGGGTCACCTCACTCATCGAGGCGCGGAGCTCCGCGGCCTGCTCATCATCGAGCGCCGCGAAAAGCGGGGCGCGCCGCAGAACGTCGTCCACGAGTTCTCTCCTTGTCGGCCTGTTCAGGGAACCGTGGTCCCCATCATGCCGGACGGTAAAACAGTGCGATCAATCACAAACCAGTTTGACGCACGGGCGTGCCGGTCCCTACGGCAGGGGGCCGATCGGGGGTGGATCCGCGGTGACCGGGGCGGTTGTCAGTGGCTGGCTCTAGGCTGGCCGGGTGTCCAGAATGCCGGGGAGTACACGGGCCGAGGGGGCTGATGGGGTGTCGGGAAGGCGTGATTCCGCTGTGGGCGAACACTCCCCGGTTCGCCCGGAGAGTGCCGCAAATGGCTCCCTGGGAGGGCCGGGGACGCCGGCCTCGAAGTCGGCCAGGAGGTTCTCAGTGACATCGTCAGAGCCCGGAACGACACCGCCGAAGGCCTCGAAGGTCCCGAAGGCCTCGAAGGCGACCGCGGCATCCACAGCGTCCGGAGCGTCCAGGGCGTCGAAGAGCCTCAAGGCGCCCGAGATCCCGAAGGGCGAATCGCGCCTCGCGCTGGTCCGCCGCGCCCGCCGCATCAACCGGGAGCTCGCCGAGGTCTATCCGTACGCCCACCCCGAGCTGGACTTCCGCAACCCCTTCGAGCTGCTCGTCGCCACGGTCCTCTCCGCCCAGACCACCGACCTGAGGGTCAACCAGACCACCCCCGCGCTCTTCGCCGCCTATCCGACGCCCGAGGACATGGCGGCGGCCGTCCCGGAGGAGATGGAGGAGCTGATCCGGCCGACCGGCTTCTTCCGGGCCAAGACCAAGTCGCTCCTCGGCCTCTCCGCCGCCCTGAGGGACGACTTCGGCGGCGAGGTCCCCGGCCGTCTGGAGGACCTGGTCAAGCTCCCCGGCGTCGGCCGCAAGACCGCCAACGTGGTGCTGGGCAACGCCTTCGGGGTCCCCGGCATCACCGTGGACACGCACTTCGGCCGCCTGGTCCGGCGCTGGAAGTGGACGGACGAGGAGGACCCGGTGAAGGTCGAGGCGGTGATCGCCGACATCTTCCCGAAGAGCGAGTGGACGATGCTCTCCCACCGGGTGATCTTCCACGGCCGCCGCATCTGCCACGCCCGGAAACCGGCCTGTGGCGCCTGCCCCATCGCCCCCCTGTGTCCTTCGTACGGTGAGGGGGAGACCGACCCCGAGAAGGCCAGGAAGCTCCTGAAGTACGAGATGGGCGGTCATCCGGGCCAGCGGCTCAGCCCGCCCCCCGACTTCCCGGGCAAGCCCGCTCCCGCGCTCGGAGCCGTATGAGTAAGTGCCGCATCGAGCACCCTCCCGACGAACCACGACGAACCACGGAATGGCTCGGAACGAAATGGCCGACGACAGGCGTTGTGAGACCAGGGGAACGAGGGGGGTGCCGATGACGCACACGCACGCACACATGCACACGGAGGCAGACGCGGACGCGGATACCCGCGCGGCGCTCGACCGCACGGCGGTCGACGTGACCACCGCGGGCCTGCCCGCCTGGCTCGACCCCGTGGCCCGGGCCGCCCGCAGCGTCCGCCCGCACCAGCTCAGTCGATTCCTCCCGCCCGAGAGCGGGGCGGGCAGGCAGTCCGCCGTCCTGATCCTCTTCGGCGAAGGGGTGCGCGGCCCCGAGCTGCTGCTGATGGAGCGCGCCGGCACCCTGCGCTCGCACCCCGGCCAGCCGTCCTTCCCCGGCGGCTCCCTCGACCCCGACGACGGCGACCAGGCCACCACCGGGCCGCTGCGCGCCGCGTTGCGCGAGGCCGAGGAGGAGACCGGACTCGACCCCCGAGGCGTCCAGCTCTTCGGCGTGCTGCCCCGGCTGTACATCCCCGTCAGCAGCTTCGTCGTGACGCCCGTCCTCGGCTGGTGGCGTGCGCCCAGCCCGGTCGGAGTGGTCGATCCGGCCGAGACGGCCCGGGTCTTCACTGTTCCCGTGGCGGATCTCACGGACCCGGCCAACCGGGCCACGGCCGTCCATCCGAGCGGCCACAGCGGCCCGGCCTTCCTGGTCGAATCGGCCCTGGTCTGGGGATTCACGGCCGGAGTGATCGACCGGATCCTGCACTACGCGGGCTGGGAACGCCCGTGGGACCGGGCCAGACAGGTGCCGCTCGACTGGCGCGCATGACAGGCTGGCTGTCCTGCTGCGCTGTACCGGGCCCGGCCCGGACCCCGTCACCCCCGACGGGCCAGGTGACGAAACTGCGAGGCTATCGACGGTGAACGTGCTGGACATCCTGCTGCTGCTCGCCGCCGTATGGTTCGCGGTCATCGGCTACCGACAGGGTTTCGTCGTCGGCATCCTGTCGGTGATCGGCTTCCTCGGGGGCGGTCTCGTCGCCGTCTATCTGCTGCCGATCATCTGGGACCGGGTGACCGAGGGGGCGGAGGTCTCCACCGCGACCGCCATCGGCGCGGTCGTCATCGTCATCGTCTGCGCCTCGGTCGGCCAGGCCTTCACCACCCACCTGGGCAACAAGCTCCGCAGACACATCACCTGGTCGCCCGCCCGCGCGCTGGACGCCACCGGTGGGGCCCTGGTCAATGTGGTGGCCATGCTGCTGGTCGCCTGGCTGATCGCCCTGCCGCTGGCCCGCACCTCGCTGCCGACCCTCGGCAAGGAGGTCCGTAACTCCTCGGTCCTCCTCGGGATCTCCCGGGTGATGCCCCAACAGGCGCCGCCCTGGTTCCGGGACTTCTCCTCCGTTCTCGCGCAGAACGGCTTCCCTCAGGTCTTCAGCCCCTTCGCCAACGAGCCGATCACCGAGGTCAAGCCCCCGGACCCGGCCCTGGTGGGCAGCCCGGTGGCCGCCCGCGCCAAGAAGTCGATCGTCAAGGTCGTGGGTACGGCCCCGAGCTGCGGCAAGGTCCTCGAAGGCACGGGTTTCGTCTTCTCCGACCGCCGTGTGATGACCAACGCCCACGTCGTCGGCGGCGTCAGCGAGCCGACCGTCCAGATCGGCGGCGAGGGCCGTCTCTACGACGCCAAGGTGGTCCTCTACGACTGGCAGCGCGACATCGCGGTCCTGGACGTCCCCGACCTCCAGGCCACACCGCTGGAGTTCACCGGCACGAACGACGACGCGCAGAGCGGCGACAGCGCGATCGTCGCCGGCTTCCCGGAGAACGGCGCCTACGACGTACGCTCCGCCCGGGTCCGCGCCCGTATCGACGCCAACGGCCCCGACATCTACCAGCGGGGCACCGTCCTGCGCGACGTCTACTCCCTCTACGCGACCGTGCGCCAGGGCAACTCGGGCGGCCCGCTGCTCACTCCGGACGGAAAGGTGTACGGAGTGGTGTTCGCCAAGTCGCTCGATGACCCGGACACCGGATACGCGCTGACGGCCGACGAGATCCGCGAGGACATCGAGATCGGCCGCACGGCCAACCAGCAGGTCGACAGCCAGGGCTGCGCCCTCTGAGGCGGGTGAAGCCCTGAGGCGGTCAGGAGCTGAAGGACCCCCGCCGGTCAGCACCACGCGGATCGGCGGGGGCGGGGTTGTCAGGAGATACCGGAGAGATCAGCTACGGGGGTGGCGCAGCCGCGCCGAGACCCAGCGGGCCCGACGGCGGAGGATGCGCGAGATCCCGAGGCGGTGATTCCCGAGTCGGTGATGATGAAGGTCCTGCACATCGTGCACCCGGCCCAGGGGGCCGCCCCCCTCATGAGTGCTCGCACCTGCTGTCGCGGTGGAGCGGCGGTTGCGTGCTTCGTCAGTGAAGTCGTGCGTCCAGCCCATACCCCGACGTCTGCCCGTGACCCAAGGTCGGTAATCGTGCGCGCGTCAGCCAATCGGCTTATGCGGCAGGCAAGTGGCTGTTCGTCGCACGGCTGTGCCCCTGGGGGCTGCGCGGCTACCGGTCGGGCTCAGGATCCTTGAGCCAGTTGATGAGTTCGGTGGAGAAGGCGATCGGATCCTCCTCATGGGGGAAGTGACCGACACCGTCGAAAAGTCGCCACCGGTAGGGCGCCTCGACGTACTCGCCGGACCCCGCCGAACTCCGGGTCCGGACCGCCGGATCGAGTGATCCGTGCAGGTGCAGGGTGGGCACGCGCACGGGCCGCTTCATCCGCCGGTTGAACTGGACCCCGTCCGGACGCGCCATCGAACGGACCATCCAGCGGTACGGCTCGATCGAGCAGTGCGCTGTCGAGGGGATGCTCATCGCCCGCCGGTAGACGGCCAGGGTCTCCTCGTCGGGGAACTCCGGCGTGCGGGGCCCGGCCCAGTCCTGGACCAGTCGGCCCACCAGGGCGGCGCCGTCCGCGAGAAGCTGACGCTCCGGCAGCCAGGGGCGCTGGAAGCCCCAGATGTACGAGCCCGCCCGCGACTGCGCGAAGTCGGACAGCATCGAGGAGCGCCAGCGGCGCGGGTGCGGCATGGACGAGACGGCGAGCCGGCGCACCAGCTTGGGCCGCATCACGGCGGCCGTCCAGGCGAGGTAGCCGCCCAGATCGTGGCCGACCAGGGCCGCGTCCGGTTCACCGAGGGAGCGGATCACCCCGGTGACGTCGAGGGCCAGGTTGGCGGGGTCGTAACCGCGCGGCGTCCGGTCGCTGCCGCCCACCCCGCGCAGGTCCATCGCGACGGCCCGGAAGCCCGCCTCCGCGAGCGCGGGCAGTTGGTGGCGCCAGGTCCACCAGAACTGCGGGAACCCGTGCAGCAGGAGGACCAGCGGCCCCTCGCCCATCTCGGCGATGTGGAACCGTGCCCCGTTGGCCGCCACGTCGCGGTGGGTCCAGGGGCCGTCGAGCCGTACGGGGCCTCCGGCGCCGGCCGGGCTCGCCGAGCCCGCCGGGCCGGATGTGCTGGAATCGGGAACCGTCATGTGGACGAGCGTGCCACAGCGGCGGGCTTGTCCTTACCGGGAAGGCTCTCGACGCCCGAACCCGCCGCGAGGCTGGAGCCGGAGCGCTTGAGGATCGCGTCGGCCTCGATGGCCGGGCGGGGGTGCGGCTTCGCCTTCTGCAGGACGGCGGCGGTCTGCTTGGCGGAGGCGATGGACTTCTCCGGCGGCTTGACCTTCTTGAACTTCAGCCAGCCGACCAGCCCGAGCAGTGCCGCCAGAAGGACGAACCCGCCGGCCACGATCAGGAACGACCAGGCCAGGCCGAGACCCAGGTTGTGGATGCCGTAAGCGGCCGCGAAGCTCAGCATCGGCATCGTGAACAGGAGCAGCACGCCCGCCACGATGAACGCGACGCTGCCGATCACCCCGCGCTTGACGTCCTGGCGCACCTCCGCCTTCGCCAGGGCGATCTCGTCGTGCACCAGCGCGGACATCTCGGCCGTCGCCGACGCGACCAACTGCCCGATGCTGCGGTCCGCGCTGCCCACGTAGTTGCCGGGGTCGCTCATCCCTGACTCCCTCTCCGTCTTCGACACATCCGATGTCAGATCATGCCGGACTGTCCGGCTTGTTGCGCGCTGCGCCCGCCTCTTCGGCTTGGCGGCGGTGTTTGGCCGCCTTCTCCTCGTATATCGCGGCCATCCGCAGGTGGTACCCCGGATCGTCCTGTTCATAGACATCGGGGACCCCGGACCCGTCCTCGTCCAGCTCCTCGGCGTCGAAGAGGGCGCGGTACCGGCGTACGCGCATCCTGAGCAGCACGCAGGCGAGCAGGGCCGCGACCAGCGAACCGATCAGGACAGCAGCCTTGATCTCGTTGGTCATTTCCGCATCGTCCGAGAAGGCGAGTTCGCCGATGAGGAGGGAGACGGTGAAACCGATGCCCGCCAGAGAGGCGAGTGCGAGGACGTCCGCCCAGGCCAGGTCCTTGTTCAGCTCCGCCTTGGTGAAGCGGGCTGCGAGATACGTACCGCCGAAGATGCCGAAGGTCTTGCCGAGGACCAGCCCGAGGACGACACCGAGGGTCTCCGGCCGGGTGAATACGCCCGCCAGAGCTTCTCCGCTCATGGTCACCCCGGCCGCGAACAGGGCGAAGAGCGGGACGGCGATCCCGGCCGACACCGGGCGGACGAGGTGTTCGATGTGCTCTCCGGGGGAGTGGGATTCGCCCTCGCGGCGGCTGCAGCGCAGCATCAGACCCATGGTGACACCGGCGATGGTGGCGTGGACGCCGCTGTTGTACATCAGACCCCAGATCGTCAGGGCCAGGGGGACGTACACGTACCAGCCCCGGACCTCGAAGCGGAGCAGCAGATAGAAGGCGGCCAGGCCGACGACAGCCCCTCCGAGAGCCAGGAAGTTCAGGTCCGACGTGAAGAAGACCGCGATGATCAGGATGGCGAACAAGTCGTCGACGACGGCCAGGGTGAGCAGGAAGGCCCGCAGCGCGGACGGCAGCGAGGCACCGATCACCGCGAGGACGGCGAGCGCGAAGGCGATGTCCGTGGCGGTCGGCACGGCCCAGCCGGCAAGGGAGCCTCCACCGACGACCACGGTGAGTGTGTAGACGAGGGCGGGCACCGCCATGCCGCACAGGGCCGCCACCACCGGCAGGGCGGCGGCCTTGGGGTCACGGAGCTCGCCGGCGACCAGTTCTCGCTTGAGCTCGACGCCCGCGACGAAGAAGAACACGGCGAGCAGTCCGTCAGCCGCCCAGTGCGCCACAGAAAGGTCCAGGCCGAGAAAGCCCGGACCGAAGTGGAAGTCGCTCACGGAGTCGTACGAGCCGCCGAAGGCGTTCGCCCAGATGAGTGCCGCGACTGCCGCGACCAGGAGAAGCACACCGCCCACGGTCTCGGTGCGCAGTGCTTCGGCGACGTAACTCCGCTCCGGAAGCGGGAGCCGTCCCAGGAGGGTGCGGTTGGGCGGGGAAGGAGTGGGGGTGGGCGGGGCCACGAGGGAGTCCTCCGGATCTGTACGGCGAAAATGGCATGAGTGATGACACGTGCCGACCAGACTTCCCGGCGCCCCTGTGGAGATCTGTATGAAGTTATGACTGGAAGTGCTCACTCTACCTGGGGTGCTTCAACCCTTACCCGTTGATCATCCCGGTAGACGCCGATGGGCACCCGGCATGTCGCCGGGTGCCCATCGGCACCGTCACAGAGGGTGTTCTCAGTCCTCGGAGGACGAGGACGGCAGCTGGGTGGTGATCAGGTCCATCACCGAGGAGTCGGTGAGCGTGGTGACGTCGCCCAGCTCACGGTTCTCGGCGACGTCGCGCAGCAGGCGGCGCATGATCTTGCCGGAGCGGGTCTTGGGCAGCTCGGCTACCGGCAGGACGCGCTTGGGCTTGGCGATCGGGCCGAGCGTCGTGCCGACATGGTCGCGCAGCTCCGCGACCAGCTCGTCGGAGGTGGTCGCGGTGCCGCGCAGGATCACGAAGGCGACGATGGCCTGGCCGGTCGTCTCGTCGTTCGCCCCGACCACGGCCGCCTCGGCGACCGACGGGTGGGAGACGAGGGCCGACTCGACCTCGGTGGTCGAGATGTTGTGCCCGGAGACGAGCATCACGTCGTCGACCCGGCCGAGCAGCCAGACGTCGCCGTCCTCGTCCTTCTTGGCGCCGTCGCCCGCGAAGTACTTGCCCTCGAAGCGCGACCAGTAGGTGTCGAGGAACCGCTGGTCGTCGCCCCAGATGGTGCGGAGCATGGAGGGCCACGGCTCGGTGAGGACGAGGTAGCCGCCCCCGCCGTTCGGCACCTCGTTCGCCTCGTCGTCCACGACGGTGGCGGCGATGCCCGGCAGGGCGCGCTGGGCGCTGCCCGGCTTGGTCTCGGTGACGCCCGGCAGCGGCGAGATCATCATGGCACCGGTCTCGGTCTGCCACCAGGTGTCCACGATGGGGCACTTGTCGGCGCCGATGTTCTTGCGGTACCACATCCACGCCTCGGGGTTGATCGGTTCACCGACCGAACCGAGGACGCGGAGGCTGCTCAGGTCGAACTTGGCGGGGATGTCGTCACCCCACTTCATGAACGTACGGATCGCGGTCGGCGCGGTGTAGAGGATCGTGACGCCGTACTTCTGCACGATCTCCCAGAAGCGGCCCTGGTGCGGGGTGTCCGGGGTGCCCTCGTACATGACCTGGGTCGCGCCGTTGGCCAGCGGCCCGTAGACGATGTACGAGTGGCCGGTGACCCAGCCGACGTCGGCGGTGCACCAGTAGACGTCGGTCTCGGGCTTGAGGTCGAAGACCGCGTGGTGGGTGTAGGCCGCCTGGGTGAGGTAGCCGCCGGAGGTGTGCAGGATGCCCTTCGGCTTACCCGTGGTGCCCGAGGTGTAGAGGATGAAGAGCGGCTGCTCCGCCTCGAAGGCCTCGGGGGTGTGCTCGGCGGACTGCCGGGCGGTGATCTCGTGCCACCAGACGTCGCGGCCCTCGGTCCAGGCGGTGTCCTGACCGGTGCGGCGGACCACGAGGACGTGCTCGACGCTGTCGATACGGGAGACGGCGCCGTCGACGGCGGGCTTGAGCGCGGTGGGTTTGCCGCGGCGGTAGCCGCCGTCGGCGGTGATGACGACCTTGGCGTCGGCGTCCTGGATGCGGGTGGCGATGGCGTCGGCGGAGAAGCCGCCGAAGACCACCGAGTGCGTGGCGCCGATACGGGCGCAGGCCAGCATCGCGACGGCGGCCTCGGGGATCATCGGCAGGTAGACGGCGACCCGGTCACCCTTGCTGACGCCCAGCTCGGTCAGCGCGTTGGCGGCCCGGGAGACCTCTTCCTTCAGCTCCGCGTAGGTGATGGCGCGGCTGTCGCCGGGCTCGCCCTCGAAGTGGATGGCGACCCGGTCGCCGTTGCCCGCCTCGACGTGGCGGTCCACGCAGTTGTACGCGACGTTCAGCTTGCCGTCCGCGAACCACTTCGCGAAGGGCGGGTTGCTCCAGTCGAGGGTCTCGGTCGGCTCGGTGGCCCACGTCAGGCGGCGGGCCTGCTCGGCCCAGAAGCCCAGCCGGTCCGCCTCGGCCTGCTCGTACGCCTCTGCGGTGACGTTGGCGTTGGCGGCCAGCTCGGCAGGCGGAGCGAACTTCCGCTCTTCCCGAAGCAGGTTGGCCAGGCTCTCGTTGCTCACGACTTCTCCCAGTCCCAGGGTGTCCGTTGTGTCCCGGGGCATAGCTCATCAGGCGCGGGGCCGGGTGACAAGTGTCTGCCGGGAATTGGTTTAGACCTGTGTCTTCGTGTATGGAAGCATGATCCCGCTCCGCTGGTCAGGGCGGCTTCACGACGCGTGTTCACGACGTGTGGCGCAAAGTCGCTCTGTCGGTTCTGGCGCTCCGTGTTGCTCTTCCCGCCGTACGACTGCTCTTCCCGCCGCACGGCGCGGAGCGGGGTCATGAGGTCTCACGGACCCGGGGGCTGTCCGGTTCAGACGGCGGTGCCGCCCCGGTTCACACGGCGGTGCGCTCCCGTTCTCCCGTGCCGACCCGGTCGAAGACCTCGTCGGGGCCCGTACCGGAGCTGGACTCCTCGGTCAGCAGGTACGCCTGCGCCTCGCCGACGTGGAAGTACATACCGTGCAACGGGAGTGTCCCCTCGGCGAGCCGTCGGGCCACCGCCTCGTGCGCCCGCAGGTGCTCCAACTGCTGGACCACGTTGGTGAGACAGAGCTGCTCGACCTCGTCGACGGGCAGCCGGCCGGAGATCCGGGCCCAGGAGTGGCGGCGCGACGCCATCCGCTCCAGGCTCGGCAGCCCGTGGCGCAGCCAGCGCCACAGGGGTGTCCGCGGCTTCCCCGGACCGGTCTCCGGCTCGCCCTTGAGCGGCGCCTGCATGGCGCCGCAGCCGGAGTGTCCGCAGACAGTGATGGACTCGACCCGCAGCACGTCCACCGCGTATTCGATCGCCGCGCCCACCGAGTCGTCGCCGCTCCCGGCCGGCACGGTGCCGGCGGGCCCGGTGCCGGGCGGGGGCACGAGGTTGCCGACGTTGCGAACGGTGAAGAGGTCGCCCGGTCCGCTGGAGGTGATCATGCTGGTGACCAGGCGGGAGTCGGCGCAGGTGATGAAGAGCTGCGAGGGGCGCTGACCCTCGGAGGCGAGCCGGGCCAGCTCGCCGCGGACCAGAGGCGCGGTGTTCCGCTGGAACGAACTCAGGTCGCTCAGCAGCCGATGGGCGCCGCCCCTCCTGCCGGCCCCTGGGGTGGGGGAGGTGCCGGAATCGCTGCTGGTGTCGGTGGCGGGTCCGGCGTCGTCTGCGGGTCGGTCGTGGCAGTGGTGGTTGCGCCACGGGGTCAAGGGGCGGCAACAGGAGTGGGCCACGGCGGCGGGCTCGGCGATGCGGCTGCCGGACCGGCCGGTGAAGGTGATCCGGCCGCCCTGGGCGAGCTGGGCGTTGCGCCAGGCCTGGATCGCCTCGTAGGCGGCGTGGTCCATGAAGAAGCCGTCCAGCTCGACGGTCGCGTCGACGCCCGGCGGCAGCTGCCCGAGGGTCCGGGTGAGCCGCGGCACTGCCAGGAACGTCAACTGGCCGTGGACGGTCACCGCGTGGCGCCCGTCTGCTCGGTCACGGTGATCTTCGTACGGCCCAGCCGGTGTAGCGAGACCATCACCGCCGCGGCCACCCCGAGCGCGACACCCGCCAGGGCGCCGAAGCCGGCGACACCGGCGACCGTGGCCGCGCAGACGGGGAACTCGCGGTGCTTATGGACGTTACGGATGTGCGCGAAGCTCACCATCGGGACCCCGACCACCATCACCAGGGCGGCGAGCGCGGCCAGTGGGATCCACTCGAAATGGAGGCGGACACATCCGCGCCCCCGATCCGCAGGCGGCGGCCACCGGCCGGTGGCGGGGCGTGGGGTCTCTTCGTACCCAGGGCGCGGCGGCGGCGCGGACGGCGGCGCGGGGGGTCATGACGAGTGGGGGCGCAGGCAGACATGTTCCCGTCTCCTGCGGAGTCAGCGCGGTCGCGAGGGCATGGGGGACGCGGCCGTTAGCCACGGAGTGCAGGGGCGGAATTTCTCAACGCTCAGTAAAAGAATGGTAATGGAGAGTAAAGCTTGGCATCTCGCATTCAGGGCATTTAGACCAACTAGTCACTCATTCAAGTGAATAGGCAGCTTTTCATTCGGTATGTCGCTCTCTGCCTCGCGGGGTCCCGTGCGAGTTTGGCCGCGCCGCGTCGGCACTCAACGCAAATGACCTGCAAGGAAGAGGGTGGGCGGATGATGGCCGCCACGAAGAGGATCGCCTCGGGCGTCATGACCGCGGCGCTGGTCGCCGTACTCGCGGGCTGTTCCGGTGCGGGCTCCGGAGGTTCCGAGCCCGGCGGGACGGGTGCCGGCGCGGAGAAGGGGGCCCACGGCGCGAAGGAGAACGCTCCGCAGGCCGCCCCGAAGAGCGCCGTCAAGCTCATCGGCGACGGTTCCACCGCCTTCACCGGGGCCCAGCCGAAGCTGTCGGCCGCCCAGCGCCTGGCGCCGGGTCAGAAGCCCCCGCAGTTCGTGGTGTTCTCCTGGGACGGTGCCGGAGAGGACAGCCAGAAGCTCTTCTCGCACTTCCGTGGCGTCGCCAAGAAATACAACGCCACCATGACGTACTTCCTCAGCGGTGTGTATCTCCTGCCTGAGGAGAAACGATCCCTCTACGCTCCGCCGCAGCACTCGGCGGGCCGTTCCGACATCGGCTTCAACGACACCGAGGGCATTCGCAATACCCTCGCCGAGATGCGCGCCGCCTGGAAGGACGGCAATGAGATCGGCACCCACTTCAACGGCCACTTCTGCGGCCCGGACGGCGGTGTGGGCACCTGGTCGGTCGAGGAGTGGAAGAGCGAGATCAGTCAGGCGAAAGCTTTCGTCAAGAACTGGAAGACCAACGCTCCGGAGCTGAAGGGCGAGGCCCCGCTCCCCTTCGACTACGACCAGGAACTGATCGGCGCCCGCACCCCCTGCCTCGAAGGGCAGAAGAACATGGTCGCCGCGGCCCGCGACATGGGCTTCCGCTACGACTCCAGCGGCGTCGGCAACCAGGTCTGGCCCAAGAAGAAGAACGGCGTCTGGGACATCCCGCTCCAGCTCGTCCCGATGCCCGGCCGCGCCTTCGAGACGCTCTCGATGGACTACAACTTCATGGTCAACCAGTCCGGTACGACGACCCAGGGCGACCCCTCCCAGCACGAGTACTGGGGCAACCAGATGCGCGACGGCCTGCTCCAGGCCTTCGACCGCTCGTACAACGGCAACCGGGCGCCGCTGATCATCGGCAACCACTTCGAGTCCTGGAACGGCGGCACCTACATGCGCGCCATCGAGGAGACCATCGCGAAGGTGTGCACCAAGGAAGAGGTCCGCTGCGTCTCCTTCCGGCAGCTGGCGGACTGGCTGGACGCGCAGGACCCGCAGGCGCTGGCCAAGCTCGCCACGCTCGGCGTCGGTGAGGCGCCCAAGGAAGGGTGGAAGACCTACCTCGGCGCCCAGGCCGCCGCCGCCCCGAAGGCCGAGAAGGGCAAGGCGGCGGGCCCGGAGGCCGGAGAGCCGGCGGCCGGGGACGCCGGCTAGCACCCCTTCCCGTCACCCCGGTCGAACGTGGCCGGAGTGATGGGGGCGGCGCGGCTCGATCGTGGCGCCGTGGGTGGCCGGGTGCGGGCTCGGCGGGTCAGGCGGGCGCCGGGACGCCCGCTCCGGCCCGCCGCTCACCGAGCACGAAGGAGGGGTCGACCTGGGCGGCCAGATCGGCGCCCGTCTTCTCGTTGCCCCAGCTCTCCGCGTTCTTCAGGTGGAAGTGCACCATCTGCCGGGTGTAGCGCTCCCAGTCGCGCAGCCCGTACGAGTCCTCGGCGGCGTCCTGGAGGGCCTGCAGGGCCATCCGGTTGTCCGCCTCCAGGAGCTCGAACCGGGACGGCCGCCCCTTCTCCATGGACCGTACCCAGTCGGACTGACCCACCCCGATCAACAGGTCGTCGCCGACCTCCGCGCGCAGGAAGTCCAGGTCGTCCGGCCCCTGCACCTTGTTGCCGACGACTTTCAGCGCGACGCCGAAGTTCCGTGCGTACTCCTTGTACTGGCGGTACACCGACACCCCCTTGCGAGTCGGCTCCGCGACCAGGAACGTCATGTCGAAGCGTGTGAACATCCCCGAGGCGAACGAGTCCGACCCCGCCGTCATGTCCACCACGACGTACTCGTCCGGGCCGTCGACCAGGTGGTTGAGGCAGAGCTCGACGGCCCCGACCTTGGAGTGGTAGCAGGCCACCCCGAGGTCGGACTCCGTGAACGGGCCGGTGGCCATCAGCCGGATGTCCCCGTCGTCGAGCCGGACCGTACGCGCACAGGCGTCGAAGACCGGGTTGTCCTCGCAGACCCGCAGCAGCCGTGAGCCCTCGCCGGGCGGAGTCGTCTTGATCATCGTTTCGGCGGAGGCGATCCGGGGATTGGTGCCGCGCAGGTAGTCCTTGATGAGGGGCAGGTGCGCACCCATGGCGGGCAGCACGGCCGCCTCCGCCTCGTCGAGGCCGAGGGCGGCGCCCAGATGCTGGTTGATGTCGGCGTCGACGGCGATGACGTGGGCTTCGTTGGCGGCGAGGTGGCGGATGAAGAGCGAGGACAGCGTGGTCTTACCGCTGCCGCCCTTCCCGACGAAAGCGATCTTCATGTTCACCTAGGGTAGCGGGTCGATCGCACTGCGCTGTCGATGTTCGTGAAGATGGCCACTTGAGGGTGGTCCGGGTGTAGGGGGCGCGTAGCCTCGCTACTTATGAGTACGACTGCCTCAGACCCGCTCGCCACGCTCGGTTCCCTGCCCGGAGTGCCCGATGCCGTGGACTCCGTACGCAAGGCCGTGGACCGGGTCTACGGTCACCGCGTCATGCGCCGCCGCAGCAACGAGGTCACGGCCGAGGCCGCGCTGCGGGGTTCCCGGGGTTCGGCGGCGCTCGCCGGTGCCGACTGGAACCTGGAGGAGGTGCGCCGGCGCACCGACTTCAGCGGTGAGGGCGAGGCGCGCACGGTCGGAGCCGCGCTGAGGCTCACCGCGGAGGCCGGGCAACTGCTCTCCATCTGGCGGCAGTCGCCGCTGCGGGTGCTGGCCCGGCTGCACCTGGTGGCGGCCGGCGGGGCAGCGCCCGACGACGCGGTCGGCCGCCCGCGGCTGGCCGGGGAGTCCGTCGACGAGCCGCTGATCGAGGCGCCGCTCCCCGGCGCCGACGAGGTGGCCGGACGGCTCGAAGGGCTGTCGCAGTTGATCATCGCGGGCACCGCGGCCCCGGCCCTGGTGACGGCCGCGGTGGTCCATGGCGAACTGCTGGCGCTGCGCCCCTTCGGCTCGCACAACGGTCTGGTGGCGCGGACCGCCGAGCGCATCGTGCTGATCGGCAGCGGACTGGACCCGAAGTCCATCTGCCCGGCCGAGGTGGGTCATGCGGAACAGGGGCGCGCGGCGTACGTCGCGGCGTTCGAGGGCTATACGACGGGTACCCCCGAAGGCCTGGCCGCGTGGATCGCGCACTGCGGGCGCTCGGTGGAGCTGGGCGTCCGCGAGTCGACGGCGGTCTGCGAGGCCCTCCAGCGCGGCGCGGCGTAGGCGTACGCACCGGGGCGGCGGGGGTCCGGGAACGGTCCGGCTTCGAAGGAACGACCCCGAAAAGGGTTGCGGCGGTACCGGAAGCGGTACCGCCGCTGGCACGTCCGCCCAGTTACCAAGCGTCCTCGTAAATTGCCCATCAGGTCGGGTACTTTGCCCGTCACCTGGTGCGGCTGGCCCGTAATCGACGGGTCGACGTCGCGTGGGTACTCGGCTTTCGTGCTCGGTCCGTGGGGCCGTCACTGCGTTACAGGTCATCCTCACGGATGTCCTTGGTCTCGCGGGCCGTTGAGTCCTTTGTACTCCAGGACCGGGGGAAGGGAAAGCCCTGGCCGTACTTCTTTACTTTTACGTTCAATCAAGGGCGAACCGGGCGGTGATGCCCGCGGGCCGGGTGCTCCGTCCCCCGGTCGCGGGCGCTCGGTTTCGTCTATCGCGGGCCGCTCGGCCTCTCCGGTCGCGGAGCGCCTCAGCCGGGCAGTGTCGCCCCGGGCGTACGTCGACGGCTGACGTACCAGACGAGCCCCGCGGTGACGGCTGCGGCACCGACCGCGGCGGCGGCCACGAGTGCCGGACGAGGCGGCATGGAGAAGTCGGGAAGCCGTTGCTTCAGTCGGACCGGGCGATTGAAGACGAGAATCGGCCACTCGCGAAGGGTCGCTTCGCGGCGCAGCGCGCGATCGGGGTTGACGGCGTGCGGGTGGCCGACCGCTTCCAGCATCGGCACATCGGTCGCCGAGTCGCTGTAGGCGTAGCAGCGCGAAAGGTCGTACCCCTCCGAGGCGGCGAGCGCCCTCACCGCCTCTGCCTTGGTCGGCCCGTAGGCGTAGTACTCGATCTCTCCCGTGAAGCAGCCGTCGTCGCCCACGACCATGCGCGTGGCGACGACACGGTCGGCGCCCAGCAGTTCGCCGATCGGTTCGACGACCTCCGCGCCGGAGGTCGAGACGATGACCACGTCGCGGCCGGCCGTGTGGTGTTCCTCGATGAGGGTGGCTGCCTCGTCGTAGATGATCGGGTCGATCAGGTCGTGCAGGGTCTCGGCGACGATCTCCTTGACCTGCTGGACGTTCCATCCTTTGCAGAGGGCGGAGAGGTAGGCGCGCATCTTCTCCATCTGCTCGTGATCGGCGCCCCCGGCCAGGAACACGAACTGTGTGTACGCGGTGCGCAGTACGGCACGGCGGTTGATCAGTCCGCCTTGGTAGAAGGACTTGCTGAAGGTCAGCGTCGAAGACTTCGCAATGACCGTCTTGTCCAGGTCAAAGAAGGCTGCTGTGCGCGGCGAGAAGCAGTTTTCCACAACGCTGAGCATAGGGGGCCGCCATTCGGCGTAAAATCCGGCGCGTGGGTTTGCCTGAGAGGGCCCTCGGGTACACCATGGAAGTCACGGATCGTTCGCGACCGTGCCAACCCCGGTCCGGCTCCTCCCCCCCCGAGTCGGCCGTGGGGACGACCCCCGCTCTCCCCCCCGGCGGGGGTCGTCGCATGTCCGGATGCATTTCTGACATCCGGGCCCGATGCCTCCCTCCCTTCCGGACCCTGCTGGGCCCGCTCGTGCGAGGCGTCGACCGCGAGCCTCGCCTCGTCACAGTGTGTAGCAGCAGGACTGCGCTCCGGAAGTCGCCGGTTCGGGTGATGGAGATATTCACAACGCCGAAGTTGTCCACAGTTTTCGAGCAAGATCCACATGTTTTTCCGGGGTGCTGCACGTTGATTCCTCCCGCGAAGTCCGCGGGTACCGGAATCGCGCATCTCGGAAACGCCCGAGATCGCCGCGAACCGCACTGAAGGGGCAGTGAGAAGGGGCGGAGATCGTGGCTGGATCCCTCACGCGAGAAGGGCTGACGGTCGCCGAAGGGCGACACGGCGGACCGCTGATCGTGACGGAAGACGTGGAGTTGCTCGATGATCTGCTGCGGCTCTGCGCGGCGGCCGGCGCGGAGCCGGAGGTTCATCACGGGCCGCCCGGGCGGCCGGGTGGCTGGGAGCGGGCTCCTATGGTCCTGGTGGGCGACGACGCGGCCGCGCGGTGCCGCGGTGCTGCCCGCAGGCGGGGGGTGATGCTGGTCGGGCGGGACCAGGACGATCCGGACGTCTGGCGGCGGGCGGTCGAGATCGGGGCCGAATACGTGTTGCGGCTGCCGGATTCGGAGGGCTGGCTCGTCGACCAGATCGCCAATGCGGCCGAGGGCGTCGGCAGGCCGGCGCTCACGGTCGGGGTGATCGGCGGACGGGGCGGCTCCGGCGCATCGACGCTGGCCTGTGCCCTCGCCGTCAGTGCGGCGAGGTCCGGTCGGCGGACGATGCTGATCGACGCGGACCCCTTGGGCGGAGGCATCGACGTCCTCCTCGGCGGAGAACGGGCCGAGGGCATGCGGTGGCCGGATTTCGCTCACTCGAAGGGCCGCCTCGGTGGTGGGGCGCTGGAGGATTCCCTGCCCGCGCTCCACGGGCTGCGGGTGCTGAGCTGGGGCCGTGACGACGAGGTGGCCATCGCACCGCAGGCTGTGCGGGCGGTCCTGGCTGCCGCGCGCCGGCTCGGCGGGGTGGTGGTCGTCGATCTGCCGCGCCGGGTGGACGAGGGCGTCGCGGAAGCCCTGGCCCAGCTCGACCTCGGCCTGCTGGTGGTGCCGGGCGAACTGAGGGCGGTCGCGGCTGCACAGCGCGTGGCGTCCATGGTTCGCATGGTGCTGGACGACGTGAGGGTGGTGGCTCGGGGACCGTATGCGGCAGGTCTGGACGAGCGCTGGGTCGCCCAGGCCATCGGCCTGCCGCTCGTCGGTGAACTGCCTCCGGAGCCGGACCTCCTGGCCGCCCAGGACGCCGGAACGCCACCGGGCGGCAGCGCCCGCGGCCCGCTCGCCCGCTTCTGCGCGCAGTTCTGGGAGCAGGCGGCGGCAGCAGCGGGGGAGCGCGGTGCCGCCGCGGCTCCGGCAGGGGGAGGCGCACCATGACCGATGCGCTCCTGAATGCCGTGCGCCAACGGCTGGCGCGCAGTGGTGACGCGCCGACACCTGCCGGAGTGGCGGCCGCGCTTCGGGCCCAGGGGCGGCTGCTGGGCGATGCCGAGGTGCTCGGGGCCGCGGCCGAGCTGCGTGGCGAACTTGTCGGGACCGGCGTGCTGGAGCCGTTGCTCGCGGACCCCGAGGTGACCGATGTGCTGGTCTCCGCGCCCGACCGGGTATGGGTGGACCGGGGCGGCGGGCTTCAGCTGACGGGGATCACCTTCCCGGACGCGGCGGCGGTTCGGCGGCTGGCCCAGCGGCTCGCCGCGGTCGCGGGCAGACGGCTGGACGATGCCCGGCCATGGGTGGACGCGCGGCTGCCGGACGGGACGCGGATGCATGCCGTGCTGCCCCCGGTGTCCGTCGGCTCGACCTGCCTCTCACTGCGGGTGGTGCGCCCGCGAGCCTTCTCCCTGGCGGAGCTGGTGGAGGCCGGGACCGTGCCGCCGGGTGGCGACCGGATCCTGCGGGCCATGGTGGAGGCCCGTCTCTCGTACCTGATCAGCGGCGGTACCGGGGCGGGCAAGACGACCCTCCTCGCCAGCATGCTGGGCGCAGTCGGTGCGGACGAACGGATCGTGCTCGCCGAGGACTCCGCCGAACTGCGTCCCGATCACCCCCATGTGGTGCGCCTGGAGTCCCGCCCCGCCAACCAGGAGGGCGCGGGCCGGGTGACCTTGCGCGACCTGGTGCGCCAGGCCCTGCGGATGCGTCCCGACCGGCTGGTGGTGGGAGAGGTCAGAGGTGTCGAAGTGACGGAGTTGCTGGCCGCTTTGAACACGGGTCATGAGGGCGGCTGCGGCACCGTCCACGCGAACGCCGCCGAGCACGTGCCCGCCCGGCTGGAGGCGCTCGGGACCGCCGCAGGCCTCGACCGGACGGCTCTGCACAGCCAGTTGGCGGCCGCGCTCTCGGTGGTCGTGCATCTCGTACGGGACCGGGCCGGACGGCGACGGATCGCCGACGTGCACGTCCTGGAGCGGGACGCGGCCGGGCTGGTGTTCACGGTGCCCGCGCTGAGCTGGGGCGTGGACGGGTTCATCCCGGAGCCCGGCCGGGCACGGCTGGAGTCGCTGATCGGGGGTGCGCTGTGACGGGGGGAGCCGCGGGGTATGCGGCGCATGCGGCGGCCCTCTGCGCGGGCGCGGCCGTGTGGCTGGTCGCGACGCGGGAGACCGGGGCCCGACGGGCGCGGGTCCTGTTCGTGGACGGTCCGGCCGAGCCGTGGCGGGCGTGGCGATCGTGGCCGTTCCTGATCAAGGTCCGGCAGCTGGCTGTGGAGCGGCGCGAGTGGTGGTGCGTTCCGGTGGCGGTGCTGCTGGCCGTCCTGGGGGCTTCGGTGCTGCCGCTGATCGCCGGAGCCGTGGCGGTGCCGTTGGTACGGAGGTGGGTGCGGGGTCGTGCCCGGCGACGGCAGCGCGAGCGGGCGGCGGACTCGGTGGCGGCGTTGTGCGCGGCCGTGGTCGGGGAGCTGCGGGCCGGCCAGGAGCCGGGCCTGGCGCTGTTGGCCGGGCTGAGGGAGTGCGCCGCGGAGGGGGTGCCGCCGGTCGGAGGCGGGCCGGGCGGCGGTGCGTGGCTCGGGGACGCGGAGGCCGCTGTGCTCGCGGCCGCGCGCTTCGGGGGAGACGTGCCCGAGGCGTTGCGGCAGGCTGCGGCCGGGCCGGGGCTGGGGGGCCTGTCCGGGATGGCCGCGTGCTGGCAGGTGGCGGTGGACGGCGGAGCCGGTCTCGTGGCGGGCCTGGACCGTCTTGAAACGGCGTTACGAGCCGACCGGCGAAGACGGGAGGAGCTGCGGGCCCAGTTGGCGGGAGCATGGTCGACCGTCGTGGTCCTGGCGCTGCTGCCGGTGGCGGGTCTGGGGATGGGCGCCGCGCTGGGAGCCGATCCGCTGCGGGTGCTGCTCCACACGTCGGGCGGGCTGTTCTGCCTGGCGGTGGGGGGCCTCCTGGAGGCGGCCGGACTGCTCTGGGCTTGCCGGATCGTGCGGGGAGGGGAGGCGCCATGAGCGCGACGGGAGAAGTTCTCCACAGCCTGGGGATGCTGGGGGCGCTGTCGGGGGCCGCGGCGCAATTGGCGCTCGCTGTGGCCGCGGGGCACCGGAGCCGGATGGTGCGTGGCCGGGGCGCACTGCTGCTGAAGGCCGCACCGGCCCTGGGAACCGGCTGGTGGTCCCGGACGGCGGTGGTGCGGGCCTGGAAGGGCGGCGGAGGCAGGACGGGTGGGGAAGGTGTCCGGACGGAGGGTGGTGCCCGGACGGTCAGTGGTGCCGGGGCCGATTCCGGGGCTCGCGCCGGTGTCTTGCGGTGGGCCGCTCCGGCCGGTGCCTGGCTGACCGGATGGTTTCTGGTCGGCGGCCTGATGGGGTGTGCCGGCGGTGCGGCAGCGGCGTACGGGACGTGGCGATGGCAGCGGTCCCGGCCCCGCTCCGTTCCTGGCGAGTCCCGTGAGGAGCGGGCCGCGATCGCCGGACAGCTCCCTCTGGCCGCCGATCTGCTGGCGGCTTGCGTCGCCGTCGGTGCCGGGCCCCGCGAGGCGGCGGAGGCGGTCGGTGAGTCCATCGGTGGCCCGGTCGGCGACCGGCTGGCCCGAGTCGCTGCCGAGATCCGCCTAGGCGGGGAGCCCGCCGAGGCGTGGGGGCGGCTCGGCGAGATAACGGGCGCCGGACCTCTGGCCCGCTGTCTGCACCGGGCCGGATCGACCGGGGCCCCGGCGGCGGAGCCGGTCTCCAGGCTGGCCGAAGCGATGCGCGCCGAGCAGGCCGGTGCCGCTGTGGCTCGCGCTCAGCGGGCAGGGGTCCTGATCACTGCGCCGGTCGGACTGTGCTTCCTCCCCGCCTTCCTGGCGGTCGGGGTGGCTCCGGTGATCATCGGCCTGGCCGACGGACTGCTGGCCACGAGTTAGGCCCGCGCGGCCTCTACTCACGATTCACGGGCGTTCCGTTCGGACGCCTGCTCGCTATCGATCGATGCCCATCGGGGGACGAAATGAACGAGAAGTTCGATGGACGAACGGAACTGAAGGAGCGAACGGAGGGAGAGAGGCGAGCGGTTGGTGCGCTCCGCTGTACACGGCGGTCGACGTGGTCGGCGGCGACATGGGTCGCGCGGTGGCAGGGAAGGCTGGGCCGGTCGTCCGACCGTGGGATGACCACCTCCGAGTACGCGGTGGGCACCATCGCCGCGTGCGCATTCGCCGCGGTGCTCTACAAGGTGGTCAACAGTGGGCCGGTCATGTCGGCGATGCAGTCCATGATCGAGGGCGCACTCGATGCGAAGTTCTGAGCCCGGGGCCGGACGCCGGAGCAGACGTCCTCAGACCGGGGCTGGACGCCGGAGCGTGTGTCGGCTCCGGGACCGCGGGGCGGTGACGGCGGAGGCGGCTGTGGTGATCCCGGTGCTGGTGGCCTTCGCCATGGCGCTGCTCTGGGCGTTGGCGGCGGCCTCGGTCCAGATCCGGTGTGTGGACGCGGCACGGGCGGGGGCCCGGGCCGCGGCCCGCTCGGAGCCGGAGGCGGCGGTGCTGACGGCCGCACGTGATGCCGCGCCCCGTGGGGCACGGGTCGCGGTGGGGAGGATCGGGGAGTTGTGGCGCGTAACGGTGGAGGCGCCCACTCCGGGTCCGGCGGCCCTGGCCCTGACGCTGCGTGCCGAGGCGGCTGCCCTGGCCGAGGACACGGTGGGAGGTGCTGCGCCATGAAGCCGATGGGCCCTGGTGCCCGGAGCCGGCCCCAGCACGGGCGGCCGGGTGGGGAGCGGTTTCGGGGAGCGGACCAGGGGGTGGCGACAGTATGGGTGGCTGTCACCACCGTGGCCCTGTGTGCGGTGTTCGCCCTCGTGCTTGAGCTGGGGCAGGCCGTGACCGCACGTCACCGGGCCGGGGGTGCTGCGGATTTGGCGGCACTGGCAGCCGCGGACCGGGCGCTGGAGGGGCCGGAGGCCGCGTGCGAGGCGGCCCGGAGGGTGGTCCTGGCGCAGAAGGCGGTGCTCGTCCGCTGCACGGTGCACGGAGAGATCGCCGATGTGGTCGCCCGGTCGAGCCTCGGGCGTTACGCGCCCGCTGTCCGGGCCCGGGCCGCCCCTCCGGCGGGTCCCCGTGCGGTGGCCGACCGGTCGGCCTTCGCTTCGGCCACGAGCCACCGCACGGTGTCAGCCGGTCCGAACGTTGGAGTCGTCCGCTGTGAGCTAGGCCTCCAGGTTTCCCGAGCGCCACCCGGACAGCCCCCACGCCGCCGGGAGCTGGAGGCTGAAGAGGGCGAAGATGCCTGTCACGAACGCGCTGTCCACCGGCGCTTCGTCCCCGGCCGCCCAGGCGGTGAGTCCTCCGCACAGCAGGGGTCAGTAGCTGCCGTGGTTGTTGATGGTGCCGCGCTCGCACATCGGCTGGGACAGGCAGAGCAGGCTGCTCGACTTCGACCGGTGCACGACCTTGGTGGAGTGCTTCTTCCCCTTGTGGCCGAAGACGTACAGCTCGTGGTCCGGGGCCTGGCGGTACTTGCCGGTGGCGTAGAAGTCGCCGTTGCGCGCCACACGCATGTCGAAGGTGACGCCGATGCCGGCCCGGCGGGGCCCGGACTTGGGGCAGAACGGGTCGGTGGCCTCGACCGTGCCGCGTACGGAACGGGTCTTGCCGTTGTGCTTCGTCATCGCACGGAAGTCGATCTTCTTCGTGCTGGCCTTGCGCTTGGCGACGAACTTCCCCGTCTTCGCCTTGTAGACCTTCGTCCATCCCGTCTGGGGGTACAGATCGTACGAGGACTCGTTCCAGTGGATGACGCCTCGGACCCCGGCCCGGAAGCCGGGGCCGGTGATCTTCTTGGAGTAGCCGCGGTTGTCGCCGGAGTACTTGTAGCCGGAGGTGTACTTGCAGCCGGAGACCGAGCCGAGCTTCTTCGGCACGGTGGCCCACTTCTGGCGGATGAAGGAGCGCCAGACCACCGTGGTCTTCGAGTACCTCTTCGCCTTCGCCTCGATCCGCCGCGCGGTGGCCGCGAGCGTGGCGGGCCTGTCGTCGGTGGGCATTGTGGCGTTCAGCCGCCAGGTGTGGCCCGTGCCTCCCTCGGTCTCCGCGGAGACGGTGTATGCGGCCTCGGTGCCGGGTGTGACGGCGCTGTCCCGGATGCTGTCACCCTTGGTGCCGCCGATCCTGACGCCGTCGCGGTACACGGTGTAACGGGCGGCGCCGAGGTCCGGCCAGGTCAGGTCGACGAAGGTGGACGAGGCGGCCCAGGCGGCGCGTTCGGCCTTGTTGGGAGCGGAGGCGAGGGTGCTGTCGGCGACCACTCGCTGATTGACGAGGGAGAGCACCTGGGTGTCGGTGGCCGTGCCGACATGGTTCTTGACGGTCTTGATGCTGCGGCTCTGCGCGGTGCGACGGAGTTCCGTGGCGCCGAACTCTCCGCTGTCGGCATCGAGGACGAAGACGGCTTCGGAGGTCGGAGCGGTGACTTTCGGCAGAGCCGGGGCGGGAGCCGCAGCCGTGAGACTGCCGATGATGAGGGATGCTCCGGTCGCGGTGAGGACGCCGGTGCGGAGCCTGTGTAGGCATGGGGAGGTGGGATCCCTCTCGTATCGGGGGGACGTCGCGCGTGCTGGGTGCCGGCCCTCCGGAATGCCCGGAAGCCGGCCGCGCATGAGCCTCAATGACGATAGGGAGAGGGTGGGTTGGGAGAAATTGTCCTTTCAGGCATAGCCCGAGAAGGCCCCTCCCGAAAGGGCAATGCGACGTGTGCGACGCGGCCTTGGCCGCGTCGTATCGATCGCGCCGACGTCAGAGGCGGGCGGTACGGTGGAAGCTGATCTCTGTCGTCACCAGACCACGGGGGTCTGCTGGAGGGAGCGGGGATCAGGGAGGGCCGGAATGACCACACGGTCCGAGGCGGTGGAGACACCGTGTCCATACCTGGGCACGGGGTGCGACCCCAGGAGCGCTGCATGGCGGTTGGAGAGCCTCACCGACCGGGAGAGGGAAGTGCTTCTCCTGCTCGGTACGGGTCTGGGCAACAGACAGTTGGCACAGGAGCTGGGGATAGCGGACAGGACGGTTAAGGCGCACATCGCGAACATCGTGTGCAAGATCGGGCAGGAGACGCGGACACAGGCCGCGATCGTGTCGGCTCTGGCGCATGACGTGCTGTGTGACGACCCGTCGTGCACGCGGCACCAAGTGGCGGCATCGGGCCGTCTTCGGGGGCCTGCTGTCGCATGACGCCGCGGCTTGCGCCCGTTCCGTACCGGGGACGGGCGCGAGCCGGTCGGCCCGAGGCCATCCTCGGCCGGCGCTCCACAGAGCTGAGTCGCCCGAACTCGCTCCGGAGCGGCGGGTACTCACTCCGACCGGATGCACTCCGAGGTCTGTGTGATCGGCGCGATGAGGGCCGAGAGCTCGACGAGGACCTCGTCGGGTGCCTTGGCGGAGTGAGTGACGGTGACCTCCGTGGCCGGGGTGCGGCCGTAGGTGATGATCACCTTTTGGGTGTCGGTGGACCGCGCGGTGTCGATGACCCAGTCGACGCCGCCGGCCGAGAAGCAGGGGTCCGAGGTGGGGCCGATCTCGGCCACGCCGCAGCGCAGAACGATGTTGCTGTCACCCCAGAGCGCGACACCCGCCAGCTCGATGGCGTGCTTGGGGTGCCCTGCCAGTTTGCCGGGAGCGTTCTCCGTTATGCGTCCGCAATGGGCGTTGCCGGCCTGGGCACCCGGCCGGACGTTGTAGTGGGGCTCCTTGGTCACGACGAAGATCAGCACGGCGGCGACAGCCACGGCGGCAGCGGCCAGGGGGAGGGTCGTGCGTCTGCTGGGCATGCTCAACAGTTCGTCTTCCCGCTCCGGGGGGAGGTGGTCGTGCGACACGCTATGGCATGGGGTGAGGCGTTCTGAATGCGGGCCTTCCCTTTGCCCTTTGAGGCAATGCCCCTTTGGACACCTCCTCAAGGGGTCTGGTGCGGGCCGGAGTTCGTTCCTAGGTTCGGGGCGCTCAGTCTTCTGTTCCTTCATGAAGGGGGATATCGATGCGTAAGGCAACCGATTCGCTCGTACTGGCCGTGTTCACGGCAGGGTCGTTGACGGCCCTCACCGCACCCGCACAAGCGGCGCCCCAGGCCAAGGACCCGTACGCGCACATCCGGCTCGAGCGGGTCTGGGCGCCGGGCAACTGCCTTTCGACGGGCGGCAGCAAGAAGAACAACGCGCGGCCGGTCCTGGCCAAGTGCCACAAGACCGGCAAGACGCAGCGGTGGACGCTCAAGCGCCTCTACAAGAACAAGTCCGTGTTCATCATCAAGAACGACAAGTCCGGGAAGTGCCTGGTCGTCGGCGCCAAGAGCCGACTGGTGCAGAGCACCTGCAAGTCGACGAAGAAGAGCCACCAGTGGACTCTCGGAAGCTCGAAGATCTACAACAAGTCGGCGGGCAAGGCCATCGCCTCCAAGTCGACGAAGGCCGGTTCGTACCCGTACCTGGAGAAGCTCAGCGATTCGAGCAAGGCCCGCGGTCGCCAGGAATGGGGCCTGTCCTGACGGGAATGGCGGACGCCCCTTCCGCATGGGCCCCGACATTCCTTCCAGTGCCGGCCTCTTTTCCCGGGGCCGGCCCCTTCCCCGGCGGGCGGCGGTGGCATCATCGGCGAACGTGAAAACGCTACGAGCCTCAACTGCGGCGGTCCTCTTGCTTGCTGCGCTGGCGGGGTGCTCGACGTCCCCTCCGCCGGTGGACGACGCCCGCAGGCCCGGACCGCTGAAGTCCTTCGCCCCTGCCGACCGGCCGGAGATGCCGGAGCTGGCGGGGAAGCGCGTGGACGGCGACGGCCGGGTCAGCCTGAAGGCGCTGCGGGGCAAGGTCGTCGTGGTCAACGCCTGGGCGTCGTGGTGCGGCCCGTGCCGTGCGGAGGCTCCCGGTCTCTCCCGGGCGCACGAGGAACTGCGGGCCAGGGGCCTGCGCGTCGTCGGGGTCAACGCGGATGTCTCGGTCGAGGCGGCGCGCTCCTTCGAGAAGGACGCGGCACTCGTGTATCCGAGCCTGCACGACCCGCAGGGGCGGCAGCTTCTCCGCCTTCCTAAGGGCGTGGTCAGCACCGTCGGCTACCCGTTCACGATCATCGTCGACCCGGAGGGGCGGATCGCGGCGGCGCGGATCGGGGCGATCGGCGAAGCGGAGCTGAAGAAGCTGGTCACGCCGCTGCTGCCGGCCTGACCCATCAGGTCTCGGACCGGTCCTCCGTCTGCTCCTCCGTCTGCTCCTCCGGCGGCGCCCCCCTGAGGAGTTCGGTCAGGAGGCGTACGGCACCCCGCTTGTGCAGAGGCTCGTTGCCGTTGCCGCATTTGGGGGACTGGATGCAGGACGGGCAGCCCGCCTCGCACTCGCACGAGGCGATGGCTTCCCGGGTCGCGGTCAGCCACGTACGGGCGGTGTGGAAGGCCCGCTCGGCGAATCCGGCACCGCCCGGGTGACCGTCGTACACGAAGACCGTCGGCAGCAGGGTGTCCGGGTGCAGCGGTATCGAGACGCCGCCGATGTCCCAGCGGTCGCAGGTGGCGAAGAGCGGGAGAAGGCCGATCGACGCGTGCTCGGCCGCGTGGAGGGCGCCGCCGAGGATCTCCGGGTTGATGCGGGCGGCGTCGAGTTGGTCCTCGGTGACCGTCCACCAGACCGCGCGGGTGCGCAGGGTGCGGGGCGGCAGGTCGAGCTTGGTCTCGCCCAAGACCTCACCGGTGATCAGCTTGCGGCGGAGGAAGGACACGACCTGGTTGGTGACCTCGACGGAGCCGTAGCAGAGCCGCCCCTGACCCCACGGGATCTCGGTGTCGGTCTCCAGGACGGAGATGGCCGTGGTGTCGCGGGCGACGGTGGAGTACGGGGGGTCGGCCTGCTCGACCAGGGCGACGGAGTCCTCCAGGTCCAGCTTCCGGACCAGATGGGTGCGGCCCTGGTGGAGATGGACGGCGCCCTCGTGGACGGCGGTGTGGGCGGCGGACGCGTCGACCGTGCCCAGCAGACGGCCGGTGCCCTCCTCGACGATCTGGACGGGACGCCCGCCCCCGCCCCGGATGTCGGTGAGGTCGGCGGCCCGCTCGCGGCGGGTCCAGTGCCAGCCCGACGCCCGCCTGCGGAGCAGCTTCGCGGCCTCCAGCTGCGGCAGCAGCTCGGGCACGGCGGGGCCGAAGAGGGCGATGTCCGGCTCGGTGAGGGGCAGCTCGGCGGCCGCGGCGCACAGGTGGGGGGCCAGGACGTAAGGGTTGTCCGGGTCCAGCACTGTCGACTCCACGGGCTGCCGGAACAGCGCCTCGGGGTGGTGCACCAGGTAGGTGTCCAGCGGGTCGTCCCGGGCGACCAGTACGGCCAGGGAGCCCTGCCCCGACCGGCCTGCGCGGCCCGCCTGCTGCCAGAGGGAGGCCCGGGTGCCCGGGTAGCCGCAGATGACGACGGCGTCGAGGCCGGAGACGTCGATGCCGAGTTCGAGGGCGGTGGTGGCGGCCAGGCCGAGGAGCTCGCCGGAGTGCAGGGCCCGTTCCAGGGCGCGGCGTTCCTCCGGGAGGTAGCCGCCGCGGTAGGCGGCGACCCGCTTCGGCAGGGAGCGGTCCACCTCCGCGAGGCGTTCCTTGGCGATGACCGAGATCAGCTCGGCGCCACGCCGGGAGCGTACGAAGGCGACCGAGCGGACGCCCTGGACGGTCAGGTCGGTGAGCAGGTCGGCGGTCTCGGCCGTCGCGGTACGGCGTACGGGGGCGCCCATCTCACCGTGCAGGTCGGTCAGCGGGGGCTCCCAGAGGGCGAAGACCAGCTCGCCGCGCGGGGAGGCGTCGTCGGACACCTCCGTGACCGGCAGGCCCGTCAGGCGCCCGGCGGCGACCGAGGGGGCCGCCGCGGTGGCGGAGGCGAGCAGGAAGACCGGGCTCGCCCCGTAGCGGGCGCAGAGGCGGCGCAGCCGGCGCAGGACCTGGGCCACATGGGAGCCGAAGACGCCCCGGTAGGTGTGGCACTCGTCGATCACGACGAACCGCAGCGCGCGCAGGAAGGAGGACCAGCGGGGGTGGGACGGCAGGATCCCGCGGTGCAGCATGTCGGGGTTGGTCAGGACGTAGTTCGCGTACTGGCGCACCCATTCGCGTTCCTCGACCGGGGTGTCGCCGTCGTAGACCGCGGGCCGTACGGCGTTGCCGAGGGGGGCCGCCAGGGACTTCACCGAGCGCCGCTGGTCGGCGGCGAGCGCCTTGGTGGGGGCGAGGTACAGGGCGGTCGCCCCGCGGCCGTTCGGCGCCTCGGAGCCCTCCAGCAGGGTGCTGAGGACCGGGGCGAGGTAGGCGAGCGACTTGCCGGACGCCGTACCGGTGGCGATCACGACCGATTCGCCGTCCAGCGCGTGCTCGGCGGCGGCCGCCTGGTGGACCCACGGGTGGTCGATTCCGGCTTTCTCGATCGCCGAGATCACTTCTGGCCGGATGCGATCCGGCCAGATGGCATGGGTTCCCGATCTAGGGGGCAAGTGCTCCGTATGAGTGATGCGCGCGGCCCGGCCCGCCCCTGTGGCGAGCCGGTCGAGGATCATGGCGGGAGAGGGGCGTGTGTCCCCACTCTCGGGTGGTCGTCCGGGACGGTGATTCTTGGCCATCGGCACCGAGTGTGTCACTGGTGTGACGGACAATGGTCCCAAGGCGTCGTGCATGGCTGCTGGTAAGTGATTGAATGCCATCGCGGCTGGCGATCCGTCCCCTGGCCTCCGTCGGGGAGACCGAGGGGCGACCGCTCGATAGCAAGGTGCTGGAGGATCCGTGGACCTGTCCCTGTCGACTCGCAATGTGTCCGGGCCTGGTGGCGACCGTACGGTCGTCGAGGTCGGTGGCGAGATTGATGTGTATACCGCGCCCAAGCTGCGCGAGCAGTTGGTCGAGTTGGTGAATGACGGCAGCTACCACCTGGTTGTCGACATGGAAGGTGTCGACTTCCTCGACTCCACCGGCCTCGGCGTGCTCGTGGGCGGCTTGAAGCGTGTCCGGGCCCATGAGGGCTCGTTGCGCCTGGTCTGCAACCAGGAGCGCATTCTCAAGATCTTCCGGATCACGGGCCTGACCAAGGTGTTCCCGATTCACACCACGGTCGACGAGGCTGTCGCCGCCACCGACTGAGGTCGGCTTCGACCGGCCTCCGGGCCGGTCGTCAGGCGGTGAACGGACCGACAGCGGCAGAAACCATGCCGTGGCGGGCAGGCGGTCGACCTCCGGGTCGGCTGTCGGCTCTGTCGATCTCGTCGGTTTCCGGAGGAGGAGAGCAGAGGTGCCGGGCTTCAGGCCCGGGGCCTCTGACGCGTACGCCCGAACGTTCCAGGGGGATCGCATGGCCACCGTTGAACTGCGCTTCAGTGCCCAGCCTGAACATGTCAGGACGGCCCGCCTGGTGGCGGCCGCAGTGGCGCGCCGGGCCGGCGTCGACGAGGCGGTGCTCGACGAGGTCAGGCTCGCCGTCGGCGAGGCGTGCAGCCGTGCTGTGGGGCTGCATCGCAGCCATGGCATCACCGCGCCGGTGAGCGTCGTGCTGACCGAGGAGGAGAAGGCGTTCTCCATCGAGGTCGGCGACGGCGTTCCCGATCCCGGGAGCGACCCCGCCACGCCCGGAGCGCGCGGCGGTGCGTCCGGGGGGCCGGGCGGGCCCGAGAGCGATGGCGGCGAGGACGAGATGGGCCTCGCGGTCATCAGTGGTCTCGTCGACGACGTGGAGGTCCGTTCCGGTGCGGACGGCGGAACCATCCGGATGAGCTGGCCGACGGCCCTCGCCGCGGTGCGCCCCTGAAGCCTGCGGTCCCGCACGGCGCCCTGCTGGTGTCCCGTGCGGCGCCGTCGCGCGGGTGACCCGTACGGGTGTAGGGCCTGTCCGGCGGCTCATGTGACTAGTCGCGCGGGTGACCCGTACGGCGTAGTCATGCTGGTGTCCCGTACGGCGGTATGCCGGCGACCGCCCGTGCCGGCTTCTTCCCAGGCCCTGCTGAGCAGGGCCTTTCCGCCTTTCCCATGCGGTCCCGCGCAGTCCTCGCGGTGATGCGCCTGGGCGATGATCCCGAGTAATGCGCCTTCCCCGTTACTGCATTCGGGGAAATACCGCCGTCGATCTTTCGGCGTTGGGGGGAGTGCGTTCAATTCTCTTCCGGGCCACTGTTTTGATCCGGTTCCGCTCCCTACAATCCGTCCACGACTTGAGCGCTGAGCGTCAAGGAGGACGTATGGCGGAGCTCTTCACCACCCCAATGGCTGCACCGGCCCCACCGACGCAGGAATCCGCACTTTCCGACGGGCCCGTCTCCCTCGCGGCGGCGGTCCTCACCGACGACAACCGTCTGATCGTCATCATCGTGGCGGTCGTCGCCGTCGCCGCGCTCATCGTCGCCCGGCTGCTGGTGCGCCAGGTCCTGGCGGCCGGCGAGGGCACCGAGCGTATGAAGGAGATCGCCGCGGCGGTCCAGGAGGGCGCCAACGCCTATCTCGCCCGGCAGTTGCGAACGGTCGGCGTTTTCGCCGTGATCGTGTTTTTCCTGTTGCTGTTGTTGCCAGCCGACGACTGGTCGCAGCGCGCGGGGCGTTCAGTCTTCTTCCTGGTCGGTGCGCTTTTCTCGGCGGCGACCGGATACATCGGTATGCGACTCGCCGTACGGAGCAATGTGCGCGTGGCCGCCGCCGCGCGTGAGGCGACTCCAGGAGAAGGCGAACCGGAAAAGGATCTCACCGCCGTCTCGCACCGGGCGATGAAAATCGCCTTCCGTACCGGTGGGGTGGTCGGAATGATCACAGTGGGGCTCGGGCTGCTCGGCGCCTCCTGTGTGGTGCTCGTCTACGCGGCCGACGCGCCCAAGGTGCTGGAGGGATTCGGCCTCGGTGCGGCGCTGATCGCCATGTTCATGAGGGTCGGTGGCGGCATTTTCACCAAGGCCGCCGATGTGGGCGCCGACCTCGTCGGCAAGGTGGAACAGGGCATCCCGGAGGACGATCCGCGCAACGCCGCCACCATCGCCGACAACGTGGGCGACAACGTCGGTGACTGCGCGGGCATGGCCGCCGACCTCTTCGAGTCGTACGCCGTGACGCTCGTCGCCGCCCTCATCCTCGGCATGGCCGCCTTCGGTGACTCCGGCCTGGCCTTCCCGCTGATGGTCCCGGCGATCGGTGTCGTCACCGCCATGATCGGGATCTTCGCCGTCGCCCCCCGGCGCGCCGACCGCAGCGGGATGACCGCGATCAACCGGGGCTTCTTCATCTCCGCCGTGGTCTCGCTCGTCCTGGTGGCCGTGGCCGCCTTCGCCTATCTGCCGTCCTCGTACGCCGAGCTGACCGGGGTCACCGACGAGGCGATCACCACGCACGGCGGCGACCCGCGCGTCTTCGCCCTGGTCGCGGTGGCCATCGGCATCGTCCTCGCCGCGCTGATCCAGCAGCTCACCGGCTACTTCACCGAGACGAAGCGCCGCCCGGTCCAGGACATCGGGAAGTCCTCGCTGACCGGCCCGGCGACCGTGGTGCTGGCCGGCATCTCCATCGGGCTGGAGTCGGCCGTCTACACCGCCCTGCTGATCGGCCTCGGGGTCTACGGCGCGTTCCTGCTGGGCGGTACGTCGATCATGCTGGCACTCTTCGCGGTGGCGCTCGCCGGGACCGGGCTGCTCACCACGGTGGGGGTCATCGTGGCCATGGACACCTTCGGACCGGTCTCCGACAACGCGCAGGGCATCGCCGAGATGTCCGGGGACGTGACCGGCGCCGGGGCCCAGGTGCTCACCGATCTGGACGCCGTCGGCAACACGACCAAGGCCATCACCAAGGGCATCGCCATCGCCACCGCCGTGCTGGCGGCGGCCGCGCTCTTCGGCTCCTACCGTGACGCCATCGCCTCGGCGGTCGCCGACGTCGGGGCCGGGGCGGGGGAGCTGGGGCTGAGCCTGGACATCTCGCAGCCCAACAACCTCGTCGGGCTGATCCTCGGCGCGGCGGTCGTCTTCCTCTTCTCCGGGCTCGCCATCAACGCGGTCTCCCGGTCCGCCGGAGCCGTCGTCCACGAGGTCCGGCGGCAGTTCCGCGAACACCCGGGGATCATGGACTACACGGAGAAGCCGGAGTACGGCCGCGTCGTCGACATCTGCACCAAGGACGCCCTGCGCGAGCTGGCCACGCCCGGCCTCCTCGCGGTCCTGGCGCCGATCGCGGTCGGGTTCAGCCTCGGCGTCGGCGCGCTCGGCTCGTACCTCGCGGGCGCCATCGCGACCGGCACCCTGATGGCGGTCTTCCTCGCCAACTCCGGCGGGGCCTGGGACAACGCCAAGAAGCTCGTCGAGGACGGGCACTACGGCGGCAAGGGCAGCGACGCGCACGCCGCGACCGTGATCGGCGACACCGTCGGCGACCCGTTCAAGGACACGGCGGGCCCGGCGATCAACCCGCTCCTGAAGGTGATGAACCTGGTCGCGCTGCTCATCGCCCCGGCGGTGGTGCAGTTCAGCTACGGGGCGGACGCGAGCCCTTGGATCCGCGCGGTGGTGGCGGTCTTCGCCATCGTGGTCATCGTCGGCGCGGTCTACGTGTCCAAGCGGCGCGGCATCGCCGTCGGTGAGGACGACAGCGGAGCTCCGGGCGGCGGTGGTCCGTCGCTGCCGTCACCGGACCCTGCGGTGGCCCCGTAGCCCGGCGCCTCCGGGTGACCTTCCGTCACTGTGCCGGCGGGCGGTGCGTGTTGACGTACCGCCCGTCCGTGCTCCTTTGTGGAGGCCGGTGATCGAACTCAGTCGTTCCGATGAGTGATCGAGCGGGTGTCGAAATCTCCGGCCGAGTGGCATCTCCCTCATTTGCGTTGGTGCAAATGGCCCCAAAATCGTGTATATCGGATGCCCGACACTCGGATGGAGCCCTCTCGGCGTGTAAGTTCCGGGGCCGAGAGCCTTGGAAGGGACCCATCCGGTGAACAAGAAGCTTGCAGCCGCACTGTCCGGCGGTGCGGTACTCGTACTGACGCTGTCGGGTTGCAGCGACGACAGCGACGACAAGGTGAACGACTGGGCCAAGAAGGTCTGCGACCAGGTCCAGCCCCAGTTGCAGAAGATCGCCGACGCCAACGCCTCCATCCAGCAGCAGACCGCGGACAACAGCAAGCCCGCCGACGTCCAGAAGACGGACTCGGCCGCCTTCCAGCAGATCTCCCAGGCGTACAAGTCGCTGGGCACGGCGGTGGACTCGGCCGGTCCGCCGCCGGTCGACGACGGCGAGACCACGCAGAAGGAGGCCGTGAAGGAACTCAACGCCTCCGCCACGGCGTACGCGGGTCTGAAGATCAAGGTCGACGCCCTGGAGACCAAGGACCAGGCGAAGTTCGCCGACGGTCTCAAGGGCATCGCCGACGAGCTGAACAAGATCAGCACCAGCGGTGACCAGGCGCTGAAGAAGCTGCAGTCCGGTGAGGTCGGTGCCGCGATGTCGAAGCAGAAGGGCTGCCAGAAGCCGGCACCTTCGACCGGGCCCGCCAGCCCCGGGGGATCCGCGGCGCCGGAAGCGGACGCGGCGACCCCCTCGGCCTCGGCCTCGGAGGAGAAGAAGGCGTAGCCCTCCGGCTTCCGGGAGACCAGGCGGCCTGAGGGCCGCGAGAACGGCCTCGGTGCGGCAGCCCGGACGCCCGGTGGGTGCCCGGGCCGCTGCCGTTGTCGGTGGGACCGGACACAATGGTCGGGTGAGTAAGACCAGCCTTCCCGCACCCGACCACACCGCCGGCCTCCGCGAGGCGCTGCTCGCCGCCGCCTTCACCGCCGACGGCCTCCTCGACCGGCTCGGCGCCGCCGCCTACGCCGCGCTCGCCCGCAGCGAGACCGTGCCCGCCCTGCGCGCCACCCGGGGCGTCTCGCCGCTCGACACGCTGGTGCGGCTGTTCCTGCTCCAGCGCCCCGTCCCCCAGGAACAGGCCCGCGCAGCCCTGCCGCTGGAGGAGTGCGTCCAGGACGGCTGGGTGAGCGTCGAGGACGGCCTAATCCGCGCCACCGTCGACGTACGTCCGTACGGCGGTCCGGATGGTGAGGACTGGTTCATCGTCTCCGACCTCGGCTGTGCGGTCGGCGGTGCGGGCGGGATCGGCTCGCACGAGGAGGGTGTCGTCCTCGGCGTCGGCGGGGCCTCCACCACCCTCGCCTCCATCACCGTGCGTACGCCGGTCGCCTCGGCCCTCGACCTCGGTACGGGCTCCGGCATCCAGGCGCTGCACGCCGCCCAGCACGCCACCCGGGTCACCGCGACGGACCTCAACCCCCGTGCCCTGGAGTTCACCCGGCTCACCCTCGCCCTCTCCGGCGCCGCCCCCGCCGACCTCCGCGAGGGCTCCCTCTTCGAGCCGGTCGGCACGGAGACCTTCGACCTGATCGTCTCCAACCCGCCCTTCGTCATCTCTCCCGGCGCCCGCCTCACCTACCGGGACGGCGGCATGGGCGGCGACGACCTCTGCCGCGCCCTGGTCCAGCAGGCGGGGAGTCACCTGAACGAGGGGGGATACGCCCAGTTCCTCGCCAACTGGCAGCACGTGGAGGGCGAGGAGTGGCAGGACCGGCTGCGTTCCTGGGTGCCCGCCGGGTGCGACGCCTGGATCGTGCAGCGCGAGGTCCAGGACGTCACGCAGTACGCCGAGCTGTGGCTGCGCGACAGCGGCGACCACCGCGGCGGCCCGGAGGTGTACGCCGAGCGGTACGAGGCGTGGCTCGACGAGTTCGAGGCGCGCGGGACCACGTCCGTCGGCTTCGGCTGGATCACGCTGCGCCGGTCCGCCGCGGCGGCCGCGGGGAACCCGTCGATCGTCGTCGAGGAGTGGCCGCACGCCGTGCAGCAGCCGCTGGGCCGGGCCGTGGAGGAGCACTTCGCCCGCCAGGACTATCTGCGCGAGCAGGACGACGCCGCGCTGCTCGCCGGGCATTTCACCCTCGCCGCCGAGGTCGTGCAGGAGCAGGTGGGCCTGCCCGGCGCGGAGGATCCCGAGCATGTGGTGCTGCGTCAGCACCGCGGGATGATGCGGGCGACCAAGGTGGACGCGGTGGCCGCCGGGTTCGCCGGGGTGTGCGACGGGTCGCTGCCCGCCGGGCGGATCCTGGACGCCATCGCCCAGCTGATGTCCGAGGACCCGGTGCTCCTGCGCGACCGCACCCCGCAGGCGATCCGGCTGCTGGTCGAGGAGGGCTTCCTGGAGCCGGTGCCGGGGGCCGCTTCCGGGGAGGGCCCAGGCTGAGGGCGGCGCGAACCGGGCTCCCGGCCTCCCCGGCCGGGCTCAAGTCCCGCGTCGGGGAAAGCGGCCTGGTGGAGATCGAGGCGTACGGAGCGAGCGCCGGACACCCCACTGCCGCCGGACTCCGCTCCGGATCGGACGGGCCTTGCCACCATGTCCTTGACGGCCTTCTCATCAGCGCCTTCACGCTGACCGCCGCCTTACGCCCGCTCGGTCCGCGGATTCCGCTCGACGCCCGTCGACGCCGCGTCGGCGTTCCGCCCGCGGGGCTCGGGCTCGCCGTCCGCGAGGTGTTCCTGATTTCCGAGGCGGCCCGACCCTTCTGCCCCCGGCGTGGCCGGATCCGTACCGCGCCTGCGGCCCGGAGCCACTGCACCGTCCCGACCTGCCCCCTCGCCCCCTCACCCCTCGCGGCCCTTGACGTCATGTGACTGCCCCGGTACTCCCCGTGGGTGTGTGCTGTTCACCCGGGGTTCGCGTCGGTGACGCCCCGGGGTGGCAGCCTCCCCCATGATCGAGCGGTACGACGGGCTCGAGCGGTACGACAGGGTCGAGGGGTACGACATGGAGAGCGTCGCAGCAGTCTTCGCCGGCACGGCCTTCGCGCTGTTCGGCGCCGCACTCCTCATCTGGACCGGGGCGCGCGCCGTGCACCGCGCGCCGGTGCTGCACGATGTGAGCCCCGTCGCCTCCACCGCACTCACGACACTTTTCGGCGTAGTTTTCCTCGCCCTCGGCGTGTGGTGCTTCACGCTCGTCTGATCCCCGCCCCCGCCGGGGCTCCGCCCGGGTCGAGGGGCGCCGGACGATCACCGCGACCACTCCGGAAAAGCCGCAGGCTCGGGCTTCGCGCGGCTCGGACCCGACGGTCCGGGCGGCAGGAATGGCGGAAGTCGGGTTACCGTTCGAGTGGCCGTTGCGGGCTTTTGCCGTTTGACACGGGGGCGGGTTGTACCGTCACACTCCGCAGCGACAGCACCGCGGTAAGCGTTCCGACGCTGCCCGGATGCCCATCGAGTGTCGACCGGAGAGAAGAGCGAAGTTGTCCCCGACCAGCGAGACCGCACAGGGCGGCCGCCGACTCGTCATCGTCGAGTCGCCTGCCAAGGCGAAGACGATCAAGGGCTATCTCGGCCCCGGATACGTCGTCGAGGCGAGCGTCGGGCACATCCGCGACCTCCCGAACGGCGCGGCCGAGGTCCCGGACGAGTACACCGGCGAGGTACGCCGCCTCGGGGTGGATGTCGACAACGACTTCCAGCCCATCTATGTGGTCAACGCCGACAAGAAGGCCCAGGTCAGGAAGCTCAAGCAGCTGCTGGCCGAGTCCGACGAACTCTTCCTCGCCACCGATGAGGACCGCGAGGGCGAAGCCATCGCGTGGCACCTGCAGGAAGTGCTCAAGCCCAAGGTCCCGGTCCACCGGATGGTCTTCCACGAGATCACCAAGGACGCGATCCGGGCGGCCGTCGCCAATCCGCGCGAGCTCAACCAGCGCATGGTCGACGCCCAGGAGACCCGCCGCATCCTCGACCGCCTCTACGGCTACGAGGTCTCGCCGGTCCTGTGGAAGAAGGTCATGCCGAAGCTCTCGGCGGGCCGCGTCCAGTCCGTCGCCACCCGTCTCGTCGTCGAGCGGGAGCGCGAGCGCATCGCCTTCCGCTCCGCCGAGTACTGGGACCTGACCGGAAAGTTCGCCACCGGCCGTACCGGTGACGCCTCCGATCCCTCGACCCTGACCGCCCGCCTCAGCGCGGTCGACGGCCGCCGCATCGCCCAGGGCCGCGACTTCGGTGCCGACGGCCGGCTCAAGGCCGGCTCCGCCCAGACCCTGCACCTGGACGAGGTGAACGCCCGCGCCCTGGCCGCCGCGCTCGCCGCCACGTCCTTCGCGGTCAGGTCCGTCGAGTCGAAGCCGTACCGACGTTCTCCGTACGCCCCCTTCCGGACGACGACCCTCCAGCAGGAGGCAAGCCGCAAGCTGGGCTTCGGGGCGAAGGCGACCATGCAGGTGGCGCAGAAGCTGTACGAGAACGGTTTCATCACCTATATGCGTACGGACTCCACGACCCTCTCGGACACCGCGGTCTCCGCGGCCCGGGCCCAGGTCACGCAGTTGTACGGGGCGAACTACCTGCCCGAGAAGCCGCGAACGTACGCAGGCAAGGTCAAGAACGCGCAGGAGGCGCACGAGGCGATCCGCCCCTCCGGCGACCGTTTCCGCACTCCCGCCGAGACCGGCCTCACCGGCGACCAGTTCCGGCTCTACGAGCTGATCTGGAAGCGGACCGTCGCCTCCCAGATGAAGGACGCGACCGGCAACTCCGTCACCGTCAAGATCGGCGGCCGGGCGAGCGACGGCCGTGACGCCGAGTTCTCCGCCTCCGGAAAGACGATCACCTTCCACGGCTTCATGAAGGCGTACGTCGAAGGCGCCGACGACCCGAACGCCGAGCTGGACGACCGCGAGCGGCGGCTGCCGCAGGTCGCCGAGGGCGACGCGCTCTCCGCCGAGGAGATGACGGTCGACGGGCACGCCACCAAGCCCCCGGCCCGCTACACCGAGGCCTCGCTGGTCAAGGAGCTCGAAGAGCGCGAGATCGGCCGCCCGTCGACGTACGCGTCGATCATCGGGACCATCCTGGACCGCGGCTACGTCTTCAAGAAGGGCACGGCACTCGTCCCGTCCTTCCTCTCCTTCGCCGTGGTCAACCTGCTGGAGAAGCACTTCGGCCGGCTCGTCGACTACGACTTCACCGCCCGCATGGAGGACGACCTCGACCGCATCGCGCGGGGTGAGGCCCAGTCCGTGCCGTGGCTCAAGCGCTTCTACTTCGGCGCCCAGCCCGGTGACGACACCTCCGGCGCCGGTGCGGCCTCCGACGCGGGCAACGGCGACGGCGACCACCTCGGCGGCCTGAAGGAACTGGTCACCGACCTCGGCGCGATCGACGCCCGGGAGATCTCCTCCTTCCCGGTCGGCAACGACATCAAGCTCCGCGTCGGCCGCTACGGCCCGTACATCGAGCGGGGTGAGAAGGACGCCGAGGGCCACCAGCGCGCCGACGTGCCCGAGGACCTCGCACCCGACGAGCTGACCGTCGAGCTCGCCGAAGAACTGCTGGCCAAGCCCAGCGGCGACTTCGAGCTGGGCGCCGACCCGGTCAGCGGCAACCAGATCATCGCCAAGGACGGGCGCTACGGCCCGTACGTCACCGAGGTGCTGCCCGAGGGGACGCCGAAGACCGGCAAGAACGCGGTGAAGCCGCGGACCGCCTCCCTCTTCAAGTCCATGTCCCTGGACACGGTCACCCTCGCCGACGCCCTCAAGCTGATGTCGCTGCCGCGCGTCGTCGGTGAGGACGCCGAGGGCGTCGAGATCACCGCGCAGAACGGCCGGTACGGCCCGTATCTGAAGAAGGGAACCGACTCCCGGTCGCTGACCTCCGAGGACCAGCTCTTCGACATCACCCTCGAAGAGGCCCTCGCGATCTACGCCCAGCCCAAGCAGCGCGGCCGGGCCGCGGCCAAGCCGCCGCTGAAGGAGCTGGGCACCGACCCGGTGAGCGGTTCGCCGGTCGTGGTGAAGGACGGCCGCTTCGGCGCGTACGTCACCGACGGCGAGACCAACGCGACGCTGCGGACCGACGACAGCGTCGAGGACATCACGCCGGAGCGCGGCTACGAGCTGCTCGCCGAGAAGCGCGCCAAGGGGCCCGCCAAGAAGAAGACGGCGAAGAAGGCCCCGGCGAAGAAGGCGACGGCCAAGAAGACGGCCGCCAAGAAGACGACGGCGACCAAGACCACGGCCGCCAAGAAGACCGCGGCGAAGAAGACGGCCACCAAGTCCACGGCGGCGAAGAAGACGGCGACGGCGAAGAAGACGGCTTCCGCTTCGGCTTCCTCGTCGTCCTCGTCGGAGGACTGACCGGATCTGTTGTTGTGACGTACTGCTGCCCGGCGCCTGATCCAGGTGCTGGGCAGCAGTACGTCAGCGGCACGTCAGGGGGCCGGTCCGGAAGCTGGCCGGAAGTCATCTGCGGCCATATGTTCGGGCGGGCCGACAGTCACCGCACCGCTGCCGATAGGCTGGGCGGATGACGCGAGCCGAGCAGCCAACGGTCGTGAGCCCCACCTCCGACACACTTGCCGCAGACTCACGCGAGCGCGCCGTACGAGCCCTGTTGCGTGTTCCCCCGCTGAAGCGGTTGTGGAGCGCCCAGCTCGTCGGCGGTATCGGCGATGCACTCGCCCTTCTCGTGCTGGTGCTGTTGTCGCTGCAAGCAGCGGTCCTGGAGGGCTCATTCGGGGCCGGATACCGCGGGGCGGCCTTCGCCGTCGCCGCCGTGTTCGGTGCCCGGATCCTTTCCACCGTGCTCTTCGGAGCCGTACTCCTGGGGCCTTTGACATCGCTCACGGCACCCGGCGGGAAACTGGACCGGCGGTGGCTGATGATCGGGACGGACGGGCTGCGGCTCGTCCTGCTGGTCATCGCCCCGCTGTGGATCGACTGGGTGCCCGACAAGGCGCCCATGATGATCCTCATCACCGTCTTCGTGACGGGCGCCGCCGAGCGCCTGTGGACGGTGGCCAAGGAGAGCGCCGCCCCGGCGCTGCTGCCGGCCCCGCCCATCGAGGGCGCCGCCGTCCGTCCGCTCCCCGACCACCTCGACGCCCTGCGCAGGCTGTCGCTCCGTACGAACTTCCTCGCCGTTCCCGCCGCCGCGGTGGTCCTGCTGGCCGCCACACTGGTCGGCAACCTCCTCGGCACGGGCCTGGAGTGGTTCTCCTTCCACCAGGCGGCCCTCGGTTCGCACGTCGCGGCCGGTCTGTTCTCGGCCTCCATCTCCATTCTGTACTTCCTCGAACTGCCCGACACCCAGACCCCCCGGCCGCGCTCGCCCCTGGAAGGCCTGCGCCGCCCCACCACCGGCGGCGGGCCCGACAAGGGCCGCACCGGTGCCCTCCCGCTGGTCGTCGCCGTCTGCGCGGCCGTCGCCGGGGCGATCGCCGCGGCCGCCGCCGTATCCGTCCTGCACGCCAACGACCTGGGCGGCGGACCGGTCACGTTCGCGCTGCTGATCTTCGCGCTGACCGGCGGCACCGCCCTCGGCATCCGTACGGCGCAGAAAGTGCTGCCCGCCCTGTCGCGGCGCCGCCTGCTCGCGCTGGCCACCGCCGTCACGGGCATCGCCCTCCTCGCGCTCGGCCTGGTGCCGGACACCGCCACCGTGCTCGCGATCGCGCTCCTGGCCGGTTACGCCGCCGGGGTCGCCGCGAACATCGGGCACGCGATCATCGACCAGGAGACCGAGGCGCCCCGGCAGGCCCGGACCACCGAGCACCTCCAGGCCCTCGTCCGGGTGCTCGTCGCGCTCGGCGCGGTCGCGGGTCCGCTGCTCGCCGCCGCGATCGGGCAGCACCGCCTGGCCGCCGGTGACTTCGTCTTCGCCCACGGCGGGGCGGCCTTCACGCTGATGCTGATCGGCGCGCTGCTGCTGCCCGTCGCCGCCATCGTCCTCGCCAAGACGGACGACCGGGCGGGCGTACCGCTCCGCCGCGACCTGCGCGAGGCGCTGCGCGGCGGCGACCCGGCGGTCGCGCCCGCCACCACCGGCTTCTTCCTCGCCCTGGAGGGCGGCGACGGAGCGGGCAAGTCAACCCAGGTCGAGGCGCTCGCCGACTGGATCCGGGCCAAGGGCCACGAGGTCGTCGTGACCCGAGAGCCCGGGGCCACCCCGGTCGGCAAGCGGCTGCGGTCGATCCTGCTGGACGTCTCCTCCGCCGGACTCTCCAACCGCGCCGAGGCGCTGCTGTACGCCGCCGACCGCGCCGAGCACGTCGACTCCGTCGTCCGCCCGGCGCTGGAGCGCGGCGCGATCGTCATCTCCGACCGCTACATCGACTCCTCCGTCGCCTACCAGGGCGCCGGCCGTGACCTGGCCCCGACCGAGATCGCCCGGATCTCGCGATGGGCGACGAGCGGCCTCGTACCGCATCTGACGGTGCTGCTGGACGTCGACCCACAGACCGCGCGGGAACGGTTCACGGAGGCGCCGGACCGGCTGGAGTCGGAGCCGGCGGAGTTCCACGAGCGCGTACGGTCCGGGTTCCTGACCCTGGCCGCCGCCGACCCGACGCGCTACCTGGTGGTGGACGCCGGGCAGGAGCCCGAGGCGATCACCACCGTCGTACGTCACCGGCTCGACCGGCTCCTTCCGCTCTCCGAGGCCGAGATCGAGGCCATCGAGGAGGCGCGGCGCAAGGCGGAGGAGGAGGCCCGGCGCAAGGCGGAGGAAGAGGCCGCCCGCAAGGCCGAGGAGGAGCGCTTGGAGAAGGAGCGCCAGGAGCAGCTCGCCCGGCTGCGCGCCGAGGAGGAGGAGCGCAAGCAGCGCGAGCTGGCGGAGGCCCGGCAGCGCGAGGCCGAGCGGCAGGCGGAGGAGGCCCGGCAGCGTGCCGAGGAGGCCCGCCGCCGCGCCGAGGAGGACCGCCGTCGGCTGGAGGCCGAGGAGCGGGCCCGCGAGGCCGAGCAGGAACGCCTCCGCAAGCAGGCCGAGGAGGAGGCGCGACTGCGCAAGGAGGCCGAGGCGCTCCGGCTGGAGAAGCAGCGGAAGGCGGAGGAGGCGCTGGTACGGGCCGAGGAGGCGCGCCGCCGGGCGGCGGCCGAGGCGGCCGCCCGTACGGAGGCGGCCCGGGCCGAGGCGGAGCGCGCGGAGGCTTCGCGTGCTTCCCGTGACTCCCGGCCCGAGGCGGTCTCGCGGTCGGAGGGGCACGGGCCCACCGTTCCGGAGAACGAGCTCACGGTGCCTACACCGATCGTGAACCCGAACGAGATCACGCAGCAGGTGCCCACGGCGCGTCCGGAGGAGGGACCGGCTTCGGGCCCGGCTTCGGGGCCGGGTGCGCCTTCCGGGGACGACGAGACGGCGATGCTGCCGCGGATCACGGACGAGCGGTCGGGGCGCGACGCGCGTGACGCCCGGGATGCCCGTGACGCCCGTGAAGCTCGGGCCGCCGACGAGACGGCGGTGCTGCCGCCCGTACGCGGCGATCAGCCCTCCGACCGGGTGCCCAAGGGCTACTTCCGGGACGAGGGCCCCGCCTCCCCGCCGGCGGAGAGCGAGAACGAACGCACCCGGGAACTGCCGCAGGTGGAGGACCCGCGGGCCGCGGGCCAGGCCGGTGACGAGTCCCGCGCCCGCCCCAAACGGCCCCGTCCGGACTGGGCCGAGGAGACCCCGCTGGACGATCTGCCGACGCTGGCGGACGAGCTGCTCGGCGGCCAGGACGACGACGGCCCTACGGGCCGGCGCCGCCCGCGCGGCTGACCCGAATCTGTCGGGAGTCCGGCCCGTCCGCCCTGAGGGGTGGGCGGGCCGGACTTGTCAGTGGCGTCCCCCACAATGGAATCGCACAGGGAATCCGGCAGGGAATCCGATAGGTGATTCGACAGGGAATCCGACGGTGGATCCCGCGATGGGAAGGGCGGCGCCCATGACCGTATGGGACGACCTGGTCGGACAGGACCGGGTGAGGGGACAGCTCGCCGCTGCCGCCAAGGACGCCGACGCGCTGGTCACGGCCGTCTCCGACGGCAAGCCGCTGGAGCAGGGCTCGAAGATGACCCACGCCTGGCTGTTCACCGGACCTCCGGGTTCCGGGCGGTCCACCGCCGCCCGGGCCTTCGCCGCCGCGCTCCAGTGCACCAGCCCGGACCGGGCGCTGGGCGGGGAGCCCGGCTGTGGGTTCTGCGACGGCTGCCACACGAGCCTGATCGGTACGCACACCGACGTCCAGGTGATCCGTACGGACCTGCTCTCCATCGGTGTGAAGGAGACCCGCGACCTGGTCCGCCGCGCCCAGCTCTCCCCGGCGGTCGGCCGGTGGCAGGTCATCGTCATGGAGGACGCGGACCGGCTCACCGAGGGCGCGGGCAACGTCCTGCTGAAGGCGGTCGAGGAGCCGGCGCCACGCACGGTGTGGATGCTGTGCGCCCCCTCCCTCGAAGACGTCCTGCCCACGATCCGCTCACGCTGCCGCCACCTGACCCTGGGCACCCCGCCGGTCGAGGCCGTGGCGGACGTCCTGATCCGCCGCGACGGGGTCGACCCCGAGCGCGCGCATTCCGCGGCGCGGGCCACCCAGGGGCACATCGGCCGGGCGCGCCGCCTCGCCACGGACGAGCGGGCACGCGCGCGGCGGGCGGCGGTGCTCAAGGTCCCGCTGCGGATCGCCGATGTCGGCGGCTGCCTCAAGGCGGCCCAGGAGCTGATCGACACGGCCACCGAAGACGCCAAGCAGATGGCGGAGGAAGTGGACGTCAAGGAGACCGAGGACCTCAAGGCGGCGCTCGGCGGGGTCGCGGGCGGCCGGATGCCGCGCGGCACCGCGGGGGCGATGAAGGAGCTGGAGGACAAGCAGAAGCGCCGCAAGACACGGACGCAGCGCGACAGCTTGGACCTGGCGCTCACCGAGCTCACCGGTTTCTACCGCGATGTGCTGGCGCTCCAGCTCGGTTCGCGGATCGCCATCGCCAATGTGGACGTCCAGGACTCACTGGACCGGATCGCGGAGTCCTCGACGCCCGCGCAGACGCTGCGCAGGATCGAGGCGGTGATCGCGTGCCGGCAGGCGATGGACCGCAATGTGGCGCCGCTGCTGGCGGTGGAGGCGATGACGATGTCGCTGAGGGCGGGCTGAGGGATCCGCCTGGCGGGGCCCGGTTCACCCGATTGAGCAGGGAATCGGACGACACGTCACCTGCCGGATACGCTCCCAGGATGGATACCAGGCGCCTGCTCCGCACCTTCGCCATCGGGATCGGCACTGCCGGCCTGCTCATCTCCGGCTGTAGTGGCGGAGGCTCGTCGCCGAACGCCTCGGCCACCGGCACAGCGGCGCCGGAAGGGCTGTCGGCGTACTACACGCAGAAGCTGAGCTGGCGTGACTGCGGGGTGGAGGGGTTCGAGTGCACGACCATGAAGGCGCCGAGGGACTACGACAAGCCGGATGACGGGGACACCGACCTCGCCGTCTCCCGCAAGAAGGCGACCGGCCCCGGCCAGCGGATCGGCTCGCTCCTGGTGAACCCGGGCGGCCCCGGCGGCTCCGCGATCAGCTATCTCCAGGGGTACGCGGCACTCGGCTACCCGGCCCCGGTCAGGGCCCGCTACGACATGGTGGCCGTCGACCCGCGCGGCGTGGCCCGCAGCGAACCCGTCGACTGCCTGACGGGCGAGGAGATGGACGCCTACACGCAGGTGGACCAGACCCCGGACGACGAGGCGGAGGTCCAGAAGCTCAGCGCGGCTTTCGAGGAGTTCGCGGCGGGCTGCGAGAAGCGGAGCGGCGAGATCCTCCCCTACGTCTCCACTGTCGACACGGCCCGCGACATGGACGTCCTGCGAGCCCTGCTCGGCGACGAGAAGCTGAACTACGTGGGCGCCTCGTACGGCACGTTCCTGGGCGCCACGTATGCGGACCTCTTCCCGGAGCGGGCCGGGCGCCTGGTCCTGGACGGTGCGATGGACCCCTCCCTCCCGGCCATCGAGATGAACCGCGACCAGACGGCGGGCTTCGAGGGGGCGTTCCAGTCCTTCGCCGCCGACTGCGTCAAGCAGCCGGACTGCCCGCTGGGCACCACGTCCACCGCCGACGCGGCGACCGCGCTGAAGCAGCTCTTCAAGGACCTGGACGCGAAGCCGATCCCGAGCGGCGACGACGACCGCAAGCTCGGCGAGTCACTGGCGACGACCGGGGTGATCGCGGCGATGTACGACGAGGCGGCCTGGCCCCAGCTCCGCGAGGCACTGGCGGGCGCCCAGCGCAGCGACGGCTCCGGCCTCCTGTCGCTGGCGGACAGCTACTACGAGCGTGGCCCGGACGGGAAGTACGCGAACCTGATGTCCGCCAACGCCGCCGTGAACTGCCTCGACCTCCCGCCCGCCTTCGACACCCCCGACGCCGTGGAGAAGGCGGTCCCGGACTTCGAGAAGGCCTCCCCGGTCTTCGGCCGAGGCTTCGCCTGGGCCTCCCTGAACTGTGCCTACTGGCCCACCAAGGCCACCGGCACCCCGCACCGCACCGAGGCGAGAGGCGCCGCCCCGATCGTCGTGGTCGGCACCACCCGCGACCCTGCCACCCCGTACAAGTGGTCCCAGGCCCTGGCCGGCCAGCTCTCCTCCGGCACCCTGCTCACGTACGACGGCGACGGCCACACGGCGTACGGCCGGGGCAGCGACTGCATCGACACGTCGATCAACACGTACCTCCTGGAGGGCACCCCGCCCACCGACGCCAAGAAGTGCACCTGACGCCCCTGACCAGGGCAAACGCCTCCGGGGGTGCCATGTACGGAGCACCCCCGGAAACTGTGTAGACTTGGCCCCGCTGCTGATCGCACCATAGTGCGACAGGGCGTGCCGCCTTAGCTCAGTTGGCCAGAGCAACGCACTCGTAATGCGTAGGTCTCGGGTTCGAATCCCGAAGGCGGCTCAGAAGAACCCCAGGTCACATAGCCCGTGACCTGGGGTTTTCTGTTGCTCGGGGCATGGCGGGTCACACGGCCGGGTTGCCGTGATGTTGCTTGCGTGAGCGGTGCGTGAGCGGAGCCGCTCGGGACCTACTTTGTGGGCTTGCGGCGTGTTGCCTTCTTGGCTGCCTTGGCCTGGGCTTTCGCCTTGTCCCTCTTCGGCTTGCCGCCGCCCTTGCTGCCCTTGCCGACGTCGGCCGCCTTGGCCGCAGCCTTCCTGGCCTTCTCCTTCTTCGCGGCCTTGCGCGCGGCCTTCTCGGCCTCGGCCTTGCGCTGGAGGGGGACGAGCTTCGCGGTGGCCTCGGCGGCGCTCTTGCCGACGTGGGGGAGGACGCTCTGGTAGATGTCCCGCGTTATGCGGGTGTCGCTGTGCCCAAGGGTGTCCGACACGATCTTGATGTCGATGTCGGCGGCGAGCATGAGGGTGGCCGCGCCGTGGCGCAGATCGTGCAGGCGGATCGGCGGGAGACCGGAGGCGGCGACGAGGCGCTCGAAGAGGTCGGTCACCTTGCCGGGGTGGAGCCAGGAGCCGTCTTCCTGCGTGAAGACGTGGCCGGTCTCGACCCAGGCTGTGCCCCATTCTTCGCGGGCCGTTTCCTGCCGTTCGCGGTGGTGCTTCAGAACGTCGACGGTGTCGTCGTCGAGGGCGACCACGCGGGAGCCGCTGTCGGTCTTGGGGTCGGACGCTTCCACCTCCCAGCCGTCCTGGACGAGTTGAGAGGAGACGGTGAGGAAGTGGGTGTCGAGGTTCGTCTCCGACCACGGCTGGCCGCACGCCTCGCCACGGCGGAGGCCGCGGAACGCGATCAGGTGCCACATCGCGTACAGCCGGTCCTCAGCGACGAAGTCGAGGAAGGCACCGGTCTGTTCCGGCGTCCAGACCATCACGGGCGACGGCTTCTCGCCTGTCTGCGCCCACTTGGCGACCCGCTCGTCCGTCCACACGAGCGCCTTCGGCTTGCGCACGGGGTCGATCTCGACATGGGCGGCCGGGTTGAACGTGATGATCTGCTGCCCGATCGCGTCGTTCAGGGCGGCCCGGAGGGTGGCCTTTACGTGCAGCCGCGTGGCAGGGCCGGTGGCGCGCCGAAAGGGCGGCATCTCGTCGATCGCGGCCTTCATGGCCTTGCGACGAGCCCGGTTCCCGACGCCCTTCCACGGCACCGTCGCCAGCTCGTCGAGAGCGGCTCGCCGCTGGGCGTTGTCCTCCAGGATCTGGGTGTTCGCCTCGTGAATGTCGGTGAACATCTCGCTGAGGTGGCTGACGCGCAGCCGGTCCAGGCGCCGGCTGCCGATGCGCGGCTTCAGATGGACGCGGATATCGGTCTCGTAGCGGTTGAGGCCGGACTTGCGTATGCGCTTGCCGGCCAACCACCGGTCGAGCCATTCGGCGACGGTCAGGCTGCCTATGAGGTCCTGACCGGAGTTGAGGCGCCGCCGCGTCTCCTCGACCTCGGGCAGAGGTGACCGTTCGCGGCTGACCTCGGCCAGCATCTCGGCGATGAGTTCGGTGCCCTCGGGGTCGTCCGAGTCGGCGAGCCCGAGCAAGGCGCGTACGTGGTCGAGGTCGGCCTGGGCGGCCTTGAGACTCGCGTACCCGCCACGGGCGAAGGAGCGGCGGCTGCCGTTCTCGCGGGGTGAGAGCTCTTGGCGGACGGAGTAGGTGCAGTGGTTCCTGCTGTTGCGCTTGGGGCAGGAGACGCCGAGTTCCTTGCCGGTCTTCGGGTCGCGGCAGGAGCAGCGGCGATAGGTGGAGCCCTTCAAAGATCATTCTCCTCGCTGGTTTCGGGATCGCTCCCGGATGAGTCGATTACGTGGACCACGTCGTGCCACAGGTGCGGGGGTGTGGCGCCCTCTTCCTCGATGAAGGCGCGAACTCTGCGCAGGCGGTTTTCGGCGTCGTCGGCCGCCTCGGCGGCACGGGCCTGGGAGCGGAGGGCCTCGGCCTTCCGGTCGGCATTCGGGGCGGTCTGGGCGTGGTAGCGCGCGTACTCCTCGTCGCGTCGCGCACTTCGCAGCTGCTCCTGGGCGGCGTGATGGACTCGGAAGTAGCGGAGCATGTCGTCGTCCGCGCCGAGATCGGTCTCCTCTCCGGTGAACCACCGCAGCGCATCCAGAGTGGAAGTGGAGTCCTGCAGCGGGAGCCGCTGCACGTCATCGACATAGCCCACGGGATAGAGCAGGCAGATGGGCGGGGTGCCCAGCGCCTCGGCCAGCACCATGACGTCGACCAAGGGCAGGTTGGAGCGGCGTCCGGACTCCATGTTGGCGATGACGTTGCGCGGGATCGGATGGTCGATCTCCGCGCATCTTTCGGCCAAGTCCTGTGCGCTCCAACCCAGTTCCTTTCGTCGTCTGCGGACCTCGGCGGCCACGGTGGCCATGACCTGGTCCACCCACTCCGGGACGTCGTCCTCGTCGTCGGCCTTACTCGATCCATGGTGACTTCGACGTTGTGTCATACAGACACATTAGCTCGCTTAGCGTTGATTCCAAGACCTGGAGACGGGCGCGGAGGCCGCGTTCGCCGTGGGCTCAGTCATGGATGGAGTGCGCATGCGCCAGAACGAAGACGCCGGAGAGGCGAAGGGGATGAGTCGCGAGGAGCTTCTGGGGCTTCCGGCGGCCGTTGACCTGGAGACGGGCAACCGCGCGCTGGGGCTCGGCCGGAGCAAGGGCTACGAGCTGGCCAAGCGCGGCCAGTACCCGTGCAAGGTGCTCAGGCTCGGGAACGCCTACCGGGTGGTGACCGCAGACCTGTTGGCCTTGCTGGGGCTGGCCGCATGAGGCACCTGATGCGCCGTAGGCACTTCTGCGCTGAGCTGACACAGAAACGCTGGACTGTGGCACGGCGTGGACGTACTGTCCGTGGTCGCTCGCGGTACCGAAACCCCCGCGAGAAGAGGGAGAGCCTCCGGCGGTCCAACGCCGGAGGCTCCAGGACTCCCCAGCAATCCCGTGAGATCCGACCCGGCGGCAAGGGCGTGCAAGCCCGACACCGCCAGACGAGGAGCCGCCCAGTGCAACCCGAGAATCCCGACTCCTATTCCACCCCCGCCCGAGCGGGATGGCCCGCCACTGCCACCCCCGGCCGGCCCGGCGCTCATCTGGGTCCGGCCCAGGCCGCCTATGCCACAGCGGAGATGCACGATGGTCCGGCTGACGGCAGCGAGGCGGACCCGGCAAGGAGGCTGGAGACCATTCCCGACGCGGAGCCGACGCCAGGATCGGATCTGCTGGACGAACTGCGCTCCCAGGTAGCCCAGTTCGTGATTCCGCCCTCTCCCGAGGCGCTGGACGCGACCACCCTCTGGGTGGCGGCGACGCAGCTCCAGCCCGCCTGGCAGCACGCCCCGCGGCTGGCAGTGGTGGGACCTGCGAAGCGGTGCGGGAAGTCTCGGCTCCTGGACGTGCTGACCGAAACGGTCCACGAGCCGATGCTCACCATCAACACCACACCAGCGGCCATCTTCCGCTCGATCAACGAGGAGGAGCCGCCGACGCTGCTGGTGGACGAGGCCGACACCATCTTCGGCCCCAAGGTCGCGGAGAAGAACGAGGAGACACGCGGCCTCCTCAACGCCGGCCACCAGCGCGGCCGGTACGTCACCCGGGTCGTTGGCAACGACCACACCCCGCACAAGTTCGCCACCTTCGCCATGGCGGCCATCGCGGGCATCGGAGACCTGCCGGACACCGTCATGGATCGATCCGTCGTCATCCGCATGCGCCGCAGGGCCGAGGGCGAGAAGGTCAAACCCTTCCGCTCGCGACGCGACATCCCCGCTCTGCACGAACTGCGCGACCGTATCCGCGCCTGGGCCCTCCCGCTACTGGAGGACGCTGCGAGCCTGGAGCCGGAGATGCCGGTCGAGGATCGAGCCGCCGACACCTGGGAGCCTCTTGTGATCGTTGCGGACCTGGCCGGCGGCCGCTGGCCACGGCTCGCGCGGATCGCGTGCGCACGGATGGTCGCGGCCGAGGTGGCGGCCGAGGAGGACCACCCGAGTGGGGCGCGCATCCTCGCTGACATCCGACGGGTCTTCTTCGCGCAGCGGGAGGCGGACAGCCTCTCCACCGAAGACCTCCTGCACCACCTGAACGCGGACGCCGAAGCCCCGTGGGGAGAGCGTGGACGCTACGGCCTGACCTCCCGGGAGCTCAGCGGGATGCTGCGCGACTACGACATTCGGCCCGGCAACGTGCGCATGGCCGACCGGACTCAGCGCAAGGGCTACACGCGCAACAAGTTCCTGGACGCCTGGCGGCGCTACTGCCCAACCGTCCACCCGGTCGACGCTCGTCGCGGCGAAAGCTGACCCCCACCTCCCTGGTTGCCGTACTTGCCGTCCCTGCCGTGATCGTGCAGGTCAGGGCCCACATCAGCAAGACGGCAGCCGAGGGCAAGACGGCAGCGCACGCGCCTGAGCACGTGCAGCCAGCAGGGGCACGGCGTCCAGATCCGTCTTGCCCCGTCCCAGGCGTCTTCGCCGTATCGCAGCAGGTCACAGTCCTGCTCGCTGGGACGGCTGCCGCGACCGGCCGTCCCAGCGGATGCAGGCGCCCGGACACGAGCCGGGGCGGATCCGCCTCATCCCTGTCCCGAGTCGGGACAAGACGCCAGAGCTTCCCGCCAAGACGGCACGTCAGGCGCGCTGCCGTACCGCGCTGACCTGCACGTGCAACGCACAAGACGGCAAAGACGCCCCTCACCCACTACCCCCAAGGAGATTCCCGCTTGACCGCCCCGCACCTCACCACGTCATCACCGCAGACACGAGATGACGTTCCAGCCGAAGGGCAGCGCCCGAAGCGTGCCGACGCAGAGCGGCTCGTGCTCGGCGCGGCCGGCATCGTCATCGTGGTTCTGACAGCCGGAGCGTTCTGGCTGTCCTACGCGCACCTCGCCGATGTCGCAGGCCAGCACGGGCTGGGCGCATCCCCCATCCGCCGATGGGCCTGGCCCGCCACCCTGGACGCGTTCATCGTCGCCGGTGAACTGCTCATGCTGCGGGCTGCGCTCCGGCGTACGACCGACCTCTGGGCGGTCGCCGTGACCGCTGCCGGATCGGTCGGCTCTATTGCACTGAACGTCGCTGGGGTCAGCGGCGCGGACAGCGAGCGCAGCGTTCCGCTCCTCGACTACGTGGTCGCTGCCGTCCCTCCGGCCGCCGCGATGGTCGCGTTCGGCGTGCTGATGCGACAGATCCACCAGCATGTGGCACCAACCGATGTCCCATCCGGTATCGGCTCCGTAGCTGTGCGGAACCGGGCGGTCGGTGAGCACGGCGAGGGTCGATGGCAGGACGCTGCCGCCGAGGTTCCGCAAGCTTCTGGCGAGGAACGGACGGAATCCACGTCCCCGGTGCCGAAGGCCAAACCAGTCGGCGGCCGTCCTCCGAAGGCGACCATCGCGGAACTGAAGGCCATCGGCCGGGCCGCCGGTCGCCAGCACGGCAAACTCACGCGTGGCCTGCTGCGAGATGCCGTGAAGGAACGGAACTTGACGATCGGAAGCGCCCGGCAGACCGAAGTCATGGAGTCGCTCCGGCCGGAACTCGAAGCCGCTGGCATCAAGGTCTCCGGAGGCTGACGCCTCGCGTGCTCGGGTGACCGGAACCCTTCCGGTCACCCGAGCACGCGCCGGTCGCCCCGTAGATCCCCACACCCGTGACAACGCGATGGCTCGCGCCGCCGGGTCGCAGTGATCCTGTCCGCCGAGCCGCATCTGGAGCATCTTCCATGCAGCACAGCCAGCACCTACCTGACGACACCTCCGCTGAGCCGCCCGCCTCGGCACAGCCTCGTACGCTGCTGTCCCGTCTACGTCGGGTATTTGGGCGGACGGCCCCGGGCGGAGCCAGTAGTACCCCGAGTCCGACTCAAGGCCGGTCTTCGGGGATCTCCGCCCCGGGGGTGGCGGAGTCGGCCCAGCGCCAAGAGGCGCTTGGCCGGGAGGTCGGGGCCGAGGGCGGCCCCGACCAGGACGAGCTCCACACCGCCCAGCAGCAGATCCTTCGCCCCGCACCCGCCACCGAACCGACGGCCGGCGAACGAGCACCGCAGAGCATGCAGCCGACGATCCGCCGCTTCACCGGCACCAAGCGGACCGTCCGTGTCGGCCCGCTGCGCTTCACCGGAGACGAGCACGCCGCGCTCCAGGAGGCCGCGGCCGAGCACGGCTACAAAGGGGAATCCGGCTTCACCGCGGACATCGCCCTCGCCTTCATCACCGGCCGGTTCACCGCGAACCTGCCGCTGTCCGAGGACCGCCGCCGCACCCACATGTTCCGCGCCCAGGTACTGCGCGAACTCAACCGGATCGGCGTCAACGTCAACCAGATCGCCCGCGCCCTCAACAGCGACCTCACCCCGCCCGACGTACGGGACCGCCTTGACGAGCTGCACCACCTGCTGGAGCTGATCGCCGGGGCCCTGTGTGAACCCGTCGAGGCGGAGAAGGAGCAGGCCGCGTGATCGCCGCCATCAAGCCGGCCGGTACCAACACCCGTGGCCTGCTCGCCTACCTCTACGGCCCCGGCCGCCACGACGAGCACCTCGACCCGCACATCGTCGCGGGCTTCGCGATGCTCGGTATGCCCGACCCCGGCCGGAACCCGGACGCCACGCTCACCCAGCTCGCTCACCACCTGGACGAGCCGGTGCATCTCCGGAAAAGCGAGTTCGGGAAGAAGATCACCGAGCACGTCTGGCACTGCCCAGTCCGCGCAGCCCCCGAGGACCGGCACCTCTCGGATGCCGAGTGGGCCGACATCGCCCAGCGCATCGTCGAAGCCGCGGGCATCGCCCCGCCCGGCGATGACCTCGGCTGCCGGTGGATCGCCGTCCGCCACGCGGACGACCACATCCACATCCTCGCCACCACCGTCCGCGAAGACGGCCGCCGCCCCAAGCTCCACGGCAGCGGTATCCGTGTCGGCGACGCCTGCCGCCAGATCGAGACCGATTACGGCCTGCGCCAGCTGAAGAAGGGCGACCGCACCGCTGGAAAGCGCCCCACGCAGGCAGAGATGCACAAGGCCCAACGCCTCGGCTGGGAGCAGACCAGCGGTGACTGGCTCCAGGACCGCATCCGCGCCGCCATCCCCCACGCCAGCAACGCCGAGGAACTCCTCGCCTACCTCGAAGCCGACGGCATCGCGATCAAACCCCGCCGCGGACCGTCCGGAGATCTCCTCGGCTACGCCGCCGGCCGCCCCGGCGACCTCAACAAGGACGGGAAACAGATCTTCCACCCCGGCGGAAGGATCGCCCCCGACCTCACCCTCCCCAAGCTCAAGGCCCGTCTGGAAACCACCGCACCGGAAGAACATCCCACCGCACGCCGACAGCGCCCCACCACCCCCTGGCACCAGGCCACCGACGCCCTCGACACCCTCCACCAAGGCATGACCGACGACACCCACGCCCAGGCCCACATCACGGCGCTCGGCGAACTCATCCAGGCCACCGCACAGAAGGCACCTGACCATTCCCGAGCCGAACTGCGAACCGCAGCACGGATATTCGCCCGCGCCCAGCGCTCCCAGATCCGCGCTGAGAACCAGGCCGCCCATACCCTGCGCCGCGCGACCCGCGACATCGCCCACACCGCCACCGGCCCCGACGGCAGCGCCTTCGCCGCCCTGCTCGCCGCCCTCGTCTGGGCCACGATCATCGCCGCCCGCTGGCACGAGGCAAAGAACCACGCCCACCAGGCCGAAGCCGCCCGTCAGGCCCTCCACCACCTACACAACGCCGCAGACCACGCCCTCGTCCCGGTCATCGACAACCTCGCCGCCCGTCAGCCGAGCCAGCAGGCCAGCCGAACCCTGGCCCATGACGTCCGGGCCGCCGTCCCCGACCACGCCGACCGCATCCTCACCGACCCCGCCTGGCCAGCCCTCGCCACCGTCCTCGCCGACGCCGAAGCAGGCGGTCACAAACCCCACCAGCTCCTCAAGGAAGCCGCCGCCCAGCGCGAACTCACGAGCGCCCGCCAGCCCGCCCGCGTCCTGATCACCCGCATCCAGCACACCAGCCGAAACCCCGCACCCAACCCCCGCGCCGAAGCCGCCCGCAGGACTACGACCATGCGACTGTCCGCGACTGCACTGTCGGCCGGTGTGGCTGAGCCCGCACGGTCGGCGGTCCCGGCGGAACAGAAGCACCGTCCACGTCTGTGAGGGGGGGCGTTCGTTGGCACGGAACCCTGCATCCAGGCAAGCCCCAGTAAGTCGTGGAGCTTTGGTGCTCGCCCGCAGTTCCCCGCCGGAGCTCGGAGCGGTCTACGCGGACAAGGCACCGTCGAGGTAGTCCTGCACCAGCTCGAACAGCCCGTACGGCACGTACTCCGGGATGTCGCCGAGGGTGACCCAGGCAAGCTTGGCAAGCTCCTCGGTATCGGCGACGTGAGCCGTGCCGCCCAGGATCTGGCAGGCGGTGTAGGACATGAGGCGGCCCGTTTTGGGGTGAACGCGCTCGCCGAGCAGCTTGACCGCCTCCACGGTCAGCCCTGCCTCTTCCTGGGTCTCCCGTACGGCGGCGGCCTCACGTTCCTCGCCGGGCCCGACCTCCCCGGCGGGGAACTGCCAGGAGAGCTGCCCCTCGCTCACCCGGCGGCGGACCATGAGCACGCGGCCCTCGTGAACGACGATGGCGGCGGCGATGCCCGGCCGCTCGTCCGTGGTCTGCTGCGTCACGACTGCTCCTCCAAGAGGCCCAGGATGGCAGGGAAGACCGTATCGGTGGACGTGAAACGGTCGCTGCGTTGTCAGACCGTTCGTCTCGGGGCTTCCGCCGAAGGCGCGCACGCCAATGACCCGCCCCGGCCACGGGCTCTCGCTGCGGGGGACAGCGGGCGCCAGCGTGACCGGGGCGGGGGCTTAACTACGGCGGAAGAGCCTGCTTTGGCCCCGATGCCTGCCGGTTCTCTTGCCGGAGGCCGACTGCCCCACCTCGGCGGATTCGCTCGGCCGGGTGGAGCGGGCCGGGCGGTTCTCGTCGAAGAAGGATTGCCAGACCCGTTCCTGCAGCGCGCCGATGCAGGCGCCGCACGCGTACATCGGGGCCTGGGCCCCGGCGACTCTGGCGGGGCCGATCCACAGGACGCGCGTCCACCGCTGCCCGCAGTAGAGCCAGCAGGGTCCGTCGACCCACTCGTTGCCGTCGTCGGTGGCCGCCGGTGAGGGCAGTCCTCCCCGGGCGAACTCGGCGATCCCGGGGATCACCCTGTGCTGTAGGGCGACTTCCGTCAGCATCGCTCGTCTCCCTCCCCGATCAACGGTCCTGGGCCGTGGGAGAAGCGTCCTTCTGCTTCTCGGCTTCGGAGAACAGGAGCGTGGGCTCGGCGAGGATGTCGCGGCCGGACTCGCTCTTGTAGATCTCGTCGACGCTGCCGAACCGGGCCTCGGAGTAGTCGAGGTCCAGCAGCGCGGCGGCCTGGCGTACCGATGCCTCGTCGGGTCCTTCGATCTCCAGGAAGGTGGGGAGGTCGGGCCAGGTGTCGAAGTCGAAGGCGACTTCGCCCAGGCGCCATTCTTCGCGGTAGTTCTCCTGGTACCGGACCTCGGTGAGGCCGACGCGGCGCAGGATGTCGGCCATGGCGTGCAGGTCGGTGACCTCGGTCTCGATCTCCTTGGTGCCGTCGATCGTCGTGGCGTCGGTGACCTGCTTGAGTGTGAGGGTCGAGCGGGTGCCCTCGTCCCGCAGGCGAATCCAGGCCCCGCCGTCGAGGGAGTCGTTTTCGAAGATCTTGCGGGTGAGGAGAGTGCGGGGGAACGCCTGGACGGCACCGAGGGCGCTCAGTTTGTTCTGGAGGTCGGCGACGTCGACGGCCAGGAACTTCGCCTCGTATTCGTTCTTCATGGGGTCTTCTCTCAGAAGTGGTCGGTGAGGGTGGACGTCCGGGCCGCGAGCAGGAGGCCCATGCGGTGGGTGTGGTCGTGCAACTGGCCGACGTGGGCGCGTTCCGTGAACTCGGTGGTGCGCAGGGTGAGCAGGACCTCCCAGTCGCCGATGAAGTGGGGGTGAAGGCGTTCCGGGGAGGTGTAGTGCTCGATCATGTGGTGGCGTCTTTCGACGGGCATCATGAACTCCGCGCCGAACACACCGCCCGGGCGGACCAGGCGCTGCATGCGGTCGACGAACTCGCCGAGCGGGCGGTGGTGGTTGGCACTGTAGTGCCACGAGCAGCTCGTCCAGACCGCGTCGCACTGCAGGCCCAGAGGTTCGCCGTCCAGGAAGTCGTCCTCAACGACCTCTACGCGTTCGTGGAGTTCCTCGAGCTTCAGCCGATCGATCAGGCCCAACGCGTGGGCCTGGCTGTCACCCGGGAGGTGGACGTCGCCCCCATGGAGGGCGACCGCGTCACGTTCGACGGCGACGACGCGGTAGCCGGCGGCGGCGAGGGGCAGGACGAACTTGCCGTCGCTCGCGCCGACCACCGCGACGGTGGCGTCAGGGGCGACACGTTCCCGCAACGTGGCGAGGAACTGCGGGAAGAACGTGAGGGTGTGCTCCCACAGGCTTTGGGTCTGCATGGGAGTGCGCTCCTTGCGTATCGGTATTCATGATCACTCGGAGGACCTCGTCGGGGTTGCGCCCCGTGGTGTCGACGCGATGCATCGGGAACGAGGCGTAGGCGTCCGTCACCCGGTCCGTAGCGGTCTCGATCAGTGAGTCCCACCGCGACACCGGCTTGTTCCGCTCAGCGAGTCGACGCTGTCTCTCGTCGTCGTCGCAGACGAGGTGGTAGGTAGCGGGTGTCGGCAGCCAGCTCGGCAGGGTGATACCGAGTTGTGCGCCCAAGGCCCGGTGAGTGGCGAGGCACCGGGCGAAGTAGCTCTCGACGACGACCGGGACGCCGGCGTCGAGGTGGTGCTCGATCTCCTCGGCCGCGGTGAACAGGCCCGAGAGGTAGAAGCACATCCGTGCCTCTACGTTCGTCCGCTCGTCCAACGCCTGTCTGAGCGGCTGGTAGGGCAGCGGGACGGTAGCGACGAGGACGGCCTGCCGGGCGGCGGCGAGCATGGGCGCCAGAGTGGATTTGCCGGTGCCGCGTAATCCCTCCAGGCTCTCGAAGCGCGGGTGATCAGGCACGTCCATACACCACGTCCGGTACCGCGAGGGTGAGCTCGTCGACGGACGAGGGCTTGTGGACGATGCGTCCTGCCGCCTTCTCGTACCAGAAGGCGTGCGCGTCCTTACCCACGGCCTTGCAGGACATGGTCAGAGCACCGCGCGGATCGACCTCGATGCGGTCGATTTCGCGAGGACCGTCAGAGGGGGCGCACACCTGCGGGGCACCGTCCTCGGAGAGGTCCTCGTCGACGATCACCTCCAAGGGCAGATCGGCTGATGCCAGATCGTCCCGGAGCCGGCCGTAGGCGGAAGGGGAGGTGACCAGCAGTTCGGGGTGGTCGGCGGCGTTGCCGACCGGCCGCAGGTGGTGGAGCTTGAGCTGCCGGACCCCGAGCTGCGCCAAGGCCCTTCCGAGGGGAAGGACTTCGGCGATGTTCCGCGAGGTGACGGTCATGGTCGCACCGGTCGGAACGCCGAGATCCCGAGCCAGACCGAGCGCCTCCAAAGCGCTCTTGTAGCTGCCCTGCTTTCGGATGCCGTCGTTGGTCGACCCGACGCCCTCCAGCGAAACCCTGAGCAGGTCCAGGTAGGGGGCGATCTCGGTCAGACGGCGCTCGATCCGGTACCCGTTGGTGCAGATCTCGACGCGCAGGCCCAATTCCTCCTTGGCGTGGCGGACGACCTGCGCGAGGTCCCGGTGGACGAAGGGCTCTCCGCCGAGCAGTGTCACGGCCTCGGTGCCGTACTGGTCCCGCATCAGGGTGAGGAGATCCGCGGCTTCGTCGACGGTGAAGGCGTCGGCGTACTGGAGCCGCTTGCCGTGGAAGCAGTGCAGGCACGTGAAGTTGCAGCGGTAGAGCAGCTGCAGGTAGAGCATGCGGATCTTCTTGATCCCGGTGACTTCTTCGATCACGTCGGCTCCTTCGGCTGGTTGCCTGGTGGGAGCCTGATAGTGGCCTTCTGCTCGGGGACCTCGACACCGCGTTCGGGGACGGTCCAAGGACGTCCTGGGACGTTTTCAATGACCTGCGAAGGACTCCAGGATGCCGAGTACACGCTTCGTGTCCGACAGGTCGGGCAGGACTTCGACGGCTCCGGCGGCGGTCAGTTCCTCCTGGGTGTGGATGCCGGAGGCGATAGCGAGGACGCCGGAGCCTGTGGTCAGAGCCGCTTCCACGTCACGAGGGGTGTCCCCCACGAGGGCGGTGGGAATGTCGGCCGGAACACCATGAAGCCGCTGTGCGCGCTCACGGGCGACAGCGACCAGGTGGGGGCGGAGCTCCGCGTCCGCTCCGTAGGCGCCGACCGGTAGATCAAGCAGGGAGTCGAGGCCGAACGCGGCAAGCTTCACACGGGCGTTGGCGGCGACATTGCCGGTGAGGACTGAGGAGATCCAACCGGTCTGAGCCGAGGCGGCTTTCAGGGCGTCGTGCACACCGGGCAGGGCGGTCCCGCGCCTGCGCAGCTCCTCCAGGCGCGCTTCCCCTGCCTGGGCGAGTGCTGCTTCGATGAGGTGCCAGTCGGGCACGGGCAGCCCTTCGCGGGCGAACATGTCGCGCATGATCAGACGATCCGTACGCCCCTCAGTTCGCGCCGGCTCCGTGGGCTCCCGACCTGAGAGGGCACGAAAGGCAGCGGCGTAGATCTCCTTGCTGACCCCCGAGTTCTCGATGAGGGTGTGGTCGATGTCCCACAGGACGAAGAGCTCCATGCCGCCAGAGTAGGCAGTCCGCGAGGTTCCACTACAACGGACTGCGTCCCAAAACGTCCTTGCGCGATCACGCGCCGTGCCGATTCGATGGCTGCTGTGAACAACCGACTGCGCACTGTGCTCGGCCAACGCGGCGTCTCGCCCGATGCACTCGCCGAGATCTGCGAGGTAGATCCCAAGACGGTCAGTCGATGGCTGGGCGGACGGATTCCCCATGCACGGCACCGTTTCCGCGTCGCGCGACACCTGCGCGTCGAAGAGACCTTTCTCTGGCCCGAGCCGTCCAAGCGTCCAGGCCGGCCGAGGGACGGGTTAGGCGCCGAGCTGGTCGGCACCTACCAGAACCGGGCCAGCGTGCCCCGGGACGTGTGGCTCGCACTGCTGCGAGAGGCTCGGCACGAGATCGGCGTCCTCGTCTTCTCCGGCACCTTCTTCGCCCAGTCCAACCCCCACGTCGCCAAGATGCTCTCCGAGCGCGCCGCCGAGGGCGTCCGGGTTCGCCTGTGCTTCGGCGACCCCGACGGACAGGCAGTCGCCGTACGGGGCCGCGAGGAGGGAATCGGCGACACGCTCGCCGCCAAGATCCGCGCATCACTGACGTACTACCGCCCGCTGCTGGGCGAGGCCGGGTGCGGCGTAAGACTCCACGACACCACCCTCTACACGTCCATGTTCCGCTACGACGACAACCTGCTCGTCAACCCACACATCTGGGGTCAACCGGCCAGCGCCAACCCCCTGCTGCACCTCAAGAGGGCGGGCGATACGGGGTGGTTCGACAACTACGCTGAAAGCTTCGACGCCGTCTGGGCCGCCGCGAGGCAATGGGCACCCGACCAGGAGAGGACCGCCGACCATGGGCAGGACTGAGTACTACAACGACCCCTCTGCCCCGAAGGCGAACACCCTCATCCCGGCCAGCAACCTGCTCGTCGCCGACGAGACCGGCGCCATCCTCCTCCAGCGTCGTCGCGACACCGGCCAGTGGGCCCTCCCCGGCGGAGCCCAGGACATCGGCGAGACCGCGGCCGAGTGCGCGGTGCGCGAGTGCCTGGAGGAGACCGGGATCATTGCGGAGCTCACCGGGTTTCTCGGTGTCTACACCAACCCGAACCACATCGTCGCGTACACCGATGGCGAGATCCGCCAGCAGTACGAGAACACCTACATCGGCCGGCCCGTCGGCGGAGTGCCCACGGTCAACGAGGAGGCCGACGGCGTCTGCTTCGTCCAGCCGGCCGACCTCGACCAGTACGACATCCACCCGAGCATGCGCCAGCAGATCGGGGACTACCTTGCCGGCACCTACCCTTACCTCGGCTGAGCAGCCAGGGCTGCTTCCACTCGCTCCACGGAGGCAAAGATTTCCGGAGCCGCCCCGCGGATGAACCGCCCGACCACGCTGTCGTCCCCGTAGCGGCCGCGGATCTCCGCGACCCGGTCCTGCGCGGTGGTTCGGTCGCCGTCGGGCGTGGTGGTCATGTCGCAGTACACGAGGGCGTCCACCAGCAGGGGATCGTTCAGCAAGGGGAACTCCGTCGCGAGCTCCTCTTGTAGCCCGCGCTCCTCGGCCTCAAGAAGCGCAAACGAGTGGTTCGCGACCAACCGCACCAGCCGCTGGTCGGCCCTGTGCTCGTCCCGAAGGAACCGAGCTCCGTCCAGCGGATGGAACCCCGTCACCGCCAGGCGAGGCGCATACCCAATGTCGTGCAGCGTGGCGGCGGCGACGAGAAGGCTGGCGTCCTGGTTGAGGACCCGGCCTACTTCGGCGGCACGATTGGCCACTCCCTGCGTATGAGCCCACCTCCGTGGAAGTGTGCAGCTGAGTTCGGCCCTCGTGATGTGCGTCGCCCAGTCCCCGATGTGATCGCCCATGCCTGCCTCTCTGCCCAGGGTGTAGTCGACCCAAGCAACTGCACTCGATGACAGCTGCACGAGGTTTCCGCCGTCGCTCCGGCCGCTACCTCGCGGCCCTCATCTTCATCTGCCTCGACGCATGACCGGAGGGGCGCCCCCTAAGAGCTCGCCTTGCTTTCCCACTAGCCCAGCCACCTCGGCCGCCCGTTGTGAGGCTCCCAACAAGTACGACCAACAGCGAGGAAGCAGCCGCCCAACTCAGCCTCGGCCGCCGCGCTCGCTCATTTCACCGTTCAGCAGCCCATGCTCGGGACGTGCGCGGGTAAGCCCCTGCGTAACCACAGCCGAATGTGTAGCGCATGGTGGGCCGCGGCTAGCACCGCTGGGGAGTTTCCGGCCTGTAGCTGGTCGGAACCATGAACGCGTGACAGGGGGAGCCCGGCTAGGTCTTGCGGTCGTGGGGCCTGTAAGCAGCATCAGTGGCTACGCTCGGTGTCCGAATTGCCCAGGCCGCCGCATCGGCTCCGCATCAGCCAGGGATTTGCCTATCGATGAGACGTTCGTCCCTTTTCGTGGAGCGGGCCCTGTGGATAACCGCACGGGCTGATGCCGGCGAACTAATATAGGCCACCTCGCTGACCGCGTTCGCGGTCAGCTCAGCTGTTCCTGCCCCGACCCAGTGGACTTGTTGCGATCTTGCTGGGATGTTCGTGAGCGGAGACGGACTCGCTAACGTGTTCGAGTCCGGTCCGTCGCGAGTGCAGCCGAGCGCGCGGCGGGCGGTGCGCACGTATGGAGGACGAATGGCCAAGCTTCAGGTTGCCGAGATCTGCGCAGGTGCTGGCGGGCAGGCTCTGGGGTTGGAGCGCGCCGGATTCGAGCACGCTGTTGCCGTGGAGCTCGATCCAAGGGCTGCGGAAACCCTGAAAAGCAACATGCCGGGCTGCGATGTACGCACTGGGGACGTGGCCGACCGGTCGGTTTGGGACCCCGAGGAGTTCTGTGCCCAGCACGGCACCCCCGACCTGATTGCCGGTGGCGTCCCCTGCCCGCCCTTCACTATTGCAGGCAAGCAGCTTGGCGCCGCTGACGAGCGAGACCTGTTCGCTTGGGCTGTCGGTCTCGCTGAGAGGGTGAGGCCCAAAGCCCTCCTCCTGGAGAACGTGCGAGGGCTCAGCGCGAACCGTTTCGCCGCCTACCGACAGAACGTCCTGGACACGCTGCAAGACGCTGGCTACGTAGCGCAGTGGGAGCTCTTCCACGCTGCGGACTTCGGCGTACCGCAGCTGCGCCCGCGGTTCGTCCTTGTGGCGCTCCAGCGCGAGTACGCACCTTATTTTGCCTGGCCGAAGCCTCTAGAAGGCGAGCGTCCGAAGGTCGGCGAGACGCTCTACGACCTCATGGCTGCCCGTGGATGGAAGGGCGCTGAGAAGTGGGCTGAGGGTGCTAACGACATTGCGCCGACCATCGTCGGTGGCTCCAAAAAGCACGGCGGGGCGGACCTGGGGCCTACCCGTGCCAAGGCGGCCTGGGCGAAGCTCGGGGTCGATGCTCATGGTGTGGCGGACGAAGCGCCCGGCGAGGACTGGGAGCCTGCCGAGGGGAAGCCCGGGCCGAAGCTCACGGTAGAGATGGTCTCCCGCATCCAGGGATGGAAGCCCGAGGACAAGTGGGTCTTCGCAGGGAGGAAGACCAGCCAGTACCGTCAGGTCGGGAACGCTTTCCCTCCGCCTGTGGCTGAGGCCATCGGCCGGTCTATCGCCCGCGCGCTGAACAAGAAGGGTGCCCCGGCGGCGTTGGTCGAGGACACCGAGACGGTGCACGATCCTGTGTACAAACTGCTCCGCGCGGAGGCCGAGAAGCAGAGGTTCATCGGTATCACCCAGATCATCGGCCGCTTGGAGAAGGCGGGCAAGCGACTGTCTGAACCTGAGGTCGAGCGGCACATTGCGCATCTCGAAAGGGACTTCGAGATCCGGAGGGAGCAGCGTTCCGGCGGCACGTACGCGTACAGCCTCGGCGAGTTCAAGGCGTTCGTCGGCCAGGAGGGGCACCAGCGACACGAGCTGTTCTCGCTGAACCAGGCGAAGATCAGCTGACCCCCGGGGCGTGTTCGAAGGCGGGCGCGGTGTCCGCCGGGCCTAATGGGGCCGCCGCGACCCAGCTGCCGCCTGCCGCCGAGACTTCACCGCGTCAATAACGGTCTCGGCGCATGCTTCGGGATCGAGGTGTTCCCAAAAGCGCATCACGAGCCAGCCCTCGTCCGCTAGGCGCTGGTCGGTGTCCCGGTCGCGCTGGACATTCCGCCCGATCTTGTCTTCCCAGTACGGACGGTTGGTCTTCGGCATGACGAAGTGGTCAGGGCAGCCGTGCCAAAAACATCCGTCGATGAAGACAGCTACCTTTACGGGGCGGAAGACCATGTCGGCTGTGCGCCGCATCTTCGGCAAGGGCTTGGCCGCTACCCGGTAGCGCAGCCCCGCTGCGTGGACGAGTGACCGCAGCAGTAGTTCCGGAGCCGTGTCGCGGCTCCGGTTGCCCAGCATGCTGCGTCGGTTTGCGGCTGACGAAGCCCACGACCCCTCGGGTGGGACCCACGGTCCCGCCCGAGTCCCCGACTCCGGCACTGCGCCGGGTTCGCTGCGTCCGTTCATATTTCCGGCAGTCTCGGTACTGTCTCTTCTGGGTCGTCGGCCATGGCCAGGACCCACTCCTGTCCGTCCAGCTCTACTGTCGGGACCCCTACGTGGTGGGCCCGTGCAGGGGTCAGGCGGGCACCGACAGATTCACCGGGGCCCGGAACCGGCAGCCCCAAGGCTTCGGCGATGCGCCCGTGGCGGGTGTAGTGACCCAAGATCACTATTCCGTGGCGCTGGAGCCTGGAGCGCGATCCGCCGTTGTAGCGGACGCGCTTCATGTAGTCCTCCTGCATAGCCACCGTAGCAACGACGTTGCGGCTGACCCGGCGCCCTTGCGCCCGCATGAACAGCTCGTCCACGCGGCGCTGGCCACTCTTGTGGGAGAAGACAGCGGTGATGTCCTCCTCGGAGAGGCGCAGCAGCATGTTCTCCTGGAGGGGCGCGTCGCGGAACAGCCATCGCACTGCGCCCCGCCCGGCCGCGTTCAGTGTCTTCTTGGCGTCGCGGTTGCCGCCGTTGTTGAGCCGTTCGGGCAACGCCCGAACGAGTCCCACTGACCATTTGGACTGCTCGTCGCTGGCCCAGACAACGAGCAGCAGGTGCCCGTGGGCTTCGGGCGGGATCATCCACTGGCCGAGGGTCTGGGAGTACTTGCAGTCGACGTCTGACCCGGCGATCGAGTAGTCCATGCTGGCGCCGTCCGCGAAGCCGAACTCGCGCTGCACATTGATCTCGATCAGGGTTCCCAGGTGGGCCTTCTCGGTCTTGAAGAGCTGGTCCCAGCGGAAGCGCCCGGTGTGCTGGCCGTCCAGCAACATGTCGATGCTGCGGCGGACCGCGCCAGCGAACCGGCTGCCGTCCGGGTCCGCGCGTAGAATCTCCTCGGCCACCGCCTCCAAGGCCGGGTCATCGCCCTCATCGACTGGCCACAGGGGCGTCTGCACGCTGATCGTTTCGCCGTCCACAGCGGGACTCTATCGGCAGGGGATGTGCCGGGGCAGTCGGTTGCTCGGCTGTGCTGGCAGACTGCTGGTGTGATACGCGAACCAGCAGAACTCTTGGTCGGTGATGAGGGGCAGGTCGTACTCCCTCTCGGCCTCCTAGCGGAGGCAGGGTTCGATGCGGGCAGCCGCCTCCTCGCTTTCAGCGACGGCGATGGACGAATCGTGCTGCAGCGGGAAGCGGACGCCATCGAGCGGCTCCTCAGCGAGGGCACGCTCTGACGGCTAACCGGAGGGTTGGCGGCGCGCCCTAAGCCGGGCGCCCCCTGAGATAGTCCAGCAGCGCCTGGACATCGGCTGAGTTCATCCCTGCGGCCATCGGGGCCTCGTCCTCCGGGTCAGCGAGCTGTTGCACCTCGGGGTCGTCGAGGATGCTGCCCATGAACTCCAGCTTCTCTGCGAGCCGCATGGAGACGACATCATCGACACTTTCCGCCGCAGTGAGAACGGTGACCCGCGTCTCCGTGTCTGGTGAGAGGCCAAGTCGATGGATGCGATCCAGGCTCTGGAGGAACCGGCCTGCCTGGAAGTCGCGGTCGACGTACACGGCGTCATGGCAGACCTGATGGAGGCTGATGCCCTCGCCCAGGGTCGCCGGGTTGGAGATGAGGACGCTGCAATCCGGATCCTCGCGGAAGCGGCGCAGTTCCTCCTCCCGGTCTGGAGTGCCGCCGTGTACTGCGGCGGGCTGGAACGGTGCGAGCAGCGTTTGCAATGACGTGATGCTCCGGACGAAGCCAGTCCACACCAGGGTCTTCCTGCCGGCCGCGGCATTGGCGGAGACGATGGACAACGTCTCCGTGTACTTGGGCGGCAGTTCGTAGTCCGGGAGCTTCCGGAGGAGGGCCGCAAGCGAGTCCCCCTCCGGGACATCCAAGGGCGGGACACGGAAGCTCAGCGGCTCGTAGCGGGTCGAGCCGCCGACGAGGAGCGCTGGACTTGTCGCGGCCATGAGCAGACGCAGGACTGCCTTGCCGAATGCCTCGAAATCGCCTCTGTCGGCAGCTGCACGCGGAGAGAACTTGCCGATCAAGGCGTCGTAGATCTCACGGTGCAACGGAGGCATCCTGAGTGGGCGGACGCGCAAGTCGACAGGCGGAAGCCCCAGCTCTGCCTTCGTCGTCCGGGTGTAGAGGGGGCGCAGCACCTGGCTTGCGTGGGCCAGGTCGCCACCGTCTACCGCCTGGGTGACCACGCGTCGCCCGTGGCCAGGCCAGACGAAGGACAGCAGGTTCTCCAGGTCCTTCGCCCCGTTCGGCGCCGGAGTACCGCTGAGGATCATGCGCACGCGGCTGAGCGGCCCCAGCGCCATGCAGGCAGCCCCGTAGACACCCGCTCCGCCGAGCTTCATACGGTGCGCCTCGTCGAGGATGAGCATGGTCGGGGACGCTTTCAGCCACTGCGACAGGCTGGCCAGCGTCCGGTCCAGCCGCTCGTAGTTGACCAGGAGGACGTCTGCTGGTGGAGGCACCGACTTGCCGAGCACCTGCACGTCCAGAGGCGAGGAGAAGCACTCCCGCGCCTCCAGTTGCCACGCCTCGTAAGCCGACTTCGGGCTGACCACCAACATCCGGTTGACCGTTCCCTGCTCCCGCAGGGCCGAGAACACAGCCAGAGAGACACGGGTCTTGCCGGCGCCGGGCACGCTGAAGTTGGCCCCGTGGCCGACCGAGAGCAACCGGGCGATGTCCCGGAGCTGGAAGGGGGTGAGCGCTCCCGTCCAGGAGTCGCCCAGCAGGGCTGGCACCTCTTCCGGGGAGGCGCTCTCCTCGTCCGGCGCGCCGTTGAGCAGGCGATCCGCCGTCTCGGCGGTGTCGAGCATCTCGCTGACAATGCGGCGGAAGTCGTTCTCCCAGACCACGCTGTCGGGCTGCGGCCATTCGGCTAGGGAGCCGATACTGGCCAGGAAGCTGTCCAGGGGGACAGCGGCGGACAGCCGGTCGGTCATCCGGCCGCTGGGGAAGCTGGCGATCATCTGCCCCAACTCGCCGCGCCACTCGGGCACGGTCCTGAGCGCCGCTTGGGTGCGTGTGGTGTCGAAGCCGATCACCAGGCTGGGCTGGCTGCCCACTCAGCGCGCCTTTTCTGTAGCTTCGAGAAGCCAGGCCAAGCCGTCGCCGGGCTCGCCAACAGTCCGCCGAGCTTCGATCGCCAGCTTCTCCAGTCTCTTCCGCAGTTCGACGATGGCATCGTCGAAGGCTTCTTCATCGAGGCTTCGCTGCGAGCGGGACAGGACCAGGTCCGTGACGCACTGCTCGATGCTGCGGTTCGCGTCTGCGAGGCGAGCAGGAGCGGCTTGCTTGCGCTTGGTGATGCGGGCGTCGCGGCCGGCGTCGGTGATGGCTTCGTCCATCGCTTTGTGCATGCGCCTGACCTCGTCCTGCGCCGCAGCGACTACCTCCGCCGGTGCGGAGCTACCGGCTTGGGTGACCGCCCGAGCGTGGAGGACGACGTCTGTCAGGGCTCTGGCAGCTGAGACGGCTGGGCTGGGGCCCTGTACCGCACGCCCCAGGCCCGGGATCGCTACACCCCCGTGGGACGGAGCAGGGTCGGGGGCCAACCCGTCTGGCAGCTTCTCCGAGAGGTACGTGTTACGGAACTTGTCATCGATAAAGCGCACGTCTGTCTTGGCGAAGCCCATGAGCATGGCGGCCAGGCGGTTCTCCACGAGCAGATCGGCCCGCTCGGGGTTGACGGCGTACTGCTTCTCGTAGGCGCGATGCAGCTCGCGGAACTTCTCCGCATGCTCTTCGAACGCGACCAGGGACAGTCGCTCGCCGGAGGTCGCACTGCGCTTGATCAACTGGCGGATGATGGACAGCACCCACTGGTCCTGCCGGACCCGCTTAGCCGTGGTGCGGAAGGTGGTCGCGATCGCCGCGAGTGGGGTGCCCTGATCAACCAGTTCTTCCACGGCGAGGAGCCGGTTGATGTAGGAGTAGTCCCGCCGATGCTCCTTGCGCAGCTGCAGCGAGAGCTCAACGGCGGCCACGTCCTGCCAGTCGCAGGAAGAGGGCAGCACAGCCACGCGCATGGGGTGGTTCGGACCGTGCAGTTCCAGGAGCGCGGCACGCCGGGTGTTGCCGTTGACGAGGACGCCCTCGTGGGTGATCAACCCCGGCTCGGTCTGTCCGAACTCCTTGAGACTCGCGGTGAGCTCGTCGAACGCGGGATCGGTCTTTGCTGGATCGGCGGGAACCACCTGCAGCAGGCGCCCCAGGTACCGCTGAGCATCCGTGTTCCACGGGTCAGTTTCGAGGAGCTCGGACTTCTTGGGATCGTGATCGGCCTGCGCTCGGATCCGATGGGTGGCCGGGTTGTAGTAGAGGTCGCCGACCTGCATCTCGACCACTTCGAGATGCTCCGGCTTGCCCCGCCACTCGACAGTGAACGTCTCGCGGGTGCCTCCGCCGGCCGCGCTCTCCGCCAGCCGGGCCTCAACGGTGGCCCGGTTCTCCTCAGCCCTGGGCGGCAGCCCGTAATCCTTGGCCATGTCCGCTGTCCTCGCTCCTGCCTCTGCTCGTCCTGCTTCGAATGCCCTCCGCGCCTGCCGGATGCTCAGTCCACGCCCAGCTCTTTGCGCAAATGGGCGCGCGACTCCTCGGGCAGGGACCGATAGTCGCTCCAGAGCTGCTCCAGTCGGCTGAACTGGCGCTCATCGGCTTCCACCCAGCCGGACAGTACCCCGCGCTCGATGGAGCTGAGTCCGGCGGCCTCCTTGAGGACTCGGTCCAGGTCCGCGACCAGGTCCCTGCCGCCGATGCGGCACCGCTTGCACTCGGTGACCAGCTCGGTGGCCTGCGACCCGCCGGGCTTCAAAACCTCGCGCCGTGCGATGTCCAGCTGGGCCGCTTCGTACGTGCCGGCGTAGGTCTCACCGGGAACGATCCCGCAGGAGCGGCACATGTTGCCGTCCCGCTGGAGGACCTCGCGGCGACGCCCGGCGCCGATCGCCGTCGTACCGGTCTTCCGGGTGGCTCGGCCGGGCTCCCATACCGGATCGCCGCGCTTCACGAAACGCTGCTCGTGGGAGTCGAGGTCCGCGTCCTCCCTGTTCGTATCGATTCGCCACCCGAAGTCGCGGAGATCACGCATGCGCCGATCCACCTGGGACACCCCGGGGAAGGCGTCGCGCAGCGCCTCCTTGGTGAAGGGCTGCCCCTCGCCGACCTCCGACACGAGCCAGAGGGCGACCCGCTTCATCGTTCCGAGGCTGTCATCGCGCCACGACGGCGTCATAGCGCCTCCATTTCATGCCGTACTTCCGGTGCGGCCCTGAAGACGCATCACGGGCCACGATTCCTGCTCATTATTAGCACAAGTGGCGCCGCCCGTTCCAGTGGTTTCGGATCTTTACGCTTTCCGGCAGAGTAAAGATCCGTTTTGCCCCTTAAGTGGTCATTCTTGAACACATTGCAGCCGCTGCCATGAATACATCCGCGTAATAATGCCGGACGGCTCTGCGGCGCGGAAAGGGAGGGGTAGGGTTCTGGCGATCACGTAAACCCTGGTGATCTCCGGCGAGCGAGAGGCTCCTTTGCATGCCGTCACTCGGATCGATCAAAAACTCCTGCGTGGACGAGGCTACGGAGGGGGTGAAGGCTTTCGCGCTCGCTTTCCAGGAGGTGCTGCCCCGGTTCCTCCCCGGGGCGACCATGGCCGAGAAGGCGCAGGCTCTCGGTGTCTCCCCTTCCCTGCTCTCGCACTGGCTGCACGGGAGGAGGCTGCCCCGCCCCGAGGTCCTCTTGACCTTGAGGCGGCTGGTGCGATCTGCGCAGATCGCCGGGACGGACCGTCTGGGCGAGGACCTCGCGCGCGTGGAGCGTCTCTTGTTGATGGCGCGGCACTCACCTTGCGCTGACTGCGCGAGCGCATGCTCATGTGGCGGCCAGTCCGCCGACGGGGACCGGCGCAACAGTAGAGGCGGCCAGCTCGCCGACGGGGACCGGCGCAACAGCGCGGCTACCGACAAGCCGGAATGCAGTATTCCGGATTCACTTGCCGCACTTCCCCCGGCGGCCCGGACCGCCCTCCTGTGGAACCTCGGGGCGACCCTTACCGAGGGCGAGTGCGGCTCCCTGGTGTCAGAGCTGGGTCGAAATCGGATGAATCCTGAAATGGAGATACTTCTGCGGTCGGCGGAGTCTGCGGGCCGGGATACCGTAAAGATCGCGCTTGCCGCTCTTGGGTGTGATTAGGATTGGGTGACGCGGCGCAGGTGCATTTGTCGACCACTGGAGGGGCTACTCTGTGACTGTCGAATCGCCGGGCTCTCGTAGCAGCGGATTCGGTGGCGGCTGTCGCGCGCCGCCGCACCAGTAAAGGCAGGAGAGGTCGGACGAAAGGCTTCCCAACCGCGTCCAACCTCCCCTGAAGGAAACACCCTGCTTCGAATCAAAGACGAGAAGGAGTTCCCTCCCGTGAATTATACGGCCTATCCGGCCAAGGGTGCCAGGAAGATCAAGGCTGTCTGGACGCGCCGCGTCAAGGCGATCCGGATGCGCCAGGGCGGTTCCGGCGGTCTCACCGCCTGGTGCTCGTGGCGCAAGATCCTGAGTCGGCTGCGCTTCCTCCGCTGGGCGCTCACCGTCCAGGCTCTCAAGGGTGCCGCCTACGCCGGCGGCGCCATCGCGATCCAGATCATCGCTGCACGGTTCTTCATCCGCTGACGCCGCCGACCTGCCGGCAGCAGGCCCCGGGGTCCTGTGCCGCGTGAGCATTGCGTGAGCGGACTGCGCGGCAGCAGGCGGCATCCAGCGATGCGGTTGAGGGTGCCGCCTGCCCGCGACCTGGGGAAACAGCACCTGCCGGCACGTGTCGGCAGGTGCTGTCACGATCCCACGAGCCCTCGTAATGCGTAGGTCTCGGGTTCGAATCCCGAAGGCGGCTCAGAAGAACCCCAGGTCACATAGCCCGTGACCTGGGGTTTTCTCTTTTCGTGGCCGTGGTATCACGGACGCTGCTTCAGGAAAGCCTGCGCCTTCCGCGGGAGAGGGAAGGCTTCAGATGCCTGCGGAGGGGGGTTCGGCCGGAGCGCTTTCTGTGTGCGGGAGCGCAGCGACCGCTTGTGGTCTGGGCCAAGCGCTTCAAGGGGAAGCGCCTCGTGGTGTGCCGCAGGGTTACGGCACCTCACTCACGACCCAGCTGTACGAACCCGAGCCGGCGGCGGCCGTCCGCCGCAGACGCGCCGTTGCCGAGCCCAGCGCGAGCCTGTTCTCAGACGTTCGACCAAGCTTTGAGGAAGGCTTTCCGCCCAACAGGATCGTCCGACCTGCGGTCGGCGTGCAGCACGTGCCACGCGGTGAGTTCGAGATCGCGGAGCCATAGTTCGCCGATGACCTGTGTCTTGAGGTCGGGCAGGTGGTCGGACTCGATGAGGGCTTGGCCGATCACCTCTCCGGCTGCGAGGCGTTGGGGCGGGGTCATCTCGTCGACGGCCGAGAGGATCTGTCGGGCCAGGGTGGTTCCCTCGCCTGTCAGTGATTCGAGTACACCGGCCTTGATAGTGGCGGGCAGTAGGTAGGCGGTGCCTGAAGTCCTCCACAGGTCCGACCAGAAGCGTTCCCCTGCCTCGGTGGGGGCGGGGAGCGCGGCCAGCAGTCCGAGGAGATGGCCGATTGCCGCGTAGCCACCGGAGTGGGCAGCTGCGACGACTGCGATGCCCGCGACGCGCTCCACGTCGAGCTGGCTGGTTTCCGAAGCGGGGCCCAGCTGATGTTGCAACTGATCGGTCAGAGGGGTGGACAGGTGGGGGTGAACTTCAGGAAGCATGGTCGCTCCTTGCGGGTGGGCGAGCGGAGATGCCGGTTCGGAAGCCCTGATCGTTCCCCACAGCCGGTCGGTCTACTCGGCTCCGGAAGGCCCAACCGACGTCGAATCGCGGGGGTTCGTCTGGCGGCGTCGGTCCCGCATCGACGACGAGCCCCTTCTCCCGGACCTCTTGAAGGCTTTCGTGTGGGCTCTTCTAGCATGAGCGCATGATTGCCAGTGACGCCGATGAGTCCGGTGAAGGTCGGGAGGCCATGTCCCGCGAAGCAGCTGGAGCCGGAGGCGTCCACGTCGGCTCAGGGCGTGGAGAGCGCGGCGAAGCACAGGGTGTCGATGGAGCGAGAAGTGCTCATCTGGTCGCTGCTCTGGTAACGCAGGCTGTCGACCTGGTGGAGCCGGTCAAGCCGAGGCTGCGTGGCTGGCTGCATGCGGGGATGGTCCCCGCATCATTGATTGCGGGCGTCGCGCTCATCTGGCTGGCTCGCACGCCGCAGGCGGCCTGGGCCTGCGCCGTGTACGCCGTCACTGCCTGGCTGCTGTTCGCAACGAGTGCCGTCTACCACCGTGGTACCTGGGGGCCGTTGGGGGAGGCTCTCCTACGACGTCTCGACCATGCCAACATCTTCCTGATCATCGCTGGTACCTGCACCCCCCTGGCCGTGTTGCTTCTGCCGCCGAGCGATAGGCCCGTGCTGCTGTGGACCGTGTGGGTCGGCGCGTCGGCCGGCATCGCGTTCCGGGTCCTGTGGGTCGGAGCGCCACGCTGGCTGTACACCCCGTGCTACCTGGCTCTGGGGTGGGCGCCTGTGTGGTACCTGGCCGACTTCCTGCACACCGGAGGAGCAGCCGTACTCACACTGATCGTGGTCGGCGGTCTTCTCTACAGCGCGGGCGCGGTCGTGTACGCAATCCAGCGACCCGACCCCTCACCTCGCTGGTTCGGATTCCACGAGGTCTTCCACGCGCTCACCGTGGCAGCGTTCACCGCGCACTACATCGCCATCCTCCTGGCCGCATCCTGACCGGTCGCCGCCCTCGGCGGGGGCCCAGGGCGCAACCAACCGTGATGCGTCAAGAAGCGTGCTCGGGCGCCGTCGAACCGGGCGGGGAGGTACTGACGGTCTGTCAGCTCCAGGGCCCGCATGCGAGGGGGCGCGGGCTGTTGTCGTGGACGGCCACCGAGCGGTTGTCCTAGCAGGTGACCAGGTCCAGGTGCCGACGCCTGGCGCTGTGCCTTGGTGGCGAGCTCCGAGACGACCAGGACCGCCGTGTCGACAGCTCCTGCTGGGATCGTTGGGACGAGTGCTTCGTGAACTCCCGTGGGGGCAGGAGAGGCATCGCGCTCCTCGTGCCCATCGGATCCCGTCCTGTCACCAGCGCCGGGGGCCTGTCTGTCGGAGTGTCGTGCCCTGGTCTGCCGAGCTCCACCCGGATGCGCCCCCGACGGTGAAGCGTGTCCGTCGGATCGGCGGCGCAGTCGGAGAGGCTGGCTGCTCGGGTAGGGCTCCTGGTCAGGGTGCAATGGGGCTCGGCCGGGACGGCCCGCACGTGCACCGTCAGTGGCTCGGGCAGGGAGTCTTTCCGACTGGCATCTGAAAAACTATTCCGGCTGAGGTAGACATTGGCGTGCAGGGTGGTTATGGTTTCTCTCGTAGCCAAGAAGGAAAGCAGAGCCCGGCAGAGATGAACTGCCAGGCAGCAGTACTCAGTAGTTGCAGTGTGCAGGTCGGTGCGGTGGCGGAGTTCCGAAGCCGGGGTTGTTGCAGGATGGCGACGGGGCTGGCGACCGGACCGGGTGGCCCGCGGTCTTCAGGGGCTGCCGAGAGCAGTGCCGCAGTGGTAAGTGCAGTCCGCAGTACCAGTGGTTCCTCGGCAAATGGCGTCAGGCTGCGGCGCGCGTGTCGGGAGGTTCGGCAGTGGGGTTCCAAGCCAGAGCAGATGCAGGACGGGCGACGGGGCTGGCTGTCGGAGTGGCGCTGAGAGAGGCCACCAGGAGTAGGGAAGTAGTTCGTCCAGAGGGAAGAACGGAGGAGTTGAGCACCATCAGGATCGCCCGGGTGAACGTTTTGGGCCCGGGTACCGCAGGACATCGATAGTGAGGTGGTCTCCGGTCAAGCAACCGCGATCCCCGCAGCCCCCGGACCTCTTCCCGGCAGGTATGCGGAAACACAGAGCCGGCGTAGCCGATCAAGGCCGGCTGATGGTGTAGCAGTTCCTTCGGGGCCCGGGTGCCACATGGCACCCGGGCCCCTCCGACGCGTGCTCCACGGGAAGGCACAGATGACAGCAGACGACTCGTTCGGCCGCCTCGACGACGACGACTACCCCGCCTACACCATGGGACGGGCCGCCGAGATGCTCAACACCACACAGGGATTCCTTCGCGCCATAGGCGAGGCCCGTCTCATCACCCCACTGCGCTCCGCGGGTGGCCACCGCCGTTACTCCCGCTACCAGCTCCGCATCGCCGCCCGCGCCCGCGAGCTCGTCGACGCCGGCACCCCGATCGAGGCTGCCTGCCGCATCGTCATCCTCGAAGACCAACTCGAGGAAGCCCAGCGCGTCAACGCCGAACACCACCGAGACACCAAGCCGCCCAGCGCGCCACCCGCCGCCTGAGCCCGTCGCGGCCGGTGGAAGTCCGGCAGATGCCGCCGCTCTACCAGGTGCGCCTTCCCTGGCCCTTCGTCCGGCGGCGACGCGCTGACCTGCTTCGCGTGGTCGGCATCCTCGCGCTGTGAAGGGCGAGCGTCCTTTCTGCAACGCTGCGCTCAGAGTGGGCCAATATCTATGGCCACGGCGTGAGGGTTTAACGCGCCGTGCCGAGAGTGTTATTGCGGCGGCAAGCAGAGTGGAGTTATTCACCGTACGCAGATCATTACGGCATGCTACTGTCGATCTCGGTTGCAGTTGTGGTTCCCAGAACTTCAGGCTTCTGCGTGGGTATTTTCGACCAGCGGAAGCTTCATTGTATTTCCGGTTTTCTCCGGTCGGGGCATCATCGCGGCGACGCGGGATCCGTACCTCACGGGTCTCGGCGTACCTGCCCCCTGAAGGAGATGTCACATGGCGTCAGGCACTGTGAAGTGGTTCAACGCGGCCAAGGGTTTCGGCTTCATCGAGCAGGACGGTGGCGGCGCTGACGTGTTCGCCCACTTCTCGAACATAGCCGCCCAGGGCTTCCGCGAGCTCCTTGAAGGCCAGAAGGTCACCTTCGACATCGCACCGAGCCAGAAGGGCCCGACGGCCGAGAACATCGTTCCCGCCTGACGCTGACGCGCACTTCGTAGCTGGGTCCCGCATCCTTCGGGGTGCGGGACCCAGCTACGGGCATCCTCCCGGGCGGGTGCCGTCTGCGGCAGAACCTTCGCCCGCAGAGCCGCTTCCACTCCTTCGGGGTCCCTCTCGCCGGTGGGGCGGGATTCCTCGCCCCTATGGCGTCACTCATTCCATGGCCTGCATCCCGATCCGGGATAAACCACCGGCCTCATTGTATTTCGCTCGGCCCGTTCTTGTGATTCCTTGCGCTGTTCTTCCGCTGCGGGAATTCCTTGATGCGTGCCGTATCAAGGAAGGTTCTGAATGAACCCCACACGTACGAACAACCGCTCTTCCCGCGCACGCAGCCGTACCGTCGAATCCGGCCGTGGCGGCAGCCGCTTCAACTCGACCACCCCGCCCCGCTCGGCTGCCCCGGCCCGTTCCGGCGGTTCGGGCCGCTCGGGTGGCCATGGGCGGCGACCCGTAGCGGTCCAGGGCGAGTTCGCTCTGCCGGTCACGGTCACTCCCGCGCTTCCCGCGGTCGAGGTGTTCGCCGACCTCGACATGCCGGGGGAGCTGCTGGCGGCGCTGACCGCCCAGGGCGTGAGCGTTCCGTTCCCGATCCAGGGTGCGACCCTGCCCAACACTCTCGCGGGCCGCGACGCACTCGGCCGGGGGCGCACCGGCTCCGGCAAGACACTTGCCTTTGGCCTGGCCCTGCTGGCCCGCACCGCCGGACGGCGCGCCGAGCCCCGACAGCCGCTCGCCCTGGTCCTCGTGCCGACGCGTGAGCTGGCCCAGCAGGTGACCGACGCTCTCACGCCCTATGCCCGCTCGGTCAAGCTGCGGCTGGCCACCGTGGTCGGCGGAATGTCGATCGGCAGGCAGGCCAACGCGCTGCGCGGTGGCGCCGAGGTCGTCGTGGCGACGCCGGGTCGGCTCAAGGACCTCATCGACCGCGGTGACTGCAGGCTTGACCAGGTCGCGATCACCGTGCTGGACGAGGCTGACCAGATGGCCGACATGGGCTTCATGCCCCAGGTCACCGAACTTCTGGACCAGGTCCGCCCCGAAGGGCAGCGGATGCTGTTCTCCGCCACCCTGGACCGCAACGTCGACCGCCTGGTCCGCCGCTACCTCAGCGACCCGGTCGTCCACTCCGTCGACCCCTCCGCCGGTGCGGTCACCACGATGGAGCACCACGTCCTGCACGTCCACGGCACCGACAAGCACCGGGCGACGACCGAGATCGCTGCGCGCGAAGGCAGGGTCATCATGTTCCTGGACACCAAGCGGGCCGTGGACAAGCTCACCGACCACCTGCTGGCCAGCGGTGTGCGGGCGGCGGCTCTGCACGGCGGGAAGGCGCAGTCCCAGCGCACCCGGACCCTGACCCAGTTCAAGACCGGGCACGTCACCGTGCTCGTGGCCACGAACGTCGCCGCCCGCGGTATCCACGTCGACAACCTCGACCTCGTCGTCAACGTCGACCCGCCGACCGACCACAAGGACTACCTCCACCGCGGCGGCCGGACCGCGCGGGCGGGGGAGTCCGGCAGCGTCGTCACCCTGGTCACCCCCAACCAGCGCCGCGACATGACCCGCCTCATGACCGCCGCCGGCATCGTGCCCCAGACCACCCAGATCCGCTCCGGGGAAGATGCACTCGGCCGAATCACCGGCGCCCAGGCCCCCTCAGGCATTCCCGTGACGATCACCGCGCCGGTGGCCGCGCGGCGTCAGCGCAGCGCGTCCTCGAGAGGCCGACGCAGCCCCGCCTCCGCGGCCCGGCGCGTGAGCGCACATCAGTCCGCCTTCGACGCGGCGGCCTGAGAACTTCGTGATCCGGAAGCTGACTCACCTGTGCAGGAGGCACCTTTTGACGCTGGTCCAGATGCAGCCCCGCTCGACCGAGGCCACAGCCGTGGGCAGGACGGTGGCCGACGTCATGGACACCGCCGGGCCGCAGGTATGCGACGACATGACCGTCGAGGTGGCCCTGTCCGTCATGGCCAGTGCTCATACCGGGCATCTGCTGGTCTGCGACGACATCGGTCTCTGCATCGGACTGGTCACTCGCGCCCGCCTCGCAGCAGTCCGTGAGAGCTCGGCGTACTCGGACAGGGTCCAGCTGCGGGACATCCTCGGCGACCGAGGACCGTTCGCCTCGCCCGTGACCACCATGGCCGAAGCCGGGCGCACGATGCGCTACAGCCACGTCGACGCCCTGCCCGTGGTCGACGAGCACGGCAGTGCCCTGGGCGTACTCGCCCTCGCCCGCTGAGCCGTCCCCACCCCGGCAGGACCACTCCCTTTTCGCTTCTCTCCCTGTGAGGCATCATGCGCTGTGTCATCGCCCGATTCCCGTTCGACCTGACCAGGAGCGGCGTCCTGGAATCGATGAAGGGCATCAAGCCCGAGCACGCCTCCGGCGAATCGGTGATCATCGGCCGACGCACCTACCCCGTCAAGCAGGTCGGACAGGTCATCACACGTCAGGACCGCCGCGACTTCAGCGCCGGCGAAGTCCTGCGGGCCATGACCCAGCTCGGCTTCACCTGCCGCGACCTGGCCCCGGTCCCCGCGCCCACCCGCGTTCTCAACCCGGTGCAGCAGGCATCCGCGCTGCTCGGCGCCCCTGTGGCCGCCTGACAGACGGGCAGACGCGAGCTGTCGGCAAGCATGGGTGAGGGTCCGGCCGGAGCACTCCGGCCGGACCCTCACCGCGTATCGAGGCGCCCCAGCGAGGCAGCGGGTCAGTGGTCGGAGTAGCTGAAGTCGCCCATCGTCCAGGCGCTGACGTCCTCGATCGCGACCCGGTACATCCCGCCTGTCTCCGGGATCCCCACCGTGCCCTGCAGAATCCGCGCCACGTGGAAGTGCAGATGCGTGGGCGGCCCTTCTTCGGGTTCATCGGTGGTGAACGTGGCGGAAAAGTCGCTCAGGCGGGCCGAGTCAGCAAGGACCTCCGACACTCGCTGCCTCCAGACGGCTTCGGGTGCCAGCCGGCCCGTGATGACAGCACCACCGGCGACCACGGTCAGGGGCATCTGATTGCTGCGCCCGGACTCCACCAGGGCGGCAACGTCAACAAGCAGCGCGTCATGCTTCGACATGAGGCCGATTATATTCGTCGAACATGGGCAGTCTTTCCCGCGCTGCCGCTCCGGGCAGGACAGCACTGAGGCCCTGTTGCTGGAAGCGCTGAACCGCCTGTGAGCGGCACGGCAGCCCGCACTTCTCCTGCCTGCGGCCGCCTGCTCCGATGGGGAGACGAGTCGGCTTACCTCCGTGTCGAGTCGGTCTTTGCGCTCGGCGCATGCTCCGTTGCGGGGATGAGTTCGGCCGGGACAGCGACGCGGACGTACGGTACCGGGCCGCGACGGATTCCCGGCTGACGCCCCACGTCGGCGGTGCGGCCGCTGGACGATCCGCACGAGTACGTACGTAGCGCGGCTTCCCGGCACCCCGCGCTGCCCGCGCGTGTGGTGGTGCGGCTGCTGCGCGACGCCGACACCGCGCAGGGCGCGGCAGGCGTCGGTCGTGGAGGAGATGCTCCGGTTGATCCAGCCTTCGGCCGATGCTCCGCCGGGGCCGTGAGGGCGGGGCGAAGGAGCGGCTCGTGCGGGGTGGGAAGGTAAATCCGTACGCCTGAAGCATTGGTGATTACCCTGGGAGAACAGTGTCCCAGGACCCCCTTATGCTGCACCCGAAGATCACGCGGGACCTGGGGAGGGCGCGGCATGCTCGGCAAATTGTTCGGCAGGGGCGGGGAGAGACCGGCGGAGGATCCGTACGCTCTGCCCGCATCGCGTCAGCGGAGGAACGGGACCCACACGCTCCGGGCGCTGGGGGACCGGCGGGTGCTCACGTTGGTCGAGGCGGCCGACGCCGGGGACTGGGAGGGCGTCAAGGCCGCGCTCGGGTCCTTCGACATCGGGCGGGACCATCGCGTGCTCGCTGAGCTGGCCGAGGTGGACGGGGTGGAGGAGTGGATCGGGCAGGCCGTCGAGGAGGACGCCGAGCAGCGGGCGGCCGCCCTGGTGATATCCGGGGCGCGGCATGTCAGCTGGGGGTGGGAGGCGCGCACCTCCGCGCGGGCCGCCGATGTCACCCAGCAGCAGTGGCGGGTCTTCAAGGAGCGGCTCGCCCTTGCCGAGGAGCAGCTTCTGGCAGCCGCCGAGCTGGAGCCCGGGTGGGTGACCCCGTGGCGGCGGCTCCTCACCTCCGGGCGGGGGCTGTCCTTGGGGGAGGACGTCAACCGGGCCCGGTTCGACGCCGCGCTGCGCCGTGATCCGCTGGACCTGGAGGTCCACATCGACTGGGTGTCACAGTTGCAGCCCCGGTGGGGCGGCGAGCCGGGTGAGGCGCTGGCGTTCGCCCGGGATGCGCTGGGGCGGGCTCCGCAGGGGCATCCGCTCGGCTGTGTGATCGCCATGGCCTCCATCGAGGAGTGGGTCGAGTCGGACGACGAGGACCGCCTCGGATCCGACGAGATCCGGGCGGAGCTGCGCGACGCGGCCGACCACAGCATCCTCCACCCCGCCTACGTGCGGCGTCCTGGGTGGCAGCACGACTTCAGCATGTTCGCCATGGCCCTGTCGATCGCCGACGAGCGCCACACGGTCCGGCGTGTCTTCCGCGAGCTCGACGGCGCCTACACCGGCTGGCCCTGGACCTACTTCGACGATCCCGAAGGGCAGTTCGCCCATCGGCACCGCCACAACCGCGCCTGAGCGGCGAGTTCCGGCTCCTCTCCGTATGCCGCTCGGCGGCTCTCTTCCCTGGACGGTCCGATGACTCTCCCTCTTCCCGTGTCCCCGGACGGCGCCGACCGCGCCTTCCAGGTGGATCTGCGCGGCCTCGTCGATCTCCTCTCCCATCACCTCTACTCCAGCCCGCGCGTCTATCTGCGCGAACTCCTCCAGAACGCGGTCGACGCCCTGACCGCCCGGCGAGGCCTCGAACCGGACGCGCCCGCCGACGCCTTCGGCATCCGGCTGTTCGCCGACGGGTCCGTGGTCCGCGTCGAGGACGACGGCGTCGGGCTCAGCGAGGCGGACGTACACACCTTCCTCGCCACGATCGGGCGCAGCAGCAAGCGCGCCGACGGGATCGCCGAGCAACGCGGTGACTTCATCGGGCAGTTCGGGATCGGGCTGCTGTCGTGCTTCCTCGTGGCGGACGAGATCCACGTGCTCAGCCGCTCCGCCCGGACCCCCGACGCACCCGCCGTGGAGTGGCGCGGCCACGGGGATGGCAGCTACAGCGTCCGGACCCTGCCCGCCTCCGCCCGGCCCCGGCCCGGGACCACCGTCACGCTCACGCCGCGCAGCGATACGGGGGAGTGGACCCGGCCCGCGCAGGTGTACGCGCTGGGGCGGCACTTCGGGTCCCTGCTGCGCCATCCGGTGACCTTCAGCGACGGTACGGCGGGGGCCTCGGCTGTCTTTGTCAATCCCGAACCCGCGCCCTGGGCGCGTACGTTCCCCACCCCGGGCTCCCGGTCCCGTGCGCTGGCCGCGTACGGCGAGGAGGTCTTCGGGTTCGCCCCGCTGGACACCATCGAGCTCGACCTGCCGGCCGTCGGGCTGAAGGGCATCGCCTGCGTGCTGCCCGAGGCGGTGCCCGCCGGGCGGCGTCACGGCCATCGGGTGCACGTCAAGGGCATGCTGCTCTCCGAGCAGGCCGACGAGATCCTGCCGGAGTGGGCCTTCTTCGTCCGCTGCGTCATCGACGCCGAGAGCCTGCGCCCGACCGCGTCCCGCGAGTCGCTGTACGAGGACGACACGCTCGCGGCCGTCCGCGACGCCCTCGCCGAGCGGCTGCGCGCGTGGATCGCCCGGGCCGCTGCCAGCGATCCGGATCTGCTCGGCCGGTTCCTGCAAGCCCATCACCTTGCCGTGAAGTCGCTCGCCGTGCACGACGACGAGATCCTGCGGCTGCTGTTGCCCTGGCTGCCGTTCGAGACCACCGACGGCCACACCACCCTCGACGAGTTCGCGCGCACCCACCGCACGGTGCTCGTGACATCGAGCGTGGAGGAGTTCCGGCAGGTCTCGGCGATCGCCTCGGCCGCCGGGCTCGGCGTGGTCAACGGCGGCTACACCTACGACCGCGAACTGGTCCACCGGCTGCCCGAGATCAGGCCCGAGGCGAGCGTCGCCGACCTCGATCCGGCCACCCTCACCGCCCACCTCGACCCCGTCGACCGTGAGACCGAACTGGCCGCGTCGGCCTACCTCGCCCTGGCCCGCGACGCGCTGGCCGTCTTCGACTGCGATGTCGCGCTGCGTACGTTCCATCCCGCATCAGCGCCCGCCCTGCTCGTCGACAGCCGCGAGGCCCGGCACGAGCGCACCCGCTCCCAGCTCGCCCGCGAGCAGGAGGGCGGCCTGTGGGGCGACATCCTCGGCGCGCTGCGCCAGGAGGCCCCGCGGGCCCAGCTGATCCTCAACCAGCTCAACCCGCTGGTGCGCACCGCCGTGGCCATCGACGAGCCCGAGCTGGCCCGTACCAGTGCCGAGGCCCTCTACGGGCAGGCCGCGCTGCTCTCCCGGCGCCCGCTCCGGCCCGCCGAGTCGAGCCTGATCAACCGCTCCTTCCTCGATCTTCTCGCCCACGCCCTCCGCAAGGACAGCTGACGATGCCTACCGCACCTCACCCCCGGAGCACCGACGAGCTGTTCCACGCGCTCCGGGAGAACCACCGGCTCCCCTACGGCCGCACCCGGACCGTCACCGCCGAGGAACTCGTCGACGCCGCCGAGCGGTTCGCCGAGCCCGTCCCGCTCATCCACGCCCTCCTCGAACTCCAGGAGGCATACACCTACGGTTCCGACCCCCGGAAGTCGCCCGTCGTCTTCGCCCGCCTGCTCGCCCTCTTCGACGAGCAGCCCGAGGCCTTCGACGAGCGCCTGCGCCACCAGCTGTTCTGGCGGTTCAAGTGGGTGGCCAACGCCCTGCGCGCGCTGCCCGAGATACCGCTGTCCAGCCTGCGCCAGTGGCTGACCGAGATGCGTGACCGGTACGAGAAGGAGGGCCTGGGCCTCCAGCCCTACTACGGGCAGGCCTACCAGCTCGCCGTCCACGTGGGTGAGGACACCACCCTCGCCTACGAGCTCTGGGCGGGCCGCCGCCGGACCCCGCACAGCGACTGCGAGGCCTGCGAGATCTGCGAGCGTGCCCTGTACCGCATCGCCGCGGGCGACGACGAGCGCGCGCTGGAGGTCTGGGCGCCGGTCCTGGCCGGGAAGGAGTCCTGCCAGGAGGAGCCTGCCCGCTCGGTCTCGTACGCGCTGCTGCCCCTGCTGCGCACCGGCCACGCCGATCGGGCCCGGGAGCTGCACCTCGCCGGGTACCGCGCCTGCCGGCGCAATCCTTCGATGGCCGGAGAGGTCGGCCGGCACCTGGAGTTCTGTGCCCTGACCGGCAACGAGGCGCGTGGGCTCGAACTGCTCGCGGAGAACCGGAACCTGTTCGACGAGGTGGATTCGCCACTGGACCAGCTCGACTTCCTGACCGGTGTCGAGGTGCTGCTGAGCCGCGTCGAGGGCCTCGGCCACGGTGAACTGCCCGTGGCCGGGTACGCGGGCCGTGCCTGGACCGTGGCGGGGCTGTGCGCCGAGGTACGGGGCCGGGGCGAGGGCCTGGCCGCCCGCTTCGACACCCGTAACGGAACGACGGCCCACTCCGGCCGCCGCAAGGACCGCCTCGACCGCGCCCCGCTCCTGGACGCGCTGCAACTGGCCCTGCGCACCCGCGGTCTGGACGACCTGGCCCCGGGCGATGCACCGGTTGCCGCGTCCGTCTCGCGTACGGCCGCTGCCGTGCCCGAGGATCTGCCCGAACTCATCTGCCGGGCGAGGGCGTTGGAGGAGGAGGGGCATCCGGACGCGCGGGCCTGCTGGGCGCGGCTGCGTACGCTCGTCGCCGCCCGCGACTACACCCACCCCGAGGACCCGGCCGTCGGCCCGTACGGCCGGCTGTGCGCGGACCTGCTGCGCGACGAGGCGTACCGGGCGGCCGAGCGCGGCGATCACGCCTCCGCCGTCGATCTCCACGAGGAGGCCGCCGGGCTGTACGAGGACGCCGGAGTGCCGGATGAGGTGGTGCTGGGCCGGGCCTGCGCCCTGCTCGCCGCCGCCGAGGCCCCCGGGGAGGAGGGTGAGGACGAGGTCGAGGTGAAGGCCGCCGTCCTGGCCGACGCCCATGCCGCTGTGGTCCGGCTGCAGGAGGAGGCACCCGGCCTCGCCCCGTACATCGAGGGGCGCCTGCTGAGGCTGCGGGCGTCCGCGCTCGGCGTGCGCCTGCAGACGACGGGGGATCAGGCGCACGCCGCCGTCGTCTTCGCCGAGGCGGATCTGCTCCAGGAGTTCGCCACCCGGCACGGCCTCACCACGCAGGTCTCCGGCGCGATGCTGCTGCGGGCCGGCACGTACGCGCTCTCCGGCGACCTGCCGGCGGCGGTCGCCGAGATCGACGCCCTCCGCGACCGGCTGGCGTCGCACGGTCCGGCCTGGCACCTGCCGCGCGCGCTCGGCCTGCGCGGCCGGCTGCAGCTCGGCCTCCGCGACGCGGCCGCCGCGCACGCGGACCTGGCGGAAGGGCTGCGCCTGGCCGCCGCGTGGCCGGCCGACGCGGTCGACACCTCGCGTCTGCACGGTGATCTGGCCCAGGCGTGCATGCACCTCGGCCGCCCCGACGAGGCGCTGACCCATCTGACCCGGTCGGCGGAGGCGGATCTGCGGGACGGCAAGCGGATGGACGCGTTCTGCACGTACAGCAACGCCGCCCAGCTCAGCCTCGACCTCGGCCGCGTCGAGGACTGCATCGCACTGCTCGACTCGCTGCTCGCCGAACCGGACGTCAAAGGAGGTGAGTTGGATGACCGACTGGTCGCCCAGCTGCGTCTCGTACGTGCCCGGGCGCTGCACGCGGGCGACGATCTCAAGGCCGCCACGGCGGAGTTCGTCGCCCTCGCGGCCGAGTCGGCCGGCTGGGACGACGATCCGGGGAGCCACGCCATGATCGCGGCGGAGACGGCGATGATCCTCGGTGAGGCGGGCGAGTTCGACCGGGCCGGTGAGGTCGCGGAACGGGCGCTCGCCGCCCATACCCTGTCCCCGCGCTACGAGTTGGTCAGCAACTGCCTGCGGGAGCTCGCCCGCCTCCGGGCCCAGCGGCAGGGCCCCGACGGCCTGGCCGGCGCCCTCGCCCATCTGGCCGAGGCCGGGCGGGTCGCGGACGCGGCCCGTGCCGCCGGGTTCCAGCCCGAGGGGCGCTCCCTGGAGACCGCCCTGGCCTACGAGCACGGGCGGGTCCATGCCTATGTCGGCGCGTACGAGGACGCCCTCACCGCCCTGGAGGAGGCGCTGGCCCTGCTGGGTGAGCCGGAGCCGGAGGAGGGCAGCGCGGGCGAGTGGGCGGAGTGCGTCCGTCTCTCGGGTGCGGTGGAGGGGATCTACCTGGAACGCCCCGCGCCCGCGCTCGTCCGGCTCGACGCGGCGGTCGCCCGGCTGACGGCGCTCGGCCGTCTGGAGGAGTGCGAGCCGCTGGCCTCCCTGGCGGCCCAGTTGCGCGACGAGGGGTGAGGGGCGAGGGCTGAGGGGCGCGGGGCGGGGGCGGTGTGTCCGGCAGGCGGGCAAGGTGCGTTCGGTCTCCGGCTCCTCACCGCTTCCGCGCTCCTGATGGCCCGCCCGATCCGGGAACCGCGCCGGGTGCCGGACCGGCTCTGAACACCGCCGGACCGGCTCTGAACACCGTCGGACCCGTCGGACCCGTACCACTTCGATGGCGTACGGCTGCTGAAGGCGTGCACTACGTGGTCGGCCGGAGTGAGGAGGTGCTGGACGCGCTGCCCGTCGCCGTGAGGGACCGGGCGGCGGCATCGCGGTTGCCGCCGTGGCGTGCGGAGGAGTACGCCGCTTCGCGGACGCTGCTGCGCGCCCTGCTGCGGGAGATCGGCAAGGACCTGAGGGTTGGGCCGGTCGCCGCTCACCCGAGCGGTCGGCCGTACCTGCCCGAGGCCCGGCGCAGAAGCGAGTTCGCCTGGATCTTCAGGGTCCAGGAGGCGTGTGTGAAGGCGGTCGGACGGGGGCTCTCCGGCCGCCCGTGGAACGTGTCGGTGAACCTCGGCCAACAGGCTGGTGACTGGGGACGGGTGAGCTGGTGCGCCCCGCGCGGCGGGGAGCCGGTCCCGGTGGGCTGCGCCTGGAACGCGGGCCCTCAGAGCGCCAGTTGAGCCGTGCCGCCGACGGCCCCGGCCACTCTGCCTTGCAGACAGGGCTTCTATCCTGAGCCGAGCGCGGGCGACCGCAGGGGTACGGGCCATCGGGGGATCGGGTCAGCATGAGCGGCGGCAGGGAACAGCACGACGGCGAGCGCTACACCGCCATGGAGGGCATACGCCCCCTCGTGGCCGGTGATCCGGAACGGATCGGGCCCTATCCGCTGCTCGGCCGGCTGGGGGCGGGCGGCATGGGCCGGGTCTATCTGGCCCGTTCGGCGGGGGGCCGTACGGTCGCGGTGAAGGTCGTCCACGAGGAACATATCTCCAACCGGGAGTTCCGGGCCCGCTTCCGCCGCGAGATCGATGCCGCCCGCCGCGTCGGCGGCCGCTACACCGCCCCGGTGCTGGACGCCGACGCCGATGCCGACCATCCGTGGGTGGCCACCGGCTATGTGCCGGGACCCTCCCTCGAACAGGCCGTACGGGAACACGGCCCGCTCCCCGCCGAATCCGTACACGCCCTGGCCGAGGGGCTGTTGCGGGCGCTGCGCGGCATCCACGCCGCCGGAATCGTGCACCGGGACCTGAAGCCGTCCAACGTCCTGCTCACCGTCGACGGCCCCCGCGTCATCGACTTCGGCATCGCCCGCGCGCTCCAGGTCTCGGCCGAGTCGCTGCTGACGAGCACCGGCATGGTCATCGGCTCGCCCGGTTTCATGGCGCCCGAGCAGATCCTCGGCGAGGAGACCGGTACGGGGGCGGACGTCTTCGCGCTCGGCTGCGTCCTGATGTACGCGGCCACGGGGCAGCTGCCGTTCGGGAACGGGGCGAGCAACCAGCACGCCGTGATGTACCGCATCGTCGAGTCCGCGCCGGACCTCAGCCAGGTGGGGGACGCCGCTTTGCACGAGCTGATCGCGCGCTGCCTGACCAAGAAGCCCGCCGAAAGACCGGGCGTGGAAGCGCTGTTGGCGGGTGCCGGTTCGTCTGAGGGCCCGGGCGCCGCCCTGCGCGGCGGGGCGTGGCTGCCGCCGCGGCTCCTGGCCCGGCTGGCCCGGCAGGCGGCGGTGCTGCTGGACGCGGATGTGCCGAAGGTGGCTGAGGCTGTGCCCGTACCGGGGGCTGAACCGGGGCCCGTACGCGTACCCGTGACGGAGGCTGAAGCGGCACCGGAGGCGGCACCGGCACCGGAAGCGGCACCGGCACAGGAGGAGGCGCCCGCTCCCGCACCTGACCCCGCTCCCGCACCGGAACCGACCCCCGCTCCGGGAGCCGCGCCCCCGCCCGCCCTGGTCGTCTCGGCGGAGGAGCCCGGCGGAAGGGCCCCGCGCCGTCGTCGGCGTACCTGGGTCGTGGCGGCCGCGGTCCTCGCCGTGCTGGCCACCGGCTCCACCGTCGCCTTTCTCCAGCACGGCTTCGGCGCCCGCACGGACGCCCGAGACAGCGACGCGGCCGCGCCCTCCGGAACCGGCGACGGCCCCTCCGCCCCGGCCTCCGCAGGCCCCACGGGCGAGGGCGGGAACGAGGAGAAGGCGAAGGACAAGGGCAAGGACGGCAAGGGCCAAGAGCAGGAGAAGGGCAAGGGCGGCGACGCAGGCGCGGGTGAGGCCTCCGGCTCCGGCGGAACCGCCGTCCCCGGGGGCAGTGGCTCCGGATCAGGCGGCTCGGTCGGCTCAGGGTCCTCCTCGTCCAGCGCCAGCGGCGGCGGTACCCAGCCCGGCTCCGGCTCGTCCGACAACGGCGCGTCCGGTCCGGGGTCCAGCTCCGGATCCAGCTCCAGCTCCGGCTCCGGCTCCGGAACCGCGCCGGAGCCGCCCGCCCCGGACCCCGACCCCCCGGCCCCGGACAACCGGGTGCCGCAGCACTTCGTCGGGACCTGGTCGATCGCGTCGCAGTACGACGTCCTCCAGCCCCACACCGTGGTCATCCGGCGCGTGTCCCCGGGACAGGTCGCGGTGACGCTCGTCGCGGACGTACAGGGTTCGGGGCACTGCGAGTACGCGGCGGCGCTCTCGTCCGTGACGAACGGTGGGAACCGGATCAACGTGGGTACCGCCACGGTGGACAAGGCACGTTCCACCGGGATGTGCCGGGACACCGACCCCTCGTTCTTCGCCGTCGACGGGTCCGGCATCCTGCACGACGTCGGCCCCGCCCACGGCAGCGGCTACCGCTACAACCGGGCCTGACACCGCCCGGAGAGGGCCGCGGGGCCCGGGCGCCTCAGCCCTGCGCCTCGCCCGGGTACGCGGTCTCGAACGCCGCGCGGAACAGGGCTGTGACGTCCTGGCCCGTCAGCCCCTCCGCCCGGGCCTGGTCCATCCACTCGGCCAGGGCCGCGCGGAGCGGCGAGCCGGGGCCGGACTGGGGCTGGGCGAGGGAACGGGTGATGAACGTGCCCGCTCCCTGGCGCACCTCGGCCAGACCCGCGCGCTCCAGCTCGCGGTAGGCCTTGAGCGTGGTGTTCGGGTTGACCTTGGTCGTGGCGGCGACCTGGGCCGCGGTGGGCAGCCGGTCGCCCTCCTCCAGTGCTCCCATGCGCAGCGCCTGTTCGACCTGGCGCACGATCTGGAGGTACGTCGCCACCCCGCTGCGCCGGTCGATGCGGAACACGACCACGGACTTCACCTTCCGCTCGATTGCCGACACTTTACGTAGGGGACGCGCACGGCCCCTACAGCGGGCGGCGCGAGACCCGCCACAGGACGAACCCCGTGAGGAATGCCGTCCCGGCGAGCAGGATGCCTGCCGCGGTCCACTGCATGGCCGCCATCTGGTCGTAGTCGAGGTACTCGATGACGTCGTTGATGATGCCGTGCTCCTCGACGCACGCGTTCTGCGCCTTCTCGGTGGCCTCGGCGCAGGTGCCCCAGCCGAAGAGCTCCCCCTGCGCGTTGCCGACCCAGCGGTCCACCTCGTACGCCTCGTCGAAGCGGGCCGGGAGCTCGGTGCCCTTCGGGTACGTGAACATCTGGGTGGAGCCGAGACGGACCCGGACCTCGTCCCAGACGAACTGGGTGACGGCGGTGAAGAGGAACGTGACGACCATGGCGGGCAGCACGCGGCGCACCAGGACGCCGATCGTGATACCGGCGGCGGTCACGAAGAGGAGGAGCGCGGGCAGGACCGGTCCGGTGTTGTCGAAGATCGGGCCCTCGACCCACTCGCTGAGGAAGAAGGAGCGGTGCGGCTCCCACCACCAGGTGAACGCGGCCGAGAGCATCAGACCGATGACCAGGGCCAGGGTGTAGGCGAGGCCCAGCTTGGCGATCAGCCACTGACGGCGGGTCACGGACTGGGTGGTGACCAGCTGCGCGGTGCCGTTCTCCCGGTCGCCCGCGATGAGCGGGGCGCCGATGAAGACGGCGAGGATCAACGGGAGGCCCGAGAGGAGGGAGGAGACGTAGCTGTAACTCCGGCTGTCGTCGACCGCGTACCGGACGTCCTTCTCCGGCCAGCCGCCCGCTTCGAGGAGCTGGACCATCTCGTGCCGCTGGTACACGATCCAGAGCGTGCCGAGCACGGCGAGGCCGAGGACACAGGCCAGCGCGGTGCGGTGCTGGCGTACGACGAGCCAGGGCAGGCCGCGCAGCAGGCGGCGCCGGGGCCGGAGTCCGGCGGGGGTCTCGGTCAGGGTGGGGGTGCTCATGCGGCCTGGGTCCCTTCGGCGTCGACGCGGGCGCCCTGGGTGTAGAGCGAGGGTGCGTCCGGTGAGCGGAGATGGGCGAGCAGGACTTCCTCCAGGGAGGGTTCGACGCTCTCCCAGTCGGCGGACAGCGGTCCCTTCGGCCGGATCATCGCCTGGAACTGCCGTCCCTGGACGCGGGATTCGACCACGGTGTGCCGGTCGAGCTCGGTCGGCAGGGAGCCCTCCCGGGCCACGCCCGTCACCAGGGTGTGGGCGGGTACGAGCGCGTCGGCGTCCCCGGCCATCCGGATCCGGCCCTCCGCGACGACCAGGAGGTAGTCGCACATGTCCTCCAGCTCGGTCAGCATGTGGGAGGACATCACCACCGTGGTCCCGCGCTCGACGGCCTCCGCCATCAGCAGCGTGCTCATCTCGTCGCGGGCCAGCGGGTCGAGGTCCGACATCGGCTCGTCGAGGAGCAGCAGGTCGGGGCGCTTGCCGAAGGCGAGGGCGAAGGCGACGCGGGTGCGCTGGCCGCCGGAGAGCGTGCCGATCCGGGCGTGCGTCGGCACGTTGCCGGAGCGCACGATCCGCTCGGCCGCAGCCGCGTCCCAGCCGGGGTTGAGCTCGGCGCCCATCCGCAGGGTGTCGGCCACGGTGAACCGCTTGAACAGCGGCTTGTCCTGGCCGAGGAAGGCGAATCGCGGCATCACGGCGGGGTCGTCGACGGGAACGCCGAAGATCCGCAACTCCCCCGTGGTCGGCTGCACCTGACGCGTCGCCAGTCCCAGCAGGGTGCTCTTCCCGGCGCCGTTGGGCCCGACCAGTCCGCAGATGCGTCCGGCCGGAATGCGGAAGGAGCAGTCGCGCAGCGCCCAGCCGCGGAAGTAGCGCTTGCCCAGTCCGCGGGCCTCAAGGGCCCAGCTGCCCGCGGTTGCGTTCGGAGTGCTCGTGTCTGCCACGCGCCTCGCCTCGATTCCATTAGTCAATTAATGGAATCATGGTGTTCTGAGGGAATGCCTGTCAAGCGCACGCCGATGCGCGTGCGCACGGGGAGGGGGCTTCTCAGCCGCGCAGGTGCTGCCGCTCGCCGCGGTCGAGGGGCGTGGCCGCGGGTGACCGTCGGGTCGGTGATCGGTGCGGGGGCCGCCGCCGGGAACCTGGCGGGGACGCGCGAGTGATTCCCCCTACGACGAGGGCGCGCAGCCCAGCACCATCTTCACCGCCGCGTCCAGGCAGCCGCGTTCGGGTGCCGTCAGGAACAGGTTCTCCCGCTGGCGGGCCCGGGCGCGGGCCAGGTCGGCGGCGTCGGTGCCGCCGTCGCCGGCCAGCTCCGCGAGGAGCGCCGTCAGCAGCGTACGGGCCCCGGCCTCGGGCGCCGGGAACTCCGGGGCGAGCGCCACCCGGGCCAGGGTCAGCGCCGACATCGCCCGGTCGAGGGCGGGCGGACCCTCCGTGGCGGTAGACCAGTCGATCACCACTGGACCCCGGTCCGTGAGCATCACGTTCTCCGGGTGCAGGTCGAGGTGGAGGACGCAGTCCTGCGGATCGGCCGAGACGCGGGGCGGGATCGCATGCAGTTCGCGCAGCAGCCGGGCCAGCAGCACGCCCCCCTCGGCGGCGCCCAGGGCCCCCGCCAGCAGGGCCTCGGACATCGTCGGGCCGGTCAGCCGCTGGAGCACCAGATCCGTGGGGCGGGCCCCGTCGGCGGGCGGGCCGATGCGCGGCACCGGGTACCCGAAGGCGCGGACGTACGACATCACGGCCAGTTCCTCCGTGGTGTCGGAGCGGTCGCGGTAGCGGCGAAGGACCCAGGAGCCGTCGAGTTCGTACACGTCGGCGGTGCGTCCCGAGCCCAGAAGTTGCCCTGTGTGCATGGGGCCGAACCTACCCGGGCGTACCGGCGAAGGGGAGACGCCGGGCGGCTTCGGGCGGCTCCCCGCGGGGAGGCGGTGCCGCCAAAGCCACCCTGGCGCGGGAGGTCCCCATAACGCGGGAGGAGGGGGTGAACGGGATCTCCTGTGCCCGGTCCGCGCGCGGCTACGGTGTCGGCAATTCCTTGGTCCGGACCAACCCCCCACCGGGCCGGGACACCCCCCTGAAACAAGGAGAGTTACGTGGAGAACACCAAGCTCCGCAGACGCGTGCTCGCCACCGCAACCGCCACGGTGGCCGTGGGCGCGCTCGCAATCGCGGGACTGGCCGGAGTGGCGTCCGCCGGCCCGTCGGGAACCACCGCCCCGGCCGTCTCCGCCGACAGCCTCTCGCCCGGCCTGCTGGCCGCCATGGAACGCGACCTCGGGCTCGACGCGGACGCCGCCACGTCCCGGATAGCGGGCGAGTACCGTGCCGCCGCCATCGCCGCCGGTCTGGAGAAGTCCCTCGGCACCAGCTTCGCCGGGGCCCGGGTCAGCGGGGACAAGGCGGACCTCACCGTCTCCACGACCGACGCCTCCGAGGCCGCCCTCATCACGAAGGCGGGCGCCAGGGCCGAGGTCGTCGGCCACAGCCTGGACCGCCTCGAAGCGGTCAAGGACGCCCTCGACAAGGCGGCGCTGAGCAAGGCCCCGAAGAACGTGCCCGTCTGGTACGTCGACGTCGAGGCCAACCGGGTCGTCGTGAACGCCGCGAGCACCTCGGCCGGCCAGGCGTTCGTCAAGGCCGCCGGGGTCAGCGACCAACTGGTCACCGTCGCCCGCTCCACGGAGCAGCCCCGCCCCCTCGCGGACATCCGCGGCGGCGACGCGTACTACATGGGCGGCGGCGGCCGTTGTTCCGTCGGCTTCTCCGTGACGCGCGGCGGCACCCAGAACGGCTTCGTCACCGCCGGCCACTGCGGCCGGACCGGCACCGCCACCAACGGCGTCAACCAGCAGGCCCAGGGCACCTTCCAGGGCTCGACCTTCCCCGGTCGTGACTACGCCTGGGTCGCCACCAACGCCAACTGGGTGCCGAAGCCCCTGGTCAACGGCTACGGGCGCGGCGATGTGACCGTCGCCGGCTCCACCCCGTCCGTCGTCGGCGCCTCGGTCTGCCGGTCCGGTTCCACCACCGGCTGGCACTGCGGCACGATCCAGCAGCTCAACACCAGCGTCACCTACCCGGAGGGCACCATCTCCGGTGTGACCCGCACCAGCGTCTGCGCCGAACCGGGCGACTCCGGCGGCGCGTACATCTCCGGCAGCCAGGCGCAGGGCGTCACCTCCGGCGGCTCCGGCAACTGCTCCTCCGGCGGTACGACGTACTTCCAGCCGCTCCTCCCGGCCCTGCAGGCGTACGGGCTGACGCTCGTCACCAGCGGCGGCGGCAACCCGACCACCCCGCCCACCACCCCGCCGCCCACCGACCAGCCGGGCGGCACCTGGGCAGCGGGCACGACCTACGCCGTCGGCGCCACCGTGACGTACGGCGGAGCGACCTACCGCTGCCTCCAGGGACACACGGCCCAGGCCGGCTGGACCCCGGCGGCCGTCCCGGCCCTCTGGCAGCGCATCTGACCGCCGCCCCGACCGCCCGTGGCCCGCGGGCCTGTCCCGCGGGCCCTGCTCCATCGGCCACCGGCGTCACCGAACCTCCTGAACCTCTCCGCCTCCCCGCACCGAGGACTTCGAGGAGATTGTCATGACCCCACAGATGGACAACACAACCCCTCATGATCCGCAGGCGTCTGACGATGCGTCGGGCCATCCGCGGCGCATCAGCCGCAAAGGCCTCCTGAAGGCCGCGATCGTCGCGAGCGCGGCTCCTCTGCTCGCCGGAGGAGGCGTCGCCCTCGCCCGGGACGCCGCCTCATCGGACGGGGGTGCTCTCCTGGCACCCACCCCCGCAGTGCGACGACGGCGACGATACGACACCGCCGCAGATGGAGGGGCCGTACTTCAAGCCCAACTCCCCGCGGCGCACCAGCCTGGTGACGTCCGGCACCCCGGGCGTACCGCTCACCGTGAGCGGCTACGTCTTCGGGCGGGCCTGCCGGCCCATCTCCGGTGCCCTGCTGGACTTCTGGCAGGCCGACACCAACGGGTCCTACGACATGGCCCAGTACGCCTTCCGGGGGCACCAGTTCACCGGTGCCGACGGGGCGTTCAGCCTCACCACGATCGCCCCGGGCCTCTACCCGGGGCGCACCCGCCACATCCATGTGAAGGCGCAGGCGCCCGGGGGCCGCATCCTCACCACGCAGCTCTACTTCCCGGGGGAGCCGCGCAACAACACCGACGCCCTGTTCGACCCGGAGCTGCTGATGAACGTCCGCAGCGTCGGCAACGGGCGCCAGGGCACCTTCGACTTCGTGCTGGACGTCGCCCAGACACCGGGCCCGAGCGATCCGCCGACCGATCCGCCGGGTGGCACCTGGGTACCCGGAACCTCCTACAGCGCGGGAGACCGCGTCACCTACGGCGGGGTCGCCTACCGCTGCCGGCAGGCACACCGGTCCATGACGGGCTGGGAGCCGCCGAACGTCCCCGCGCTGTGGGAACGCGGGTAGACACAGCAGCCGCGCAGGCGCACCACCGCCCCGCGCCCCGTTCACGCCGTCCGGCGCGTGAACGGGGCGCTTCGCGTGCGGTCTCCCGTGATCCATGGGGCCGGGGAACTCGTCGCCGGCCGGGTGAAACATTTGCCCGGACCTGGCGCGTCGATCAGATGAAGGGGCGGAACGGAGGTCGGAAGACGATGGACGGGGGAAGGCATGAGGACATCGCGTGCCGAGGAGTTCAAGGAGTTCGCTGCCGGGCGGGCGAGCCATCTGTACCGCTCGGCCTGCCTGCTGACCAGCGGTGACGTTCACCTTGCCGAGGATCTGGTGCAGGAGACGCTGGGCCGGATGTACGTCCACTGGGGCCGGGCCAGGCGGATCGACAACCCGGCGGCGTACGCGCAGACCGTGCTCGTCCGGATATTCCTGACCCATCGGCGCCGCCGCTCCGCCTCGGAACGCCCGCTGGCCGAGCTGCCCGAGGAGAGCCGGACCGACCCCGACGATCCGGCGCTGCGGATGACGCTGCTCCGGGCGCTCGCCCAACTGGCACCGAAGGACCGTGCGGTGGTGGTCCTCAGGTACTGGGAGGACCGGAGCATCGAGGAGACCGCCGTCGCGCTCCAGGTCAGCCCCGCTGCCGTACGGACCCGCTGCGTGCGAGCCCTCGGGCGGCTCCGTGCCCAGCTGGGCGGCAGCATCGCGGAGTTCGCCGCTCGCTGACCGGGCATCCGCGTTGCCGCTCCCGCGTCCAGGCCGATTCACCCAGCCGCGTATTCAGCCGTGTGTCCAGTCGCGTGTCCAGCCGTGTAGTCAGCCAGGCATTCAGAACGAGAAGTGGTGGTTTCCCATGCCCTTTGAAGACGAACTCAGCGAGGAGCTCCGCCGGACCGGGGAGACCTTCGAACTGACCACCCGCACCGCCGTGGTCGACGGCGCTCTGGAACAGGGGCGCCGCTCGCTCCGGCGCCGCCGGAGCGCCGCTGTGGCGGGCAGCGTGCTGGCCCTGGCCCTCGTCGGGGGAGGCGGAGCGTTCGGGGCCGGACTGCTGGGCGGTGGCCCCGGAGGAGGTACGGAGGTGGCGAGCGGCGGGCCGGCGGCTCCGGTGAGCCTGCCGGGCGGTCTCTCCGAGGAGAAGCTGGCCGCCGTCCTGGAGGAACTGCTCCCGCCGGGCAAGGTCAGCGAGGCGCGGGGGACGCTGACCGGGGACGACAAGGGCCCGAACCGCGCCTCGGTGTCCGCTGTCTACGACGACGGCAAGGGGAAGGGGTCGGTCCAGGTCTTCCTGTATCCCGCGCCGGGCAGCAATGCGGCCAAGGGCACCGATTGTGAGGAGCGACCGGGCGTGGCCCCCGGCATCGTCAGCGGCGAGCAAGGGTACGACTCCGGGCTCACCGTCTGCTTCGACACCGGGGCCAGGGCCGCTGGAGCGCCGGGCCCGGGCGGCTCGGCCGACGCGGCGCGGGCCGTCTTCTTCACGGCCGGCGGCGTCGCGGTGGACGCCCGCGCCTACGACCGGGTGACGGGCGGCGGGACCGGGGCCACCCGTCCCGGCCCCGCCCTGGACGACAAGGGGCTCATGGATCTGGCGCGGGCCGACGAGTGGCGCCCGCTGGCGGCCGCGCTGACGGGCGGGGCCGACACGGTGGGCACCGACGGGGCCTCCTCCTCGACCGTGCAGCCGACGCCCGCCGCCGAGGACGCTCCCCGCGCCGGGCAGGAGAACCCGCGTCCCGGGCAGGAGACCCCGCGGGCCGGTCAGGGTTCGCCGGACCCGTCGCGCCCGGGGGAGAAGGGGTCGCAGGCGCCCCCGCTCGACAACGCGCTGCTGATGCCGACCCTCCTGAGGCTGCTGCCCGAGGGCCTCACGGTGGGGGAGAGGATCGACGGCGAGGGAGAGTTCGCCTCCGTCGTCGTCGACGACGGGCAGGGGAAGACCCTGGTGCAGATCAACGTGCAGCCCGACATGCGGAGCGTCGCCGACGCTCTGTACGGCGACGCGACGACGCTGCCCGACGGGACGCTGCTCGCCACCTCCCAGCAGCCCGGGGAGAAGGGCGGCGCGGGGGTCGTCTGGTGGACGGCCGACACGATGCGGCCCGACGGTCTGCGGGTGGTGGTCTCCGCCTTCAACTCCGGCGCGCAGTCCACGCCCGCGACCCGTCCGGAGCCTGCGCTCACCATGGAGCAGCTCACGGCGGTGGCGACCAGCCCGGAGTGGCTGAAGCTCCAGCAGAAGTAGGGACGGTTCCGGCGGAAGCAGGGAGCTCGATGGGACCGCACTCCGGAGGCGGGCCCCGCTCACTTCGCGTCGGAGTACCGCTCCACGACCGCCGTGGTGAACGGGAACCGCACCGGGGTCTCCCCGAAGGCGATCCGTCCGGCCAGCTCGCCGGCCGCCCGGATCGCCTCGGTCACGGCGTCGGTCTCCTCGGCCGGGCAGTGCACGATCACCTCGTCGTGCTGGAAGAAGACCAGCTCGGCCCGGAGCCCCTGTTCGTGGAGGGTGCGGCGCAGTCCGGCCAGGAGGAGCAGCGCCCAGTCGGCGGCGCTGCCCTGGACCACGAAGTTGCGGGTGAAGCGGCCGCGGGCCCGGGCCAGACCTCCGTCGGAGACGGCCTCGCCGCCCTCCTGGGGGATGCCCGCCTCCTCGTCCTGGCCCGCCACTGCGACCGGCGGGCTGGTGCGGCCCAGCCAGGTCCGGACCGTCCGCCCCTCCTCGCCCGACCGCGCCGCATCGTCGACATAGGCGACGGCGAGGGGGAAGCGGCGGCGCAGGGCGGCCAGGTTCTTCAGCCCGTCCCCGGAGGTCTGGCCGTAGATCGCGCCGAGCAGCGCCAGCTTGGCGTGCTCGCGGTCGCCGTGGAACGCCCGGTCGGACAGGGCCTTGTAGAGGTCGCCGTCATGACCGGCCACCTCCATCAGGCCCCGGTCGCGGGAGATCGCGGCCAGCACCCGCGGCTCCATCTGGTCGGCGTCCGCGACGACCAGGCGCCAGCCCTCGTCGGCGACGACGGCCTGCCGGATGACCTTGGGGATCTGGAGGGCCCCGCCGCCGTTGGTCGTCCAGCGGCCGCTGACCGTGCCGCCCGGCTGGTACTCCGGGCGGAAACGGCCCTCGCGCACCCAGTCCTGGAGCCAGCTCCAGCCGTGAGCCGTCCAGATCCGGTAGAGCTTCTTGTACGCGATCAGCGGTTCGACCGCCGGGTGGTCCAGCTCCGCCAGCTCCCACCGCCGGGTCGACTTCACCACGATCCCGGCCTGCGCGAAGGCCTTCACCACATCTGCGGGCAGATCGGGGCGGACCCTTCTGCCGAAGGCCGCCGACACCTCGTCCGCCAGCTCGGCGAGCCGGCGGGGCTCGCCCCCGCCCGCGTACCGCTCGCCCAGCAATCCGCGCAGCACGTCCCGGTGCACATCGGCCCGCCAGGGCAGCCCCGATCGGTGCATCTCGGCCGCGACGAGCATCCCCGCCGACTCCGAGGCGGTCAGCAGCCGCATCCGGTCCGGGTGCTCGGCTGTGTCGTGGCGGCGCACCTGGTCCGCGTAGACCCGCAGCAGCCCCTCGAAGGGGACCCCGGGTCCGGAGGGCGGCTCGAAGAGGGAGGACTGGGAGCCAGGTTCGGCGGACCGGGCGGGCGGGTCCGGCGGCACGGGCGCGTTCTCCAGCCGGGCCAGCGCGGCGGCCGCTGACCGGGGCTCACCGAGCCGCCCCGCGTGCCCGAGCAGCAGGAACTCCGCGCACTCGATGTCGTAACACCGCTCGACGCGGACCCCGGCGGCGAGCAGCCGGGGGTAGAGCTCGGCGGTGGACCGCCACACCCAGCGGGCCACCTCGGGCCGGGAGCGGACGGCCTCGACGAGATCGGGCTCGGCCAGGACCGGTCCGGCGGGTGTGCCGTCCCGCTCCAGCGGCACGAGCAGCGCCCCGCCCCCGTCGGCCGCCGCCACCGCCCACCGTTCGGTCATGGTGCGAGTCTGGCACCCACCACTGACACCACCCCGGAACGGCTGCCCGCGCCGGAACGGGAGCCCACCCCGGAACGGCAGCCCGCCCCCGGACGGTCACCGTCGTGGCCGCCCCCGGAAGGTCACCCCGGCACCCCGCCTACCCTGGTCGGATGGAACCGGTGATCGACCAGGCATGCGCGGCGGCGCTGTACGCGGAGGGCGACGCGGCCCTGGACACCGGCGCCTCCCTGCTCGCCGCCGCCCCCGACGCGGACGACGCGCTGCACCGGCGCGGCGAGGAGTTCGTGACGCGGGCCTGGGGGAGGGGCTGGCACCCCGCCGATCTGGTCCGGTTCGTCCGGTTGGAGCTGGACGAGCGGCGGGCTGCGCTGGCGGCCACGCTGATCGCCGCCGAGACCGCCCGGTATGCCGAGCTGCCGTCCCGCTGGCGCGCCCAGCTCGCCGAGCTGCCCGGACCCGTACCGCGCAACAAGCCCGACCGCTTCAGCTACGCCTGCGACCTCCTGGAGCTGTACCGGCTGCTGCTGCGGCTCCCCGCGATCGAGCCCGTCGGCCCGGCGCCCGGCACCGCCGCCGACCACCTCCACCGGCCGCCCGCCCCCGACGAGCCCCGCATGCTCACCCGGATCCGGGCGCTGCTGGCGAAGGCGGAGGCGACCGGCTTCCCGGAGGAGGCCGAGGCGCTGACCGGCAAGGCGCAGGAGCTGATGGCCCGGCACAGCATCGACGAGGCCCTCATCGCGGCCCGTACGCAGAGCACCGAGACCCCCGGCGCCTGCCGGATCGGGGTGGAGCCGCCGTACGAGAGCGCGAAGGCGATCCTGCTCGACGCCGTCGCCTCCGCCAACCGCTGCCAGGCCGTGTGGAACGGCGACCTCGGTTTCAGCACGGTCGTCGGCTTCGAGCCGGACCTGGAGGCCGTCGAGCTGCTGTTCACCTCGCTGCTCGTGCAGGGCACGGCCGCGATGACCCGGGCGGAGGCCGGGCAGCGGGCCTCCGGCCGTAAGCGGACCAAGACCTTCCGGCAGTCGTTCCTGATGGCGTACGCGCAGCGGCTGGGCTCCCGGCTCGCCGACACCACCGAACGGGCCACGGCGACGGCGGCCGACACGGACACCGCCACCGGGACCGACACCCGCAAGGGAACCGGCGGCCTGCTCCCCGTCCTCGCCGCCCGGGACGTCGCCGTCACGGAGACCGCCGAGCGGATGTTCCCCCGGACCACCACCACCCGCGTCCGCGGCGCCACCGACCTGGACGGCTGGAACCACGGCACCGAGGCCGCCGACCGGGCCCGTATGGGTTCCAGGAGCGGCGACACGCCCCGTGGACGTGATGGCGAAATCATGGCGTAAGCCCGACTCGTCCGTATTGGGGGCTATAGGCTCGGCCCATGAGCTGGCTCCGGGCGCTGAAGGAGACCGCCCGCTCGGGGCTGGAGATCGAGCGGCAGAGACTCGAACCGCTCATCGCCTTCCGCGGGGCGGCCGGACTCGCTCTCGTCGTCGGTACGAGCCTCGTGCTCTTCGGGCCCGAGATCGCGGCGAGCTCGGCGTTCGGCGCCTTCCAGGCCGCCATCGCCACCTTCCAGCGCAGCTGGCGCCCGCGCCCCGTGCTCGCCCTCGTCTCCGGCGCCAGCCTCGCCGTGTCGACGTTCCTCGGCTACGTCACCGCCTCGCATCCCGTGCTCTTCCTCTGCCTGCTCGGGGCCTGGACGTTCCTCGCCGGTCTGGCCTGGTCGGCGGGTCCCACGGGCGGGATCATCGCCTCGTCCAACGTCGCGATCATGCTGGTGACGATCACCCTGCCGACCTCCGTCGCGGACGCCGCCGTCCACGCCGGGATGATCCTGGTCGGCGGGGTGGTCCAGGCGGCCCTGATCGTCCTGTTCCCGGTACGGAGATGGGGCGCCCAGCGCGACGCGCTCGCCGACGCGCTGGCGGCCGAGGCCGACTACGCCCGGCGCCTGCGCCACGATCCGGTCGCTCCCTTCGACCCGCTGCCGCTGATGACCGCCCGCAGCGCCGCCGCCGTCACCCCGCGCCAGGCCCGCCGCCGTCCAGCCGAGCTCCAGGGCGCCCGGGGCGTCGCGGAACGGCTGCGTCCGGTCCTCGCCTCGCTGGCCGACCCGGCGATGGGCGTGCCCGGCGAAGGCCTGGAGCGGGCCTGGGTGAACGAGCTGCTCGGCGCCGCCGGGTCCGTGCTCGACGCCGCCGCACGTGCCGTGCGGTACGGGGAGCCCGTCCACCTCTCCGCCACCGACCTCGGCGTCCTCAAGACCCCCGACAACGACGTGATCCTCGTCGGCCCCGCCCTCCGCGCCGCCGACCGCCTCGCCGCCCTGCTGGACGACGTCCTGGAGATCGCGGAGGGCACGGGCACCGAGAGCGGCCTGCCCGAGAACCTCGCCCCCGACACCCGCCACCGCCCCACCCTGCTGCGTCTCGTGCCGGTCGTGCTGAAGGCGATGCGCCGGGAGCTGCACCCGGGCTCCCCGATCCTGCGCCACGCGATCCGGGTCGCGGTGGTCGCCGTGGTGGGATACTTCGTGGGCGCCGCCCTGCCGCTCGGGCACGGCTACTGGGCGCCGATGACCGCCGTCATGGTGATGCGCCCGGAGTTCTCGCAGACATATGGCCGCTCCGTCGCCCGCTTCTGCGGCACCCTGGTCGGCATCGGCCTCGCCACCGCCATCGTCCAGACCGCCCACCCCGACGCCCGGCTCTCCGCGCTCCTGGCGGTGGTCTGCGCCGGGCTGATGTACCTGCTGATGCGGACCGGCTACGCGGTCGGCCAGGTCTGTGTCTCCGGCTATGTCGTCTTCCTGCTCGGCATGGCGGGCGACGACTGGTCCCAGACCGTCACCGAACGCATCGTGCTCACGCTGGTCGGCGGACTCCTCGCGATGATCTCGTACGCGCTCTACCCGGCCTGGGAGACCCCGCGGCTGCGCAACCGGCTGGCCGAGTGGCTGGTGGCGGACGGGCGGTACGCGGCGACGGTGGTCGACCGGTACGCCGATCCGGCCCACCGCGACCCGGAGGAGGTACGGGACGCCCTGGTGGCGACCCGCGAGGCCAGGGTCGCCTGGCAGGAGGCGCTGGCGACCGCCCAGCACGAACCCGTACGCCACCGGGGCATCTCCCGCGCCGCCGCCACCGACGCCCAGCACGCCCTGGCCCAGCTCGGCCGGTCCGCGATGGTGCTGGAGGCCCACCTTCCGGCCCGGTCGGCCGACCCGGTGCCGGGCGCCGCCCAGCTGGCCGAGGCGTTGCGCCGGGCCACCGAGAAGGGCGCCAAGGCGGTACGGGAGCGGCGGCTGCCCGACTGGCAGCCGGTGGTGGACGCGGTGGCCCACTGGGATGTGCCGACGCCGACGGAGGACGGTACGACGCCGGTCGGCGACCCGGTGGTGCGCCGGGGCGCCGCGCTGCTCCTGGAGGCGCTGGAGGAGTTCACCCGCGCCCTGGACGAGCGCGGCGGCTCCACCCGGGTCAGCAGCACCCTCGCGGAGAACTGAGTGGCCAGGGCCTCAGGACGCCGACGGCACCTCAGGAAGCTCCGGCGCCTCGGGCATCTCCGGCAGCGACGGCAGGTCCGAAGGCAGCGACGGCAGATCCGTCGGCAGCCTGCCCGGATCGGCCTTGGAGAGGGTGTCCTTGACCCCGCCGTCCCAGGAGAGGACCAGCTTCTTGCCGTCGTTGGACTCGATCGCGCCCATGGTGCGGTCGTCGGCCCCGCCGGTGCACTTCAGTGCGAGCATCACCTCGCCCATGTCCTTCACATCGCCCTGGCAGACGGCCTGGTCGGCGACGAGGGCGACCTTGCCCGCGGTGATGGAGAGGGTGACGTTCTTGCCGTCGGTCAGTCCCACCCAGGTGCCCTCCAGCGCCGCGGCGTCCGTACCGGCGCCCTCCGGCCCCTGGGCGTCGCCTGGTGTCGCGCTCGATCCGGCGTCGGGGCCGGAAGCCTTGCCCGCGTCGTCGTCACTGCCGCATGCGGTCAGCGCCAGCGAGGCGGCCAGAGCGGCGACCACGACACCTCCGGTGCGTACGAACCTGGTCACGTGGAGTTCCCCCTTGACTGTTCTCCGGTCGAAAGACCGCGCCACGTTACCAAGATTCTTCCGGCCAACTCCGTTAAGCGGGAGCCAAATAGGCGTGCCGTTCGTCTCTCCTCCAGGGCCTCCTTCACGGCTCGCCTTCAAGGCCTTCTCCAAGAAGGAAAGCCTGTAATCAAAGCAACACCCCACGTGCACGTGCATCTGCTCATGCATCGGCATATGAACAGAGCTATGATCCGATCTAGTTGACACTTGCACTTTGCAACTCGGGGAGCGTCCTGTGCACCACGTGTACAACGGCATGGCGGCCACAGAGCTTCGCGGAGTCGTCTGGCAGAAGAGCAGGCACAGCAACTCCCAGGGATCCTGTGTGGAGTTCGCGAAACTGCCCGGAGGCGATGTGGCGATGCGGAACTCGCGCCACCCCGACGGGCCCGCGCTCGTCTATACACCGGCCGAGATCGAGGCGCTGCTGCTCGGCGTCAAGGACGGCGAGTTCGACCACCTGACGGCCGGAGGCCATCTGACGACCGAAAGCCACCTGGCGGCCGGAGGCTGACTCCGGCGGCCAGGTGGCCGGACGATTCCTGGCAGGGCCCCGAGCGGCGGACCCTCACTGTCCGTTCTTCGCGCAGTCCGAGAGCCGGAACAGTGCCCAGACGACCTTGCCGTACACGGGTGCTGACGGCAGCTCACCGGCCGGCGCCGGGGAGGGGTGCCAGCCCCAGCTGTCGCTGACGCACTCCACCAGGAACAGGCCGCGCCCCGACTCGGCGGAGTCCGCCGCCTCGCCCGCCACCGGGCTCTCCCGGCTGGGATCGCGCACCGCGCAGACCAGCCGCGAGCTCCACCGCATCAGATGCAGCCGCACCGGCGGGTCCTGGAACTCCCGGGGCGGGTCGCTCGGCAGCGCGTGGCGCAGGGCGTTGGTGACGAGCTCGGACACCACCAGGGCGACGTCGTCGAAACGGTCGCCCAGCTCCCACCGCTCCAGGGTGGACTTGGTGAACTGCCGTGCTCCGCCGACCGCTTCGTAACGGGCGGGCAGAGCGCAGGAGGCCGAGCCGGCGACCCCTGAGGGGTCGGTCGGGGGAAGCCCCTGCCGTAACGGCTCGAGCATCGTCGATCCATTCGTCCCCATACGAGGCACTCCCGGGATTCGCGGCTGTAGCGGCACTGCCTGTAAGCGGTACTGCGGGGGGTACAGCGGCACAACACGAGCACGCAGGTGCGCAGGGGTCATGCTTCCCAATGCGCAGAGCAGATGCAAGGGCAGATGCACGTGCACGCGCCGGACCTGCCCGATACCGTGGTGATTCCAGGGCATTTCTTCCGTCGGGCAGTTTCGGAGCTTTCCGGACGTCTTCCCATTTCCGTAATCGAATGAGTACGGGCTGAAGCGTTTTGGTGGCAGAATCCTGGCTTCGGGGTCGCGGGGGCGCCCCGAGTGCCCGGTAGGCGATGGGGAGGGTCGGACCAGTGTCGGCAGGCGAGTCGAGTGGATCGGTGGTGCGGCGCATCCTGCTGGGCTCTCAGCTCAGAAGGCTGCGGGAGTCGCGCGGTATCACCCGTGAGGCGGCCGGCTACTCCATCCGGGCCTCCGAATCGAAGATCAGCCGCATGGAGTTGGGACGGGTGAGCTTCAAGGCCAGGGACGTCGAGGATCTGCTCACGCTCTACGGTGTCGCGGACGCCGCGGAGCGCGACGCGCTCCTCGGCCTGGCGCGCGAGGCCAATGTGGCGGGCTGGTGGCACAGTTACGGCAATGCGCTGCCCGGCTGGTTCCAGACCTATGTAGGTCTGGAGGGAGCGGCCTCCCTCATCAGAATCTATGAAGTCCAGTTCGTGCATGGCCTGTTGCAGACCGAGGCCTATGCACACGCCGTCGTCGCCCGCGGAATGCGCGGCGCCCCGGTCGCCGACATCGAACGCCGGGTCGCCCTGCGCCTGGAGCGCCAGAAGGTGCTCGTCTCCGAACGGGCCCCGGCCTTCCACGCCGTCCTGGATGAAGCCGCGCTCCGCCGCCCGTACGGCGAGCGCGACGTGATGCGCGCACAATTGCGCCACCTGATCGACATGTCGGAGCAGCCGAACATCACGCTCCAGGTGATGCCGTTCAGTTACGGAGGGCATGCGGGCGAGAGCGGTTCGTTCACGATGCTCCGATTCCCGGAATCCGATCTGTCGGACATTGTCTATTTGGAGCAGCTGACAAGTGCGCTCTATCTGGACAAGGCCGAGGAAGTCGCGCAGTACGAAAAGGCCATGGGGTGCCTGCGGAAGGACAGCCCCGGACCTGAGGAGAGCCGCGATCTCCTGCGAGGACTCCTCCAACTGACTTGATTTGTAGTTACGATGACGTCGCATCAGGAGTCTGCGAACGCCTGCAGTAAGGGATTGCATGTCCTTCTTCCATGAACTGGCCCACCAGTACATCGATGGCGAGTGGCGCACGGGCAGCGGCTCATGGGACATCATCGATTTCAATCCCTACAACGGTGAGAAACTCGCCGCCGTCACCGTGGCGACCGCGCTGGAGGTCGACCAGGCCTACCGGGCGGCCGAGCGGGCACAGCAGGAGTGGGCCGCCACCAACCCCTACGAGCGGCGGGCCGTCCTGGAGCGCGCCCTGCGCATCACGGGGGAGCGTGCCGACGAGATCGCCGAGGCGATCATCGACGAGCTGGGTGGTACCCGGCTGCGCGCCGCGTACGAGGTGCGCGGTGTGACGGAGGTCCTGCGCGAGGCGGTCCGCCAGTCGCTGCGGCCCACCGGCCGCCTGCTGCCCGCGGTCTCCGACGGTCGGGAGAACCGTCTGTACCGGCTCCCCGTCGGCGTCATAGGGGTGATCAACGCCTTCAACTTCCCTTTCCTGGTGGGGATGAAGTCGGTCGCGCCCGCCCTGGCGCTGGGTAACGCGGTCGTCGTGAAGCCCCACCAGAGTGCCCCCGTCGTGGGCGGCGGACTGATCGCGAGGATATTCGAGGACGCCGGGCTGCCGGCCGGGCTGCTCAACGTCCTGATCACCGACAGCGCCGAGATCGGTGACGCGTTCATCGAGCACCCCGTGCCCAAGGTGATCTCGTTCAGCGGCTCCGACCGGGTCGGCCGCCACATAGCCGCGACGGCGGCCGGGTTCTTCAAGCGGACCATCCTCGAACTCAGCGGCAACAGCGCCCTGGTGGTGCTGGAGGACGCCGACATCGACTACGCGGTCCGGGTAGCGGTCTTCAGCCGCTTCCTCTACCAGGGCCAGGTCAGCATGGCGGCCAACCGCATCCTGGTGGACCGTTCGGTGGCCGCCGAGTTCACCGAGCGTTTCACCGCCGAGGTGGCCGCCCTGAAGTCGGGCGACCCGAGAGACCCGGAGACCCGGATCGGCCCGGTCGTCAACGCCTTCCAGGCCGACGCCCTGACCGGGCTGGTCGACCGCGCGGTCGCGGACGGGGCGACGGCGCTCGTACGGGGTCGGACCCGCGGCAACGTCGTGGAGCCGACCGTCCTGACCGACCTCCCCGACGGCTCCCCGCTGCTGGCGCAGGAGATCCTCGGCCCGGTGGCCCTGCTGATGACGTTCGACGGCGAGGACGACGCCGTACGGATCGTCAACGACAGCCCCTACGGGCTCAGCGGCGCCGTGCACACGGGCGACGCGGAGCGCGGGGTGCGGTTCGCGCAGCGGATCGTCAGCGGGATGTTCCACGTCAACGGCTCCACCGTCCAGGACGACCCACTGGTGGCCTTCGGCGGCGAGAAGACGTCCGGCGTGGGGCGGCTGAACGGCGAGGCGGTCGTGGAGGCGTTCACGACGCAGAAGTGGATGTCGATCCAGCACGGACGCTCGGTCTTCCCGTTCTGACGGCATGCCTCCTGGCAGCGCGCCGCCTCACGGGACCGGCCCGCGGACTCCTTACCGGGCCGGCCCGCGGAACGTCGTACGGTACGCGCTCGGCGAGACGCCCAGGGCCTCTGGAAGTGCCGCCGCAGGTTGGCCGCAGACCCGAGCCCCGTCCGCTCGGCCACCTGCTCGACGGGCAGGTCGGACTCCTCCAGCAACGCGCGCGCGAGGTAGACGCGTTGCTGGTTCAGCCAGGTCGTCGGCGTCATCCCGGCCTCGTCCCGGTCCACGGTCTCGTCGACGTGGCGACCGTGCCGCCGGTCATCGAGCTCTGCCGCCGCGTGTACGGGGAGAGCGGCCCCGTCGTCTTCGGCTGGGCCAACGCCGCCCACCTGCTGGGTGCGGGGGCCTCGGCCTTCCTCGGTGCGACGGCACGGGACGTGTTCGGTGCGTACGACGTGGTGTGGGTCGCCCTGAGTGCCGGGCGCCTGGTGGCGGCGCTGCTGGCCCCGGCCGTACGGGCTACCCTAGTCAAAGTTGAATAGGAAGCCCGGGAGCGGTCGGCCCTCGGGAAGGATGGATGGGTGTCATGTCCGCGATCCGGCTGCTGGTCCTCGGTGCTGTGCGTATGCACGGTCGCGCGCACGGCTATCAGGTCCGCAACGACCTGGAGTACTGGGGTGCCCACGAGTGGTCCAACGCGAAGCCCGGGTCGATCTACCACGCCCTGAAGCAGATGGCGAAGCAGGGACTGCTCCTCGCCCATGAGACGGCCCCCTCCACGGCCGGCGGACCGCCGCGTACCGAGTACGAGGTCACGGAGGAGGGGCTCGCGGAGTACCGCACCCTGCTGCGCGACGCCATCCGCTCCTACGACCAGAACCTCGACGTCCTCTCGGCGGCGATCGGGTTCATCGTCGACCTGCCCCGCGAGGAGGCGGTCGCGCTGCTCAAGGAGCGGGTGGAGGGCATGAAGGAGTGGCGGGACTCGGTCACCGGGTACTACACGCCCGAGGAGGGCCCCGCATCCCTCGGCCACATCGGCGAGATCATGAACCTGTGGGTGCACTCGGCCGACGCGGGCGCGGAGTGGACCCGGGGGCTGATCGAGCGGATCGAGGGCGGCGCGTACACCTTCGCGGGCGAGGGTGACCCGTTCGTCGGCGTACTCGCCGAGGGTGAGGAGAACCCGTACGCGACGGGTGTCCCCGACCCCGGGGACGACGACTAGTCAAGCTTGCCTACGAAGAGGCAGCCGAAGGATGGCGGGGAACGTGACCGACGCGATCGTCCTGGAGGCTCCTGGGCCGCCGAGCATGCCCAACTCCTGGCGGTTCTTCGGCCGGTGGCGATCATCACCGTGTTCTTCCCACTGGCGGTGGGGAAGGTTCGCACGGCTGAGCCGGTAGCGGGACCCGATCGGCCGCAGGTCAGAAGGCGCGATCCCGACCGGAGAGCGGGGAGTCGTGGACGGCGACGACCTCCCCGATCACCACGCCGGGCGCGGGCCTTGCCAGATCCAAGCCGGAGAGGTGCTTCTTGAGCCGCTTCGCCATGGGACGGAAGGTCGCGAGGGTGAGCCCGCCGGAGAGCACGGCTCCGACGACGGGGATGGCCTTCGAGACGGACTTCGCGAAGGTCTGCTTCGTCATCTCGACGCCCAGATAGCCCGCGACCTTCTTCACCACCGGGTAGACGACGCCTTGGGTGAGCGCCTTCTGCGGCAGTTTTCTGGCGACCTCCCGCGACATCATGGTCGCGACCTTCCCGACCGCGGTGTTCGCCGACTGGGTACCGAACATGACGCCGACGAAAAGTGTGAGGACGTTTCTGGTCGCGTCGTCGAGGTCGGCGTCCTCCGAGAACAGATCGGGCCAGCTGTAGAGGTAGGCGAGCTTCTGGGCGATGCGCAGCACATGGCCGGCGTACTGCGCCAGGTCGGCGGGCACGGTGGCGGGAAGGGCCAGGAGGCCCGGCATGCCGGCCGCAGCGGAGAAGGCACTCACCTTGGCGGTCTCGAAGGTGATGGACTCGTTGGCCACCCGGTCCAGAACCTCCAGCGGAATGCCCGCCAGCGCGGGACTCAGCTCGACCGCCCTGCGGATCTCGGCCTCGGAGCAATGGCGGGCCAGCGCCCGACGCAGATACGAAGCCCGGTCGATACGTACGCCCGGAAGTCGTGCCGCGCTCCCTAGTATCGCGGAGAACCGCGACTCGGGGTTCTCCATGTCTTTGCTCGTGGACATGGCAGGAACCTACAGCAGCGGAACGGCGTCCTGCCCCGGTTTCGGACCAGCTGTCGCAGGGCGGGGCGGCTAGTGGTGGAAGGCCGTCGCCACCCCCCGGTCATGGCTCAACGGGTGTTTCTGCGAACGCAGTTCCGGGAGCAGCAGCCTCAGGTCGTCGATCAGCAGTGCGGCGAGGTCGGAGGAGAAGCCGTTGCGGCACACCACCCGGAGCACCGACAGGTCCTGCCGGTTGGCGGGGAACGTGTAGGCCGGGACCAGCCACCCGTGCTCCCGCAGCCGGCGGGAGACGTCGAACACGTCGTACGCGTGGACGTCCGGGTTCGTCGTGAAGGCGAAGACCGGCAACTCGTCGCCCCGGGTGAGGAGTCGGAAGTCGCCCAGCTCCTCCACCGCCCGGGCCAGTCCGCAGGCCACGTCCCGGGAGGCCTGCTGGACCGCCCGGTAGCCGTCGTGCCCGAGGCGCAGGAACGTGTAGTACTGCGCGACCACCTGCGCCCCGGGCCGGGAGAAGTTCAGCGCGAAGGTCGGCATGTCCCCGCCCAGGTAGTTGACCCGGAAGACCAGCTCCTCCGGCAGCTCGTCCGCCGTACGCCACAGCGCCCAGCCGACCCCGGGGTAGACCAGCCCGTACTTGTGGCCCGAGGTGTTGATCGAGGACACCCTCGGCAGCCGGAAGTCCCACACCAGCTCCGGGTCGAGGAAGGGGGCCACCATCGCGCCGGACGCGCCGTCGACATGGACGGGGATGTCGAGGCCGGTGTGTTCCTGGAGGGCGTCCAGGGCGGCGCAGAGGTCGGCGATGGGCTCGTAGGAGCCGTCGAAGGTGGAGCCGAGGATGCCGACGACGCCGATCGTGTTCTCGTCGCAGAGCTCGGCGGCGGCCTGCGGGTCGAGATGGAAGCGCTCGCCGTCCATCGGGACCTGCCGGGCCTCCACCTCCCAGAAGGTGCAGAACTTCTCCCAGCAGACCTGCACGTTGACGCCCATCACCAGATTGGGCCGGGCGGTCGCCGGATAGCGGTCCGCGTTCCGCTGGGACCAGCGGCGCTTGAGGGCGAGCCCGGCCAGCATGCACGCCTCGCTCGACCCGGTGGTCGAACACCCCACGGTCGCCGCCGGATCGGGCGCGTGCCAGAGGTCGGCGAGCATCGCCACACAGCGCCGCTCCAGCTCGGCGGTGCGCGGGTACTCGTCCTTGTCGATCATGTTCTTGTCCCGGCACTCACCCATCAGCACCCCGGCCTGCGGCTCCATCCAGGTGGTGACGAAGGTGGCCAGGTTGAGCCGGGAGTTGCCGTCGAGCATCAGCTCGTCATGGACCAGTCGGTACGCCGTCAGCGGCGGCAGCGGCCCGTCGGGGAGCTTGTGCCGGGGCGGCGCGGTGTTCATCGCCGCCGTCGGATCGGCCTCGCCGTAGAAGGGGTTGAGGGCGAGCCTGAGCCGCTCCTCGGAGTGTTGGTCCCGCTGTGGGTGGGCGCCTCGGTGGAGCGGCATGGGGGAGTCCTCTTCCTCGGCTCTCGGCTTCTGGGGCTCTGGGGTCTCTCAAGCTCTCGGTGGCGAGCCCGGCCTTCAGCGCCCGGGTGAACTTCACGACGCGCTCGGCCTGCACGCGGGCGGCGGTGAGTGTCACCTCGCCGACGGGGATGTCGCCCTGCCCGGACACGTGCGAGGTGCCGTACGGGTTGCCGTCGACGAACTTCGACGGGCGGTGTGCCCGGGGGCGACGAGGATGCCGCCGAAGTGGTGGATCGTGTTGTAGAGCGCGAGCAGCGTGGACTCCTGGCCGCCGTGGGCGGTGGAGCTGGCGGTGAAGCCGCTGTAGACCTTGTCGGCCGACTGCCCGGACTGCCAGAGCCCGCCCGGCGTGGGCCGCCAACATCGAGGCGACCCGCCTCCATCCCGGAGGTCTCGCCGGACGACATGGTGTGGGCGGACGCGGTGATCTTCGGTTCGCCGACCCGGTACGGGGACATCACGGCACAGGTTGGAGCCGATGGCGGACTGCGGGGCGAGTTCGGCCGCCCGGCGCAGCCGCACCTGCGCCCCGGCCCGCTTCGCGTCCTCGGCGGCGGCCCGGGCGATGGTGGTGATCGTGCCGGTGGACGAGTAGTAGACGACGGCGACGTTGACGGGCGTGGACATGCGGGGACCTCCGTCGGGACAGTATCAGGGTGAACCGGTGTATAGCGGTGCATAGCGGTATGAAGCTGACCATACGGATCTCCGCCGCACCCGGCGCGCCGGGTACCCCCGTCCCGTAGGCCTGCGGCCCCGCCTCACCGCAGCGCCTTGCCCTCCCCGTCCAGCTGCATCTGCACGCGCCCGGTCACCAGCAGCCAGGCGGGCAGGGTGGCGGCGCACAGCAGCGGCAGTACGGACGCGTCGCTGACCAGCACCGCCGCCGTGAACAGGCTCACCCACCCCTGCCGGGTGACGGCGAGCAGTACGCCCAGCACCGCGCAGGAGACCGCGAGCGCCGGCGGCACGGCGTCGACCAGGGCGTGGGCGCAGAGGCCGAGCGCCGCCCCCGCGAAGACCGCTGGGAAGATCCGCCCGCCCCGGAAGCCGCACGTCGCCGCGATCACCAGGGCGGCCATCTTCACCACCGCCATCACCGCGAACTCCCCGGCCGACCAGCCGTCCGGGTCCTCGGCGATCTCCTTCACCTCCTCCAGCCCCTTGAAGAGGGTCAGATGGCCGCCCAGCGCCCCGAGCAGCCCCAGTGCCAGCCCGCCTGCGGTCAGCGCGAGCACCGGGTACCGCAGCGCGCGGAAGGCCCGGTGCGCCACCGGGAACGCGTACACCGCCACCATGCCGAGGAGCGCACCCGCCGAGGCGATCAGGAGGGCGGAGAGCAGGTCGCCCCAGTGCGGTCCGGCGTACGAGGGGAGCGAGAGGTCGAAGCCGGGCTCCGCGATCAGCGACATGGTCAGCGCCCCCGCCGTACCGGCCGCGAGCGGGGCGAACAGCCGGTCCCAGAACGCCCCGGGCCCCGGCTGCGAGGCCAGCGTCTCGGAGAGGATCAGCGCGGCGGCGATCGGGGTGCCGAAGAGGGCGCCGATCGTCCCGGCGGCGGCGAGCGCCACCCAGAGCTCGACCGGCGCGCCCGGCGCGGCCCGCCGGCCCAGCCAGTAGGCGAGGGCGATGTTGGCCGCGGTGATCGGGTTCTCCGGCCCGAGACTCACCCCGCCCGCCAGCGCCAGGGTGGTCACCAGGAGCAGTCCGGGGACGACGCCCGGCCGCATCGGGGCGTCCACCAGCCCGGTGGTGGCCGGGTCGGGTCCGCCGTGACCGGGCACCGCACGCAGGACCAGGCCCACCGCGAGGCCGGTCGCGGTGAGCATGACGATCATCCAGAGCGAGGAGAACCGCCCCACGCCGATCGCGTCGGGCAGGGTCTCCCAGAGCACGTCCTGGAGTTGCTCCGCCAGGAGGCTGACCCCGAGCAGGACCAGCGCGCAGACCACGCCGACGACGAGTGCGGGCAGAGCGAGCGGTAGAAGCCGCCGGGCAGGGGCGGCCGGGGGGTGGGGGTGCGCAGGCGCGGGGGATTCAGGGGCCACCGGCACACCTTAGGGCGACCAAACGGCCAAACCGCCCCTATTCGGGCTCGGGTGGAACCATGCCTCTCCTTCGGGCTCCGGCAAAACCGCGCCCCTTCCGCGTCACCCCTTGCTGATCACCGCCGCCGTCCCGTACGCGCAGACCTCCGTCCCCACGTCCGCCGCCTCCGACACGTCGAACCGCATCATCAGGACCGCGTTGGCACCCCGCGCCCGGGCCTGCTCCACCAGCCGCTCCATCGCCTGGTTACGCGTCTCGACCAGGGTCTTGGTCAGCCCCTTCAGCTCACCGCCGATCATCGACTTCAGCCCGGCGCCGATCTGGCTGCCGAGGTGGCGCGACCGTACGGTCAGCCCGAAGACCTCACCGATGACCTGGGTCACCTGATAGCCCGGCACGTCATTGGTGGTGACGACCAGCACGTCCGCCTGTGCGGTCTGCCCGCCGCCGAAATCCTCAATGCCCATGTCTGTGGCACCTCCTAGGATCAGCTTCGGCCCGCTCCACGAGATGCGCATCACCACTGTGCGCCACCGGAACCAAGGGCGCTCACCTGGCGTCGTTAGCGTCTGTCGCTACGCTGTCGCCACCGCACACATCATCCTGGAGCCCAGAGCTTTGAATATTCTTGCCCTCGGACCGAGCTGGCTGGACCCGGACTATCTGCTCAACACGTTCGGCCTGCCCGGCCTGCTTCTCATCGTCTTCGCCGAGTCCGGACTCCTGATCGGCTTCTTCCTGCCCGGCGACTCGCTGCTGTTCACCACAGGGCTGCTGGTGACCACGGGACAGCTGAAGTACCCGCTCTGGCTCGTCTGCACGCTGATCGCCGTCGCCGCGATCGTCGGCGACCAGGTGGGCTATCTCTTCGGCCGCAAGGTCGGCCCGGCCCTCTTCAAGCGCCCGGACTCCCGCCTCTTCAAGCAGGAGAACGTCGAGAAGGCCCACGAATTCTTCGAGAAGCACGGCCCGAAGTCGCTGGTCCTGGCGCGGTTCGTGCCCATCGTGCGGACGTTCACGCCGATCATCGCGGGCGTCAGCCGGATGAACTACCGCTCCTTCATCACGTACAACATCGTCGGTGCGCTGCTCTGGGGCGTAGGCGTCACCGTGCTCGGCGCGCTGCTCGGCAAGATCGACTTCGTGCACGAGCACATCGAGATGATCCTCATCCTGATCGTGCTGATCTCGGTGGTGCCGATCGTGATCGAGGTCGTGAGGGCCCGCAGCCAGAGCAGGAAGGCCGCCGCGGTCGAGGCGCCGGCCGACCCCGTCGGGGGCGACCGGTGAGTGCCCTGCCCCAGGGGCTCGGCAGGCCGGGCTCAGCCCCGCCTGGAGCCTGAGGGGACGCGCGCGTGCCGGCCACGCTTCGGTTCGGCGGCCGTGGGCTCCGCCTTCTTGCCCTGCGCCCGGTGCTCCACCACCAGAACAGCGATCACCACGGCGGCACCGAGCGCGAACAGAGCACAGGTCAGGCCTACCGAGCCGCTGGGGGCGAGCAGCCCGCGGTCGTCGTCCTGCCAGGGCCACAGTGCGCGCAGTGAACCAGCCATCAGACCGGTCATCACGACCAGCGTCATGTGGTGGTAGTTCTCCAGCAGCCACTTCAGCAGCTTGACAAAGAGCGCGAGCCCTCCCGCGCAACCCAGCGCGAAGGCTGCGAGATAGCCGAAGTCACGCTCGTTGACGGCTTCGATCGTCGGCTCGTACAGGCCCATGGTCAGCAGCAGGAACGAGCCGGAGATACCGGGAAGCACCAGCGCGCAGATCGCGATCGAGCCGGCCAGTGCGACCACCACGGGGTGGGTCGGCATCTCGCCGGGCGGCAGCCCCGTCAGGGTGAAGGCGCCCACCGCGACGACCACGCAGAGCACGTAGTTCCCGACGGTCCAGCGCTTTCCCGAGCCTGAGTACGGCACCCACAGAGAGGCCAGAACCAGTCCGAAGAACAAGGCGTAGGCGAACTGGGGGTGCTCCTCGACCAGCGGCGCGATCAGCTTGGCCGCGAGCACCAGGGCCACCGCCATGCCCGCCAGGAGCGGAAGCAGGACCGTCCAGTCGACACTCCTCAGCTCAGCTCTGGCGCGCGCGGTCCCGCGGCCGCGGGGCAGGTCGGACGCGCCCGTCCGCAGCGCGCTGGTGATGTGCCCGGCGCCGTCGATCAGCTTCTCGTACACCCCGGTGATCAGGGCGACAGTGCCGCCGCTGACGCCGGGCACGGCCTCCGCGGTACCGATGAGAGCGCCGCGGAAGGCGTTGAAGACGTGGTGACCGGCTGGCTTCGCCATGATCTCCTGTTTCGGCTGTCGGCTCTCGGCCGTGGTTCGGCGTTCGGCCGTTGAGGGGAGCAGACGACCATCTTAGGCGTCACGTAGTGGCGGCCCCGCAAGGGAGGGGCCCGTAGGCGGAACGGGTGGGCCCGCGGCCCCTCAGAACCCCCTGGTCCGCTTCGCAGCCCGGCGGCTCGCCCCGCCGACCGCGCCCGGTACCCCCATGAACAGCCGTGAGATCTCGCTCCCCAGATTCACCCCGATCGCGATGGCCAGCGCCGTCGCGACCGCCGTCGACAGCGAGGTCAGCCCTTGGGTCACGTCGTTCTGCGCCACGCCCAGCAGACCGAAGTACGTTGCCGAACCGGGCAGCAGCGGTCCGATCGCGGCCGTGATGTACGGCAGCGAGGAGGTGAACCGGTAACGCGAGAACAGCTGGCCGAACAGGCCCACCAGACCGGCCGCCACCGCCGTCGCCGCGACCGGCGAGATGCCCCCGGTCCGGGCCATCGCCGCGAAGATGATCCAGGCGACACCGCCGTTCAGGGTGACCGCCAGCACGGTCGAGCGCTCCTGCTGGAGCAGCACCGCGAAGGCCAGGCTCAGCGCCATCGACGCCAGGATCTGGAGTACCGGCCGGTCGTTGGGCACGAACTGCGCCTCGGGGTTGAGCGCCGCCCCCAGCTGCACGCCCAGGTACAGCACGATCAGCACGCCCGCGACGATGCCGATGAAGAAGTACATGACCTCCAGCAGGCGGGCGGAGGCGGTGATGTAGTAGCCGGTCAGCCCGTCCTGCACCCCGGCCACCAGCGCCCGCCCCGGCAGCAGCGCGAACAGCCCACCGGTGATCACCGCGGACGGGCGGATGTCCGTCGAGTGGGTCAGCGTCAGCGCCACCCCCATCGCGGCGGGCGGCATCGCGGCCACCGTGAACTGGTAGAACTCCGGCAGCCCGCGCCCGGCGCACAGCCACGCCAGCCGGTCGCCGAGCATCGCGCCCGCCGCCGCCACGATGAAGACCAGCACCCCGCCGCCGACCAGCACGGAGGCCGAGCCGGCCAGCAGCCCGGCAGCCGCCGTCAGCACCCAGCCCGGGTACGGGTGCCGGTTACGCCGGATCTCCGCGAGGCGTCGGTAGGCCTCCTCCAGGGAGACGTCGGCGTCCTCGCTGGTGATGTCGTCGACCAGCCGGAAGACCGCCGCCAGCCGGGTGTAGTCGGTGCCCCGGCGGCGTACGGTACGGCTCGCCGTCACCGGGTCGTCGACCAGCGAGGGCTGGTGCGAGATGGACAGCAGCGTGAAGGTGACCGTCGGCTCGCTGCGGTCCAGGCCGTACGACCGGGTCACCGCGAACATCGCCGCCTCGACGTCCTCGGCGCCCTCGCCGCCCGCCAGCAGCAACTCCCCGATACGCAGCGTCAGGTCGAGCACACGCGGTACGGCAGGCCCCGTGTCGTCGTCGGTGCGCTGGACGGTCTCCGGGGCCGGACGCTCGGTCACCGGCATCCGGAGCATCGTGCGCATCCGGTCCTGCCAGGGCGCCTCCTTGGTCAGCCTGACCATCGGAATGCCCTGCGCCGGGGTGAACGCGGGGGGCGCCTGCTGGGCGTTGTACGTGCTCGGCGGGGTGAAAGCGGAACTCAGCGTGTCCGAGTTCGGGCCGCCGGTGGAACCGCCGCCGGAACCGCCCGGACCGCTCGCCTCGGGGTGCACCCCGGTCGGGATCGCGAACTCCGACGTCGGGTGGTCCTCCTCGGGCGGCGACGCCGGGTGACTCGTCCCGGCAGGCGGGGCGAAAGCGCTCCGTGCCTCGTCGGACTGGGGCTTCTGGTCCTCAGGACCGCCCGATTCCGCCACCACTCGACCTCGTTCCTCCTCGGCTACACCTTCCGGGCGCACGTGTGCCCAGTATGGCCACCGACATGACCGCCGCATGACGGGGCGATGCGCACAGCGGAACGGGCGGCACATCCGGAAGGTGTGCCGCCCGTTCGCGTACGGCCGTCCGGCTCACAAACGGAACCGGAAGAGGTACGTCAGTGCTTGCCGCCCTGCGCCTCAAGACGCTTGTACGAGGCCTCGATCTCGGCCTCCGCCTCGGTACGGCCGACCCAGTCGGCGCCCTCGACGGACTTGCCCGGCTCCAGGTCCTTGTAGACCTCGAAGAAGTGCTGGATCTCCAGGCGGTCGAACTCCGACACGTGGTGGATGTCGCGCAGGTGCTCCACCCGCGGGTCCGAGGCCGGGACGCACAGCAGCTTGTCGTCGCCGCCGGCCTCGTCCGTCATCCGGAACATGCCGATGGCGCGGCACTTGATGAGGCAGCCGGGGAAGGTCGGCTCGTCCAGGATGACCAGCGCGTCCAGCGGGTCGCCGTCCTCGCCGAGGGTGTTCTCGACGAAGCCGTAGTCGGCCGGGTAACTGGTCGAGGTGAAGAGTCGACGGTCCAGGCGGATCCGACCGGTCTCGTGGTCCACCTCGTACTTGTTCCGCGAACCCTTCGGGATCTCGATGGTGACGTCGAACTCCACGGGTGGCTCCTCCATGATCAACACATACGACTGGTGGTTAAGTGTCCCCCACGCAGAAGAGTGCTCGCGAAAGGGGCTGGTCAACGGTGGCCGAGCCGGTGGAAGAACCGTCGAACCGCCCGTCGGACCCCTGGGGCCGGATCAAGAACCTGAAGAGCAAGCGCAACGGGTCCAACACCTGGCAGGTCGTCGCAGGCTCCGCCGTGCTCGGCCTGGTCGTGGCCACCGGCGCCGTCCTCGCCGCCGGTCCCTGGGACAACGGTCAGCGTAAGGCCGAGCGGCAGCTCGCAGCCGCCGCGGACCGTACAGGTGGCGCACATCACGGCCGCAGGCTCCCCGGCGCCCCGGAACCGGCCCCCAGCGCCCCCGCCGTCCTCGGCGCGCTCGACACCGCGGTCACCCGTTCCGCCCCCCAGGACCCCGCGGGTCTGCGCACCGCCCTCGCCCCGCTCATCGGCGCACCCGCCCTGGGCACCCAGGTCGCCGCCTCCGTCATCGACACCGCCACCGGCGAGCAGCTGTACGGGCGTGGCGCCGCCACCCCGATGACCCCGGCCTCCACCGTCAAGATCGCCACCACCACCGCGGCGCTTTCCGCCCTCGGCCCCGACCACCGCATCGCCACCACCGTCCGGGTCTCCGAGGACCACCGCACCCTCACCCTCGTCGGCGGCGGCGACCCCACCCTGAGCAAGGCCGCCCTGCGCTCGATGGCCACCGAGGCCGCCACGGCCCTGCGCGAGGGCGAGAACTCCGTACGGCTCGCCTACGACACCTCCCGCTACACCGGACCCGAACGCCACCCCATCGGCAAGAACCCCAACATCGCCCCCGTCACCGCCCTGATGGTCGACGAGGGCCGCCTCAACGGCACGGATCACGGCCACGCCCCGCGTACCGACGACCCTGCGGGCGACGCGGCCCGCGCCTTCGCCGCCGAGCTGAAGAAGGCGGGCGTCGAGGTCTCCGGCGCCCCCCACGCGGCCCGGGCGGCCGACACGGCCCGTACCGTCGCCACCCACCACTCCGCCCCGCTCTCCGCTCTCGTCGAGCGCGCCCTCACCAACAGCGACAACGACATCGCCGAGGCCCTCGCCCGGCAGACCGCCATCGCCAAGGGTGAGAGCGCCGACTTCGCGGGCGCCCGCCGAGCCGTCACCGCCGAACTCAGGAAGCTCGACGTACCCACCGCCGGAGCCCGCCTCGCGGACGGCAGTGGACTCGATCGTGAGGGCCGGGTCACCCCCGCCCTCCTCACCGCGCTCCTCGCCCGCGCCGCCGATCCGGAGCGGCCCGGACTGCGCCCCGTCCTCACCGGCCTCCCTGTCGCCGGCTTCAACGGCACTCTCAGTACCCGCTACCGGGACGACACCGGCGCGAGCGGCCTGATCCGCGCCAAGACCGGTACCCTCACCGGCGTCAACTCCCTCGCCGGAACCGTCGTCGACCCGCAGGGCCGACTGCTCGCCTTCGCCTTCCTCGCCTCCGGCTCCACATCGCCGTCCGCGGCCGAATCCGCCCTCGACGCACTGGCCGCCGCCCTCGCCGGACCGGGCGGCTGAGCCCCGCTCCTTTGAAGGACCCCCACCCGAAGGGCGGCGCAACACCCCACCACCGGGCGAGTCGCTCACGTACGGTTGACGCATGACGAGCATCGGTGGTGCAGAGATGGTCGACTGGAACCTCGCGGTCGCGACCGCGACCCGACTGGTGCGGCCCGGGCCCGAGATCAGCCGCGAGGAGGCCCGCGCCGTCGTCGCGGAGCTCCGGCGGCACGCCAAGGCCTCCGAGGAGCACGTCCGGCTCTTCACCCGGATGATCCCGGAAGGGACCGAGCCGGAGGACACCCCCGTCCTGGTCGTCGACCGGGCCGGCTGGATCAAGGCCAACGCCGCGGGCTTCCGCGAACTGCTGCGCCCGCTGCTCGCCAAGATGGAGAGCCGCCGCCCCGGCGGACCCGGTGGAGCCGTGCTCGGCGCGGTCGGCGGCAAGGTCACCGGCGTCGAGCTGGGCATGCTGCTCTCGTTCCTGGCCTCCCGGATCCTCGGCCAGTACGAGACGTTCGCCCCCGCCACCCGCGAGCTCCCCGGCTCCGCCGACGGCGGCGGACGACTGCTCCTGGTCGCGCCCAACATCGTCCACGTCGAGCGGGAACTCGACGTCGACCCGCACGACTTCCGGCTCTGGGTAGCCCTCCACGAGGAGACCCACCGCACCCAGTTCACCGGCGTCCCCTGGCTCCGCGACCACCTCCAGGGCGAGATCCAGACGTTCCTGGACGAGACCGACGTCGACCCGATGACCTTCCTGGAGCGGCTCCGCGAGGCCGCCCAGTCGCTCTCCGGCGCCGGCCGCCCCGAGGGCGAACGCGGCGAGGAGAGCGGACGCAGCCTTGTCGACATCGTCCAGACCCCCGCCCAGCGCGAGGTCCTCGGCCGCCTCACCGCGGTGATGTCCCTCCTTGAGGGCCACGCGGACTTCGTGATGGACGGCGTCGGTCCCGAGGTCGTCGGCTCCGTCGCCGAGATCCGGGAGAAGTTCCAGCGCCGCCGTGCCCAGGGCGCCGGCCGGCTCGACCAGGCGCTGCGCAAGCTGCTCGGACTGGACGCCAAGCTCCGGCAGTACAAGGACGGCGAGAAGTTCGTACGATCGGTCGTCGAAGAGGTCGGCATGGACGGCTTCAACCGCGTCTGGACCTCGCCCAACACCCTCCCGACCAAGGCGGAGATCGCCAAACCCGCCGAGTGGGTCGCGCGGGTGCACCGCACGGCGGAATCGTGACCCTCTCCCGGCTCAGGGCCGGGAAACTGCCCCTCAATCACCCATCCGAGGGACCATGAGGGCATGGGAAGGCGTGCAATGCTCGATGAACAGCTCGCCTCTGTCACCATCGACGCACTCTGAGTGACGGGACTCACGCGTTCCGGCGCTCGACGCTCCTCCCGAACCTCCATGAAGGGCACCGGACATGGGTCCCCATCCTGCGGTCGCGGCGATACGCCTGGCGGTCCGCCGCGTACTCCACGACGTCCTCACCGAATTCCACCGTCACGGCGGCCCCGGCGGCCTCGACCGTCCCGCCGACGAGGCCGGGCGCTCGGCGCCCGCCGCCTCCCGCTACGCCGAGGCCGGCGCGGCGGGCAGGCTCACTCTCCCCGAACGGCCCGCCCTCCCCGAACGGCCCGCCGCCCCCCTCGTCCTCGTCGCCTGCTCCGGCGGCGCCGACTCCATGGCGCTCGCCTCGGCCCTCGCCTTCGAGGCCCGCAAGCTCGACGTCCGGGCCGGCGGCATCACCGTCGACCACAACCTCCAGCCGGGATCCGGCCTCCGCGCCGCCGAGGTCGTCACCCGGCTCGCCGCCATGGACCTCGACCCCGTCGAGGCCGTCGCCGTGCATGTCGGACGCGAGGGCGGCCCCGAGGCCGCCGCCCGCGACGCCCGCTACGCCGCGCTGGACGCCGCCGCCGAACGCCACGGCGCCGCCGCCGTGCTGCTCGGCCACACCCGTGACGACCAGGCCGAGACCGTCCTCCTCGGCCTCGCCCGCGGCTCCGGCATCCGCTCGCTCTCCGGCATGGCCGCCGCCTCCGGGCCGGCCGGCCGCTACCGCCGCCCGTTCCTCCAGCTCGACCGGCAGACCGCCCGCAAGGCCTGCCTGGTCCAGTCGATCCCCGTCTGGGACGACCCGCACAACACCGACCCCGCCTACACCCGCTCCCGGCTCCGCCACGAGGGCCTGCCCGCCCTGGAGAAGGCGCTCGGCAAGGGCGTCGTCGAAGCCCTCGCCCGGACGGCCCAGCTCTCCCGCGACGACGCCGACGCGCTGGACACCTGGGCCGCCGAGGCCGAGCTCGCCGTACGCGACGAGACCGGCCGGCTGGAGTGCGCCAAGCTCTACGTCCTGCCCCCCGCGGTACGCCGCCGGGTGCTGCGCCGGGCCGTCATCGAGGCCGGGGCGCCGGCCGGCTCCCTCTTCGCCCGCCACCTCGAAGAAGTCGACCGTCTGATCACCGGCTGGCGCGGCCAGCGGGCCATCAACCTGCCCGGCCGCGTCGAGGCCCGACGGCAGGGTGGCAGACTGGTCATTCGGCAGAGCTGACGCGCGAGCGGCTGAAACGCAGGCGAACAGCCGGGCCGGACCCGGGGCGCACCCTGGGCCCGGCAGGCAGAGAAAGAGACGTGGGTGAACGAGAAGGACATGGGTACCGACCTTCAGTCGGTGCTCCTCACCAAGGAAGAGATCGACGCGAAGCTCGTCGAGCTGGCCGCGAAGATCGATGCGGAGTACGCGGGCAAGGACCTGCTGATCGTCGGCGTCCTCAAGGGTGCGGTGATGGTCATGGCGGACCTGGCGCGCGCGCTGTCCACCCCCGTCACGATGGACTGGATGGCCGTCTCCTCGTACGGGGCGGGCACCCAGTCCTCGGGTGTCGTCCGGATCCTCAAGGACCTGGACACCGACATCAAGGGCAAGCACGTCCTGATCGTCGAGGACATCATCGACTCCGGCCTGACGCTGTCCTGGCTGCTGTCCAACCTGGGCTCCCGGGAGCCTGCCTCCCTGGAGGTCTGCACCCTGCTGCGCAAGCCGGACGCCGCGAAGGTCGCGATCGACGTGAAGTGGATCGGCTTCGACATCCCCAACGAGTTCGTCGTCGGGTACGGGCTGGACTACGCGGAGAAGTACCGCAACCTCCCCTTCGTCGGCACGCTCGCCCCGCACGTCTACGGCGGCTGACCCCCGGGGAACCCTGGCCGCCCGCGGGCCGTTGAAGCTTCGAAAGCGGGTTTCTCCGCCGCACGCAGCGGTCGCGGGCCTCCTAGCTGGGGTACCGTCCGAAGAGCACTCTTTTCCAACAGAGCTTTCAAACACAGCAGCATTTACCTACGGGCAGGAGGGACGGGGCGTCTTCGCTCCGTATGGATGGACGTGAAGCGATACTTCCGTGGGCCGGTCATGTGGATCGTGCTGGCCGTCCTCGCCGTGGTCGTGTTGATGCAGGTCGTCGGCTCGTCGGGCGGCTACAAGACGGTGGACACCGCCAAGGTGATCCAGGCGATCAGCAAGGACCAGGTGGAGCAGGCCAAGCTGACCACCGGTGACGAACAGATTCTCAAGATCGAACTTAAGGACGGCCAGAAGCTTGCCGGCGAGTCCGGCACCAAGTTCCAGGCGAGCTACATCGGCAACCAGGGCGTCCAGCTCGCCGACACGCTCCAGCAGAAGTTCGAAGCGGGTGACATCGAGAAGGGTTACACCGTCTCGCCGTCGAAGCAGTCCCCGTTCGTCTCGATCCTTCTCTCGCTGCTGCCCTTCGTCCTGATCGTCGTCGTCTTCCTGTTTCTGATGAACCAGATGCAGGGCGGCGGCTCCAAGGTCATGCAGTTCGGCAAGTCCAAGGCCAAGCTGATCACCAAGGACACCCCGAAGACGACCTTCGCCGATGTGGCGGGGTCCGACGAGGCGGTTGAGGAACTCCACGAGATCAAGGAGTTCCTCCAGGAGCCGGCGAAGTTCCAGGCCGTCGGCGCCAAGATCCCCAAGGGCGTCCTGCTCTACGGGCCGCCCGGTACGGGCAAGACGCTGCTCGCACGCGCCGTCGCCGGCGAAGCGGGCGTGCCGTTCTACTCGATCTCCGGGTCCGACTTCGTCGAGATGTTCGTCGGTGTCGGTGCCTCCCGGGTGCGTGACCTCTTCGAGCAGGCCAAGGCGAACGCCCCGGCGATCGTCTTCGTCGACGAGATCGACGCCGTCGGCCGGCACCGCGGTGCCGGCATGGGCGGCGGCCACGACGAGCGCGAGCAGACGCTCAACCAGCTGCTCGTCGAGATGGACGGTTTCGACGTGAAGGGCGGGGTCATCCTGATCGCCGCCACCAACCGCCCGGACATCCTCGACCCGGCCCTCCTGCGCCCGGGACGCTTCGACCGGCAGATCGCGGTCGACCGTCCCGACATGCTGGGCCGGCTGGAGATCCTCAAGGTCCACCAGAAGGGCAAGCCGGTCGCGAAGGACGTCGATCTCGGCGCCGTCGCCCGCCGGACGCCCGGCTTCACCGGTGCCGACCTGTCGAACGTGCTGAACGAGGCCGCGCTCCTGACGGCGCGCAGCAACAAGAAGCTCATCGACAACGAGATGCTCGACGAGGCCATCGACCGCGTCGTGGCGGGCCCGCAGAAGCGGACCCGGATCATGTCCGAGAAGGAAAAGAAGATCACCGCGTACCACGAGGGCGGCCACGCCCTGGTCGCGGCGGCCTCCCCCCAGTCGGACCCGGTCCACAAGATCACGATCCTCTCCCGCGGCCGCGCCCTCGGCTACACGATGGTGCTCCCGGAGGAGGACAAGTACTCCACGACGCGCAACGAGATGCTCGACCAGCTGGCATACATGCTGGGCGGGCGCGCGGCCGAGGAGCTGGTCTTCCACGACCCGACCACCGGCGCCGCGAACGACATCGAGAAGGCCACGGCGACGGCCCGCGCGATGGTCACGCAGTACGGCATGACGGAGCGGCTCGGCGCCATCAAGTTCGGCGGCGACAACACCGAGCCCTTCCTGGGCCGTGAGATGGGCCACCAGCGCGACTACTCGGAAGAGGTCGCGGCGCTCGTCGACGAAGAGGTCAAGAAGCTCATCGAGAGCGCCCACAACGACGCGTGGGAGATTCTCGTCGAGAACCGCGACATCCTCGACGCCCTCGTGCTCGAACTCCTGGAGAAGGAGACGCTCGGCAAGGACGAGATCGCGGAGATCTTCGCCCCGATCGTCAAGCGTCCCGCCCGCCCGGCGTGGACCGGCTCCGCCCGGCGCACCCCGTCGACGCGGCCTCCGGTGCTCTCCCCGAAGGAGCTGGCCCTCACCAACGGCGCTTCCACCGCCAACGGCTCGGCCACCCCGCCGGAGATCGCCCCGGCGACGGACCTCACGAAGGACATCGCCCCCTCCACGGAGGGGATCCCCGAGGACCGTCCCGAGAGCTAGATCCGCAGCGCATCCGGTGAGACCTCCGTCACGGGGGTCTCACCAGGTCCGGAATGGATGCCGCGCCCCCCAGGTTTTAGCCTGTGGGGGCGCGGCTTTTCCGTATGCCTGCGATGTCCACGTGCGAACCGCGCACGGGGCAGCACAGAGGAACGAGGCACAGATGACCGACCCGGTGACGCTCGACGGCCAGGGATCGATCGGCGATTTCGACGAGAAGCGGGCCGAGGCGGCCGTACGCGAGCTGCTCGTCGCCGTCGGGGAGGACCCGGACCGCGAGGGCCTCAGGGAGACACCGGGGCGGGTGGCGCGGGCGTACAAGGAGATATTCGCGGGCCTGTACCAACAGCCCGAAGACGTCCTGACGACCACATTCGACCTGGGTCATGACGAGATGGTCCTGGTCAAGGACATCGAGGTGTTCAGCACCTGTGAGCATCACCTGGTGCCGTTCCGGGGCGTCGCGCACGTCGGCTACATTCCGGCGGCCACCGGCAAGATCACCGGTCTCTCCAAGCTGGCCCGGCTGGTGGACGTCTACGCCCGCCGCCCACAGGTCCAAGAGCGGCTGACGACCCAGATCGCCGAGTCCCTCATGTCGATCCTGGAGCCGCGCGGAGTCATCGTCGTCGTCGAGTGCGAGCACATGTGCATGTCCATGCGGGGGATCCGCAAGCCCGGCGCGAAGACCCTCACCTCCGCGGTGCGCGGCCAGCTCCGCGACCCCGCGACGCGCGCCGAGGCGATGAGCCTCATCATGGCCCGCTGACATCGCCTGACGACGGCCCCGACGGTACTGGCCGGCCCGCCGCCCTAAGCGGTCGCCGTGCCCGTGCCGTCGTGGTTGTTCTCGCCGTCCTCGGGGAGGCGGCAGACGCGTTCCAGGAAGAAGGCGGCCGCGATGACTCCGATGCCCGCCACCGCCGCCGCGCCCGCGTAGATGGCCTGGTCGCGGCGGGGCGGGACGTCGAGGAAGCTGAGCAGGAAGACGCCCGTGCCGCCGTACATCCCGGCGACCAGGGCGGTGACCAGGGCGCTCGCCTGGCCGAAGACGACCGCCCTCGCCGCCATCAGGGGCTCGACGCCCTTGGCGCCGGGGCGGCGCTCCCGCTGGGCGCGGAGGCGGGTGCGGATGGAGAGCGCGGTGGCCAGGAGGATCACCGCGATCACGGCGAGCACGATCGACGCGGCCAGCGGGACGCTCGGGAGCGTGCCGAGGGAGTCCCAGAGGCGGGCGCCGCCCCAGGAGAGGACGCCGGCGGCGGCGAAGAGGCCCGCCAGTACCCCGAGCCGTAGTTGCTTCACCGCGTGAGCCGCCCTTCGTCGCCTGTGTTCCTGAGCCCGTGATCCCGAAGCCTGTGAGCCCTGAGCCCGTGTTCCTGAGCTCGTGCCCGTCGAGCCTAACGACTACTCCGGCAGGCGCAGTTCCAGGTCGGCGCGGGGCAGGACGCCTTCGCGGCCGACCCCGGCGAGCAGCTCGGAGACCGGGCCTGCGCCGGGGAGCTGGGCCTCGGGGTCCACGTCGTGCCAGGGGGCGAGGACGAAGGCCCGCTCGTGGGCGCGGGGGTGGGGGAGGGTGAGCACCGGGTCGTCGGAGAGGACGTCCGCGTACGCCACGATGTCGACGTCGATGGTGCGCGGGCCCCACCGCTCCTCGCGGACCCGGTCGAAGGCCTCCTCGACGGCCTGGCCGCGCTCCAGCAGGGATGCCGGCGGCAGCGTCGTCTTCACGAGGATGACCGCGTTGAAGTACGACGGCTGGCTGTCCGCCGCGACGCCCCAGGGCTCCGTCTCGTACACCGGGGAGACCGCCTTGACCCGCAGGCCCGGGGTGTCCTCCAGCGCGTCGACGGCGCCCTGGAGGGTCTCCAGCCGGTTGCCCAGGTTGGAGCCGAGGGCGATCACGGCCATCTTGGGGTTGGAAAGGGTGGTGTCGGCGGCGTCCACCTGCTTGACGACGGCGTCGGGCACCGGCTGTACGGTCGGATCGCTCTGCCCCTCGGTGGAAAACGCAGTCATGCTCGGCTCCGAATGATGGTGATGGTCACGTCGTCGAAGGGGACGGTGATCGGTGCGTCCGGCTTGTGGACCACGACCTCGACCTCCTGGACACCTTCGTGCTTCAGGCACTGCTGGGCGATGCGCTCGGCGAGCGTCTCGATCAGGTCGACCGGCTCGCCCGTCACCACCTCGACGACCTCCTCGGCCACGACGCCGTAGTGCACGGTGCGGGCCAGGTCGTCGGTGGCTGCCGCGGGGCGGGTGTCGAGGCCGAGCACCAGGTCGACGATGAAGGTCTGGCCCTCTTCCCGCTCCCGGGGGAAGACGCCGTGGTGCCCACGGGCCTTGAGGCCGCGCAGCGCGACACGATCCACGCGAATCACTCCTGCTGTCGTTGGTCCAAGAGGCACCCGGCCGCGTGCGGGCGGCAAGGTGCCTTCTTTCGAATCTACCTGCGAGCACCGGCAGTGCTCGCCCGTGGGGGCCATGGACAGCGCCTCGCGGGCTGGTAGCCGCCCATACCCCGCGGCCGTGGCTTCCAACCCCTGTCCACACGTGGGGGTGGCTTCCCGTCATCAGGTGGACGGTTCCTCCTCGTCGTCCTCGTCGGTCTCCGCCAGGACGGGCGAGCCGTGGTGGGACCAGAGCTTCCACCCCTCGGGCGTGCGCCGGAACACGTTCGTGGCGACGACCAGCTGGCCCACCAGCGGCCCCAGGGCGTTGCCCTCCTCTGCCGGGCCGCCGCTGAGGATGTTCTCGGTGCAGGTGACCAGGGCGGTGTCGCCGGTCATCGCGACGTTGACGTCCGTCAGGAAGAACTGGATGTAATCGGTGTTCGCCATGATCAGGGCGTAGCTGCGCAGCACGTCGCCCCGCCCCGTGAGCACCGGCCACCCCGGGTGGACGCAGGAGACGGTGAGGTCCTCGCCCGGCAGCCAGAGGTCGGAGAGGCCCTCGTGGTCGCCGCGTTCCAGGGCTTCGTAGAAGGCGGTGTTGGCCGTCTCGACCTCCGCGATGTCGGCGGCGGCCGACGCGTGGTCCTCGTTCACGCGGCTCCCTCGACGGCGCGGGCGACCCGTACGGCGTCGGCGCTGGCCCCCACCTCGTGGACGCGGACCGCCCAGGCCCCGGCCCGGGCGGCGAGGGCGGAGACCGCCGCGGTGGCCGCGTCACGTTCGCGGGCGGGCGGCAGGGCGGCGCCGGGGCCTGCCAGCACATGGCCGAGGAAGCGTTTGCGGGAGGCTGCCACCAGCAGCGGGCGGCCCAGCGCGTGCAGCTCGTCCAGGTGCGCGACGAGGGCCAGGTCGTGGGGGGCCAGCTTCGCGAAGCCGAGGCCGGGGTCGATCACGACGCGCTCCGGGGCCACACCGCCCGCCACCACCGCGTCCATCCGCTGCCGCAGCTCGTCGAGGACCTCGGCGACCACGTCCTCGTACACCGCGCGGCTGTTCATGGACTCGCTGAAGCCGCGCCAGTGCATCACGACGAACGGGACCCCGGCGGCGGCGACGGCCGGGATCATGGCCGGGTCCGCGAGGCCTCCGCTCACGTCGTTGACCAGGACGGCCCCGGCCGCGACGGCCTTCTCGGCGACGCGGGCGCGCATGGTGTCCACGGAGACGGTGACGCCCTCGGAGGCCAGCCCCTTCACGACGGGGATCACCCGCCGCAGCTCCTCCGACTCGTCCACCCGGCTGGCGCCGGGGCGGGTCGACTCGCCGCCGACGTCGACCAGGTCGGCGCCCTCGGACACCAGGTCGAGGCCGTGCTTGACCGCGGCCGTGGTGTCGAACCAGCGGCCGCCGTCGGAGAAGGAGTCGGGCGTCACGTTGACGACCCCCATGACCGCACAGCGGTCCCACTCCGGCAGCCCTCGTACCGTGCCCCGCGTGCGTGTCGTACTCATACGACCAGCCTAGGCCCCGCAGGGCCGCCCCCTACGCCGCGTGTACCCCGTGCTCCGGGGCGCTGCGCAGCGTGTGGCCGCAGGGGCGCTGGGCGCGGGAGCGGAACGGGCGGGGCAGCGAGAAGTTCACGAACCCCTCCGCCTGCATCGCCGCGATCCCGATGCGGGGCAGGTCGCGGCTGGTGCGGAAGACCACGAAGCGGGGCTCCCAGCGGGGCCTGAACTTGGCGTTGAACTTGTACAGCGACTCGATCTGGAACCAGCGGGAGAGGAAGATCAGCAGCCCCCGCCAGCAGCGCAGCACCGGTCCCGCGCCGAGCCGCTCGCCGCGCGCCAGCGCCGAGCGGAACATCGCGAAGTTCAGCGAGACCCGGGCGACGCCCAGCTTCCCGGCGGCCTGGAGCGAGGCGACGATCAGCAGCTCGTTCATGCCGGGGTCGGCCGAGCGGTCGCGGCGCATCAGCTCCAGGGACATCCCGTCGCGCCCCCACGGGACGAAGTGGAGGACCGCCTTCAGGTCGCCGTGCGGTCCGTCCCCGGAGCCGGGCAGGTGGGCGGTGGCGATCACGCAGTCGCCGTCGGCGGGGTCGCCGATCCGGCCGAGCGCCATGGAGAAGCCGCGCTCGGTGTCGGTGCCGCGCCAGTCGGCGGCGGCCCGGCGGATGCGCTCCAGCTCGGTGGCGCCGATGTCACGTGCTCGCCGGACCCGGGTCTCGTAGCCGTTGCGTTCGATGCGCCCCACCATCTGGCGTACGTTCCGCATGGCCCGCCCGGCGAGGGAGAAATCCGCGACATCGACCACCGCCTCGTCGCCCAGCTCCAGGGCGGTGAGTCCGGTCTCGCGGGTCCAGACCTCGCCGCCGCGCTCGCTGCACCCCATCACGGCCGGGGTCCAGGAGTGCGCCTTCGCCTCGTCCATGAAGCGTTCGATGGCGCCCGGCCAGGCCTCCACGTCGCCGATGGGGTCGCCGCCGGCCAGCATCACCCCGGAGACGACCCGGTAGCAGACGGCGGCCTTGCCGCTGGGGGAGAAGACGACGGCCTTGTCGCGGCGGAGCGCGAAGTGGCCGAGCGAGTCGCGGCCACCGTGCGTCGCGAGCAGCGCCCGCAGCCGGCTCTCGTCGTCCTCGGTGAGGCGGGCGGCCGGGTGTTCGGGGCGGAAGGCGAGGTAGATCGTGGTGACGGCGGTCAGCAGGCCGAGGGCGCCGAGCGAGTAGGCGACGGTCCAGCTGGTCCGCCCGGCGTAGTCGACCGGGCCCTCGATGCCGAACAGGCCGTAGAGCACGTGCTGGAGCCGGTCCGCGATGGAAGGGTCGCCGACGACGCGGCCGGGGTGGACGGAGACGATGACCAGCCCGAGCGCCAGCGAAGAGGCCCCGAGCAGTACGAAGTTGGCCAGCGCCCGCCACCGGCTGCGCGGGTCGGGCAGCGCGCGGAACTGGTCCCGGTGGTGGACGAGCAGGCAGCAGAGCGTCAGGGAGACCAGGACGCCGACGATGGAGTGGCGGTACGCGAACTGCGCCACGGCCCCCGCCGGAAGCAGCACCACCGCCGCCCGCCAGGCCCGCCGCTTGTGCCGCTTCAGCCCGTGCGCGAGCAGGAGCAGCAGCACACCGGCGCTCAGCGAGAGCGCGGCGGCGAACGGGCCGAGCGCCCCGGGGAGCACCTCGGCGAGGGTGTGCATCCGGCTGTGCCGGAAGCGGGGGAAGACCCCGGCCGCGATGTCGATCAGCCCGACGACGGTGCAGGCGGCGCCGACGACGGCCGGTACGGCTTCGGGGCGCGGGCCGCGGAGCAGCCGCCGCACACGTTGCGGAACCGACACCGTTTTATCCCCATCTACCGTGACAGACATCGCTTCCGTGGCTCCAGATGAGATCGCAGATTCCTTGAGTCCGTCGGCCGTCGCCGTTCCGGACGGTGTGCTCCCTCTAGGACGGGGGCCGAGTGGCGAGGGTTCATCCACATTCCGGAAATTTCCGCTCGGAAGCGCGGGCAGAACACAGACAAAAGCAGTCGGAACGCAGTCGGAACGCAGAGAAAGCTCACTCATGGGTCTCACCAGCAAGGTAGTTCTGGCGGTCGTGGCGGCCTCGGCCGTGGCGCTGTTCGCCGCCACGGTCTGGCTCTGGCCACGCCTGGCCCGGCGGAGCGCCGCCGCCGTGACGGGCCGGGTCGGGCTGCTGCTGGCGACCCAGCTGACGCTGTTCGCCTCGGTCGGCCTGGCGGCGAACAACGCGTTCCTCTTCTACGGCTCCTGGGCCGACCTCTTCGGTCAGAAGCAGGAGCTGGGCGTGGTCAGCGACCACACGGGCGGGGGGCCCGGCTCACGGAACATGACGCGGATCGGCACCCAGCGCCCGGACGTGCCGGGCGGCGGGGTGCCGACGGCGGGCGGGCGGATCGACAAGGTGGTGGTCTCGGGGCGGCTGTCGGGGATCGAGTCCCCGGCGTACGTCTATCTGCCGCCTGAGTACTTCCGCAGCGCCTACGCCAAGCGGACGTTCCCGGCGGTGGTGGTGCTGACCGGCTACCCGGGCACGGCGGAAAACCTCCTCAAGGGCCTGCGTTATCCCCAGACGGCGCACGAGCGCGTGAAGGCGGGCAAGGCGCAGCCGATGATCCTGGTGATGCTGCGGCCGACGGTGGCGCCGCCCCGGGACACCGAGTGCGTGGACATACCGAAGGGGCCGCAGACGGAGACGTTCTTCGCGAAGGACCTCCCGGAGGCGATCACACAGTCGTACCGGGTCGGCGAGCAGGCCCGCAACTGGGGCATCATCGGCAACTCGACCGGCGGCTACTGCGCGTTGAAGATCGGGCTGCACCACCCGGACCGGTACGCGGCGAGCGCCGGACTCTCCGCGTACTACAAGGCCGCCGAGGACCCGACGACCGGCGACCTGTTCCACGGGAAGCAGGCGCTGCGCGACCGTGCGGACCTGATGTGGACGCTGGAGAACCGGCCGCCGTCCGGCGGTTCGTTCCTGGTGACGACGTCACGGCAGGGCGAGGGGAACCTGAAGAGCACGATGAGGTTCATCGACAAGGTGAAGGCACCCGCCCGGGTGTCCTCGATCGTGCTGGACAGCGGCGGGCACAACTTCACGACGTGGCGGAGGGAGGTCCCGCCGGCGCTGGAGTGGCTGAGCGGGCGCCTCAGCGCACAGTGAGGGCCCGGCAGTGCGCAGTGTGGGCCCGGCAGCGCACAGTGAGCGGCGCCCCGGCTACGCGGTGGCGACCGTCTCGACGGCGACCTCCGCGCGCGGTACGGCTTGCGCGTCGGCGTCGATCGAGCGGCGCAGCGCCTCGTGCAGCCGGGCGGGGGTCAGTACGCCGAGGAAGCGGCCCTCGCTCTCCTTGTCGATGACCGCGATCCAGCCCGCGTCGTGCTGGAGCATGGTGGCGAACGCCTGCTTGAGCGGGGAGCCGAGCGGGAGCCAGGCCTCCATGCGGCGGGCGTGCTCGCGGACGGTGCCCTTCGCGGCGGTGGCCGCCTCGGCGGGGATCCAGCCGTGCAGGTTGTCCCGGCCGTCCAGCACGACGGCCCAGCGCGCGCCCTCGGACCGGAGGCGTGCGGTGGCCTCGGCGAGGGAGTCGTCGAGGTGGACGACCGGGGGTTGGTCGAGGTCGCTCTCCTCGATCGGGGTCACCGAGAGCCGCTTGAGCCCGCGGTCGGCGCCGACGAAGTCGGCCACGTAGAGGGTCGCGGGGGCGCCGAGGACGGTGGCGGGGGAGTCGAACTGCTCGATGCGGCCGTTCCCGTAGACGGCGATCCGGTCGCCGAGGCGGACGGCCTCCTCGATGTCGTGGGTGACGAACAGGACGGTTTTACGGACCTGTGCCTGGAGTTTCAGGAATTCGTTCTGGAGCCGTTCGCGCACGACCGGGTCGACCGCGCCGAAAGGCTCGTCCATCAGCAGCACGGGCGGGTCGGCGGCCAGGGCGCGGGCGACCCCGACGCGTTGGCGCTGCCCGCCGGAGAGCTGTTCCGGATAGCGGTCGCCGTAGACGGAGGGGTCGAGTCCGACGAGGTCGAGCAGTTCGGCGGCGCGTTCGCGTCCCTTTCCGCGCTTCCAGCCCAGGAGATGGGGGACGGTCGCGGTGTTCTCCAGCACCGTCTTGTGCGGGAAGAGGCCCACCTGCTGGATCACATAGCCGATGCGGCGGCGGAGTTCGACGGGGTCGACGGCGGATATGTCCTCCCCGTCGAGGAATATCGTGCCCTCGGTCGGTTCGATCAGCCGGTTCACCATTTTCATGGTGGTCGTCTTGCCGCAGCCGGAAGGTCCGACGAGCGTGACCAGTTCACCCTCGGCGACCTCGAACGAAAGGTCGTCGACGGCGGTGGTGCCGTCCGCGTACCGCTTGGTGACGTGCTCGAAACGGATCATGATTCCCCATGGTGGAGGGCGTTCTGTGAAGGGCGTGTTGCCGGAATGCGACAGCATCCGTGATTGTCAGTGGTCGAGGATAGGCTCGCCAGGCATCAGTTCGACACGGCCGCGACAAGGGAGACGGGAGGTGGGGGCCGGATGGCCGAAGGGAACTGCCTGGCGACGAACGACTGGATCTGCGGCGAGTATCTGCGCTCCCGCAGCCAGGAGCTGACCGACGCCACCGTGCAGCACATCGGGATCACGGTCGTCTCGGTGCTCATCGGGCTCGCGGTCGCCTTTCCGCTGGCGCTGCTCGCCCGCCGGGGCCGTGGCTTCGCCGGGCCGGTGCTCGGGCTGACGACGATTCTCTACACCGTGCCCTCGCTGGCGATGTTCTCGCTGCTGCTGCCCCTGTTCGGGCTCTCCGCCGCGCTCGTCGTCACGGGCCTGGTCCTCTATTCACTCACCATCCTCGTACGGAACATCCTGGCCGGCCTCGAAGCGGTGCCCGAGGAGGCAAAGGAGGCCGCCCGGGGCATGGGGTACGGGCCGGGGCGGCTGCTGTGGGAGGTGGAGCTCCCGCTCGCGCTGCCCGCACTGATGGCGGGGCTGCGCACAGCCACCGTGTCGACGGTCGCGTTGACCACGGTCGGCTCGCTAGTCGGCAAGGGCGGCCTCGGCAATCTCATCGAGGACGCGCTGCCGAGCTTCTTCAAGGCCCAGGTGCTCGCCGCCTCCGTCCTGTGCGTTCTGCTCGCGGTCGCCGCCGACCTGCTGCTCCTCGGCCTCCAGCGGCTGCTGACGCCCTGGACGCGTATACCGGCGGCGACGGGGGATACGCGTACGGGTGCGGGCGACGCGTCGGGCGAACACCCGGGCGGTCCGGCGGGCATACCCGCCCCGGCGAAGGTGGAGGCGGGCTGACCCGTGGGAGTCATCGGCGAAGCCTGGGCCTGGCTCACCACCGGGGCCAACTGGTCGGGTGACGGCGGCGCCGCGCACCGGCTCGGCGAGCACCTGTACGTGAGCGGGGTCGCCCTCGCGGTGGCCTGCGCCATCGCCCTGCCGCTCGCCCTGTGTCTGGGGCACATCGGCAAGGGCGGCGCGCTCGCGGTCAACATCTCCAACGTGGGGCGGGCCATCCCGGTCTTCGCGGTGCTGGCCCTCTTCATGGTCACGCCCCTGCGCAACTCCGGCTACTGGCCCACGATCATCGCGTTGGTCCTGTTCGCCGTGCCGCCGCTGCTGACCAACGCCTATGTCGGGATGCGGGAGGTGGACCGGTCCGTGGTGGAGGCCGCCCGGGGCATGGGGATGTCCGGCGGGCAGCTCCTCGTCCGGGTCGAGCTGCCGCTCGCCTACCCGATGATCATGACCGGGCTGCGCTCCGCCGCCGTCCAGGTCGTGGCCACCGCCTCGATCGCCGCCATGGTCGGTCTCGGCGGTCTCGGCCGGATCATCACCGCCGGGTTCAACACCTACGACACCGCACAGGTCTTCGCCGGCGCGATCCTGGTCGCCGCCCTGGCCCTGCTGGTGGAGGGGGTGCTGGTGGCGCTGGACCGGGTGCTGTCACCGCTGCGCCGTCGCCGGACCGCGTGAGGCACCCGGCGGCCCCCCCCCACCTTCCTTTCCTGGTCACCTTTTTCAGCTCGGACGGAGAACAGACATGAGCAGGACCTCGCGGATAGCCGGAGCGGTCATCGGCATCGTGGCGCTGACAGGGTCGCTCGCGGCCTGCGGCGGCGACAGCCTGGAAAAGGAGAAGGGCTCCGGCTCCTCGGGCGGCGACGGCAAGAAGGGCTCGCTCGTCGTCGGCTCGGCCGCCTTCACCGAGTCCAAGGTGCTCGCCGAGCTGTACGCGCAGATCCTGGGTGACGCCGGGTACAGCACCTCGATCACCACGGTGAAGAACCGTGAGCTGTACGAGCCCTCGCTGGAGAAGGGCGAGATCGACGTCGTACCCGAATACGCCGCCACGATCACCGAATTCCTCAACGCCAAGGTGAACGGGGCGGAGAGGGCCCAGAACGCCCCCCTCGCCTCCGGAGACGCCGCCGCCACGGTCGCCGCCCTGGAGAAGCTCGCGGAACCGCTGGGCCTCAAGGTGCTCCCGGCCGGGAAGGCCGTCGACCAGAACGCCTTCGCGGTCTCCAAGGAATTCGCCGAGAAGAACAACCTCAAGACCCTTTCCGATCTCGGAAGGTCGAAGCTCAAGGTCAAGATCGCGGCGGGCGACGAGTGCGAGGTGCGGCCCTTCTGCGCACCGGGTCTGAAGAAGACGTACGGCATCGACGTCACGGGGATCGACCCCAAGGGCGTCGGCACCCCGCAGTCCAAGCAGGCCGTCCGTGACGGCAAGGTCGAGCTGGTCCTGACGACGACCACGGACGCCGTGCTGGACGGCCTGGTGTTCCTGGAGGACGACAAGAAGCTCCAGAACGCCGACAACGTCCTGCCGGTCCTCAATGCCAAGGACGCGGGCGCCCCGGAGATCGCCGCCGCGCTCGGAAAGCTCACCGACACCCTCACCACGGAAGATCTCGCCGAGCTGAACCGCAAGGTCGACGCCGAGCGGGCGAAACCCACCGACGTGGCGAAGGAGTATCTGGAGTCGAAGGGCCTGCTCGAGAAGTAGGCCTGATCAGGAATCAGCGCCTGATCGAGGCGTGTTCTTGATCAAAAAGCAGGGGCTCGGGGGGCCGCCAGGTAACCGGCGGGGAAAGATTGCCGGGCGGCCCCCCAAGTAGCGCGCACACACGGTAAATTTCAGGCCATGCCACGTGGACGCCACCGCCATTCGCCACCCCTGCACAGAATCCTGCCGCCCTCCGTGGTGGCGGGAGTGTCGGTCGTCGGTGCTTCCGGCGCCTGGTTCCTCGCCGAACCCCTCGCCCTGCGCGGCCTGGTGGCCGCCGTGGCCGCCGCCGCCCTGACCGGCGCGTATCTGATGCGCAGCTGGGACCGGGCCGCTGGGCTGCAGGTCGCCGAGCTGACGCGGGCGCGCACCCGTGACGAGTGGCGGGCCGAGGAGCGGATAGCCGAGCTGGAGCAGGATCTGGAGGAGTCGCGCGAGCTGCGCACCCGTCTGGAGACCAAGCTCCGCCGCAAGCGCGTGGAGCTCGCCGGACTGCGCGGCGAGCACGCGGGCCTGCTGCGCCGGTACGCCAACGCCGAGACCGAGCGGGCCAGTGCGCTGGAGGGCCGCAGGCAGCTCGCCATCGAGGCGGCCGCCACCCCCGCCGAGCTGGCTGACGGGCGCTCGACGCCGACCCCGGAGGCCTACCGCCGCGCGGACGAGGCCCTGCTGAACCTCACCCGCAACGCCGCACTCCAGGAAGCCCGCCGGACCGCTGCCGCTGCCACTGCCGATGAGCAGGGCGCTGAGCAGAGTGCTGAGCAAGGTGCGGACGGGGAAGGCCCGCAGGGGAAGGACGCGGCGGCCACCGGGGCGGGCGAGCACCACCAGCACCGCCGCCCGTCGACCACCCCGCCCGCCCCGGCCATGAAGGCCCCGGCCCCCGCAGCCCCGGCCCCCATGACGCAGGCCGCCCCGGCCGCCAAGCCCCAGGCCCTCGGCGCCCGCCCCCAGGCCTCCGCCGCACCCGTGCACGTACCGCGCACGGTCCCCGCCGCCTCGGCCGTCGTGCCGTACGCCGCGGCCCGCCGCCATCTGGTTCCCCAGGGCAGCTTCGACTTCTTCGGCACCCAGAACGCCCAGAAGGCGAACGCCGCGATCGAGTCCGTCCAGAACGAGGACCTCGCGGACGTCGTCGGCGAGGAAGCGCTCGCCGCCCACCGCACGGGCGCGGTGCAGAACCGGGCCGTGGGCAAGGTCATCGACCTCACCGCGCACGACGAGACCGAGCAGATCGACGTGGCGGAGCTGCGCGGCGCGGTCTCCTGACGGCTCCGCGACCGGACTGCGAGGTCCGGCTACTTGTCGACGTCCCCGACGACGAAGAAGAGCGACCCCAGGATCGCCACCATGTCGGAGACCAGCGTCCCCGGCAGCAGTTCGGTGAGCGTCTGGATGTTGTTGAAGGAAGCGGAGCGCAGCTTCAGCCGGTACGGGGTCTTCTCGCCCTTGGAGACCAGGTAGTAGCCGTTGAGGCCGAGCGGGTTCTCCGTCCAGGCGTACGTGTGCCCCTCGGGCGCCTTCAGCACCTTGGGCAGTCGCTGGTTGACCGGCCCCGGCTCCAGGCCGGCCATCCGGTCCAGGCACGCGTCCGCCAGGTCCAGCGAGTTGAGGGTCTGCTCCAGCAGGCACTCGAAGCGGGCCAGGCAGTCGCCCTCGGTCCGGGTGACCACCTTCAGGGTGTCCTGGAGCTCCCCGTACGCGAGATACGGCTCGTCGCGCCGCAGGTCGAAGGCGACGCCCGAGGCGCGTGCGATGGGCCCCGACACCCCGTACGCGTGCACGGCTTCGGCGGAGAGCACGCCGACATCGCGCGTACGGGCCCGGAAGATCTCGTTGCCGAGGACCAGGTTCTCGTAGATGTCCATCCGGGAGCGGACCGAGGCGACGGCGTCCCTGACCCGGCCCGACCAGCCCGCCGGGACGTCCTCCTTGAGGCCGCCGACCCGGTTGAACATGTAGTGCATCCGGCCGCCGGAGACCTCCTCCATCACCGCCTGGAGCTCCTCGCGCTCCCGGAAGGCGTGGAAGACCGGGGTGATGCCGCCGAGTTCGAGCGGGTAGGAGCCGAGGAACATCAGGTGGTTGAGGACCCGGTTCAGCTCGGCGAGCAGCGTCCGCGTCCAGACCGCGCGCTCGGGGACCTCCATGCCGAGCATGCGCTCGACGGCCATCACGACGCCCAGCTCGTTCGAGAACGCGGAGAGCCAGTCGTGGCGGTTGGCGAGCATGATGATCTGCCGGTAGTCGCGCGCTTCGAAGAGCTTCTCCGCGCCCCGGTGCATATAGCCGATGACCGGCTCGGCGTGCTGGACGCGTTCACCGTCCAGGACGATCCGCAGCCGGAGCACCCCGTGGGTGGAGGGGTGCTGCGGGCCGATGTTCAGCACCATGTCGGTGCTCTCCGCCGCGCCGCCGATGCCGATGGTCGTCTCCGTCATGGGGGCCAGTATTCCCTGACCGGCCCCGCGCCAGGGCGGTTACCCGTGCTCCGGCGACGCCCCCACCCGGTGCAGCAGCCACCCGAAGTCGCCGAGCCCGCCGCGCGCGGTCAGCTCCGCCGCCTCACCGGCCGCCGCCAGCGCCCGCACGTACCCGGCCGGATCGGTGGCGGCCAGGCTCAGCGGCGGTCGGCCCCCGCCGACCCCCAGCCGCGCGAGCGCCGCCCGCTGGTCGGTGAGCTCCGCGGCCCCCGGGACCGCCGCCGCGCACGCGTCCAGCGCCACATGCGCGGTCAGGTCGCAGGACCCGTCGGGCACCGGGCGCACCTCCCGCCCGCTCCGGAACCCGGTCAGCGTCCCGAAGGGCGGCCGGGCGCCCCGTACATGCGCGTAGTCCACCGCCACCGCGAGCCCGGCGTCCAGCGAACCCACCGCCCGCGCCCAGGCGAGATCGCGAGGCAGCCCGATCTCGGCCCGCTCACCCGGCACGGACAGCGGCCACCAGCGCTCCAGCCACGCGGCGTCCGCCCCGGTCACCGGCGGGCCGAGGCGCTCGCCGCCGTCCGAGGTCCGCACCTGTACGTACCGGGCGACGCCGTCCCCGTCCACCTCCGCCACGTCCACCGGCACGTTGTCCAGCCACTCGTTGGCGAACAGCAGCCCGCCGACGCCCCGGGGCGGCTCGGCGCACCAGACGATCCGGGGATCCAGTCCCGGCGGGCGGGCGGCGACCTCCACCCCGTACGGGACCACCTCCAGCCCGTCCGGGAGGGCGGCGAGCACCCCGGTCAGCAGCTCACCGCGCCCGGACCCCACATCCACCAGGGCCACCGTGCCGACGCCCAGCTCCCCGGCGGTCCGGGCCAGCAGTCCGGCCACCGCTCGTGCGAACAGGGGCGATGCGTGGACCGACGTACGGAAGTGGCCCGCCGGCCCCTCCGGGCTCCGGACCGGACTCCGGTAGAAGCCCCCGTCCCCGTACAAAGCGGTCTCAGCCGCCTCCCGCCACCCCTGCCACTCCTCCGTCATGTGGGCAAGTCTCCACCTTGGGGAGTACGGTCCCAGGATCTGGATCGACCCTCCGGTTGACCCGGGCACCCATCCGCTGTCCTTACGCTGGGCTACGTGCAGCGCCTCTACGATTTTCTCCGCAGACACCCGACGGGCGTCGACGTCTTCTGGGCGGTCGTCCTCCTCGGGCTCTCCGGCATGTCGATGGCGTCGGGCATGTACGACGCCGGGCGGGAGGAGATCCTCGCGGTTCCGGTTGCGCTCGGCTTCTCCACGGTCGTGGCGCTGCGCCGACGCCTCCCCGAGAAGATGCTGCTGCTCGCCATCGCGGTGGGGGTGCTCCAGCTGGTCGGCGACGTCCGGCCGAACATCGGCAACTTCGCGATGCTGGTGATCACCTTCACGGTGGCCACGATCGGGGAGCGCTGGGCCTCCCGCCTCGCCCTGGTCTGCAGCCTCAGCGCGGCCGCCCTCTCGCAGGTGCGCTGGGAGGCTGAGCCGGGCGGCTCCTGGCCCCAGCAGATCTTCGTGACGGTGATCATGACGGTGCCGTTCGTGCTGGCCTGGGTGATGGGCGACTCGCTGCGGACCCGGCGGGCCTACTTCAGCCAGCTGGAGGAGCGCGCCGCCCGGCTGGAGCGGGAGCGCGAGGCCCAGTCCAAGGTGGCGGTGGCCGCCGAGCGGGCCCGGATCGCCCGGGAGCTGCACGATGTCGTCGCGCACAACGTGTCCGTGATGGTGGTTCAGGCCGACGGCGCCGCGTACGTGATGGACGCGGCGCCCGACCAGGCCCGCCAGGCGCTGGAGACGATCTCCTCCACCGGCCGGCAGGCGCTGGCCGAGATGCGGCGGCTGCTGGGGGTGCTGAGGACCGGCGACACCCGGGAGAGCGGGGAGTACGTCCCGCAGCCCGATGTGGAGCAGATCGAGGACCTGGTCGACCAGGTGCGCCGGACCGGTCTGGCGGTGGACTTCAAGGTGGAGGGCACCGCCCGCCCGCTGCCGAGCGGCGTGGAGCTGACCGCGTACCGCATCGTGCAGGAGGCGCTCACCAACACCCGCAAGCACGGCGGCCCCGACGCCGGGGCCAGCGTCCGGCTGGTCTACTTCGACGACGGCCTCGGCCTGCTGGTCGAGGACGACGGCCGGGGCGCGGCGCACGAGCTCTACGAGGACGGCGGCGCGGACGGCGCCGGGCACGGGATGATCGGGATGCGGGAGCGGGTCGGCATGGTCGGCGGAACGCTGGACGCGGGCCCGCGTCCGGGCGGCGGCTTCCGGATCAGCGCGCTGCTGCCGCTCAAACCGGCCGACTGAAACCGAACGTCCCCCGCAGTGCCCCCTCACCCCGCAGAGCTCCCTTACGACCCATAGAGGACAGGACAGAACCCATGGCCATCCGCGTGATGCTCGTCGACGACCAGGTGCTGCTGCGTACGGGCTTCCGGATGGTCCTGGCCGCCCAGCCCGACATGGAGGTGGTGGCGGAGGCCGGGGACGGCGCCGAGGCGATCGAGATCCTGCGGGCCACCGCGGTCGATGTGGTCCTGATGGACGTCCGCATGCCCCGCCTGGACGGCGTCGAGGCGACCCGCCGGATCTGCGCCCAGCCGAACCCGCCGAAGGTGCTGATCCTGACCACGTTCGACCTGGACGAGTACGCCTTCTCCGGGCTCAAGGCGGGGGCCAGCGGCTTCATGCTCAAGGACGTGCCGCCCGCCGAACTGCTCTCCGCGATCCGCTCGGTGCACAGCGGCGACGCGGTCGTCGCCCCGTCCACCACGCGCCGCCTGCTCGACCGCTTCTCCCCGATGCTGCCCAGCAGCGAGAAGGAGCCGAGGAACAAGCACATCCAGAAGCTCACCGAACGCGAACGCGAGGTGATGCTCCTGGTCGCCCAGGGCCTCTCGAACGGCGAGATCGCCGCCCGCCTCGTCCTCTCCGAGGCGACGGTCAAGACCCACGTCGGCCGCATCCTCACCAAGCTGAGCCTGCGCGACCGGGTCCAGGTCGTCGTCCTCGCCTACGAGACGGGCCTGGTGCGCGCGGGCGGCGGAGCGGGCTGAGCCCCGGACACCGGCTACCTCAGCACGCCCTCCAGGAAGTCGCTGCCGATGCGGGCGACGACCGTGAGGTCCAGCTGGTGCAGTACGTAGCGGCCGCGGCGCCGCGTCGTGATCAGGCCCGCCTTCTTGAGCACCGACAGATGCCGGGAGACCTCGGGCGCGGTGATGCGGTGGGCGTCGGCCAGTTCGCCGGTGGTGTACGCGGAGCGGGCGAGGTTGCGGCACAGGCGCATCCGCATCGGGTGGGCCAGGGCCTCCATCCGGAGCTGGAGCAGTTCGACGGAGGCGGGGGCCGGCAGGTCGGGGAGGCGGACCGGGTACTGGATCACCGGCCGCCAGCCCGGGGCGTGCAGCACCATCAGGTGCGGCCAGCCGAAGCTGCTGGGCAGGAGGGTGAGGCCGGTGCCGACGTCCGGGTCGACAGCGGTGGTCCGGGCCTCGGCCAGCTTGTCGACGGAGAGTCGGCCCGCCTCCTCGTCCAGGGTCAGTGCGGCGGAGACCGCGCCCATCGCCTCCTGGACGCCCTTGCGCCGCAGCACCTCCGTCTTGTGCCGGGCGTCGGCGGCCAGCTGGACGGAGACCCGGCGCCAGGTGTCCGCGAAGAACGCCTGGTCGCAGTCCTCGAAGAGCCGCCGGATCCAGCCGCGTACGCGGACGGGGTCGGCCAGGAGCCGCTCGGTGAACTTCACCTGCCGCGGGCCGCGCGCCGCCGCCATGTCCAGGGCGCGGGCCCGCATCGCGGCGTTCGTCAGCGGAGAGGGGTTGCCCGGCTCGACCAGGCCGGCGCAGGTGAACTCCAGCGCCGAGGTGACGAACCGTTCGTCGTCCAGCCGGTCCAGTATGTCCAGGTCCTCGGCCAGGTTCGCCCCGGGCCTGCCGTCGCCGCCGCGCACTCCGGCGTACGGCAGGAAGATGTCGGAGAAGGTGTGCCGCCAGAGGAACTCCGCCTCCAGCAGCCGGTCGGCGAGATCGGGCTCCAGTGCCGCCGAGGTCGCGGTGGCCCAGCCGTGCACGCCGGGGTGGTGGCCGGGCTCGGAGAGCGCGTGCAGCGCGTCCCCCAGCTCGGTGAGCGGGGAGACCGCGAAAACGACGCGGTCGGAGGGGAGGCCGGCGATGTCTATGTTCACGCTCACGCGTCCCATGGTGCGGGGTACGGGCACGGGGCGTCGCCTCATTTGACGGCGGCCGTCAATCAACGCGCGGACCTGCGGTGACGGGCGGACGCTGGAGGCATGGACGCCATCCAGCAGCACATGCTCGACACCTACCGCGCGGCCCGCCTGGGCGAGCCTGCACCGCCCCCGCCGGGCCGCCACGACCGCAGAACCCTGCGCGACCTGTACCACCACTGGCTGACCCACCCACCGACGCCGGATCAGCCCGTCCGCCTCCACCCCGGCCCGCCCGGCCACTCCAGCCCGTCCGGCGTTTGAGGACGAAACCCCGACGCCAGGGGGCCGGCCCCTCCACGAGGCCCCCTACTCCAGCAGCCCCACGAACACCCCCACCGCCTCCCGCACATCCCCCGCCGACCACTCGAGCCCGGCCCCCGCCACCGTCACCTCGGTGACCGACACCCCCGGCGGCAACCCGGCGGCCCCGGCCGCCCCCGCCCCCCACCGCCGGAACAACGTCACCCCCGTCTCCTCCGCCTGCCGCAACGACGCCTCGTCCAGCACCTCGGCCCCGTACGGCAGCCACACCTGGAACTGGTGCGTGTGCGGCGGCTCCGGATGCACCCGGAACCACGGCACCCCGGCCGCCGCGAAACCCTCCGCCATCGCCCCGGCGACCACCTTCGCGTGGGCCACGTACGACGGCAGCCGGGGCAGTTCCCGGTCCAGCCCGATCAGCGCGGAGAGCGCCGCCGGGTACTGCTGGAAGAGCTGGCCCCCGTACCGGTGGCGCCACACCCGCGCCTCCTCCACCAGCGCGTCCGGACCCGCCAGCACCGCCCCCGACAGCCCGTCCAGCGACTTGTAGAAGGACACGTACACACTGTCCGCGAGCGCCGCGATCTCCTGGAGGCCCCGCCCGAAGTGCGGACCGCACTCCCAGAGCCGCGCCCCGTCCAGATGGACCACCGCGTCCCGCTCCCGGGCCGCCGCCACGACGGCCTCCAGCTCGTCCCACGCGGGCAGTACGAACCCGGCGTCCCGCAGCGGCAGCTCCAGCATCAGCGTCCCGAACGGCTCCGGGTGGTCCCGTACCTCCTCCGCGCTCGGCATCCGGGCCGCCGACGTCAGGTGCACCGTCCGCAGCCCGCTCACCGCCCCCAGCGACCCCTCCTCGTGCAGCTCCGGGTGGGCCAGCGGATGCAGCGCCACCGTCGCGTTGCCCGTACGCCCGGCCCAGCACCGCAGCGCCACCTGCTGGGCCATGGTCCCGGTCGGGAAGAACGCCGCCGCCTCCGTCCCCAGCAGCCCGGCCACCCGCCGCTCCAGGTCGGCGACGACCCCGCCCCCGTACACATCCACCGCGTCGTCCGGATCGTGTACGGAACCGGCCCCGGAACCGGCCCCGATACCGGCCGTCAGCGCCGCGATCCCCTCGGCCACCGTGCCGTCCGTGGACCGGCGGGCCAGCACCCGGTGGGACCCGCGCCAGGCGGCCAGTCGGCGCCGCCGCTGCTCCTGCTCATCCATGGCTGTCATGGGACGATCATCCCCCGGACGACGGACGGCACGCCCCCACGGCCCCGCCCGCTCCGCGGAGTTATCCACAGGCTGTGGGCGGCGGGCGGGCTTCGCCGAAACGCTGGCGTAGCATGCAGAGAAATCGTCCGGTACCCCCCGCGGACTGGAACGGAAGGCCATCGCCGCGTGAATACGACAGCTCCGAAGGAACCCCTCGACGCGAGGGACCGCCCCGCCCGCCTCACCGTCGGCGTCGTGGGAGCGGGCCGCGTCGGCCCCGCACTCGCCGCCGCGCTCCAGCTCGCCGGCCACCGCCCGGTGGCCGTCTCGGGCGTCTCCGACGCGTCCCGGCGCCGCGCGGCCACCCTCCTCCCCGACGTGCCCGTGGTGACGCCCGCCGAGGTCCTGGCCCGCGCCGAGCTGGTGCTGCTGACCGTCCCCGACGACGCGCTGCCCGGCCTGGTCGAAGGGCTCGCCGAGACCGGTGCCGTACGGCCGGGACAGCTCCTCGTCCACACCTCCGGGCGGTACGGGGCCCGGGTCCTGGACCCCGCGCTGCGGGCCGGGGCCCTGCCGCTCGCGCTGCACCCGGCGATGACGTTCACCGGCACCTCCGTCGACGTCCAGCGGCTCGCGGGCTGCTCGTTCGGGGTCACCGCCCCCGAGGAGCTGCGGCTGGCCGCCGAGGCGCTGGTCATCGAGATGGGCGGCGAGCCGGAGTGGATCGCCGAGGAGTCCCGCCCGCTCTACCACGCGGCCCTGGCCCTCGGCGCGAACCACCTGGTCACCCTGGTCGCCGAGTCGATGGAGCTGCTGGCCAAGGCCGGGGTCACCGCCCCGGACCGGATGCTCGGCCCCTTGCTGGGAGCCGCCCTGGACAACGCCCTGCGCTCCGGCGACGCCGCGCTGACCGGCCCGGTGGCCCGGGGCGACGCGGGCACGGTCGCCGCCCATGTGGGCGAGCTGCGCGCGCACGCCCCCCAGATGGTCAGGGGCTACCTCGCGATGGCCCGCGCCACGGCCGACCGGGCGCTGGCCCACGGCCTGCTCAAGCCGGAGCTGGCGGAGGACCTGCTCGTCGCCCTGGCCGACCAGGAAGGCCGCCCGGGCTCCATCGGACCGGGGGAGACCCGATGACCACGACCGGCAGCTCCACCCCGACCGGCAACACGGGCACCACAGGGCCTCAGGGCACCCCCACCCCCGCCCTCCTCCGCACCGCCGCCGAGCTCGACGCGCTCCCTCGCCCCGCCGGGGCCGCGCGGGCCGTCGTCATGACGATGGGCGCCCTCCACGAGGGCCACGCCACCCTGATCCGCACCGCCCGCGAGGCCGCGGGTCCGGACGGCCAGGTCGTGGTCACCGTCTTCGTGAACCCGCTCCAGTTCGGCGAGGCGGCCGACCTCGACCGCTACCCGCGCACCCTGGACGCCGACCTGGAGACCGCCGCCGCGGCGGGCGCCGCCGCGGTCTTCGCCCCCGGCGTGGACGAGGTCTACCCCGGCGGCGAACCCCAGGTCCGGATCACCGCGGGCCCCATGGGCGAGCGGCTCGAAGGGGCCTCCCGCCCCGGCCACTTCGACGGCATGCTCACCGTCGTCGCCAAGCTCCTCCACCTCACCCGCCCCGACGAGGCGTTCTACGGGCAGAAGGACGCTCAGCAGCTCGCCCTGATCACCCGCATGGTCCGCGACCTGAACTTCCCCGTCCGGATCACCGGCGTGCCCACCGTCCGCGACCCCGACGGCCTCGCGCTCTCCAGCCGCAACCGGTTCCTGTCCCCGCAGGAGCGGCACACCGCCCTCGCCCTGCCCCGCGCCCTGTTCGCGGCCCAGGACCGCCTCGCCGCCCAGCAGGCCCTGCACGAACGCGCCAAGGCCACCGCCCCCCGCGGCGACCGGGCCGCCGGCCTCAACCGGCTGGGCGAGGCCCGGGCCGCAGCCGACGCCCAGGCCGTGGCGCTGGCCCGGCCGAACGGGGCGCCCGCCGCCGTACGGGCCACCGCGCGCGCCATCCTGGAAGAGGCCGCCGCCCGGGACAGCCACCCGCTCGTCCTGGACTACCTGGCCCTGGTCGACCCGGCGGACTTCACCGAGATCCCCGACGACCGCGAGAGCGGAGAGGCGATCCTCGCCGTCGCCGCCCGGGTCGGGGACACCCGCCTCATCGACAACATCCCCCTCACCTTCGGAGCCCTGACGTGACCGGAATACGGCTGACCGCCCCCGCCCCCGGCTGGGCCATCGACGCGGACGTCGTGGTGGTCGGCTCCGGAGTCGCCGGTCTCACCACCGCCCTGCGCTGCGCGGCCGCCGGCCTGGACACCGTGGTCGTCACCAAGGCCCGGCTCGACGACGGATCGACCCGCTGGGCCCAGGGCGGCATCGCCGCGGCTCTCGGCGAGGGCGACACCCCCGAGCAGCACCTGGACGACACCCTGGTCGCGGGCGCGGGCCTCTGCGACGAGGAGGCCGTACGGACCCTGGTCACCGAGGGCCCCGACGCCGTACGCCGCCTGATCACCACCGGCGCCACGTTCGACACCACCGACAGCGGCGACATAGCGCTCACCCGCGAGGGCGGCCACCACCGCCGCCGCATCGCCCACGCGGGCGGCGACGCGACCGGCGCCGAGATCTCCCGGGCCCTGGTCGAGGCGGTCCGCTCGGCCGCCCTGCACACCATCGAGAACGCGCTCGTCCTGGACCTGCTCACCGACGCCGAAGGCCGTACGGCAGGGGTCTCCCTGCACGTCATGGGCGAGGGCCAGCACGACGGCGTCGGCGCGGTCCGGGCCCCCTCGGTCGTCCTCGCGACCGGCGGCATGGGCCAGGTCTTCTCCGCCACCACCAACCCGTCGGTCTCCACCGGGGACGGCGTGGCGTTGGCTTTGCGGGCCGGGGCGGAGGTCTCCGACCTGGAGTTCGTCCAGTTCCACCCGACCGTCCTCTTCCTCGGCGCCGACTCCGAGGGCCAGCAGCCGCTGGTCTCCGAGGCGGTACGCGGCGAGGGCGCCCACCTCGTGGACGCCACCGGCACCCGCTTCATGCTCGGGCAGCACGAGCTGGCCGAGCTGGCCCCCCGCGACATCGTCGCCAAGGCCATCACCCGCCAGATGCACGAGCACGGCACCGAGCACATGTATCTGGACGCCCGGCACTTCGGCGCGCAGATGTGGGAGCAGCGCTTCCCCACCATCCTGGCCGCCTGCCGCGCCCACGGCATCGACCCGGTCACCGAGCCCGTCCCGGTCGCCCCGGCCGCGCACTACGCCTCCGGCGGCATCCGCACCGACCTGCGCGGCCGCACGACCGTCCCCGGCCTGTACGCCTGCGGTGAGGTCGCCTGCACGGGCGTGCACGGCGCGAACCGGCTGGCGTCGAACTCCCTCCTGGAGGGCCTGGTCTTCGCCGAGCGCATCGCCGCCGACATCGCCGAGACCCGCCTGCCGCGCACCGAACCGGCGGAGGCCGCGAGCGAGGGCGACGACGTCCCCGTCCCGCTGCTCGCCCCCGAGACCCGTACGGCGATCCAGCGCATCATGACCCGGGGCGCCGGAGTCCTCCGCTCCGCCGCGTCCCTGGCCGCCGCCGCCGAGGAGCTGGAGGCCCTGCACCGCAGCGCCGCCGCCGACGTGGAAGCCGCCGACCCGAAGGACGCGGTCCCCGGGGTCGACGCCTGGGAGGTCACCAACCTGCTGCTGGTCTCCCGGGTCCTGGTCGCCGCCGCCCGGGAGCGCGAGGAGACCCGCGGCTGCCACTGGCGCGAGGACCGGCCCGACCGCGACGACGCGCACTGGCGCGCCCACCTGGTCGTCCGTATCGCCCCGGACCGCACCCCGGTCGTCCACCGTACGGAGACCGCCGCATTCCCGCCCGTACGCCCGGTGGATTGACCAGACTGCTGACAGCAGCGGCGCGAGCCGCACCCGCACCACCCGCCACGCCCCGAGGAGCCGCAACCGTGTCCACGCCCGAAGAGAATCCGCGCCCCACACCTGTGGACGTACCGCTGATCCGGGTCGGCGCGCCCGCACCCGCCGCGCCCTCCGGGGGTTGCGGCGACGACTGCGGCTGCGGCGGTGACGACGGATTCGACCCCGACGCCCTGGAGTGCGGGCTCGACCCCGCGCTCGCCCTGCTCCTGGCCGAGGCGGGTCTCGACCCCGTCCAGGTCGAGGACGTCGCCCATGTGGCGATCGAGGAGGACCTCGACGGCGGGGTGGACGTCACGACCGTGGCGACCGTCCCCGAGGACGCCGTGATCACCGGTGACTTCACCGCCCGCGAGGCGGGGGTCGTGGCCGGGCTCCGGGTCGCGGAGGCGGTCCTGTCGATCGTCTGCACCGAGGAGTTCGAGGTCGAGCGGCACGTCGAGGACGGCGAGCGGGTCGCCCCCGGCCAGAAGCTGCTCACCGTCACCACCCGCACCCGCGACCTGTTGACCGGCGAGCGCAGCGCGCTGAACCTGCTCTGCCGCCTCTCCGGCATCGCCACCGCCACCCGTGCCTGGGCGGACGTGCTGGAGGGTTCCAAGGCCCAGGTCCGCGACACCCGCAAGACGACGGCGGGCCTGCGCGCGCTGGAGAAGTACGCCGTGCGCTGCGGCGGCGGTGTCAACCACCGGATGTCCCTCTCCGACGCGGCCCTGGTCAAGGACAACCACGTCATCGCGGCGGGCGGGGTGGCGGAGGCGTTCAAGCGGGTCCGCGCCGAGTTCCCCGACCTGCCCATCGAGGTCGAGGTCGACACGCTGGAGCAGGTCCGCGAGGTGCTGGACGCGGGCGTCGACCTGATCCTGCTGGACAACTTCAGCCCGGCTGGGACGGCCGAGGCGGTGGCCCTGGTCGACGGCCGCGCGATCCTCGAATCCTCCGGTCGCCTCACCCTCGACTCGGCCCGCGCCTACGCGGACGCGGGCGTCGACTACCTGGCCGTCGGGGCGCTCACCCACTCCTCGCCGATCCTCGACATCGGCCTGGACTTCCGCGACGCGGACGCGGACGCAGCCACGGACACCACCAGTGACGGGGCCGACGTCTGATGCTGCTCACCATCGACGTCGGCAACACGCACACGGTCCTCGGCCTCTTCGACGGCGAGGAGATCGTCGAGCACTGGCGGATCTCCACCGACGCCCGCCGCACCGCCGACGAGCTGGCGGTCCTGCTCCAGGGCCTGATGGGCATGCACCCGCTGCTCGGCATGGAGTTGGGCGACGGCATCGAGGGCATCGCGATCTGCGCGACCGTCCCGTCCGTCCTGCACGAGCTGCGCGAGGTCACCCGCCGCTATTACGGTGACGTGCCCGCCGTCCTGGTGGAGCCCGGGGTCAAGACCGGTGTCCCGGTCCTGATGGACAACCCCAAGGAGGTCGGCGCGGACCGCATCATCAACGCGGTCGCCGCCGTGGAGCTGTACGGGGGCCCGGCGATCGTCGTCGACTTCGGCACCGCCACCACCTTCGACGCGGTCTCCGCGCGCGGGGAGTACGCGGGCGGGGTCATCGCCCCCGGCATCGAGATCTCCGTCGAGGCGCTCGGGGTCAAGGGCGCCCAGCTCCGCAAGATCGAGCTCGCCCGGCCGCGCAGCGTGATCGGCAAGAACACCGTCGAGGCCATGCAGTCCGGCATCGTCTACGGCTTCGCGGGCCAGGTCGACGGGGTGGTGACCCGGATGAAGAAGGAGCTGACCGCCGACCCGGACGACGTCACGGTCATCGCGACCGGCGGCCTTGCTCCGATGGTGTTGGGGGAGTCCTCCGTCATCGACGAGCACGAGCCGTGGCTGACGCTCATCGGGCTGCGTCTGGTCTACGAGCGGAACGTGTCCCGGTCGTAGACGATCCGGCACGATCCGGCCGCGCGGGCGCGGCGTACCAGCGGGAACGGCTGCCGACGGAGTGCCGGCGCGGCCTCCGGCCAACGTTCGCGGGCGCCGCGCCACCGACGACCAGTTAAACGGATTTTGTCCCTTTAGCACGTATTGTCGCGTTATGCCCACGCCCTACGGTTCACGAGGCGGCATGGCGTTCAGCGCGGACGAGCTGCGGGTGCTCCGACGTGCGCTTGCCATCGCCCTCCACCCCATGCCCCTGTCTGACGAGGATGTCCAGGACTGCCTGCGGCTCGCGGGCTCCGTGGACGAGGCGGTCGGGGAGGCGGGCCGGCTGCGAGCGTTCCTCCTCGCCGACCTCGCCCGCTACCGCGCCGCCCTCCCCGGCTCCGTCGCCGGCTATCTGGAGCTCCTCCAGGACGCCCTGGCGGCCGGCTACGACCCCCGCCCGGACGATCTGGCGGCCCTGCGCGCCCTGCGCGGGAAGCCGCTCGCCGCGGCCCTCCTGGAGCGCTGCCAGATCCTCGCCGAGCGCTCCGTACGCGCCCGGCTCGCCGGCCGCTCCGCCGCCCTGTCGGCCCCCGGCCCCCGCAGCCGCCTGCTGGCCCTCCCCGGCGGCCGGGCGGCCGACCGGGAGCCGGACCGCCCCAAGGCCCCGGCCGCCCCCGTCCCGGGCCGCTCGCCGGCCCCCGGCCCCCGCCCGGCGCCCAAGCCGTCCGAGGTCTTCCCGCCCCGGCGCCGCCCCACCCCACCCCCGTCGGAGGAGGAGCGCGCCGCGGGCTGACCCGGCCCGCACGCACGCCCCGTACGACGGGAACGCCGCGGCCTCTACCGGGAGGTCGCCGCGTCCCGTCGTACGGGGCTCGCTACTCTGGACGGCATGGACTACGTATCCGCGCTCGTGCCCCCCGTGGTGATGGCCATCTTCTTCATCGGCCTGGTCGTGACGATCGTCAAGAGCCATGGCGGTCCGAACAAGGCCAAGGAGGACGGCGCCGTGGACGCCGCGATCGCCCGCGCGGAATCCGTAAAGCAGACCGCTCGTCCGGAGAACGCCTGACCGCACGGTCCGCCCCCTCGCATCCCTGGAGCGCACGGCTCATGAGAGCCGTGCGCTCTTTTGGCTCTGCAAATAACCGACCATTCAGGACATCTGGCACTAAAGTGGTCCCGTGCCCCGCCAATTGGGAGAGCTGGAAGACGCCGTGATGACCCGCGTCTGGCAATGGAACCGTCCGGTCACGGTGCGGGAAGTCCTTGAGGACCTCCAGCAGGAACGGTCCATCGCCTACACGACGGTGATGACGGTAATGGACAATCTCCATCAGAAGGGCTGGGTCCGCAGGGAAGTGGACGGCCGGGCATATCGATATACGGCCGTCTCCACCAGGGCTGCCTACTCGGCCGCACTGATGAACGAAGCCTGGTCGCAGAGCGACAACCCGGCCGCCGCCCTTGTCGCGTTCTTCGGCATGATGTCGCCGGGGCAGCGCGAAGCACTTCAGGACGCTGTTCGCATGGTTTCCCCGAACCCGGCGGACAACTCCGCCGACAATCCGGCGGGCGGCCCGGCGGGCAATCCGGAGGACGGCCCACCGGAACCGACCGCCGGAGCCCCCGAAGGCTCCGACCCGGCCGATGACGCGGAGCCCGAGGGCGGGCGATAGCGTCGGGGCATGTCCCCAGAGCAGCCGCAAACCGAACCGGATACCGACTTTCATACCGACCCGTCGGTAAATAGGCCCGCCATCACCGTCCGCCGGGCCAGGACGAGTGATGTGTCATCCGTACGCCGGCTCCTCGACGGGTACGTGTCCGGCGGCATCCTGCTCGACAAAGCCACCGTCACCCTTTATGAGGACATCCAGGAGTTCTGGGTCGCGGAACGCGACGAGGACGCCCGGGTCATCGGCTGTGGCGCTCTCCATGTGATGTGGGAAGACCTCGCGGAAGTCCGGACTCTCGCCGTCGACCCCCGCATCAAGGGGGCAGGGGTGGGGCGTCACGTACTGGAGAAGCTTCTGCAGACCGCCCGCTGGCTCGGGGTGCGCAGGGTTTTCTGCCTCACCTTCGAAGTGGACTTCTTCGCGAAGCACGGGTTCGTCGAGATCGGAGAGACTCCGGTCGACACCGATGTCTACAGCGAGCTGCTGCGTTCCTACGACGAGGGCGTCGCCGAGTTCCTCGGTCTCGAACGAGTGAAGCCGAACACCTTGGGCAACAGCCGGATGCTTCTGCACCTGTGATGCGCGGATGATGTGCGGAAGCCCTGCATCCCTATGTCCGAATCGCGCACGTTTCCCGTGTTCTCGCGCTCCTGAACCTCTCCCGGGGGTTTGTGTTTTCCCGAGAAAAGCGGTTTCCTTTCCGCGTACTCCATTTTCGATGAAAGGAAATCCCGTGGCACAGAAGGTTCAGGTCCTTCTTGTCGATGACCTCGACGGTGTCGAGGCGGACGAGACCGTGACGTTCGCGCTCGACGGCAAGACGTACGAGATCGACCTCACCACGGCCAATGCGGACAAGCTTCGCGGCCTTCTCGAGCCCTACACCAAGGGTGGCCGCCGCACCGGTGGCCGTGCCGCGACGGGCCGTGGCAAGGGCCGCGCCGTGGCCGGTGGCAACAAGGACACCGCGGAAATCCGCCGGTGGGCCCGGGAGAACGGCCACAACGTGAATGACCGTGGCCGCGTTCCCGCCGAGATCCGTGAGGCTTACGAGAAGGCCAACGGCTGATCTGCCGGACCGCCCTTACGCAGCCCGGCCCGGGCACGGGACAACCGGACCCGATGGCATTCCGTCGCCGCGGAGTCCACCAGGCGTACGAGATCGGGGGCATCCCCACCGCTGCTCCCGAAGCCCGCGAGAGCGGGAAGCGTCGGCCCGGGCACATGCCTCGGCTCGGGGGGCCGCAGCCAGACGGCGGCCCCCGGCGAGCCCGCACCACCACCCCGGGGTGACGGAGCCGTGATCCGGCCCCCCGCCCCCACGGCGGTCAGATCGAGCGAAATCGGACCCCACTCCAGCCAGTCGAGCAGCCCCGGCAGCTCATCGGCGCCGCCCACGGCGACCAGCAGCCCCATCCGGTCACCACTCAGCAGCACCGGCCCGGTCCGCACAGGGCGGCGCAGCAGGGCGTGACCGGCCTCCGCGGGAAGTTCCAGCACGTCGAAGCGGACCCCGGTGAGCAGCCGCACCGGAGAGCGCCCCTCGGTCGCCCAGCCGAGCCTCTGCTCGTACCAGCGGGCGAGAGCGGCGGGACCGGGAGTGATCGGCTCTGGACCGGCACCGCCGGGACCGGCATCGGGTGACGACCGGGGCGGCGGAACGGTGAAGGCCATGTCCGATGAACCGTTGAACCGACGGCGAGGTTACGCAGGGTTCTCAGGTGAGCACTTTGTGTCCGGCTTTCAAGGGCGCGCGGGGGCGTTCAGCAGCGCAAGGTTGTTCGCCCGTAGCGGAGGGAACCGGGGCGCGCCGCATGGACTGTCAGTGATTGCGGGTAAGACTTTCCTAGTGGGAAGGGGCGACACGCTGGCCGAGGCGTCTCACGTTCGCCATCGGCGTACTGGCGAAAGGGGTATCTGCCTGGCCTGCGGGAACATCGTCTCGCACCATCGGGTTGGAGCAGTTGTCAGCTGTTCGGCAGTAAGAATCCCCGCCCGGTGCGGGGTGATCCGGACGGATGTCGGCAGTTGGAATGAGCTGTCCCGTCCTGCGGGACTAGCATGCGGAAGGACTGGGAGGGGACCGACCCCTCACTGACCGACCGCTCTGAGGAGCGATTAACGATGTTCGAGAGGTTCACCGACCGCGCGCGGCGGGTTGTCGTCCTGGCTCAGGAAGAAGCCCGGATGCTCAACCACAACTACATCGGCACCGAGCACATCCTCCTGGGCCTGATCCATGAGGGTGAGGGTGTCGCCGCTAAGGCCCTGGAGAGCCTCGGGATTTCGCTCGAGGCGGTCCGCCAGCAGGTGGAGGAGATCATCGGGCAGGGGCAGCAGGCCCCTTCCGGACACATCCCCTTCACCCCGCGAGCCAAGAAGGTCCTGGAGCTCTCGCTCCGCGAGGCCCTTCAGCTGGGCCACAACTACATCGGCACCGAGCACATCCTGCTCGGCCTGATCCGCGAGGGCGAGGGCGTCGCCGCCCAGGTCCTCGTGAAGCTGGGCGCCGACCTGAACCGGGTCCGGCAGCAGGTCATCCAGCTGCTTTCCGGATACTCGGGCGGCAAGGAGACGGCGGCCGCGGGCGGCCCCGCGGAGGGCACGCCCTCCACCTCCCTGGTGCTCGACCAGTTCGGCCGGAACCTCACCCAGGCCGCTCGTGAATCCAAGCTCGACCCGGTCATCGGGCGCGAGAAGGAGATCGAGCGGGTCATGCAGGTGCTGTCCCGCCGAACCAAGAACAACCCGGTCCTCATCGGCGAGCCCGGCGTCGGCAAGACGGCGGTCGTCGAGGGCCTGGCCCAGGCGATCGTCAAGGGCGAGGTGCCCGAGACCCTCAAGGACAAGCACCTCTACACCCTGGACCTCGGCGCCCTTGTCGCCGGTTCGCGGTACCGGGGTGACTTCGAGGAGCGCCTGAAGAAGGTCCTCAAGGAGATCCGCACCCGCGGCGACATCATCCTGTTCATCGACGAGCTCCACACGCTCGTGGGTGCGGGTGCCGCCGAGGGCGCCATCGACGCGGCTTCGATCCTGAAGCCGATGCTGGCGCGCGGTGAGCTCCAGACCATCGGTGCCACCACGCTCGACGAGTACCGCAAGCACCTGGAGAAGGACGCCGCTCTCGAGCGCCGCTTCCAGCCCATCCAGGTCGCGGAGCCGTCGCTGCCGCACACCATCGAGATCCTGAAGGGCCTGCGCGACCGTTACGAGGCCCACCACCGGGTCTCCATCACGGACGAGGCCCTAGTCCAGGCCGCGACCCTGGCCGACCGGTACATCTCGGACCGCTTCCTGCCGGACAAGGCGATCGACCTGATCGACGAGGCCGGCTCCCGGATGCGCATCCGCCGGATGACCGCGCCGCCGGACCTCCGCGAGTTCGACGAGAAGATCGCGGGTGTGCGTCGCGACAAGGAGTCGGCCATCGACTCCCAGGACTTCGAGAAGGCGGCTTCCCTCCGCGACAAGGAGAAGCAGCTGCTGGCGGCGAAGACCAAGCGCGAGAAGGAGTGGAAGGCCGGCGACATGGACGTCGTCGCCGAGGTCGACGGCGAGCTCATCGCCGAAGTCCTGGCCACGGCCACCGGTATCCCGGTCTTCAAGCTGACGGAGGAGGAGTCCTCCCGTCTGCTGCGCATGGAGGACGAGCTCCACAAGCGCGTCATCGGGCAGAAGGACGCCATCAAGGCCCTCTCGCAGGCGATCCGCCGTACGCGAGCCGGTCTGAAGGACCCCAAGCGCCCCGGTGGCTCGTTCATCTTCGCCGGCCCGTCCGGTGTCGGTAAGACGGAGCTCTCCAAGACGCTCGCCGAATTCCTCTTCGGTGACGAGGACGCGCTGATCTCCCTCGACATGTCGGAGTTCAGCGAGAAGCACACGGTTTCCCGCCTCTTCGGTTCGCCCCCCGGCTACGTGGGCTACGAAGAGGGCGGCCAGCTCACCGAGAAGGTGCGCCGCAAGCCGTTCTCCGTCGTCCTCTTCGACGAGGTCGAGAAGGCCCACCCCGATATCTTCAATTCCCTGCTCCAGATCCTGGAGGACGGTCGTCTGACCGACTCCCAGGGCCGGGTCGTGGACTTCAAGAACACGGTCATCATCATGACGACCAACCTCGGGACCCGGGACATCTCCAAGGGCTTCAACCTGGGCTTCGCCGCCCAGGGCGACGTCAAGACGAACTACGAGCGGATGAAGGTCAAGGTCAACGAAGAGCTCAAGCAGCACTTCCGGCCGGAATTCCTCAACCGTGTCGACGACACGGTCGTCTTCCACCAGCTGACCGAGGAAGACATCATCCAGATCGTCGACCTCATGCTCGCCAAGGTGGACGAGCGGCTCAAGGACCGGGACATGGGCATCGAGCTCAGCTCCGAGGCCAAGTCGCTCCTGGCGAAGAAGGGCTACGACCCCGTGATGGGCGCCCGGCCGCTGCGCCGGACGATCCAGCGCGAGATCGAGGACATCCTCTCCGAGAAGATCCTCTTCGGTGAGCTGCGCCCCGGTCACATCGTGGTCGTCGGCGTCGAGGGCGAAGGCGACGAGAAGAAGTTCTCGTTCCGCGGCGAGGAGAAGTCGGCTCTGCCCGACGTCCCCCCGATCGAGCAGGCGGCAGGCGGCGCCGGCCCGAACCTGTCGAAGGACGCGTGACGCCCGCGCCCATGGCGTGAGCTTGTCGTGAAGGGGCTGCCCCGGAACCGGTATCCGTACCGGTTCCGGGGCAGCCCCTTCTGCGCGCTCAGGAGGCGGTCATCCGTAGCGTTCCTGCAGCAGGCCCCCCAGGTTGAGCAGGTGGGCCAGGATCTTCTCCGGCGGGCCCTGTTCGGCGACCCGCTCCATCCCGTCAGCGCCCGGCCGATCTGACGCGGCCCCTGCGCCCGCGCGAACTTCAACTGGCCCTCGCGCACCAGCCGCACCGCGATCCGCTGGGGCGGCTGGGTGTGTTCCTCGACCTCCAGCCCGATGCCCTCGGGCCCCCGACCCGGCGGCGGCGGTCGCGGTTGCCGAGGAGCCTCCCCAGGGCCGAGCTGTACAGCTGCCACGGGGTCTCCGGGAGGAAGCAGTCCCGGCGGCGGTGCAGGGCGCAGATCGCCGCGCAGAGCAACGGCGTGCGGGCGAGGTCACGCAGCGTGGGATTCCCGGGCGAACTGGCGGGACAGATCGCGTTCCAGCCCGTCCAGGGCCTCGGCGTCGTCCGGCTGGGACGACCGGGCGGCCCGGTGCCACGAGGCCGCCTTGGCCCCCTTGCGGAGGCGGATCCGCTTTCCCGCCGGCGTAGTGATGCAGCAGGCCGAAGGTCCCGAATCGGACGGACTCGGGTCCCACCGGCGGTGACAAGGCGCACAGGCCGAAACAGGCCTACTACCAGGGCTAGGGGATGCTGTCAGGAGCGGTGGAGGGACGTTGGGCCCGGCCGGCGGGGCCCCCGCCCCCGTGTCGGGCGATACGGCCCGTTCGCGGTGCCATGTACGGAAAAGTGCCCCCAGAGCAGCGTTTGAACCCCCTTCGGGTGAGGATTTCGTCGCCCGGTTCAGGCACTCGAAGTGGGGCGACAGCGACGAATTCCCGGCCCCCCTCCTACGGCTTTTCTTCGTAGATGGGGTGTTTGAGCATCGGCTGGGGTGCGGGTTACCAAGGTGGAGCAAGCCCGGACAGCACGCCGGGTCCACTCACCTTCGGAGGACTTCACCGTATGAAGCGCGCAACGAACCAGCACACCATCCGCCCGTCCGCCTCCCGCATCCGTGGCGCCGTCCTGGCCGCCGGCCTGGGAGCGTCCGTGGTGCTGGGTGCGGGCTCGGCGTTCGCGGCCGGCAACGCGGACGCCGCCGCTCCCCTCGCCTCGGGCACCACCGCCCAGTCGGTCGCCCAGCAGGCGACCGCGCAGAGCAACGCCGCCGAGACGGCCAAGAAGACGGCGGCGCAGAAGGCCTCCGACGCGAAGAAGAAGGCCGAGGACAAGAAGAAGGCGGCCAAGAAGAACGCCGCCTCCTGGAAGGCCCCGGTCAAGAAGTACACGCTGAGCGCCAGCTACGGCACCGGCGGCGCCCGCTGGGCCGCCAAGCACTCCGGCCAGGACTTCGCCGTGCCGGTCGGCACCCCGGTCACCGCCGCCCACACCGGCACCATCGTGAAGGCCGGCCCGAACGGCGGCGGCGACGGCCCCGCGTACGGCAACGCCGTCGTGATCAAGCACTCCAACGGCAAGTACTCGCAGTACGCGCACCTGTCGAAGATCAACGTGAAGATCGGCCAGCAGGTCACGACGGGCCAGAAGATCGCCCTGTCCGGCAACACCGGCAACTCCAGCGGCCCGCACCTGCACTTCGAGATCCGCACCACCCCGAACTACGGCTCGGCGCTGAACCCGGCCGCGTTCCTCCGCTCGGTGCACGTCTCCATCTGATCCGGCCGGCGTAACCGCGCGGACCTGCCGGGGGGCCCGGCGACCGCGCAGCACAACCGAACAGAGTCAGTGGACCCGTTACACCCCGGTACCCGGGGCGTGCGCCCGGGTCACCCGATCGACGGCGACGTCGAGGACAGCCTCACGGCTCAGTCCTCGGGGTCGCCGTCGGCGTTCCCCCGGAGGACCGACAGGGCAGCCTCACCCCTGCGGCTGCCGCTCGCCCACCGTCCGCGGCATCGGGAAGCTCCCCGTCGCCGTCGGCGCGTGCTCCGGCAGCCACAGCACCGCGATCGCCCCGCCCGTGCCCTCCGACGCACCCGAGGGCGCCGCGTTCCGGAAGGTCAGCCTGGCCCCCAGCACCCTTGCCTGCCCCGCCGCGATCGTCAGGCCCAGCCCGTGCCCGTGCCCGGCCCGGTCCATGGAGCCCGTACGGAACCGGCTCGGCCCGTCCCGCAGCAGTTCCTCCGGAAACCCCGGACCGTGGTCCCGGACCCGCACCACCCGGCCCTCCACCGTGACCTCCACCGGGGTGGAGCCGTGCTTGGCGGCGTTGCCGAGGAGGTTGCCGAGGATGCGCTCCAGGCGGCGCGGGTCCGTGGAGACCCAGGACTCGTGCACCACCTGCACGGTCACGTCCGGGTCGAGCAGCCCGATCCGCCGGCTGACGAACTCCCCGAGCGGCAGCTCCTGGAGCTCTGCCCGCTCCGAGGCACTGTCCAGGCGGGCCACCTCCAGCACGTCCTCGACCAGCGTCCGCATCGCCTGGGCCCGGTCCCGTACCAGCTCGGTCGGGCGGCCCGGCGGCAGCAGTTCGGCGGCCGTGAGCAGCCCGGTCACCGGCGTACGCAGCTCGTGGGCGATGTCGGCCGTGACCCGGCGCTCCGCCTCGATCCGCTCGTTCAGCGCGTCGGTCAGCGCGTCGACCGCCCGCGCCAGCTCGTCCGTCTCGTCACGGACGACCCCGCCGACGGCCTCCCGCACCCGCACGTCGGTGTGGCCCTCGGCGACCCGGCCTGCCGCGGCCGCCGCCTTGCGCAGTCGGCGGGAGAGCTGGCCGCCGATGAGGACGCCGAGGGCGCAGCCGCCGAAGACGACGGAGACCGAGCCGATGATCAGCGCCCGGTCCAGGTCGTCCATGATCGTCGCGGAGCGGTCCGCGAACCGGGTGTGCAGCGAGAGCACATCCCCGTTGGCCAGCGGAACGGCCGCCCAGACATCGGGCACCCCGTCGGAGGTCTCCGTCACATGGGTGGCCCGCCGGTTCTTGCGGACCTCGTCGCGCAGGCTCGGCGGGATCGCCGGGTCGTTGAGCTTCGCCCCGAACTTGGGCCCGCCCTTCTGCATGTTCGTCGCCTCGTAGAACCGCTGCGCGCCCAGCAGCCGCTCCAGCTGCACCTCGCGGGCGTTCTCGATCATCGAGACCCGGGCCGCATTGTGCACGACGAGGCTGAGCGCCACCGCGATGAGCGCGCCGACCGCGGCGATGGCGATGCTGATCTTCCAGCGGACACCGGTCCGCAGCGCCAGTCGCTTCATGGTCGTGTCACCGGCCGCCTCATCCGCAGCCGTCTCATCCGCAGCCGTCTCATCCGCGCAGCTTGTAGCCGAAGCCGCGGACCGTCTCGATCCGGTCCTGGCCGATCTTGGTGCGCAGCCGCTGGACGTGGACGTCCACGACCCGGGTGTCGCCGCCCCAGCCGTAGTCCCAGACCCGCTCCAGGAGCTTGTCGCGGGAGAGTACGGTGCCGGGCGCCGAGGAGAACTCCAGCAGCAGTCGCATCTCGGTGGGCGTCAGCGCCACCTGCTCACCGCCGCGCCGCACCTCCATGCCGTCCGTGTCGACCTCAAGGTCGCCGAAGACCAGCACCCCGCCGAGCCCCTCGGTCTCCCCCTCCGTACCGCCCTGGCCTGTGCCCTCCGGCCCGGCCGCGTGGCCGAAGCGGCGCAGCACGGCCCGGATGCGGGCGACCAGGACGGCGCCGTCGAAGGGCTTGGTGACGTAGTCGTCCGCGCCGGCCTCCAGGCCGAGCACCACGTCGATCGAGTCGGCCCGCGCGGAGAGCATGATCACGGGCACGGTCGACTCGTCCCGGATGCGGCGGCACAGGCTCACCCCGTCGAGCCCCGGCACCATCACGTCGAGCAGCGCGATGTCCGGCCGGTCGGCCCGGAAGGCCTCCAGGCCCAGGAGCCCGTCGGGCATCGCGGTGACGGTGAAGCCGACCCGCTCCAGGGCGAGCTGGGTGGCCTCACGGATGACATCGTCGTCCTCGACGAAGAGGACGTGGGTCTCGGCCATGGAGGTCGTATCTCGCTTTCAGTTCCCGCTCGGATCGGCCGGTTCCACCGGTTCCGCCTGCGTGGGCGCCTCGATGTCACCGCCGCCGTCGACGGCACGGCTGAAGTCGTTGTGCACCCGGTCGTGCTCGGTGAAGCGCCCCTCGGCCCAACGGTAGGTGACCACCTCGGAGCCGGACGGGTAGGCCAGCGGGTCCTTCGATCCGTAGACCTGGGTCGTCACCACGAGGTCGCCGCGGTCGATGGTTCCGTAGACGGCCGGGACCTCGGCCGTGAAGACGTTCTCGTACGAGCCGTCCTCGCGGGCGCGGTAGACGTACGTCCCCAGCCCCACCGAGTCGGCGCAGCTCATCACGTTGACCACGACATCGGCGGACGGGCCGCCGGTCATGGAGCCGTAGGACGTGTCGACCGGGTAGGCCTTGCCGGCGCAGGGCCGGAGCCCCTCCCTGACCCGCTCGCTCACGGCGGGGTCGCCCTTGAGGAGGCCCACGGCGTCGACGCGCCGGGTCGGCGGGGCCGTGCCGGAGGGGGTGGGGCGGGGGGAGACCTGGACGACCGGCTGCGTGCCGGCGGGTCCCTCGTCACGGGTACCGGTGCCGCCTGTGGCGCAGCCGACGCAGAACAGCCCGAAGGCGGCGAGTCCGGCCAGGGCCGTACCACTCGCCGCCATACCTGCCCGGAACCCGCGGTTCCGGCGGGGTCTCCCGGAGGAGGCACCGTCGTCGGTGCTCGTCCCGCCGCTCCCGTCGCCGTTCTCGCCAAGGTTCCCGCCGCGGTTCCCCTCGCCGTTCCCGCTGCCGTCGCTGCTGGCTGTCAGGCCGCGCACCGTTCCCGCCCCCGCTCGTCGTGACGCCTGTCGTGCGGCGCCGGTGTGTGTCCCCGCGCCGCCGTGACGGAGGTGACCTTCGCCGTGGCGGAGGCCTTCGTCCGCTGGGCCGGGACCCGGCCGGTGGCGGCGGGCGCCGCACTCCGGACGCTCCCGGCCGGCCGCGGACCCCCGGTCTCCCGGGCGACCGCCTCGCGGCTCGTCAGCTCCCGGCTCTCCAGCTCCTGCCGCAGCCGCGCCAGCGCCCGGTGCAGCGTGCTCTTGACCGTACCGGCCGACATACCGAGCGCCGCGGCCGTCTCCTCCGTGCTCATCTGCTCCCAGTGTCGCAGCACGACGACGCTGCGCTGCTTCGGAGCCAGGATCCCGAGGATGTCCATCAGCAGGGCACGGTCCGCGCGCTGCTCACTGCCGTCGTCGACGCTGGCGTCGGGCAGCTGCTCGGTGGGCACCTCGTCGAGCTTGCGCGCCCGCCACCACTCCGTACGGGTGTTGATCATGACGCGGCGCAGATAGGCGTCGGCGAGGGACTTGTCCGCGATGCCGTCCCAGCGCCCGTACGTCCGCACCAGCGCGGTCTGCAGCAGGTCCTGGGCGTCGACGGGATCGGGGACCAGACGCCGTGCGCTGCGCAGCAGCGCCTCCTGCCGTGTGCGTACGTAGTCCTCGAATGCGAGCACCTCGCCCTGCGCCATGACAACCGCCTCCGTCCCCGTGGATCCCCGTGTACTGCTGTCGGAGACGCTACGGAGGCGTTGTCACGAGGTTGTGCGGAGCAGCCGTACGCCGGCGCACGGCTGCCCATCGGTTGTGTAACAGCGCCGGTTCAGGACCGCATCAGGTCAGCGGCTCACGTCAGCGGGAGCCGGTACCGGCCGTCCGCCAGCGGTTCCACGAGCCCGTCGGCCACCAGCCCGTCCAACGCCCGGGCCCGCTGCACCGGCTCCTCCCACACCGCGTCCAGAGCCGCCTGCGGTACGGGGTTGAGCGCGTCGCGCAACACCGCGAGCAGCCGTCCGCGGACCTGCCGGTCGGTCCCCGCGTACGTCTGGCCCTTGCGCGGCGGCCCCTCGTGCGCGGGCTTCCCGGCCAGCCGCCACGCGCACTGCGAGGCGATCGGGCAGCGGTCGCAGTCCTCGTTGCGCGCGGTGCACACGAGCGCGCCCAGTTCCATCGTGGCCGCCGCCCACCGCGCCGCTCGCTCGTCCTCGTCCGGCAGCAGGGCGCGGGCGAGCTTGCGCTCGGCGGCGGTGGTCGCGTTCGGCGGGTACTGGATGCCGTTCGCGGCGCGGGCGAACACCCTGCGGACGTTCGTGTCGAGCACCGCGTGCCGCTGCCCGTACGCGAACGAGGCCACGGCGGCCGCCGTGTACTCGCCGATCCCGGGCAGCGCCAGCAGCTGGCCGTGCTCGCTCGGTACGTCGCCGCCGTGCCGTTCCGCTATCGCCTGCGCGGCCCCGTGCAGCCGCAGCGCGCGGCGGGGGTAGCCGAGTCGGCCCCAGGCGCGGACCGCTTCCCCCGGCGCCTCGGCGGCCAGGTCGGCGGGGCGGGGCCAGCGGGCGAGCCACTGCTCGTACACCGGGAGGACCCGGCTCACCGGGGTCTGCTGCAGCATGAACTCGCTGACCATCACCCCCCAGGCGCCCGCTTCGGGGCGGCGCCAGGGGAGATCGCGGGCGTGTTGCTCGAACCACCCGATGACGGGGGTGTGGAGGGAGGCGGCGGCGGAGGGCGTCTGGGGGGAAGTCGAAGTCATGGCAGTCATGGCACTGACGATCCTGGCACGGAAGGCGGGAGCGGCGTCACGGGTGCGGGGGTGTCGGCCCGCTCGGCGGCCCCGGCGGGTGAGAACGCCACCCGTTCTGTCCCCTGTGACCGGTCCGGCGGCCCGCCTCCGTGATGATCATCGGCAAAACTTGATGATGATCGGCAAAACTTGTGACCGGAGCGGCGGGTGGGGCCTGAGACGGCCCGGATCTCTCGTACAGTTTGGCCCGTGGGATCTATGCGCAATCCGGTCGGTCCGCTTCCCTCCAGCATCTACTGGCGCCGAAGGGCGGTAGCGGGGCTTCTGGTTGCGCTGCTCACGGTGCTGATCGCCTGGGCGGCCACCACCGTCGGCGGCAACGGGACCAGGGACGACGGCAAGCCCGGCGGTTCCGACCCGGTGAAGTCGATCACCCCGGGCCCGGGCAGCTCCGGCCCGGCGATCAGCCAACAGCCGGGTGGCCGCGACGAGTCGGGTGACTCTGACGGCTCTGACGGCTCTGACGGCTCGGACGGCGAGAGTGGCTCCGGCGGCGACACGGGCGCGGGCTCCGGCGGTGCGAGCGGCGGTACGGGATCCGACGGTACGTCAACAGGCGGCGCGGGAACGGCCGGTCCGGGCGACGGAGGCACGGGCGCCGGCGGCTCCACGGCGGGCCGACAGGTGCCGGCGAACTCCCCGCTCCCCGAGTGCGAGCCCGGCGCGCTGGAGTTGACCCTGCGCACGAAGGTCAGTTACGGCCCCGACGACCGGCCCGAGTTCGAGATCATCGCCCGCAACACCTCGTCGGCGACGTGCAAGGCGGACCTCGGACCGAAGAACGTGGTACTGACGGTCACCGAGGCGAGCGCGGAGAAGGACGACGTGATCTGGTCCTCGAAGGACTGCCCCGCGACTCCGGGCCCGCTCTTCCTCCAGGTCCCGGCCGGCGCGACGATCGTGCACACGGTGGACTGGAACCGTGTCCGCTCGGCCCCCAACTGCGCCACCCCGCCGGCGACGAAGGCGGGCCCGGGCACGTACCTCCTGGAGGCCGAGGCCCCGGACACCCCGGTCCGCCGAGCTTCGTTCGTCCTCAAGAAGGACTAGCTGCACTTACGGGCCCGCCACCGCCAGCCCGTCCAGCGCCATCCCGCCGTCCGGCGGTTGAGGACGGAACTCTGGCTGGGTGGTCGCTACACATAGGGGGCACCCGACCCGGGAGTGCGCCCCCGTCCACGGGAACGGCTCCGTCCTCAAACGCCGGACGGGCTGGTCCGGTGCGGCCAGCTCAGACGTATCGCTCCAGGATCGACGACTCCGCCAGCCGCGAGAGCCCCTCCCGCACGCTCCGCGCCCGCGCCTCCCCGACCCCGTCCACGGTCTGGAGGTCGTCCACGCTCGCCGCCAGCAGCTTCTGCAGGCCACCGAAGTGCTCCACCAGCCGCTCGATGATCGCCCCCGGCAGCCTCGGCACCTTCGCCAGCAGCCGGAAACCCCGTGGCGAGACCGCCGAGTCCAGCGTCTCGGGCGAGCCGCTGTATCCCAGCGCCCGCGCCACCACCGGCAGCTCCAGCAGCTCCGTGTGGCTCAGCGCGTCCAGCTCCGTCAGCGCCTCCGCCACCGTGCGTGACCGTTTCGCCGTCGGCTCGGGCACGTAGTCCCGGACCACCAGCTCCCGCTCCGGCTCCACGCCCGCGATCAGCTCGTCCAGCTGGAGCGAGAGGAGCCGTCCGTCGGTGCCGAGCTCGACCACGTACTCCGCGATCTCGGTCGCGATCCGCCGCACCATCTCCAGTCGCTGCGCCACCGCCGTCACGTCCCGGACGGTGACCAGGTCCTCGATCTCCAGCGCGGAGAGCGTGCCGGCCACCTCGTCGAGGCGGAGCTTGTACCGCTCCAGGGTGGCGAGCGCCTGGTTGGCCCGGGACAGGATCGCGGAGGACTCCTCCAGGACCCGCCGCTCCCCGTCCACGTACAGCGCGATCAGGCGCATGGACTGGGAGACCGAGACGACGGGGAAGCCGCATGCCTTGGAGACCCGGTCCGCCGTACGGTGGCGGGTACCCGTCTCCTCGGTGTGGATCGAGGCGTCCGGGACCAGCTGCACGCCGGCCCGCAGGATCTTGGTCATGTCCTTGTCGAGGATCAGCGCCCCGTCGAGCTTGCACAGCTCGCGCAGTCGGGTCGCGGTGAACTCCACGTCCAGCACGAACCCGCCGGTACACATCGATTCGACGGTCTTGTCCATGCCCAGGACGATCAGCCCGCCGGTGTTGCCCCGGAGAATGCGCTCCAGGCCGTCCCGCAGGGCCATTCCGGGCGCGACCGCGCTCAGCGAGGCGCGCATCAGCGCCTCGTTACCGGTGCCTTGGCCGGACTTTCCGGGCGCTGTCGCCCGGTCGTTGGCTGCCACTGCACTCCTCCGGTCGACAGGTTTGCGGTGCCCTTGCGTCCCCCATGCCGTGTCCACGGGCGGGCGAGACCAGGGCAAAGTCTACCGGCGCGCGTTGTCCTCCTGCGGTGCCTCCTGACGAGGCCGGCGCGGGAGGACCCGCAGAGCATCCCCCATGTCGGCGACTTCTGTGACCTTCATACCCGAAGGAACCCTTCCCGGGTCGGTCGGTACCAAGGCGTGGGTGAAGCCGAGACGGTGTGCCTCGGCCAGTCTCCGCTGGACTCCGGTGACCCTTCTGACCTCGCCCGCGAGCCCCACCTCACCGATTGCGACCAGGTTCTTCGGGAGCGGGGTGTCGCTGGCGGCACTGGCCAGCGCGAGCGCGATCGCGAGGTCGGCCGCCGGCTCGGTGAGCTTCACGCCGCCGACCGTCGCGCTGTAGATGTCCCGCTTGCCCAGTGCGCTGATCCGGCCGCGCTGCTCCAGCACGGCGAGCATCATCGAGACCCGGGAGGTCTCCAGACCGGAGGTGGTGCGCCGGGGTGAGGGGATCTGGGAGTCGACGGTGAGCGCCTGCACCTCGGCGACCAGGGGCCGCTTGCCCTCCAGCGTCACCGTCAGGCAGGTGCCGGGCACCGCCACGTCGCGCCGGGTCAGGAAGAGGCCCGAGGGGTCGGCCAGGCCGGTGATCCCCTCGTCGTGCAGCTCGAAGCAGCCGACCTCGTCGGTCGCCCCGTATCGGTTCTTGACGCCGCGGACCAGGCGCAGCCGGGCGTGGCGGTCGCCCTCGAAGGAGAGCACCACGTCGACCAGGTGCTCCAGCAGCCGCGGCCCGGCGATCGCGCCGTCCTTCGTGACATGGCCGACGAGCAGCGTGGCCATCCCGCGCTCCTTGGAGGCCCGGATCAGCGCCCCGGCGACCTCCCGGACCTGGGCCATCCCGCCAGGCGCGCCGTCGATCTCGGGCGAGGCGACGGTCTGCACCGAGTCCAGGATCAGCAACGAGGGCTTCACCGCGTCCAGGTGCCCGAGCACTGCCGACAGATCGGTCTCCGCCGCGAGGTAGAGGTGGTCGTTGATCGCCTTGATCCGGTCGGCCCGCATCCGGACCTGGCTCGCGGACTCCTCGGCGGTCACATAGAGCGTGCGGTGGTCCTCGCTCGCCGCCTTGGACGCCACGTCCAGCAGCAGCGTCGACTTGCCGACGCCCGGCTCGCCCGCCAGCAGCACGACGGCCCCCGGCACGAGCCCTCCGCCCAGCACCCGGTCCAGCTCCCCGACGCCGGTGGAGCGCGCGGTGGCCTGGCGGCTGTCGACCTGGCCGATCGGCACGGCGGCGGTGGAGACCCGGCCGGCCGCGGTGGTGCGCACGGCGGGGGCGCCGCCGAACTCCTCGACCGTCCCCCACGCCTGGCACTCGGGGCAACGGCCGAGCCATTTGGCGGTGGTCCAGCCGCATTCGGTACAGCGGTAGGACGGCCGGTCCTTCGCGGATTTCGTACGGGCAGCCATGGCGTCACCGTATAGGTGGGCTCTCGACAGCGCCGCCCGCGCAGGGGGGCGCGGGGAACTCCTCCGCACAGAGGGCGCACGGAAGCACGTCGAACGGAATCCGTGATCCCCGTCCCCTTTCGCGGGATACGTTCACCCGTAAGGATTAAATGTGTTCAAGGGGCGCCAAGGGGACGTACTCCTCTGCCTACGGTCGCCGGGTGACGAGCAGCAGGCTGCAGACCCCTACGCACACCACCGGCGCACACCGGGCGCACCGACGAGCACCTCACACCTCGGCCCACCGACCGGCCGCACGTTACGAGCCGCACCTCGACGGACTCTTCACCTACTGCCTCTCCGTGCTCTGCGACCACGAGGCGGCGACCGAGGCGCTCGGTGCGGTCCTGGCGATCGCGGACCGGCACGACGCCCGGTGCCCCGAGGCCGAGGAGGAACGTCAATCCTGGCTCTACGCCCTGGCCCGGTGGACGTGCCTGCGCGCCCTCACCGAGCGCAGGCGCGGCCGGCAGGCCCACCGCAGGCCCCCGGCGCCGACAAGGGGCGCGGGGCCCGCAGAGCGCGCCTCAGCCGCCGTGACGGGCCCGTCAGCCGACGCGGAAGGCCACGAGGGCGCGCACCTCACCCCGGAGGACGCCACCACCCCCGCCCCCGCCGAGTCCCCGGCCGCCGAGGCCCGCCGCCGGGAGCTCGCCACGCTCGCCTGGCCCGAGGCCGCGGGCACCACCCCGGAGCAGCGTGAAGCGCTCGAACTGGCCGTACGCCACCGCCTCACCCCGCGCGCCGTCGCCTCCGTGCTCGGCCTGGAGCCGTTCACCGCCCGGGAACTGCTGGCGGCGGCGGCCTGCGAGGTCGAGCGCACCCGCGCCGCGCTCGCCGTCGTGGAGACCGCCGGCTGCCCCACCGTCGCGCGGCTCACCGGCGACCACCAGGTGCTGCTCTCCGCCGCGCTGCGCCGCGAGCTGGTCCGGCACGTCGACGACTGCCCCCGGTGCCGCCGCGCCGCCGAACGGGTCGATGCAGCGGGCCCCTGGCCCGGTGCCGCCGTCGCCCCGACCGCCCCGCTGCCGCTGGTCGAGGCCCCCCGCCCCTCGGTGCACGTCGCCCTGGCCCAGGCCCGGCGCTCCCGCTCGGGCGGCCCGCGCTTCGGCCGCACCGGCTACCCGCTGGACCCCAAGGACCACGCCGCCCGCCGGGACCGACTGCGCGCCCGGGTCGTGACGACGACGGTGGTCGCCACGGTGGTCGCCGCCCCGGTGATCGCCCTGTGGGCCGCGTACCGGGGAGCCCCGCTCACCGGCGAGGGCCACGACGGCTCCAAGGTCACCGCCACGGAGATCGAGGGCGCGGGGGAGCGGAGCGAGGCCCCCGGGACCTCGTACGAGAAGGCGGGCAACGCCCGCCCCGGCGACCGGCGCGGTGTCCACTCCCCGGACGTCACGGCCGAGGTCGTCAGCACCGGCGGCGACCGGGAGAGTGCGGGCCGACTGACGGTGGCCGTCCGGACCTCCGGCGCGCTCACGACGATCACGCTGACCGCCTCCGCCCGGGGCCCGGTCGACTGGACGGCCACCACGGACGCGCGGTGGCTGCGCCTGAGCCGTACGGCGGGCACCCTCGCGGCCGGGAAGTCCACCACCGTCACGGTCGCCGTGAACCACGCGGCGGCCCCGCGCGGCCCGTGGCGCGCCCGGATCGCGCTGGATCCGTCGGGCTCCGCCGTGATCATCGAAGGGCGCGGCGCCACGGCCCCGCCCAGCACCAGCCCCGGCCCGGCGCGCCCCGTCCCCGGTTCCCCCGCCCCGACGGACGGGACCGGCCCGCGCCCGACGGACCCGGGGCCGACCGACCCGGGCCCGAGCCCCACCGATCCCGGCCCGACGGACCCGGGTCCGACCGATCCGGGCCCCGGCCCCACCGACCCGGGCCCCACGGAACCGACACCCACCGACCCCGATCCGACCGACCCGACCGACCCGCCCGGCCCGGACCCCACGGACCCGCCCCCGACCGACCCGAGCGACCCGGCCCCGACGGAGTGACGACGGAACACCCGACGGGGACGAGGCAACACCCGACGCAGACCACGCAACGACGCAGGCCGCTGTCAGACCTGCGGGTCCGCCGGATGCGGCGCCATCGGCAGCAGCGAGGCCAGCCGCTGCTCGCACAGCTCGACCAGCCGGTCGTAGGCCTCCTTGCCCATCAGCTCGATCAGCTCCGGCCGATAGGTCACGTACACCGGGTCCCCGGCCCCGTGCGCGGACGTCGCCGAGGTGCACCACCAGTGCAGGTCATGGCCGCCCGGGCCCCAGCCCCGGCGGTCGTACTCACCGATCGTCACCTGGAGCACCCGGGTGTCGTCGGGCCGGTCGATCCAGTCGTACGTACGCCGTACCGGCAACTGCCAGCACACGTCCGGCTTGGTCTCCAGCGGCTCCTTGCCCTCGCGCAGCGCCAGGATGTGCAGGGAGCAGCCCGCCCCGGCGGCGAATCCCGGCCGGTTCTGGAAGATGCAGGACCCCTCCCAGCGGCGCGTCTGGCGTTCGCCGTCCTCGTCGACGCCGACCCAGCCCGTCTCCGTACCGACGTCGTGGAACTGCCACAGCTCGGGGGTGAGCCGCGCCACGTTCTCGGCGACCCGCTTCTCGTCGTCCTCGTCGGAGAAGTGGGCGCCCAGCGTGCAGCAGCCGTCGTCGGCGCGGCCCGCCTGGATGCCCTGGCAGCCGCTGCCGAAGATGCAGGTCCAGCGGGAGGTCAGCCAGGTCAGGTCGCAGCGGAAGACCTGCTCGTCGTCGCCGGGGTCGGGGAACTCCACCCAGGCCCGCGCGAAGTCGATGCCCTTCTCGTCGGACGGATCCGGTCCGTTCGCCTCCGGCTGTGACGTCTGCTTGTTCGACTTCGGCTTCTTCGTGGCTTTGTCCTGCTTAGCCTTTTTCGTCTTTGGCACGCGCCCAGAGTAAGTCGCGCGGCGCAGTAGCGTTCCCCCATGAGACTCGGAGTCCTCGACGTGGGATCGAACACGGTGCACCTGCTGGTGGTCGACGCCCACCCCGGCGCCCGCCCGCTGCCCGCGCACTCGCACAAGGCGGAGCTTCGCCTCGCCGAACTGCTCGACGAGGGCGGCGCGATCGGCCCGCTCGGCGTGGACCGGCTGGTGTCGACGATCACCGGGGCGGTCCAGGCCGCCGAGGACAAGGGGTGCGAGGACGTGCTCGCCTTCGCCACCTCCGCGGTGCGCGAGGCGACCAACGCGGACCTGGTGCTCGAGCGCGTACGGGTCGAGACCGGCGTCGACCTCGCCGTCCTCAGCGGTGCGGAGGAGGCCCGGCTGACCTTCCTGGCCGCCCGCCGCTGGTTCGGCTGGTCGGCGGGGAAGCTGCTGGTCCTGGACATCGGGGGCGGCTCGCTGGAGATCGCCTTCGGGATCGACGAGGAGCCGGACACCGCCGTCTCCCTGCCGCTCGGCGCGGGCCGCCTCACCAGCGCCTGGCTGCCCAACGACCCGGCCGACCCCGAGCAGGTCAGGGCGTTGCGCCGACATGTGCGGGCCAGCATCGCGCGGACGGTGGGCGAGTTCAGCCGGGCCGGCCGCCCGGACCACGTCGTCGCCACCTCCAAGACCTTCAAGCAGCTGGCCCGGATCGCCGGCGCCGCCCGCTCCACCGAGGGCCTCTACGTCCAGCGCTGTCTCAGCCGCAGCGCCCTGGAGGAGTGGGTCCCCAAGCTGGCGGCGATGACGGTCGAGGAACGCGGCCGCCTCCCCGGCGTCTCCGAGGGCCGGGCCGCCCAGCTGCTCGCCGGGGCACTGGTGGCGGAGGGCGCGATGGACCTGTTCGGCGTGGAGGAGCTGGAGATCTGTCCGTGGGCGCTCCGCGAGGGCGTCATCCTGCGCCGCCTGGACCACCTCCCGGTGGAGCGGGCCGCGCTGCCGGGGTGACACCCCTCCGGACCATGGCCCGGATCACTTTCCGCCGGGGCCCCTCGGCGCCGCGCACCGGTGGCCGTACGCTGTCCAGGTGGCAGAACCAGTGGTGCGCATCCCCGATGCGAAGGTCGCCCTGTCAACGGCCTCGGTCTACCCCGAGTCCACCGCGACGGCCTTCGAGATCGCCGCGCGTCTGGGGTACGACGGTGTCGAGGTCATGGTCTGGACCGACCCGGTCAGCCAGGACATCGAGGCCCTGCGCCGGCTCTCCGACTATCACCAGGTCCCGATCCTGGCGGTCCACGCGCCCTGTCTCCTGATCACCCAGCGCGTCTGGTCCACCGACCCGTGGGTCAAGCTCCAGCGGGCGAAATCCGCCGCCGAGAAGCTCGGCGCCTCGACCGTCGTGGTGCACCCGCCGTTCCGGTGGCAGCGCAACTACGCCAAGGACTTCGTGACCGGGATCTGGCGGATGGCCGACGAGACGGATGTCCGGTTCGCCGTCGAGAACATGTACCCGTGGCGCTACCGGGACCGCGAGATGCTCGCGTACGCCCCCGAGTGGGACGTCACCAAAGACGACTACCGGCATTTCACGGTCGACCTCTCGCACACCGCGACCGCCCGCACCGACAGCCTCGCCATGGTCGACCGGATGGGCGACCGGCTCGCCCACGTCCACCTCGCCGACGGCAAGGGCTCGGCCAAGGACGAGCACCTGGTGCCCGGTCGGGGTGGCCAGCCGTGCGCGGAGCTGCTGGAGCGGCTGGCCCGTACGTCGTTCGACGGCCATGTCGTCATCGAGGTCAACACCCGCCGGGCGATGTCCTCCGCCGAACGCGAGGCCGACCTCGCCGAGGCCCTGGCCTTCACCCGCCTCCACCTCGCCTCGGCCACCGCCACCAAGGCCCCGGCCCGTGGAACCTCCGACCCGGCCCCCGGGAGCCGCCGCCCGTGACCCCGGACCGCCGGCCCCCGCACCCCGCCTCCCTGCCCCCGGACCGCCCGTGACCGAGGACGCCCCCGCCCCCCGGCGCCGGGGCCGCCCCTCCCGCCAGGCCGCAGCCGAAGGCCCTGACGCCCGTACGCGCATTCTGCAGGCGGCCCGTACCGAGTTCGCCGAGCGGGGCTACGACAAGACCTCGATCCGCCAGGTCGCCAAGGCCGCCGGGGTCGACGCGGCCCTCGTCCACCACTACTTCGGTACGAAGGACGAGGTCTTCGCGGCCGCCGTCGAGCTCTCCTTCGAACCGGCCCTGGTCATCCCCGCGGTCCTCGGCGGCCCCCCGGAGGGCCTGGGAGAGAGGCTGGCCCGCTACTTCCTCTCCGTATGGGAGAACCCGGCCACCCGCGCCCCGCTCCTGGCCGTCCTGCGCTCGGCGCTCACCCACGAGGCGGCGGCGAAGGTGCTGCGCGGCTTCGTCCTGCGCCGGCTGCTGGAGCGGATCGCGGCCGACCTCGACGTCCCCGACGCCACCTTCCGCGCGGAGCTCGCAGCCTCGCACATGATCGGCATCGCGATGCTGCGGTACGTGATCCGCGCCGAGCCGCTCGCATCGGCCGACCCGGAGGACATCGTCGCGATGGTGGCGCCGACGCTGCAGAGATACTTGACGGAGAGCTGACGGCGCACGCGCGTGCCCACGGAGCGACCACCGCATCCCGTATACCGGACAGCCTGTCCAGATCTTGGATTCGGGGCGTACGCTCGAAGACAGTCTTTTCCTATCTGTCGGAGGCAGTTCCCCTGCCGAAGGAGCGAGCGACGATGCCCCAGCTGAGGTCCCGCACGGTCACCCACGGACGCAACATGGCGGGCGCGCGCGCCCTTATGCGCGCGTCGGGCGTAGCGAGCGCGGACATCGGCAAGCCGATCATCGCGGTCGCCAACTCGTTCACCGAGTTCGTCCCCGGCCACACCCACCTCGCCCCGGTCGGCCGGATCGTCTCCGAGGCGATCCTGGCGGCGGGCGCGGTCCCGCGCGAGTTCAACACCATCGCCGTGGACGACGGCATCGCGATGGGCCACGGCGGCATGCTCTACAGCCTGCCCTCGCGCGACCTGATCGCCGACTCCGTCGAGTACATGGTCGAGGCGCACTGCGCGGACGCGCTGATCTGCATCTCCAACTGCGACAAGATCACCCCGGGCATGCTGATGGCCGCGATGCGCCTCAACATCCCGACCGTCTTCGTCTCCGGCGGCCCGATGGAGGCCGGCAAGGCCACTCTCGTCGACGGCACGGTGCGGAAACTCGACCTGGTCAACGCGATCAGCGACGCGGTCGACGAGTCCGTCTCCGACGAGGACATCCTCCGAATCGAGGAGAACGCCTGCCCCACCTGCGGCAGCTGTTCCGGCATGTTCACCGCCAACTCGATGAACTGCCTGACCGAGGTCCTCGGCCTCTCCCTCCCCGGCAACGGCTCGGTCCTCGCCACCCACACCGCCCGCAGGGCCCTGTACGAGGACGCCGGCCGCACGGTCGTCGAGATCACCAAGCGGTACTACGAGCAGGACGACGAGACGGTCCTGCCGCGCTCCATCGGCACCCGCGCCGCGTTCGACAACGCCATGGCGCTGGACATCGCCATGGGCGGCTCGACCAACACGATCCTCCACCTGCTGGCCGCCGCCGAGGAAGCCGAGCTGGCGTACGACCTCGACGACATCAACGAGGTCTCGCGCCGCGTCCCGTGCCTGTCCAAGGTCGCCCCGAACGTCGCCCCCGGCGGCACGTACTACATGGAGGACGTCCACCGCGCCGGCGGCATCCCCGCCCTCCTCGGCGAACTGCACCGCGGCGGCCTGCTCAACGAGGACGTCCACTCCGTGCACTCCGACACCCTCGCCGAGTGGCTGAAGAACTGGGACGTGCGCGGCGGCTCGCCGTCCCCCGAGGCCGTCGAGCTGTGGCACGCCGCCCCTGGCTGCGTCCGCTCCGCGACCGCCTTCTCCCAGTCGGAGCGGTGGGACACCCTCGACCTGGACGCGGCGGGCGGCTGCATCCGCGACGTCGAACACGCCTACTCCGAGGACGGCGGCCTCGCGGTCCTCAAGGGCAACCTCGCGGTGGACGGCTGCGTCGTGAAGACGGCCGGCGTCGACGAGTCGATCTGGACCTTCGAGGGCCCGGCCGTCGTCTGCGAGTCCCAGGAGGAAGCCGTCGACAAGATCCTCCGCAAGGAGATCGAGCCGGGCGACGTCGTCGTCATCCGCTACGAGGGCCCGCGTGGCGGCCCCGGCATGCAGGAGATGCTCTACCCCACGTCGTTCCTCAAGGGCCGGGGCCTGGGCAAGGTCTGCGCCCTGGTCACCGACGGCCGCTTCTCCGGCGGCACGTCGGGCCTCTCCATCGGCCACGCCTCACCCGAGGCGGCCTCCGGCGGCACGATCGCGCTCGTCGAGGACGGCGACCGCATCCGCATCGACATCCCGAACCGGTCGATCGAGCTGCTGGTGGACGACGCCGAACTGGCGGTCCGCCGCGAGGCACTGAACGGCGTGTACGCGCCCAAGAACCGCGAGCGCAAGGTCTCGGCCGCCCTGCGCGCGTACGCGGCCATGGCGACGAGCGCGGACCGAGGCGCGGTCAGGGACGTCTCAAAGCTGGGCTGACCCTTCGGGGGAGCCGGATCCGGCTCCCCCGTCCAGCCTTCCCGCCGCCCGCTCCCGCGCGGATTCTCCGCGCCGCTCCGGGGCCCGCTCTTCAGCCCCTCCGGCGTTTGAGGACCGGGGTCCGGGGCGGAGCTCCGGGGGTAACCGGCCGGGGCCTCCGCCCCCGAGCGCACCCGCACCCCGGCACGCCCCCCCCGTCACCAGCCCCCCGGCTCCAGCCCGTCCACAGCGAACACAGACCCGTCCGGCGCCGTCCCCACGACTACCCGCCCCGCCGTAACCGGCGCGGGCAGGTCGGACGCGTAGGTCAGCCTCCCCCCGCTCAGCCGCGCCCGTGTCTGCCCCACCAGCGCCCCCCGCTCCGTGTCGACGGCCAGCAGCCGCCCGTCCGCAGCCGAGAAGTACAGGTGCCCGCCCTCCCCGAGCACCGGCGCGGACCCCCTCCCCACCCCGGTCTCCAGCCGCCACAGCTCGGCCTTCCCGCCGCCCGCCCCGGTGTCCACCGCCAGCAGCGAACCGCCCCGCCCCAGCAGGTACGCGGCGTCCCCGCCCATCACCACCTGCGGCTCGTCCAGCCGGAACGGCAGCGCGATCCGGGCGGCCTCCCGCTTCCCGGGCGCGTACCGCACCAGCCCGACCGTCTGCATGTCCGCGTTCATCTCCGTCAGGACGAGCTGCCCGGCCCCGGCGGTGGCGACCGGCGTGAGGACCCCCTCCAGCCGCCGCTGCCACGCGGCCCGGCCGCTCGCCGCGTCCACGGCGGTCACCAAGGTGGAGGTGCCCGCCGATGCGTGCTCGAAGGCGTACGCGAGGCCGGACGCCTCGTCGTACAGCCCGAAGTCCGGCCGCGTGTGCCCCGTCAGCGGCCGCTCCCACCGCTCCACCCCGCTCGCACCGTCGAGCGCCGTGACCGTGCCGCCGTCCGCGACGGCCAGCAGGGTCGAGCCGGCGGGAAACGCGGAGCCGGGGCTCGCGGAGAGGCTGGTCTCCCGGACCAAAACGCCCTTCACCGGGTCGTACGCGCGCAGCTTCCCGTCCGGGCCCGCCGAGAGCACCACCCCGCCCGAGACGATGGGCGCCGAGGCGTCACGGAGCGCGGTGTTCCGGTCCGACCAGACGACGCGTCCGCTCGCCGGGTGGATCCGCACGGTCCCGGTCCCGGCCACCGCGCAGTACAGGGCCGCGCCCGCCCCGGCGGAGGAGCAGACAGGGGTGGCGCGACCGCCGGTCCGCAACGTGGTACTCCACGGCGAGAAGGCGACAGCACCCGCCCCCTTCCCCTCCGCCGCCCGCTCCGGCGCCTGCGCAGGGCTGCCACCACCGCCACCCCACAGCGCGAATCCCCCGGCGCCCGCCCCCGCCACCAGCAGGAGCAGTGCGGCCGCGAGGACCAGCCGCCCGCGCGCCGGCCGCCACCGCCGGGCCGGCACCGCGGCCCCGCGCACATGCGTGGCGTCCTCGGCCCCCTCCCGCTCGCCGGCCTCCACCGCAACCGTGAAAGCCGCCGGCCGTCGCGGAGCCGGTATGAACGCGGCAGCCTCGTACGACGGCGGCCGCAGCGCCGCCATGACCTCGTCCGGCGTCGGCCGCTCCGCCGGGTCCTTCGCCAGGCACCGCCCGACCAGCTCCGCGAGATCCTCCGGCACCCCGCTGAGGTCCGCCTCGTCGTGCACCACCTGGTACGCCACGATGTACGGGCTGTCCGAGTCGAACGGCCCCCGCCCCGTCGCCGCGTGGACGAGCACCGCCCCCAGCGCGAACACATCGGCGGCCGGCCCGACCTCACGCGGCCGCTGGAACTGCTCGGGCGCCATGTAGGGCGGCGAGCCGATCAGCTTGCCGGTCTCGGTGCGCAGATCACTGTCGTACGGGCGGGAGATCCCGAAGTCGATGACTTTCGGGCCCGCGTCGGAGAGCAGCACGTTGCTCGGCTTCAGATCGCGGTGGATGACGCCCGCCCGGTGGATGTCCCGCAGCGCCTCGGCCAGTCCGGCGGTCAGCCTGCGCAGCTCGGCGGGGGCCAGCGGCCCGTTCCGCTTGACCTGCTCGGCGAGGGTCGGCCCGGGCACGTACAGGGTGGCCATCCAGGGCCGCTCGGCGTCCGGGTCGGCATCCACGACGGGCGCGGTGAACGCCCCGCTCACCCGCCGCGCGGCCGCCACCTCCTGCCGGAACCGGGCCCTGAACTCGGGGTCCGCCGCATACGGCCGGTGCACCACCTTCACCGCGAGCTGGAGCCCGGAGGCGGACCGCGCCAGATGGACGACGCCCATGCCGCCCGAGCCGAGACATGCCTCAAGGCGGTAGGTACCCGCATATTCCGGAAACTCCGCTTCCGGATGCGCTCCGGCCCCTGGCAGCGGCGGCATCGCCCACCCCCGTGTGTTGATGCGCAAGCGCGACGCACGGAGCCTAGTCGATGGTGCGTGCGAGCGGCGTGGGGCTTGTTAGCCTGCGCGTCGTACGGCTTCGTACACATCGTTTCTCAACGGGGGAGGCCCCTCATGGGCGTTGACGAACAGACCATCGGCCCGGCGGAGGGAGCGGCTGAAGCCGCCGAGTCCACCACGGCCGCGGCGGTGGCACCGGCCTCGTCGCACCGATACCCAATCGCTCCCGGTTACCGGGTCAACGTCCGTACCGGCCCCGGCACCAGTTACCGGATCGTGCGGACGCTCCCGCTCGGGATGAGGGTCCCGATCTACTGCCAGAAGCCGGGGGAGCGGGTCACCGGCCCGTACGGCACGTCGAACCTCTGGTGCAACATCGCCAACGGCGAGTTCATCTCGGACACCTACGTCTACACGGGCAGCGACGGCTACGTCGCTCCCCGCTGCGACTGACCTGACCGCCGAGCCGCTCGCTCACGGGCACGACCCCCCGTCCGGGATAATCGACCCCGTGAGCGAGAACAGCGGCAACAGCGGCAACACCGAAGCCCCCGGCGCCCCCACACCCCCGGGCACACCCCCCGGCCCGCAGCCCGAGCCGATCCGCTTCTTCGGGACGACCTGGGTCGACCACGAAGGCGGCTACGCCCTGCGGCGCGCCGGCGTCGCGGTGGGCTCGCTGGCCGCCGCCGTGGCCGCCTGCTTCGTCCTGCGCTTCGCCTTCCAGGGCCTGGAGATCGCGGAGGTCGGCAGCATCGTCGGGATGCTGGTGATCGTGATGTTCGCGGTCTGCAGCGCCATCGCGTTCCGCAAGACCTGGGAAGGCTTCCGCGCCCGCCCCAAGGACCCGGCCCGCGAGGACGCCCTGCGCGGCCTGAAGTCGATCGGCTTCATCGGCTCGCTGCTCGCCTACTTCTTCCGCTCGCTCATCGAGGCCCCGGGCGAGAAGCTGCGCCGTACGGAGTACGAGAGCGCCCGCGCCCAGTTCGAGAAGCGCCGCTCGTCCCGCACGGGCAACCCGGCGGCCCGCAAGCGCCCGAAGCGCCGCTGACCCGAAGAACCCCTGACGTCACGGGGCAGAACCCAACGCCCCCTCCCGCTGCCCGCCCTCCTCACCTCGACGCGCACCCCCTCGTCCCTCCGCCTGCCGGGCCCCGCGCTGCGCGGCCCACCCCTCCAGCTCGGCCGCGCAGGCATGGTCGGTGTGCCGCAGCCCGCTCAGCTCCAGCTCAACATTCCGGTCGGCCGGCAGCGCGTCCAGCGCGTCCAGAACTTCGGCAGCCGCAGGAAGGTCGCTCTTCGGTGACGCGTACGACAAGCACTCCGGGCCCCTCCACCGTCTCCACCTGCACATGGCTGATGTCCCACGCGGTCTTGGCGACGGCCGGCAGCAGCCCCACCAGCACCCCTCTCGAAGAGGCTGGTCGCCACCACCGTCACACCCAGCACGACGGCCTCCCCACGATGCCCGCGCCACAGGGGCACCAGCACCCGCAGCGGTACGAGCTTGAACCCGGCGTGCACCAGCACCCCGGCGAGCGCCGCCACCGGGATCACCCCGAGCGCCCCCGGCAGCGCGGCCGCGAAGAGCAGCAGCCAGAGCCCGTGGAGCACCCGGGACGCCTCGGTCCGGGCGCCCGCGTGGACGTTGGCCGAGCTCCGCACGATGACGGCCGTCATGGGCAGCGCACCGAGCGCCCCGCACACGGTGTTGCCCGCGCCCTGGGCGATCAGCTCCTTGTCGTAGTCCGTACGCCGCCCCCGGTGCATCCGGTCCACCGCCGCCGCGCTGAACAGCGACTCCGCCGAGGCGATCAGGGCGAAGGCCAGCACGGTCCCGAGCATCCCGAGATCGACGAGCCGGGCCCAGTGCCCTCTTGACGGCCGCGGTCATCCGGGTCTGTAATTCATCACATGATGAATAAAAAGCCCGGCGGACCCGGAGAACCTGGAAGAGACCACCCACCCCCAGCGGTCCAGGCCTGCGACCTCACCGTCGTACGAGGCGACCGCACGGTCCTGCGCACCCTCGACTTCACCCTCGAACCCGGCACCGTCACGGGCCTCCTGGGCCCCTCCGGCTGCGGAAAGACCACGCTGATGCGCGCGGTCGCCGGCACCCAGGCCAAGGTGACGGGCACCATCGACGTCCTCGGCCACCCCGCCGGAGCCCCGGCCCTGCGCCCCCGCATCGGCTACGTCACCCAGGCGCCCTCCGTCTACACGGACCTCACCGTCCGCCAGAACCTGGACTACTTCGCCGCCGTCCTGCACCCCGGCCGCTCCCACCGGGACACGCGCCGCGCCGCGGTCACCCGCGCCATCGAGGAGGTGGACCTGACCACCCACGCCGACGTACTCGCCGCCGCACTCTCCGGTGGCCAGCGGGGCCGCGTCTCCCTGGCCGTCGCCCTGCTCTCCACCCCCGACCTGCTGGTCCTGGACGAACCGACGGTCGGCCTGGACCCCGTACTCCGCCGCGACCTGTGGGACCTCTTCCATCGCCTGGCCGCCGACCGGGGCGCCACCCTCCTCATCTCGTCCCACGTCATGGACGAGGCCGAACGCTGCCACCGCCTGCTCCTGATGCGCGAGGGCCGCATCCTCGCCGAGGACACCCCCGAGGCACTCCGCACCCGCACCGGCACGGCGACGGTGGAGGAGGCCTTCCTCCACCTGGTCGACGAGGCGGCCGCACGAGGCACCCACCCCGAGGAGCCCACGCCATGACCACGCGAACAGCACCCCCCGTCCCCACCGGCCGACCCCTGACCCCGTCCCGTACCGCAGCCACGGCGGCCAGGGTCCTGCGCCAGCTCCACCACGACCCGCGCACGATCGCACTCCTCCTGATCGTCCCGGTCGCGATGATCACGCTGCTCCGTTACGTCTTCGACGGCGCCCCCGACACGTTCGACGGAATCGGAGCCTCCCTCCTCGGCATCTTCCCGCTGATCACGATGTTCCTGGTGACGTCGATCGCCACCCTGCGCGAACGCACCTCGGGCACCCTCGAACGCCTCCTCGCCCTCCCCCTCGGCAAGGGCGACCTGATCGCCGGGTACGCCCTCGCGTTCGGGGCGATCGCGGTCGTCCAGTCCGCCCTGGCCACCGCCGTCTCGGTCTGGCTGCTCGGCCTGGACGTGATGGGCTCACCGTGGCTGCTGCTCCTGGTGGCCCTGCTCGACGCCCTGCTCGGCACGGCTCTGGGCCTCTTCGTATCGGCGTTCGCCGCCTCCGAGTTCCAAGCCGTCCAGTTCATGCCGGCGGTGATCTTCCCCCAGCTCCTGCTCTGCGGCCTGTTCGTCCCCCGCGACCAGATGCACCCGGTCCTGGAGGCGATCTCGGACGTCCTGCCCATGTCGTACGCCGTCGACGGCATGAACCAGGTCCTCCACCACTCCGACCTCACCGGCGACTTCCTCCGGGACATCGCGGTAGTGGCGGGCAGCGGCCTCCTGGTCCTCTGCCTGGGCGCCATCACCCTGCGCCGCCGCACGGCCTGAGACGCCACCGCACGACCTGAGCCCCCGGTGCGAGGATGACGGCCAAGACGACGGGTACGCATCCGACGCACCCCGACCCCAGCACCGCCCGGAGAGTGAACTCATGACCCAGACAGTCGCAGTCCTCGGCACCGGCAAGATCGGCGAGGCCCTCCTCAGCGGCATGATCCGGGCGGGCTGGCGACCGGCCGACCTCCTGGTGACCACACGCCGCAGCGAGCGGGCCCAGGAACTGCACACGCGGTACGGAGTCGAATCGGTCAGCAACGCCGACGCGGCAAAGGCGGCGGACATCCTCATCCTGGCCGTCAAGCCGCAGGACATGGGCAAGCTCCTCGACGAACTGGCCCCCCACGTCGGCGCCGACCGCCTGGTCATCAGCGCGGCCGCCGGCATCACCACGACCTTCATCGAGGAGCGGCTCACGGAGGGCACCCCGGTCGTCCGGGTCATGCCCAACACCCCGGTGCTCGTGGACGAGGGCATGTCCGTCATCTCGGCCGGCAGCCACGCCACCGGCGCGCACCTCACCACCACCGAGGAGATCTTCGGCGGCGTCGGCAAGACCCTGCGCGTCCCGGAGTCCCAGCAGGACGCGGCCACCGCCCTCTCCGGTTCGGGTCCCGCCTACTTCTACTTCCTGGTCGAGGCCATGACCGACGCGGGCATCCTGCTGGGCCTGCCCCGTGCCCAGGCCCACGACCTCATCGTCCAGGCCGCCATCGGCGCCGCGGTCATGCTCCGGGACAGCGGCGAACACCCGGTCAAGCTCCGCGAGGCCGTCACCAGCCCCGCCGGCACCACGATCAGCGCCATCCGAGAGCTGGAGAACCACGGCGTACGGGCCGCGCTCATCGCCGCCCTCGAAGCCGCCCGCGACCGCAGCCGCGAACTGGCCTCCGGCAACGGCTGACCAGCCCCCGAGCGGCCGGCCCGACCCCCGGCCGCCGCACCCGCGCCCGGGGGTTGACACTCCCGAACCGGAACCGTAGTGTGCTCCGAGTTGTCCGACGTGAGCGCCGACCTCGGTCGGTCCCCGGACAGCCATTCCGCAGTGATCACGACCAGCAGCGACCTCGTGTCGCGTGCTTTTTCGTGCGCATTCGCGAAATGCGGAATCCGCGTTCGAAGGGACGCACCCCGATTAGCGTCGGGGGGCAGGAATCCGCTAAAGTCTCACTCGTCGGAACGGCGCAACGGCCGGGAAGACAAGCCCCGCTGACCGGGAGTCAGGCCCGAAAGGATCTGATAGAGTCGGAGTCGCCGGAAAGGGAAATCGCGAAAGCGAAGAACCTCGAAAGTGAAAAACAGCAGGACCGCTTGACCCGCTTCGACCGGGAATCGGACACGAAAAAGTCTGATAGAGTCGGAAACGCAAGAACGAAGGGAAGCGCCCGGAGGGCCCCGGTGAAACGGGACCGAAGG
>NZ_LIXI01000019.1 GCF_001905595.1 Streptomyces sp. CB00316 | reverse complement strand
CCTCGCCCAACGCCCCGCCGAAGATCCGGAAATCATGCGCGTAGACGAAGACCGTCCGGCCCTCGACCGTGCCCCAGCCGGTGATGACACCATCGGTGTACGGCCTCTTCGCCTCCAGACCGAACCCGGTCGCCCGGTGCCGGCGCAACTGCTCGACCTCCTTGAACGACCCCGCATCCAGCAGCAGCCCGATGCGCTCACGCGCGGTCAACTTGCCCTTGGCATGCTGCGCCTCGGTCGCCTTGTCACTCGGTCCGCGTAGTGCTTCGGCGCGGACCGCGGCGAGTTCATCTCTTGCGGCCAGTGGCATACCCAACCCCTTTGTCGTATCTGCCGGTCAGCTCAGCGATTCGCTGCCACGGTCCGGGCGACGCGTGTGTCGACGTAGGCGCACAGGGCGTGCAGCGCCTCGCGCGCCGGTCCCGGAGGCAGCGGGTCCAGTGCTGCCCCGGCCCGGTCCAGTCGGAGGCGCAGATGGCCCCGGGCGGCGGCCGGAGCGGCCGACGCGGCGAACAGCTCCAGCGCGCGGTGCCGGTCTCCCGGGTCCGTCAAGGGCCCGTTCGCGAGGAGTCCGCGCAGTTCGGCGTTGGCCGGGCTCCGGTCCGCCACGGCCAGGATCACCGGAAGGCTCAGCACCCCGGCGGCCAGGTCCTTGCCCTGCTCCTTGCCGATGAGCGCGGTGGGCGCGGCCAGGTCGAGGAGGTCGTCGGATATCTGGAAGGCGATGCCGAGTTGGCGGCCGTACTCGGCCAGGGCGCGCCCGTGCGCCGCCGGAGCCCCCCCGCGCAGGGCTCCGGCCGCCGCGGCCATCGAGAGCAGGGCGGCGGTCTTGCCCGCGGTGACCTGGAAGAAGTGGTGCACCGGGTCCTCGCCCTCACCGGGTCCGGTCATCTCGCGCAGCTGCCCCACGACCAGGTCGCTCGCCACGTCCGCGTGGAAGCGCACCATGTCCGGGCCCAGCTCGGCCGCGAGACGGGCGGCCCGGGCGAGCAACCAGTTGCCGCCCGCCACCGCGAGGCGGGCACCCCAGCGGGCGTTGACGCTCTCCACTCCGTGCCGCAGGTCCGCCCCGTCCATCACGTCGTCGTGGTAGAGCGAGGAGATGTGGACGAGTTCGGCGACCACGGCCGTGTCGACGACGCCGTCCCGCCAGGGCTCCCCGAACTCCGCCCCGAGCAGTACCAGCAGCGGGCGCAGCCGTTTGCCGCCCGCCGCGGCGAGATGGCCGGTCAGCTCGGCCACCCGGGGGTCGGGGGCGCCCGTCGAGCAGTCGAGCAGACGCTTCTCGACGGCGCGCAGCGACTCGGCGGTCCGATCGCGGAATGACGGATCGTGGTCGACGACGTGGGCCAGCAGTTCGCGGCCGGGTGAGGAGGTGACCACCGTGCCGCCTCCTGCTACGGCCCTTCGCCTTCGTTCGGGAGCTGCGGCGGTCATCACCGGAACCTCTTTCTCCGCGCGTCGCGGGGTGCACGAGACTGACGCACACGCATCGGACCGGCGCCCGGCCTCCTGCGAGACCGGGCCCCGGCGTCCCGGCGGCAACGGGGGAGGTACCGCCGGTCAGGGAGGCTCCGCGAACGGGGCGAGCTCTGCGCCTGATGCGCCCATCGAACTCTGCCCGTGTCGTGCACGGCAATGGCCGCTACAGGAAGCTGCGAGGCGGTCGGGTCCGGGTGCTCGCGGGGGCCGGAGTATAGAACGGGGATAGGACGGGGATAGACGTGTACCCAACCCTGGAAGAAACGCCCGCCCTGGGCGGCTCGAAGAGGAGGGGAACATGAGCCAGGAGGCTGCACCGGATCCGACAGGAGCGCCGGAGGGCGACGATCACCCGCAGGCCCCGCGTCCGTCAGGCCCGGACCAGGCGGGAGCGACGGGCTCGTACGGGGACGGGCCGGCGGGGTGCGCGCCGTCCGCCAGGGCGGGCGCGGCGGTTGATGCCGATCCGGAGGACAGCTCGGCCGCGGACGAGGAGGGCCTGCGCTGGGCCGCCCTGCTGGCCGCGTTCATCAACGACATGCAGATGCCGCCGGCCGGCCAGGCGGACGAGCCGCTCAGCCCGTCGGCCGACTGACGGACCAAGGGCCCTTCGGCGTCTGGAACGGTGCTGCGGGGCGCCTCGTCCGGCTCAGCAGGCGGACCAGCGGCGTGCACCGGTAGTACGGCTGCGCGGGGTCCGGCCGGTCGGCCGCCGCACCGGTGGGGCGCCCGGCGGGCGGGGCCGTGCATTCCAGCAGCCCGCCCTCGACCAGCGCGTCCAGGGCGCCGCGTGCCTGGGACTCGGTCCAGTTCAGCCGTCGCGCCGCGTCGGCCGGGGCAAAGGCACCCGGCTCCGTCCGGGCCAGTGTGCGCAGCGCGGAGCGCAGGGGGGCTTCGAGCCTCATGACACCGGCGCGCAGCGCGTTCCGCAGGTCGTGCGCGCCCCCACCCCACTCGTCCACCCGGACCTCGCCCCGCTCCAGCCGGTCCACCAGCCGGGAGACCGGGTACTGGGGCCGGGCGACCAGCCGGGCGGCACAGAACCGCAGTGCCAGCGGCAGTCCGTCGCACAGGTCCAGCAGTGCGCGTGTGGCGTCGGGTTCGGCATGGAGGCGGTCGGCCCCTGCCCACGATTCCAGCAGCTCCCGTGCGGCCGCGGCGTCGAGCCGCCCGACCCGCACGGCCGAAACCCCCTCCAGCGAGACCAACGGGCGGCGTCCGGTGATCAGCACCCGGCAGCCGGGCCCGCTGGCCAGCAGCGGCCGCACCTGTCGTTCGTCCACGGCGTTGTCGAGCACCACGAGGACGCGGCGCCGGGAGAGCGCGCTGCGGAACAGCTGGACACGCTCGTCGAGACTGGCGGGCAGGTCCTCGCCCCGCAGGGGCAGCAGCGCGCGCAGGAAGCCGCCCAGCACATCCAGCGGATCCTTGGCGCGGCCGCTCTCGTCCCGGAGGTCGATGTAGAGCTGGCCATGACGGAAGTCCTCACGGCATGCGTGTCCCGCGCGCACGGCCAGGGCTGTCTTGCCCGTCCCGACCGCGCCGCTCAGGGCGACGCCCCGGCAGGAGTCGGGCCGCTCACGCAACCCGGCGGCTATCCGCTCCAGTTCGGCACGCCGACCGACGAATCCGGGTGTGTCCATCGGCAGCATGGCCGGTGCCAGACCGATCCAGGGGCTGAGTGCCCCCTGCCGCGCCTGGCCCGCCACCGCGGCGGGTCGCGGTGCGCCGCCGGCCGTGCGCGGTACGGTCAGGATCAGCGGCTCGGCGGCCGCGGGAGGGGGCAGCGCCTCCTCCAGAACGGCGCGGTGGAGCCGTCGCAGGCTGGCGCCGGGGGCCACACCCAGTTCCTCAAGGAGGACCCGCCGTCCCTGTTCGTACACCCGCAGGGCGTCCATCTGCCGGTCGCAGCGGTACAGGGCGGTCATCAGGTGCCCGCGCAGCGACTCCCGGGTGGGGTGCTTCGCCACCAGCCGGGTGAGTTCGGGCAGTGCGTTCTCGTGCCGTCCCAGAGCCAGGACAGCCGCCATGCGGTTGTCTACGGCGCGTAACCAGGCCTCCTCCAGCAGGGGCAGTTCAGCGCGTGTCAGGAACTCGGTGACGTCCGCCAGTGCCGGGCCCTGCCACAGTGCGAGCCCCCGCTCCAGGCACTTCGCCGCCTCGGCGTAGCGGCGCATCGCCACATCCGCCCGGCCCTGCTCCGCCAGTTGTTGGAACACCTCCCAGTCGAACCACGCGTCGCCCAGGTTCAGGCAGTACCCACGGTGTTTGCGCACCAGCCGCAGTCCGGGCCCGCAACCGCGCCGCAGTCGGGAGACGTACGTGTACAGCTGGGCGGACTTGGTCGCCGGTGGCGTCGTCCCCCACAGCAGGTCGGCGAGCCACACATCGGAGACGAACCGGCCGGGGGAGATGAGGAGCGCCGCGAGTACCGTGCGCTGCTTGGCCGCGGTGAGCAGGATGCGGGACCCTCCGGACCAGACCTCGGTGGGTCCGAGGATCCTGAACTCCATCCTCTCCGCGGGCTCTTCGCCACGCATCATACGAGCAGCCGCTCGCTCTCCGGGGGAGGCGGGGGTCATGCGTCCGACGCTTCGCCCAGCCTCAGGGCCGCGCCGCTCGCGGCGCTGACGGCCCCTCCGGCCGGGCCCCCGGTCAGCAGCGTGGCCGGACCGGTCAGGGCGAGCGCAGCGACGGCGCGGCCGCCCGGCCCGCGGACCGGGGCTGCCAGGGTGGCGGTGGAGCTGTTCGCCGAGTCGAGGGTCTGCGTCCAGCCCCGGCGGCGCACCTGGACGAGTGTCTCCGCGGTGAGGCGGGCACCGACGAGCCCCTTGTGCAGCGCTTCGGGTTCCTCCCAGGCGATCGGTATCTGGGCCGCCGCGCCGGGCCACGCCGTGAGGACGGTGCCCACCGGAACAGGGTGCGCCGTCAAGGTCCCGGCGGCGGCCACGCAGAGCTTCCCCTCCTCGCACGAGCGGTAGAGCCGAGCGCTGACACCGGTGCGTGCGCGCAGTTCCGGCAGCAGGGACCCGGCCTGGGACCGCATCCGGTCTCCGTGCTCCAGGATCGCCATCTCGCTGAGCCGGGGGCCGAGCTGGTAGCGGCCCCTCGCGTCGCGGGTGACCAGCCGGATTTTCCGGAGCGCCAAGGCCGGCCGGTATGCGGTCGGCCGGGTCGGTCCGGTGACCGCGACGATCCGGGAGACGGAGGCGGGCCCGCCCTCCAGCACGCTCAACAGTCGGGAGGCCTTGTCCTGGACGCCCACGCCGCTGTCGTGGTGAAGCGCGAACGCCGGGCAGGGGAAGGCGGTCATCAGTCACCCTTCGGGGAATCGGCCGACTCGGCACGCCGGACGATGAGAGGGGAGCGGCCGCCGGACGGCAACGCGACCGGGCAGCCGGGGGCGCACGACGCGAGGGTGGGGCAGGGGCCGTCCGCCGAGCCGGGGGGCGCAGCCTCGCGGAACCGTCCGCCGCCGATGCCGGCCTTCATCCTCTTCGCACCTCGCGTGAGCGGTACTTCGTAGCGTTGCTGCCTCCGGCTCGTCCTGGCGGACTCCGATCGACGCCACAAGTTCTAACCGGCCGCCTCCCAACCGGGCAACGGGCGCTTCAGGAAGCTGCTAGGTGTAGTGCCCTGCGAGGCTGGGGACGCGGCCTCGCCGCCGCACGCACCGTCGTCGCCCGAAAGATGGCCGGGGCCATCGGCGCTCACGGCTCGCCCCGAAGCGGCGCGCCGTGCGGGGCCACCGACTCGATACCGTTCAGCAGGCCCAGCTCAGCGGCCAGCACCCCGGCCTGGAAGCGTGAGCTCGCATCCAGCAGCGTCATGATCTCCGCGACATAGCGCCGGTAGGTGCGTACGGAGACCACGAGTTCGCGGGCGGCCACCTCGTCGGTGACACCGGCGCGCAGGGCACCGAGGATCTGCTGGGCGAGATCGGTCCTGCAGTGGTCACCGAACCTGATGCGGGCGGCGGCGGGCACCGCATTGCGCCACACTCCTTCGTAGAGCGTGCACAGGGTGTGGATGACATCGGGCACCCGGATGAGCGAAGCTCTGCGCCCGGTCGGCGACTCGGTCGAGACCAACCCGGTCGCCGCGTCGACGATGACCGCCTGGAGGGGCGGCACCCGAGTCACCCTCACCTCGACGGGGGAGTCCTGCCGGCTCTGCTCGCGGACGAAGTCCTCGTCGATCATCGCCGGCGAACAGAGCAGGCGCAGCCGCACGGTAGCCGGCACCAGCCCGATCAACTCGCGCAGGGTCGACCTGCTGTGGGCGCCGCAGCTGGGCCCCGAGGCCAGGACCACGTCGAGGCTGCTGGTGGCCCCCAGCACCAGCCTGCGCGCCTCTTCCAGCACCTTCGCCGGCCGGCCGTCCAGGGCGAGGATCTGCTGATCCCGGGAGACGCGGCTGCGGTGGCGTTCGACCGTGGACTCGATCAGGGCGCGGACCTCGAGCAGGGCTCGCTCGATCGCGTCCCGCCCCTCCCCCGGCCCGTCGGGGCGGCCCCGGGCGTCGTCCGACCCCCGCTCCTCGGGACCTTTTGCCGGTCTCCCGCCCTCGGCGCTGGGCTCTACACGCTCGCTCGATCCCGTCCCAGGCGTCATCCTGGCCATGTCCTCGTGCCCCCGATGTCCATGTCCCTGCCGCCGCGCACACGGTCAGCACCGTTCCAGCAGTCCCAGTTCAACGGCGCGTACCCCGGCCTGAAACCTGGAGTTCGCACCGAGCACGCGCATGATCTCCGCGACGTGCCGCCGGTAGGTACGCAGCGAAACGTCGATCTCCCGGGCGGCCACGTCGTCGGTGCGCCCCGCCCGGAGCTGCTCCAGAATGCGCCGCGCCAAGGTGCCTCGCAGATCCCGGTCCAGCCGTAGTTCGTCGGCGACTGGACGAGCGCTCGCCCACGCACCCGCGAAGAGCAGGTCGAGCGCGCCCACCGCAGCGGGATCGGTGATGACCGCCGCGTGCCGACCGGCGGATCCGTTGCCCGACTGGACCAGAGCGGTCCGTCCGTCCACGATCAGCGCCTCGCGTAGTTCGCCCTTGGCCATGCGTATTTCCAACGAGGTGCCGTCGAACGCCCGGCAGGCGTCGGCCGACAGCTCCAGCGCGCGGCCCGCCGCGAGCAGCCGTACAGCGAGCTGCCGTCGCCCCTGCGGCGGTTGCGGGGGCGGCCTCATCGCCCCCGCAACCGCCTGGATCACCACGGACGAGTGCTTCCAGTTGCCCGTTACCGCGAGGTGCGCCGAGTACTTCGCGCTCGCCATGACTTGCTTGACCGCCTCGTCCACCGAGCCGTCGTCCGCGCGCACCAGCAACGAGGTGCGGTCCGGTCGGCTCCGGTGCAGCGACATCGAGGACTCGATCAGCGCCCTCGCCTGCAGGAGCGCCCGCTCCACGGAATCGTCGTGCTGCACGTTCTCCGGTGCATCCGCTACCCCCGAACCCATTCCGTTCCCCATCAATGTTTCGTACCGCAGCCCGGAACCCAATGGCAGCGACTGAATGGAATTCCTTCAGGAGGCCCGCCTGCCAGACGAGATTGACCGAAAACAGTATCCGGATCCTTGGGAACTCATACGCCACCGCACAACTCGACTCGCCCAGACAGTAGATCGCGTGCGCGAACCAGTCAACGGTGGCTGGTTACATGTGGACCTCCCGCTTTCACGACGTGCCCGCCGATCCGGCACAGTTCGCCCCTTCGGCAGGAAGATGCCATCCAGTCGCCTCCGATCCTGCTATCCACTGCACTCACATTCCGCTTTCGGTGTAGAGCGTAAGCGAGCGGTCACCCTTCGTGGCCTCCCCTGTCTCGTAGTGGCCATAGGTCACATCTGCGCCACGGCGCGACCCGCCCTCCTCTCGTGGGCGAATCGGCCTACTGGAAAGGGGGTTGCTTGCCTGAAGGTGGCGCTGGGGGTCGAGGCGCGGCAGGTCGGCCTGGTCCGCCCGTGCCGGGGGGTCGCAACGGCCCCCTCGGCGGACGGTGGGCCTTTCCTCGCGCGTCGCGCCATCCGATCTGAGCGAAGTGCAACCGCGGCGGCACTGCACAGCGTCTCCATACGCGTGCACCCGCCCTTCGCCATTGCGATAGCTTTAGCAAATATGATTAATCCTCAACTCTTTCCGACTTTCCAGCCCCTGCCGGTAATGTCGCGTTCAGCCTCGCGACACACAAATTCTTCGGTGAACGCTCAATTACCCACGAGTAGAAGGGCTCCGCGCGCCTCCGTCACGCCTTTCCTCGAGCCCTTGACGGTGCCGGGTGCGAGGAATAACGCGAAGCTCCCGGAGCGGTGGGCCGCCCGGCCGTCTCCCGCCGTCGGCTCCCGCGCCCCTGGGGGCTCGTGGGGCCTGGGTGTGCGGCCGTTCCCGGCGCGGCTCCCGCGCCGAGCGGGAAGGGATGCGCGCGGGGCGGGGGGCGAACTCGGCCCGGTGCTGCCCGATGGCGACGGGCCCGTGCCGCGACCGTGAGTCCGAACTGCGGGCCGTTGCCGAGTGCGGGGGTGAAAAGGCGGGTCGGCGGCCGGCAGAGGAGCGCGGTCTTGTGATGAAGTAATGAGCATGTCAAATTCCTTCTCGGTACGTCCCCACACGTCACCCGAGAAGGAGCCCTCCATGAGACGCGACTCCCGTGCGCGCCTGAGCCTTTCCCTGCTGCTCGTCGCCGGCGCCCTCGGCCTCGGCGCAACCCCCGCCACCGCCGCCGAGGTCCACGCCGCCGCCGCTGCCTCCTCGGCGGTCCCCTCCGCGTCCGCGTACGCACTCGACGCCGCTGTCGAGCGCACGCTGGGCGCCGACACCGCTGGAACCTACCTGGACCGGAAGACCGGCGACCTGGTCGTCACCGTCACCACCGACCGGGCCGAGGGGCAGGCCCGCGCCACCGGAGCCACCGTGCGCCGGGTGACCCGCAGCGCCGCCCAACTCGACGCCGCCATCCAGACCCTGGAGGCCGAGGCGAAGATCACCGGTACCTCCTGGGGCATCGACCCGCGCACCAACCAGGTCGCCGTCGAGGCCGACTCCTCCGTCTCCGCACGGGACATGGCCCGCCTCGAAGCCGTCGCGAAGCGGCTCGGCGGAGCCGTGAGCATCAGCCGCGTACCCGGCGTCTTCCACCGCGAGGTGCTGGGCGGCGGAGCCATCTACGGCGGCGGCAGCCGATGCTCGGCCGCCTTCAACGTCACCAAGGGTGGGGCCCGTTACTTCGTGACCGCCGGGCACTGCACCAACATCTCCGCCAACTGGTCCGCCAGCTCCGGCGGTGCGGTCATCGGCGTCCGGGAGGGCACCAGCTTCCCGACCAACGACTACGGCATCGTCCGCTACACCGACGGCTCCTCGCCCGCCGGAACGGTCGACCTCTACAACGGCTCCACCCAGGACATCGCCTCCGCCGCCAACGCCGTCGTCGGCCAGGCGATCCGCAAGAGCGGCTCCACCACCAAGGTGACCTCAGGCACCGTCACCGCCGTCAACGTCACCGTCAACTACGGTGACGGGCCCGTCTACGGCATGGTCCGCACCACCGCCTGCTCCGCCGGAGGCGACAGCGGCGGCGCCCACTTCGCCGGTTCCGTGGCCCTCGGCATCCACTCCGGCAGCTCCGGCTGCTCCGGCACCGCGGGCTCGGCCATCCACCAGCCGGTGGTGGAGGCGCTCTCGGCGTACGGCGTCTCGGTGTACTGAGCCGCAGCCACCGCCGTACCGCGTACGACCCCGACGCCCGCCCGGACCCCACCGCGCACCCCGGTCCGGGCGGGCCTCGGCCGTGGCCCGCGTCGCCCCTGCGTGCCTGGTCGGAGCGGGTGCCTGGGAAACTGGGAACATGACCGAGCTCCCCGCGGTGCGCGCCGCCCACACCTATGAGCTGACCGCGGCTGTACGGGACGAGATCCGCACCCTGCTGGACACCGCCTTCGAGGGCGACTTCGGCGACGACGACTGGGAGCACTGCCTCGGCGGCGTGCACGCCCTGGTGCGCGACACCGGCGGACTCCTCATCGCCCACGGCTCGATCGTCCAGCGCCGGGTGCTCCACGACGGCCGCCCGCTGCGCGCCGGATACGTCGAAGCCGTCGCCGTCCGTCCCGGCCGCCGCCGCCAGGGGCTCGGCCACCGGGTGATGGCCGCGCTGGAGCGGGTCGTCGACGGGGCGTACGAGTTCGGCGCCCTCTCCGCCTCCGACGCCGGCGCCGCGCTCTACGCGGCCCGCGGCTGGCAGGTGTGGCCGGGGAGCCTCGCCGCCCTCGGCCCGCACGGGACCGTGGCACTGCCCCAGGAGGAGGGCGGTACGTACGTCCGCCCGGCCGCCGGCCGCACGCTGCCCGCCGCCGGTCACCCGCTCGTCTTCGACTGGCGCGACGGCGACCTGCTGTAGGGCGGGCGCGGGAGGCGGCCGTCTCAGATAGTAGGAAGTCCGACTAACTGTAGAGACAGAGCGGCCCGACTGTCCTAGCTTTGTAGGAGCCGAACGAATCGCTCGATCGAGCGTCTGTGGCGGTTGCGGGCGCACGCCCCGAAGCAGGTCACCCCCTGCGGCGTACGCTCCCCGCTCCTTCCGGCACCTCGAAATCCGATCCCGGCCCGGCCTCGGCGCCGCACCGCGATGTGCGGCCTGCCCCCGGCATCCATGCGATCTCAAGGAGTCGATCCATCATGGCCAACACCACCACCCGCCGCGTCCGTCACTCCTCCCGCCAGGCGGAGGCCGAGCGCAAGAACGCCGCCGCCGCCCTGCAGCGCGCCCTCGACCGCCGGGACAACGGCGGCGCGACCGGCCACTGAGCCGCCGCGGCGGCCGCGGAGGCCCGCCCGCTCGCACCACTCGCCGCTCGCCCCCACCCCGTGCGGTCCGCACGCCCCCAGCAGTCCGCACGCCCCGAACACCCTTGCACTCGTCCGCATGGTGGACGTCGGATGTCATGGGGTGGGACGCACCGTTAGGCTCCCCGCATGTCTCGCAGCATCGATCTCGCAGTGATCCCCGGTGACGGAATCGGCCAGGAAGTCGTGGCCCAGGGCCTCAAAGTCCTCAACGCTGTCCTCCCGCGGGATGTGAAGCTGGAGACCAAGGAGTACGACCTTGGCGCCCAGCGCTGGCACCGCACCGGCGACACCCTCCCGGACGCGGAGCTGGAGGCGCTCAAGAACCACGACGCCATCCTCCTCGGCGCGATCGGCGACCCCTCCGTGCCGTCGGGCGTCCTGGAGCGCGGGCTGCTGCTGAAGCTGCGTTTCGCCTTCGACCACTTCATCAACCTGCGCCCCTCCAAGCTCTTCCCGAACACCGCGACCCCGCTCGCCGGCCGCCCCGACATCGACTTCGTCGTCGTCCGCGAGGGCACCGAGGGCCCGTACACGGGCAACGGCGGCTCGCTGCGCACCGGTACCCGTGCCGAGGTCGCCACCGAGGTCAGCGTCAACACGGCGTACGGCGTCGAGCGCGTGGTCCGGGACGCCTTCGAGCGGGCGGCGGCCCGCCCGCGCAAGAAGCTGACGCTGGTCCACAAGAACAACGTGCTCGTCTACGCCGGCCACCTGTGGAAGAGCACCTTCGACCGGGTCGCCGCCGAATACCCGCAGGTCGGCACCGACTACCTGCACGTCGACGCCGCGACGATCTTCTTCGTCACCCAGCCGGAGCGCTTCGACGTCATCGTCACCGACAACCTCTTCGGCGACATCCTCACCGACCTCGCCGCCGCCGTGACCGGCGGTATCGGCCTGGCCGCCTCCGGCAACATCAACCCGACGGGCGCGTTCCCGTCGATGTTCGAGCCGGTCCACGGCTCCGCCCCCGACATCGCGGGGCAGGGCAAGGCCGACCCGACCGCCACGGTCCTCTCCGTCGCCCTCCTGCTGCGCCACCTCGGTCACGAGGCCGAGGCCGTGCGCATCGAGGACGCCGTCTCCGCCGACCTCGCGGAGCGTGGTGGGTCCACCACGCGCACGACCGACGAGATCGGTGACGCGCTCGCGGTACGCGTAGCGAGCTGACCCGACGACTCCACTTCGAAGCCGCCGGGTGGCATCAGCGCCCGGCGGCTTCACCTGTGCGGCCCCCGGGTGCCACCATCGACCCCTGGACCGCATTCCCACCATTTCGTGCACGGCCCCCCGCAAGAGATAATCGAACGCGGGGCCGTGGCTCGCGGTGAAGCTCGGACGTCCTAGGACCTGACCGGAAATCGTCGGTCATGAACGGGTGTGGGCGCGGTCCATCACACACAAGACCGGTGAAGGACACGCACTCATGACGACGCCCACGATCGAGCTCAAGCCCTCCTCGAACCCGCTGTCCGACGCGGAGCGCGAGGCGATCCTGGCCAACCCCGGATTCGGCCGGCACTTCACCGATCACATGGTGACGATCCGCTGGACCGAGGGCCGCGGCTGGCACGACGCGGAGCTGGTCCCCTACGGCCCGCTGTCGCTGGACCCGGCCAACATGACCCTGCACTACGCGCAGGAGATCTTCGAGGGGCTCAAGGCCTACCGCCAGCCGGACGGCTCGGTCGCCTCGTTCCGCCCCGACGCCAACGCCCGCCGCTTCCAGCGCTCGGCTGCCCGCCTCGCCATGCCCGAGCTGCCCGTCGAGACGTTCATCGAGGCGTGTGACGCGCTGGTCCAGCAGGACAAGGCGTGGGTCCCGGCGCACGGTGGCGAGGAATCGCTGTACCTGCGCCCGTTCATGATCGCCACCGAGGTCGGCCTCGGCGTGAAGCCGGCCAACGAGTACCTCTTCCTGGTCATCGCCTCGCCCGCCGGCGCCTACTTCCCCGGCGGCGTGAAGCCGGTCTCCATCTGGCTCTCGGAGAACCGCGTCCGCGCCGTCCCCGGCGGCGTGGGCGACGCCAAGACCGGCGGCAACTATGCCGCCTCCCTCCTCGCCCAGGCCGAGGCCGCCGCACACGGCTGCGCCCAGGTCGCCTACCTCGACGCCGTCGAGCACAAGTGGGTCGAGGAGCTCGGCGGTATGAACCTGTACTTCGTGTACGAGCAGGAGGACGGCTCCCGGAAGATCATCACGCCCTCCCTCACCGGCTCCCTCCTGGCCGGCGTCACCCGCGACTCCCTCCTCAAGGTCGCCCGCGACCTCGGTTACGGCTCCGAGGAGGGCCGCGTCTCCGTCGACCAGTGGCGCGACGACACCGCGAAGGGCACGCTCACCGAGGTCTTCGCCTGCGGCACCGCAGCCGTGATCACCCCCGTCGGCAACGTGAAGACCGCGAACGGCGAGTGGACCCAGGGCGACGGCACCCCCGGCGAGGTCACCATGAAGCTGCGCGACCGCCTGCTGGACATCCAGCGCGGCATCGCCGAGGACACCCACGGCTGGATGCACCCGCTCGGCTAGGGCTTCCCGCCCCAGGACCAGGCCGCACCAAGGCTCCTCGCCGGTGCGGCCTTTTCCGTACCGGCGAATAGAGCGCCGCTCCAAGAAGTCCGTACGGGGATTACATCCAGCCCAACAGCATGGTTAGAGTGGCACTCTAAAAACTGCGACCAGGAGCCCTCATGCCCGCCACCTCCGCCCCCTTCCGCATGCCCCCCGAGTGGGCCCCCCACGAGCGCACCTGGATGGCGTGGCCCGGGCCCAATCCCACCTTCGCCTCCGCCGCCGAGCTGGAGGAGGCCCGCCGCGCCTGGGCCGCCGTCGCCCGGGCGGTACGGCGGTTCGAGCCGGTCACGATGGTCGTCGGGCCGGGGCAGGAGGAGGGGGCCGCAGCCCTCCTCGGGCCCGATGTGGAGCTGGTCGTCCGGCCGCTCGACGACGCCTGGATGCGGGACATCGGGCCCACCTTCGTCACCGACGGCCGCACGCTCGCCGCCGTCGACTGGACGTTCAACGGCTGGGGCGCCCAGGGCTGGGCCCGCTGGGAGAGCGACCAGCACATCGCCCGGGCCGTCGCCGAGCTGACCGGGGCCCCGGCGCACAGCTCCCCGCTCGTCAACGAGGGCGGCGCCCTCCACGTCGACGGCGAGGGCACCGTCCTGCTCACCGAGACCGTCCAGCTCGGCAAGGAGCGCAACCCCGGCTGGAGCAGGGAGCAGGTCGAGACGGAGATCCACGCCCGCATCGGCACCGAGAAGGCCATCTGGCTGCCGCGCGGGCTGACCGGCGACTACGGGACGTACGGCACGCTCGGCCATGTCGACATCGTCGCCGCCTTCGTCCGCCCGGGCACCGTCGTCGCCCACGTCCAGCCCGACCCGGCCCACCCCGACCACGAGGTCACCCGCGAGCTGCTGGCCGTCCTGCGGGCCGCCACGGACGCCCAGGGGCGCCCTCTGGAGGTCATCGAGGTGCCCGCGCCCACCGTGCTGCGCGACGAGGACGGGGAGTGGGTCGACCACTCCTACATCAACCACTACCTCTGCAACGGCGGCGTGGTCCTCTGCGCCTTCGACGACCCGCGCGACGAGGAGGCGGCCGCGATCTTCCGGGGCCTCTTCCCGGACCGTACGGTGACCCTCGTCGACGCCCGTACGATCTTTGCCGGCGGTGGAGGCATCCACTGCGTCACCCAGCAGCAGCCGAAGATCTGACCCCAGCAGCCGAAGGCCCGAACCCACTCCGAAAGCCCGGTCCCATGACCCCCGTCCCCCGCCGCACCCACCACGCCGCCCCGCCTCGTGAGGACGTCCTGGCCGCCGCCATGGCCACCATCGCCGCGCGCGGGCTCGACGGGCTGACGATGGCGGGGCTCGGGCGCGAGGTGGGGATGAGCAGCGGGCACCTGCTCTACTACTTCCGTACCAAGGACGAGCTGCTGCTCCGGACCCTGGAGTGGAGCGAGGACCGCCTCGGGGCCGAGCGCCGCGCCCTCCTCGCCGAGCCGGGGACCGTCCGTGAGCGGCTGGACGCGTACATCGGGCTCTACCTGCCCGCCGGGCACCGCGACCCCCACTGGACGCTCTGGCTGGAGGTATGGGGCCGCTCACAGAACGCGGACGACGACGCACGCGCCCGGCAGGCCGCCATCGAGGGGGCCTGGCACCGGGATCTGGTGGCGCTGCTCGCCGAGGGCGTCTCGCGCGGGGAGTTCCGGACGGTGGACGCCGACCGGTTCGCGACCCGGCTGCGGGCGCTGCTGGACGGGTTCAGCGTGCATGTGACGGTGGGCATCCCGGGGACGGGCCGGGGGCAGGTGCTGACCCAGGCGGCGGAGTTCCTGGACGAGACGCTGACACCGGGCATCACCTGATGATGCGACCAGCGTCACGACCGCATCCTGAGACACCGGCGTCACGGACGCGTCACTGTGCGAGACTTCTGCCGTGTCCTCGTTCGTCATGATTATTGGCAGCAGGCGCGCCGGTCCGCAGTGACCGTCCCGTACCACCACGTACGGCGCGGCCATCGTGCCCCAGACCCGCGCGCAGACCTCTCGCACCCGCGAGGGGTTTTTTCGTTTTCCGGCCCGCACCCGGGCCGGGGCGGCGCGCGCGGGATGATGGGGGCAAGTGGAGCTGGGGGCTGTGCCGGGTTCCCCGAACAGCCCCAGACCGTCCGGATCCACTCATCCGACAGGAGTCAGATCAGCATGACCACCACGGCCAACGCCACCGACGACAGTTTCCATGTCTTCGACACCACACTGCGCGACGGTGCTCAGCGTGAGGGCATCAACCTGACGGTCGCCGACAAGCTGACCATCGCCCGGCATCTGGACACCTTCGGGGTCGGGTACATCGAGGGCGGCTGGCCGGGTGCCAACCCGCGCGACACGGAGTTCTTCGCCCGGGCCCAGCAGGAGATCGCATTCGAGAACGCTCAGCTCGTGGCGTTCGGCGCGACCCGCAGAGCCGGTGGCAGCGCGGCCGAGGACCCCCAGGTGCAGGCGCTGCTGAACTCCGGTGCCCCGGTGATCACGCTGGTCGCCAAGGCGCACGACCGCCATGTGGAGCTGGCCCTGCGCACCACCCTGGACGAGAACCTGGAGATGGTCCGCGACACCGTCTCCCACCTGCGCGAACAGGGTCGCCGGGTCTTCGTGGACTGCGAGCACTTCTTCGACGGCTACCGGGCGAACGCCGCGTACGCCAAGTCCGTGGTCCGTACCGCGTACGAGGCGGGCGCCGAGGTGGTCATCCTCTGCGACACCAACGGCGGCATGCTCCCCGCCCAGGTCCAGGCGGTCGTCTCCACCGTCATCGCCGACACCGGCGCCCGACTCGGCATCCACGCCCAGGACGACACCGGCTGCGCGGTCGCGAACACCCTGGCCGCCGTGGACGCCGGCGCCACCCACGTCCAGTGCACGGCCAACGGCTACGGCGAGCGGGTCGGCAACGCCAACCTCTTCCCGGTGGTCGCGGCCCTGGAGCTGAAGTACGGCATGAAGGTGCTGCCCGAGGGCGCGCTCGCCGAGATGACCCGGATCTCGCACGCGATCGCCGAGGTCGTCAACCTGACCCCCTCCACCCACCAGCCGTACGTGGGTGTCTCGGCCTTCGCCCACAAGGCCGGGCTGCACGCCTCCGCCATCAAGGTCGACCCCGACCTGTACCAGCACATCGACCCGGAGCTGGTCGGCAACACCATGCGGATGCTGGTCTCGGACATGGCGGGCCGTGCCTCCATCGAGCTGAAGGGCAAGGAGCTCGGCGTCGACCTCGGCGACGACCGGGCCCTGGTCGGCCGGGTCGTGGAGCGGGTCAAGGAGCGCGAACTCCAGGGCTACACCTACGAGGCCGCCGACGCCTCCTTCGAGCTCCTGCTGCGCGGCGAGGTGGAGGGCAGGGCCCGGCGCTACTTCCGTACGGAGTCCTGGCGGGCGATCGTCGAGGACCGCCCCGACGGCGTCCACGCCAACGAGGCCACGGTGAAGCTCTGGGCCAAGGGCGAGCGCATCGTCGCGACCGCCGAGGGCAACGGCCCGGTCAACGCCCTGGACCGGGCCCTGCGTGTCGCCCTGGAGCGGATCTACCCGCAGCTGGCCAAGCTGGAGCTGGTCGACTACAAGGTCCGCATCCTGGAGGGCCGTACGGGCACCGAGTCCACCACCCGGGTCCTGATCACCACGGGCGACGGCGACGCCGACTGGGCGACCGTGGGTGTCGCCGAGAACGTCATCGCCGCGTCCTGGCAGGCGTTGGAGGACGCGTACACCTACGGCCTGCTGCGGGCGGGCGTGGAGCCCACCGAGTAGCGCGACCGGTCCCGCCCGCGAGAGGCACACGAGAGGCATACGAGAGCCGCCGTCCCGACCTCGGGGCAGCGGCTCTCGTATGTTCAAGAGGTGAACGCGCAACGCCGCCTGCCTGGTCAGCAGATGGGTCCGGATCAATCTCGGTGTGAAGTATTGACGGCCCTGTGTCGGCGGGGTTAACTCCTGCCGCAACGCCGGTACCGGTTCCGGAACCGGTACCGGGCGCGTCTCCCGGTATGCCGCACCGCCCCTGCCCCGCCCCCGCCGTACCCCGCCCTGCCCTTGTCCTGCCCCTGCCTGGTCCAACGGAGGCCCAGATGCGTGTCACCATCGCCGATGTCGCCCGTGAGGCCGGCGTCAGCAAGACGACCGTGTCGCGGGTCATCAACACCAAGGGCGAGGTGGACGGTTCCACCGCCGCCCGCGTTCGTGAAGTGATCGCACAGCTCGGCTATGTGCCCAGCTCCGGAGCCGTGGGCCTGGCCCGCGGCTCCAGCCGTACCGTCGGCATGCTGGTCCCCTCGCTGACCTGGCCGTGGATGGGCGAACTGCTCCAGGGGGTCGTCGACACCGTCGAGGCCGCCGACTACGGGCTGCTGCTGTTCACCTGCAACCGGGGCGCCGAGTCCGTCCAGCGCTTCACCAGCCAGGTGTCGGCGCGCGCCTTCGACGGGCTCGTCGTCGTGGAGCCGGAGAACACCCTCGGCCACCTCACCGCCCTGCACCGCGACGGCCTGCCGATCGTGCTCATCGACGACCGCGGCCACCACCCCGAATTCCCCTCCGTCGTGACCACCAACCACGAGGGAGGAGCGTCGGCGGCCCGCCACCTGCTCGCCGCCGGACGCTCCCGGCCCGTCGTCCTCACCGGCCCCCAGCACTTCGGCTGCGTACGGGACCGGCTCGGCGGATTCCGCTCGGTCCTGCCCGAAGTCCGCGTCGTCGAAGGTGACTTCACCGAACTCGGCGGTCGGCTGGCCATGGAGGAACTCCTCGCCCGGGGCGTCGAGTTCGACTCCGTCTTCGCGCACAACGACATCAGCGCGGCCGGCGTGCTGCGGGCCCTGCGTGCCGCCGGGCGCCGGGTCCCGGACGACATCGCCGTCGTCGGCTTCGACGACATCCCGATGGCCGAACACACCGAACCGCCCCTCACCACCGTGCGCCAGCCCACCCGCCGCATGGGTGAGACGGCGGCCCGGATGCTGCTCTCGCACCTCGGCGGCACGCCCGTATTCGACGGCCCGGCCGTGCTGCCCACCGAACTGGTCGTGCGCCACTCGGCGCCGTGACGGACCCGGCCGCCCGGCCGCGCCCCGCCTCACCCCTTCCGCCCGCCGGATCGTCCCGACCCGGCAGCCCTTTCCTGGAGTCGCCATGTCGTCACGCCGTCGCACCACGCTCGGAGCGGTCGCCGCAGCCACCGTCGTGATCGCGCTCGCCGCCGGCTGCTCGAACGCCAACTCGGGTGCCAACAAGAACGGTGGCGCCTCCGCCACCGGCGTACTGACCCTCGGGAAGCCGGACGGGCCGCAGACCAACAACAGCAACCCGTTCCTCAACACCTCGGCGGGCGCCACCCTCGGCTACCGGTACATGATCTACGAGCCGCTGGCCATGACGAACATGATCAAGCCCACGGACAAGGCGGACCCGTGGCTCGCCACCGACTGGGAGTGGGAGTCCAACTTCACCAAGGTCACCTTCACCCTGGACGCCCGGGCGAAGTGGGCCGACGGCAAGCCCCTGACAGCGGCCGACGTGGAGTACACCTTCGACCTCCTGAAGAAGCACCCGGCGCTCAACGGCAACGGCATCCCCTTCGACGGGATCGCGGTCGAGGACGGGAAGGTCGTCCTGACTTTCAAGGAGTCCCAGTTCGTCAACCAGAACAAGATCATCCAGACCTTCATCGTGCCCAAGCACATCTGGGAGAAGGTCGAGAACCCGGAGACCTGGCCCAACCGCACGCCCGTCGGCTCCGGCCCGTACAAGCTCAAGACGTTCACCCCGCAGACCACCACCCTCATAGCCACGCCGACCTACTGGAACGGCAGGACGAAGGTCAAGGAGCTGCGCTACACCGCGTACAACGACAACAGCGCCGCCACCACCGCGCTGGCCACCGGCAAGGTCGAGTGGTCCTTCGTCTTCATGCCGAACCACAAGCAGCTCTTCATCGACAAGGACCCCAAGAACCACAAGCTGTGGTTCCCCTCCGGCCTCGGCATCCACGGCCTCTGGTTCAACACCGCCCGCAAGCCCTTCGACAACCCGGCGCTGCGCAAGGCGATGGCGATGGTCGTCGACCGCAAGGCCATCCACATCCAGGCCCAGGCCACGCTCTACCCGGAGATCACCAACCCGACCGGCATCCCGCTGCCCGCCGGCGAGCCCTTCCTGGCCCCCGAGTACCAGGGCGCCAACACCAAACCCGACGTCGCCGGAGCGAAGAAGCTGCTCGCGGAAGCCGGCTTCAAGCTCAGCGGCGGGGTGCTCAAGGACCCGTCCGGCAAGCCGGTGACGCTCACCTTCACCGACCCGGCCGGCTGGAACGACTACATCACCGGTCTCGCGATCATCAAGGACAACATCAAGCAGCTCGGCATCGAGGCCAAGGTCAAGACCCAGACCGCCGAGGCCTGGGGCGTGGACGTCGCCAACGGCAACTTCGACGCCACCCTGCACTGGACCAACAGCGGCGCCACCCCGTACGACATGTACCAGAACATCATGGACGGGGCGATCCTCCAGCCCATCGGCAAGAGCTCCCAGACGGGCAACTTCGGCCGCTTCAAGAACGACGAGGCGACCACCGCCCTGAAGGAGTACGCCAACGCCAAGGACGAGGGCACCCGCACCAAGGCGCTCCACACCCTCCAGAAGATCTTCGTCGAGCAGGCCCCCGTCATCCCGACGGCCGCCGCCCCCATCGGCGCCGAGTACTCCACGAAGAACTGGATCGGCTGGCCCACCGAGGCCAACCCCTACGCCCCGCCGCAGCACACCCAGCCCAGCGCGCTGGAGATCGTGCTGAACCTCACGCCCGCCAAGTAGTACGGGAAGAACCGGCCATGACCACCGATCAGTCCGAGACCGTGCGCACCGGCACCGACGTGGTGCTGGAAGCGCGCGGGGTCACCAAGCACTTTCCCCTGCGCCGCACCGCGCGCGACCTGTTCACCCGCGAGCGCCGCAGCGTCCACGCCGTCGACGACGTCTCGCTCCGGCTCAGGCGCGGCACCGTCACGGCCCTGGTGGGGGAGTCCGGCTCGGGCAAGTCCACCGTCGCCCGCCTGCTCGCCCAGCTCCACCCGCTCACCTCGGGTGAGATACGGCTGGGCGGCGAGCCGGTCGTGGCCGGTCGTGGCCGCTCCTTCCGCCGCTACGTACGCCGGGTCCAGCTGATCTTCCAGGACCCGTTCGCCTCGCTGAACCCCGTGCACACCGTGCGCTACCACCTGACCCGCGCCCTGAAGATCCACGACCGGGCGGGCAGCGGCGACAAGGTGCTGGAACAGGCCCTGGCCGACCTGCTGAACCGGGTCCAGCTCACCCCGCCGCACCAGTTCCTGGACAAGTTCCCGCACGAGCTCTCCGGCGGCCAGCGCCAGCGCGTCGCCATCGCCCGCGCCCTCGGCGCCGACCCGCAGGTCCTCCTCGCCGACGAGCCCGTCTCCATGCTCGACGTGTCGATCCGGCTCGGCGTCCTCAACCTGCTGCGCGACCTCAAGGAGCGCCTGCACCTGGCGATCCTCTACATCACCCACGACATCGCCTCCGCCCGCTACTTCGCGGACACCACCCTGGTGATGTACGCGGGCCGGATCGTCGAGGGCGGCGACAGTGAGGCCGTCACCCAGCACCCCGCCCACCCCTACACCCAGCTTCTCATCGCCTCCGCGCCCGACCCGGACCGGATCGTCGCCGAGGAGGAACAGGAGGAGACCGGCACCGGCGAGCCACCCTCCCTCATCGCCCCGCCGGCCGGCTGCCGCTTCCACCCGCGCTGCCCGAAGGCCATGGAGCGCTGCCGCACCGAACTCCCGCCGCGCTTCGACCTGGCGGACGGCCAGTGGGCGGCGTGCTGGCTGTACGACGGCACGGATACGCGGGCGACCGCGGCGGTCAAGGAGGTCTCCCGGTGAAGTACCTCCTCCAACGGCTCGCGTTCTACGCCGTCACCGCCTGGGCCGCCATCACCATCAACTTCCTGATCCCCCGCCTGATGCCCGGCGACCCGGTCCAGGCGCTGCTCAGCCGCTACCAGGGCCAGCTCGACACCAACGCCATCGATTCCCTCAAGGCCCTCTTCGGCCTCGACGAGCAGCAGTCGCTCTGGCAGCAGTACACCGACTACTGGGCCCACCTCCTCGACGGCGACCTCGGCCTCTCCTTCACCTTCTTCCCGACCCCGGTCAGCGAGGTGATCGTCCAGTCGCTGCCGTGGACGCTCGCCCTGGTCGGCGTCACCACCCTGCTCAGCTTCGTCCTCGGCACCGGCATCGGCGTCTACAGCGGCTGGAAGCGCGGCTCCTGGCTGGACGGACTGCTGCCGGTCACCACCTTCATCTCCTCCATCCCCTACTTCTGGCTCGGCCTCATCGCGATCGCCCTGTTCGCCGAGAAGTGGACCCTCTTCCCGAACTCCGGCGGCTACGACAACAGCCTCGTCCCGGCCTTCGACTGGCCCTTCATCTCCAGCGCGCTCTACCACGCGGTCCTCCCCGGCGTGACGATCGTGCTGAGCGCCGTGGCCGGCTGGATCCTCGGCATGCGGAACATGATGGTCACCGTCTCCTCCGAGGACTACGTGATGGTGGCGCAGGCCAAGGGGCTCTCCGAGCGGCGCGTGATGTTCGGCTACGCGGCCCGCAACGCGGTCCTCCCCAACATCTCCGGCTTCGCCCTCTCGCTCGGCTTCATCGTCGGCGGCACGCTGCTGGTCGAGATGGTCTTCACCTACCCGGGCATCGGCTTCCAGCTGCTCCAGGCCGTCGGCGCCAAGGACTACCCGCTGATGCAGGGCGTCTTCCTGATCATCACGCTCTCCGTCCTGGCCGCGAACCTGCTCGCCGACCTCGTCTACGCCGCCCTCGACCCCCGCACCCGGAAGGAGGCGTAGACCCCGTGTCCATCACCGCCACCGATGTCGCCGTCCTGGACGGCGCGCCCGCACCCGAGGCGCCCACGCGCCGGGCCCGGCTCCGGTTCCTGCGCGGGGGCAAGACCCGTACCGGGCTGCTCATGCTCGCGTTCTTCGTCCTGCTGGCCGTCATCGGCCCGTGGATCGCCCCGTACGACCCCGACGCGATGAGCGACCAGCTCCTCCAACCGCCGTCCGGCGCACACTGGTTCGGCACCACCCACACCGGGCAGGACGTCCTCTCCCAGATCCTGGTCGGCACCCGGGGCGTCCTGATCGTCGGGTTCGTCGCGGCGGTCATCGCCACCGTGCTCTCCGTCCTCATCGGGGTCACCGCCGGGTTCATCGGCGGGGCCGTCGACGAGATCCTCTCCGCGCTCGCCAACATCTTCCTGGTGCTGCCCGGACTCCCGCTGATCATCATCGTCGCGAGCTTCGTCCCGGACACCGGCGACCTGCTCATCGCCTTCGCCATCGCCCTGACCTCCTGGGCCTGGGGATCGCGCATCCTGCGCGCCCAGACGCTGTCGCTGCGCCGCCGCGACTACGTGGAGGCCGCCCGCGCCACCGGCGAGTCCACCTGGCGGATCATCCTCTTCGAGATCATGCCGAACCTCACCGCGGTGATCGCCTCCGGTTTCGTCGGCACGGTCATCTTCGCCGTCCTCACCGAGATCACGCTCGCCTTCATCGGCGTCGCGGACATCTCGCACTGGAACTGGGGCACGGTCCTCTTCTGGGCCCAGTCCAACCAGGCACTCGCCCAGGGCGCCTGGTGGTGGTTCGTCCCGGCCGGCCTCTGCATCGCCCTGCTGGGCACCGCGCTCGCCCTCATCAACTTCGGCATCGACGAGTTCGTCAACCCGCGCCTGCGCACCGCCACCGGCTCCTCCCGGAAGGTGAAGATGCGCGTCGGCTTCACCCCCGTCGCCCGCAGACCGCTGAGTGCCGACCACCGCAAGCACAGCGGCAAGGAGCCGCGCCCATGAGCGCCGAGCCGGTCCTCACCATCAGCGGACTGAACGTCGACTACGGCACCGACGAGCGGGCCGTGCACGCCCTGCGGGACATCGACCTCACCCTGCACCGGGGCGAAGTCCTGGGCCTGGCAGGGGAGTCGGGGTCGGGCAAGTCGACCCTCGCGTACGCCGTGACCCGGCTGCTGTCGCCGCCCGGGGTGATCACCGGGGGAGAGGTCCACTACCACCGGCCGGGCGGCGACCGGCTCGACATCCTCTCGCTCTCCCCGGAGCAGCTGCGGGCCTTCCGCTGGCAGGAGCTGTCCATCGTGTTCCAGGGGGCGATGAACTCCCTCAACCCGGTGCACACGGTCCACAGCCAGCTCACCGACGTCCTGAAAGCCCACCGCCCCGACCTGAAGAAGGCCCGACGGACGGACCGTGCGAAGGAGTTGCTCAGCCTCGTCGGGATCTCCGCCGACCGGCTCGCCGCCTATCCGCACCAGCTCTCCGGCGGGATGCGGCAGCGCGTGATGATCGCCATGGCGCTGGCCCTGGAGCCCGAGATCGTCATCATGGACGAGCCGACGACCGCGCTCGACGTGGTGATGCAGCGCCAGATCCTGCGGCGGCTGGTCCAGTTGAGGGAACAGCTCAACTTCTCCGTCGTGTTCATCACCCACGACATCTCGCTCCTGATCGAATTCTCGGACCGGATCGCGATCATGTACGGGGGCCGCATCGTGGAGGAGGCGGGCGCGGCGGAGATCTACCGCGACCCCCGCCACCCCTACAGCGACGGGCTGCTCCACTCCTTCCCCGCGCTCCACGGCCCGCGCCGCGAGCTGACCGGCATCCCGGGCTCGCCCCCGCACCTGTCCGCGATGCCCACCGGCTGCGCGTTCCACCCGCGCTGCGGCAAGGCGTTCGAGCCGTGCGGCGTACGGGTCCCGCTGCTGGCCGCTCCGGCGCTGTCGCCCACCGACGACCGCCGCACGGTCGCCTGCCATCTGCACGCCTGACCAGGACCACCCGACCAGGACCCTCCCTACGTACGGAGACCGGATGACCCTCGCCACCACCCCGCAGCGAATCCTTCGGCCCACCGCGGTACGCGGGCTCCCGGCCGGCTTCCGCTGGGGCGTCGCCACCTCCTCGTACCAGATCGAGGGAGCGGCCACCGAGGACGGCCGCACCCCCTCCATCTGGGACACCTTCTGCCGGGTGCCCGGCGCCGTCGAGGGCGGCGAGAACGGGGATGTGGCCTGCGACCACTACCACCGGATGCCGCAGGACGTGGAGCTGATCGCGGGCCTCGGCGTCGACACGTACCGCTTCTCGCTCGCCTGGCCCCGCATCCAGCCGGGCGGCCGGGGCCCGGCGAACGCGAAGGGACTCGACTTCTACAAGCGGCTGATCGACGAGCTCCAGAGGCGGGGCGTCACCCCCTGGGTCACCCTCTACCACTGGGACCTGCCGCAGGAGCTGGAGGACGCGGGCGGCTGGCCCGCGCGGGACACGGCCCTGCGGTTCGCGGAGTACGCCTCCCTCGCGTACGAGGCCCTCGGCGACCGGGTCGAGCACTGGACCACGCTGAACGAGCCCTGGTGCTCGGCGATGCTCGGTTACGCGTACGGCGTCCACGCCCCCGGCCGCAAGGACTTCGGCGCCTCGATGCACGCCGTCCATCACCTGCTCCTGGGCCACGGTCTGGCCGCGCGGGCGATGCGGGCGGCGGCGGGGAGCAACCCGCTGGAGCTCGGCATCACCCTCAACCTGGGCACCGCGACCCCACAGACCCCCAGCGAGGCCGACCGCGATGCGTGCCGCCGCGCCGACGGCATGGGCACCCGCCTCTACCTGGACCCGATCGTCCACGGCCGCTACCCCGAGGACGTCGTCGCGGACCTGGCCGCCCAGGACGTCGAACTACCCGTATGTGAGGGCGACTTGGCGGCCATCTCCACGCCCCTCGACGTTCTCGGCGTCAACTTCTACCGGGGTATGCAGTTCTCCGGCACCACCGAGGACGGATCGACGGCCGACGCCGAAGGGCTGCCCGTGGTCCGGATGGTGGAGCGGGACCTGCCCCGTACGGCCATGGACTGGGAGATCACCCCCACCGAACTCACCGACCTGCTGGTGCGGTTGGAGCGGGACTACGGGCTCCCGACCGTCATCACCGAGAATGGCGCGGCCTTCGAAGACACCGTGGCCGCCGACGGCTCGGTCCCCGACGCCGACCGCACCGCCTACCTCGCCGACCACATCGACGCCGTCGTCGCCGCCCGCGCACAAGGGGCCGACGTCCGGGGCTACTTCGCCTGGTCGTTGATGGACAACTTCGAGTGGGCCTACGGTTACGACAAGCGGTTCGGCATCGTCCGCGTCGACTACGCCACCCAGACCCGCACGCTCAAGGACAGCGCCAAGTGGTACCGCGACACGATCCGGCTCACCCGGGGCGATTAGCGGTACATCCCGGCCCGCCCGGGACTCCACCGTGTGATGCGTCAACACCACTGATCCATAACACCGTTAGGCCCATCCGACCCCAAGACGAGAGCGCTCTCAAAAATGCCTCCCACCCCGTACCGCCGCCCCCGCAAGGGCAGAAGCAGACCCGCGACAGCCGCCGTGGCCGCCGCCGCGGTCCTGGCCACCCTGCTCGCCGGCGCCGCGCCCAGTCAGGCCGCCGCCGAAGACCCGGCCCCCGTGCTCATCGACCGCTTCGAGGGCGAGGTGCCGCTCGGCAACAACCCGCCCGCCGACGCCATCTTCACCTGGGGCGGCGACGCGGACGACCACCCGCAGCTGAAGCTCGCCGAGCGCGCGGACGCCCCCGAGGGCGAGCAGGTCCTCGAAGGCTCCTACGACATCAGCGCCTGGGGCGGGTTCAGCCACGAGTTCGCCGTGGACACCCCGCCGCGGAACTGGACCGCGCACCAGGGCATCCGCTTCTGGTGGTACGGCCAGAACACCGCACCGCTGCCGCCCGGTTCGGGCAAGCGCATCCACTTCGAGATCAAGGACGGCGGCGCCAACGGCGGCGCGTCCGAGCTGTGGACCACCTCCTTCACCGACGACTGGGAGGGCTGGCAGCTGGTCGAGATCCCGTTCGCGGACTTCGTCTACCGGGCCGACTACCAACCCGTCGGCGGCATCGACCAGATCCTCGGCCTGAACGAGATGTGGGGCTACGCCCTCACCCTCCCCGGCGGTGCCCCCGGCACCTTCGCCCTGGACGCCGTGGAGCTGTACGGGAAGGCGGACCCGGCGCTCACCGCGAGCGTGGTCACCGACACGGCAGTCCGCCCGGTGAAGAACGGCGCCGCCGCCGACATCACCCTCTCCGTCGCCACGACCGGCTCCGTCCCGACCGAGGAACCCGTGACCGTCACCTACGCCACCAAGGGCGGCACAGCGGTGGCGGGCAAGGACTACACCCCGGTCACCGGCAGCCACACCTTCCCCGCGGGCACCGCCTCCGGCACCACGCACGAGGTCACCGTCCGCACGGCGAAGGCATCCAAGCCCGCCGGGGCGAAGACGATCCCCCTGGAGCTGACCGTCACGGGCGCCAAGGCCCCCGCGGAGAACCCGCAGGTCGTCATCGACGCCCACGGACTCCCGTACCAGAACGCCAAGCTGCCGGTGAAGCAGCGCGTGGCGGACCTGCTGGCCCGGATGTCGCCCGCCGAGAAGGCCGGCCAGATGACCCAGGCCGAGCGCAACGCGCTCCGCACCCCCGGTGACATCGCCGCCTACGACCTCGGCTCGCTGCTCTCCGGCGGCGGCTCGGTCCCCGCCCCCAACACGGCCGCCGCCTGGGCCAGGATGGTCGACGCCTACCAGCTGCGCGCCCAGGCCACCCGCTTCCAGATCCCGCTGATCTACGGCGTGGACGCGGTGCACGGCCACAACAACGTCGTCGGCGCGACGATCATGCCGCACAACATCGGCATCGGCGCGGGCCGCGACCCGAAGAGCGCCGAGAAGACGGGCGCGATCACCGCCAAGGAAGTCCGCGCCACCGGCGTCCCGTGGGACTTCGCCCCCTGCGTCTGCGTCACCCGCGACGAGCGCTGGGGCCGCTCCTACGAGGCGTTCGGCGAGGACCCGGCTCTGGTCGAGGCCATGGAGACGGTCATCCAGGGCATGCAGGGCGCCCCGTCCGGCAAGGACCTGCACCGCAACGACAAGGTCCTCGGCAGCGCGAAGCACTTCGTCGGCGACGGCGGCACCGAGTACGGCTCCGCCACCACCGGCTCGTACACGATCGACCAGGGCATCACCAAGGTGACCCGCCAGGAGCTGGAGGCAGTCCACCTGTCGCCGTTCGCTGAGTCGGTCAAGCGGGGCGTGGGCACGGTCATGCCCTCGTACTCCTCGCTCGACATCCTGGGCGACGACCAGGGCCCGGTGAAGATGCACGCCAACGCCGAGATGATCAACGGCGTCCTCAAGGACCGGATGGGCTTCGAGGGCTTCGTCATCAGCGACTGGCAGGCCATCGACCAGATCCCCGGCGACTACCCGAGCGATGTCCGTACGTCCATCAACGCCGGACTCGACATGATCATGGTCCCGACCGCGTACCAGGAGTTCACCAAGACGCTCAAGGACGAGGTCGCGGCGGGCCGGATCAGCCAGGCCCGGATCGACGACGCGGTCTCCCGCATCCTCACCCAGAAGTTCCGCCTCGGCCTCTTCGAGAAGCCGTACGCGGACACCACGCACCTGTCGAAGGTCGGCTCGGCCGAGCACCGCGCGGTGGCCCGCGAGGCGGTCGCGAAGTCGCAGGTGCTCCTGAAGAACGAGGGAGCCGTCCTCCCCCTCAAGCCGGACCAGAAGGTGTACGTCGCCGGGTCCAACGCCGACGACATCGGCAACCAGGCCGGCGGCTGGACGATCAGCTGGCAGGGCTCCTCCGGCAGGATCACCCCGGGCACGACGATCCTGGAGGGCATGAGGAAGGCGGCGAAGACCCCCGAGTCCGTCACCTACTCCAAGGACGCCTCGGCCGCCACGGACGGTCACGACGTGGGCGTGGTGGTCGTCGGCGAGACCCCGTACGCCGAAGGCATCGGGGATGTCGGCAACGGCCACGACCTGGAGCTGACGGCCGCCGACAAGGCCGCGGTCGACAAGGTCTGCGCGGCCATGAAGTGCGCGGTCCTCATCGTCTCGGGCCGCCCGCAGCTCATCGGCGACCAGCTCGGCGAGATCAACGCGCTGGTGGCCTCCTGGCTGCCGGGCTCCGAGGGAGACGGCGTCGCCGACGTCCTCTACGGCAAGCGCGCTTTCACCGGACAGCTCCCGGTGACCTGGCCGAAGTCGCAGGCGCAGCTCCCGATCAATGTCGGGGACACGGCGTACGACCCGCAGTTCCCCTACGGCTGGGGCCTCACCACCCTGACCAAGCCGCCGGCCGGCGGCGAGCTGACCCTCGCGGCTCTCGCCGTGGCCGCCCAGGTCGCGGAGAAGGCGAAGCTGGGGAAGACCCCGGCGGGCAGGGCGATCGTGGACCAGGCGCGGCTGCTGGTCCAGCAGAAGATCAACGGGAAGTTCGGGCAGGGCGTCTCCAAGCCCTTCGCGGAGGCGGACCACCTGCTGCTGAAGGGGGATCTGACCGGCGCGGTGGCCAAGCTGCGCACGGCGTACCGCGCGGCGTAGCAATCCGGTGCTCCGGACGGGCGACGGCGTTCGTCGCCCGTCTGGAGTAGCGTTAAGTATGAGGAAAAGGCTCTTCCCCACGCTGTTGGCGGGCCTGCTCATCATCGCAGCGGCTGCACTCGCCCTGACCTCCCCTGCGTCGGCCGCCCCCGCGGCGACCATCACCGACGCCGCCCAGGCCCTGCGCGAGGACCCGGTCTACGTGGACCCGGCCGCCCGCGACCAGCTCTCCGTCGCTGACGAGAAGGCCCTGGAAGCCACCATCGAGAACGCGGACAAGCCGGTCTTCGTCGCCGTCCTGCCCGACACCGAGGCCTTCCCCGAGGAGGGCCTCCTCGAGACGTTGCGCAACGACACCGGCATCACCGGCGTCTACGCCGTACGCCTGGGCGAAGGCTTCGACGCGGGCGCGGACCCGCAGGTCATGCCGGTGAGGGCGGTCGACAACCTGACGGCCTCGGTCAAGAACCCGGCCACCGACACGGACCCGGCCTCCCAGCTCAACGCCTTCGTCGACCGGGCCGTCGAACAGGCCCGGGGCACCGCCCCCGCCTCCTGGTCCGGCGGCTCAGGCACGGCCGACGACCCCGGCGCCCCGGTCTCCGGCCTGATCACGCTCGGCGCCCTGGTGGCGGCGGGCGGCGCGGGTGCGTACGCGATCTCCCGCCGGAACAAGCGTCGCAAGGCGGAGGAGGAGCGGGCGGCCCTCGACAAGCTGCGGGTCGTGGTGGACGAGGACATCACCGCGTACGGCGAGACCCTGGAACGTCTGGACTTCCACCCCGCCGAACCGGGCGCCGACGACACCATGCGCGGCGACTACGAACGCGCCCTGGACTCCTACGAGAGCGCCAAGACGAAGATGGCCAAGGCCGAGCACCCGTCCGACGTGCGCGGGGTCACCCAGTCCCTGGAGGACGGCCGCTACTCCCTGGCGGTCCTGGAGGCCCGCCGCACGAGGGCGGCGATCCCGGCCCGCCGCCCACCGTGCTTCTTCGACCCGCGCCACGGCCCCTCGGTCACCGACGTGCTCTGGACCCCCTCAGGCGGCGCGTCCCGCGAGGTCCCGGTCTGCGGCGCCGACGAGATCCGGCTGACCCGGGGCGAGGACCCCATGAGCCGTACGGTCGACGTCGGCGACGGCAACCGCCGCCCGTACTGGGAGGCGGGCCCGGCCTACGGCCCCTGGGCCGGCGGCTACTTCGGCGGCGGCCTGCTCCCCGGCCTCCTGGTCGGCACGATGCTCGGCTCCATGCTCGCCACCCCGGCGTACGCCTCCGAATACGGCGGCGGTGACTTCGGCGGCGGCGCGGGCGGCGAGTGGGGCGGCGGCGACTTCTCCGGCTCCGACTTCGACTCGTCCGGCTTCGGCGGGGGAGGCGGCTTCGGCGACGGCGGAGGGTTCGGCGGCGGCGGATTCGACGGCGGCGGCTTCTAGACGAGTCATTCCAAATGATCAGTGGTCGTAGGCGGTCAGTGATCGCGGGACGGGCTGGCTCTTCTTGTGGTCGTGCCGGCGCTGTCCCATGGGCGGTAGAGCTCTTGGGCACGGGCGGAGTCGATGGCCGCCCCGTCCTGGGGCAGGTGCAGGAAGTAGTCCAGCTGCCACGCCTGCGCCATGCTGGCTTGGCGGTTGGTGGTGGTCACCCAGGGCGGGTAGACGCGGAAGGCTCGTTTCCCACCGGAACCGTTTGCCGACACGACACCGTGCCGGCGGAGCGCGTCCATGGGAATGACGAACTGGCCGAGGTTGTGCTGGTCGCGGGTGCTGATGACGAAGAGGTCGACGGGGTCCGTCGCGTCGAAGGGCTGGATGGGCCCGCCCGGGGACCTCTTCCATACGGTGACGAACTGGCCGACCTTGGTGGGGGTCGTCCTGGCTGCGCGGAATCGGATGGAGAGTCCGTCAAGGGTGAATGCGTGGGCGGCGTACGCGGCACTCTCGGCTTCGGGGACCGGCTGCGAGCAGGTGAACCCGCAGGGTTCGTAGATGAGGGCTTTCGCCGCAAGGAGATCACCGTGGGCCGGGGCGGTGCCCGGCCACGGTGTGAATCCGGTGGGGTGGAGATCGGATGAGTACTCGCGGTTCGTCGCCATTCGTTCACCCTGTCACGAATGCCTGGACGGTCGCCGACCGGCCGGGGCTGCTGATGGGCGAGAGCCTCCTGAAATCGGTGCGACAGCTGATCGAATCGGTCAACGACACCCTCAAGGGCCAGCTGGACCTGGAACGGCATGGCGGCCGGACCTTCGAAGGCGTCGCCGTCCGCGTCGCTCAGCGCATCCTCGCTATGGCCGCAGCGATCTGGCACAACCACAAGACCGGACAGTCGATCACACGCTCCCTCATCGCCTACGACCACTGATCACATCGGAATGACTCGTCTGGAAGCCTCTGCCGCCTACCGCACAGCCCACCAGACGAGCACCCCACCCGAGGCGATCAACAGACACAGCACCACGTTGGTCCGCTTGTAGTCGACCAGGACGGCGGCGAACTCGCGGAGGGTGGCGTTGGGCCAGAAGTACGCGGCGGTGGGCGAGCCCACGACCTGCCCCCGGATCCGCACCCGGCGGGCGGTGAGGGCGGCCCGGAAGGCGTGGAAGTTGTTCGTGACGACGACGCACCGGTAGTCGGGCTTCGCCTCCTCCATGATCGCCTTGCTGAACCGCAGGTTCTCCTCGGTGTTCGTCGACCGGTCCTCGCGTCTGATCAGATGGGCCGGAAATCCCTCGGCCACCAGGTGGTCGGCCATGGCATGGGACTCCGGCAGCTCCTCGTCCGGCCCCTGCCCTCCCGAGGTGATGAGCAGGGGCGAGCCCCCGCGCCTGGCGAGCCGCGCGTGCACGGCCTGCCCCCGCTTCAGCCGGCTCGCCAGCAGCGGCGACACGGTGGAGCCGCCGATGAGCCCGGACCCCAGCACGACCACGAAGTCGGCCTTACGGCGCACCCGCAGCCGCCCGTAGAGGAACGCGTAACAGACGAAGCACAGGAACAGGAACGAGAAGTAGAGCGCCAGCCCGCCGGCGGCGGCCGCCACCCCGGTCAGCACCGGATTCCGCACGCTCACGGCGGCGGCCAGCAGCGCGACGACCCCGACGATGGCGAGGGCGGCGGCCAGCGAGAGCAGGTTGGACGGACTCCTGCCCTCCTTGCGCAGCATCCGTACGCCGTTGACGAACAGGAAGTACGTCAGCAGAAGGACGGCCACCGCCCCCACCACGAGCAACGACCAGGCGGCGACCGTGCCCGAGGTGGACTCGGACCGGATGAGCTCGTACAGCCAGGCGGCCAGGGCGCAGAGCACGGCGAGCCCCAGAACGACGGCGTTGCTGAACTTCCTGCGGTCGTGCAGCACGCTCACGCAGAAGACGAGGAAGAGGAGCGCCGCAGGGGCGTAGACGAGCATGGGCACAGGGTAGAGGGCGGGGTGCGGGCGGTCGACGGCGAGGTGAGCCCCCGGCAGGGGCCGGACACGGCGGCTGTGTCAGGCTGCGGCGCATGGGGTGGACATACAAGCTGCATGGGGGCGTCGCGGCCGGGTTGGGCGCCGCGCTCATGGCGATGGCCGCACTGAGCTGGGTGCCGGGAACCTTGCAGCTGTTCGAGCCGCAGTGGCCGATGGTGGCGGGGGTCGCGCTGGCCCTCCTGGCCATGGTGTCGGCGCTCGTACGCCTGGCCCTGGCGGGGGCGGCGGACAAGCATGTGCTGTGGCAGGCCTTCCGGTGCCTTACCGGCAGGGCGCAGGCTGGACTCGCCGCCCTGGCCGTGGCGGGCGTAGCCATTCTGGTGTTCGACGGGCCGGGAGGAGTGCGGGACACCGAGGTGAGGGACGGCCGCTACCTCGCCTACGACTCGCAGGTGCACCGCGTGGTCGAGGTCTCGAAGTCCGAGTACCAGGCCCTGTTGCCGGGCAGCCGCCGGACATTCCTCGCGATCCCTGGCGTGCTGCTCGTCGGCGCCTCGTGCATGGTGCTGGCAGCGGGTGAGGTGCGCCGGGCCGACCGCGGCCAGACGGGTGCGGGGAACCGCCACCGCTGACGGCGCGTGAATTCAGGGCGTGCCCTTTCCCGGGGCTGAGCCGTTGAACCCGTCATGAAGAAGCGAAGCGTTCTCGCCGCCGTCACTCTCGCCACCGGAGCGGTCATCGCCGCCATCGCCCCGCACCCCGGAGGCGGGGACACCGCCCACGCGGCCGAGCCGCCCATCAGCCTGGGCGCGCTGGACAACGTCAGCGAGCTCGGCAAGGTGGTCGACGGCGCGGCGGAGACGACCTCCTCCACCGCGGGCACGGTGACCACGACCCTCTCCGACGCCCGGTTCAGCTGAACCGACCGGCACCACGGGGCGGCCCACCGGGGAGAACCGGTGGGCCGCCTTTGGCATGCCCGGCTTCCCTCCCGACCGATCCGGGCACGGACGGTCGGGTCCGGCAGGCTGGTCCCTTCCTACGGTGAACGGGATAGGAAGGCGGGACAGGGTTTGCTGGAACGACTGAACGAGACCATGGAGTACATCGAGTCGCACCTCGGTGAGCGCATCGAGGCCGCAGAGCTGGCGCGCATCGCGATGACCTCGGAGTACCACTTCCGCCGGATGTTCTCCGCGCTGGCGGGCGTTCCGCTCGCGGAGTACATCCGTCGTCGCCGTATGACCCTCGCGGGCTCCGAGGTGCTCGGCGCCCCCGACCGGACGCTGCTGGACGTGGCGGTGCGGTACGGCTACGACACGGGGGAGGGCTTCGCCCGCGCCTTCCGTGCTGTGCACGGCATCGGACCGGGCGAGGCGCGACGCACCGGCGCGGTTCTGCGGTCCCAGCAACGCCTGACCTTCCGGCTCGTCGTCGAAGGGAGCAGTGCCATGCGTTACAGGCTGGTGGAGAAGGAGGCGTTCCGGGTGGTGGGGAGGAGGGCGCGCGTCCCCCTGATCCACGAGGGGCCGAATCAGGCCATCGCGGAGTTCATCCGTGGCATCGGCCGGGAGGAGCTGGACCGCATCGCGGCCCTCTCCGACCAGGAGCCCGCCGGGCTGGTCGGCGTGAGCGACCAGCTCGACCCGAGCCGGGCCGAAGGGACCGAACTGGACTACTACCACGGCGTGGTGACGGGACGGCAGGAGCCTCCGGAGGACTTGGACTCGCTCGCCGTACCGGCCGGTTCCTGGGCCGTCTTCGAGAGCGAGGGGGAGTTCCCGCAGGCCCTTCAGTACCTCTGGCGGGACGTGTTCACCCAGTGGTTCCCGTCGAACCCGTACGCCTCCCGGCCCGGCCCGGAGATTTTGCGCGTGCGGTTGTCCGAGGAGGGGAAGCGGGCGGAGGCGGAGCTCTGGATCCCGGTGGAGCGGTCGGACGGCGGGCCGGGCGAATAGGGGGAGGCCGAGGGTGAGCTCCGCGTGTACGAGCTGTACGAGCCGTGGGCGCGCTACCAGGCCGTCCCGTACTCATGGGAACCGCCCCGTTTCCGGCCGAGCGGCCGGGAGCGGGGCGGGCGACGCCCTCCGCCATGGCGTCCCGCCGGGGCGTGGCTTCCGGGTCCAGATCTTCCTGGAGCGGATGGAGATGGCGCTCCGGATCGAGCTGCACGACAGCGGCGACGGTGAGGTCCGTGTGGCGGACGGTCTGCCGGGCGTGGAGGACGAGGGCGGTCGCGGGCTGCTGCTGGTCTCGGCGCTGGCGGACAAGTGGGGGGTGGCGGAGCGGAACCCCGGCAAGATCGTGTGGTGCGAGTTCGACCTCGGGTGATCCTTGCCGTTTCGGCAAGTGTATTTGTCGTTCCGGCTGGCCTGCGCGCACTATCTCCATCAACTGGAGGTGGTCCGCATGACCGACATGAAGCAGCAGCGGTACGACGTGGTGATCGTGGGAGGCGGGGCGGCCGGCCTGAGCGGGGCGCTGACCCTGGCGCGGGCCCGGCGCTCGGTGCTGGTGATCGATGCGGGGGAGCCCCGTAACGCTCCCGCGTCCCATGTGCACAACTACCTGGGCCGCGAGTCGACCCCGCCCGGGGAGCTGCTGGCGATCGGCCGGGGCGAGGTGACCGGGTACGCCGGGGAGATCGTCGAGGGCCGGGTGGCCTCGGCCGAGCCGCTGCCGGGGGAGGGGAAGCAGGGCTTCCGGGTGGTGACGGAGGACGGCACCACCGTCGAGGCGCGCAGGCTCCTGGTGACGACGGGGCTCGTCGACGAGCTGCCGCCCGTACCGGGGCTGGCGGAGCGCTGGGGGCGCGAGGTGCTGCACTGCCCGTACTGCCACGGGCGCGAGGTGGCGGACCGTCCGGTCGGGGTGCTGTCCACCGGCCCCCTCGCCGTACATCAGGCGCTGATGTGGCGGCAGTGGAGCGACGACGTCACCCTCTTCCGCCACACGGGCCCGGAGCCGACGGACGAGGAGTACGAGCAGCTCGCCGCACGCGGGGTGGCGGTGGTGGACGGCGAGGTGTCCGGTCTGGAGGTCAGGGACGACCGCTTCACCGGCGTACGCCTGGCGGGCGGCCGGGTGATCCCGCGCGAGGCCCTCGTGATCCAGGCCCGCTTCACCGCCCGCTCGGCCGTACTCGAATCGCTGGGCCTGGTCCCGGTCGCGCAGGAGATGGGCGGCGAGGTGATCGGTACGTACATCCCCACCGACCCGGTCGGCGCGACGGAGGTCCCCGGTGTCTGGGCGGCGGGCAACGTCACCCGCCTCACCGAACAGGTCATCGGCGCCGCCGCGGCCGGGCTCATGGCGGCGGGCGCGATCAACGGCGACCTGATCGCCGAGGACACCCGTACCGCGGTGGAGGCTCGGCGGCGCGGCTGAGGGCGAGCGCCGGCCGGGATCCGGCGGGTGCCGTTACGAGAACAAGGCAGAGAGGAGGTCCCGCGCCCACCCGAAGAACGTATGCACCAGCACCGCGAGCAGCACGAAGATCCCGAGGATCACCACGGTGACCCAGGAGCAACCGCCCCGTCCCCCGCCTCGGGCTCGTCCCGCCCACCCAGCTCCGCATCGAACAGATCCACGGTTCGACCCACCCCATCGCGCCCGTACCCGTCGCCGGAGCCCCCCGGCTCCGTGGGGTGAACTCTCGCGGGGGCGGGGCCCGGTGATGGAGGGGCTGTCGTACTCGGGGCGGGGGTGGAAGGTACTCATGCGGCAAGGTGCTCAGGAGGCGGGCGTACTCGGGAGGCGGAGCACTCAGGCGGCGGGGTCGAATCGTGCCTCGTCCACCTCGGTCGCCGGGAGCGGCCCGCCTGCCTCGTCGACCCGGTCGGGGGCGAGCAGCCACGTACCGTCCGTCCCCCGGGCGAAGGTCATGGTGCGGGGGAGCGACGACTCCTCGCACTCCGGCGAACCGTCCTCGACCTCCTGCGGAGTGAGCGCGAAGTACAGGCGGGTGTGGTCGGTGAGTTGCAGTGTGGCCGTGCGGCCGGTGACGTCCGCGGAGGTGACGTCGACGTCGACCCGCGCCTTTGTGTAGCGGAGGTCGGTGCCCTCGTACCGCAGGCCCTTCTGCACGAGGGCGGCCAGCTCGCTCCGGGCGCGGGTCGCCATGGCCGGGGTGGTCCGGAGGCGTCCGCTCGCCGCTTCCACCGTCGGACGGGCGGCCGTCAGCATGTCGGCCCGCTGCTGGAGGTAGCCCTGGGCGAGCCGGGTGAGTTCGGTGGTGCCGGTGGTACCCACCGATGACGTTGCCCGGGGTGGCGGGGTCCCGGTGGGAGCCGGCAGGTGGATGAGCGCGAGTACCGCCACCGTCGCGGTCGCGCCGGTGGTGATGATGCGGCTGAATCCTGGATCGGCCATGCTCCCTGATCCCCCTCGGTCGTGGGCCGGCCTCCTGCACCTTTAGGTAAGGAGGGGGAGTGGGGACGTGCCGTTCCCGTACGGCGATTTCCCGTCCGGGAGTGACCGGTTCAGCCGCGCGGCTCGCGCCACATCCCCCACAGCTTCGGGCCGCCGTCGCCCGGGAGTTGGAGCTCCTCGCGCACGGTGAAGCCGAAGTGTTCGTAGACGGGGAGGTTGGAGGCCTTGGAGGACTCCAGGTAGACGGGCTGCCCCGCCGCGTCGGCCTTCGCCAGGCCTGATCGGAGGAGGCGGGAGCCGTGGCCCTGGCCTTGGGCGGCGGGGTCGGCGCCGATCAACGCCAGGGACCAGTGCGGTTCCTGGGGCGTGTGGCGGGCGGCCGTCTCCACGGCGTCGCGGAACATGCCGGCCCGGTCGCCCAGGAGGTTCTGGAGCTCCTGGACGGTCTCCGCGTCGGGGACCGCCTTGGCCTGCGCCTGCGGCGCCACCCAGAACGCGGCCGCCGCCCCGGTCCGCTCGCACACGCCGTGGCGGACGTACTGCCGGGTGAGGATCGTGGTGAAGTAGCGGCCCAACGCCTCCTGGCGGGAGGCGGCTTCGGGGAAGAACCAGCGCATCATCGGGTCGTCGTCGAAGGCGAGGGCCAGAATGCGGCTGATGTCCGGGGCGTCGTCGGCCGTGGCCGTGCGCAGTGTGCTCGATATCGGCATAAAGGCCATTCTGCCCGCGACGATCTTGGGCGGACGGGTGGGGTGCCGAGCCCGGGCTCCCGCGGTCACGGCCGGACTTCGGCCCTCTTTCCGTTGCGCAGGGACATCGCCGCCCAGATGCCCGCCAGTGCCGGCGCGGCCGCCGCCATCGCGGCCAGCTCCGGTGCCTCCGGGCGCCACCCCAGGGAGAGGCGCGTGCCTATGACGAGGAGGAGGACGGCGATCGTGCCCGGGGAGGGGACGGGCACCCTGGCCGCCGCGGCCCGCAGGACGGCGGCCGTCGCCAGGCCGGTGACGCCCCAGGTGCCGACGTACGTCCAGGGCGACCCCGGGGCGGCGGCGAGCAGCCCGTAGTCGTCGGGGCCCAGGCGGAACAGTGAGCCGGCCCAGCCCATGCCCACCCCGAGGGCGGCGACGCCCACCACCCACAGGGCGTGGCGCCACAACGGGCCGGGCCGTACGGTCGCTTCGTCGTCCGCGGTGTCGCCCGGATCGGACGGGTCAAGGAAATCGATCACGTCTGTACGGACGCGCGGAGGGGGCCGGACGTTGCGTCCGACGTGCCGGTGAACCGGCCTCGGGCCTCCTCGATATGGCCGAGGTGCTGCTGGGTCCAGTCGCACATGAGGTGGACCGTCCCGCGCAGGCCCTGGCCCGGCTCGGTGAGGGTGTACTCGACCTTCGGCGGCACGGTGGGGTACACGGTCCTCTCGACCAGGCCGTTGCGCTCCAGCATGCGCAGGTTCTGGGTGAGCATCTTGTGGCTGATGCCGTCGACCTCCTTCAGCACCTCGCTGAAGCGCAGGGTGCGGTCACCCAGGGCTTCGATGATCAGGAGCGCCCACTTGTTGGCGACGTCCGAGAAGATCTCCCGCGCCAGGGAGTCCGCGCTCCGGAGGTCCGACTCGTCGGGCGAGCCGCTGAACTGCTTGGTCACCATGAGGTTCCTCCGTCACCCAAAAGTGCGTTCTTCCACGTCAGAGCTGACTCTCCTACGGTTCCTGGGTAACCACAAGAGACCGAGAGGTCTTCCCGAGGAGGCGTCGGACATGGCCATCACTCTGCTGGACCCCGAAGGGCTGCCCAAGGTCGGTGTGTACCGGCAGGTCGCGATCGCGACGGGCTCGAAGCTCGTCTTCATCGCCGGGCAGGTCGCCTGGGACGCGGACGGCACCACGGTCGGCGAGGGCGACCTCGCCGCCCAGGTGGAGCGGTGCTACCTCAACATCGGTACCGCCCTGGCCGGGGCGGGCGGCACCCTCGACGACGTGGTGAAGGTGACGGTGTACGTCGTCGACTGGACGCCCGACAAGATGCCGCAGTTCCTGGAGGGCGCGGCCCGGGCGGCGCAGAAGCTGGGCGTCACACCGGTCCCGCCGGGCACGCTGGTGGGGGTCGCGGCACTCGACGTGCCGGAGCACCTGGTCGAGATCGAGGCGACGGCGGTGCTGGACTGAGCCACCCCCCGGCCCCCGGGCCCCCGGCCTCCCGACCCCTCGGCTCCTGGTCACCCGTCCCCTTCCGGCGTAACGCAGGGCTGCGAATGACGGAGCCCTGGACCGGTGACCTTGCCCGGCCCATGTGTGAGCTTCCGCTACGGGGATACGCGGAGGGGGCCGGGCGCCACAGGGGTGCCGGCACGTCGGCAACGTAAAGGGAGAATTTCGTGAGCATCATCGCCTGGATCCTCATCGGCCTGTTCGCGGGACTCATCGCCAAGGCGCTGACTCCCGGCAAGGACCCGGGGGGCTGTCTCCTCACGATGGTGATCGGCATCGTGGGCGGGCTGCTCGGCGGCTGGCTGGGCAAGGTGATCTTCGGTGTCGACTCGATCGACGGATTCTTCAGCCTGTCGACGTGGATCGCCGCCATCGTCGGTTCGGTGATCGTGCTGCTGCTCTACCGCGTGGTCACGGGCCGGCGATCGCACTGACCCGGCCCGGCCCGGCACCCCGGAGTGTGCCCTACCTCGCCCTCGACGGGTCGATTCGTCCTTGTTTGCCTACATTGGCAGAGGGTCAGTAGGGCAGCCGTAGTAGGAGCCATCGCCGACACGTCTGCGGAAGACAAACAAGAGGAAACGACGACATGACCGACACCTCGCGCAAGCCGACCACCTCCGACTCCGGCGCCCCGGTGGAGAGCGACGAGCATTCGCTCACCGTCGGCCCGGGCGGGCCGATCCTGCTCCAGGACTCGTACCTGATCGAGCAGATGGCCCAGTTCAACCGCGAACGCATCCCCGAGCGTCAGCCGCACGCCAAGGGCAGCGGGGCCTTCGGGAAGTTCGAGGTGACCTCGGACGTCTCCGCGTACACGAAGGCCGCGCTCTTCCAGCCCGGCGCCACGACCGACCTGGTCATCCGGTTCTCCACCGTCGCCGGGGAGCGGGGCAGCCCGGACACCTGGCGGGACCCGCGCGGCTTCGCGGTGAAGTTCTACACCAGCGAAGGCAACTACGACATGGTGGGCAACAACACCCCCGTGTTCTTCGTGAAGGACCCGATGAAGTTCCAGCACTTCATCCGGTCCCAGAAACGCCGGGCGGACAACAACCTCCGCGACCACGACATGCAGTGGGACTTCTGGACGCTCTCGCCGGAGTCGGCCCACCAGGTCACCTGGCTGATGGGCGACCGGGGCATCCCGCGCACCTGGCGCCACATGAACGGCTACACCTCGCACACGTACATGTGGATCAACGAGGCCGGCCAGCGGTTCTGGGTGAAGTACCACTTCAAGACCGACCAGGGCATCGAGACGTTCACGCAGGACGAGGCCGACCAGATGGCCTCCGCGGACACGGATTACCACACGCGTGATCTGTTCGAGCACATCCGCGACGGCGAGTACCCGAGCTGGACGCTGAAGGTCCAGGTCATGCCGTACGAGGAGGCGAAGGACTACCGGTTCAACCCGTTCGACCTGACCAAGGTGTGGCCGCACGGCGACTACCCGCTGATCGAGGTCGGCCGGATGACGCTGGACCGCAACCCCACGGACAACCACGCGGAGATCGAGCAGGCGGCGTTCCAGCCGAACAACTTCGTCCCCGGCATCGGCCCGAGCCCGGACCGGATGCTCCTGGCCCGGCTGTTCAGCTACGCGGACGCGCACCGCTACCGCATCGGCGGCAACTACCAGCAGCTGCCCGTCAACGCTCCCGTCGTCCCGGTGCACACGTACTCCAAGGACGGGGCGATGGCGTACCGGAAGAGGACCGACCCGGTCTACGCCCCGAACTCCAAGGGCGGCCCGGCGGCCGACACGGAGCGCTACGGGACCCCGCCGAGCTGGTACGCCGACGGTGACATCACCCGGGCGGCCTACGTCGACCACGCCGAGGACGACGACTGGGGCCAGGCGGGCACCATGGTCCGTGAGGTGCTGGACGACGCGGCACGGGACCGGCTGGTGGACAACGTGGTCGGCCACCTGCTGAACGGCGTGACCGAGCCGGTTCTCCAGCGGGCGTTCACGTACTGGTCGAACATCGACAGCACCATCGGCAAGCGCATCGAACAGGGCGTCCGCGCGAAGGCCGACGAGAAGGACCCCAAGGCGGCGAAGCAGGCCAATCCCGCCCGCTCGTCGATGCAGCACAAGGCCTGAGGCGACGGCCCACCCTCAGGACCACGGCACAGGCCCCCTCCCCGCTGTCGGCGGGGAGGGGGCCTGTCGGGTGCAGGGCGCCCCGTGCTCAGGCAGCGGCGTGATGCGGGGTGAGCTCGATGGTCAGGTCGGCGTCGAGGGCGTGGGCCAGGCGCCGCAGGAGCGGAATGGGCGGCATGGTTCCGCCGCCCTCGATGCGGGAGATCTGCGGCTGCTTCACGCCGCGGCGTTCGGCGAGTTCGGCCTGCGACAGGCCGAGCGCCGCTGCGGTCAGGTGCGGGTCACGCCTGAGGTGCCGCCTTGATCGCGGAGATGTCGAAGTTCAGCTTGACCTTGTCGCTGACCATGACTCCGCCGGTCTCCAGCGCCGCGTTCCAGGTCAGGCCCCAGTCGGAGCGCAGGATGTCCGCGCTGCCCTCGAAGCCGACGCGCTCGTTGCCGTAGACGTCGGTGGCCGAGCCGTTGAACTCCAGGTCGATGGAGAGCGGGCGCGTGACGTCCTTGATGGTCAGGTCGCCGGTGATCCGGTACGCCTCGCCGCCCAACTGCTCGGCGCGTGTCGACCGGAACGTCATGAGGGGGAACTTCTCGGCGTCGAAGAAGTCGCCGCTGACCAGGTGGCCGTCGCGGTCGGCGATGCCGGTGTCGACGCTCGCGATCTTCACGTCGATGGCGGCGGAGGAGTTCGCCGGGTCGGTGCCGTCCAGGGTCAGGGTGCCCTCGTGCTCACCGAAGGAGCCGCGCACGTTGGTGACCATCGCGTGACGCACCGTGAAGCCGATGCTGCTGTGGGCCGGGTCGATGGTGTACGTGCCGGTCAGGGCGGCCAGCGCCGGGTCCACCGCGGGGGCCTCGGCGGTGGCGGTCGGGGTGGCGGCGGTCGACTTGCGGGTGAACAGAGCCATGGCTCCTCCTCGGGGGACGTGTGCGAGCGGTGCTGTGCGCGGGTGGCACGGGTGCAGCGGTGCCGTCGGTGTTGTTTAACCTTCAACGAGATTGACTCTAGCTCCATCTTGTTCAAGTTTCAATCTTTCTCCGTGCCGAGGATGCGCCGAGGGTGCGCTGTCAGGTGTTGCCCTCTGGCGGACGCGCGTGGAACTCGGGCACTGTCTCCCTGCCCGGCATGCGTGGCGCGTACGCGGCGACGGCGCCCGTCAGTACCGGTCCGGCTCCGGGAGCATCTACGCCGACGAGGGCGGCCACTGGACGTGACCTACTACACCGCGGCGGCTGCTGACCGTTCCCGCACGGGCCGCCCCCTCGGGAGGGGCGGCTCGCTCACCCCCGAAGACTCAGCCGACCGGCTCCACCGTCGGCCCCTCCCGCTTCAGCAGGTCCCGGGCGAACTGCTCCCACTGCGCGTACCGGTCCGGGTGCGCCGACCGCTGCACCGCCTGGCACGCCTTGCCCGGCTCCATCGACTCCCAGTCCTTGATCTGGAGCAGCCCCGGATTGCTGGTCGGCGACGGCAGCCCGTAGAAGGACTTCGAGGCGGTCGGGACGTGGGTGATCTGCTGCGGGGTGCCCCAGCCCATGCTCGGGCGCTGCTGGAAGACGCCGAGCGAGTCGTGGTCCACCGGGGTCGTGTAGTTGACGAACGTCGACTCCTGCATGGCTGTCATCAGGGCGATCACCTGCCCCTGCTCCGGAAGGTCCGCCCCCTTCCCGACGCCGATGACCGTACGCGCGTGCGCGAGCTGTTCCGGGCCGAGGTCCGACGGGTCGGCGAAGGCCGCGCGCAGTTCGCTGTCCGGGGCGGTCTTGAGTAGGTGGGCCGTCGCGGTGTCCATCAGGCCGGTGGGGGTGAGGCCGTAACTCTGCTGGAAGGCACGCAGGCCCTGGGCGGTGACGGGCGGCGGCGGGGGTGCGGCGGCGTGGGCGGTGGCCGGGGACGCCAGTAGGAAGGCGGCGGCGAGTGCCGCGAGCGTGCGGCGGGGGAGCCTGTTGTTTCGCATACGGAACGGTTCCGGGACACGGAAGCGAAAGTCAAGAACGCCGTGGATAGTATGAATTGACGGTGTGTCGCGATCCCCATGCCGCACGGACAGACGGGTGCCCTCCGCCGGCCGGGTCCGGCGGAGGGCACTCACCTGCTGGTCACGACGGCCGTCAGGACCCCACGCTCACAGTGAAGCGGCGCGGGTTCCCGTCGTGCGCCGCGCCCGAGACGTCGGGCTCGCCGTCCGGGCGGACGTCGTCGTACGGGAACGCGTAGCCGATCGGGCTGTTGGCGTGGACCACGCGGGACCTCGCCTTCTTTCGGAGTCGCCAGGGTTGTTGGTGAACGGGCCGTGGTTGCAGGTGAAGACGTCCCTCGTCTCCGGCTTGGTGAACGTGTGGCCGCCCTCGAAGATGAGGACGTCCCCGCTGACCCGCCCCGCCAGCGTGCCCCGGCCGCCCTGGAGGTCGATCCGCAGGTCCTCGGAGCGGTACTTCTCCCAGACCTCGTCGATCTGGGCGGTGAACAGGTCCCGGAACGGCATCTCGTCGGGCCGGTCGAAGTACGGCGCCATGATGTTCTGCGGCGAGACGACCCGCAGCACGCCGCCGTCGTCGCCCCGGGTGATCAGCCTGTCCCACGGCTGCCCGTCGGCGACCGCCTGGGCGGTCAGATCCGCCGCGATCCGCTCCGCCGCGCCCTCGGGGTGGGGGGCCACGACGAGGGCGCCGTCGCCCTCCAGCGTGATGCCGATCGGGAGGGCGGTGATCAGGTCCACGTAGCTGATGTTGGAGTACAGCTGCTCGGTGTTGAAGGTGAACTCGGCGAACGCCCAGGTACGCCCGTAGTTCGGGTCCGTCGGCGTCGCGAAGGCGGGCTCCACCAGCGAGGGGCCCGGGTTGAGGAAGAAGTCCAGCTTGTCGTCGCGGACGAAGTAGATCCGCGCCCCGTACATCTGCGGCAGGGGCAGCACCACCGGGGCCGCGCCCGCGCCGTTGAGCGGGATCGCGCAGTCCACCGGGAGCGGGGTCTGCGGGGCGCCCGGGGAGTCGGGGCGGTAGACCCGGGTCTTCACAACTCGACGCCCGGAAGCGGTACTTGCCGGAATCGAGCGGGTGCGAACCGTGACCGGACGGAGGCGGCAGCTGCCAAGAGGTGAACAAGTCGCCGCGACGACCGGCGGGCCGACGTGATGGCCCGCGCCCTCCCCACTTGGACTAACGGACCACGGTTGTTGGACGGAGACGGCCCCCGGGACCGCCATGCGTTGACGGTGTCCCGACACGGCGACTACTCAGGGGCCATGTCGCCAAGATTCCCCTCCGCCGGCCTGGTCGCCGTCGCCTCAGCAGCCGTCCTGGCGCTCGTGGGGACCGCCCTCCCCGCCGCAGCCGCCGATCCGTCCCCCGCACCACCGGCCGGGGCGGCGAAGCCCAGCGGCTCCGTCACCATCGGCTCCGCCCACCTCGCCGTCGCCGTGGCCGACGACTTCCCGCGCGTCCTCTCGTACACCGACCGGGCCAGTGGCAAGCGGCTCCTCGGCAGTACGCGGCCGGTCACCGCCGTGACCCTCAACGGCACCGCCCACCCGGTGAAGCTCAAGGCCGCGCCGAAGGTCGACGGTTCCTCCGCCCGCTACACCCTCACCTTCACCGGTCTGCCCGGCGTCGAGATCGACGCCTCGCTCACCGTCTCCGGCCGGACCACCGCCTTCCAGGTGACCGCCGTCCGCGACACCGCCGCCTTCCGGGTGGGGACCATCGACATCCCCGGGCACGACCTGATCTCCGTCGGCTCCACCGAACCCGGCGCCGCCACCGCGTTCACCACGCTCGACCCGGACTCCACGCGTACCGCCGACGTCTTCGGAAAGGTCACCGGCGAGACCAAGCCGGACCCCGCACCCGTCGGCGCCACGTACGCCATCCTCAACACCTCCTCCCTCGCCGCCGCCGTCGAGTCCAACTCCTCCTACGACAAGCCCTCAGGCCCCACCGGCGGCGACGACGCCCGCTTCTGGCGCCAGGCCCGCACCGAGGCCGACGGAAGCGGTGTCCGGGTCGGCGTCAGCTCCGGCCAGTGGACCTACCGGGGCGAGGGCGCACCGGAGCCCGAGAGCGGCGAGAACCTGCCCTGGGCCAAGGTCGTCGTCACCCCCGACGCCAACGGGGACCGGGCCGTCGACTGGCAGGACGGGGCCATCGCCTTCCGTTCCATCGGCATCACCGCCCCGGGCAGCGAGGAGACCGCCGACCGGGTCGTCACCCACATCCCGTTCAACTTCGCCAGCCAGGCCACCCACCCCTTCCTGCGCACCCTCGACGACGTCAAGCGGATCTCGCAGGCCACCGACGGCCTCGGTCAGCTCGCCGTCCTCAAGGGGTACGGCTCCGAGGGACACGACTCCGCCCACCCGGACTACGGCGGCAACTACAACAAGCGGGCCGGCGGGCTCAAGGACCTCAACACCCTTCTGGAGAACGGCAAGAAGTGGGGCGCCACCTTCGGCGTCCACGTCAACGCCACCGAGTCCTACCCGGAGGCCAACGCCTTCAGCGAGCAGCTCGTCGACAAGACCAAGCCCGGCTGGAACTGGCTGAACCAGAGCTACTACATCGACCAGCGCCGCGACATCAACAGCGGCGACCTGGCGAAGCGCTTCCAGCAGTTGCGCGACGAGACCGACAGGAACCTCAGCTTCCTCTACATCGACGTGTACTACTCCCACGGCTGGATCGCCGACAAGACCATCCAGTCCGTGCAGAAGCAGGGCTGGACCGTCGGCACCGAGTGGGCCGACAAGTTCGAGCGGGCCTCGCTCTGGTCGCACTGGGCGAACGACCTGAACTACGGCGGGGCCACCAACAAGGGCCTCAACTCGCAGATCATCCGCTTCATCCGCAACGGTGAGAAGGACGTCTGGAACAACCACCCGGTCCTCGGCCAGAGCGTCCTGGAGGAGTTCGAGGGGTGGACCGGCGAGACCGACTGGAACGCCTTCACCGCCACCATCTGGCAGAAGAACCTCCCCGCCAAGTACCTCCAGCAGCAGAAGATCACCCGCTGGGACGGCAACGACATCACCTTCACCGGTGGTGTGCGCGGCACGGTCGAGGACGGGAGGCGGACGTTCTACGACCAAGGCCGCAAGGTGCTCAGCGGCACCGGCTACCTGCTGCCGTGGGACGGCGGGAAGAAGCTCTACCACTACAGCGAGACCGGGGGCACCAGCACCTGGGCGGTGCCCGGCAAGGGCCCGTACACGGTCTACGAACTGACCGACAACGGCCGCGAGAAGGCCGCCACGGTCCGCCCGGTGAACGGGAAGATCACGCTGACCGCCACCGCCGGACAGCCGTACGTCCTCCACCCGGGCCAGGCGCCCCGGGCAGCCGACCCCGCATGGGGCCAGGGCACGCTCCTCAAGGATCCCGGTTTCAACGACCGTACGCTGAAAGGCTGGACGAAGTCCGGCACGGTCGTACGGGACACCGACGAGCAGGGCCGCAACAGCGCCGCCCTGTCCGGCACCACCACGGCCGCGCTCTCCCAGCCCGTCACCGGCCTCAAGCCCGGCAAGCGCTACACCGCCTCCGCCCTCATCGAGGTGGAGTCCGGCCAATCCCGTCGTACGGTGCTGAGCGCGGGCGGGAAGTCCGTCACCGTCGAACGCTCCACGGCCGAGGACTTCGTCGCCGCGTCCGACTGGCACGGCACCCGCTTCCAGCGCGCCAAGGTCACCTTCACCGTACCCGCCGACGGCCGCACCACCCTGCGCATCGAGGCGGCGGCCGGCTCCCCGGCGGCCGTCCGCGCCGACGACGTACGGATCGTCGAGAACGCCCCCGCCACCCGGCCCGGCACCCTCGTGTACGAGGACTTCGAGGCGGTCGACCAGGGCTGGGGCCCCTTCCTCAAGGGCAACGCGGGCGGCTCCACCGACCCCCGCACCAGCATCTCCCAGCTCCACGCCCCGTACACCCAGTCCGGCTGGAACGGGAAGCTGGTCGACGACGTGCTCGGCGGGAAGGAGTCCCTCAAGTCCCACGAGGAGAACACCGGGCTCGTCTACCGCACCGCCCCCTGGACCGTCCCGATGCGGGACGGCCACCGCTACCAGGTCGCCTTCGACTACCAGTCCAGCCACGCTGGCGCCTACACCTGGGTCGACGGCTACGACCGGGTCGCCGACGGCAAGGCCTCCTCCACCGAGACCCGCGCCACCCCCATCGGGCAGCAGCGCACCACCGGCCGGTTCACCCAGACCCTCACCGCGGGCTGCGGCGACACCTGGACCGGGCTGCGGAAGCGGGCCGGTGCACCCGAGGGCGCGGACTTCGTGCTCGACGGGTTCACCGTGACCGACCTCGGCCCCGCGCCCGCCGGGCAGGAGGCCGTCTGCGGGACGCTCGGTGTCGCCGCCGACGCGGAGACCCTGGAGCCGGGTGCCCCGAACACCGTGAAGGCCACCTTCGGCAACGACGAGGCGAGCGCCGCCACCGGCGTGAAGCTGGCGCTGACCGTGCCCGAGGGGTGGCAGGCCGAGCCCGCGGGGCCGGTCGCCTTCGACACGGTCGCCCCGGGCGCCAAGGTCATCGGCAGCTGGCGGGTCACCCCGCCGGTGGACGCCGCCTACGACACGTACCGGCTGGGTGCGGAAGCCACGTACGCGGTCCAGGGCTCCCCGCGCACGCTCGGCGCGCAGACCTCCGTACGGACTCTGCCACCGCCGCCCACCGAGGACGGCTGGGCCAGTGACCTCGACTGGACGGCCTCCCAGAACGGCTGGGGGCCCGTCGAACGCGACCAGTCGAACGGGGAGACCGGGACCGGCGACGGCAGGCCGCTGACGATCGGCGGTGTCGCGTACGCCAAGGGCCTCGGCACCCACGCCCCGGCGAAGATCCGCTACTACCTGGGCGGGAAGTGCACCTCGTTCACCGCCGAGGTCGGGGTCGACGACGTCCAGGCCACGCGCGGCAGCGTGCGGTTCTCCGTCACCGCCGACGGCACGGAGAAGGTGAAGTCGCCGGTCCTGGGGGCCGCGGACCCGGCCTGGAAGCTCACCGCGGACGTCACCGGCGCCGCCTACGTCGAGCTCGTCGTCGACGACGGCGGTGACGGCAACGGCAACGACCACGCCGACTGGGGCAACGCCCGCTTCCACTGCGGAGGTTGAACCTCCGTCGCCTGAACGCGAAGTCGCGGTGGAGCCGGGCCGAACAGTGCTGGTCCATACTGAGGGGGCCTTCGGGCCCCCTCAGGCGCATGTGGCCCACGGCACAGTGCCGCTTTGTAGGGTTCTCACAGCGTGGGGCGGCGTTTCGCTGGTGGATCGTGTGCCCGGCGGGATGCTTCTGTCCACACCCACCACGAAACCGGGCAGGAGACTGTACGGAGTCGACGGCACGATTTCTGGGTCGGGGTTCGTAGGGTCGATGCATGACCGTTGTGGACGAAACCCAGGGTGAGCCGAGCGACACGCGTGGCCGGGTGGCCGAACTGGTGGCTTTGCGCGAGCAGGCCGTGCGGGGCCCCGGTGAGCGGGCGACGCAGGCGCAGCATGCCAAGGGCAAGTTGACCGCGCGTGAGCGCATCGGGCTGCTGCTGGATGCGGGGTCGTTCAAGGAGGTCGAGCAGTTGCGCCGGCACCGGGCGACCGGGTTCGGTCTGGAGGCGAAGAGGCCGTACACCGATGGTGTCATCACCGGCTGGGGCAGGGTCGAGGGCCGGACGGTCTTCGTCTACGCGCATGATTTCCGGATTTTCGGCGGGGCGTTGGGCGAGG
>NZ_LIXI01000018.1 GCF_001905595.1 Streptomyces sp. CB00316 | reverse complement strand
TCAAGCTCACGCCGGCTCTCCTGCCTACCTGGGTGTGGTTTCTAAGAGTGACTTTATGGCACTGAGTACCCTCTGTAAAGGTACTCAGTGCCAAAATCCGCCTTCCGGTGCTACGTTTCGCCGCATGAGCGAGGCACGCGGACCCGAGAAGAAGGCACCCATGCGGGAGGTGCTCGCCCAGGCGGCCTTCCAGCTCTTCCTGGAGCGGGGCTTCGAGCGGACGACGGTCGACGACATCGTGGCGCGGGCCGGGGTGGGGCGGCGCTCCTTCTTCCGGTACTTCCCCTCCAAGGAAGATGTGGTCTTCCCGGATCATGAGCGCTGCCTCGCCGAGATGACGGAGTTCCTCGCCGCCGTGGACGACGGTGATCCGGTGGGCGCGGTGTGCGACGCGGCTCGGATCGTGCTGCGGATGTACGCGGCCGACCCCGAGTTCTCCGTACAGCGCTACCGGCTCACCCGGGAGGTGCCCGGACTGCGGACGTACGAACTCTCCGTGGTGCGCCGCTACGAGCAGACGCTCGCCGGTCACCTCCGGGGCCGCTTCGGAGCGGACGGTGACGGGGAGCTGCGTGCCGAGGTGATCGCCGCCTCCGTGGTCGCCGCGCACAACAACGGGCTGCGGCTGTGGCTGCGCTCGGGCGGGGCGGGGGATCCCGAGGCGGCCGTGGACCACGCCCTCGACCTGGTGCGGGACGTGTGGGGGCGGCCCGCCGAGCCCTCGCCCCCGCTGGGGGAACCGGTGCCGGCCGGCGGCATCACCACCGGATCCGGCGACAACGAGGTCATCGTCATGGTGGCCGCTAAAGGCACCCCCATGTGGCGCGTCGTGCAGCAGGTCGAGGCGGCCGTCGGCGAGAGCTGAGCGGTACCGGCGGGCGGACCGAGCCGCGTCTGCGGCAAGAACTGGGTAATAATCGGCACTCAGTGCCTTTACTCTCCGGCACTCAGTGCCATATGGTGCGGACGCGCCGTCAGCCAGGTGCGGCGCGTCCGAGTCGAGCGCAGGGGGTCGATCCGTGTCTCAGGCAGGAATGGGCACCGTCCAGAAGGCGCACGAGGAGTGCGGCCTCTCCTACAACCGCTGCCGCTGGTGCGGCACCGCCTCCTTCCGGCGGTTGCTCTGCCCGGTGTGCGCGTCCAGCGAACTGGAACCGGAACGCACCACGGGCCACGGGGTGGTCGTACGGACCGCCGTGGTCCACCGCTACACCGAGGCGGCGCGCAACGAATCCCTGGTCCGCTTCCCCGAGGGCTTCGTCTTCCGCTGCCAGGTCGTCGGCGCCGCACCGCAGATGGTGACGGTCGGCGCCCGCGTGAAGCCCCTCGCGGGGGAGGAGCCGGACTCGGGGGCCGTGGTCCTGGAGCTCTGCGAGCCGCCGGGGCAGCGGGACTGGTGACGCCCGCGTACGTGGCCCTACCAGCCGCACCGGGGCCGGGGCGCGGGCGTCACGGGGGCGTCCCGGTCAGCCGATCCGCTTGAGCAACTCCTCGGCCAGCGGTGCGGAGGACGCCGGGTTCTGACCGGTCACCAGGTTCCGGTCGGTGATCACGAACGGCGCCCAGGGCTCACCCTCCTGGAAGTCCGCGCCGAGCGCCACCAGCCGGTCCTGGAGCAGCCACTTCGCCTTCTCCGCCAGGCCCGCCTGGGTCTCCTCGGCGTTGGTGAAGCCCGTCAGCCGGTATCCGGCGAACGCGTTGGCGCCGTCCGGGCCCGTGGCGGCGAGCAGCGCCGCCGGGGCGTGGCAGACGACGCCGAGCGGCTTGCCCGACGCCAGGGTCTCGGTGAGCAGGCGCCCGGAGACCGGGTCCACCGCGAGGTCCTCCATCGGGCCGTGGCCGCCCGGGTAGAAGACGGCGTCGTACGCGTCCAGGTCCACGTCCTCCAGCGCGAGGGGCCGCCGCAGCTCCTCGAACGCCTCCAGCCCCGCCGCCACCTTGTCGGCGCCCTCCTGGCCACCGTTGACGTCGGGGGCCAGGCTGCCGCGGTCCACGGTCGGGACGACGCCGCCCGGGGTGGCGACGACCACCTCGTGACCGGCGCCGGTGAACACCTGGTACGGGGCCACGGCCTCCTCGGCCCAGAAGCCCGTCGGATGGGCCGTGCCGTCCGCCAGGGTCCAGTGGTCCGCGCCGGTCACCACGAAAAGGATCTTTGCCATGTCGTACATCTCCGTTGGTCAAGGTGGCTGACCAGGCCGACGGTAGGCCCGGTCCGGCCAGGATCCGCGCCCCGCCGACGTGTGCCGGAAAGAGGCTTCCGACGGGTCGGCGGCGATCGGCCGTCCGGCGGATCGCCTGCCCCCGGCGGCCCGTCCGAATCATCCGGGGACGACCGGCGCGCCTCGGCGCCCCCCGCAGGGTCAGGGCGTGGTCCGCCGGGCCCCCCGGCGAGCTTCAGCTCGGAAGAGGGTGTGCGAGAGCGGCATATGAGCACTGTCGCCGCAGCTCACCCGCTGCAACGGATCGCTCACCCCCCGTGGCCCGAATGCTCCGGTCCGAAGGGCCCCGGCCGACCGTGCTTAGCTGGAGCCATGATCGATGACTTCCTGTACGGAACCGCCGGGCACACCGGACCGCTCGCCGAGGTCGAGGCGGCCGTGCGCGCCGCGGCCGCGGCCGAGATCATGCCGCGCCACCGGAAGCTCGCCGCCCACGAGATCATCGAGAAGAGCGGCCCGCACGACCTGGTCACCGCCGCGGACCGGCTGGCCGAGGAGCACCTCACCGCCGCCCTCACCGAGCTGCTGCCCGGCTCGGTCGTCGTCGGCGAGGAGGCCGTCCACGCCGACCCGGCGGTCTACGACGCCCTCGGCGGCGACGCCCCCGTCTGGATCGTCGACCCGGTCGACGGCACCCGGCAGTTCGTCCGGGGTGAGGCCGGTTTCTGCACCCTGGTCGCCCTGGCCCTGCACGGCGAGGTCCACGCCTCCTGGACGTACGCACCGGTCCTGGGCGAGATGGCCGTCGCCGTACGCGGCAGGGGCGCCACGCTGAACGGCACGCCGGTGCGCTCCGGCGTGCCCGCCCCCGGCGCCGTACTCAACGTGGCGATGTCGCATCCCGACTACACCACCGAGGCGCAGAAGCGGGCCCTGCTCGGCCTGCGCACCGAAGGCATCGCCCCCCGCCCCTGCGGCTCGGCCGGGCTCGAGTACCTCGCGGTCGCCCGCGGTGCCCAGGACGCCGTCGCCTTCAACTGGGAGCTCGCCTGGGATCACGCGGCGGGCCTGCTCCTGGTCACCGAGGCGGGCGGCGCCCAGGCGACCCTGTCCGGCGCCCCGTACCGGATCGCGGGCGGCAACGACCTGCCGTTCACGGCGGCCCGCGACGAGACCACCGCCCAGCGCGTCCTGGCCGCCCTGAGGGCGGGCGGCTGACCCACCCCGGGCCGGGCCCCGGGGTCCCCGCGTCCACGCTGTCGGTGCGCCCGAATACCCTGGGGGTCCGCCTGCCGGCCGACGAAGGAGTCCCAAGGTGCCGTCGATGCTCGATGCGGTCGTCGTGGGGGCCGGGCCCAACGGGCTGACCGCCGCCGCCGAACTGGCCCGCAGGGGCTTCGCCGTGGAGGTCCACGAGGCGCACGACACCGTCGGCGGAGGCGCCCGTACCGAGGAGCTGACGCTGCCGGGGTTCCGGCACGACCCCTGCTCCGCCGTGCACCCGCTCGGCATCGGCTCGCCCGCGTTCCGGGCGATGCCCCTGGCCCGGCACGGCCTTGAGTGGCTGCACCCCGAGGTCGACCTCGCCCACCCCTTCCCGGACGGCACCGCCGCCGCGCTCACCCGCTCCGTCGGCGAGAGCGCGATGACGCTGGGCCCCGCCGACGCGGGCGCCTACCGCCGCCTCGTCGCCCCCTTCGTCGGCCGCTGGGACACCCTGGCCGCCGACTTCCTGCGCACCCCCTGGGACGGCCTGCCCCGCGACCCCTACCGGCTGGCCCGCTTCGGCCTGCTCGGCCTCCAGCCCGCCACCTGGGTCTCCCGGCGCTTCCAGGGCGAGAAGGCCCGCGGCCTCTTCGCCGGGCTCGCCGCCCACGCCATAGCTCCCACCAGCGGCTTCGCCACCTCGGCGATCGCCCTCGTCTTCGCGCTCGCCGCCCACGAGAACGGCTGGCCGGTGCCGCGCGGCGGCTCGCAGGCCATCGCGGACGCCCTCGCCTCCTACCTCCGGGAACAGGGCGGCGCCATCCGCACCGGCAGCGAGGTCAAGCGGCTTGACGAACTCCCGCCCGCCCGCGCCTACATCTTCGACACCTCACCCTCCGCGCTCGCCCGCATCGCCGGCCTCGGCTCCGCCTACAGCCACTACCGCTACGGCGCCTCTGCCTTCAAGATCGACTACGCGCTCTCCGGCCCCGTCCCCTGGACCGCCGAGGCCGCCCGCCGCGCCGGCACCGTCCACATCGGCCCCGACGCCCGCACCATCGACACCGCGCTGAAGGCCGCCGTCGAGGGCCGCGACCCCTCCGTCCCCTTCCTCATCACCGCCCAGCCGAGCCTCACCGACCCGACCCGCGCCCCCGAAGGACACCACGTCTTCTGGGTGTACGGGCACGTCCCGGCCGGCTGGGAGGGCGACGCCACCGAGGTCATCGAACGCCAACTGGAGCGCTTCGCCCCCGGGTTCCGCGACCTGGTCCTCGCCCGCGCCGTCTCCGGACCGCCCCAACTGGCCGAGCGCAACGCCAACTACGTCGGCGGCGACATCGCCTGCGGAGCCTTCTCCGGCCTCCAGACCCTGATCCGCCCCAAACTCGCCCGCGTCCCCTACGCGACCGCGCACCCGGCGGTCTTCCTCTGCTCCTCGGCCGCCCCGCCCGGACCCGGTGTGCACGGCATGTCCGGCCACCACGCCGCCAAGGCCGTATGGCGACAGCTGCGCGCCGCCTGACTCAGCCGCCGAGCCAGTTACGGGAGGCCGGATCCCAACGCCGCTGCGCCGCACCGCCGACCGGGCCCGGCGCCGTCCCGCGGGCCCGGTCGGCGAGAGCGGGCGGCGCGGGCGTGCGGAGCGCGGCATGATGTCCGCATGAGCACCTCCGTCACCCCCGCGGTCCGCCTGGTCCGCGGTGACATCACCGACCAGTCCGTCGACGTCATCGTCAACGCCGCGAACTCCTCGCTCCTCGGCGGCGGCGGGGTCGACGGGGCCATCCACCGGCGCGGCGGCCCCGAGATCCTCGCCGCCTGCCGGGAGCTGCGCGCCTCGCAGTACGGCAAGGGCCTGGCCACCGGCCGCGCCGTCGCCACCACCGCCGGACGCCTGGCCGCCCGCTGGGTGGTCCACACGGTCGGGCCGGTCTTCTCCGGAGCCCAGGACCGCTCCGCACTGCTCGCCTCGTGCTACCGCGAATCCCTGCATCTGGCCGCCGAGTTGGGCGCCAGGACCGTCGCGTTCCCGGCGATCTCGACGGGTATCTACGGCTGGCCGATGGACGACGGCGCGCGGATCGCCGTGCGCACGGTGCTCGCGGAGACCGTGGCCCCGGTCGAGGAGGTACGGTTCGTGCTCTTCGACGCGCACGCCTACGTGGAGTTCGAGGAAGTCCTCGCGATGCGCGGCTGAGTCCCGGCGGGAGGGGCGAGGTGCGTGTCGGATTTCCGCCAGCCAGGCCCCTGACCGGTGACCCATTCTTGGAACCATGCACACCGACACCGAGCGCTGCGTGCGGGCCGTCCAGTCCAAGGACGCCCGCTTCGACGGCTGGTTCTTCACCGCGGTCCTCACCACCCGGATCTACTGCCGCCCCAGCTGCCCCGTCGTACCACCCAAGGTCCGCAACATGACCTTCTACCCGAGCGCCGCCGCCTGCCAGCAGGCCGGGTTCCGGGCCTGCAAACGGTGCCGCCCCGACACCAGCCCCGGTTCCCCCGAGTGGAACGTCCGCGCCGACTCCGTGGCCCGCGCCATGCGGCTCATCCGGGACGGCGTCGTCGACCGCGAGGGCATCCCCGGCCTCGCCGCCCGGCTCGGCTACTCCGCCCGCCAGATCGAACGCCAGCTCCTCGCCGAGCTCGGCGCCGGACCGCTGGCCCTGGCCCGCGCCCAGCGGGCCCAGACCGCCCGCCTCCTCATCGAGACCACCACCCTGCCCCTGGCGGAGGTGGCGTTCGCCGCCGGGTTCTCCTCCGTCCGCACCTTCAACGAGACCGTCCGCGAGGTCTTCGCCCTGGCCCCTGGCGAACTGCGCACCCGCGCGGCCCGCGGCCCCCTCGCTCCCGCCACCCCCGGCGTGATCGCGCTCCGCCTCCCCTACCGGGCCCCGCTCAACCCCAGCAACCTCTTCGGCCACCTCGCCGCCACCGCAGTCCCCGGCATCGAGGAATGGCGGGACGGCGCCTACCGCCGCACGCTGACCCTCCCGTACGGCCATGGCATCGTCGCCCTCACCCCGCAGCCCGGCCACATCGCCTGCCGGCTCTCCCTCACCGACCCCCGCGACCTCACCCAGGCCATCAGCCGGTGCCGCTGGCTCCTGGACCTGGACGCGGACCCGGTCGCCGTCGACGACCGGCTGCGCACCGACCCGCTGCTCACCCCGCTGGTCCACGCCGGGCCCGGCCGCCGGGTGCCGCGTACGGTCAACGGCGCCGAGTTCGCCGTCCGCGCGGTCCTCGGCCAGCAGGTCTCCACCGCCGCCGCCCGCACCCACGCGGCCCGCCTGGTCACCGCGCACGGCGTGCCCGTCGACGACCCCGAGGGCGGGCTCACCCACCTCTTCCCGACCTCCCAGGCCCTGGCGGAGCTCGACCCGGAGTCGCTGGCCCTGCCCCGGACCCGCCGCACCACGCTCACCACCCTGGTCGCCGCCCTCGCCGACGGCACGCTCCGCCTGGGCACCGACACCGACTGGCAGCGGGCCCGCGCCGAACTCTCCGCACTCCCCGGCTTCGGCCCCTGGACGGTCGAGGTCATCGCCATGCGGGCCCTCGGCGACCCCGACGCCTTCCTCCCCACCGACCTCGGCATCCGCCGGGCGGCCGAGCGACTCGGCCTCCCGGCCACCCCCGCCGCCCTCACCGCCAGGGCCGCCGACTGGCGCCCCTGGCGCGCGTACGCCGTCCAGTACCTCTGGACCGTGGACGACCACCCCATCAACCACCTGCCCACCTGACGGAGGAAGTTTCCATGCACGCCAAGCAGCACACGGTCGTCGACAGCCCCTACGGCCCGCTGACGCTGGTCGCCACCGACGGCATCCTCTCCGCCCTCTACATGACCGACCAGCGCCACCGCCCACCCGAGGAGACCTTCGGGGTCCCGGACCCGGAACCCTTCCCCGAGGTGATCCGACAGCTCACGGCGTACTTCGCCGGGGAGCTCACCACCTTCGACCTCCCGCTCCACCTGCACGGCACCCCGTTCCAGCGGAGCGTCTGGGCGGAGCTGAGCAAGATCCCTTACGGCGAGACGCGTACGTACGGCGAACTGGCCGAGGAGCTCGGCAAGCCGGGCGCTTCGAGGGCGGTCGGCCTGGCCAACGGCAGGAACCCGGTCGGCATCATCGTGCCGTGCCACCGGGTCATCGGAGCCTCGGGCGGCCTCACCGGATACGGCGGCGGCCTGGACCGCAAGCAGCGGCTGCTCGCCTTCGAGAGCGGTGGCGGACGGGACGGGGTACAGGCACTGTTCTGAGCGGGCTCCCGGGGGGCGTACCGGCACCGGCACGCCCCCTAAGCGTCACCGCCGTCAGCCGGTGAAGATCTCCACGCCCGTCCAGATCGCCAGGCCCAACATGCAGATCCCGCCGATGCGCTGCACGGTCTTCAGCGGTACGCGCTTCGCGATGAACTTCCCCGCGAGCAGCGCCAGGGCCGAGACGGACATCAGGGCGGCGGCCGACCCGATCGCGGTGGACCAGGCCCCGTTGCTCGCGGCCAGGTTGGCGGTGGTGATCTGGGTCAGGTCGCCCCACTCGCTGATGAAGACCGCCATGAACGCGGTCGAGTAGACCGGCCAGAAGCCGGTCACGGTCTTCACCTCGGCGTCGTCATCGTCGTCACCGCCGCTGCCGCGCAGCAGGATGAACGCGCCGAACGCGAAGAGCGTGGCCGAGACGAGCTTGACGGTCCAGTCGGGCAGCAGCCCGATCAGGCTGCCCGCGCCCACGGCGATGGCGACATGCACGATGAACGCGGACGACGTGCCGAACCACACGTAGAGCGGGCGCATCCGCGTGCCCATGGCCAGCGACGCGAACATCGTCTTGTCGGGGAGCTCCGCGAGGAAGATCAGCCCGAAGGCGGTGATGATCGCCAGAGGGTCGAGGTGCATTCCGGGTGGCTTTCTGTGCGAGCCGGGCCCCGGATCTTCGCGAAGCGCCGCTCGGGCTGTTCGGAGGACCACTCGGCCCGGCATGACGGCAGCGCCCACAGGGCGTGGACGTGTCATACAGAACCGAAGGTCTCGCCCGCCCGTGAGAAACCCTGTCCAGGTCTCACGGGCCCGGCCACCGGGAACCCGAGGGCTCCAGTGTGTCGACGACCGGTTCGCGGGGCTACTCCCCTTCGCAGCCATCAACATTACCCCACCGGGTCGGCCGGAGGTACGGGTGCTCGAAGCGGGGGAGCCTCGGTAGAGTCGCGGTGATCACGCGTGGCCTCCGCTGCCAAGCGGTGGTCGCCACGCTCGTCTTCCCTCTTCCCCCTCCCGCCGACCGGAAGTGCCCGCATGAGCCGCCGCCCCCGCAAGGACGTGCCCGCCCGGAACGTCCCCCGGCCCACCGTGAGCGTCTGCCGGGGCTGCTGCTGCGGCACCCAGAAGATCCCGGGCGTCGACCACGCCGCCCAGCTGGCCCGGCTCCGCGCCGGCCTGGAGGGCGCCGCCACCGTGCGGGCCGTGGAGTGCCTGGACGCCTGCGAGCAGGGCAACGTGATCGTCGTCCAGCCCTCCGCGGACGGCCGCCGCGCCGGGGGCCGTCCGGTCTGGCTGGGCCTGGTCAACGACGAGCACGCGGAGCAGGACGTCATCACCTGGGCGACGGCCGGCGGCCCGGGACTCGCGGACGCCCCCGACATCCTCGACCTTTACGTGTTCCAGCCCTCGCGCCGGGTCCGGGCGGGGCTGGACGGCTGAGGACTCAGGTGGGCCGGCTCAGCCCGCGGCCAGATCCGCCAGCGGCTTCGGCAGTGCCGTACCGATCGGTTCCCGGACGACCTCGTCCGCGAGTGCGTCGTACGGGGTCGGCTCCGCGTTCACCACGATCAGCCGCGCCCCGTGCTCGGCCGCGATCCCGGCGAGCGAGGCGGCGGGCTGCACCTGGAGCGTCGAGCCCACCGCCACGAAGACCTCGCACGCCCTGGTGACCGCCATCGCGTCGGCCAGCACCCGCGGGTCCAGCCGTTCGCGGGTCATGCGCCGAGCCTACGGATGCCAAAACGCCCCCCGCGAACGCGTTTCGCCGGGGTACAGTCCGGTCATGGCCAAGGTGAGCGTCAGTCTGGACGCCGAACTCGTCGTCGAAGTCATGGTCCTCGCGGGTGTGGGCAGCCCGCAGGACGCGGTGGAACTCGTGGTGCGCGACTTCATCGCCCGCGGCCACCGCACCGAGGCGCTGGTGGCCGAACGCGAGGAGTCGGCGCGGGACGTGGAGATCAAGCCCGAGGCCCAGCAGGGCTGACGCCTCCTGCCCGAGCCTCGGGCCCCGGTGGGGCTGCGGCCTCCACGCCTTCTACATCCCCTCCACGACCGGCTTCCCGTCCTCCAGCTCCACCGTGCCGGCACCGGAATCCAGCACGTCCAGGGCCGCCCGCACCCGCCCCTCCAGCTGCCCGAGCAGGTGGACGGGCAGCTCGTCCCGGGCGACCAGCTTCCAGGAGAGCAGCTCCTCCTCCTGGAGCCGGATCGCTGCGAACTGCTCCGGGGTGAGCACCCCGCCGTCGTACAGGTACGCCACGATCGGCGGCCGGCCAGGTCCCCGCGTCCAGTCGATGGCGAGCAGCCGCCCCGGTGCCACGTCGAGCCCGATCTCCTCCACCGTCTCGCGCCGGGCGCCCTGCCGGGGGCCTTCGCCCGTCTCCGACTCGACGGTCCCGCCGGGCAGCGCCCAGCCCTTGCGGTAGTTCGGCTCGACGAGCAGGACCCGTCCCTCGGCGTCGCGGAAGAGGCACGCGGCTCCGGCCAGGACCTTGGGGAGCCCGGCGATGTACGTGGCGTAGTCGGCATCGGTAGTCGTCACGGCGGACAGCGTAGTGGGGGAGCGGGGGGAGGGGCGGGGACGGGCGGTTCCGAACGGCCATGGGCAGATCAGGGGTCGTGCGGATAGGGTCGGGGCGGCGCGACTGCCTGTTCGAAAGCAAGGGATGCAAGGTGACGGACGGAGCAGATGTGGAGACCGCCCGCGTGCTCGTCGCGGCGGACAAGTTCAAGGGCTCGCTCACGGCCGTAGAGGTCGCGGAGCGGGTGACGGCCGGGCTGCGGCGCGTCGTCCCCGGCGTACGGGTGGAGAACCTGCCCGTCGCGGACGGCGGCGACGGCACGGTCGCGGCGGCGGTGGCCGCCGGGTTCGAGCGCCGCGAGGCGCGGGTGACCGGACCCCTCGGGGACCCGGTGACGGCGGCGTACGCGCTCCGCGAAGGCACCGCCGTGGTGGAGATGGCCGAGGCCTCGGGTCTCCAGCACCTGCCCGACGGGGTGTTCGCCCCGCTCACGGCCACCACGTACGGCTCGGGCGAGCTGCTGAGGGCCGCCCTCGACGCGGGGGCGACGACCATCGTGTTCGGGGTCGGCGGCAGCGCCACCACGGACGGCGGCGCGGGCATGCTCGCCGCGCTCGGGGCCCGCTTCCTGGACGCGGACGGCAAGCCCGTCGGCCCCGGTGGCGGAGGGCTCGCCGAGCTCGCCGAGGCCGACCTCTCCGGGCTCGACCCGCGCCTCGCGGACGTCGACCTGATCCTGGCCAGCGACGTGGACAACCCGCTGACCGGGCCCAAGGGCGCCCCCGAGGTGTACGGGCGACAGAAGGGCGCGAGCGAGGAGGACATCGCGGTCCTCGACGCGGCCCTGGCGCACTACGCCTCGATCCTGGGACCGGAGACGGCGGCCCTGCCCGGCGCCGGAGCGGCCGGAGGCATCGGCTACGGGGCGCTCGTCGCCCTCGGTGCCCGCTTCAGGCCCGGCATCGAGGTCATGCTCGACGTCCTGGGCTTCGCCCCGGCTCTCGCCCGCGCCACGCTGGTCATCACCGGTGAGGGCTCGCTGGACGAGCAGACCCTGCACGGCAAGGCCCCGGCGGGGGTCGCCGCGGCGGCCCGGCAGGCCGGGATCGAGGTCGTCGCGGTCTGCGGCCGCCTCGCGCTGTCGCAGGAGGCCCTGAGCGGGGCGGGCATCGCGCGCGCCTACGCCCTGGCCGAGCTGGAACCGGACCCGGCCGTCTCGATGGCCCAGGCCGGACCGCTGCTGGAGCGGGCGGCCGAGTCGATCGCGCGGGACTTCCTGAGCTGACCAACTTCCTGAGCTGACCGCCGGATCGGGGCCGGTCGTACGGAACGAACGTATGACCGGCCCCGAATTCTCACGCGTTGCGGGCTTCCCGGCCGCCTCCTCCTGCGTTGTGGGCCTCCCGGCCGTCGCTCACGCCCGCGCCGCCGGCAGCCGCAGCGCGTCCAGCGCCAGCACCGTCTCGACCAGCTCGCGCGGGTGCGACAGTGATCGTGAGGTCAGCCGTTCCAGTCGCCGCAGCCGGTTGAACACCGTGTTCCGGTGGCACCGCAGCCGCACCGCGGCCCGCCCCACCGACCCCCCGCACTCCAGCCACGCCTCCAACGTCCCCACCAGCAGCTCCCGTTCCGCCGGAGCCAGCACCAGCAGCGGGCCGAACACCTCCGCGACCAGCCGGGCGGACAGCTCCGGCACGCTCGCCACCAGGGCCGTCGGCAACCGCTCGTCCAGCGCCACGATCTCGCGCGCCCCCGGACCGCAGGTCAGCAGCGCCGCCCCCGCCAGCCGGCGGGCGCTCCCCAGCTCCGCCAGACCGCCCACCACCGGACTGACGCCACCGGGCCCCGCCCCGGCCTCCCCGAGCCGTGCGACCGGTCCGGCGAGGCCTTCCGGGCCCAGCAGGACGACCCCCACCTCCCCGCACCAGTACCACCGCACCCCGTCCGCATCCGGGACGGCGGCGGGCGCGTCCAGCACCACCACCGCGTAACGCCCCCGCTCGGGCAGCCCGAGGCCCTGCGCCGCGCGCCGCACCTGGTGCGGCTGGGCGGCCCCGGCCAGCAGCGGGCCGAGCAGCGCCGCGGCGCCTGCGTCCCGCCGCATCCCCGCCCCCCTCCGTCGGACCGGTCTCCCCGGTGACCGACGAGGATGCCACCGGCCGCGCGGGCGGGAGCCCGCCCGTCACCTCCTCTGTGCGTGTGCACAACGAGGCCCTTCGATCGCTGGTCACCCGCATCGAGTCCGCCCCGCCCCGTGGACGCGCGCTCCGGCCGGTGCTGGTCTGTGGCACCACACCAAGCCACACCCCCACAGACGAGCACCACCCATCAGCACGACACGAGAAGGCGGAAGGAGGAGGACGCATGGCAACGCTAGAGATCCGCGCACTGTCCGTCGGCTACGGCCCGGTCCGCGCTCTGCGCGACATCTCCGTCGATGTGCCGGACGGCGCGATCACCGCCGTACTCGGCGGCAACGGCGCGGGCAAGACCACGCTGCTGCGGGCCGTATCGCGGACCCTCGGCTTCCACCGCGGTACGGGCACCGGCACCATCCGGTTCGACGGCCGTCCCCTGGAGGGGCTGCGGCCCGCCCAGGTGGTGGCAGCCGGAGTGGTCCAGGTACCGGAGGGCCGGCAGGTCTTCGCCCGGATGACGGTGGCCGACAACCTGCGCGCGGGCGCTCTCGGGGCGCGCGGCGGGCGCAAGCAGACGAGCGCCGCACTGGCCCGCGTCCACGAACTGTTCCCGGTCCTCTCCGACCGCGCGCACCAGCGGGCCGGGCTCCTCTCCGGCGGTGAGCAGCAGATGCTGGCGATGGGCCGCGCCCTGATGGCGGGGCCCCGGCTGCTCCTGCTGGACGAGCCCTCACTCGGCCTCGCCCCGCTGATGGCGGCCCGGATCGCGGAGACCGTGCAGGAGATCAACGCGAGCGGCACCTCCGTCATGCTCGTCGAGCAGAACGCGGCCATCGCGCTGCGCCTCGCCTCGACGGCGTACGTCCTGGACGTCGGCGAGGTCGCCCTGCACGGGCCGGCCGCCGAACTGGCCGCCTCCGACGAGGTGCGCCGCCGCTACCTCGGCGTGGTCGACGAGGAGGCCGCCGCCGACGGCGACGTGGAGTCCCGCAGCCGGCGCACGCTGAGCAGGTGGTCCGCGTGAAGACCGCGCCCACCACCGCCACCGGCGCCGCCACCACCGAACCGGCCGCCCTGACCGTCTCCGACGTGACCGTACGGTTCGCCGGGCTCACCGCCCTCGACAGCGTCTCCTTCACCGTGGAACCCGGCAGCGTGCACGCCGTCATCGGCCCCAACGGCGCCGGCAAGTCCACCTGCTTCAACGTCCTCTCCGGCGTCTACCGCGCCTCCGCCGGCACCGTCCACCTCGGCACCACCGAGCTCACCGGACTCCCGCCGCACACCATCGCCGCCCTCGGCGTCGCCCGCACCTTCCAGAACATCGCGCTCCCGCCGCACGCGACCGTCGCCGACAGCCTGCTGCTCGGCCGCCATCGGCTCACCCGCTCCGGGTTCCTCGCCACCGGCCTCAGGCTGCCGTCGGCCGCCCGCGAGGAGCGGCGCCATCTGGACCGGGTCCGCGAGATCGCCGGGTTCATCGGCCTGGAGGCCGCGTTGGAACGCCCGGCGGGCTCGCTCCCGTACGGGCAGCAGAAGCTCGTCGAGCTCGGCCGCGCGCTGTGCATGGAGCCCCGGGTGCTGCTTCTCGACGAGCCGATCGCGGGCATGACCGCTGACGAACGCCGCCGTACCGCGGCCGTCGTGGCCAACGTCCGCGACAGCCTCGGCATCTCCATCGTGCTGGTCGAGCACGACATGGGGGTGGTGATGCGGCTGGCGGACGCGGTGACCGTACTCGACTTCGGACGCAGGATCGCGGGCGGCACCCCCGCCGAGGTCCAGAACGACCCGGCCGTCGTCCAGGCCTACTTGGGAGCACCGGAATGACCACGTTCATCGAACTTCTCCTCGGCGGCCTGTCGATCGGTTCGGTCTACGCCCTGATCGCCCTCGGCTTCGTCGTCATCTTCAAGGCCACCGAGGTCGTCAACTTCGCCCACGCCTCACTGCTGCTGGCGGGCGGCTATGTCACCGCAGTCCTCCACGACGACATCGGGTTCTGGCCCGCGCTGCTCGTCGGGATCGCCGGGGCGGCGACCGTCGGGGCGGCCATCGAGTTCTTCGTGATGCGCCGCTACCGGGGCAGCGACCACAGTGTCCTGGCCATCGTCACCATCGGCGTCGACATCCTCCTCATCACCGAACTCACCCGCCGCATGGGCACGGACGTCCTCGCCCTCGGCGACCCGTGGGGCGACGAGGTGGTGAACATCGGCGGGATCACCCTTGCCCAGACCAGGATCGCCGCGTTCCTCGCCGCCGGGCTTCTCATCACCGTGTTCCTGCTGGCCTTCCGCTACACCTCGTGGGGTGTCTCGATGCGGGCCGCCGCCGAGAACCCGCAGACCGCCGCCCTCATGGGCATCAAGCTGGGCAGGGTCTCGCTCGCGGCCTGGGCCGTCGCCGGTGCCCTCGCGGCCGTCGCCGCCCTCTTCCTCACCGTCTTCCCGACCCCCGGCCTGGAGCGCGCCACCTCCCTCGCCGCGCTCAAGGCGTTCCCCGCCGCGATCCTCGGCGGACTCGACTCCACGACCGGGGCGCTCGTCGGCGGGCTCATCGTCGGTGTCACCGAGTCGCTCGCCACCGGCTACCAGAGCGACCTCTCCTTCCTCGGCCGGGGCATCGGCGATCTGGCGCCCTACCTGGTGATGGTCGCGGTCCTGCTGATCCGGCCCGCGGGACTCTTCGGCACGAAGGAGCTCGCCCGTGTCTGACACCACCGTCGAAGCGGCCCCCGAGGCGACGACCGCCTCCGCCCCCAAGGCCGGTGGCGCGGAGACCTTCACCGACCGGCTGCGCCGGCCCCGTACGTACGCCGTCCTCATCGCCTCCGTCCTGCTCCTCGCCCTCCCGTTCTACCTGGACCGCTTCTGGCTCCAGGCCGGACTGTTCGCGATGGCGGCGGCGATCGGTGCGATCGGGCTCAACATGCTCACCGGCGCCACCGGCCAACTCTCCATGGGCCACGCGTTCTTCCTCGCCGTCGGCGCGTACGGCTACTGCATCCTGGCGGGGGAGTCCAGCACCGAGAACGGCCACACCCTGACCGGCCTCGGGCTGCCCACCTGGCTGGCCGCGATCCTCGCCGTCCTGCTCGCAGGAGCCGCCGGCGGGCTGTTCAGCCCGATCGCCGGCCGACTGCGCGGCGCGTACCTCGGTATCGCGACCCTCGCGCTGATCTTCATCGGACAGCACGTCCTGTTCAACGCGGGCTCCCTGACCGGGGGTTACAACGGGCGGGCCGTACCGCCGCTCTCCCTCTTCGGGTTCACCTTCGACGACACCGAAGTCGTCGTCGCGGCGGTCCCGTTCGGCTCCTCGGAGAAGCTCTGGTACGTGGGCCTGGCCGCCCTGCTGCTGAGCGCCCTGTTCGCCCGCGGAGTGCTCCGGGGCAGGCCGGGCCGGGCGATGAACGCCATCCGCGACCACCGGATCGCGGCGGGCGTGATGGGCGTACCGGTGGCGCGCTACCGGGCCGGAGTCTTCGTCCTGTCCTCCATGTACGCGGGCCTGGCGGGCGTCCTGCTCGCGCTGGTCTTCCAGCGGACCGTGCCCGAGTACTTCGGCATGATCCTGTCCCTCGAATACCTCGCCATGATCGTCATCGGCGGGCTGGGCAGCGTCGCGGGAGCCGTCGTCGGCGCCTTCTTCGTCTCCCTGCTCCCGCAGGTGCTCAACCACTACAGCGACTCCCTCCCGCTGGTCTCCGCCCCCGGTACGGGCGGTCTGGCACCCGGTGAGGCGTCCCGCTACCTGTACGGCGCCGCGGTGGTCGCGGTGGTCCTGTTCCTGCCCGGCGGCCTCGCCCGCCTCGGCATCGCACTCCCGCGCGTCACCCGCCCGAAGAAATCAGGGGAGAAGAAATGAAACTCAGAGCGCTCACGGCCGTGGTCGCGGCCCTCACCGTCACCCTCGTCGGGTGCAGCGGCAAGGCGACCGAAGGGAAGGGTGACCAGCAGGACAAGGCCGGGATCAAGACCGGTCCCGGCGTCACCTCCTCGACGATCTCGCTCGGCGTCCTCACCGACATGACCGGTGTCTACGCCTCGCTCGGCAAGAGCGTGACCCAGGCCCAGCAGCTGTGGGTGAAGGAGATCAACGCCAAGGGCGGCATCTGCGACCGGAAGATCGAGCTGACCGTACGGGACCACGGCTACGACCCGCAGAAGGCCATCGCCGGCTACACCGAGCTGGAACCGAAGGTGCTCGGCTTCACCCAGTTCATCGGCTCCCCGTTCGTCGCCGCCGTCGAGCAGCGCATCGACGGCAAGGACAAGGGACTCGTCCTGCCGCAGGCCTGGTCGGCGAACCTGCTCGGCTCCCCGTACATCCGCGTCGTCGGCGCCACGTACGACGTGGAGACCATCAACCTGATCGATCACCTGCTCAAGGAGAAGCGGATCGCCGAGGGCGACAAGATCGGTCACGTGTACTTCGAGGGCGACTACGGCGAGAACGCGCTCACCGGCTCCAAGCACGCGGCCAAGGAAGCCGGGCTCACCGTCGTCGAGCAGAAGATCAAGCCGACCGACAACGACATGACGGCCCAGGTCGCCGCCCTCAAGCAGGCCGGTGTGAAGGCCGTCGTCGTCAGCGCGGGCCCGCGCCAGGCGGCCTCGCTGGTCGGCGTCGCGGCGGCCACCGGCTTCAACGTCCCCGTCGTCGGCAACAACTCGGCTTACGCGCCACAGCTGTTGAAGACCCAGGCGGGCCCGGCCCTGCTGAAGGACTACTACATCGCCTCCTCCACCCTGCCCATCGGCGACCCCGGCGACGGCCCGTCGCTGCTGGCGAAGCAGTACGCGTCGCAGTACCCGAACGACGTCCTCGACAACGGCGTCGTCGCGGGCTGGACGGCGGCCTCCATCTTCGGCGAGGCGCTGGACAAGGCGTGCGACAACAAGGACCTCACCCGCGAGGGCGTCGACAAGGCGCTGCTCACGATCAAGGGGTACGGAACCGAGTTCGGGGTCACCCACGACTTCTCCGACCCCGCGGCGCCGTCCACCCGGGAGAGCGTCATCATGAAGCCGGACGCCTCGGTCCCCGGCGGACTGAAGGTCATCAGCCCGGCGTCGGTCTCCGATGCGGCGAAGTCCTTCACGATGAAGTGACGCTCTGAGCAAGTGGACTGCCCGGCCGTGGACAGCGGCCGGGCCCACCCTCTCGCCCTGCCCGGCTGGTGTACGCCTCCACTTCGGAGAGCTGCGCGGCCGGCCGGCCGGTGTTACGGAGGTAACCCGGCCCCCTTCAGGGTGTTGTACGTGGTGTTGCCGGTGGACCCCGGCACGCTCAGGGTCCGGGTGCGTGTGGCCCAGGCGGCCGCCGGGGGCTGCCGACGTGATCAGACCTCGCGGCCGTCCATCCCGATGTAGCGGAAACGCCCCCGCTCCACGCGGTAGATGAAGACCCCGGTGCCCGCGTACATCCCGTTGGCGGGCTCGAACGCGTAGCTCTTGGACACGCCCTTGTACCGCGTCGACCGCAGCACGGGCAGCATGTCCTGCCGCGTCACGCTCTCCCGGCCCAGCCCCTCCGCACAGGCCGCGATCAGCCCGACCGCGTCGTACGCCTCGGCGGCCAGCAGCGGCGGCGCACCGTCGAAGCGCTTGCGGTACGCGGCGGCGAAGGGGTGCACGGAGGGTACGGAGGCGGGGTCGGCGGCCGTCGACACGACCAGCCACCCCGCCGCGTCCTCGCCCGCCTCCGCCAGGAACCGGGGATCGTGCACGGCCTGGGTGCCGATCTTCGGCCCCCGGAACCCCGCCTTCGTCAGCGCCCGCGCCAACCGGCCCGCGTCCCGCCACCCGCCCCCGTACACCACCGCCCCCGGCTTCCTCGCGACGATCCGCTCCGCCGCGGCGTCCAGATCACGGGTGCCCTCCCGCACCGTCTCCGCGAGGACCGTCCGGCCGTTGCCGCGCAGCCCCGCGTCCAGGAACCGCGTGGTCTGGCGGCCGTACTCGGTCCCGTCGCCGACCAGAGCCACGGCGTCGATCTCGTACGCGCCCAGGAACTGCGCCACCGGCAGCATCTGCATGTCGTTGCGCGGCCGGGCACACAGGAAGATCCGGTTCAGGTTCCGGATGTCCCCGTCCACCACACTGAGCAGCGGCAGCGCCGCCTCGTCGTAAGCGACCAACGCCTCGCGCGCCGCGTCCGCGCCGGTCGCCCCGATCGCCGCCACCAGCAGCGGATCCTCGGCGAACCGCCGTACCGCCGCCGTCGCCCGCGCCTCCACGCCGCCGTCGTCGGCCGCGACCAGGCGCAGCGTGAACGGCGCGCCCTCGCGGGCGTTGTGCTCCTCGACCGCCAGGAGCGCCGCCCGCTCCTGGCCCTTGCCGATCGCCGCCGAGTGGCCGCTGAGGTCGGCCTGCAGCCCGATGTGCAGCTCCGGCCGTCCGGTCGCCGTCCGGTCGCCGTCCCCCTTGCCGCTCCCGCCCGGGTCCTTCTCGTTCCCGAACGCGGTGGCCAGCCAGGCGGTGGTCCCGCCCGCCGCCGAGAGGACCGCGCCCCCGGTGACGTACGCGAGGAAGCGCCGGCGCCCGGGGGAGGCGGGGACGGCGGTGGTGTCCCGGCTCCCGGCGCCGGTCGCGCCCGTCTCCACCGTGGACCCGGCGTCCAGGCTCGTCGCCTCGATGTCGGGCAGGGCGAGCATCCGCGCCGAGCGCTCGGCGATGAGGTGGGTCACCGCGCCGGGCAGCCAGCTGCCGCCCGAGGTGTCCTCGGCGAACGCCCGCCGGATGTCCCCGGCCGTCGGCCGCCCCTCCGGCTCCTTCGACAGGCACCCCTCCACCACCGGCCGCAGCCCCGGCGGCAGCGCGCCGAGATCCGCCGGGTCGTGCACCGTACGGAAGAGCATCGCCTCGACCGGGCCGCTGCCGAACGGCCGCCCGCCGGTCGCCGCGTACACCAGGACACAGCCCAGCGAGAAGATGTCGCTCGGCGGGCCGATCCGCCGCCCCTGCGCCTGCTCGGGGGAGAGGAAGCCCGGCGATCCGACGATCGCGTCCGTCGCCGTGAGGACGGTGTCGTCCAGGGCCCGCGCGATTCCGAAGTCGATCAGCCGGGGACCGTCCAGACCCAGCAGAACGTTCCCGGGCTTCACGTCCCGGTGGACGAGCCCCGCCCCGTGGACGGCCTCCAGCGCCTCCGCCAGCATCGAGCCGAGCGCCCGCACGCTGCGCTCGGGCAGCGGCGCCCCGCCGCCCACGGCCTCGCTCAGGGCGGGACCCGGCACGAACCCGGTGGCCAGCCACGGCGCCGCCGCCTTGGTGTCGGCATCGACGACCGGCACCGCCCACCGGTTGCGCACCTGCCGGGCGATCGCCACCTCACGCCGGAACCGGGTGCGGAACCCCGTGTCGTCCGCGTACTCGGCCCGGATCAGCTTGATGGCCACCAGCGCGCCGCCGGGCGACCGGCCCAGCAGCACCACGCCCATGCCCCCGGCGCCGAGCCGGCCGAGGATGCGGTACCCGGCGATCCGCGCCGGGTCGGTGGAGCGGAGCGGTTCCATGAGCGGCTACATCCCTGAATCGTCTCGCGCACCCGCAGGCACTTTCTCCGACAGGACCGTTTCCGCGATCACTTCAGTTCCAGCTCCACGCGGTAGAGCACCTTGGCGCCGCCCTCGGCGGCGATCCGCAGCAGGTCCGCGTTCTGGTAGCCCTTGGCGCCCTTGACCGAGACGGCCGTGGTGACCGGCCCGATCCGGGACTTGGACCAGACGTAGTCCTGGGTCCCGCCCGAACCGGGACCGGTGTACCTGCCCGCCTCGAACAGCGAGGCGTCCGCGTTGCGCACGTCCTTCTGGTCGAACTGCAACGACATCAGCCCGCTCAGCCGCTGCCCGCCGCCCAGCTCCTGCGCCGGGCAGCGGAAGCTCTCCTGGGCGGTGTCCTTGATCTCCCGGTCCGCGCCCCCGACGGTCTTGTGCACCGTCACGGTCACCGCCCCCTGGATCCGCCCCTTGCCGTCCTGGGCCGGGATGTCCAGCCGCCGGGTGAAGGTGTCCAGCACCCCGGCGGGCAGCGCGGTCCGGCTCCAGACACAGGAATCGGCCAGCACCGGCCACGTACCGCCGCTCTCGTACGGTGTTGCCCGCACCATCCCCGCCGCCCAGTCGGCCTCCCCGAGCGCGGCGTCACGCGTCAGCCTGCGGGCATCCGCCGCCGTCCTCGGCACCCGGGCCGGGTCCGGAGTGAACTCGTACGCGCTGGGCAGCGCGCCCGGCTCCTTGGTCTCCTCCGGCTTCTCCGGGTCCGGCGACGTGGACGGCCCCCCGGCCTGCCGCACGGAGCTCGACGGTTTCGGATCCGGGTCCTCCCCGGTCTCCGCCCCCGAGCTCCCGCAACCCGCCAGAAGGACCCCCGCCGCCGCGACCGCCACCACACGTGCCCCGTCGCGCCTGTGCTTCATCGTCGGACCCCCCGTCGTCCCCCGTTCCGCGCCCCCGTCCGAGTGGTCGGGGCGTCGGGTGCGAGGCGATTCTAGAAGCCCGGCGCGCCGGGTTGACGGGAACCCCGGTACTCACGTCCCTGCCGGAACTTCTCAGCCACCGGGAGGGGTTCGCCTCTGGTGCGGGGGAGCGGGCCGTGGTATCCGCCGCCGGCTGTGATGCCCGGTGGCTGAAATCAGGCCACGGCGGGCGGACGGAACTCCTGTACGGCACGGGCGGCAGCGGGCGCTCGGGCGCCGCGTGACCACCCTGTGCGGGTTCCGTGTTCGGCGGAAAATTGGTCTGGACCACATGAGGGGCCGGTGGTTAGCTCGACTCCGGACCCGGGGCCACCGGGCTGCGGGCCGTTCCGAGTTCCGGTCCGCGTATCCGCTGCTCGCCCGCGTCCTGCTGAGGGGATCCATCCCGTGATCGACATCGTGGCCGTGCTCCGGGCCGAGGACGCCGTACTGGACTTCCTCTCCGTGCTCACCGCCCCCGAGTCCATCCACCGGCAGGACGAGGGCCATGAGGTCCATGTCCTGCTCGGCGACACGGCCGAGCACCTGGTGCTCCCGGCGGGCCTGCCGCTCGCCGAGCGCCTCGCCGCCGTCGCCCGGCACATCCGGCCCGTCGACGAGAGCGCCCTATCGCCGGGGCCCCAGGCGTTGGCCACACTGATCGAGGCCGCGGCCCGGGGAGCCGAGGCCCGGCTCTGGACCCACTCGCCCGCCGACACCCGGCGCAGCAGGGGCCGCCTCGGCCGGGACGCCGCCGCTGCCGTCGCCCCGGGCGGGCCGCCCGTACTGCACGCCGTCGGCCACTCCCCGTACCTCCAGTTCATCAGCGACCTCGACCGGCCACTGGACCGCGCCGAGGTCGAGGCCAAGCTCGCCTTCGTCAACCGGCACTGCGGCCACCTGCTGCGCACCGAGTCCGCCGAATACGTCGTACGGACCGGCCGGGTCCATGCCACAGAGCGGTTCTTCGCCGCAGGAACGGCCGAGGAGCGCGAGCGGCTGTTCGCGCTGCTGGCCAGCCTCGACGAGGACGCGGCCTCGGTGCCCGACCCGTGGGAGTTCGCCACCTCCGCGTACGAGGCGGAACGGCTGGACTCGACCGTCGCGTGGATCGCCGGGCACTGTCCGCCCGGCAGCGGTCCCCTCGTCGAGGTCGGCGCCTGCGAAGGGGCGCTCACCGCCCGGCTCGCGGAGAAGGGCTTCACCGTCCACGCGACCGAACCCAACCCCGCCTTCCGCCGACGGCTGACCGAGGCCGTCGGCGACACCGTCCGGGTCCACCCCGCCTCCCTGGAGGAGTTGGCCGCCCGGCGCGAACTGCCCGCAGTGGCCTACCTCCTGATCGAGATGCTCTACTACGGCCAGGACCTCGCCCTGCTGGACCGGCTCCCGGCCGGCCTGGTCTTCGTCGCCCTCGAACCCGAGACGCTCGCCACCCGGCTTACCCCCTGGCTGGAGAGCGCCCCGCACTGGGAGAAGGCCGGCGAGACCCCGCTGGTCGCCCCCGCGCTGGAGACGGTCTGCGGCGGCCGCGCCTACCTCAGCAAACGCGGCAGCGTCGGCGTCCTGCTGCGGCGCACCGGCGCCTGACGGAGTCCGCCATGTACGACGTCTGCGTCGGGCTCGGCTACCACTGCGAGTCCACCTACCAGCTCCGCCGCGTCACCGGCCGGGACCGGGCCCACTTCTTCGACTGGCTCGACCTCGACCTCGACGCCGTGGTGGAGACCATCGCGGCCGACTTCGCCAACGTGCTGCGCCCCGGTCTGAGCGAACCCTTCAGCAACGGCCTGTGCGTACGGGACCGGGGTTCGAACATCCGCTTCTTCCACGACTTCCACGCCCCGGACGGCACCCGGCTGACCCCGGCCCTCATCGCGGAGCGGCATCCGGGCGTCCGGGAGAAGTTCGCGTACCTCGCCGACCGCTGGCGGGCCCTGACGGCCTCCCGCTCCCGCGTCCTGTACGTGCACCACGACGCGTTCGACGAGAGCGGCCCCGGCGACCTGGCGGCCCTGCACGGGCTCCTGCGCTCCCGCTACCCCGACCACGCCTTTGGTCTGCTCTGGCTCCGCCGTACGCCCCCGGAGGCCGCCGTCCTCCCGCCCGGGATCACCTGGTCCACCGTCGAGGCCCGGCCCGGTCGCTGGGAGGGCAGCGACGCGGCCTGGGACGCCGCCCTCGCCCCCCTGGACATCCCCCGGGCCTCCGCGCCCTGAGACCCACCCCCCATCCCTCCGGAGGAACCGTGCCCGTACCGCCCCCCTGGCGCACCCTCGTCGTCTCCCCGCACTTCGACGACGCCGCGCTCTCCCTCGGCGGGCTCCTGCCCGCCCTGCCCGGCCCCCTCGCCGTCGTCACCGTCCACGGCGGGCCCCCGCCGCCCGGCGCCTCCGTCTCCTGGTGGGACAGCGTCTGCGGCTTCACCACCGCCGCCGAGGCCCACCGGGTCCGCAGCGCCGAGGACGCCCGCGCCTGCGCGCTGCTGGGCGCCGAGCAGGTCCTGATCGACCACCCGGACGGCCCGTACGTCACCGAGGGCGATGGTCCCGACGCCCTCGACGCCCTCCTGGGCACCCTCGCCCCCACCACCCGGGTCCTTCTCCCGCTCGGCACCAACCAGCCCGACCACGAGGCCGTACGGCTCCGCGCCGAGCACGCCCTCGCCGCGGCCGGCGCCCCGGCCCCCCGGGTCTACGCCGACCTGCCCTACACCGGGCACCTGCCGGAGTGGGGCGCCCCCGAGGCGTCCGGGGCCCTGGCCGCCAGCCAGAAGTGGGGGACCGCCTACCAGGAGCTCACCCGCCGCCACCGGGTCTCCGTCGAGCACGCAGTGGTGCTCTCCGACGAGCAGTGGGCGGTCAAACGCGCGGCGGTCCTCAGCCACGCCTCCCAGCTCGCTGCCCTCGCCCCCGACCACGGCACCTTCCTCGCCCGTACGGGCCCCCTGCGCGCCGAACTGGTCTGGAGCCTGGAGCCGAACGGCTGAGCGTCCGGGAACGCACGAAGGCCCGGACGCCGGGGAGCATCCGGGCCTTCGCCCTGTTCTGTGTCCGTACCGCTACGGGAGCTGCGCCGCCCGCGCCTCGCGCCGGTTGTCACGGAAGGTGTTGACCCGTCGCGCCGTGGCGAAGAGCGGGATCACCGCACCGAGGACGACCTGGAGCGCACAGCCGGTCTGGAGCAGCAACTGACCGCCCGGCGCGTCGAACGCCCACGCGGCGAGCAGCCCCATCGCTCCGACGATCCAGCTGAGCATCGCCACCGCGAGGATGCCCCGCGGCTTGGGGTACTCGACCCGGCTCACCATCAGCCACGCCACCCCGATGATCGCGAGCAGCGTCGGGACGAAGGGCAGCTCCAGGAGCACGATCGAGACGACCGTCAGCGCTCCGAAGGGGCTCGGCATGCCCTGGAACATGCCGTCCTTCAAGGTCACACAGGAGAATCTGGCCAGCCTGAGCACCACCGCCAGCAGCACGACGATCGCCGCCAGTGCCGACACCCGCTGGTGGGCGTCGTCCGCGACCATCCCGTACACGAGCACGAAGTAGGCCGGGGCGAGCCCGAAGCTGATGAGGTCGGAGAGGTTGTCCAGCTCGGCCCCCATCGGCGAGGAGCGCAGCTTGCGTGCCACGAGCCCGTCGAAGAGGTCGAAGATCGCCGCCATCAGCATGAGGATGACCGCGGTGGCCGCCGAGTGGCGGGCCATCCCCGTCTCCTCGCTGCCCGTGAGGTGCGGGATGAGGATCCCGGTGGTGGTGAAGTACACCGCCATGAATCCGCACGTGGCGTTACCGAGGGTGAGCGTGTCCGCTATCGACAGCCGCATCGAGAGCGGCATGTCCTCCGCGCCGTCGGCGTCGCTCTCCTCGTCGGCCTCGGGCACCCAGCCGACCTTGGTGTCCGGATCAACTACGGTCAATTCGAGTCACCCCCGCGGTGGTGGCCTGGCCGACCTCGACCGCGACATCGATACCTTCCGGAAGGTAGATGTCGACGCGCGAGCCGAAGCGGATCAGGCCGATGCGCTCGCCCTGCTCCACCTTCGTACCCTGGGGGAGGTACGGCACGATCCGACGGGCGACCGCTCCTGCGATCTGCACCATCTCGATGTCGCCGAGCTCGGTGTCGAAGTGCCAGACAACGCGCTCGTTGTTCTCGCTCTCCTTGTTGAACGCCGGGACGAACCCGCCCGGGATGTGCTCGACCGACGTCACGGTGCCCGCCAGCGGTGCGCGGTTGACGTGGACGTTGAGCGGGCTCATGAAGATGGCGACCCGGGTGCGCCCGTCCTTCCACGGCATGATGCTCTGCACCACACCGTCGGCCGGGGAGATGACCCGGCCCTCGGCGATCTCGCGCTCGGGGTCACGGAAGAACCACAGCATGCCCGCCGCGAGCGCGGTGGTGGGCACGGCCACTGCCGCCCAGCGCCCGGACTTGCGGGCGCGGGCCAGGCTGAGGGCTGCGGTGGCGACGGTCGGGAGGAGCCACGGCGATGCTCCGCGGGCGATGCGGACCCCGCCGCGGGGTGCGGAGGTAGGGCTGTCGGGCATGGATGACCTTCGTAGCGGATGATGCCGCGCTGGCAACGGGGGACGGCGGCTTTCCGGCGATGCTATCGGTTGCCGGGCGCAACTGGGCAAGCCAGCAGCCGAGTCGGACTGCCGAATGGCACCCGCCGAGGGTGACCAGGTGTGATGTTCTTCGCCACCAAATCACCTCGAAAGGGACAATCAGCCCTGGAATCGGTACTCCTCCAGGAGGCGCCGGCCAATGATCATTTTCTGGATCTCGGCGGTACCTTCACCGATCAGCAGCATCGGGGCCTCGCGGTAGAGGCGCTCGATCTCGTACTCCTTGGAGAAGCCGTAACCGCCGTGGATACGGAAGGCGTCCTCGACGACTTCCTTGCAGTACTCGGAGGCGAGGTACTTCGCCATCCCTGCCTCCAGGTCGTTACGCTCCCCGGAGTCCTTTTTGCGTGCCGCATTCACCATCATCGCATGGGCGGCTTCGACCTTGGTGGCCATTTCAGCCAATTTGAACTGGATCGCCTGGTGCTGCGCGATCGGCTTGCCGAAGGTGTGGCGCTGCTGGGCGTACGAAACGCCCAGCTCGAATGCACGCTGAGCGACGCCGCAACCACGCGCGGCGACATTCACCCGGCCGACCTCGACACCGTCCATCATTTGGTAAAACCCCCGGCCGGTCGTGCCCCCCAGGACCCGATTGGCCGGAATGCGCAGGTCGTCCATGATGAGCTCGGTCGTGTCGACACCCTTGTAGCCCATCTTGTCGATCTTCCCGGGAATGGTCAGGCCGGGCCGGACCTCTCCGAAGCCGGGCTCCTTCTCGATCAGGAAGGTCGTCATCGACTTGTGGGGCGCGGTGCCCTCGGGGTGGCCTTCGTCACTTCGGCAGAGAACGGCCACCAGATTCGACGTTCCGCCGTTCGTCAGCCACATCTTCTGGCCGTTGAGAACGTACTCCTCGCCGTCCCTGACGCCCTTCGACGTGATCGCCGAGACGTCGGAGCCGAGCGCCGGCTCCGACATCGAGAACGCGCCCCGCACCTCGCCGAGCGCCATGCGCGGCAGGAAGGTGTCCTTCTGCTCCTGGGTGCCGTGCTGCTTGAGCATGTAGGCCACGATGAAATGCGTGTTGATGATGCCGGACACGCTCATCCAGCCACGGGCGATCTCCTCCACGCACAGCGCGTAGGTGAGCAGCGACTCTCCCAGACCCCCGTACTCCTCGGGGATCATCAGCCCGAACAGGCCGAGTTCCTTGAGCCCCTCCACGATCTCCGTGGGGTACTCGTCGCGGTGCTCCAGCTGGGTCGCGACCGGAATGATCTCCTTGTCGACGAAATCCCGGACCGTGGAGAGGATTTCCCGCTGGATGTCGTTCAGACCGGCGGTCTGGGCGAGTCGCGTCATGGCTGCTTCTCCTGTGGCTTCACGCGGATGGCCTTAAGGCTTCACACAGTTACTTGGCGGGCGTCGGGCGGCCGGGCTGCTCTCCGCCGCGCTCCTTGATGTACGTCTCGGTGGGGACCATCACCTTGCGCCTGAACACGCAGACCACGGTGCCGTCCTGCTTGTAGCCCTTGGTCTCCACGTACACGATCCCGCGGTCGTTCTTGGACTTCGACGGGGTCTTGTCCAGTACGGTCGTCTCGCCGTAGATCGTGTCACCGTGGAAGGTCGGAGCGATGTGCTTGAGCGATTCGACCTCCAGGTTGGCGATCGCCTTTCCGGAGACGTCCGGCACCGACATGCCGAGCAGCAGCGAGTAGATGTAGTTGCCGACGACGACGTTCTTCCCGAAGTCGGTCGTCTTCTCCGCGTAGTTGCTGTCCATGTGGAGCGGGTGGTGATTCATGGTCAGCAGGCAGAAGAGGTGGTCGTCGTATTCGGTGACCGTCTTCCCCGGCCAGTGCTTGTAGACCGCACCGACCTCGAACTCCTCAAAAGTGCGTCCGAACTGCATGATCAGGCCTCCGGGGCTTCGAACTTGGAGGTGCGCTGCATTCCGGCGGCCCGGCCCTTGCCCGCGATGACCAGGGCCATCTTGCGGCTGGCCTCGTCGATCATCTCGTCGCCGAGCATCGCCGAGCCCTTCTTGCCGCCCTCCTCGGAGGTGCACCAGTCATACGCGTCGAGGATCAGCTCGGCGTGGTCGTAGTCCTCCTGTGAGGGCGAGAACACCTCGTTGGCCGCGTCGACCTGGCCGGGGTGCAGCACCCACTTGCCGTCGAAGCCCAGGGCCGCGGCGCGGCCGGCCACCTCGCGGTAGGCGTCCACGTCGCGGATCTGGAGGAACGGGCCGTCGATCGCCTGGAGGTCGTGCGTACGGGCCGCCATCAGGATGCGCATCAGGATGTAGTGGTAGGCGTCCGCCGGGTAGCCGGGCGGCTGCTGGCCGACGACCAGGGTCTTCATGTTGATCGAGGCCATGAAGTCGGCCGGGCCGAAGATCAGCGTCTCCAGGCGGGGCGAGGCGGCGGCGATGTCGTCGATGTTCACCAGGCCCTTGGCGTTCTCGATCTGTGCCTCGATGCCGATCTTCCCGACCTCGAAGCCCATCGTCTTCTCGATCTGGGTCAGCAGCAGGTCCAGCGCCACGACCTGCTGGGCGTCCTGGACCTTCGGCAGCATGATGCAGTCGAGGTTGGGGCCCGCGCCCTCGACGACCGTGATGACGTCCCGGTACGTCCAATGCGTCGTCCAGTCGTTGACCCGCACGACCCGGGTCTTGCCGCTCCAGTCACCGTTGTTCAGCGCGTCCACGATGGTGTGGCGGGCGCCCTCCTTGGCGAGCGGCGCGCAGGCGTCCTCCAGGTCCAGGAAGACCTGGTCCGCCGGGAGGCCCTGGGCCTTCTCCAGGAAGCGCGGGTTGGAGCCCGGCACGGCCAGACACGAACGCCGGGGGCGCAGCCGGTTCACGGGGGTGGTGGGCGTGGTCATGCGGAGACCTCCAGAGGGTCGAGCTTGTTCGCTTTCCGGATCTCGTCGACGATACGGCCGATGATCTCCGTGATGCCGAAGTCCTTCGGGGTGAAGACGGCGGCCACACCGGCTTCGATGAGCGCCGCGGCGTCCGCCGGCGGGATGATCCCGCCCGCGATCACCGGAATGTCGGGCGCCCCGGCCTCGCGCAGCCGGTGCAGCACGTCGGGCACCAGCTCCGCGTGCGAGCCGGACAGGATGGAGAGCCCCACGCAGTGCACGTCCTCGGCGAGCGCCGCGTCGGTGATCTGCTCAGGGGTCAGCCGGATCCCCTGGTAGACCACCTCGAAGCCGGCGTCCCTGGCCCGTACGGCGATCTGCTCGGCGCCGTTGGAGTGCCCGTCCAGGCCCGGCTTGCCGACCAGCAGGCGCAGCCGCCCCACGCCCAGGTCGGCGGCGGTACGGGTGACCTTCTCGCGAACCAGCGCGAGCGTGCTGCCCGGCTCTGCGGTGACCGCCACCGGGGCCGAGGAAACCCCGGTGGGTGCGCGGAACTCGCCGAAGACGTCCCGCAGCGCCCAGGACCACTCGCCGGTGGTGACGCCCGCGCGGGCGCACTCGACGGTGGCCTCCATCATGTTCTCGGTGCCCGCGGCGGCCTTCTTCAGCGCGGCCAGGGCCTCCGTCGCCCGGGCCTCGTCGCGGTTGTCCCGCCACTCGTGCAGGGCGGCCACGACCCGGGCCTCGTTCTCGGGGTCGACGGTCATGATCGCGCCGTCGAGGTCGGAGGTGAGCGGGTTGGGCTCGGTCGTCTCGTAGATGTTGACGCCGACGATCTTCTCCTCGCCGCCCTCGATCCGGGCCCGCCGCGCCGCGTGCGAGGAGACCAGCTCCGACTTCAGGTAGCCGGACTCGACGGCCGCCATCGCGCCGCCCATCCGCTGGATCCGGTCGATCTCCGCGAGCGACTCCTCGACCAGGGACTCCACCTTGGCCTCGATGACGTGCGAACCGGCGAAGATGTCCTCGTACTCCAGCAGATCGCTCTCGTGCGCCAGTACCTGTTGGATCCGCAGCGACCATTGCTGGTCCCAGGGCCGGGGCAGCCCCAGCGCCTCGTTCCAGGCCGGGAGCTGTACGGCACGGGCGCGGGCGTCCTTCGAGAGGGTGACGGCCAGCATCTCCAGGACGATGCGCTGGACGTTGTTCTCCGGCTGAGCCTCGGTCAGGCCGAGGGAGTTGACCTGGACGCCGTAGCGGAAGCGGCGCTGCTTGGGGTCGGTGATGCCGTACCGCTCGCGGGTGACACGGTCCCAGATGCGTCCGAAGGCGCGCATCTTGCACATCTCCTCGATGAAGCGGACGCCCGCGTTCACGAAGAACGAGATCCGGGCGACCACGTCACCGAACTTCTCCTGCGGCACCTGCCCCGAGTCGCGGACCGCGTCGAGCACCGCGATGGCGGTCGACATGGCGTACGCGATCTCCTGGACCGGGGTGGCCCCCGCCTCCTGGAGGTGGTAGCTGCAGATGTTGATCGGGTTCCACTTGGGGATGCGGTTGACCGTGTACGTGATCATGTCCGTGGTCAGCCGCAGCGAGGGCACCGGCGGGAAGACGTGCGTCCCGCGCGAGAGGTACTCCTTCACGATGTCGTTCTGCGTGGTCCCCTGGAGCTTGTCGGGGTCGGCCCCCTGCTCCTCCGCGACCACCTGGTAGAGCGCCAGCAGCCACATGGCGGTCGCGTTGATCGTCATCGAGGTGTTCATCTGCTCCAGGGGGATGTCCTGGAACAGCCGACGCATGTCACCGAGGTGCGAGACGGGCACACCGACACGGCCCACCTCGCCGCGGGCGAGAATGTGGTCCGGGTCGTATCCGGTCTGCGTCGGCAGATCGAAGGCGACCGAGAGACCCGTCTGGCCCTTGGCGAGGTTGCGGCGGTACAGCTCGTTGGACGCCTCGGCGGTCGAGTGACCGGCGTACGTCCGCATGAGCCAGGGCCGGTCCTTCTGACGTTCGGTCATGGGAGAACCTCAGACGTTGCGGAAGCGGTTGATGGCGTCGATGTGCTGCTCGCGCATTTCCTGGTCGCGCACGCCCAGACCCTCGCGGGGGGCCAGGGCCAGGACGCCGACCTTGCCCTGGTGGGCGTTGCGGTGGACGTCGTGGGCGGCCTGGCCGGTGTCCTCCAGGGAGTAGACCTTGGAGAGCGTCGGGTGGATCTTGCCCTTGGCGATGAGGCGGTTGGCCTCCCACGCCTCGCGGTAGTTGGCGAAGTGGGAGCCGATGATCCGCTTGAGCGACATCCACAGGTAGCGGTTGTCGTACTCGTGCATGTAGCCCGAGGTGGAGGCGCAGGTGGTGATGGTGCCGCCCTTGCGGGTGACGTAGACCGAGGCGCCGAAGGTCTCGCGGCCGGGGTGCTCGAAGACGATGTCGATGTCCTCGCCGCCGGTGAACTCTCGGATGCGCTTGCCGAAGCGCTTCCACTCCTTCGGGTCCTGGGTGCGCTCGTCCTTCCAGAACTTGTAGCCCTCGGCGTTGCGGTCGATGACCGCCTCGGCGCCCATCGACCGGCAGATGTCGGCCTTCTCGGGGCTGGAGACCACACAGATCGGGTTGGCGCCGCCTGCCAGCGCGAACTGGGTGGCGTAGGAGCCGAGGCCGCCGCTGGCGCCCCAGATCAGCACGTTGTCGCCCTGCTTCATGCCCGCGCCGTTACGTGAGACGAGCTGGCGGTACGCGGTGGAGTTGACCAGGCCCGGAGAGGCGGCCTCCTCCCAGCTGAGGTGCTGGGGCTTGGGCATCAGCTGGTTGGACTTGACGAGCGCGATCTCCGCCAGGCCGCCGAAGTTCGTCTCGAAGCCCCAGATGCGCTGCTCGGGGTCGAGCATCGTGTCGTTGTGGCCGTCGGAGGACTCCAGCTCCACGGAGAGGCAGTGCGCGACGACCTCGTCACCCGGGTTCCAGGCGTTCACGCCGGGGCCGGTGCGCAGGACGACGCCCGCCAGGTCGGAGCCGATGACGTGGTACGGCAGGTCGTGGCGCTTGGTGAGCTCGCTGAGCCTTCCGTACCGCTCCAGGAAGCTGAACGTCGACACCGGTTCGAAGATCGAGGTCCAGACGGAGTTGTAGTTCACCGAGCTGGCCATCACGGCGACGAGGGCCTCGCCGGGGCCGAGTTCGGGGACCGGGACCTCGTCCAGGTGGAGCGACTTGCGGGGGTCCTTGTCACGGGATTCGAGCCCCGCGAACATCTCCGCCTCGTCCTTGTGCACGGTGATCGCGCGATAGGACTCGGGGAGGGACAGGGCCGCGAAGTCCGCGGCCGTGCTGTCCTGCGATTGGATCGCGTCCAGGATTTCCTTCACGGTGTTGCCTCCGGTGATGCGGCGTCGAGGGAACGCTTGAGGGGCCCTGCTGGCAGGGGTGCGGTGCGGTGTGGAGGTGTTTGCCGTCGGTTCGGCGGGTGGAGCTTCGGCTTTGCTCGGGTGGAGCAGAAGGGTGCCTGTGACGCAGGCGTCCGGGCGCGCAGCACGGTGGTTGCGGGGACAGCCGGCGTACGTGAGATCCCAGCACGCCGGCCGCCCGGACACCTTCAACGTATGGCACTCTGTGACACCTGACAAGGCACCCAGTGCCAACAATTTCTCTCACTTGTCATCTCGTAGGCACGCATGAGCAACACGATGGGCGTTACGAGGCGTTCTGTCCTGCTGGCGCGCGGCAAGAGGGCGCGTCGGGGGCGGTCATGACCGGGGTCATGACCGCCCCCGCTCCGCCGGACACCCCCTACCCCCTACCGCACCGGTCGGTACACATACGGCGTCGTCGTCCCCAGCTCCGTGAAGCCGAGCCGGCCCAGGATCGGGGCGGACATGTCGGTCGCGTCGACCTGGAGGTGGCGGTAGCCGCGCTCGGCGGCGATCCGCGCCCGGTGGGCGACCAAGGCCCGGTAGATGCCCTTCCCGCGCCACGCGGCCACCGTCCCGCCGCCCCAGAGCCCCGCGAAGCCCGTGCCCGGGTACAGCTCCATCCGCCCGGAGCACACCGGCTCGCCGCCGGCGTCCACGGCCATCACCGCCACGAAGTCCTCGGGGGCTTCATCGAGCCGCCGCAGCACCTGGTGGAGGAGGCGGGTCCCGTCGGTCCCGAACGCCCGCTCATGGGCCCTGGCCATCAGCTCCGCCCCCGCCGCGTCGGTCACCGGCCGCAGGGTGATCCCCTCGGGCAGCTCGACCGGCCCGGCCAGCAGGGCGGCGGGCGCCACCAGCAGGGTCTCCGGCGGCTCCGGCACGAACCCGGCCGCCCGCAGCCGGTCGCCCAGGTCGGCGGGGCGGTCGTGCGCGTAGAGCTTCCACTCGAACTCCGGCAGACCGATCGCCGTGCAGTGCCCGATCTGGGCGGCGATCGCCGCGTCCGCCCCTGCCGCGTCCAGCCCCGGGTCCGACCACACCACCCCGTTCCAGTCGTCGGGGCCGCCCACCTGGCGTACGACGGGGCCGGTTCGCTCGACGCGTACGCCGGGCCCGTCCGGGCGGGCCCGCTCCCTCATCTCGCGGTCGAACAGGTCACGGGTCTCGATGGCGTTCTCGCTTGATCGCATCCGCGCACCTCAGCACAGCGGTGATCGGCAGACCAGCGGATTTCGGCCGACGCGCGCGCGATGGCCTGGCCCGCACGCGTCGAAAGCCCAGCTCGGGGCAGGTGGGCGAGACCAAGTGATCTTGAAGTGGTCAGGAAGCAGGGGTGGCGCACCGATGGGCATACCGATCCGTAGAGACAGCATGCGAAAGCGCCGGGGCCCCTTCGACCTCCGCCGCACCACCTTCGGCTTCGCCCTGATCGCGCTGATCCTCGCGGGCGGTGGGATGGCGATGCGGGCCGCCTGGCGGAGCGCCGGCCGCCACCCGCTCGCCGCCGTAGCCCTGATCGTCCTGGCCCTCGTGGCCGCCCTCGTGGTGCTGCGCCGCCGCCGTCGGGCCCGGCGGATCGCGGAGACCGTCACGGATGCCGCGTACGGGCTCGTGGAGGCGGGCATCGCGGAGCTGGACGCCGCCGAAGCCGCGCGTCCCGAGCCTCTGGAGGCCGCCGCCCCGGTCGACTACGCGGAACTGGACCCGTACGCCTTCGAGGAGGCCGTGGCCGGACTCTGCCGGCGCGACGGGTGCGCGGACGCCGAGGTGGTGGGCGGCGCCGGGGACCTGGGCGCCGACGTCGTGGCCACCACACCGGACGGCCGCCGCCTGGTCGTCCAGTGCAAGCGGTACGGGCCGGAGAACCGGGCCGGATCGCAGGAGCTCCAGCGCTTCGGCGGTACCTGCTACGCGGTGCACGAGGCGGACCTCGCGCTCGTCGTGAGTACGGGCGGCTTCACCGAACCCGCGCTCGACTACGCCGAGCAGTGCGCCATCCTCTGCTACGGCCCCGATGAGCTGGCCGCCTGGAGCGAGGGCGGCGCACCGCCGCCGTGGGTCTTGGTCGAAGAGCCGGCGTCCGGGCTCAGCGCTCCTTGAGGGCCTGCTGGATCGTCCGCATGACCTCGTCCAGCGGAGCGTCCGTACGCGCCACCGCGACGAGCACCTCGCCCTCCGTGGCCACCGTCGCCGCCGGGGCCTTGGCGGGCTGGGACTGGGCGGTCCGGCCTGCCCCGATGCCGGTGCCGAAGGTGTCGCGCACGATGGCGAAGGCCCGGTCGAGCTGGGCCTCCACATCGCCCTGGCCGTCCGCCCGGAGCCAGCGGCGCAGCACGTGGTTGTGCGCGGTGACCACGGCGGACGCGGCCACCTCCGCCAGCAGCGGGTCGTCGTTGCCCACGTGGTGGTCGCGCTCGTCGAAGTGGCCCAGCAGATAACGGGTGAACAGCCGCTCGTAGCGGGCCACCGAGGCGATCTCGGCCTCCCGGAGGGTCGGCACCTCGCGGGTCAGCTTGTAACGGGCCACGGAGACTGCGGGCTTGGCCGCGTACATCTTCATGACTTCCTTGATGCCGCGGCAGACCGTGTCGAGGGGGTGCTCGTGCGCGGGCGCGGCGTTCAGGACGGCCTCGGCCCTGACGAGGGTGTCGTCGTGGTCCGGGAAGATGGCCTCTTCCTTGGAGCGGAAGTGCCGGAAGAAGGTCCGCCGGGCGACGCCCGCGGCGCCCGCGATCTCGTCGACGGTCGTCGCCTCGTAGCCCTTCGCGGCGAAGAGCTCCATCGCGGCTGCGGCCAGTTCGCGGCGCATCTTGAGCCGTTGGGCCGCGGCGCGCGTTCCCGCGGAGGTCTCCGGGGCGTCGGGCGCGGCGGTGGCACGGGGTGACTCGGCGGGCTGGGACATGGCATGAACGTAACGCATCCGTGCAGGAGAGCGCGCCTTCGGGGGCGGGGAGCCGGAGGGTCCCAGCAGCCCGCCCCACCCGGCTCCCGGATCAGCGACGGGCATATTCGCGGAAGCCCCGGCCCGTCTTGCGGCCGAGGCAGCCCGCGGCCACCAGGTGCTCCAGCAGCGGTGCCGGAGCGAGCCCCGGGTCACGGAACTCCTTGTGCAGCACCTTCTCGATGGCGAGGGAGACGTCCAGCCCCACGACGTCCAGCAGTTCGAACGGACCCATCGGGTAGCCGCCGCCCAGCTTCATCGCCGCGTCGATGTCGTCCAGCGAGGCGTAGTGCTCCTCGACCATCTTGATCGCGTTGTTGAGGTACGGGAACAGCAGCGCGTTCACGATGAACCCGGCCCGGTCCCCGCAGTCCACGGGGTGCTTGCGGATCTTCGTGCAGACCGCGCGGACCGTGGCGTGGACGTCGTCGGCTGTCAGGACCGTACGGACGACCTCGACCAGCTTCATCGCGGGCGCCGGGTTGAAGAAGTGCATCCCGATGACGTCCTCGGGCCGCCCGGTCGCCCGGGCGATGGCGATGACGGGCAGGGACGAGGTGGTGGTGGCGAGGACGGCGCCCGGGCGGCAGACCTTGTCCAGGGTGGCGAAGAGCTGCTGCTTGATCTCCAGGTCCTCGGCCACCGCCTCCACGGCGAGGTCGACCTGGGCGAACGCGTCCAGCGACCCGGCGGCCGTGATCCGCGCCAGCGTCTCGTCCCGCGCCTCGGCGGTGAGCCGCCCCTTGCTGACCGAGCGCTCCAGCGACTTCGCGATCCGGGCCTTGGCGAGGTCCGCCTTCTCCTGGCCACGGGCGGCCAAAACCACGGTGTACCCGGCCTTGGCGAAGACCTCGGCGATGCCGGAGGCCATGGTGCCGGAGCCGGCGACCCCGACGGAGGCGATCTCGCGCCCGGTACCGGTGGTTGCTTCCGGTGAAGGGGTCAGGGGGTCGGCCACGACACTCTGGCCGCCCGGAGCGTCGTACGTGTAGAAGCCGCGCCCGGCCTTGCGCCCGGTCAGGCCCGCCTCGCTGAGCTGGCCGAGGACGGGGGCGGGCGCGTGGAGGCGGTCGTGGGAGGCGGAGTACATGGCCTCCAGGACGGTGCGGGCGGTGTCGATCCCGATCAGGTCCAGCAGGGCGAGGGGCCCCATGGGCAGCCCGCAGCCCAGCTTCATCGCGGCGTCGATGTCCTCGCGGGACGCGTAGTTCGCCTCGTACATCGCGGCGGCCTGGTTCAGATAGCCGAAGAGCAGCCCGTCCGCGACGAACCCGGGCCGGTCGCCGACGGCGACCGGCTCCTTGCCCAGCTCCCGGGCCAGCTTGGTGACGGCCTCGACGGCCGGCGGCGCGGTGAGCACCGAGGAGACGACCTCGACCAGCTTCATCGCGGGCGCCGGGTTGAAGAAGTGCAGGCCGAGCACGCGCTCGGGGTGCTGCGACTCGGCGGCGAGCCGGGTCACCGACAGGGCGTTCGTCCCGGTGGCGAGGATCGCGGTGGGTGAGACGACGGCGTCCAGCTCCCGGAACACCTGCTGCTTGATCTCGTACGTCTCCGGCACGACCTCGATGACCAGCTCCGCCCCGGCGGCGGCTTGGAGGGTGTCGTACGTACGGAACCGGGCGAGCGCGTCGGCCCGCTCCCGCTCGGTGATCCGCCCGCGCCCGACGGCCCGTGCGGTGGAGGCTTCGAGGGAGGTGACGGCCTGCCGGGCGGCCGCCTCGCTGATGTCGATACCGATGACCTCGCGGCCCGCGAGAGCCAGGACCTCGGCGATGCCGGTGCCCATGGTGCCGAGGCCGACGACGGCAATGGTGGAGAGCGGGGTGTCCATCACGGGACTCCAGGGTGAGTGACGACTGTGGGAGCAGGCGCGCGCGGCGATGAGGGAGCGGCGCGTGTACATGCGCGGATGCGTGTCGTGAAGCGCGGTGGCGGGGCGCTGGAAGCACGCCCGGCCGTAAGAGGTGACGGACTCTGTCCCGGAGTCGCGTCGCACTGGAACTGCCGAACCGACAAGCACTCCGGGTGGCTGCGTCACCAGGCCACCGGAGTCGCGGGGAGTGTGTCCCGCTCAGATGAGATTAACCGGCCAGTAACGAGCGCGCCACCCCTGGGTCCTTGTGCGCTGGACCACATCGCCTTTCCCGGCCCATCTCACACGCAGCGTGTTCATCGATACGCTGAGCGTCATGGATGAGGAACTCCGTTCGCTCCTGGACCGGTCACGGGAAGAGGCGGCCGGGTCCGCCGCGTACGACCTGCTCGTGGCGACCGACGACAACGAGGTGCTGGCGCGGGTCCTGGTGGAGCCCGGGCGCCCCCTGTGGGCCCGTGAGATCGCCGCCTTCCGGCTCGGCTGCGTGGGCGACCGGCGGGCCTTCGAGGCGCTGGTGCTCCTGCTCAACCACCGCGACCCCGAGCGCTGCGTCTCCGCCGCCCACGCCCTGGCGCAGCTGAAGGACCCCCGCACCCCCCGCGCCGCCGCCGCGCTCGCCACCAACACCCTGCGCACCGCCTACGCCCTGCACCCGGTCCGCCTGCTCACCACCCTGCGGGCCCCCGAGGCGGTCCCCGCCCTGGTCGCCACCCTCCACCGCCTGCTCGCCCCGGGGGAGCCGCACTGGCGGGTGGCGCTGGCCTGCGTCGAGGGCCTCGGCCGGCTCGGCGACGGCCGCGCCCGCCCGGTCCTCACGGCGGCCCTCCCGCATCCACGGCTGGGGGCGGCGGCGGAGGAGGCGCTGGGGCGGCTGCCGTAGAGGGTCCGGGGGCCCGTCTTCCATTGACTAGTGGCGCGGCCCCAGCAGCCCGTGCAGGCGGCTGCCCGCGCTGTTGTCCACCGACTGGGCCGCCGCCTTCGCGGCGGGCAGCGGCTTCGGGTCCGGGAGGGCCGCGCAGACCGCGTCCGCCTCGCCCTCGCCCCGGCCGCGCGGGACGGTCCCGTCGGTCAGATAGGCCGTCAGGTGCTTGTCCAGGCAGGCGTTGCCGCTGAGCGTGATGCCGTGGTTGCCGCCGCCCTCCTCCACCACGAAGCTGGACCCCTTCAGCTTGCGGTGCATGCTGACCGCGCCCGCGTACGGGGTCGCCGCGTCGCCCGTCGCCTGGAGGATCAGGGCCGCCGGGAGGCGGTCGTTGGCCACCTGGACCGGGGTGAGCGGCGCCACCGGCCAGTCGGCGCACGGCGCGTTGTACCAGGTGTTGTTCCACGCCATGAAGGGCGCCTTGTCGTGGATCCGGCGTACGTCGTTGCGCCAGGTGCTCCAGTGCCGGGGCCAGCCGGCGTCGCGGCACTGGACGGCGGTGTAGACGGAGTAGCTGTTGTCGCCGCCCGTGCCGGTCGCGCCGAAGTTCTCGTACGCCTCGACCAGCGCCTCGGTGTCCTGGTCGTTCACGTACGCGGCGAACGCCTCGGCGAGGTAGGGCCAGTAGCCGTTGTAGTACCCGCCGGGCAGGAACGTGTCCTCCAGCTCGCTCGCCCCGACCCTGCCGTCCACCGGCTCCGCCGCGACGGCCGCCCGCATCCGGTACCAGGCGGCCTCGACCCCGGCCGGGTCGGTGCCGAGCCCGTACGTCGCGTCGTGCTTCGCCACCCAGGCCGCGAACGCCTTGTGGCGGTCGTCGAAGGCGTAGTCCTGGTTGAGGTTGCCCTGGTACCAGACGTCGTCGGGGCCGACGACCGAGTCCAGGACCAGGCGCCGCACCCGCTCCGGGTGCAGCTTCGCGTAGACCGCGCCCAGGTAGGTGCCGTACGAGTAGCCGAAGTAGTTGATCTGCTCCGAGCCCAGCGCCCGGCGGATCGCATCGAGATCCTTCGCGGCGCTGACGGTGTCCATGTACGGCAGCACGTCGCCGTGCTTCTCGCCGCAGGCGCGGGCGAAGGCGGCGGCCCGGTCGCGGTTGATCCGCTCGTCCCGGTAGGAGGCGGGCACCGAGTCCGGGCGCACCGGGTCGGAGTGGCCGGGCAGGCAGTTCAGCTTCGGGGTGCTCTTCCCGACGCCGCGCGGGTCGAACCCGATCACGTCGTACTGCGACGCCACCTTCTTCGGCAGCGCCGAGGCCACGAACCCGGCCATCGACAGGCCGCTGCCGCCCGGCCCGCCCGGATTCACCAGCAGCGGGCCCTGGAAGGTCTTCGCGGTGTGCGGGATCCGGGACAGGGCGAGGGTGACCCGGCGGCCCGAGGGGTCGGCGTGGTCCAGCGGGGCGTCGACCTTCGCGCACTGGAGCGTGGGATGGTTCTCCGTCGGACAGTCGGTCCACGCGAGCTCCGGGGCGGGCGGCGCGCCCGTCCCCGAGGCGGCGGCCGGGGCCGGAGCGGCGGCCAGCAGACCGGCGACCGTCGCACCGGCGGCGACCAGAATTCCTGCACGTTTCGTCATGGTGCCTCCCGAGGTGGAGGGGACGCGGCGGCGGATGACCGGTCCCCGCCGCATGCTCCCCGAGATCCACCGGCCGGGGGCCGTTTCCGCGCGGAGTTGACCCGTACGGTCACGCGATCGGGTCTGCGGGAGGTGGTGAGGGGCGTGTTTACGGCGTCAGAGCAGGGTGAGTGCGTCGGTCCCGGCTCCGGCTCCTCCGGTGTCCGTACCGGGGTGATCCGGCGGGCCTCGCCCCGGTGCGCCGGGCCGATCCCGAACTCGTCCGCCAGTTCGTGCACCTGACGGGTGATCCGGCGCTGATACCAGGTGGGGGCGTACGCCCCGTCCGCGTACATCCGTTCGTACCGCGGCACCAGATGCCGATGGTGGAGCCCGAGCCACCGCAGGTACCACTCGCGTGCGCCGGGGCGCAGATGCAGGACCAGCGGGGTCACCGAGGTCGCCCCGGCCGCCGCGATGGCCGAGACGGTTGCGCGCAGCTGCTCGGGGCTGTCGCCGAGGAACGGGATGACGGGGGCCATCAGGACCGAGCAGCCGATCCCGCTCTGGGTGAGGGCGTGGACGACGTCGAGGCGGCGCCCGGGGGAGGGGGTGCCGGGTTCGACCGTGCGCCAGAGCTCGCGGTCGGTGAAGCCGACCGAGACCGAGACGCCGACCTCGGTGACCTCGGCCGCCTGCCGCAGCAGCTCCAGGTCCCGCAGGATCAGGGTGCCCTTCGTCAGGATCGAGAAGGGGTTCGCCCGGTCGCGCAGGGCGGTGATGATGCCGGGCATGAGCTGGTACCGGCCCTCCGCCCGCTGGTAGCAGTCGACATTGGTGCCCATCGCGATGTGCTCGCCCTGCCAGTGCCGGGAGGCCAGCTCCCGCTGGAGCAGCTCGGCGGCGTTGATCTTGACGACGATCTGGGAGTCGAACCCGATGCCGGTGTCCAGGTCCAGATAGCTGCGCGTCTTGCGGGCGAAGCAGTACACGCAGCTGTGCATCCCATCCTGGAACGCGCTGGACCCCCGGTTCTGGGATCACGCCGCGCAGCTGTCCCCGGCGGAGCTCGCCCGTGTCCTGGGCACCTACGCAACCCGGGTGATGACGCCCCCGGGTCGACCGCCGTCACCAGCCTGGAACTGATGACCGCGCTGCACCCGCCGACCCACGCCGTACGAGACGAGGAGACCGGCGCCCTGCGGCAGGCCGACACCAAGACACCCGGCTCGCTCGGCACGACCCGGTGGACTGCGCACCGCCTGAGGCCCCCGACGGACACCCGGTGCTCAACGCGCTGAACCTGCCGCGCTTCCACGTGCGCGGCCCGTCGGAGAAGCTGTTCGAGGAGGCCTACGACTGGGCGCAGCCGATGACCGACGAGGAGTGCACCCTGCGCTACCTAGTCGGCCTGGACGTGAACATGGCCTTCGCCGCCGGCGCGAACGGGCTGACCGTCGGTCTCGGTGAGCCGACGTACGTCAAGAACCCGGTGTTCGACCCGAAGCCGTCCGGCTCGTGGCTGGTCGACCTCTCCCACGTCGACCTGTCCCGCGTGAAGGCCGGCAAGGAGTGGGTAGAGCTGGACGGCAGCCTGCTGCCCTCCCCGTTCACGCATGCGCGGCGTCCTCGACCTGAATCAGCACATCCTCGGTCACTCCATGGAGAAACAGCTCCAGCACACCGATGGTGTCACCGCGGTTGGTGACCGGAGCCAGCACCCGGAAGCCCTCCGTCCCCTCCGGGACGTGGACGACTTTCTGGGTGCGGAGGACGTCGTCGTAGATGCCGCTGCCGGCGAGGGGGACCTGTTCGGCGCGGTCCTCCTGGGGCTCGGCGGCTGCGGCGGTGTCGTTGACCCGGAGCAGGCGTCGGCCGACGACGTCGACGAAGAGGAACGACACGTAGCGGGCACCGAACCGGGTCCGCAGATTGCGGGCTACGACATCGAGGGAGTCGACCGGCGCGGCGTCCTCCGCGGCCGCCAGTACTTCGGGCAGGGCGATCCGGTTCCGCGCCACAACAGCCTCCAGCGTTCAGGGGTTTGCGCCCGCCAGAGAGTTCGTGCCGGGTTCGAACAGCTTCACGACACTACCTGCCCCTGCCTCATGCCCCGGGTTTGCGGTGGGGACGGTGGTGGGCGGTGTCAGGCGGTGCGGGCGGCGTCCAGGGTCGGGTAGAGGTTCAGGACGTGGTCGATGCCGTAGACGCCGAAGAGGTGGGTCAGCCGGGCGGGCAGGTTTGCTATGCGCAGGTGGGTGCGCTGGTGGGTGGCCAGGATCAGGGTGAGGACGGTGGAGTCGATGAACGTGATGCCTCCGGCGTCCAGGATCACTCCGCCGTGTTCGTTGACGGCGGTGTCGATCTGTTCCTGCAGCCAGGGCGCCGTGCCGTAGTCGAACTCGCCTTGGGGCGCGATCACGGGCAGGGGCCCGGCACCTGGGTGCCGGGGGCTCGCAGGAGACGTCATGGGGCAAGTATGCCGCCGTGACGTCACTGGGAGCGTCCGAAGTGCCTGGTCCTGGCCCTGCTGCTACGAAGCGACGCCCGCCGGGACGGCCGGGCGAGGGCGCCAACCCAACGCGACCAGCCCCACGACGCGACGGGACGGACACCCGTGCCGCCCAGGGCCTGCGACACCGCCTGAACCCCAGCCCTTCCCCTGTGAGCCGCCTGCGTTCGATTACCTCCTCACGGGCCACGCGAAAACCTGTGGTGGCTGGAGTAGACATTGGGTGGCAGTGTGGTTATGGTTTCTCTCGTAGCCCAGAGGACAGCAGGGCCCGGCAGACACGAACTGCCGGGAGCATCACCGCAGTACACGTAGTTCCGTAGTTGCAGGATGTTGGACGGTTCGGTGGTGGAGTTCCGAAGCCAGAGCAGGTGCAGGACGGCGACGGAACTGGCCCCGGACCGGGTGGCCCGCAGGTTTCAGGGGCCGCCGTGAGGCTGTACCGCAGTACACGCAGTGGCACCACACAGCAGCAGGACAAAGCAGCACCTCGGTGAAGGCGTCTGGCTGTGGGCGTACGCACCGGGAGGTTCGGCAGTGGGGTTCTAAGCCAGAGCGGTTGCAGGACGGGCGACGGGGCTGGCTGCCGAAGGAGTGGCGCTTTCACAGGCCACCGAGCAGTTCGGTTCGGTGGTGGAGTTTCGAAGCCAGGGTTGTTGCAGGACGGCGACGGAACTGATCCCAGACCGGGTGGCCCGCAGTGATCAGGGGCTGCCGCACGTAGTGGCATCACACAGCAGCAGGACCAAGAGCAGTACCTCGGTGAAGGCGTCTGGCTGTGGACGTACGCACCGGGAGGTTCGGCAGTGGGGTTCTAAGCCAGAGCAGTTGCAAGATGGGCGACGGGGCTGGCTGCCGAAGCGGTGGCACTGTCGGTCCACCGAGCAGTACGCAACACCTAGTAGTACGCAGTGAAGCAGTACCAGTAAGTGATTCAGAGGGTAAGAACGGAGGAGTTGAGCGCCATCAGGATCGCCCGGGCGGAAGTACGGGGCCCGGGTACCGCAGGACATCGTGAGTGAGGTGGTCTCCGGTCAAGCAACCGCGATCCCCGCACGTCCCTTTCCCTCCCGGGTGGACGAGCGGATCAAGAAAGGCCGGCACAGCTGTTCACAGCCGGCCGATGGTGTAGCAGTTCCTTCGGGGCCCTGGTGCCAATGGCACCAGGGCCCCTCCGACGCGTGTTCCACAGGAAGGTACAGATGACAGCAGACGACTCGTTCGGCCGCCTCGACGACGACGACTACCCCGCCTACACCATGGGCCGGGCAGCCGAGATGCTCAACACCACACAAGGATTCCTCCGCGCGATCGGCGAGGCCCGCCTCATCACCCCGCTCCGCTCGCCGGGCGGCCACCGCCGCTACTCCCGTTACCAGCTGCGCATCGCGGCCCGGGCCCGTGAGCTCGTCGACGGCGGTACCCCGATCGAGGCCGCCTGCCGCATCGTCATCCTCGAGGACCAGCTCGAAGAAGCCCAGCGCATCAACGCCGAACACCGCCAAGGCCTCAAGTCGGCCAGCACACCGCCTGCGGCCTGAAACTCGGACTCTGCGTGCCCGCCGGAATACCGGCGGGCTTCACGCGTACCCGCCGGTGATGAACACCTTGCACAATTGCGACGCGAGCGTGGCGGCCGCGGTGACGCCGATGCCCCTCGATCACCGCATCCCGGCCTCGGACAGGTGCTTCACCCGCTCCTGCGTCAGCGCGAGGATACGACCGGCAGCCCTATCGCGCGTCGCTGCTTGTTCTCGGCAGCCTTCCGGGCGGCCGCTTCCCGACTGCTTCAAAAGGGCGCGGTCGCCCACCACCAGCTCGGGCCGTCACGGTGATGCCCTGACTCACCAGCTGTCCGCGTACTTGCCTGGGTGCGCCACCGCGTACGAAGTTGTGTGCACCACTACTTAGGCCACGTCGGTGTCCCGCGCGATGGCCTGGAGGCGGTTCTTGAGCCGATAGCTGTTGCCGTTGATCGGGACGACCTCGCAGTGGTGGAGGAGTCGGTCGAGGATGGCGGTGGCGAGGACCTCGTCGCCGAAGACCTGTCCCCACTCGCCGAAGGAAGGCTGCGGCGGACGCAAAGAGATCGAGTCGCCGCTCAGGTGCTGATGGCGAGCGGGCCGCTGTTTTGGTGGTCTGGGTTCAGTCGGAGGCGTGGACGGTGCCCATGACATCGCCGAGCGTCGCCGGGTCGATGTCGAAGCCTTGGTAGATTTCGCGGAGTTCCCAGGTGCCTGCGCCATCGTGGATGAATTCGGCGACCGTGGCGGCTCGTGCGGCGGGGATGCTCGCGAAGGTGTGCACCAGCAGGTCGTTGTGGCTCTGTCTGATACGCACCCGTGCGTGTGGGATGTCGCCGAACGTCAACGCGCCTGACGACTGCTGGATGGCGACCCCGACCACCACGCGCGCGTAGCGCGGGGCGAGGCGGTCGAGCTCCAGGGTCATGATCTCGTCGAAGCCGAAGCCTTGACCGGTTTCGCTATGGCGGTCCAGCGTGATCGTGCCGTCTGGTGACCGGCTGCCGAAGCGCACCAGATACTCCGGTCCTCCGGGGCTGGGCGCGGGGTCCGTGAAGGCGGCGGCGACGATGTCGAGGTCGTGCGCGATACCGCCAAGGGCGCTGGGATCCCAGGCGATGGAAACCTCGACCTTTGTGAGCCCCGTGTGGAGAGCGCTCATCAGCTGAACCTGGTCCTTTCATCGGGCCTTTGGCGAGAATCGGCCACCACGTAATCACAGAGTCACCCCGGCTGTGAACTGGACGTTGAGCCAGAGCCCGTTGCGTCATCGGTGCCTGTCAGCGGGCGCCCTGCCGCGGCGCCGTGCCGGTCGACTGGATTCGCCGCGCGGTCGTGAACCGCGAGGTTCCGTTCACAGGCGGCACTGGCGGGCAATTGCCCGGCTGTCCGGGAGGACGGACGATGTCCTGGACGTCATGAAACCTTGACAGGAATTTCAGACGTCATGAAACCTTGACGATTCGCCCCTGTGTCATGCATGGTTGACATATTGGTGGTGCTGTCTGGAGGGCGTGACATGAGATGGGTCTACCCCGAAGGCGCGGCCCCGAATGCGTCCCACGAAGGTTTCTGTGTCGCGGTACTGGGTGACGGCAGTGAGCCGCCGCCGATCCGGGGGAACCTCCCTCTTCCCCATAGTGCCGGGGACGCTGGGCCCCAGAGCTTGTGGGCCGAGTACGACGGCGCCGGCGGGCGCCCCCGAGCCGTCGCCGTCCGCGCCGGCTGTGCATGCGGATGGCGCTCAAAGGAGATGTTCCCTCTCTTCCCTGGGGACGTGAACGCGACCGAGGCAGGAAAGGACGGGGAGGGCGGTCCGCTCACCGTCTGGCAGCGCCACATCAGCCACCTCCTGGACGGCGCCGTACCCGCCGACGTACGCGCACAGATCGACACACTGCGCGAAACGATCGCCCAGCTCGCCCTCACCCGCCCACTCGCTGCCGTGGCCGCCGCCGCGCAGGTCGAACGGACCGGGGCCGCCTGCCTCCAGCATGTGGTAGCCACCGCGACCGCGACCGGCCGCAGCTGGGGAGAGATCGGCTCCGCCATGGGCATCACCCGGCAGGCCGCGCACAGCCGCTTCGCCAAGACCTCACGCCGGGGCTGACAGCCGACCTGCCGCACCCGCCCGCCGGTGCCCCACGTCAGCCTCGCCATTCAACCGCTGTTGCGGCCTCGAACGCCCGGTATGCATCGCGGCCGCCGGACACTCCCGCGCGTCGGGCCTCCGACGCGCGAGCCCGCTCGCTCAGGCACCACCAGACCCAGGGAAACCTGTATGACAGCAAGGGAGACCTGTATGACAGCAACAAGGATCTACGACGCGATCGGCGCCGCCGAGGATGCGACGTGGAAACAGCCCGACGCGGACGCCGTGCCGTCACATGCGATGACCTTCATCGCACCGGACGGGACGGAACTCGTATGCCTGGACGTGCCCGGCTCGCTGCCGACTCCGCGACCGGGAGAGGAAATCCGACTGCACGACCGGGAAGTGATGGTCGACCATGTAACCACCGCCTACGGACGCGACAAAGCCACCGGACGGGTGGAGGTCATCACTCTCGTGCTCGTCACGGCCGGTGCAGGCCCAGAAATGCGCTGACCGCCCCACAGCCGACACGTCCTCAAGCGGCCAGGGCCTCAACCGCACCGAGAAAAAATGCGCCGTGAGCTTGCGGCGTACGCGACATCACGGGCAGACGACCGCGCCGGTGCCGCGGCTTCGTGCTACCGGACGGGACGGCGACCGGAACGCCGGGACCAGCGCACGCCTTCCGTACACCCGCGCATCCGCCTCATCCACGCCCACAGCCTGCCCCGCCCCCTGCCCGGCGCACTCGCGTTCGCATGAACCCCTGACCGCCCTTACCCTCTATGTCAGCCTGGGGTGAGACGTCCCGCACGTCGGCACCTGCTATCGGCTGTACGGATCGCTCGCCGGGACCATCGTCTTCCTCGTGTGGCTGTGGCCGCTCCGCCTGGCTCTCCTCGCCGGTGCCCAGCTCAACGCCGAGCTGGTCTAAGCGCCGCCGGACACACCGATATCCTGGGACCGGACCCGGCCCCGCGTAGCGGGCCTGCCGCGTGACGTCGCGGATATCGAACGTCCAAGCAAACCAATGTGGCTAGGAGCCCTGTTAATGGTGCGGATGGTGCTGCGTAGTGAGACTGCGGCGGAACCAGGGGGCCGGGGTCCCGGGAAGCCTCCCATGTCTGTGATCGGCCGGGTACTGGCCATGCTGCTGGCCTTCGCGGCGATGGTGGGATTCGCGGTGGTGCTGGCCAGGCTGACGCTTCAACCGTCTTTGGCGTCCGTGCCGTTGACGCACAGCAACCTGCGCCCTGGTGACTCCATCCGTGCCTATCTCGGTCAGCCCGCGTCCTTTGACACGGTCAAGCAGCTCGGCGGCAATATCGTGATGGGTGTGCCGTTCGGTGTGCTGCTGCCGGTTCTGGTGCCCCGAACCCGAGGGCTGGTTCGGGTGGGAGTGGTCACCGCTCTCGTGATGCTCCTCGTGGAACTCGTCCAGGGCGCCCTGATCATCGGGCGTACCTTCGACATCGATGACGTTCTGCTCAACACCTCAGGGGCTCTTGTGGGTTACCTGCTGTTCGGCCTCTGGCTGGGCCGTGCAGTACATCCCAGGCGCCGCCACTGGTGGCACCGATTCACCAGACGCCCGGAGACTGCCGCAGACCCGGCACAAGAGGGCGTCTGAACCCGTTGGTGAGGTAGCCGATCCCATGGAACCTGTTCTTCCCACGCCTGAGCAGGCCGTTCACGTATCCGAGCATCCACGCTACTTCGTCATCGTGGTCGAGGGCGACGTGGAGAACCCGGAAGCAGTCCATGAGCTGGAGCAAGCTCTCCAGGCGGGTCAGGATTCGGGAAAACAGATCGTGGTCGATCTGTCCGGGGTCGGGTTTTTCAGCGGAGACGTTCTCAACGCTCTGCTTGCTCCCGACCGCCGGGGCGGGAGCCTTCCCTGGCTCACGGGGCCGCTGAGCCGTGGCACACTGCACCGGCTGGAGCTGACGGGAACAGCTCCGTACTTCCAGGTCTTCCCGACGCTGCTTGACGCGACCGGCGAGGCATGAAGCATCGGGGCCGACGCCGGTGGACGCTGTGGTGTGGGCGTCGCCGCCTTGACGCCGAGACTGTCAGAGTCAGCCTGACCGAGACGCCTCCTCTGACCGTCCCCGGCCGACACCAAGACGCCCGGGTCGCTCGGCAGCGACCCGGTGGACTGCGCACCGCCCGAGGCCCCCGACGGGCACCCGGTGCTCACCGCGCTGGATCTGCCGCGCTTCCACGTGCGGGGCCCGTCGGAGAAGCTGTTCGAGGAGGCGTATGACTGGGCGCGGCCGATGACCGATGCCGAGTGCACCCTGCGCCATCTGGTCGGCATCGACGTCAATGTGGCCTTCGCCGCCGGAGCCAACGGCCTGAACGTCGGCTTCGGCGAGCCGACCCGGGTCAAGAACCCGGCGTTCGACCCGAAGCTGCCCGGATCCTGGCTGGTCGACCTCTCCCACGTCGATCTGTCTCGCGTGAAGGCCGGTAAGGAGTGGTCCGGGGGCCGGCTCCTCCGGCGGCTTTGTCACGCCGGAGGAGCCGCAGCTGGTCGGCCCCCATCGGCGGGAGACGAGAAAGGGCCGTCCCGAGCTGTTCTTCAGCTCTCCCTGATCCATACGGTCAAACACCCACGCTTCGCCACTCCTCGCATCCCGCGATCTGCGCACGAAGGTTTGGAACGGCCTGACCTGCAATTTTCCAACCGGAACCTATGAGTGGAACAGGTCCGGGCTGTGGTTGTCCCGGCTGTTCCACTGGAATGCGTTCGCCAGGAGGACGTCGCGGCCCGCGTAGCTACACGCCTCGCGCGGGGGTCGTTTCTGAAACCGGCCCCGATCCCACGCCTGTTGGAACCGGTGCCGCTCTGCCAGGAGCTGGGCGAGCGGGAGCGATCTCCAACGTCGTGTGCCGGTTGGAACGCCGGGAGGGCAGTTGGAACTCGCCGGAAAACAGGCTGCCGGTGGGGGTGCCGGACCGGCGAGGAGTGTTCGCCGGTCCGGCAGTGCCCGATCATGCCGCAGGTACCGGTCCCGGGGCACGGGAGGGCACCGGTCCTCGGTCAGCGTGGCGCCGGTACCGCGTACTGACGCGGCGCTAAGGGATTGCAGATCATTAACACGTTGTTTTGATCTTGTTGTCCTCAGGGGTCGGGCCTTGACCCAAGGCCGGGTAGTTACTGATCGTTTCAGAATGAAGTTCTGAGTCGTCTCAAGCAGATGATGCTGCAGGCGAGTTGGAGTAGTCCGAGGTGGAGGTCGGCGCGTATCTCGTAGCGGATGCGCAGTCGCTTGAACTGGTGGAGCCAGGCGAAGGTCCGCTCGACTACCCACCGGGTCTTGCCCAAGCCCGAGCCGTGCGGGGTGCCGCGCCGGGCGATCTTGGGTGTGATCCCACGTGCGCGGACGAGACGCCGGTATTTGTCGTAATCGTAGCCGCGGTCGGCGAACAGCCGCCGGGGTCGGTGGCGTGGCCGGCCGCGCAGTCCGCGAATGTGGGGTATGGCGTCCAGCAGGGGCATGAGCTGGGTGACGTCGTGACGGTTTCCGCTGGTCAGAGAGACGACGAGCGGAGTGCCGTGCCGGTCGACGATGAGGTGGTGCTTGCTGCCGGGCCGCGCGCGGTCGACCGGCGAAGGTCCGGTGTGAGCCCCCCTTTGAGCGCCCTGACGTGCGAGCCGTCGATCGCGGCGTCGTCCATCTCCAGCAGGCCCTCTCTGCGTAGTTCCGCGAGAAGTACCTCGTGCAGGCGGGGCCACACACCAGCCTCGGTCCAGTCCCGCAGACGTCGCCAGGCCGTCACCCCACTGCAGCCCACCAACTCTGCGGGAACGTCCCGCCAGCTCACGCTCGTGCGCAGCACGTAAACGATGCCCCGCAGAGCAGCACGGTCATCCACCGGCAACCGACCCGGATACCGATGCCGCCGCGCTGGCCGAGCCGGAAGCAGCGGGGCGACACGTTCCCACAGATCATCAGGGACAAGGTCAGCAGACACACAGCAGATCTTGCCGATGGCTCCGGCAACTGACAACTAGCCAGACAAAGTTCATTCTGAAACGATCAGTTAGGGCTTGCCGGGAAACAAGCCGTCGCTTCCGTGGTCGAGCGTCGTTGTTGTGGTATGGGCATTCCGGAGGGGGCCGCGACCGAGCTGGCGGCGAAGTTCGAGGCGCTGTTTCCGCACCTGGACGAGCGGCAGCGTCGGCTGGTCATAGGAGCGGAGGCACGGTCGCTGGGCCATGGGGGGATCTGTGTCGTTGCCCGTGCCGCCGGGGTGCGTGAGGGCACGGTGTCACGCGGGGTGTCTGAACTGGAGTCCGGCGAGGCGCCGTTAGGGCGCGTGCGCCGGCCGGGTGGAGGCCGCAAGCGTGCGGTGGACCTGGATCTGGGCCTGCGGCCCGCGCTGCTGGCCTTGGTGGAACCGGATGTACGCGGGGACCCGATGTCGCCGCTGCGCTGGACGACGAAGTCGACCCGGCAACTGGCTGCCGAGCTGACCCGGCAGGGCCACCGGGCCTCGGCGGACACCGTGGCGGCCGTGCTGCGTGAGGAGGGCTTCAGTCTCCAAAGCAACGCCAAGACGGTCGAAGGTGCCCAACACCCGGACCGCGATGCGCAGTTCCGCTATATCAACGACCAGGCCAAGGACTTCCAGGCCGCCGGAGACCCGGTGATCAGCGTGGACACCAAGAAGAAGGAGTTGGTCGGCAACTACAAGAACGCCGGCCACCAGTGGCGTCGCGAAGGTGATCCGGTCCGGGTTCGCACCCATGACTTCCCCGACGCCGATCTGGGTAAGGCGATCCCGTACGGAATCTACGACCTGACTGCGGACGCGGGCTGGGTCAACGTCGGCACGGGCCTTGACCCCGGGTTTTGGACACCGGAGACACTTGGATCTTGATGGTCCAGGAGAACGGAGTCCCCGTGGGGATGAAGCACTACCCCGCCGAGTTCAAGGCGGACGCCGTCGCGTTGTACCGGTCGAGGCCGGGAGCGACGATCAAGTCGGTCGCCGCTGATCTCGGGGTGAACACCGAGACGCTGAGGAACTGGATCCGGGCCGCCGACGGCCGCCGACCTGGCGCCCATTCCGCCCCGCCGGCCACCTCGCAGGCCGTCGGCGACGCCGTTCAGGCGGAGCTGGCCGCCGCCCGCAAGAGGATCCGCGAGCTCGAAGAAGAACGGGACATTCTCCGCAAGGCGGCCCGGTATTTCGCGACGGAGACGCGCTGGTGAATCGCTACCAGTTCGTTGACGATCACCAGCGCCGTCACGGCGTGAAGCGGCTCTGCGACACCCTCGGCCTGGCCCGTTCGAGCCTCTACTACTGGCGTCGCACCGCGGCAGCACGGGCGGCCCGCCAGGCCGTCGAAGCCGGGCTCGCGGCCCGGATACGCAAGGCCCACCAGGACTCCGACGGCACCTACGGAGCCCCCAGGATCACCGCGGAGCTCCGTGACGAGGGCGGCCCGGCGGTCAACCACAAGCGGGTCGCCAGGATCATGCGGACCATCGGGCTCGAGGGAGTCCGTCTGCGCCGCCGGCACCGCACCACCGTCGCGGACCAGGCCGCGTCGAAGGCACCCGACCTGATCGGACGCGACTTCACCGCAGCCGACGTCAACAGAAAGTACGTCGGCGACATCACATACCTGCCGGTCAGCGGCGCGAAACCGCTCTACCTCGCGACCGTCATCGACTTGTGCTCGCGCCGGCTGGCCGGGTGGGCGATCGCCGATCACATGCGAACCGAGCTCGTCATCGACGCCCTGGCGGCAGCCGAGCGGACCCGTGGAAACCTGGCCGGAGCGATCATGCACACAGACCACGGATCCCAAGGCGGATTCAATCCGTCGTCGC
>NZ_LIXI01000017.1 GCF_001905595.1 Streptomyces sp. CB00316 | reverse complement strand
ACATGACCAAGCACTACTAGCAACACCACCACCGCCGGCCAGAGCCACACGGCGATGCCGGGCGGAGTCCAGAGCGCTGGCCGCCGCCCGGCCCACCACCATTCCCAGGGCCGAGAGCAGCGGGGCCGGCGGACCACTGGAGGGGCACAGGCCCGAGCGGTGCAGCGGAGGGAGACTGGAGGCAGTGTGAAGCTGATCGCCAAGGTTTCAGGCGGGCATCGGCTTCACCTGCATGTACGGGCGCGTACAGCCGGGTGGGACGATCTCGTGCCGGAGAGTGCGGGGGGATGCATGAGCACACGCCCGATGCTGCCCCAGCGGGAAGCCGCCCGGCCGTGGTGCGCAGCTGGCCCTCCGGCGCCAGCTAAAGCCTGGGTGCCGGGCCTGCCGCCCGGGCACCCCGCGACGTTGGGCGTGCCCGGGGTGTGGCTGGTCACGGAGAGGGCCGGTCCCGGTACGCCTGGAGGACGCACAGGACAAGCGACAGGATCAGAGCGCCCCATCCGGCGGTCCCGCCGAGGAACGAGCCCGTGGCGTCCATCGAGTCCCGCACGTTCGGGCGGTCCAGCATGAAGAAGACCAAGGCGATGGTGGCGGGGACGAACACGAACATGCCCACCGCAAGGAGGAGCACAGCCCGCAGAGCGAAGACGGGCGGTACCGGGGCCGGCACGGGGTCCGGGAAGGGCCGGGTCGGGCATCGGGGTGGCGTCGATCGTCGTCATGACGGGCACGTCCTTCAAGAGTCGGGAGTGATCGAGCGCGGATCGTGGAGCACCTGCACCCCTTGCGTCCCGGGGTAGGGCAGCGACAGCAGCGCGAGAGCGGTTCAGGGCGCGTTGGTGGTGCCGCACAGCACGATGGAGGAAGCGGCACCAAGGCGCGCAGGTACCGTCCGGCGAACCGCACTCGACCGCTCAACCGGCAGGGCCACGAGGTGGCCCGCTGCACGATCGAGCGTCTGATGCGCGAGCTCGGCCTCGCCGGCGCCGTCCGCGGCAAGAAGGTGATCCACCATGCCGGATCCGGCCGCCGCCCGGGCCCCGGACCTGCTCGACCAGGACTTCGTCGCCCCGGCCCCGAGCCGGACCTGGGTCGCCGATTTCAGGCACGTCGCGGCCGGGTCGGGCGTCATCTACGTCGCGTTCGTCGTGGACACCCTCTCGCGTCGCATCGTCGGCTGGTCCGCGTCGATGCCGAAGGGGACACAACTCGTTCCGGACGCACTGGACATGGGGCTGTGGCAGCGCGACCGAGACGGCAACGCGCTCATGGAGTCGACGATCGGCCTGTTCAAGACGGAAGTCATCAAGCGCCAGCGACCCTGGAAGGCGCTCTCGCACGTCGAGCTCGCCACCGCCGAGTGGGTCACTGGTACAACCACCGTCGACTGCACGGTGGGACAGGGCATATTCCGCCCGTCGAATACGAAGCCAATTACTACCGAGGAACCACGAAACCCCAGCTCACAGCCGCCAACTGAGATCTCCAACGACCCGGGGCGGTTCAGCCCGACGTGCCGGGTGGCCGTGCAGCGGCTTTGGGCCAGTGCGCCGCGTGCCGTTCGGCGGTCCGTCTGTTGTAGTCGTCCAGCCGTTGCTGTGCCGCGACCGTCGCCTGCGCAAAGCGCCTCACGGGGTCGGCGTCCCGCTCCAGTACGTCTCTCATCGCCTCGACCAGGTCGGCGTGCGTGTTCGCGAGTTCGCCGACCAGCGCGCCGGTCGCGGCCGGTGTTCCGGTGGAGGCGTCGAGTTGCTTCGGCGCCTGCAGGTGGTGCGGCTTCTCGGCGAACCAGCCTTCCGCTTCCAGTAGGCGGTGCGAGCCGTGGGTCACCGGGATGAAGCCGCTGGACTTGTGCCAGGCGGCGGCCCCTTCCGGATTGAGGAGGTACTGCAGGAATGCCAGGGCGCCGTCTTCCACCTCCGGTGGCAGCCCGGCGGCCAGGAACAGGGAGTCGCCGCCCAGGACGTCGCCGGAGTAGGGCACGGTGCCGTTGCGTGGCAGGCCGTCGGCGACGACCTCGATCCCCGCCTGTGCCCCGGCCGAGACCACGGACTGGGCCATCACGGAGGAGTTGCAGAGGAACGCCACCCGTCCTTCGACGAAGGCCTTGAACGTCCCCGCCCAGTCCTGGCCCTGGCCGGTGTGGAGGTACAGGCCGTCTTTGTGCAGCCGCTGCCACCACGTGACATAGGCCAAGGATTCCTCGGAGGCCAGGTCCACCTTCCCGGCCCGGCCGGACCGGCCGTTGGCGTGGTCGGCCAGCAGGCCGCCCTGCTGGCAGAGGGCGCCCTGGAAGAACCAGCCGTCGACGGCCCACGTGATGGCGTGTGAAGGGCCGGCGTCGGTCTGCACGACAGCCCGGCAGGCGGCCTCCAAGCCGTCCCAGTCCTGCGGCACCTCGGTGATTCCGGCCGCCCGCAGCATCGTCATGTTCGCGTACAGCAGGCCCGTGGAAACGCTGAACGGCATCGATACCAGTTCGCCGTCGTAGCTGTAGTAGCGGCGTGCGCTGTCGACGAGGTCGTCGATGACCACCGGCTCGCCGAGAATCTGCCGGCGTTCGCCGATCGCGCGCTGCACCGGGATGAACAGCGGTCCGCCGGTCGCGGCGACCGCGTCGCGGGCGTGCTGGGTCTCGGTGAAGAAGACGTCGACGAGCGCCGGGACCCGGCCCTGGTCCAGGATGCGGATGAAGTCCTCGCGGCCGGTCTCGGTCCAGTACCGGTACGTCGAGATGCGGACCTCGTAGTCGGGATGTGCCGCGCCGAACTCCGCGGCCCGTCGGCGCACGGGGTCCAGGAAGCCCTCGAACGGGTGGTCGGCGAGGAGTATGTCGACGACGATCCGGCCGGCATCACCCCCCATGCCTCAGCCCTCCCGCTTCGCGGTGATGAACACGAACGTCCCCGGCCCGGACTCCTCGACCACGCTCAACCCGGCGGCGGCCAGCCAGGCGCGGATCTCCTGCGGCTCGAACAGGAGGTAGCCCTCGGGCCGGGCGGGGAAGATGTGTGAGCGTTGGAAGTAGCGGTACACCGGGTCGTCGGCCCAGCGGAAGGTCATCAGGGTCAGTGTGCCGCCTGGCCTCAGGCAGCGGCCGATCTCGGCGATCGCCTGGGAGGCGTCCGGCATCGCCTGCAGGGCGTTCCAGCAGTTGACGGCGGACAGGCTGCTGTTGGCGACGGGCAGCTCAAGGGCGCTGGCCCGGACCGCGGCCACGTGCGGCAGTCGGCCGCGCAGCCAGTGGAGCATGGCGTCGTTGAGGTCCAGGGCGATGACCCGGTCGGCGCCGACGGTGTCGGCGACCACCCAGGTCCAGCGGCCGGCGCCGGCGGCGAGGTCCAGCACGGGGGCATCGGTGCGGGCGGCGGCCGGGCGCAGCCGGTCGGCGATGTAGGCGTCCTCGATCGCCGGTGTGATTGCGCCGTCCCAGTTCTGGCCCATGATGCGCAGGAAGGCCGGGCGCAGTGCGACTTCGTAGTGCCGGCCGACGGTGCTCATCACGGCGGCGTTCTGGAGCACGTCGGCCTCGATGTCCTCGGGGGCGTCGCTCACGCCGGCGCCGGAGCGCTCCCGGCGGGACAGGTCGAGGATGCCGCCGGGGCCGGCGGGGTAGAAGGTGGCGCAGCCCTGGCAGCGCGCGCCCTTGTCCTGGAAGGTGAGGGCGCTTCGGCAGGAGGTGCAGCACAGGGCGGATTCGTGGCGGGCGAACGTGGCGCTGTCGGCGGTGGCTGCCGGCTCGTGGCGGGCCGACCAGTACGGGTTCTGGTCGATGACCGGGGTGGGCATTCCGTTGGCCACCGACCACAGGGCCTTGGCGCCGGCCGTGGCCCACAGCGTGCGGGTGTCGTCGTTCCAGGTCGCGGTGGTCTGCTCCGGTGTCAGGGTCCTGATCCAGGCCCGGTCGAAGTCGCGCTCCTGTTCGTCGATGTCCCAGTCGAACGGGGAGGGCCAGGCCCGGCCCAGGTCGGGGTCGAGTGGGTCCAGCCGGGTCAGCCCGCGGTCCAGTCGGGTCCGGTCGTCGGGGTCCAGCGGCACGTCGCTGAATGCGGACCGGACGCGGGCGTGCTCGTCCGGGAAGTGCGAGAGCAGGTACAGCAGCGCCAGGGTGAGCGGTGTGACGGCGGTGGTGCCGCGGACCTCGTCGAGGAAGGGGTCCAGGCCCTGGCGCACGGCGGTGGCGACCGGGCCGCCGAGCACCGGGTACTCGGCCTCGACGAGCAGGCCGAGGGCGATCGCCAGGTAGCCGCGGTGCGCGGTGTCGGCGTCTTTCCAGGCGATCAGCAGACCAGGGACGGCTTCTTGCGCCGAGGCGGGGTCGTTCAGCTCTCCGTCGGTCCAGAACGTGCCGACCAGGCGGTTGAACGTCTCGGCCAGCGCTTCGGAGTCTGCTTCACGGAAGGCGGTCAGCGGTCCGGCGGCGGTGGCCGGCTCGGCGTTCGGAGCCATGGCGAGTCCTCTCTTCTGCAGGTCTGCCCCACGATTGCCTGCCCGGCGGCGGCCGACATCTTCGGAAGTGCCCAACCGGTCCGCGCCCTTGGCATCCAGCAAGAAGGGTTCGCGGGGCGCCGCTGCTAGCGTCTGGAGGTGATCGGACCGCGCGACGCCGGTGAGGTCTGCCCGCCCCGCTTCCACGGCTCGTACGACCCTGGCCGGGTGTCCGCCGGGCGGGGCTGCGCCCGGGCGTCGGCCCACCCCGAACTCGGGAGCGAGCATGAAGACTGCACTGCGGACCTGTCCCCTGTGTGAGACGTCCTGCGGATTACGGTTGACCCTGGACGACGGCGGCTCGGTGCTGCGGGTCGAGGGCGACCAGGACGACCCGTTCAGCAAGGGTTTCCTCTGCCCGAAGGGGGCGGCGCTGGGCCAGCTCGACGAGGATCCGGACCGGTTGGCGGGTCCACTGGTCCGGGTCGACGGGCAGTTGCGGCCCGCCAGTTGGGAGGAGGCGTTCGCCGAGGTGCACCGCGGGCTCGGCGAGATCACGGCGGCGCACGGCCGCGACGCCGTGGCGCTGTACTTCGGCAACCCGACGTTCCACACCATGGCCGGGTTCCTGTACCGGCAGCCGCTGACCCAGGCCCTCGGCAGCCGCAACGTGTATTCGGCCAGCACCATCGACCAGATGCCCAAGCACGTGTCCAGTGGCCTGATGTTCGGCGATCCGATGGCCGTGGCCGTCCCGGACCTCGACCGCACCGACTACATGCTGATCCTCGGGGCGAACCCGGTGGAGTCCAACGGCTCGCTGTGCGTGGCGCCGGACTTCAAAGGCCGTCTGCGGGCTTTGCAGGAGCGCGGCGGCAAGGTGGTGGTCGTCGATCCGCGGCGTACCCGAACTGCCGAGCTCGCTGACGAGCACCTGTTCATCCGCCCCGGGACGGATGCGTACCTGTTGTTCGGTATCGTGCACACGCTACTGGCGGAGGAGCTGACCTCTCTGGACATGGAGGTCACCGGGCTCACCGAACTCATGTCCCTGGCAAGTGACTTCACGCCTCAGGTGGTGGAGCGGGCCTGTGGGGTGCCGGCGGCGACGACAGTGCGGCTGGCGCGGGAGGTCGCGGCGGCGCCGTCGGCGTCCGTCTACGCCCGGATCGGCACCTGCACCGCCGAGTTCGGCTCGACGGCGCAGTGGCTGGTCGACGTGATCAATGTTCTGACCGGGAACCTGGACCGGGCCGGCGGCGTCATGTTCGCCAAGACCGCGGGGCTGGAGATCTTCCGCAGCGGGCAGCCGTTCGCCACCGGCGCGTGGCGCAGCAGGGTGCGCGGTCTGCCGGAGGTCCTCGGGGAGTTCCCGGTCGCCACGATGGCCGATGAGATCGAGACACCCGGGGACGGGCAGATCCGGGCCCTGGTCACAGTAGGGGGCAACCCGGCGCTGTCCGCGCCGGGTGCCCCGCGTCTGGCGCGGGCCCTGTCCGGGCTGGACTTCATGGTGTGCGTCGACCCCTACGTGAACGAGACGACCCGGCACGCGAACGTGATCCTGCCGCCGCCGCGGATCCTGCAGAGCCCGCACTTCGACTTCCTGGTGCAGATCATCATGGTCCGCAACTACGCTCGTTTCTCCCCGCCGGTGCTGCCGTTGGGTGAGGAGCAACGGTCCGAGACGGCGATCCTGGCCAAGCTGTTGCTGATCCTGAGTGGTCAGGGCCCCGACCTCGGCCCCGAGGTGTGCGAGGAGGTGCTGCTGGGGCAGCTGCTCGCGGCCGCACCGGAGCTGCGTGACGGCCTGGAGGGGGCCGACGGGACCGAGCGCATACTGGACGCGCTGCTGAAGCTGGGGGGCTACGGTCTGTCGCTGGAGGCGATGCGCCAGGCTCCGCACGGGCTGGATCTCGGTCCGCTCCAGCCGCGGCTGCCGGAGATCCTGTGTACGGCGTCGGGGAAGGTCGACCTGGTGCCGGGGCCGTTGGCCGCCGACGTGCCGCGTCTGCTGGGTCGGCTGCGGGACCCGGCGCCGGAGATGGTGCTGATCGGACGCCGGCATCTGCGCTCGAACAACAGTTGGATGCACAACGTGCCTTCGCTGGTCGGTGGCAGCAACCGGTGCACGCTGCAGATCCATCCGCGGGACGTGGCCCGCTTCGGCCTCGGGGAGCGGGCGCGGGTGCAATCCGCGGCCGGGGAGGTCGAGGTGTCGGTGGAGGCCACCGAGACGATCATGCCGGGGGTGGTGAGTCTGCCGCACGGGTGGGGCCACAAGGACACCGGGCAGTCGGTGGCGCGCAGGAACGCCGGTGTCAACGCGAACGCGCTGACCGATGAGCTGGTGATGGACCCGGTGTCGGGGAACGCGGTGTTCAACGGGGTACCGGTGAGAGTGCTGCCGGTGTGAGGGGGATGCCTCACGGCGCCGTGCGCGGGGCACGGCGCCGTGAGGATCAGGCCTGGTCGGCTTCGGCCGGGAGGACGTTGAGGTTCAGGTGGAAGATGTTGCGGGGGTCGTACTCGCGCTTCAGCGCCGCCAGTTGTCCGTACACCTGCTGCGGGTACACCGCGTCGACGTCCGCCGGGAGGATGTCGCTCAGGAAGCCGCTGTAGGCGCCGGACATCGAGGGGGCCAACGCGGACCAGAACGCCTCGTAGGCGGGTAGCAGCGGCTCGTTGCCTTCCGGGGAGCCGAGCAGCACGCCCATCACCATTGCCTGGGTGGAACGGTGGGGGAACGCGGTCGCGTCCTGGGGCACCCGGTTCAGGGCGCCGCCGATGCTGCGGATCTCGACGTACAGGTTCTCGAGGGTGGCCTGTTCGGTGAGGATCGTGGTGACCAGGTCCGCGGTCAGGGCCGGGGTGAGGCGGTTGCGCACCCGTGGGCGCCAGCCCGGGGGGAGGTCGCCTGCGGGCTGGAGGACGTCCCCGTAGGGCATCGGGCGGACCTGGTCGTCCACGACAGTGCCGAGTTTGCGGATCGGGTCGATGGCCGAGTTGGCGGCCGCTTCGTCCTCGCCGGCGTAGCAGACCATGATGGCCAGGGGCGGGGCGGCTTCGCCGAAGGTCGGCCAGCACATGGCGGTGGCCGTGAGCTCTTCGGGGGCGGAGTCCATGTGCGCCGCCCAGCCGCGCAGGACGGTGGCGGTCTCGTCGGGGGCGAAGGAGATCTGGCCGAAGAAGACCTGTGGGGCCGGCTGCGCCACGACGGTGAAGGAGGTCACCACGCCGAAGTTGCCGCCGCCGCCGCGGATCGCCCAGAAGATGTCCGGGTTCTCCTCGGCGCTGGCCGGCAGGACGCGGCCGTCGGCTGTCACGACCTCCGCGGCCACGAGGTTGTCCAGAGCCAGGCCGTACTTACGGGCCAGCCAGCCGATGCCGCCGCCGATCAGCAGGCCGCCGACGCCCACGCTGGTGGTGTCGCCGGAGGTGAAGGCCAGGCCGTACGGCTGCAGCGCGGTCGCGACCTGGTCCCATTGCGCGCCGGCGCCGAGGCGGACCAGGCGCTCGGACTCGTCCACCATCTCGATGGAGTCCAGGTGTGACAGGTTCAGGACCAGGCCGCCGACGTTGGTGCTGAAGCCGGCGTTGCTGTGGCCACCGCTGCGGGTGGAGATCTCCAGGTCGTGTTCGGTCGCGAAGGCTATGCCGCGGGCCACGTCCTCGTTGCTGCGGACCAGGATGATCACGGCCGGGTGCCCGGTGTGGACGATCAGATCGGTGAGCTCGTCGTATCCGTAGTCGCCCGGCACGAAAACCTCACCGGTGACTTCGGCCCGCAGGCGCGCGATGTCCGCGGGGTCCAAGTCGCTGTTCATGGTGGTCTCTCTTCTTCCGTTGAGCAGCACCCGTCGGCGCTGTCCTCTTCCTATACCTGTCGGTCGGAGCCGAAGCGCGGATCAGGACATGTGGCGGCGTGCGGGTTTTGCGCGGTGGGACGGTCTGGAGGGGGTCATCCAGGGGGGCATCCGCGGCCAGGGACCCCATGGCCGGTATCGGCCCCCCGCGTCATGGCCCGGGGGGCCGCCGGCGTGGCCGGCGGGGGATGACCGCCGCCGGCCGGGCTCCACCGGCTTCTCAGCCCTCCTCGGGCATCTCGAAGAACGGCCGGACCTCGACGGCGGACCACTGGGCGTCAGGGATCATGGCGGCGAGCTCGACCGCACGTGCCTTGTCGGCCACGTCGACGATGTAGTAGCCGCAGAAGTACTCCTCGGCATCGACCAGCGGGCCTTCGGAAGTGGCCGTCCTGCCGTCGCGCACCCGGACCACGGTGGTCTTGGCGGGCTCGCTCAGTGCCTCCGCGGCGACGAGCTCGCCGGCCTCCTTGGTGAGGGCCATCAGCTTCTCGTGGGCGGCGCCCACGGCGGCCTGCTGCTCCTCGGTCAGCGCCTCGTTGGCCTTCGGGTTCAGGTTGATCAGCAGCATGTACTTCATCGTCGGGCTCCTCGCGATCGGGCGCCCGGGGTGGGCGCTCCCACCTATGGGTCGGAGCCGTCCCGGGGAACCGGACACCGCGTGCGGAACTTTTCGCCGGGCCGCTCACCGGCCGTGCGTCGTCGCCGGCGCGGCAGAGCGGTTCCTGTCGCGCCGGCGTGTCCGTGCCCTCCATGGAGCCCTCTGGATTCCCTCTGCGGACCGTGGTGTCAGGGCCGGTTGATCAGACTCTTGAGGTCCGGGAAGGACTCCAGGTCCGGGACCGTCCAACCGTCCAGGTCGTACTCGGACATGCACTGCTCGGCGAACTTCTCGTAGCCGGCCAGCTGGCCGGAGGCCAGCTGACTGGCGTACAGCTCGACCCGGGTGTTCTCGTGGTTGCCCGAGTAGTTGCGCTCGTACAGCTCGTGTCGGCTGCCGAACTCGCTGCCGATGGCGTCCCACAGCAGTTTCATGAGCTTGACCCGTTCCATGGAGGTGGCCCCGCCCGAGCCGCGGACGTACTTGTCCAGGTACGGCCGCGTCTGCGGGTTGCGGAAGTCCTCGGCGCTGGAGGGGACGTAGATCAGCCCGCTGGCCACGTCCTGCAGGATGATCTCCCGGATTCGGGGGTAGCCGACCTGCATGAACCACCGGTAAGCCATCCCGTAGTCCCCGTTGGGGAGCACCGCTCCGTCCTTCCACGGCACCGGGTTGCGCGCGGCCGCGTCGGACAGCCCCCAGAACAGGTTCCGCCAGGCCAGCACCTCGCCCAGTCGGCTCTGGACGCCGCGGAAGTCCCGCGTTCCGGTGATCTGCAGCGCTTTGGACAGCAGGCCGGCCAGGAACTCCAGCTTCACCGCGAGCCGGATGCAGCCGTGGAAGGTGAACCGCTCGGGGAAGCCGGAGCGGGCGGTGAACATCTGTACCTTGCCCAGGTCGCCGTAGATGAAGACGTTCTCCCAGGGGATCAGCACCTTGTCCATCACAAGGATCGTGTCGTTCTCGTCCAGCCGTGAGGACAGCGGGTAGTCGAAGGGGCTGCCGGCCACGGCCGCGGTCGCGGTGTAGGAAGGCCGGCAGATCAGTTTCACGCCGGGGGCGTCCATCGGCACGGTGGCCACCAGCGCGAACTCACGCTTGCGGATCGGCAGTCCGTAGTGCGCGATGAAGTTGTAGTGGGCCAGGGCCGAGCCGGTGGCCACCACCTTGGCGCCGCTGACCACCAGTCCCGCGTCGGTCTCGGCCTCGACGTGCACGAACACGTCGGCGACCTCGTCCGGCGGCCGGTCGCGGTCGACAGGGGGATGCACGATGGCATGGTTCCAGAACAGGACCTTCTCCTGCGACTCGCGGTACCAGCGCCGGGCGTTGTCGGCGTAGGGCCCGTAGAAGTCGGCGTTGGCGCCGAGGGTGCCGAGGAAGGAGGCCTTGTAGTCGGGGCTTCGGCCCATCCAGCCGTAGCTCAGCCGGGCCCAGGCCGCGATCGCGCCCTGGGCGGCGACCAGGTCATCGGCGCTGCGCGGCGTGGTGAAGAAGCGGTGGGTGTACCCGTCGCCGCCGCCGTCGACCGGGCAGGTCAGCACGTCGCGGTAGCGGTCGTCGTGCAGGGCGTCGTAGAGCCGGGCGGTCATGCGCACCGGGTTGTGGAACGCCGGGTGTGTGGTGACGTCCTTGACACGTTCGCCGTATACGTAGACCTCGCGAGCGTCGCGAAGGCTTTCCACGTACTCCTCGCCGGTCATCGGCCGAGTGGCCATTGCTGTCCTGCCTTCCTGTCGGTCGCCGGGCCCGGGGCCGGCGGACGCCGGTGTCAGCGCAGTTCCACGCCGCAGTCCTCGACGGCGGTGATGAACTCGCCGCGGGTCAGGGCGGCGGCGACGGTCTCGATGTCGTCAGCCATGTACCGGTCCTCGTTCAGCGGCGGCACGAGCGAGCGCACCGCGTCGTAGGCGGCGCGGCCGGCCGGTCCCAGGCCGTCGTAGCGTCCGGAGACGTCCACCGCCGAGGCCGCTGCCAGGAACTGCACGGCCAGGATGTGCTGGTTGTTGGCCAGCACCCGCCGGGCGTTTCGGGCCGCGATCAGGCCCATGCTGACGATGTCCTGGTTGTCGCCGTTGGACGGCACGCTCTGGGTGCTGGCCGGGCCGATCGTCCGGTTCTCGGCGACCAGTGCCGTGGCCGGATACTGCGCACCGGCGTACCCGCTGCTCAGCCCGGGGTCGCCGGCCACCAGGAACTCGGGCAGGCCGTAGCTCAGGTGCCGGTTCAGGACCCGGTTGAGCTGCCGCTCGGCCAGTACGCCGAGCTGGGTCAGGGCGATCGTGGTGAAGTCCATCACGAAGGCCACCGGCTGGCCGTGGAAGTTCGCGCCGTGGAAGACCTCGTGGTCCTCGAAGAACAGGGGGTTGTCGTTGGCGGAGTTGAGTTCGGTCTGTATCCGGGCCGTGGCGTGTGTCAGGGTGTCCCGGACACTGCCCAGCACCTGTGGCATCGCCCGCAGCGAATAGGCCTTCTGCAGGTAGATCTCGGTGCGGGTGACGTCCCCGTCGTCCTTGGCCGCGGCGACCTGGCGGCGCAGGTCCGAGTGCTCCACGGTGAGCCCGCTGCCTCGCAGCAGGGCCCGCATGTTCGCCGCGGTGTCGATCTGGCCGGGGTGGGGCCGGGCGATGTCGTGGCCCTCGGGCTGGAACGGCCCCATCGACCCGCGCATCGCCTCCACCAGCAGCGCCGAGACGATCTCGGCGTGCCGGACCTGTTCCAGCGACCGGTCGACGACGAGCGCGCCCAGCCCGGTCATGGCCGAGGTGCCGTTGATCAGCGCCAGGCCCTCCTTGAACTTCAGCTCCAGCGGCGTGATCCCGTGCGAGCGCAGCACCGGGGCTACCGGCCGTCGGCCCTCGGGGCCCAGGAAGTAGCCTTCGCCGATGATGGTGGAGGCCACATGCGCCAGGGGGGCCAGGTCTCCGCTGGCGCCCAGCGAGCCGATCTCCGGGATCGCCGGTATCAGGTCGGAGTTGAGGTACAGGGCCAGCCGCTCCAAGATCTCCGGCCGGACCGCCGAGTAGCCTTTCGCCAGGGCGTTGAGGCGTGCGGCGACGATCGCACGTGCCTGGTCGTGGGGGAAGTAGGGACCGACGCCGGCACTGTGGCTGCGGACGAGGTTGGTCTGCAGCTCGGTCTCCCGTGAGGGGTCGACGAGCATGTAGATCATCTCGCCGTAGCCGGTGGTGACGCCGTAGACCGGGGTGCCGGCGCGGACCACGTCCTCGAACACCGCGCGGCTCTTGCCGGCCTTGGCCAGCGACTGGGGCGTCAGCGTCACCTCGGCCCGTTGCTCGGCAACGCGGCGGACAGCAGGGATGTCGAGCGTCTCGCCGTCCAGGACGGCTGGAGCGCCGATGGGGGTGGTGGGCACGAGGTACTCCTTCATCGGGTTCGGTCGACCAGAGCCGCCAGGGCAGCCAGGCTCTGATGTGCGTAGAACTGGGGGACGGTCACGTCGGCCGTGAAGCGCTGCCGCACCTGGTGCAGCAGCTGGGGGACCAACAGGGAGGTGCCGCCGACGGCGAAAAAGCTCTGGTCGGCGTGGGCCGGCGGGGTGCCGAGCAGGTCCGCCCAGATCGCGGCGAGGTCTGCCTCGGTTCCGGCGGCGGGGCGCCGGGCCGCGGCATCGCGCTCGGCGGCGGCGACGGTGCGCGCCAGCAGCGGTCGGTCGACCTTGCCGGTGACGGTACGCGGGAGACGGTCCAGGGTGCGGTACAGGGCCGGGAGCAGCGAGCGGCCGAAGCGTCGGCGCAGGTGGGTGCGCCACTCGCTGGGTGAGCCCTGCGGCTCGCCGTCGGGTGATCTGTGCGGGACGACGCAGACCACCAGGCGGGCGGCCAGGCCGTCGTGGTCGGGGTCGGCGATGACGGCGCAGTCGGCGACGGTGGGGTGCCCGGACAGGGCTGCTTCGACGTCGGTGAGTTCCAGCCGGCTGCCGTAGAGCTTGATCTGGCTGTCCTTGCGGCCTCGGTATTCGAGGGTGCCGTCGGGGCGGCGGCGGGCGAGGTCGCCGGTGCGGTAGCAGGGTGTGTCGATGTGCGGGAGGCGGGTGAAGGCGGCGTGGTCGTGGTCGGCAAGGTAGCCGTGGGCGACGTAGGGGCCGGTGATGACCAGTTCGCCGGTGACACCGGCGGGGCAGGGGCGGTCCGATTCGTCGACGACGAGGACGCCGCGTCCGGGGATGGGGCGTCCTATGGGGACCGGGGCGGTGGCGGGCTTCGCGGGTGTACCGGCCGATGCGGTGCTTGCGGCGCGGGTGAGGTGTGCCGGCCTTCGGTGAACGGGGTGCCAGGTCGCGGCGACGGTCTCGGTCGGGCCGTAGAGGTTGGCGACGCGGACCAGTGGCAGCGTGGCCAGCAGTCCGTCGGCGAGATCGCCGGGCAGTGCTTCGCCCATCAGCAGCAGGGTCCTGAGTGCGCCCAGTTCTTCGGCGGAGCGGCGCTCGGTGAGGACGCGGAGCAGTTCGCGGGCGAAGCTCGGCACGGTCTGGAGTACGGCGATGCGTTCGGCGGCGAGCCAGTCCAGGAGGCGTTCGGGGTTGGCACGGATCTTCTCGGGCACCGGGCACAGCGTGGCGCCCGATCCGAGCGCCGCGAACGTCTCGGCCAGGGCGGGGTCGTGTTCGGCGGCCACCCATTGCGCGACGCGTACGCCGGGGCCGATATCGAACTGGGCGGCCATCCACGCGGTGAACTGCGCGAGGGCGGCGTGCGTGTGCGCGATGCCTTTGGGGACGCCGGTGGTGCCGGAGGTGAAGGCGACGTAGGCGCGGTCGGTGAGCCTGGGGGGCGGGGAGGGTGGGGATGCTCGCGGCTCCGGGTCAGGCTCTCCCACCGTGAGGACCTGACCGCCGATGGTGGTGCGGTAGTGGTCGAGGAGTTCGTCGGGGTCGGGGACGGCAGCTCCTGGGGCTGCGGTCGTTCCGGGGTCCACCAGCATCGCCGCCGGTTTCAGCGCCTTGAGGACTGCCCGGCCGCGGTCCCCGTTGTCGGCGGTCCCGAACCAGCACAGGTGTGCGCCGGCCGACAGCACCCCGAGCAGTGCGGCGTATTGACGCACGCCCACGGGCAGCCGCACCACGACCGGATCACCGGCCCGCAGGTCCTGGGCGACCCGCAGCGCGGTGGCGTACAGGGAGCGGTAGGTCAGTGTGCCGTCGGGACCGTCGACGGCCACCGCGTCCGGGTCGTGCGAGGCGCGCCTCCTGATCGCCTCCACGACCGTGTGTTCGGGGGCGCCGTCGTCGGCCCGCGGGTCGGCCTCGTCGGCGGTGCGTGCCGCTCTGCCGGGGCTGTCGAGCGCCAGCTCGGCGACGGTGGTGTCCGGAGCCAGGGCGGCGTGCCGAAGGAGCGTACGGAACTGCCGCAGGATCATCCGGGCGGTCTCCGGCTCGAACTGGTCGGCGTCGTAGAGCACGGTGACGGCCGGTCCGCTGCCGCTGTCGTCGACTCGCAGCACCAGGTCGGCCGGTATCGGGCCGGTGTGTTCCCGGCAGGGTTCGACGGCCGCACCGGGAATCGTCAGCACGGTCTCGGGCCGCTCCCGGTAGTCGAACACGACATCGCCCAACGGCACCCGTCGCGCGTCGCGGACGACCGGCAGCGCCCCGAGCACTCGCGCCAGCGGAACGGTACGCCGTGCCATCGCCTGGGCGGCCAGTGCCGTGCCGCGCCCGAGGATGTCGTCGAAGCTCTGCTGCGCCCGGATGTCGGCCGGCAGAATCAGGACGTTGGTCGCCGTGCCCGCCCCGCCCTGCGAGACCGGTACCGCGACAGCCACCCGGTCGGCGCCGGTGTAGCGGTGCAGGAGGACCTGGAACGCGGTGAGCATCACGACGTACGGGGTGCTGCGGCGGGCTTCGGCACAGCGTGCGACGGTGCGGCCGAGGTCCGGGTCAGCCGGGGCGCCGACCGTTGCCCACCGTCCCGAGGCCCGATCCGGACGCGGGCGGTCCGCGGGCAGGGGGAGTTCGCCCGGCAGCGTTTTCAACGTGTCGACCCACCAGGCCAACGCCTCGGGGGGTTCGGCCTCCGCGGCGGTCGTCCCGCTGTGGGGAGCCGGTGTCAGGAGCGCTCTTCCCGCGGACAGTTCGGTCAGTTCTTCGACCAGCGTGTCCAGGAAGTCCTCGTCGGCGAACGCGCCGGGGACCGCCAACCGGACCCGGTGCTCCTGGGGCCCGCAGCGTGTGACCGTCATCTGTGCCCCCGGCATGCCGGCCGGGTCCGATCCGCTGTCGGCCGGCCCCGGCTCCCCCTGGTCCGCTGGTCCGCCGTCCGTCTCGCGCAGCACAAACGCCTGGGGCCCGGAACGCGCCCAGACCCTCCGCACCGGTATGCCGTCCAGCAGCACCAGGGCCGATCGCAGGTGCTCGTGCCGGTCCACGAGCGACCGCCACGCCACTGCCAATGCGGCCACGTCCAGGTTGCCGGCCACCCGGTACGTTCGGCTTCGCGGCGCCGGCTCCTGGCCGAGTGCACGCAGCAGCCACAGCCCTTGCTGCACGTCGGTCGCCGGCACATGCCGGTACGCGGGGTCGGTCATGGACAGCCTCCATCGATCACTCGGCGCCGCAGGGGGATCGGGCAGACCGCACACCGCGCCGCACCGGAACTTTCGGTGCGCGGCGAGAGGCTCCCTGACTACACAATGACGACCGCTTCCAGCAGCGGCATCTCCTGGAGTGCGGCTGTCGTCGCCGTCCCCCGCATCGGTTCTGGGTATGACGCCGGCATGGCCCGGCGCCGTCGCCCATCGGCCCGCCCGGTTGCGATCACGAGGCGCGGACGGCGGGCTCGGCGGCTGTCTCCCTCTTCCCCGGCGGTGGCGATGCCACGTTCGTCGGACCGTTCGTCGCCGCCGGCGGTCCGCCGTCGCACCGGCTCGTCCACCCGTCCGCCGGGGGCCCGGCCCTCGCCGCTCTGCCGGTGGCCCGTCAGCTCCGTGTCGGCGTGGTCCGGTCGGTGGATCCGGTTTCCCCGGGGTGGGCATGACGCCGTGTCAGTGCGTGGAGGGGTCGCTCGTCCTCACCGTAGATGGACCGGCAGTTCGAGTCGGCCGTTCATGATGAAGGTGCCCTGGCCGGCCAGTTCGCCCGGCTCCACCGCCAGCCGCAGCCGGGGGAAGCGCGTGAACAGCTCCTCCACCGCGATGCGCACCTCCATCCGGGTCAGCGCCGGGCCGACGCAGCGGTGGACACCGTGGCCGAAGGCCACGTGCCGCTTGTCCGCGTGCCGGGCGTCGAACTCCCCCGCGGCGTCGCCGTGGAGTTCGGGATCGCGGCCGGTCGCGGCGTAGCCGACCACCACCGGGTCGCCCCGGGAGATGGTCACGCCGGCGATCGTGACGTCCTGCGTCGCGAACCGGAACGGCAGGTGCGCCACCGGTGCGTCGGTGCGCAGCGTCTCCTCCACCACGTCGTCCCAGTCCACCTCGCCGCCCGCCGCCAGGGCGCGCTGGCCGGGCCAGGTGAGCAGCGCCAGCGCGGTGTTCGTGATGAGGTTCCTGGCCGGTTCGGCGCCGGTGTTGAGCATCAGCTGGGCCAGGCCGACCAGTTCGGCGTCGGACCCGCCGCCCGCCCCGGTCACCGGGCAACCGCCCGGCTCGGCCGCGACGAGGTCGCTGATCAGGTCCTCCCCCGGTTCCCGGCGCTTGTGCGCGACCAGGGCCTCGATCTTGCTCCGCAGCGCGGCGAACTCCACTGCTGCCTTCTGCGGGTTCGGCTCGACGTATCCGGCGCGGTCCAGGATGCCGTCCGGGTCGCCGTCGGGCACGCCGAGCAGTTCGCCGATCACCCGCGAGGCCACCGGGTGCGCGTACCGCACCTTGAGGTCGACCGGCTCGCCGGGCCGCTGGGCCGCGTGGTCGGCCAGTTCGTCGAGCGCGTGTGTCACGATCCGCTGGACCCGCGGTCGCAGCATGGCGATCCGCCGCGGGCTGAACGCACCGGTGACAAGGCGTCGTTGGCGGGCGTGCGGTTCACCGTCCGCGGTGGACATGTTGTCCATCCGAGCCCAGACGATCAGCGGGAAGTCCGGGCCGAGGGTGCCCTCCATGTACGCGGGCCAGTGCCGCCGGGCGTTCTTGGCGAACCGCTCGTCCGCCAGGACCTGCCGGGCGGCGTGATAGCCGGTCACCGACCAGGCCTCGACTCCGCCGGGCAGCAGCACCCGGGTGACCGGCCCGCGGGCCCGGAGTCGGGCCGCCTCGCCGTGGATGTCGGTCCCGGCCGGATCGATGACGAAGAGCTCGTCGTCCACGTCTGCCTCCTGTGGGGACGGATGGGTACCGCTCCCATGGTGTGCGGGGGTGCACCCGGGGGGCGTCTTCGACGGTGCGGACTCGGCTCCTGTCGAACGGGCCGGTCGCGGTGAGGCGGGTGCCGGTCGTTGTCCGGATGCGCGGGCCCGGGCGGACCGGCAGCGTCCGCCTGTCGCCCCAACCGGTCTCTCCCGCACCGGAATTACTCACAAACCGCAGGTCGCGAGCTGGAGCACGGTTTGCCGGCGCGCTCCTCGTGGCCCCCGGGCGACCTTCGCCGGATCTCGTACAGTGGCCTTTCGTAAGGTGCGTAACGTGATCCAGTCGATCGCTTCCACCGGACTTGAAACATTCGTTCGGGTCGTCGCGTGTGAGGCCCGAGGAGGCTGAGGGCTGACATGAAATACCTGCTCATGATCTACGGCAACGCGGAGAAGTGGGCTTCGATCCCGGCCGAGGTCCTGGACAAGGAGATCGCCGCCCAGGACGCCTGGAATTCCCGCTACCGGGCCTCCGGAGAGCTGCTCGCCGCCTACGGCCTCGGCGACAGGAGCGATGCCTCGCTGGTACGGAACAAGGACGGTGCCCCGTTCTCCACCGACGGTCCCTACCTGGAGGCCAAGGAGTTCGTCTGCAGCCTCTACCTCCTGGAGGTCGAGTCGGCCGAGCGGGCCCGCGAGATCGCGGCGGACATGCCGTGGGCGCGCGAGAGCCCGGTCGAGATGTGGCCGATCCTGCACGACGGGTTCGCGCCGAAGCCCGACGGCAACACCTGACCGGGGCGACTGCCGCCCCCGGCTCCCGTACGGGAGCCGGGGGCGGCGCACTGTGACTCGGCGGCCGGCCGCCGAGGTCCGTCCGATGCCGTGCCGGGCGCCCTCCGCCGGCGGTGCCGGGGGCGTCGTCGTCGCGGCGGCCGCGCAAGCAGGAAGATGTCCGCCCCTGGCACCGCTGCGACTCTGGAGCAGCGCTTGGTGGATCTGGTCCCAGCGCGGGAGGAGAAGCCATGGAGAGCACGACGGCCACCGGCCGGACGCCGGAGACGGACGAGATCGCCGAGATGTTCGACGAGTCGTCCGACATGTCGAATGTGTTCAACGACGGGCAGGTGCATCTGGCCTACTGGTACGACGACCAGGACGAGGCTCCGCTGATCGAGGCGGCGCAGCGGCTGACCCGCAAGGTGGCGGACTCGCTGCGGCTGCGCAAGGGGGACCGGGTCCTTGACGTTGGCTGCGGCCTCGGGGCCCCGGCCATCCAGCTCGCCACCGAGTACGGGGTGCAGGTCACCGGCGTCAACATCAGCACCCGCCAGGTGGCCGAGGCGCAGGCCCGGGTTGAGGCGGCCGGGCTGGCCGGCCAGGTCACGTTCCGGGTCGGCGACTACGGTTCGCTGGACTTCCCGGACGGCAGCTTCGACGCGGTGGTGGCGATGGAGTCCCTCGTCTACGTCGGTGACCTCGGGCATGCGCTCGGCAACCTGCACCGGGCATTGCGCCCCGGCGGCCTGCTGTCCTTGGCGGAGCCCACCCGGGAAGGGCTCGGTGCCGCGGCCGCCAACCGGTTCGCCGCCGACTTCGGGGCGAAGCGGATGCTGTCGGTGGCCGAGTGGCTGGACACGTTGCGGGAGGTCGGGTTCGAGCCGGCGGAGTACCTGCAGTGCGGGCCGCGGGTGTTCGGGATGGGCCCCAAGTACCTGCAGGCCGTGGATACGCGGCGCGACGAGTTGGTCGGCCGGTTCGGTGAGGCCGCCGTCGACGGTCTCCGGGAGACGCTGGAGAACTTCTTCGCACCGGGGGCGGAGCAGATCGGCTATGCGGTCGTCACCGTCCAAAAGCCCCGGAACTGACCTGCCGGGACGCGGTGCGGCAGGGATACGTGAGCCTGGTGCCCGCCTGCGGTGGATCACCGGCCCCGGCCGCGAGGCAGACCCGACCGTTTTCGTGATCAGGTGGATCTGCGAGCCGTGCTTGCCCCGGTCGACGGCTCGGGCCTGCCATGGGGTGCGGACGGGCGGCCGTCGTCCTCTGGTCGGATCCGCCGGTCGTGGCGGTGGGCGGGGGCGCAATCACGAAGATGCGCGCCCCTCGAAGCGGTGATGAGAATCGAGACGCGGCCGCGTGGCAGTGCGTCGGCCCCATCCGTTGCGCCCGGTCCTGCCGTCCGGCGACGCCCCGCTGTTCTTCGGCAAGCGGGAGCTCTTCCCTGGCGCGAACCGCTCCGGCCGGCCGGTCCGTTCGTGACGGACGTGCGCAGTACCCGGCCCTCACGCCGGTCGCGAAGAACCGGACGATCGGCCCGGCCGGCATGCACAGCGTGCCGTCCGGCGGGACGACCAGGGGGTGGTCGCCATGGCCGGTCGCCGCCGAACCCGTACGCGACACGCTGATCGATGCCCTCCACAACGGCAGCGTCCGCCTTTCTGAGGAGAGATCGCACATGACCACGACTTCTCGATCGCAGCAGGCAACTGCGGCGCTCTCACTGCAGCAGCAGTTTCTCTGCATGTTCGCCCAGGGCTTCAAGACCGGGCCGTTCGGGCCGCACTACACGGAGGTCTTCGCGTGGCGGGTCCAAGGCCGCGTCGACGTGCGGGCCATGCGCCTGGCGTTGGCCGATGTGGTCGAGCGGCACGAGGCGCTGCGCACCGTGGTGCACCTGGAGAACGGGGGGGCGCAGAGCGTGCTGCCCGCCGTGGAGCCGGAGCTGGAGCTGGTCGACCTGGACGAGCCGCCGGGTCCGGACCGCGACCGGCGGGCCGAGCAGCTCATGATCCAGGCGGAGACCCGGTCGTTCCCGGCCGACCAGGTCCCGTTGCTGCGGGCCGTGCTCGGCCGTTTCGACGAGCAGGACTCCGTTCTGGTTCTGTGCGCCCATCACAGCGCCGCCGACGTCTGGTCGATCCAGGTGATCCTGCGGGACCTGGCGGAGTGCTACACAGCTCGCGCGGCCGGGACCGAGCCGCAACTGCCCGAGGTGGCCCAGTACCGGGACTACGTCGTCGCGCAGCAGGAGGAGGCCGACGGGCCGGCGGTGGCCGCTTCACGGGCGTACTGGCGCGAGACGCTGCGCGACGCCAGGATCCTGGTCGCGCCGGTGCACCCCACCGGGCAGTCCCCCGCGACGAGCTATCACCGGTTCACCACCGACGCGCGCCTGAGCGCGGAGGTGTCCCGGCTGGCCAAGGAGACGCGCAGTTCGCCGTTCATGGTGCTGCTCGCCGCGTTCACCGTCTTCGTGAACCGCCGCACCCGGGCGACGGACATCGTGGTGCCCACCTTCACGCCGGGCCGTGAGCGCCGCTTCCAGTCCACGGTCGGGTCGTTCTTCAACTTCAGCCCGCTGCGGGTGAACCTGGACGGATGCCGGACCTTCCGCGATGTCGTCGCCCGCAGCAGGAAGGCCTGCATCGGTGCCTTCTCGCACGAGCTGCCGCTGCTGCACATCCTCGCCGAGGCGCCCGAGCTGATGTCCTCGGCCGGCCCCGACGCGGTGCCGACCCTCTTCCAGGCCGTCCAGCCGCCCTATCTGATGCAGGGCGACCGGATCGGCGACCTCGAGTACACGGCGATCTGGCGGCGAGTCATCCCGCAGCCGCTCGGCTCCGACACTCCGGACGGCATGATCTGGTCGATGCACCTGAGTGACACCGAAGTGGTCGGCGGGCTCAGCTTCAGCCGTCACCTTTTCGAGCGGGCCGAGGTCGAGGACCAGGCAGCCGGGTTCCTCGAGGTGATCGGCGAACTGGTCGCCGGCCCGGACTCGGCGATCTGAGGCCCGGCCATGACCGAGACCGGGAACGTCGCGCGGGGCGCGGCCGTGGGGTACGAGGCCGATGTCACTCCGGCCGTGCTGATCGAGCGGGCCAGGGCCATGGTGCCCGACCTGGTGGCGCGCCAGCAGGAGACCGAGCAGCGAACCTATTACGCCGAGGACACCCATCGGGCGTTCCGGGACGCCGGCTTCTACCGCATAACGGTGCCCAAGCGGTACGGCGGCTACGAGTTCGGGTTCGACACGTTCCTGCAGGTCGCGATGGTCCTGTGCCGCGCCTGCCCGTCCACGGGCTGGATGTTCTGCCTGGGGGCCGCGCACTCGCTGTTCGCCGGCAGCATGTTCGAGGAGAAGGCGCAGGCCGAGATCTTCGGCGGCGGCGACTTCATCGCGCCGCTCGTCAACGCCCCGTACGGAACGGCCACGCGCGCCGAGGACGGCGGCTGGATCCTGGACGGTGTGTGGAGGTACTGCTCCGGCGCGCCGTACGCGACCCATCTGATCGGCAATACCGTGATCGCCGGGGATGATGCGAACCCGCCACGCCGGCTGCTGTTCATCGCACCCCGCGATCAGTGGGAGATGCTCGACGACTGGGGCGGGCAGCTGGGTCTCAAGGGCAGCGGTTCGCACAGCATCCGGATCTCCGGCGGGCACATCCCCGACCACTTCGGCATCGTGGTCAATTTCGAGGAGATCTCGGTGACCGAGGGCACCCCGGGGCGCGAGCTGCACGCGCACCCACAGTACGGGGGCGCGCCGGCGAGCTCGATGGCCCTGGAGGGTGCGCACATCGCGGTCGGCATGTGCCAGGGCGCGCTCGACGCGTACACGGAGCTGATGTTCTCCCGCACCACGATCATCCCACCGTTCGTGCCCAGGGCGGAGGATCCCGACTTCCAGCTCTGGTACGGGAAGGCCAGCGGCATGATCGACGCCGCCGAGACATTGGTTCTCGCGGCGTCACGGCGCTGGCACGAGCTGTCCGGGCTGCCGGTCGGGGCGTTCACCGCCGAGGAGGACATGCGGATCGCGATCACCTGCCGGGAGGCAACGGAGCTGGCCTGGAGGGCCGTTGACGAGATTCTCCAGCCGACCGCCGGCAGCCATGCCGTACGTGAGGGAACCCGTCTGGAACGGGTCTGGCGCGACCTCTCCACCGGGCGTACGCACGCCAGTTCCGCCGTGCTGCTCACTACCGTGGCCAACCGTGGGTTCGCCCAGCTCAGGCTGGCGAGCGCGCGTCGTCGGCCCGCACCGGATGCGTAGTGGCCGGCCGATGCCGGTGGTCGCGGTCGGCCACCGGCGCGGGTGATTGGTGTTCGGGGAAGCCGTTGGCGCCGCCCTCGTGCGAGGAGATGGAGGGGGTGCGGGCCCTGGCCGTGTCCGCCGGGGTCCGCACCGCCGGCCGGTCCGGGCGCGGTGGGCCTCGTCCATGAGGGTCGGGAGGCGGGCGAGCCGGCCCCGGAGCCCTGCGGACACGGCCCCGGGGCCGGTGATCGGGGCCGGGCCGGGCGGCGGGGAGGACGTGGTGGCCCGGCGGCCCGGTCCGCTTCGAAGGGCGCGCCCGGCCTGAGCGGCCTGGCGCCATCACGTCGCCCTCGTCGGTGCCGCGTGCCCCTTGTGCTCTCGCCGGCTCCCGCCCGTTCCCCGCAAGGGGGCCGGCGCCCGGTCCGAGCGGCCATCTGGCTGTCCGCGGGGGCAGATCCCTCTCGCGGTCGTGACCGGTGCCGGCCTTCCGCTGTCGCCGTGGCGTCCTTGTGCCGGTGTCAAGCGGCCGGGCCCTGCTAGGAGTGGAATTCGCCCGCGTCGACGTTGAGGCTCTGCCCGGTGATCGCCCTGGCCAGGTCCGAGGCCAGGTACAGCACTGCGTTGGCGACGTCGCCCGGGTCGGGCAGCCGGCGCAGGTCGAACGCGGCCGCGGTCTCGGCGTAGACGTCCTCCAGCGACACTCCCCGCTCAGCGGCCTGCATCGCGAACCAGCCCTTCAGCCCCTCGGTCCAGATGTAGTTCGGCACCACGGTGTTGACCCGGACGCCGCTCGGACCCAGCTCGGTGGCCAGACTGCCGGCCAGTGAGTGCAGCGCCGACTTCGAAGCCTTGTAGGCGCCGAAGTGGGGGCGGGAGTGGTGCACCACCGCCGAGCTGACCATCACCACCGAACCGGCGTGTCCGGTCAGGGTCGGCGCCAGGAGCTGGACCATGCGCAGCGCGGCCAGGGCGTCCGTCTCCAGCGAGGCGCGCACGGCGTCCAGGTCCATCGTCGCCAGGTCGCCCATCGCCGGGGGTGCGAAAGCGTTGCTGACGAACACGTCCACCCGGCCGAAGGTGTCCAGGGCACGTTCGGTGAGAGCTCGGCAGGCGTCCGGGGCGAGGATGTCGGTGGGGACGGCGAGCGCCCGGCGGCCGTGGGACTCGACCTCGGCGGCCACCGACGTCAGGACCGTCTCGGTGCGGGCCGCCAGGACCACGTCGGCTCCTGCCGCGGCGCCGCGGACCGCGATCTCGCGGCCGAGGCCGGGGCCGACGCCGGTCACCAGCATCACCTTGTCGGAGAGCATCTGTGCCTTCCTTCCTGCTTGGGAACGCGATGGAATGCATGGGTCACGCCGGGCGGCAGCTCCGCGCGTCGTCTCCCACGCGATCGCGGGATCCATGGGCTCCGCGAACGGCGGGCGGCCGGCGTCGAGCAGTAGCGGCACGACGTGGAGGCGCAGTTCGTCCAGCACACCGGCAGCCAGGGCGGCGGCGAGCACTTGTCCGCCGGGCATCGGGCGCGGCGGCAGCGGCCGGCCATCGGTGGAGGCGTTCGCCGCCGGTGCCCAGGGGGGTGGCGGTCGGAGCTGTCCTCGGAGCTTGCGACGTCGGGGAGACGGAGACGTCCGCGATCACCTGGGGCATGTCTGCGACGATCGCAGGGCACCAGGCCCCGGGGCGTCTTCCTGCGTGCCGATGTCAGGGCACGATCACGGTCTCGGGCATCGTGTCGCCCCGGAACAGGCCGTGGGGGTCCACGCGCGCCCGGATCCGCTCGACGGCCCGGAGATCGGCTTCGGACAGGTGCCCGCGCGGCCGGTCCAGACCCTTCACGAAGCCGGGCGCGGTCCGGCCCGTGTCCCACGGGGCCAGGGCGGCGCGCACCTTGTCGCAGTGCTCGATGATCTCCTCCGGCGTGCCGCGCAGTTCCGGGACGCCGGCGCCCATGTAGGCCAGGCGCGCGTCCAGGCGGTTCAGCACGCCGCCGGCCGGGGCGGCGACGGCCATGCGCCCGCCGAGTTGTCGCAGCTCGGCGGCGATCAGGGGCGAGCCGGAGTCTTCGCCGGTCATCCGCAGGAATGCGGCGATTCCTTCGCGGCCCGGCTCGGCGAGCAGCAGGTGGTCGCCGATGAAGGTGCCGGGCTCGTCGGGGTCCATGTGGATGTCCGGGACCTGTTCGGGACCGCAGTCCTGCCAGGTGTCGAGTACCGGCTCGCCGGTCTTGCGCAGCGGGTCCAGCAGGTCGCGGGCGGCGGCGGTCGCCAGGGCGACGCCGGCGACGCACACCACGGGGCCGCCTTTGAGCATCGGCGGGATCTCCGGCAGGTCCGGCAGGTTCATCACGCGCAGGGAGGTGGAGACCTCGTCGGGCGCGTCCAGCGTCCAGTCGTACCAGGCGCCGACCACGGCCTCGGCGTGCTCCCAGGACCAGAAGGCGGCGCCGGCCACGAGGTCGGTCACCGCGAAGAGCTCGATCTCGACGGCGGTGACGACGCCGAAGCCGCCGCCTCCGCCGCGTACGGCCCAGAAGAGTTCGGGGTCCTCGGCAGCGCTGACGCGGCGCACGTGTCCGTCTGCGGTGACGAGTTCGACGGAGCGGATGTGGTTGGCGGCGAGGCCGAGTTCGCGGCCGTAGAGACTCACGCCTCCGTGCAGCAGGTAGCCGATGGCGCCGACGGTGCCCGAGGTGCCGTGGGGTGCGGCGAGGCCGTGGGGTGCGGCGGCCTGGACGACGGCGCTCCAGGGTGTGCCGGCGGGGATGCGGGCCAGGCGGCGGTCGGGGTCGATCTCGACGCCGCCGGACAGGATGGGGCGGATCAGGAGGGCGCCGGTCATCGAGGTGGCCGCGCCGGCGGAGTGGCCGGTGGTGTGGACGCGAACGCCCTGGCCGCGTGCCGACGCATGGCTGATCGCAGCCCGCACGTCGGCGAGGCAGGTGGCGGTGAGCGCGGCGGCGGGGTGTGCCGGGCCGGCGAGGTTGAACACGCTGGTGGCGGCATCGTAGGCGGGGTCGCCAGGGAAGGCGATGGGCGAGGTGTCGAGCATGAACTCCCCTTGGTGGTCCGGGCGGATCTGCTCCTCAGGGTGCGAGCCGGGCGGTCGCGCGAGCATCCGCCAGAGTGCTCAGCGACAGCAGCGCGGGCTCGGAGGCGCTCGACCCGGCCCGGTCGCCCGGACCGTGGTGCCGGTGGAGCGCGGCGTTCCGGGGTGAGGGGCTGTGCGGGTTTTGCCGCCGTTGACGGGCGCGGGCGTTCTGGGCGAGCTGACGGCCGTGGTGCCGTTCGAGCTTCATCGACGCGGTCCTGGCGGAGACTTGCTCGGTGCAGCGACGACTGCGTGGTCTTCCTTCGCGGGTCGGGATCTGTTTCCTGCTCGCGATGTCCCGGGGCAGGGCCACGGGGTTCGGACACCGGGGACACCTGGATCTCGGTGGTCCGGGAGGACGGGGTCCCGGTGGGAGTCCAGCCGCGCTCTCCTACCCCGTCCGGTGCTCCAGGGCCGCTCCCACCCGCTCCGCCTGCTCCATGAGGAATCGCTGCTCCGGCCCGCTTGCCGCCTGCCGTGCCGCGGTCCGGTACGCCTCTTGTGCCCTGTCCAGACCGCCGTCCATCTCGAGCAGGTACGCCCGCACCGCGCTGAGGCGGTGACTGCCGGTCATCCAACGGTCCCGCTCCAGTGGCTTCAGCAGCCGCAGGCCTTCGCGGGGGCCTTTGACCATCGCCATCGCCACCGCGCGGTTCAGGCGCACCACCGAGCCGGGCGCGATCTGCTCCAGCAGGTCGTACAGGGCCAGGATCTGCGGCCAGTCGGTCTCACCGCCTTCGGGGGTCTCGACGTGCACCGCGGCGATGGCGGCCTGCAGGCGGTAGAGGCCGACGCCGGGGCGGGACAGGGCCTCGACGACCAGTGCCAGGCCCTCCTCGGCGAGGTCGCCGTTCCACTGGGAGCGGTCCTGCTCGGTCATCGGGACGAGGGTGCCGTCGGCCAGGGTACGGGCCGGGCGGCGGGCTTCGGTGAGGAGCATCAGCGCCAGCAGTCCGGCGACCTCGCCGTTGTCCGGCAGGACGCGGTGGGCCTGGCGGGTGAGCCGGATGGCTTCGGCGGTCAGGTCCGGGCGCAGCAGGTCGGGTCCGGCGGTGGCGGTGTAGCCCTCGTTGAAGATGAGGTAGAGGACGCGCAGGACCGCGCTGGTGCGTTCGGGGCGTTCGGGTTCCGGCGGCATGTGGAAGGTCATGCCGGCGTCCTTGATCTGCTGCTTGGCCCGGGAGATGCGACGGCTCATCGAGGCCGGGGGGACCATGAAGGCGCGGGCGATCTCCTCGGTGGTCAGGCCGCCGACCGCGCGCAGGGTCAGGGCCACCTGTGAGGGCGGGGTCAGCGCCGGGTGGCAGCACAGGAACAGGAGTATCAAGGTGTCGTCGTCGACGGAGACCAGGTCCTCGTCGTCGGGGGCCGGGGCCACCGTCGCCTCGGGCAGTGCCATCGAGGCGACGGTGGCCTCACGGGTGCGGCGGGCCCGGTCGCTGCGCCAGTGGTCGGTGAGGCGGCGTCCGGCGACGGTCAGGAGCCAGGCTCGCGGGTTGTCCGGGACGCCTTCGGTCGGCCACTGCGTGGCAGCGGCTACGAGCGCCTCCTGCACCGCGTCTTCACAGCCGTCGAACTGCCCGTGGCGCCGGACCAGGGCGCCGAGGACCGAGGGCCGCAGCTCCGCGAGCAGGCTTTCCAGGCGTTGGTCGGAACGCACCAGCTCATTCTATATGCGGGGCGCCCGGCCGCCCGGGGAGGTGCGCACACGTTGAGATGCCCGGCGCCCGCCGGCGGTGGCACGGTCGGGGCAGAGACCGCGAACCAGTGAGGAAGGCAGCCATGACGGACACGACCGCCGCCGTAGTCACCCGCGACGACCACCGTTACCCCGCCCTCGTCGAGGGCTACAACCATCGCTTCGTGGGCCGGCCCGACGAGGTCCTGCTCGCCACCGATGCCGCCGATGTGCAGGCCGCGGTCCAGGCGGCCGTGGACGCCGGGCGACGGATCGCCGTGCGCAGCGGCGGTCACTGCTTCGAGGACTTCACCGCGCATCCGGAGGTGAAGGTGCTCGTGGACCTGTCCGCGCTGAACCACGTCGGCCACGACGCCGGGCGGGACGCCTTCGTGGTGGAGCCCGGAGCGCGGCTGGACCACGTCTACCGCACACTGCACGACGGCTGGGGCGTGACCATCCCGGCCGGCACCTGCTTCGAGGTGGCTGCCGGCGGGCACATCGCGGCCGGCGGCTACGGTCCGTTGTCCCGGCGCGACGGCCTGGTGGTGGACCACGTCACGGCGGTCGAGGCGATCGTCGTCGGCGCGGACGGCCGGGCCCGGACCGTGGTGGGCACCGACCGGCCCGAGGACCCTCACCACGATCTGTGGTGGGCGCACACCGGTGGCGGGGGCGGTAGCTTCGGCGTGGTCACGAAGTACTGGCTGCGCACGCCGGGGACGCCGGACGGCGACCCGGCCCGGCAACTCCCCCGCGCGCCGCGAGCGGTGCTGCGCCGTGACACCATGTGGTCCTGGGACGCGATCTCGGACGCGGACTTCCGCACCCTGTTGCGTAACTACTGCACCTGGTACGAGGAGAACAGCGAGCCGGGCGCACCGGGCGCGGCGTTGTGGAGCAACCTGATCATCACCCACCGCTCGGGCACCATGTTCATCCTGACCTCGGTGATCCCCGACGACGCGCCGGATGCGGCCGGGGTCCTCGAAGCCCACACCGCGGCGGTAACCCGCGGAATCGACGCAGATCCGATGTCGGCGACCTCCGAGACCTCCCCGTGGCTGGACACCTGGCTGCCGTCCTACAGCTGGCCGAGCGATCCGCAAGGCCGGTACAAGAACAAGGCGGGCTATCTGCGGCGCGGGTTCTCCGACGCGCAGATCACGGCGATCCATCGCCATCTGTCGTCGTCGGACTACGAGAACCCCATGGGATGCCTGGTTCTGACCGGTTTCGGCGGCAAGGTGAACGCCGTCGCCCCGGACGCCACCGCAGTGGCGCAGCGCGACTGCATCCTCAAGGCGTCCTACAGCACCGGCTCCTGGACCGATCCGGCAGACGACGAGCGTCACCTGGCCTGGGTGCGCGCGTACTACCGGGACGTCTACGCGCACTCCGGTGGCGTGCCGGTCCCGGACGGCACCAACGACGGCTCCTACATCGGCTACCCCGACGCCGATCTGGCCGATCCCGCGTGGAACACGTCGGGGATCGACTGGTCTGCGCTGTATTTCAAGGACAACTACGCCCGGTTGCAACGCGCGAAGCAGGTCTATGACCCGCTCGACGTGTTCCGCCACGGGCTGTCCGTCCGCCTGCCCTGAGCGGGCGGCAGGTCCCCCTTGCGCTGGTGCGGTGTCATGGGACGCCGCGAGGGGACGCGGCTGCCGCGGCACGAGCGGCGTTGTGATGCCCTGGCCGCCGCGCTGGAGCGGGCCGCCCGCTGGCGGCTGTGTCGGGGAGTTGCACTCGCGCCGCCCGGCAGACGGAAGCAGCCGGTGCGCCCGCTTCCGCGACGGCGCACCGGCTGCTTTCGCTCACGACCGCTACATCAGCGGATTGGCGCCGCGTGGCCTGGTGGCGAGCTCCTGCGGCGTCTTTTCCAGCAGCAGGTGCGGGTCCTGCGTCTCGACCTGGCCGAGGCCGGGCGGGCAGCGGTCCCAGCCCAGCAGCCTCCGCACCTCCTCCGGAAGGGTCAGTACGGTCTTCCGGGAGACGGCGAGGTACTGGTTCTCCTCCTGCCGCAGGTTGCCCAGGTCGAGCGCGACGGAGAGGCTGTAGCGCGGCGAGTCCGTGGTGTTGGCTCCGCCGCCGTGGTACACCCCGCCCGGCCAGAGCAGGGCGGAGCCGGCGGGCATGACCGCCGGAACCGCCTCGGCGTAGGCGGGAGCCCGCTCGTCGTCCCAGTGGTGACTGCCGGGGATGACCAGGGTCGCGCCGTTGGCGCTGGTGAAGTCGGTCATCGCCAGCATCAGCTGGAGCCGGCACGGTGGCCCCGGGTGCCGCCACAGATGCATCGCGTCGTCGCGGTGCAACGGCTGCCGGCCCTGGCCCGGATCGATTCTTATCGCCTGGGTGAAGCTGATCTGGATGCTCGGCGTGACCTCCATCCGGAGCTTGCCGATCCACATGTGCGTGGTCCGCTGCAGCAGGCGCCGGGCCGCGCCGAGGAACTGGGGTTGGAGGACCACGCTGGTCATCTGGCGCGGCGACCGCTGGAACAGGCTGGACAGCCGCTTGGTCTTCTTCCCGTCGTAGCCGCTCTCGCTGTAGCCGGCCGCCTCGAGGCCCGGTTGGAGGTCCGCCCGGAGCGCGGCGAGCGTATCGGAATCGACGAAGTTCTCGATGATCACCGCTCCGTCGCGTTCCAGGATCTCGACGACTTCGTCGAGCGGGGTGGCGGGGTTGAGGTGGGTCAGTTCGGCCATACCGCTCACCCCTCGATGCGGGCCACTATGCCCCGGGTGAGGGTCTCCAGGTCCGGGTCCTCGAACAGGTCGCCGATGTCGAGCGTGATGCCCAGTTGCTCCTCGACCCCCGCGGCAATCCGCACGGCGGCGATGGACTGTCCGTTGAGTTCGACGAACGTGGCACCGGGCCGATCGGATCCCGGGCCCAGGACTTCGGCCCAGATGGCGGCGACCCGCTGGGCGATGTCCGCGGTGGCCGACGGCTGCGGAGTGGTCATGTCACTGCTCCTCACTGCGTTTGAGAGGTGGTGGGTGTTGGGGGCGTGCCCGCAGGCCACCCGCCCGTACAGTTCGAGGTTCGTGTCCGGTGCATGATCGCGTGCTGTTTCGGCGCCTTGGTGTCCCGCTCGATCCGCTGGACCGGCACATCGGGGTGCAACGACGTGCCACCGCCGGCACCGGCCGGCAGGTCGGCGGCTTCCTCCGTGCCCGGACACCGCGCGCCGAGGCGGGGCGGTGCCCCGGGCACGTTTCGGCGCCCGTGTCCGCGGCGGACCCGGTCCGCACAGCGATTCGAGAACCTCGGTGCCGAGCCGTCACCGGTCCTGCGCCGACTGCGCGTCGGCCCCGCCGGCGGGCCGGGATCAGCCGCGGCTCGGCAGCTCGGTTCGGGGCAACGTGGTGGCCTTCTCCATCGCCCCTCCTCGAGTCCTGACACGCTCGGGTTCGACTTTCGCAGCCGTGGCGCCCGGGAAGCATCTCCTGAACTGCCCTCTCGTCGCGCCCGCGGGAGCGGCAGCCGGTCGACGAGCGACGCGCGGGGTCGCGCGCAGCCCGGCGGACGGGTCTCTGACGGACGACGCCGGCACCGGCCGGGTGCGAGGGGCATCATGGCGGCACGGGCTGCGCGGTGAGGCCGGGCAGGTCAGCGCCGTCCGCGGGGTCCTCGGCATCGGGAGCCGGTCCCCGGGGGTGAGGCGGGACCTCGGCGGCCCCGAGGGCGGCGAGTGGGACCCCGGTGCCTTCCGGTGGCTGCGGCCGGTGCCCGCGGCCGGGCCGGCCGCCGAGGAGTACGGCCCGGTCAGGTGCCCGCGTATCCACGGTCTCCGCCACTGCCACGCGTCGTTGCTGTTCGCCGTGAAGGGGTCCCTGCCGTCGCCGGGCAGGCCGCGGGCCCGGCCGCGCCGGTGTCCGGCGAGGTGGGCGCGGGGTGTCGACCCTTTGGCCTACGGCGGCGTCATGCGGCGCGCCATGGCCGCGAAGAGCCCTGGCGTACACGGCCGATGCCGCGTCCGGCGGTGTCCCGGTCCTCATCGGGGTCACGGGCTCTTGTTCTCATTGCTTGTCGGGGCCGGGGTCTGCTCAGCGGATCCGGTCGCCGGGACCCGGTCGGCGGGGTGCCGGCCGGGTCGGGGGGCTTCGGCCACGGCCGGGGGCACGGCGGCCGGCCCGGCCGGGCCGCGCAGCGCGTTCAGCAGGACCCGGAGGATCATGCCGGGGCGCATCAGCTGCTCCGGCCGGTCGAGCATCCCGGCGGCGCGCATGTAGCCGCGGGTCACCGAGCGGTCCCGGGTCGCCGCTACCTGGACCATCGCCAGGTAGCGCTGGCCTATGCGCAGTTTGAGGTCCCGTTTGCCTTCGACGCCGTCGAAGCCCAGGTCGACGGTGCGCGTCATCTCCCACGGCGGGTCGATGACGTCGCGTGCCAGGTCGCGGAAGTACTGCCGCGCGTCCGGCGTGGCACCGGAGTGCAGGTGGCGGCGCAGGGTGAGGGCGGACAGCGCCGCGACCGTCATGCCCTGTGCGTAGACCGGGTTGAAGCAGGACACCGCGTCACCGATGACCAGCAGGCCGGCCGGGAACCGGCCCATCCGCTCGTACCGGCGGCGCTGTGTGGTGGGGAACCGGAAGGCGACCGGATCGTCCAGCGGCTCGGCGTGCTTCAGCGCCTCGTGGATGTCCGGGACCGGCAGGCGCTTGACGAACTCGTACAGCCCCTGCTGGTCTGTCGGCGGGTGGTCGCCGAGGATGCCGTAGACGGTCATCAGGGTCGTGTCGCCCTCGGTCTTGGTGAAGATGACGCCGCGCGGGACCTCGGGGGAGGCGACAGCGATGATCGCGAGGTCGCCGTCGTAGGGGTCGGCCTTCATCTTGTAGTTCTGGGTGACGTAGCCCAGCCCGATGTTGGTCCGCTCCTCCTCGACGCGCGGGTAGCCCATCTCCTCGAGCCACACCGGGGTGCGCGAGCCGCGCCCGGTGGCGTCGACCACCAGGTCGGCCGTGATCGTCTCGCCGGGTGCGCCGCTCCTTTGGACCTTGACCCCCGTCACCTGTGCGTGGTCGGCGGTGACGGTCAGGCCCAGGATGTCGCAGCGCTCGACGAACCGGACGTTCGCCAGCTCGGCCGTGCGTTCGCGGATCCGGCGCTCCATCAGCGGCGCCGAAGCCGGCACCGCGATGTAGCCGATGTCGGCGCGCTTGACGGGGCGGCCGCGGAAGTACCAGCGGACCGAGCCGGAGTAGTCGCCGATCGGGGTGCCGTCGGCGATGAGCTGGTCGGTGATGCCGGGGTAGAGCTCCTCCATCACCACCCGGCCGCGCACGTGCATGGCGTTGATGTGCTTGCCCTGGGGGCGTCCGCGGCGTGGGCCGTCGACTCCGGTGACCGTGTCCCGGTCGACGACCAGGACCTCGTCGTAGGCCTCGGCGAGCACACGGGCGGCGAACAGCCCGGCGATGCTGCCGCCCAGCACGACGGCGCGGGTCGGGTCGCCATCGGCCGCCGACCGGGGTGTTTCCTGGGGCATCTTGCCCACCTCCTGGGGATCGTGCTGGGGATGTTGGGAGTCTGTGGTTCTGGGGTTTCCGGGGTCGCCAGGTCCCCGGGGGTCAGCGTGCCGACCGCCCCCCGGGCGGTCGGCGAACCGGCTGGTCACGCCGGTCGGCACGGGTGGCACCCGGTTGCCGCCGTCCGGCCGTTCCGCGCCGTGGCCGGCCAGGACGACGTTCGCCCGGCGTCGCCCATGGCTTCACGATGTGGTCCGGGGCCGGGGCCGGGCATCTCCTGGATTGCGGGCCGGTGGGTGCCGGTGCCGGCCGGTGTGCGTGTCCCGAACGCGTGGGCGGTGGGCTCAGGTGTGAGGCCTCTGTGACCGGGGTGTCCCGCTGGAGTTCGCTGCGGGCACCGGTGCCGGTGAACGGGCACCGGCGTGCCTGGGGACCTCATAACACAGCACTTACGAAGATGCCCGCCGGGGCCCTCGGGTCCGATGCTCTAGCTGCGTTGCACCCCAGCCGTGAGAGAGCCGAGGACAGGCATGTCTCAGAACAGACGACAGACAGGCCTCCAGATGACCCCTGCGGAGGAACCTGACATCGACCAGCGGCCCGCGGCACCCGGGGAGCGGCCTTGGTGGAAGAGGTACTACCCCTGGTTCGCCGTCGTGGGCGGGGCTGTGCTGTTCAACCTGCTCTACTCCTTCCCTCACTACTTCGCCACGGATCCCGACGTCTCCCGGAGCCAGCTCGACCCGGGCTTCCAGCCGCATTTCGCGTTCCTGGTCGCCCACGTGGTCACCGGCAACCTGGCCTTGGTGGCGATGATGCTCCAGGCCTGGCCCCGTCTGCGCCGTACGCGCCCCAGGGTCCACCGCATGGTCGGCCGGTTGTACGTGTTCGGCGCGGTGATCCCGACGACGCTCATTGTGCTGTTCGTGCTGGTGCCGCACCGCGCCAACCAAGGCAGTACCGGCCTCGCCTTCGGTGCGGTCCTGTGGCTGGGTACGACGCTGTACGCCTGGCGCAAGGCCCGTCAGGGCCGCTACGCCGAGCACCGCCGCTGGATGGTCTACAGCTTCTCGCTCGCGCTGTTCACGACCTACGGGCGCATCGTCGCCTGGATGATGCTGAACTGGGGCCTGCAGGTGAACATCCAGGTCCTGATCGAGGCCACCAGCTGGGGCGTGTGGATCGTCCACCTGCTGCTCGCGCAGGCGTACCTGGAGTTCACGGCACGCCGGAGCGGTGATAACCCGCACGCCGGGCGGTTCGACCCGGCGACCGGGGCGATCCGGCAGTAGGGGGCCTGAGTCCGCGTCCACCGGCCGATGAGGGCTGTCGGCCGCACCCCGTACGAGGAGATGCCTTGCGGTCTGCGGTGACGGACGTGTTCCGGGACCACCGGCGCACGGTCGGCAGGGCATCTCGTCAGGGCACCGTCTCGCGGCTCCTGCGGAGTGCGGGCAGCCTTCGGTGAAGTGGTCCTTGCCCCCCTGGCCGGCGGTGTGCTCGTCCCGCTCGTTCGCCTCGCCGACCGCTCCGGGCTCGCCGTCCCGCTGACCGGGCACCTGCGCCTGACCGGCGCGGGCAACGACGGCTGTGGCCATGCCGGCCCCCGGGGCGGCGCCCCTTGACGGCGCGGGGTGCGCCGGGGCCGGCGAATGCCGACCGGCTGCGCACCGGCGCCGGGGACGCGCTGTCCGGCCGGCCTGTGCGCCGAAGGTTCCTGACCGCGCCGGCCGACGGCGCAGGACGGGCTCGATCGGCCCGCCGCACTCGCCCGTCCCGCCACGGTGGTGACCGCGGCGTATGCGAGGGGGTGAACCAGCAGGATGGGCCCGTGCCGAAAAGTCCGCCCGTGTCCATGCCAGACCGCCTGCGTCCGAGCACCTGCGCCGGGGAACACCGGCCGGGGCCCGGGTTGCGCCTGCGGCTTGCGTTCCGGCGCCCCGGTGCCCTTGAGCCAACCCTCTCCGCAGACTTCTGCGGGGTGGCGCCGGAGGGGGCTGCAGCGCAGTTCAGGGCGCCGCGCCGCACTTCACCGCGAGGCCGGCGGGCCTGCGGCATGATCGCTCCCGCTCAACCCGAGCTGTCCGCGACTGCGTACGGCTCACGTGTCGGATTCTCAAAGCCTGCTCCGACTACCGCGTAACGGCGCCATGCGCGGGTGCCGCCCGCGGTGGTGAACGAGAGAGGATCCTCATGAGTGACACGACTCAGGACGCGGCCCCGTTGGCCGGGCGCCGGCAGTGGCTGGGCCTGGCCGCGCTGGCCTTGCCCACGCTGCTCGTCGCCTTCGATATCGGTGTCCTGTTCCTGGCACTGCCCCATCTGAGCGCCGACTTGGGCGCGACCGGCACTCAACAGCTGTGGATCACCGACATCTACGGCTTCATGCTCGCCGGCCTTCTGATCACCATGGGTACTCTCGGTGACCGGATCGGCCGTCGCAAGCTCCTTATGATCGGTGCGAGCGCCTTTTCCGCCGCCTCGCTGCTCGCGGCGTTCTCAACCAGCCCGCTGATGTTGATCATCGCCCGTGCCCTGCTGGGCATCGCCGCCGCCACGCTGTCGCCGTCGACGCTCGCCCTGATCAGCAATATGTTCCGCAACCCCAGGCAGATGGGCACAGCCATCTCGCTGTGGGCGTTCTGCAATTTCGGCGGTGCCGCCCTGGGCCCGGTCATCGGCGGGGTCCTGCTGCAGCACTTCTGGTGGGGCTCGGTGTTCCTGATCAGCATCCCGGTCATGCTGCTCCTGCTGATCGCCGGTCCGATCCTGCTGCCCGAGTACCGCGACGCCGATGCCAAGCGCCTCGACCTGGTCAGCGTGGTGTGGTCGCTGGCCGCGGTCCTGCCGGTGGTCTACGGCATCAAGCAGCTGGCCGCCGGTGACACCAGCTCCCCGGTGGGGGCGTACGTGGCCGTCGGCGTCGGCGTCGCGTTCGGTGTCGTGTTCACCCGTCGACAGCTGCGCCTGCCCAACCCGCTGCTCGACCTGCGGCTGTTCCGCAACATCAGGTTCAGCAGCTCCCTGCTGGCCATGCTGCTCGCCTCGGGAACACTGGCCGGGATGGGCCTGCTGACCAGCCAGTTCATCCAGAGCGTGCTCGGGCTGGAGCCGACCGAGGCCGGGCTGTGGCAGGCCCCGACCGGCGTGGCCATCGCCGTCGGAGTCCTGGTCACACCGGTGATCGTCCGGCGGATCCAACCGCGCACCGCGATTCTCGGCGGGCTCACGCTGTGCTTCATCGGCCTGATCGTGCTCAGCACCGTGACCAGGACCAGCAGCCCCGGCCTGGTGTCACTGAGCGTGGCGCTGGTGGCGTTGGGCATCGCGCCGATGTTCATGCTCGGCACCAACCTGGTCGTCGGGGCGGCCCCGCCCGAGAAGGCGGGCTCGGCGGCGTCGATGTCGGAGACCAGCAACCTCCTCGGCTCGACCCTCGGACTCGCCCTGCTCGGCAGCGTCGGCGGAGCGGTCTACCAGTCCGGCATGGCCGACTCTCCGGTCGCCGAGGCCCGGCAGACGCTGGCCGAAGCGGTCTCCGCCGCCGCCAAGCTCCCGGCCGCCCAAGCCCAGTCGCTGCTGGACACGGCCCGCAACGCCTTCACCGACGGGCTGAACATGGTGGCCGTCGTCGGCATCGTGATCATCGCGGCCATCTTCGTCCTCGTGTGGATGACGCTGGGTCAGAAGGCGGCGACGCCGTCAGCGTCCGACGATCTGGATCCGGTCACCGAGCGCCCCCAGGCGGCCGAATCCTGATGAGGTACTCCGCCCGGTACCCCCGCATCGGGTACCGGGCGGAGCGCCGAACCCGGCTCAGCCCGTGGTCGTGGTGGTTTTGACCTCACCTGTGCCGACCGCGGGCACCGGCGGCCGGTGCGGCCGGGAGCTGGACCACCTCCGCGTGACCGGCATCTCGACGCACCGGTGGAGCAGCCAGGCCAGGACGATACTGACGGCCAGGCAGCCCAGCAGGAACAGCACCGCCACCGGGGTACTCAACGACGTCCGTTCGAAGGCGCCGTACCCCATCCACTGTCCCTTGAGCGCCGCCTGCGCCGAGTTCAGCACGTTGAGGTGGATCAGGAAGAACGCGTACGAGATCTCGCCCGACCAGACCAGCGGACGACGGGTCAGCAGTGTTCCTCGGCCGGCGAGGTCGGCGGCGGCGGCGGCCGCGACCAGCAGCCCGAGCGGGAACGCGTAGGGCGCGGCGAACGACCAGAGCGGGGGCAGCCACAGCGCCGCCACGTACATCGCGAGGACGCCGAGCGCGGCCGGCCCCAGGCCGAGGCGGACCCATCGCCCGCTCAGGACGATACGGGCGAAGAGGATGCCGACGATGAACTCGAGGCAGCGCACCAGCGGGAACTGGTAGGCGAACCACATCTGCGGCCAGGAGAACTGATCGTATCCGGGGAATATCGGAGCGTCGGGCAGGAAGGCCTTCGAGAGCAGGGGAACCGACAGGGCCAACACCGACACAGCGATGGCCCAGAACCAGAGCCGGTTGGCCCGGATCCTGTTGATACCGGTGATCAGGAACGGGAACAGCAGGTAGAAGGCGATCTCCGCCGACAGCGACCACGTGACCCCGTTGACCGCGAACATGAGGTTGTTCATGTCCGGCACCCAGGCGTTCACCAGGAAGAGGTTGGCCGTGGCGGGCCCGGCCTCGATCGCGGTGCCGGATACGAACAGCATGGCGAGGACGATCGTCCAGACCACGACGTGGCTCGGGAAGATCTTGAAGAACCGCCGGCGCCAGAACTTGCCCATCGTGTCGGCCGGCTTCACCGCCCACGTCAGTACGAACCCGCTGAGTACGAAGAAGAACGAGACGCCGATCCCGCCGGCACTGCTGGTGACGAAGGTGTACGCCTTCTGCACCGAGGTATCGCCGAATATGCCCAGGTAGTGCGCGTGGAAGACGAAGACCAGGAGTGCGGCGACGAACCGTAACGCGGTCAGGGAAGGAAGTCTGCCCGGACTGGGTGCCGCTGCCTCTGTCATGCGTACCTGCCTCGTCGTCAAAAGGACCGGAAGAGAGCCGCAAGCGGTCTCGGAAGTGGATTGTCCGGGCTGTGCCACGAGTCGGCGTCTTCCAGAGTGCGGTATCTCCCTGACCGTTCTTTCGGCGTGCTGGGTCTGCTCCGCTCCGCCGGGCTCGCGCGGTCCGGCCGGTCATCCGGTGATCCGCCCGGCGGCAGGATCTGGGGGCGCATCGCGTGCACACCCCGGCGGCGGCGCCGGGATGCCGGGTCAGTACGTCACGACGGCCCGGAAGCGGACGTCCCCCTTCGCCGCCTTGTCGACGGCGTCCGCGATCCTGTCCATCGGGAAGACCTCGATCATCGGGGTCACCGCGCCCTGCGCGACCAGGTCGAGCGCCTCGGTCAGATAGCGCAACCCGTTGTGGGTGGCGCCCAGCACCCGCTGGCCCCGCGCCCAGAAGGGTGTGGTGGGGCCGATGGTGAACGAGCTAGACGGGTCGATGGTGGCCAGCACGATCCGCCCGCCGACCCGCAGTCCCTGGAGCGCGTCCGTGGCGGCCTCGTACGACGTACCGGTCACCAGGACTACGTCGGCGCCGCCGGCCTCGCGCAGTTCCGCCCCGTCACGGACGACGAGGTCGGCCCCGAGGCTCTTGGAGAGTTCGTGCTTGTCCGGCGAGCGGGTGATGGCGACGGTCTCGAACCCGCAGGCTCGGGAGTACTGCACGGCCATGTGCCCCAGCCCTCCGATGCCGAGAACGGCGATCCGCTCGTGCGGCTGCGGTTCGCTCACGCGCAGCGCGCTCCAGGCCGTGTAGCCGGCGCAGAGGACGGGCGCGGCCCTCGCGTAGTCGATCCCGTCGGGGAGCAGTACGGTGCTCGCGGCGGCCACGCAGAGGTATTCGGCGTGGCCTCCTTGTACGTTCAGACCGGTCATCACCGGTGCGGTGCAGGTCATGGCCGACTGGCCGGTCAGCGGCAGGTTGCGCCGGCAGTAGGAGCAGCGGCCGCAGGCGGCCTGGACCCAGGTGGTGCCGACCCGGTCGCCCACCTGGCGGGTCGTGGTGCCCGGACCCAGTTCAACTATCTCGCCCGCCGCCTCGTGTCCGGTGATCGCCGGATCGCACGCGGGGAAGGGGAAGACGCCCTGGGCGACCCAGATGTCGTTGTGGCAGATCCCGCACGCGTGCACCTTGATGAGCACCTCGCCGGGGCCCGGCCGGGGGGTCGCGACCTCCTTGATCTCCCACTGGGCGTTGATCGCGGGAATGACGGCTGCTTTCATGGGCGTTCACTCTCCGGCTTCAGACGTTCGGGAAGGCTGCGCAAGGCCGTTCGTGGTGGAGGGCTCCGCGGCTCGTTGTCCCCGGGCCCGCTGTCGGACGGTGGTCGGGGAACCGGGTGAGGGGTTGGAGGGGCTCGGTCCGGGCTTGCTCCCGCGCCAAGGGCATGTCGATGCGGCGGTGGCCGCCGTGGCCGAGGGCGGGATGCGCCTTGTCGGCTACGGCCGGGGCGAGGCCGTCGGACGGGCGGTGAGGAGTTCCTCGGAGCGGAGGGCGGCCGTCAGGCGGGCACGGCCGTGGTGGGCCGTTCCGTCCGAAGAGCTTCGACCGGCGTCAGCCTCACACCCGGTCGGGCGCCCGGCATCTCCTGGATTGCTCTTGGGCGGCCCGCCCCTCCGGGCCCGGTTCGAACCGCTGCCCCGAGCAGTGGTGTCGGTCCGGGGAGGTTCTTCTCCGGCAGCGCAGGCCAGGAGATGCGGCGGCGCGCGGCAGGATGTGCTGCGAGATCAGCCGATGGGTTTCGCAGAGGGGCCTCGACGGGTGAGCGTCGGGGGTCGTGTGGTGGTGCTGGGCGGAAGCGTCGCGGGGCTCTGGCTGCGGGGGCTCCCGGCCGGCATGGTGGCGGGGCCGTCGTCGTGGACCGCGACCGGCTCACCGGCGTACGCCGGAGCGCGGCGCGGAGTTCCGCACGGCGGGCGCGCGCACGTTCCGGTGGCCCGGGTCCGCCCGATGGTCAAGTCCTTGCTCCCGGGCCCGTGATCGCTTGCCCGCAACCCGCAATCCGCGAGATGTCACGCACGCCGGTGCCTGCGACGGTGATCCAGGACTCCGATCACCGGGCACCCGCCGAACCCCCCTGTCGCCGCTTCCCAAGGAGAGACTGTGGACATCACCGAGCTTGCGGCCACACCGAGCCGCGCCGACCTCGTTGCCCGCGCAGCGAAGTTGGTGCCGACGCTCCGCGAAAACGCGTCCTGGGCTGAAGAGAATCGTCAGTTGCACGAGGGCACCGTCAAGGCGATGGCGGAGGCCGGACTGCTGCGCACCCGGCTCCCCGCCCGCCTCGGCGGTTACGAGTCCGACATGAGGACCCAGGTAGAGGTGCTCGCGGAACTGGCCAGGGGAGACGGATCCGCGTCGTGGACCGCCGGTGTGTGGTCCATCAGCGCGTGGGTCGCCGGGCTCTTCTCCGACGCCGTGCAGGACGAGGTGTTCGCCTCCCCGGACGACCTGGTGAGCGGCATCATCAGTCCGACGGCCATGGCGGCGCCGGCGAAGGGCGGCATCGTCGTCAACGGCAGGTGGGCGTTCAACAGCGGGGCGAAGCACAGCAAGTGGAACACCAACGCGGCGGTGCTGGCCATGCCGGACGGCAGTTTCCAGCCGGTCATGACGCTGATTCCACTGGCTTCGCTGGAGATCGACGACGACTGGCACACCGCCGGACTGCGTGGTTCGGGCAGTGTCAGTACCGTCGCCCACGAGGTCTTCGTGCCTGATGGCTGGTACATCCCGCTGGGCGGCATCCTCCAGGGGCACAGCGGTCACGGCAGTAACGCCGATGCGCTCATCCACCGGGCGCCGATCATGCCGACGGCGTGCGCCACGGTCAGCGCGACCGCGCTGGGTCTGGCCAAGGGCGCCAAGGACGTCTTCTTCGAGCGGCTGCCCGGCCGGAAGATCACCTACACCGAGTACACCGACCAGAGGGAGGCCCCGCTCACGCACCTCCAGGTCGCCGAGGCAGCGGTCAAGATCGACGAGACAGAGTTCCACGTGTACCGCATCGCCGACCTCGTGGACGCCAAGAACGCATCCGGTGAGCCGTGGACGCTGGAGGAACGCGCCCGCGTCCGGCTTGACACCGGCGCGGCGTGCCAGCGGTCCAAGGAAGCCGTCGACATCCTGAACACGGCGAGCGGTGGCTCGTCGATCTACACCCACGTGCCCATCCAGCGCATCGAGCGCGATGTCCAGACGCTGAACCTCCACGCCATCATGCACCCGAACACCAACCTGGAGCTGTACGGCCGCATCATGTGCGGGCTGGCCCCCAACACCCAGTACCTCTGAGCGTCCCTCTCCTCGCAGAAGGGCCGGGGGCCGGGACGGTGGCTGCTGCTCCGTTCCGGTCCCCGCCGCTTCGCACCGGGCGTCGCCGATCTCCGCGGCACGGCTTGGGACATCGTTCACCGACCGGCACCCGCCGCCGCCCGGCCCCGCGGGGCCCGGTTCGAGCGGATGCCGGCAGTGGTCCTCGCCGTCAGAATGGTTGCCGTCACCGTGCGTGCGGAACTCGCCGGCGGTGGCGTTCACGGAAAGCGACGTCGGGGAGTCGGTGCGCGCCGGGAGCCGGAGGCACCCGTGCCGGGTGCCTCAGCCGCGAAGGACCTGAGCTTGACTCTGTCGGGGATCTTGGAATTTCCCGGTGCGGCGGCATGACCAACGGGCATGCTCGGGTAGTTCCGGTGACCGATGCAGCTGTCGAGGTGCCCGTTGTCGCTCCGCCCCCGTTCCGGTGAGCAAGTCCCCTCTCTGACCACACAGATCGCGCGGGCGAGCAACCCGGGTGGCACTACGGCGATGTGGGTGAGAGACCGGCTGGACGGGCTGTGGCACGACGAGGACTTCACCGACTGGTACCCGCGTGACGGGCGCCCGGGCCTGTCGCCCGCCCAGTTGGCCACCGTCTGCGTGCTGCAGTTCCTGCTCGGACTGTTCGGACCGGCAGGCCGCCGAGGCGGTCCGCCGCCGCATCGACTTCAAGTACGCCATGGCCATGGAGCTGGACGACCCCGGGTTCCACCACAGCGTGCTGGCCGACTTCCGCGACCGTCTTGCCGAAGCAGACCGTGCTGACCGCCTCCTCGACCTCGCGCCGGCCCGCCTCAAGGGGGCCGGCCTGGTGCACGAGCGCACTACCCAGCGCACCGATTCCACCAGGCGCCTCACTCGGGGCAAGAAGAGCCCGAGCCGCCTGCCCATCACCACCGCGCCCCGCTCGCGCGGGCCACTTGCGAGGGCATCCGTTTCAGCTCTCAGAATTTCCACTCGTCCTAAGGGGGCGAACAGTATGGAGGCACGCAGGCTGTTCAGGTGCAAACCTACCGGCCGGTTACATGCTCCCGTTGCGCTATAGGCCAGACGGGGTTTTGCTTGTACCGGACGTTGTTTCGCACAGAGGAATGGATGCATGCCATGACCACTGCGAACCCGGCCGGCTCCCCTGGCCACCACACCGGCGTAGACCCTGCTGGCAAAAAGACCCGGCGCCTGGCGACCGAGACGAAGTCGGCCCTGAAGACGACCGAGTTTTTCGTCTACATCGCTAGCGTCATCGCCGTCCTGATCGCCTCGATGGTCGTAGGCACCGAGGACGACCATGCCGACTACTTCCGGGCAGACAAAGCCTGGCTGTACATCGTGCTCCTGACCATCGGCTACATGATCAGCCGTGGACTGGCCAAGTCCGGCAGCCGCGACCAGCACGACTCCTGACATCGTTCGGCAACCCGCCACGTGCAGGGGGAGCCGTGACGCGCGGCCGCTGAGCGGCATCCATCCCTGGCGTGGCATCGCCGCTTCCCGTCGCAAACGGGTCATCCCGGACTGCCATGGGCATTCCCTGGCCCCTGCGGGGAACGTTCATCGCAGGCAGAGTGTGGTCCTTGCGAGCCAAGCCAGCCGTTCTCAGCACGCCGCCCCCGCCAGGCCATGGGTCCGACGGGGGCGGCGCAAGCAACGGTGTTCCCGGTAGGGCGGGAGTGGGCCCGTCAGTCCTTGGCCATGGCGATTCCGAGGAAGATTCCGACGATCAGGGCGGCGCTGCCCGCGGCCATCACCGCCCACGTCCCGCTCTGCGTGGCGGCGAAAGTCGAGGTCATCCCCGCTTGCGTGGCGGCCTGCGTCGCCTGCGCTCCGGCCATGGTCGCTTCCTGCACGGCCAGACCCTCCTCCAGCTTCTGGACCTTGCTCTCCAGCTCAGATGTCTCCATCGTGCGGTTCCTCTCTACTGTGGTGCCAGCTGATTCCGGCATCAGCCTCGATCCCTTCCCCGCCACGGCGAGGTGGCCGCGCGGGCAACCTCTGGAGCACCCGTTTGCCGATCACATCCTGCTGACGCAGGTTCGAAAACAGGTTCTCAGCTTGTTCTTTATGGTTTGAGTCGGTTTCGTTCGGTGATGCTCTCTGGTCGTTTCACGGTTTTACCCACGTCGTAACGGGTGGCGGGCCGCCAGCTTTTCAAGCCAAGCAGCCTGCCAGGTCCGGGGGTTGAGGGTTTTGGCGCGCGGGCCGGGCAGTGCAGGTGCGGGCGGAGGTTTCGAAACCCCCGGCGGACTCGGGCCGGGGTGAGTCGGCCGGGCTCGGCGGGCTTCTCCCACGGCCGCCGCAAGTCGGCGGCGGCCTCGCGCAGAAGGCGGATCTGGGTGTAGGCGGCGATGATCAGCCAGGTCCAGCGCTCGCCGGCCTTGGGGGTTCGCAGCTTCGGGCGGGTCCACCCGAGGGTCTGTTTCATCAGCCGGAAGGTGTGCTCCAGGTCGAAGCGCCTCAGGAATGCCTGCCAGAGCACGTCGACGTCCTCGCAGTTCAGGCCGGTGGCGGACGACCACAGCCAGAGCGGCAGCGGGTCTCCTCCGCCGGGCAGCCGGTCGACCTGGAGGCGGATCAGTGTGCCCTCGATGATGGGGAGTTCGCCGGTACGGTCGATCCAGGCGGAGCGGGTGGTCAGGCGCGGGTGGATACGGTCCCAGGCCATCGCGCGGGTGGTGCCGTATCGGTCGGTGACCTGCGTCGTGGCCGCGTCCGGCTCGCCCCAGGTGTCCGGCTTGGCGAAGCGGAACTCCTTGCCGTGCTTCGGCGGTCGCCCGCCCTGGGGGTAGGCCAGGGCGTACTCCTTGAGCGAGGGCGTCGGCCGTCGCATGACGCGGTCGGAGCGCATCCGTCCCAGCACCTCGACCGGGAGGCCGTCGAGGAGGTGGGCCATACGTGGGGCGTCGTAGCCGGCGTCGAAGACGATGAGGATGTCGCGGTCGCCGACGTGCCAGCGGCCCATCTCGATCAGGTCGGTGACCACCCGGCGGAGCTGGGAGGCGGTGGCCTCGGCGACGTCGTCCTCGGGTCCGAGGCGGACGGCGTCCAGGAACTGGCACCAGGACGTCCGGCCCGATTCGAGGGCGGCGACGAACGAGTACGGCCAGCCGGGGATGAACTGGTCCGAGGACCGTCCGCTGGGCCGTAGACGTGGCAGAAGAGGCGATCCGCGCTGGTCGGCGCGTCGGGGCGAAGCCAGTTGCTGGCGTCGACGGCCAGGACCAGGCGCCCGTCGGCGGCCCGCGGCATCGGCAGACCGGCCAGCACCTGCCGCCCGGGGTACGTCCACGTTCCCGTGGTTCAGCGCCTTGTACATCGCGCCGTGCCCCCGCCGGTGCTCGGCCACCAGCGTCAAATCCACCGGCGAGGTCACCGGGCCGTCCGCGCACAGCAACGCGTCCACGAGCTCGAACAGCTCGTCCCCCCGCACGGTCAGGCAGTCGAATAGTTCCTCCCGGAAGCGTGACGCTTGCGCGAACGTTCCCCGGGACCGGCGTCAGGCAGCAGAATCACCTTTACGGCCTTCGTCTCGATCGGTGCACCTTGGTCGGAGCACATGATCAGACGAAGGCCGCCCCAGTGTCCCGCGAATGCCCAGCTGGGCTACCCAGTTTCGATACGCCGTTCGAAGTCAGTCAGGCAGCGCCACGGTGAGATCCACCTCGACGAGCTGTCCCGGAAAGCCCAGCTGGGCGACGCCCAAGAGCGTGCTGGCGGTGGTGAACGCCGGACCCAGGGCAGACCCGGTGAGCCGACGCCATGCGGCTCCGAGAATGTCCCTCTCATCGCTCCGCACGTAGATCACTGACCGCACCACATGTTCGGGCTGGGCACTCACCGCTGCCAAAGCAGTGAGCGCGTTCGCGACAACCTGGTCGACCTGCGTCTCAAGGGAACCGGAACCGACGAGGCCACCAATCCGATCAAGCGGGCACTGCCCAGCCAGATAGGCGGTACGGCCTGCCTCCACCACGGTGATGTGGTGGTAGCCGGGTGTCTCATGCAGCTGCTCGGGGTTGATGCGGGTGATCTTCTCAGTCATGCCAGCGAGTCTGACCAGCGTGGTGCCAGCACGCACCGCAATTTCCCCACCGGCAAGCACTCCGCAGCGACGTGAGGTTGAAGAACAAGCTGAGGAGGGCCGGTTCAGCCGCCGGGGCTCGGACTGGTGGTGGAAGGCGGCATGGAGGACCGCGGACCGGCCGGGTCCTGCGGGCGGGCCTCCCCATGGGCCGGCCCGGCCGCAGCCCGCCCGGGGCGGCGTCCGGTGGACCGACCGGACCGTGCACCGAAGCCGATGCGGCCGCACCGTGTGCGCACGTCTTCGGCTGCCCGCCCTCCTGCGCACTCCCCGGTCCTCTTCCGCCGGCTCCCTGTCCCGCAGGAGCACGTTCCAGGAAAGGTGAATCCACCCCGGGTTCCTTTCCGCCATTCCCCTTCTCCGGTGCGGGCGCCGCTATTTCGAGCCCGGCCCCGGACGCTCCTCGATGCGATGGCATCGTCGGAGTTGTCCCGGTGGGAAGAAAATTGCCACGCTGTCGCGGACCGGGAAACACGCGTACCAGAGGGAGATGGCAATGCCGAACACGACCGGCTCCACCCATACCGACCAGGCGGGTGCGGCGGCAGTTCCGCAGCGGATTGTCGCGGCGTGGGCGGTCCACGACGCGAAGAAGTTCGCCGCAGTATTCACCGAAAAGGGCACGTTGATCCTGCCCGGGGTTTTCAAGAAGGGTCGCGAGGCCGTCGAAGAGTTCATGGCCGAGGCGTTCGCCGGCCCTTACAAGGGGACGCGCGTGACCGGTGAACCGATTTCGGTCGAGTCCCTCGGTCCGGACTCCGCGGTTCTTGTCACCGCGGGAGGCATTCTGCTGCCCGGAGAGAAGGAGGTCTCGGCGGAGCGCTCCATTCGGGCGACCTGGGTGGTCGTCAAGGAGGGGACCGGGTGGCAGCTCGCCGCCTACCAGAACACTCCGGTCAACTGAGACCGCTCCACCGGACGGGCCGGGGGCCCGGGGCGATCCGCCCCGGGCCCCCGGCCCCTTTTCGTCTCCGTCACCGCCTGCGCCGGGCTATCCGGTCACCTCGGCGAACTGTCCCGGCCGGCGGCCGGGGCCCGCCGGGCCGCGGTAGGCCTGGGCGATGTCGAGCCACCGGTCGCTCTCGGGGCCGGTGGCGGTCAGGGCCAGGTCCGCGCGGTGGCGCCGCCGGGTGGCGAGCAGGCACAGGTCCACCGCCGGGCCCTCGACAAGCTCGCGCGCCTCCGCGGGCCCCATCTCCCACACCTCCCCCGAGGGCGCCGTCAGACGGAATCGGAACCCGGTCGGCGGCGCTGTCAGCTCACGCGACTGATAGCCGAAATCCCAGGTGGCAACAGTGAATTCGGCGATGTGGAGGATCCGGTCGGTGAACGTCCGCCGCACACCCAGTGTGTCCGCCACGTCCTGGCCGTGTGCGAACGTCTCCATCATCCCCGCCGCGGTGAGCACCGCGGCGGGGATGGGGCGCACCAGCCACGGCACGATCTGCCCCGGCGCGACGGCGGACAGGGCCTGCTCGGTGGCGGCACGCTGGGTCCGCCAGCGCTCCAGCAGCCGGGCGGGGCCGTCCGCCAGGTAGGGGGAGAGCCCCTGCTGGACCGCCGCGTCGAAGGACGGACCGAGCCCGGCGACCTTGGCCTCGAAGGCCGGGGCGTCGGCGGCGGCCTTCTCCGCCAGTTCGAAGACCATGGTCAGATGTGCGATCTGATGGGCTATCGTCCATCCCTCGGCGGGGGTCGGCGCGTTCCACTCGGCGTCGCCCAACTCCGCGACCAGGGCATCGATCTCGTCCCCTTCCTCGACCAGATCCGCCAGGACGTCCCTCTGTTTCGCCATGTGGAATTCCCTCCACTCGTTGCGGATATCTCCGGCACCCAGTGTGTGGCAGGCCGCCGTCCGGTCCTTCTCTCTCGGTGCTCACCCGGACGGCTATGGATCCGGATCAGAGGCCGGTAGAGAACCGCATCGTGGAGGAAGTCGGAGCCAGTTACGCCGCATAGCATCGCAGTTCATGGATGACAGAACGCCCAGAGCGCACTGTGGAACTGCAACAACTCCGGCAAGGTGACCGAGAAGGGCATGGCGAATCCGGCCTCGCTCAAATCGGATCCGGTCTCTTCGAGCTCGCACTACGGGCCCGCAGGTGAACTGTGTGCGGTGTCGCAGGGCGTTCGTCTTCGAAATCGCCCCGCGGCCCGCCCCGGAGAACCGTGCGCGCCTGCGCGGGGTCGTCCGCCGCGGTACCGGGGCTCTTGGCGGTGGGGCCCGTGCGACAGCGTCCGCGGGGATCACCTGCTCGCGGTCCACGAGTCGCCGTTCATCAGCAGTCGCCTGGGCCCGTGCGGCGCGCGCCTCCCTCGCATCCAGGGCCTCCGCGCTGTCGACGCCTTGGGCCCGGAGTTCCGCCCGGCCCGCCGGCCGAGCCCGCGCCGGGTGGGCGATGCGGCGTGAGCGGCACCGGGGGCTCGCGGCGCCTGCCGCTCGTCACCGCGCCCGGGGCGCCGGGCTTCGCGGGATCGGCGGCCGCGCGGGGCGCCGCTGGTCCCCTTGGACCGCGCCGATGCGGTCGCGGGCCGGCGCCGGGTGCTCGTGACGGGGCGCCAAGACGCTCTCGGCCGCGTATTTCGGTGGATCACCGACGGTGTCGCGGCCCGGACCGGGCGAACCCTGCGGTGCCCGTGGTCACCGTCCGCTCATAGCGGTTCCTATCGGATGGACGAATAAGTCGGGAAGGATTGTTCTGCGGGCGAATTGGTTGTGTCGATAGTCCACGCCGGAGGGGTCCGCAACATCTCCGACATTGCTGTTTCAAGACGCTCCGACGGGTGAAAACATATGCCCATGGCGTATGCATTCGAAACATAAAAAGTATGCTTGTTCAGGTGCGAGGCGTACTGCTAATGTTCCTTTCCGCTGTGAGCGTTCTAGGTCGCCCATCGTTCGGTGGTCCCATGACCCCGAATTCAATCGACCTGATCGCCTTCTCACTGCCCTGGGAGGGTAAATGGAGAGCGGTAAACGCGTGGCGCCTACCATTATCGATGCCGTCGAGCGGGCCATAGAGGTCATGCGAGAGAACCTCTCGGAGCCGCTGAGCATTGACGATATAGCCGGGTTCGCCATGTACAGCAAATTTCATTTCTCCCGCGAATTCCAGAGGGTGACAGGCGTCTCACCAGGCCGTTTCCTGTCGGCGATGCGCATCCGAGAGGCAAAAAGGTTGCTGCTGACGACCGATCTCACGGTCACCACTATCAGCCATATGGTCGGGTACAGCAGTGTGGGAACCTTCAGCTCAAGATTTTCCGGCAGCGTCGGAATAGCACCTTCTGTCTATCGGCGATTCAATGGGTTCGTCGGTACGGTAAAAGCTGCCGGAAAGCGGGATGCCGGGGGGTCGGTGTACGGTTCGGTCACTGCACCCGAAGGCGCGGATCTGGGGCTGATATTTCTTGGGCTCTTCCCCACCCGGGTGCCCGAGGGAAAGCCTGTGAGTTGCACCGTTCTCCCTTTCCCTGGAGCTTTTGAAATCACAGAAGTTCCGGCTGGGACATGGTTTCTTCTAGGGCATTCCGTTCCAGGACATGCCTGCGAAGCGCTGACGGAGGACCAAGCGGTTCACGTGGGTTCCCTCGGCCCTCTGGAAGTGCGCCGGGACACATCGGTCGGCCCGACCGATTTCCGGCTGCGGGGTATGCGAACTCTCGATCCCCCGATACTGGTGGCGCTGCAGCGCGTGCGGTCGGAGGCTTTCGAGGCGGACATCGTCCGGGCCGCCGGATGATGCGGCGGGGCGTCGGCCCCGCCACAGCATCCGGCGTACCGTACGTGGGCCGCCGGCGCGCCCCGCATCCCGGGCGTGAGCACCGGATCCGCCGTCATCCGGTGGCCCGGCACCTGCTCTCCGCCTGCGGGGCCGCGCGGCCGGTCCGGCCGCCTCCTGTGCGACGGGCCCGCCTGCCGGGCGGTCCGCTCGTGCCGGGCGGCCTTCCGCCGCCGGTGCCGCAGCCCGGCCCTCGCTGACAGGGGCCGGCGTCTCGCCGCGGTCGACGGGCCCCTGCCGGACGACGAGGGCGACCGAGGCGTCTTCGGCGGGCCGCAGGGCTCCGGCGGGAAACCGGGCGGCCCCCGCCGGAGAATGCCGTGACGCCGGCCGGTACCGGGCACGCGTTTTCCGTCGACGTGCGGCAGGCATGAGCGGTTCCGGTGCTTCGCGAACTCCCGTTTCCGGTCCGGAGAATTCGCCGGGTACCTCGCGTGCTCTCCATACTCGGACACACATCAGCATTTCCGCTTCGCCTCGCGGAACCTCCGGGTCGCAGGACACGGGTGAGCGCTCCTCGCGGCATGGCTGGATCTGACCTGATGGTGCTCGGCTACCCACAGATGCGCGGCCCGGAGTTCTCTCTGCTGCGAACGAATGAGAACGCACACCGGTGATCGGCGGGCTTTTGCGAACACGGTCGTGCTCGCAGTCGTTTTGCATCACGCACACCCGGCACGCGCTGTCCGCCGTCATGCCGTCAGGAGTTCGTCCGGGCCGCCGGAAGATGGTGCGGCGACCCCGGGGTTGCCGAGCGGTTCGGAAATACGGGAGATGTCGTGCCGCTCCCCCGGGCCCGAAGAAGAAATCCTGGTTCCGAGGCCCCCGAAGGGCGGATGGCGAGAACCATCGGACCGCTTCGGCCGACACTGTTCGCGCCGCCCTGAGAGGTCTCCTTCCGTGGTGCGGGTTTGGGACCGCGGTGGCGAGCGGGGCCGCCGAGGCGGTCAGCAGCGGCTACGGGACGGAGGACCTGCAGCTCACGCAGCAGGTACCGGACACCCGGCGGCACGTTCCGCGTCGTGAACGGCCGACGCCGTCCGGGAACCGCACAGCTGATGTCCGTGGCCGTCGTGCCGGTGGCAGGAGGGGCCGAACAAATTCCTGTTCACCGTGCGAACAGAAAAGATTTCAGCAGGATTCCGGTGATTCGATGGAATTCACGGGAGAGGTGGAACAGGTTGCGCATGGGGAATCGCGCCGGTGTCGCCCATGCCCGGGGTCTTCGGTCCTGGAGCTTGCTGCGCCGCTCGGCGTTCCTGTCGCCCCTGACTCTGTGCACAGTGCACTGTGCACAGTGCACTGCCGCTCCGACATCGGATCCGCCGGTCACGCCCGCGTACCGGGTGTTGGCGCGAAGCGAAATCGATCGGCATTTCCGGACCTCATTGACTTGCGGAGGAGGGACCGAACAGCCACGACACCGATGTTGGCCATGCACGGCCCGTGGGCAGATGCCGTCCTTTTCGGCGGGCCGACGACAGCAATGACGGAGATGCCCGACCCATCTCCGCGGCGGAGGATCTGTGCGGAGAGGTTCTCGACATGACGAGTCGCAACCGACTCCATGCCGCCCCGCGCGTCGAAATGGAGAAGGAATGTCATCCATTCAACCGCTGCTCGATCAGGACAAAGTCAGCACGTTGGAAGCCTTCGCCGACACCATAGTCCCCGGTGCGAAACGGCACGAGGGGGACCGGGCGGTGGCCGGAGTCGTGCCGGGTCCCGGCGCAGTGGCGGCAGGCGCTCTGGAACTGCTCCAGACCCCCGCCACCGGGCTGTCGGATGCCCTGGACGACTTCGCCGATGCTCTCAACGCCCATGCCCGGCTGTACGCTGCCGCGCAACCGGACGCTTCGGTGCCGCCCTTCGTGGCCCTGTCCTACACCGAGCGGACGCACCTGGTGACCGTCCTGACCGCTCCCGGACACCCCGAACGCGATATCTGGGTCAGTCTTGCCCTGTTCAGCAACATGGCCTTCGACACCGGCGCCCACCTGCACACCGCCGAGGCCATCGCCGCCGGGCACCCGGGCCTGGCCGCGCTGGGCTTCGCACCTCCCTCCGAAGACGGGCAGTGGCGCTTCTCGGAATTCTCCTACGGTCGCCCCCTGGCCCGTCTCCACCCCGACACCACACCCTCCGGGAGCCTGGCGTGAATGCGATCGAGCAGACCGATGTGCTGATCGTGGGAAGCGGATTCGGCGGATCCATCACCGCTTACCACCTCGCCGCGGGCGGGGCGAAGGTGACCATGCTGGAGAGGGGCCCCTGGCTGGAGTCGAACGACTTCGAGCACGACTTCCTCCTCGGTTCCTCCTATACACGGATCTTTGATTTCACCGTCGGCGACGGCATGAGCCTGCTCGGCGGCAACTGTGTCGGCGGAGGCAGTGTCGTCTACTTCGCCGCGATGCCCCGCGCGCCCCGCTTCGTCTTCGACCGCACCGGAAGCATCGGGCGCCGCATGTGGCCGGCCGCCATCAGCCGCGATGCCCTCGACCCCTGGTACGACGTGGTCAGCGAGGCACTCCCCATAACCACCCAGAGCTGGGAGGACGTCAGCTACGCCGGCGGTCTCTTCGCCGCGGCCTGCGACCACGCCGGCCGGACCGCCAATCCCGTCCCCACCGCCGTGGACAATTCCAAGTGCACGAACTGCAATTGGATGATGGCAGGCTGCCGATTCGACGCGAAACGCTCACTCCTGCTGAACTACCTTCCTGCCGCGCGTGCCCACGGGGCCGAGATCAGGCCGCTGCACGAGGTGCAGAAGCTCACCCGCACCGAGAACGGCGGCTACCGCGTCCACTACAACACCATCGATGACACGGACTACCGCCTGAGCAACGGCAGCGGTGTCATCGACGCCAAGATCGTCATCCTGGCGGCGGGGGCAGGCGCCACCCCGGTCATCCTGCAGCGCTCCGCCGCCGACCTCGGCGGGATGCCCCATGCCGTCGGACGCTACTTCTCCGGCAACGGCGAGCGGCTCAACAACGCGGTGATCAACGAAGAACGCGCCCGCGACCTCCTGGGGCTGGACCGCGGCGACGGCATCGCCTACCTCGCCAACCAGATCGGCAAGGGACCGGTGGTGGCGAGCTGGGACAACCTCGACGGCGACCTTCCCGAACACTCCCGGTTCTCCCTCGAACAGCTCTACTTCCCGCCGGGCTTCGGCACCATCCTCGCCCAGGTCCCCGACGCCCCGAAGCCCAGCTGGTTCGGCGCGGAGAAGACCGAAATGGTCCGGCGCTGGCGCTCCTGGCTGACCATCTTCACGATGGTCGAGGACGACAACGAAGGCGTCTTCGGACCGCCCCCGCCGACCGGGAACGCCGTGCGGATCTCGCAGCAGATGCTCGGCCGGGGCCCGATCTCCTACCGGCCCAGCGCCAACACCCTGCGCGGCTGGGAGGAATCCGACGCGGTCGTCAAGGACATCCTGGAACGTGACGGGCTGTCGCGCGTGACGCCCTGGACCAACGATGTGGTGGGCGCCTACACCGTCCATCCTCTGGCGTCCTGCCGCATCGGCGACGACCCGCACACCTCCGCCCTGGACGACCGGCACGAACTGCGCGGCCACCCCGGCATCTTCGTGACGGACGGCTCTGCGGTTCCGGGTGCTCTCACCGTCAATCCCGCGCTCACCATATCCGCGCTCGCCGAACGGGCCGTCCCCGGGATCGTCCAAGCGGCCCGCGAGCGCGGCGTCGACGTCACCTACGGCGCCCCCACCCCCGACGGCAGCACCTCCGGCCGGGCCGGGGTCCGACGGCAGCTCCCCCTGCTCACCCGCAAGTAGCGGACGGTCCCGGCGGCGGACAGGGCAGGTCCCGCCCGGGGCGAGACCCCTGTGGCCGGGCCCCCGCCGCGCACTCCCGGTCGGCGGGCCGAGAAGGCTCCCTTGGCCGGGCGGACGGCTCCTGGGGCGGGCAGCGCTCCCCCGCGCCCGCCCCAGGGCGGGCGCCTGGGCCATGCGGTCGGGGCAGTGGCCCTCCACCGCCCCGACCGCATGGCCGACGTCCCTGTCTCGGGCCGGCCCCTTCCCGGCGTGTACCGGCTCCGCGGAGCCGGCCGTCCCGCCGCAGGCGTCATCGCCCTCCCCCCGTCTCCATCCGCGGCCTCGTCACCGGGGAGCGGTTGGCCGGGGAGGGCACGCGCAGGACACTCCAGCCGGACCGGCTCGACAGGGCACGATCTCAGCCGTCCGAGGCAATGCCGTTGTCCCGCGCCGCCGTCGGCGGCGCGGGACAACGGCATTGCCTCGGACGCGGCCCGGTGCGGCGGTCAGGTCCGTGAGCCGGGCCGCAGGAGCATCTGCTGGAGTTCGGCGGTGCACATCATGTAGCCGTCGGGGGTCGGCAGGTTGTCGAGGTAGTGGTCGAGATCGGATGCCAGGGAGAAGACCCGTACCGGGGTGCCTGCGGCGCGGGCGGCCTCCACGACCCTGCGCACCCCGTCCAGGACAGCCGGGTGACGGGTGCGGTAGGAGTCGGCGACCAGGTGGTTGCCCCGGTCCGCGGCGAGATAGAACTGCACCAGGTCCTTCATGCCGACGAACAGTTCACTGACACCCGCGGCGCACATCGCGGAGGTGGCGTGTACGGCGGAGGGCGTCTCGATGAACGCTGACAGGGGAACGCCGTCCGGTAGGTCGAGGTGCGCCCGGAGCTGGGAGAACTCCGTTTCGTCGCGGACGAACGGCACAGAGATCCCTACCCGGTCGGCTTCGTCGCCGAGACGTTTGCGCAGGGTGGACAGCACGGCGTGCAATGCGTCGCGGTAGGCGACGGAGCCGAGCAGCCAGCGTGCGCCGTGCAGGCCCATCTCGGGGTTCGGCTCGACCGCGACCGGGGCGGTCTCGGTGACGTCGGCCGCATGGTCGGAGCGCAGGTCGAGCATCCGCAGGACCAGTCGTTGGCCGGGCAGGAGGGCCTGGACGAAGCCGCAGAGCCTGCCTCCGACGGCCTGTCCGTAGGCGGCGACGGCGGCGGGGCCGCCGGCCATGGCGTCGAGCGGGCTCAGGCCCAGTGCGAGGCAGAGGAACTCCTCGCGGATGAAGAAGGACTCGACCCGTGCGGCATCGGGCCCGCAGGCGTTGATGGTGGTGATGTCCTGCAGGTCCGCGATGACCGCGCACGCCGAGCCGAGACCGTCCAGGGCGTGCACCCCGTCCGCCGACTGTGCGGACGGCTGCGGTCCCACGACGATCGACGCGCTCTCCAGGTACAGCGTCACCTCGCCGTCCAGATCGGCGAGGTCCGCCTCGTCGACGCGGAGCACGGGTATCCCTCTGCCGCGGCACAGGGACTGCATGTGACCGGTCGGCCCGCCGGAGCCGCAGATCACGGCGCGCGCCGCGACGATGGCGTCGTACAGTCCGGCTTCGAGGGAAGGGGTGACGAGGATGGTTCCCTCGCGCGGGCTTCTGGTCCGGTTGCAGATGCCGTGCAGCACGCTCTCGGTGCCGCCGGCCAGAAGGAACCCCGCAATCCGCCGCTCGTTCCCGTTCAACTAGCCCTCCAGGTTCTCGACGTTCCCGATCCCCAGTTGCCGACGCAGCTGCCGTGGCGTCACGGAGAGGTCGTTGAGCCGTTCCACTGCGACCCGGTTGACGACTGCTCTCATCAGGCGGTCGGGCCGGGAGACATCCGTCGGAAGTGCCGCAAGACCGGCCAGGGAAGGAAGGCTCGCGTTCAAGCGGGAGTCGAGTGCTTCTCTCTGCTCGCGTTGACGCGTCGCCAGCCTTCGCACTTCCAGTACCACAGACTCCTCCAGGGCCGCCCGGGCCGCTTCCTGCGGATTGCTGGCATAGCTCCGGTAGTGGGGGTGGCGGGCCGCGATGTCGTTCAGGCCGTCCTGCCGCAGTTCCAGCTGCTCGACCACGTGGGCCGCGACGGATACCGAGTGGTTCTTGATGGCGGCGAGGTTGAACGTGAACGCGCCGGCTCGGCCGTGCCGGACGATCTCGTCTCCCTCCCTCAGCGCGCCGACCGTGGAGACCGGACCCGCCGGCCGTCCGTCGGCGCCCAGCAGCGTTCCGCGTTCGTCGACCTCCAGGCCGCGCCCGGTGCGCTCGTGGGGGGCCGCGATGCCCTTGCGGAGGAGGTTGCGCCAGAGCGGCGCTTTGACCTTGGCGTAGTCGAACTCCCTGCCGAAGTTGGAGACCACCAGGTCGGCTTCGACACTGTGCCTCTCGTCCTGTGCGGCGACCGAGACCAGCAGTCGCCCGGACGGCGCGGGCGTAATCGCCCGCACCCTTCCCAGGACCAGTTCCACCGGCCCGTCCGGTGTCCGCATCGCGTGTTCGATGACCCCCATCGTGTGCTCCACGGCACCGACGCGTGACGCCGCGATGGTGGTGGCGAACTCATCGAGCAGGCTGCGCAGTTCGTTCGTGGGTATGCGTTCGACGGCCTCAGGGAGGTAGGGCTCCCAGGCCTTGGCGACGCACTCGGAGACGATCGCGGGGGCGATGCCGGGGTGATCCTCCCGGACCGTCGAGCACGCTGTGCGCCACGCGGTCGCGACCCTGGCCAGGAATTCCTCCCGGTTGCGGTAGGGCTCCAGCAGGGTATCGGGGCGGGGCAGCCGCAGCACCCTGTGCTCGTGGGTGTCGGGATAGGTACGGAAGATCGTTCCGGACTTGGAGATGAGGTGGATCCGCCCGGTGTGACCGTTGCGCAGCAGCATGCCCGCCGAGTCGTAGGCGCTCAGCGCGGATCCGACGATGGCGACGGTGGCGTCGGACGGGAGTCGGGCGAGTGCGCGGACTCCCGCCGCGGAATACGGGTTCCGTACGAAGGAGGGGTGGCCGGCGACCTCTGCGGCGAAGGGCGGATCCTTGAGTTCGAGGCCGGTGGCGAGGACTACGTGGTCCGTGCCGAGCACCTGCGTGTCCGGGAGCGGCCCGGGACGCAGGCGCTCGAGGCCGTTCGCGCGGAGGTGGCCCACCGTCACCTCGAAGCCCCGGTCACGGGCGTCCATGTCGAGCGCCTCACCGTTGGCCTCGACGAGGTCCACGCCGGGGCAGGACTCCCTTCGGGCCTCGGCCAGCCGGTCCTGGAGGTAGTCCTGGAAGATTCGGCGGGGTGCCGGGCCCTGTTCGGTGAACTCCCGTTCGGCCCAGGGCCGCGGCCAGTCCCGGCGGTCGGCCTCCTGGTTGGCCCAGCGGATGAAGTCGAGGACGTCCTCCCGGAACACGGACATGCGGCCGGCCTGGATGTTGAAGACGTGGTCCCAGGGGTTGCCGTCACGGTGGTAGGCGACTCCGGCGGAGCGGTAGTCGGGGCGTCGCTCCAGCAGCACGATCTCCAGTGGTCTTCGCGCGAAGTGGAGCAGTCGGATCGCCGTTGCGGTGCCGGCGAGGCCGGCCCCCACGACGAGGACTCTGGGGCGCGTGCCCATTCGACTCATGAAGCCTCCCCGCTCGACCGGGGGCACCCCGCGGTGCCGCCGGCGCCGGTGCCGTGTACTGACGTGAAGTTGTCTGATGGAACGTCGGCTTGCTCGTGCGTCCGGGCCCTTGGGACACGGTTGCGGTGCCGGGACGGGCGGCGTTCGACGTGCGTGGACGATACCCGAGCCCGCCGGCCGTCGAGCCCCGGCCCTACGACCGCGCGAGCGGCTTTTGCCTTTCCGCCGGTGGGGCCGCGCGGTTGCGGTGCGGCCCGGAGAGCGCGGTCGGCGCGATCAGCCGTCATGGCCCGGTGAGGTCGGGACGTCGAGTTCCGTCCGGGCTTGGTGGTGGCGGTGGTTGGTGTGGAGGTTCACCGCCGCGTTGAGGAACACCTCTGTCGGCGGGGTGGGCCTCCAGCCCGGGGCACGGACCTGTCCCCCGCCTCGGCGGCCTCGGCGGCGGTGCCTGTGGTGGCGTGGGTCCGGGCGGCAGGCTTCGCGTCGTCGCCCGCCCCCGCGCGGCGGATCGCCACGGTCCGCGCCGTCGTGGAGCCCGCCGCCTTCACCGGCAGCGTCGTGCGCCGGCCGGCAGTTCGCGCACGCGTCGAGCGCGCCCACGGCCGGGGCTGTCTCCTCGCGTGTGGGGGTGTCGAAGGTGCCGTGCTCCGCGGTGGCCGTGCTGGTGGCCGCGTCGCCGGCCAGAACCACGGGTGCGGGGGTCATGGCCCGGTGTCTGTCGAGCACCCTGCCCCATCGCTTCTCCAGGCGGCGCGGGCTCTGTCCGCCGGCTGCGGGCGGGCCATCGACGGTGTGGAGGGGGATCGGCGGCATGTGTCGGCTCTCCTCGGTAGTGGTGGGGTCCCCCGTTCCCGGGGTCTGCCGAGACGGGGAGACCGCAGGGCGGTCGTCGTCCTCTTCCTTCACAGCCGCTCCCCCCTTGGCGGCGTGCCACTTCAAGATTGCTCCGGCTTCCGTGGACTGCGCTGTGCGCTGCGCGGTTGTCCGGCCCCGAGATCCCCCAGCAACCCGAAAGATGCCGACCGTTGGGCGATCCTCAATCGTATCTGTGGGGTCCCTTCCCATGATTCGAACCAAGCCTGGTGATGGATCCGGTCGCCCCGTTCGCCGGTCTTCGCGATGTGTCCCGCCGGCCACCACACCCGGCGGGACGGGGGGGGCCTGCTGGCGGCGGACCCCCCACGGGGCGTCGTCGGGGTCGAGCGCCGGAACGAACGGGCGTGACCGGTGGCCGTCTGTGTTGATGACGAAGGAAAGGAAACGCCGATGGCCGACGTGCGGCCCTTCTACGAACTGCGCCATCTCGTCGGATTCGAGGAGACCAATCTGGTAGGCAACGTCTACTACGTCAACTACGTGCGCTGGCAGGGCCGGTGCAGGGAGATGTTCCTGCTGGACATGGCCCCCGAAGTGCTCGACGACATCCGCGACGACCTGAAGCTGTTCACCGTCTCGGTGAGCTGCGAGTTCTTCGCCGAGATCACCGCGTTCGACCAGCTCTCGATCCAGATGCGTCTGGAGGAGCTGACCCAGACGCAGATCGCCTTCACCTTCGACTACGTGCGGTTGCACGAGGATACCGAGAAGCTGGTGGCGCGTGGGCGGCAGCGAGTGGCCTGTATGCGTGGCCCCAACGGCGACACCCGGCCCACGAGGGTGCCCGAGGCCCTGCGGCTGGCCCTGGAGCCGTACGCCGCGCAGGTATCGGCCTCAGCCTCCGTTCGCGGGGGCTGAGGCGCCCGCAGGGGTGTCCGGGTGGCGGCTCGTGCCGGGGCCCGGTTCGGTGATGCGGCGGGCCGCTGCGCCGTGGCAGGCCTCCTCGGCCCAGCCATCGGTGGGCGGAGAGGTGACGTAGCGGTTGTCCGTGCGGAAGGCCGCGGTGTTCTGCACGGTGGCGTGGACGCCGTTGTCCCCGGCGCCTTCGGCGCGGGCCGCGGCGACCGCGTCCGTCGGACACACCGGACGGACATGTTGCCGCGCCTGGGCCGCGGGTCCGCGGCGGGGCGCACGGCCGAGGAGTGGCCGGTGCGCCGTCCGGGCCGGCGTCGAGCTGGGCGGCGGCCGCCGCTGTGTTGTGTTCGGGCGCGGAAAGGGGGCGCTGTTCAGGTGGGAGACGTGGGCGGCGATCAGCTCGTGCTTCCCGCGGCTCGCTCAGGGAGGCCGGCTCCCGCAGCAGCACGTCGGCGGCGTGGCCGAGCGGCGCGGCGGGGCCGGGGCGGTGGGTCATCAGACCGCGGGTGCCGGGCTCGTCGTTGCCGATCGTGATGTGGGGCATGGGCATGGGCACGTCCTCGTCTGTCGTCGGGGCGGTAGGCTGCGTCCGTGCTTCGGAGGTCGTCGTCCGTGGCCAACTCCTTTCTTGCTCGGGGGCGATTCTCGGTCGTGATCCGGAGGAGGCCCCGCTTGCCTCGGTGGCGGCGGGACGGTCTTCGCCTTCACGTCGGGTCTCGCCGGGACCCTCACGCGTGCAACATCGCGGTGTTCGGCACGGTCGCTCCGATTGCTGGGGACCGTGAACAGCCGTGCGGGCCGGGCCGTCCAGGCGCTCAGGCCGCTGGGCTGGCTCTTCCTGGGAATGGTCGTGGTGTCGGCGGTGTACGGGGCGGTGGTCGCTCTGGGGGGGGCGATGCCGCAGTTGTCCCCAGCGCAGGGCGTTCCGGGGGAGTTGTCGGGGCGGTCGGTGCGGTCGGTGCGGTCGGTGGTCACGTTCGGGGTGATCGGGCTGTCGATGTTCTGGCTGGGGCTCAGTGCGCTGGGGTCCACCCGTGATCCGTTCGCGAGTTCGGCCCGGTGTTTCCCGCACGCTTGGACGGTGTTCATGGGTGTCCTGGTGGGCGGCTTCCTCATCGGGCGGCCGTATCCGCTCTTCCGCCGGCTCTTCCGTGACGCGGCCAGAGCGGCAGTCCTGTGTACGGGGCGGCGGCGTTCGTGCCGCAGTCGGTGGGCTGGTGGTCATCGCGGTGCTGTTCTTCCTGATGGCCTGCTTCGCCGGCGGCCGGCTGTCCGTCTGGCTGACGGCCAGGCCGGGCCGGATGGCTGCCGTGACGGCGGTGACATTGATCGTCGCGGGCGTGTTCACCGTCCTGTACTGGGGTGTCAGGCTGCTGGCGCGCCGCGGGATCATCCCGTGGTATCCGGTCGCGCCCTGGGCGGCCTGGCAGCGCCGAGCGCCCGAGTGCCGTGATCGCGGCAGGGGTGTGCGCACTTCCGGAGATGCCGTGATCCGCGCCGTCGGCCGACGATGAGGCTCCCGCCGCCCTTCCTGGTGGCCGGTCGAGGAGGTGCCGCGTGGCAACGGCAATGGGCTCTGTGCGCAGACTTCTGATGGCTCCGTCCCTGCGTGACGTGAGCTTCGCCGGACGCGGGTTCCCCGTGACCGAAACCGCTGCCACCAGGCAGTTGGAGGCCATCCCGCAGGCGGTGGTGGCCGGCTTCGAGTGGGGCATCGAGTCCAGGGACCTGTGGGAGATCGAGCGGCGGCTGTCGCTGGTCGACCCGCAGGTGCAGGGCTTCGCCTACGAGGGTGCGACCATGGCCTCGGTCATCCGGGACTCGGTGCCCGGCCGCGGCGGGCGCACCCGGGCGCTCCTGCAGGGCGCCGGACGGCGGCACATCTTCCTCAACTACATCGGCATCGGGTTCGCCATGGCGAAGCTGCCCCGGCCGTTGTGGAGGAGGGTCATGCCCGGCGGTCTCGACGGCGAGGAGTTCTACCCGCCGATGAGCTGGCTCGCCGTGGACGGGTACGGCTTCGACCGTGCCTACTTCGACCCCGCCCGCTGGGTCGTCGACCAGCGTCCGGACACCCCCTACGCGTGGGACGGGCACCCGGACTACTTCCGGCGGGCGGTGGACCAGGGCATCGGCCGTGCGCTGTGGTTCATCCACGGTGCGCACGTCGGGCAGGTCAGCGCCGCCGTGCGCAGGTTCGCCTTTGGGCGTGCGCCGGATCTGTGGGCGGGTGTCGGGCTCGCCGCCGCCTTTGCGGGCTGCTCCACGGCCGTCGAACTGGCCGCGCTGCGCGTCGAGGCCGGTGAGCTGCACGGCCATGTGGCGCAGGGCGCCGTCTTCGCGGCGAAGGCCCGCCACTTCTCCGCCACCGTGCCCGAGCACACCCGGACCGCGCTGCACGCGCTGGCCGGGATCACCGTCGAGGCGGCGGCCGCGCTCGCCGACGCCGCCGCGCCCGAGCCGGGTGCGGCGGGTGATGTCCCGGCCTATGAATTGTGGCGCCGCGCGGTGCGTGAGCGACTTCTCGCCCGTTCCCGTCAAGCATTCCTGGAGTAGCCGCGCGGGTACCTCTGTCGAATATCTTCGTCTAACGAGCGGGAAATTCAGGCAAAGGATCGAGGGGCGGTATTCCAGGTGTCCATGATGCGTGCGCTGAGGCGCCGAGTCCTCACGCCCAATGTCCGGGAAACGCAGCTGGAAACACGCGGGTTCCACATCAAGAACGCGGAGGCCAAGCAGCAGCTGGAAACGGTCGGGGTGAGTTTTCTCCAGGGTTACGCCTATGCGGTCGAGGCACGCTCCGCGGACCAGGCGGCCGACTGGCTGGAGACGGTTCCCAGGGCCTTTCGGGGTTTCGCGTACGAGGGCGCCGGGATGGGTGCCGTCATGCTGGACTCGCTGACGGGCGGCAACAAGCGGCTGACGGGGATCCTGGAGGGCGGGGGGCGGCGCCACAACTACATGGTCTATGTCGGCGTCGGCTGGGCGATGGCCAGGCTGCCGCGGTTCATGTGGCCCGACGTGACCGGTTTCGATCCGGTGCTGCGCTGGCTGATCCTGGACGGGTACGGCTTCCATCAGGCGTACTTCAAGACCGACGCCTACGTCCGTGATCCCGGCCTGGAGCACCCCTTCAGTTGGAAGGGGGGGCCGGACGCCTACAGTGCCCGGGTCATCGACCAGGGCGTCGGCCGTGCGCTGTGGTTCGTCGGCGGCACCGATCCGGATGTCGTCGCCGAGCTCATCGACGCCTATCCCGCCCACCGTCACGGCGACATGTACGCCGGCGCCGGGCTCGCCTGCACCTATGCGGGCAGCGCCGACGAGGACGAGCTGCGGCGCTTCGCCAAGCATGCGGGTGAGTACCGGCCGAACCTGGCGCAGGGCTCCGCGTTCGCCTGCGAGGCACGCGAGCGGGCGGGTACGACGACCGACCACACGCATGTCGCCGCTCGTGTCCTGTGCGGCGGCCGGACGCCCGGGGAAGCCGCCCGGGTGTGCACCGACGCGGCGCCCGAGGGCTGCGACGGCGGCGAGGTCCCCGCATTCGAGATCTGGCGGCAGCGTATCGCCGCAGAGATCATTTCCGTTCCGCACGCGTAGAAAGGCGCTGGCATGACACACCCGATTTCCTGGCTGCGGAAGCAAGCGCCCGGAGTCATCGCACTCATTCTCATGGTCGGCACCTTTTATGCGGTGAAGCCGGGCGAGTCGAGCGCTGCCGATAAGGCGGAGTTGGCGGAGAAGTTCACCTTCAGGCCGATGGCGATAGCCATGCCGGGCGGATACACGAAACAGAGTGTCCGTAAGGTCAACAAGGCCTACAAGCACATCGAGGCGTGGATCTCCTCGGTCGGCGCGGGCGTCGCCATGAACGACATCGACGGCGACGGCCTGCCCAACGACCTGTGCATCACCGACCCGCAGATCGACCGGGCCGTGGTCACCCCCGCGCCGCTGCCCGGCCGCGGGAGCGCGTCGTACGCGCCGTTCACCCTGGAGGTGTCGCCGCTGCCCACGAGCGGCATCATGGCCCCGATCGGCTGCGTCCCCGGTGACTTCAACGAGGACGGCGCGATGGACCTGCTCGTCTACTACTGGGGCCGTACCCCGGTGATCTTCCAGGCGAAGAGGGAGCCGGGCAAGGACACCACGGCCATGGACCCGAAGTCCTTCGAGCCCGTGGAGCTCGTTCCCGGTGACGGCGGCGGGGACTACACCGGCCCGCTGTGGAACTCCAACGCCGCTGCCGTCGCGGACTTCGACGGTGACGGGCACAACGACATCTACATCGGGAACTACTTCCCCGACAGTCCCGTCCTGGACGACACCGTGCACGGCGGGGTGACGATGAACGACTCGCTGTCCCACGCCCAGAACGGCGGCGGCGGCCATTTCTTCCGCTGGACCCCCTCGGGCTACGAGCAGGTCAAGAACGTCCTGCCGAAGGGCATCGACCGGGGCTGGACGCTGGCGGTCTCGGCCACCGACCTGGACGGGGACCAGCGTCCTGAGATGTACCTCGCGCACGACTTCGGGACCGCGGCCCTCCTCCACAACCGGTCGACCCCCGGAAAGTTCAGGTTCAGCGAGGTCAAGGCCAGGCACACGGCGACCATTCCGAAGTCCAAGGAGATCGGCCGCAGCTCCTTCAAGGGGATGGGCATCGACTTCGGCGACCTGGACAACGACGGTCTGTACGACGCTTTCGTCTCCAACATCACCACGTCCTTCGGTATCCAGGAGTCGAACTTCGCGTTCATCGCGACGGCCCGTGACAAGGCCGACCTGCGCGCCGAGTTCCGCGACGGCGTCGCCCCCTACAAGGACGAGAGCGCACCGCTCAACCTCGCCTGGTCGGGGTGGGGCTGGGACGTGAAGATGGGTGACTTCGACAACGACGGGATCCAGGAGATCGCCCAGGCCGTCGGCTTCGTCAAGGGCAAGCGCAACCGCTGGGCCCAGCTCCAGGAGCTCGCCACCGCCAACGACGCGCTGGTCAAGCACCCCCGCTTCTGGCCCCGTGTGGAGGAGGGTGACGACCTCGCCGGCGACCAGCACCTGCGCTTCTTCGTCCAGGACAAGGACGGCGAGGCCTACAGCGACCTGTCCAAGCAGCTCGGCCTGGCCGTGCCCGTGCCCAGCCGGGGCATCGCCACCGGGGACGCCGACGGCGACGGACGCCTGGACATGGTCGTGGCACGCCAGTGGGAGGATCCCGTCTTCTACGGCAACGTGAGCCAGGACACCGGCGGCTATCTGAACCTCAGCCTCACCGACCGGGCCGGTTCGCCCGTGGTCGGCGCACAGGTCACCGTGACCCTCTCCGACGGCAGCTCCCGCCTGGGCCGTGTCGACGGCGGCAGCGGCCACTCCGGCAAGCGCAGCCAGGACGTGCACATCGGCCTCGGCCAGGAGGCCGAGGGCCCGGTGCGGACCCATCTGACCTGGCGCGACCGCAGCGGGCAGGTGCGCACCAAGGATCTCCAGCTGGCCCCCGGCCGGCACTCGCTGGAACTCGGCGCCGACGTGAAGGAGAAGTGACCGTGCCCGAAACCAAGGCGAACACGGCTGCCGCCCCCCGGCATGACGTGAAGGTCATCACCGCGCTCCGCCGGTTCGCGATCTCGATCTCGGTCCTCAACATCGCCGGGTACACCTTCCTCGGCTTCGAGCAGCCCTGGCTGTGGCCGTTCATCGCGGTCTTCACCGCCTACGTGGTGGAGATCGGCCTGGAGGCGGTCAGCGCCAGGGGTGAGAAGCGCGCACCGCGCTTCGCGGGCGGGGGACTCAAGGGGATGGTGGAGTTCCTCTTCCCCGCTCACATCACCGGTCTCGCGGTGAACATGCTCACGTACGTCAATGACCGGGTCTGGGTCCTGGTGTTCGGCGTCATCGTGGCCGTCGGCACCAAGTGGGTGCTGCGGGCCCCGCTCAAGGGACGTATGCGGCACTACATGAACCCGTCGAACTTCGGGATCACGGTGATCCTGCTGCTCTTCCCGTGGGCGAGCATCGCCCCGCCCTACCATTTCACCGAGTACCTGTACGGTCCCGCCGACTGGGTCCTCCCGGCGATCATCCTGGTCCTGGGCACGTTGCTGAACGCGAAGCTGACGGGCCGGATGTGGCTGATCGGCGCCTGGCTGGTCGGGTTCGTCCTCCAGGCGGTCATCCGTGGCCTGGCGATGGGGACCTCCATCCCCGCGGCGCTGGGCATGATGACCGGGGTGGCCTTCATCCTCTTCACGAACTACATGGTCACCGACCCCGGCACCTCGCCCTCCAAGCGTTCCTCCCAGATCGCCTTCGGCGCCGGCGTCGCCGCGATGTACGGGGTGCTGACCGGGCTGGGCATCGCGTACGGCATCTTCTTCGCCACCGCCCTGGTCTGCCTGATCCGCGGCGGCTACCTGTGGGGCCTGCACGTCATGGCGAAGCAGCGTGCGGCGGTGGAGGGGCAGGCGCAGCAGGCCCCGGCAGGGGCCGGGGTGCAGGTCGCCGCGGTACCGGCTCCGGGGTCCTCTGCGGTCCCGGATGCCGCTCCCGTAGGTGCGGCCACGGCGGTTCGCACCGGGGAGCCGTGCCAGGACGGCAGCTGCTTCCACGGCAAGTGCGCGTCCCTCAGGGTGGCGGCGCGGGAGAAGAAGGCGGCGGTGTCAGGATGAGCAGAATCGCGATCGTCGGCATGTCGTGCAGTTACCCCGACGCCGCCACCCCGCGCGAACTGTGGGAGAACGCGATCGCCGGGCGGCGTGCCTTTCGTCGGCTGCCCGACGTGCGGATGCGTCTGGACGACTACTACGACCCCGACCCCACGGTCCCCGACAAGTTCTACACCCGTAACGCCGCCGTCCTGGAGGGGTGGGAGTTCGACCGTATCGCCCACCGCGTCGCGGGCAGCACCTACCGTTCCACCGACCTCACGCACTGGCTCGCCCTGGACACCGCCACCCGGGCGCTGGCCGATGCGGGTTTCCCGGCCGGGGAAGGGCTGCCCAAGGAGCGCACCGGCGTCGTCGTCGGCAACACCCTCACCGGTGAGTTCGCCCGCGCCAACATGATGCGGCTGCGCTGGCCGTACGTACGCCGGGTGCTCGCCGACGCCCTCAAGGGGCAGAGCTGGGGCGATGAGCGCCTGGGTGAGTTCCTCGAAGGGGTGGAGGACTCCTACAAGAAGCCGTTCCCCGCCGTCGACGAGGACACCCTGGCGGGAGGTCTGTCCAACACCATCGCCGGCCGGATCTGCAACCACTTCGATCTCAACGGCGGTGGATACACCGTCGACGGGGCGTGCTCGTCCTCGCTCCTGTCGGTCACCACCGCGGCCACCTCGCTGCTGTACGGCGACCTCGACGTCGCTGTCGCCGGGGGCGTGGACCTGTCCATCGACCCGTTCGAGATCATCGGCTTCGCCAAGACCGGAGCGCTCGCCAGGGACGAGATGCGGCTCTACGACCGGGGCTCCAACGGCTTCTGGCCCGGCGAGGGCTGCGGCATGGTCGTCCTGATGCGCGAGGAGGACGCCCTGGCGGCCGGGCACCGTATCTACGCATCGGTCGCGGGCTGGGGCGTGTCCTCCGACGGGCAGGGCGGCATCACGCGCCCCGAGGTCGGGGGCTATCAGCTCGCCCTGGCCCGCGCCTACGAACGGGCCGGCTTCGGCATCGACACCGTCCCCCTCTTCGAGGGCCATGGCACCGGCACCGCCGTCGGCGACGCGACCGAGCTCAGGGCGATCATGGGCGCCCGCGCCCAGGCCGGTCCCGACGCCCCCCGCGCCGTCATCAGCTCCATCAAGGGCATGATCGGACACACCAAGGCCGCCGCTGGGATCGCCGGGCTGATCAAGGCCACGATGGCGCTGGATGCCGCGATGCTGCCACCGGCCATCGGCTGCGTCGACCCGCACGAGCTGCTCACCGGCGAGTCGGCCGGCCTGCGGGTACTGCGCAAGGCGGAGGCCTGGCCCGGGAACGCACCGCTGCGCGCCGGGATCACCGCCATGGGATTCGGCGGGATCAACACCCATGTCGTACTCGACAGGGCGGCTCCCGCCAAGCGCCAGGTCACCAGCCGCCGTGCCATCACCCTGGCCAACTCGCTCCAGGACGCCGAACTGCTGCTCCTGGACGCCGAATCACCGCAGGCGCTCAAGGAACGCCTCACCCAGGTCGCCGACTTCGCCGGCACGCTCTCCTACGCCCAGCTCGCCGACCTGGCCGCCACCCTCCAGCGTGAACTGCGCGAACTGCCCCACCGGGCGGCCGCCGTGGTCACCTCGCCGCAGGACGCCGAACTGCGGCTGCGCCGGCTGGCCGAGGCGTCGACCGGGGACGGGGGCATCACGCTCTCCCCGGACGGCCGTGCCGTCCTGGGCCGGGCGAGCGAGGGGGCCCGCATCGGGTTCCTCTTCCCGGGCCAGGGCTCGGGGACCTCGGCCGGCGGTGGCGCGCTCGCCCGCCGCTTCACCGAGGCCGCCGACGTGTACGGGCGGGCCGGGCTGCCGGCCGGCGGCGACATGGTCGCCACCGACGTGGCTCAGCCCCGCATCGTCACCGGCTCCACCGCCGGACTGCGCGTCCTGGACGCGCTGGGCATCGAGGCCGACATCGCCGTCGGCCACAGCCTCGGCGAACTCTCCGCCCTGCACTGGGCGGGTGCTCTGGACTCCGCCACTGTGCTGGAGGCGGCCCGGGTCCGCGGAGCGGCCATGGCCGAGCACAGCGCCTCGGGCACCATGGCCTCGCTGGCCGCCACCCCCGAGCAGGCCGGGGAGCTCATCGAAGGGCTGCCCGTCGTCATCTCCGGTTACAACGGCCCCCACCAGACCGTCGTCGCCGGAAGGGTCGACGCCATCGCCGCTGTCACCGAACGGGCCGCACAGGCCGGTGTCACCTGCACCGGGCTCGCTGTCTCGCACGCCTTCCACTCGCCCCTGGTCGCTCCGGCAGCCGACGCCTTCGGTGACTGGCTCGCCACCGTGGGCACGGGCGAGGTGAACCGCCGGGTCTTTTCCACCGTCACCGGCGGCGAACTGGAGAGCGGCACCGACCTGTCCGAGCTGCTGCGGCGGCAGATCACCGACCCGGTCCTGTTCACCCAGGCGCTACGGTCGGCCGCCCCCCATGTCGACCTGTTCGTCGAGGTCGGTCCGGGCCGGGTGCTCAGCGGCATGGCGGCAGCCACCGCCGACGTGCCGGCCGTCGCCCTCGACACCGACGACGAGTCCCTGCGTGGACTGCTCCAGGTCGCCGGCACCGCCTACGTGCTGGGCGCCCCGCTCGTCCACGAGCGGCTCTTCAACGACCGGCTGACCCGGCCGCTGGAGGTCGGCGCCGAGTTCAGCTTCCTGGCCAACCCCTGCGAGCAGGCACCCGACGTCGCCCTGCCCGCCACGCGCGGCCCCCGGACCGAGGACGCCGGCGACGGCGGCACCGGACAGGCCGGCGGCTCGGCGGGACAGTCGGCGCTCGGCGTGCTGCGCGCCCTGGTCGCCGAACGGGCGGAACTGCCGCCCGAACTGGTCGACGAGAACAGCAGTCTCCTGGACGACCTGCACATGAGCTCGATCACGGTCGGCCAGATCGTCAACCAGGCGGCCGCCCGGCTCGGCCTCACCGCCGCCCACGTACCGACCAACTTCGCCACCGCGACGATGACCGAACTGGCCCAGGCGCTCACCACCCTCGCCGAGACGGGAGAGGGCGGTGGGGGCGCGGCACCCGTCGTGGCCGGCGCCGCCGCGTGGGCCCGCCCCTTCGCCGTCGACTTCGACGAGGTCCCGCTGCCCGCCCCCGTGCCGGGCGGGGGCAACGGCTCCTGGGAGCTGTTCACCGCCCAGGACCACCCCTTCGCCCAGGACGTGCGCAGCGCCCTGGAGAGCGCCGCGGTGGGCTCCGGGGTCCTGGTCTGCCTGCCGCCCGCCTGCACCCGGGAGCAGGTCGAGCACGCGTTGAACGGCGCCAAGGCCGCCCTCGCGGGCGACCGGGAGCGCCGCTTCGTCCTGGTGCAGCACGGCCGGGGCGCGGCCGGGCTGGCCAAGACCCTCCATCTGGAGGCACCGCACCTGCGGACCACCGTCGTCCACACCCCGGTGACCGACGGTGCCGCGGAGCGGGTGGCCGCGGAGGTCGCGGCGACCACCCGCTTCAGCGAGGTCCATCTCGCCCAGGACGGCACCCGCCGCGTCCCGGTGCTCCGTGCCCTGCCGGTCCGCGCCGGGCGTAGCGACCAGGTCCTGGAGGACTTTGACGTCCTGCTCGTCACGGGCGGGGGCAAGGGCATCACCGCCGAGTGCGCCCTGGCCGTGGCCCGGCAGACCGGCGTCAAGCTGGCTGTCATCGGCCGGTCGGACCCCGCCCTGGACGAGGATCTCGCCACGAACCTGCGGCGTATGGAGGACAGCGGGGCGGTGGTGCGGTACGCCGCTGCCGACGTCACCGACCCGGTGAGCGTCGCCGCGGCCGTCGCCGTGCTCACCGCCGCGCTCGGCCCCGTGACCGCCGTGCTCCACGGGGCGGGCCGTAACGAGCCCGCCTCCCTCACCAGCCTCGGTATGGACGCCTTCCACGCCACGTTCGCCCCCAAGGTCGACGGGCTGCGCACCGTCCTGGACGCCGTCGGCGAGGAGAACCTGAAACTCCTGGTGTCCTTCGGCAGCATCATCGGCCGGTCCGGGCTACGCGGGGAGGCGCACTACGCCACCGCCAACGAGTGGCTGGCCGACCTCACCGAGAAGGTCGCCCGCGACAATCCGGGCTGCCGTGCCCTGTGCATGGAATGGTCCGTGTGGTCCGGTGTCGGCATGGGCGAGAAACTCTCCGTCGTGGAGTCCCTGTCGCGCGAGGGGATCGTCCCCGTCTCGCCCGACCAGGGCGTCGAGATCCTCCTGCGGCTGATCTCGGACCCGGACGCCCCCGTGGTGACGGTGATCAGCGGACGTACCGAAGGGATCGCAACGGTAGGCCGCGACCTCCCGCCGATGCCGTTGCTGCGGTTCACCGGGTCCCCGCTGGTGCGCTACCACGGCGTCGAACTGGTCACCGAGACCGAACTGAACGGCGGTACCGATCTCTACCTTGCCGACCACCTCCTGGACGACCACATGCTGTTGCCCGCGGTGATCGGTATGGAGGCCATGGTCCAGGTGGCGTCCGCGGTCACCGGGCGCGGTGACGTGCCGGTCATCGAGGGGGCGCAGTTCCTGCGGCCCATCGTGGTGCCGCCCGCGGGGAGCACCCGTATCCGGATCGCGGCCACCGTCACCGACACCGACACGGTGGACGTGGTCATTCACGCGCAGGACACCGGCTTCGTCGCCGAACACTTCCGGGCCCGGCTGGTGTACTCGGGGGCCGCCATCCCGCAGGGGCCCCCGGCCCAGGCCGGCGATGACGTCCCCGCCGCTCCGCTGGACCCGGCGGCCGACCTGTACGGCGGTGTCCTCTTCCAGGGCGATCGCTTTCAGCGGCTGCGCCGCTTCCACCGGGCGGCCGCCCGGCACGTCGACGCCGATGTGGCGGTCGCCGAGCCCTCCGGCTGGTTCGCCGGGTTCCTGCCGGGCACGCTGCTGCTGGCCGACCCGGGGATGCGGGACGCGCTGATGCACGGCAACCAGGTGTGTGTCCCCGACGCGACCCTGCTGCCGTCCGGCATCGAGCGGCTGTACCCGATGGCCGCCGGCGGCCATCTGCCGCGACAGGTGCGCTACTGCGCCACCGAGCGTCACCGGGACGGCGACACCTACGTGTACGACATCGCGGTACGCACTCCCGACGGCACTGTCGTCGAACGGTGGGAGGGGCTCACCCTGCGCGCCGTCCGCAAGAGGGACGGGTCCGGTCCGTGGGTCGCCCCGCTGCTCGGCTCCTACCTGGAGCGGACTGTGGAGGAGGTCCTCGGTGTCCATCTCGACGTCGCCGTCGAACCGGACCTGCCCGGTGCCGGGGGGTCCAGGAACGAGCGGCGTGCGGCCACCGCACGGGCCGTTCAGCGAGCACTGGGAGAGAGCGTCGAGGTGCGCTACCGGCCCGACGGGCGCCCCGAACTCGCCGACGGCCGCCAAATCTCGGCCGCCCACGGCCTGGGGGTGACCCTCGGGGTCGCCGCCGCGCAGACCGTGGCCTGCGACATCGAGGCGGTCTGCGTGCGCGGCACCACCGAATGGGCGGGGCTGCTCGGTGAGCATGCCGAGCTGGCCGCTCTGGTGGCCAAGGAGACGGGCGAGGCCCCCGACACCGCGGCGACGCGTGTGTGGGGCGCCGTGGAATGTCTCAGGAAGGCCGGGCTGATGGCCGGGGCACCCCTGGCCCTGGCTCCGCCGGGCAAGGACAACTGGGTGGTCCTGACCGCGGGGAGGCTGCGGATCGCCACCTTCGTCACGGCGCTGCGCGACACCCTGGAGCCGGCGGTGTTCGCTTTCCTCACCGACGGCACGGAAAGCACCATCAGCACGGAAAGCACCATCGGCACCATCAGCGCGGAAAGCGCCATCGGCGCGGAAAGCGCCGCCACCGCCGCGGGGACCTGTCCGTGACCGGCCGCACGGGCCGGCTCCCGGTCACCGCCCCCGTACCCGTACTGATCCCCGATACGCCGGCACGAGCGCCGGCGTCCTGCGCGGCCGGATCCCGGCCGCTGACAGGGAGGCAGACATGAGCCCGACCACTGTTCCGTCCATGGAACGCGTCGATCTGGAGGACCGAAAACAACTGCGGGGCGCCTTCGGCACCTTCCCCACCGGGGTCACCGTGCTGGCCGTCGGCGGGGACTGCCCGCGGGGCATGACGGCCAACTCGTTCACCTCCGTCTCCCTCTCCCCGCCCCTGGTACTGGTCTGCGTCGGCAAGGACGCGTTGATGCACGGCAGCCTGGAGCGTTCGCAGACGTTCTCGGTGTCGGTGCTCGATGCCGGCCAGGAGGCCGTGGCACGCCACTTCGCCGACCCTTCGCGTCCCGTGGGGGCCGGCCAGTTCGACACCGTCGGCTGGCAGCCCGGGCCCAAGTCCGGCGCACCGCTGATCGCCGGTGCGGTGGCGCATCTGGAGTGCGCGAAGAAGAAGTTGTACGAAGGCGGTGACCACACGATCTTTCTCGGCGAGGTGCTCTCCGCGGTGCGCTGGCCGTTGCGTGAGGCCCTGCTGTTCACCGGCGGCCGCTTCCGGCGGTTCGCCCCTGAACACGGCGAAGGGCAGGTGACATGAGGACCGACCCGCCAGGTCCGCCGGCCGGTGCCCTGCCGGGGCTGCTGAAGAAGTTCGCGGTGGACCGCCTGGGGATGATGAAGGACGCGGCCGCCCTGGGCGACGCCGTACGCGTGTCCCTGGGGCCCAGGAAGCTCTACATCTTCAACCGTCCCGACTACGCCAAACACGTCCTCGCCGACAACAGCGCCAACTACCACAAAGGCATCGGGCTCGTGCAGTCCCGCCGGGTCCTGGGCGACGGCCTGCTGACCAGCGACGGTGAGGTGTGGCGGGCCCAGCGCCAGACGGTGCAGCCCGCGTTCAAGCCGGGGCGGGTCAACCGGCAAGCACACGCGGTCGGACAGGAAGCGGCCAGACTGGTCGCCCTTCTGCGCGCCCACGCCGGACACGGCCCGGTCGACGTCCTCCAGGAGATCACCGGCCTCACCCTCGGTGTACTGGGCCGTACCCTGCTCGACTCCGACCTCACCTCCCACAACACCCTCGCCCCGGCCTTCGAGGAAGTGCAGGACCAGGCGATGCTGGAGATGGTCTCCCAGGGCACGGTGCCCGGGTGGCTCCCGCTGCCCGCACAGGCCCGCTTCCGCCGGGCACGCCGGGAGCTGTACCGGGTGGCGGACCTCCTGGTGGCCGACCGCAGCGCGCGGATGGCCGACGGCGAGCGGGGTGACGACGCACTGTCCCGGATCATCGAGGCGGCCCGGCTGCAAAACACGCGGCCCCGACAGGTCCGCAGACAGCTCCGGGAGGAGCTGGTCACCCTGCTCCTCGCGGGACACGAGACGACAGCCAGCACCCTGGGCTGGACACTGCACCTGCTGGAACGTCATCCCCAGGTCCGTGCCGCTGTCCGCGAGGAGGCCAGAGACGTCCTGGGCGGCCGTCTCCCTAACATCGAGGACCTGCACCGGCTGACCTGGACGACCATGGTCGTCCAGGAAGCCATGCGGCTCTATCCGCCGGTATGGATCCTGCCGCGGACAGCCCAGCAGCAAGACGAGGTCGGCGGGTACACGGTATCGGCCAACGCGGACGTCCTGATCTGCCCGTACATCATGCACCGCAACCCGCGTCTGTGGGAGGATCCCGAACAATTCGATCCCGAACGGTTCAGCCCGCAGGCGGTGGCCAGCCGCCCCCGGTACGCCTACCTTCCCTTCGGCGCGGGACCGCGGTTCTGCGTCGGCAGCAGCCTGGGCATGATGGAAGCGGTGTTCGTGACCGCGCTACTCACCCGGGACCTCGACCTGCGTACCGCCCCCGGGCACCGGGCGGTCCCCGAGCCGATGCTGTCGCTACGAATGCGCGGAGGGCTCCCGATGACGGTGAGCGCGGCAAGCTGATGGACGAACAGGAACGCCCGACAGGCCCCAGAGTGATACGCCTTCACGTCCGGCCCCGCCCACCACGGCCCCGCCCACCACAAGCCCGACCGCACCGAACACACCACCCCAAACAGACACACCGGAAGCAGCGAACAGACCAGACAGACCACCCCAGACAAACAGACCGGACAGACCGGACGGACCGGACGGACCGGACGGACCACGCCGGGCAGACGGAGCGTGCGGACCACGCCGGGCAGACGGCCGGGCGGGGGCCCGCCCCCGCGAGGAGGCAGCCCACGAGGAACAGCGGCCACACCACCCCGGCACCGGCCCAAGCAGCACCCCCCACGGGCCCGACGGACCTCCGCACAGCGGCCTCACCCACCGCGCACAACGCCTCCACCGCCCGGGAAACAGCCACCGCCCTGATCCGCCTACTGGCAGAGCACCTCGGACTGACTCCCGACCCCACCACACCCACAGACCACGCCGAAACCCCGACAACAGAAACACAAAACCCATCCCGCAACCCGGCGCACCCTCCACCACCCCGCGCAGAACACACCCGGAGCACCCGGCCTCCCGAGAAACCAACCCCCACCAAACACAACAGAGAGAAAAGACCATGAGACCACTCGTACGGGCCGTGCTACGAAACTCTCTACGACAGATACGGCACGTAAAAGCCACCACCCCACACCACGCCCAAGGCCTGGTCGAAC
>NZ_LIXI01000016.1 GCF_001905595.1 Streptomyces sp. CB00316 | reverse complement strand
CCACGATCAAGGGGAAGCTTCACTTGGCCCATTCTGGACCGAAGACGCCAGCGACAAGGTACGGGCGTTCCCTCAGGGACCGCGAGAGGGCGCCTGCGTCGTACAAGTCGATGTCTATGTCGCCCTGGTACTTCTCCTGCAGGGCGACGAGTTCGTTTTCCACGGCAGTGTCATCGACGACGCACCCCGTTGCCAGGACGAAACGCACGGCGTCGAACCGTCGCTCGGACCATCCCTCAGCAGGCGTCGTAGTGCGGGGCGGACCGGTGAAGTCGGTGACCGCTGCACGGAGTGCGGGCGCCGACAGGGAAACGATCCTGCGCACCTGGTAGACGTGTGTCTGTCCGTTGCGCCTGCCGATGAGGTCGAGTCCACCCTGGTCCTGCCCGGAGCGGCCGTAGCCACGAATGTCGTTCATCCCGTCGATAAGCCACATGACCTCGCCGACCAAGCGCTCGAACACCGGCGGGGACAGCTTGCCGAAGGGCAACGTTTCGGGGGCCGAGAGGGGTGGACTGAGGGGCAGCTGACTTCGTCGACTGACGAGCGCACCGATACGGATCTCTTCCAAGGGTGATTCAGCAGCCATCCAGCTCTCCCTGCGACCCGCGGTGCTTGTGTGCAGTAGAGACGGATGGTATCGGGACGGACCGCCATAGATCTGCGGCACTGTTTCGCGATCAGATCGCCGTCCGCAGTTGGGTGTGCCCGGGGGATGGCGGGCGGAGGCCGCCGATCGAGGACGCAAGGTCTGCTTGGCGCAGGGCCGAGATACGTGTGACAGCCTCAGCCGCCACCAGAAGTTGAGTACACCCGTCCGGTTGTCAGTGGCAGGTGGCACTCTTCGAGCATGGCCTTCCGGGGAACGTGTTCATATCGAAGGTATTCCGACGTACACGGGCGGTGCTCCATGAGTGGTGGTCGGGTGATACGCGTGCATCGCAAAGACCTGCCGTCCCCTGACGGCTGCCGCTGGTGTGGCGACGATCCGGGTCACCACGGGTCTCAGTGGGTGGCTTCGGCCGGTCTGCATACGTGGGAGGCGCCGACGCCGCAGCAGCGGCTGATGCGTATGAAGGCGCGGCGCGCGGCGCGTCAGGCCGGGGCGGCTACCAAAGATGCGGCCCCGCGTCCTGCGCGCGACTGACGAGAGCATCGAAGACCGTGGACAGGGCGGCGGGGATGCGGTCCTTTGCGAGGTGGGCGGCGATGCCGACCATGAGGTCTTCCTTGTTTTTCGGTCCCTCAGGGGAACCGCTCTTGAGCAGGTCCAGCAACTGCGAGCTGAACTTGCCAGCCCGTAGCTCTTCGATCTCCTGAGGCTGCCAGGGGCCGCGTTCAGGGTTCGGCCTCCACAGCGTGTTGGCTGTCTCAGCCCAGTCGTCGTCGGTGAAAAGGTCTTCGAGCTCGTTGGGGGAGCCGAGGTAGAGGCACTCCTCCTTGAGGTCGAAGCCGTGCTCCTTGAGCTTGTCGTCTCGGAAGGCGCGCTTCTGGTTGGTGCGGCTGTCCTTGTCGACGACGAAGGCGACGTCGCGGCCGTGATCCTTGAGGAACCGGGCGAATCGCAGTGCGCCCTCGTTGCTGCCGCCGGCCCACAGGCAGATCCCGGCGGACTGGATCGGGAAGCCGGCGTGCTTGCGGAAGAGGATGGGGAACGCGGATGTCTCGGATACGCCCTCCACAGCGACGAAGAACCGCTCGTGCAAGAGGACGCTGTTGCGGAACCCCAGTGTTGTCGCGATCGTCGACAGATGCCGACGCACATCCTTGTCCGCGCTGTCCTCGCTCAGAACCTCCGCCCGAACGCGGCCCTCATGAGTACGCAAGTGCACCACAGAGGAGATGTCGACCCCGTCGATCAAGTTGAGCGAGTGCGTCGCCACGATGACGCGCGCGTTGGGCCGTGACGACTGCAACTGGATCAGCGCCATGATGCGCCGCTGATGGGAGTAGTCGAGGTGGGTGTCGGGCTCGTCGTAGACGAACACGACATCCGACTCGGACGCCTGAGCGGCGTCGCGCTGCCCCAGGTCGTTGCTGCTCTCCCACAGGGCCAGCGAGATCCGGCGTGAGCGACCGGTTCCGGCCGACGAGAGTGGGAACCGGCGGCCCTGCGAGTCCACAATGTTCAGCTCGACCCCGACCAGCGCCGGACGCACCTGCACCTGAGGGTCCAGTTCCACCGACGGCAGGGCGCACCGCCGCGCGATATGTCCGCGGATGCTGTCGATGTCCGCTGTCAGCGAATCGGCGAGGTAATCCTCAAGGTCTGCTACGCGCTTGACCACCTCATCGGCCCGCGTGTACTCGCGCAGCCGGGAGTTGAGCAAACTCTGGACCACGGCCTCAGGCGCCTGGACCGAGTCGCCCTTAAAATACACCATTGACGGCATCGCGGCGGCTACCTCGGAGTCCGCCGCCACCCATGCGTCGACCTGCTCCATCTGCTGGGCCAGTTCCCGCAAGGGCTGCTCCCAGCTGTTCCTCGCGTTCGCCTGCCCGACGGGCTCGACCCCGTGCGTGGCCGCGAGTTCCTTGAGGCCCGCCAGCTTCACCGATCCCAAGTCGCGCAGCTCTGGGTTCTGGCAGACGCGGCGGCGGATCTCCAGGAACGTTCCCGCCTCCGGGCGGAAGCGACGGCGGATCTGCACCCGCTCGGGCAGGGTGAAGTGCTGCTGCTCGTCGGCACTGAGGGTGAACTCGCCCGTCACGGCAGTCTGAGGCACCCGTGCGTGCGGTGCGACCGTGTCCCCGTCGGGCACGGGTTCCTGTCGGCCCCCGTCGCCGACGTAGGTGAGATCGCGCTCGCTCAGCGCGGTTCCGTGGAGCAAGAAGTTCAGCGCGTCCAGCAGAGCGCTCTTCCCGCCCTCGTTCTGGCCAGTCAGAACTGTCTGTGGCAGGACTGGAACATCGGCGATATCTGCAAGGCAGCGGAAGCCCTCAACGGAAACGGAGCAGATCTGCACGCACGCCTCAACTCAACAACGATGGAACGGTTTTGGATGAACTGTCTGGACGTCAGCTCGAGATCGGGCGGTACGGATAGTGACCCTTGATGAACCGAGCCAAGAAACCCCCCTTGCTAGGGGAAGCCATCAATGCCGAGTGCACGTCCGCAGGCACGTTGTCGTAGCGGTACACCCCTCCGCTGTGGAAAGCGACCTCGAGCACACGCTCCGCCTGGCTGTAGCCCACCGACCGGACGTTGGTGGAGCGAACCGGCTCATGCAACAAGGTGCCTCCAGCGGCCTACGTGACGGGCGTTGCACGATTGACAGAAAGGATAGCGCTGCGCGCTGCCCTCAAGGACGCAGTTGGTGCGAAGCGCCGCCTGCACCTGACCACGTCGGCCCGGTGACCTCGGTTTGAGCCGACGACGGCGGATCGTCGACGGTCGAGAAGCTGTGGAACTCCAACGCCGCGACGAGTTGAGCCGACCAGGCCCCAGCGGCCACTCGCACACCGACTTTCGGCCTGCCCAGGCGACACCTCGCCCGCGCGCCACCGCCTACGCCGAGGAAGGGCTCGCAACGCGGCGTTTCACAGGCTTAGAGACTGCCAGCATCCGATCATGTCCGGTCGGTACACGGTTTCTCACGGCGCGACCGGTTCGCTGCATGACTCTCGGGCGGGCTTTGTGGCGCCGCTCACCCGCTCACGATCTCGATGAAGGATAAAGTTCTTATGGCCTCTCCTACCGCTGCGCCCGGCGTATCTGGAACGTCGTTGTCGTCGTTGGGGCAGCGGTTGCGCGTGCTGCTGAGTTCCGAGCGTGTCGTCGGTGACCTGCGGGGGTACTTCGGGATCGATCTGCCGCCCGGCGCGGTGGCGTTCACCGGCAGTCGGTTCGAGCATCTGGCGGGTGGGGGTGACCGGCCGGAGGTCGCCGACCGGATCACGGCGGAGGACCTGGTCGCGGTGCAGACCTTGTCGGTGACCGTTCCAGCGTCTGTCGCACTGGACATTCTGGAGGGCCCTCTCGGCGCGCGGCTGTCCGGTCTGCTGCACGACATCCCCAGGCACATCGACATGGCTGATGCGGACGCGCTCGTCGTGGCCGACGGCTCGCCGGCGGACCAGGCCTGGCATCTCCTGCGCGACCAGCCCGATGTCGGATGGGTGATCGCGGGGAAGCTCCTGGCCCGGAAGCGTCCGCGGCTGCTGCCGGTCTACGACAAGGTGGTGCGCTGCACTCTGGGACGCCCGCGCCCCTCGTTCTGGCTTGCGCTGCATGCTGCGCTCCGCGCGGACGACCACGCCCTGCACCGCCAGTTGTTCGAGCTGCGTCAGATCGCAGGGGTGCCGGAGACAGTGAGTGCGCTGCGGATATGCGACGTGGCGGTGTGGATGGGGCACCGGGCGGAGGGGCACGCCTGTCCTCGCTGACTTCGGCAGCGAGGTTGCCCTTCCGGCGTTCTGGCGTGTGAGGATGACGGACTTTACCAACCGTGGGACTGTAAAACGTTCGGTGTAACTCCTGATCATGGAAGATGCATCGATGACCAGCAACAACGTGACAGAGGCCGAGTCGGTAGAGCCGTCCGGGGCGGTGCCGGCGAAGTCTGTGGACGACCGGCTGATTGACGAGCTGGTGGGCCGGGCTCAGGCCGAGGGCCTTCAGCTGACCGGCGAGGGTGGGCTGCTCCAGCAGCTGACGAAGCGACTCCTGGAGTCCGCCCTCGAGGGCGAGATCACCGACCACCTCGGCTATGACAAGCACGATCCGGCAGGGAAGAACGGCGGCAACTCACGTAACGGCACCCGCGCCAAGACCGTGCTGACCGATGTCGGCCCGGTGGAGATAACCGTGCCCCGGGACCGGGAAGGCAGCTTTGAACCGAAGATCGTCAAGAAGCGGCAGAAGCGTCTGTCCGGCGTGGACGAGATGGTCATCTCCCTTGCGGCGAAGGGTCTGACGACCGGCGAGGTCCAGGCCCACCTGGCCGAGGTCTACGGCGCCGACGTATCCCGTCAGACGATCTCCACGATCACGGACAAGGTCCTCGAGGGCATGGCCGAATGGCAGAACCGGCCCCTGGACGCGGTCTATCCGGTGGTGTTCATCGACGCCATCCACGTGAAGATCCGCGACGGTGCGGTCGCCAACCACCCCATCTACGTGGCTCTGGCGGTCACGGCCGAGGGCCGACGGGACATCCTCGGGCTGTGGGCCGGTGACGGCGGCGAGGGCGCCAAGCACTGGATGCATATCCTCACCGAGATCAAGAACCGCGGCGTGAACGACGTCCTCATGCTCTGTCGTTTCGTGGGGGTGTAGTTGAGGTGTAGGTGTTGTTGTGTGCTGGGGGTATCCCGGTTTGGTTGAGATTGTGTGAGCGTGGTCTTGTCGGGCTGTAGGCCCACTGGCGTGGGGTTCTCTCGTTTTCGTTGAGAGTTTTCCGGTGTCCCTCGTGTGGTCCTGTCTTCTAAAGGTCCGGTGTGTGTTTCCCCTGGTCACAGCGTTGTGCCGTGTGGGCGTCGGGCGGTGCGGGGGTTATCGGTTCGGGGTGGGGCGGTGGTGGGTTTCGGCGAGGTGGTCCAGGCGGATCCCTTCGAGGCTGGTTTTGGTGATGCGTTCGGTGCCGTCGTGGATGGCGGTGATGGCTGCTTGGCGGATGAGGCGGGTCAGGCTCCCGATACGTCCCGCGGTCCGCTGGTGGAGGTAGGCGGCGTGGCGGGGGAGTGTGCCCGGCTGGTGTGCCCGTAGATCGAGTGCTGTTTCCACGCCCGTGATGAGTTCGCGGAAGGGCTCGCGTTTCCCGAGGCGTGCGGGGAATGCTCCGCATTCCACCAGGGAGGCCCGCCCGGCGAGTTGTGCTCCGCGTACCCCGGAGAACAGGGCGGTGGTGGTGACGTCGATGCCCGCGTATACGAAGGTCGCGCGGATGCGTTCGGTGAGGTCTTTGAGGAGATCGGCGGTTTCCGCGCCGGTGGTGGTGCGGGGGTTGAGCCGGTGGATCTCGTCGATGAGGATCAGGCGCACGCCGGTGTGGTTGTAGGTGTGGCAGACGGCGTCGGTGATCTGGGCTTGCGTCATCCGGCCGGTCACGGGAATGCCGAGGTAGCGGGCGAACTCGGTCGCGAGGGCTTTCGCGCTTGCCGCGGGCGGGACCAGCACATACGCCACGGGCACCGGTGCGTGCACGCTGTGGTCCGGTGGCGGGTGCTGTCGGGTGTGGGCGAGGTGGCAGGTGCGCCCGGTATGCAGGAGGGCGGTGGTCTTTCCGGCCGCTGCCGGCCCGGTGACGATCAACGAGGGCCGTGCGGTGGTCTGCTGGTGCTGTCCCAGGATCATCAGCGTGCGCACGGTCGTGGTGAGGGTGTCGATGGCCGGGGTCCGTACCGTGACGAAGGCGGAGTGGTAGGCGAGGCGTTGTTCTGTGCTTCGTTCTGGTTCTCCGGGTGTGGGTGGTTGTGGGGGAGGGGTGGTGGCGAAGTGCTGCCAGCCCTGCCAGGTCGTCACCGGCCATGCCGCGTCTGTTGGCCCGTCGCCGTCTGGGGCGCTCATGCCGTGCCCTGCTCGGGCGTCCTTTCCGTGCGCTGTGGAAGGACTGCTTCCTGTTCCCGGGCGGGGGCCGGTCACCATTTGAGAGCTTCTTCCTCGGCGTCGTAGAGCCCGTACCCGCTCACCGATGCTGCCGGGCCGTCCATAGTCTCGTCCTGCGCGAGGTCTTGTGTTTCCTGGCCTTGGTCGAGGCCGTCGAGGCTGTCCTCTCCCGCATACGTGGCTCCCGGATGCGGTGGGGGTGCCTGGTACGGGCTCTCGGAGCGGCGGGGTGGGGGAGTGCGGACGGTGGTCGTGCGGTTGAGGAGGTGCTGCTCCTGGGCGGTGGCCTGTCCTGCCCGGGCACGGCGCATCAGAGCGTCGAGGGCCTCGGCGAGAGCGGCTTCGGCCTGTTCGGCGTCCTGGCCGGCCCGCTGACCGGTGATGGTGCGCAGGTAGTGCCAGATGCGGTCGTTGAACGGCTGGTGGGTGTGGTCCCGGTGGATCCACGGGATCTCGGTGAGCTGGCCGTCGGGCAGGCGGATCCAGATTTGGCGGACGTCGTGGGGGTTGTAGTGGATCTCCCATTTCCCGCCGCGGCCTGCCACGGTGGAGGGCTGCCCGCGGTGCGGGCCGAGCAGGTCGTGGTCGTAGGTGCGGTGGTGCAGGCGGATGCCGTGCTCGGTGATGGCCTGCCACCGCACAGGCAGCAGCTCCAGGTAGTCATTGCCGGTCAGCGGTACGGGCACGTATCCGGCGACCGCGACCAGGGCCGCCCACATCTGGTTCGGGGACAGGGCGATCTTCGGCAGCATGGGATGCCGCAGGCCCTGGTGCGGGCGGTGGTGATAGTGCACGACCCACTCATCCAGCAGCTCCTGCAGCTCGGCGACGCTGTAACAGGCTTCGCGTGCCGCGTCCTTGCCGCGGCGGGTGACGTCGGAGCCGGTGTAGCCGGGCAGGTGCTGGCAGAACAGGGTGTTGATCGACCCGAAGGTCCGCTCCACGATGCCTTTGGCTGTGGGGGCGAACGGAGGTGCGGCCTGCACGCCGATCCCGAGTGCTTCGCAGGCGCCCGTGAACGCCTTCGACAGGAACACCTTCCCCCGGTCCACCACCACGGTCTCGGGCACCACGACCGGCCGTGCGGCCGCTCCGCGAAGACGTTCGTCCAAGGAAAGCAGACGCTCGGCCGGCAGGACCGTGCTGTGTGTGAAGCGCAGCACGTCAGGCCACGCCGGGCGTGCCGGATGCGGCACAGCCATCTCCGCCAGCAGCAGAGCGGCGTCGACCGCCTGCGTTCCGGCCGGGCACAGCACCCCCGCCAGGATCGCCCTGGAGGCGACATCTACGGCGATCGTGAGCTCTGGCCGGCCCACGCTGCCGTCGTCGAACCGTGCGAGGACGTCCAGGCGGGTGGTGTCGATCTGTACCTGCTCCCCGGGCCGCAATGCCACAGTCGGGGTGAATCCGCGTCCGTCGTCGGTGACCGGCACCGTCCGTACCCGGGTGGCCGGATGGTCCGCCGGGTGGGCGATTTCATGGACGAGGCGGTAGAACGTGGCCCGCGACGGCATCGTCACGGCACCCTTGTACCGGTTGTCCAGGAGCCGTGCGACCAGCGGCATCAGCCCCTTCACGGTGCCTTTGGAGCGCCCCCGCTGCCCGCGCAGTACTTCCCTGACCGCGGCCACGACCCGCTCGTCCTGGCGTCCGCCGCCGCTCCGCCCCCGTGTGGAGCGGTGGTCCACCAGCCCCCACAGCCCTTGTTTGCGGTACGCCAGCCGCATCTTCTGCACCGTCCTGTCCGACACCCGCCCAAAGCCCAGCGCCGTCAGCTCAGCGGCTTTGGCGCGTTCGCGCTCGGCCAGCGTCCACCTCTGCGGGTCATACTCGGCCCGCATCACCCCGCCGCTGTCCGGTCCGCCAGGCAAGCCGCACTCGACCTCTCTGACGTGCCGCAGCCAGGCCATCGCCTTCTCCCGGGCCGCCACGGGGGCGGTCTCGAACAGCCCCCACTGCGGCACCGCCTGCACTGGCTCCGCACCCAGGACCGCGAAGCCCGGGTCGGCGAACAGGTGCCCGGCGAGCACCACCTGGTCCGCGCCGCCCTCATCGACCAGGTGGAAGCCCTGCCGGGACAGGGCCACGACCTGCCACCGCACTCCGCCGAAACGGACCTGTGCCCCGACCTCCACCACCGGCCGGCCACGGCGCCGCACCCCGCTCACCCGACCTCCCGGATGCTCGCACCGGCCCTGAGGCCGCTTCCGACGGGGTCCCCTGCACTCGACAGGCCGGGTCCGCCCCCGGACGCAGGGGCCTGGACCAGGACGCGTTCGTGCAGCGGCACATCGATCGCCGCCACCAGCAGTCCCGCCCACAGGGCGTGGAATGTGACGGGCAGCACCTCGATCGGATCACCGACGGCTGCCACCCCCTCAAGGAGCGGCCGCGGCCGGGCGAATGCGTCCACCACCGCCTCCAGCAGTCCCGTTCTTCCCCGATGCCGGGGGTGTCGGTAGCCGGCCAGCCATTTCAGATTCGCTGCCGGCACCTCGTCCAGAGGTGGCAGGCGCCGGTAGCCCCAGCCGATCTCCTCACACGCCGCGCTCACCGCTTCGGCGGCGGCCAGGGCGCGTTCACCGCCGGCATCGGGGCGGCTGGGGCAGTCGGCCAGCAGGGCAGTGCCGTCGCGGTACCGGGCGAAGAGCTGCGGCACCCAGGACCGCACCAGACCCCGGGAGTTGCGCCACAACAGCCGCACCGGCCGCCCCGCCAGACCCGTCACGTCCGGGGCCCGGTCCAGGACCATCAGATGGAGGCGCATCGCGTTCGATCCGGCCGCCACATGCCGCCCGGTCGTGGCCGACCACCACAGCCCCGGCCCCCACCGTCGTCCCGGGACCACCGGGAACGCCGACACCGGATCAAGGTCTTCGAACGCGACCGCGAGAGCGGCATCCGCCCACCGCTGCTGCACTGCCTGCCCGACGGGGTCGAGGAAGACTGCTTCGAACCCGGCCCCGATGTTCACGTCCACCGGCCCTGACCTGCCGCCAGGCCTGACCGCCGCATTTTTGCCGCTCACCCGCCCAGCCAAACCGGACCGGCTGCCCGCCGGAGCCATTTGCGCATTTCGATCACGTGGTGCCACGTGATGCGGTACGCAGCGGGCCACACGCCAGCGCGCCCTTTCCCCGGCGAGCCAGTACCTATCCGTCGCCCGCGTCCTGGTATGCCTTGAGCGCGTCAGCCAAAGGACCAGGGGGCAGCTTCGCCCACCGGACCACATCCTGCGGCGGCACCCCGGCATTCACAGCCGCCACCATTGTGTGCTGCAGAGCCTTCTCAATCAGGTCGGCACTGTGGCTGAGGATGCGCAGCAGATGCTGGGACACGTCCGCACTCGAACCGGTCTGCGCCCCGCGCAGCTGGATCAGCTGCTCCTGAGCGCCGTCGACCAGGCTACTGATCTGGGCCCGCTGTTCGGGCGGCACCGCAGCCCGCCACATCCTTCCCGAACCGGGCGCCCGCTTCTCCTTGCCCAGCACCCGCAGCCGCCCGGCCATCGTCACCGGCTGATGTTCCCTGCGCACCCACCAGGGATCGTCCGCGTACCCGGGCGGGCCCCCGGCTCCGCGGCGCTTGCGGATGACGGCGCCCATCCAGGCGATAAGCGGCCCGCCGTGATCGGTCGCCACCAACGGCCCCAGCCACGCGCGCCCGACCCGCTCTCCGAGCCGGCGGCAGAACATTCCGTCGGCGGGCAGTGCCCGCGGCCGCCCCGCACCACTGTCTACCCACACCAGCTCGGCCATGCCCGGGTCCAGCAGGGCGTCGGCGACCGCCACCACCTCGGGGAAGACGACCGCGTCCCGACCCACGATCCGCCACCGCTCCAGCTCACCCCCGGCATCACCGCCCGCGACCAGATGCAGGCGCCGCGGCCAGATCGTCTCCCGCTCCCAGCCATAGGCCTGATCCCACCACCGCGCCACCACCGCATACGCCAGAGCGAACACCCGCCCCGGCTCGGCCCCCGCCCGTACAGCCTGCCGCGCCACCCCCGTCCACCGTCGCTGCGCCGCGGCCACCTCCGGTATGTGCCGAACATTCAGATGATCGAGGGGTTGGTCGGCGTCCGCGTCCAGCAGCCACCGCCCATGCCGCACGCACACCCGCTCCCACCGCGGCGCATACCGAACGACCTGCACGGCGGTTCCCGTACGCCCGGCGGCGCACAGACGACAGCCGAAAGCCACCGGCCCGGCCACCGTGCTGCCGATCCGCCACGCCGCCGCCGGGACTCCGCCCTCTTTGGCGGGCAACTTGGCATCCTCCTGCCCCCAAGACGGCAACGCTCGTGCCAGTACGCCTTCCTCGACGCCGCACAGCCCTGCCAAAAGGTGCCGTCCGGCAGCGTTCAGCAGTACCTCGGCGTCGGCCCGGCAGGCGCCGCCTTCGTGCTTGGGCTGGTGGTTGCGCCAGTGCCAGCAGGACCGCAACGCCTTCGCCTCCAACCCGTAGCGGCTGGCGATGCGGCAGATCAGCGACGAGGTCGTCTCCCCCTGCAGGGGAGCGATCCGCAGGAGGCTGGGGTAATGGGTCACTCCACCACGGTCTCGTGCTCACCGTCTTGGCGGGCGTTTTCGCAACGGATGCTCAGCAGATCGAGGCCGCCTCCCCCCTGCCGACCGGATTCGTCGCGATCAAGGCGCCCTCCGGCGGCCGCCCCGGTGCCGACTCGTCCCACAGCGCCAGACGCCCGCCCGGCCCGCGCGCCCCTCGGGGACCCGGATTCGACGCGGATCCTTCCTATCTGCATCAATTTTCCAGCCCAGGCGACTGTGTGACCTGGGGAAACAGTGTTTCGCGCGGGCTGGTGGGGGGAGTTGGGAAAGATTTTTTCCGTTCGGCATCCGGATCCGGCCCCCTGTGGCGTGTAAGGGATGAGGGCCTTGTGTCTTCATCAACGAGTTCGTCACTACTGGAAGGCCTGGTCGATGACTTGGTCGTACTGGGTGGGAGCAGGCGGGGTGTCACTTCCCGTGCTGGTCCTGCTGTTCTTCGCGATGCGCCGCGCCAAGGGTGTCGTGGAGATGCTTGTGAAGGCGCACATCGAGACCCGGGCGGAGCGCGAGCAGCGCGCCACCATGGTCGCGATGGCGCAGTCCCTGCCCGACGGCGGCGCTGCGGCCCGCTTTGAGCAGGGACGGCCGGCGTGGCTGTTCCGCAAGGACGCAGCCGAGCCGGTAGGCCACCGGGCCATCGGCACGCGGGAGGCCGCGTGAGCGAGGCCGCCCCGGGAGCGGACTTCGAGTCCTTCGTCCTCGAGACCATCGAGGCGTTCTCCCGACTGGCCCGGGCCCAGGCAGGCGACTTGCACAGCGCCCAGGACGCTGTGCAGGACGTCTACCTGAACATGTACCGGCGGTGGGATTTCCTCACCGCCGGGCAAGGGTCCCTGACCGCCTACGGCCGCACTGCGGTGAAGCGGGCGGTCATCGACCAGTTCCGCCGAAACAAGCGGATGGTCATGGTTCCCGTTCATGAACTGCCCGAAAAGGAATCAGGCATCGGAGTTCCCGAAGCCGCCTACGAAATGATTAAGGAAGGCATCGGCGAACTCGTCGAAAGCCTCCCTGAACGGCAGCGCGAGGTCATCACCCTGTGCATTCTGCAGGACCTCAGCCCTGACGTGGTTGCACAGCGCCTCCAGATTAAGGAGGAGTCGGTGAAGCGCTACATCAAAGCCGCCGCCAACAACCTGAAGAAGTCAATCAACGATCACAGCGAGGAGGTAACCGTATGACGCACCTGTCCGCTTGGACGCACCACCCCGAGGAGCGGGGAGCCATCCGGCTCCTCGCCCTGTGGCTGCTGCTCGAAGGCTCTGAGCAGGCAGTTTCTAAGGGTTCTCGGATCGGCGAGAACTCTGTTCAGGCGGAGGGGGGCCAGCCTTCGGGCTGGCCCCCGGCCCCCGCCACCTGCCCGGAAAACCCTGGGATCGGAAATCATCGACTCGGTGTGCGCCGTGAACTGCACTCTCTCCTGAAAAAGGAGATCGATGACTCCGCAACACCACAGGAAACACGTCGCGTAGCAGAAATTCTTGAGTTCCTGGACAGGGATGATGAAGCGCGAAGCTGGTGGAAAAAAGCAGCTCTCAAGGGTGATCAGGATGCATTGGATTACCTTCATGTTCTCGATGCCGAGAACGAAGAAAAGCTATCGGCGTGCTCGCTAGGGGGAGAGCAAGCTGATGAAGCATTCCGTTCATTCGTGAGTGCATTCGCGTGCCCACCTCTTCTCATTGCGGACAGGCTTGATTCCGCCTTGGGAGAAGCTGGCGTCCGAATGCCTGAGGGATCACAGAATCTGGTCCGCGAGATCGAGGACTTCCTGACCCACTTGGACCACACGACCGGCGGACCGCGGTGCTGACACGACAGCGCCTCACGCGCCCACACACAGGAGAGCATTTGTAGATCAGCTTCCATGAGGCCTTCACGCTGCAAGGCCAGACGACTCGTTGAGGTGGCGGCCCTCCCCGCGAACGCGGGGGTGGGCCGCCACTGCGTTGAGCCCAGCACGTCCGCAAAGCGTTTTGCGTGCCTGCCTCTTGGTTGATCGCATGCCACTGTTTGGTGCCGGGCTGGGCCCTGAGGACATGGGGCGAGGACGCGCTTTCGTGGAGCAGCATCGACGTCGGGTTGCCCTTCAACTGTGGCTCCTGCCTCGGGATGAACTCGACGACTCCACCTTGCGAGAGCTTCGGGCGGCCCTCAGTCTCGTCATCTCCCTTCGCAGGTCCTGGCGGATACCTGAAGACGCCGTATTTGAGTACCTGAGTGCGACACCCGCACAGACGCAGAACAACCCGCACCGAGCATGAGCACACTGACCCCCGCCCCCACAGACGCGAGTGACTCGCGTGAGGGGCGGCTAGCCAACAGTCTCTCCCGGGCTCCGTGAGTCGACTTACGGAGCTCGCCAGGGGGTGGTGCATCTGGCGGAGGTTGCTTGCTACTGCGGTTGAACTCGTGATGTCGTTGGGTTGCTCAGGTGGGTCTGATGGTCAGGCCGGTCTCGGCGAGGCAGCCGTCTATGAGGTGGCTGCGGTATTGGATGTGCCGTAGGCCGTGTCGGATGCGCTGGATGAGGTGTTCGGGGGTGGAGAAAGCGACGTTGGAGAGCCAGCCGCNTCCGAGAGGAGACCTTTGGCGATTTCATCCCAGAACGCTGCTTCGATATGACGCTGAAATTTGGGATGCCCCGGAGACCTCAACTTTGACCGTGTCGCCCGATCGGCTGCCTGCTGACGACGAACCATCCCACACCTCGCTGATCATGAGGTGTTGCGACGACGGATTGAATCCGCCCTGCGATCCGGCATCGGAGTGATGTATCAACTCGCCCCGTTGATAAGGCTGTTCGTCGCGGTCGCGTTGCCACAGAGCCATGTCCAGGGCGTCCAGGACGAGCCGTGTCTCCTTCGACAGGGCGGCGGACCAGCCGACGATCCGGCGGGAGAAGGTGTCCACGACGAACGCGACGTAGACGACTCCCGACCAGGTGCTGACGTGGGTGAAGTCGGCAACCCAGCAGCGGTTCGGGGCCGGCGCGACGAAGTTGCGGTCCAGCAGGTCCGGCGCCCGCTCGACGGAGCTGCCCGCCATCGTGGTGACGACCTTCTTCCCGCGCACGGCGCCGGTGACGCCGAGCTCGCGCATCAGGCGTTCGACGGTGCACCGGGCCACGTCATGGCCCTGGCGGTGCAGCTCACGCCAGACCTTCCTGGCCCCGTAAACACGGTAGTTGGACTCGAAGATCTGCCGGATGAGCGGCTTCAGCGCGACGTCGCGGACGGTGCGGGCCGACGGGGCCTGGAATCGTTTGTGGTGGGCGTAATAGGTGGAGGGGGCGATCTTGCAGTCGTGCTCGGTGAGCACGCGGCAGATCGGCTCGACACCGCCGAAGCGGGCCCGGTGCTCGTCGATGAACGCTACGAGCGTGTGTGTGGCCGGTCGAGCTCGGCCGCGAAGAAACTCGCCGCAGCCTTCAAGATGTCGTTCGCCCGCTTCAGCTCGGCGATCTCCTTCTTCATCGCCTTGATCTGCGCGGACTCCTCCGTGGTCGTCCCCGGACGCTTCCCGGAGTCGATCTCGTCCCGCTTCACCCAGTTCCGCAGGGTCTCGGCCGAACCGATCCCCAGTTTCTGGGCAACCGCCCTCACGGCGGCCGACTCGTTCGGATAGTCGCCACGGACCTCGGCGACCATGCGGACCGCTCGTTTGCGCAGCTCAGCGGGATAGGAGGAAGGGCGTGCCATGACTCAATCCTTTCACGGAATCGAGTGTCTATCGAACCCGGAACGGTTCATACTGCGGTTGAACTCGTGATGTCGTTGGGTTGCTCAGGTGGGTCTGATGGTCAGGCCGGTCTCGGCGAGGCAGCCGTCTATGAGGTGGCTGCGGTATTGGATGTGCCGTAGGCCGTGTCGGATGCGCTGGATGAGGTGTTCGGGGGTGGAGAAAGCGACGTTGGAGAGCCAGCCGCGTCGCAGGAGGGACCAGATCCCTTCGACGGGGTTGAGGTCGGGTGCGTAGGGCGGCAGGTAGTAGATGGTCAGCCAGTCGCGGGATGCGGCGAACTCCCGCAGGCCGGCGGCTTTGTGGACGTTGAGGTTGTCCCAGATGAGCACGAGGGGGCCGTCGAGCTGTTGGTGGGCGGCGATCAGCAGGTCCCGGTAGTCGCGCCAGGAGAAGCTCTTGCGGCCGTCACGGTTGCCGTCGTCCCGGCGTGGCCGGTAGATCAGCCTCGATCGGTGGCCGGGTTTGTAGCAGGTCAGCGCGGCGATGGAGAGTCGGCGGCGGGAACGGCCGCGGACCCGGACTACCGGGGTGCGGCCGCGCTGTGACCAGGTCTTCGCGTGCGGCGGCGTCATGGAGAATCCGGCTTCGTCCTCGAAGACCAGCCAGGCCCCACGGGCCGCCGCTAACCTTCCGCGCGGGGCCACACCTCCTTGACCCATCCCGCGACCGCGTCATCGTCCCGCTCCATCGCACGACGGGCCGGAACCTGGCAGGACCAGCCGTTACGCACCAACAGCTTCCGCACACCCTGGATCGTGTACGTCAGATGGAAGCGCCGGCCGATCACCGTTTTGACCCGGGCCAGCGTCCAGCGCTGGTCCTCCCAGCCATGCGCGGCCGGCCCCTTGGCCAGCTCCGCCTCCAGCTGAGCGAACTGCTGATCACTCAGCCTTGGCAGGGACGCCGGCCCCTGAGAACGCAGGGATCGCGGGCCGCCCTCGGCCCACGCGTGACGCCATCGCTGGACCGAGCGGACACTGACCCGCAGATCTCTGGCGATCGCTGTACTGCCCTCGCCCAGGGTGAACCGCTCGGCCGCCTGCAGCCGTAACTTATCGCGAAACTGCTGCCGTTCGGCGGTCAGCCCGCCCCCTTGTGGATACCGCATACCTTCGGTGATACCGCAGCCACCGACCAGCCGTCACCCCCTACGACACCACGCGTTCAATCTCAGTAACCGGATCACCGACATGGTCCAGGCCGTCCTCACCCTTCATCTGACCAGCTCAAAGTGAGGTTGGAAAAGGCTCAGCATCCGTGGAACTTGTACTTGCCGTTCTCGCCGTGGTCGTAGGTCTCCTTCTTGACATAGAAGCCGTCGACGTAGAGCTCCCACTGGGCTCCGGAGTGGATGTAGGCGTTGCGCCACTTCTTCCGGAAGGTCAGGTAGTGCGAGACCGCGCAGCGGTTCTTGCTGTTGCAAGAGCGGGCGGATGCCGATGCACGTATATTTTGTGCAGCTGTGCGCGCTGGTCGGCATCCGTCGCGGCGGCCAGCTGCTCCTCGTACCACGGCAGGAGCTCCTCCGGTCCGACCTCCGCCGCGGCCGCACGCCATCCGGCCACGTTGATGCCGGTGGTCACGTCGTACTCGTCGTGCCAGTCCACGGCCAGGCGGGTGAGCAGCCACATCGCGTCCTCGCGGGCGGCCGCAGGGCCTGCGAGGGCGATCCTCGCGAGGAACGGCACGGCGACCGGAGAGGCCGAACAGCGGCTGCCCTGATGAAAAATGCTGCTGAACAGACTACTGAACGCTTGCTTGCGCGCCTCGTCGTCGCTCCCGCACAGGGTGCGTATATGCCCTGGAACGTCATGCGCCGACTCGTAGGCGTGGGACAGGCTGGCCCAGTCCACATCGTCCAGCCCCGCCAGCAGCTTCTCGCACTCATGATTATCGAAGAAGGATCGCAGGAGGCACTGACACAGCCTCCGCGGCACAGCAACAGCTGGTCTCGCCCGAGCAACACCGGTCCACAACTTGCTGCAGGTAGGGAATCGCGGCGAGCAGGTCTGAGGAACCTCCAAGCAGCCGGTGTGGAAACTCATGGAGCCTCACTCAATGACCCACTGTTCTGAACTCCTGCATGACCATCTGCTGCTGTCGGTGAGAGGGCAGGGCCTGGACGGCGCGTGGGGCTCGATCCACACCACAGCCCTGTACGAGAACACGGTCGCGGTCTCCGCGCTCTACAACGAGTTCGTGGCCGCTGAGGTGTGCGAGGAGCTCGGGTTGGCGACCGAGCCGCGCACCGTCACGAGCGCGATCCTCACCTCCGGGTTCGCCGCCGACGTCATCACCTCCCTCCTTGAGTACGCCCGCGCTGCAGCCGCGACGATCCGGGCCCGGGTCGCCGCCGTGGTCGACGTCGCCGCGACGGTGTTCGTGATGAACGACGGCGGCACGCTGACCTTCTCACCATGAGGCATGGGTGCGTTCGGGCGCAGTTGAGTGGCTGGCAGCCCGGGCTCGATGACCTGTGATTTGGCCAACTTCTGACCTCTATTCGGTCTGCCTGCCAGTTGCCGAGGAGTCTGAGTTTCACTCAGCGTGTTCGAAGATGGTTGCGGTCCGTTGGAGCGGGTGCTCGAGACGATTTTCCGGTTCGCGAGAAATCGGGTTCCGCGGTGGACGGTTCGCCTGAAACCGGAGGGGCAGCGGATCCGTCGCGCATCAGGAGCAGGATGCGTTTATTGGGACCAGGAGGATGGGGGCTGAGCAGCCTCGAGATGTTCGAGCGGAGCGATTTTCGAGCGTGCTGGAGGGCGGGTCCCCGGGTGTCCGTATCCGTGCCGCACCGATCGAGGGCCGAAAGGTCTGGTGACATTCTGTGAAATGCCTGGGGTACGCGAGGGGAAAAAACGTTCGAGCGCTGGCTTTGGTCACGTCATATGGTCCTGAGCGGTTTGCAATCGACATCGATCGGTTCGGGTTCACCGCCCGAGCCTGATGAGGGGGATCTATGCGCACGTCTCGGATGGCGGCTGTTGTGACGGGTGCCGTGGCCATTGGAGTCCGGGGTATGGCACCGGCGTTCGCGGAGGGCGGCTTTGAAAGCACCATCAGCGGGTGGCTTCCAGGCAAGGACTCCCGCACGTGGACCGACAACAACAACGACAGCGTCTCGATAAGTGTGAAGTTCTCCGGCTGCTATGTGGACAACGGCCGGTTCACCTACGCCGGACTCCAGCTGGAGAAGGTGCGCCCCGGCCTGCCGGACACCGTCGTGAACAGGGACATTAATTACTGCGACTCGTCGAGCTTCGGTGACAAGTCCGCCGGAACGTACTACTTCCACTACTCGAACTTGAACGGCCAGGACACCGTCTCCGCGTACCTGATCGTCAACACGGTCACAGTGCGTTACTGACCGGATGGAGTGCAGCGGGGTGACCGTTGCAACCGGTCACCCCGCTCCACCGTCTGGCTCGGTATAACCACTCACCAGGAGTTTGCGTGTCACTGCGTTTCACGGACTGTTCGTTCTCCTACAGGGCGTTCGGGTTGTTCCAGGGAAAGGCGTGGAAGGCCCTGTTCTCCACCGGGCCGGAGGGGACGCCGTCGTCGAGCGCCGCCGAGTTCGTGCGGAGGCCCGGGCCCTCGAACACACGGGCTGCGCGGGCGGGGATGCCGTCGCCGGGTGAGATCCGGCCGCCATCGGCGCCCGGTTCACCGAGGAGCGAGATGACCTGGTCCTCGCCGTCCTCCGGGTACTCCTCGGCCGCCCTCGGCCGGATTGGTCACATCTCGTTCACATCGTCCATGGAAGCGACTTGCGTCGACGGTGACGCGAGCGAGCAGGGTCTGTCGTGTGCGCGATGGCGACGACCACTGCGGAGGCGGGCGCGGACCTCGGGGGGCTCTCCGGCGCCGAGCAGGACCCGGTAGCGCCACACCGGAACCTCGACAGCTGCGCCACGGCTCACCGAGGGCACGGGAGACCCCCAGGTGCCGGGCGCGCCCATATCCGCGCGGCTCCGATCGACCCCGCACGCGCTGCGCGCACGCCCCGCCGCCCTTACTCTGTGTTCTGGAGCCGCGACGGAAAGTGCCGTAGCTGCCGACGCCGCCCAACCCCGCTTTGCCCGTGCAGGACCCGTACAGGAGGAGCCCATGCCGGAGCTGTTCATCGGCGGCCGGTGGACCGCCGCCGCCGACGCGGGCACGCGCGAGATCCGCTGCCCGGCCGACGGCACCCTGGTGGCCACCGTCGACGAAGGCGGTCGCGCGGACGCCGAGGCGGCCGTCGCCGCCGCCCGGACCGCCTTCGACGACGGTCCTTGGCCCGGTACGCCGGCCGCCGAGCGCGGGCGGCTGCTGCTGCGGGTCGCGGAGCTGCTGGAGCGGGACAAGGATCTCTTCGCGCGGGCCGAGTCGCTGGACACGGGCAAGCGGCTGGTCGAGAGCGCCTACGACATGGCCGACATCGCCAATTGCTTCCGCTACTTCGGCAACCTCGTCGCCGCCGGGTCCACCGACCGGGTCGTCGACGCCGGGATCGCGGACGTCGACAGCCGGATCGTGCACGAACCGGTCGGGGTCTGCGCCCTCATCACCCCGTGGAACTATCCGCTGCTCCAGACCGCGTGGAAGGTCGCCCCGGCACTCGCCGCGGGCAACACCTTCGTCCTCAAGCCGAGTGAGCTGACCCCGCACACCGCCGTCCTGCTCATGGGGCTGCTCGTCGAGGCCGAGCTGCCGGAGGGGGTCGCCAACCTGGTGCTCGGGGCGGGCGCGGCCGTGGGCGCGCCACTCACCGAGGACCCGCGGGTGGACATGGTGTCGTTCACCGGCGGGCTCGTCACCGGGCGGGCCATCATGGCGGCGGCCGCGCCCACCGTGAAGAAGGTCGCCCTGGAGCTGGGCGGCAAGAACCCGAACATCGTCTTCGCCGACGCCGACTTCGAGACCGCCGTCGACTACGCGCTGATGGCGGTCTTCCTCCACTCCGGCCAGGTCTGCTCCGCCGGTGCGCGGCTCCTCGTCCAGGACGAGCTGCACGACCGGTTCGTGGACGAGCTGGTGGCGCGGGCCCGCCGGATCAGGCTCGGCGGCCCCTTCGACGAGGACGCCCGGAGCGGTCCGCTGATCTCCGCCGCCCATCGCGACAAGGTCGAGGCGTACGTGGCCGAGGGCATCGCCGAAGGCGCCGTACTGCGCTGCGGGGGCGCGCGGCCCGACGATCCGGCGCTGGCGGACGGTTTCTACTACCCGCCGACCGTGCTGGACGAGTGCCGCTCGTCCATGTCGGTGGTGCGGGACGAGTCGTTCGGGCCGGTGCTCACGGTGGAACGGTTCCGGGACGAGGACGAGGCCGTGCGGCTCGCCAACGACACCGTGTACGGGCTGACGGGCGCGGTCTGGACGCAGGACGGCGGGCGCGCCCACCGGGTGGCCTCGCGGCTGCGGGCGGGCACCGTGTGGATCAACGACTTCCACCCCTACGTACCGCAGGCGGAGTGGGGCGGCATGAAGCAGTCCGGCTTCGGCCGCGAGCTGGGTCCGGCGGGGCTCGCCGAATACCAGGAGGCCAAGCACATCTGGCGCAATGTCGCCGCGACCCCGCAGCGGTGGTTCGAGTGAGTGGTACGGGGCCGGGGCCCGGGAGCCGAGACAGGACACGGACCCAGTACGACGACGCGCTCGGCGAGCTGGGTTACCGGCCCGAACTCAAGCGCACCCTCGGCAGCCTCCACACCTTCGCCGCCGGGATCAGCTACATCTCGATCCTCACCGGCACCTAGGCCCAGGACCCCACCGCTCCCCCGTCGAACCTCTGATGAATCCTGGAGACGCGATGCCCGCAGAGAGCCCTTCACCCACGTACGACTACGTCGTGGTCGGCGGCGGTACGGCCGGTGCCGTCGTCGCCGCCCGGCTCACCGAGGACCCGGACGTCACCGTCTGCGTCCTCGAAGCCGGCCCCTCTGACGTCGGGGACGACAGCATCCTGCGGCTGGACCGGTGGATGGCGCTGCTGGAGTCCGGTTACGACTGGGACTATCCGGTGGAGCCGCAGGAGTACGGCAACAGCTTCATGCGGCACGCCCGCGCCAAGGTGCTCGGCGGCTGCTCCTCGCACAACTCGTGCATCGCCTTCTGGGCCCCGGCCGAGGACCTCGACGAGTGGGGCGCGCTGGGCTGCACCGGCTGGAGCGCGGCGGACTGCTTCCCGCTCTACGAACGGCTGGAGACCAACGACGCGCCCGGCGACCACCACGGCCGCTCCGGGCCGGTCACCCTCCGGACGGTCCCGGCCGACGACCCGTGCGGTACCGCGCTGCTGGAGGCGTGCGCGGAGGCCGGGATCCCCACCACCCCGTTCAACACGGGCACCACGGTGATCCGGGGTGCGCACTGGTTCCAGATCAACGCCCGCGAGGACGGCACCCGTTCCTCGGCGTCGGTCTCGTACCTCCATCCCGTCCTCGGGAAGCGGCCCAACCTGGAACTGCGGACGGGGCTCCAGGCCAAGCGCCTGCTGTTCGACGACGGGGACAGGCAGCGGTGCACCGGAGTGGAGTACCTGGAGCCCGACACCGTCCACAGCGGCAGGGTGCACGCCCGGCGTGAAGTGGTCGTCGCCTGCGGGGCCATCGACTCCCCCAAGCTCCTGATGCTCTCCGGGATCGGTCCCGCCGGACATCTGCGGGAGACCGGGGTGGAGGTCCGGGTGGACTCCCCCGGCGTCGGCTCGCACCTCCAGGACCACCCGGAGGGCGTGATCATGTGGGAGGCGAAGCAGCCCATGGTCACCACCTCCACCCAGTGGTGGGAGATCGGCATCTTCGCCGACACGGAACCGGGCCTGGACCGGCCGGACCTGATGTTCCACTACGGCTCGGTGCCGTTCGACCTGAACACCTACCGGCGCGGCTACCCCACATCGGAGAACGCGTTCTGCCTCACCCCGAACGTCACCCGGGCCCGCTCCCGGGGCACGGTCCGGCTGCGCACCCGGGACTTCCGGGACAAGCCCAGGGTCGATCCGCGCTACTTCACCGACGAGCACGACGTACGGGTGATGACGCACGGGCTCCGCCTCGCCCGGGAGATCGTGGCGCGGCCGCCGATGGCCGCCTGGGCGGGCACCGAGCTGGCCCCGGGGCCGGGCGCGACCACGGACGCGGAGCTGTTCGACTACATCCGCGAGACCCACAACACCGTGTACCACCCGGCGGGGACGGTACGGATGGGCCCGGCCGGCGACCCGGACTCACCGCTCGACCCGCAGCTGCGGGTCAAGGGGGTCACCGGGCTGCGGGTGGCCGACGCGTCGGTGATGCCGGTGCTCACCACGGCCAATCCCTGCATCACGACCATGATGATCGGCGAGAAGTGCGCCGACCTCATCAAGGAGAGCTGAGCCGTCGGCCACCTATTCGCACACCCGTACGAATAGCGTTACGCTCATCCCATGTCCGTACACCTGCAGACCTCGCTCTTCGACCAGGGGGACGAGGTCGCCGTCCGCCCTCTGGACGGGCTGCGCCGTGAGCATCTCGGCCACGGCGCCTGGATCGACGTACTGCCGCAGTGGCTCCAGGGGGCCGACGCCCTGTTCGAGACGCTGGCACGCGATGTGGCCTGGCGGGCGGAGCAGCGGGTCATGTACGAGCGGGTGGTGGCGGTCCCCCGCCTGCTGGCCTTCTTCGGCGGGAGCGATCCCCTGCCGCACCCCGCGCTGGACGAGGCCCGTACGGCGCTGAGCGCGCGCTACGCGGCCGAGCTCGGCGAGCCGTTCACCACGGCGGGGCTCTGCTACTACCGGGACGGCCGCGACGGGGTCGCGTGGCACGGTGACACGATCGGCCGAGGCTCCACCGAGGACACCATGGTGGCGATCCTCTCCGTGGGAGCCCCCCGGCACCTGGCGCTGCGGCCCCGCCGCCCCGGACCCGTCCCCGTACGCCGGTCGCTCGGGCACGGTGACCTGATCGTCATGGGCGGCAGCTGCCAGCGCACCTGGGAGCACGCGATCCCCAAGACGGCCCGCGCGGCGGGGCCGCGGATCAGCGTCCAGTTCCGGCCCTACGGGGTGCGCTGAGCACACCGGCGGGTACCGATCGCGCCCCGATCGGCCGTGGCGCGGCCCTACCGCAGTTGTGCCCGCCGTGGCCAGGGCGGATTCTGAAGACCATGGACCAGGCCGGTGTGGCGCGGTGAGCGCGACCAGGGCGGCGGATGCCGCCGACGACTTCCGTGGCCCCCTGGACATCGCCAGGGCGGCCACGCTGGTCCTGGACGGCCGGGACACGGTCGTCGGCTGGAGTCCCGCCGCCACCGAGCTGCTGGGGTTCGGTCCGCACGAGGCGGTCGGTCGGCCCCTGAGCGCGTTCCTGTCGCCCCTGCCCGCAGAGGGGCCGCTCCCTGCCACATCGGACCGCCCAGCCGGCTCGGAGCCGCCAGGCACCTCCGGCAGCGGGGGCACCACGAACCCCGCGCACCCCTTCGGCCCCGCGGCCCGCCCCGGACCCGGCCCGCCGCCCGGCGGCAACGAGATCCGGCTCGCGCGTCACCGGGACGGTCATGAGCTGCTGGTGGCGACCACGATGTGCCCGCTCGCGGGCGGGGCGGGCGGGCTCGGCGCCGACTCCCCGGGCCGGGTGCTGGTCGCGGCCGAGCTCGGGGCGCTGCGGCAGTGGGAGTCCCGGCTCGCCCTGCTCCAGGGGCTCGCCACCCAGTCGCCCGTCGGCCTGGCGATCTACGACACCGACCTCCGGCTGACCTGGAGCAACACCGCCTACGAGCGGGAGATCGGCAAGCCGCTCGCCGAGTACCGGGGCATGCGGGCCGACGAGCTGTACTCCGGGGGCCGCTTCATCACCCCGGGGTACCCGCAGACGCTCGACGCCGTGATGCACCACGTGATCGACACCGGCGAACCCGTCCTGGACCTGCACTTCCAGGGGATTCCGCCGAGCGACCCGGTTACGGAACACCTGTGGTCGTGCTCCTACTACCGGTTGCAGGACGCGCACGGCCATGTGTTCGGGGTCTGCGAGGACGCCTTCGACATCTCCGACCGCCAGCGCGCCCAGCAGCGCCTGGCCCTGCTGGTGGAGGTCGGCCGCCGGATCGGCACGGTCCTGGACGTGGTCACCACCGCCGAGGAGATCGCCGAGGTGACCGTGCCGGAGTTCGCCGCCGCCGTACGGGTCGACGTCGCGCGGGTGACGGTGATGAGCGGGGAGCTCCCGGCGATCGGGAGCTCGGTGGCCATGGATCTGCTGCGGATCGGTGAACACTCCGTGGACCCGGAGGTGGCCGACCCGGCGCCGCATCCGGAGGGACCGGAGGGTCCGGTCCACCGCTACCCCCCGATCGCCTATCCCCCGGGGTCGCCCCAGGACCGCTCCCTGGCCTCCGGCGGTCTCGTACTCGACGACCATGTCCTGGTCGTCCCGTTGCGCGTCGGCGGCAGCGTGCTGGGGCTCATCACCTTCGTACGGAGTCCTCGTCCCGGGGCCACCCGCCGCACGGTCGCCCACGGCCCGGCGTACACCTTCGACAACGGTGAGGTCGCCCTGGCGGACGAGCTGGCGGCCCGGACCGCGGTCTGTATCGACAACGCCCGCCGCTTCACCCTCGAGCGATCCGCCTCCCTCGCCCTCCAGCGCCAGCTGCTGCCCCACCATGTGCCGCCGCAGTCCGCGGTCGAGATCGCCTACCGCTATCTGCCGTCGGACGATGTGACGGGGGTCGGCGGCGACTGGTTCGACGTGATCCCGCTCTCCGGGACCCGGGTCGGCCTGGTGGTCGGGGACGTGGTCGGCCACGGCCTCCAGGCGGCCGCCACCATGGGCCGGCTCCGCACGAGCGTGCGCGCCTTCGCCCAGCTGGACATGGCACCGGACGAGCTGCTGACCCGGCTGGACGACCTGGTGGGGCAGCCGCTGGACGAGCGGCCGGGCACGCGGGACGGCGCGGCCTCCGACGCGTACGACGAGCTGACCACGGGGGCGACCTGCCTGTACGCGGTGTACGACCCGGTCTCGCGGCGCTGCGTCATGGCGCGCGCCGGACATCTGCCGCCGGCGGTCGTGCGTCCCGACGGGCAGGTCACGTTCCCGGACCTGCCGGCCGGGCCGCCGCTGGGCTTGGGCGGCCTGCCCTTCGAGTCCATGGAGATCGAGCTGCCGGTGGGGAGCCTGCTGGCGCTGTTCACGGACGGTCTGGTGGAGGCGCGCGACCACGACATCGACCAGGGGCTGGACGCGCTGGGCCGGGTGCTCGGCGACCCCGCGGCCTCGCTGGAGGAGCTGTGCGACCGAGCCGTCTCCGAGCTGGTGCCGGACGCCACGACCGCCGATGACACCGCCCTCCTCCTGGCCAGGACCCGGCAGCTGGACGATGGGCAGGTCGCGGAGTGGGATCTGCCGGCCGAGGCGATGACGGTGGGGCGGGCGCGCGAACTGGCCACCCGTCAACTGGGTGTCTGGGGGCTGGAGGAGCTGTCCTTCGCCACCGAACTGGTCGTCAGCGAGCTGGTCACCAACGCGGTCCGGCACGCAGGCGGGCCGCTGCGGCTGCGCCTCATCCGGGACCGGACCCTGCTCTGCGAGGTCGCGGACACCGGCCACACCTCGCCGCATCTGCGCCACAGCGCGGAGGACGACGAGGGCGGGCGCGGGCTGTTCATCGTCGCCCAGCTCGTCCAGCGGTGGGGGACGCGCTACACCCCGGCAGGGAAGACCATCTGGACGGAACAGGCTTTTCCGCCGGTCGACTTGGGTTGAATCCGATCGCTTTCCGGGCTCCCTCGCCTCCCCCGCCGCCGCGGCGACCGGGACCCGCGATCACCGACGGGGCACGACCTGCGACCTGTCGCGGGCCACCATCGACACGGCGACCGCACCGGGCAGAACATCATGGTCACCGGCAGCGGCTAGATCCGCCCGGCCCCGGCCCCGGCGCCTCCGTTTCCTCCGGTTCATCGGCAGGCGGCGCAGGTTCCACGGCCGGCGGCGGCGTCGGGGGCGCCTCCGGTACGGGAAGAACGTCCGGCGGCAGCGTCGCGGCGACCGGGCCCACACTGTGATCTCGGTAACTTTCCTCGCGGCAGGGCACCTTGGCCGCGGTCTGCTGATCCACCTCCGGACCGGGAGGCGCACGACAGGCCTCGCGCGACCCCGCAGGCGCCCCCTTCCACCCCGGGCGGCCGCCCACGGACCACGAGCCTCCTGGCCGCACAGGTCGCTGCCAGGAGGTTCGTACGTTCACTCCGGCGTGCGCCGGAGTGCGAGCCTCCGCGTCCAGCCACCCGCCGCCCCGCTCCACAAGCGCTTGCCGATCTATTGAACCGTCAATAGACGCCCTCTGCCGGGGAGATCGGCAGGATGCGCCGGATCGCGGGTGTCTGGACCGAGCCGTCTGAACTTCACTGGAACTCCAGCGAAATGGCACGTGTGTGGATATCGTGCACCGAGCGAGGGCGCATCCGTCAGTCCATGGGATCGGCGGATGCGTCGCGTTTGCGGGGGTGCGACTGTGACTGGGGGGTTCATGGGGCATGTCGAAATACCGGAGACTGACATATCCGGGCCGGTGGGGCTCCGGGGCGCGCCGCGTCCCCGCACCGCCGCCTCCCGGAATCGTACGGCGGCCCTGGAACAGCTGTGGAGGGCGCCGACAGCACAGCGCGATGCGGCCGAGCGGGTTCCGGCCTGCCGGAAGCCGGTCCACCGTGCGTCGGTCGGCGCGCTGACCGACCTGCTGGCCCTGGCCGGGCCGGCCTGGCTGCTGCTGCACCTGGGCGAGCAGCCCCGCCCGTGGCTGGCCGCCACGGTCGCCGGCCTGCTCTGGACCGGTCTACGCGGTGCGCGCGGACGGTACGCCGACCCGGTGCGGGCCGAACCGGGCGGCGCGTTCGGTGCCCTCGGGGACTGGCTGGTGCTCCTCGGGGTGCTGGCCGTCCTGCACGCGGCGGTGGGGGGCTCCGTGGCCCCGGCCACGGCCGTCGTCGCCCTGGCGCCGGGGCTGCTGGTCGCCACCACCGTGGAGGGGCTGCGGCGCTGGCCCCGGACCGGGCGGCGAGGGCGAGGAGTGCGCAAGGTGCTGCTGGTCGGTGAGACCGCGGGGCTGGACCGGGCAGCCGGGCTGCTCAACTCCCGTACGGACCACGCATATCAGCTGGTGGCCGCGATTCCTGTGGGGCCCGGCCGACCCGGGTTCGAGAACATGCCGGTGCCGGGGCGACTCACCTCCCGCCCGGCGGACGACGACGTGACGACGGTGCTCGGCGGGGCCTACGCCCACGACGCGGACCTGGTGCTGGTGGCTCCCGGGCCCCAGCTGACCGGGGACCGGCTGCGGCGGCTCGGCTGGGGGCTGCACGACGCGGGTATCGCCCTGTGCGTGGTCTCCGAACTCTCCGGCATCGCGGCCGGCCGGGTCCGCCCGGTGACGGCTGCCGGGCTCACCCTGCTGCACATCGCGCCACCACTGCGCGGGGGGCCGCAGGGGATCCTGAAGGCCGTACTGGACCGCGGCGGCGCCCTGTTCGGCCTGCTGGTTCTCTCCCCGCTGCTGCTCGCGGTGGCGCTGAGCGTGCGGCTCTCCTCGCGCGGTCCGGTCTTCCACCGGCAGGTCCGCCAGGGACTCCACAACCGGCCCTTCACCATGTGGAAGTTCCGTACGATGGTGGCGGACGCGGAGGCGCGCAAGGAGCAGCTCACCGAGGCCAACGAGGTCGACGGGCCGCTCTTCAAGATGCGGCAGGATCCGCGGGTGACCCCCGTGGGGCGGACGTTGCGCCGGACATCGATCGACGAGCTCCCGCAGCTGTTCAACGTGTTGCTGGGTCAGATGTCCCTGGTGGGGCCCCGGCCCCCGCTGCCCGAGGAGGCCTCCCGGTACGACGAGCGGGAGGGCCGCAGGCTGGCCGTGAAGCCGGGGCTGACCGGACTGTGGCAGGTCAGCGGGCGCTCGGACCTCTCCTGGCAGGAGACCGTCTCGCTGGACCTGTGGTACGTCGACAACTGGTCGGTGGCCACGGACATGGGGCTCCTCGCCCGTACGGTGCGCGCCGTCACCGACGGCCGCGGGGCCTACTGAGAACGGCGGGCCCGATGATGCGAGGAACCCTGGTTCACCACTGCGCGTCCGGTGCGCGCAGTGGTGAACGGTCATGCGACGGGTGGGAGTTGGCCGAGCCACCAGGCATAGGTGCGAGCGATGCCGTCTCGCAGCGGGATCTGCGGCTTGAAGCCGAGGGAGGTGAGGCGGGAGACATCGAGCAGCTTGCGGGGGGTCCCGTCGGGCTTCGAGGTGTCCCAGCCGATCCGGCCCCGGTAGCCCGTCACATCGGCGACCGTCTCGGCGAGTTCACGGATGGTGAGGTCCTCGCCGCAGCCGATGTTGACGGGCGCGTCACCGTCGTACGCCTCCAGCAGGCGTACGCAGGCGGCGGCCAGGTCGTCGACGTGGAGGAACTCGCGGCGCGGCGAGCCGGACCCCCACAGGGTGACCTCCGGCGCCCCGTCGCGCTGCGCCTCGTGGAAGCGGCGGATCAGCGCGGGCAGGACGTGCGAGGTCTCCAGGTCGAAGTTGTCGCCGGGCCCGTAGAGATTGGTGGGCATGGCGCTGATGTAGGAGGCGCCGTACTGCCGGCGGTAGGACTGGGTCTGGACGATTCCGGCGATCTTGGCCAGCGCGTATGCCTCGTTGGTGGGCTCCAGCTCGCCGGTGAGCAGCGACTCCTCGCGGATCGGCTGGGGCGCGAGGCGGGGGTAGATGCACGACGAGCCGAGGAAGAGCAGCCGCTCGGTCCCCGCCGCGTGCGCCCCGGCGATCACGCTGAGCTGGATGCGGAGGTTGTCCTCCAGGAACTGCACCGGGTAGGTGCTGTTGGCCATGATCCCGCCCACTTTGGCGGCGGCCAGCACCACGGCGTCCGGGCGGATGTCCCGCAGATACGTCTCGGTCTGCGCGGCGTCGCGCAGGTCGAGGAGGTCGCGGCCGCGAGTGAGGACCTCGTGGCCCTCGTCGGCGAGGCGGCGGGACACCGCCGAGCCGACGAGCCCGCGGTGCCCCGCGACGAATATGCGGGAGCCCGGGCGCAGTAGGGGACGGGCGGATTCCTGGGGTGGGACGGGGAGTTCGGTCGTCATGGCTCGGATTGTGCCAGCAGTAAGGGACTGCGGTGATGTTTTGCCGCAGAACGCTCCAATTCCGATATGTCGGTGACTTGTTCGTCGCACAGGCGGACAGCAGAGAAGGGGGAATCGTGGCGAAGACCGCGCTCATCACGGGAGTGACCGGCCAGGACGGCTCGTACCTGGCGGAGTTGCTGCTCGACAAGGGGTACAGGGTCCACGGCCTGATACGTCGCTCATCGAGCTTCAACACCGAGCGGATCGACCACATCTACCAGGGCCCCGAGGAGCCGGAGCGCTCCTTCGTCCTGCACCACGCTGATCTGACCGACGGTGTGGCATTGGTCAACCTGTTGCGCGACATCCAGCCAGACGAGGTCTACAACCTGGGTGCCCAGTCCCATGTGCGGGTCTCCTTCGACGCCCCGCTCTACACCGGTGACGTCACCGGGCTGGGCACCATCCGGCTGCTGGAGGCGGTCCGGGCCAGCGGTGTCCAGACCCGGATCTACCAGGCGTCGTCCTCCGAGATGTTCGGCGCCAGCCCGCCGCCGCAGAACGAGAAGACCCCGTTCCACCCGCGCAGCCCGTACAGCGTGGCGAAGGTCTACTCGTACTGGGCGACGGTCAACTACCGCGAGGCGTACGACATGTTCGCCGTCAACGGGATCCTCTTCAACCACGAGTCGCCGCGCCGCGGTGAGACCTTCGTGACCCGGAAGATCACCCGGGGCGTCGCCCGGATCAAGGCCGGGCTCCAGGACCGGCTGCACCTGGGCAACCTGGACGCGGTCCGGGACTGGGGATACGCGCCGGAGTACGTGGACGCGATGTGGCGGATGCTCCAGTGCGACACCCCGGACGACTACGTGGTGGCGACGGGCGAGGGCGTCAGCGTCCGGCAGTTCCTGGAGTTCGCCTTCGAGCACGCGGGCCTCGACTGGGCCGAGCATGTGCGGTACGACCCGAAGTACGAACGCCCCAGCGAGGTCGACGCGTTGATCGGTGACGCGTCCAAGGCGGAGGAGCTGCTGGGCTGGAAGCCCGAGGTGAAGTCGCGCGAGCTGGCCCGAATCATGGTCGACGCGGACATCCGCCTGCTCTCGGACCAGCTGACCGGGGCCGCCGTCCGGGTGGACAGATGAGGGGGGCGGGAGGTCGAGGACGTACGGGAGCAGGGGGCTTGAGCCGCCTGCGCGGCCGGGTCCTCACCGCGGTTCTCGCGCTGGCCGCCGGTGTGCTCGCCCCGGTGGCCGCCGCGCCCCCGGCGGCAGGGCTGACGGACCCGGTCGGCTTCACCGCCGACCATCTGCCCACCTACCAGACCAACGGGATCGTGTGGTCGCTGGCGGAGGCGAACGGGGTCGTCTACGCGGGCGGCACCTTCTCCGCCGTCCGCCCGGCCGGTACGCCCTCCGGTGGCGCCTCCACGCCCGCCGTCAACTTCGCGGCGTTCAACGCGGCGACGGGCGCTCCGGCCGGCTGCTCGCTGTCCTTCACCCGGAGCAGCGGCACCGCCACCGTGCGGGCGCTCGCCGTCTCTCCGGACAAGTCGACGCTGTACGTGGGCGGTTACTTCAACGCGGTCAACGGGAGCAGCGCCAACGGGCTGGTCGCCGTCGACACCGCCACCTGCACCCGGCGGGCGGGGTTCGCGCCGAGCTTCTCGGCGACGGTCCGCGCGCTGGACGTGGCGGCGAACGGCACGGTCTACGCGGGCGGCGACTTCCAGTCGGTGAACGGCCAGACCCGGCGCTACTTCGGCGCGCTGACCCCGGCGGGTGCGGTGACCGGGTGGAATCCGGACGCGGACGCCCCGGGGCGGACCCTGAGGGTGACGCCGGACGGGCAGTCGGTGCTGATCGGCGGCGACTTCTTCACCGTGGGGGGCGCCAACTCCCACGCGATCGCGGTGACGAGCGCCGCCAACGGATCGCTCACCCGGGGCTATCCGAACAACTTCATCCCCTCCACCGCCGTCATCAAGGACATCGTCACGGACTCCGCCTCGGGCGGCTGGTACGCGGCCGGTGAGGGCCGGGGCGGCAACTCCTTCGACGGCCGCCTCGCGATGGAGCTGGACGGCTTCGGCCAGCGCTGGCGGGACACCTGCCAGGGCGCCACCCAGGCGCTGCGCGTGTACAAGGCGGTGCTCTACGCGGCGAGCCATGTCCACGACTGCTCCACGATGGGCGGCTTCCCCAACCAGGCGCGCAAGCACCTCACCGCGCAGAGGGTCGACGATCCGGCGCTGCTGGGCTGGCTGCCCGACACCAACGACGGGATCGGGGAGCCGGTCGGGCCCCGCGCGCTGACGATCTCCACCCGCGACGGCCGTGACTTCCTCTGGGTGGGCGGGGAGTTCACCACGGTCAACGGGGTGCGGCAGCAGGCGCTGACCCGGTTCGCGAACACTCCGGACACCGGTGCGCCGAGTCTGCCCGCCGCCAGTGCGTCGGCGCCGCGCGCGGGTGAGGTGCGGGTGAGCTGGCGGTCCTCGCTGGACCTGGACGACAGCCTGCTGACGTACCGGGTGTACCGCAACGGGGGTGCGGTGCCCGTGCACACGACGACCGGCTCGTCCCTCTTCTTCAGCCGCCCCCAACTGGCCTTCACCGACCGCAACGTGGTCGTGGGCCGGACGTACTCCTACCGGATCACGGCGACCGACGGCGCCGGCAACACCAGCGCGCTCTCCCCCGTCGTCTCCGTGACCGCCGCGTCGTCCGCCTCCCCGTACCAGGAGCGGGTGCTGGCCGACGGGGCGGATCTGTACTGGCGTTACGACGAGCCCGGCGGGGTCTTCGCCTCGGATGCCTCGGCCAGCCGGAACGGCGGGGTGTACGTGAACGCCCCCACGTACCGGGCCACGCCCTCGGCCGTCGCCGGTTCGGCCGCGCTCGCGCTGAACGGCAGCGACGAGTACGTGTACAGCGACCGGCTGCACCGCTACGTCTCGCCCACCCCGTACTCCATCGAGACCTGGTTCCGTACGACGTCGACGAGCGGCGGGCGAATCGTCGGGTTCGGCAACAACATCGGTACGGCGCAGGGCCATACGAGCTCCACCTCCGACAAGCTGCTCTACCTGACGAACGACGGTCGGCTCGCCTTCGGCGTCCAGGTGGGCAGCACCAGCAGCCGCCCGACCCTGACCAGTTCGGGGAGCTTCAACGACGGGCGGTGGCACCACGCGGTCGCCACCCAGGGGCCTGGCGGCATGGCGCTGTACGTGGACGGGGGGCGGGTAGCCTCCAACACGACCGCGGGGAACCGCTCGTACAACGGGTACTGGCGGGTCGGCGGTGACGCGATGAACAGCGCCTGGCCGAACCGCCCTTCATCCACCTACTTCGCCGGTCAGGTCGACGAGACGGCGATCTACCCCTCGGCGCTGACCGCCGCCCAGGTCGCCGCCCACCACCAGCTGGCCCAGGTGCCCGCCCCGCCCGGCGACACCACGGTGAGCCTCCTGCCCACCGAGGACGCGTACGTGAACGGCGTGGCGGCCAACGCGAACTACAACGACCAGCAGCTGGCCTCCCGGGGCACCTCGCCCTACCTGAGCTATCTGCGCTTCGCCCTGCCCGCCGCCCCGGCCGGGCAGGTCCTCAAGGGGGCCCGGCTCCAGTTCCGTACGTCGTCCGATCCGACGGCGGGCTCCACCGACAGCCACACCGTGGTGCCGGTCACCGGCGCCTGGACCGAGTCGGCGGTCACCTACAACTCCCGGCCGGCGCTCTCCGCGTCCGTGCTGGGGAGCATCACCGGCGCAACCGCCGTCTCCACCGACTACTCGGTGGAGCTCACCGCGCCGGCACTGGGCGGGGCCCTCGGCTCCGCCTACTCACTCGCCCTGACCAGCAGCGGGACCGACAGTCTGCGCGTCTGGTCGAGCGAGGCAGGATCGGCGGCCGCCAGGCCGCAGCTCGTTCTCACCTTCGGAGCTGAATGATGAACGGAAGTACGGGGCAAAGATCCGGAGGACGTGGCCGTATTCGGGCCGCTTCCGCCGCTCTCTGCCTGCTGGCCGGAGCCCTGACCGCCACGGCGGTCGGGGGTTCCCCGGCAGCGGCGCTGACCCCTCCGGTGGCCATCACCGCGGACGACCTCTCCACCTGGCAGACCAACGGCATCGTCTGGTCGATGGCGGCCGGCGACGGCGTCGTCTACGCGGGCGGCACCTTCTCCACCCTGCGGCCGCCCAAGGCGGCGGCCGGCACCAATGAGCAGCCCGCGGTGAACTTCGCCGCCTTCGACGCGGCGACCGGGGCACCCACGGACTGCTCTCTGTCGTTCACGATCTCCTCGGGGACCGCGACCGTACGCTCGCTGGCGCTCTCCCCCGACGGGGAGACGCTGTACGCGGGCGGCCAGTTCGGGGCGGTGAACGGGGTCGGGGTCAGCAACTTCGCTGCCATCGACACCGCGACCTGCACCGTCCGCAACAACTTCAAGATCGCCGTCTCGGCCACCGTGCGGGCGCTCGCCGTCACGTCCGACACGGTCTATCTGGCCGGTGACTTCACCAGCGTCGGCGGCCAGACCAGGAGCCACTTCGCGGCCGTCTCCACCGCCGGCGCCGCGCTCCTGCCGTTCACGGCCAACGCCGACGAGGTGGCCCGGGCGATCGAGGTGACCCCGGACGGGCAGAACGTGCTGCTCGGCGGGGACTTCTTCCGGATCAACGGCACCACCACCCACGCGCTGGCCGTGGTGAACGCCACCACCGGGCAACTCACCAAGAGCTATCCGGGGTTCATCCACAACAACTCCACCGTCCAGGACATCACCACCGACGCCACCGGCTTCTACACCGCCAACGAGGGCAGCGGCGGCGGGGTCTTCGACGGCCGGATCGCGCTGAACCTGAGCGACTTCCAACAGCGCTGGCGCGACACCTGCCTGGGCGCCACCCAGGCCGTGGCGGTCTACTCCGGTGTCCTCTACAGCGGCAGCCACGCCCACGACTGCGCCTCCATGGGCGCCTTCCCCGACCAGCCGCGCAAGCACCTGCTGGCCCAGTCGGTCGACGACCCGAAGCTGCTGCCCTGGTTCCCGGACACCAACGACGGCATCGGGGAGCCGGTCGGTCCGCGGGTGATGACCCAGACCGGCAAGGACGGCCGCCACTACCTGTGGGTCGGCGGCGAGTTCACCACCGTCAACAGCGCCCCCCAGCAGGGGCTGACCCGGTTCGCGGACGGCCCGGACACCGGGGCGCCCTGGGTGCCCAACGTCAGCCTGTCCACGCTGAATCCGGGGAAGATCGAGGTGAACTGGCAGACCAGCTTCGACACCGACGACGGTGAGCTGACCTACCGGATCTACAAGGACGGGTCGAACACGCCCATCCACACCACGACCGGCTACTCGGTCTTCTGGAACCGGCCGCAGCTGAACTGGACGGACACCGACGTCGTGGCCGGCCAGACCTACTCGTACCGGATCACCGCGAGCGACGGCGTCAACACCAGCGCCAAGTCCCCGGCCCAGTCAGCCACCGTGGCGACCGCCACCGAGGCCTACGCCGCCCGGGTCAAGGACGACGGAGCAACCCTCTACTGGCGCTACGACGAGGGCACCTCCACCTTCGCCCACGACAGCAGCGGCAACCTCAACAACGGGTTCCTGCGCAACGCCCCGGCCTACCGGCAGACCCCGGCGGCCGTCGCAGGGCCGTCCACCGCGATCGGGTTCAACGGCACCGACGAGTACGCCTACAGCAACCGGCTCCACCCGGCCCCGGCCCGGTTCTCCGTCGAGACCTGGATCAAGACCACCACCACCCGGGGCGGGAAGATCATCGGCTTCGGGAACCTGACCCAGCAGAACAGCACCCGCCACGACAAGCACGTCTACATGCGCAACGACGGACGCCTCACCTTCGGTGTCTACAGCGGCGGCACCCGGACCGTCGCCACCACGGGGGCGTACAACGACGGCCAGTGGCACCACGTCGTCGCCACCCAGGGGCCCGGCGGGATGGCGCTCTACGTCGACGGGCAGCTGCGCGCGTCGAACATCCTGTACTCCACCAACGAGAGCGCCCCGGGCTACTGGCGGATCGGCGGGGACAACCTCGCCAGCTGGCCGAGCCGTCCGACGAGCAACTTCTTCGCCGGGCAGATCGACGAGACCGCCGTCTATCCGACCGCACTGACCGCTTCCCAGGTCAGCGCCCACTACGCCCTGAGGAACAGCTGATCCGATGAGGAATCCGTTCCTGGCCGGCGCCGCCGTCGTCATGGCGGTGGCGGCGCTGGCCGCCTGCGGCTCGTCCGCGGACGGGAACGGCCCGGAGGCCGCGGGCGCCCAGCGCCCCGCGGCCTCCGGGCCCTCCGTCCCCGGCCCGTCCGCCCCGACACCGACCACGCCCGCCGCGCCCGCGCCGCCAACGGCACCCGCCACCGAGGAGCCCGCGGCCCCCGGACCTCCCGCCCCCGCCGCCACCGCCGAGGGCCCGAAGACACCCTCCGACGAGATCACCCCGGCCACCGGGACCTTCACCAAGAAGCAGAAGGAGTACCTGGAGGGCCGGGTGCCCAAGGGCATGGACCCGGCCGCCGTGCTCCAGACCGGCCAGGAGACCTGCGACAAGCTGCGCTACCTGGTCAAGGCCGACCGGGACACCGCCGTGGGCGCCATCGCCACCCAGGAGATCCCCGACGCGCCGGCCGCGGTGGCGGGGCTCTGCCCCCAGCACCAGGACCTGGTCGACGAGGCCGCGTACGCCTACGCCGACGGCACCCACACCGGGAAGACCCTGCGGCCCGGGGTCTACCGGTCCGCCTCCCCCACCACGCACTGCTCGTGGCAGATCGAGGGGGCGGGCGGGAAGGAGCTCGCCTCCGGCACCTCCGACACGGGCACGTCACGGAAGATCACCATCCCGAAGTCCGCCCGTACGTTCACCTCCACAGGCTGCTACGCCTGGCTGGCCGAAGGAGCCGAGGGATGACCGCTGGTAAGACGAAACTCCCGATAGCCGTGGCGATCCCCACGAAGAACGAGGGCCTGAACATCGCCGAGGCGGTGAAGTCGGTGCTCGGCCACTTCGAGGCGGTCGTCGTGGTGGACTCCCACAGCACCGACGACACGGTGAAGATCGCCGAGGAGTGCGGGGCCGAGGTGGTCACGTACACCTGGGACGGGGGCCACCCGCGGAAGAAGCAGTGGTGCCTGGAGAACGTCCGCACCGATCTGGACTGGATCCTGCTACTGGACGGCGACGAGCGCCTCAGCCCCGGGCTGCTGGCCGAGCTGCGGGAGGTCTTCCGGGATCCGGCGGCGCCCAGGCCCGCCGCGTACGACATCCCGCTCGGGTACTGGTTCTCGGGAAAGCGGTTGCGGCACGGATACACCATCCGCAAGCGGTCGTTGACCGACCGGACCCGCGCGTACTACCCGGAGGTCGGGGACCTGGACGCGCCGGGCATCGGGGAGGTGGAGGGCCACTACCAGCCGGTCGCCGCGACGGTGGGGACGCTGAAGCACCCCATCGAGCACCAGGATCTCGACCCCGTCACCGCCTGGTTCGAGCGGCACAACCGGTACTCCGACTGGGAGGCGTGGCTGGAGCACCACCCCCAGGTGAAGGAGCAGGTGCGCCAGGTCAAGTCACGTCAGGGGCAGTTGTTCCACAAGGCACCGTTCAAGCCGGTGGTGTCGTTCGCGTACATGTACCTCTACCGACGCGGCTTCCTGGACGGCCGGGCCGGGTTCGACTTCGCGCTGGCGATGAGCTTCTACCGCTGGCAGATCGCACTCAAGTCCCGGGAGAAGCCGCTACGTTGACGGGCCTGGTTCTCACCCTCGCCTCCGGCGGACCACGTCCTCGTAGGTCCGCCGGAGGGTGGCGGTGACGACCTCGATCGTGAACTGGTCGTTGACCAGGTCCCAGGCCGCCTTGCCGGCCTGCTCGGCGGCCTCCGGCTCCAGCAGCTCCAGGATCGCGTCGGCGACCTTGCGGGCGTTGGCCGCGTCCTCGCCGACCCGGCTGTCGATCACCCGGCCCGCTCCGGCCTCCGCCACATCGGGGGCCTGCCCGCAGGTGCGGGTGATGACGACGGGGGTGCCCACCGACATCGCCTCCAGGACCGAGACCGGGAAGGGCTCCTCGATGGCCGGCAGCACGTACACATCGGCCTCGCGCCCGGCGGCGAGCACCTCGTCGTGCTCCAGCGGGCCCACGTGGTCCAGGGAGTCCGTGACGCCCAGCTCCCGGGCGAGGGCGAGGGTGCCGGGCAGCGAGCCGGTGTCAGGTCCGGCCAGTACGAACCGGGCGTCGGGGTGACGGGCCAGGACGTGCGGCATCGCGGCGATGAAGTCCTCGGGCCGCTTGCGCTTCTGGATGCGGGCCAGGTAGAGCACGGTCGGCGGCCGGTCGGCATCGCGGGCGGGCTTGCGCTCCTGCGGGCGGACGCCGTTGACCAGCCGTACGGTGCGGGTGAGCGGGACGGGGGCGGCGACGGCGTTCACGTCGAGCCGCTCCATCTCGGTGAGGTGCAGGACGGCGTCCGCGCTGCGCAGCACCTTGCGCACCCCGAGCAGGTCGGTGAGCTGGGCGACCTTCTTCTCGGTCGGGTCGATCATGCCGTGGGTCTGGACGACCAGGGGGATACGGGTCGCGAGTGCGAGGAGCGCGGCGGGCAGGGTCACCAGGTCCCGCATCAGGTGGACGTGCACGAGGTCGGCGCCGCGCATCATGCGGCGTGCGGTGCGCAGCAGTGCGGCGGAGGTGATGCCGCTGACCTCGAACATCGGGAGCAGGTGCCGGGCCTGGAAGAGGTGGACCGGAACTCCCTCGACATGGCTGGGCAGGTCCCCGCCCGGGAAGCCGTCGCCGAGGGCCATGATGCGGGCGTCGTCCCCGGCGGCACGCTGGACCTTGGACAGGTTGAGCGCCACCCGGGTCGGACCGCCGAAGGCGTGGTCCGGGGTGTGGAGCGTGACGACGTGCAGGATTTTCACCAGAGTTCCCCTCGACTACGGCCACTTGTTCACAGGGTAGTCATCGGCCCTCCCCAAGTGGGCTGATTCGTTAGAGTGTTCAGTGATTCACTGATCCCGGGGGGGGCGCATGACGTCGGTGCACACGTCGGCGCACGGACCGGCCGGCGACACGGCCGGCGGCAGGACCGTCGACGCGGCCGTGCGTCCCGAACGGCCCGGGGCCCGGGGCGGTCCTTTCGAGCCTCCCGAGCGGCCGATCGCGTGGTCGATGCTGTCGCGGGCCCTTTCGGTGCCGCTCATCCTGGGTCTTGTCTGCTTCCTGCCCGCGGTGATCGCCGCGCAGCCCGGCAACGGCGTCCGGGACACCGCGTACTGGCTCCAGCTGGTCCTGACCTGCTACGCCGGGGCCCGGCTCGCGACGATGATCCTCTCCACCCGGCGGCGGCTGCTCCAGGGCGTCTTCTGGATGTTCGTGTACATAGCGATGGGCGTGGCGCCGTTCGCCCAGGTGGTGATCGGGCAGACGCCGACGCCGATGGTGGGGCCGCGCCAGGACCTGATCACGGCCATCGCGATGGTGCTGGTGGGGTGCGCCGCCTACGACCTGGGGGCGCTGCTGGCCTCGCGCCGGCCGCTGCGGCGGCGTACGGTCTCCGCGCGGCGCCCGGGAGGCAGAGGGCCCGCCGTGGCGCAGCCGCTGCGGCTGCGGCTGCTGGTGCTGGTGGCGTTCGCGGCGAGCGCCTTCTACGTGATGAAGCTGGGCGGGCCCGCGGTCTTCTTCACCAGCCGGCAGGAGATCAACGAGACCGTCGCGGCGAGCGGGGTGGTCACGGAAGGGTCCAATGTGGGCTCGGCCTTCGTCAAGGGCTTCGGCCAGGTCCCGGCGCTGCTGGCGCTGCTCTTCTACACCCGCCGTCTGGCAACCTCCTACCGGGCCCGCCGCACCCCGTCGACGGTGCTGGTCTGGGTGGCGCTGGGGGCGCTGAACCTGGTGGTGAACAACCCCATCTCCAACGCCCGTTACTGGTTCCTGACGGTGCTGATGGCGTTCGTGTTCACCGCGCTCCCGAGCAGCGCGGCGGTCTACCGCACGGTGCTGGCGACGGGGGTGGTGGGTGCGCTGGTGGTGTTCCCGTACGCGGACAAGTTCCGGTACGACGACGAAGGGCAGCGGCCCGCGCAGTCGGCCTCGGTCTTCGAGCCGCTGGTGACCAAGGACTACGACCAGATGGTGATGTTCGCCAACACCATCTCGTGGGTCGACACCCGGGGCCACACCTACGGCCGCCAACTGACGGGCTCCGCTCTGTTCTTCGTACCACGCGCGGTGTGGAGCGGGAAGCCGGAGGACACCGGGGTCCGGGTCGGGCAGTGGATGGGGCTGCGGATGACCAACCTGTCGGCCCCGCTGTGGACCGAGTTCTGGGTCGACTTCGGCGCGACCGGGATGGCCGGCGGGATGGCGCTGATCGGGTACGCGGCGGCCCGTACCGACCGCCGGTACGCGCGGGCCGTCACCCGGGCCGGACCCGGCCCCGGGAGCGTGCTGGCCATCGCCGCGCCGCTGATCGCCGGGTACACCTTCATCCTGCTGCGCGGACCGTTGCTCCAGGCGGCGGGGAAGCTGGCCATCGCCGCGCTGTGTCTGCTGCTGATCAGCACGTTCAGGGAGCAGAGGGCAAGGCGTCGACGGTGACGGCCTCCTCCGCAGCCGGGGTGCGGCGGCGCAGCCGGGCCACCCTGATCCAGGTGGCGGCGGCCTTGCAGAGCGAGCCGAGGAAGAGCCCCCAGGCGGCGCCCAGGACGCCCCCGACGACGTAACCGCCCGCGAGGAGCGCCACGGTGGTGAGCGAGAAGACCACCTGGATGGCGAGCGTGGTGCGCGGATCCAGCATCCGCAGGGCGAGCAGCCCGCAGGTGCCGACGGCCATCGCCGCGTACTGGCTGCCGGTCGCGGGCAGCAGGGCGGCGGCCACGGACCATGTGTCGCCCAGGAGTTGGCGCCCGACGCGGTCGGGGAGCAGGGCGAGGACGGTGGCCCAGAGCCCCGCGGTGGTGGCGAGTACGGCGGCGAGGGCGGCGGTGGCCCGTATCCGGCGGCGCTCGTCGGGGATGCGGACCAGCAGCGGGGGGCCGAAGGAGGTGGCGGAGGTGAACAGCACGTTCAGCGGTCCGAACAGGGTGGTCGCCCCGCGCAGGGCGCCGACCAGGAGCGGGTTGCCGACGGCACCGAGGCCGAGGACGGAGAGCTGGCTGGTGGCGTTGCCGACGCCGAACTCGACGGTGAACCGCTGCCCGAGGTGGCCGCGCCGGAGCATCGGCCGCAGCAGCAGCGGGGTCCCGGCGGTGGAGCGGTGGAGCAGGGCGGCGGAGAGCAGGAGGGCGGGCAGGGCGGAGAGGCCCCAGAGGGTGATCAGGCGGGCGGGAGAGGCCCCGTACACCTGCGTCCCGAGCGCGCCGAGGACGCAGGCGAGCCGCAACAGGTCAGACAGGAGGGCGAGATGGGGTTGCTGGAGGGTGGAGAAGGCGTACCGTACGGCGTCCTGGCCCAGCACCACCGGCAGGACGAGGCCGAGCATCAGCAGCGCCCGCGCCGTGTCCCCGGGGACGAGGAGGCAGACGGCGGCCAGGGCCGCGCCGAGCGTCGCGGCGGCCAGCACGGTGAAGGCGGCGGCGGACCGGCACGCGCTGCGGGTCTCCTCCCCCGCCCCGCGCTTGAGGACGAGGGGCTGCCCGGTGTACGCGCCCGAGACGCCGAGCAGCACGGTGAAGACCAGGTAGACGGCGGAGAAACGGGCGAAGTCGGGCACGGTGGAGAGCCGGGCGGCGGCCACCAGCACCAGGATGTTGGTGAGCGCCGCCACGCCCTGGTCCGCGACCGAGCAAAGGACGGCCGTGCGGGCTCTCACCGCCGCGTCGCCGGAAGGGTCAAGGAGCGCAGGCCGAGGGTCTCGGTGGGGTCGCCGGTGATCTCGGGCCCGTCCGGCTCGGCGGGCGGGGTGGGGCCTCCACCGCCACCGGTCCGGCGCCGGCCGGACTTCGGGTGACGCTCCGACCGGGTGAGCCGCCGCCGGCCCGGGTGGAGCAGGGCACCGAGGACGGAGCCGCCGGAGGCGCCGATGATCTCGCGGATGCGCTCCAGGTCGCTGCGGTGCACCGCGCGCGGATCGCAGACGACCATCACGCCCTCCACCCGGTCGACCAGGGCGACCGCGTCCGCGTAGGAGAGAACGGGCGGGGCGAGGACGATGACGACGCTGCCGGGCCGGTCGGCCTCGGCGACGATGCGGCCGACCGGGGTGGAGGTGAGGGCGCGCGGCACGTTGTCGACGGTGGTGCCGGGGATCAGGGCGAAGGCGCCGGATCCGGGGACGTCCACATTGGAGCGGCCACCGGTGGGCCAGCTGCCGTCGCCCTCCTCGCCGGCCCAGCGCGGCGGGCGGACCTCGTGCGCGGCGGAACCCAGGGCACCGGCGAGGGAGGGGGTGCGCAGGTCGGCCTCGACCAGGAGGACGTCGCGGCCCATCTCGGCGAAGGCGGCGGCCAGGTTGGCGGCGGCCGCGGCCGCCTCCTCGTTGTCGCCGCGCGGGGCGGTGACCAGCAGGCGGCGGCTCTCGGCGAAGGAGGGGTCGTAGGCGAGCCGGAAGGCGACGGCCCGGTACTCCTCGGCGAGCCGGGAGCCGCTGCGGCCGATGGCGAGGACCGAACCGGCGGCGCCGCGTTCGCGGGGCAGGGTGCCGAGCAGGGGGGCGCCGAGTGAGCGGACCAGCTCGCGGGTGGAGCGTACGGCGGGGTCGAAGACGAGCCGCACCCAGGAGAGCAGCAGCCCCAGCGCGAGGCCGACGACTCCGCCGAGGCCGAGCAGCAGCGGCAGGCCTGGGCCGGTGGGCGAGGTGGGCGCGACGGGCTTCTTGTTGAGGTAGCCGGGGGTCGTGTCCAGGGCCTTGAGCTCGGAGATCTTCCGGCTGAGCTCGGAGATGGAGACGATGATGTTGGCCCGGGCGCTGGTGACATCGTCGGCCGCGCCCGCGCCGATCTGCTTCTCCAGCAGGTCGCGCTTCTCCTCCAGCGGGTCCAGCTGCGCCCGGTAGCCGTCGGAGATGTTCTTGATGGATTCCTCGGTGCGCGCCTTGCGGTGGGCCAGATACGCGTTGGCGAGGGCTTCGGCGCGGGCCCGGGACTGCTCGGGGGTGGCGCCGGTGTAGGCGAAGCGGAGGGTGAGGGTGTTGGGCGGGTTGGTGACCTGGAGCCCGGCGAGCAGCTCCCGGGCGGCGACGTCGTCGCCCTTCTTGAGCAGGGTGCCCGCGGCCAAAGTGCCGACGGTGTCGCTGACGGCGGTCTGGCGCTCGGAGCCGATGTTGATGCCCTTGTCGGCGGTGGCCCCGCTGGCGAAGGGGTCGGAGATGGCGGAGCGGACCAGCACCTCGCCGGTGGCGGTGTAGGTGTCCTCGCCGCTGAGGGCGAGATAGCCGCCGCCGAGCAGCCCGATGACCACGCCGACCGCCAGCAGCGCCCGGTAGCGCAGGAGTTGGCGGAACTGGTCGCGCAGCAGCGCCGGTTCGTCCTGGTCGTCCAGGACACGGTTCACGGGGGTCATCGACGGGGGCTCCCTTGTCCGTCCTGCAGTGCCTCGGTGAGGAGGTCGTCGAAGCGGGCGAGGCCCGCCTCCCGGCTCAGGTGGCGCGCCACGTATCGCGGACCCTCGGCCCCCAGCGCGTCGGCCGCGGCCGGGTCGGCGGCCAGTTTCCGCAACGTCGCCAGCAGGGCGGCCGGGTGCTCGGGGGCGACGAGCACCCCGGCTCCCGAGCGGCGCACCTCGTCGGCGGTGCCGCCCTCGTCGGCGACGGAGGCGATGACCGGGCGGCCGGAGACGAAGTACGAGGTGAGCTTGGAGGGGACGCTCATGTCGAGGACGGAGGCCCGCTGGGTCACCGCGAGGACGTCGGCGGCGGCGAGGACGTCGGTGAACTCCGCGGCCCCCGCGGGCTCCAGGAAGTCCACGTTGCGCAGTCCCTCGGCGCGGGCGCGCAGAGCGTCGCGCTGGTTGCCGTCGCCCATCAGGACGACCCGGACGTCCGGGGCGAGGCGGGCGGTGTCCACGAGGACGTCGAGGCCCTGCTTGAGGCCCATGTTGCCGGCGTGCAGCAGGACGGGGGTGGCCGGGCCCCAGCCGAGCCGGGCCCGGGTGGCGGCCCGGTCGGCGGTGGGCCCCTGCACATGGGTCCAGTTGGGGACGAGCCGGATGCGGCCGGGGTCGACACCGAGGGCGGTGACGCCGGGGACGAAGCTCTCGTGGATGACGCCGACGAGGGCGGCGCCGCTGAGCGCGTACCGCTCGGCCGCCGCGGCGACCGCTGCCGCCCTGCCTCCGCCCCGTATGCCGCTCTGCGCGGCGGCGGCGCCCATCAGGTCCTGGACGACGGGGACGTACGGGACGTGGTGGCGGCGGGCGAGGCGGGCACCGATCACCCCGCCGGCGAGGCTGGGCATCTGCGCGATGACGGCGTCCGGTCGTCCCGGCGGCGGGGCGAACAACCCGGAGGCAAGTATGGACGCCTCGAACGCGGCACGTCGCAGAGCGGTCTGACGGGTCGGCACATAGTGCCTGCGCCGGTGCACGCCGACACCGCCGCGTGTCTCGACCGTCCGCCACACACTGCGGTACGCCTCGTCCAGCTGCCAGGACGGGTAGTGCGGCATACCGGTGAGCGCCCGCACCCGGGCGCCCGACGCGGCCCAGTGCTCGGCGAGTTGAGTCGCGTACGGGCCGATGCCCGTGACCTCTGGTGCGTAGTTCGTCGAGACCACCAGAAGGCGGCGGTTCAGAAACGGCCTGTGCCGCTCGACATCGGACATCGGACGATCGCCTTCCCCCCACAACAGCCGCCGCTCCCTGCGGGAACAGCCCTTCCCCAGCTTATCCGTTCACGGCTTGCACAAGTGTTCTTCACAGTAAGGTCGTTGGAACATCACCGGATCACGTTGACCGTGGGGGGAGAGATACGGATGGTGCAGCACAGGGTGGGGTACGCCCCCGGGGCGTACGACCTGTTCCATGTGGGACACCTCAACATCCTGCGGCATGCCCGCAGTCAGTGCGACTACCTGGTCGCGGGGGTCGTCTCGGACGAGATGGCCGCCCTCGCCAAGGGTCACACGCCCGTCATCCCGTTGCGCGAACGGCTGGAGATCGTCCGCAGTGTGCGGTTCGTCGACGCCGCCTTCGTGGAGACCGTGCCGGACAAGGTCGAGACCTGGCAGCAGGTCCGGTTCGACGTGATCTTCAAGGGTGACGACTGGCGGGGCACGGAGAAGGGGGAGAAGCTGGAGCGCGACTTCGCCGAGGTCGGCGTGGAGGTCGTCTACTTCCCGTACACCGTGCACACGTCCAGCACCCAGCTGCGCCGAGCGCTGGACGTGCTGGTCAGCCGGGACGGAGCGCTCTCAGCTCCCTGAACCACTTGGTGAGGAAGGCCGCCAGGAAGAGCGTGTGGACCACCGCGAGCACGGCGTACCCGGCCCGGAAGGCCCCGGGTGCGCCGAGCAGCAGGAACACCAGGCAGAAGACTCCGTAGTCGGCGGGCAGCAAGGCGATGGCCCGCACCCGCGAGACCGGTGCGGCGGGTCCGGCCGGTGCGGTGGGTCCGGCCGGTGCGGTGGCCGCCTGTGCGGTGGCCGCCGCCTTTCCGAGCTGTTCGCGCAGCAGCCCCGCGCAGAAGGTCACCGCGGCGGCCAGCTGGAAGCCCAGCGGCAGCAGGAGCCAGCCCTGCGAAGGAAGTTCGCCGAAGCGGAAGAAGGAGATCAGCACGGCGGTGTGGACGAGCAGCAGTTTGCCGCAGTCAACGACGTGGTCCAGCCACTCCCCGTCGGGTCCACCCCGGCCGGTGAGCCGGGCGAGCTGGCCGTCGGCGGAGTCGAAGGCGAAGCCGAGCGCGAGCGCCGCGTAGACCGCGAGCGCCAGCGTCCAGGACGGCTCCACGAGTGCGACCGCCGCGAGCGCGCCGTAGGTGAACAGTGCGCTGATCAGCGTAACGTGATTGGGCGTCACCCCGACCCGGTACGCGCCCGCTGCGAGGAACCGCCCGGCCGGGCGGTTCACGTATCGCGAGTAGAGCGAGACGCCCTTGGTGCTCTTCTGGGCGCCGCGCAGTTCGCGCAGCACTGTGCCCGTGTTTCCCATACGCCCCCCAGCGTCCGGCATTGCCCGCATCATGGCATGCGAGCGCCGGGGCCGGGGTGTGATTGGCGGGGACGGAACAGTGAGCTGGTTCCAACCTCATTGCGATGTGCGTCACTTGGACGGCTCTGCAGCGCGATGAAGCTCCTGGTCGGAGGTGTCACGACCAAGATCCACCGTGCCCCACCTGGAGTTTCTCGTGCTTGTCTACCCGTCGTCGATTGATCTGTCCAGCCCGCACGCTGCGCTATCTGAGCGCACAACTGCATGCCGATCGACCGGATCGCCGCCGACACCCCGTACTACCCCGATGCCCGGCTTCTGGGCGACCGCCCGCAGCGCGGTCCACTCGTTCGGACAGTCACCACGGACCTCGGCGAACATGCGCATCGCGCGACGGCGCAGCTCAACCGGGTAACGGGAAGGGCGTGCCATGGCTCAATCCATTCACGGAATCGAGTCTCCACCGAATCCGGAACGGCTCACTCGCAGTTCAGGAGGACGGTGCGTCCAGGTTCGGCTTCCGCCTCACCTCAGTCACGGACACGCTCTCGTCTTCGGGGGCGCCGAAGGGTGTCGCGATCACGCCTGTTCCGGTGCCGACGACTTCCACCGCCAGGCCGGAGCCCATGAACCGAAGGTCCACTCGGGCGCGCGGGTCGCCGCCGAGGTCGGGCATCTTGTGGATGCGGTCGGTACGGTATCCGGCGGCGATAACGGTGTGCTGAAGTGTGCTGTAGGTGGTGTGCGGCGCTCCGGCTGCTGTGGTGGTCAGGCGCTCGGCGTGCTTGGCGGCGGCGCACTTTTCGATTTCGCCGAGTTCGACTTCCTGTGGTGGGCCGGACTGCATGGGCTTGTCGGGCATCTCACCTGAGTCATCGACGGGGATGGGTATGTCGCCGTTCGCGTCAGGTGTCCCGGCGGGCTTGTTGGTGCGGGGGGCTACACCGCCGGGGATGCCGCCGGGGAGTGTTCCGGGATCTGGTGCGGCTCCGCTGCCGCTGGGGGCGTCGGGGGAGCATTGGCGCGCGAACTTGTTGAGGATGTCGAGGAACTGCTTCTCGGTGGGCTGCCGGGCGGGTGAGGCGGAGACCTGGGGGCCGACCGGGGTGGTGGATGTGGATGAGGCTGTCTGGGTGCCGCAGGCGGTCAGGGCCAGGGAGCCCGCAGCCGCTATGACGACGGACGCAGTGAAGCGAATTGATGGCATAGATGAATTTTTGTCACACGATCACATGGGACGCATGAGTATGCGTACTCATGGCTTGATCACGGGCCAAAAGTAGTCGTCGAGATCTGTGGACCGATTGATCTCAGCCTCGTTGTGATGGCTTGATTTGGACGAGTTCGGTTTCGAAGCCAGTCATCGTTCTCCAGGAACGATTCCGGCGTAGTTCCGCTCTGCCCGGTTTCATGATGGTTGATTAGATGTCGCAAACGGCGCAAGCGTCCCGTGGTGGAGTAGGTCGCGGCAGGCGTGGGCGATGCCGGCTCGTCCGGCGAGGCGGATCGTGCTGATGGCCAGGTTGCGGAAGCCGGCCGTCGCCCGCGGAGCCGTACCGGTCCCGACCTGGGAGTCGTCCTCGTGGAAGGTGACGTCCGGGTCGGATCAGGCGGGCTTGGCGCTGGTCCTGATGGGGTGGTTCTCCTGTCAGTGCCCTCTCAAGCTCTCCCGCCGAAGCGGGAAGTCTCACTCAAGGCTGACAGAGAGGGACTCGGACCGTCCCAGGACCATTTGGCAAGGTACCCCTTTCGCGGGTCACCCGACGCCGATCCAGAGGTCTTGAGTATTGCTCCGGGCCTCAACAATGCCCATGAATGGAGGAGTTGCCTCCAGTTCAATGGTCTTACGGACGCACGTTCGGATCGCATAAGTTCCCGGAATGTTTGTACGTGTCGTGGCAGACTCATACAGGCCGGGACCGATGGTGGTGACAGTGCCGTCAGCCAGAGGCGCGCCGGGCGTGGTTTCGGCGACGGCGGGTGACTGCGGCAGCAGCATGGCCAGGGAGGCCGCTGCTATCACAGGAAGCGCAAGTTTGTCGGCTACGCGTCACGCGTCTTCGACCTCTTCCACGTAGGCCACCTCAACGTGCTGAAGCACGCCCGCGACCAATGAGCCCTTTCCCACCTGACGGCGGGGTTGTGGTGTTGGTCGGTGTGGGCTGTACGGAGCGACGAAGCTCCTGGTAGACGGGTGCTCGACCAAGATCACCCGTGCCGCCAGGAGCTTCGCGTGCTTGTCTACCCGTCGTCGATCGATCTGTCCAGCAGTGCCCTGCGGCACCTGACCGAGGAGCTCGCAGTTCGGCAACGGGAGATCGGGACCCGGTGGCGACGACTGCCCGCCGGCCGCCAGGCCCTGCTCGCCCTGGCCCACCTGCGATGCGGCGACACCTACGCCCAGCTCGCCGCCGGGTTCGGAATCGGCGTCGCGACCGTCTACCGGTACATACGCGAGGCCATCGGAGTCCTGGCCGCTCGCGCACCGACCCTGGCCACGGCGATGGACACGGCCCGCACGAAAGCGTTCGTGATCCTGGACGGCACGCTGTTGCCGATCGACCGGATCGCCGCCGACACCCCCTACTACCGACTGCTCTGGGCGTCGCCAGCCCTGCCCGGAGCCACTCACGACCTGACCGCGGTCCGAAGCCATGGCATCGTCGACGCGCTCGCCGCCGTGGGCCTGAAGTGCTGGGCGGACAAGGCCTACCAAGGCGCCGGTCGGCACATTCGAGTCCCCTTCCGGGGCCGCCGGCTCAAGCGCTGGAAACGACGGCACAACAGCAGTCACGCAAAGATCCGCTGCGTCGGCGAGCAGGCCATGGCCGTGCTGAAGGGTTGGCGCCTCCTGCGGAAGCTCCGCTGCAGCACCAACCGGATCACCGACATCGTGAAGGCAGTCCTCGTCCTCCACCACGCCTCAACATGAGGTTGCAAAAGGTCAGTTCCGTGATCATGCCCGGCCGGAAGCGGCTCTGTCAGGCCGGGCCAGGAGGCTGCCTGCCGTCGGTGAGCTGCTCGTCCAGTTCGTCGAAGAGCAGTTCCTCGTGCTGGACCTGCCCGGTGCGGTACGCGGAGCGGGCGACCAGGTGCGAGGCGACCGGGCCGGTGAGCATCTGGAAGAAGCCGATGAGCGCGAGGGTGGCGAGGTCCATGCCGGTGCGCAGCCGGAGGGCGACCCCGGCCAGGACCAGGATGATGCCGAGGGTCTGCGGCTTGGTCGCGGCGTGGCTGCGGGAGAGGACGTCGGGCAGCCGGAGCATGCCGATCACCCCGAGCAGGCAGATCGCGGCGCCGAGGAGGACGAGCAGGGCCCCGGCCGTGTCGAGGATCTGGAGCCAGGCGCTCACTTCGGGCCCTCCTTGGTCTCGTCGGCGCCGCGAACCGGGGCCGGGGACGGGACGGCGACGACGGGCCGGTCGCGTACAGCGATGAAGCGGGCGATGCCCACCGATCCGGTGAAGCCCAGGAAGGCGAGCACCATCATGATCGGGAAGTAGAACGGGTCCAGCGCGACGGCGGACTTGGCGCCGAGGCCGGCGATGATCAGGGCCGCGATCACGTCCAGCGAGATCGCCCGGTCCAGCATGGAGGGGCCGCGCCAGATCCGGACCAGCAGCAGAAGGCCTGCCACCAGCACCAGGACGACGGCGGCGGTCAGCAGAATACGGTCGACCTGGTGGAGAGCGCTCATGGTGCGGGCCTTCCTGCGGCGAGCTGCGGCGGTGGGGGCGGTTCGGCGACCCGGGCGATCTCGTCCCGGGTACCGAAGGCCCGTACGGTCAGTTCCTCCAGTCGCCAGACCTGGCGGCGGGCGGCTTCGAGCTTCTCGGGCCGGTCCGCGTCCAGGACGTGCAGGAAGACGGTGGCGGTGGCCCGGCGCACCTCGATGACGGAGCCGCCCGGCACGTTGGAGACGGCCACCGCGACGGCGGCGAGCATCAGGTCGCCGCGGCAGCGCAGGGGCACGCCGATGACGGCGGCCCGGTGCGGTGTACTGCTGAAGATCTGCCGGGTGACCCGCACGCCGGAGGTGTACATGTCGTAGAGCAGATATCCGGCGAGGCGGATGATGCCCCACGGGTGGAGCCGGAGCCCGAGGTCGACCGGCGGCAGCGGGAAGGCCAGGCAGACGGCGCTCGCGACGACGACGCCCGTGATGACGTTGGCCAGGTTGAGGGTGGACCAGAGCAGCACCCAGATGAGGGTGAGCCAGGCGATCAGCGGCAGGTCCAGCACCCTTCCGTGCCGACCGACCTTGCAGCTCATCGGCGGCAGGTCGGCGTCGCGGAACGAGAACCGCAGGAAACGGCTCATCTGCCCAGCACCTCCTCGATGTAGGGCGTGCGCTTCAGCAGTTCGACGGCCGAGCGGTCGGTGAAGGCGGTGAGCGGTCCGGCGAGCACCGTGAAGGACAGGGCCAGCGCGACGGTCGCGGCGGTCGCCGCCATCATGGGCCGGGGCAGTCGGCTGGTGGTGGTGACGGCCCGTCCGTGCAGGGTCGCCGCGACGGCCTGGCCCACCGGACGGTGTACGGGCTCGATGCCCTCGTCACCGGTGCCGGGGATGTTGTCGGGTCCCTCGTCGGTGTCGTCGTCGCTGTCGTCCCCGGACTCCAGGACCGTGCCCGCCTCGGCCTGTCCTGGCGGGGCGGCCCGCCAGAACGCCAGGTTCCACACCTTGGCGGTCACGTACAGCGTCAGCAGGCTGGTGACCGCCGATCCCGCGACCAGGATCCAGGCCCAGGCGGAGCCGTCGGCGACGCCCGCGCGCATCAGCCCGAGCTTGCCGATGAAGCCGGAGAGCGGGGGGATGCCCGCCAGGTTCATCGCGGGGACGAAGAAGAGGAGGGCCAGTATCGGCGCGGCCTTGGCGAGTCCGCCGAGCCGGGTCAGCTCGGTGGTGCCGCCCCGGCGTTCGATCAGCCCGGCGACCAGGAACAGGGTGGTCTGCACGGTGATGTGGTGGACGACGTAGACGATGGCACCGCCGTACGCCTCGCGGGTGGCGAGGCCGATCCCGAAGACCATGAAGCCGATGTGGCTGATCAGAGTGAAGGAGAGCAGCCGTTTGAGGTCGGTCTGGGCGACCGCACCGAGGATGCCGATGAGCATCGAGGCCAGGGCGACGGCCATCAGCAGGTCACCGATCCGGTTACCCGGGAAGAGCAGGGTCTCGGTCCGCATCATGCAGTAGACGCCGACCTTGGTGAGAAGTCCGGCGAAGACGGCGGTGACCGGCGCGGGCGCCGTCGGATAGGAGTCGGGGAGCCAGGCGGCGACCGGAAAGGCGGCGGCCTTGATGGCGAAGACGGTGATCAGCATCGCCTCGATCAGGGTCTGCACACCGAGCGGGAGTCCGGGCAGCCGCTCGGCGAGCTGCGCGAAGTTGACGGTGCCGAGGGCCGCGTAGGTCATGGCGATGGCGATGAGGAAGACCATCGACGAGAACAGCGAGATGATCACGTAGGTGGAACCGGCCCTCATCCGGGGCCCGGTGCCGCCGAGAGTGAGCAGCACGAAGCTGGCCACCAGCATGATCTCGAAGCTGACGAAGAGGTTGACGAGGTCACCCGCGAGGAAGGTGCAGGAGACCCCGGCGACGAGGATCAGATAGGCCGGGTGGAAGACCGCCACCGGGGTCTCCTTGTCCCGGTCGGTCATGCCCTGCCCGATGGAGTAGATCAGCACGCAGAGCGTGACGGCCGAGGAGACGGTGAGCATCAGCCCGGTGAGGCGGTCGGCGACGAGGGTGATGCCGAGCGGCGGGGCGAAGTCGCCGAGGTGGACGGAGAGCGGGCCGTGGCGGTCGGCGGCGATCATCAGGATGATCGACAGCGCCAGGACGGCGGTGAGTACGGCGACGCTGATGAAACGCTGGAAGCGCTGCATCCGGGTACCGAAGGTGAGGCTGAGGCCGGTGGCGCAGAGCGGCAGGAGCACCGGCAGCGGGACGAGCGCGTTCATCCGGTGGTTCCTCGTTCGTCGCGGGGATAGCGGTCGTCGGCCTTGGTGTCGCCGTCGCGGTCGTAGTCCTCGGGGTCGGCGCCGATGACGTCGTTCCAGAGATCGCCGGAGGCGTCACGGCCGCGGGCCTGGCGGGCGCGGTCCGCGCGTAGCCGGTCGCGGAGTCTGCGGCGCTCCTCCCGGTAGCGTTCGCGCTCGTCCGCGGTGGGTTCCGAACCCGAGCGGAACTCCTCGCGCAACTGGGCACGCTCCGAGAACACTTCGGCGCGGAGCACGATGCGCCGGTCCTCCAGGTCGTCGTGCACCTCGTCGGTGCCGGTGATCTGGTGGCTGCGGTAGGCCATGGCGAGCAGGAACGCGGTGGTGCCGAGGGTGATCACGATGGCGGTCAGCGCGATGGCCTGCGGCAGCGGGTCGGTGACCCGGCGCAGGTCGACCCCGTAGAGGAGGGGTGCGGCGCCGGCGGTACCGGTCGAGGCGAGGATCAGCAGGTTGACCCCGTTGCTCAGGATGACGGCGCCGAGCAGGATGCGGGTCAGCGGCCGGGTCAGCATGAGGAGGGCCCCCACGGCGCAGAGCACCACGGCAGTGATGAGGAGTGAGGCGCTGACGGTCATCGGGGGCTTCCCTCCGCCGTCGTGCTGTCGGGCGCGGTCAGGGCCCCGGCGGCCCGTTCGATCTGCCGGTCGATCTTGGCGCCGAGGGCCCGGACGATGTCCAGGACGACGCCGAGCACCAGCAGGTACACGCCGAAGTCGAACAGGATCGGCGTGCTCATGTGGAAGTCACCGAAGACCGGCAGGTGCCCGTGGTAGGTGAAGGCGTGCAGCACGGTGCCGTCCACCAGGCCGAGGAGCCCCACCGCGGTCGAGATGAACAGGCCGAGTCCGGTGAAGAGCCCTGGTTGCAGGGGCGCGGCCTGGGCCAGTTCGAATCGGCCGCCGGCCAGATAGCGGGTGATGAGGGCGACGCCGGCGACGAGCCCCGCGACGAAACCGCCGCCGGGCATGTTCTCGGCGCAGAACAGCAGGTAGACCGAGAGGATCAGGATCGGGTGGAAGAGCAGCCGGGCCACCACTTCGAAGACGATCGAGCGGTGCTCGGGGGCGAGGGTGGAGCCGGCGGCCAGCCAGCCGCGCTCGGGCGCCACCTCGTCGCCCCGGGGCAGGCGCGCGGTGTGGTGGGCCGCGATCGACCAGGCGGTACGGCCCTTCAGCTCGCCCGGGAGCATCGGCCCGTCGCTGCGGCGGTGCAGGTAGATCAGGCTGGTGACACCGATCGCGGCGGCGGCCAGCACGGCGGACTCGCCCATGGTGTCCCAGGCGCGCAGGTCGACGAGGATCGTGGCGACGACGTCCTTGTACCCGTGGTCGGCGACCTCCTTGACCATGGCGGCGCCGGCGGGTTCGGCGGTCCGCGCGGCGGCGGCCAACCAGACGGCGACACCGATGGTGCCGGCCGCGAGAAGAGCCACCGGGATCCGGATCGCGCGCCGCCACGGGGAGACGGTCTCCTCGAAGTGGACCGGCATCCGGCGCAGCACCAGGACGAAGACGATCATCGCCACGGTCTCGACGCAGAACTGGGTGAGTGCCAGGTCCGGCGCGCCCTGCACGACGAAGAGCAGGGCGGTGCCGTAGCCGATCAGGCCGCTGAGGACGACCGCCTTCATGCGGCGGCGTACGGTCAGGCAGAGCAGCGCCGCGATGCTGGTGAGGACGGCCACGCCGCCCTGGAGCTCGTTGTCCCAGACCCGGGGGGCCGGAGCGCCTTGCCAGGGCTGGTCGGTGACGAGTACGGCGAGCTGCCCGCCGGCCATGACGAGCAGCGTGGTCGCCAGGTAGACCGAGAGGGAACCGCGCTGGATGAAGCCGGTGACCTGGAGCGCGAGCCGTTCCTGACCCAGCAGCAGATGGCCGAAGACGCTGTCGGCGGTGGGCCAGGCGATGCGGCGGGAGACCTTGGTGACGGTGCCGCGCGCGAGGAAGAGGCCGGTACCGGCCGCCCAGGCGACGGCGGACAGGAGCAGCGCGATGCCGAATCCGTGCCAGAGCGCCAGGTGGTAGGGGTCGGCGGGGGCCGGATAGGTGTCGGCGTAGGCGCTGAACAGGCGGTCGGTCAGCCCGACGCCGGGGCCGAGCACCAGGCCGAGGACGGCGAGCAGGGCGGGCGGGGCGAGGAAGGCCCGGCCCACGCGGTGTACGGGCGTGTCGGGGACGCCGGGCTTACGGGCGAAAGCGCCCCAGACGAAGCGCAGGGTGTACGCGGTCGTCAGCGCCGAGCCCAGCACGACGACGGCCAGCGCCCAGCGGTCGGCGGCCGAGCCGTGCAGCAGCGCCTCGAACGCGGCCTCCTTGGCGGCGAAGCCGAGCAGCGGCGGCAGGGCGGCCATGGAGGCGGCGGCGAGGGCGGCGACCCCGGCCACGTACGGCAGGGAGCGGCCGACTCCGGAGAGTTTCCGCAGGTCACGGGTGCCGGTGGAGTGGTCGACGATGCCGGTCACGAGGAAGAGCGGTGCCTTGAACAGGGCGTGCCCGAGGATCATCGCGACGGCGGCGAGGGCCGCGTTCCGGTCTCCGGTCCCGGCGAGCAGGGTGAGGAAGCCGAGCTGGCTGACGGTCCCGTAGGCAAGGATGAGCTTGAGGTCGTTGAGGCGCAGCGCACGCCAGCCGCCGAACAGCATGGTCGCGCCGCCGAGGACCAGGACGACGGACTTCCAGACGGGTACGTCGGCGAAGGCCGGGGAGAGCCGGGCGACCAGGTAGACACCGGCCTTGACCATCGCGGCCGCGTGCAGATACGCGCTGACCGGGGTGGGCGCGGCCATGGCGTTCGGCAGCCACATGGAGAACGGCCAGATCGCGGACTTGGACAGCGCCCCGGACAGGATCAGCACGAGGGCGACCAGGATGGCGAGGCTCGTCTCCGGCGGATCGGCGACGATCTCGGAGATCCGGTAGGTGCCCGCGGCCTGACCGACGATCAGGAAGCCGACCAGCATGGCGAGGCCGCCGAGCGTGGTGACCGTGAGCGCCTGGAGCGCGGAGCGCCTGCTGTGGCGGTGTTCGCTGCCGTGGCCGATCAGCAGGAAGGAGAAGATGGTGGTCAGCTCCCAGAAGACGTACAGCGTGATCAGGTCGTCGGCGAGGACCAGGGCCAGCATCGCCCCCGCGAAGGCGAGCAGGTTCCCGGCGAACCGTGCCAGCTGCGGGGTGTTGTCGCGGAAGTAGGAGGCGCAGTAGACCAGGACGAGGGCGCCGACCCCGGCGGCCATCAGGACCATCAGCTCGGAGAGCGCGTCCAGGCGGAGGGCGAGCGAGACGTCGTAGTCCGCGATCCACTGCCAGGACCAGGTGACGGCCTCACCGGAGGCGGCGGTGCCCCATCGGGTGAGTGCCCATACGGTGGCGGCGGCGGGAGGCAGTGCCAGCACGAGGAAGGCGCGCCTGCCGAGCCGGTGGACCAGCGGGCCCGCGAAGGCGGCCAGGACGAAGTGGCCGATGATGAGCCCGATCACGGCGTGGCGTCCGGGTCGAGCGGCGAGACAACCGAGATAGAGGGCACCAAATACAGATATATCGCCCCAGTGGATTCATCGGACCGGCACGCCGCGCGCGATCCGGCACGCTGAGGCCCCCGACGCGCCCGAGGGAGCTTCAACGGCGGACGCAGGGGTCACTGTGAACGCAGGTGGAGGTGTTCCCTGTGGTGCCGCACCCGGAGAGCCAAACGCGACCCTCTTGACGAATTCTTTACCCGGGGGGGTGCGTTTCGGGTTCTTGGCGCGAATGCGGCACGACGTCGGGCGCCGTCCCGCTCAGGGCAGCACGGCGATCCCGTCGATCTCGACCATCGCCTGTTCGTCCCAGAGCCGGGCCACCCCGATGACCGCCATCGCGGGGTAGTCACGCCCGGCCAGCCGGCGCCAGATCCGGCCGAGTTCGGCGGCGTGGGACCGGTAGTCGGCCACATCGGTGGCGTACACCGTGACGCGGGCCAGGTCGGCGGGGGCACCGCCGGCCGCGTGCAGGGCGGTGAGCAGGTTGGTGAGCGCGGTGGCGAACTGTTCGGGCAGGGTGGCGCCGACGACCTTGCCGTCCGGGTCGAGGGAGGTCTGCCCGGCGAGGAAGACCAGGTGGCCGCCGGTGGCGACGACGGCGTGCGAGAAGCCGGTGGGCGGGGAGAGTTCGGGCGGATTGATCCGATGGGACGGGCTCATTCGGGCGGCTCCTCAGGACTCCTGGGCGGCGGCGGTGGCGTACAGCTCCCTGGCGATGATGGCGCGCTGCACCTCGCTGGCGCCCTCGTAGATCCGGGGCGCGCGGACCTCGCGGTAGAGGTGTTCGAGCAGATGGCCGCGGCGCAGGGCCCGGGCGCCGTGGAGTTGGACGGCGGTGTCGACCACGTACTGCGCGGTCTCGGTGGCGTACAGCTTGGCCATCGCGGCGCGGCCCGGCACGCCGCTCTCCCCCGCGTCGTACGCGGCGGCCGCCGCGTACACCAGCAGGCGGGCGGCCTCGGTGCGGGTGGCCATCTCGGCGACCTGGTGGGAGACGGCCTGGAGGTCGCTCAGCGGACCGCCGAACGCGGTGCGGCGGGCGGTGTGGCCCACGGTGGCGTCGAGGGCGGCGCGGGCCATCCCGACGGCGAAGGCGCCGACGCTGGGCCGGAAGAGGTTGAGGGTGTCCATCGCGACCCGGAAGCCCCGGTCGGGCTCGCCGAGGACGTCGTCGGCGGTGACCGGTACGCCGTCGAACTCCAGGGTGCCGACGGGGTGCGGGGAGAGCATGTCGAGGGCCTGGCCCGTGAGTCCGGGGCGGTCGGCGGGGACCAGGAAGGCGGTGATGCCGCGTGAGCCGGCGCCGGGGGTGGTGCGGGCGAAGACGGTGGCGAAGTCGGCCTCGGGGGCGTTGGAGATCCAGCACTTCTCGCCGGTGAGCCGCCAGCCGCCGGGGGTGGGTTCGGCGGCCAGGCTCAGGGCCCCGGCGTCGGACCCGGCGCCCGGCTCGCTGAGTGCGAAGGCGGCGACCGCCCGCCCGGTCCGGACCTCGGGGAGCCAGCGCTCGCGCTGGGCGGGGGTGCCGGCCCGGACGATCGGCGTGGTGCCGAGGCCCTGGAGGGCGAGCGCGGTCTCGGCCTCGGTGCAGCCCCGGGCCAGGGACTCCCGCAGCAGGCACAGGTCCAGCGCGCCGGAGGAGAACATCCGCTCCAGCAGCCCCAGCTCACCGAGGGCGGCCAGCAGGGGGCGGTTGACGCGCCCGGGCTCTCCCTTCTCCGCCAGCGGGCGCAGCTGCTGTTCGGCGAGGGTGCGCAGCTCCTCGCACCAGGCGGTCTGTGCCGGTTCGAGGGAGAATGCCGTCATGGCGGCGCCTCTCTTGTCGCGTCTGTTGTCGGGTCCGTCGTTCTGTCGCGCCTCTGGCATATCGCGAACTGTTGACTACCGTCACCCAAACGATACGCTCCGAAGGCGACAAGGGGGCGATCCTTGATGGAGCCGAATTCCTCGCCGAACACGCCCACAGCCGCCGCCGACGCGTCCGTACGCGTCCCCGGTGCGCACACCGACACGTTCGCGCGCGACCATCTGCCACCGCCGGAGCAGTGGCCGGAGCTCCTCCTGGATAGTCCCGGGCTGCGGTACCCCGACCGGCTGAACTGCGGGTACGAGCTGCTGGACCGCACGGTGGAGGAGCGGGGCCCGGACCGTCCCGCGCTGCGCTCCGGCGACGGGGGCGTCTGGAGCTACGGCGAGCTGCGGGAGACGGTGGACCGCATCGCCCATGTGCTCACCGCCGACCTGGGGGTGGTCCCCGGGAACCGGGTGCTGCTGCGCGGCCCCACCACGCCCTGGCTGGCCGCGTGCTGGCTCGCCGTCATGAAGGCGGGCGCGGTGGCGGTGACCGTACTGGCGCAGGCGCGGGCGAGTGAACTGTCCACCATCTGCTCGCTGGCCCGGGTGAGCCACGCGCTGTGCGACGCCCGCTCGGCCGAGGACCTGGCGAAGGCGGCGGACCTGGCGAAGGCGGCGGACCGGGCGGAGGGGGACACGTACGGCCTGCGGACGGTCCTGTTCGGAGGGGACGGCCCCGACGACCTGACCCGGCTGGCGGCCGAGCACGCCGGCTCCGGCCCGTACCGGGCGGTCGACACGGCCGCCGACGAGGTCGCCCTCATCGCGTTCACCTCGGGGACCACCGGGCGCCCCAAGGGCTGTATGCACCTCCACCGGGACCTGCTCGCCATCGCCGACACCTTCTCCGCCCAGGTGCTGCGGCCGCTCCCCGACGACGTGTTCGCGGGCAGCCCGCCGCTCGGCTTCACCTTCGGCCTCGGCGGCCTGCTGGTCTTCCCGCTCCGGGCCGGGGCCTCGACGCTGCTGCTGGAGCAGGCGGGACCGCAGCATCTGCTGCCCGCGCTGGAACGCCACCGGGTCTCGGTCCTCTTCACCGCGCCGACCGCCTACCGCACGATGCTCGGCCAGCTGGACGGCCACGACCTCTCCGCCCTGCGCCGCTGCGTGTCGGCCGGGGAGAACCTGCCCGCGGCGACCTGGCAGGCCTGGTTCGGAGCGACCGGGCTGCGCATCGTCAACGGCATCGGGGCCACCGAGCTGCTGCACATCTTCATCTCCGCCGCCGACGACGCCATCCGCCCCGGCACCATCGGCGTCCCCGTGCCGGGCTGGCAGGCCAGGGTGGTCGACGAGCACGGCGAGGAGCTGCCCGACGGCGAGGCGGGGCTGCTCGCCGTACGCGGACCGGTCGGCTGCCGCTATCTGGCCGACCCCCGGCAGACGGAGTACGTCCGGCACGGCTGGAACATGACCGGTGACACCTTCGTCCGCGAACCGGACGGCTACTTCCGTTACGTGGCCCGCGCCGACGACATGATCATCTCCTCCGGGTACAACATCGCGGGCCCCGAGGTGGAGGACGCCCTGCTGCGCCATCCGGAGGTCGCGGAGGCGGCCGTGGTGGGCCGGGCCGACGAACTGCGCGGGGAGATCGTGGTGGCGCACGTGGTGCTGACGGAGGGCTCGGAGCAGACGGCCGACTCCCTGCGCGCCCATATGAAAGCCGTTCTGGCCCCGCACAAAGGCCCGCGCGTCTTCGTCTTCGAACAGTCCCTGCCACGCACCGCGACCGGCAAGCTCCAGCGGTTCCTGCTCCGGGACCGGCACCTCTAGAGTGATCACGTGGCCGAGCTGCGCACCCCCCGTTCCCTGATCATCACGCTCTACGGCGCCTACGGCCGTCCGGCGGACGGCGCGCCCTTCGCGGTGGCGGAGCTGATCCGCCTGCTGCACGCGGTGGGCGTCGACGCCCCTTCCGTACGCTCCTGCGTCTCACGGCTCAAGCGGCGCGGGCTGCTGGTCCCCGCCCGGGCGGCGGACGGCTCGGCGGCGTACGCCCTGTCGCCGGACGCCCGCCAGCTCCTCGACGACGGCGACGCGCGCATCTACGGCCGCCCCTCGCACCGGTTGGAGGACGGCTGGGTCCTCGCGGTCTTCTCCGTCCCCGAGGCCGAACGCGCCAAGCGCCACCTGCTGCGCTCGCGGCTGGCCCGCCTCGGCTTCGGCACGGCGGCCCCCGGGGTGTGGATCGCCCCCGCCAGCCTCCACGAGGAGACCCGGCACACCCTGGAGCGGCTCGAACTCGCCCCGTACGTCGACCTGTTCCGCGGCGATCACCTGGGCTTCGCCGCGACCCGCGCGTCGGTGGCCCGCTGGTGGGACCTGGACGCGGTGGCCCGCCTCCACCTGGACTTCCTGGACCTGCACGAACCGGTGCTCCGGGAGTGGGAGGCGACGCCGCAGGCCGAGGAGGGCCCCCGCCCGCAGGAGGCCTACCGGGACTATCTGCTGGCCCTGGACTCCTGGCGCCAACTCCCCTACGCGGACCCGGGACTGCCAAGGGAGCTGCTGCCGAAGGGGTGGCCCGGCGGGCGCTCGGCGGAGGTGTTCGGAAAGCTGCACGAGCGGCTGCGGGACGCCGGGGAGCAGTTCGTGCGGGTCAGGGACTGATGCTGTCGCGGCACGACCGTGCCTCGATCTCGGCGGCGCTCGGCTTGTGACTGCTGATCCAGCCCGGATTCTCCTCGATGAGTGCGGGGAGGGACGTCTCGACGTCCCTGATCCAACCGCTCGTGCCCACATGCTTCTTGAGCCAGGACTCCAGCCTGCGGCAGTCCGCGGTGTGTCCCTTCGGCAGCCCGATGCCGTAGTGCTGCGGGGCTCCTATCGTCACGTCCGGCACCACGCGCAGCCCCTCCTTCTCGTACTGCCGCGCGAAGCCGTAGAGGATGGCCTGGTCGGTGGAGACCGCCTTCACCTGGCCGGCGATGAGCTGCTCGATGCAGTCCGACGCGTCGGTCAGGGTGACCGGATCGGCGCCGGCGGTCTCCCTGATGCCCTCCAGGGCTTCGACCGAGGTGGTCCCCTGCCAGGTGCAGATCTGGCTGCCCCGCAGGTCGGACAGCCGCTCCACGTAGGCCCCGTCCGGACCGACGAGGAAGCCCTGCCGGGTCTTGAGGTAGGGCCCGACGAAATCGATCTCGTCCATCCGTTCGGCCGTGATGGAGAACGACGCGATCGTCATGTCCGCCTTGCGCTGGATGAGCTGGGTGACCCGGTCCCCCGAGGAGACGTCGACGGGCTCGCTGAAGTCGACGTCGATCTCCTCCTCGACGTGCTGGAACATGAGGAAGTCCAGTCCGGAACGGTCGTAGTTCGAGGAGTACGACAGGCCGGGCAGGTCGTTGTGCATCGCGACCGTGATGCGCTTCACGCCGAGGAACTCCCGCTCCGGCTCCTCGGAGGAGCAGGCGGCGAGGCTCGCCAGCAGGACCAGCGCGGCGACGATGCCGGGCAGCCGGCCGGGCAGGGGCCGCGCCGGGCGCCCGGTCGTGGAGGTGGGGACCACGGTGTCCTCTCAGTCGTGAAGTACGGCGTCCGCGACGAACAGGTTCATCCGGCAGCCTTCTTCGGTCAGCAGCGTGATCTCCACGTCGATCGCGCCCCGCAGTCCACCCAGGGGGAACTCGATCGTCTGGCCGCTGCGCACATCATCGACGCGGGTGCTGGTGTTCCCCAGCAGCTCGGCGGAGTAGCGGGTCTCCGGCGCGCAGAACTGAGCGGCCTTGGCGGCGTCCCGGACGGTGAGGGTCAGCCGCAGCCGTGAGCGGTCGGCGGGGCTGTCGACCACGAGCCGCAGCTGGGAGCCGTCGGTGACCGTGCCGCCGCTGATGCGGCTCCGCCCGGTGACGTCGATCTCGCCGTGGTCCGCGAGGTGGTCCATGCCGACCACGCCGGCGAACGAGCAGATCACGGCCGCCGCCGACATCAGGACGCGCCAGTGGGCCCGGGTGCCCCTCGCCGGCAGTACCAGCCGGACCAGCGCCAGGGCGACCGCGGTGCCGAGAGCGAGGTGGACCCAGAGGAACTGGCGCGCCGGACCGTCGGGCGCGTAGATCAGCGCGTAGGCGCCGAGGGACACGACCAGCAGGAAGGGCGGCCAGTTCCAGACGCTCCAGCGTTTCGCCTGGTCCGTGAAGTCGACGAAGTCGCCGAGGAACACGCTCAGGAACAGCTTGCCGACGAAGCCGATCGCCGGGGAGTTGGGCCCGTGGGTGACGGTGTCGCCCCGCACCGGGGGCTCGGCCGTCAATCGGTTCCGCCGTCCGGGCCGCGGTGGAAGTGGAAGGTCGCCGAGCCCAGATGACCGATCGCCGGAGAGTTTTCCCCGTACGACGCCACGTAGGTCCGGTCGCCCGCTCGGTATTCGCTGTGAACAGTCCTGATGGAGTGGGTCAGGGATCGGGCACTCAGGTCGTCGCCGTCGGTCAGCCAGTCCCCGATGGCACTCTCCAGGATCTCCCGCTCCCGCGGCGGCAGCTCCTCGATGGCCGTGGCCGCGGCGGCGTCCTCGCCGGTGAGGGGTGGGTCTCCGCTCCCCCGGTGCAGCACCGCCCCGAGCAGTCTCCGCCCCCGCTCCACAGCGCTGTCCGCCAGACGGTCCCGCGCGGCGTCGACGACAGCCCCGGCGAAGGATGTGGCGGCGGTGCTGACGAACGGTGCGATGACAGCGGCGGCAGCCAGTAATTCGGACATCTGCTCTCCCCCGAGTAGGAGACCTATTTTACTCGCATTTCCTTTCGGTAGAAGGGAATCAGCACCGCCACACGCACTTCCTCACCCCAGCCTGAGCCGCGGCTTCGGTGCGTCCGTGCGGCCCGTGGGCGGGGGACGGCTGCCCGCGCCGTACGGGAGGGGCCAGGGCGCGCCCGGTCCGGTGTAGCCCTGCTCGGCCGCCGCGTGCAGGGTCCAGTGCGGGTCGTACAGGTGGGGGCGGGCCAGGGCGCAGAGGTCGGCGCGACCTGCCAGGAGCAGGGAGTTGACGTCGTCCCAGGAGGAGATGGCGCCGACCGCGATGACCGGGACGTCCACGGTGTTGCGGATCCGGTCCGCGTACGGGGTCTGGTAGGAGCGGCCGAACTCGGGGCGCTCCTCGGGCACCACCTGGCCGGTGGAGACGTCGATGGCGTCGGCCCCGTGGGCGGCGAAGGCGCGGGCGATCTCCACGGCGTCGGCCGCTTCGGTGCCTCCCTCGACCCAGTCGGTGGCGGAGATCCGGACGGCCATCGGGCTTTCGGCGGGCCAGACTTCGCGGACTGCGTCGAAGACCTCGAGGGGGAAGCGGAGCCGGTGCTCCAGCGGGCCGCCGTAGGCGTCGGTGCGGTGGTTGGTGAGCGGGGAGAGGAAGCCGGAGAGCAAGTAGCCGTGGGCGCAGTGGAGTTCGAGGAGGTCGAAGCCGGAGTCGGCGGCGCGGCGGGCCGCCTGCGTGAACTGCTCACGGATGGCGGCCATGTGAGACCCGTCGAGTTCCTGCGGGACCTGGCTGACGCCCGGGGTGTACGGGAGTGGGGAGGCGGCCGTCAGCGGCCAGTTGCCGGTCTTCAGGGGCTGGTCGATGCCCTCCCACATCAGCCGGGTGGAGCCCTTGCGGCCGGAGTGGCCGAGCTGGACGCCGATGGCCGCGCCGGGGGCGGAGGTGTGGACGAAGTCGGTGATCCGGCGCCAGGCGGTGGCTTGTTCGTCAGTCCACAGGCCCGTGCAGCCGGGGGTGATACGGCCCTCGGGGCTGACGCAGACCATCTCGGTCATGGTGAGCCCGGCCCCGCCGAGCGCGCGGGCGCCGAGGTGGACGAGGTGGAAGTCGCCGGGGAGCCCGTCGGCGGCCGAGTACATGTCCATCGGTGAGACGACGACCCGGTTGCGCAGTTCGAGGCCGCGCATCCGCAGTGGGGTGAACATGGGTGGGGTCTCCGGCGGGCAGCCGAACTCCTCCTCCACGGCGGCGGTGAAGGAGGCGTCACGCAGCCGCAGGTTGTCGTGGGTGACCCGGCGGCTGCGGGTGAGAAGGCTGAACGCGAAGCGGCGGGGCGGCTGGTCGACGTAGCCGGCCAGCTCCTCGAACCAGCGCAGACTGGCCGCCGCAGCCCGCTGGGTGGAGGCGACGACAGGGCGGCGCTCGGCCTCGTACGCGGCCAGCGCGGCGGGCAGGTCCGGCTGTTCCTCGATGGAGGCGGCCAGGGCGAGGGCGTCCTCGACGGCGAGCTTGGTGCCGGAGCCGATGGAGAAGTGCGCGGTGTGGGCGGCGTCCCCGATGAGGACGGTGTTCCCGTGCGACCAGCGGGAGTTGGTCACCGTACGGAAGGTGAGCCAGCTGGACCGGTTGGCGCGCAGGGGGCGGCCGTCCAGGGCCTCGGTGAAGAACTTGGCGCAGCGGGCGGTGGATTCGACCGGTTCGCAGGTGTCGAGTCCGGCGGCCCGCCACACCTCGTCGCGCATCTCGACGATGACCGTGGAGGCGTCGGCGGCGTACGGGTAGCCGTGCAGCTGCATGACGCCGTACGGGGTTTCGGCGATCTCGAAGCGGAAGGCGTCGAGGGCGAAGTCGGCGGCGAGCCAGATGTAGCGGTTGCGGTGCTCGGTGAGGGACGGGCCGAACGCCTCGGGGTGGGCCTGGCGGGTCGTGCTGTGCACCCCGTCCGCGGCGATGACCAGGTCGTGGTGCGTGGCCAGCTCTGCCGCCGGCGGGGCCTCGGCCCGGAAGCGGAGGTCGATACCGAGGGCGGCGCAGCGCTCGTGGAGGATCTCCAGGAGGCGGCGGCGTCCGAGTGCGGCGAAGCCGTGGCCGCCGGAGGTGTGGGTGTGGCCGCGGTGGACGATGTCGATGGTGTCCCAGCGGACGAACTCAGCTCTCAGCGCCCGGTAGACCTCGGGGTCGGCGTGTTCGATGCCGCCGAGGGTCTCGTCGGAGAGGACGACACCGAAGCCGAAGGTGTCGTCGGGGGCGTTGCGCTCGTACACGGTGATCTCGCGCGCCGGGTCGAGCCGCTTGAGGAGAGCGGCGGCGTAGAGGCCGCCGGGGCCGCCGCCGATGACCGCGATGCGCCGCACGGGGGTCGGCATGGCCGCTACCTCCCCCGCCACTTCGGCGGCCGCTTCTCGGTGAAGGCGGCGTGGAACTCGGCGTAGTCCTCGCCGTGCATCAGCAGCGCCTGGGCGTTGGCGTCCAGCTCGACGGAGGCTGCGAGCGGCATGTCCAGTTCGGCGGTGAGCAGCGCCTTGGTCTGGGCGAGGGCGAGGGCGGGGCCGTCGGCGAGGCGGCGGGCCAGCTCGGCGGCGCGGGCGTCGGCCTGCCCCTCCTCGGCCAGCTCGCTGATCAGCCCGATCCGCTCCGCCTCGGGGGCCCGGACGGCGTCCCCGAGCATCAGCAGCCGGGTGGCGTGGCCGAGGCCGACGACCCGGGGAAGCAGGTAGGCGGCGCCCATGTCGCCGCCGGAGAGGCCGACCCGGGTGAAGAGGAAGGCGTAGCGGGCGGAGGGGTCCGCGACCCGGAAGTCGGCGGCGAGGGCGAGCACGGCTCCCGCCCCGGCGGCGACCCCGTGGACGGCGGCGACGACCGGGAAGGGGCACTCGCGCAGGGCCCGTACGACCTGGCCGGTCATCCGGTTGAACTCCAGGATGGCGGCGGTGTCCATGGCGAGGGTGGCGCCGATGATCTCGTCGACGTCGCCGCCGGAGCAGAAGCCGCGCCCCTCGCCGGCGAGGACGAGGGCGCGGGCGGAGCGTTCCCGGGTCAGCTCGGCGAGCAGGTCGCGCAGATCGGCGTAGGCACCGAAGGTGAGGGCGTTGAGTTTCTCGGGGCGGGCCAGTGTGACGGTCACCACACCGTCGTCCCGGGTGATCCGGAGATGGCGCCACTCCTCCACGCGCGGGGCGGAGCTGGGAAACGAGCTCATGAAGGGGTTCCCTTCAGCATTCGGGCGGGTTGCCGACCGTGCGCGGGTCGCGTTCCTCCACCGAAGTTATCACCCATACGTGACTGTCGTCACGAGGTCGCGATACGCCAGGCGTGAGACTGTTGTGGCGAAAGTCCTGTTTGCGCCGGTCGGCCGCCTCTATGGTCAGGGCCGTGCGGTTCGTAAGGTTGACCCCAGGAAGTCTCGCGATGCCGATGAGTCGAGCGAGTCGAGAAACCCCGACGAGGAGTCGGGGGAACCCGATGACAGGTCGGGGGAACCCGATGACGAGTCGAGAGACCCCGATGAGTCGAGAAGTCCCGCTTCAAGGAAGTCCCGCTCCCGAACGGAACCCCGCCGTGCCGCCCGATGTCCCTGTTCCCGCCTCCTGGCGCATCGCCCTGCCGCACTCCACGGCAGCCGTGCCGATCGCCCGCGCCCTGGTCCGTACCGCCCTGTCGGACATCCACGCCCCGGCGGACAGCGACACCGCCGAGCTCCTCACCGCCGAGCTGGTCGCGAACGCGGTCGAGCACACGGTGAGCAGCGAGCCGATCGAGCTGGTCGTGGAGCTGCTGCCCACCGGCTGCCAGGTCGAGGTGCACGACCACGACCCCGCTCCGCCCGGTGACCTGTCCCGGCCGCAGCCCGGTTTCGAGGTCGACCCCTGGCAGGAGCACGGCCGCGGCCTGCTGCTCATCCGGACCCTCAGCTCCGCCTGCGGTCACCGCACGACGGAGCACGGCAAGGCCGTCTGGTTCACGCTTCCGGCGATACCGTCCCAGCCGGGTCCGTCCCCGGAGAGCTGACCAGCCGGGACCGCTTGCGCCCGTAGCAGGTGTAGAGCAGCGATCCCGCGGCGAGGAAGACCGCGAACTGGAGCCAGGTCGTCCAGCCGGTCCCGTACATCAGATACAGGCAGAACACGACGCCGAGCACCGGGCTGAGCGGGTAGAGCGGCACCCGGAAGGTGCGCTCCAGCTCCGGGTTGCGGCGGCGGAGCACCACGACGGCCGCATTGACCGCGACCATGATCGCGAGCGTGCCGATGGTCGTCAGGTTGACGACGACGTCCAGCGAGGCGAAGGCGGCCGGGACGGCGAAGACGCAGGCCACGATCCAGGTGTTGGCGACCGGGGTGTGGGTCGTGGGCGAGACCCGCTCGAAGACGCGCGGGATCAGCCCGTCACGGGACATCGACATCAGGATGCGGGTCTGCCCGTACATCACCGCGAGCACCACCGAAGCGATGGCGACGACCGCGCCGAAGGCGATGATGCCGCCGCCGACCGAGGAGTCGGTGACCTGGTTGACGACCAGCGAGAGGGCCGCGGGCTTGTCGGAGACGGCGTCCGCGCCGAGCGCGCCGATGGCCGAGAGCGCCACCGCGCAGTAGAGCAGCGTGACGACGCCGATGCAGATCAGGATGGCGATCGGAATGTTCCGGCGGGGGTTCTTGACCTCTTCGCCGGCGGTGGTGATCGCGTCGAAGCCGATGTACGAGAAGAACGCCAGCGAGGCGCCCGCCGTGATCCCGCCGAGCCCGTGGCCCGCGAACGGCACGAGGTTGTCGTCCTGGTACGCGGTGAACGCGATCGCGCAGAACGCCAGCAGGATGCCGATCTTCAGGACCGCCATGGCGGCCGTCGCGTTCGCGCTCTCCCGGACGCCGCGCACCAGCAGGGTGGCGGCCATCGCGATCACGACGATCGCCGGGAGGTTGATCACGCCGCCGTCACCGGGCCCCGCGGACACGGCGGCGGGCAGCTGCCAGCCGATCAGGCTGTTCAGCAGCTCGTTGACGTACTGGCTCCAGCCCACCGCGACCGCGGAGACCGAGACGCCGTACTCCAGCATCAGGCACCATCCGACGAGGAACGCCGTGCGCTCGCCGAGGGCGGCGTACGCGAAGGAGTACGAGCTCCCCGAGACCGGGATCGCGCTGCCCAGCTCCGCGAAGGAGAAGGCGGTGAAGATGCAGGTGATCGCGGCCAGGACGAACGAGATGACGACGGCGGGTCCGGCTTCGGCGACGGTGCCGGAGAGGCCGACGAAGATGCCGGTGCCGACGATGGCGCCGACGCCGAAGCAGACGAGCTGGAAGAGGCCCATCGTCCGCCTGAGGCCGTGACCCTCCAGGTCGCCGCCGGACTCGGCGATGAGCATGTCGGGGCTCTTGCGGCGCGGTCCGGACAAGGAGGGGCCGGGACGCTTCGGGGTGCCGGGGGTCGGCAGGCCGGGGCTCATGCGGGGCGTTCTCTTCTCTGGTGGTGCAGTGGGGGGGGACGGCCCCGCGCGCACGTGGGCGGCACGGGAAAGGGGCCCGGGCACGTCAGAGCCCGAACCCCACCAAGAGGCGACATCGTAGCCACCACCGCGCATGTTCACCCAATCGGGCGAATGGTCATGAGCACCCCCCGCCGCTGGGGCGGCTACTCCCCCGCCAGCGTCGCCACCAGCACGGCCTTGATCGTGTGCATCCTGTTCTCCGCCTGGTCGAAGACGACCGAGTGCGCCGACTCGAAGACCTCGTCGGTGACCTCCAGCTCGGTCAGGCCGTGGGCGGCGTGGACGTCCCGGCCGACCTGGGTGCCGAGGTCGTGGAAGGCGGGCAGGCAGTGCAGGAACTTCACGTCCGGGTTGCCGGTGGCCCGCAGGACGTCCATCGTCACGGCGTACGGCGCGAGCGCGGCGATGCGCTCGTCCCAGACCTCCTTGGGCTCCCCCATCGAGACCCATACGTCGGTGGCGACGAAGTCGGCGCCGCGGACGCCCTCGGTGATGTCCGCGGTGAGCGTGACCTTCGCGCCGCTGACCGCGGCGAGCTTCTCGGCCCGCTCCACGACGGAGGGGGCCGGCCAGTACATCTCGGGGGCCACGATCCGGATGTCCAGGCCGAGGAGAGCGCCGGTGACCAGGTAGGAGTTGCCCATGTTGAAGCGGGCGTCGCCGAGGTAGGCGAAGGCCGACTCCGTGACGGGCCTGTCGCTGTGCTCCGTCATGGTCAGCACGTCGGCGAGCATCTGGGTGGGGTGCCAGTCGTCGGTGAGCCCGTTGAAGACGGGGACACCGCCGTACGCGGCCAGTTCCTCGACCACCTGCTGGCTGTCGCCCCGGTACTCGATGCCGTCGAACATCCGGCCGAGAACCCGGGCGGTGTCCTTCACCGACTCCTTGTGGCCCATCTGGGAGCCCGACGGGTCCAGGTAGGTGGTGGAGGCGCCCTGGTCGGCGGCGGCCACCTCGAACGCGCAGCGCGTGCGGGTGGAGGTCTTCTCGAAGATCAGCGCGATGTTCTTGCCGCGCAGCCGCTGGACCTCGGCACCCGCCTTCTTGGCCGCCTTCAGCTCACCGGCCAGCGCGACCAGGCCGAGGATCTCCTCGGCGGTGAAGTCCAGCTCCTTGAGGAAGGGGCGGCCGGTGAGGTCAATGGCCATGATGACGGCTCCAGGGTGGGACGGGGCAGGGCAGGACCGGATGAGAGGGGATCCACTGGAAGTCTATACGACCACCCGCATTCCTATACAGCCCTCTGGTCCGGAAACGCTCTGGTCCCTGTCTCGAAAGCGCTCGTACTACACAGGGTCCCGCACCACCGGACAGCTCATGCAGCGCGGTCCGCCCCTCCCCCGGCCCAGCTCGCTGCCCCGGATCTCGATGACCTCGATGCCCTGCTTGCGCAGATGGGTGTTGGTGGTCGCGTTCCGCTCGTACGCGATGACGACGCCCGGCTCGACGGCCAGGACGTTGCAGCCGTCGTCCCACTGCTCGCGCTCCGCCGCGTGGACGTCCTGGGTGGCGGTGAGCACCCGGATCGAGTCGAGGCCGAGGGCGGCGGCGATGGCCCGGTGCATGTGCTCGGGCGGGTGGTCGGTGACCTTCAGCTCGCGGGGGCCGGTGCCCGGCTCGATCGTGTACGAGCGGAGCATGCCCAGCCCGGCGTACTGGGTGAACGTATCGCCGTCGACCATCGTCATCACCGTGTCCAGGTGCATGAACGCGCGGCCCTTGGGCATGTCGAGCGCCACGATCGTGCGGGCCGAACCGGCGTCGAAGAGACCGCGCGCCAGCATCTCCACCGCCTGCGGGGTGGTGCGCTCGCTCATCCCGATCAGGACCGCCCCCTGCCCGATGACCAGGACGTCACCGCCCTCGATCGTGGACGGGTAGTCGTCCTGCCCCTCCGACCAGTGGTGGAAGACGCCCGCCTCCGGTCCGGTGAAGAGCGGGTGGTGGCGGTAGATCGCCTCGAAGTGGACGGTCTCGCGCTGCCGGGCGGGCCAGCGCATCGCGTTGATGGACACCCCGTCGTAGATCCAGGCGGAGGTGTCCCGGGTGAACAGGTGGTTGGGCAGCGGGCCGAGCAGGAAGTCGTCCAGGTCCATCACGTGGAAGCGGACGGAGGTCGGCTCGCTGTGCCGCTCCAGGAACTCGCGCTTGGTCATCCCGCCGACCAGCGCCTCCGCCAGCTCCGGGGAGGGCAACTCCTCGAAGGCGGCGCGCAGGTGCTCGGTGGCGAGCGGCCCGTACTCCTTCTCGTCGAAGACCCGGTCGAGCACGAGCCGGCGTGCGACGGGGATGTCCAGGGACTCCTGGAGGAGGTCCCCGAACAGGTGCACCTCCACGCCCCGGTCGCGCAGGACGTCGGCGAACCCGTCGTGCTCCTGCCGGGCCCGGCGCACCCAGAGCACGTCGTCGAAGAGGAGCGCGTCCTTGTTGCGGGGGGTCAGCCGCTTCAGTTCCAGATCGGGGCGGTGCAGTATGACGCGGCGCAGCCGCCCGGCTTCGGAGTCGACATGGAATCCCATGTCCTCATCCTCACCGGGCGGAGCACCGTTCACCCCGCGAATCGCCCACGGTTCGGTCCGGTCTCAGAGCCGGGGGTCCACCGGCTCCGACTCCAGGGCCAGGACGGCGAAGACCGCCTCGTGGACCCGCCACAGCGGCTCGCCGTCCGCCAGCCGGTCCAGCGCCTCCAGACCGAGCGCGTACTCCCGCAGCGCGAGCGAGCGCTTGTGGCCGAGGAAGCGGGAGCGCAGGCGCTCCAGGTTCTCCGGGCGGGTGTACTCGGGGCCGTAGACGATGCGCAGATACTCCCGGCCGCGCACCTTGACGCCCGGCTGGACCAGGCGGCCCCTGGCGTCCCGGACGAGGGCGCCGAGCGGCTTGACGACCATGCCCTCGCCGCCGCGCCCGGTCATCTCCAGCCACCAGTCGGTGCCGGCGCGGACGGACGCCTCGTCGGCGGGGTCCACGACGAGCCGACGGGTGACCTGGAGCAGCCCGGTCGGGTCGTGCTCGACGAGGCGGTCCAGCCAGGCCAGCTGCTCGTCGTGCGGAACGGCCGCGAGCGAGCGGCCCTGGACGGCGAGGATCTGGAACGGCGCGAGACGCACCCCGTCCAGCCCCTCGGTGGACCAGCAGTAGCGCCGGTAGGCCTCGGTGAACGCGGCCGTGTCCTCGGCCCGGCCCCGCTGCCGCCCGGTGAGGTCGCCGAGGTCGACGCCACGGGCGGCGGCCGTCCCCAGGGCGGCGAGGGCGGAGGGGAACGCCGCGCCGGAGGCCGCGCCGACCGCGGCGTACTGCGAGCGCAGCAGTCCGCCGGCCTTGAGGGACCACGGCATCAGCTCGGCGTCGAGCAGCACCCAGTCGGTGTCCCACTCCTCCCAGAGCCCGGCCGCCGTGACAGCCGTACGCAGCCGGCCGAGGATCACCTCGGTCAGGGCCCGGTCGTCGAGGAAGGGCCGGCCGGTGCGGGTGTGGAGGGCGCCGGTCGGGCCGTCCGTGCCGAACCGGGCGGTGGCGGCCTCCGCGTCCTTGCAGACGAGAGCGACGGCCCGGGAGCCCATGTGCTTCTCCTCGCACACCACCCGCTGCACGCCGTCCGCGCGGTACTGCGCGAACGCCTCGGCCGGGTGCTCCAGGAAGCCCTCCTCCCGGGAGGTGGCCGTGGGCGCCATGGTCGGCGGGAGATAGGCGAGGAGCTGCGGGTCGACGGCGAACCGGCTCATCACTTCGAGCGCGGCCGCCGCGTTCTCCTCGCGCACGGCGACGCGGCCCATGTGCCGGGTCTCCACGACCCGGCGGCCCTGGACATCGGCGAGGTCCAGCGGCCTGCCCTCCCGGCCCCCGGGCGCCTCGGTGGTCAGCGGCCTGGTGGGCTCGTACCAGACCTTCTCGGCCGGTACGTCGACGAGTTCGCGCTCCGGCCAGCGCAGCGCGGTCATCTTCCCGCCGAAGACCACGCCGGTGTCCAGGCAGATGGTGTTGTTGATCCAGGAGGTGGCGGGCACGGGGGTGTGGCCGTAGACGACGGCGGCCCGGCCCCGGTACTCCTCGGCCCACGGGTAACGCACGGGCAGGCCGAACTCGTCGGTCTCGCCGGTGGTGTCCCCGTACAGCGCGTGCGAGCGGACCCGGCCCGAATTGCGGCCGTGGTACTTCTCGGGCAGTCCGGCGTGAGCGACCACCAGGTTGCCGCCGTCCAGCACGTAGTGGCTGACCAGTGAGTCGATGAACTCCCTTACCTGCTGCCGGAACTCGGGGTGCTCGGCGTCCTCGCGCTCCAGCTGCTCGATCGTCTCGGCGAGGCCGTGGGTCTGCTGGACCCTGCGGCCCGCCAGATAGCGGCCGAGCTTGTTCTCGTGGTTGCCGGGCACGCAGAGGGCGTGGCCCGCAGCGACCATGGACATGACGCGGCGCAGCACACCCGGGCTGTCGGGTCCCCGGTCGACGAGGTCGCCGACGAAGACGGCCGTACGCCCTTCGGGGTGGGCGCCGTCCACGTAACCCAGCTTGCCGAGCAGGGTGTCCAGCTCGGAGCGGCAGCCGTGGATGTCGCCGATGATGTCGAACGGGCCGGTGACGTGGCGCAGGTCGTTGTACCGGCGCTCCAGCACCACTTCGGCGTTCTCGGCCTCCTCCTCGGTGCGCAGGATGTGCACCTTGCGGAAGCCCTCGCGCTCCAGGCCGCGCAGCGAGCGGCGCAGCTCGCGGCGGTGGCGCTGGATGACATGGCGGGGCATGGAGGCGCGGTCGGGGCGGAGGGCGTTGCGGGCGGCGCAGACCTCCTCGGGGAGGTCCAGCACGATGGCGATGGGCAGCACATCGTGCTCGCGGGCCAGCCGGACGAGCTGCTTGCGGCTCTCGGACTGGACGCTGGTGGCGTCGACGACCGTGAGCCGCCCGGCGGCCAGGCGCTTGCCGGCGATGTAATGGAGCAGGTCGAAGGCGTCGCCGCTGGCGCTCTGGTCGTTCTCGTCGTCGGCGACGAGGCCGCGGCAGACGTCCGAGGAGACGATCTCGGTGGGCTTGAAGTGCTTGCGGGCGAAGGTGGACTTGCCCGATCCGCTGGCGCCGATGAGGACGACGAGGGAGAGGTCGGTCACCGGCAGGGCGCGGGCGGCGGTGCCGGTGGTGGTGTCGGTGTCGTCGGTGTCGTGGTTGTTCGTCATGCGGCTTCCGCCTCCTTCTTCTTCTCGGGCTTGTTCTCGGTGTTGTCCGTGCTCAGGGTGAAGACGGCCAGCTGGGTGGGCGGGCCGACCTCGGGGTCGTCCGGTCCGACAGGCAGATGCGCGACGGTGTACCCGTGGCGTTCGGCCACCTTCCCGGACCACTCCCGGAACTCGGCCCTCGTCCACTCGAAGCGGTGGTCCCCGTGGCGCACATGCCCGGCCGGGAGGCTCTCCCAGCGGACGTTGTACTCCACGTTCGGCGTGGTCACGAGCACCGTGTCCGGCCGCGCCGAACCGAAGACCGCGTACTCCAGCGCGGGGAGCCGGTCCAGGTCCAGGTGCTCGATGACCTCGCTGAGCACGGCCGCGTCGTACCCCTTGAGCCGCTTGTCCGTGTAGGTGAGGGAGCCCTGCCGGAGGGTGACCCGGCCGGCCTGGCGCTCCCCCATCCGGTCCGGCTTCAGCCGGCGGGAGGCGATGGTGAGGGCGCGCATCGACACGTCGACGCCGACGATCTCGGTGAAGCGCGCGTCCTTGAGGAGCGCCTGCACCAACTGGCCCTGGCCGCAGCCCAGGTCGAGGACCCGGTGGGCACCGGCTCCGCGCAGCGCTTCGAGGATCGCGGTGCGCCGGTGTTCGGCTAGCGGAACCGGCTTCTCCTCGGTGTCGGTTCTCTCGTCCACCGCGTTGTCGACGCTGTCCACGTCGAGGTCGTCCGACTCCGCGAGCCGGACCAGCTCCAGGGCCTGGTCCGCCTGGCGGGTCAGCCCCCAGCGGTGGGAGAGGTAGCGCCGGGTGATGAGGGGGCGCTCCGGGTGGTCGGCCAGCCAGCCCACACCGGCCCGCAGCAGCTTGTCCACCTCGTCGGGCGCGACCCAGTAGTGCTTGGCGTCGTCGAGGACCGGCAGCAGGATGTAGAGCTGGCGCAGGGCGTCGGCGAGCCGCAACTCCCCCTCCAGCACCAGGCGTACGTAGCGTGACGCGCCCCACTCGGGGAACTGCTCGTCCAGCGCCACCTCCGCCACCTCGACCCGCTCCCAGCCGAGCGGCACGAACAGCTTGCGCACCAGCTCCGCACCGCCCCGGGCGGGGAGCGCGGGCACCTCGATCCGCAGGGGCAGCGGAGCCCCGGCCCGCTCGGGCAGGGCGCGGCAGACACCGCCCAGCGCGGACTTGAAGACCGCGGCGAGGGCGACCGAGAGCAGCGAGGAGGCCGCGTAGGGGCGGTCGTTGACGTACTGCGCGAGCGCCGCGTCGGGCGCACCGCCCCGGCCCTTGCCCTTGCCGCGCCGCACCAGCGCCACCGGATCCACCTCCAGCAGGAGTGCGGCCGTGCAGCGCACGGCGGACGCCTCGGGGTAGAAGACGTGCGCGGTGCCGTACGAGGTGGAGAACGCCTGCGCCCGGTCGGGATGCTTGTGCAGCAGGAAGCCGAGGTCCGTGGCGGGACGTTCAAGGGTGCCGGTCGTACTGATCGTCAGGAACACCTGTCCGAGTATGGTCCCCATCCCGCGCCCCTCACCAGGCAATTTCAGGGCCCCAGCAAGCCCGCCAGCTCCTTGATCCGGTCCGGCCCCACCCGGCAGCAACCGCCGACCAGCCGCGCCCCGGCCCCCGTCCAGGCTCGCACCCGCCCCGGGTCGAAGGTGCTCGCCCCGGTCCACCCCCTCCCCTCCGCGTCCCAGTCCTCCCCGCTGTTCGGGTAGACCACGGCCGGCTTGCCCGTGACCTCCACCGCGACCCGCACCGCTTCCTCCGCCTCGGCCGGGTCGCAGCAGTTGACCCCGACGGCCACCACCCTCTCCCGCCCGGCGGCCACCGCGAACGCCTCCTCCAGGGACTGTCCGGCCCGGGTCCGCCCGCCCGCCACGCTGTACGAGAGCCAGATCGGCAGCCCGGTCTCTTCGGCCACCCGCACCAACGCCTCGGCCTCGTCCACGTCGGGCACCGTCTCCAGCGCCAGCACGTCGGGCCCCGCCTCCGCGAGCGCCGCCACCCGGGGGCGGTGGAAGCGCTCCAGCTCCGAGGCGGTGAGCCCGTACCGGCCCCGGTACTCGCTGCCGTCCGCGAGCATCGCCCCGTACGGACCGACCGAGGCGGCGACCCAGACCTCCCGCTCCGGGTCGGCCCGGCGGGCCGACCCGGCCGCCCGCCGGGCCAGCTCCACACTGCGGGCGAGGAGCGCCCCGGTCCGTTCCGGACCGATCCCGTGGCGCCCGAACCCTTCGAACGTGGCCTGGTAGCTGGCCGTGATGAGCACCTGTGCTCCGGCGCGCAGATACGCCAGGTGGGCTGCCTCGACCTGCTCCGGCGCGTCGGCCAGCAGCCGGGCCGACCAGAGCACGTCGGAGAGGTCGCACCCCTGTGCTTCCAGCTGGTTGGAGAGGCCACCGTCCAGCAGGACGGGCCCTTCCACCAGCGCTTCGGTGAGCGTACGGCCCAAGTTCACGGCCATCTCCTCCTCGTCCGTCTCCCGGTGGGACATGCGGGTCAGGTCAGCTGGGACTGGATCTGCGAGGAGATCAGTTCCAGATGGTCCAGGTCGCCCAGGTCGAGGACCTGGAGGTAGATCCGGGACGAGCCGATCGCCGCGTACCGGCCGATCTTGTCGACCACCTCGGCGGGCGAGCCGGCCAGCCCGTTGGCCTTCAGCTCCTCCACCTCCCGGCCGATGGCCGCCGCCCGCCGGGCCACCTCCGCGTCGTCCTTGCCGGTGCAGACGACCAGGGCGTTGGAGTACACCAGGTCGTCCGGGTCGCGCCCGAACGCCTTCGCCGCTGCCCTGACCCGGCCGAACTGCTTCTCGCTGTCCTCCAGCGACGCGAAGGGGATGTTGAACTCGTCCGCGTACTGCGCGGCGAGGCGCGGGGTGCGGGTCGCGCCGTGGCCGCCGATCAGGACGGGCACCTTGGCCTGGGCCGGCTTCGGCAGCGCGGGCGAGTCGGTGAGCTGGTAATAGGTGCCGTCGTAGCTGAAGGTCTTGCCGACCTCCGTCGCCCACAGACCGGTGACGATCGCCAGCTGTTCCTCCAGCCGGCCGAACTTCTCCTTCGGGAAGGGGATGCCGTAGGCCTTGTGCTCCTCCTCGAACCAGCCGGCTCCCAGGCCCAGTTCCACCCGGCCGCCGGACATCCGGTCGACCTGGGCCACCTGGATGGCGAGCACGCCGGGCAGCCGGAACGTGCCCGCCGTCATCAGTGTGCCGAGCCGGATCCGCTTGGTCTCGCGGGCGAGGCCGGCCAGGGTGATCCAGGCGTCGGTCGGGCCGGGCAGGCCGTCGCCGGAGCCCATGCGGAGGTAGTGGTCCGAGCGGTAGAAGGCGTCGAAGCCGAGGTCCTCGGTGGCCTTGGCGACGGTGAGCAGGGTGTCGTAGTCGGCCCCTTGCTGGGGCTCGGTGAAGATTCGAAGATCCATGCCCCCATCCTGCCCCTTCGGCGGCGCCTCTTCCTCAGGGCCCCGCCGCCGAGGGGGCGGGGCCCCGTATCCCGCCGTAGGGGCCGTCGTGCTCCCGCTCCCGCTCGGCCAGCCGTCTCAGCAGCCCGTGCACCCGGTCCAGGGACTCGTCGGCTGCGTCCATGGCTTCGATGCACTGCCAGTAGAGCCCGTCCTCCCCCGTGTCGCAGGCCACCGAGACCAGCGCGATCCCGGCCTCGCCGAGGAGCAGCGCCAGACCCGTCAAAGCCGCCCGCACATCGGCGATCCCGGAGAGCTGCGCCGCCCGTGTGCCCCGGGACAGGACCGCCGGGTGGTCCGGCGCCACGCACCCGCCGCCGATCTCGCCGAGGGCCCGCGCCTCGCCCCGTAACTCCATCGGGCCGAACAGGGCCAGCCGACTGCCGACCGTCCGCGCGAGGGCCTGGGCCTGCCAGGCCTCCGCCATCACGTCCAGCGCGCCCCGGCTCTCGGCCAGCGCGCGCCGCCCCGTCTCGATGAGTCGCTCCGCTTCCATGTGCTTCCCCCGTCATCACGAAAACCCGCTCACCTCTTTCATTACCCACAGTGAGGTAGATGGCACCGTAAGGCCAGAGGAAATCGGAAATCTGTGGACACAAAATCGATTGTGGATAAGCCGATCACTCCGAAGAGTGACGATCCTGGGGTTCCGGAAGGCTCGGGACGGGGAAGCGCTTCTCGTTCCGGTCCATCTTGGCCGCCAGCGCCCGCAGCGGATCGATGCCCAGCACCTCGCAGAACTGGAGGAGATAGGCGAGGACGTCGGCGACCTCGTCGGCCACGCGGTGGGCCGCTTCGGGATCGTCCATGATCCGGGCGGACTGTTCGGGCGTCAGCCACTGGAAGATCTCGACCAGTTCGGAGGCCTCGACGCTGAGAGCGGCCACCAGGTTCTTCGGGGTGTGGTACTGCCCCCAGTCCCGTGCCGCCGCGAAGGCGGCCAGACGTCGCTGGAGTTCTGCCACATCGAGTTCTGTCACGGCCCCAGGTCTACCACCGTCGCCCCCGGACACCACCGCCCCGGGCAACGCCGCCCCGGACGCCCCTGACGAGGCGTCCGGCGGCGAGGCCGACGAGGAGGGGCGGGAGGACGAGGGGACTACGACTGGGCGAGCCCCGCCGGAGTGACCCCTTCGACCTCCATGCCCTCCGGAGCCAGCAGGAAGACGTTCCGGTCGACGCGGTGCATACCGCTGCCGAGCCCGAAGACCACGCCGCTGCTGAAGTCGAGGATCCGCTTGGCCACGTCCGTCTCCGCCGCCGTCAGGTCGAGCAGGACCGGAACCTGGGCGACCAGGTACTCCGCGACCTCGCGGGCGTCCGCGAAGACCTGCACCCGCAGCACGACCAGGCGGCGCTGTTCGGCCGCCCGCTCCTCCGGAACCGTGCGGTGGTCGATCCGGGACGGCCACTCGTCGCGGCCGCGCAGGGGTACGACCTGGGCGAGCCCCTCCCACTGTTCGTCGGTGGCGTCATATCTGTCGTACCTGTCGTACCTGCTCACAGGGCCACCCCGTCGTCAAGCCGGTCGAATTCGCGCCGGCTGCGCTCACTGTTCATCGGGCAATCCTCTCGCCCCTCACCCGTTCGGCGTACCAACGACACGGCGAAGGGCCGGATCGAGTCGCTCACACCGTGATGACCTGGACGCCCGCCTCGCCGAACCGGTCCTTCGCCTCCGCCGTGATGTGCGCGTCGGTGACCAGCACGTCGACCAGGCCGAGATCGCAGACCCGGGCGAAGGCCCGCTTGCCGATCTTCGAGGAGTCGGCGGCGACCACCACCCGCTGCGCCCGCTCGGCCAGGAGCCGGTTGATGCCGGCCTCTCCCTCGTGGTGGACGTAGGCGCCGCGTTCGATGTCGATGGCGTTCACCCCGAGGACGGCGACGTCGAGCGTGATCTCGTTCATCACGCCGACGGCCAGCGGGCCGGTCAGTTCGTACGACTGCGGTCGGGCCACGCCGCCTGTGACGACCATCTTGATCTGCGGCCGGATCGCCAGCTCGCTCGCGATGTTCAGCGCGTTGGTCACGACGGTGAGCGTCGGCTGCCCGCCCGCCACCGTGGTCTCGCCGACGATGTCGGGGCGGACCGCCAGCGCGCGGGCCACCTCGGTCACCGTCGTACCGCCGGTCAGGCCGACCACCTCGCCGACGGCGACCAGGCCGGAGACCGCGCGGCCGATGGCCTGCTTCTCGGGGGCGTGGCGGCCGGTCTTGTAGCGGAGCGCCAGCTCGTACGAGACGCCGTGCGCGACCGCTCCGCCCCGGGTGCGGGTGAGCAGGTGCTGTTCGGCGAGCTGGTCCAGGTCGCGGCGGATGGTCGCGGCCGATACGGCGAGCGCGGCCGCCGCCTCCTCGACCTCCACCCTGCCGTGCTTGCCGACCAGTTCCAGCAGCGCGTCCCACCGGGCGTCCCTCGCCACGTGCGTCTCCTTCACCGTCCGGTGCCGGGCTCCGCGCTTCCCGGGAACGCGGTCGCCGGTGGCCGGACCGCCGCAAGCGTCGCACAGGAGCCCGGTGCTCACCCAGTTCCGGGCCCGCCTCGGGCCGCACCAGGTCGGTGGTGCCGGACCCGGCCGTGAGGGAGGATGGGCGGCAGGAGGCGGCCGACGCCCCTCCGCGCACCCGACACCCCCGCGCCGGAGAGCCTTCACGCACCTCGCACTGTCAGTCGCTGCCGAGGAGCCGAAGGGCGGCATCGCGGGCCGGGCCACCGGACTGGTCGAGACGTTCGGCGGGCCGGGCGCCGGCATGGCCATCGCCCTGGAGAACCTGTTCCCGCCGCTGCCGAGCGAGATCATCCTCCCGCTGACCGGGTTCGCCGCGTCGCAGGGTGTGCTCGGCCTGGCCTCCGCGCTGTTCTGGACGACGCTCGGTCGGCCGGCGCCCCCGGACGCCGTGGCGCCGGGAGTGCCGCTCGGCGGTGTCCGGGGCGCGGTCGCCCGCTCAGGACTCCTCGAAGTAGGCGTCCAGGACGGCATCCAGCTCGGCCGGCCACGCCTTGAGCTGCGCCCGGCTCGCCGCCTCGACCTCGGCGTTGAACCAGCGCCGGCTCGACAGGTGCACGGTGACGGTGAACCGGCGGCCGAAGCGGGCCGGGTTCATCTCCACCGCGCCGATCTCGGACCAGTCGAAGTCGGCCTCCTGGTCGTCCAGCGTGAACCTGACGCCTTCCCGGGCCACCCTGATCGACCCGCGCCGGTCGCTGATCTCGAAGACCGGACCGTCCTCGGCCTCTTCCGCTTCGCCTTCCGCATCGGCCACCGCGTCGGTCTCAGCCTCGGGAACCTCCGCAGCCGCTTCGGGCGCTTCGTCGAGCTCCGGGTCCGTCTCCGGTGCGGCCTCCGATTCCGGTTCGGTCTTCCGGGTCGCGACAGGTGCCGCGAGGCCGGGGAGAGGGATGAACGCCGGGTCGGTGCCTGCGGCGAACTCGGGCTTCTTGTTCGAATCTATGCTCTGCTCCACGGCGGGCAGTATGGTCGACGAACCTGTACGTGACCAGTCGGCGCCGTCGCGCCGCCGGGCCGGACCGTCAGAGCACTCCCCGGCGCCACTCCCGTATGAGCAGATAGCCGAGGTAGGCGCCGCCGATCGCCATGGTGTAGATCCCGACCGGCAGGTCCTCGAAGAGCGGCAGTTGCTGGGCGCAGAGGTCGGCGGCCACCAGCAACAGGCCGCCGGTGAGGCCCGAGAGCAGCAGGTGGGGGCCTGATCCGCGGCTGAGGCGTCTGGCGATCTGCGGGGCCGTCAGGGCGATGAAGGCGATGGGCCCCGAGACGCTGACGGCAGCCGCCGAGAGGGCGATGGCAAGGACCACGGCGAGGGTCTTGGCCTTCCTCGGCTCGGAACCGAGCCCTTCGGCGATGTCGTCGCCCATCTCGCCGATGTCGAGCCGCCGGGAGATCAGCGCGGTCAGCGGGGCGGCGGCGAGCAGGACCAGCCAGATGGTGGTCGCGTCGGTCCAGGAGCGGGCGGTGAGGCTGCCGTTGACGTAGGCGGTGAGGACGGAGGCCTTGTCGCGTTCCAGGGCGTAGACGACGTACTGGGTGACGGCGGCGCCCATCGCGGCGACCCCGATACCGGCGATGACGAGCCGGGCGGGGTTGCGGAAGCCGGTGCCGGTGGAGACGTACACGAGGGCCATCGCGAGGACCGCGCCGAGGAGCGCGCCGACGGCGACCGGGACGGTGTCGGGGAACATCAGCGCGCAGACCGCGGCGCCCGCGCCCGCTCCGGCGGAGAGGCCGATGACGTCGGGGCTGCCGAGCGGGTTGCGGGTGACGGACTGGAAGAGCGCGCCGGAGAGGCCGAGCGCGGCGCCGACCCCGATGGCGACGGTGAGGCGAGGGCCGCGCAGCCGGTTGAAGACGAAACGGTCCTTGCCCTCGGCGTCCCCGAGGAGGGCTGCGGGCAGGTCGGCGAGGTCGACGCCGAGGCGCCCCCAGGTGAGCGTGGCCACGGCGGCGGCGAGGAGGAGGACGAGGAGCCCGGCGCCCGCGAGGAGGGAGGCCCGGCGCATCGGTAGCGCCACGGTGCGGCCGATGACCAGATAGCCGCGCGGGGCCTTGGCGGGCGCGCGGAGGGGTTCGGTGACGGTCATGTGGTGCCCCGCATCCTGCGTACGGCGATGAGCAGCGCGGGTGCGCCGATGAAGGCGGTGACGACGCCGACCATGAGTTCGGTGGGGCGCATGACGATCCGGCCCACCACGTCCGCCAGGAGCAGCAGGGTGGGCCCCAGCACCGCGGAGAAGAGGATCTGGACCCGGAAGTCGACGCCGACCAGCGCCCGTACGACGTGGGGCACGGCGAGGCCGACGAAGGCGATCGGGCCGACGGCGGCGGTCGCGGCGGCGCTGAGCAGGGTGGCGGCGAGGAGCCCGCCGCCCCGGGTGTGCGCGGGGTGGGAGCCGAGGGCGACGGCGGTCGCGTCGCCGAGAGCCAGGGCGTTGAGGCCGGGGCCGAGGGCCAGTGCGAGGAGGAAGCCGGTGGCGGCGAAGGGCAGGACGGACCAGAACACGTCGAAGTCCCGGCCGCCGAGGGCGCCGACGACCCAGTAGCGGTAGCTGTCGAACACCTGCGGCTTGCTGAGGGTCACGGCCTGGATGAACGCCATCGTGACGGCGGTGAGCACGGCCCCGGCGAGCACCAGGCGCACCACGCTCGTGCCCGTACCCGCGGAGCCGATGACATGGACGAGCACTCCGGCGATCAGCGCACCGGGCAGCGCCCACCACATGGTGTCGGTGGCTCCGGAGGCGCCGAACCAGGCGGTCGCGGCGACGATGCTCGCGGAGGCACCGGCGTTGATGCCGAGCAGCCCCGGTTCGGCCAGTGGGTTGCGCGAGACGCCCTGCATGAGGGTGCCCGCGACGGCGAGGCAGAGTCCGGCGAGGACGCCGAGAGCGGTCCGGGGGTAGCGGCTCTCGATGATCGCGGTGACGTTCTCTTCGGCGCTGCCCCCCAGGACGCCGAGGACATCGCCGAACGAGGTACTGCGGCTGCCGAACATGACGCTCGCGCAGAGCGCGACCGCCAGCGCGGCGACCGCCGCGAGCAGGAGGAACGCCGCCCGAGCGGCGCCGGTACGGGAGGTACCGGCGCCGCTCGGCGGTGCGGCCGTGGTGGTTGCCATGGGAGTGAAGTGTGCCTGGTGGCCTCGGCGGTTCGGATACCCGGCCGGGGTTACTTGCCGGCCTTCTTGACGGCCTCGTCGATGATCGGCAGGTAGCGCTCGATCGTCCACGGCACGGTCAGCGGGTTGATGATCGAGGATGCGGTGACGAAGGAGTTGTCGTTGCTCGCGACGACGGCGCCCTTCTTGATCGCGGGGATCGCGCCGTACAGCTTCTGGCCCTCGATCTCCTTGCGGTTCTTCGCGTCCGTGTAGAACGTGAAGACGACGTCGCTGTCCTTCAGCTTCTCGGCGTTCTCCAGGCCGATGAGGGCCGAGTCGGTGCCGGGGGTCTCCTTGAAGCCGTTGACCACGGGGTCGACCTTCAGACCGAGCGAGGAGACCATCTTGACGCGCTGCTCCTCGGGCTTGAAGACGCCGAGGGTGCCGGGGCCGGAGTTGTAGATGTAGGAGAAGGTGACGTCCTTGTAGTTCGGCCGGGTGGCCGCGGCGTCGGAGAGCTGCTTCTCGATCTTCGTCTTGAGGGCGTCGGTGTCCTCCGTCCGGCCGAGCGCCTTGCCGATGATGTCCATCTGCTGGTCCCAGTCGGTGCTCCACGCCTGGTCCGGGTAGGCGACCGTGGGGGCGATGTCCTTGAGGACGTCGTACTGCTTCTGCGTGATGCCCGACCAGGGGGCGAGGATGACGTCCGGCTCCAGCTCGGTGATGGCCTCGAAGTCGATCTCCTCGCCGCCCGCGAACTGCTTGGGCAGCTTGTCGCCGGACTTCTTCACGGCCTCGTTGATCCACGGGAGGTAGCCGGACTTGTCGCTGCCCCACGGGTAGCTCTCGATGCCGACCGGGGTCTGGCCGAGGGCTATCGCGGTCTCGGCGGAACCCTGGCCGAGGGTGACGATGCGCTCGGGCTTCTCGCCGATCTTCGCGGTGCCGAGCGAGCTCTTGATCGAGACGGGGAAGGCGCCGCCGCCCTTCGCCGTGTCCTTCGCCGCGTCCTTGCCGCTGTCACCGTCGGAGGAGCAGCCGACCAGGACGACGGCGAGGGCGACGGCGGTGGCCGAAGCGGCAAGGGTGTGACGACGCACGCGGGTGAAGCCGAGCATGGTGTTCCTCATGGTTGGACGAGCGGGTGAGAGTTAGGCAAGCCTAAGCTAAACGTACAGGGGCTCTCGACGGCCCCCGCCCCCGCCCTCCCGAAAGACGCCGGCGCAGGGGTCGCCCTCCCGCATCAGCCGCCCCTAGCCGACGGCGAGGGTCACCAGATGGTCGACCGTCCCGGCTGATGGGCCAGATCCTCGACGCGGGCTGAGCCGTCGCGCGGCCACGCCCAATCCCCTTGCCGTACGGCTCCGAATCACTGGTGGGAGCCCGTCCGGACTCCTCCAGCGAGGCAGGTGGGACCCATGACCCAGACACGATCACTGCTCACCCCCGACCTTCCGCCCCGCTTCGCGACGCCGGACCTCCCGGGGGCGCGTGTTCCGACCGACCCGCCGGCGCCCCGCCCTTCGGAAGAGACCGTCGGCGCGAGGCACATCGGCGTACTGCGGAAGCCGGTAGCCGGTAGCCGGTAGCCGTTAGCCGTTAGCGGCGGAACGCGGCCGTGGTGACCCTGCGGATCAGGTGCGGTGGAGGGTGAGCGCGCTGCGCTTCGCCGGCTGCGGGCGGCTGGCCCAGAGGGTCCGTACGTGCTCCAGGTGGTGGCGCATCAGGGCCTCCGCAGCCGCGGCGTCCTGGGCGATCATCAGGTCGAGCAGCGTCACATGCTCCTCGGCGGAGTCGACGAGCACCCCGGCCTCGTCGAGCTCGGTGAGACCGTACAGCCGGGACCGCTTGCGGAGGTCGCCGACGACCGAGACGAGGTGGCGGTTCCCGCCGAGGGCGAGCAGGTCGAGATGGAAGCGCCGGTCGGCGTCCAGGTAGCCGATGAGGTCGTGCCCCCGGGCCGCCGCCACGATGGCCTCGGCTCCGGGACGCAGGGCTTCGAGCTGCTCCCGGGTCGCGGTCCGGACCACCTTGCCGACCGTGGGCACCTCGATGAGCGTACGGATCTCCGTGTACTCGTCCAGATCCTGCTCGGTCATCTCCGTCACCCGGAAGCCCTTGTTCCGTACGACCTCGACCAGCCCTTCGTGGGCGAGGTCCAGCATCGCCTCGCGCACCGGTGTGGGCGAGACGCCGAACTCGGCGGCGAGGGCGGGGGCCGAGTAGACGCCGCCGGGCTTGATCTCCCCCGCGATGAGCGCGGCGCGCAGGGCGTGGGCCACCTGATCGCGCAGGTTCTCCGTGGGGGACACGAGCTTGCGCGACTGCAGGGTGACCACGGCGTCCTCCGGGACTTCGGGTTTCTTCGGTGCAATGTCACGTTACCCGAAGGGAGTTCACCTCCGGATGGGGTCGGGCCCGGTCCGGGCGGGGTTCATCACAGCAGGAAGCCGTCCGGGAACGGGTCGCCCGGGTCGTGGTGGAACTGCGCGGTCCCGGTGATCCAGGCACGTCCGGTGATCTTCGGGACGACCGCCGGCTCCCCCGCCACCCGGCACTCCTCCACGAGCCGGCCGGTGAACGACGTACCGAGGAACGACTCATTCACGAAGTCGCGGTGCAGGGGCAGTTCGCCCCGGGTGTGGAGCTGGGCCATGCGCGCGGAGGTGCCGGTGCCGCAGGGGGAACGGTCGAACCAGCCCGGGTGGATGGCCATGGCATGGCGGGAGTGCGCGGCGGTCGAACCGGGGGCCAGGAGCTGGACGTGGTGGCAGCCGGTGATCGACGTGTCCTCGGGGTGTACGGGCGGTTCCGTGGCGTTGATGGCGGCCATCATGTCCAGCCCGGCCCGCAGGATGTCGTCCTTGCGTGCGCGGTCGAAGGGCAGGCCCAGGCGGGCGAGGGGAAGGATCGCGTAGAAGTTGCCGCCGTAGGCGAGGTCGTAGGCGACCGTGCCGTACCCGGGGATCTCGACTTGGCGGTCGAGGGCGGCGGTGAAGGAGGGGATGTTGCGCAGGGTCACGGCGGTGGCCGCGCCGTCCTCCACGCGGACCTCGGCGACGACGAGCCCGGCGGGGGTGTCCAGCCGGACCGTGGTCACGGGTTCGGTGACGGTCACCATGCCGGTCTCCACGAGGACCGTGGCGACGCCGATGGTGCCGTGGCCGCACATCGGCAGCAGCCCGGACACCTCGATGAACAGCACCCCCCAGTCGGCGTCGGGTCTGGTGGGCGGCTGGAGGATCGCCCCGCTCATCGCGGCGTGGCCGCGCGGCTCGTACATCAGCCAGGTGCGGAGGTGGTCGAGGTGCTCCTGGAAGTAGGTGCGCCTCTCGCCCATGGTGGCCCCGGGTACGGTTCCGATGCCTCCGGTGACGACGCGGGTCGGCATGCCCTCGGTGTGGGATTCCACGGTGTGGATGGTGCGGCGGCTGCGCACGGTGCTGCTCCTTGAGTGGCGGGGCTCTCCGGGTCGGCGGACACTTCTGCCTCAGTCGAGGCCTTCGGCGAGGAGCTTCTCGGTCAACGCCCTCACGGTGGCCTCGTCCTGAGGGGAGAGAGGGGTACGGGGAGGTCGACAGGGTCCGCCGCTCCCCTCGGCGACCACGTCCTGGGACGCCTTGATCGCCTGGACGAACTCGGTCCTGGAGTCCCAGCGCAGCAGCGGGTGCAGCTTCCGGTACAGGGGTACGGCGGTGTCCAGGTCACCGGCGACCGCCGCGCGGTAGAGGGCGGTGCAGGAGCCGGGGAGCGCGTTGGGGAATCCGGCGATCCAGCCGACGGCCCCCGCCACGGCAAGCTCCAGCAGGACGTCGTCGGCACCGATCAGCAGGTCGAGCCCGGGGGCGCGCTCGGCGATCTCCCAGGCGCGGCGCACATCGCCGGTGAACTCCTTCACGGCGACGATGTCCCCGGCCTCGTGGAGCTGTGCCAGCAGGGCGGGGGTGAGGTCGACCCGGGTGTCGTACGGGTTGTTGTAGGCCACCACGGGCAGCTGGGCACGGGCGACCTCGGCGTAGTGGGCACGTACGGCGGCCTCGTCGGCCCGGTAGACGTTGGGCGGCAGCAGCAGTACGGAACCGGCCCCCGCCCGCGCCGCCTCCTCGGCCCAGCGCCGGGCCTCCGCGCTGCCGTAGGCGGAGACGCCCGGCATCACCCGGGCCCCGTCACCCGCCGCTTCGACGGCGGTCTCGACCACCCGGCGGCGCTCCTCGTCGGTGAGGGTCTGGTACTCGCCGAGGGACCCGTTGGGTACGACACCGTCGCAGCCGGCGTCGATGAGCGAGCGGACGTGGTCGGCGAAGGCGTCGTGGTCGACGGAGAGGTCTTCGCGGAAGGGCAGCGTGGTGGCGACCATGACGCCGTGCCAGGGGTGGATGCGGGTGCGGGGCATGGACAACTCCTTTGTTCAAAACCTGTTCTCGTGGTGGTGATGTCAGAGGGCTGAGGCTTGCGGGGTGGTCGAGGGACCTGCGTCGGCGGCCGGGCCGGAGTCCGCGAGGTCCTGGAGGGAGACGGGGCAGGAGAGGGGCCGGCGGGCAGGGACGAGCGGGGCGGAGCCGTCGCCCCCGGCCGCGAGGCACGTGACCGCCGTCTCGCACAGGCGGCCCTGGCACCAGCCCATGCCGGCCCGGGTGAGGAGTTTGGCGCTCCGCGCGTCCCGGGCGCCCAACTCGTGTGCTTGGCGCAGGTCGTGGGCGGTGACCTCCTCGCAGCGGCACACTTCGGTTCCCTCCGTGACCCACTGCGTCCAGTGGGCGCCCGGGCGGTGGGCCGTCGCCATGAGGTCGGCGAAGCGGCGTCGGCGGACGGTGGCGGCTCGCGCTCGGGGGGCGCGCTCGCTTCCGCGGAACGAGGCCGCCACACTCCGGCCTGCCGACCGGCCCTCCAGCAGGGCGAGTTCGACGCCCCCGACGCCGGTCGGTTCCCCGGCTGCCCACAACCCGGCCATGTCAGTGCGCTGTTGTTCGTCGACCTCGACGGCAGGTGTCCCGTCCGGTGCGGTGCGCAGGGAGCAGCCGAGGGAGACGGCGAGTTCGAGCTGGGGGACGAGGCCGTGGCCGACGGCGAGCGCGTCGCAGGCGATGCGCACCTCGGTCCCGGCCACCGGCCGCCAGTCCCGGTCGAGGGTGGCGAGGGTGACCGCCTCGACCCGGTCCGTACCGTGCGCCCGGACGACCGCACTGCGGGTGCGCAGCCTGATCCGGTACCGCAGGAGCCGAGCCGCGAGGCGGACCCCCTCCACCGCCTTCGCCGGGTTGCGGGCGAGCACGCCGGGGCGGGAGGCGTAGCCGGTGTACGAGGCGGCCTCGGCCAGGGCCGGGATGCCGGCGCCCGCCTCCGCGAGGGAGACGGCGACGGCGGGCAGGAGCGGTCCGCTGCCGGCCACGACGATACGCCGGCCGGGGAGGGCGCCGGAGTCCTTGAGGATCGCCTGGGCCCCGCCGGCGGCGACCACGCCGGGCAGGGTCCACCCGGGGAAGGGGAGTTGGCGCTCGTAGGCACCGGTCGCCAGGAGGAGGTAGCGGGCCGTCGTGACCCGCACGGCGTCTGCGGGTGGGTGGTCGGCCGGGGCGCCGTCGACCGGTACGTGGCGGAGCGTCCAGCGCTCGGAGCCCGCCGCCGGGCCGCCGCCCCGTTCGGCCGTCCAGACGTGGTGCCGCGGGAGATGGGTGATCCTGCCTGCCCGTATGTGTGCCGCCAGGCGGGCGGACCACGCGGTGAAGGCGGCCCGCTTGTGGTGGACGGGGGTCCTCCTGGGGGCGAGCCCGGGGGCTGCATGGCGGAAGAACTGGCCGCCCGGGCGTTCCGCTGCGTCGATCAGCACGACGCGCAGGCCGCCGTCGGCCGCGGTGACGGCGGCGGCCAGGCCTGCGGGCCCGGCGCCGATGACCGCCAGGTCGTAGGGGCCGGGTGTCGGGAAGGGGCCTCTCGCCGCAGGGCCGGGGGCCGGGCGCCCGTTCCGCCTCGTGCCGTCAGATGGTGAGCTCGTCACGCCCGTGCCCTTCCTGCGAGGTGACCACATCGCCCTCCGACACCCGCACGAGGCAGGCGCGTCGGCCTGGTGTGCCGTTGACGGTGACCAGGCAGTCGAAGCAGACGCCCATACCGCAGAAGGCCCCTCGCGGCCGTCCGCCGCCGCGCGTGGTGCGCCAGGCGAGGACACCGTGGTCCCAGAGGGCGCCCGCGATGCTCTGTCCCCGGCGGGCGGCGAGGGTGCGGCCGTCGAAGGCGAAGCGGACGGGCGGCCTGGCTTCGGCGGGCGGCGGTTCGGCTCGGTGGCGCATGGACTGCCTTCCCCTCTCCCGGACACGAAGTGATGCCCGGACACGAACTGGCGCAGGGAGACCCGCGCATGGACGGGTGTACGTCAACTGCCGAGCCCCGGCCGCGCATCGGCGGCGTCCGCCAGCCGCCCCGGGTCGAACGGGCCGACGTCGGTCTCCGTTCTCGCGCCGGTAAGTTGCCGGGCGATGGCCAGCCCGGTCGCCGGGGCGAGGCCGATCCCGGCGCCCTCGTGACCGCAGGCGTGGTACAGGCCGGGTACGGACGGGTCGGGGCCGATGGCGGGCAGATGGTCGGGCAGGTACGGGCGGAAGCCGCAGTAGACGCGGAGGACGCGCACCTGGGAGAGCACCGGGAAGAGGCCGGTCGCCGCTGCGGCCAGCCTGCGCACGGCCTCGGCGGAGATGCGACGGTCGAACCCCACCCGTTCCCGGCTCGCACCGATGAGGACGGGCCCGGCGGGCGTGCCCTCCACGACGGGCGAGGTCTGCAACTCCGCTTCCCCGCTCGCCACGTCGGCGACGTACCCCGCCGCGTACACCTTGTGGCGGATCAGTGGGGGCAGGGGTTCGGTGACGAGGACGAAGCCCCGTCGCGGCTGGACGGGGAGACAGGAGCCCGCCAGCTCCGCGATCCGGTCCGCCCAGGTACCCGCCGCGTTCACGACCGCTCCCGTCAGCAAGCAGCGGCGCGCGGTCCGCACCCCGCTCACCCGGCCCTCCGGGGTGGTCGTGACGGCTGTGACCTCCTCCCCCAGGAAGAGCCGCGCACCCGCCCGCCCGGCGGCCTCCAGGAGGCGGGCGGCGGCCCGGGCGGGCTGCACCTGGGCGTCCTGCGGGTAGTGGAACCCTCCGGCGAGGCCGGGCGCGAGGTGGGGCTCCCGGTCGCGGAGACCAGCGGGGTCCACCTCTTCCACGGCGACCCCGGACCGAGCCTGTGCCGCAGCGAACTCCCTTAACCGCGCAAGCTGTTCACTGTCCTCGGCGACGACGAGGCCGCCCTTTACCTCGAACTCGATGTCGACGGGCAGGACGTCCGCGAGCGCGCTCCAGAGCCGGAGTGAGGTCCGTGCCAACTCCAGCTCGGGACCAGGCTCCTTGTCCGAGACGAGGAGGTTGCCCTCACCCGAGCCGCTCGTGCCGCCCGCGACCGGTCCCCGGTCGACGACGGCCACGGACAGACCGGCGTCAGCGGCGTAGTAGGCGCACGCGGCGCCCACGACTCCGGCGCCGATCACGACGAGATCCACGGACTCTCCCTTGAGCACGGCAGTAACATGTCACATGACGCAGTGTCTGCCAAGACCCGCTCCCACCGGGGCGGGAGCGGGTCGCCGGCACCGGAAGTCCCGGGGCGAAGCCCTGGGTCAGTACTCCGCGGAGACCACGAGCCCCGAGACCGCCTGTTCAGCGGCGATGGAGACGTAGTTCCACCCCGGGGTGGGGTTGTTCACGGTCACCGTCTCGGAGTTTCCGGGCTTGGCGGACCGGTGGGTGTAGTCGGTCTTCGACGGCCAGGAACCGGCCCGGTGGTACAGGTCGGCGTCGCCCGTTCCACCGTGGGTGCTGAGGCGCAACTTCGTTGTCCCGGCGGGCACATAGAGGGTGAGGTAGGCGTAGTCACCGGCCCGGGCCGAGACGCCGGACCGTGCGCAGTTGCGGTCGAGCCGGGTCGGCTCGGGGAGGGTGCACTCGGGCAGGTCCGGCGGATCGGTCGGGTCGGGCGGGTTCGTGGCCTCACCGCAGTCGCCCGCGGCGCAGGCGGTGAGCCAGGCGTTCCAGCCGGCGTCGTAACGTGTGCCGATGGTGGTCTTGAGGTACGTACGGGCGGCGTCCCAGTTCCCGGCCCGGTAGTGGCGGAGGACGGTGTCCAGGTCCGGGCGGTGGGACTGGAGCATGTAGCGGACCGCGAGGTAGCCCCAGCGGTAGATCCGGGTGCTGTCGCTGTTGTCGTAGGTGGTGTCGAACAGGGTGCTCAGGGGGTAAGTCCGCTTGCCCGCTTCGCTGATGGCCGATTCGTAGGTGAGTCGGCGATAGGAGTAGGAGACGTACTCCGCGAATCCCTCGACCCACCAGACGGTCGGGGTGGTCATGCCGTCGGCGAAGTCACCGGCCATGGTGAAGCGGCCGTCGAGATAGTGGGTGTACTCGTGGTTGAGGTTCCAGATCCGGAAGTCCGGCCTCAGCCACTCGGCCTCGTAGGCGATGAAGCGCGGCTGGTTGCCGACGGCGGACGGGTCGCCCTCCAGGTACATACCGCCGTTGTCGGTGTCGATGCCGAACATGGCACCCGCGTACGTGCCGTAGTCGTCACTGGAGTCGTAGACGACCACTTCGAGCCGGGTGTTGAGGTCACCGGCCACCGGCCCGTCGTCACGGGCGATGCCGTGGAAGAAGGCGTCCTGGCCGGCCAGGCTCGCGCAGGTGGAGGCGAGTTGGGCGGCGGACATTGCCTGGGCGCGGATGCGCAGGCTGCCGCCGCAGTCGTGCCGGACCGGCAGAGCGGCCCTGTCGAGGCGGTCGGGGAGGTCGCAGATCGCGAAGTAGGCGCAGTTGCCCGCGTCGTAGTGGACGGCCGACTCGGCCAGACCCACCCACAGGGGTGCGGTCACCCCGGTGATGGAGGTCCGGTCGAGAAGCCCCTTCACTTGCGGGCGCACGCCGGCGCGCAGCGTCTCGTACGACAGGAACCGGGCGAGTTCGCGGCCGGCGTTGGTGACGAGGAACGCGTGGTCGGTACCGAGCAGGGCGAGGTTGCGGGAGGCGAAGGCGTGGACGGTGTCGGCGGTGGACCGGTCCGCCGTGACGGCCGCGACGAACGCCGGGAGTTGGTGCCCCCGGAAGAGCACGGTGAAGGTGTTGTTGACGGCGGCCCGCATGTTCCACAGCGCGTTGTACGAGGCGTCGTAGCCGGCGAGCAGGCGGTTGACGACGATTAGGTAGCGGGCGTTCTCCTGGGAGCTGTCGATGAGGATGACCGCTTCGGAGAGCGTCTCGCCGTTGGCGTCGGTGACGTCACGGGAGCGCGGGGAGGCGAAGAAGGCGTCGAGCCCGGACCGTATCGCGGCGGTGAGCGCCGGTCCGTACGGGCCGACGACCGGCTCGTTGTACCACTGCACGTAGTACCCGGCCCGCAGGTAGAGCACCAACTGGGGCACTCCGGTGGACGCGTTGCCGGGGTAGGTGGTCGAAGCGTCGCGCAGCGCGGACGCCACCGTCACCATCTGCGCCTCCCGGAAGGCGAGGCGCGCGTTCTCCCCGGTGAGGCCGAACAGCGTGTTGACGCACGCCGTCGCGGACGCCTTGATCTGCTGGACGAGGGCGCTGCCGGTACGCGAGGTGAAGTCCGCCGGATCACAGGCGGCGGCAGCGGCGGCGGCGCCTTCGGCGGGCTCGTCGTAGTCCCGCTTCCGTGCGGCGTCGGACGCCGGGGCCGGCCCCCGCCCGTCGACGGGCAGCGCCGAGGCACGTACGTGGTCGGGCTCGGGGGCGCCGTCCGGCAGGAGGGACGCGGCAGGCGGGGTCTGCGCACCATCGGCACCCGCCGGGGCCGTGGCGGCCACCGGGACCTGCGGGGACTGCGGGGCGGACGCGAAGGACGGGGCGGTGAACGAGGTCGTACCCAGGCACATGCAGAGCGCCAACGCGGCTAAGGTCGCGGCGCGTCGGCGCATCGATGCTGGTCTCACCAGCTGCCTCCTCTTAAGGCTCACCCGGGGCGGGTGTGGGGGATGAGGGTGGGTGGGGATGGCGGAGCGAGACCCTGCGCATCCACGGGATTGACATGGACACACAGAGTGTTGTGCGACAGTACAATTTCACACAGCACTAGATTTGAGAAGGCACCCGCCGTACCTTTCGGCGGGCGGGTACGACGACGGTCCCCGCTGAACGTGTCAGCGGGGACCGTCGTCGTACCGGCGTCGGATCAGGCGCTCAGGTCGTCGCCCTTCACAGCGGCGAGGAATGACGACCAGTTGGTGGCCGCGAACGTGAGCGCGGGGCCTTGGGGGTTCTTGCTGTCCCGTACCGGAACAACAGTGGTAAAGCCGCCCGCAACCTCGAGGCACGCACCGCCGTCCTGATTGCTGTAGCTGCTCTTGCGCCAGGTCGCGGCGGTCAGGTCGATGGATCCCACGGCAGCTCCTCCAACACGCCTAGAACGAAATTTCGCGACTCAGCCGGGGAAAGCGCCAGGTCACGTGTCGCATCGTACACACGCTGCACACGCTCGACCGCGGCGTTCTCCTCGATGAGGTCACCCCCGTATCCGTTTTCCGTGTAGGCCACGGTACGAGCATCCGGCAGCCGAAGGAACCAGACGTCTGTGCTCGACAGGCCGTGCAACCCGGCTTCCTGCGGCAGGACTTGAAGCGTCAGGTTCGGCCGCTCGGACATCTCCACCAGGTGCTCCAGCTGCTGCCGCCACTCCCCCGCATCGCGCAGAGCCGTCCGCAGGGTCGCCTCCGACAGGATCGTCCGGAACGGCGGAGCCCCCTCCCCCGCCAGCAGGCTCCGCCGCCCCATCCGCGCTTCAACCTGCTGATCCAGCGCTTCGCCCTTGAGCCCACCGGCCGCCAGCAACTCCCGCGCATACGCGGGCGTCTGCAACAGCCCCGGCAGCACGCTCACCGCGAAGTGCCACAGGCTCACCGCCTCGGCCTCCAGCGCCATGTACCGCCGATACCGCTCCTTGAACTGCGTCTTGTCGCTGACGGCCAGTTCCCAGAGCGCCAGCAGCAGCCCCGGCGTCCCGTAATGGACGTCCAGCGCCTGGACCACCTCCGGGCCGCCGACCGTCTCACCCTTCTCCATCTTGCCGAACAGCGACCAGTCCCAGCCCAGTCGGTCACCCAACTGCCGCAGGCTGTGGCCGCGCGCCGTGCGCAGGAGCCGTAGCTCCTCCGCGAAGCGTGCGCGTGGTTCCCTGCTGCGGCCCGTGACCGCTCGCCTCGTCGGCATCGCGTCCTCCGTGGAACGTGTGGAACGTGGTTCTCCCGGCCGGGAAGCTGCGCCCGGCTTCGCCGGGACCGCGCTTCCGGCCAGGCCATTCTCGTGATGAGCCCCTCACGCACGGTAGTTCAGACCGGGTGGCCGGGGCGCCGGTTCCGTGCGACATCAGCCGAAGGAGGACGCCATGTCGTCCAAGCCGCCCCTCCCCCGCCGTACACCGCAGAGCGCCCCGTTCAACTCCGGGGCCGCCAAGGTGAAGGAGGCGATGGAGGCGCGGGACGCGCTGGCCACCGCCCTCACCCGGGCCGGTATCCAGCTCCCCGCCATGGATGTCCGTACGCCGTGGGCCGACACCGTTCGCGAGGACGGCGAGGACGACCCGGCCGCCGCGCCGGGTGACAAGGACGCCGCATCGGAGCATTCGGCGGAGATCCGGTACGCCCTCGTGCACCTCGGGGTCTGCTCCGCCCCCGTGGCCCACGCGTTGGCGACCGCCATCACGAACGGGCTGGCCAGGTGACGGAGGGCGGCGGCCCGGGTGTGGGGGCGGCCGTCCACGACGCCGGGTGCGACCGGGTGGGGGTGGTGCTCGGCAGGCGGGGCACCCTCCTCCGGCTCGGCCCGCTCGGGGGCGGGCGCCCCTGGGAGGCGGACCCCGAGAACGTACAGCCCCTCAGCCGTGCCGAACAGCTGAGCGCCCAGCTCGCCGTGGTGAACGCCCGCAGCCGGCACCCGCGCTGACGTCAGCCGCAGGATTCCCAGGTGGCCGGCCGGCGTTGACGGGCCGGGGAGCCGGGGGCCTCCCCGGGGAGGGCGCCGCCCTGTTCGAGCAGCCGCCGCTGGGAGAGCAGGTAGCCCAGCTCCGCCCTGCTGCGGCTGCCCAGCGCTTCGGAGACCTTGCGGATGTGGGTGGACACGGTGCGGGCGCTCATGCCCAGCCGGGACGCGATGGATTCGTCCGTGTGGCCGGTCACGACCATGCGGAGCACGGTCCTGCGGACGGAGCTGGTGAGCAGGTCGGGGCGGTGCCGTTCGACGGAGATGGCGACGGGCTCCGCGCGCTCCCACGCGTGATCGAACATCTTGGCCAGGAATTCGACCACCCCAGGGTGGCGGAGGGCCAGCGCGGTGCTCTTGCGCTCCGTGGTTCCCGGGATGAAGGCGATGGCGCGGTCGCAGATGATGACGCGCTCGAAGATCTCATCCACGGTACGGACCCGGGCACCCTCGGCGAGGACCTGTTCGATGTAGGCGAGGGTGGGCGCGTGCGACCGGACGCTGTGCTGGTAGAGGGTGCGCTGCCGTACGCCTTTCCGCAGCAGCGCGAGATCGCGGGGTAGGGCCTCGGCGAGCAGCGCGGGCGGGCGGCCGCCGCCGGGCTGCGCGGTCAGCAACTCCTCCTTGCAGGACCCGACGGCCTTCCGCAGCGCCTCACCGATCACCTCTTCGCCGTTCAGGGACTCGATGGGCGGCTCGGCCCGGCGCTGGGCCTTTCGGTAGACGGCCTCCGCCGCGAGAAAGGATGAATGCAGGACTTCCAGGGATTTCCGGCGTTCCTCTATGTCGCGCTCGACATGGCGCGCGAGCAGCGATTCGGCGATTCCCGGGGGCACGGGCACGTACACGTCCCGTCGACCGGGCAACGGCCTGAGCAGACCGGAGCGCACGAGGGACTCGGGCACATCACCGGATATCGTCCCCGCCTCCAGCGCCTCGCGGTAGCGCCGCAGCACCTCCTCGCTCAGGCGTACCTCGCTAAGTGACGTTTTGTCAGGTTCTGACGCCATTTGCGCATCCTTCGTGTTGCCGCAATTCGTGGTCGGGACGACAGGCAGGCTCGCACCGCCGCCTGAATATGCATAAGGATGGCTGTGACGCAAACAATGCGCCCGAAAAAAGAGCGACAGAGATACCACCACCCGGGTTGTCCACAGGAACACACCCGGGAAATTTCACAAACGGGAAACACCCTCCGTGAAACATGGAAACAATCACATCGATAAGGTGATGGTATGTATCGGACCGTCAGCGCTGCGCATACTTGCTTCCCAGAACGCACCCGTCACGTAAAACGGGCACGTAAAGACTCGGCCTGGGGCTGATGCACGAAAAGCACAAACAACGTCATTCCCTATTCGGCCGATTTCTCCTCAAAATTGACGGGGAATCGTCTCACATTTCGAGACAGCCCACCTTCGCCCTGCCTCCGTCCGCCCTGCTCCTCAGTCCTGGGCGAGGTCATCCGGGGCCGACCTGGCCAGATCGGCCAGGGTCGCGAGGGCCCGGGAGAGGGTCTCCTCGGCGGGCGAGGCGAGGCCGAGCCGGATGGCGTGCGAGCCACGGTGGCGGCCTACGGAGAACGCGGCGGCCGGGGTGACCGCGATGCCGTGCCGCGCCGCGGCGGCCACGAAGGTGTCGGCACGCCATGGACGCGGCAGCTCCCACCAGCGGTAGTACGACCCCGGCGCGCTCCGGGTCACGAAGTCCCGGAGGTGGCGCTGCGCGATCTCCTGCCGCTCCACGGCCTGCCGCTGCTTGGCCCGTACGAGCGTTTCCACGACGCCGTCCGCCTGCCACTGGGCCATCGCCTCCAACGGGAAACCCATGGGCGTCCAGCCCCCCGAGCGCAGAGCGGCCGCCACCCCGCCCGACACGGCGGCGGGGGCCACCGCGAACCCCAGGGAGAGCCCCGGGGACAGCCGCTTGGACAGGCTGTCGACGAGGACCGTCCGCTCGGGCGCACGCGACGCCAGAGGCGGCAGATCGTCCCGGAGGAAGGCCCAGACGGCGTCCTCGATCGCATGGATCCCGCACGTCAGCAGCACATCGGCCAAACGGTCCAGCCTGTCCGCGGGCATGGTCAGCGACAGCGGATTGTGCAGAACGGGCTGTACGTAGACGGCGTGCAGCGGCCCTGCCCGGTGCGCCTCCTCCACCGCCTCCGGAATCAGCCCGGCCTCGTCCATGGCGAGCGGCACGAGGGTGACGCCGAGCCGGGTGGCGATCGCCTTGAGCACCGGGTACGTCAGCTCCTCGACGCCCAGCCGCGCGCCCGGCCGGGTCACCGCCGCGACAACCGCCGAGATCCCCTGCCGGCCGCTCCCGGCGAACAGGATCCGCGCCGGATCGGGGCGCCAGCCGCCCCGCGCGAGCAGGTCCGCCGCGGCGTCGCGGGTGTCGCGGGTACCGGCCGCGCCGACCGGGCGCAGTACCGGCTCCAGTCGGCCCGGGCTCAGCAGCTTCCCCAGGCCGGCGGCGAGCAGCTCGGCCTGCTCGGGCACCACCGGGTAGTTCAGCTCCAAGTCGACCCGGCTGTCGGCGGGTTCGGACAGCGCGGGCGCCGGGGCCGCCGCGCCTGAAGCGTCGCGCACGAAAGTTCCGCGGCCCACATGGCCCTCGGTGAAACCCCGGCGTGCGAGCTCCTGATAGACGCGGGTGGCCGTGGAATTGGCGATGCCGTACTGCCGGGCGAATTCCCTTTGGGTGGGGAGCCGTTCACCCCTCCTGAGCCGTCCCGCTCTGATCTCCGCGGCCACCGCGTCGGCGACGCTCCGGTAGTCCTTCACGGACCTCACCTTCCGCACTCATCGGTCATCGCTCATCGAGGCTCTCAGTGGCATCGAAGCACAGTATTGCACCGAGTTCAATATTCCGTATTGAACCGAGGAAAGAATTGACCTTACACTCGAATTGCTCCGAGCAACGACTCCGTCAGAAGCCCGGAAATGCACGGAGCAGCAACGGAACCGACCGAAGAACAGACCTCGAACAGAAGGCGGCGCGCAGCAAATGGTTGAGCTGACCGGAGTACTGGGGGTCGCGATGGTCGCCCTGGGGATGGTGCTCACCCCCGGCCCGAACATGATCTATCTCGTCTCCCGGAGCATCACCCAGGGCCGGCGCGCCGGAGTGGTCTCCCTCGGCGGCGTCGCGGTGGGGTTCCTGGTCTACCTGCTGGCGACGAACCTCGGCCTGTCGGTGGTCTTCATAGCGGTGCCCGAGCTGTACATCGCGGTGAAGCTGGCCGGGGCGGCGTACCTCGCCTACCTCGCCTGGACCGCCCTGAAGCCCGGGGGCGTCTCCGTCTTCGCTCCCCAGGAGATGCCCCACGACTCGCCGCGCAAGCTGTTCACGATGGGGCTGATGACGAATCTGCTCAACCCGAAGATCGCCATCATGTACCTCTCCCTCATCCCTCAGTTCATCAACCTGGATGCGGGACATGTGCTGTTCCAGGGGTTCGTGCTCGGCTCCGTCCAGATCGCGGTGGCCCTCACGATCAACCTGAGCATCGTCCTGGCCGCCGGATCCATCGCCATGTTCCTCGCCCGCCGCCCGTCCTGGCTCAAGGTGCAGCGCTACATGATGGGAACGGCCCTCGCCCTGCTGGCCGTCTCGGTCGCGCTGGACACCTCGATGCCCGCCAGTTCGAGCTGATCCCGGAGAATGATCGCGCTGAGCTGTTCGGCGTGTTCCTGGAGTGAGCGGACGCCGACGTCGCCGCGGTTGAGGGCGTCGATGCCCTGGACGGCCGCGGCGAGTGCCTGGACGGTGGTC
>NZ_LIXI01000015.1 GCF_001905595.1 Streptomyces sp. CB00316 | reverse complement strand
ACCACCACACACCCCCACAACGGCGACTTCGCGCCGGTGGTCAAGCTGGCGGCCGTTAGCCGAATGGTAGAAACTCCACATTCCGAAGCCTTTCGTGTGCCATGAGCCATCAATTCCACCCGCCAGTGCAGCATCTTCAAATTTCCAGGCGAGATCTTTTGCGAAGTCGATTCATTCGCTTCTCCATGCACTAGGAACGAGCCCCGGCTGTCGGTGAATTACTTTATGTTCACCTTTAGTGCAACCTTGGAATGGCCCCGCCGATCCGCGAAGTTCACGAATGCACGGGTCGTAGTGGTCACGGTGCCATGTACTGGGTCCTGAGTAACCGCAACTTGTCGGATCGGTCAACTCCTGCCAGGCCAGCCAGAGGGCGTGGAGGCGGGCGATGGCTACGGGGTGTTCGGTCCATAGGTGGCACCAGCGGGAGTCGGCGGACGGTTCGGAGAGGTAGCCGGGGACGAGTACCCCCTCGACCCACTCGGCCAGGGCGCAGAGTTCGTCGTCGTAGGCAGGTGGGTCGAGGAGGAAGATGAACGGAGGTGACGCCCACTCGGGCTCGCTGTGCTCTTCCTCCGCGCCTTCGCCGCCCTCGTGGGCCTTCCCCAGTGTCACCAGGGTCGGGGCACCCGGGCCGTCTGCGGTGAGCTGGTCGAGCCGTCTGGTCAGTGCCCGGACTTGGGCTTGAAGGTCTGCGACGTCTTCGGCGACAACAGCCGCCGCGGGGAGCGGAGGGCTCTCATCGGGCATGGCGTGCGGCCTTCTGCTCCTCGTAGGCCGCGACCGCGCGTTCGGTGATGAGCACTTCTTCTGCGGCCTTCTGCGGGCCGATGTGCTGCATGGATGCTTCCTTGTACCAGGGGCGGAGCTGAATCTGGGCGATGGGCATGCCGGTGGCGAGAAGGAGTGCGCTGCCCTTGGGCATGGCACGGATCTGGGAGGGTTCCAGGATCTGCTCGCGTTGTTCGCTGCGGGAGGTGGAGCCGCCGTCCTTGCTCTTGGAGTACGAGCCGCGCTCAACGCTGCGCTGGCCGATGAGGGTGGCGATGTCGGCGACGAACTTGGGGTCGTCGACGCCGGCGCCGATGAGCTTCTTGGTGGCGGCGGACCACATGGCGTCCATGCCGACCTCGCCCCAGGCTCTTACGCCCTGGCGGTAGGACTGGAGGATGACGTAGGGCGTGATGCCTCGGGATCCGAGGTGGCTGAAGAGGTCGGGAAGGTCGGCGATCTTGCAGATGTTCGCGGCTTCGTCAAGGACGGCCCGGAGTGGTTCGGGGAGCCGGCCGCCGTGGCGTTCCCCGACTTCGCTGGCGGCGGTGAAGACGGCGTCGGCCAGGGCTGCGACGACGGAGGAGGCGGGGCCGCCCTTCTTGGAGAGCAGGTAGAGGGTGTCCTTGGAGAGGGCGAAGTTCTCGGGGTCGAAGCGGGGGCGGTGCTTGTCGGGGGTGACCCAGGCGAGGACTTCCTCGTCGCGGAGGCCGGAGAGGGCGGTGCGGGCGTTCTGGAAAATTCCGGACTGGGTCTCTTCGGCGATGTTGATGCTGGCATCGACCTGTTCGGCGAGGACGGGTTCGTGCCGGTAGAGGATCCGCAGCGGGGCTTTCTCGGCGGGGTTGGCGACCCATGACAGCACGTCCTTGACGCTCGCCCCGTCGTGCCAGGCGGCCCGGAACATCCCGACGAGGAGATCGCTCGCGGACTGGGACCAGAAGGGGTCGGCGCCCTCGGAGGTGACCTGGGCGATGAAGTGGGAGGCGAGGCGTTCTGTGCGCTCCAGGGTCTCCGCTTCGGCGAGCATGTCCCACCACATCGCGCGCTCGATCCGGGCCACCCCCTGAGTGTCGAGTGCCCAGACGTTCCCGGCCTGGGCGCGTTCGCGGACGGTGGCGGCGTAGACGTCAGCCTTGTTCGACGTCATGAGCAGGGCGGCGGGGGCTTCTTCGGCGACGGGGATGGCGAGCGAGGTGGACTTGCCAGCCCTCGGGGCCATGATCGCGAGGTAGGTGTCCTCGTCGCTCCCCCGCAGTTCCACCCTGGAGGGTGCGTGGTCACCGAGCAGGACACCGCGGTCAGGGGCCGCAACGTCCTTGACCGGTGTCGCCTTCAGGGAGGCCCTCAGGCGGGTCGCACTGTGGGCGGCCTGCTTCGGTGCCAGGTCCCGCATCTGATGCAGGGTCGCCATGTCGAGCGGGTGGTGGAACCACTTCCGCACGAACCGCACCACCAGGACCAGGGCGACTACCGCGAGGGCGTCGAGGAGCACGGCGCCGATGGCGCTGCTGATGGGTGAGGCCGCCCAAGTCTCGCACCAGCCGCTCCACCCGCGGAGCATTCGGAAGAGGGTGAGTGGGGAAAGGCCGGCGACGTCGGCTCCGGTGAGGAGCGCGCCGAGTGCGGCGCCGACCCAGGTGGTCGCGCCGAGCACGGAGATAGTCCCGACGGCAGCAGTTCCGGCGACCCAGTTGCGGTCGGAGTCGGTCATCATCCGAGGTCTGTCCCTGCTGTGGGGTCGGTGTGGTAGAGCTTCGCCTCGGTCGCGGTGAGTTCACTCGCGGCCGCGATGCCGGGCCTGGTGCCGACTTTGATCATGTACTTGCCGCGTCCGGGGTGGACGGCGTCGCCGGTGTCCAGGCCGGTACTCGTCGCGGAGGACCAGGAGGCGATCATCATGCGTTCCTGCTCGGTCAGCTCCCGCTTCCCGGTCACCCGGGTGAGTTCCTCGGCGCTGGAGGCTCCGATGACCCAGGTGTCGCACCGGTCCATCAGCCCGCGCGCTTTCGCCCGGTCCTCTTCCGTGGGGAGGGCTTCGGTGTCGAGGAGGGAGTGGGTGATGTAGAGGGTGATGTCGCCGTCGCCACGGGCGAGGCGTCCGATGGAGTCCATGGAGTCGACGAGGCCGGGGCCGGAGCGCAGGGCACGCCACATTTCGTCCATGGGGAGGATGAGGCGGCGGGACATGAGGCCGGTGCTGCGGGCGCTGTCGATGCTGGAGTAGGCGTAGGCCCAGGTGGCGATCATGCCCGCGCTGATGGTGTCGGTGCCGCGGGCGCGGAGGCGGGAGATGTCGACGGAGACGGCGGTGGCGTCGACGTCGAGCTGCTGGGTGGTGGGTCCGTCGAAGAGGCCCTTCAGCGGGCCGGAGCAGAGGTTTTCCAGTCCGGCGATGACGGAGCGGGTGAGGTCCTGGTACATGTCCCTGTGCGCGGCGAGTTTGGCCTTGAGCTGGTCGGGGGCCTGGCGCAGGACGGTGATGACGTCGGGGACGATCGGGTCCTCGCCGGGGCAGGCGTCGGCGGCGATCTGGACGGCGCAGGTGAGTGCGGAGCGCTGGATCTCGTCGGGGGTGCGGCCCAGGCCGTGCTTCGTCGACAGCAATGCGCCGAGCGTTTCGAGGCGGCGGCTGTTGAGGATGTCGAGGACGTTGTCCCGCTCCACCGTGCCGAGGAGGTGGAGGCGGTTCTTCAGCGGTCCGGAGTCGAGAGGATTGAGGCGGCCGACGCCGTCGCCGATCTGGACGACGCTCCCGCCGAGCTGGCGGACCAGGACGGTGTACTCGCCCTTGACGTCGCCGGGAATGACGGGCATGAACCCGAAGGCGCAGTAGAACAGCAGCATCCGCTTGACCAGGGCCGACTTCCCCGCACCCGGTTGCGACATGATCCACACGTTCGGATTCGTCGTCAGCTTCCCCACCCAGCCGGCCGGGTCCAGGCAGACGAGCTCGCCTGTGAGGACGTCGCGGCCGACGGGAACGCCGCGCGGGGGCAGCCCGGCGCCAAGAAGGAAGGGGTACATCCCGGCGGCCTGGGTGCTGGGGCCGGTGTAGACGGTGCCGGTGTCCTCGACCGCGGCCCGGCCGCCGAACCGTCCGCCCCACCCGAGTCGTGGGGCGAACAGCCGGCGCTGGCGCTGCTGTTCCGTGAGCTCGGCGTGCCGCTGGTCCCGGGTCTTCTCCGGTGCCGTGATCTTGCGGGGCGAGTCCAGGCGTGGCTGCTTGGCCCTGGCCATCACTTCACCAGAGGGTTGTAGCCGACGGGGAGCCCTGCCGCGAACACGGCGGCTTCCGCGCCGTAGGCGGGGCGCATCCGGATCGAGCGGGTCGCCTTGATCGCCCGCTCCACTTCCTGCCGGGCAGCGGGCAGTTCCTCCGCGCTGCGGGCGGTGACGGTGACCATGAGGGTCCAGTCGACGACCTGGGCGCCGCCGGCTGCCTGGGCGGCGGCCTTCTCCGCCTTGGCGTAGTCGGCCTTCTGGCTCCACCGGGCCCTGCCCTTGACCTGGGCGGTGGCCGTGGCGCGGTTGGCTGCGCTGTTGATCTCCCGTTCCAGCACCCGCTCGCCCTCGCGCGGATCCAGGACCCGGTAGGCGAGGGTGACCCGCCGCTGGAACCGGCCGGGGCTCACCAGCGGGAGGAGCGTGCTGTAGGGGATCGGCCGGTTGGGCATCGCGCGCAGGACCCAGGACACGCTGATCGCTCCGTCGTGGGCGTACTCCTCGAAGTGGTCGTCGGCGGCCTGCGGGCCGCATTCGCCCCAGGACAGCTCGCGGATCTCCTCGTCCCGCGCGTGGAAGGTGTCGGGGTCGTAGGCGGCGCGGACCAGGCGGCGCAGGTCGACGTCGGTGGCCCGGCGGATGATGTCGGTTCCGGTGCCGGACAGGTCGAGGGAGTCCACCACGCGCAAGGTCTCGGCGACCTGCTCGCCCAGGTCCAGCGAGGCGGTTGCGTTGGCGGAGGGGTCGACGGTGACGCTCATCCACGGTGACACCGAGGCGGTGGCGTGCGGTGCGGTGCGCACGAGTTCGTTGACGACGGACCGGGCGAGAGCGGGGGCGTGGGGGTCGCGGCGGGCCTTGATGTCGTCGCCGAGGGCCTCCCCGGCTCCGGGGGTGATCTGGATCGTGACGGAGGCTCCGCGGATCTGGTCCTCGGTGCTCATGGCGTCCAGCACACTCGACCATGTGCGGAGGTTCCCCCGCACGGTTCCGGTGGGGGCCATGAGGCTGCCGCCGGGAGCCAGGAGGGTGGAGACGGTCATGCGCCCGGTGGCCCGGTTGTGGACGACCCCGACGTCCCGCCCGGTGGTGGGGTCGTGGGCCTTGATCAGGGTGCTGGACGCGGCGACGCCGGGCAGGTCCAGTGCGTACGGGTGGGGCAGGAGAACGGCCCGGTAGGACGTCGTCTCCGAGCGGGCGGCGAGCTTCCAAGCCACGACCGCCCGGTAGTACGACAGGGCCGGCATGCCGTGCCGCCGCGACGCGGTCAGCCCGACCACCGCGATGGTCACCGGCATCGTCACGACCAGAGTCAGCGGCTCGTACAGGGCGATGAACGCCTCGGCCAGCAGCACTCCGCAGGCGATGAACGTCGCCTGCTGCGACAGGCTCAGGAACCCGTAGCTCCGGCGGGTCCTGAACCCCTCGACCCGCAGCGCGTTCGGTACCTCGTGGACCGTCACTTCGCCTCTCCTCCGTCTCCGATTTCGGAAGCGGCGCTCTGCACCGCGTCGTTGACCCCGTCCATCACCTGGAGAGCCATCCCCACCCCCGGCACGGCCGCCGCCGCACCAGTCCCCGCAGCAGCAGTAGTGGTTCCCGTGGCCATGCCGGCGTCCGCAGCTGCACCGGCCGCTCCGGCCGCGCCCGTAGCGCCATCGGCCGCCGCCGGGGCAGGCCCGGGGGCGGCCCCCTGGCTGGGCACGGACGCACCGCCACCCGCCTCACCACCCCCGCCGCTCTGCGGGCCCATCGACTGCTGGACGTAGCGGGCCTGGCCGACCGGATCCGCATCCGGCTCGCCCCCTCCCCCGCCCCCGCCCGAAGAGCTCTCGCCCCCCGAACCAGCGCCGGAGCCGCCGGAGCCGGAATCGCCCATGGCCTTGCCTCCAGCGCCGGCGGCCATCCCGAGCACGCCGCCCATCGCACCCCCGGCCGACATGCCGCCGCCGAGCTCCGCCCCGAACGGGCTGAAGAGCTTCGCCAACGGGCCCGGGGCAAGGACCGCGAGGAGCAGGGTCGCCAGTCCGCGCATCCACTCCACGACCGAGCTGGCGTCCAGCTCCGCGAAGCCCACGCAGATGATGACCGTGAGGATCGGCTTGTAGGCGATGACCATGCAGATCGAGGTGATGAGCTTCGGCGCCCACGACTGGGTGGCCTTGCCGCCCATCAGACCGGCCCCGGCGACCGGCAGGAGCAGGCACTGGATCGGGATCGCCGACTGCCTCAGGAAGATCAGCACCAGCTGCATGAACCCGACCAGCAGGAGAACCAGGGCCAGGGCGCCGACCAGGACCGGGTTCGACACGGCCGTCGGCACCATCACGGCGATGACCCGGTCGATGCCCTTGTCGTCGTCGAACGTCGCCTTCAGGATGCCCGTCGAGATCGCGTCGCCCAGCTTCAGCAGCGACACCACCACGGTCAGGCCGATCCCGGACAGCATCGCGTTGAGGGCGTAGCCGCGCAGGAACTCGCCCCAGTATTTCCCCTCGCCGGTGACAGCGGCCTTCCCGATCTGCCACATCGCCCCGAACGCGGCGATCACCCATCCCAGCCAGACCAGCATCCCGCCGAGAGAGGCGTCACGCTCGAACAGGCCGGTGTCCTCCAGGTCCAGACTCGGTCCCATCAGGGCCAGCGTGAGCATGGTCCGCAGCAGCCACTTCGTCGCGTCGATCGACGACCGGAGGATGTCGCCGATGACAGAGTCCCAGACGGCCTGCCACCACTCCTCCATCTTCTCTTCGGCCTTCTTCCCAGCCTTGTCGCAGACGTCGCCGCCCGTGATGAGATCCGCCCCGGCCTTGACGATCGCGCCGGTCGTGGTGCGGGTGGCGGTGTTCTTGCAGACGGACTCGGTGACCTTGCTGACCCCTCCTGGCTCCTCCTCCGCTGCGGCAGGAGGAGCCAGGAGCACGCCGAGAAGGGCGACAAGGGCCAGGAGGAGGACGGCGGCCCTTCTCACGATGCTGCTCGGATGGCGGTCCAGCGGGCGGTGTTGAACGCGGCGTCGCCGGGCGCGGCGATCGCCGGGCGCTGGTCTCGTCCGTGGCGGCGGATCGCGTTCTCGGTCGAGGCCGCCGACAGCCACCAGTCGCCGTGGCTCCATTCGGCGGCCGCCAGCAGGCTGGTGTAGGCGCTCTCCTCCTTCTCCGTCTCTCCGGGCCGCACTGTCGCGCGGGAGAGCAGCCACATGGTCACCTCGGTGGGCGAGGCTTCGATCACCTTGAATCCGATGACGTGATTGCGTGAGTACGCACCGGGGGGCAGGTCATCGTTCTCGGGCAGGCCCATGTCCCGGCGCACCGCAGTGTCGCTCTCCGCCGCAGCCCGCTCGATCTTCCTGATGTTCTCCTCGGTGCGGTCACCAGGAATCAGGTAGGACCCGTATACGTCACGCTGCACGTCCACATGGGTGTGGCCCGACTTCACCTCGGTGGCGTTGGCCGTTGCGAGCATGGCGACGGCCCCCTCAGCCGTCTGTGGGAACCCGACCTCGTTGCCGAACCGATCAGTTCGCGCTCCGCGGGGCAGGGCGGCCCAGCGCTCGGGTTCGGTCCAGTCCGAGGGCGCGTCGTAGGTCTTGTCCGTGCCCGCGTCCGTCGCAGCGGCGGCCGGCCGGTCCGACGTCTGAGACGGCTCGCTGTCGCCGCCGAAGAAGGCGGCGTAGCCGGTTAAGAGCAGCACGACCGCGGTGGTCCCTCCGATGCCCCAGCCGAGCCACCGGCGGTGCCCGCTCCGGTTCCGGCTCATCCGGCAGCCACCCCGTTGATGATGGCGATCAGCGATCCGGCGAGGACCACAGCGGCGAGGCCGCCGCCCATCCACTTGAACGGCTCCATGCCGTTGCCGTCGCGGCCCTTGTTGATCGTGGCCAGCTTGTAGCCGCCGATACCGACTCCCGCGCCGCCGGAGATCGCCAGGATCCACAGGCCGTACTCGAAGAGCGGCGTGACGACCTTGTCCGCGCCGGGGATCGGCTTCGGCTGAGCCGGCGGCAGCAGGTCCTTGGCCAGGATGATCCATTCCATGTCAGATCCCTTCGATGTGGCGACGGAGCTTCGCGGCCGCAGCGCTCACGTCCTGGTGGTCGATGGCGTCGGCCGGGTCAGTCACGGTCCGCAGCACCGGCAGGTAGGGCACCCGAACCGCCCCGGCCAGCCGCGCGCCGAGGGCGCGGATCCGGTACCGGGCGTCCGGGGGCGGCCCGGACGGAGCGTCGTCCACCGTGACGAGGCAGGGGCGGGGCAGTTCGGCAGGCCAGATTCGCAGGAGCTGCTCGACCCGGACCGCCCCGTAGACGGTGGAGTCGGCGACGATCACGGGCTGCGCCCCCATCGGCAGCGGGGCCCCGGTCGGCAGAAAGCGGGCGACGGCGCCTGCTTCGTGGTCGTGGTCGAGCATCACCTCAACGGTGAGCATCGCAACGTCGCAGCCGTGCGCGGCGATCAGCGCGTACCGCAGCCCCGTCCCCGTCCGTTCGGGATCGAGCTCGGTCGTCACGAAACCTCCCCTGCCCTCACGCGTTCACAGTGAGTAACTAATGGCGGAACCGGCTGGGCCAGGTGGCCCCCGGAGCCGACATTGAGACAACGCCTACGGGCCTGATCAGGCACGCTTTTGCCGCTGTGCTTCTCGAACGTGCCATCACCCGGCAGCGACGGAGCGTGACTTGAACACCATCGTCAAAGGGGCATTACTCGCGGTGGCCGGTGTGGCGGCCCTCGTGATGGTCCTGATCGCCGGTCTGCTCGGCAGCGCCGACGCCGACACGACCGACGACCAAGGCGGTGTCCAAGGTGTCCCGCCGGAGTACGAGCCGTGGATCCGCCAGGCGGTCGCCGAGTGCCGTCACCCGGAGCTGACACAGGCGTTGATGGCCGCTCAGATCCAGCAGGAAAGCGGATTCCGCGCCGGGGCGGGGTCGCATGCCGGTGCGCAGGGACCGGCCCAGTTCGTCCCAGGAACATGGGCGACCTGGGGTCGGGACGCCGACGGCAACGGGCGCAGCGACCCGCACGACATCGGCGACGCCGTCGTCGCGCAGGGCCGTCTCATGTGCTCGCTGCTCGGTCAGGCGAAGGGATCCCGGTACCGCGACGATCCGCGCCGCCTGGCGCTGGCCGGGTACAACGCGGGCTGGGGAGCGGTCCAGCGGTTCGGCGGGGTCCCGCCGGTGACCTTCGCGGGCGGGGAGACGTACCACTACGTCCGGATCATCATGGCGTCGATGAAGAGGTTCGAGGCGGCAGGCCCGGCCGGCTCGCTCGCTGTGCGCGGAAGCGGGCGCGGCCCTGACGCGCTGCGGCGGGCCGGCCACTACATCGGAACGCCGTACAGCTACGGCGGCGGCACCCCGAACGGGCCCGGCACCGGCTTCTGCGACAGCAGCAACGGCTACGCGAACGGGCGGTGCGCGGCGGAGTCGACGGTCGGGTTCGACTGCTCGTCACTGGTCCAGTACGCGTACTGGCCAGACGTCCGGCTACCCAGGACGGCGGCGGCACAGTACAACGCCACCTCTAACCAGCCCGTCGCCCGCGGCAACCTGAAACCGGGCGACCTCGTGTTCTGGGCCGACCGCTCCGGATTCATCTACCACGTCGGCCTCTACGCCGGAGAAGGCCGCGTCCTGCACGCCCCCCGGACCGGCCGCGACGTCCAGGTCCAGCCGCTCGACACCGCCATGCCGCGCGCCGACTACCACGGCGCGACCCGGGCGTAGGCGATCTTGGAAACTACGTTCAGACACCTGCCAGGACGTGGGCCTCAAGTGTCGTGCGACCCAGTGGCGAGAACACGGAGGCGGCAGGAGGCGCAGCATCCTCCTTTCTGATCATGACCAAGTACAGCACCCTCTGATCTTCATCAAGTCGCTGCCGGAACTGATCCCCGCACATACATAGTTGAGTCCATGGAAGATTGGAAACAGGCCATCGGACGCCTACGAGCCTGGCGGCCCCACTGGAGAGTCTCTTTTATTGCTATCGGATTGATGATGGCGACGATAGCGGCGTTCGGTATCGGACTCAACCCCATCGGCATACTTTTCATCATCGCTGGTTTCATTATTGGCTGTTGCGGCATACCAGCACTTGGCCGCTTCGTGGGCGAGAGTGAGATGCGTAAAGGAAATGACAATGTGGGCATGCTGATCGTCTTGCTATGCAGCGCCGCTTTAACGCCCACACTCCTAGCGGTCGACATCCTACTGGGCAGGAGAGTTGACAATTACGGTTTAACCCTGGCCGCCTTTTACCTAGGGTCCGTGTATTTTGCGTTACCCAAGGCCATGCTCTGGGTGGAGCCGAAAGATTTCCATCTTCAGCGACTCTCCAGTCGAATTCGGCGGGCTGCGATATTCAGGACCATAGCGAACGGAGCCGGTATTGGCGCTGTTGCCGCGCTCCTCAGTTTGCGATTCTTGGCCACCTATCCTGCACCACTAATTTCCATCACCTTGACCCTTATGGTCGCCATGGCCGTCGTCACTCACAAGACCTTCGCCCGAGTGCGCAAACTATGCACACAAATCTATATAGACGTTCAGGAGTTGCTTCGAAACCTGGACGATCTCGCTGATACACAAAGCGTCGGCAGAACTTTAGGGAGGTGGCAACTGAAGTCACACACGAACAACAATCGGCCCGAAAGGGAGAAGGCAGTCCACCGGAGCTGGGACAGTCTCCAGCTCGACCTTCGCACCACTATGGACAGCGGCTACCGCCTGTTCGCTATGCCGTTTCTCCCAGACAACGTGATAACCGATCTAGAAAAAACAGTATCGGCTGCAGTCGCCGACCCTGAAGCCGTCAGCCGCGCACAGCGCGAACTCCGCATGATCCTTAACGCATGCGCGGCGCGCATCGACGTCCTGGCCTAAGAACCTCCGCTTGGCTTCCGGCCGGGCCGGAGGCTCCACAAGCCGTGCTGTCCGCCAGTCAATCGTGCACTTCTGTTTCCCCCTTCGGTGGTATTCACGCTGCCGAGATCCCAGAGAGACCCCGACGCTGCGGATTCGCAGGCATGATGCCCCTCATGGACGCTCAGAAGATCCTCACCAAGGCCGACGAGATCGAGGCGGCACGGCAGGCCGCTCGGAAGGACGCGATCGGCCCGCTCGCTACGATCCTGGCCGAGCGCAAGCAGCTCGAAGCCGCCCTCGCCGAGACGGAAGCCCCTTACCGGAAGGCCTACACAAGGGCCGAAGCCGCCGGCTGGTCGGGCGCCGAGCTGAATCAGCTCGGCGCCGAGGTCCCCGAGCCGGCCCGGCGAGCTCGTGGAAAGCAAACCGGGACCCGCAGCCGACCGGCGTCCCCAGTCGAGGTCCCCCCGCAGGCTCCCGTGAACAATTGACCGCACCCTTTCACCCGCCGGTGACCTCCTTCAGGCTCAGGGGCAACGCAACTCCCTGGTGCAGCCAGCCTCCCCCAGGTCGCATCCGGTCTCGTAGCGCTGTAGACGCGAGAGATGAGTGCGGAGAAGGGCGGTCCTCTGCCGGTTGAGCCCAGGTCTCCAGCGTCCGCAGTCGCTCCAGGTCAGGCGGGAGGTCGTCGTCCATACTGATCCGCTGATCCGCTCCTATGCCGGTTCCCCGGCTCCGCAGCCCGGGTTGGCGGGCGGGCTGCTCCTCGCCCAGGACACACGTGCTCCAGTCCTGATCAGCCCACGCTCTTCGAGCTGGCCAAGCTGGTGGGCGACCGAGCCGGTGCTGGAGAGGCCGACCCGCTCCCCGATCTCCCGGACCGTGGGCCCGTGCCCGTGATCGGTGAGCCACGACGAGCAACGTCTCGGGAATCTCACTCTGGCATGGGCTCAGCCTACGAGGCGCGGGTCAGGGTCAGCTCATCCCAGGGGCGGGCGGCTGCGGGCAGCAGGGGCACCCCGGCGATCGACCAGTCCGACACGAGCGGCCCGGTCGACCGGTACGTCATCTGCGCGGCCGAAAGGCGCTGGTGGGGGTCTGGGGGAGGCGCCCGCAGGAAAGGGCGGTCCAGCGCACCCTTGGCGCTGGCGGTGGGTCTGGGGGTGCGTAGCCCTCAGTGCCCCGGTCGGTCAGATCGTTCCCAAGCAATGTGGTCCTGGGACGCAGTTGTCGTGACGGGCCATCGTATGGCTGGTGCGCCTGTGTTGCGGGTGGGCCGATGAACCCCTGCTGCTGAAGAATTCCTGAGCGACCACACACCCCTGATGAGCCATCAGCCACGGCACGTTAACCAGGTACGAGTGGTGGATACGGTCAGGCATCAGTTGCCAGCGCAAGCGGAGCGGACATCAGCCACTGTTTGCCGCGTTCCTCATCAGCCAGCGTTTGCCGCAGCGTTAGGGCGACGTAACACGGGTCCCCGAGGACCGGAGCGCTTGCGCGAGAACCGCAGGGCTGTCCCAACGCACCGTCAGTTGAGGACGTTTTCGATGCATAGAGAGGACGAAACCTCCGCAGGCCTCTGACCTGCGAAAACGATCAAGCTATCGGCATCCTGGAATGCCTATATCGGCATCCTAGGATGCCCATCCATGACCACTGGGGTCATGTCGTCAGTGGTCATCGAACGAACCCCAGGGTTCCTTCAGTGGCCGCTGTCTACATGTCGCGATTGGTAGGCGAACGAATCGCAGGGTTCCTTCGCCTACCGCGGGCGACATGTCGTCAGCAGTCACTGAAGGAATCGCCGAGTTCCTTCGCTTACCACTGACGACATGTCGCCCATGGTAATCTTTTGGCGTCAGAGAAAATCCCAGGTCAGGGGACGTAAGGTGCCAAGACAGCAAGGCCGAGAGCTGGTCAACACCTCGACCGGCGAGGTCCATGAGCTGTGGGAACCCGAGGAGGACGGCGGCCAGCGGCGGACCTACAACCTCGGCGGCAGGCACGGCCAGTTCTCGTTCGAACGCGTGCTTGCCATGCTGGACGGCGACTCGGGCATCACCGGGGATGCCTTCAGGGTGTTCTGGTACTGCGGGATCATGACGTACAAGCGGGGCGGTGCGAGCGCCAAGGAGGCGGCTGAGCACCTCAAGCTGACTCCGCAGGCAACGCGGAGGATCGCCAAGGAACTCTCCGAGAACAAGCTCTTGCTGGTCGCTGATCGTGTCGGCCGGACGATCAAGTACAGGGCGAGCCCGCACATCGTCTCCAGCCTCACCGGCGCGGAGCAGTCCGAAGAAGCGGCCGCATATCATCTTCCGACTCTGCCGGGCCGTCGCACCGGCGCGAAGCGAAGGGCGTGACCATGCATACCAGCGAGTACCCCGAACTCGAAGCTCTGCAGGCGCGCATAAGCGAGCTTTCCCACCTGAAGCAGAACATCGTCATGACGTACGCGATCCTGGGCGGCCTGGAACGCAGCGTCGAGCGTACGGCGGCCGTTCTGGCCAGCCTCATGGGCGTACCCGCCCCCCATTTCAGCCGTGCTCGCCGTGAACTGGAAGCCGAGGGCTGGCTTGAGCACACGCACAGCGAGGGCCAGGTGAAGTTCTACCGCCTGGGTGAGAAGGCCACGGGCCGAGAGGTGGTCGTTGCGTTTAGGAGCCGACCAACTGCATGATCGCTCCAGACCGTCGGGCCGAGGAAGGGACTCCTTCCTCGGCCCGACGCTTTTCGCTGCCGCCAGGGACTACATCCGCCGCGACCCCGGGAGAAGCGATGACGCGGGGCGCGCAGGCATAGACTGCCCGACAGTCGCTCTCTCTCGGGAGGGCCGACGGGAGGGGCCAGTGGGTACCGCCGTCTCTTCACCGGGACGGACCGCTGGCCCCGAATTGTGCCCGGGCAACAGCTTCTCCACGACCTCCTGTACGCCCGCTAGAGTTGCCGCGTGACGAGGCCGACGCACGACTGGATCCCGGAACGGCATCTCGGAGTTACGACCCGGCGGCGGCCGACGGGGACGCCTGCGGGAAACACCGGGTACAGAGGACGGCTCCGACGCTGAGACCGGTGCAGGCCGGAGGGGGCAGCAGTGCCGGCCCGGGTTCGGGCGTAGGCCCCGGTATGGCTTCAGAGGTATGGCCGGACAGCACGCGAGACAGAGCCGCCGCGAGCACAACACCCCTACGGCGTCCATTCGCTACACCGACGGGTCGACTCGTGAAGTCCCGCTTGAGATGCTGTGGTTGCGGGACTTCGTGGCCCCAGGTCCGTGCGGTGCACGGCATGGCGCGCTACTCGGAGCGTTTCCGCAGAAGCCAATGCTCACCAACTTGCGGAACCTACTCTAGGTTCCGCGATTCCGTGGACATTTCCGCGTGATCATGGACACCGTTTGGACATTTCCGCGTGATCATGGGCAACGGTAACGCTCGGTAGCGGTCAGTTGTCGACTGTTATCGATCTTCCGGTTTGGGCGGCACGTTCTTTTCGCACCGTCTCAGTATGGCTGCACAGCATCCGAGGAAGATCCGTAGCAAGCACAACACGAGGACGCTACCGCAGTCAGTTGCGCCAGGACCCCGTGCTTCGGTGGAAAGATCAGGAAGCCCGCCCCTCAATACGTTGCCTCTGCGGGACTCGTGCGGTGAGATGAGTCGTGCGCAAACAACGGGGACTTGTGATTCTGGGAGGCGTAGCGATAGCTATGGCTGCCATCGGTGCGGTGCTGCTTGTATGGCGCGGGCCCTGGTGGGCTGACGGCGAGTACCTGAGTGACAAGGAACTGCGCACCGGTTCGGCCGCACTGGTCACTGGCTTTCGGACCTCGGTCGTGCAGCTGTTCGCCCTCTTCGGGGCGGGCATCGCCCTTCTGTTCACCGCATTCAACTACCGACTCACCCAGCGAGGCCAGGTCACGGAGCGCTTCACTAAGGCATTGGAACGCCTCGGCTCGGCAGAGATGTACGTACGAATCGGAGGTCTCCTGGCCCTAGAGCAGATCGTACAAGATGCCCCTGGCCAGGCCGAGCACGCGACGCAGGTACTGAAAGCCTTCGTACGGGACCGGGCCGCTCGCGGTGCCGCCCCATCACCTCCGGTTGCCCGATCCATGCGCATCGCCGAGGCACGTCGGGCCGCTCGCGGCAGGGGTGGGGTAGCCAGCATCCCGGCCGCCTCCGTACGCACAAGGCCCGATGCAGACGTACAGCAGGCGTTGACCGCACTCATCGGACCACCGACCCAGCCGGGCGGGCACCCAGACAACAGCATCTGGGAGTGGAACGGGGGCTCTGAGCACGTGGATTCGGGCAGGAAGATCGATCTTGGTGACTTGAACCTCGCCGGAGCCAACTTTCACCGCGCGGACCTGTGTGGAGTCCGGTTGGACGGTGCCGATTTGAGCGGGGCCCGAATGACTCGGGCATACCTGCAAGGTGCCAGCCTGGAGGGGGCGAACCTGACGGGGGTTGAGATGTATCGGGCGAACTGCAACGGGACCCGGATGGACGACGCGGATCTCACCAATGCCTACATCGACGGTGCAGACATGGCGAACGCCTACGGGCTGGCAGTGGAACAAGTGCTGGTGGCGGAGGTGACTAGCCGGACGTCACTTCCGAGTTATATCGCGCAGGACCCCCGTGTGCTCGCGCGTATGGCGGAAGTGGAGAAGACCCTCGAAGACGAGTGGGAGGGTGCTCACCGCGAAAATGCCGAAAGGACTGCTTCGCTCCCGGTAGGCGAGTGAACGTGCTGAAACCCTTCAGTTGAGCAGGCCCCGCCGTCGCGGCTTGTTCAAGGGCTCGGGCTCGTACTACTGAGGTTGAACTTGTGATGTCGCTGGGTCGCTCAGGTGGGTCTGATGGTCAGGCCGGTCTCGGCGAGGCAGCCGTCTATGAGGTCGCTGCGGTACTGGATGTGCCGTAGGCCGCGTCGGATGCGCTGGACGAGGTGTTCGGGGGTGCTGAAGGCGACGTTGGAGAGCCAGCCACGCCGCAGCAGTGACCAGATCCCTTCGACGGGGTTGAGATCGGGTGCGTAGGGCGGCAGGTAGTAGATGGTCAGCCAGTCCCGGGCTTCGGCGAACTCCCGCAGGCCGGCGGCCTTGTGGACGTTCAGGTTGTCCCAGACGAGCACGATCGGGCCCCCGAGCTGCTGGTGGGCGGCGATCAGCAGGTCCCGGTAATCGCGCCAGGAGAAGCTTTTGCGTCCGTCGCGCTGACCGTCGTCCCGGCGTGGCCGGTAGATCAGCCGCGACCGGTGGCCGGGCTTGTAGCAGGTCAGCGCGGCGATGGATATGCGTCTGCGGGAACGGCCGCGGACCCGCACCACCGGGGTCCGGCCGCGCTGTGACCAGGTCTTCGCGTGCGGCGGCGTCATGGAGAATCCGGCTTCGTCCTCGAAGACGAGCCAGGCTCCACGGGCCGCCGCGAGCCTTCCGCGCAGGGCCACACCGCCTTGACCCACCCGGCCACCGCCTCGTCGTCCCGCTCGACCGCCCGTCGGGCCGGAACCTGGCAGGACCAGCCATTGCGCACCAGGAGCTTGCGCACGCCCTGGATCGTGTAGGTCAGGTGGAAGCGCCGACCGATCACCGTCTTCACCCGGCTCAGGGTCCAGCGCTGGTCCTCCCAGCCGTGAGCGGCCGGCCCCTTGGCCAGCTCCACCTCCAACTGCGCGAACTGCTTCTCGCTCAGCCTCGGCAGCGACGCCGGACCCTGTGACTGCAGAGCCCGCGGACCACCCTCATCCCACGTCCGCCGCCACCGCTGCACCGAGCGGACGCTGACCCGCAGGTCCTTCGCGATCACCGAGCTCGCCTCACCCTGCGCGAACCGCTCGGCGGCCTTCAGCCGTAACTCCTCGCGGAACTGCTGCCGTTCGGCGGTCAGCCCGCCCCCTTGTGGATACCGCATGTCTTCGGTGATACCGCACAGGCGACGAGCCGTCAGCCCTTATGACATCACGAGTTCAGCCTCAGTAACTGCTGGCGGTCGCGCTTCGACATGCGCGCCAGCGTAGCCACTGCTTCGGCCGCCCGGCAGGGCGCGAACTGTCGGTGCTTCCAACGCGGTTGATTAGGATGCGCCGCTCTGTCTGCGGTGGCTAATCTCCTGTCCGACCAGGTGGTCAGCCCAGGCGAACCACGGCTCCATGTCCCCGAACGCCCCGCCGGTCTTCGCCTCGCTCAGAAGAAGGTCCAGGCCGCCGTCTGCGACGTCCCATCCTCCGAGGGATTGCGCGTGGGCGAGGATCTTCTTCCGGTCCTGCTCAAAGTGGTCGAGCGGACCGCCGCTGCACCCGGGCAACAACCGTTCTCCGGGCAGCGAGAGCACGGCGCACAGGGTGCTCATCCACGGCTCGGCAGTCAGCTGTTCCAGATCCTCTGCCGAAAAGCCGGGGGCATCGGCGGCCAGCCTGTCCAGCAGCGCGGTCGCAAGCACCACGCAGGCGCTGACGTGCTGCCACGCCAGATTCTCGACGGCGATCTGGTAGTCGACGGTGGCCTGCTCAAGTTCCAGGAGCGCCCCGGTGTGACGGGTGAACCGCTGTCCCTCGGTGTAGCGGTTCGTGTTGCTGAGCGTCTGGTCGACGCGGTGCCCGAGGGTGTTGGCGCTCCGGAGCTCGTGTCTCAGGTCCGCGCACGCGCAGAACAGATCGCGCAGGGCCTCCACCTCATCGGATGTCAACCGGTCCAGCTCGGTGAACTGCGGAAGCGAAGTCACGGTTCCTCCCAGGAAGTCGCTGCTCACGGTAGCGGTGCCCACGCCGTCACGAGCCCGGCTCATGCCACCTCACCGGCCGTCTGCCGGGGGCGAGGTGCCGAAAGGACCGCCCCAGCGCGTTCGGCGCGGGCCCGACGCAGCGCGTCGGCCTCGGTCATCGCGGCCTGGCGGCGACGCTGGACGCGGGCCTGGTCGATCGGGGCGGGCGCATCGTTCGGCACCACGGGCGGCTCGGGGAACGCGCGGCTGGGACAGCGCCCGCGTCGCCTGGTTCTGCCGCTCCACCGCCTGCTCGATGCCCGGGTCGACCCGGGACGGCACCGCGGCCTGGCGGTGCGCCTCGATCGCACGGCGGTAGCCCTCCGGCGGAGTCCGCCGCTGCACCGGCGCGACGGGCGCGGTCGGCCGCGGGGCCACTTCGGCGGCTGCCGTAGCGGGGCCGGCGTCACGGGTGCGGGCGTCAGGACGTGCAGGGCGCGGACGTTCGCGCCGGACACCCGCTCGTTGGCCTCCGCGACCAGCTTCGGCGCGCTCCAGCGCAGCTGCGTACCACAGGCCGGGACGTCGGGGACGACGTCCAGGCGGCCGGTCCCCGCGTCGAAGGCCACGGCCTGGACCCGCCCGGCGAGCTCGGGCACGACCGCCGCGAGGATGGTGTCGAAGCTCGCGAGGACGCTCCCGCCGGCGGCCGGGGCGACCATGCCGCGCTCGGTCATCATCCGGTTGATCGCACTGCCCAGCCCGAGCGGCTCGCGCCCGTCGCGCCGTACGACGGTGGTGGGGGTCCGAGTAGGAACGGACCAGGAAACCGGTGTTGCTGTCAGACGTTTTGACAGGGCGGAGACGACATTGCCCGGAACGCTTCGGGGTCCCGGGCAATATGCGTCGTCCCCTCCGGTGAGGTCGTGATCACCCGTGGCGCGGACCAGAACGCCGCGTTCACCGAGTGGCTCAAGCAAAGTCAGCTCGCCGTCGTCCACCGCTGCGGCCTCAGCTTCCGCGAGGGCCCGGTACGACGAGGCGACCGACGGAGACTTTCCCGCGTCCTTCCCGACCTTGATGGTCAGCTTCTTGGCGATCTCAGGGACGGGGACGCCCTTGTCCTTGAGCGCGACGGCGAAGGTGAGCATGTCGTCGTCAATGACCTTCGGGCGTCCGCCATGGTTGCCCTTGGACGCGGCAATGACCTGGCCTTCGAGGGTCTTCTCCCGGATGTAGTTGCGCTCGATCTGGCCGGCGACGCCGAGCACGGCGAAGAACATGGCGCCCATGCCGTTGGGGTCGTCCCAGCCGAGCGGGGCGGATCCTCCGTACGCGCGACCGCCTGATGGGCCACTTCGCCGCCCTCACGTCCACGCTCACCCGGAGCGAGGACGTCGAACCACCTGCTCCGCCCGTCGCTGCAGCGCATGCACCGTGCCGTGCACGTTGATGGTTCGATGACGCCCCACTCCTAGCCTTGAAGCATCGTGCTGTGTGCGGCGTGTCGAGTTGAGGAGATCGGGCGATGACCGGTCACGAAGACATCGAGCAGGAATTTCCGCAGGCCGACCTTCCCGTCGCCGTGGGGCTGAGTGCCTCCGGCTACGCGACGATCGAGGACCTGGACGCGGCTGCCGCGATCGACCTGGATATGGACAACACCATCGTCGCGTTGTTGCGTCGTGAGGACATGGTCGTCCTCGAGTTCCGCTTCAACGGTTTGCTGCGGACCGGCTCGGGCTCGGAGCAGCGTCTGAAGACCAAGACCGCCACCACGCCCGGCACGATCTTCGTCCGTATGCCCCCGCAGGCGATGCTGGAGGAGGCCACCCCGTCCGGCAGCCCATCCGCCGCGGTCAAACAGGTGTGGCTGTCCGGCCCGAGTGAGTTGTCGTTCCGGGTGGCCCCGGGAGCGACGGTCCCGCTCACTGCCGCGGGCCTGCTCGGCTGGGCCGGGCTGGCGCCCTCCGGGGCGCGCCTCGAGTGTATCTGGGGGCTCGTCCTCACGCCGGAGACGATGAACGGGGTGACATGGCTGCACGCCGCGGAGCCGGTGAGCGGGCCCGCGGGGGCGACCGGGATCTGGCACACGCGCCTCGCCCAGGAGCCGAGCCCGTCCGACCCGGCCCGGGCCCCGTCCCGGCTGCCGGTGCCCGTCAAGCCGGCGGAGATCGTGGCCTCCGACGAAGGCTTCACGAGCTCGCTGTCGCCGGCGCAGAGACGCGACGTCGGCGCCGCGATGAGGCGGCGTCCCGCGCTGGCGAAGGACCTCACGTTCAGTGCCCTCGGCGCGCGGGTCGACCTCACGGGCAACTGGCAGGGCCTGCCCAGTGTCGGCGTCACCGGCTACCGTCACCAGTCCGTCGGCGGCCGTGACTCCGTGGTGAAGGTGGTGCAGCGCGGCTATCTGCTGCCCTTCGGCTTCCCGGTGCAGATCGACACACAGACCGAACGACGGCTGGACCAGGGGCTGGTGCGGTCGAGTGTCCTGACGGTCCTGCTGCCGGAGCTCACGTACGACGGGGTCGCCCCGCTTCCCCATCAGGGCCGTGCCTTCCCCTTCACCAAGGTGCGGCTGAACGATCCCCATGCCGTCGACGTCACCGCGACCGGCGACACGCTCACGGACGTCGGGTTTTGGGTGCAGGGACCGGGGGGCACCGACGGGCGACTGCGGTTCAACCTGACCGCCGAGGACCGGCGCGGGCACGTGGTCTCCTTCACGGCACCACTCGTCTTCGTCAAGGGTGACAAGGCGCACGGCGACCTGTCTCAGGCGTTGACCGCCTTCAACGCGCAGGCGAAGAACATGGAGCTTCCCGCCACGGGTCGGCTGGAGCTGGCACCGGCGACCGGCTCAGCCCCGGAGTCGACCACGGTTGACGTGGCGGCGTTGCGCATCGGAGCGGAGCCTTCGAGTGCCTCGCAGACCGCACTGGAGGAGGCCGGGCGGCTTGCCGCGCACCCCACCCTGCTGGCGGTGGGGGCGCGGATTCCCGCTCTGGCCGGTCTCGTCGCACGCGACGCGACCTCCCGTGCCGACAGCCTCGGATCGGCCGCCCGCACGCTGGAGCTGGACAAGCAGTACGTCGCGCAGGGCCTGGCGGCCGCCAGACAGGTCTATGCCCGGCTGCAGACGCCGGTACCCCTCGCACCCCCCGTGACCGAATCCGGTGGGGTCGCCAAACTCGACCTGCCGGTCTCGGGCCTGTCGAGCGCCACGGGCCTGGTGGGCGGGGACCTGGAGAAGTTCAAGGGCGGCACCTTCGCCCCGAGCAGCTACTTCACTCCGCCGCCGCAGCCGACGGCGGTCCCGACGCGGCTCCTGGGCTTCATCGACCTGACCAGGCTGGTGCCCGACGTCAGCATCCCCCCGGCGGGCGCAGGCGACGGTGAGGACGTTCCCCGGATGCTGACCAAGGTGCGGAGGCAGCAGGGGAAGCCACCCGACGCAGTGGAGACCACACTCACCTGGCACCCCAAGCTGAGGACGGGCACGTTCGGCCCGCTCGTGTCGACGGCCGAGACGGCGTTGGACATGCGCCGCACCACGGTCATGAGCATCGGCGGAGGTGAACCCCGGACGGAGGTACGCGGCGAGCTCCGCTCCTTCAGCCTGTCGTTCGCCAACATCCTCGACGTCCGGTTCCAGCGTGTCTCGTTCACAAGCAGGCCCGGGGCCTCGCCCTCCCTCGACGTCAAAGTCGGGGCCGTGGGGTTCAGCGGGGACCTGGAGTTCCTCAACCGGTTGCGCCAGTACCTGCCGTCGGTCGCGAACGGACCGCGGATCAACGTCGACACCGGCGGGATAGACGTCGGCTACAGCCTCGGCCTCCCCACTGTCGGCATGGGTGTGTTCATGCTGCAGAACCTCGCCCTGTCGGCCTCGGTCCGACTGCCGTTCAACGGGGACCCGGTACGAGCGACCTTCGCGGTGTCCTCGCGGCAGCAGCCGTTCCTCGTCACCGTCTCGCTCTTCGGCGGTGGCGGCTTCCTGTCGCTCACCGTCGAGACCGGCAAGGTGGTCGCCCTGGAGGGCCAAGTGGAGTTCGGTGCCGCAGCCGCCCTGAACCTCGGTGTCGCCAGTGGCGCGGTGAGCATCACCGCTGGCGTCTACATCGAGCTCAGGAACGACGCCTCCCGGATCAGGGGCTTCCTCCGGGCCTTCGGGGAACTCGACATCCTCGGCATCGTCAACATCTCCGTCGAGTTCTACCTCGCCCTTGAATTCCGCTCACCCAAGACGCTCTACGGCTGGGCTTCGGTGACCGTCCGGGTCCGCGTCGCGTTCTTCTCCGAGTCGGTGACGATGAAGCTGGAGCGTACCTTCGCGGGCGGTGACGACCCGACGTACGCCCAGGCCTTCCCCACGGCACAACCCTGGCAGGAGAGGTGCGCTGCCTTCGCCACAATGGAGGACGCATGAACAGAGAGACAGTGGTGTGGACGTTGCTGCCGGACCCCTCGGCGGCGCAGGTGGCCGACGGACTCGCACACCTTTCACTCGTGTTCGGCCTACAGCTGTCCAGCGACGAGACGGGCACAGGCCTGCTGCCCCTGTCCCGCTTCCCCCTTGTACATAAGTGGCCGCAGTTCCCGTTCAAACTGAGCGTCAGGTTCCGCACACCGGACGGCTCCTCGACCTCACAGGCCACGATCGAGGCCGTCCCGGATCCGACGCTCTGGTCGAAGCTCTTCGCCACTACCCAGGTCAAGCCGTGCGTGTTCGACCACAGCGTGGCGACCGACCCACTGCAGTCCTATCCCCTCCACCTTGTTGCGGACTCTCTGCGCGAGGAGTACGGACGGCTGTTCGCCGACGCCGAAGGCCACCTGGCTGATCCGTCCAGCGACGAGCAGCCCGGGGGCCACCAGGACGGGTGGGCGGCGGTCGATCGTCTCGTACGCCTCGTCGGTGGGACCGACGGGCACCGGGCTGCCGACGCGTACACCACGCTGACACAGCAGGGCGTGGTGGCCGACGACTTCGGTCTGGATCCGTACGGATGGACGCGCGTGGCCGACTTCCATGAGCCGTTCGCCCATCCACAGGCCGACGGGGAACAGGCCGACGCGGAACAGGCTGCTGGAGAAGCGCAGGCCGCGGGCGCACTGCAACTGCCGGACACGGACTTCCACGGTCTGCTCGCGGCGCTCGCCGACCATCCCGGGCTGATGGAACGGCTTGGCCTGGTACGCCGGGTGACAGTCCCGCTGCCCGCGTCGCTGAACGGCGCCGTCAGCATCCAGGCCGTGCCGCTGGACCACCCTTTCGTCCGGGTCGACCAGCCCTTCACGCAGTGCGTCGTGCGGCAGGGCCGACTTGTCCTGGGGCGCCGCAATGGCACGGCCGGCGCCCTGCTCCTCCCTCTCGACGACACGGCGAAGTACACCGTCCACGACGTCGACGTCGACTCCGCTGCCCTCGCCTTCCAGTCGTACGCCGACATGCTTGCCGGGCTCCCCAGGGACGGGGAAGTCCCGGAGTTGCGGGCACCCGCCCTGCGCTCCGACGGCATCTTCGTCGCCGAGGCGGACCGGCAGGTCACCTTCCGCGAGAATTTGAAACAGGCCTCGGCCCTGGACACGGACCTCCAGACGGCGCAGAAGCCCGGCGACGCCATCACGCTGCACGCGGACAACGTGCAGCAGGGCTACCGGGTCGACGTCTTCGACGTGGAGTCCGGCCGCTGGTACCCCTTGTGCCGGCGGACCGGCCACTACACCGTCAGAGGACACACGGGCCCCCTGCCGATCGACGACGAGGGCACGGTCGCCGACGCCCTGCATCGAGGGGAGGACCGCCAGGGACGCCCCGTCAACCGGCTGCACCAGTCCTTGATCCGCTGGGGCGGCTGGAGCTCGGTGGTCGAACTCCCCGGCAAGATGCTGAACCCCGGCCAGCAGCTCCAGGATCCGGGCCCCGCACTCAACCCTTCCCTCCCCTTCTCGTCGGTCGTCGAGCCCGCCGACGGCACACTGCCGTCCCTGCGGTACGGCCGCTCCTACCGCTTCCGCGCCCGGCTGGTTGACCTGGCGGGCCGCAGCCTCCCCTTCAAGGCCCAGCCGACCGCCGGCGAGCCGGCGACACCTCCGCTGCGCTATTCGCGCTACGAACCGGTTCCCGCACCCGTCCTCGTACCCCGACGCCCCGTCACCCCGGGTGAGTCACTGACCGTGCTGGTCGTGCGGACCGACAACGCGAACGCGGTCGCCCCGGCACCCGGCCCGACGTGTGACCGCCATCTGCTGGCTCCGAAGGCCGCCGTACAGATGCTTGAGCGCCACGGGGTACTGGACGTGACCGGGCAGAACAGACTGAACCCGGCGGTGCACGACCTGCTCAGTCGCCTGGACGGCGGGGCGGTCCAGGGCCAGGCCGACCCGGGCGCCGGGGGCACCCCCTACGTGGACTCGGACAGGATGGCCCTGCCCTGGCCCCCCGACCCCCTGTGTAGGGGAGTCGTGCTGCACGATCTGCCGGGGATGCCCGAGCTCCTCGCGGCCTGGCCCCAAGGCGGCGGATGGCACGAGCGGCTCCCGCTGCGGCTCGTACTCGTGCCGGGTGGGATGAGCGGTACCCCGCCGGTTCCGGTCGTTGATCTCGCGGCCCGGACGATCCGGGTGACGCTGGGTCCGGGAGCGAACCTGACGACACTGCTCAGCAGCATGCTGAGCCCCGGCGACGAGGACCTGCTCGGGCTGTGGCAGTGGTTCACCGAGTTCCAGGATCAGCCGTCCGATGTGCTCGACGAGACGCGCGCCAGGGCCGCCACCGGTCAGCTCGCACAGCTGACGCCCTCGGCGGAACTCCGGCTGATCCACGCGGTCCGCTGCCCCGTCACCGGGCCGGTCCTCGGGCGGGCGAAGGTCGAACGTGCCCCCGGAGAGACCGCGTACGTCCTGGACGACCAAGCGGTGACCATCCACGAGCCGACGACGTTGTCCGTACACGCCGAAGCCACCTGGACCGAGTACGTCGACGACGTGACGCAGAACAAGCCGAGCCAGTCGCGCGGACGGGCGATCCTCCACCAGGGCGAGGAGGGAGTCCGTTCCGATGGCGAGCACCGTCCGGCGGTCGTCGGGGAGAGCGACGGGTCGGCGACGGCCGTCACCGCGACGGTACCGTTCCGGGCCCGCCATGACGTGGGCGACACACGGCACCGTGCCGTGCGCTTCACCCCCGTCGGCACCTCGCGCTTCGTCTCCTACTTCACGCAGCGGCGCAAGGTACGGCTCACCGGTACGGGGCCCGTGGCGGTGGCGAGCTCCTTCGTCCCGGGCACGGTCGTCGTACGCGCCGCCGTCGACCCGCTCACGACCGCCCGTACCCCGGCCGATCCGGGCCCGACGTACACCTTCGAACGCGACTTCACCGTAGATGACGTCGGAGGCAAAGTCTCACGCACCAGCGGAAGCGGGATCCCCGACGGGGCCACCGTCGAGGTCTCGTACACCGAGCCACCGGTGACGCGGGCGGGCGCGGCCGTCACACTGCACGTGCCCTCGGCCGACCGGCCTCCGGCGCCCGCCGTCCACTCGGTGGTGCCCGCATTCCAGTGGGAAAGCGGCACGAGCGGGGGGGCGAGGACCAGCACGCGCCTGGACGGATGTGTCCGGGTCTACCTGCAAAGGCCCTGGCACGCTTCGGGAGAAGGAGAGATGCTGGCCGTGCGCGTTCTCGGGCCGAACGAACAACCCGGCTCCGGATCCGAGAAGTGGGCCACCATGTGGGGGCGTGACCCCATCCGGCAGCCGGGATCCGCGCCGGTGATCGGCTACCCACGCCCCGCCGACCTGCTTGGTGCCGTCGACGAAACGGTGCTCCCGGGCCACGCGATGGGCTACCCCGTGAAGTACGACGAGGGACGGCAACTGTGGTACGCCGACCTGCGGTTCCAGGCCCAGAACGTCTACCAGCCGTTCGTGCGGCTCAGGGTCGCACGGCTGCAACAGCACGCGCTGCGCACCCCGCAGGACCTGCGGCTCTCTGCTGGGGTGGACGCCGGGTTCGTCCAGATTCCCGCCCGTCGGCAGGCATCGGTGAGCGTCGTCGACAGGACGGCGACCGTGACGGTAACCGGCCCCGTGCCACCGCCCGGCCAGGGAAACATCACGACCAGGATGACCGCCGGGGTGCAGCATCGAGGCGTGTCGTCCATCGACGATCCCGCTCAGTGGGTAACGGTGGGAAGCTCCTCGGCCGCCATGGTCACCCTGCCCCAGACGGGAGTGACGGGCCCCTTCGCCAGCTGGACCGGGACGCTGAACCTGCCGGTAGCCCCGCCGGCCCGGCCTCTGCGCCTGCTCGTACAGGAGGTCGAGGACATCCGGAGCGGTGACCGGGGAGTGATCCAGCGGGTGTCGTACCTGGACACGTTCACGCTGTGACCGATGCCGTCGAATGGAGCTTCTGGTGTTGGAGCTCATGGGGTTCGCGCTGTTCGCCACGGCCAGGCCCAGGTTGTTGTGGCCGTGGAAGATGACCGGCACGGCCAAAAGCGGCAAGCGCCGTGCCGGCCTTGGCCGAGGCCGGACACGCCCGCACCCTGCTGACCGGTGCCCCCGGCGACGAAATGCCGTTCTGGGCGCTGGCCTGGGGCCCGGCCGCGTCGGTGTACTCCCGCACCGCCCAGGTCCACGAGACCCTAGGAGACCACCGGGCCGCCGCCGAGCAGTACGCGCTGGCCGCCACGGGCCCGTCCCGCGGACACCTACGCGCGGATCGTCGCCCTGGACCTGGTCGCGGGCGCGGAGATGCACCTCAAACGCGGCAGCATCGAGCAGGCGTGCGTCACCTGGCACCGGGCCATCGACCACATGGACGGCGTCCGCTCCGTCCGCACCTGTAAGGCGGTCTCCCGTATGCGCGGTGACCTCGCACGCTTCCGGGCCCGTGGCCTGCGGTGCGTGGCCGATCTCGACTAACGCGGACGCGGCTTCCTCGCCGGCGCCTGACCTCAGCGGCACCCGGTGAAGCGGTGAACGACCGGTTTCAGGTGGTCCGCGTGCGGGCCCGTCAGAGCGGCCAGTCCGTCCGGGGATCGCACCAGGGCGATGTCGTCGAGTTCGGGTTCACGGCCCTGTGCACGCTCGGCTCCCGCGGCAGCGGCGAAGGCGGCGCGCAATGCCGCCTCAGGAAGTGCAGGGGCAAGGTAGGTCAGGTTCGACACTGCCGTTCTCGCCGCGGGTGACGACCCACAACCTCAGATCCTTGGCAGCCGCGCTGCTCCCCAACTCCTCGGCAAGCTCTCGCGCGGCCTGACCGGCCAGTGCCGATTCGTCCAGCACCGCCCCGTCCTGGGGAGGCTCCACAGACCCGCCCGGCAGCTGCCAGCGGCCCGGGGCAGCCGTAGAGGGCGACATCCTCGCTGCCAGCGCACGGCCGTCGCCGGTCGGCTGAACGACGTTCACGAATACGTGCATCTACGGGCGCACGGCCGACTGCCGGTCGTCGCTCACCGCTGGTGAGCGGGGGCCCGGCCGCATCGGCGGGGTTCAGCACATGTTGCCCGTTGCCACCCACACGGCGGAGGCGACGCCCGAGTAGTAGGAGTACTGGCACTCCTCCCTCTGCATTTCCCACCCGTCGTCGCAGAGCGAGTACCTATTGCAGCACGGGACGAAGAGGCACTCGTTCATGCATTCCTCACCGCACTTCTTCTCACACCGCGCAGGGTTTGACTCGTCCCTGCAGGAGATGCGGCACATGGTCTCGCACTCCCACGGGCAGTAGGCCTCGGCCCAGCCGCTGGGGTAATCCTTTCCGCCTCCGCAGTCCGGCAGGTTGTCGCGGAATCCTGGCACTTTCGCCTTCACGGACTTCTCCTTCCGAAACGGGCTTCAGCCCTGGTCGTAGTAACGCATGTACCCGCCCGTGCGGTAGAGGAATTGGAAGGTGGCGTCGACCGGAACGAAGTACTTCTCCACGTCGTCCGTGGTGCGGCTGGAGAAGGTGAAGATGACGTTCATGATCCGACGGCGGCCACTGACCCTGGAAGGCCGGACGTCTATCGATGTCAACGAATAGTCTTCCATCGATCGTTCGAAGGCTTTCCGATAAATTGTTGAATAGCGCCCCATGAGGAAGTTCAAGCACCGGTCCTCGTCCGTGGCACCCACATTTCCCGAAACCCTCATGACCGACCTCAGCAGGTCCTCGGAGGACCGGTCGAACTGCTCGACATCCATGGATGCGGGCCGTTCGATGGCGGACAGCAGATCGGACACGTCGGCGGAGTAGATCTGGTCGACGCTCACCACGGGCAGGGCCAGCCCGGGGCACAGGCCAGGCGGCGCGTCTCCTCCGCGCACACCGATGACCACGTCGATCGCCGTCGCCTGGTGGGCGGGGCGTACGGCTTCGGCCAGGAGGCCGATGTCCGACGGGTCGCGCGGTAGCAGGACGTAGGTGTCCACCCCCTGGATGGTGAGCACGTAGCAGAGCTGCCGCGCCAGGTAGCGGTTCTCCGGACGGTTGAGGACTTCGCTGAGTGCTTCACGGTCCGTCATCCGTGTGGTGTCGGTACGGCTCATGCTCTGAGCGAGTTCTTGCTCGACGCCTGGGTTAGGGAAGCGGAAGTCGACCTGGCCCATCACGTAGACGAACGAGGGCGCTCCGCGCGGGTGCACATCCGCCGCGCCGCGTTCCGCCCCGCAGTGGCACTGTCCTGCGGTCGGCGAACCCGGCGACCGGTCCTTGGTGTCTGCCCTGATGTCCTCGGAACCCATGGGTTGCTCCTTCACTCCGATATGCCGAGAGCGCTCGGTCTCACCCTTTGGCCTCGCCTCGACCCGACAGGGTCATCCACTGGTTCAACCTGCGGGCACGGGACTCACAGCCGCCGCAGGGCATGACACCGAGCGTCCGGGTCGCATGCTTCACCACGTCTCCGAGTCCGATCTCGTCGTCGACGAAGCCGGGGAGCCGCACCCGGTGGGCGGGCCGGCGGCCCTTGCTCTCGTCTTGCCGTCCCGCCTGGTGTCGTGGCCTGTTCACGGCTCACCATCCCCTTCCGGGAATCGGCCGCCAGGATTCGCGGGAACCTGGGCGCCTTCACCGGAGAGTGCCCAGCCCTCGGTTCCATCGTCCTCTTCAGCCGGCTATCCCGCACGTCTGAACGGGGCCTCTGTGACGGCGAGATGACGCCCGGATGACACCTGGTGCGTAGCGTCGAATAGGGGATTTCCTACCGTTTGACGGGGATTCGAGAGGGAGAGTGCATCATGACGAGCCAGGACAACGAGAGCAGGGACTACCTGACTCCCGACGAGGGCGGGCCGCAGGGGCACGGCACCTCCGGAGAGGCCGCGGGGATCACCTTCGAGCCGTCCGCCGACAGCCTGTCGCAGCAGGCGCCGGAGGACGCCGGCGTGGCGTCGGGCGTAAAGGAGACGAGGGAGGCCGTCGCCGACTTGATACGGGAGCGGACCGTCGGGGCCGGCGGTCCGTTCTCTGCCCAGAGCCTCTCCGGCGCGGGCAACGTCCAGGGCGTCTCCATCGGGCCGGCCGAGCGGGACAGCGAGGGCGAGCCTGGCCAGCAGGTGCTGCACGTGTACGTCGCGGAGCCGATGACCGTGGCCGAGGTACGTACCGTACTGGTGGACTCGATGGGCGTGCGGGACGCACGCGAGACGCCGCTCCGAGTGATCCACAGCGGGATCATCGACGCGTTCGCGCACCGTTTCCGGGACCGGCCCGCACCGGGCGGGATATCCGTGCACCACTACCAGGACATCGCCGCGGGAACCCTGGGTTGCCTCGCTTTCGGCCGCAGCGGACCCGCCGCGAACAAGGTGCTCTGCCTGAGCAACAACCACGTACTGGCCCGGGTGAACAACTCCACGATCGGGGACGGCATCATCCAGCCGGGCAAGTACGACGGCGGCAGCTTTCCGAACGACCAGGTCGGCATCCTGGAGAAGTTCGGCGTGATCAATACGTCCGGCAAGCCGAACTACGTCGATGCAGCCCTCGGGTGGTGCTTCCCGGATCGTGTACGCCGGGAGCTGGTCTACCTGTCCGGCGGCGTACCGCAGTACTTCCGGATCAACAACGTGACCCGCGCCGCCTCCTTCGGCCTGCCGGTCGGCAAGACCGGCCGCACCACCCAGCTGACGTACGGGGCCGTCGAATCCACATCGTGGAGCGGCCAGATCAATTACGGGGGCCAACTGGCCTTCTTCGACCGTCAGATCTCGATCCGCAACCCCGCCTACCAGTTCAGCGACCGGGGCGACTCCGGTTCGGTCATCTGGACCAGCGACCAGAACCGCAACCCCGTGGGCCTGCTCTTCGCGGGTTCGGTGGCATCAGGGCACACCTTCGCCAATCCGATCGACTGGGTCATGACCGCGATGGACATCCACCTGCTCACGTGACGGGTGCCCCGGCCGTGCAGGGTAGTCGGCAGTCGGACGCGTTGCGGGGTAGTGCACGGCCGGTGGTCGGCCTGCACGGGAATAGGGGAAAGCCCGGTGAACGGGGCTGTCCGGACACCGCCGACCAGCCCACTCCGCCCAGGGCCTGAGCCGGGTCCGTCTGGACAAGGGAAACCGACGCGGGGTGCTGAACCTCGAGTCAGGGCAAATGCACTTGTCGTTTCAAGGGTATGGGCGATGCATCGGACCTGTTCCTCGATTTGTTCCGGCAGCAGTTGCGTCCGTAATGAGGGACAGAGAGAATTCTTCTGGTACAACGGTGCCGATGCAACCGGTCCGTGAGGAGATTGAGCACACGTGCGGAAAGATTCCTGGTGCATCTCCACCCAGTGCTTCGGCATGAGGGCTTGCGAGAAGGCAGATGAGTAACCCCGCCACCCGTCCTCGCCTGCGACTGCTCGGTCGTTTCGGCCTCGAGCTTTCCAGCGAGGAAGTTGAATTGTGCTTGAATGCACAACGACTTGTTGCTTTTCTGTACCTACGAGGTCGATCGAGTCGCACGGTTGCTGCCGGCACGCTATGGCCGGAGGTTGCGGAGGAGCGCGCGCGGGGCAGCCTGCGGACAACATTGTGGCGCTTTCCGCGCGGAGATCTGGCGGTCATCGACTGCAGCGGAGAGTGTCTGTCCCTCTGTTGTGCGGTGAGCGTCGACGTGAGGAAGCTGGAGGAAACTGCGCTTCACGTGGTGAATTCCGGCGGAGTCCTTGACCCGCCGCCGCTCGAGCTGCTTACCCGAGGAGACCTGCTGCCTGGGTGGGACGAGGAGTGGGTCCTGTTCGAGCGGGAGCGGATTCGCCAGCTACGACTGCACGCGTTGGACACGCTGGCCGAGGGACTCGCGCGCCAGGGCCGGCATGCCCTCGCCCTCGAGGCGGCACTCGCCAGCGTGCGGATCGAGCCGCTGCGAGAGAGCGCGCACCGCGCAGTAATATCGGCGCACCTCGCTGAGAACAACGTTGGTGAGGCCATACGCCACTACCGGATGTTTGTTCGGCTCCTTCGGGACCAACTCAGCGTGGAGCCCTCCCCGGAGTTCATCGCAGCGTGTTCTCACCATCGGACGGGCAGTTCAGCTACTCAGCATGGCAGCTGACTGCCCGTCGGGAGATGCCCTCGACGGCCCTGTTCTCGTATAGCTACGGCGAACGGACATGTAGCGCTGAGTGACTACACGGGGCTGCGGTCACGCTGCTGAAGGGCGGCGAAGTCGGCGTGTGCCGTCTCGACTGCCTCCGGGTACGCCTGGGTCTTCTCGTGGTCGGCGAGTGCCCGGTAGATGCTCGCGGCCGAGGGGTTCTGTCCCTTGCGCTTGCCGGTGGGGATGATCAGGTCGGGCTGGATCTGCTCGACGGACTCGCCGAGCGCCTTGCGCCGCAGCACGGTGTGCAGCATGTCGTCGGTGATGACCGGGGGCCGGCCGCCGTACTTGCCCTTGCGGGCCGCGGTCTCCAGCCCTTCCAGCTTCGCTTCGCGGATGTTCTCCCGCTCTGTCTCTGCCATTTGCGGCGAAGAAGCCGAACAGCAGCTTGCCGGGGCCGGTGGGGTCGTAGATGCCGGGCAGCGGCCCGGCGAGCATCTCCAGCACCAGGCCGTGCTCGGTCAGATGGTCTGCGAGGGCGGTGAGCTCTGCCGCGTCCCGTCCGAGCCTTTTCATCTCGAACACGGTGAAGATGACCCGGCAATGCGGGGCATGCGCCTTGACCTCCCGGGCGGTCCTCAGCGCCTCCTCGAACTGCGGGCGGACCTTGATCCGGGTGCTGATCTACTCGCTGAAAATCTTGTCGCTGCTGATGCCGTGTTTGGCGAGGGCGTCCAGCTGCGAGTCGAGCTCCTGGCTGAGGTGCGAGCAACGGGCATAACCGATGCGGATGTCCGCGCTCAGCAGACTGGGATCGACGGCTGCGGGTACCGACTTGCCGGGCCGCCAGGGCTGCCCCGGCCCTCGGTTGGCCGGGGTCGGCACCCGCAGCTCCTTCGCCAGCTTCGGCACCTTGGTGAAGCGGCCGGTGTGGTAGGCGCTCGTGACTGCCCCGCTGCGCGAGCGGCACGGTGAGCCGGGGGCGGCCTTGCACTTCGGGCACGGATGGCGCTCGACGAGATCGGCTTCGGACTCAGGTCCGGCGGAGGATTCTTGAAGGCCCGTCATGCACCCGGATTTTCGCACAACGCAAGTCTCAGAACCCTCCTCCTGACACCTTTGCGTGCGAACGGGTTCTGAGAGTCGATCCGCTTCTTGATGGCCTTCGTCCGGCCCTTTTTTGATCTTGCTCGGGTAAAGGGTCGTTTCTGAGAGACGTTCATCGAGGCTGCGACAAGCTTCGGGGGCCTTGCCCCTGTGTCTCCGGGGCGCGATATGTGCGTCTCGGAGACACGTTCACACGTCGCGGCGTCGTACGAGGACCACCGCGAGGACGACCGCGAGCAGCGGCCAGAGGACGTACACGGCCCAGGAGCCGGGGACGGTGGCGTCGTAGCCGAGCGAGTGGGGATCCGGTTCCCAGGTCTGCACCAGGCGCCGCCAAGCCGCGGCCGGCATCGCGTGGTTCACAGCGGCGGACCAGCGCACGCTCTGCGAGAAGATCGGCGGCAGCATCACCAGGACGAAGGCCGTGGTGACCATGGTGGCGGCGCTGTGCCTGATCAGAGCTCCGAAGCCGAGGCCGACCAGGGCGCAGACCGGGGCCAAGAGGGCCGACGCGATCAGCGCGCGAAGCACTCCGGGATGGCTGAGCGGGACCCCGGCCCGCTCTTCGCTCAGGATGGCTTGGGACACTAGGAAGGAACCGGCGGAGACGACCGTGCCGAGCGCGGTCCAGAGCGCGGCGGTGACGACCGCCTTGGCCGCCGTCACCGCCCCGCGGGCGGGGACGGCCACGGTGGTGGTGGCGATCAGGCCGCTGCTGTAGTCGCTCACGACGGTGAGGGCGCTGATGCTCCCCGCGACGAGCATCAGCGTCATGTAGCCGGCCGGGGGGAACGCGGCGAACACGTGAAATCCCTCATTGGTCCGCGCGGCCGCGCTCATCCGTCGCAGGTCGTCGTTCTCCGCCAGGGCCGAGACCGCGGCGGATCCGATGACGAAGAGGGTGGTGAGTGCGAGGGTCCACGGGGTGGAGCGCAGGGACCGCATCTTGATCCACTCGGAGGCGAGCAGGTCGCGGAACCGGGCGGGCGGCTCGGCGGGGGACGCGACCGAGGCGGAGGCGGAGGTGAGTGAGGTCATCGGAGCTGTCCTGCCTGGTATTCGACGCTTTCGGCGGTGAGTTCCATGAAGGCCTCCTCCAGCGAGGCGGTTCGGGTGGTCAGCTCGGTCAGCAGGATCCGGTGCTCGAAGGCGAGCGCCGCGATCCGCTCGGCGGGCAGCCCAGTCACGGCGAGCCTCTCGGTGCCCCGCGCTCCCTCCGGGTCGACCGACGCGCCCGCGGCGGTCAGTACGGCGGCCAGCTCGGCGGCCTGCCGCGTGCCCACCACGACGCCGAGGCCGGCGCCGCGGGCCGCGAAGTCCCCTACCGACTCGTCGGCGATGAGCCGGCCCCGGCCGATGACGACGAGCCGGTCGGCGGTGTTCTCCATCTCCGACATGAGGTGGCTGGAGAGGAAGACCGTGCGGCCCTCGGCCGCGAGGCGCCGGAAGAGGCGGCGCATCCAGAGCACCCCTTCCGGGTCCATCCCGTTGACGGGCTCGTCGAACATCAGCACGGGCGGGTCGCCGAGCAGGGCAGTGGCGATCCCGAGCCGCTGCTTCATGCCGAGCGAGAAGCCGCCGATGCGGCGGTTCGCCGCCTCGGCCAGTCCCACTTCGGACAGCACTGCGTCCACGCGGCGTGGGGAGATCCCGTTGCTGCGGGCCAGGGCGGACAAGTGGGCCGCGGCGGTGCGTCCGCCGTGGACCCGGCCGGCGTCGAGGAGCGCGCCGACGTGCCGCAGTCCGCGGGCGTGGCTGCGGAAGGCGACCCCGCTGACGGTGGCGGAGCCGCCGGTGGGCGCGTCGAGCCCGAGCAGCAGCCGCAGCGTGGTGGTCTTGCCGGCTCCGTTGGGGCCGAGGAATCCGGTGACATGGCCCGGCCGCACGGTGAAGGAGAGGTGGTCGACGGCGGTCTTGGCGCCGTAGCGCTTGGTGAGTTCGTTGACTTCGATCACGGGAGCAACACTCCCGGGAGGACCCCCGTCCGGTCATGGGGCCGTGGGCGACCATCGCCGGGCCGGGTTCGCCCGGGGGCGTAAGCCCACGGGACGATGCCGCAGGGGTGGCGGCTGGATAGCCTCCCGGGATGAGCGACATACCGACCGCCCCGCCGCCCTCGCACCTCGCGGCCTGGGCGGGGGGCGTCTTGTACTTCCTCGCGGTGGGTCTGCTCATCGGAGGTGCGCCGCTGGCTTCGGGCACGGTCCACGGCCTCGGGGCGATGCTCGCCGCGACCCTGCTCGTCGGCGTCCTGCGCCGCGCGCCGCTCCTGACCCTGCTCCTGGCGCTGCTCGGATCCTCCGTCGTTCTGGCGGGCGCCCCCGCGGACCTCTCGGACGCGTACCCGAGCCTGTTCCTGGCGTATCTGTCGGCGGACCTCTTCCTCGGGTTCGTCGTCGCCACGCTCGCGCGGCGGGCTTCGGTCCTCGCCGCGGCCGGATCGTTCCTCGTCCAGTTCCTGATGATCGGCGGGTTCACGCACGGGAGCGACATGATCGGCAACGTGGTGATCACCGTCCTGGCGATGGCCGCGGCCTGCACCGCCGGCCAGTTGAGCCGCGAACGCCGCGAGCACGCGGTGGCGTTGCGCACACGGGAGGTGTCCGAGGCGGTCGTCGCCGAACGGCTTCGGATCGCCCGGGAGCTGCACGACATGGTCGCTCACAGCATCGGCATCATCGCGATTCAGGCGGGGGCGGGGAGCCGGGTGGTCCAAACCCACCCCGAGGAGGCCCGCGAGGCGCTGTGTGCCATCGAAGTGACCAGCAGGGAGGCCCTGTCGGGTCTTCGGCGCACAGTGGCGGCGCTCCGTCAGGCCGATCCGGACACGGGGGCCTCGGGGCGGGCCGCGCTCGCGCCATCGCCCGGCCTCGCGGACCTCGAACGGCTGGCGGCGGCCACGGCCGACGCCGGCGTACGGGTCGAACTGCGGCGCAGCGGACAACAGCGCCCGCTTCCGGCCGACATCGACCTGTCGGCCTACCGTATCGTCCAGGAGGCGCTGACCAATGTGGTCCGCCACGCGGGCACCGGGGGGTGCCGCGTGACCGTCGACTACGGGGACGAGGAACTGTCGGTGGAGATCGTCGACAACGGGCACGGCGGCGGTGCCGGGGACGACGCGGCCCACGGCTTCGGCATCGTGGGCATGCGCGAGCGGGTCGCCCTGCTCCACGGCCGCTTCAGCGCCGGGCCGCGTCCCGAGGGCGGATTCCGGGTGGCGGCACGACTCCCACTGCCGCAGCCCGTCGGAGTTGCGGTGGAGGCCCGATGAGCGGGGGTCCCGTACGCGTCCTGCTCGTCGACGACCAGCCGCTGGTGCGGTCCGGGCTGCGCATGCTCATGGCCCACCACCCCGACCTGGAGGTCGTCGGCGAGGCTTCCACCGGCGCGGAAGCGGTCCGGCTGGCCGGGGAGATCGACCCCGACGTCGTGGTGATGGACATTCGGATGCCGGGCATGGACGGGATCGAGGCCACGCGCCTGATCACCGCCGGACCGGCGGCCTCTCGCGTCCTCGTCCTGACCACCTTCGACGAGGACGACCACGTCTACGGCGCGCTGCGGGCCGGAGCGAGCGGCTTCGTGGTCAAGGACATGGCGCTCGACGAGATCCTCGCGGCGGTCCGCGTGGTCGCCGCCGGCGACGCGTTGATCGCGCCCGGCGTCACGCGCCGCCTGATCGCCGAGTTCGCCGGTCGCCCCGCGAGCGCACCGGCGCGCTCCCCACGGCCAGTCGAGGGCATCACCGAGCGGGAACGGGAGGTCCTGACCCTGGTCGGGCGCGGCCGGTCGAACACCGAGATCGCGGAGGACCTGTTCATCACGGTGGCCACCGCCAAATCGCACGTGTCCCGCCTGCTCACCAAACTGGACGCCCGGGACCGGGTTCAGCTCGTGATCACCGCCTATGAGACGGGGCTCGTTGCACTGCCCGGCTGAGCGCGTATGAAAGCTACACCGGTTTCCTGGTCCGCTCCTCGCACAGCCCTGCCGCCGCTCACGACGTTGCCCAGGACGGTGAAGCGTTCTGGGCAACTCGCCTTCACCACGACTCCGGCCAGGCCCGGAGCGTCACACCGGGATGCTTGCCGCCTCCCCGTGCGGAGTGCGCGGGCCGGGCACCGTCGCCCGGATGGACAGGTCCTGATCGAGACGGCTGTTCATGTCCAGCTCGAACCGGCCGTAGGGATTCACATGGGTCCAGAACAGCGGCGACAGCGCCCGGCGGTCCGCGTCGGTGAGTTTGTCCGCCCACTTCGGGTCGGCCAGGACCTCCTGCATCAGCAGCGTGTTGACGTGCACCAGAGCGGACTGGAGGAGGTGCAGCGCGAGCATGCTGACCTCCTGGGACTCCTTGTCCGAACCGGCCAGGTCGCCGTCCTTGCCGTAGAAGAGGTCCTTGTTCGCGGAGTTCCAGTTCTCCACCACCTGCAACCCTTCGTGGATCTCCTGGCGCATCTCGACATCGGCGAGGTAGTCGCAGACGAACGAGGTACGCACCGCCCTGCCCAACTCCTCGATCGCCCGGTACGTCGGGTGCTTGGGGCCGCCGCGGGTGAACCGGCGCAGGACCTGCTCGGCCTCGGCGGTGCCAAGGCGCAGGGCCGTGGTGTACTTCACGATCTGGTCGTACTGCTGGGCGATCAGGTCCCAGTCGATGGTCTTGGTGGAGAGCACCGGGCCCAGGTTCGGCCACTGGTCGTCCTGACCGGCCGCCGGCCGGTACAGCTTCGCGGAGCCAATGTTCTTCAGCCTCGGCATCAGCTTGAAGTCGAGCATGTGCGCGAAGGCGAACCCGACGATGGAGGCGCCGTGCGTGTCGGTGTACTGCCGGTCGACGTCCATGTCAGTGCAGTGCCGCAGTACGCCCTCGATCATCGAGGCGACCTCGGAGGCCGAACAGGACTTGAGCTGGGAGTAGATGCAGACGGATTTCCGCTCGACGTGCCAGTAGATCATCACGCCGGGGCCCCGGTAGCGCTGGTGCCACTCAGTCATCAGGTTCGAGGACCAGGCGCCGAACTTGCGACTGTCGGAGGCGCACGCGGTGCCGGTGCCCCACCACATCTCATCCCGGACGGCGAAGGTGGCGTTGACGAGCTTCCGCAGTGCCGCGCGCATGTTGGCGCGGTTGACGAATAGGTGCCGCACCCGGCGCAGCGTCGCCTCGCTCTCGCCGTGTTTGCCGGTCACCGCGACCCGTTTGATCCCCATGTTCGTGCCCAGCCCGAACAGGACCAGCAGCAGGCGGCGCCGCAGCACGTCCTTGGACAGGTTCTCTCTTGTGGCGACCGAGGTGAACTCGGAGATGAAGTCGGTGTCGAACTCGGCGTACTTCAGGATGTCCAGCAGGTCGATGGTGCCCCAGCGCCGCTCGATCTCGCCCTTGATCGCCACCAGGGACTCGGGCTCCTCCTGCTTGCCCCGCGGCGAGACCCGAATCCACGGCTCACCGTGCTTCTTGACGATCGCCACCCCACCCGTCGTGCCCTCCGCCAGGGCGCGGTCGAAGCGATCCAGCGAGGTGCGGAGCTTGCCCTGGAGGGCGGCGATGAACTCCCCGGCGTCCTGCGGCTGCCTCAGCGCGGCGTAGTGCACGTCCCGGTTGTCCTCAAAGTCCGCCGGCAGGTCGTCCTCCGGGTTACGCCACCGGTTCGCCCCCACCACCCAAATCTCCCGGCGCCGCACCGCATCCCGCAAAGCGACCAGCACGCACAGCTCGTACGGGACGCGCTCGATGCGGCCCTTGTCATCCACCACCGCCACCCGCCAGTGCTCGGGCACCACCCCCGCCAGCGGCACGCTCTCCGCCGGATCGAAGAACGCACCCTCTTTCAGAGGCTGGTCCAGGTAGCGCTGGAGCAAGTCGATCGCGTCCATCACCGGCCGGTACGAGGTGTTGTTGCACTTCAGCTCCAGCGCCCCCAGCAGCGGCGAGAGCATCCGCCGCCAGTGGGCTGAGTACGAGGAGCGCAGCACCGTGCGGACCCGGGCCTTGTAGCGGGCCTCGTTCGCCGCGGCCTCCGCCGCCAGCGCCTTCAGCGTCCTCTCCCCGCCGACCACCGGGTAGATCACCCGCCGCACCGTGCCCGACGGCTCGGACAGCGCCGCCTCCGCGACCCGCAGCAGCATGCCTTCCTTGCCCCGGATCTTCTTCAGCTCAGCGTTCAGCTCCTTGTCGACCTTCCGTTCCGCCCTCGTGTTGATCTTCAGCACGAGCTGGATGAACAAGTCCACCAGCGAGTCGGTGATCTCCGTCTGCCGCACATGGCACAGCGCGGCCAGCAGTGTCAGCCGCCTTGGAGGCTTCATCCGTTCCAGGTTCGCCGGGTACTCCTTCGACGCCCGCGCCCGCCACGCGTCCACCAGCTTCTCCGACACGTCCGCGAACAGGTCCGCGGGCAACTCCAGCCGCCGCACCCGCTGGAGCTTGTTCACCTCCGCCAGCAGGCTCTCCAACCCTGGCGCCCCCGGGTCGGCCTTCAGCTCGGCGAAGTGCGACCGACCGCCGCCCGAGACCGCACCCTCACTCTCCCCGCCTTCGCCCGTGTCGTCCTCGCTGCCGGCGACCAGGTCCTCCAGGCGTGAGCGTGTCGCGTGCGACATCCGTTCCACCCTGCTGCGGCAGAACCGGGCCTCGAAGTCCTTGACGGCCTTACCCACCAGCCGCCCGACCCGCCCCGGGGCCGGCGGCTCGATGTGGTCGTTACGGCACCGGGCCACCACCGCCGCCGCCAGTCGCTCCCGCGACAGCTCCACCGGGCACAGCTCAGCGGCCAGCCACTCGGCCAGCCGCACTTGGTCCTCCTCGGTGTTCGCCCGAAATCCGTACGCCTCACGGATCTCCTTGCGGTGCCGCTTGATTCGGTCGCCCTGCCAGTCGTAGTCCGCCCACGCACCGGCGGGAACCTTCACCTGCTGGGCCACGTACTCAACCGCCGCCGCGGGCATCTCCCTGGGCGACTCCGGGAACCGGGCCTCCACCTCGAAGAACTTGAGCAACAGTGCGAAGCCCAACCGGGTTGCACCGGATTTGTTTCGCACCTTCTTCATGTCGTCTTCAAGCAGCGTCCAGACCTCGATCAGGTCTTCCGGCTCCCAGTCCTGCCGCATCTACCCACCCCTCGGAGTCACTCGTTCAGCTCAACGAGGCGGTCAGTACAGGGAAACGAGGACCGCAGCAGTCACACAGCGCTACATACCACCTGGCGGCAGCTATACGAGAACCGGGCCGTCTACGCCGGTGACCAGCAGATCTGGTGGGACCTAGGGTTCCTGCTGCTGGGTGCCATCCTGGTCGCGGTGGGCTGGCTGATCCAGCGCCGGGCAAGCCCTTCGACCCGGAGGGTGACGGGCCGGTACGGGAGGCGCGGCGCACATGACCGGGCATCCGGCACATCACCACCAGGAAACCGGCGGCCTGCCGTTGGAGGTTCTGCTGCCGGCGGTGTTCGTGGTGCTGCTGGCCGACGGCTACGTTCTGCTGGCGGGCCGTGCGCGGCGGCGCAATCCGCAGGCCGGGTGGAACTGGTGGCGCACCGGATGGTTCCTGGCCGGGTGCACGCTGCTGGCGGCCCTGCTGCCGCCCCCGATCGCGCCGTGGGCGCACGGCGGCTTCCGCGGCCACATGCTCCAGCACATGCTGATCGGCATGTACGCGCCGCTGGGACTGGTGCTCGGGGCACCCGTCACGCCGCTGCTGCGGAACCTTCCCGCCGAACAGGGGCGGCGCCTGACACGCCTGGTCCAGAGCCGGCCGGTGCACGTGCTGGCCAACCCGGTCACCGCGCTGATGCTCAGCCTCGGCACGCTGGGGCTGCTGTACTTCACGCCGCTGTACAACACGATGTCGGCGAATACGGGGCTGCACTGGCTGCACGCCCACTTCCTGCTCGCCGGGTGCCTGTTCGCCTACGTCATCGCCGGCCCCGACCCGGCCCCCGCCCGCCCAGTGTTCCGGTGCGGCTGGTGGTGCTGGGCGTGGCGATCGCCGCACATGCGGTGATCTCGCAGCTCATGTACGGCGGCTTCGGCATCAACATCCACGCCCCCGTCGACCAGGTCCAGGGCGGCGCTCAGATCATGTACTACGGCGGTGACATCGCCGAGCTGCTCCTGGCCGTCGCCCTGGTAGCGACGTGGCGCCAGCAGCCCGCCATGCGCCGGTCGGATGCGGCCCGGCCCGCGGTGCTGTGACGATCGCGGCCGGGGCCGGCGCGGGGGTGCGTGCGCACGCCGGTCGGGCGGGCGGGCGGTGGTGAGGTCAGCGCTGGGCCAGGCGCCGGCGCAGGGCGGTGCCGTTGAGCGGCAGCTTCATCAGCGGGCCGATCAGGCAGAAGTCGAACACTCCGGCCGCCAACGGCAGCAGTCCCGCGGCGGCCAGGATCCACCAAGCGCCGCCGGCCGTGGCGCCGATCGCGATCATGGCGATGCCCGCTGCGGCACGTACGGCCCCCTGCGAGGAAAGCGGCTGCCCAGCCGGTGATGTCGAGCAGGATGCCGTCCAGCGGGCCGCCGACCAGTTCGGCGTAGTTCCGGCCGGGCACCGGACCGGACCGGGGGTGGTCTTGTCCGTAGATCCGGCCGCGCGGCAACTCCTCATTTCTGTTCATGTGCCCAAGCCTTCCAGGCTCTGCCGACAGAGCGAGGGCTTGCCCGGTTCCGTCTTAGTCTCGCGCAAGCGCGGCGGGCCGGGAGAGGGTTAGCAGCGGTGGCCGAGGTGAGGCACGTGCACCTGGGACGCGACCCTCTGCACCATGCCGGCCTTCTGCTGCAGGGGGCGCTGCTGCTCTCCGTGCAGGGCGTTGAGCACGACGACGGCACCGGTCAGGGCCGGGATGGCCCACTGCATCAGCGTCAGGTGGCTGTGAGCCTTTTCCAGGTCGATGGGGTGGCTGCCCGCCTTCTGCAGGTCCTCCGGGTCGCCGGAAGCGGAAAGTTCGATCTTCTTGCCCAGCACTCGGCTGTAGGCGGTTGCGGCCAGCGCTGCCCCGGTCAGCACGGTTTTGGCCAGTGTCGAAGCGGCGACTCCCTGCTGGTTCTGCACCCGGGCGGCGTTGGCGGCCAGCAGCCCGGTGCCGCCGATCAGGTGCGCGCCGATGGCCACTGCGTTCACCGGTGTCCACTTCGCCCAGCCCACGCTGGCGATCATTGAGGCCTCCCCCGGTCCTTCGTTCCCGGCAGCGCCGTTCAGACCGACAGCGCCCATCAACGACCCGCCGAACCAGGCCGCCAGGCCCAGATCATGAACACTGCGCAGGACGGTATTGCGTTCCGACATCGTTGCTCCTCACCTCGAGACGGCCCACAGGGGTCCACAAGCCGTCTCCACGCTCGCCGTAGTCGGAGCGCGACGCCACAGGGACGGCGCAGCCGGGCTACGCGCACCGCTCGATCGAGCCGGTCCTTGCTGTCTGGCGTCTCGAGCGTCGGATCCGGGCTCTGAGCTTGGGCCAGCTGTCCGAATACGAGCTGCGCGACATAATGGACGCGATCTTGTACGTGGACCGGGCCGGGGTTCGACGGCGCTACCTCCCGTACGACTTCCCGCACTGGAACAGCGTCTACGGGTACTTCGCCAATGCCCATGGGCCGACGAGGACGTCGCCCAGATCAACGGTGACCAGGCAGCTCCTGCAGGAGAAGGAGAGTTGGCTGGAAGCGGAGCATCTTCACCGCCACACTCGGTCTTGTCCTGGCGGTGCTGGTCACTGCGACCAACGTGCAGGACTCCGTCGCTGCCGCCCGGCTCATCGACCAGGTCGCCGCCGACCAGCCTGGAACCCGCAAAGGCCTGGGTCGGCGGCGGCTACCGCCGACACCTCGTCAAGCATGCAGCCGCCCTCGGCATCGACATGGAAACCACCACCGATCCCGAAACGCTGGGCAGTCGAGAGGGCAACCGGCTGGCTCATGCTCCACCGCCGCCTCGCCCGCGACTACGAAACCCTGCCACCCACTTCGAAGCCATCATCCACATCGCCACGACCGACCTCACGACCCACCAGGGAGCACACCATCTCCTGGCGCGACCCGAAGAAGATCACAGAACCTGTCCTCCCGGGATGAAACATCGGGACGAGAACGACCTCTGAGCTACACACCGTAGTTCCCATTCGGCCTAGCGTCACGCGCTCCGCGCGGAGGACACTCTTAGCGTGAGAGGGCTCTTGCAGGTCACTGAGGAGGTTCTCTGATGAGAAGTGGCAGCATCGTCGCGGGTATAGCCCTGGCGATCGTTTCCGTCGCTCCGTTGTCCGGCGTCGCCCATGCTCAGGATCTCAACTGCTCGGACTTCCGTTTCCAGGAAGACGCCCAGGCCGAATTCAACCGGGACCCGAGCGACCCGAACCGGCTCGACGAAGACCGGGGACCCGACGACGGCATCGCCTGCGAAGTACTGCCCCGCCGCCGCAGCGCGGACACGGTGCCGCCGGTAGGCCCAAGCGCCACAGGCGTACCGCCGGTGAGCCCGAGCGTCCCCACCCTTCAACGAGCGGCCCCCGTCGATCCGACCGTTCCGAGTCGCGGTACCCAGGCCGGGGTCGGCGGAGCACCCGGACCGTCCGGTCTCAGTCAGGGCATAGGCCTCACCATGGTCGCCGGGGCCGCCTTGGCAGGCGGGTACCTCACCGTACGACGCTTGAACCGCAGACAGACGCCGTCGTGATCACGGCCTGGTACTGCCTGACCGACATCTCGAAGGGTGTCACCGTGAACGGCTGCGACGTCGACGTCTGGGCCAACCGGCATCAAGGGCCCCGGCGTCTGAGAGCTTGCTGCCCCAGGCCGTGAGCGAGACTTGAACACGTCCCCCCAGGGAGCCGGTTCCGCCCCTGCACCTGACTCGTGAAGAGTTGTACGACTCGGCACCGACACGCCCCGACCGCCGACGGAGAGCGGTACCCGGAGCCGCTCGACCGGTGACCGCCCTGGGCCGTTGAGTCGCGTCAATGCACGATGTAACCGAGCGACGTCGACACGGCCTGGCAAGCCTGCTACGCATGTGAGTGTTCGGGACGACGGCGATCCCGGAATTGGTCACAGCTTGCTGTGCTCGCCGTCGCGGTCCCCCACCGCCGACATCCAACACGTAGTCAACATGCTGCCCGAAGCCTGGGAACGGGGACGGTCCGTGGTGGGGGTCAGAGTGGAAGGGTTATGCCGAGTTCTTGCATGGCGGTGGAGGGTGGTCCGCCTTCGGAGCGTTCGGTCTTGTAGCCCTTGGTGCCAGCTGCCAGGGTGCGGGGATCGACAGCTTCGGCGGGGGCGCCGGTGGCGTAGAGGCCTTCGGGCTGGGTGTCGCGGTCGTGTGGGAGGAGCCAGAAGACGCGTCGGCGGAAGGTGCCGGAGGAGCGAGAGGCTTTGGCCTTCGGGCCTAGGAGGGCGTAGCCGATCATGCGACCGTCGCGGTGGTAGGGGGGCTTGCCGCGGCGGGTGGGCAGGCGGTCCAGGCTCTGGCGGACGTAGTCGAGGTCGGTGGTTTCTTCGAGCCAGACGAGTTCGATCTCGTGGCTGATCTCGTCCTCGGTGATCAGGGAGCTCATGCGTTCGCCTGCCTCTCCTGCTCGGGGAGCAGTCCGATACCCGGGTAGTACTTCCGCTGGTTGGACAGGATCATTTCCTTCGGGGAGGCCAGGCCGGCGAGTTCGCGGGCGCGGGCGGCGAAGGCGCGTGAGGTCATGGCCGGGGCTCCTTCCTCCTGGCACCAGGTGCGGTAGGCGGCGTAGAGGCCGGTCTGCTCGGCCCGCAGTTCGGGGCCGAGGGTGCAGCATTCTTCGAAGAAGCGGCCTGTGTGGTCCTCGGTTTCGGCGTAGGCGGTGGTGGCGATGCGTACGCGTTCGGGTCCGGTGAGGTCTTTGTCGCCGGCGAGGTAGCGGCGGGCGCCGTCGATGAGCCAGCCGAGGATGCCGGAGCCTTCTTCTGTGACGAGGATGTCGGCGAGGTTGTCGATTTTGCGGTCGTCGGAGACGACGCGGGTGAAGGGGATCAGGCGCATCCGCCGCCAGAACGCGAATCCGCCGGTGCCGACCTCGGGCCGGTGGTTGCCAAGGAGCCAAAGTTTGTGGGTGGGCTGGAAACTGAAGAAGTCCTGGCGCATCCGGCGGGCCTTGATGCGGTCACCGCCGGTCAGCAGCTTGACCCTCGCTTCGTCGAACTTGTCTCCGTGCTTGACCTCGGAGCAGACGATGACGCGTCGTCCGTGGAGCTCGGCGAGGTCGGTGGGGTGCCCTTCGTAGGGTCGTGCCATGAGGAAGCCGGGTGGTGCGGCGTCCGCGTAGTCGCCGAGGAGCTTCATGAGGACGTCGAGGAGGACGGACTTGCCGTTCTTTCCTGAACCGAAGAGGAAGGGCAGGACTTGTCCTCCGACGTCGCCGGTGACGGAGTAGCCGAGGAGGAGTTGGAGGAACGCGATCATCTCGGTGCCTTCGGCGTCGTCGCCGAAGGTGTCGGTGAGGAAGCGGTTCCATCGGGGGGTCGGGCTGGGGCGGGGCCCGACGGAGGTGGAACGGGAGTGGAAGTCCTTGTTCGGGTCGGGGGTTTTCAGCAGGCCGGTGCGCAGGTCGACGATGCCGTCGGGGGTGCACAGGACGTAGGCGTCGGCGTCGAGCCGTGCGGCGTTGAGAACCATGCCCGGGGCTGCTTTGGCCTGGCTGAGCATGGCGTTCATGCCGGTGGTGGACAGAGCTCGGCGGCGGTGCTGCTGAAGGGCTTGGGTGGTGTAGATGCCGCGGGGGTCGCTGGACGCGATGCTTTCGGCGAGGTCGCCTGCGGCCCAGACGACGGTGTCGTCCTCGTCGATTTGCCAGCGGGTGGTGTCCCACCTGTACCAGCCCATGCCGGGGACGTGCCGGTAGTCGTTGGCATAGAGCTTGACGAAGAGTTTGGCGTTGCCTCGGTCGGTGAGAGTGTCGGGCAGCAGCCCGTGCTTGGTCGCTTCCCCTGAGCTAGTAGCCGGGGGTGGTGCGAGGGCTTGGGCCGGCAGCGGCAGGGGGGCTTGTTCGCGGATCTGTGCGGCGACGAGTTGCGGGTCGAAGTGGAAGAGCATGTTGTCGTTGCCGGGTGATGTCATCGGACGCTCCCGGGGTACAGGGGGCGCTTGAGCCCGGCGGCCATGCCGCTGCGGATGATCTGTTCGGCTCGGCGTTCCTGGCCGGGACGGGCGGCGGCAGCCGTCTGCAGGAGAAGATCCTCGGCTTCCTGCTGAGGAAGACGACCTGCGGCGACGAGGCCGCCGAGGGTGTAGGCAGCGCGGTTGAGGGTGTCGGAGAATCCCGCTCCTTCGGTGACCTGGCCGCAGGCTTCTAGGGGGGCGAGTACGGAGGCGAGGAGGTTGTGAGTGTGGTGGTGGCCGCCGCCCGCAGCAATGACGGCCTGCTGCGCTCGCGGGGGCACAGCGCGAGGGGCTGGGACGTCCGAGGGAGGTAGGTGACCGGTGCGTTCGAGTTCCTGGGCCAGCCAATCGGGGAGGACTGCAGGACGCCGGACAGCGCCGAGCGGAGTGTAGGTCCCGGCGGCCGTGGTGGTGCCGGGCGCGACGATGTAGCCTCCGTTGGCCCTGACGTCTACCTGCCAGGCCAGAGCACGCCCTGGGCTGGAGCCGCTGGAACACTGCCAGCTGCGGTTGTCCCCTACGCGGTACCAGACGTGGAGCCCTCCGGATGGTGTCCGCACGCGCAGGGTGCTGGCGTCGTCTGCCGGGCTGGGCATGTCTCGCAGGGCCGCGAGCACCGCGATGGTGTGGAAGCCGTTGGTGAGGCCGGCCAGGTTGACCTGGTCGCTGATGGGGATGCCCGGCAGGATCCTGTCGCGGCTGGGAGGCTTCGTCGCGTGGGCGTCGATGTCGATGACGACCAGCCCTGCGGGGCCGCAGGCAACGCCCGTGCCGAACTGGGGGTTGTTGCCCCACCAGCGGTCGATGCGGCGCTGGTCCAGCGTCGCCGCGTGGAAACTGTGGCACCAGCGCCCCTCGGACGGGCAGGTGCATCCTGCATGGGAGTGTCCGGGCCGGCGGCAGGTTTCACAGTTCGCCGCAGGAGTCTTACGGCCGGGAGCCAGGGGGTGCACAGGCCAGCCCTGTCGGGCGCACCACCTTGCCGTAGCAAGTGGCACATCAGCGACTGAAGGAAGCAAGCCTTCATCCTGTGAGTCGCTGGGGTAAATATGCAGGTCAGCAGGCATCAACACCCCCTCAAAGCGACTGAAGCGACTGAACAACAAACACACCTTAGCGAACTGCTGCCCGGTACTGGCGCTGCCGAGGCGGGAAGGGCGCGTCTCTCGACGGTGAGCTACTGGCACTGCTGCTTGAACAGCGACTGAATAAGCAACGCAGCGACCGGGGGCTTCGGTCGCTGCGTACGAGGTTCCAGAAAGATGCAGCTCAAGGGCGTGCAACTGCAGCAACAGCGACTGAAGCGACTGAAGCTCGCTATATATGACGCACACGCGCACACAGGAGTTCCTGATATATGCCGAAGTCCGGTCGCTTCGGTCGCTGTTCAACTGCGCTCCCCCCCTTCTGAGCTGTGGTTTCTTCGCTTTCTGACTGAGCGACCGAAGTAGCTGTCAGTCGCTCAGGTTCAGTCGCTGACCACCCCAGCGACTCAAGCGACTCAAGCCCACACACGCTCCGGAACGCGCAACACGCCGGTTGGCTTGGGCGCGGCGTCAGGAGGAGGGGGCAGTCCAGTGAGTATTTTGCAGTGGTCGGCGACCAACGCCGACGGTCTTCTCGCCGATCTGGATCTGCCGCCGCCGCTTACCGGGCGTTGCTGAAGATGCGGGGGAGCCAGCGAGGCCGGTGGCCGTATCGCGATGGACCAGGGGACCCTCAGGAAGCTCCTGGGGCTCAGCCGCCCCAGCGCGAACGCCGCACTGCGGGAGCGGGAGCTGGCCAAGCGTCTACCAGATCAACCCGATGCTGGCGGGCTACGACTGCCGCGAGGACGCGTTGGACGCCGTCAAGGCGATGCCGAATGCTGACCGGCTGGACAGCAGACCTGCGTGTCGGACTACCACCGGGCCGTCGCCGCGTACCACGACCAGCTGGCCGAGCACCGTAAGAAGCGCGCAGCCGCCGCCGCGAAGAAGGCCGTGGCCGCAAGGAGGCGGGGTTCGCTGCACGTAGTCGGCTGACGAGCTTCGGTTATGCACAGCAGGGCCGGACAGGGGGTTCCTGTCCGGCCCTGCTCGTGAGTTCATGTAACCGATACGGTCTCAGCAGTCGCCGACCCGGGAGGCTCCACGAACCTCAGTCACTCCGCCGAGGTAGGTGTCGGAGCCGGCCCCCACGCAGATCTTCTCGTCGGGCCAGAAGATTTTGTCGATGTTGATCTTTTCGCTCTTCGTGATGCAGTTGCGCCAGTATCGGACCTGGGTGTCCAGGACCTGATGGGTGTGGTTTCCGCAGGGGTCGTGCGCCTGTGGGGCGGAGAGCGGCGGCGTAGCGCTCGCCGGGGAGGTCACGCTCAGAGCCAGGACTAACGCCGCAGCGCCGACTCCCAGACCTCGTGAGATGCGTGAAGGCTTCATTCGTCTGTCCTTCCAATTCGTGCAGGCCGGGACATCACAGGCCACGACGTCCACGCGAGCACTGCACAGAGTCGCTGCCCTACTAGCACCAGCACTGCCCATGATTCGACAGTCAAAGCCACCCTATAAGGGCTAATCAGGTCGAATTTTCGCTTGTCTACGGATTACGGCTGCGGGCCAGGCGGGCTCCTCCACGCCCCACCCACCCGGGCCGCCACGAACACTCCGCCCGCACTGGTCGTGGATCGTCCGGATCGCCCCTGTAGGCGGGGAGTTGGCCAGATCGGGCCTGGGCCTCGGGCATCCCCCTCCTGGAACATGTGAAGCCGCAACCGGCTCACATCCTGGAGGTCACATTGCGTACGAAACTCGCCGCCGCCCTCGGTGCCGTGGCACTGACAGCGGGCGCTTTGCTCGGCGCTCCCACCGTCAACGCCCAGGCAGCCGACTACCCCGTCAGCCCGTTCCGCGTCGAGGTCGGAAACACATGGACCGACGGCAAGTTGACCTGGTACAACCGGTCGGTCCTCGTGGAGGGGACACACAAGTCGGTGAGTTCGGCCGGCCGCGAGTACTGCCGCCTCACCTGGGGGCGCACCTACGACGCCAACCGTGGGCTAGTGGGTACAAAGGGCTCCGATCCCAGTGACACGGCCTGCGGTACGACCAGAACCTTCAGTTTCGTCGTTCCGGCAGACCTAGTCGGTGGAGCCCGGCTCGTGCGTATCTGTCTGGACGACGGCAATTACAAGGACCTGCTGTGCGCGCCTTACTGGCGGCCCTGACCGCGGCCGCTGGACTTCCTGGCCTCGATGTGTGCCGTCGGCCCGTCTGTGCCCCGCGGGTCCCGTCCGCGCGAGTGGCTCCTCCCTGTTGGCGGCTTGCTCGCGGCCGGGACCCGGCTGAACACTCCCGCCGGTCCCGACCCCGAGGCCTACCCGGCCGGGACAGACAAGCGCCACCAGGAGCACGAGCACGACCAGGACGACGTGGCCGCGCTGCGCGCCGAGCTGGCGGCCGCACGCCACGGACGTCAGAGCGGGCCAGCGTTATCAGCATGAGCTCGTCGGTGAGCAGCTTGTCCCGCAGCGTGCCGAGCACCAGGAGCAAGGCAAGGACGCCGCATGTCCGGCCGTCTTCACGGGAATCCAGAAGTGATCATGCGGGTCGCGGGATACTCGTCGGCGAAGGTTCGTACGTCGAGGAGCGGTGACGCGGCCCTAACTTTCTCCGTGAACACCTTCTTGAACAGAGGGACGGCCCGGAGGCGAACGTTTTGTCCAGGAAGCGTTTCGGGCGAAGCGTCTATCGAGCAGATCGTGAAGGCGTGTTCAGCACCGTTCGTACCGGGCTCGCCACCTGCACCGGCCCGCTCGGCGACAGCTACACCAGAGAGCGACTGATGGTGCAGAGCGCGATCTGCTACCGCGAAGCCGGCCACAGCGAACGGGCCGTCGGCCTCTTCGGCGAACACCTTGCCACGGACGTGTTCGCGCCCCGCGACCGCGCGTTCTTCACCGCCCAGTACTCCGGCGCCCTGGTCGCGGCCGGCGAACCGGACGAAGCCGCCACCGCCGCGCTGGGTTCACTGGCGCTCGCCGCCGGCGCTCGCTTCGGACAGGCCCTCTCCGAGCTCCACCGCACCGCCGACGACCTCACGCCGTACGCCAAGCGCCCGGCCGTACGCGAATTCCGGCAGCGGCTGGACGAGCTGGCGGTGGCCTAACCCAGGAAGGCGCTGACCTTCCCGATCACCTCACGTTGCCATGCCTGCGACTGCGGGTGCAGGTACTGGGGGTCGTCGTGGACGGCGAAGCCGTGCTGGGCACCGTCGAGCTCCACCAGTTCCACCGGCCCGCCGAACATCGGCCGGTGACGGCGGGAGGACCCGACGGGCACGAAGGTGTCCGCGGTGCCGTGCACCATCAGCACCGGCGCCCGAACCCCGGCCAGGATCGCCGGGGTGTTCAGGTAGAAGACCTCGTTCAGCAGGGCCCTGTTCAGCTCGAACGGCGACTTCTCGGTGAAACCGTGCTCGTCCAGCCGGACGGCCATCTCCCTGGACAGGTAGTCGTCCGACCAGCCCGGCCGGGAGGTGATGTACCGCTCCTTGTAGTCCAGCCGCGGGTTCAGCAGCACCAACTTGGCGACATCATCGGGCCGGTGGGCGGCGTGCAGTGCGGCGGCGCCGCCGGAGAACGAGGCGGCGATCACGTGCACCGGGCGCGGTCGGCCGGTGTGCGCACGCAGGTGGTCACAGGCCGCGCGGATGTCGTTGGTCACCGAGGCGATCGTCAGCTCCGACTCCCGCCCGCCGCCGGCCCCGTGTGCCCGCAGGTCGAACCGCAGACTGGTCACCCCGGAGGCGGCCAGGCCGACGGCCAGGCGCGTGAAGAAGCCACCCTCCTCCCGGGTCACCCCTGCCCCGTGGACCAGCACCGCCATCCCGGCCGACGTCTCCGCCGAGCAGACCGTGCCGACCAACGCGGTACCGTCCAGGGACCGAAACGCCGTCGCGTGATCGACCACAAGCAGACCGTAGCCACTCGGTGGGGCTCCCGAACCCGCTCGCCCCATTCCCGCCAGCCAGCGCCGCAGCGCGCGCGTCCAGGCTTCCACTATCGCTGTGCGGGCGAAGGTGGCTGACGTGCCGTGCCGGACGCTGCGGTGTCGCGGGACGAGCCACCCGCTCGCTGCCCTTGTACGCGCTCGGGCCCGATGTGCTTGTCGGCCGCCCCTCCATCGACGCCCAGCGACACCGCCAGGTACGCCCCGTCTCCTGACCCCACGCCACGACCGTGCACACCGCCCTCCACCACACGGCGGTACGGCACGGTACGGCTGCGCGGTGATGCTGTTCTCCTTCGTCGTGCTGGACGGGGAGATCGTGGCACTCGACGGGCCGCAGCGACTTCGAGCGCCTCCAGCAGAGAATGGGCCTCGCCGGCTCCCCCGCCGAGGCCGCGCGCATGGCGGCCCGTGTACCCGCGCACCTGATGCTCTTCGACGTCGTGCACCTCGACGGCCGGCTCCTGACCAAACTGCCGTACGCGGAGCGACGGGAACGTCTGGCAGGACTCAAGCTGGCCGGGCCCGCCTGGTCGACACCCTCGGCGATCGTCGGACACGGGACCCAGGCGTGGGAAATGGCCCGGGACGCCGGACTGGAAGGGCTGATCGCGAAAGGACTCACCTCACGGTACGAACCCGGGGCACGGTCGAAAACCTGGGTGAAGATCAAGGTCCACCGGATCGCCGACGTCGTGATCGGCGGGTGGGTACCCGGGCGAGGCCGGCTGACCGGCCTGCCCGGGGCCGTCCTGGTCGGCGAGCGGCGCAACGGACTCCTGCACTACGCGGGCAGCGTCGGCACCGGCTGGAGCCAGGCCGACCGCACTCGTCTCGCCGATCTCCTCCAGGCCACGGCCATCGATGCTTGCCCCTTCGCGCAGGTCCCGCCGGTGACCGGGGCCCGGTGGGTACTCCCCCGCCTTGTCGGCGAGGTTCGCTACACCTCCCGCACCCGCGCCGGACGCCTGCGCAATCCCTCCTGGCACCGGCTACGCCCCGACCTCACTCCCGACGACCTGGCCTGAGTGCGCTGGGCGGACGTTCCAGGCAGGGCGGAAGCCGCAGGACATTCGTCGAGAGGCTGGCGCTCGGCCGTCCACGAGGGAGCACAGAGGGCTGAGGTACGTCCCGATCAGAACCGCGTCACGCGGGCTCTCTTGCCCTTCGTCATGCCCGCACCCCGTCAGCACCCTCCCACAAGGCCGCCCTTCTCGGAGGAGGGACGGAGGAACGAAACCGCCGTACTCGGTGACTTGTCGGGCTCAACTGCTGAACATGTCGAGGTAGTGCTGTTCGTGGATCGGATGGTAGTCGCCGAAGTCGACGGATGCCGGGTCACCGCCGGTCTCGGCGGCGACGAGCCGGTCGAGGTAGTAGTCCCAGCCGGGGCCGACTCCGCCCGCCATCGCCGGGTCGTCGCCGACGGACTGGGTGAAGGTGAGCGTGGTGGTGCCTACGTGCTCGACGAGCGTGAGAGTCATGTGCCAGATGAGTTCCTGGCCGGGCACCTGCGACTTCAGGACCAGACGGTGGGGGGCCTGGCACTCCTGGATGGTGAGGAGCTCGGCCTGGTGTTCGTCGCCCTCGTAGAGCATCCGGAAGTCGACCGAGCCGGTCGATGGATCGCCGGTCCATTCGCCGATCCATCGGGCCAGACGGTCCGGTTCGGTGACCGCCGCCCACACATCCTTGATGCCAGCCCGGAAAGTGCGGTCGAAGGCGATGCTGTCCAGGCCGTCGATGGTCACGCGACGCCCGGTGGGGGTGCTGGTCATGCCGTTTCCTCCTGCGGTCTTCCGGGAGCGGCGTCTGTGCCGGCCCGGCGGTCGTGGACGGTTCTACGGACCTCCAGGTCGAGGGCGTCGAAGGCGCTCTCGGGGATCGGGGGGCGGCGCCCGGCGAGCTCGTCGAGCAGGGCGCGGACCGGGGCGAGGCCCGGGCGGGCAAGCGCGTAGTGGCGCTCGCGACCGCGGTCCTCAACGGTGGTCAGCCCTGCCTCCGTGAGTAGCCGCAGATGCTTGCTCACCGCGGGCCGGCTGATCGGGTGCCGTGCCGCGAGGTCGACCACCCGGGCCGGGCCGGAGGCGAGGGCGCGCAGCAAGTCACGGCGTATGGGGTCGGCCAGGGCGATGAACGGGTCCACCCCTTATTGGTAAGCTTTTGGTTACCAATTTGCAAGCCCTCGGCTCCACGGATCCAGGATTGCCTGACGGGGAAACGGCCCTACGCCTGGCCGCGGTGGTGATCGTCGGCGTGCGCGGCGGCCGGCGCGCACGCGGACGGGGCGCCGTCCCGCGTGGCGGCGGTACGGCGCGGGCATTGAGTCGTCTGTGGCCTGGGTGATGTCCAGCGAATCCGCACGAGCCATGGCCGCCGACGCCACCCCGCCCGGCTCGGCCACCGTGCGGACGCATCTATCTCAGGTGGTGGCATCCGGGGAGGCGGGCGTCAGCCCGTGCTGGTCGACCGGCGCTTCCGCTCATCCTGCGGGCGTCCGCTGGCCGTACGGTCGTGCGGCCAGCGGAGCTCTCCGCCCGCCCGCTTCGAACTGCCTGTCGGGCAGAGGCCCGGTTCATGTGCACAGCCGTCACCATCAGGGCGTCCGTGAGCGAGACGGGCCCGTTTGTGACCGCCTCGGATCACCTTGCGGGGTGAAGTGGGACCGGCAACGCCGTTCGTCCAATTAACGGACGGTAGCGGTGGAGGGCCGGTTGAGTGAGCCTGTACGTTCGCGGGGCAGGTGCCGGCTCCGGTGCGGCGGTCAACCAATCTCCAGAGCCGGCTTCAACCCATCGCTCCATGATCAAGGAGGGCTCTATGCCTCCCGACCACGTCTCCAGTACGGCCTTGGAGGGCCCCCTGAACGGGCTTCCAGACCGTAGCATCCCTCCGGCACGGGTGATTGAAACCCGTGAGCTGCGTGACAAGCAGGTCAGCATTCAGGTAGGCCCCCTGGTGGTTATGCCACTGGCCGGTATTGCGCTGGTTCTGCGGCCCGAGGCGGCCGAGGCCATCATGGCGTGCGCCGTACTGGCCATCGCCACCCTGCGCCACTCCCGCGCCCACTACCAGCACATTCACCGGACCTGACGCGCCGGGGCGGAAGCCGAGCGCTTCCGTCCCTCCCCCGGCCCCGGCCCACCTCCCGGATGCCCGGGATGTCGTACCGCATGGTGCGCACTGTCCCGAGCCCTGCTCCGCAGGCCGAAAGCTGACGTTTTCTTCCCCCTGCCTTTCCTGACACGCATTCTCAGAAGGGTCATGCCCGTGTCCCCGCGCGACCAGTCGGAATCCACCACCTGCCGCGGTCCCGGCTGCTTCAACCTGGTGAAGCAGAGCCCCCGCGGCCGCCGCCGTCACTACTGCTCGGACCCGTGCGGCACCCGCTACCGCCGCTCGGTACGCCCCGCCGCCGACAACGGTGCCTTCGCCGAGGCGTCCCTGACCGAACTCACCCGCCTCACCGCTCTGTTCGATCTGAGCGGCGACAGTCCCGAGCGGGACCTGGCCCTGCTCGTGGAGTGCGAGAAGGTCTGGAAGGACCTCAAGTCCGCCGTCGTCCTCCAGAGCCGCGACGGGCGGATGAAGATGCCGGAGATCGCGCAGCGGCTCCACATGAGCACCACCACCCTGGCCAGGTCGCTGGAGGGCGCACCCGGCCGGCGCGAGCGGCGCCTGTCCCCCGAAGCCGACGTACGGATCCCCGAGCAGTCCCGGCCCCGGCGGCACCCGGCGCCCGGCCCGCCCCGCGCCCGCCGGCCCCAGGGCGGCACCGGGGACATGGACGGTGCGGCGCCGGGCTGCGGCCCGGCCGCCACGCTCGCGAGCGCGCTGTCCCACCTGCACCGCCGCAGCAGCGCTACGTACAAGGCGCTCGGCGCCGAGGTCGGGGTCGACCCCTCCTACATCTCCCGCGCCGTCAGCGGCGAACGCATCCCCTCCTGGCCCGTCACGCGGAAGCTCGCCCTGGCCCTGGAGACCGACCCCGAGGAGATCCTGCCCCTGTGGCGGGCAGCCCGCGGCTACAACCTGGCCGGCACCACCGACGTCCAGGCCGCGCTGCGCGGCCTGCACACCGCCGCCGCCCACCCCGACGTCCAGACCCTGGCCGCCCGTACCCATCTGACCACCGACCAGATCAACCATGCACTCACCGGCCCGGGCCTCCCGGACTGGGACACCACCCAGGCCCTCGTCAGCGCGCTCCGCGGACAGCACGAACTCATCCGCCCGTTGTGGAATGCCGCCCGCGCGGCCGTGCTCTCCACCCGCGCTGCCGCCAGCTCCACCTGCACCATCTCCGCCGGAGCTTTCGGGTGACCGCGCCGCCCGAGCCACGCGCCCACGGCGTCCCGAGCATTGTCCTGCCTGCGGCGTTCCGCGCCTTCCACACCCTGCAGGAACCGGCCTACCGCGCGTACGTCGACGCCCACACCACCCCGGCCGACAGCAGCCTGGTCCTGGGCCGCGCCTTCGGTGAACTGGCCGCCCACTGGTCACAGATCATGCTGCGCACCGACCCCGCCGCGTACGCATGGGACCTCTTCACCACCGCAGTCCATACCTGCGCCGACCGGATCCCCATCCCGGCCACCAGCCGCTTGCAGTACGAAGCCGTCGTCCTCCACCACATCGCCACCTGCACCCTGGACCTGACCAGCAAGACCACCGGACGCCCACCAGAGAAGATCCGCCACCTACTGCGCACATGGCCACCCTGAGCCTCAGCCGACGCGCGCCACAAGAACGGTGGCGTTTCTCGGTCTCCGAGTCCTCGAAGAGCTGCGGTAGCGCCTTCGGGTCGCGGTCGGCGTCTCGGTGCCGCTGGATGAACGCGCGGGCGGCGGAGCGGCCGGGCCACCAGCAGGAAGAACCTGAGTATCACGGCGCTGCTGCTGCGCGATCGACGCGTACGGGAGCGACGGTAGGGCGGGGTGCGGCGGCTTACGGGGGCGGCGTGCCGCAGGCCTGCGGCGGGGCGGCAAGAGGAGTCGGTGATTGTTGCTTGGCCGAGGCGATGGCATGGGGGGCGGATGCATCTGAACGGATCGTTGTGATCCGTGTGCATTGGGTGATCTACTGCACTCTCCATATGTAGTTGGGGGCATCATGCGAATAGGAACTTGCAGCGCTTCTGCGGCTATAGCCGGTCGGCGACGCAGCAGGAGCGCCGGTGACGCTTGCACCTGCTGATGGGGGGCGTCGGAGTCGGCGCGGCTTTCTCTACCAGGACGCGGTCACCCTGCTGGACTGTCTCGACATGCTGGATGGCCACTGGACGGAGGTCTCCTGGGAGGATCTGGAGGACATCCTCTGCCTTCGCGGAGACGTGCCTTTCTACCGGCAGGTGAAGACGGTGGAAGGCCCCGGAAAGCGCCACAGCATCGCTGACGTCTGCCGTCCCGACATGTCCAAGGAGAAGGCGAACAGAACGGCGGAGTCGAGCTACCTCGGCAAGCTGTTCATGGGAAAACCGCTCCCCGAAGGCACGCGGTTCACCCTCATCGTGAACGAGACGCCCCTCGCTGACCTGTACTCCTTCGCTTGCGAGCGCGATGGCAAGCGTGAGCCGGTGAGCAGCGCGACCCACACCAAGGTAGTCGGGAAGCTCGCGGGGCTGAGTCTGCGTGACGGCCGGGACGTCGGATGGTGCGTCGATCGCTTTGATGTCCTCATCACGGCCCGCACCACGGAGGACGTCGAGAGCGAGGCTTTCCGGCGTTTGTACCCGCTCATCAGGGACTACCTCGGGCAGGAACCCTTGATACCTGAGGTCGACGAGGTACTGAGCGGGCTGGTCCAGTACATCGCTCGGAGCGCGGCCGGGCTACGCCCGCGAAGTCACACTGCTGAGGACTTCCGAACCATCCTGGACGGCTGTATACGCAAGGTCACCGGCTTGCGCAGTGACGGCTCCACCGAGCGCCTGATGGCCCTCCAACAGAAGCTACGTCCCGCCGGCGTACCCGAGGCGGAGGCCGAGCGCCAGCATGAGTCGATGCTCGCTTTCCGCCAGGCCCAGCGCAGCACCGTAGGGCTTGGCCGTCAACGCCTTGCCGCCTTCGCAGACAAGGTCTACGCCGTCTGTCAGCTGACCTCGGCCCGAAGGCGTAGCGGCTCCATCGCTACGGGTCAGCTGGCCTACGCAGCCATCCTGGAGGCGCTCTTCCAGCTACCAGAGGTGCAGTCCGGGGAAGTGGATTTCAGCCAGGCCGTGGCGGTCCTGAGCGACATCACTGCGCGCTGTCAGAACAGGTACGAAGATGCCTCATAAGATCGGCAGGCAGGCTGTGCCGCCCGCCCACAGGGCCTGGGATCCCGACGATTCGGTCGACTTCCACGCTTCCCGGTTGCTGCTCCTCATCCACCTGTGCGGAGAGGGCTCTGGTCCGTACATCGCGGGGCGGACAAAGTTCGCGAAGCTCGACTTCTTTCTGCGCTACCCGGGGTTCCTTGAGCGAGCTCACGCCGCCTTGCCCGGGATGAACGACCAGCAGGGCGGGTACGTCGCCTCGGACGCTGCCGAGATCGAGGCGCCGATGGTGCGCTACCGATACGGACCTTGGGACCACCGGTACCGCCAGTTTCTTTCCTTCCTCTCCGCCCGCGGTCTCGTCTCCATCACCGTGTCCTACAACCCCGAACGCGTGAAGCTCACCGCGGCCGGCAAGGCCGCAGCAGCACGCTTCGCGGCAATGGATCACTTCGAGCCCCTGGTACGCCGCTGTGAAGCCATGCAGGGCAACCTGGCGACGATGTCGGGTTCCGATCTGAAAGAACTCATCTACGACCTGTTCCCGGACGAGGTCGGCAACGCGACGTTCCATCAGGAGATCCGACCATGAGTGAGCCCCGTACAACCGAGCGCGGCCTGCGGATCGAGAAGGTGTCCTTGGTCCGTCACGGCGGCGAGCTGGACGAGTACGCCTTCGAGTCGGGCAAACTTAACGTCCTCACCGGTGTCCGGAACAGCTCGAAGACCACGACCCTCAAAGTGATCGATTACTGCTTGGGCGACCGGGGAAGCCCAGCCGATGCCCTCACGGCCGCCGTCGCCAGTGAGCACGTCGAAGTCAGCACGGACCTCCGGGTCGATGGTCGGCCGTTCACACTCACGAGGCACTTCACTCGTGGGCGAATGGGCAAGATCGGCATCAACGGCGACGAGATCGCAGCCGCCGACTTCTCCGACTGGATCCTGAACGAGCTGGGCTGGCCCAACCTGCTCATCCCCAAAGGCCTCCATGCGACCTCAGCCACCGAAAAGACCCCTCTGTCCTTCCGCAACACCCTGCGGCACTTTTATCGGAATGAGGACTCCTGGACGAGTTTCGCCGACAAGGAGCATGAGTTCACGCGGCGAGCCGTCGTCAGCCAGCTCCTGGGATTCGTCCGGTCACGGACTGCTCAGGCGAACCGGGACTTCGACCTGGCGCAAGCAAAACGGCGCCTGAACGATGCTGAGGCCGTCGACCGAGAGGTCCGGGAAAGCACGCTCCAGGCCGTCACAGCGATCTCCCAGAACCTGGGTCTCCCCCTCGTCCGCTCAACCGAAGAGGTTGCCGGCGCCCGGAGAGAAGTCCGTCGCGAGCTCGATGCCGTGTACGAGCGCCGCAGGCTCCTGACAGAGGAGATCCAGGGCCTCACAGCCGGGGCCCCTGCCGCCGGCTCCCCTGCCGGGTACAACCCCTCTCTGACGGACACGTACAGCGAGGTCACCAACCTCCTCCGCCAAGCGACCGAGGAAGTGTCCAATCTCGGACATCTGCTGGAGGAGCACCAGCGCTCAGCTCGAACGGTCACCGCAGAGGTGAGCCGCATGGAGCGCCTGGCGACCTCCATCGAGGTGTTCGACACTCTCCCGGTCCGGCTGTGCCCAGCGTGCGAGCAGAACGTCGACCCGCACCGCGACCACGACGAGGATGCTTGCTACCTCTGCTTCCAGCCCGTGGACGACGACAAGCGTCAGCGCAGAGCACAGGTGGAGATCAGATCCCTGAAGTCAGAGCTGGACGATCTCGACGACGTCATCGCGCGCTCCCGGAACGACCTGGAGTCCGCGCGAACCCATCAGCAGCAGCTGCACGCGCAGCAGGCTCAACTGGCCCAGGAACTGAACCAGCGCCGCGCGGCGGAACTTGCTCCCTTCATGGCCACGCTGGAAGGACTCGCCGCACAAATCGCTCAGCTGGAGCACAAGCTGACGGCCTTTCCCGCGATGGAAGAGATCTTCCAGCGGCGTACTGATGCGCATCGCAGCGTGCTGTCCGCACAGCTGCTGGTTGAACAGATCGAGAAGGAACAGACGAACGCAACGGTGTCCGGGCTGAGTCCCATGAACCGGTGCTCCACCTTCGCTGACCGAATGAACGACTTTCTCGCCCGCTACCGCGACACACTGTGGGTGGCCGGACAAGTCTCGATCAGGGACACCGACCTCACCTTCTACGTCGGCTCGAAGCCGTGGGATCAAGGGCTGGGCGCAGAGGCAAAGGTTCTCTTCTTCCTGGCCTACAGCTACGCCACCCTCTTCCTCGAATCGGACCTCGACGAGGAATGTGCCTTCCCTGGCTTGCTCCTGCTCGACAACCCCTACCAACAAGGGATCGCCGCCAGCGTCGTGCAGCAGGCGCTCGTAGAACTGGCCGAAGCCGCCCACGTCACAGGCACACAGATCATCAGCACCCAGACACTTCGGCCACCAAGTGCCCAGCACACAATCCGCGAGATCCCGATGCTGCAGGTCTACGACACCCCGTAGCTGGGGAGGGAGGGCGCCCGTCTCCCGTGGAAGGGGTAGTGGTGTCACGTGGTCTGCGGCAGCCGCCGCAGACCACCCAGCAGTCCTCCCCCGGCACGGCCGGCGTACCTACCGGCGGTTGTAGCCCTCTCGGAGGGACGCGCACCCACCACCAGAAGCAGCGGCGCCCAACCGTTGAGCAGCGCACACCAGCGCCCCAAGCCTTTGCGATCCGGGGCGCTGAAGGGATGCTCGGGAGGCTCCTACGCCTCAACGTACGCGACGATCGTGATCTGCCGGAGGGCCGTGACGTAGTAGATGACGCGGACCCCGTCCACGTCATCTGAGTAGTCGCGAAGCAGGGTGTCAGGCACCGGGGTGCCCAGGTCGGGGTTGACGCTGATCGCGACGATCGCGCGGTCCAGGCGGTGCGTCTCGCTCGCCGACAGCTTCGGCAGCTGGCTCAGCGCGGGCTCCACCAGGACGACCTGGGACCGGCGCGGCGCGTGCTCAGGCGACACGGCGGGGCTGCTCGCCGGCGAGGTGCTCCAGGTGGGCGTCGCGGGCTTCCTCCCACAGCACGCCCGTCTCGGGGGACGGGTAGCCGTTGGCGGCGATGTCCTCCAGCACCGAGGCGAGGACATCGACCCGCGCGCGCTGGTCGGCCGCGTACGCACGGGCGGAAGCCGCGGCGTGCTCATCGAGGGGCTGGCGGTCGGGCACGAGGGCCGGCTGCTCGCTCATCCGGGGGCTCCTGGCTGTCATCTGGCGTGTGCCCCCACGGTAGCGCCGAGGTCGCCCGCCCGGACCCTGTACGGGCGAACCTGGCCCGATGGAGGCTGCCCCTTACCGGCCGTTGCGGGGCGCGGGAATCCTCGGGAGCAGTTCCCACAGCGGGCGCCCGCCACTCGCCCACGTCGCAAGGACCCGCCGGTCGGCGAGGTGCATGTGCAGCTGCTGGGCGAGGGGCGCGCAGCGGGTGGAGAAGCGGCCGTTGGTGACGACGAGGACGACATCGGCGCCATACAGCTGGCGGGCGGTGCCGTTGACACGCTGGAGGTCGGGGGTGCCGACGGCGGACCCGCGGTCGCCGTCCTTGCGGTGCTTGGCCTGGATGACCCAGGTCCGGCCGAGGGGGTCGGTGGCCAGGACGTCGGCGCCGTTGTCGCCGGCGCCGCCGATCTGGCGGGCGTCGGTGCACCCGTCGCGGCGCATCAGGTCGCGGATCGCGTACTCGAAGTCGCGGTGGTGCAGGGCATCCAGCTGAGGCAGGCCGTACCGCAGGGCCTGCTGCCGTACGCGGTCCCAGGCACGTTGCTGCTGGAGACGGTGGACCCACACCGCCCCGCCCGCGGCCGCGGCCGCGCCGAGCACGATGAGGATCCACCAGTTCACCAGGAGCCAGGAGATCACCGCCCAGACCAGAGCGAGGCCTGCGGCGGTGCCGGCCGCGAGCAGGAGCACCTGGGTGTCACGGTGCTGTTGCCGGCGTGAGCGACGCGTACGGGTCTGGCGGTAGCGCGGGGTGCGGCGGCGCGTGGGGCGGCGTGCCGCAGGCCTGCGGCGGGGTGGCGGGCGGCGGTTCGCCATCGTCAGTAGCTCCGGAAGGGGATGGGCTCAGCGGCTGGAGTCGGTGATGCCGGAGGCGAGCTGGCCCAGGAATTCGAGGATTCCCTCGCCGACCGGCGTCGGTGCGATCACGACACCCAGGGCGAGGACGATGACCACGGTGAACTTCTCGTCGTTGCGGCTGCGTGCTTCGGTACGGCGACGCAGCCGGAAGAACACGATCACCGCGAGCAGCACCCCCAGATTGATCGTCAGCACAGCTCCCCCAAGGTCAACGCGTCAGGTCCGGCCCCCTGTGTACCGGCCCGCGCCCCGCCATGCCCGGCAGTCACCGGATGATGACGCAAAGCGACTGGTTGGCCGGATAGCTCCGTGGCCGACCCCAACCCCGCTCGTTGACCGGGCATGGACACCGTGATCACCACCCGCCGGATGAGCCTCGGACCACTCCCCGCCCTCCTGGCCGCCGCGGCGCTCCTCACCGGATGCGTGTCCGTACCGGCGGGCTCCCCCGCGCCCCGCCCCAACCAGGCCGTCACGACCGCTTCGCCCGTACCGGCGCCCGACGTCCAGCCGGCGGGCGGATCGGACGTCCTGGTCCGGATCGAATCCGAACACCCCGAGCGCGCCGAGCGCGCCCGTAGCGGCCCGTCGTCCCGGCCGCCCGCCGCTGTCCCCCAGCGTCGCGTGGCCGCGCCGGCTCCTCGACCCGGGCCGCCCCGCCTCCAGCCGCAGCAGCGTCGCCCGGCACCGGCCCGGCGACCGGCCGTACGGCCCCGCACCCCTGGCCCCGTCCCGCAGATGCGGGCGCTGTGCCGGAGTGCCGGAGGAGTCGTATCCGGGGCGGTCTCCCAGCTCTGCCGTCAGGCGTACGGCCGGTGAGCTACTGGTGCAGCCGCGGAGCCCTGCCAGCGAAACGGAACGAGCGCGCCACCGGCGTCAGGTGCGCAACATGAAACCCCTTACGCAGCGCGGGTTCAGGCGGGAAGGTGAAGTCATGTCCCAGACACATTTAGGGCCCCGGTGGCCCTCCCCCGGCCTGGTCCAGACGGTGATCGTCAGCTACGGCGACGGCCACCACGACACTCCTCGCGGTGACGCGCTGCGTATCGACACCCGGCCGCTGCGCAATCCGCCCACCGACCCGGACGTGCGTGAGCGGATGCTGCACTCCACCGGCCTCGACCCCCACGTCCAGGCGTACGTGCGTGCCACCCCCGGTTTCGAGCGGATCGTCCAGCGCGGCCTGGACCACGCCTTGGCTCTCCTGGCCCTGCCCGGCCGCCGGTTCCGCGTCGACATCCACGTCACGTGCGGCGGCGGCCGCCACCGCTCGGTCGTCGTAGCGGAGGAACTTGCCGCTCGGCTGCTGGCCGCCGGGATCGGCGTGGAGACTGAGCACCGGCACGTCGACCGGCCGATTCTCACGTGAAGGACCTGTTCACCGAGCACGAGCTGGCCGTGCTCCGCCTCTTGGCTCAGGGTCGTACACAGGTCGAGATCGCCAAGGCGCTGCGGATCCGGCCGGAGACTGTGGGCCGGCTGCTGAACCGTGCGCGCATCCTCCTGCGGGCCCGGACGCTGCCCCACGCCGTCGCCCGCGGCTACGAGACCGGCCTGTTGAGCCCACCGGCCCACAACCATGGAGCCGGGCAGGGTGAGCACCGGTCCTCCGGACCCGGCGGACCCGACCGAGGGCGCAAGCCCGTCGGCTGATCGGATACGGCGGTGCCCCGGACGCGCCCGTCCCCAGCCAACAGGAAGATCGAGAAGCGGGCCCATGGGCGCTGATTCCCGCCCGGATGCCGTGGGGGTCATCCAGGGCAGTGATCGGCGCTCAGAAAGGCGCAGGGGTGCTTTCCTGAGCCTCCCGGATCTCGGCGACCGATCCCGACATCGCGGCGAGTTCCGGGTACTGCTCGGTGAGCTCCGCACGGATCCGGGCGGTCTCCTTCTCCTCGGACCGGCGCCGGGCCGCACGTTCCAGCTCAGCGCGCCGCTCCTCGGCAGCTTCTGCCTCGGCACGCTCCCGGGCCTCCCGGTCGAGGTCGGCGGCGAAGGCCGCGGCCTTCGCCTGCTCGGCCTGACGGGCCGCGTTCTCCTGCTCCAGCTGAAGGGCCAGCTTGTGGGCGGCCGATTCCGCTTCGGCCCGGCAGTGGCCGCACTCGCCCCTGGCGGGAGCAGTTCCCTTGCCCGGGTTCTCGCAGACGGTGCACACCCACCACCCCGGCCGGCGGGCAGCCGCGCGGGCCACCGGCATCCGCTGCCCGGCCTCTGCTGCCGCCCTCTGTGCGGCACGGCGCTCGGCGCGCCGCTCCACGCACGCCGGGCATGGGCGGCCGGTGTCGATGTCGGTGCCGTCCTCACACCGGGCGTACGCGCACTCCCCCGGCTTCAGCAGCGCGACGACCACGCCCACGGCGCTGCCGATGCCCTTGCCGCCGGCCGAGTGGAACGCGTCGGCATATCCGTGCTCCACCCAGCGCCGCGCGGCACGCTCGATCACCTGCTGGGTGGTCCGCCCGGCCATCGCCTCCAGCACCTGGCGCCGGTTGCGCTTCGGCAGACCGCCGTAGGGCAGCAGCGCCACCAGCTCGGCAGGCAGCGAGGCCACCACCCGCTTCACAACCGCCACCTGCTCACCCGACAGCTCCAGGCCCTGCACCCGCTGGGCCGGGACACTCGTCCCCGGCCCCGACTCGTCCCGCACTTCCGGCGGCGAACTCTCATCCGGCGCGGCGCAGCCGCTCTTCGCGGGCCCGCGCGCGCTACTACCTGCACCAGTCCTACGGACGTCAGCAGCGCTACGCGCCGCAGGCGCTTGATCTTCTCTGGACGACGTTTCTCGACTAGAGGCTCTAGACAGGGCGTCACCCATGACGCCACCCGTAGCGTCATCGGTGACGTCACCCCTGGCGTCACCCATGACGCCACCCCCCTGCGACTCGGTCTCCCGTGGGGTGGCGTCATGGATGACGCCACCCCCTTCCTGTGTCCTGGCCTTGGGCTTCTTGCGCCGCGCCCGCTCCTTGCGCCGCTGCTCCTCGCGCTTGGCCGCCTGAGCCTGCTGACGCTCCTCGTGGGCGGAGCGCCAGGCCTGCAGGTCGAAGTCGGGCGCGTGCTCGCCGATCCAGGCATGACGTCCAGGCCGGGCACGGTGTACCCATAGCGGGCTACCAGCTGCGGAGGTGTGCGGGCCGGCGGCGGAACGCCGTGGATGAGCCAGGCGTCGAAAATCTCGTAGAGGTTGGCATCGTTCTCCTCCGGCCTGCCCTCGACCTTGCGGCGGTGGACCTTCACCAGCCCGATCTCGTTCTCCAGATAGTCGGCCGCCCGGTCCACGGTCTGCTTCGAGCAGTCCAGGCACGTGGCCAGGGATTCGCGGTAGGGGTAGCCCTGGCCGGTGTCCCGTGAACTGACATCCGCGAACGAGACCAGCAGGTCGTAGAGCGGCTTGGCCTTGCCCGCGTTGAGGCCGGGATCGGGATCACGGGTCACGCAGACCGCGAACATCCCGAACCGGAGCCCGGTGGATCCGGGGCGGCTGACCGCGGGGCGGTGCGAACTGGAAGGGAAGCGGCTCACCGGGCCACCCCCGCAGCGAGCCGGAACGCGTGAGCGCGCACCGGGGCGCTGGACCTGAGCGTGATCGTCATACCCAGCCCAAGGTCCCGCAGACGGCCAAATGTGACACGAGAAACCGAGAAAGTTAGTTTCCGACGGGACAGCCGGACTGGCGGCGAGGGTGCCGGACCGGACGCCTGTCCCCCGGGGACCGTCCTCGCGGGCGCGCTCGTGACGGCTGGCACCAAACCGCACCACCGTCGGCAGCTGTCCGTACCACTGGGGCAGCCGCCGGCTCCCGAGCGCCCCCGGCCGTAAAGCAGAAGGCCCCCACCGACCGAACCGGGTGAGGGTCCTTCCTAAGTGGTCGGCTCCGGAAATCCTTCGGGGGTTGACTCCGAGGCCCGATTCTGTGTCGGTTCGTTAGAGGTCTGGGGCGGCGAGGTCAGGCTGGCAGGCACCGTCGAGGGCGTCCTCGGGGTGCCGGTGAACGTTCCTCGGCACCAGCCATCCCTGGGTCACCGTCATGTCAGCGTGGAGGTGGTCGGCAACCGTTGGCCTCCTGTCGGGATTCCGGGGCCTGGCTTGATCGCGTTGAGGAGGCGGAATACCGGCGGTACCTGCGTGGTTGTCCGCCGTTGTCGATCAACAAGGAGGCCCTATGCCTACGATCCGTCGTCCCCGTGCGCTGCGTTCCGGCGATCTCGTGGTCGTCACCGCGCCCTCGGGCCAGCTCGAGCCCGGTGAGGAGCCGCTGCTCGCTCGCGGTGTGGCGATATTGGAGCGGATGGGTTTCCGCGTGCGGGTCAGCCCGATGGTCGACCCCGCGCGGAGCCGCTGGTGGGCGGCGGGCGCTCCGGCGGAGCAGGCTGCCGAGCTCAATGCGCTGCTCCGGGATCCGGAGGTGCGGGCCATCGTCGCGCACACCGGTGGCCAGGCGACCATTGGTTATCTCGATTTGATCGATCTGGATGCGGTCCGGGCCGACCCGAAGCCGATCCTCGGCTACAGCGACATCTCGCTGCTGCACATGGCGTTGTACGCCAAGACCGGCCTCGTCGGTTTCCACGCCGACATCGTCACCCACGGTTTCGGCAGCGATTGGTACACGTTGGGCGACGAGGCCCGTCGGTCCGAACTCGTCGACCTCTACGCCCGTGTGCTTACCAAGGCCGAGGCGCCGGGCGTGCTGCCGGCAAGGGGGACTTGGGAAACCTGGCAGCCGGGCCGCGCGCAGGGACCACTGGTCGGCGGCTTGCTGAACCGCCTGGTCCAGTTGCAGGCGACACCATTCGCACTGACCGCCGAACGGTTCGACGGCGCCGTCTTGTTCTGGGAAGAGGTACAGCGGCCGGTCACGCGGATCTGGTGCGACCTGCATACCTTGCGGCTGTCCGGTGTGCTGGACCGGATCGCGGGCATGGTGGTCGGCATCCCGAGTGAGGTCACGCCCTACGAGGGCGGCGGAGACCAGGTCGGTCTGCGCGACGTTGTGCTCGACGTCCTGGCGCAGCGTGACATCCCCGTCCTCGCCCAGGTCGACTTCGGCCACACCTCGCCGAACCTGCCGCTGCCCCTCGGCGTCCGCGCAGACGTGGACGCGGACAACCGGACCCTGTCCCTGCTTGAGTCGGCGGTCGCGGAACGCTGAGTTCTGTTGGATCCTGGCACGGGTTTCGGCGGGCTGCGGCCCGTCGTGATCCGCTTCTCCCGATCGGCCGGTCTGCCATGCCCGTTGCCCCGGCCTGCCCGATAGTCCCGACCGCCACCGAACGTGAGCGGTTGAAGAGGATGGCTTACGGCCACAAGATTGAGCACCGGCTGCGGATACGCGCGCAGGTCGTCCTGCATGCGGCACAGGGACGCTCCAACGCGCGCATCGCCCACGAGACGGGCCTGCACTTGGACACGGTCCGCGTCTGGCGCGGCCGCTTCGCCCGCGGCGGGCTGCGGGCCCTGGCCGACCGCAAACGCTCCGGACGTCCCGCTTTGTTCACTCCCGTGCAGGTCGCCGAGGCCAAGGCGCTGGCCTGCCATCTTCCCGCCGAGACCGGCGTACCGCTGTCGCGCTGGTCGTGTCCGGAACTAGCCGCCGAGCTGACCGCGCGCGGGATCACCGACAGTATCTCCGCTTCCACGGTGCGCCGCTGGCTGCGCGAGGACGCGATCAAGCCCTGGCAGTACCGGTCCTGGATCTTCATCCGAGACCCGGACTTCCGCGCCAAGGCACAACGCGTCCTAGACCTGTACGCCCGCACCTTCGAGGGCGTCGCGCTGGGTGAGGATGAGTACGTCGTCTCCAGCGATGAGAAGACCTCTGTCCAGGCCCGCTGCCGTTGCCATCCCACCCTGCCCCCGGGCCGGGCCCGGGCGATGCGCGTCAACCACGAGTACGGCCGCGGCGGAGCCCTGGCCTACCTGGCCGCCTACGACGTCCACCAAGCGAAGGTCATCGGCCGTTGCGAGCCCAAGACCGGCATCGTGCCCTTCATGGCCCTGGTCGAACAGGTCATGACCCAAGAGCCCTACGCCAGCGCGAGACGCGTCTTCTGGGTCGTCGACAACGGTTCCTCGCACCGCGGCAAGAAGGCTACCGACCGGCTCGCCGCCCGATTTCCCAACGCCGTCATGGTCCACACCCCCGTCCACGCCTCCTGGACGAACCAGATAGAGATCTTCTTCTCCGTCGTACAACGCAAGGTCGTCACACCGAACGACTTCAATGACCTTGATCAGGTCAGGAACCGGCTCCGAGCGTTCGAAGACCGCTACAACGCCACGGCACAGCCGTTCCAGTGGAAGTTCACCACCACCGACCTGGACGATCTGCTGGCCAGACTCGATCGGCACACACTCGCCGACCAACAAGAATCCTCCGTCGCCCTGGCCGCATGATCAACCCCCGAAGGACTTCCGGAGCCGACCACTAAGTCTGCCCTGGGGTGTGGCCTGCCAACTTTCTGACCGGTGCGTACGCCCAGCAGACTGCAGAAATCACGGCATCAGCAGGCGTCAGCACATGGAGAGCTGCTCGTGCTCGGGGAAGTCGAAGTGCGTGATCCGTCCTTCGTGCCCTGCCTCCTCCAGCTCCTTGGCTTCCTGGGGGCTGCGGACCAGAGCGTGCTCCTCCCGGGCCCGGGGCGAGGCTGTCACCAGGCTCGGGCAGGGGCGTACGACTCCGTACAAGGAACGGCGGCGGTTTCGCTGGCAGTACAGCGGCACTCCGTAGGCGAACGTCGGATTCATCTTCGGTTCGTCGGGGATCGTCAGCCACAGCTTCTCCTCGCGCCAGGCCCGCTCGGCCACCGCGGCGAACAGCTCGTCGATCTGCTGCTTCGATAGTCGGCGCCACCACGACGTCGCCGCTGCCATGGTCTGACGCTCGCGTTCCTCCCGATCGGCCTGCTCCACCGCGAGACGTCTGGCCTCCTCGGCCTCCTCCTGGGCGCGCTGGGCCTTCTCCTCGGCCCACCGCTTGTCCCGCTCCGCCTTGCGGATGCGGGACTCCTCCTCCCATTGTTTGCGCAGGCGTTCGGCCTCTTCCGCCTTCCGGATCCGCTCCTTCTCCTCCAGCTCCTTACGCCGCTGCTCCGCCTCCTGCTCCTGCTGTTGCTGTCGGGCCTCGCGCTGCTCCTTCGCCGCTTCCTGGCGCCGGCGCATCAGCTCATGCCGGGACTGGTCCTCGGACGACTTCAGCGACGTCCACCACCTGCCTCGCCTAAACCGCAGCTGCTCGCCGTCGACCACACGCCGCACCCGCCGGTAGCGGGGGTAGCTCTCGACCGACACGAGCTGTCCGTTGAGCACCCACCGGACGAACTGCTGCAGCCGCTCCTCGCGGAAGGCCCAGCCGCCGGCGCGGTAGTCGAACGGGCCTGCTGCAGAGCGACCCAGGCGAGGTCCACGCCGGACAGCTCACCGTGAGTGCCGACCGAACGGAAGGTCACGATCCTCGGTCGCCCCGTGGAGAGACCGCCACACGTGATGCTACGTCGAGGGGTAGCTGAGCAGGGCGTTGCGATCCTCGGTCGCCCCGGCGGGGCGACCGCCACTCACGGGCCGCGTGCATCGCCTCCTCGGCGGGGGAGTTGCGATCCTCGGTCGCCCCGGAGGGCGACCGCCACGCGGGTCGAGGGCGGCGACGAGCTGATCGTGCCGATGTTGCGATCCTCGGTCGCCCCGGAGGGCGACCGCCACCTGGACCGCGGACGTCCTGGAGGCGTGGGTCTGGGAGTTGCGATCCTCGGTCGCCCCGGAGGGCGACCGCCACCCGCACACGCTGGTCCAGCAGGTGCCCACGGCGGCGCTGCGATCCTCGGTCGCCCCGGAGGGCGACCGCCACAACAGCGAGCGCTTCTGGTCCAGCCCGCCTCGGCCGTTGCGATCCTCGGTCGCCCCGGAGGGCGACCGCCACCAGGAAACTCGTGGGGATGGCGTTGATGAGCTGAGCGTTGCGATCCTCGGTCGCCCCGGAGGGCGACCGCCACGCGACCCTGGTGTCGAGGGTGGCCCGGATTTGGACGTTGCGATCCTCGGTCGCCCCGGAGGGCGACCGCCACCGCGGACGCGGTCCGTGGCCTGCACGTATACGGGGCGTTGCGATCCTCGGTCGCCCCGGAGGGCGACCGCCACGGCCTGTACAAGGTCTGGGCCGACCACATCTCCGGAGTTGCGATCCTCGGTCGCCCCGGAGGGCGACCGCCACCCTGCTTGACCAGCGTTAAGAGCCCGTTGCTCGATGGGAGGGGACCGAACCGCAGGTAACAGTTCTGGCGAATTCGCCCATTTCGCTTCGGTACGATTCGCGTGTCGCGTGTGCTTCCGGTTCCGAAGCAGGCGGAGAGACTGGAGCGATCTGAGGTGTAGATCGGCTTGGTGTCAGAGTACGAGGTCTTCGCGGTGAGGTTGGACTTGGGCGATGCCTAGGGTTTGGACATGGTTGAAGCCCTCGGGTGGCAGCCGGTAGAGGCGGATGCTGTCGGTATCCGTGTCGATGATCTGGCCAAGGTCGTGGAGCAGGCGGAGAACGGTTTTGTCGTCGGCGACGATCTCGAAGACAGACTGTTGTACGCGTAGGCCGTGTCCTTCGCAGGTCTTGGCGACGCGGCGGAGACGGCGTCTACCTGCCGGACTGGTGGTGTCGACGTCATAGGCCAGCAACAGGTCCATCAGGTGGCCGTCCACGGTGCATAGCCCGGCAGTTCGCTCCGTGGCGGGCCAGGATGCGGGCCTGCACGACGGGGAGCAGCCCCGCTGGCACACTACGACCCGCGATGGGGTGGTCCCATGGTTGGGTTTTCCACTCTTGCCAGGCTGCGATGAGCTCCTTGGCAGAGAGGGAGGCCTGGGTCAGGTGTCCCTCTCCGCCCTGTGCGGGACCGGGTGGTGTCATCCCAATACCAGGGGGCGTGGGGCGAGGGTGGTTAGGGTGACGCCGCTCGGGAGGTCGGTGTCACGGATCTCGACGGTGCCGTAGTCGGAGAAGCTGCGTGCGTTGAAGTCGTCGCGGGCTTTGATGGTGATCCGTTCGAACAGTTCGTGGGCGGGGGCGCAGCCGAAGGCGTCGTCGTGGGTGAAGACGTACAGGCCTCGCAGGGCGAGGTTGGCGCGAGCGGCGGCTCGGTCGTGTTCGAGCATGATTTCGAAGGCGCGCCAGAACAGGGCGAGGTCGTCGGTGGTGACGCCGGTCCGCTTGGCGAGGGGGGCGCTGAAGTGTCCGGTTCCCCGGTACAGGGCATAGGGCACGACGTGCTTGGAGCCCATCTCGGTCTCCTTGCCCTTGTTTTTGCCATCGGTGTTCTCACCGCGCTCGAGCCACGCCTTGAGGTCTTCCTCCTTGGTGGGGGTGACCCGGGTGATGCCGATGTCGAGGGGGGTGATGCGGTCGATGGAGCGGGAGAACCCGATCTGGACGGGTCCCTGGACGCGGCCGGCCTGCTTGTCGCGTTTGCCGGTGGTCATGACGGCTCCGAACATGCGCACGTCGAAGAAGTTGCGGCACATCCATTCCTGGGCGGACCTCTGGTCGTGCGCGGAGCCGGTGGTGTAGGCGCGTTCGTGCTGGGCGTTGAGGGCGGTGCCCGCCTCGACGTAGATCTCGCGGCCTTCGCGGGGCTCGAGGCTGTTGATGAGGGCGACGGTGTTGCGGATCTTCCGCTTGATGGCAACGTCGGTGATCAGGCCGTGCCCGCTGACAGGGTCGGTGCGGGGCAGGCCGCCATTGTCAGGGTCGCCGTTGGCGTTGGAGTCGACGGCTTCGATGAGGAAGACGAAGTCGTGCTTGCGTGCGGGGTCCAGGTGGGCAGCGGTCATGGTCGGAGTAACTCCTCGAATGGATTGAGTACGGTCGGAGGCGGCATGCGGGTTCTCACACGGCTGCGGGTTCCTGGGCGGGCACGTCCTGCTGTGCGGGGATGGCGGCCTGCTTGCGTTCCTTGGCTGCCTGCCTCTGGAGAATGTCGTCCTGGCGCTGGTGGGCGTAGCCGATGATGAAGCGGCCCTGCTGGACGTCGGTGAGATGGCCGGGCAGGTCGTCGCTCACCTTGCTGTAGATCTCGAACAGCCTCTTCTCCAGCGCGTTGTGCGCGGCCGGCCTGTCTCGGCGCAGCCGTTTGAAGTGCGCTCCCGAATCGGTGAACAGCCGGCGCAGGGTGATCCCGGGGGCGGCGACGGCGGCGCTGAAGTACTTGTCGCGCAGCGTGGTGTTGATGTCGGGTAGGGCGGCTTCCTGGACGGATTCGAGGACGGCGAAGAGCCGGCCGCACAGGTAAGCGGGATCTTCGCTGTCCTTGTCGAGCTGGGGCATCGGACGGTCCTGGGGGTCGGAGGAACGGGTCAGGAACAGTCGCAGCAGCGCCACACGCGGAGCGTCGACGCGCCTGTCGGCGTGGATGCGCTGCAGGAGGAGCGGCAGAGCGCGGGCGGGTGGGCCCAGACGGTGCAGGGCGCTGTGGAGCAGTTCGGCTTCCAATCCGTGGGGGGCGCTGTCGGGTGCGTAGCGCTCGCCTTGCCAGCGGCCGCAGGACAGCGCCATCTGCCACAGGGGGAAGTAGCGGGTGCGCCCTGTCCATGCGTCCCAGACGCCGTGGTCGGCGTACCAGGCGGCCAGGTTCTTCTTCGCTTCAGCCAGGGGGACCTCGATCCAGTCCCGGACGACCAGGCGGGCGTTGTTCAGTCCAAGGGACAGGCTGTAAAAAGCGTCCGCGTCAGTCCGCTGCACGGCTGCGGGGCTCGGGGTTTTGTTCACCGAGTCGATGAGGTGCTCGATGTCGGCCGCTTCCGGTTGGTCCTCGAAGAACATGGCCAGTACGGAATCCGGATCGGGCTTCTTGGTCCACCACAGCAGCACTCCGTCGTCCCGGAAACGACGCCGGTGACGCTCGCAGGCCACCAGATGGTTCAGGACCGCCATGGCCCGGCCACCGCACTGGTGACAGACCGGTGTGTTCACCAGCTGAGTCATTGCCTCGCGTCCCTGGGCGGGGGCGTTGATGCTGATGAGCTGGCCTTCGTTGCTGCCGCCTGCTGTCGGGATGGCCCCCTTTTTCACCGGTTCGGGGATGGTGGCCAGCAGGGCCCGGTGCTCCCCGCACACCAGGCACAGTCCTGTGCGCTCTGCGGAGCCGCCCTTGCGTGCCCGTACCTCCTCGGCCCACAGCTGCTTCACCGAGCTCAGCTCGTGCAGCCAACGGGTACCGACCATGACCGCGACCGTGTCCTTGGCCTCGACCTGATCGGGCAGCTCCCACCCGATCCGGCCGGTCGAGAAGAATATTTCTGCCGCCTTCGCCTCCGGCTCGCCGGCCGATGACGCCCAGCGCCGTACGAAGTCGCGGTAGGCGTCATGCCGCCGCAACGCCTCGCCCCGGTCCTTCTCCGTGACTTGGCCGTCCTTGGCCTTCTTCGGCACACCGAGCACGAACTCGGCCGTGTCCACCAAAAGGTAGGGAGGGACCTTCGTACCGGACCGCTGCACGTAAGGGACCGGCATGCTCACCACCTGGTCCCGCTGCCTGCCCGACACCTTGCGGCTGTGGAGCTTCATGCCCGAGCCGTCCGCGGCGATGTCCAGCACCCAGTGGATCTGCTTCTCACGGTAGAACTCGGCGGGTAACTCACCGGCAATCCGGTCGCCGTACTCGACCAAACGCTGCAGCAGCACCGATCAGCCCTCCGCCGCATCAGCACGCCAGGCCGTCAGCGGCATGGCGACCGCCTTGTCCGGCAGCGGCTCTTCCGGAACCTCCAGCACACCGTCAACGACTGAGGCACGAAACCACCGGTAGCGCTCCCCCTGCGGCCCGTACTCGATCGAGTGCAGCATCACCCCGAGCTCCTCGTCGAAAGGCACCCGCCGCTGCCGCGGATCGGCCTTCCCGAACGAGGCGGTGAACTCCCGGCATCCCAGAAACGGCTGCGAGAAACACGCACCGCGCTCCACCCTGCGCCGCAACTGCTCGCGGTACTTCTCCTCCGACACCGGCGGATACTTCTCCGAGCCGGCCAGAGCCTCAGGACTCACCACGATCTGCGCGTGAACCCGGTACCTGACGTCCCGCAACGCCAGCGTGCTGCGCTGGTCCCGGTTCCTCTCCACGTCATAGCGGTGACGCCGGTCCGTCTGGAGCTTGTTCACATCCTGGGCGGTGATCACCGACTTCACCTCATTGCGGCGCACCCGCAACCAGGTCACCGGCCGCAACACCTCGATCTTCCGCACCACGTAGCGGAACTGAGGACGCCAGAAGATCGCTTCCAGCACTCCACGGGCCGCCGACGGCGTCATCACCTGGTAACTGACCCGCTCCGTCTTCAGCTCCGGCCGGGTAAAGCACGCCGCCTCACCCCACACCTCCACCACCAGATCCGGATAGACCCACCCCTCATTCCCGCGCCGCATCCTGCTGGAGGACACCGTCGTCCTCATCGCCTCGCACCCCACTCCTGACAACCGCTCCCGTCGGCCCCGTCCGGCGACGGGTCCGACGAGGGCATGCGGAACCAACGGGGCATCAGGTCGCGCTCTGCCCCCTAGTGATTCCGCACTGTAGGCGGAGGCACTGACAACGCACCCCGGAACCGGAAAAACCGCTGCTCACAGACGTCCCGGCATCTCATCCGCCGACTTGGAACCGTGTCAGCCCTGCCGTCAAAGGACGTAGCCGCCTCGGTCCTCGGGATCATCCGTATCCAGACCACGCACCGGGTCGTAGTACCCCCGCCACACGACGAGGTCACCGATCACCGGATCCGCCAGACCCGCCCGCAGTGCCTTGGCAACCTCATGCCGCGGCAAGGTCGCCATGTGCGGCTGCAAGCGACGCAACGGCTCCGGACCTACCGGGTAGGAAGAGCGCAGGAGCGCGATCTCCGACTCGATGGCATCGCGCTCCTCGTCGGTCTTCTCCGCACGGATCACGACAACGGACTGCGCATACTTGTTGTCGATCATCTGGAACGCCTCCGCGACCGCGGGAAAGTCCCAGACCCGGCGCAGTTGCTGGATACCCTCACCCATTGACCGGCCGTCAACACCCTGCAGCGCCCAGCGCTTCTCGTAGTACCACTTCAGGGCCTCCAGATCGTCCGGAGCCGAAGCGTCACCAGGCCCGAAGAACTCCGTAGTCGCCTCCAGGGCAGCCGTGTACGACAAGTCCTTCGGCACGCCGCCGTCCACCGGCCGGAACACCACCACCGTCCCCCTGTCCAGCCGGCCGTCCCTGTTGCAGCGGCCCGCCGCCTGCTGCAGAGCTTCGGCCGGCGCCCACGCCCGGTACACCCGCGGGAAGTCCACATCCACACCTGCCTCGATCAGCGACGTGGACACCACATGCACAGGCCGGCCGGCCGTAAGCTCGCCGCGTACGTGCTTGATCACTTCGCGCCGGTGCTCGGCCGTCATCCTCGTCGACAAGTGCCACACCGGCGCCGTCACCCGCGCCTCGCCCTCCGTACCGCTCAAGAGGCGGTGCAAACGCCCCGAGTCCCGTGTGGTGTTCACGATCGTCAAGACCTGCTCGCCTCCTTCGGAGGCGATCTCCTGTGCGATCGACTCCCACGTGACATCAGGCCCCAGACGCCAGTCGTACTCCACCCGCCGCAGCTCTTCGAACAGCCCGGTCACGTCCTCGATCATGCTGTGCCGCGGCAGCCCGTCCAGCTGCGCGAGAGACCAGAAGGAAGGCTGGGTCGCGGACGTCAGCACCACCGAAGCCCCGAAATGCTCCACCAGGTCGCGCAGCACACTCAGGATCGGGATCAGCAGCCGGTCGGGAAGAGCCTGCACCTCGTCCAGCACGATCACCGAGCCGGCCAGCCGGTGCAGTTTGCGCATCACGGAGGGTTTGCGCGCGAACAACGACTGGAACAGCTGCACCGTCGTCGTGACCACCACAGGCGCGTCCCAGTTCTCCGCCGCCATACGCGCCCAAGCCCCCGCTCCGTCCTCCTCGTCCAGCTCCACCGAACTGTGGTGCTCCAGCACGACAGGCTGCTCGCCGCTGTCCGGGGCGGGGTCGAGGAGTTCCCGGTACACCTCGGCGTTCTGCTGCGTAATGCTGATGTACGGAACCGCGAACACCACCCGGCTCAGACCGTGCTCAACCGCATGCCGCAGCGCGAACCCGCCCGCAGCGATCGTCTTCGCCCCACCCGTCGGCACATGCAGCACATACATACCCGGCGCTCCCGTGGCCGCCGCCAACGCCTGCGCGTACACCCGCTCACGCAGCTCATCCACCGGCGAAGCCGTACGCCGGGCAAGCAGCCGTAGCCTGCGCTCCTCAAAGCGCTTCAGCAGCATCCCCATGTCCGCACGCGCGGCGGTACGTGGCTCCTTGCCGGCGAAGTGGGCCTCGGTATCGAGATAGTCCGCATCGACCACACAGCTGAACACCATGCGTGTGAACACATCCAGTGCCAGTGCCTGCCTCTGCGGCGATCCGAGTCCCGCAAGCCAGGCCGGCGGCGCAATGCGGCCTTCCCGAAGGATCTCCGGCACCACCCGGGCCACAGCCTCGGTCGCCTCCCGGGCATGGTCCGCATCCACACCGGTCCCACGGAGCTCGGCCAGAACATCTTTGATCTTTTTCTGATTCGGCAGCCCTCCATGATGCCCCTGAACCACAGCAGCGAGCTGACGTCCCACCGTCCGCGCAGCAAGCACCGTGCCGGCTTCCTTGTGCGGGATCCCCACCGGCTTACCCGTCGGCTCAGCATGAAAGATCAAGCGATCCTGCCAGGCACAACAACCCTTCCCCACGTCATGCACCAACGCCAGGTACTCGGCCACATCCCCAGCACCGAAACGCTCGGCGAAAGCCCTGGCCAAAGCAGCCGAGCCACGCAGATGATCCTCGAGCCGATGCCGGCACCCCGACCGCGGACTACGACTATGGGCGAACAACCCGCGCTCTGACACCTGACCTCCTGACCGCCGAACCACCAACCTGCCTGTAACCGACACCCTAAGATTGGCCACTGACACAGCCGTTGCGATCCTTGGTCGCCTTCAAGGGCGACCGTCACGCCCGGTTCCTTGATGAGGGGGGCGGCGTCCTCGCGGTTGCGATCCTCGGCCGCCCCGAAGGGCGACCGCCACTCACATATTTCATGGATCGACGCATCGGCCGAACTCACTTCACCGTGAAGACCTCGTACGCTGACCAGCACGCGGGTTCACGTCCACGGTCACATGGCATTTCCCGTCCGCTTCGGAACCGGAAGCACACACGCGACACGCGGACCGCACCGAAGCCAGATGCCCGAAACCACCGAAATTATCACCTCCAGCGCGCTCCCTCTATGAAGAGCGCTAGGCTATTTGCACTGCTCAGACAGGGTGGCGGTCGTCTTCAGGGACGACCGAGGATCGCAACGGTATCGGTCACGGTCATCGCCTCCTCTCCGGGGCGCGTGGCGGTCGTCTTCAGGGACGACCGAGGATCGCAACACCAGGTCCTTGGCCTCCGGGTGTGGCGGTCGCCCTCCGGGGTGACCGAGGATCGCAACCTCTCCGTCAAGCCGTTGATCTCCGACTACGTCCGGTGGCGGTCGCCCTCAGGGGCGACCGAGGATCGCAACGGGGGTGCCCGGGACCGGCTTGGCCGACGTCGGGTAGGTGGCGGTCGCCCTCCGGGACGACCGAGAATCGCAACACGCTGCTGAGCGGGATCGCCGCCCCGCAGCTCGGGTGGCGGTCGCCCTCCAGAGCGACCGAGGATCGCAACGCACCCTCACCGCAGCCCGGCAAGCAGGCCGCGACATGGCGGTCGCCCTCCGGGACGACCGAGGATCGCAACATCCCCCGGCCGGGCGGCGAGCCGTGCGTGTGGTGGGTGGCGGTCGTCTTCAGGGACGACCGAGGATCGCAACCAGGTGACCAGGCCGTCAACGCCCCGGAAACCGGCCCGTGGCAGTCGTCCTCCGGGGCGACCGGATCGCAACAACGCTACCGACCCCGGGTTCTACGCCGACGAGGAGAGTGGAGGTCGCCCTTCGGGGCGACCGAGAATCGCAACAGGCTGGCCGCCATCACCGCAGCCGCCACGCCCAACGGTGGCGGTCGCCCTCCGGCGCGACCGAGGATCGCAACGAGTCGGTGTGTGCCAAGCACAATCCTGCTGCCCGCGTGGTGGTCACCCTTTATGGCGACCGAGGGCCGCAGCCGCGCCCAGGCAACCCCGTTCATGCGGTGCGCCCCAGAATCCGGGGCTCGGTCGCCGGGGCGATGGTGGACAGCCCTGCCCGTTCAGCGGCGAGGCGTTGCAGGGCCCGTGCCCGGGATGCGTCGCTGGGTCGCACCTGCTGCTGGGCGGTTGCTCTGGCGTGGAGCTCGGCGAGGGCCTGGCGGCCATCGGCGAAGTTCTCCTCGGGTTCCCGGAGCCGGTCGCGGAGTTGCCGTTCGGCGGCCGCTTGGATCTCGGGGTTGGTGTGCCGCTGCCTGGTCCAGGTGGCGCGGTGGGCGGCGATGGCCTCGCGGTAGCCCTCCGGCGCCTCTTGCCGCGCGGACTCCCCGGACGTGGCAACGGGTTGCGGAGGGGCAGCGGGCGCAGGTGTCCGGGCATCGCTGGGCGGGGTGTGGTGGGGCGAGGAGAGTGCGGCAGGTCGCAGGATCTCCAGGTGCCGGACGGTGTCCGGGCCGACCACGGTGTTGACCTTGGCGACAATTTGCTGCTGGTGGAGGGTCAGCTGGGTGCGGTAGGCGGGTGTGGAGGGGCGCAGGTGCAGGGTGTCGGTGGCGGTATCGAAGTGGACGGCCTCGACCTTCCCGGCGAGCTCGGGGGCGATGGCCGGCCACTGGTCGATGACGGTGCCCGCCGTCGCGGCTGCGGCTGCCGGGGAGGCCCAGCCGCGCTCAGCGACCATCCGGGACAGGGCGTCGGCGAAGGGCAGCGGTTCGCGGCCGCCGCTGCGTTGGTTGCGGGTGGTCGTGGTCCGGGTGCGCTTGGGCTGGGGTGCGCTCTTCGCGGCGGCGCGGGCGGCCTGGAGGGCGATGCGGGCCAGGTCGGCGCCGCTCGCGGTGGTGGTCTCGTTCATGCCGGGGCTCCCGTCCCGCTGTTGAGGAAGGCGGCCATGTCGGCGGCCGCGCTCTGGTTGGTGAGGTCGTCCAGGCCGAGCTCGGCCTGGCGGGCGGAGTACGTGGCGAGGCCTTCGGCCAGGCCGTCCAGCATGCTGCGCACCAGGTCGGGGCTGGAGGCGGCAAGCGGGCCGGATGCTGCCTGCTCGTCCCAGCCCTCGGCCACCTCTGCTGCTGCCGTCTGGTGCTCAGCGGTCGCCTGCTGGGCCAGGCGGGCCCGGATGTAGGCCGCGGGTTGGGCCGGGCGCCAGGTGAGGTGCCACGAGTGGAGCTCCGCCGTGATCATGGGCCAGTCCCATCCAGCGTCGGTGCGAGGTCGCAGCGCGACTTCCAGCTCCCGCAGGCTTGCCCGCTGCGTCCAGGGCACCCGGGGCCTGACCTGCTGGATAACGTTGATCCCGTGCTTCGTCTGGCCCGCTGTACGGCGGCTCCCGTCGGCGTTGCGGCTGATCTTGAAGGAGGGGCGGGGGGCTTTGCGGCAGCTCGCGCGCTCGCGCGAGGTGTCTTTACAACCAGTCTCAACCCGCACATCAGGTGATCGGTGGTAATTACCAGGAGAATGGGGCTCACGGCCGCCTGAGCAGGAGTTATCCACAGCCGGGTTATCCACAGGACCGGTCTCTCGCTCCCGCTGGGCCGGGACGCCATAGCGAACGGCCCCTCGGGACCGGGAAGTCCGGCCCTGCCGCCTGCGTCGGGCATCGCTCCGTGCGGCGGCGGCCGCGATCGCGAGCTCCTGGCCGGCGGGAGTCACCCCGCAGACACGAGCCTCGTAGCCCATGCCCGTCAGCCGGTGCCCCATCGCGTCGTCGTACACAGGGGGGATGACTCCGCCATAGATGGTCGCCGTCGCCATGTACCCCTCGCCGGGTGCCGCCAGATTCTGCCGACTCCCGTGGACCAGCCAGACGAGCGCACCGAGCTCTCGCAGCACCCGGACATGACGTGTCACAGTCGCCCGGGAGAGCCCGGTGCGCCGGACGATGCCGTCCCGGTTGTAGATGGCGATACCGCGCCGGTAGTCCATCCGGGCCGCGAGGTCCTCCGCCACCACCAGCGTCGACGGACCGGCCTCGGGATGCAGACCAGCAGCCACCAGCCACACCGTCGAGCGCAGCCACGCCCGCGGCTCAGCACGCCGGGACGCCGTGTACAGGATGTCTTGCGCAGCCTCCGCGATCGGAGACCACGCAGGAAATGCGTCTTCCACCGATGAGACGGAGGGCGGGCGAGGCACCGAGACAGCGGCCGAGGCCGCTACCGGGCTCACCGCGAACCCCTGCGCCGACGCATGACGGGTCGGTCATGGGATCGAGGAGTGAAAACGTACAAAACGGGGGCGAAGGGCACGGCTGTAGGCCATGCGGTGGTCGCCCCGGCGCGATCGCGCAGCGGGTACGGCAAGACGAATCCCCTGGTTAGGGGAGCCGTGACCTGCGGATGTGACCTGACGCAGCCCAGGGTTAGTGGCGGAGCGGACGAGAGTCCGCGTATCCTGGGTACAGGTGACCACGGGGACCGCAAGGTCCGCCGGTATCACCCCGGAGAGGTCACCTCACCGGACACGACTCGTGATCAATGGCTTGGTCGAGTCGAGATGCAAGGGAACGGTCCTCGTTGTGGCGACGAGGGCCGTTCTGCGTTTAGGTCAGTTGATCGTCCTCACCCTCACCCTCTTCCTCCGCGTCGGCAAGGCGTGCCGACGCATGGCGCCGGATCGGGTATCCGATCTCAAACAGTTCCGAGCTCATCCTGGTGTCGTTGACCTCCACGACACCCCCGTGGGGCGACGTGGTCAGCCGGACGACCCTCAGCAGGGGGATGCCCACATCGGCAGGCAGATTCAGGGCCTCGGCCTCCTCAGGGGATGGCATGCACGCCGAGATTCCTACATCCCAACGCAGGGGGCGATGCCCCATCTCTTCCAGCCGGTCATAGATGCCGCCTGGGCCCGTGTTCGCCTCCTCAAGGCGAGTTCCTCGCGCAACGCTGGCTGGCAGATAGCTGGTTGCGAGCTGCTTCGGCTCACGCGACGCTCGATCACCCATAACGCGATCTCGGATCAACACCTCAGCGTGCGGGCTCAAGCCCATTGCCGCAGCGAGATCTACGGGCACCGGTCCCCAGCGCACCGTGGGCGTTTCCAGGGCAACCCAGGGCTGCGCAACCGGATCGAAGAAGTAGCCGATCTCGTCCCGAAAGACCTGGTGTGACCGGCTGATCCTTCGTTTTACGGGTCGCTCGCGCACGATCGTGCCTCTGCGCCGGACTGCGACGACCAAACCCTCCTGTTCCAGGAGATTGATGGCGCTGCGGACTGTTTGATAGCCGGCGCCGTAGGTGGTCTGTAGCTCAGTCAGCATGGGGAGCTTGTCACCCGGCGCATACCGCCCAACGCTGATCTGCTGGCGCAGGTCAGCCGCGATGTCGCGGTACGAGACGGGCATCTACTCCACCTTTCAAAGCACTGATCACTACTCAGTGTAGGGCTAGCTCTATCAGTTGCGCGCACTCCGACACAAGCCTCCGACACGCATAGAGCTATCGGTATTGACATCGACCCCGCTCTGGTTTCTACTTGTCGTTAGCGATAGCCCTAACGCCTAGTTAGGCCTTGGCTACGCAACAGGCACGACCGCAAAACAGCAGGGGTCACTGCTTCTTCGGAGGCGCGGCAGTGGGGTGAGCCGAGCTCCCCCGGCCAAGGCATCTGTACCGAATCGTTCCACCTGCTCCACCGTGATGGCGCTGCTGCGCTGTCTGTCCGCCAGGACCAACCCACCCGTGTGGTGTGGCCGGCCTGGCGCGGCAGAGAAGGCAGCAACCACTCCCCCCTTTACGTCAGGAGGATTCGATGCCCCGCACGCGTCCCGGCCGTGTCCGGACCAAGCACGACAACGGCCGCCCGCCCCTACTGCTCAGCGCGCTCGCGCCCCAGAACATCAGCCTCCGGGACGGCGAGCCCCGGACCATCGTCTGCCCCGACTGCGAGACGTGGAGGCGGCTGATGGGAGAGACGCAGCTCAAGATCCGCAAGCACTGCGCGAAGGACTGCACCGGCTGCACCAGCACGGTCGCGGCCGCCCGCAAGAAGCACATCGCCTGCCCGGGCACCGACCAGCCCGTCACGCTCGACATCAGCGTCGAGGTATGGGGAGAGCGGATGCTCGCCGCCGACAGCACGGCGACCGGCCGCCGTTCGGCCCGCCAGCACTACAAGCCGCTGGCACTGCCGCCCATCCCGATCCACCGCCTCGCGGAGCAGCTCACGCAACAGGAGCGCAAGCATTCCGACCGTGCGGGCGTACCGAAGCGTCGGCCCCAGTGGGCCGCCGTACTCCCGGCGGTCCGGGATGCCGACGCCCGCCGCGCGGACGTGCCCGCCGCGCCCGGTCGGCCCGAGGCCCTTGTGGTTACCCGCCTGGCTGTCGCGCAGCCGGAAGAGGGCCAGCTCAAGTGCGAGCGCTGCGGTAGCACACAGTCCAGCCTCGCCAGCGCGGTCGCTGCCGGATGGTGCCGGATCACTCGCCGGTCTCACTGCGGACGGTGCGCCAAGCGTTTCCCGGCCTGGACGCGTACCCCGATCTGACCGCGAGTTCCCGACGAACGACCGAGGCCGTGGCCGACCCGAGTGATCGGGTCGGCCACGGCCTCGGCTGCTCGTACAGCAGTCGACTCCCCAACTGGGGAGTGAACGGCGACAGCCCCAGGGGTGCGATCCCTGGGGCTGTCCAGGACCTGAACTGGAGGACCTGATGCAGCACATGATGACACGCACGATCCCCGCCTGTGCGGGCAGCACCTGCCCGATCTGTGAGGGCAACTTCGAGACGTGCCGGTGCACCGGCGCCACCCCGCTGAGCAGTCCGCGTGCTGGTGTCGCCGACGACATCCGGCGCGAGGACGACCGCGGCGGGCACGACGGGCGCGGCTACGAGCGTGACGAGACCGACCGCGCCTTCCGCGACCTCGTGGAGCAGCTGGTGGCTGACGGCGACGACCGTGCCGCCACGGCCGGCCGCCGGGCGCGCCGGACCCTCGCCGAGATGGCCCCTGGTCAGACGCGGCAGCCCGTGCTGCGGATGACTCGGGAGCTGACCTTCGTTCCGACCGCGTCCAAGGCGGGCGCGGACGACGCGTGCGTCCTCTGCGGCAGATGGCTCTGTGGCGGGAACTGCTTCGCCCCGGCGCCGACGCCGTCCCTGCGGGCGGTGGCCTCGTGAGCAGCTGCGGGCACCCCCCGCGGCTCGTCACGGTCAACCGCGTTGGCACGGACGGCAAGCCGTACCAGTCCGTGAGGCACGAGCCGTGCCAGTGCGGCGGCAAAAAGTAGCAGCCGACTGATGCCGCACCGGATACGTGCTGCCCGAGCAGCACAGCGATACGCGGTCCGGGCCATCACCGCTCACGGTCTGGCCCACCCGCTCAGCCTCGCGCTTCTGGCGGCCGCCTCCACGGCGGCCGCCAGGGCGTGGGACCGAGGACACCGCGTCGCCGACACCCACCCCTCCCCCACTCCTGCACAGGAAGCCCGAAGTGGCTGCTGACCTCTACACCCGCTACATGGCCGCGTCCGACACCTGGCGCGCCCACCTCAAGCGCTGTTCGGCCTGCACCGCCGAGGAGCGCTGCCCGGACGGGGCCCCGCTCTGGGAGCGGTTCACCCGCCTGCAGGACGCCTACCTCACCCACCTCCGCGAAAAGAAGGGCACGTCATGACCGTCACCCCGATCAGCTCCGCCAGTCGCACCACCGGGACGGAGACCGAGTACGTCTCCCCGCCGGCCCCCGTCCTCCTGTCCAGCATCCCCACCGGGGGCGGGGCCGACGTGCACGTCTACCAGGACAGCGACGGCTCCCTGAGCAGTGACTGCACCGGCTGCGGCGAGTACGCCTGGGCCCTCCTCAGCCTCGTCAGCCCCGCGTTCGCCCGCGAGCACGCCGCTACCTGCATCCGCCCGCCCCGTCCGCTCCCGGTGGCGGCCTGACGGTCTGCCAGCTGCCTGATCCGCCGAGCCCCGCCCACCCCGCCGCGTCGCGCCCTGTGCGCGCTGCCGGGGCGGGCGGGGCTCGGCGGTGAAGGGGAGCCGGACAGCCCGCTCCACCTCGCCCCCCTTTCCGGAGGAGAGCCCATGCGCAACACCACCCACCCCGAGCCCGCGACGACCAGCCAGCTCCCGGACTCGCTGTGCCAGCACACCCCCCGATGCCCGAGCGCCGACAGCCCCGACCGGGAGGCCGCGCGCATCGTAGCCGCACACCCGGAGCAGGGCTGGAGTCTCTTGTGCAACTCCCTGCTGCTCTGGGAGGACACCGGAGCGCTGCTCCCCGACGGCCAGGTCGTCGCCCCGCACCGTCCCACCGACACCCTGGGCGCCCTGATCCTGCGGTACCCGGACCAACAGGCCTCGCTCATCGTGGGCACGCCCGGCAGCGGCAAGACCAACGTGGCCGCGCTCCACGCGGCGATGGAGGCCCGCTCCGCCGGCGCCGCGTGGTCGGTCTGACGGCTGCCCGATCCGCCCGCACCGACCGCCCACCACTGTGGCGGCCGGGACGGGCGGTGACAGGGAGCCGGACAGCCCGCTCCACGAAAGGACGGCCCCTATGCGCGGAACCCGTATCCAGCTCACCGCCGACATCGAGGCCCTCGGCACCCGGCACAAGGCCGGTGACCAGGGCACCGTCGAGGGCGTCCACACCGGCGGCAACCTCACCGTCCGCATGGACGACGGCCGCACCACCTTCCCCTCACAGGACGAAGTGACCACCACCGAGCAGTAGCGCCTGCCAGTTGCCTGCTCCGCCCCTCCCGCCACACCGCGTGCGGGTCGGCCCCTGCCAACACCACGGCAGGGGCCGACCCGTACGCGGTTCACCCTGAAGGAGCTCCCTCGTGGCGACCGCCGCCCGTACGAAGGCCTCGGCCCGGCGCAAGCCGACCCGGGCCCGCAAGACCACCACCCCCCAGAGCGCCTCCCCCGCCCCGGCCGCTGCGGCACCGGCGGCCGGTGACCCGTCCCCGTCCGGTCCGGCGGAGGCGGACATGGAGGTGCTGGCCCGGATCGCGGACGCCCGGGACCAGGCCGCCGACACCGTCGACTCCGCCCGCGAGCAGGCAGCCGCTCTCCAGGCGGAGGCCGAGAGTGCGGCCGCGCGCACCGTGACCGATGCGCACGAGCAGGTCACCGTGCTGATGCGCGAGGCGCAGGCCCGTGCTGCGGGCACCCTGGCCGAGGCCGACCACGACGCCACTGCCCAGCGGGCGGCGGCACAGGCCGCCCTGGACGAGGCGCGCAGCGAGGGCGGCCGGCTTCTGGCTCAGGCCCAGGCCCGTGCCGAGGACCTGCTGGGTGCGGCCCGTACGCAGGTCGCCGAGCTGACCGAACTGGCCGCCGCCGAGCGCGAGGTGACCGCCACGGCGATGACCGAGCTGCGGCGCCTGGCCCAGGCGGACCTCGCCGAGATCAGCGCCTTGGTCGACCAGCGCCGCAGCGACGCCGCTGCGATCCTGGCCCGGGCTCAGGAGCAGGCGGACGAACTGGTCGCGTCCGCGCAGCGGGAGGTCGGCGAGGCCCGCGAGCGGTTCGCCCAGCTCGCCAAGGTGGCGGCCGAGCAGTACGACGGCCGCCGCGCCGAGGCCGAGCAGCTCTACAACGGTGCCGTCGCGGCCGCCGACGAGCGCCGCCGCGAGGCGGACCGGCACGTCGCCGCCGCACACGCGGAGGCGGAAGCGGCCCGCACCGAGCTGCGCGAGAAGCTGCGCGAGCTCACCGACCAGTTCGACACGGCGGCTGCCGAGAAGCGCACGGCCCTGGCCGCCGAGCTCGCCGGGCTCAAGGCGTCCTGCGACCAGCAGCGGGAGCAGCTGCGTCAGGAGGCCAAGACCGTGGCCGTGCAGCTGCGGGAAGCCGCCCAGAGGGAAGCGAGCCGTATCACCGCCGAGGCCGAGCGCAAGGCAAAGGGCATCACCGAGCGGGCGCAGGCCGATGAGTCCCGGGCCCGCCGGATGCTGGAGGAGGCCCGGGAGGCGAAGAAGGCCAACTCTCGCCGGCGCGGCTGGCAGCAGAACCTCAGCGCCAAGGCGTGGAAGGCCGCCCCCTGGCTCGCGCTCGCCTCAGGTGTTGGCCTCGCCGCGTCCGGTGAGTACGAGCTGGCCCGCATGGTCGGCATCAACGAGTACGTCGCCCCGCTGCTCCCGGTCAGCATCGATGTCTACTGCGTCACCGCGTTCCGCGCCAAGCGCGACATCCCGGCGGCGCTGGTTCTGATGGCGTCGGCCAACGTGACCTATCACCTGGCGGAGCAGGCCCACCTGGTGCCGGAGGGCGAGTCGGCTCCGTGGCCGCTGACGACGTTCGTCGTGCTGATCTTCGTGGCCGTCATCTGGCGCGTCCACGCGCTCATGCACACCGACGACGGTACGGACGGACACGGTGGTACGGGTTCGGCGGGAGCGTCCGAGGGGCGTACCGGTACGGGCGCAGACGCCGGTACGGACACGGCCGCCGCGTCCGACCGGCGTACCGGTACGGCCGGGAACACCGGTACGGGCTTGGCGGCCGGTACGGAGCGGCGTACCGGTACGGGGCACGGGACGTACGGCTCGGCTGGTACGCGGAACGCCCGTACGGGCTCCGCCGGTACGGGCTCGTACGGCTCGGCGAGTGGTACACCGGCCGCCCGTACCGGACACGGTGCAGCTAGTACGGACCCTGTACACGGCGCCCCGCACCCCTCCGCCCCGGCGGCAGCCAATGCGGGCGTGACCAGCGCGTACAGCGACCGTACAAGCGGCGTACCGGGCACCGGGAGCGGGGCGGTCCGTACTGGTACGGAGCCCTCCGGCCGTACCAGCGCCGCCGTACACGGGAGCCGGGCCCGTACCGGTACGGTCACCGCCCGTACCGGTACGGACGAAGGCGTCCCGGCCGCCCGTACCAGTACGGCCAGCGGACGCCCGCGTACCACTGCGGGCGCCACCGGCGGGCGTACCGGTACGGCGATCCGGGTCCGTACGGACGAGGAACTGCTCCCGCTCGTACGGGAGCTGCCCCGCGAGGACGACGGTTTCGTCAACATCAGCCGCGTCCGTACCACGCTCTCCGTCAACCAGGACCGTGCGATCCGGCTGCTGTCCACCGCCGGCCTGCTGCGGCCCGAGGACGCGGACAAGTACCTCACCTGACCCGTACGTCCGGCACACACCAGTGAGGGCCAGCCCATCGGAAGTGGGCTGGCCCTCGCCGCGACTGCCGGAAGACAGTCGACAGCCCCCCGAGTACAGCAGATCCGACCCCCACGGAGGACCCCGTGAGCACTGAAAACAACGGCCAGCCCTTCTTCGACGACCCGAACGCGGCCCTGCGCGAGATCGCGCAGAACCCCGCCGCCTACGCGCACTACCTCGCGGACATCCACCGGGTCGTGCTGGACGTGCAGGCCAAGCTGGAGATCCTTCAGCGTGAGACCCGCGTGCACTGCCGTGGGACCCGCGTGGAGGGCGACAAGATGGGCCAGGCCTTTCTGCGTTCCTTGCCGGTGGAGCAGTCCCTCAACGGCATTCTCAAGAACCTCAAGGGAATTAGTTCCGGACTGGAAAAGAGCGCCCATAAGCGCCACGCCCACGACGAAAAGGTGAATGAAGTCCGGGCTAAGCGAAAGGAAAAGAAGCAGCTCAAGGCGCATAAGGCCAGCCCGCCGCTCCAGGCCGCCCCGGAAAGTTCTGGGCAGGAGGGTGCGCAGAGCCCGAATCCGGGATATGGTGGCCCCACGTCGATTTACAACCTTCCTCGCAGGGAGTCGGCGTGAGTGCAGGTCGCCCGCTCACGAAAGCCGAGCGGAAGAAGATGAACCGTGCGGAACACGAACGCAAAATCAAACAGGATTTGATTGCGCAGCACGGCAACGACCTCGGCACTTTCTACTACTGGCTTCGGATTGCGAATATCCGGGGCACCCAGGCGTATCGCGACGGGAGCACGGAGTTCATCCGTGAGGTCGCGCTCGCCCTGCACAACGTCTACAGCCGCCACTCCGGCGGCTAGTCGCCTCGCGTCCCGTCCGTCCACGAAGGGCCGTCCCTGATTCCTGGGGGCGGCCCTTCGTGGACCCCAACGCGTGCCGCGCGTGACGCGTGCCGCGCGTGGCGTGCGCGCGTGTACGCGAGGCCGACCGCCAGTGTCAAGTCCAGGAGGAGGGGTCGCGTGTCCGACGACACCGACAGCAACGTGGTCCGCCTCCCCACCAGGGGCAGTAATTCCGGTGATATGCCGGACGCCCCCGACGGCGGGGACCTTTTCTATTCCGAACCGCCCGCCAGCAGCGCGGACAGCGCCGCCCCTCCCGAGTCGCCGGAGGAGACGACCATGGAACTCCCCGCCATTCGCGAGCCGATTTCTCCGGAAGTCGCATTACGGGAAACGGGAATTCCTGATGCCCCGAATTCCGGCGGCACTGATAGCGGAGACGGTGAATATGCGCAGTCCCGTTCGCTTGCCGATCGCCTCGGTGACTGGCTGGAACTCCGGCTGCAAATGGCGCGGGACCGGCAGGCCGGGGAAGCGCCGTTCCGTGAGGCGGAAGTAGCGCGCAAGACGAAACTCCTGGAGGCCCGCACCGCCCAGGAGACCGCGATGATGGAGCAGAACGCAAAGCTCCAGGCCGCGCAGGGAAAAGCGAAAGCCGACAAGACGGCGGCGCGCGGCAAGGCCGATGCGGCGCAGTCCTCCAGTGCGGGCATGGGCACCGACAAGGGCCGCTCGAAGCCCGGCGGCGGAGGCGGCTCACGCGGAAGCGGCGGCAGCTCCGGCGGTTCGGGCCGGGGTCGCGGGTCGACGACGAACGGGTCCAGTGGCGGCAGCTCCAACAAGGGGACCGGGAAGGGCCCTGACCGCTCCGCTGGCGGCCGTGGAGGCGGACCCAAGGGCAACGAGTCGACCGGGGGCGGGAAAAGCCGCCAGAACGGCTCTGGTGGCTCCGGGCCAGGCAAGGCCGGTGCGGGCACGGGCAGTTCGGGCAGTTCCGGCGGCAAGAACGGCTCCGGCAGCTCCGGGACCGGTAAGGGCAGTTCCGGCGGCTCCGGCAGCAAGAACGGCTCCGGCAGCTCCGGGACAGGCAAGGGCAGTTCGAGCGGTTTCGGCGGTGGCAAGGGTGGCTCGAAGAGCCACGGCGGGAAGACGGATCCGCCGGCCGCCAGCCCTCGCGCCGAGCGGTCCCGTGGCCGCCAGGAACGTGCCGCCGCCCGCCAATCCGCACGTCAACAGCGACGGAGCGCCAACCAGGCCGCCAGCCTCGCCGACCGGACCAGGGACCGCGACCAGGACCGCGCCGCCAGGCAGGTGGACCGTGAGAACGCCCGTAGCGCCAAGGCCGACCGGGCGGAGAAGACCCGTTCGGCCAAAGCCGACCGGAAGGCCGCGAGGACAGCGAAGCGCGAGTCCGCGAAGGCCGCCAAGGTCGCCGCTGGCCGCACCACCCTCGGGATGGCCGTCGCGGAGAGCGCGCAGCAGCGCTGGGATCGTCGCCGAGCCAAGCAGCAGGCAGGGCAGCCGACGACGACGCCCGGCTCCGCGTCGCCTTCGAAGGGCAACGCACCGGGGGCTGGACCGGGCACGCCGAACGGCGGCTCGAAGCAGTCGCCCAGTGGTGCTGCAGTGCCCCCCGGAGCCCCTTCCGGACAGACGCCACCGTCGGCCGGGGGCGCCAATGCAGCCGGGGCAGGCACCCCGTCCCCGACATCGTCGGCTCCCCAGCCCAATCCGCCGTCCGGCAGCCAGAAACCGGCGCCGGGAAACCTTCCGGGCCAGTCAGCGGCAGGCTCTGGCCCGAAGGTGAGCCTGACGAAGACGAAGCCCGGTGCCGGTACCGGCGGCTCGGCGGCACCATCCGGCGCGAACCCCGGGCAGCCGCCGTCAGCGAGCGGCGCCGCCCCGGGAACGGGCGGCTCGTCGCCGAGCGCGAGCGCCTCCGGCCCGCAAGGCGCGGCGAGCAGGCCCGGGGCGCAGTCTCCGCCGGGAGCTTCCGCCGGCAGCCCTAGCTCCGGTGGCCCGACGGCTCCCACCGGCGCCGCCGGTGCCCAGGGCGGTTCGGCGGGGACAGCGTCGGGGAGTTCGGCCGGTCCGCAGGCACCGCCCAGCACGACCGGCACCCAGTCGGGTCCCGGCCCGGGGCAGAAGCCGTCCGGAGAGGAGTGGGTGAGCGCGTGGCACCGGGCAAGGCAGTTCATCAGGCGTGATCGAGCTGCCCACCGGGGTGCTGGTCAGCAGGGCGGTGAGCAGCGGCGTTCGACGGTCCGGGTGGAGGCTTTCGGCTTCACGATGGACCGCCCTGGTGGCCCGCCCCGCCCCCCGGCATCGCATCAGCCGGAGGAGGACATTGTCGATGCGGTCATCGTCGACGACCCGGCCGAGACCTTCGGGGCGCACGTCAGCGGCCCTGCCGGTCTGCCGCCGGCTCCGGAACCGCACACGCAGCGCCCCGGCACCACCCGACCCACAGCACAGGAGGAATCCGTGGCATCACAGGTCAGCAAGCCCGCGAGGGACCAGACCGGCATGTCGGCCCGGCACCGCACCGACATCACCTTCGGCGAGTACCTGGTGGGCATCGTGAACATCGCGGTCGCCGCCGAGCTCGACCGGGACCGCGCCCAGGACCTGGCCGCCGCGCTCGGGAAGGTTGCCGACGCGCTGCGGGACATGGCGGCCGACCTGGTCGGCGACCACAACATCGCCACCGAGGTCGTCAACCAGATCACCGACCTGGCCGACGCGGCGGCCCGGATGAAGGTGCTGGCCGAGCGCTGCGCCTTCGAGTGCGGAGTCGCCTCGCAGGGGGCCCGGCTCACCGCGTTCTCGGTCAGCTTCGTCTACGGCGAGGACGTCCAGGCGATGGCCGACGCGGGCCTGACCCACGCCTCCGCCGCCCCCCACCACGACTAGAAAGGAAGGTCCTGCTGATGAGCGACCTCACACCCCGCACCGGAGGCGGTGCCGCCGCCCGGACGGACGCCGACAACCGCTACAAGACCGTCCAGCAGAAGCTCAAGACGCTGGGCAACGCCATGGACCTGGCCGGCGGCGAGCTCGAAGTCCTCTTCCGCAGCATGCGGACGAGCGCGACGCGCACGGAAGGCCTGGCCGTCGACATCGCCAACGCCGAACTCGACCGGAAGTTCGTCGAGATGACCAACCAGGTGTCCCTCGCCCTGGGAGGCGCGGCCGTGGAAGTGAAGAAGCTCCACGAGACCGCCGAGGAGGTTTCCGGCCTCGCCCACGAAGCGCGGCGCACCCACGCGCGGCTCTACGAGGGGCTGGACACCGTCCGCTCCGGCCGCAAGGAGCGCACCCCGAAGCCGGGCTTCTTCACCGGCTGATCCCCGACCGATAACCCCCGCTCGATGGGCGGCCCGCCACCAACGGCGGGCCGCCCATCCCCATCTGCCCCACCGCAAAGGAGATCCCTGGTGTCCGTGCCGCGCAGCGTCGCCCTGGAGCGCACCGTCTACACCCTGAGCGCCCCGGTCCTCGCCGCGGCCCCGAACCTCTTCGCCGACAGCCCCGTCAACACGGTCGTGCAGCTGGCGGGCGCCGCCGGTATCGGCGGCTGGGTCCTGGCCGCCAGGCCCGAGACGTCCGGCGCCGGACGCAAGATCCTGCGCTGGTCGCCGCTGGTGTTCGCGGCCGCCGTCGACATCGCCGCGAAGCACACCATCGGCTGGGGCCCGTGGTGCGTGGACGGCATCCTCGCCACCGGCTGGGCGGCGGCCGGACTGGTGGTGCTGCCCTTCTCCCGCCACACCCGCCGCAACCACCGGCCCGCCCTCGGCACCCCGGCCCCCGCACCGCAACTGCCCGCCGCACCCGAGCCTTCCGTGGCCCAGCCGGACGACGGTGCCGACGCCTACACCCGCCAGGTCCGCTGGCTGTGGGAGAACCGGGGGATGCCCGGCCGCACCATCGTCGTGACGGCCACCCCGCACGAGGGCATGCCCAACGACCTGACCCTGCTGCTGCGCGCCTCCGAGGCCGGGCGGCCGATCACCGGCCTCACCGACGAGGCGGTCGCCGCCGCTTTCGGCGTCGACGTCACCGACGTGCGGATCGAGGAGGTGGCCCGGCAGTACGGGCGTGAGGGCGGCCCCGGCTGGAAGGAAGTCCACGTCACCCCCGACCTGAACGAGCGCCGCCGCAAGACGCCCACCACCCGTGAGTGGTGGGCCACCAGGGTCGGCGCGGCCGGCGGGCCCGTGCCCGGATCGGAGTTCGTGAAGAAGGTCCGCGACGCCGAGCGCAAGGTCACCCACTACATCGCCCAGGTCCCCGACGAGATGGGCGAACCGTGCGTCAACCAGCACACCCTGGCCGCCGCGCTGAAGACGAAGTACGACGAGGGACGGCTGTTCATCACCGTCGACGGCAATCAGGTCCTGGTCTCCCTGTGGGACACCTCGCCGCTGGCCCAGGTCTTCCCCGCCACCCGGGAGCTGCTGACCCCGGACGCGGACGGGCGGTGGGTGACCGGGTACCTCGGCAACGGGCAGCCCGCCCGTAACCGGGTCTACACCGACCGGGGCGCCGCACACGGCCTGTTCGTCGCCCCGTCCGGGGGTGGCAAGACCCAGCTGATGGCCCTGCACATCGCCGCCGACGCCCTGTTCGGGGCCGTGGTCATGCTGGCGACCGAGGCCCCCGACGAGAAGACTGCGGCCCTGGGCAAACACACCGCCCGCTACGGTGTCGGCGCCCTCTACATGATCCGTCTCCTGCGGGTCATGTGCGCGCTGATGGAGATCCGCGGCGAGATGCTGTGGGACGACGGGCAGGTCCACGAATGGGACCCGGCCAGGCCGGGCTGCCCCTACCGGATGCTGTCCGTGTACCTGGACGAGTTCCTGAGCGCCGCCCGCAACGGCGACTACGGCGCGGAGATCATGGATCTCGCGGAAATGGTGTCGGTCAAGGGCCGCAAGTACGGCGTCGGCCTCAAGGTCGCGGGCCAGTCCGTCTACGTCCAGGACGGGTTCACCCAGCTCCTGTGCGAGAACCTCCGAGAGAACTGCATCCCCGTCGTCCTCAAGGTCGCACCGAAGAAGATCACTGACATGTTCCGGGCCCTCGGCATCCCCAGCGAGCACATCCCCGACCCGCTCCCCCGCTCCTTCTCCGCCGCCGAGGCAGGCCGGATCGACCGGGTCATGCGCGGCGAGCCCGAACCGCCCTCCGACTCCAACACCGGCGGCGCCGGATGGATCATCGAAGGCAAGGAGCCCAACGTTCTGCGCACGCTCTACATGTCCTTCAAGGACGGCATCGACCACTTCTTCCCCGACACCGTCGCCGCCCTCACCGACCACGAGATCCGCGAACTCGAAGCCCGGGACCTGTGGTTCGACTGGACCGAGCCGCCCCGCCCCGGCGAGTTCGGCCCCGAACCCGAGGACGAGAGCGACGAATACGACGGCTGGGACGACGACGAGCCCAGAAAGAGGGCCGGGAAGAGCGCCGCACGTCGCGACACCGTGACCTCCCCACGCGAAGCACTGGAGGCCATCAAGAGGCTCTCCGGCGTCTGACCGCCTCCGCACCCCACCACCCAGCAGGGCCCGGCCGCACCGGCCGGGCCCTGCTCACACCTGGAAGGACACACCGCCCGTGGCTCCGTCGACCGTCCACCTCGCCACGGACCAGGCAGCCCAGACCACCCCACCGGCACCGGCCGCAGCCCTGACCCTCGAAGAACGCCTCGCCCTGGTCAACATCCACATGACGGCCCGGCTCGACGAAGCGGCCGTCGCCTACGAGGTCAACACCGCGCACCTCGCGACCGAACCGGTCGACCTGGGCGACGTCATCACCCTCCCCCTCACCCCCACCCTCCAACCCCCGCCGCCACACCCCACCCCGGTCGCCGCGCTGCTCCAGCGCGCGCACCACCGGCTGCTCGCGGGCGGCTGGTGCTCGGGAGCCCTGGTCGACGAGGACGGTGCCCGCTGCATGCTCGGCGTCATCCGGGCCGAAGCCCACGGCGACCGCGGCCTGGAAGCAGGAGCGGTCGCCGTCCTCCTGGACGCGATCCGCCGGAAGTTCGGCGAAGTCGACTCCGTGCCGTCCTTCAACGACGCCCACACCTCCGGCCGTATCCCGCTCCGCATGCTCGACCAGGCCGCCGGCCTCGCCGATACCCGCGGCCTCTGACCCCCGCCCCGGACCACCTGCCTCGCATCCGAACCCCAGCGCTCGGATGCGGGCCAGGCCGTCCGGCCTGTCCACGACCGCCCAGACCTTCCCACCCCGCCGGGCGCAGCAGCGTCCGCAACCCGAACACCTCACCTACCTCTTGGAGGTCGCGTGTTTCCCATCCGACGCGCATGGCAGGCCCTGGCCGCCTTCACCTCTCCCAGCTGGTTCTACGCCCACACCGACCCCGAGCAGCTGCACCAGGTACTCGCCGAGCAGTCGGCGGCCGCCAACCGTGTGGCCGCCGACCACGCGACGCAGGCCGCCACTTGGAACGTCGACGAGCTGCATGTGCAGCCCGGCGTCCTGGAGGTCCGCCGCGACGTCCTGGGCGACGTCCACTACCTGGAGGGCCTGCTGATCGGCGCCCGCCACCGGGGCCTGGACCCCGAGCTCATCGAGCGCCTGGCGGCCGCCGTCGACACAGGCCACGAGCTGACCGTGCTCCTCGCCGACGTCGCCCGCGCCACCATCACCGCCCCCGCGGCGGGCCGCTGAGTGCCCGGGGCGGCCGCCGGCACACAAGCCCGGCCGCCCCGGAACCCCACCCAGCCCAGCATCGGGCCGCCCTCACGGCCCGCACCGCATCGCGCTCTCTGGAGGTCCACCGTGCTCATCCCCCGCCCGCGCCGCCGGATCGGCCGGCCCCGCCCGCAGCGCCCCGGCCCCCGTTACCCCCTGCCCCAGCGCCGCCTCCCCGGTACCTGGAGCCGGTGATGCCGCGCGCCCGCCGCAAGCGCCCTCGCAAGGCGACGCGGGTGCCGCGCAGCAACGCGACCCTGCCCGAGTTTGATCGTGGCGCCGTACCCGAGGGACTTGTCACCCGACGTGCCCTGCGGGACATGGGACTGAGCCCCGGCGACAACACCGGGCCGGTCGCAATCCTGCGGTGCCGCCTGTGCGCGACCCGCCCGGCCTGGTCGTGCCGCCACCCCACCCGGGGCTTCCTGCTCCGCATCGACCTGGCGAAGCCGAAGCGCGTCCCGACGCTGGCTCAGGAACTGGCGCTGGACCACGCGATGGCCGCCAGGAGCACCTGCTCACGGTGCTCGCGCCGGTACGACTACTGCCTGCCCTTACGGACCGTGGGCTGCTGCGACCCCTGCGCCCGCGGATACGAACCCACCCCCGGCACCTACGTCCTCACCACCACGCCGGTCACGCACCGGCTGGCCGCATGAGGGACAGGCACCAACCACACACCGCCGTGCTCAACGCACTCACCAGGGCGGGCCGCACGTCACCACGAGCTGAGTCCGAGCCGTGACCGGCCCCCGCCATCGGTGGTGAGTGAACCGGTGACCACTCCCCCGTTCAGTAACCCAGACGTGGTGCGCGCAGCATCGGCAAGAGGCCGACGGCGCGCCTGCCCGCATCCTTCCCGCAAGGAGAGAACGCATGACCCCCTTCCGCCCGTACGGAGCGCTGTCCGCCGACGCGACGATTCCCGACCCGGCACTGGTCTGCCTGATCGGGGCCGCAGGGTCCGGTAAGTCGACACTGGCCAGGAGGTGGTGGGCCGACAGCCAGGTTCTGGAACTCGACCGGTTCCGGGCCATGGTCAGCGACGACGCAGGCTGCCAGCGGGCCAGCGGCGACGCCGCGTTCGTGCTCCACGCCGTACTGGAGGCGCGACTCGTACGCGGGCTCACCAGCGTGATCGACGCGACGAACACCGAAGCCGTCCACCGCGGCACCCTCCTGGACCTCGCACGCCGGTACAACGTGCCAGCCGTTGCCCTGGTCGTGCCGACTCCGCTCCCGCTCTGCCTGGAGCGCAACGCCCGCAGGCCCGGTAACCGGCGCGTGCCCGACGTCGTCGTCCTGCGACAGCACGCCGACGTCATCGCAGCCCTCCCCGCACTGTCCCGCGAGGGCTTCAACCACGTGCTGTTCGCCGACAGCCACAACCACACCGAAAGCGCCGACGGCAGCACCCACAGCCAGTTGGTGACCGGCTGACGGCCACCACACCACTCCCGGGCCGGACTCCCCAGCGGTGTGCGGTCAGTGCGACGCCACTGACCCCTCGCCGCCGCGGAGCCCGCCCTCCACGACGTCTCCACGCCGACGTTCACACCATCCCCCGGTCCTGGCCATAGGCGCCTGAACACCCGACTCTGAAGGAGAAGTCACACGATGACTGAGATTTTCACGCCGCCCCTCAGCTGCCCGACGGGCGCCTCCCCCGACTCGCCGCTGGCCGTCCTCTTCAACATTGCCGCCAGCACCGCGCGTCTCACCGCCGGTCTCGCCCAGGACGAGGAGCGCGACCTGGCCGAGATTGCGGCCGCCGACCACGTCTACACCGCTTACCCCGACACCCTCGGCCAGGCGGTGGACCACGACGGGTGGACCGGCTACCCCTCCCTGCGCGACAACCGGGTCCAGCCCAGCGCCGTGGCACACCTCGACGGCGGGCTGTGGCTGCACCACACCATCACCGCCGACGCCGACTACCGCGACGCCCTCACCCTCCTCGTGCCCTGCACCTGCGGCCACGGCTATGTCGCATCGCTCCTGGAGGGCGAGGACGACCTCCTGGAGCTCCTCCAGGAACTGCGCCCCACCGGCGGGCACGCCGTCCACAGCGGCGACACCGGCAGTCCGCACTGCGCCAGCACCCCGGCGGTCTGAGCCAATGCGCACTCCGCCCCGCTCCCTGATGGCGGCTGCCGCGGTGCCTCTGGCGCTCACCGCGGCCGCTGCCGTGCTCAAGGCAGGCCGCTGGCAGCTGTACGCCGACTGGCACCGCATCCACCTCACGCCCGTCGCCCACCGCTCCTGCCCCGACTGCCGGGGCGCAGGCGGCTGGTGGGCCGACGGTCCGTTCCCGGAGATGGAGGCGTGCGGCTGCTGGTCCGAGCGGCGTGAGCTCCGCATCCGGCTCCTGCCCGTCCCGGCCACGCCGGACGAAACGCCGTTCTGAGGCGGCTTCCTCCCCGGCCATGCAGGCCGGGGAGGAAGCCGCACACGGGGTCGACCGCAGCATCGGCAAAAAGCCGGCCGCCGGCTCCCCTTCGCCCGCATACGAGATCAGGAGAACCCCCAGTGCCCCACCGCCTCACCACCGAGCGCCTGGCCCTCTTCGCCACCCTGCTGGCCACCTTCGGAGAGCTGCACCCCGCCTGCGACCACTGGGTCCAGGGCAGCAAGACCGCGTCCCGGAAGCGGCTGTACGGCGAGGACCTGGTCCACGCCGACGGCACCCCCGCCGCGCCGGACTCCACCCGGCCGATCATGACCACCAGCACCCTCGGCAGGCGCGCGGTCGCCTGCCATGTCGCCTCGTACACCGCCGTGCAGCTGGCCGCGACGATCGGCGTCACCCGGGCGTTCGGCTACCGGGTCACCCCGGCCGCCCTGCTCGCCGGTGCGGCCATCAACGCCGGTACGCACGCCGCGATCGACCGCGGGGCGCTGCTGCTGTGGCTGGCGAAGAAGACCAAGAAGACCGGCTACATCGAGCACTGCCAGACGGTCCGCATGGACGACGAGGGCACGCTCACCCGGGAGGTGAACGGGCCGGGCACCGCGTGGATGGAGCTCGATGCGGCGCTCCACCGCGCTGTCGGGATCGGCGCGGCCGCCGTCACCACCTGGCTCACTACCCGCCCCGGAGCCCGCTGACATGGCGAACGAGGAGGCGACGAACCCGCCCCGCGGCGAGTGCACGCAGTGCTGGTTCCGCGCGTACGCCAGCCGCCAGGCCCACGCCCGGCTCGGCCCGCGTGAGGACTGCCCGCAGTGCGTGGACCACATGAAGAACGGCCACCCCGACCACATGATCGTCCGCTGACGGCGCGTACAACGCCGCCGTCCCACCCCCCATCACGCCGGGCAACGCCCCGATCCACGCTGCCCGGCGTCCACTTGTCCTGAGGAGATCCGCATGACCGAGCTCGTCTATCCCGAGATGCCCAAGCACAGCCTGGTGGTCCTCATCGGCCCCTCCGGCGCGGGTAAGTCCACCATCGCGCGCACCTGGCCCGCCTCCCAGGTCCTGTCCCTGGACGCGCTGCGCGAGGTCGTCAGCGACGACGCCGGGGAGCAGGGCGCGACCGGTGACGCGGTCGCGGCCCTGCACCTGCTGCTGGAGGCGAGGATGCGCCGCCGGCTGTTCACGGTCGTCGATGCGACCAACGTGACCGCGACGGCCAGGGAGCCGCTGGTCGCGGCCGCCAAGCGGCACGGCATGCTGCCCATCGCGGTCATGGTCGCCACCCCCGGCAGCGTCTGTATCGACCGGCAGGGCCCGCGCCCAGCCAACCGCACGGTGCCCAAGGACGTGGTCGCCCAGCAGCACCAGGCCATGGTTGCTTCGCACCGGACCCTCAAGGCGGAGGGGTTCCCCGAGATCGTCTTCTCCGACAGCCTCTGCCGGCTCCTGCCGTACCTGGAGCGTCTCAGCGGCGTCCGGCAGGCCGACCTCGGACTGGACGGCGGCGACGGTCTCGGTGACCTGAACCTCGTACGCCGCACGTTCGGCGACGAGATCCTGCCGCTGTGGCAGTGGAAGCCCGGCTCGAACGTGGCCGGCGGCGATCGCGTCGCGGAGATCCGTCTCGGTCAGCAGTACCTCACCCTCGCCCTGCGTACCGACGTCGACGGTGAGGGCGATGTCGGGTTCGACGTGATGGTGCCGTGCCCGCACGACGACGAATGCACCGGTCGGGCGTGGGTGCCCGCCTACAGCGTCACCTGCCTGTTCCGCGCGCTGAACGGCGACCTGGACGACGACGAGGACATCGTCTGCACCGTCCACGGCTCGAACGACGACGACCAGGACGACGAGGACGCCCCCGACCTCGAGATGCAGGACCTCGAAGCGATCCACGGCTGACGGACCTCCGTGCCGCCCCGACCTCGGCTCACTGCTGGGGCCGGGGCGGTTGCGGTGGTCCCTCAACCGCCGCGATTACGAGAGGAGATGGACGTCATGCGCCGATACGAGGTCGACGTCCCGATACACCACGCAACGGAACAGGAACGGCGAGGACTGCACATCTTCACCGGCCGCGCCGCCGGACCGGGCGAGGCCCTGGCCGCCGCGCACCACGCCTACGACCGGGCCGTGCAGCACCTGTCTGCCGGCCGCCCGGCCCCCGACGACTCCAGCAACGGATGGGCCGCGCGCGGCCTGCGCCCCGACTGGGCCCTGGACTGGCACAAGGCCACCACCAAGGCGTGGGTCAACCCCAACAGCCTGATCTGAATTCGCCCCGGGACGGCCGCCAAAGGCCGGAAAACCAGTCGGCCGCCCCGGGTTCCCCATCCCGTACGAGACGAGAAGGAGCCCCTCAGTATGAACTCCGCCGCGCGCTCACCGGGCCGGATCGGCCCGAACGCCCTCCTGATCACCGCCGCAGCCGTGCCCCTGACCGGCTGGGCCCTCCACGCCGTCACCCTGTACAAGCAGATCGCCGACGGCCGCAAGGACCTGCTCACCGGTCTGCCGTGCCGACCGGAGTTCGTCGCCTACGGTGAGCGGCTCCTGCGCACCCGCCGCCGGGACGCCGTCCACGTCCTGATGTTGGACGGGGTCGACTTCAAGGCCGTCAACGACACCTACGGCCACGCCGCGGGCGACACCGTCATCCAGACCCTGGGCCGACGCCTCGCCCAGTGGAGTTCGAGCCGTCAGGCGCTCGCGGCCCGGATGGGCGGCGACGAGTTTGCCGTCTGCGCCGTGCTCCCGCCGTCGGCCGCTCTCGCGGAGATCACCGCGCTGAGCGAGCAGCTGCGACAGCCCCTCCAGCACGAAGGGCACACCCTGCGCCTGGACGTCTCGATCGGCATCGCCCGCGCAGCGGACCTGCCCGGCGAGGACATGAGCCGGATCCTGCGTGGCGCGGACACCGCCATGTACAAGGTCAAGAAGGGCGAGGCGACGTTCCCGTACGTCGCGACGCGGGCCGACGCCTACGCGGAGACGGTCAACGGCCGCCGCGCCGGCCGCCGTGGGACACACCTTCTGGCGGGTGCCGCGTGAGCGCCGCCGAACTCGAGGGCGGCGACTGGATCCGGGGCATCACCATCCGCCAGCCTTGGGCGACCTGCATCCTCGCGGGCAAGTCCCCGGAGAACAGGCCCAAGCCCTGGAGCTGGCGAGGCTGGGTTCTTCTCCATGCCGGGAAGGCCAAGCCGCAGCCCGCCGTGCTGCGCGACCCGCTGGTCGCCACCGCGATCCGTGGCCGCGAGCTCCCCCTCGGTGCGGTGATCGGCCTCGCCCGGCTCACTGACTGCCACCTGGACCAGGGGCCCGCCCGCTGCTCCAGTCCGTGGGCGGAGCGCGACGTGCACCACCTGGTCCTGACCGACGTCCACGAGCTGCCGCTGCCCGTGCCCGCCACAGGCGCGCTCCCGGCCTGGAAGCCGACCCCCGACCTGCTGGGCCAGGTGTTCCAGCAACTGCCGGGCTTCCGCCCGTGACCAGCACCCGAGGTAAGAAGCCGCCGGTGGAGCCGGGCCTGATCCCGGCCCCCGGCGGCCTCCTCGACTGGCGCGACGCCCGGCACTTCGACCGTTGGCAGGACCGCCGCTGCGCCCTGTGCGACCAACCCACCCCGATGCGCTCCCACGCGGGAGAGCCGGTTCACAAGAGCTGCGCCGAAGCGTGGATCGCGGCCAATCCCACCGAGGCCCGTCTCGGCCGGTTCGCCTCCGACGTCCAGGCCGGACGCCGCCGCGGCGACGACCACGCCTGACCGCACCGCCCACACCACACCCCTTGTCTCGCTCACCCGAGGAGGCCCTTATGCCCGGCTCCCGTACCGGTGTCCCGCAGCCGCCGACGTTCATCCCGGCCGACACTCGGATCCCTTTCCCCGTCTCCGAGCAGCCCTTGAGCTGCCGCACTGATCCCGCACTGTTCGCGATCGAGGACGTCAGCACCAGTGAAGACCCGCGCGCCTGGGAGAAGGCCACCGCCCAGGCCAAGCAGGCGTGCTCCGGTTGCCCGGTCGTCACCGGCTGCCTCAAGTGGGCGCTGGCCAACCCCGACCTCACGCCGACCGGGGTGTGGGCGGCGACCACCAAGCGCGACCGCACCCAGCTGCGCAAGCAGCTCGTGGCCCGGCACGGTGACGACTGGGTCGGCGTGGTGGCCGAACAGGACCGCCGCCGACGCGAGCAGCGGCGCACGACGCGCATCGCCCCGCCGACGGTCCGCGACCAGGCCCTCGCCCGCCTGGAGCTGGAGCTCATCCACACCCGCCCCGAGCCCTACAACCGGTGGAAGCAGCCGATCACCTCTCAGCAGGCAGCAGCCAACCGGCGCGTGCTGGAGCTCGCCCTCACCGGCAAGGCGGCCTGAGCCGTGTTCACCGACTGGTCCGAAGCCCTCGAAGCCGAGTCCCTCCCCCTGGACCCCACCACCGCGCAGCAGTACGCCGCCGCGGCCCGGGTCACCGCCCGCAGCTCCCACGACAAGCACGACATGACGCTGCTCCTGGACGTCCTCGGGCTGCCCACCGACCCCGACACCCTCACCTCCCTGCTCCCCCTCATCCCGGAAACCGGAGACAAACCCGTGACGACCACCCCCGCCACCGAGGCCATCGACGTCCCCGTCATCCCGCTGACCTTCTCCAACCCCGTGCAGGAGCTCCTGGACTGGGCGACCGCCCACCCGGCCGCCGCCGTCCGCAACCGGGCCAACCGCATCACCGCCGACCTCGCCGAGCTGACCGAGCGCCGCGACACCGAGGCCGCCCAGCGGGAGGCCGAAGAGAAGGTCGCCAGGGCCAAGGCCGAACTGGAGCGCGCGCAGGAGGAGCTGCGGACCGTGAAGGCCAACACGCGCACCACGGGGGCCGCGCCCACCACATTCCGTACGGGCAGCGGCCGCAGCCGGGAGGAGCTCGCCGCCATCCGGTCCTGGGCCCGGGAGACCGGCCACCAGGTCGCCGACCAGGGCATGGTGCCCAAGCGGATCCAGGAGGCGTACGACACCGCCCACCAGGCCACCGTCCGAAAGGCCGACTGACCTCATGGACACCGAACCGATAGTCCTGGACGGCTTCCTGGAAGAAGCCACCGCGCCCGGCGACCTGCACGGCAGCACGGCCCGGTTCCGCCTCACCGTCTCCCCCACCGACGAGCGCACCGACGAGATGATCCTGCCCTGCGGCGTCACCGACCCGGCGCTCGCCCTCGCGGTCATCCACGACCTGGCCCCCGGCGACAAGATCCGCGTCACCGGCTACCTCCGCCTCCCCCGCACACCCGACGAGCCGACGTGGCTGGTCGTCACCACCCTCGCCGTGCTGGAGACCGCACCCCTCCTCACCGACCCGGCCACCAACGCCACCGCGGTGCTGGAGCGATACGGGCCGTACGTCTGCTACTTCGACGCCGACACCCCCACGGTGGAGGTCTTCACCGAGACCGGCACACCGGTCGGCACCGCAGCCGACCCCGACGAGATCGGCGCCCTCATCGAGGCCCACGAGAACGGGGGAGCTTGATGCCTGGCGAGGAACCCCCGGCGCCTTGTCTACCTGCACGCCGCCTGCTGCGAGCAGTGGCTCGCCCTGCTCGGCTTGCCCAGCCGGGTGGAAATCAGGCTCATCGAGCTCGCGCCCACCTGCGGCTGGGCACGTCAGGACAACGGCACCTGGCGCTGCGACGAGCACCCCGGCACCAAGCAGCGTTCCTGACGCCTCAGAGCGCCGTGCCCGTCTCCCGCGCGGGCACGGCGCTGTCTGGCCCGACCTTCGCAGAGGGGATGAAGATGCTCTTCCTCGTTCGTCACGCCGAATCGATTGAGAACGCCACCAAGTACACCGGCTTCTACGCGAACCCCCGCCCGTGGACCGGGCCGGCTGCGCATGCCCTGTCCCAGGACGTTGTCGGCCTGACTCCCCGCGGCTTCCTCCAGTGCCTGTGGCTGCGGCAGGCACTGGAGGATCTGAGCCGACCCGACCCGGTGGTTCGCACCTCGCAGTACCGTCGTGCTCTCGACACCGCCGAGCTGGCTCTGCCTGGTCTGTCCTACCAGATGACCGCGCTCCTCAACGAGCAGCACTACGGCGCGGCCACCTACATGACCAAGAACGAGCTGTACGCCACCTACCCCGAGGGGGCAGAGGACCGGCAGACCCGCAAGCACCTGTGGACGCCCCCCGGCGACGGCGGGGAGTCCCTGGCGGGCGGTGTCCTGCGGCGGGCCACGGCGTTCGTCGACGGCCTGCACACCGCGTCCGCAGCGGATGTCGTGGCGGTCACGCACCACACCGCGATCCTCGCGCTGCGTGCGGTCCTGGAGCGTCGGCCGGTGACCGAGCTGGTCGACGAGGCCCGGGAGCGCAAGACGCCCAACGCCGCCGTTCTGATCTACGAGCGGGCCGACGGCCTGTTCCACGCCCGGGGCGCCATCCAACCGGACTGCTGAGGAGGCCCTGCGCCGTGAACGTCCTGTATCTCAACGGGCCCGTGCAGAACGGCCCCTTCACCATCGCCGAGCGGCCGGGCAAGGCGGTCGGTATCCGCGCGGCAGACGCGCTCAACACTCTCCTCGAGGCAGGGCCGGCCCTGCATCTGTGGAACACCGCCACCTTGGCCGGAGACCTGCGCCACCGTGACGCCCCCGACCGGGGCACCGTTGGCCGGCACGAGCGGGAAGAGCGTGCGATCGCCGCCAAGTACGCACCGGACGTGGCTCCGGCCGGTGGCGTCCTCACCGACACTGCGCCCGCCGTGGCCGCCCTTGCGCTGGGGATGACCGAACGCCTCCTGCAGGACGGCGTCCTGACCCTCACTCCCGTCACGGTTCATCTCTGCACCCGCTGCGGCCATATGACCGGCACCGTTCCCCACACCTGCCGCGCGTGCGGACACCAGGGCTCCCGGTCGCTCACTCGGCGGCTGCTGGTCTGGGACCGGCCTACCGGCACGCCGGTGCTCGCACGTGATGACGTCCACGCCCACCGGGCCAAGCCACCAGGGCATCTGCTGACCATCGCTCAGAACGTCCCGGATCGGCTGGTCCTCTCCCGCACCCGAGACCACGGCATCAGCCTCGCGCCGCTCGGGCTCGAAGGCATGGTCCTGGACCCGCGGGTCGGCGTGCACACCGCCGTACTGGCCGCCGCCGCACAGCACGGCGCCGAGCGGCCGGTGATGACGGTCACCGAGAACGCCGCGGCGAACGTCGCCGCCTACGGTGCCCTGTTCCGGCGGCACGACGGAACGCGGCTGCGGTACGCCTTGCACGGGCGGATCCCGTACGACGACACTGCCGCCCTGCAGCGGCTGTGCGAGGTGCACCGCGTCAGCCCGGCGCAACGGGAGCAGTTCCTCGCCTGGTTTCTGCCCCTGTGCTCACTGCACATCCGGGCGGGCATCACCACGGCCCAGCTCCCGGCCCTGCTGAAATTCTGGCGCCGCGCCCATCTGGCCCGGCCGGACACACCCCGGAGTGACGACCTTGCCGAACTGCGGTGCCGCGTCGCGGCGGGTGATATGCGCTGGGTCATGGACGTGACGACCCTGTCTCGGGCCATCCCCGAGCACCCGGCAACGCACGGCTTCACCGAGAAGCCGGAAGGAGCGAGCTGATGAACGACAACAACTGGCGGTTCGTCAAGAAGCGGACCGCCGCCGACGGCGCGGTGTACGCATCTGCCGACGGAACGCGCTACCGGCGCACCGGCGGAGCCGCGCTCCAAGCGGAGGTCGCCTTCCAGAGCCGGGTCGCGGACCTCAACTACCCGGTCCCGCACGTGCTGGAGGAGGGCGTCACCGACGACGGCCACTTCTTCGTCGTGGAGGAGTCGCTGGGCGACCAGACCCTGCACGACCAGGCGGTGACGTCACTGGACTGCGGCCGCGCCCTGGCCGACGACGTCACCGACACCGCCGCCCAGGTCGCCGCCCGGCTGCTGCGCGCCCAGGCTGCCCACGTTGTCGAGCCCACGCCCGGCGCACTGCGGCAGTGGCTGGACCGTGCCGGGTTCACCCAGAACGTCTTCCAAGAGAACCCCGATCTGGACAACCCCCGGACGCACGCCGCGCTCGATCACGCGCTGGACCGCCTTGTCACGACTCCGCTGGTACACGGCCACCTGGACTACGGCCTCCCCAACGTCCTGTCGGCCGGGGTCATCGACTGGCAGCACCACGGCCTGGTCCCCCTCGGATACGACGTTCTCCCGGCCCTGGAGATCATCGCCTTCAAGGGCGGCACCAAGGGCTACACCGCCAGCCCCGGCCAGCGGCACCGCTACCTCGCCGTGCTGGACGACGCGGCCCGGAAGGCAACCGGACAGCCCATCAGCCAGAACCTGGGCGCATACCTGCTCGTCAAGGCCCTGTTCTTCCTCGCCCTGATGCGGCCCACCGACTCCTCCCGCACGGACAAGCACCTGAAGTGGCAGTACCGCCGGCACCTCTTCACGAAGGGACTCGAGCAGTATGAGCACACCGGGACGGTCGATACCGCCCTCTTCCCCGGACTCGATGAGTTCGCCGCTGGGCACCGCGCTGGCGACCATCCGTGACCGCGACTACCTCCTTGACCGCGCCGGGGTAATCTTCAAAGTCATCGGCGATGTCCATCCCGGCACGCACTTCCTGGGGTACGTCAAGTACTACCCGGACCCCCGCGGCGACCGAGTGCTGTTCGGCCGGACGTACCGGCAGAACAGCGTCGTCTCCAAGGCGTACGGACTCCTCGCCGACCGGCCCGAGTGCTACATCTACTCCCCCGCCGTGGGGTGCGTCATCACCGGCGTGCCCCGCGAGGACATCGTCACCCACTACTCCTGCCGCCAGACCCTCGCCGCCCTGCACCAGGACCCCGACCTTCTGGCCAGAACGGCGGTCAGCGAGGACCTACTTGCCATCATCAGCTGGATCGTCGAAGCCAACGCCGCGGACGTCATCGGCGTGACCGGGTCCTTCCTGGTCGGCGCCTGCAACGCCCGCTCCGACATCGATCTGGTCTGCTACGGGCCACGTGGCTACGAAGCGGCACAGGCCCTGTTCGCCGAACGCACCCTCATTCGCCCGTACGAGGGCGAGACCCTCACCCGGCTGTACGTGCGGCGCGCCAAGTACATGGTGGGGGGAAGTTTCGACGCGCTCATGCGGCAGGAAGCCCGCAAGCTGCAGGGCCTGACAGTCGGTGCGGGTGCGCACATCAACTGTGAGCCGCTGAGGGCCGACGGTGACAAGACGTTCGCCGGTGTGGTGGCCAAAGAAGTAGGGGCGATCTCCGTCCTCGCCCGGATCACGGATCACTCCGAGGGCCTGGTCACGCCGGCGCTCTACGGGATCGAGGTGGACACGGTCACGGAGTCCACGGTCGACGAGCCGTTTGTGTTCGCCCGCCGGATCACCCACCTTCGTAGCTACCTCGGTGCGTACACCGGGGCGTTCCGCACCGGCGATGTCGTCTACGTATCCGGCCGACTGGTCCACATCCAGGGCCCCGACGCACGCAACGGCTTCGGCATCGAGCTGACCCCGTGGTCAGCAGCCGAGTCCTTCCTCGCCAACCTGGCCCGCTGAGCTCTACGCACGGCGTCACGAACACGCCGCCGCCCAGCGCACCCAGGGTCTGACATGGCCCGGGTCGTGATGGACCTGGCCACCGGCGCCTGGTCATCACCGAGACCGCCAAGTAGCACCTGACGCCACCGAGCGCGCCCACCCTTCACGGCCGGGCGTCGTCTCCACCCTTTCGAGCCTGGAGGCGCCCTCGTGACCCGCACCGCTGGCGACGACCTCGTCCTCCCCTGGGGGACCCACCCCACCCGCGAACAGGAGCCCACCCGATGAAGCGACTCGTCCGCCGCTGTCGACCCATACGAGACTGATGTCGTGGCGCGCCTGAACGCTGCCGTCGCGGGCATGTGCGTGTGACCTGGGAGGTGTGACGCCACCTGGGAGGTGTGCTGCCCGCTTCCTCTTGAAGCCCTGTCCCAGCACACGCTGGGGCAGGGCCTTTTTGTGTTTCGGTCCTCCTCACCGATCAAGATCGTTCTTGCCCAATTGGGCAAGAACGATCTTGATCGTGGGACTGCCCCGGCCGTCCGACGAGGGGCGAGGCCACCTGCGAAGCGACCGGGCTGAGCGAGACCGAACTTGGCGACCCCAAGGCCTTCACGCGGCCGCGTACGATCACCGGCACCTTGAGCGCCTGAACTCCGGCTGTCGGACGTCTCGTCATCCCGCTGCCCGTCTCCAACGCCGTGCAGCAGTTCCTCCACTGGGCGGACGAGAAGTCCGCCGCCCAGGTCTGCAACCGGCCGCCCGCATCACCGTCGGCCTCGCCGATCTGACCGACCGCCGTGCCTCCGAGGCCGCACAGCGCGAGGCGGAGGAGAAGGTCGCCACAGACCGCGCCGAGCTGGAGTTGGCGCGGGATGAGCTGAGTGCCGTGAGGGGCCGCCACCCGCACCAATATGACGGCCACCGCCGGGCGCACCACGATCCGTATGGGATCGGGCAGCTGTCGCAGCCGGGCTCCGGTCTCGAAGCTCGGCTGGCCGTGGGTGTCCTGCCGCGTCGACCACTCGTCTTCGGGGCACGTGAGCGTGACGTTGGCATGGCGCCCGCGCATTGCGGCCTCTGTCTCGAGGGGGCGTGATGGATCAGGTTCGCAGGGGTGGGACGCGTTACTTTTCCGGTGAAAGCGACTTCTGGTGCAAAAGTGACCGATTGTAAGGGGGTGTAGGCGGTCGAACTCGGCGGGGTCGGGGTGATCGGATGCGGGGTCAGCTGCGGGGCCGCCAGCGGGGCGCTCAGGCCTTCTCGTTACTCGGGGTGTGCCGTGTTTGGCGCGTGGGGCCGCGGTATTACGCCGTAATATCGCGGCGCTGATGGCCCCTCAGGGTATTAACTAACCTGTCAGTGCTGAACTTGATCTACCGCGTTAGTAAGGTATGCGCATGACTTCTTCTGACGCAGGCGACCGCGAGAAGGTCGTCTCCAAGCTGCCCCCCGCCCTGCAACAGCACCTGAAGGTCCGTGCCGCGCAGCACGGCACCGACATCCAGCATGCTGTTGAAGCAGGCATCACCGCGTGGCGCCGGCTCGGAGCGAACCTCCCCGCCGCCGACACAGGAGGAGCGAAGCCGTTCGCCACATTCCTCCCGCCAGGCCAGTGGGACGAGTTCCGCGAGGCCTGTACCTCCCGCGGGGTTTCGCTCATCCAAGGGCTCACGCAGTCCGTACTGTTCTGGCTCGACACCAACCCCGCCCCCGGGGTCGTCCGGCCGGAGCACCCCAAGCGGATCGTCATCTGCAACCAGAAGGGCGGCGTAGGCAAGACCGCGCTCGCCGCCGGCGTCGGTGAAGCCTTCGCGGAGGACAGCGATCAACTGCACCTCGTTCGCATCTCCAAGCACTTCGCCGCCGCCCTCGTCGAGCCCGACACGGAACCGGCCTCCCCCCTCGACCACGAGGACCTCCCCGGGCTCGGACTCCGCGTTCTCCTCGTCGACTTCGACCCGCAGTGCCACCTCACCAACCAGCTCGGTCACGACCCGCTGCCCATCGAGGGCGACTCCCTCACCAAGCACATGGCCGGCGAGGCCAAGGGCCACCTCAAGGACCTCATCGTCCCCATCGAGGACCCACGCTTCGGCGACCGGCTGCATCTGCTGCCCGCGTGCACCGACGCGTTCCTCCTCGACGTGAAGCTCTCCAGCGTCCGCGCCCGCGAAGCAGCCCTCGAACGCGTCCTCGGAACGATCGAAGGCGACTACGACGTCATCATCATCGACTGCCCCCCGAGCCTCGGCCTCAGCATGGACGCCGCCGCCTACTACGGACGACGCCGCGACGGCGAAGCCCCCGGCAACTCCGGAATCCTCATCATCGTCCAGGCCGAGGACAGCTCCGCAGACGCCTACGGGCTCCTCACCAACCAGATCGAGGACCTCCGCGGCGACATGCACCTCGAACTCGACTACCTCGGCATCGTCGTCAACCACTACGACGCACGCCGCGGCTACATCGCCACCTCCTCCCTCCAGTCCTGGATCGACATAAAGGATCCCCGGGTCGTCGGCGTCATCGGAGACCTCAAGGAGCAGAAGGAAGCCGTCCGCCTGAAGAGGCCCCTCCTCGCCTACGCCCCCCGCTGCGACCAGGCCGTCGGCATGCGCGCACTCACCAGGGAGATCTCATGAGCAAGGCAGACACCCTGCGCGCGAGTGCGTCCTTCGGCCAGGCCAGGGGAGGCATCAGTGCCCGTCGCGCTGCGATCGAAGCCGCGGCCGCCGCTCCCACCGAGGGCGCTCCCCCGCCGCTCAAGCTCCCTGTGGACGTCATCAGCCTCAACCCGGCCAACCCCCGTGAGGAGCTGGGTGACCTGAGCGACCTCGGAGCGAGCCTCCGCGACCACGGGCAGAAGACCGCCATCAGCATCATGAGCCGGTTCGCCTACCTGGAGGGCAACCCCGACCGGAAGAACGACCTTGAGGAGGGAACCAAATACGTCGTCATCGACGGCAACACGCGCCTCGCCGCCGCGCGCGAAGTCGGCCTCACCGAGATCAAGGTGATGCTGGACGACGAACTCGGCAGCAACCCCGACGAGATCCTCGAGTCCGCGTTCGTCGCGAACGTCCACCGCCAGGACCTTGACCCCCTCGATGAAGCGAAGGTTCTTGAGCAACTGCTTGCCATTCACAAGACGCAAGACGCTCTCGCCGCCCGCCTTCACCGCTCCCAAGGATGGGTGTCACAGCGGCTGGCCCTGCTCGGCCTGACGCCTGAGCTGAAGGAGAAGCTGCAGTCCGGCGAGGAGTCCGCAGCACTGTTGCGGCGTGTAGGGAAGAAGAAGCCCGAAGAGCAGGAAGCGCACCTCCGCCAGCTCAAAGCGAAGGAGCAGGAGGCTCCACGGAGGAAGGCGACGCCCAAGCCTCCGGCTATCCCGGCTCCCGCTCCCCCGGCTCAGGATCATTACGCCGTAATGAAGCCTGCCTCCGACAGCGATGACGCTGTGAGCGCTGAAGATGTCGCAGACGAATCCTCAAACGCTGATCCAGGGGTCGTCGACAGCGAGGAGGTGGCTTCCCCCGCGCAGTCCCGGCAGGGCGAGGCACTCATGGACGCTGCGTTCGCCAAGCTCAACGCCGAGCAGCGGAGTGCATTCATCCTCCGCTACTTCCAGCGGAGCGCTGGGGTTGAGGCCGTCACAGCTGATATGCGAGGAGACCTTCCTGCCGATGCGCGTAACTCGCTCGCAGATATCCTCCAGCAGATCGCGACAGGCCTGCGCGCGGGGACGTAGTCGCCGCGCGGCGGCGAAGGACTCAGCGCATGGCAGATGGCGGGCCCCACCGATGTGGGGCCCGCCATCTGCATCTGGTCGACACCTGATCACTCGCTGAGAGCCGGTGACCTGGGAAGCCTGTTCACTATCTCGTGCCGCGTCTTCTCGACCACGGTCCCCTCAGCCATCCCGCGATCACGACGTCTGGGACGGGCCCTCACAACCCTTCTTATCAGGACGGTTGAAACCGGAAGAGACTCCGTGCCCGTCGAGCTTCGCTGTAGCTGCTCAACTCTCGGTGAGATGGTCAGCTCGGCCGAGCCTGGATGCCGGGCTTCGTCTTCGCCGCGGAATTATTACGCCGTAATGACGTGCTCTGTAGTCGGTGGCAGCTGGCGAAATACGGCGTGCCCCTTGCCGACACGGTGACAACGATGACGCGCCGAGACTGCCGATCGGCCACCAGCGGGCAGGGGAGTGCGCTGACCCAGGTCTACCTGCTGAGGGCGCTGATGGCCACTGCCCTCGATGTCCTCGGCGGCGCGACGGTTCAGAGCGGTGGGGCGCACGGATTGGTGGCGGAGGATCGCGGCGTCACCCGGCCCAGCCCCTGCGCGGCGTTGACTGGGGAGGCGCGGTCGATTCGACGGGATGGCCGTCGGCGGCGAGGTCGCGCCAGACGCCGGGGATGACCTAGGGCCATCGAGGGCGCTACCTCCACCCGGCGCCGAACCCGGGTCCGCGGCACCTGGATCAACGAACACCTCCCCCCCCCACGCCCCGGCACCTTCCCGGTCTATGCGGTGGACCCGCGACTTGCCTGCACGTCTCCGGAGCCCGTTCCAGGGCAGAACCTGCGCTCGCTGAGCACAACTCGGATCGCCTGGTCGAGCGGCGCAGCGGTTGCGTACTGCCTGTCCTCGGCGGGGCCGAGGCGCAGCGTGGTTCCTCTACTGAGTGGGCTGACGGTCAATACTTCGTCGACGACCACGGTCTGGATGGCCTCGGCCCGGTAGGTGCTCGTGGCGAGGCCGACGGCCAAGACGTCATGAACGCCGCGTTCGACCGGATCAACGCTCAGCAGCGCAGTGCTTTCATCCTCCGCTACTTCCAGCGCAGCAGCGGGATCGAAGCCGTCATCGCAGACATGAGTGGGGACCTCACCACCGAGGCTCGTACCTCACTTGCAGCCATCCTCCCAATGCCGTTGCTTCAGCTACTGAAGTATCGCGGGCGTAAGGGTGATCACTTTCTCTGGGACTCGTCGTGTGGGGTGTCTGACCTGGTCTTTCCTACGCACGGTGTACTGCGAGATCGGACGGCGTGTGTAGCGGTCCGCCGTGCGTAGTCGCCGGAGACCGTTGTCGAGCTTGCGCATGACTTTCGTGGTCATGCGTTTCATGAACTCCCGCAGCTGGCGGGAGGAACGGCCTGCTTGGAGGACTACGCTGCGCCGTGTGTGCTTGAGGACCTTGACGAACGAGATCCGGTCGGGGTCCAGACGCTCGCCGTCGGCCAGCCGCATGATGATCCGGTTCAGACAGTGGTGGAGGGCCAGGTGGGCCCAGATCTCCTGGCGTACCAGTTCCGGTGATACCGACCGCAGTACCTCGGCTTTGCCGCGCTGGAAGGTTTTCAGCTGCCGGTAGGCGGATTCGACCTCCCAGCGCTCGTGATACAGAGCCGCCAGCTCTGCGGCGGGCCCGGCATCGGGGTCGAACAGGTCGGTCAGCAGCCTGATGGTCTCGCCGCCGTCGACCTGGTAGTCGATCACTCGCACGGTCACCCCGCCCGGATGGGAACGCCGCTGACCGGCAAGATTCATCCGGGTCAGGTAGGTCCCGTCAGGCAACACCTTCATGGGCTTCGCGGCGACGAAGGTACGGGCTCTGATCAACAAATGGGCGCCGGCCTGCGTATATGCCTTCCACAGTGCGACGCCGGGGAAGCCCCGGTCCATGATCACCAGCATGCCAGCGGCGCTGTCGGCCATCTGCGTTGCCAGCGCGGGCTCGCCGCCACCGCCCTTGAAGCTGCCTATCCGTGCATCGATCGTCGCGTGCGTGCCGGTCTCGGTCAGCGTCACCACCCTGGCCTGCGGGAACCCGATGGCCCGACCGGCACTGTCCACCCGCCCGCCGAAAGCGGCACGTGTCGCGTCGTTCTCCGGCACGTCCAGCAAGAACCCGTCGACCGCGGCAACCCTCATCCCGTGCCAGAACGCCGCCTCGAGTGTGGGAGGGGCAATCGCACCCGCCACCCGGCGGAACACTCCCTCCAGCGGCGCGGCCCCGAGCTGCTGCCGAGCCCTGGTGAACGACGACTTGTTCGGGACCGACTGATCCATTTCGCCCAGGGTCCCGACCAGGTTCTCCGCGACATCGTCGTAGGAGTCCTGCTGGAACAGCGCCAGAGCAAGCACGAAGTAGACCATGAACCGGCCTGACAGGGGGCGGGGCTTGACGCCCTGCCGACCACACGCGGCCAGTACCTCGTCCACCAGTTCAGGAACGATCCACTCGGTAAGCAACCCGAGCCGGACCTCATCCGATAACCCCACCCATGGATGCATGTCCACTTCAACGACTGGTGCCCCGTGAAGACACGAGAGCGTGCAGCATGCAAGCAACGGCATTGGCCATCCTCCAGCAGGTTGCCGCAGGCCTTCTCGAAGACGCGTAGCCGCCATACCGGAGCCCTTGTCAGCCTCTTTCCCTCCAAGGAGAGGGGCGAGGCAGACAAGGGCTCCGGTCCTTTGCACGCCTGCAGTGGGTAGCCGACTACTGCCCTGCGCGCATCTCGTCCCCGGCCGCCGTACGGGAGAAGGTCCGGGCAGCGGCGGCGGCGTTCGAGCAGGCCTCCCGCGCACCCGGTGCCCGCACTCTCGGCGCCGCGCGTGCCGGGTTCAAGGCCTCCGTCCGCGCGCTGGAACGCGCTCCGCAGACTGCCCGGGGCGGCGGCGCACCGGCCCTGATCACCCTGCTGGCCGCGTTCGTCGAAGCCCTCGCCGCCTGGCACCGAGATCAGCAGCACCGAGCTCAGGCCACCGCCGCCGAAGCCCCCATGCTGCTGCGCGAAGCCGCTGCCCTGACCACCAGCACCCCCGCCCGTATAGCTCCGCGTACGACGTCGCGTACGGACTCACGCACTGCACGGGTGACCTCGGCCGCCGAGCGACGGTCCCGTCCCGCCCGCGTTGGTGCACTGCCAACAGCCCGGGCCGTTCTCGGTGACCGTGTCGGCAACGTGACTGCGCCAGCGCGCGGCGTCGGCGAGGTGGTGGAGGGCGGACAAGCCAGTGTGGGGGATGCGCGCGGCCATGCGGTCGGATCTCGCGAAGACGTACTACGCGCCCTCACGACGACGGGGCAGTTGCCACCACCGGCGACGCCCGGCCCCGGCGAGCAGCGCCCGTATGGCGGCGAGGTTGTGGCGGCTGCTGAGGGTGTCGGGGTGGTCGGGTCCGAGGATGTGTTCGCGGTCGGTGAGGGTCTGCTGGTGGAGGTCTGCGGCCTGCTGGTGCTCTCCGAGGCTGCGCAGCGTGTTGGCGAGGTTGTGGCGGCTGGTGAGGGTTTGGGGGTGGTCGGGTCCGAGGATGTGTTCGCGGTCGGTGAGGGTCTGGCGGTGAAGGTCTGCGGCCTGCTGGTGCTCTCCGAGTTGGTTGAAGGCGTTGGCGTAGTTGTGGCGGCTGTTGAGGGTGTCGGGGTGGTCGGGTCCGAGGATGCGTTCGCGGTCGGCGAGGGTCTGCTGGTGGAGGTCTGCGGCCTGCTGGTGCTCTCCGAGGCTGCGCAACGTAAGNGGTGGTGGAGGGCGGACAAGCCAGTGTGGGGGATGCGCGCGGCCATGCGGTCGGATCTCGCGAAGACGTACTACGCGCCCTCACGACGACGGGGCAGTTGCCACCACCGGCGACGCCCGGCCCCGGCGAGCAGCGCCCGTATGGCGGCGAGGTTGTGGCGGCTGCTGAGGGTGTCGGGGTGGTCGGGTCCGAGGATGTGTTCGCGGTCGGTGAGGGTCTGCTGGTGGAGGTCTGCGGCCTGCTGGTGCTCTCCGAGGCTGCGCAGCGTGTTGGCGAGGTTGTGGCGGCTGGTGAGGGTGTTGGGGTGGTCGGGTCCGAGGATGCGTTCGCGGTCGGCGAGGTTCTGGCGGTGGAGGTCTGCGGCCTGCTGGTACTCCCGGAGGTCGTCCAGCGCGACGGCGAGGTTGTTGCGGCTGCTCAGGGTGTTGGGGTGGTCGGGTCCGAAGATGCGTTCAGTGTCGGCGAGGTTCTGGCGGTGGAGGTCTGCGGCCCGCTGGTACTCCCCGAGGTGGCCCAGCGTGAGGGCGAGATTGTTGCGGCTGGCGAGGGTGTGAGGGTGGTCGGTACCCAGGACAGTGGGTTCGTTGTCCAGGACATGTCGGCGCAGGAGGAGTTCCTCGGACGCTGCCCCTGCGTCTCTGAGGACGGCGGCGAGATTGTTCAGGGTGGTGCGTGCGGTGGTGGAGTTGTGGGGTGTGTTGCGGTCGAGGTGTGCTGGGAGGTGGGGCGTGAGGAGGCGTGCGGTGGGCCATCCGGTCCGGCCGGGCATGCCCGCGACCGCGTTGACGGTCCGGGTGAGGTGTGCGTCGAGTACCGCGAGCCAAGTGCCAGTGGGTTCGGGGCGGGTGAGAGTGTGGGCGGTGGCCTCCCGAACCAAAAGGTGGAGCTGTAGACGGCCCACGGCCACTGACCCGGGCTCGGAGCCACCCGCCCCGGGCGTGTGGAGGAGCCCGTACTGGTGGAGTCCGGCGAGCGCGGCGTCCACCGTGGCGGCGGTCGCGGTCAGCCCGGTGGCTTCGGTGACGAGCTCCGGGCTGATCAGGGTGCGGGGAACCGGTGCGGGTTCGAGGAGGGACAGGAGCTGCAGGACCGGACGGGCGAGAGCGTAGCCGTCCCTGTGAAGCTGGTCGAGGGAGAGGTCCCAGGTGTGCCGGACGACGCGGCGCGCAACCGCCGGATCGTCGGCCGCGCCGGGATGCTCGGCGCCCAGCAGGTCTGCGAAGTCGGCTTCGAGGGCGTGTTGGTAGGCGGTGAAGGTCCGGTGCCGGCTCGTGGGCACCGACAGATAAGTGCCCGCCGCGTTGAGCCCGAGGGGGAGCCCGCCGAGTCGGGCGGCCAGGTCCTCAGCCTCGGCCTCGGTCCCGGCGTGCGGTGCGGCGTCCAGGAGGACCGCTCCGCCCGCGTCGTCGGCCAAGGGCTGGAGGTGGATCAGGTCGGCGTCCGGGCCCCAGGTCTGGCGGGTGGTGTCCCGGCTCGTCACCAGCAGAACGCCGCCCCCGTGCGGTCGGAGCCATCCCCGGTAGAAGGCCGGCGGCCCCAACCCGGGGCCCACGCGAGCCGGGGTGTCGACGTTGTCGACGACGATCAGCCACCCCTTGACGTCTGCCAGGTGCTCCCAGACGGCGTCGACGAGCGACACTCTCCCCGTACGGGCCTCCTCCAGCCTGCTGTCGGGCAGGCCGAGGATGTGCGCGGCCTGCGCCAGGTCCTGCCCGAGCTGCTCAGGATCGTCACGCCAGTGGATCCACACCACCGCCTGCCCCTGGGCCCGGGCCTGCGCGGCGGCCTCGGCGGCGAGCGTGGTCTTGCCCAGGCCGCCGGCCCCGCACACCACCACCATGCCCCCGCCGGAACCGCGTACCCGGGCGCCGATCTGCTCCAGCTCGGCCTCACGCCCCCGCACCCGGGCCGACACCGCCGGCGGGTTCATCGAGTGCCCTCCCGCGGAGATCCGCCCCAGCGGCACCGGCCGTACCCCATCGTCCGGCACCTGGGCGGCCAGTTGCCGCTCCCAGAACAGCAGCCCGAGCGACAGGATGGCCAGCGCCCCGAACACCGACCACACCAGGAGGGTGTTCTCCGCCCACTTGGGCGGCTGCGCGGTGACGTAGTTCGTCACGATCGCCACCAGGAAGGCGACCACCGCCGAGCTCCCCGCCGCCACCGAACCCACCCTGGCCGCACGCCTGTTACCCGCCACCCCACGCCCCCGCCATGCCCTGTCCGGAAATCAGGACCACATCATCGCCCCGGCTCAACAGCACGTCCCTGATCCGTCCGCTCCGGTACCCACCCGTGACACAACGTCAGTCCACAACCCCGGGGCGGGCGGACAACAGAACCTCGCGCCAGCACCCGTTCCACGGCAGGTGACCGCAGTTCAATAGCTCTCTATCTACTGGCACGCGCTTCTCGTTGCGGGCGGCTTGGCTACCCCACTCGTATGGGAACATGAGGCTCATGGACAAGATTTCCTCCGTCGAGTTGGCGGCTCAACGTCAGCGCACCGCCGAGGCAGCTGCTGACGCAGCGCGAGTAGATGTCGAACTCGAAGCGGTGGCCGCAGTCCGTGAGGGTGAGCCGGTGGAGGAAGTCTCCGAAGTCTCGGGCATCGGCTCCGCTGATCTCCGGTACCTGGAGAAGGCCACTGAGGATCTGCCGCAGGGCTGAGCAAACCACCGCCCATCGGATGCCCGGAAGGTGCACTGGACCTCCGGCCCTCCACCCAACCCGGCACGCTTTGAGGTCAACGGTTCTTCACCTGTTAGTTCCCACGCCCGGCCTGGGCGCGAGGCGTGCGGGCTTGATGACGTCCTTTCCGTACCGTCGCCGGGCACGGTCCTGGACGGCCTCGATGAGCAGGGCCTTGTCATCGGCATGGTCGATGGTGAGTTGACGAACGGCGTGCTCGGCAGGCCGCAGCCGCTCTGCCCGGATGGTCAGCGCACGTACGCGGGCGCGCTGGAGGCCAAGCCCGGTGAGGAGTTCGCGGGCGAGGGCGGCCAGTGCGGGGGAGTGAGCGGTGGGTTCGGCGAGGCTATGGGTTCGGGTGGTCTGGGTGCGGTCGGCGTAGGTCACGGTGAGCGTGAGCGCCTGGGCGATCTCGCCGCTCGTGCGCAGTCGGCCGCCGAGCTCCTGGACCAGGGCGAGCACCGCGCGGTGGTGCCGGTCGGAGTCGAGTTCGTCGCGGTCGAAGCGGTGACCGGCGCTCATGTTCCTGGGGGCTGCTCCCGGGACGATTGCGCGTTCGTCGACCCCCTGGGCTAGTTCGGATGCCAGCCGTGCCGGGGTAGTCCCGAGGATGCGCTGGAGGGTGGAGAGCTGGGTGTCGGCGATGTCGCCGACGCTGGTGATGCCGTAGCGGGAGAGGGTGCGAGCGGTCTTCGGCCCGATGCCGGGCAGTGCAGAGGCCGGTCTGGTGCGCAGGAACGCGGCGATCTCGTAAGGCTCGTCGTGGACCACGGTGGCGGCGCCCGGCGGGGTGATGTCGGCGGCCATGGCTGCGATGGAGCTATTGGAGTTCCGTCGGGTTCCAGATCGGGCCGAGGCAGGTCGTTCGGGCTGTTCACCCTGGTCAAGGGCCTATCGGGGCAGTGCACACTATCGTGTGAAGATTCGCTAGTTCCTCCTGGATTCCAGGAGTTCCAGTCGTAATTTGCGTGCTCGTGGCGGATTCCAAAACCCGTCGCTTCACGCTGATCGGCGGAGGCGACGCCCCCAGCGAGCCGGTCGGGCTGGAGCCGGGACTGGCTGATGTGCTGACCTTGCAGCGCCGGGCAGCGACGGGGGTGTTGCAGGACGATGCTCGGGCGCTGTTCCAGGACACGCTCGCGGAGTACTGCTGGGCGCGGGACGTCGCCGGCCTGGCCGCGACCACGCTGAACCGGTTGGTGCAGCCTGTGATCGAGGTCTGCTCCTTCTATGACGTCGTGCCCTGGGAGCTGACCTCGCGGGCCCTGGACCAGTACTTTGCCGGGCCAGGCAAGCGGGCGCATTCCACCAACCGCCGCAAGGTCACGCTGATCGACCACTACTTCGCGTTCCTGGAGCAGCGCTACGCCGGGGAGATCGCGCGCCGGTTCGGAGCGGTCGTGGAGTCGCCGGTCGACGCGTTCAACCGGCCGCGGCATCGGGGTGACTTCGGGCTGCGGATCCCGCCATCGCCGGCGGAGACGAAGGCGTTCTTCGCGGCCTGGCGCCAGGAGCTGGCCCGGGCGCGGAAGTACCCGGTGGCCGTGCGGAACTACGTGATGTCCAAGACCGCGTACATCTCGGGCGTGCGGGCGACGGAGCTGTGCCTAGTCCGGTTGGGTGATCTGTTCTGGGACCAGGGGCAGTGGGGCCGCTTCCTGGTGCGGGGCAAGGGCGCGCGGGGGTCGGGGCCGCGAGAGCGGATGGCGTTCATGTTCGCCGAGGGGCGCGAGCTGCTGTGGTGGTACGTGGAAGAGATCCGGGGCCTGTTTCCCGACGATGCGTTGGATCCGTATGCGCCGCTGTTTCCCTCGGAGCGTTTGCCGTCGTCGCTCGCGGATGTGGCGGTGGCGGCGCCGGTGCATCCGGACACCTTCCGCCGGGCTCTGAGGGCGGCGTCGTTGGCGCACCTGACGGGCACGGTGACGGTGCTGTTCCCGCATCTGCTACGGCACGCGTGTGCGACGCACAACTACCAGGCCGGGATGCCGTTGTGGGATGTGCAGGTGCTGCTGGGGCACGAGTGGCCGACCACGACAGTCGGCTATCTGGCCAGTGCCCAGGGGGATCCGGAGCGGGCCAGCCTGGAGTCATCCCGGCGAGCGGTTCGCCGACTGAGTGGGGAGACGTGAAGCGGTGAAGTGGAATCTGCGCTGGGTGGCGGCCCAGCGGGACATCTGGCGGCCCAGCCAGCTGAAGATTGCGTTCGAGGAGGTCGGGTTCACGCCGTCGCTGAGCAAGGTAGCGGCCTTGTGGTCGGGTAAGCCCGTGACACTGCGGCTGGACGACCTCGACATGATCTGCGCTGCGCTGGGATGCGAGGTTGCGGATCTGCTGCACGCCGAGCCTGTCGCAGGCGCCGAGGCCGGACAGGAGACGCTGCAGCAGGCGGCTGGACAGAACCCGCGGGCCGGCAGCGGCAGCCGCCCGATGCCCCGCCAGAGCGTCCCCGGGGCCGTCCGGCGCGCCCTCCCTCCGAACTGACACCTGGAGGCCGGGATGGGGACGGGTTCGTGCGGATTGTGTGCGATGTGGGGCGTGATCACGACCATGGGGGTGTGCCGGGAGTGCCGTCGGGAGACCTACGTGATGCGCCAGGGGCGCCTGCGTGAGGGGGAATGTCGACGGTGCGGGTGGGCGGCGATGGTCGGATCGGATGGCACATGCCGGTGCTGCCGTATCGCCGTCCGCCTGGGGCAGGACGAAGAGTGGCTGGCCGCAGAGCTGAACCGCGAGGTACTGACGCCCGGCCGACCGCTCCAGCTGGCCGTCGAGGTCGACGGGCTGCGCCTGAACGCCTTCCCGCTGCGTCAGTCCCGAGGACATCGGCCGGTGAAGCGGCCGACATGGGCACGTAAAGGCCCACCCGTGCCGGAGGACGATGCGTCGGTGTGCGTGGAGGAAGTGCCCGGCCAGCTCGGCCTGTTTACCCCCTGGCCCCGCACCTTCACCCGCGAGCACGCCCGCCGGATCGCCGGCCGCACCCTCCCAGATCTCCCGGCCGTGGTCGCCGAGCTCAGGAAGCTGGCGGCCGAACGCGGGACCGGAGCGACATGGATGGAGCACACCAGTGGAGGCGCCCGCCTCGCTCTCGCCTCCCGGCCGCCCGACGAGCACCTGGTCCGACCCGAAGCCCTCGTCGACCTGCCGCAGATGCGGCCCACCATCCACCTCGCCCTCCAGCGCGCCGGACTCCTGGCGCCGGCTCGGCCGCGGCTGGTGCCCGGCTGGATGTCGAAGCGCAGGGGCAGCTGCACCGACTGTCTGGCCTGGACGAACGACGACGACCAGCGTTGTGCCAAGTGCCTGAACTGGCGCCGCACTCACTCGGCCCACGCCTGCGATCGCTGCGGGCGCCTGCTGCCGGTGCGCGACGGGCACTGCCGCAGGTGCCTCCTCCTGCTCGCAGAGACTGAGTACGACCTCGACCGCATCGCCCTCGACGGCGCTGATCAGCTCTGGTTCGGCGGCGTCTTCGCCCCGCGCCTGCGGACGAGCATCGACCGTACCGGGCGGATGGCCGGGATCTACGGCCGGCGCCGCCTGCAGACCAAACGCCTCGCCCTGGTCCGCGCCACGCGGGCCGCCCGGCCGGTCTCTGAACACCTCGCCGTACCGGGACAGCTGCCGCTGTTCGTCATGGACCGGGACTGGTCCGCCTTCCTCGCCAGGCCGATGCCCGCGCTCACCCCGGCCGCCACCCGCCTCGTGGACGGCTTCGCCGCCCACATCCGCACCCGCAGCTGGAACAAAGACAGCCTCCAGGCCAGCCTGCGCGCCTTGCGGATCCTGACCGCCCACTTCGGCGCCGACGCCCCCCTGCACGAGGCCGAGATCCGCCGCCTGGCCCGCTACACCCACCTCGCGGCGCCGCGCGTCATCAACTACCTCCGCAGCGTCGGCCTCCTCGCGCCGGACGCGAAGTCCGACGCGCACCTGGCCGGAGCCCGCCGCCTCGCCGACCAGGCGCCCGCCCCGTTCCGGGCAGGCGCACACCGGTGGATCGACGTGCTGTGCGCCGCCGGGTCCCGGCCGAGCTGGCCCCTGGCGCCCTCCACCGTTCGCAGCTACGTCCGCAAGACAGCCCCCTGCCTGAAGGCCTGGCACGCCGCCGGAGTCGACGACTTCCGGGCCGTCACCGTCGACCACGTCCAGCAGGCCCTGGCGCCCCTGCGCGGCGAGGCCAGGAAGTCACTGCTCACAGCCCTGCGCTCACTCTTCCGCGCCCTCAAACGCGAAAAGCTGATCTTCCGCGACCCCACCCGCACCATTGCCGTCACGACCGCCCGGCCCCTGCCCCGTCCCCTGGCGGACGACCAACTCGTCGGCGCCCTTGACCGCCTGACCTCAGCCCGCGACCGGCTGACCCTGTCCCTGGCCGCCGTACACGCCCTGAGCGTTCACGATCAGCGCGGCCTTCTGCTCGACGACCTCGACCGCACCCGCGGACTCCTTCTCGTCCGCCGCGCCGGGGGAGCCAGGCACGTCGTCTATCTCGACGAACTCACCCACCAACTGGTCACACAGTGGCTGGCCGAACGACACCGCCGCTGGCCTGCCAGTACCAACCCCTACCTCCTGATCACCGCGCAGACCTCCGCCGACGACAGCCACCCCAAGGCGCATTCCAACGCCATCAACAAGCCTCTGAGACGGATCGGCCTGCAGGCCAGCCGCCTGCGAGCCGACCGAATCCTCGACGAGGCCAAGCACACCGCCGATCCCGTCCAGCTCATCAAGCTCTTCGGCCTCTCGCCGGCCACCGCCTGGCGGTACGTGCGCGCTGCACACCCTGACCGCATTCACCGGGAAAAGGGGCTCCGGTCGGCGAGCCGGCCGACCATGCCCTCGGACGGTCCCGGGGCGGGCTGACCACGAAGATCCACCTCGCCGCCGACGGCCGCTGGCCTTCGTCCTCACGCCCGGCCAGGCCGGTGACGCGCCCGGCGTTCCCCCCGGTCGTGGCCGCAACCGGGTCACGAGGCCGAAGGGCAGGCCGCGAACCCGCCCGGTGATTGTGTTGGCCGACAAGGCTTATTCGTCGCGCGTGATCAGCGAGCTTCTGCGCAGACGCAAGACTTGCGTCAAAGATATTTGTCCGGAGGCGGGCACCGGGGAAACAGCTTCCCCTCTCCGCGCTTCTTTGCTTCCCGTCGAATCTCCTCGACGTAGTGGACGGCATCCGTCTTTTGCAGGAAGGACCTGGCCTCAAGGCCCCAGTAGTCAAGCCCTGCGGGGGTAGGACCGAAGAGGCGGGCGAGACGGTCGCCAGCCTTCTCAGCCCAAACATCTCGGTAGCCTCCTTGGCTGGGCTGGGGCCTTGACTGAATGAGCCCCAAGGCGGCGGCCAGGTAGCTTACTAGCAGAGCCATTCGACGGTGCCGTCCCGCGGTGTCGATACCCGGGACCCGCGGGCGCTCCTCGATGGCCTGGGGCAGAACGATTGAGGTACCGCGACCGAGCATGTAAACCAAATCGGTGGGGATCCATGAAAAGGCGCTGGTGTCTTCGTTCCAACGCGCGACGAAGGCGACTTCCGGATTGGTGAGAACAGACTGGCCGGAGGATAGGTGGTGCAGGGCGCGGTGTACTGCCCCACCCGCCGACGGCATGGTCGCGGGTGTCGAGTCAACCGAGCCATCGATCACCGTCGCCAACCGATGGCTTCCTCCCGTCCACGCAGGGTCCCCGGCCAACTCGCGGGAGACTTCTTGCGCCGCCACTTTGGCTGCGGTATCAAGGGTGGCCGGATACTCGGCGTTGCCGAGGAGGACTGATGCAGGTGTCCGTTGCAGTTCGTCTAGCGCTTCAACGGCGTCGTCCAAGGGGATACCTTGCTGCCAGGTGAGATCCGCTGTAGCGAGTAGGACCCAGCCGAAGGGGTGAAGGAACGCCTCCAACAGCGGCCGTTCGAAGGAGGACACCTTGAGGCCTGCGCGATGGCGCAACGGCACCATGGCCTTCCGCAGCCTCTCTGCCTCATCGCGATCACTGGCGCTGTGAGGACTGAGTGGGCGCAGATCCCGGCGCTCCGAGACCTTCGACCAGAACTGCCACTCGACTTTATTGCGGTCTACAGGAATCTCAAAGGGCAGTGTCACGTCCAGGGAGCGTATGGGTTGGAGATCGCACAGACGGCTGACGAAGGCGCCCGGCAGTTGGATGTCAGGGGGCACCTCTTCGTGGATGTGGGTGTGCAGGTAAGAGACCCGTAGCCGGTTGACCAGGATCTGAATCTCGCTGACCATCCCCTTCTCCTTCCGGTCTCCGTGCCGCTTCGACTACAATGATCCGTGGTGCATCGGGCGCACGCCTGCGGGAGTAGCGGAGGTATGCGGATCGCAGGGCGCGAACGGATAGGGCCTATGGTCTGTCTGTCTCACAGCTGACCTGTCTAGACGTTCGTTTCACCTGTACCGATCACCAAGCTCCCGACCTAAGGGGTTGGGAGCCTAACCAACTTCACGATAAGCGGTTTGGCATGCAATCAGTCCCTGACTCTTCGTGAGCACGCGCCTACTCGTAGTAGGCGAGGATCGTCTGCGTCCGGTGGGCCGCCTCAGGGTCGGCGATCACCATAGGGTGACTGATCCACTCCGATCCAAGGGCTGCGCCGTAACTCCCGTCAAATGTGCTGTTCGTGGCCGCTTCGAGTGCAGCAGCTTTCAGATCCCCTGAACCCTCTGTCTCCACTTCTTTCTGGACGATCTGAATAAGACGGTCCGGCTTGGCGAAGTGGATCTGCGGCGTCAGCACCACGGCCCCTCGGTCATGGTGCACCAGCAACCCGAACCGCCCCTCAGACACCTTGAAGACTCTCCGTTTGAAGCTGTTCTCGTGTCGAGCTGCAGCGCGGAGAACGTCTGAAGGCTGACTGTCCCCATTAATACGCGGCCGGCGAATTCTGTACGCGAACCTGGCCATCAGAGCCAGCACTCCGGCAACTAGGGCAGCCCCCAGGCTCACGAAGAACAAGTCCGACCAGTCATACGCTCCCTGAAGGTTGTTTAGGTTGAACCACGTCGCACCCGCCCAGGCGGCGGCGAACGAGATGATTGTCGCCATCAGTAGCCAGAGCTTGTTGTCCCAAATGGTTGTGAAGGGATTCGTTGCTGGTAGGCCAAGTTTTTTGCGATCGTCAACCCAAACCCACAACCAGGCCAATACCGCTAGTACACCTGGAATGATGATTGTCAAACCGCCGCCCACTACACCCGATACAGAATCGCTCCCCGCCATATCAACGTTAATTTCACGTGTGGCGACAACGTGAATTGTACCGGCCTCGGTCTGGACGACGGGCCGGATTTCTGCTACCACGACTACTGTGGTTTTCCCGCGATGGACAGGCCGCTTTGCATAAACCGCGATGTGCACCCACCTTGAATGCCCCGGCGCCACATCCAAGGAAATAGATTCTTTTGCCTGGTCGCCCTCAAGGTCGTCGGGGTCCGTTGCGACCTTGGAGACATTACGACCTGCGTCCACCGTCACGTTTGCCTTCACGGCCGCAGCGGACGCATTAGTCAGCACGGCAACGATTTCAGCCGGCCTATGATCGGTCATGCTATCTGAGCCGCTAAGAGATAGGGTTACGCCGGATTTCTCGGGGCTCGGTGACGGAGCTTGTGCCGCCATAGCGACAGCGGGCAAAAGCAGGAAGACGGTCAGCACCCACCCAGCGGAAACTTTTCGCAGAGTTCGCGCGTATCGATGCCTCAGATTTGGCAAGCCCTTAGAGTGCACATCTGTACCATAAGTGCTTCTTGATGCTCTCACCGGCGCGACACAGGCCTGTGTCGCTAATAAGGGCGAGGGTAGTTGGCGTGTGGGGCGGTGGTTGAGTGTTGTAGTTCGTTTGGAACTGCTTTTGCGGCGCCGGTTGCGGGGTGCTCCTCGACCGTGAGGTGAGCCGCGCGCACGGACGCGGTGCTGGTGGAACCCTTCGCGATCATGCCTGTCCATTCCCGCTGCCCGCGACACCGACAAGATCACGCCAACCGCTGCCCCCGGTAAGGCCGATGAAATCGCGCTCCCTGCAACGACAGACCGCGCGGGAAGAGGGTGCCCTGTCGAGGCAACCCGCCGCACTGTTGTCAGATTCTCAGCGACCCTGCGGCGGGTTCGAGATACAGCTCCTCCAAGAATCACGGAACCTGTTGGATTCGGGTGGGTCCGGCGCCTGCGGAGCACTGGACGCCGTGGAGGGCGAGCAGGCGCAGCCTGAGCACGGCGACCAGGCCCTCGACGTCGCGGCCCCAGTAGGTCAGGGCGCCGGTGAGGTCGACGTAGGCGGACCAGTCGGCTGGCAGCGGTTCGACGCGGGAGCTGATGCCGTCGACGACGGCGAGGAGTTGCCCGTACAACTCCTCGGACTGTTCGGCGGGGTGGAAGTGGATCCGCAGGATCGCGCGCGGCCGCGGGCGAATGGTGGTGTTCATCCCGGGCTCCCGGGGCTGCGGTGTCCGAAGCGGGTGAGGTCGGCCGAGCGGGATCCGGCGGGCTGGAGGTCGGCCCAGGGGTGCAAGCGGGCGCCCGCGGTTCCGTCGGGAATTGTCCGCCCGGGCGCAGGTGCGGGTTGAGCGGGTGTGGGGGAGGGGGCCTGGCCAAGGAGGTCGAGGACAGCCTGCGGCCCGTGGGTGGCGCGGGCGGTCGCGAGCTGGTCGAGGTCCCAGGCCATCTCGCCGACAACGGTGCGCCGGAGGCCGCGGGCTTCGACGGTGCCGCGTACGAGGAGCAGCCCGTGGTGGAAGACGGTGTGCGCGCATCGCTCGTGAGAGTCCTCGAAGAACGCCAGATCGACCAGCCCGCTGCCGTCTTCGAGGGTGATGAAGATGATGCGTTTGCCTGAGGCGATGGGCGGGGTCTGGGTGGAGGCGCGGACACCGGCGACCAGGACGCGCTCTCCGGGGTGCATCGCTCGCAGGTGCTTGGCGTCGGTGGCGCCGATCTCGCGCAGGAGGCGGTGGTGGTCTTCCATGAGGTGCCGGGAGACGTCGATTTTGAGGACGCCGAGCTCGGCGTCGAGGCGTTCGCGGGCGGTCATCTCTCGCAGCCCGGACGTTCCGGCGGCGTGCGGGGTGGTGTCGAGTGGCAGCTGCCCGGCCCCCGGTCGGGTGCGGGCCTGACGGTGGATCTCGGCTGCCTGGAGCAGTAGGTCCCGCCGTGTTGCTTTGCCCTTGAGTTGGTCGAGGGCGCCGATGCTGATGAGGCGTTCGACGGTGGGGAGCTTGGGGTGGGCGCGGGCGTAGAAGTCCTGGAGGGAGGTGTAGGGCTGGCCTGTGGTGATCCGGGTGACCTCGTCGTTGGAGATGCCGTGGACCGTGGCCAGGGAGATCCGTACACCCCACCCCGATCCGGTCCGCTCGACCGTGTACTGGGCCTGGGAGGTGTTGATGTCGACGGGCAGGATGGGGACGTCGTGGCGGCGGGCGTCGGCGACGATGACGCGGGCCGGCCACATGCCGGGGTCGTGTTCCAGCAGCCCGGCGTAGAGGGCGGCGGGGTGGTGGGCCTTGAGCCAGGCGGACTGGAGCGCGGGTACGGCGAACGCGACGGCGTGGGCCCGGCAGAATCCGTACGCGCCGAACGAGGCGACGACGTCCCAGACCTCATCGAGGACCTCCGGGCTGTACCCGCGGGCGCCCGCCTGCTGCCGGAACCACGCCTCGACCTTCGGCAGCCGCTCCTTGTCGCTGAGGGCGCGGCGGGCCACTTCGCCCAGGGCGCGGTCGCAGCCGGTCATGACCGCGAGGATGTCGATGATCTGCTCGTGCCAGATCGTCACCCCGTACGTGTCACGCAGGACCGGCTCCAGGTCCGGGTGCGGGTAGGTGGGGGCGGCGCCGTGCCGGGCGGCGATGTAGAGGGCGGGCATCCCGCCCTGCACCGGGCCCGGACGGAACAGCGAGATGTCGGCGATGACGTCCTGCGGGCCGCGGGGCTGGAGCCGGCCGACCAGGTCCTGCTGGCCGGGGGACTCCAGCTGGAACATTCCCACCGTGTCCGAGGCCTGGATGAGGGCGAACGCGAACCGGTCGTCCAGGGGCACGTGGTCGGGGTTGTCGAGGTCGATGACCCGGCCGGTCGTACGGCGGACCTCGGTGACGGCGTGCGCCATCGCCGACTGCATCCGCACCCCCAGCACATCGAGCTTGAGCAGGCCCAGGTCCTCGACGTCTTCCTTGTCGGCCTGGAGCATCGGGTACTCGCCGCCGGGGGTGGGCTGGACGGGCAGCCGGTCCAGCAGGCTGGTGTTGGAGAGGATCACTCCGCAGGGGTGCATCGCGATCCCGCGCGGCAGCGCGTCCAGGCTCTCGGCGAGTTCCCACAGCGGCCCGTACCGCCCGGCCTCGGCCGCGAGCTCCCGTAGCTCCGGCAGCTCGGAGAGGGCGGAGCGGATGTCGCAGGCCCGAACGTGGGGGAAGGACTTCGCGATCCGGTCCACGGTGGCCGGTGCGATGCCGAGGGCGAGGCCGGTGTCGCGCAGGGCGTGCCGGGCCCGGTAGGTCTCGGGCATCCCGGTGACCGCGACCCGCTCTCGCCCGAACCGGTCGATGATCCGGTCGTACACCTCCAGCCGGCGCGCGGACTCGACGTCGATGTCGATGTCCGGCAGCGATGAGCGGCGCTCGGACAGGAACCGTTCGAAGAGCAGGTGGTGTTCCAGCGGGTTCGCGGTGGCGACGAAGAGGCTGTGGTTGACCATGGATCCGGCTCCGGAGCCGCGGGCGGCGACCCGGATGCCCATGTCCCGCACATCGGCGACGACTTGCGCCACGGCGAGGAAGTACGGCTCGTAGTGCAGGCGGCCGATGACGCCGAGTTCGTAGTCGAGCTGGTTCATCGAACGGCGGTCCCGGTCGAGGCCGCGGGCGGCCATGCCGCTCTCGCACCGCTGCCGCAGCAGCCGCATCGCCCCGCCCGCCCCCGCCTGGGCGCCAACGACGGACGGCTCGGGGAAGTGCGGGACCCCGAGCCCCAGGTCCCTCACCGGGTCGACCTCGCACGCGTCCGCGACGGCCACGGTGTCAGAGAGCAGCTGCACGGCCCGCGCCCGGCCGCCCCCGGCGGCGGCCGCCACCCGTTCTGCGATCTCGGTCATCGCGGGCCCGTCCTTGAGCCAGCGTTCCCCGCAGTCCAGCCGCCGCCGGTCGACGGGCCGCAGGAGGCGGGCCGCGTCCAGCACGTCCGCGACCCGGTGCTGGGACCGGTCGGCGTACCGTACGGCGTTGGTCAACACCGCAGGGATACCGAGGCGATCGGCGAGCGCCAGGGTGTGCGCGGCCAGACGGACTGATCCCGGGCCGGTGCCGGACAGGCCCCAGCACACGACCTCCAACCGCAGCCCGCCACCGACGGCCTCACGCCAAGGTGCCAGGAGCCGCTCGGCGACGTCAGGGCGGCCACCGGCGAGCGCCCGCAGCGGCTCCGACGCCGGACCGAGTAGCACCACCAGCCCCTCACCCGCGAACCGGCCGAGCACCTCCCACGAAGCCGCCGGCGGCGCACTCGCAGCAAAGGCCTCGGCATGCACGGCGGACACCATCCGGCACAGCCGCGCCCACCCTGCCGCGTCCCGGGCGATGAACGTTGCCCGGACCGCCGCCTCGGCTACGTGCATTCCTCCGCGCACGGGCGTACGGCGGCGGGCCTCGGATGGGGGCACATGAGGGGCGATGCCGAGGTCGACGCCGAACAGCGGCTTCACCCCGGCGGCCGTGGCGGCCTTCGCGAAGCGCACCGTGCCGGTGACCATGTCGCGGTCGGTCAGCGCCAGCACCCCGATCCCGCGCTCGGACGCCCGCGCGACGAGGTCATGGGGGTGCGAGGCACCGTAGCGGGCCGAAAATCCACTGCTGACATGCAGGTGAGGGACGCTTTCCCGCACGACATCCTCCGCCCATAACCCCCAAAGCGTTACTAATCGAACTCTTCTCCCTCGACTGTATCGAACATTAATTCGAACATGCGAGTTCGAAGCGCGGAATTTCAGCCAGCCAGGTCGTCTGGGGTGAGGTCGGGGCGTAGCCGGTGCCAGGAGGGGTGGCGCAGGCGTCCGGCGCGGGTACGGGAGGTGTAGCGGACCTCGCCGACGAGGCGGGGGAGGACCCACCGGGCCCCGGCCACCGGGGGAACCTGTGCGAAGGGGCAGGTGCCGGTGGCCGCGGCCTGGAGGAGTCCGGCGAGGCGGGTGCGTTCGGTATGGCTCCAGCCGGTGCCGACGCTGCCCGCGTAATGCACCAATCCGTCGCGCCGCTCACCGACCAGAACCGCTCCGGGCAGGCCGGTCAGCCGGCCGCGCCCGGGGACCCACCCACCGATCACGACGTCGGCGAGGCGGTGGACCTTGACCTTCAGCCAGGTCTTCGACCGTGCCCCGGGCTCGTACCGGGAGGTGAGCCGTTTCGCGATCAGCCCCTCCAGCCCGGCCTCCCGAGCCACCTCCCAGGCCTGGGCTCCGTGTCCGACGATCGCAGCGGGCGTCGACCAGGCGGGCCCGTCCAGCCCGAGGCCTTCCAGAAGTTCGCGCCGTTCCGCGTACGGCAGCCCGGTCAGGAGCCGGCCGTCGAGGTGCACGACGTCGAAGAGCATCAGGTGCGCGGGCACCCGGGCCGCCATGCGCGCGGCCTTTGCGGGGGAGTCCGTTAGGCCCATCCTCTGCTGGAGGCGCTCGAAGTCGCTGCGTCCCTGATCGTCGAGGGCGACGATCTCCCCGTCCAGGACGGCGCTCCGTGCGCCGAGGGCGTCGGCGAGAGGGAGGAGTTCGGGGTAGGCGGCGGTGATGTCCGTACCCGAACGAGCACGAAGGAGGATCGTGCCGTCACCCGGCAGGTAGATCATGGCCCGCTGGCCGTCCTGCTTCACCTCGAACGCCCACCGGTCCTCGACAGCCGCGGACGGCAGCGGGCCGGGCGTAGCGAGCATCGGCTCGATCCTCGGCAGCACGGCACCCGCAGCAGCAGGAGGGTCAGGAGGCACTGCGCTTCTTCGCAGCCGTCTTCTTCGCAGGCTTCTTCGACGCCGTGGACTTCTTCGACGCGGCCGCCTTTTTCGCCGGTGCCTTCCGGGCGGTCTTCTTCGTCGGCCGCATCTCGTGCACGGTGGCGTCTTCGCCATCCTCACCGCGCGATTCCTTCGCGGCCTTGACTGAGGCGTTCAGGGCGGCCATCAGGTCCACGACCTCGCCCTTTTCCTTGCCTTCGTCCTCGGCCGCGACGGGGAGGGGCTTACCTTCCGCCTTTGCCGCGATGATGTCTTCCAGGGCCTCGCGGTACTCGTCGTGGAAGCCGGACAGGTCCTCGATCGTCATCCGCTCGGCCAGCTCCATGGCCTGCTCGATCTCTTCCTCGCCGACCTCGATCTCGCGCGGGGCCAGCTCCTGCGGGTTGCGGATCTCGTCGGGCCACTTCATGGAGTGCAGCACGATCGCGCCTTCGCGGATCCGCAGCAGGCCCAGCCGCTCTCGGCCGTGCCACGCGAACTTCGCCACCGCGACTTTCGAGGACCGCTCCAGGGCTTTGCGTAGCAGCGTGTAGGGTTTCGCGGCGACCTGCCCGTCGGCGGCCAGGTAGTAGGAGTCGCTGATGCGGACCGGGTCGATGCTGTCGGCGTCGACGAACGCGGCGATCTCGATCGCCTTCGCCGTCGGCAGCGGCATCTGCTCGAGCTCCTCGTCCGTCACCGGGACCGTCTCGTCCTTCGCGATCTCGTAGCCCTTCCCGATCTCGTCCTGGGACACGACCTCGCCGTCGAGCTCGCAGACCTTCCGCGTCCGCACCCGCCCCATGTCCGCAAGGTGAACCCGGTGGAAATGAACGTCATGGTCCTCGGTCGCGGACACGATCTTCACCGGGATCGTGACCAGCCCGAAACTGATGGCACCCGCCCATAGCGGCCTCGGCATACTTACCTCCAGACCCCCGCGTCGGTGTCGGACCAGGCTGCGAACCGGAACGCGGACATACCCATCGGGCAATGGTCGCGCCGGGCTGTTGCCCGCACCTACGATCCTCACGCCAGGCCGGGCGGCCCGCACCTTCACCACCGCATCAGCTGCCCTCGTACTCTGGAAGCCATGCCCAGCCGTACCTGGGCGCCGCCCGCGCCCTACGATCTCGCCCGCACGCTGCGGGTGCTGCGGCGCGGCCGTGGGGACCCGGCTTGCCGGCAGGAGCCCGACGGGAGCTGGTGGCGGTGCTCCCGTACCCCCGACGGCCCGGTGACCCTCCGGATCACCGATCGCTCGGACGCGGTCGCCGGACGGCTGATCACGGGCACGGCGTGGGGCCCGGGCGCCGACTGGGCGCTGAAGCAGCTACCGGCGCTGCTCGGCGCCGACGATGAGCTGGACGCGTTCCGGCCCCGGCACCGGGTGGTGGCCGCCGCGCACCGCAAGCACGGCGGGCTACGCCTGGCCCGTACGGGGCTGGTGATGGAGTCCCTCGTACCGAGCGTGCTGGAGCAGCGGATCACCACCGGCAGCGCCTACTACGCCTGGCGGCGCCTGCTGCACCGGTACGGCGAGCAGCCCCCGGGCCCGGCACCGGAGGGGACGCGGATCCCGCCGCCGGCCGCGGTGTGGCGGATGGTGCCGAGCTGGGAATGGCACCGCTCCAGAGCGGCCGCGATCCTGCGCGCCTGCTCCTACGCCCCGCGCCTGGAGGAAGCCGCAGCCATGGAGCTGCCCGAGGCGATGGCCCGGCTCCAGCTCATTCCCGGCATTGGACCCTGGACCGCCGCCGAAACGCTGCAACGCACTCTCGGTGCCCCCGACGCCCTGACCCTGGGTGATCTTCACCTGCCCGTACAGATCGGCTACGCCCTCACCGGTGCCCGGGGCGGCACCGACGAACAGATGCTCCAGCTCCTGGAGCCGTACGCCGGACAGCGCCACCGCGCCGCCCGGCTCATCCTGCTCGGCGGCCGGCTGCCCAACCGCCGGGCCCACCGGGCCCCGCACAGCCGCATCGCCCATCTGTGACACGACCGTGCGGGGCGGAAGCCTGCAGAGTGCTGGTCAGACGGTGCCGCGCCAGCCGCCGGTCTCGGCGCCGCGAGACTCGATGAACTGCTTGAAGCGCTTCAGGTCGCCGGTGGCCTGCCGCTTGACGAAGCCGAGCTTGTCGCCGGCCGTCTCGGCCAGGCCCTCGGGGGCGTAGTCGAGCTGCAGCATGACCTTGGTGGTGCTGTCGTCGATGTAGTGGAAGGTCACGACACCCGCCTGCTTGGCCTCGCCACCGACGCTGGTCCAGGCGACCCGCTCGTCGGGGATCTGCTCGGTGATCTCCGCGTCGAACTCCCGCTCGACCCCCGCCACCTTCGTCTTCCAATGCGTCAGGGTCTGCGTACGCTGCTCGATCCGCTCGACCCCCTCCATGAACTGCGGGAAACTCTCGAACTGCGTCCACTGGTTGTACGCGGCACTGACCGGGACGCTGACCTCGATCGACTCTTCAACCTGCGACACGACGCTCTCCTTCGTGGGGGATGTCCCCGTGCGGTGCCCGCGATCGCGCCCGGCATGCCTCACATCCCCGCTCATCCCTTCACCCCAACGACCAGCCCTTGCTGACGACGGACCAGGCGAGCGGGCGGTGCGGGGGCGTGGTGGCGCGTGGCCGCTCCCGCACGCTGGTGGTGATGTAGGTCACTCCAGCTCTTTGCTCTCTTTGCGCGAATTCACGCGCCGGTGGACGCTGCTGGAGGGTCTGCTGGTGGCAGGGCTGGCGGTCAGGTGGCGTGGGGTGGTTGTCGCTGCTGGATAAGCAGTTGGGCGATGATCACCTTGGGGTGATTGGCATCCGGCTCGCTGACCAGGCGCTCGCCCTCGGCCGTACACCGACGGCGTGCCTGCGCTCGTCCGGTCTCTCAACCAGCTCACCGCCGAATACGCGGCACTCCGCCATCAGCTCCAGCTGCCGGCGCCGAGGGGCCGGACGATCTCGCTGGCTTGGGTGATGCGGTCGGCGTCCTGGGCAGGTGAGGTCGCCGCTCGTTGGCCGATTGCGACTGACCGGACGGCCGCCAGCCTCGCCTGAGCGCGCCTTCGCGCGTTCGGCACGAGGGGCCCGCACTGAAGCGAGCCCCTCGTCATGTCACGGCGCGATCCGTGGAATGGACGTAAGGCTCACTGGGGTCAGTTGAAGATGTCGGTCTTCCACTTGAGCGTGTCCGAGGTGCTGGTGTTGTCCCAGTACGCGAAGAGGGACTGCGAGCTGGGGCTGGTCGAGCGGATGGGTCCGGCGTCGAGTGCGTAGCCGGTGGCGACGTTGACGATGTGCTGCCTGTCGGCGTCCCACCTCCACTTCAGGTTGTTCGACGGGCTGTTGGCGTTCTTGTAGGCGTAGACCTGTACGACGGCCCTGCTGGTGTCGCCGCCGCTGTCCAGGACGTAGCCGGTCGCAATGTTCATGATGTGCTGGGTGGCGGGGTCGTACCTCCACCGCAGGTTGTCCGAGGGATTGGTGGCGTCCTTGTAGATGTAGACGGGCACCCGATCGCTGCCGGTCTTCCCGGCGCTGTCGATGACGTAGCCGCTGATGACGTTCGTGATCTGGTTGGTCGGCAGCGGTGCACGGCCGGGCTGCCCGTTGGCCTGCGCGGTTCCGGTCAGCGCAGCGACCAGGCCGACGGAAATGGCGAGGGAATGGATCTTCTTCACGGCTGCCCCAACGACACACTGCTCTCACAGACACGCCCCGGAGCCGCCTTTCCGGTCGGCGCCACGAATCTCGCACACGTTCCGCGCTCGCAGCGGGGGTCGGTACGGCGATTACTCCCCGAAGGGAGGGCCGAATGTCACATGCTTCCCAGCCGGTCGGCCGGCGCGAGCGGAACAAGCAGCAGAAGCTGGAGCGCATCACCGCCGCGGCCCGCGAGCTGTTCGCCGAGCGCGGCGTCGACGAGGTCACCACCCAGCAGATCGCCGACAGGGCCGACATCGGCACCGGTACCCTGTTCCTCTACGCCAAGACCAAGGGCGAGCTCCTCCTGCTCGTCCAGAACTCGCTCTACGTCGAGGCCCTCGCCCGGGGCCGGGCGGACGCCGAGGGCGTTCCTGGCGCGCTGGACGCGGTGATGGCGATCGTCCGGCCGATCGTCGAGTGCAACCGCACCCAGGTCGACAACGGGCGCACCTACCTGCGCGAGATGGTCTTCGGCGACCCCGAGGAGCCCCGCCACCACGAGGCCCTCACCATCGCCGGACAGACCGAGGAGGCCATCGCCGCCGTCCTGCGCCGCGACGGGCGGACGGGCGAGAGCGAGGCCGCGACGACGGCGCGTGTCGTGTCCGTCATCATGCTCCTCGCCATGTCACAGACCGTGAACGCGGCCGCGAGCGCCGACGAGATCCTGCGGGAGATCCGGGACCAGGCCGGCGTGCTGCTGCCGCGCTGACGGTGACGGCGGTCGCCGCGCCCGCGACTCCGGATGGGTGCGTGCCCCCGATCAGGCCGTCTCCATCAGGGCCGTACGCGCGGCGGCGAGGATCTCGTCGGAGAGCGGGGAGCCCTGGGTGGCCCGGGAGAGGAGCAGCGCACCGACCAAGGTGCACAGCCGGACGAGGCCCTCCTCGCCACCTTCGCCACCGTGCGCATCGGCGGGGGCGAGGTACGCGGCGAGTTCGGCCACACCTTGCGTGTAGGTGCGGCGGGCCTCGCGGTCTTCGGGTTCACGCGCGACATCGGCGGCAAGTGCCGCGACCGGGCAGCCGTCCGCGGCGTTGTCGCGGTGTTCCGAGGAGAGGTAGGCGTCGATCAGGTCCCGCTGAGCGGCGTCCCGGCGCCCTCCGTTCTGCTCGAAGTGGGCCGCATGGGACCGGACCCATTCATCGATGGCGTGGGCGGTGGCCTCGTCGACGAGCGCCTCCTTGGAGGCGAACTGCTTGTAGAAGGCGCCGTGAGTGAGGCCGGCCGCCTTCATGAGATCGGCGACGCTGAGGTGCGTGCCCTGCTCCCGGAACAGCCGCGACGCGGTGTCCACCACCCGCCTGCGGTTCTCCTGCGCCTGCGCCTGCGATGCGCGGCCCATGGCCACCTCCCGCTCTCCCGTTTGGATGTCGATTGGCATCTATCGTATCTAGTGTTTAGATTGGTAATGCAATCTAAACGGTGAGGTGCCCTGATGGCGCCCGACAGAACCTGGAGCGGACATGGAACTCAAGAACGCGGTCGCAGTGGTCACCGGCGCCAACCGGGGCCTCGGAAGGCATCTCGCCGCCCAGCTCGTGGAGCGCGGCGCGAAGGTCTACGCGGCGGCCCGCCGCCCCGAGACGGTGGACCTGCCGGGTGTAAGCCCGCTGCGCCTCGACGTGACGGACCCGGAGTCGATCCACGAGGCCGCCCGCATCGCCTCGGATGCGACGCTGTTGATCAACAACGCGGGCCTCGCCACCGGCGCGACGCTCATCGGCGGTGACCTGGACGACGTGCACCGCGAGATCATGACCAACTACATCGGCCCGCTCATCGCGACCCGGGCCTTCGCCCCGGTCATCGAGGGCAACGGCGGCGGCGCCGTGCTCAACGTCCTGTCCGCCCTGTCCTGGTACCACCCGGCCGGCGCCGGCTCCTACGCGGCCTCCAAGGCCGCCGCCTGGGCGATGAGCGACGCGACCCGCGAGGAGCTGGCGCCCCGCGGCATCACCGTCTCGGCGCTGCACGTCGCCTACATGGACACCGACATGGCCGCCGCCGTCCCCGCCGACCAGAAGGTCTCCCCCGCCGACGTCGCGGCGCAGGCACTGCTCGGCATCGAGGCGGGCCGGCCCGAGATTCTCGCCGACGAGATCACCCGGCAGGTCAAGCAGGGCCTGGCCGGCACCCCCGGGACGGCCGCGGCCTGACGCCCGCCCCACCCATCTGTGCCGACGCGGAATACGCCGGCACGGACGACGCCACAGACTCCCCCTTACCGGCAGAAGCCCGTAACGGACACACCCCTCGTCCCCGCTCGCGCGGGAGACCGAACGAACGGAGATGACGATGAAGGCCTTCATGGTCGAGAAGTACGGCGACCCGACCACGGTGCGCGCCGGGGATGCACCCGAGCCCCAGGTGGGTGCCGAGGATGTCCTGGTCAGGATCGACGCGGCGAGCGTCAACCCGCTGGACTACAAGATCCGCAAGGGGGAGTTGAAGGCGATCGTGCCGTACCGGCTCCCGCTCGTCCTGGGCAACGACTTCGCCGGGACCGTCGTCCGCGTCGGATCGTCCGTCACCCGCTTCTCGGTGGGCGACGAGGTCTACGCCCGGCCCGACAAGGACCGCATCGGCACCTTCGCCGAACGCATCGCCGTCCACCAGGACGACCTGGCCCTCAAGCCCGCCACGCTCACCATGACCGAGGCCGCCTCCCTCCCCCTGGTCGCGCTGACCGCCTGGCAGGCCCTGGTTGAGCGGGCGAACGTGCAGCCGGGCCAGAAGGTCCTCATCCACGCGGGCGCCGGTGGCCTGGGCTCCATCGCCATCCAGCTGGCGAAGTCCCTGGGCGCGCACGTGGCCGCCACCGCGAGCACCGCCAAGGTCGGCCTCGTCAAGGACCTCGGCGCGGACGAGGTCATCGACTACCGCACGCAGGACTTCTCCGAAATCCTCCACGGCTACGACGTCGTCCTGGACTCCCTCGGCGGCGAAACCCTCACCAAGTCCCTGCGCGTCCTCAAGCCCGGCGGCCAGGTCATCTCCGTCGCGGGCCCGCCCGACCCGGCCACCGGCGTCGACCTCGGCGCGAACGCGGTCATGCGCCTGGGCGTCGCCGTGCTCAGCGCGAAGGTCCGGCGCCAGGCCAAGCGCCTCGGCGTCACCTACTCCTTCCTCTTCATGAAGGCCAGCGGCGACCAACTGCGCGAACTCACCGCCCTCATCGACGCCGGACAGATCCGCCCCGTCGTCGACCGGGTCTTCCCGTTCGACGAGACCCTCCAGGCCACGGAGCACGTCGAAAAGGGCCGCGCGAAGGCCGGCAAGGTCGTCGTCTCGATGACGTGAGCGCGGGCACCGATCCCGCCGGACACCAGAGGGGCGCCCCTTCACCCACGAGAAGCCCCCCCTCCCTGCACCCCCCTCCCCCCACCATGAGCACACCGCCCAGCTCCCCCACGCCCACCCGGGCGACGTACAAGTGGAAGCTGACCCGGCCGGACAACCAGCACGACAAGCTCGTACGGGACAAACAGCCGCCCGGTGACCACGTCGCTCTTGCCCAGCCCTGTCCTCCGATCTCTACGGTTCTTCGGTCCCGGTGCGCCGGATGTCGGCGTAGACACGGGCGCTGACGCCCGGAACGCCAGGTGTCCGCCGGACAATGGGCGGGCCGGACGTTGCCCAGCGCTGGCCCAACTCGGCTACGACCCGGTGCGCGGTTTCCTCATCGGCCGCGGTGATGTCGAGCACCACCAGGCCCGACTCGATGAGGTGCTGCTCGTCGATTTCCTTCATGCCTGCTCCTGACGCTGCGGCCCCCCGCACGATCCAGAGTCGAATCCGCCTTCACCGAGGGGGCGAAATCCGCCTCCCCTGGGTGAGTGGCGCTACGAGACCGACTCGTATTCGACGACGGAGTCGGTGCACGGCTCGGCGAGGTTGAGGAGTGCGGCCTTCTCGGCTTCATCCATGGCCAGGGCCCAGCGGAGCTTCGTGGCGGTCCAGTCGACGAGGTACGTGCACGTCGCGGACTCGGCGGGCGGCATCCACTGGGCCGGATCCCGGTCGGCCTTGGACCGGTTGCTCTTCGCGGTGACCGCGACCAGACTCCTGTCCGACCCCAGGTCGTTGGCGTACGCCTCACGGCGCTCGGGTGTCCAGTCGTAGGCGCCGCTGTCCCACGCCTCGGCCAAGGGGACCATGTGGTCGATGTCCAGCTTCCGCGCGTCGGTGACCTCGACCTCGTCGTAGTACGAGAGCCAGCTGCCCCCGCTCAGCGAACACCGGGCGCCCTGCTCGGGCGCGGTGACCGCCTCAGCGAGCAGCACTTCCGCCCGGGTCGTGCAGGAGTCGCCGTCCTCATCGACCCAGTGCTTGAAGCTGTCCCGCTCGTACCCGGTCCGCTGCTCCTCGGCGACGGGAATCGACCCGATGGCTTCGACCAGGGGGAGCCCCGCCTCCTCCGGTGTACCGCCGGGCGCACCGGACGGATTGGTGCTCCCGGACGTGGTGGCGGTGGGCTTGGCGTCGTCGGCCTCCACCGTCTCGGCCGAGCAGGCGGTCAGGGCGGCGGCGGTGAGCACGGCGGCGTACAGGGAGCCGAGGCGGCGCAGCTTCACGGATTCTCCAGCGGGTAGCGGCTGATGCGCGCTCATGATCCCAGCTCACGGCGACCGCTGAGGCTCCGTCACCCGATCGAGCGGACCCGCCCCGGCCATGCACACAGGCTGGCACCTCGCTACGTCGGCATCTGCTGGGCGGCCTTGGTCACGGCAAGCCGGACGATCGAGTGGAGTGGCGCGGTCCACTCCGAGAGAGGGCCTTGCGGACGTATGCAATGGCGGGACAAGGCTCAGGCTCCGGCGGATGGTGACGTGAGTCACCTCTCGCATTTGCTATCTTTGCGCAAATTTACAGTCGAATGGGCGTCAGGGGGGGTCTGCTGGTGGCAGGGCTGGCGGTCAGGTGGCGTGGAATGGTTGTTCCTGCTGGATAAGCAATCGGGAACATCTGTATGTCACCAGAGGCTCGCTCTGGGTGACATTCTTCAGGTTGCCACTGCACACCAGCGCGCTCCGGGTCGTCGTTGTGGTGAAAGCGCACTCCGGCGCACTCCCGGGCACTTCCCAGCCGCTGCCCGGACCTTCCCAGGAGAGGGGCCAACGTCTGTGACGACCCAACTCGTAGGTGACCTGATGATCCTCGCCCTCGCGGCCCGCGTCTTCGGCGCGGACGCCATCCTCCTGCTCCGGCGTCTGGCCGCAGTGGGCGTGCGGGCCGGCGTCAGCGAGATGACCCGCCACGAGCGTGAGGACGGCCGGTGACCCGGAACCGAAGCCGCGACACCTCCGGCACCCCTCCCGTGACCCCGCCTGGCCGCCCGGACCTCTCCTTCACCGCGTTCCACCAGATGAACCGGCCCAGCTACGTCCGCTACGCCGAGACCTACCTCCGCCACCGCCAGGACGCCGAAGAAGCCATCGACAGCACCTTCGAGCACCTGCTGCGCACCTGGGACCAGGTCCTCCTCACGGAAAACCCCGCCGCCTACGCCTGGACCATCATGCGGAACAAGGTCACCGACCACGCCCGCGCCCGCACCCGCCGGCCCCCGCTGATCGACGAAGCCGCCTTCAACACCGTCGCGCTGCGCGACGCCGTCGACCCGATCGGCCAGATCACCGAATCCCTCGCCCTCTTCCGCGCCCTGCGCCAGCTCACCGACCGCCAGCAGGACGTCATGGTGATGATCTACCTCCAGAGCATGAACGCCCCCGAGGCCGCGGCCGTACTCGGAATGACCAGCGCCACCGTCCGCTCCACGGTCCGCCACTCCCTGCGCCGGCTGCGGGAGATCCTCGGACCCGACCGCACCATGGAAGGACAGCGATGACCCCGCACATCGATGAATTCCTCTCCCGGGCCCGCCTCGTCTCCGCCCCCTACACCCAGGCCGACATCGACGCCGCCGAAGCCCGCGTCCTCGCCCGCCTCCACACCCCCGACCCGGCCCCCGCCCCGGCAGCCGCAGTCACCGCCGCGGACGAGCCGACCTCCGTCGAAGCCGCCCAGAACCTCAAGAACCTCTGCGCGGCCGTCGTCACCCACACCACCGCCCTGCGAACCCTGCGCACCTTCCTCACCCCCCAACTCCCCGAGCCCCCCGGCGCCCGGGTCCTGGGCTGCATCCTCCAGCTCGCCGAATCAGAGGAGAACGCCCGCTTCTGGTGGCAGTACGCCGCCGGAGCCGGCGACCCCGCCGCCTCCTACTGCCTCTACCTCCACCACCGCGCCCTCGGCGAACACGCACCCGCCCGCTGGTGGCACGACCAGACCGAACTCCTCCAGAACACCCCCTCCACCGACCAGCCCATCACCCGCAACGACCCCGACACCCAGACCGACCACGTCCCCCACGCGGTCACCACCGCACTCAACGACGTCTCCACCACGGACGCGAGCCTGCTACCCACCGCCCTGCGTATCCTCGGCGCTCTCAGAACCGGCCCCGCCCCCGTCCCGGCCACCGTCGGAGCCGTCATCGACTACGCCCCGGCCGCCGTCGGCTACGTCGACGACTTCGATCTGCCCCTGACCGACCCCGACTTCACCGACCACATCCGCACCCTCATCGCCACCGACACCACCCCCGCCCGCATCCGCAACCGACTCCAACCACGACCCAAGACCTCCAGGCCCCTGATCGCGACCTCCCGCCGCCACCGCACCTGGGCATGGGGATGAGCCAACAACCCAGAGAACCCGTCCCGACGGCGGGCCCGTGCTCGCCCCGGCACTCGCGCTGCGTCCCACGCCGCGGCAAGCACTCCGGCGGCTGAAAGAGGGCGGAGGAGCCGATCGCCGTGAGCGGCGTCGGCCACGACTGAATAATCCGCCCCCGCTCCCCGTGACGGTCAGGGCTGCTGGGGCGGTTGAGCCGGCGGTTCGCGCGGCCGTACGTCGACACCCGGGTCCGTGACTGCAGGGAGCCGGCCCGGCCGGCTGCCCCCGAGGTCGCGGTCCACCACCGGCACCGCCGTAATGCCTAGGCCCGTGGGGTGGGGTGCGTGTACGCGAGTGGGACAGCGGGGCTGCCGGAGCGTTTCTCCGGTGACCACCTTCCCCCGGCTGGGTGAGCACCGAGGGAAGGTGGTCACCAGGGTAGGACGCGGCCGGTAGAACGCCGTGGTGATCAAGAACCTTGTGCGCGGCTTCGGTGCACTCTCCCTTGCCCTTGTTCCCCTTCTTTTCTCTGCGGCCGCGCAGGCAGCCCCGGCACCCGAGGTGACGACGCTGGCCGACGCGGTCACCCTGGTGACGGTCACCGAGGAGGACCGCACCGGCTACACCCGCACCAAGTTCAAGCACTGGAACGGCGGCGACGACGCTGGCGACGGGTGCAACACTCGCAACGAGGTGCTCCTGGCCGAAGCCGTTGTCGCGCCGACTGTGGAGCCCGGGTGCAAGCTGACCGGCGGCACCTGGGTCAGCTACTACGACGGCCAAGAAGTCACCAGCGCCAGCTCCCTCGACATCGACCACATGGTGCCGCTCGCCGAGGCATGGGACTCCAAGTAGGCGGAGTTGGGCTCGACGCATCATTCTGCTCCTGCACGCTGACGGCACGGGGTAGGTCGGGGATGGGGTTGTCACTCGTAGAGGTGACGGTAGGTGCGTTCTGACCTGCGGAGGGGCGTTCAACGCCACGATGTTGCATCTGATGCAACTCTCGGAGGCGGCATTGAGCAGGGCGAGTTTGCCTGGGGCGGTCCGGCTTGTGCGGGCGGCGAAGGTGGCCGCGTTGGATCCGGAGGCGGCGATGTTCGCCGCGATGCTGACCGGGTGGGAACACCAGCAGCGCAGTCGGCTGCTGACGAAGAAGACGATCGGCGACCGGGTCAGTCTGGTACGTCGGTTCGCCGAGTTCACCGGCACCTACCCCTGGGACTGGGCGCCCGAGGACGTCGAGGCGTACTTCTCTGCCAGGCTCTCGCGCGGCGAGCTGGTGTGGTCGACGGTGCGGGGGCAGCAGGGCGACTTGGAGATGTTCTGCGCGTTCATCACCGACGCGCGGTACGGCTGGGCGGCGGCCTGCTCGGAGGAGTTCGGCCGGTTCCCGGTTCAGGTGTGTCACGACTGGAACACCGCGGCTCACGTCGTGGAGTACGAGGGCCGGCCCGGACGGCGGGCGCTGACGTTCGACGAGCTCCAGATGTTCTTTGATGCCGCCGATGATCGGGTTGAGGAGACCCGCCGGAAGCGGCGTAAGGGGGTGCTCGCGGCGTGGCGGGACGCGATCCTCCTCAAACAGGTCTACGCCTACGGGACGCGGCGCCGGGAGACGGTGATGTTGGATCTGGCCGACCTGCGGCGGAATCCGCGGGCGCCGCAGTACGGGCGGGTGGGCGCGGTGGAGGTGCGGTTCGGGAAGGCGTCGCGGGGGAGCCCGCCGAAGCGGCGGACGGTGCTGACGGTTCCGGAGGTCGAGTGGATCGTCCCCCTCATCGAGGAGTGGGTGGCCGAGGTGAGGCTCGGCTTCTCTCCGGGTCGGCATCAGGCGTTGTGGGTGACGGAGCGGTGTGGTCGGATCGGGGTGCGGCGCCTGGACGAGGTGTTCGCTTCGGTGCGCGAGCGTGCCGGGCTGCCGGGCGAGCTGGACCTGCACTGCCTGCGGCACACCTACATCACGCACCTCGTCGAGTTCGGCTATCCGGAGCGGTTCGTGCAGCAGCAGGTCGGACACGCCTACGGCTCGACGACAGCCTTGTACACGTGGGTGTCTGACGAGTACCGCAACCGGCTGATCGAGAGCGCGCTGCGGCGACGGCTGGAGCCCGGCTCGAAGGAGGAGGGGGCGCTGTCGTGGTGAAGCGCATGGGGATCGTGTGGAACCTGCGCCGGCTGATGGCCGAGCGGGACATGTTCCAGACCACCGATCTGATCCCGGCCCTGGCCGAGCACGGGGTCCATCTCTCCCGCGAGCAGGTCTACCGTCTCGTCGCCCAGGTCCCGCAGAGGCTGTCGATGGACGTGCTGGCCGCGCTCTGCTCGATCCTCCACGTCACCCCGGCGGACCTGATCACCGTCACCGAGACCCACGTCCAGGTCGCCAAGCCGACCGCGACCGGCGAGACTACCGCCGTCGCGAAGGCCCCGCCGGCTCGCCGCGTACGCCTGACCCGGCCGGGAGACCGATGACGGCCCCCGCCTCTGCCCCGGACACCTGGCGGGAACTCGCCCGTCTGATGACAGCCTCCCTCCCTGACCTTGCCGATCCGGATGCGGCCCGGATCGTCGCCGACCTGACCCCTGCCGCCCGCGGCCGCATCCGGGCCCACCTCATCGCCCACCCCGACGCCCTGGTCAGCGGAGCATCCGCCGCACCCCGTTCCGTCCAGGCCCTCATCACCACCCTGGCCGACCACGGGGTCACCGGAGTGCGGGCCCCGGCCTGCCTGCGCTGCGGACGCGTCCGGCCGCTGCGCCGGGCCGTCCCAGGCGGCCGGGTCTGTCTCGGTTGCGAAGGGACCCTCGCCAACCGCGGCAACATCGGCGCCTGCACGCTCTGCGGAACCATCGGACCACGACCGAGCAGGAACACCTGCGCGGCCTGCCGCCGCCGACAGGCCGCGGCTACCCGCACCTGCTCAGCCTGCGGCAAACCGGCCGAACTGGACCCCTGCTCGAACTGCCGCCCCCGGCCGGCGACCCCGTGCGCGCTCTGCCACACCACCGCCCCCGTAACCGCACGATGGCCGCTCGGCCCCGTCTGCACCCCCTGCTACCGGACCGCCCGCAGCCACCCCATGCCCTGCCCGGACTGTGACCGGGCCCGGGTACTGATCGGTCGCGCCGAGCACCGCCGGGTCTGCGGGCCCTGCGCAGGCGTCCCCGACCCCTACGCCTGCGAACGCTGCGCCGGACCGCGCTCCTACAAGGTCGGCCGAGTCTGCAACCGCTGCGCCGTCGCCGACCACCTGGAGGAGCTGTTCACCGACGTGCCCGAAGCGGTGGGCACCGGGCCGCTCGCGGCGATGCGGGCGGCGCTGGCCGAGGCTCCAGATGCGGGAACGGTCCTGAACTGGCTGCGCGGCTCCCGGTCTGCCCGCCTCCTGCGCGACCTCATGGCCACTGGCCGCCCGCCCTCCCACACCGACCTCGATGCCACGATCGACGGCCGTGGCACGGCGATGACCGCCGAGTACCTGCGCGGCCTGCTGATCGCCTACCAGGTTCTGGAGCCCCGGGACGAACTCGCGGTGCGGATCGTCCGGCACCTGGAGCGGACCGTCGCCCGGCATCCCGAGCACGGAGCCCTGCTCCGCGCCTACGTCCGCTGGTCCCTGCTGCCCCGTGCCAAACGCCACCAGGCCGTCCGGGCCGGCGGGGTCAAGCACCGGATCCGCTGGGCCTACACCCGCATCAATCTCGCCGCTGAACTCCTCACCACCATCACCGGCCACGGCCTGACCATCGCCACTCTCGACCAAGGCCGCCTCGACACCTGGCTCGCGGCCAACCCAGGAACACGCTACGAAGTCCGTGACTTCGTCGTCTGGGCCCACCGCCGCCACCACGCCCGCGACCTCCTCGTGCCGCACCGCCCGAAGGCCGACCCGGTCGGCCTGGACGAGGACTCCCACTGGGACCTCCTCCACCAGTGCCTCACCGACACCCGCCTCGACCTCGACGTCCGGGCCGCCGGCGCGATCCTCCTGCTGTTCGGCCAACACCTCACCCGGATCGCTGCCCTACCCACCACCGCCCTGACCACCGGAGACGGGACGACGTTCCTCACTTTGGGCAGGACCCCGATCCCGCTCCCCACCACTCTGGCCGACCTCTTGACCACCCTCGCCGACCGCCCCTCTCCCCAGGGCTGGGCCGTGAACACGAGTGCCGGCTGGCTGTTCCCCGGCCACCTGCCCGGTGCCCACATCTCCGCCGCGGCTCTCAGCCGACGCCTGGCCGCCTGTCACATCCCCAACCGGCCCGCCCGTACCACCGCCCTGGTGGCCCTCGCTGGCGACCTGCCGCCCGCAGTCCTCGGCCCGATGCTCGGCCTCCACCCGATCACAGCCGTCCAGTGGCGCCGCCGTGCCGCCACCGACTGGACCGCCTACCTCCAAGCACGCCAGCGTGCCCTTGCTGACGGGCCTCCATACCCCGGCCCTGATTCGGTCGTCAGGCAAGTCCGCCAGGCCGTGCCGGCTGTTATCCGCCCCGTCGGGCCGATTTCGGCAGATCTACACTGAGCTGCGAGAACGCTACGGGGGAACAGAATCATGGGCGTGGGTACGGGTACGAGCAATGCAGTGGACGGCCAGTCCTCCCTGATCTCCGCGGTCCAGGCTGGAGACACGGACCTGGTGAGGATCCTTCTCCACGAGCACAGCGACTCCGACTACCTGGACGCCGCGTTCTGCCTGGCCGTCCGGATGCACGCCGGGCGCATCGCCCAACTGCTGCTTCAGTATGGTGCGGATTCGGGCCAGAGCCGACCCGATGACCTCATCCCTCTGAGTGAGGCGGTCGACTCGGGTTCGCCCGCTCTGTTCGAGGCGCTCCTGGACCACGAGATCCGCGGCAGGTATCCCGAGATCGAACTCCGGGAGGCCCGGGACCTCGCGCGCCGCTGGCACGAGACGGGGGTCGAGGCCGAGCTGCGACGCCGTACCGGATCCCGGGACGCTGTCGGTCGTAAGCGGGTTCAAGACGGCGAGTACGACAGCGTCGTCGAGTTCACCCTTGGTGGCATGAGTGCGCGGGACGGCCATGGGGCGATCCTCACGTACGTCGAGGAACTGCTCGGGGTACGAACCTCGTTCGAGGAGCTGATGGACCGCGCGTTGGCCCAGGTCGATCAGCAGGACCATGCAACGTGGAGCCGTGCCAGCTTCCAGTTGAGTGGACGGCGAGAGGAGGCGACCTGGGCCGCTGCGGCGGTACTGCGTACGAGCCCGGACCCATCCCGCCGATTGTTCGGTGCCGAGGTGCTCCGCCTTATTCATCTGTTCGACGACAGCGACGAGGACGCGTTCGCTGGTCCCGCTCTGGACCTGTTCACCGGCTGGGCGGCCGCAGAGACGGACGTCGCCGTCCTCACCGAGGTGCTGGTCGCTCTTGGAGAACACAGCGACCCCCGCGCGGAGACAGCCCTTCTGCCGCACGCCGGCCATCCCGATCCGCGCCTGGCGACAGCCGGGGGCTGATGGCCGATCCGGACGCGGTGGTACGGAAGACCGCCTGCCGCGGACGGGAGCGAGGGCGCACGCGCCCGCCCACGGCGGCGCTCTACATGGCCTTGAGCCCCGGCACCGCGCCGAGCCACGGCCCTTCCTGCCAGGCGGTCCGCTCCCACTGGCTGTTCCCGACTGCCCCGACCCTGCCCTCAAATCGAACGCCGGCAGGGCTGAGTGCTGTCCGGAGTGCTGAACAATTGCCGTCCAAACTCGTGGACAAGGCCAATTCGTACGACACTCGCCAGTGGAGAGGGAAACCATGGCCATTGACCAGTCCACCGAGTCCCAGGACAGCTCGCCGCGAACAGCGGGCTCTACGACACGCCACCGCCGGAGCTGGTGGAAAGGGCGGAGCACGCACGCACGGAGCTGGAGGCGCTGGGTGCCACCGTTCGGTTCGAGGCGAAGTGGTGGGGTTTTGAGGTTCACCTGAACCAGGCGGCGGTGGACGCGTACCTGGAGATCAAGGACCTCCTCGCGGACATCCTCGGCGAAGCTCTCAAGGAGCCCCTGTCGACGCTGGTCACTCTGGCGGCCATGGCGCAGAAGGTCTGGGTGCAGGCGGTGTCGAGGGGGTATGGCTGCAAGTTGGTCTCGCCGTGGATCTCGCCGACGATGCTCATCCCGATCGGTATCAATCCCTCCGAGGACCCCAACTTGTGGTGGACGGTGTTCGGCCGAAGCGCGGATACCGGTCACTTTCAGTGGAACGAGGACACCATGTTCCCGGCCCATGCCAGCGCCGCGAACCCGGCGGCGGCGGTGTTCAACGGCCGTCTGATCCTCGTCCACCGCGGCTTCGACGACCAGCAGCTGTGGTGGACCTCGTTCGACCCCGACAACGGCTGGTCTGTGGACACGGAGTTCGGCGCCCACTCCAGCGCCGCCGGCCCGGCTCTGGCGGTGTACGACGGGAAACTGCACTGCGTTCACCGCGGGCACGGCAGCGACACCAAGTTGTGGCACACCACCTTCGACGGCCGTGGCTGGTCCGCAGACAGGCCGCTCGGCGCCCATTCCAGCTCTGTCGGCCCGGCTCTGGCGGTGTACGACCAGAAGCTGCACTGCGTCCACAAGGGCGCCACCTCTGACAGCACGCTGTGGCACACCACCTTCACTAGCTCGGGGGGCTGGACCCAAGACACCCCGCTCCCCGGCCACTCCACAGCCTCGAACCCCGCACTGGCGGTGTATGGCAGCACCCTCCACATGGTCCACCGAGGCAGCGGCAACGACACGTCCCTGTGGCACACCACCTACACGAGCGCCGGGGGCTGGGGCTCGGACAACCGGTTCCGCGCCCACTCCAGCCTGGAAGGGCCCGGCCTGGCAGTCTTCGACAACAGGCTCTACTGCGTCCACCGCGGCCACGGCAACGGGGACCAGAACCTGTGGTGGACCAGCTACAAGCCCGGCAGCGGCCCCTGGACCGACGACCAGAAGTTCCCCGGCCACACCAGCGGCGCCGGACCAGCGGTCGTCGTCTACCGCGACAAGAACGGCACGCAAGACCAACTCATGGTCATCCACCGCGGCTACGGCAACCGCGCCGCCGGCACCGACAGCGCCGAAGTGCAGGCACAGATCGCCGCCGAGGAAGACGCCAGCTGATCACCGCGCTCCCGCCGACCGGTCCTGATCACCGGTCGGCAGGGGCCCCACCCGCCCCGGCCTACCGGTGTCTGTCACCCATCTGGCGGCGCGCGAAGAGAACTGGACCGCGCCGCCCTTGGCGCGGTGAGAGCCGAGGAGTATCGCGCAGTTGGGCGATCGGTTCGATGCCGTAACGCCGCTCCTTGCAACTGCTCGCTGTTCGATTCGAGAGCTCCCCCCAGTGCTGTCCGAAGTGCTGAACAATTGCTGTCCATTCTCGTGGACAAAGCCAACGAATGGCGCCGCGACGGCCGCTGAACGTTTCCGCCTGTGCCTGTCAGCTGCTTCGGAGCCGGGAATACTGCACGGTTCGAATGACGCTCCCCGCCAGCTGGTGCCTCGGCCTGGACGGCAGCGCGGCGTGAGGCGTATGCGAATGACCAGGGGTCGGAGGTTTCCCTCGTCGCGGTGGCCGCACGCACCAACAGGTCGAAGTCGGACAAGGATCCGGCCGACTGGATGCCGCCGTCCCCGGAGGCGCAGTGCCGGTATGTAGGTGAGTGGGTGTCGACCAAGCTCCGCTGGCAACTCACCGCGGATGACCGCGAGCTCGAAGCGCTGAAGGTGTTCGCCGAGGGGCCGTGCGAGGACACCATCGTCCGCTACACGCAGGCCGTCTGACCTGTCTGTTCTCGCGCGAGCCCACGGCTGGATAGTCGACGCTGGCAGCCAGGAGTACACCCTGACCCTGCCAGGCGAAGACGTCGACATCTACGAGTCCCGCTGCAGTGAGAAAAGAATCCGGTTCGCGACGCAACCGTGTACCGGCAGGCAAGGGAGCGGCTCACCGCCGCGATCATGTATCGCTGAAAGACGCCCCCGGAATTCTGCTGGCTGGCCGCCTGGTGGGTGCCACGAGTCGATGAACCACCGGCCGTTGGCCACCGTGGCTGGCTGACGAAAAGAACAGCGGGACCGGACAGGATCACCCTGCCCGGTCCCGCTGTTCGTGGGTCGCCACTTCCTGCCGTGTGCGGCGGGGGCGCCACGGTGCCCCCATTCCTCTATCAGCTGCTGGTCCAGGTGGTTGCGGCCTGGATGGGGGTGGGTCGGAGGCGCCCGGGGGAGGGGGTGCGGTTGCCGGCTGTGCTCAGGACCTTCCCGAAGGCGGCGATGAGGTCTTCGACCCGGGCGGCGGGCCCCAAGCCGGAGACTGGTGGGGGTGCCGCAGGCGCGGTCTCGGACCCGGTCTCGGGCGAGGCCTTGAGGGCCTGGTGCCACAGGGGTTCGAAGTAGGTGTACTCGCCGTCGAGTGTCTGCACGAGGATCTGGACGTCTTCCCAGGCCCCTGCGGTAGTTCCTTCGAGCAGCGCGGTGACGAGTTCCTGGGAGAGCGCGTAGCCGCTGTTCACGTACACCGACCACGGGGTCGGGCTTCCGGCCCGGAGGTGTAGATGCCGCAGGGCGGAGGCAAGCCCTTCGGGCTTCGTCGCCTTGCGGCTGCGGCGGACCTCGGCGTCTTCCCAGACCTTTCTGAGCACCTCGGGGTCCGCGCCGCAGGCGCGGGCGAGCGATGCGGTCGCCTCCCAGCTGGGAAACCTCTCACCGTTCATCGCTCTCGACAGGAAGCTGGGAGAGAGCGACGTCCTCTTGCTGAGAGCCCGGAGGCTGTGGCCTGAGGCCCGCTGAAGGTTGCTCAGCACGCAGGCGAAGTCCTGAGGCCCGGGAGCACAGGGTTCCGGCGCCGGGTCTGGGCTCTCCTCCTCGGAAGTCTCGGTGGGGTCTGCCGGCACAGCGAAGGGAGAGGAGGGGGAAAGCGCAGCCGACGGAGAGCTTCGGGGGGCTGGACGGGGCGCGGGCACCCTGACGTGGGCGCGGCTCAGGGCTCGTTGCACCACCGGGGAGCTGTACTTTTTGCGCACGGTGTCTTTGCTCATGCCGAGCAGCCGCCCTATCACCTCCCACGACGCGCCCATGCGCTTCGTGCGGCCGACCACGGGCGGCAGGAGCTGCTCGATGCGCCGTTGAAGCTGGAGCAGGCGCTCCAGCGGCTGCTCGGTATCCGGCGTCGGGGTGTTCAGGGCGCGCTGCAGGTCGCGGACCTCTGCCTGGACCGCGCTGAGCTCGATGCGCAGGAAGGTGTCGAACTGGCTGGTGTCGGGGGGCGGCTTCTGCCGCTGGGTGTGCGCTGTCTGCCGGCATTTTGTGCTGCAGTACTCGCCCGGCCGGCCGGTGCGCCGGACCGTTCGCAGGCCCCCGCACCATTTACAGTTGTCAGGCGAAAATGTGTTCCCCACCATGCTGCTTTCGCTTTCTGCCATGTCCGCCCCCGGGCGACGAAACGGGTTCCGCCGCCCGGGGAATCGTGATGAAAACGGGTGCTCGCCCGGCCGTTTCGTCAGAGAAGCGACCCGGTGTGTGTCTGAAGGGCAGTCAGCGGCGCTTCGTGTTCAGCCACACCATGAGCGCCCAGAGAGCCACGGGCGCCGCCATGATGGCCAGGGCCGCGTACCCGGGCGACCCGGGAACCACGATCAGTGGGGGAAAGGCGACGGCCGCGGCACCGGGCGAAGCCTGGGCGGTGTTGCCCGGAGCTTCTGAGTTGTTGACAGACATGTTGTTGTCCGCGACCAATTTGTTACTGTCACCTGCGAGTCGGCGCCAGAGGCGTTTGATTCGAGATCGATCCGGGGACGTAGGCATAGAGACCTCCTGGGTCGGCGTCACATTAGGAGCGCGAGCCCGGGTCCGTGAGAAGAGCGGGTTCGCGCTCCGTGAGCGTAATGACACGCTCTGCCCAACGCCATTCGGGCATATGCGCCCATTGCCTATACAAGTCCGGGCTGATCGGACACTTTCGTCGCCACCGGACGGGCAATCCGCATGCAATTCCGATAAGAGCACTCATTCGGAACGTGATCTTGGTATTGCCAGCGAAGGCCGCCATCGAGTGCCGCGGTCGCCGAAGAAGGCCTACACCCGCGAAGGCGCTGCCCCCACCCCGCAGCGCGGATGTCCCCCGGACGCCAGCGCATCCCGTCGGACCGCCCTCGCCGACGCACTGAACCGCCGTACGGGTCTTGGGCGTGCCCGCTTAGAAGTCATCTCATTTGGAAGGCTCGGTATTCTGTGAGTCATGGTGGGGATCGTTGAGCGGCTGGTGCCGGATGAGTTGTGGGAGTTGTTCCAGCGGGTGGTGCCGGAGGCGCCGTCGCGGCCGCAGGGTGGTGGTCGGCGTCGGCACGGCGACCGGGAGGTGCTGGCGGCGATCGTGTTCGTGGCCACGTCGGGCTGTACCTGGCAGCAGCTGCCTTCGGCCTCGTTCGGCCCGTCCGGAGCAACCGCCCACCGGCGGTTCTCGGAGTGGTCGAAAGCCAGGGTGTGGGCCAAGCTCCACCGCCTGGTCCTCGACGAACTCGGCGCCCGCGGCGAGCTGGACTGGTCGCGGTGCGCGATCGATTCGGTGAACATGCGGGCCCTGAAAAGGGGGACCTGACAGGTCCGAATCCTGTCGACCGGGGCAAGTACGGCTCGAAGATCCACCTGATCACGGAACGGTCGGGTCTGCCCATATCCGTTGGCATTTCCGGGGCCAACCTGCACGACAGCCAAGCCCTGATCCCGCTCGTGAAGGGCATCCCGCCGATTCGCTCGCGCCGCGGCCGACGACGGCGCAAGCCCGGCAAACTCCACGCCGACAAAGGCTACGACTACGCCCACCTGCGGCGATGGCTACGCGAACGCGGCATCACCCACCGCATCGCACGCAAGGGAATCGAGTCCTCGCAACGGCTTGGCCGCCACCGCTGGACCGTGGAACGCACCATGGCCTGGCTCGCCGGCTGCCGACGACTCCACCGACGCTACGAACGCAAGGCCGACCACTTCCTCGCCTTCACCAGCATCGCCTGCACCCTCATCTGCTACCGCAGGCTCGCCAAATGAGATGACCTCTTAGAGCCACTAGCAGGTCACGATGCCGTGCCTCGGCTCCTCCAGTGATCACGGTCCGGTGAGGATGTCGTGGGTGCCGATGCGTCGCCAGATGACGTGTGGGGTACCGGGGAGCTTCGACGGGCCGTATTCCCACGTGGCGCGGCCTGCGGGCCCAGTCCCCATGGACCAGGTGAGTTCGTAGATCCCGGAGGCGCGCTGGACGCGCTTGATGCGGAGCCCGGCTCGGAAGCAGCCGGTGCGCAGGTCGTAGACGAAGGCAGCCACGGTTTGGCGGAAGCGGTAGCGCTGTTCCGGGGTGAGGCGATCCAGGTCGGTGGTGAAGCGGGGCGTGGTCTCGTAGGTCGGCACGTCGGTCCTCCGGGAAGCACGAAGCCCCCGGCACGGGCCGGGGGCGGCGGGTCTTACTCGGGTTGAAAGGGAGTCGGTGACGTGGTGCAGGGCGCGGCGTTCTCGGCCGTCGGGTGGGGGAGCGATTCGTAGAGGTACGCGTGGTGGCGATAGAGGCGTCTACTGATGCGACTTGGGGCGTGTGGTGCATGTGGCCGCGCAGCATTTGCCTGGCCCAGGCGGTGTCCGTCAGGCGGGCATGACGTCGCAGCAGATGCCCGCCCGGCGGGATCGACCGTGAAGTTCCGGTGAACCCTCCCGCCTCACGGGATCGGCCCTTTTTCCCAGGTCGGATCCGTTGTTCGCTGCCGGGATGCTGAGTGTTGCGAAGGTGCAGAGGCCCAATGCGTGGCGGTACTACGTGCGCGGAGTCGCGTTCGGGGACGGCCGCCGCCCGGTCGGCCAGTCCCTCAAGGACGCCCAAGAGATGGCAGGCCTTCCCCCGGGGAGGTGGTGGGGGCGCGGCCTGGCCGCGCTCGGGCTGACCGAGGGTGCGGAGGTGTCCGAGCGGCAGATGGAGCTGGTCTTCGGGCAGCTCCGGCACCCGGACGCCGACCGGATCGAGCGCGAGCTCCTGGGTGACGGCGCTGACGCGGAGGCGGCCCGGCTGGCGACCGTCCTGGGGCAGCCGGTCGAAGAGATCGAGCGGCGCAAGGCGACCCCCTTGTTCGCGCTCGACTACACCTTCCGGGCGCAGGCGTCCCTGATCGTGCTGTGGGCGCTGGGAGACGACCACACCCGGAGGGTCATCGAGCGGGCGCACGAGCGGGCCATCGCCACTGCGCTTCGCTGGCTCGAGGACGAGGTCGCGGAGACCCGTTGGGCTTCGGGCCGCGGCCGCGCGCGAACACCGGCTCTCGTGGTCGCGGCTTCCGGCACTTCGACAACCGGGACGGATTCCCACTCCTGCACGAGCACTGCCTGGTCCTCAACCGCGCAACGCCTGGACGACCACGGCGAGCCGAAGTGGGGGCGCTGGATACGACGCGGCTCTACAAGCATGTGGTAGCGGCCGGGACGCTCTACACCCTGACGATGACGACCGAGGTGTGTGAGGAGCTGGGGCTCGCGACGGTTCCTCGGGAGGTGACGCCGGGCCTGCGCCCGGTGATGGAGATAGCCGGTGTCGCCCAGGTGCTCATCGACTAGTCTTCCACCCGCCGCCAGCGGATCGAGGACGTCCTGGAGGGCCTCACCTACACGTACGTCCAGAAGCACGGGCGGCTACCCGGCGAGAAGGCCCGTCACAGCCTGGGGTGGCAGGCGGCGCAGGACACCCGCCCCGATAAGAAGACCCCGCGCCCGCTGGAGCAGCTGCTCGCGTGGTGGCGGTCATCCGCGGTGCTGAAGTTCGGCAAGCAGATGGTCGACGGCCTCCTGGACCGCTGCCGCGCGGTCGGGGCGGCGATCCGGGCCCGGGTGGCTCCGCATGTGGACACCGTGCTGGCCGCTGTCGATGTCGCCGCGGTCGTCTTCACCGTCCGTAGGAACTTCGCCCGCCGACATGTCCTGGCCGAAGCCCGCCGGCATCTCCTGGAGACCCTGCGCGGACAGGAGTTCCCGCGCGGCCTGGACGACGACATCGCGGGCTGTGCGCTGACCGGCCACGCCCGTCAGACCACCGTGCCCCAGCCCGGCCGCCGGGCCCCGGCTGCCGACCAGATCTTCTACACCGCCGACTTCACCGAGCCCGACCGGTGGTGGATCGCCGGCACCGGCGGCAGGCCGCCCCGGGAGTCGTCCCGGTACGAGCGGGCCCGGGTCGCCAGCCTCGCCGCGCAGAACGCGATCCGTGCCGCCCGCGGCCGCCGGGCAGGCCGACGACCGCCACCACGCCCCGGCGTCAGCCCCGCCGCACGCCGTCGACCACCCCGGCCGGGACGCCGCTCTCGCACCGGCGCAGCGGGCGGCCGCGGTCCACGCCCACCAGCAGGCTGCGATGCCCGACGTAGACCTGGGAGGCCGGACGACCGACCCGGCGACGTGGCTGCGCACGCCGGATTACCTGGCCCGGTTCGCCGCCTTCACCCGCGCGGCCAACGCCCGCCGCGAGGCCATCGAGGACGGACGGACCCCGGCCGCCGACCCGGGTCCTCCGGTCGACCGTCACCGCCAGGAGCACGAGCAGTAGCACCGGCAGCCCGGCCAGGACCACGGCCCAGGCTTCCAGCCGTGACAGGCCGCGTGGGCCCGTCGGGCGGGACGGGCGGCGAAGTCACTGGGCCAGACGCCGGGACGCGACCGGTCCCCTCACCGCCGAGATCACCGGGGGCAGGGAGGGTTGGGGGACCGCTCTCTTCGAGCACGGAGGCCTCATGGTTGCCCCGACGATGCCGCATTTGCCACCGGCGCAGCGTGAGCGCCTGGAGCGGCTCGCCGACGCGGCACGGCTGCGCACGGCGCTGTACCCGATGCCGAAGCCGACGCCCGCCCGGCGCTGCTCCCGGCAGTACCCCGGAGGCCGGCCGAACTACCCGACTACGCACTCCCACCGCACCACCGCACCACCGCACCGCATGGGCGGGAGTGGACACCACTCCCGCCTGTTCCACCCGGTGCGCGTACAACCGGTGCGCCCGCGGAACCGCACCGAGCGCACCAGATGCCGCGACGTCCCGCGCGCCCCCACCCAGTGGGGCGCGGTGGGGGCGCGCCGGAGTGGACCAGCCGAACCGCACCACCGTGGTCGCCACTCATCTCCGGCGGCGGCCCCGCCCGGTGCGCCACAGAGGGTGACGGCCCATCGGATGCGGTGCACTCGATGCACACCTCTTGACCAGGCGTGCGGCCGGATTCCCCCCAGCCGGTCGAGTGAAAGGCAACCCTTGTCCAGTCGTGAGTTTCCGGGTGATCTCCGACTTTTCTCCCCGACCACTCCGTTCGCCCACCCTCGTGCACGCACCCAGCCACCCCCAGCGACGACTTCCCCGTACGTGACCTTAACCAGATGACCGCACCGTGCTCAGCGGAACGATGCACGCCAGGCCCCTGCCACTGCTACTCCGCTGATCGAGGGACCCGGTGGGCTGTCGCGCGTGCCGCCTGGCATCCAAAATTCGAACAGACGTAGCATTGCAGTGTGACCATGTACGACTTCCCCCAGGATCTGCGCGACGCCCAGCTCGCCCTTCACCAGACCCAGTCCGAGTTCCAGCAGTACGCCAAGGCCCTGCCGTGGTCGGCGGAGCCGATGACCGGGTGGGAGGGGGACAAGCAGCTCCACTCCGGTTACCGGTCTTCCAAGCCGGACAGCCCCGGGTACACCGAGGAGCAGCGCCAGCAGGTCGCGGCCTACCGGGCCCGGCTGCTGGAGCTCAGCACCCAGGTAGTGACCCACTCCTTCTGGGAGACGCTGAAGGGCGACGACCTGTTCTCCGCACGCATGCAGCTGAAGCACGTGCACGACGCCCCTGAGTCCCAGGGCGAGGCGGCGGCGTAGCCATTCCGGGCTGGGACATATCCGACCTGGACAAGAACCGGGCCCTGGTCGAGTGGCTCCGCTACCAGCTGGGACGTGCGGAGAAGCAGGTCCGGGAGCTGGAGAGCGCCGAGCAGGCCGAGCGCCGCCGGTCCGGACGGGCCAGGGCCGAGCAGATGTGGAAGATCCAGTCCCAGCGCACGGCCGAGACCGCTCTGCTGCACCGCGGCGGCTGCGGCACAAATCCGGGGCGCTCATCGACCGTGAAGCCGCGATCAGCGCACTCGCCGAGCCCGGCATCGCCCCGTGCGAGGTGTGCGCGCCGGAGACCGGCCTCTGCCAGGAGTAACCCCGGGCAGGGGCAGTGCCGCTGCCGGGCGGTCGAGGCGACGGTCCGGCGAGCCGGAACCCGGGGATGGTGCCGGACACCGGGAGGCTGCGGGTCATGGTCTGGACGCTTCCCGAGCCGATCCCCAGAGCGGACGGGACCAGGGTCGTCGCTGTCATGCGCACGCTCTGAGATTCACGCCGTGGCCCAAGACGCCCGGAGCCGGCTGCCTACCCCTGAACCTCCGAGTTAGCTCAACTCGCGTTCGTCGGGTCTGCGGTTGCTTCACCATCGACCCCATGAACCCGGACCTCTACATCGCCGCAGGCGCACCGAGCTTGAACCCGTACCCCATCCTGATCAGCGGCGTTGCTTTCAACGTCATTGTCGTGCTGGTGGCCGCGTGGTACGGCCGCCGTCACGCTGTAAGCCTGCATCGGGAGACGCTGAACGCTCAGAGCGACGAGCTGGCGGCGAAGGCTCGCCATGACTTGGCTGCAGAGCGCCGTGAAACCCAGTACCAACGCCATGAAGCGTTCGTGCAAGCGGTGAGTGCTCTTGACTTCCTTGCCTATACCTATACCGCCCGACCGCACTCCGAGCCCCTGCGCGCCATCGATCGTCGGGGCTACAGCATGGGCGATGTGGACGCCGTGACGGCGGTCCTGACCACGAAGCTGGCTGGCGCCGCCGAGAAGGTCGCTATGGCCTTGGAGAACATCCGTCTGGCATCCAGTCCGGACCTGCACCGCCAGGCCTGGGCGGTATACGTCGCTGTGGTCCAGACGGCCTATCGCGCCGAGTGGGTCGGACGCATGTGGTCCCAGTTCCCTGACCACTACGTGGATCACGGCCCTGAGCACGAGGACAGCTCGCGGGTCGATGACTCGGAGGTCGCTGAGTATCGCGCGCGATACGAGGAGGGTCGGGGCAAGTTTCACCGCGTACGTAATCAGTACGTGGCGGAGTTCCAGGCCGAGATGTGGGGCGACGATGGGCACCGAGCATCACCGTCGAGTAGCCCTTCGGCGCCGCGATGATGGCCGTGCGCTGCGCCCGCCGTGTACCAGCAGGTCAGCTTCGGTCAGCCTCCGGCGTCTGAGGTACTAATGCTTCAGGCAAGGTCAGTGCGGAGCCGGTGCCAGGGTGGCGCAGTCGTCCGGCGCGGGTGCGGGCCGTGTACCGGACTTCCCCGGCCAGGCGCGGAAGGAGCTGGCTGAGCGTGGTGACGCCCGCGCGAGTGCCGGATGCGCTGAGGACCGGGTCGCTCGTGAGGTCGCAGTTCACGCGCGGTCGGAATTGTGGGCACCTCACCCCTGGCGGTGATCCCTTTGCGCTTGTCCGGGCAGGTTGATCACGTCCCCGTGTCCTTGTGTGCTCTGGCTCGGTACGCATTGATCACGTCTGTTCTGCCTGCGGGAAGGGCGGCGTGCGTCGACCGAATGCCGCCGGGGAGATCCTGTGACCACCGAGAATGCAGAGCGGACACACCGTAGGGATGACGAGGGGAACCGGGATGACGCAGATGAGCAGGCACGGGCGGTTGGCGAAGCAGTATTGGGAGACCTACCGGCCCCAGGCTCTGGAGGAGCTGGGGACTCCGCAGGCGCAGCTGGAGCACTTCGTGGCCCTGGACATGCGGGTGACGGAGCGGATCGGGGAGATGGCGGACCAGATGCTGCTGAAGGTGCCGATGCAGGAGAGGGCGAGCGCAAGGGCCGCGGTGCGGGCGCAGGCGCGGGAGCTGGTGTACGACCAGGAGGTGTTCCTGCCCAAGGAGCCGGGGACCGAGCACCGCGAGATGTAGGTACCCGGTTCCGTCCTGCCGGGAGGCGGGCTACCGCGCTGCGGCCGGGTGAGCGCGCCGAGGCGAACGTGCGTGCCCTGTACCTCCTGGCCGAACTGGAGCGTACGGGGCGCACAGCGACATCCGAGGAGCAAGAGACGCTCGCCGCCTGGTCGGGCTGGGGCGCCCTGCCCCTGATCTTCGAACCCGCACCTGCCGAACTCGACTACGAGCCGGGGGCGGACCCTGCGAAGCGCCGGGCGGCGATCCGCTGGGCGGCCCTCGACCCGGCCCGGCAGCGGTTACGCGAGCTGCTATCGGACGCCGAGTGGGCCGACGCCCGCCGGAACACGGTGAACGCCTACTACACCGACCCGGCGTTGGCGGCCGCGGTCTGGGAAGGCGTCCGCCGGTTCGGCTTCGACGGTGGGCACGTCTTGGAGCCCAGCTCCGGAAGTGGCATCTATATCGGCCTCGCGCCGACGGACACGCAGACCACCGTCGAGATGACCGGGGTCGAGGTCGAGGGCAGAACCGCGGCGATGTCCCGCCACCTCTACCCGGACGCGAGCATCATCACCGCAGGGTTCGAGGACGTCGCCTTCACCACCCCGTTCGACGCGGTCATCGGGAACATCCCGTACGGCCGGTACCAGCGCTACGACCGGGTCTACAACGCCGATCTCAAGCTGAGCATCCACGACCACTTCGTCCTCAAGTCGCTCGCCCTCACCCGCCCTGGCGGTATCACCGCGCTGATCACCAGCCGCTACACCCTGGATGACGAGGACCCCACAGCTCGGCAAAGGATGTACGACCTGGGCGACCTGGTGGGCGCCGTGCGCCTGCCGGCCGGGGCTCACCAGAACGCAGCCGGTACGGGCGTCGTCACCGACGTGCTGTACTTGCGCCGCCGCGTCGAGGGGGAGCCGCGAGGGGACTCCCGTTGGCTGACGGCAACGAAGCAGATCCTCCCGGGCCTCGAAGAACCGGTGGCGGTCAATGACTACATCACCGCGCATCCGGACCACGTGCTGGGGGAGTTGCGGTCCAGGATGGGCCAGTACCATCCCGAGCCGACGGTGGTGGGGGAGCGGGATGCCGCCGCCGGTCTGGCTGCGGCGACCGCCGCCATCGTGGACGCGGCCCGCGCCGAGGGCCTGATCTTCACCGCGAGGTCCTCAGTAGACAGCGGCCAACGGCCGGCGCTGGCGACGGAGTACCTCACCGAGGGCGCACTCGGGCTGGACGAGCAGGGCCGGTCCACGATCGTCGAGGACGGCGTCCCTGTACCGCTGGACATCCACCCCGACCAGCGCGAGCGCCTGGTCCAGCTCATCGGCCTCAAGAAACGCACGCTCGCCCTGTACGAGGCGGAAGCGAACACCGAACAGGCGGGGGAGACCCCGCAGCTCGCCGGGATGCGGGCCGCGCTGCGCGAGGCCTACCGGGCCTACCGCAGGAAGAACCCCCCGCCCGGAAAGCCGGGCCAGCGCCGCACATTCGTCCCGAAGGCAGCGAAGGAACGCGCAGCGCGCGAGGGCCTGACCACGGTTCCCGACCAGTGGAAAGCCCACACAGCCTTCTCGTTCATCGACAACGACCCCGACGCCAGCCTCCTGTTCGGCCTGGAGACGTGGGACGAGCGCTCGGGCACGGCCACCGAGCAGAAGATCCTGCACGAACGGGTCCTGGTGCCGCGCCAGATCCCCGACACGGCGAAGACTCCCGAGGACGCGGTCGCTATCGCCCAGGAGTGGGACGGCGGCCGGCTCGACATGACCCGGGTGGCGTTGCTCCTCGGCGTCGATGAAGACGAAGCCGCCCGCCAGTGCGGCCACCTCGCCTTCCGCGACCCCGCTCAGAACGGCTTCTGGGAGCCGCGCCACCGGTACCTGTCCGGGAACGTCCGGGAGAAGCTCGCCCTCGCCCGGACGAGCGCCGCCGAGGACCCCTCCTACACGGTCAACGTGTCCGCGCTGGAGCGCGTGCAGCCCCAGGACCTGAATCCCGCCGAGATCAAGGCACGGTGCGGGGCCCCCTGGATCCCCGTCGAGGACTATCAGGCGTTCCTCAACCACCTGGGCTTCGAGCATGCCGAGGTCCGCCACGCGGGCGGCACCATGTGGGAGGTCCGCGGCGCCCACGTCGGCGACCTGGCACGCTCCGAATGGGGAACGGCCGAGCGCAGCGCGCAGGACCTGGTGCTGTCGATCCTGCGCCAGGCCGACTCCACCATCCAGGTCACCTACCGCGACAACGAGGGCAACACCCACGTCAACCAGGTCGCGACCGACGCGGCGCGGGAGAAAGCACGCCTCATCAGAGAGGCGTGGGACGACTGGGTCTGGGCCGACAAGGACCGGTCCGAGCGCCTCGCGGGCGTCTACAACGAGACGTTCAACGCCCTGGTCCTGCCCGAGTACGACAGCTCACCTCTCCGGCTGCCGGGCAGCAGCGACTGGACGATGCGGCCCCACCAGAACGCCGCGATCCGCCGGATCCTGTCCGAGCCCACCGCCCTGCTCGCCCACGTCGTCGGCGCGGGCAAGACCGCCACCATGGTCGGCGGCGTCATGGAGCTGCGCCGCACAGGTCTGGCACGCAAGCCCGCCATGGTCATCCCGAACCACATGCTGCGGCAGATCACCCGGGAGTTCCGGGAGGTCTACCCGAACGCGAAGCTCCTGGCGATCAGCGCGAGCGACCTGGGCGCCAAACAGCGCGCGAAGTTCATGGCCCGCGCGGCGGGCGGCGACTGGGACGCCGTGATCATGACGCACGAAGCGTTCAACCGGGTCCCCCTGCGCCCCGAGACACAGCTCGACTACATCGACACCGAGCTGAGTTCCCTGCGAGAGCAGCTGGACGAGGCCAGCGCGGCCGGCATGCACGAGCGGACCATCAAGCAGATCGAGACCGATCTCGCGGCCATCGAGGCCCGGATGCTCAAGCAGGTCGACGAGTCCGCGAACGGGGCCGGGATCTTCCTGGAGGACACCGGCATCGACTACCTCATGGTCGACGAAGCCCACGCCTACAAGAACCTGCGGACGATCTCGGCGATCCCCGGCGCCGGTATCCAGGGCTCGGTCAAGGCCACCAAGCTCCACATGGTCCTCGGCCACCTGCGCAAGACCAACGGCAGCGACGACAACGCGCGGGTCTGCACCCTGGCGACCGGTACCCCGATCGCCAACTCGGTGACCGAGGCCTACGTCCTCAAGCGCTACCTCGCCCCCGACCTGCTGGACCGCCAAGGGCTCACGAACTTCGACTCCTGGGCCGCGACGTTCGGCGAGGTCGTCAGCGCCCTTGAGCCCGACGCCAAGGGAGACGGCTACAAGTACAAGGCCCGCTTCGCCCGATTCTTCAACGTCCCCGAGCTGATGGCCGCCTACCGCAGCTTCGCCGACGTCCAGAACGCCGAGGATCTCGGACTGCCAGTCCCTCCCATCCGGCTGGGAGCCGACGGACAGCGCGGTGAAAGCATCGCCTTCCCCGTCACCGGGCACCAGCGGGCCTTCATCAAAGCCCTGCCCCATCAGGCCTGGGTCCGGGAGCCCGGGGGAGTCCTCAAGGCGCTCGGGCTCGGCCTGCGAGCCTCCCTGGACATGCGGCTCGTGGGGGAGCAGGACGAGGAAGCCGGCAGCAAGCTCCCCTACGCCGCCGAGCAGATCGCCGAGATCTGGCGGGACACCAAGGACGTCGTCTACCCGACGTCCAAGGACGACCCCACCCCCCAGAAACTCCCCGGAGGCCTTCAGCTCGTCTTCCTCGACGAAGGCACCCCCGGGTCCGCCGCGGCCAACCCCGTCGACCTGTACGACTCCCTGCGCGAGCACCTCGCGGAGCAGGGCGTACCGCGGGAGGAAATCCGCTTCATCCACGAGGCGAGCACCGACCGCAAGAAGGACAAGCTGTTCGCGGACTGCCGCGCCGGCCGCGTTTCCGTTCTGGTCGGATCCACCGAGAAGATGGGCACCGGAACCAACATCCAGGACCGGGCCGTCGCCTTGCACCACCTGTCCTACCCGTGGCGGCCCGCCGACATGGCCCAGCGCGACGGGCGTGTGGAGCGGCAGGGCAACCTGAACGCCCCGTGGATCGAGGGCACCCCCGATCACGCCCGGATCCTCTACTACGTCACCGCCGGCAGCTTCGACGAGTTCCGCCTCACCACCCTGGCCCGCAAGGCGAAGTTCATCGCCCAGATCCAGCGCAAGGACTTCTCCGTCCGCGAGATCGAGGACATCGGCGAGGAGGCCATCAACCTGGGCATGCTCTCCGCACTCGCCTCCGGCGACCCCGCCATCCTCCAACTCGCCGAAGCCACCGCCGACCGCGCCCGCATCCAGGGCCTCGCCCGGACCTGGGACCGGCAGCAGGACGACCGCGCTCAGACCGTCAAGGACCTCGACGCCTACCTGCAACGCGCTGGAGCCTCCCTCACCGGGATGCGCGAAGCCGTACCCCGGCGCCGCCCCACCGCCGGGGACGCCTTCGCCCTCACCATCGACGGCCGTACTCTGCGGGGCCGCGACACGGCCGCGAAAACCCTCGGCGCCCGCATGGTCACCCTCGCCCGCGACGCCTCCCTGCGCCCCGGCGACCGGGTGCCCATCGGTGAACTCGGCGGCCTCCCCTTCCACGGAGAGATCTCCTACGACTTCAGCGGCCACCGCCAGCTGAAGCTGCGCTTCGCCTGGGGCCACACCGTGCCCCTCGGTCACCGGGACGACCGCGCCCAGTGGCAGGCCACCAGCGTCACCGAGTCCAACGGCCGCGGCGCGATCGTCGGCCTGGAGAACTTCCTCAACAAGCTGGAAGACGACGCCGCGAAGCTGGAACGGGAAATCACCGCACAGCGCGGCCACCGGCACGACGCCGCCAACAACCTCCGCCCCTACGAGGAAAACCCCTACCGGATCCAGGCCCGCTCCAAGGAACGCGAAGAGCGGCTCCTCTCCCAGCTCGTCATCGTCAACGAGAAGAAGGCCACCCTCGCCGACAGGATCGACAACGCCGGAGAGCGCGCCGCCGAGAGCGACGTCGAAGAGCTGGAGGAGCTGACCGAGAAGGCCGACGCACTGCGCGCTTCCATCGCGGACGAGCACACCATCCAGGAACAGGCGACGAAAACGCCCGGGGAACCCGGCTCCACTCCCGCACCCACAGCGACAGCCCCCGCGAACAGCGAAACGACCCAAGAACCACAACCGCCCTCGCAGGACGCGCCCAGCGCGACGGACAGCAGCGCCGACAGCGCCGAGACGCCCGCCACGGACGGTCCGGCCGGCCCGGCCCCCGACCGGCACGCCGAGAAGAACAGCGCCGAGCCGCCGACCCCGGAACCACCCGACCAGGAGCCGGAGAACCAGAACCACACCGCCCCCGCGCCGGTGGGCGAGACATATCCGGGGCCTGATCCCACAACGCCGGCAGTGGACGTCTGGAAGACCGGCGCGCGTGAACTCGCAGCGGCCGGAATGCTGGACGCACAGGTCACCGCGTGGGCGCAGGCCAACGACGTCGAGGGCCTGGCGCTCCCGCTGACGAGATGGGTGAACGGCTTCCTCATCGACCGGTTCGACCCCGTGGAAGGCGAGGAGTGGCCCGACTGGGTGACTGCCTACTTCGCCTCTTCGGCCGAAACCCGGAAGTCCCTGGTGGCCCAGGTCGCCGAAGCGATCCACGCGACCGTTCACGCCTCGTCCCCGGAACCGGACCACGCGGGCCTCCAACCCGTTCCTGCTGAGCAGGACACCGGGCCGTCGCTGTCCGATCCCGACCTCCGGCAGTCGGCCATCACCGACCTCACCGCAGCAGCGGACGCCGATGATGCCCTCACCAACAAGGCGCGGTACCTCGGGCAGTCCCCCTTCACCGAGGCCTTCCATTCCTGGGCAGACACCTGGTTCGCGCAGCTCTGGGCCACAGTCCCTCGTGATGAGTGGCCGGAGTGGGCCAGCGCCTATGAACTAGCCGCAGACGGGGGCCGGTCCCGGACCGCACTCCTTGAACAGGTGGCGGCCGACGTTCAGGAACGTGCCCGCCGTACGACCGGCGCCCGGCCAGCCGATCCGGCCACGGACACACAGAGCATCGAGCCGCCGAAGCCGGTGCTGGGACCGCTGCTGCGGGAAGCATCCGGTGAAGCCGAAAGCCTTGTCGCCGATCTGCTCGTCAACGCGGCTCTGGCCGACCCTGAAGTCGTCCGCTGGGCGAACGAGTCGAGGCCCGACGCGTTCGCCGCGCAGTTCACCGAGTGGACCGACGCCTGGGTGACCGGCCTCCTCGAAGACGAGGAGGCGGACGAGCTCCCCATGCCCATCCGCTTCTTCGTCCACCGGGCGGACTGGGAGACCGCTGAGAGGATCCTGGCGCAGGCGGCATCGACCGCCTACGCCATCGTCCGCCAGCCCTCCGCGCAGGACGACAGCGCCCCTCCCGCCCCTGCACAGGGCAGAGAACCGGCTGTTCCCGACGGACCGGCCGAGCCGGTCGACCCGGAGGTCGAGGCCATCCGGCAGCAATGGCTGCAGTCGAAGGACTGGCGGATCAAGTCCGTCGCGGAAGGGCGCAACGGCCAGCGCATCCACCTTATGGCGACCCCTGGCTACGTCCTGGTGGAGAGGACGTCGCCGAAGGCCGACCGCTGGGAGGTCGTGCCCGCAAGTACCGGGCAACGCATCAAGATTGGTGAGCACAACGGCGCCTACTGGGACATCCCGGATCCTGGGCCCGCCGAGGAGTTCGCCAGGAGGCTCGACCAGGCGCTGCGCGCCGCGGACGGTACGGCGTTCACCTGGCCTCCGCCCCGCAGGTGGCGATCAGTCGACGGGCACCGGCTGGACCGGGTGATCGCCGACGTGCGGGCCGCGTGCGACCGGGACCGCGGGATCGAGGCCAGCCCCGGCATCCACCAAGCTCAAGTCCTCGCAGATCGTGACGCCCGGGCAGAGGCTGTTGCCCGGGAGAAGCAGGCCGCAGCAGCGGCGAAGCGGGCAGCGGCGAAGGGCAGCCTCCCGCAGGACAGTCAGAGCCCGACTCAGCCTTACCAGGATCAGGGCGGCATCAGCCCGCAGCCCGCGGGCCCCGCCACCACCCCGCTCCCGTCGGCACCGAGCACCACCGAGTCGGCCGAGACCGCCCCAGCGGAGCCGGATGCGGAACGTGTGCCGGAACCAGAGCCCGTGCCGGAGAGTACGGGTGACTCCGCCACCGATTCGGCCGATACCCCTGCCTCTGGTCCCCGGACAGAAGCCGAGGCGGACAGCGAGCTGGAAGAGGCAGAACCTGTCGTCATCACCCCGGACGGCCCCGGCCGCCTCGTATCCCTGGCGGGCAACCTCGCTCTGGTCCGTGCCGACGCGGGCGGCACGCGGGTCTATCAGCTGGATGAGATCTACCACCCCGGCCGACCCGATGCCCCTCTCACCGACCCCGCCGACGTGGCCAAGCGCCAGCAGAACGCCGCCGACGCCGCGAAAGCCTCCACCCCCGAAGGCATCCACCTGCGCTACACCTCCTACCGCCTGCGCAACCTGGACCTCGAAGCCGGCCACGGCACCATCGTCGCCGCCGACATCTACGACCGGGACACAGACGCCTACCTGCCCGGCGAAGTCATCGGCTGGGTCCGGGCACGCATCGGGGACAACGGGAAACGCTACTGGTGGGCACAGGACGCCCGGGGCGGCCCTCCCGACGACATGCCCTTCCACGAGGACCTCCCCGCCAGCGCCGGCCACCCCGCCGTCCGGGCCGCCGGAACCATCCGCACCGAGCGCAAGCGCGACTCCCTCAGCCCCCGCCGAGTCGTCACCCCGCCCTACGCAATCCGCGAGATCAAGCTCACCAAACCCCAAGTCGCCCGCCTGCGTACGCTGCCCCTCACCGGCACCTACCCCGACGGGTCCGAGCTGCCCACGCCACCGTGGATCGGCGACCACCGCCGCTACGTGATGAGCGTGGCCCAGATGCAGGCCCTCCGCACAGCGGCCCAGACCGCCGCCGACGCCTGCGACCTGACCACCGCCGCCGGACGAGCCGACCGCACGGTGCTCCTCAACGCCATCACCACCCTCCACCGCGAGGAATACGAAACAGGCCGCCGGGGCGCGAGCATCCCCCCAGCCGACCAGCTTGACCCCTACGCCACGCCCTATACGCCCCCACCGGCCGAACCCGGTCCCACCGAGCCCGTCACGGCGCCACCGGCCGCCGCGACCGACACCGCGGCGCCCACACGCGAGCAGAACGAAACACCTGCCACCTCAGCTCCGGCCGCACGAGACGAGAGCTCACCGGCCTCGACAGCGGACACGGACGGACACCCGATCGCCCCGCAGTCCCGCGTCTTCCACGACGCCATGCGCTACGTCGTCGACAGCGTCTCTCCGGACGGCACGCTCATCCGCACCATCAGCGGCCACACCCTCCCCGCCGCCGAAGTCGTCGCCGAAGCCGCCATGCCCCGCGTGACCACCGAGGACCTCGCCGACGGATGGTGGCGATACACCTACCAACAGCGCACCTACACCGCCGCCCACCTGCCTCCCGACCTCTGCCGATCACACCCCCGGGCCACGCTCAGCGTCGTCATCGTCGACCAGGACAACCAGCTCGTCGGCCGCGCCTTCGGCCGACCCCACGAATCAGCGATCATCTGGGCCGACGCCCACCCCGGCGTACCGCACCCGCACATCGCCGAATGGCTCGACGTGACGCCCTGGCCCGAGTACACCGACGCGGAACGCGCCCACATCACCACAGGCCCGCCCCCGGCGACGGAATCCGACCTCGACCCGGGCACCACACCCGACACCGAAGCCGAGCTGCCCGCCGCCCAACGGGCACCCGAGCCAACGGCCCCGCCGAACGGCCCCACCCCGGCCCCCCAGGAAACCCACGTCCAGGTCTCCGATCTCCCGAACGACGCCGAGAACCGCCCCGAACCCCAGGAGTACGACATGACGGCTCCGACCGAAGCTCCCACCGCCGCACCGGACACCGAAACGCCGGACGTCGAGGACCCGCCGGAGCCCGAGCGATACACCGAGACCACCACCCTCGCCGACCCCGACTACACCACCCGCCTCCACGGATGGGACGGCCAGCCGGCGGACTCGGGCGACCTGTACCACCGCGACACCCTCATCGCCTCACTACGCCCGAGCACGGGCGGGGGATGGTTCGCCCGCCTCGTCCCCAACGGCGACATCACACCCCTGACCGCACGTCCGGACGAATCAGCCCACCAGGCCGCCATCTACTTCTCCACCCTCACCAACACCCCCTACGGCCGCCCCGTACCCGCACCCCAGCCCGACGGGGAAAACTCGCGGCCCGACAAGGTGCGCACCGCCGTCCGCAACGCCGCCGGCACGCACCACGACCGCATCGCCACCGCAGCCGCCCAGGCATGGCCCGAGACCTACAGCGACCTGCCCCAGCTCCAACGCCTCTTCGACACCCTCAGCGACATGCAGACCGCCGTCACCGACGGAGCGGGCGCACGCCAGATGGAAGCCGACCTGAACGCCGCCCTCCAGGCAACGGTCCAACTCGGCACCACCCTCCCCGCCGAGGTCAGCGACCGCGTACGGCAGCACATGGGATTCCCGCTCAGCTACCTGACCTACGACCTGCGCAGGCTCAAGGACTATCTCCAGGCAGCCGTCGACGCCACGATCGCCGAACGGGCAGCCACGGGGCAGACGCAGAACCCCACCCCGCCCGCGCCGGACCAGCCGCGCACGAAAGAGCCGACAGCCCCCCGCACCACCCCCGGGACACCTCCCGGTACGGAAGCACAGACCAGCACACCGGAGCCCAGCCCCAGCAACACAGCAGGCGAACCCGCGCCACCGGCCACTCCCGCGCCGAGCGTGCCCGCCGCCCCGCCCGAGCCGACGGACCCCGCAACCGCGAACACCCCCAGCACCCGCACGGACAACGACACCGAGAAGCCGCCGCCCGCGATGGAGTCATCCGCCCTGCTCCACGACCCGTCCTACCGCCTGAGCCCGGCCGCAGACCCCAGCAACGGATTCGTCGTCGGAGAAGTCCGGGCCGGAACCCACCTCATCGCCGAAATCAGCCACACCGCGGTGGGCGGCTACAAGGGCCACCTCTCCGACGCCTCCATCCCCGCCTACACCACCTCACCCGCAGACACCCCCGAAGAAGCGGCGCACCGGGCGGCGCTCCTGAATTCGGCCATCACCGGACGCCCCTACGGCCCCGACCCCACCGCCGCTCAGGACACCAACACCTCCACCCGCGCCGACATCCTCCGCGCAGAGATGCGCACCCTGGCCACCTCGCACTGGGTGACCGTCAACAGGGCCGTCCAGCAGACCTGGCCGGACGGATGCGCCCATCCACACATGCTGGATAAGCTCAACGAGCAGCTGGACCTCGTCAGCTCAGCGGTCGATCGCGAGCCCACCGCCCCCCAGATGCACGACCAGCTCCATGACGCGGCATGGCTGGCCAACGACTGGCTCGATCGGATCGAGGACTTGCCCGACACGCAGTGGGTGCGCCAGAACATGGGCTTCCCCCTGGCCGCTCTCGTGTACGACATGAACCGTCTCACGCACCGCCTGGACGTCACCGCGGCCGCCGTCACCGCCGAGCGGGCAGCAGCAGAACAGCAAGGGGTTGCCGAACCGGAGGCAACCCCGCAGCACAGGAAGGACAACGGCACCCCGGAGAGCATCCCGTCACTGCCCTTGCCGCCGACGACGGTCGAGCAGCCGGGGGCCGCAGAAGAGGCAGAGCGGGACCAGCCGGACCACCACGCCCCGGACGAACAGACCACCACCACCATTCCGCCGGCGCCCTCGGCTGACGAAGTGACTCGCGAAGCCGTACCGGATGCGGTCGCGGAGCAGGTCCCGGACCCGGCAATCCCGAACCCGCCGGTGCAGGAGACCGTCTCCGAAGTAGAAAAGCCGCCGGCCCCCGAGGCTCAGCGCCTCGAAGAGCCCCACTCCCCGGCAGCCGAGGACGGACTCCCTCTGTGGGCAGGGCTGGAGCCGGAAAACGATGCCGTTCCGTATGGGGACCTCGAAGCCGACGACCGGGGGATCCTGAGCAACATCGGTGCCCTCCAGGAAGCCTGGGAGGCCGCCGCACCCGACCGTGAGACCGTGCACGACCTGGTGGCCGCGCTCGACAGCGAGCTCACCGCCCTCCAGCGAGCGCTCGACGGCACCGGAGCTGTCCCAGCCGGCCAGGAGACGCCCACCGGGAACAACCCGGTCTCCCACACTCCTCAGGTCCGGGATCACTTCTCCGACCGGGACCGCGCAGCAGTCAACACCGCCCTCGCCGACGCCGACCGGTATCAACACGCACTGCACGGCACTCCCGAGTGGCAAGACCTCCAGACCGTGCGGGGGGCGACCCGCAACCTCTGGCAGGCCATCAAACGGGAAACCGGCTCCCACTTCGACAAGCTCCTCGGCGACGGCCGATTCCAGGGATGGTGGAAGAAGACATCCATCCGCGTGTGCGAGCGCATCTCCGACCTCGCCCTTCAAGCCGCCGACCGGATCCGTGGAGACCACCCGGAGCCGGCCGCCGCCATGACCCGCCTCCACCACGCTGCCGACGACTACAGCCGACCCGCCCCGACACCTCCCGCCCAGCCCGACAGCCAGGCGCAGATGCGCAAGCTGGGCAACGGCCTGGCCGCCGCCCAGGTCAAGGTCAACGCCGCCCGCGCCCGCTCCACCACCGTCCGCAAACCGCCCACCCCCCGCCCCGCTACCACCGACCGGCCCGGACACCTCCGCCGAACGCCCGCCGAGCCGAACAGCGCCCCCCGACACGGGCGCTGACCCAACCCCCTTCGACGCCGACTGATCATTCGAGCCGCGAAGCAGCCGGGGCCACCTCCGAGAGGGAGGCGGCCCCGGCAAAGCTGCTACCTGCCGCCACCTCCATCCAGGAAGTGGCGCAGCGTTTCGCGCACCCGGGCGACAAGCCGCGCACGCACGTCGCGCAGGCCTCGACTCCAGCGGCGAAGCCGGATCGACCACCAGCACTTCACACTGCTCACGGCCGGCGGGCCGACCACCGCGGCGAAAGCCAGCATCAGGACGAGCAGCGCCGTCGATGAGACGGGCACCTCGATAACGTTGGGCACCTTCAGACCTCTTCAGTCAGGACGCTCGCGCGCCTGACTGTGCGGTCAGGCAGCGGCGAGCAAACTCGATTCGGGAACCGGAGACGTACGCTCTGCCCCCGGTGCACGAGGTACCAGAACTGCTGATAGCCGACGGATTCCGCATGGGGCCGTATCCAGGGACACGATGTCCTCGGGCTCGGCAAGCGGAGCCATGGGGGCGGCCAGGGCCCGCCACAGCTCGTCAGCTGTCCGGCGCCAATAGGCCAGACCGGTCTGGAGAGATGCCCAGTCGGTGGCAGCCGACACGAGCGTGTGCCGCGAGTCGACAGCCCTCGGTCCCCGAGTGAGCCTATTCAGGCAGGGGGCGCCGGAAGTAAAGACGGGCGGCAGGGCAACGTGATCGACAGAGAACCGAGTAGGGCCGTCGTGAATCTCGGCGCGCCCCCTGGCGGCCTTGAAGAGAGCCCGGAGCTCGGACAGCAGGTTCTTCCGCGACCGGATCTCAACCTTAGTCCGCATCAAGATGCGCTCGGCGTAGAGAGCCGCGGAGAGCCTCTGCTGTCCGTCATGCACGACGAAGTCGGACATGGAGATGTCCTCGCTCCATTCGTACCGCCACGAGCCGGTGGGTGGAGTTTCGAGAAAGCGGTGGCTCTCACCGGCATGGGAGGGGGACGCGATGATTCGGTCGGCCAGGGTGCTCAGGGCATAGTTCGCGACGGAGTGCCTCCGGACCGGGAGAGCGGTCTGGAGGTAGGCGCGCCACGGAGTGCTAAGCCGACCCATGCTCCTATCCTACCGGCGGGCTGTGAGGTCACCGTCCCGGGCCGCCTGGGCAGTTGACTACCGGACGACGTGAGGGGGCGCAGGCAGAGCAGCGGCACGCCACTCCGCTTCCTTCCGCAACGTGTCCTTGAGTACCGCGTTCTCTTGGGACTCAAGGGGTACGGTTCCGCCCGTCGTGATGGCGGCCGCGGCTGTAACCGTAGGCATCGAGTACCTGACTGGGGAGCGGGTGGACCGCCCCGGCAGGTGGAGACGGGCAACGCCGGCTGCGACATCGGCCCGGAGTGCGCCGTGCCAGCGAACCCAGAGAGCGGGGCGTCCGCGCAGAGCTTCGTCCCGGAGCTTGTCGGTCGCGGTGCCGAAGTCCTCGCGGTCGATCTCGACGGCGACGGGCGGACCGGTTTCCCGGAACAGTTGAAGATCCAGATAGGCGGACCAGGGCGGCTCCCAGTACGTGATGCACCCTCCGAATTTCATCGTCGGGGGATCGATGTAGCGCACGGGCGCCTCGTTCACGGGCCGCCAACCGGCCGTCCGAGCCCAGCGAGCGACGGCGTCCGTGATGCGACTGGTTGCCTCCTTGGCGGTCAATCCGTCGAAGGAGAAGTGGGTAGCGGTCAGGTACGCGCGTAAGTCAACGGCGAGGTTCTCGGACTCCAGGCTCGGCATGCGCTGATTGTCCGTGTGGGCGCTGACAACGTCCGATGCGCGGTCGAACAGCCCGAACGCGTGGCCCAGTCAGCGATCGACGCTGAGGTGACGCGCTGCTGTGGAACCTGGCTCTCAGGGCAGCGGGGGCTCTGCCCCCACACCCCGACCACCCTGCTGAGGGGCCCCGGGATGGTCCGCGCGGGTTGTGTGGGGGAGGGGTGGTGGTGCGCGGGGTGGGTCCCTCGTCGGGCGCCCCTCCGCACCATGCCCTACGACCGGGCGGGGCCGGCTCCGCAAGCTCCGCCACCCCCACCCGCCCGCAGGGCCACCGAGAGCGCCGCCCAACGAGGGACCCACCCCGCTTCGCCCGGCACTTCGGCGAGCGGCCGGTGGAACTGGAGCGCGAGGGGTCCGCTTCCTACCGGGTCTGCTTCCGGGCGGCGGTCACGGCCCGCCGCCACACCGGGAGCGACCCGCCGTGCTGCTCGGCCAGGGCGAGGGCCAGGTCGCCCGCCATCCGGTCGGGCTGCACGGCCAGCGCATCGAGGGCCGCGGCCACGCGGGGGTCGGGCTGTGTCTGCTTCGCCGCCTGGACCTTGGGGTCGGGACCGGTCGGCCGGCCCCCGACGGTGCCGACGCGGGAGCCTTCCCCGTCGGCGAATTCCCAGAGCTGACGGCGCGTACGGTATTCGCGGTCGCGGGTCGGCAGCTTCTCGACGCGGACCGGTGCCGGCCAGCCCGGCGGAGGATTCTTGCGGTACGCCGTGATCTTGCTGGTGTCGACGCCCAGAACCCGCGCTTGCTTCACCGGGGGCAGCTCCTCGTCCGGGTCGCCGGTGCGGTCGATCCGTCTCAGGTCCCGGGGCCGCTGTTCCGTCATTCCCCTGAACCACTCGGACCATACGACCAGGTCCCAGTGCATGACGCCGTCGATGGTCCGCGCGGGTGGGTGCCCGTTGTTCTCGCGGTCGCTCCACCGCGCGCGCAGAGAGGACTCGCCGTAACCGCTGTGCGCCATCAGATCCGTGCGGTCGGCGAACTGGCGGCCATTCAGGCTCTGCATGCTCGGTCTACCTCTCTCTCCTGACTACGATGACGACGTTCGGTTCACGGGCCTGTTGGAAGCCTTGGCGACCGTACGTACGGCCCGGCGGGATTCCCAGTGCACGCCCTGCCGGGCCGCTGACTGCCCGCTCCCGGTGTCGGCGCGGGAACCCCTCGATGATCTCGCGCAGCGGCGCCCGCCTGAACAGGCAGGGCCGGTCCGGCCCGAAACGGCTCCAGGGGGAGCGGGATCCCGCTCCCCCTGGAGGAATCTCGGCGAGGACGTGTCAGCCCGTGGCCTTGTCGAAGGCCGCCGCGTCGAACGCGAGCTCGTCCGCGTAGAACACCTCGGTCAGCGAAGCGAAGGCCCGGTCCAGCGCGAACTGGTTCTTCACCAGCCAGGCGGCGTGGCCGTGGCTCACGGCGTCGACGGTGAGGAACTGCATCGGTGCCAGCGAACCGAAGCAGGCCCGGGTGAAGTCGACCCGCTGGAGCTCACGCTCCACCGAGTGCTCCGAGGCCCGCTGGACGTCCAGGACGTCACGCTCGGGCGTCCAGCCCGGCCGGATCCTCTTGCCGCTGATGATGCCCTGGTCATCGACGATGACGTAGTAGGTGGCGGTCGCCTTGGCCAGGTCGACGGGGCGGTGTGCGTGGTCCATGAGTGGTCCTTCCAGGTTGTTGGAATTCTTGGCTCAGCCCGCGAGGGCTCGTCGTCGGCCGGGGATTCCCGCCCCCTGCTGACACCGCCAATACTGTCAAGTTTTGCGCTGCGAGCCGCCACGACGCGCCGCACGGCGCCCGGCGACTCGATCGGGTGAAGTCCCGTTCGCGACAGGGCCGTTACGTCATTCCTGTCGCCTGTTGCTGTAGTGTTGTTCATGTCGCCAAGGGTGGTCGGTACCCACCCGGACAACCCGTCAGCCCCACCACGCAGACAGCGAGATGACATGACCCTGACCGCAACCGACATCTTCTGCGGTGCCGGAGGAAGCTCCACCGGCCTGGTCGCCGCCGGATACGAACTCAAGCTGGCCGCGAACCACTCACGCATCGCCATCGACACCCACAGCGCCAACCACACCGACGCCGACCACATCTGCGCCGACATCAACAACTACGACATGCGCCGCCTGCCCACCACGGACATCCTCTGGGCCTCACCGATCTGCACGGAGATCAGCCCCGCCGGGGGCACCCGCCGCAGCGCGCAGGCCGGACAGATCGGCATCGGCGACGGCTACGAGCCCGCCGACCCGGAAAGCTTCGTCCGCACCCGCGCCACCGCCTACGACGTCATGCGGGCCGCCGAGGTCCACTACTACAAGGCGATCCTCTGCGAGAACGTCACCGAGTTCGCCACCGACTGGAGGCTCTTCCAGTGGTGGCGCCAGGGCATCGAACTCCTCGGCTACAACAGCCAGATCGTCTCCGTCTCCTCCGCCCACGTCGGCGGCGACGACAACGAGCACGCCCCCCAGTGGCGCGACCGCATCTACATCGTGTTCACCCGCACCGGCATCCGGATGCCCGACCTGAGCCCCCGCCCGCTGGCCCGGTGCCCCGAATGCGACGAGGACGTCGACGCCGTCCAGGCATGGCGCAACGGCCGCCGCGTCGGCAAGTACCGCCAGCAGTACGACTACCGGTGCCCCAACACCCGGTGCGGCAAGCGCGTCGTCGAGCCCTACGTCCGCCCCGCCGCCGACGCGATCGACTGGACCAACCTCGGCAAGCGCATCGGCGACCGCCCCCGCCCCCTCGCGGCCAACACCATCGCCCGCATCGAGAAGGGCCTCGCGCAGTACCCGCAGCGAGCCAGCCTCCTCACCCTCAACCACTCCGGCCACGACGGACGGGCCATCGCACCGGAACAGGGCCCCCTGCCCGCACGCACCCGCAAGGTCGGCGAAGGCCTCCTCATCCCCGACCGGCACGGCATGCTCGTCCCCGCCGGAGGCACCTGGAACAACACCACCACCGACCTCCACGAGCCGATGCGCACGCGCACCACCCGCGACACCGAGGCGCTGGTCACCATGCCCTACGTCGTCACCATGCGCCGCAACGGCCGCGTCGACACCGTGGACCGCCCGCTCGCCACCGTCACCGCCGCAGGCCGACACCACGGACTCGTCATCCCCTACCGCCGGGGCAGCGCCAAGCCCACCAGCGAGCCCCTGCTCACCCTCGCCACCCGCGACTCAGCCGGAGTCCTCACCCCCGGCAAAGACCTCGAAGAGGCTCTGAGCGTCGAGGACTGCCACTTCCGCATGCTCCAGCCCATCGAACAGCTTGCCGCCCAGCGCTTCCCCGGCGACTACATCATGCGCGGCAACAAGACCGAGCAGACCATGCAGGCCGGAAACGCCGTGAGCTGCAACGTCGCCCAGTGGCTCGGCTCCCGCGTCGCCGCCGTCCTCTAGACCGGAACCCACCACCCGTAACCCGGAAAGCGGCGGCCGAGGGACCCCCTCGGCCGCACCCACCGGCAGCCGCCGCGCTGACTAAGTTCTACGTACGAAACGGCACCTCCCGCGCTTCTGATGCGACTCCACACCAGAGGCGCGGGAGGGACCCACCGCCAGAAACCACCCCGTCAGCCACCGCGCGTGCGCGACGGCCGCCCACAATCCGCACCCCTAGCGCGCCCCGAGACCTCCGACCCGCCGCCGAGCGACACCCGGCCCGTGACAGGCACCCCCGCCGCGCACCACCGCGCCCCTCCCGTCCGCTCGCGGCGAATCCCCAGCCGACATCGACCCTTGGAAAAGAGCGACCCCGGATGATCCCCCAAGGCCGTCCCACCATGTCCGAGGACGACATCGCCGCCGCCGCCGGACTGCCGGTCCACACCTGGCGCCGCCGCCACGGAGCGGCGTTCCGCGCCCGTGTACCCATGGTCAACCCCGGCGAGCGCCTCCGCCTCTACGACGCGGAGCAGGCCCACGCCTTCCTGAGCGGCAAACCCTGGCCGCCCGGCGCGAAGGGCGCAGCAGGCGACGACGCGCAGTGGCCGACGGCCGTCCCGCACGGGGAAGAACACCCCGACGACCTCCTCACCGACAAGGAGACCGGCAACGTTCTCGGCGTCGGCGACTCAACCGTCCGCGCCTACGCCACCACCGGACACCTGCCCGTCGGCATCGAACGCCACGGCCGCACATGGTGGCCCCGTCGCACCGCTGAAGCCCGGCGCGACGCAGGCGACCAGCACCACCGCACCCCCGGCCGAAAGCCCGGCGACCCCCGCAACCGCGCACCACGCCCCCGCCACGACCCCCGTATCGCGGAAATTGGCGAGCTGGCCGCCCACGCACCCCTCACCACCGCCGACGTCGCCCAGCGCTACGGAGTGGGGGAGCGCACCGCGCAACGGCTCCTCGCCGCAGCCCGCACTCACGCCCGCACGGAGACCTGACAACTACGCCAGGCTCGCACCCTCACACGGGGTGGCTCGTCAGGGCGTGGGAGGGCTCGTAGCGGAGCGATACTCGATCTTCATCGTCTCCAGATGGGCTGTCATGCTGCCGTGCTGCGAGATTGGGTAGGTCAGTGCTATGAAGCGGCGCGCTCGGGTGATAGCGACGTAGTAGGTCCGCAGCAGCTCGCTGGTCTCGGTACTGGTAAGCGGGTCCGCCCATGCTTGAAGCAACTCTGAGACGCTCTTGGGCTGGGGCAGGTGAATCAGGACTGCATCTGCCTCACCCCCCTTGGCCTGGTGGATAGTGGAACTGCGCATGGTGGCTTGGGCTACCTGTTGACCGTTTCCCTCTGGCACGCCGATGAGAGCGGCGATGGCCGTGTCCAAGTTCTTGGTCGGCAGCGACAAGAGCCGCGGTGTGGCCGGCTGGTCTCCGGTGGCTGGAAGCTGGGCCTTGAGTACGGTGCGTGCCGTGCTGCGCCAGTCCCGAGCGGGAGTGATGTCGACGGCTGGCAGCGCAGCTAGCAGCCGTGCAGCTCTGCGTTGCATGATCGCGGGTGAGACGCCGTGGGTCATCAGACTCTCCGCCAGGGATTCCTCGGCATCGGGATACCAGTAGTCGCGCAACAGCGTGCTGGCGATCATCAGCGCGTGTTTGCGCGCGGCTACGGGAGTCTCGGGGGTGTGGAAGACGGCCACGGCCCAGGCTAAGGCTGTGGCGTCAATCTCCTTGGGGAAACGTGGCGCGGGGCGGGACCGCGCTGTGGGGATGGCGTTGTTGCGGTATGCCAAGGCAAGGACATCGCGAGCAGCGATGCCTTCGAGCGCGGCGTAGGCGACGAACGCCTCTGCGGAGGAAACGACATCGAGAAGAGCTGAAGCCTTGGACCGATGAGTGCCATACGGGAGAAGGAGCAGCGGGCTGGCCACTTCGTGGTGGTCGCCCACCGGGTCGTCCTGGATACCACGAGAGTGAGGACGGAGGGTGGCCGCTACCCGGCACACTGGCGGGCTGCTACGCCAGTTGCCATCGAGTTCGAGATGATTGGCTAGCCGGTCGGTGAAGTCGCGCAGCTCGTCCGGACGGGCGTCGTTCCACTCATAGATGCCCTGGTCGGGGTCGGCTACCACGACCAGAGGCAGACCTGCGTGACGGAGTTGTTCGAGGATGGCGAGGTCGAGTTCCGAGCAGTCCTGCGCCTCGTCTACGACGATCTCGAAGAAGCGGTGACGCAGCAGCCTTGTCACCGAAGAATCTCTGACGTGGTCGAGCGCGGCGATGCGGGTCTCATGCCCTGTCATGTAGCCGCGGCTCTGCCACAGCAGGTCACGCCGGTTCTTGGCAAATCGAATGTAGTCGGCTTTGGACTGGTTCGAGTTGGTCAGAAATCTGGCGGCCTCGGGCCAGTCGACTTGTGTAGCCCGGGTGATTGGGTTGTAGCGGAAGTCGAAGGACGACAGGGGGACCTTGCGGTATCCGACGACGGCAGCCGGAACCTGATCCCACGACAGGACATGCTTCCAAGCAGGCGTCGCTGGGAGAAAGGGACGGACAAGGTAACGCCAGAGGAAACTGTCGAAGGTGCCAATGAAGTGAGGGAACGCTGTCAGATCGGGCCGGCTGCCGGAGCAGCGGTCTCTCAGTTCGTCGGCGGCCCTGTTGGTGAAGGACAGCATGGCCCTGCCGGCACGCTTCGGGCCGGGGGGCGTCTGGTAGTGACGGTCAACCAGGACCCGGGTCTTCCCGGCCCCGGGGCAGGCACGGATGAACAGGGGGGCTGCAGCGTGCACTGCCTGGTGCTGGCGCTGTTCGGCCTGCGTACGTCGATCGTCGATGGCGTTCACGGGCGCCCACCGTCCCCATCAGCGATCCATCGGATCGCGGCGGCCAGATGTTCAGGCACAATGAAGCCGTCGGGCTTGGTGCTCAGTCGCTCCGCGAGTCGGTAGGCGTAATCGCCCTTAGGTAGCTTGGTACCAGTGGTGAATAGATCGCCGAACGCTACTGCTCGCGCTTCAGCTGATTCGGCTTCAGCGACGGTCTTCCAGCGGTGCCCGGACTTAGGACGCAGGTCGTAGAAGACTTCGGCGAGCAGATTGAAGTTCTCGGCTCGCATCAGCTCGGGTTCGAGCGTGGGTCTGCTCTCCGCGAGGTGGTAAGTGCTCTCCGGCACGTTCCAGGAATCTAGGTGGCCTTTCAGGAAGACAACCCGGTTGAATCCGGGGACTTCCTCCTCCGCTGCCTGCTCCTTCTCCGTGGCAGGGACGGGAGCGGCCTCCTCGGCCGCTTCGCCTTGGCTGGGCAGCACGAGGTCGTCATCCGGCTCGCCCGCCTTCTTCGTGGGGTCCTGATCAGTGATGACGACCACCCGGTCGGCGATTCGCACGCCGCCTACGTCGGCCAGCAAGGCCCGAAGGTAGGGAGTGAAGTCGACTCCGTCAACGGCGACGATGCAGCTGCCCCGGAACACCGCCTTAGCGCGTGTGCGGGCAGCATCGTCGGCAATGGTGTCCAGCACGATGTGGGCGAAGGCTGGCACCAGTAGCGCCTCGGCCAGTCCCTCTACCAGAATTACCCGTGTGCCGAACAGCATGGCGCTCTTGGTGATGTCCAGATAGCGATCGAGTTTGGCCGGCTCATGCTTGGTGAAAGGGATCGCAGCGACGGGAACCGCAGCCGTAGTGAAGGCAAAGGGACTCACTTCCGACATAGTCGAGTCGGTGGTGGCGGTAGTTCCCGAAGATACTTCGGGAAGGCGGGTGCGCTGCCTTTTCAGGACGACTAGGTCTTTCACGCTGGTCGCTGCCGCGAGCACGGGGGAGTGCGTGGTGATGACCACCTGAATCCGGCCCAGTGGCGCCCCTTCGGTCTCAGGCTGATACTCGTGCGACTGCAACGCCCGTGTATGCAGGTGGTCCAGCAGCAGATTCTGCAGCTGGGGATGAAGGTGCGCCTCTGGCTCTTCCACCAGGAAAAGGGTCAGATCTGCTCCGCGTGCGGCTTCAAGTTCGGCCAGAACGGTGGAGATGTACAAGAGATTGGCGTATCCCAGACCTGACCGGTTGATGTCCTCGACGTCCAGGCCCTCGTCACTCATGCGAGTCCGCAGAGCCCGAGCGATGGAGACCAGCGAGGGCTCTGCGAATGACAACCCCATGTGCTGAGGATGCGCCCCAGCCGTCAACCGGTTCAACGGAGCATTGATCCGCTTACGCACGTCTGCGATCTTGGGGTGGTCCTCCAGGTCGTGGAAGTGCTTGGCCTGCTCGGCCTCGAAGGCCTTGATGGCATCTTTGCTCCCCAGCTCGGCGGCGAGGATGAGCCTGAGGCGGTTACCGGAACTCGAAGCCAGCTCTTGCTGGGCATTGCGCATCGGGGGGAGATAGACGTGCCTCACACTACGGCGCGCATCGGGCTCGGGATCATCCAACAGCCGCCCCGCCGACCAGACCGGCCGCTGAGGGCGTTCGCCCTCGACAGGACGGGCGAAACTGACCGAGTAACGGGCGTGGTACCCCTGATCCACCACAGGCTCGTCCTGCGCAGACACCAGCGCCTGAAGATGCGTTCCCGCCTCGACGTCCTCCAAGCCTCCATACACAGCAGTCAAGTGCGCATTGCCACCCGCCCACGGGTGTACGTCCTCGACCTCCCACCAGCGGCTTCGCCGGCCATCGAGCGGATCGGTCAGCAGTCTCAGAGCATCGATAAAGTTCGATTTTCCTGCGTTGTTCTCCCCCACGATGACCGTGACGCCTCGACGCAACGGGACGTGCATGTTCAGCAGCGACTTGAAGCCCTCGGCCTTGACTGTCCTCAGATACAACTTCTCCCCCAATGTCCCCAGAGCTGGAGCGTACTGGGGACAACGCCCGGGCAGGTTAGAACTGTCATATTCACGGGAGAGTGGGTGTTCGAGCGCCTTCCTCAGCTTTCGACGCGGGGGTGCGGATGGTGGAGGACGGCAACCCCAGCCGAGAGCCTTCGGAGTGGTCAGCGTTTGACGCGGTTGCGGATGGCGAGCACGGCCAGGCCCAGCAGGATGGGTTCGGCCACGCGGGACACCATCTCGGTGTAGGTGCCGGTGGTTGTCAGGTCCTGTCCGGAGGAACGGAACACCACAGAGTTGAGCGTGACGTTCAAAGCCTTCTCGAAGCGCTCGCCGGTGACCCAGCACCCGGTGGGGTTCTGCGGGTCGGCCTTGTCGATCTCGAAGGTGATCCTGCCTCCACTTGGTGGCACGGTGCCGGTCGCTACCTGCTTTGGGGCGCTCTGCGGGAGCCCGCACCACATCAGCATCAGGATGGTGACGGACATGGCGAGGGCAAGCCAAATGAGAGCGCGGGAAGCCCGCAGGCCGTAGCCGGACAGCAACCAATAGCCCCACAGGAGACCGCGCTCGGCACGGGGAGTGCCGGTGGTGTCATGGCGGCGCATCTCCATCTCGCCGTAGTAGAAGTCCGCAGCCCCCGGCTCGTTCTTGCCGTCCTCGAATGCTTTGCGCAACGCCCGGTACACCGGTGCGAGCTGCGCGGGCCCAACCTGGCCGGCGCCCACCACTGGCGCATGCCAGCCCTGTACCGCGTTCGGCTGGCCCGCGCGCCAGTGATGCTCTTCGGCGAGGGTGCGCCGCCGGGTGAACCAGGAGGGACGCCTGTGAAGCAACTGCCGCCTGTGCCAGCCGTGCGGGGTTCCGACGAAGGAACAGGCTCCCTCCAGGCGGAGCTGGTCCAGGTGCACAGTCCCGGTGAACAGACACCCCGACAGGTCAACGTCGGACAGGACCAGGTGGGCTGCGTCCACGCCTCGCAGCGAAGCTATCCGCACCATGGCATCGGGCGCACCCGCAAGATCCTGTTCGTCCACCGCTCCACCGCCAGGGAGCAAGAAGGTGTCTGCTTCGGCCGCGATCGTGAGGGGGTACTCGAAGACTGCTTGCGCGAAGTCCACCGAGGCGTAGCGCAGCCGTACCTCCGCGGTAGTCGACCAGCGCGTTCGCCGGCACTCGAGGCGACGCGCCGCAAGCAGGATCGTCACCGGGCCGTTGAACGTCGCTCCGGACAACACCACCCCGCCGAGGCACACCAACGGCCCGAGGCTGACCGAGCGCTCGAAGGTCGCCGACTCGAACCCGGCATCCCCCGTGAAGGTCGCCGACTCGAACCCGGAGACGTGCTTGAAGGTCGCCGATTTGAACGTAGCGCGTCCCTTGAAGGCCGCCGAATCGAACCTGGCATCGCCCTCGAAAGCCACCTCCTTGAACCCGGCGTCGTCCTCGAAGGCTGTCGACTCGAACCAAGCCGTACGTTTGAAGGCCGCTGAAGTGAAGTCGGCGTAATCCTCGAAGTCCGCTGAGTCGAAGGCGACAACGCCTTCGAACACCACCTTGTGGAACCAGGCGGGACCTCTGAAGGTTGCCCCCACGAACCGGGCGGTGTCCTTGAAGAGTGCCGACAGGAAGTGGGCATGATTTTCGAAGGTCGCCGACCTGAACCCGCTGTGTCCCTCGAATCTTGCCTTATCGAACCCGACGGCATGCTTGAAGGTCGCCCACTCAAAGCCGGTAGTGCTCTCGAAGGTCGCCGAACCGAAGTCTGCTTGGCCCTCGAAGGTCGCCGAGTCGAAGCCAGCTCGACCTGCGAACGTCGCCGAATCAAACGTGGCATCGCCCTTGAAGGTCGCCGAATGGAAGTCGGCGTCGCCCTCAAAAGTCACCGCCTCGAATCCAGCGTTGCCTTCGAAGGTCGCCGATCTGAACTTGGCGTCGCCCAGGCGAGGGCGCCCGGTTGCGGGGTCGATCAGGGCGCCGAGCAACCGGTTCAGCAGGTCTTGTGTGAAGGGGGTGCCACGGTGGTCGATTCTGCTGCTGGCGGTCAGGCTGGCCAGGTAGCCGTCACGGTCGGCGTCCGCCAGGTGGGCGAGACAGGTGGCCTGGCCACGGACGTCGACGCCGGGGCAGCCAGCTGGCTTTTCCACGGTGGGGCCGTGACCGCAGCGCGGCCACAAAGACGGTACAGGGGTCGGGTATGTCATACCCGGAGGACGAGCTGGTGCGGCTCATAGTTGCCCACCCTCCGCCCGAGTCCGCAGCGTGAAGGAACACGCAGCCCGATCCGGTGATGTGATCCCTTCCGGACAGTCGTTTCACCGAGGGACGTCACTGCCCCCCGGGAAACAGCAGGTTGCGTGTGGTCCCAGGAGGAGTCCAGGAGCGCTGGGTCTGGCACCTCCCTCCGGCTCCTGCCTTACTCGTTCTTGCTACGGGTCATCCGTTGCTCGATTGCTCTCCGTGCGGAGTGGTATCGCGAGGCGAGCGCGACGCGGGCGGGGTGTCGGAGTTCGAGGAGCCGGACGGTGTCGAGATCGGGTGCGATGCCGCGGGGGAGGACGTCCTCCAGATTGATCGCGGGGCCGACGATGAGTACGGAGTTGATCCGGGCCGTGCGGCGGTAGGCAGCAACATCTTCGGCAGCCCATGAGTCTCCCTGGCAGCCGATCGGTGGCGCCAGAGGGGAGCCCGCATCGCTCACTCCCACCGCCCAGTGGAGGTAGCCGCCTGGGTTCCCGTAGTAGTGCTGCTCGGCGTAGCTGAAGCGGCGGGCCCCGAGCGCGTGCCACGGTCCGTCGTCCTCCGGGGCCGTGCTGGGCAGAGCGGACAGTGGCGTCTTTCCGAGCGTGATCCTGTGGGGGCCGATGGGCACTCGTGGACGGAAGAGCCGGCTGCGGGTGGTGAGGGAGTACATCAGCACTTCGTCGTGTTCGTTGCACCAGGTGACGAGGTAGCCGAGCAGTCCCAGCGGCCATGTTCGCACCGTCAGCTCGACGTCTTCGAGAACGACAGGGGACTCATCCTCTTCGGCACCGCTCCCGTACATCCGGACCGTCCGCTTGTGCAGCCAGGCGGGCTCGCCGAACTGCTCTGTGACGTAGTCGTGGCGCACGTACGGTGCGATGCGCCGGTAGGCCCGGATCAGCCGGTGGCGCTTCCCGAGGGAGGCATGCCACCACCCCCGTGCGATGCCGTAAAGGCCGTAAAGGGCGGTGAGGACGGCTGCCAGCGTCCAGACGTTCAACTTGGTGTCGACCACGGGAGAGAAGGGCACGCACACATCCTGCCGTGCCGTCCTGCATACACGCTCACGGGGTTGACGGGCTAGCCCCTCGGAGAGACAGCTTTTGCGGCGGGGCCGAACGCGACGGAAGGTGGTGCCCCCCGGGCCCTTGGCGCGCACCTTCCAGGCCCTTCGGCAGTTGTCCGACACCTGGCTGCTTCGAGGCTTCCCGGTGCGCGCCGCCGCTGCGGCGCGGGTTGCTCGTGCGCTGTCCGGTGCGGGTTCACCCAGGGGGTGGTCGTCGCTTCGTTGTGGGGGTGTGTGGTGGT
>NZ_LIXI01000014.1 GCF_001905595.1 Streptomyces sp. CB00316 | reverse complement strand
AACATGACCAAGCACTACTAGTGGAAGGCGACCTTCGCTCCGTCGACCGCTCGACCACCACGTCGGCTCGACCGGACCGACTCGATCGCCGTGGACCCGGACGGCAACCTCTACCGGGGCCTCCACGGCCGGCCCGCGATCGTCGTGTACGACCGGCACGGCGGGCGCCTGGCGACGGTCGAGGTTCCCGCCCACGCCCGAAGGGCTCGACTCGGCGACGAACGTGGTGATCACCCTCGGCGGAACCAAGGCGCACATGACCGTCAGCGGCCCCGGCGGGGGATACCGTCGTTCGCGGGCCGTCGTTCCTCCGCCGTGGGGTGCTGCGTCACGTCGGAAGCGTAACGGCCGGGTGCCGGGCGGCTACCGGGGCCTCTGGACGAAGAACTCGTTGCCGTCGGGGTCGAACATCAGCACGCGGCCCCCCTCGCCGTCGCCCTCGCCCGTCCCGGAGCGTGTCGCGCCGAGCGAGACGAGGCGCCCCACCTCCGCCTGCCAGTCGGCGCCGGAGGGGAGCGCCAGCTCGAAGGAGAGCCTGTTCGCGCCCGTCTTCGGCGCCACCGGAGGACCACCCCAGGTGATCTTCGTACCGCGCAGCTCACTGATCGTGAACGCCGGGTCACAGAAGCTGGAGGTCAAGGTCGTGAACTGGAGCGCGTTCCGGGCGCGTTCGACGACGTCACGCAGGATCTGGCCGTGGTCGAAGGCCAGGGCCCCGGTGTCGGCGAGGAGAGGGGCCACCGGGCGAAATCTGACGGCGATGACCGCCGCCGGGCTCTTCGACCTGGTCGGGAACGTCGTCGCGGTGGCGGGCAAGGCGGACGAGGTGGCCTGAAGGGCGCCTGCCAGGGAAAACCCCTGGTCAGGCGCCTTTTTGCTGTGCCTAGAAGAAGCCCAGCTTCTTCGGTGAGTACGACACCAGAAGGTTCTTCGTCTGCTGGTAGTGCTCCAGCATCATCTTGTGGTTCTCCCTGCCGATGCCCGACTCCTTGTAGCCGCCGAAGGCGGCGTGCGCGGGGTAGGCGTGGTAGCAGTTCGTCCAGACCCGGCCCGCCTTGATCGCGCGGCCCGCCCGGTACGCGGTGTTGGTGTCGCGGGTCCACAGACCGGCCCCGAGCCCGTACAGGGTGTCGTTGGCCGTCGCGATGGCGTCGTCGAAGTCGGTGAAGGAGGCCACCGCCACGACCGGGCCGAAGATCTCCTCCTGGAAGACCCGCATCCGGTTGTCGCCCTCGAAGATGGTCGGCTGGACGTAGTAGCCGCCCGCCAGTTCGCCGCCGTGCTCGACGCGCTCACCGCCCGTGAGGATCTTCGCGCCCTCCTGCCGGCCGATCTCCAGGTAGGAGAGGATCTTCTGCATCTGGGCGTCGGACGCCTGCGCGCCGATCATCGTGTCGGTGTCCAGGGGGTTGCCCGGCAGGATCTTCTCCGTACGGGCTATCCCGGCCTCCAAGAAGGCGCCGTAGTGCCCCCGCTGGATCAGGGCGCGCGAGGGGCACGTGCACACCTCGCCTTGGTTGAGGGCGAACATGGTGAACCCTTCGAGGGCCTTGTCGAGGAAGTCGTCGTCGCTGCGGGAGACGTCGTCGAAAAAGATGTTCGGTGACTTGCCGCCCAGCTCCAGCGTCACGGGCTTGAGGTTCTCGGAGGCGTACTGCATGATCAGCCGCCCCGTCGTGGTCTCCCCGGTGAACGCGATCTTCGCGACGCGCGGGCTGGAGGCCAGCGGCTTTCCGGCCTCCTCGCCGAAGCCGTTGACGATGTTGACGATCCCCGGCGGCAGCAGATCGGCCACCAGGCCCATCCAGAAGTGGATCGACGCAGGGGTCTGCTCGGCCGGCTTGAGGACCACCGCGTTGCCCGCGGCCAGCGCCGGGGCGAGCTTCCAGGTGGCCATCAGGATGGGGAAGTTCCACGGGATGATCTGGCCGACCACGCCCAGCGGCTCGTGGAAGTGGTACGCGACGGTGTCCTCGTCCAGCTCGCTGAGCGAGCCTTCCTGGGCGCGCAGGACCCCCGCGAAGTAGCGGAAGTGGTCGATGGCCAGCGGGATGTCGGCGGCCAGTGTCTCGCGCACCGGCTTTCCGTTCTCCCAGCTCTCAGCGACCGCCAGCTCCTCCAGATGCGCCTCCATACGGTCCGCGATCCGGTTCAGGACGGCCGCCCGGTCACCGGCCGAGGTCGCTCCCCACGCGGGCGCGGCGGAGTGCGCCGCGTCCAGGGCGAGTTCGACGTCCTCGGAGGTGCCGCGGGCGATCTCGGTGAAGGGGCGGCCGTTGACGGGGCTCGGGTTCTCGAAGTACCCGCCCCGGGCCGGCGGGACGTACGCGCCGCCGATCCAGTGGTCGTAGCGGGACGCGTACGTGACGATCGCGCCCTCGGTGCCTGGTGCGGCGTAACGGGTCATCTCTGTGGCCTCCCGGATCCGGTGCCGCCCGCCGTTGGACGGCCCTCGGCGCGAGGCTAGGAGGCCGGACGTTGCAACGCCGTTGCGGTACGGGGCCGACGGGTGTCCTGCGGTACGCCGCCCCGGTATGGGCGCCCTCGTGCGGCCGGGCGCGGGCCCGAGCCATCCTGGCTGGCGCCGGGCCCGCGCCTGAGGCGCCCCTGTCCGCCGCCCGCCCCCGCCGCCCCGCCCCCTGAGCCGCCCCTGCCCGGTGCCCGAGTCCCCCGCCTCAGCCGCCCTGTTCCGCGTCCAGGCCCCGCACCCTCGCCAGCAGCGCCGCCCGCCGCCGCGCTGGTGCCGCCCCCGCCAGCGCCCGCCACACCGCCAGGTCGTCCTCGCCCCACGGGCTGTACGCCCAGTCGGCCAGCAGCCCCGGATCACCCCGGGCGATCAGTGCCGCCCGCAGCTCGTCCGCGACGCGGTGGCGCAGCCGTACGACTCCAGGGGCGCGCGAACCCGGCAGCAGCGGGCCCGCGTACGCCTCCAGCGCCGCCGCCACCGCCCCGGACCCCAGCCTGCGCGCCACCGTGTCGAAGTCGGCGTCCACCGGTACGCCGAGCCGGTACGGGCGCGAGTGCAGCAGGTCCGGGCCCAGCAGCCGTCTGAGCCGGGAGAGTTCGGCCCGCAGCGTCACGGGGGGCACCGACTCGTCCTCGTACAGCTCGATCAGCAGCTCGTCCCCGCTCAGCCCCTCCGGGCGGCGGGCCAGGGTGACGAGGATCTCGCTGTGCCGCCTGCTGAGCCGGACCCTGCGGCCGCCTGCGACCAGCAGCGCCTCGTCCCGGCCCAGCGCGCTCAACCGCACCGAACCGCCGTCCGCCGCCGGTGCCAGGAGCGCGAGCTGCGACTCCGCGGCCCGCGCCACCGCCTGGACGAAGGCCAGACTGTGCGGGTGCGCCAGCCGGTCGCCGCCCGTGATGTCCACCGCCCCCAGCACCCGGCCGGTGTGCGGGTCGTGGAGCGGGGCCGCCGCGCACGTCCACTGCTGCACCGGGCGCAGGAAGTGCTCGGCCGCGAAGACCTGCACCGGCCGGTCGACCGCGATGGCCGTGCCAGGCGCATTGGTCCCGGCCACGCTCTCCGCCCAGCGGGCGCCCTCCACGAAGTTCATCGCCCCCGCCCGGCGGCGGGCCGCCGCGTGGCCCTCGACCCACAGCAGCCTGCCGTGGGCGTCGCAGACTGCCAGCAGATGCTCCCCGTCCGTTGCGTACGCGCCCATGAGTTCCCGGATCACGGGCATCGCCCGGGCCAGCGGATGCGCCTCACGGTACGGGCCCAGCTCGTCCGCGCCGAACTCCACCACGGGGGCGCCGTCCGGGCTGACATGGGCCCGGGCCGAGCGGAGCCACGACTCGCCGACCACCGTACGCACCGGCCGTTCCAGCCGTCCTGCCGAGGTGAACACCTCGTGCGCGCGGCGCAGCGCGCCCGTCTGCTCACCGGGGTCCGTATCAGCGGCCAGGGCCACCCAGGGGTCCGTCAACTCGCCCTCCGTCCGGGCCGTCCTGCCTCTCCATCGTCGTCGCCACCGGTCTTTGCGGCAACCCGGCTGCGGTGGGTGATGGGCGCGGGTTCAGGGGCCGTTGACGAGACGGAGGTAGCGCTCCCAATCCCAGAGCACGCCGGGGTCGGTGTGGTCGCTGCCCGGCACCTCGTGGTGGCCGATGATGTGCGCCCGGTCCTTGGGTATGCCGTGCCGCTCGCAGATCGTCGCGGTGAGCAGGGCCGAGCGCCGGTACATCACGTCGGTGAAGAACTCCGGCCGGTCCACCCATCCCTCGTGCTCGATACCGATGCTGCGGACGTTGACGTCCCAGTCGCCCGCGTGCCAGGCGATGTCGCTCTCCCGTACGCACTGCGCGACATGACCGTCACCGGAGCGCACCACGTAGTGGGCGGAGACCTGCTTGGCCGGATCGTGGAAGATTCCGATCGTCGGGGTGAACAACTGCTGGGCCACGTGGATGACGACGCGGTCGACGCGGCGCTCCGAAGGGTGAGCGGGGACGGTGTAGTTCGCCCCGTGGGCCGGTGCCCAGAGAGCCGCCGGGTGGTCCGCGACGGCGGTCGAAGGTGTCACGGCCCGTGCCGACGCCGGAACGAGCGCCGCCGCCGCGGTGACGGCGGCCCCCTGAAGGAGCCTTCTGCGGTGCATCGCACTCCTATCGGAGGCCGGGGTCGCTGTAATGGTGACGCGTAAGGGAGAAGAGGAGGCCGAAGCCGTCTCCCGCTGATGACGTATGGAAGAAGGCTCCGGTTCCCCATGCCTGCTCGCGGACCTCAGCCTTCGCCCACGCCCCCGGCCGACGCCCCCGCCAGCGCGCTCGCCGGGTCGTCGTCCGCAGGCCCCGCGGGCACCCAGCGGCCGCGTTCCTTGCGGTAGGGCCACCACCGGCCGTCGCGGTCGTACCGGAGCTGTACATCGGCGCCCGCGACCGTCCAGTGGGCCCGCGTCGCCCGCAACTGCGGCCGCTCCCCCTCCTCCCAGGCCGCCGCGAGCCGCGCGCGAGCCCGGGCGAGGGCGTCCGCGTCCGGGGCCCACTCCTCGTCGAGCACCGCGAGCGCGGCTGCCCCTCCGTAGCGCCAGGCGCTCACCGCCGCCCCCAGCTCGGCGCGCGGCCGGCCGCTCCCCTCGGCCAGCCGCTTCGCGATCGACGGCTCGGGGCGGGCGTCGGCGGCCATCCGTACCGCGTCCTGCTCCGGCGTCAGCTCCGCCGCCATGGGCTGCCGTTCGTGCCCCGGAGCCAGCGCCTCCAGCAGCATCCGGTGGGCCCGTACGGCGCTGTCGGCGGCCAGGACCTCCAGCGCCGCCGGGTCGATGCCGGACGGCGGGCCCGCCTCCGTATCCAGCGACGGCGGCAGCCCCGGCTCCTCGGGCACGGGCGGCGGCACGGGGAGCGGCGGCAGGATGGAGCCCGCGGCGAACGCCTCGTCGGCCGGGACGCCGTACGCCTCCCCCGGCGCATCGCCCTCCGCACCCCGCACCGCTCGGGCGGTGCTGCGGACCTGGAGCTCGTCCAGCAGCCGCCGCTCCCCGCGCCCCCGCAGCAGCAGGAGGACGAACGGGTCCTCGTCCAGCAGCCGCGCCACCTGGTAGCACAGGGCGCCCGAGTGGGGGCAGTGGTCCCAGGTGCCGCAGGTGCACTCCGTCCAGGTCACCGATGCCCGGCAGCAGATCCACCCCGGCACCCGCCGCGTCCTCCACCAGATGCGGCGGCATCTCCCGGTCCAGCAGCGCGGCGATGTGCCCGGCCCGGTCCACCGCCATGTCCAGGAAGCGGTCCCACGCCTGGTCGTTCAGCTCCTGGAGCAGCACATCGCTCCGGTGGCCCGTGCCGTCCCGGTCCCGCACGACTGCCGTGATCCGGCCGGGGCGTACGGAGACCGCCCCCACGCCGCCCTCCCTGGCCAGCCGGCGCCCCTTCTTGAGCTGCTGACCGTCCAGGGCGGTGTCCTCCAGGGCCTGGAGCCATGCGCGGCCCCACCAGGAGGTGGCGAAACCCCTGCCCGGCGGGGGAGGCAGCGGCGCGAACGTACGCTCCGCTCCGCTGCCGGAATCCACCGTGCCCGTGCCGTGCTCGTCGTCCTCGCTCATCGTGCGCCCCCTCGCAGCTCGACCAGATCGGCCAGTTCCGCATCGGTCAGTTCGGTCAGCGCGGCCTCCCCCGAGCCGAGCACCGCGTCCGCGAGCCCCTGCTTGCGGGCGAGCATCTCCGCGATCCGGTCCTCGATCGTGCCTTCGGCGATCAGCCGGTGCACCTGGACGGGCTGCGTCTGCCCGATCCGGTACGCCCGGTCCGTCGCCTGCACTTCGACCGCCGGATTCCACCAGCGGTCGAAGTGCACGACATGACCGGCCCGCGTGAGGTTGAGCCCGGTCCCCGCAGCCTTGAGGGACAGCAGGAACACCGGAGCATCGCCCTCCTGGAAACGGCTCACCATCTCCTCGCGCCGCGCCACCGGCGTACCGCCGTGCAGGAACTGCGTACGCACCCCCCGCCCGGCCAGGTGCTCCTCCAGCAGCCGCGCCATCTGTACGTACTGCGTGAACACCAGTACGGAACCCTGCTCGGCCAGGATCGTGTCCAGGAGTTCGTCCAGCAGTTCGAGCTTCCCCGACCGGTCCGCGATCCGCGGCCGGTCCTCCTTCAGGTACTGCGCCGGGTGATTACAGATCTGCTTCAGCGCCGTCAGCAGCTTCATCACGAGCCCCCGCCGCTCGAAGCCGTCGGCGCCGGCGATCGCGGCGAGGGTCTCGCGGACCACGGCCTCGTACAGCCCGGCCTGCTCGGCCGTCAGCGAGACCGTACGGTCGGTCTCCGTCTTCGGCGGCAGCTCCGGGGCGATCCCCGGGTCGCACTTGCGGCGGCGCAGCAGGAACGGGCGCACCAGGGCCGAGAGCCGCTCGGCGGCCGCCGGGTCCGTGCCGCCCTCGACGGCGGCGGCGTACCGGGTACGGAAAGTTCCGAGCCGGCCCAGCAGCCCGGGCGTCGTCCAGTCCAGGATCGCCCACAGCTCGGAGAGGTTGTTCTCCACCGGAGTGCCGGTGAGGGCCACGCGGGCCCGGCCGCCGACGGTCCGTAGCTGCTTCGCCGTCGCCGAGTGCGGGTTCTTCACGTGCTGCGCCTCGTCGGTGACGACCATGCCCCAGGGGGCGGCCGCCAGCCGGGGCGCGTCCAGACGCATCGTGCCGTACGTCGTCAGGACGAACTCGCCGTCCGCCAGCCCTTCCAGGGAACGCGACGCGCCGTGGAAACGGCGTACGGGGGTGCCCGGGGCGAACTTCTCGATCTCCCGCTGCCAGTTGCCCATCAGCGATGTCGGACAGACCACCAACGTCGGCCCGGCCGCGTCCCGGTCGCCCTGGCGGTGCAGATGCAGGGCGATGAGCGTGATCGTCTTGCCCAGGCCCATGTCGTCGGCGAGGCAGGCGCCGAGGCCGAGCGAGGTCATGGTGTTCAGCCAGTTCAGTCCGCGCAGCTGGTAGTCGCGCAGGGTCGCGGTCAGCGCCTCGGGCTGTCCGACCGTCTGCTGAGCCGCCGACTCCGGATCGGCCAGCCGCTTGCGCAACCTCTCCAGCCAGCCCGTCGCGGCCACCTCCACACGGCGCCCGTCCACCTCGGTGGAGCCGGTCAGCGCCGCGCCCAGCGCGTCGATGGGGGTGACCTTGCGGTCCTGGGTCTCCCGGGCCCGCCGCGCCTCCTCCGGGTCGATGAGGACCCACTGGTCGCGCAGCCGCACGATCGGTCTGCTGGACTCCGCGAGCCGGTCCAGGTCCGCGCGGCTCAGCTGCCGGTCGCCCAGCGCGAACCGCCAGTCGAACGCGAGCAGGGCGTCGGCGGACAGGAACGACGGGGTGTCCGCGACGGTCCGCCCCCGCCGCACGTCACCCTCTTCGCCGCTGTCGTCCTGTCCGTCGGCCGGGCCGATCACCGCGCGGGCGGTCAGCTTCCTCGCCAGCTCCTTGGGCCAGTGCACGTGCACGCCGATGGCGGCCAGGGCGCGCGAGGCGGGCCCCAGCAGCTCGGCGACCTCCTCGTCGGCCGGCTCCACCGCGTCCGGTACGGCGGCGGACAGCAGCGGCGCCAGGGGCGGCCAGGCGCGGGCGGCACGGCGCAGGGCGAGGAGGGCGTCCATCCGGGCCCGCGGCCCGAACGCCGCCGCGCTCCGGGTGCCGCCCGCCCAGATCTCGGCCGCGTCGGCGACCATCGAGGGGTCGCTGACACTGTGGATCTGCAGGACGGCACGGAACGAAGGCGCCGCGTCGTCATCAAGAGGGGCCTCGGTGGCCGGGGACGCCGCCCCCGTGATCTCGATACGCAACGAGAGCCGTATTCCCGCGTCGTGACCGGCCGCCACATCGGCGGCCCAGGACCGCCCTTGGGGCAGGTGCTGCGGTTCCCGGGCGGCGAACGCGGGGCCCGCCGCCGCGAATCCGGCGGCGGGGGTCCGGGGCAGCCCGTCCGCCACCGCGTCCAGGAACGCCCGCAGCAGCCGCTCCGGTTCGGGCAGCAGCAGCGGCCCGTCCGCCGTCGCGCCGGTCTCCAGCGGGGCCGCGTGGGCGGTGGGCGGCATCGACGCCGCGAGCTCCCGGATCCGCTCCAGGTCCCCGGCGCCCAACGGCCCGACGCGCCAGGCGTCGTGGTCGCTGGGGCTCAGCCCGGGCAGCAGGAGGCCGCGGGCGACGAGCTGCAGGCCGAGCAGCGCGGCGGCGCCCCAGAAGGCGGTGGCGGGGGAGGCCTGGCCGTCCGCCCGCGCCCGGGTCAGCACCGGCAGGGCCTCCCGTACGGGAAGGTGCAGGCCGGCCACGGTATGGCGCCGCCGGCCGGCTCCGGCCACGGTGAGTTCCGACAGGATCCCGGGCGCGTCGGGAGGGGTGCTACCGTCCGGGTTCCAGAAGGCGATCAGGCCGGTACGGGACGGAACCGCGGGGATGAAGACCGCGGAGCAGCGGGACAGCTCTGAAATCTCGGAAGGCGTTGCCGCGGGGTGCCGGTGCACAGCGATGTCAGATTCCTCAAATTTGACTAGTGGGTCGGGGTCGCCGAGGGTACTCCATCCGAAGCCGCGACGTGCGGCCCCTGGTGGTGATCTGCCTCACCCCTTCTTCCTCTCCCGTGTGGTGGTGCGGCTGGCACCACCACGGAGTACGGGGGTCTGCCCCAGGACGATCGGGGTGGTGGCGCCATGGCTGCCGTGAGCCTCCGGCCCGTACGTTTATCGAGGTCAGCGCCTATGTTTGAGAGACCGGAGACCTCATGTCCCAGCCAACAGCCACCGCTGCGGATTCCGCCGATACCAGCAGTTCGGAACGAACCGGCGTCCCGGTTGTCGGCATTGATTTCGCCCCTCTGCTGCGTGCTGTGAAAGGGCAGGGTCTCCTCGAACGACGCACCGGGCGGTACGCGATCAGCATCGCGGCCAACCTGATGGCGCTGGGAGGGGTGATCACCGCCTTCGTGCTGCTGGGCGACACCTGGTGGAGCCTGTTCCTCGCCCTTCCGCTGGCGGTCCTGTGGACCCGGACGGCTTTCGTCGCCCATGACGCGGGCCATTCCCAGATATCCGGTGACCGCAGTACGAGCAGGCTGATCGGCCTGGTCCATGCCAACCTGCTCCTCGGGATGAACGAAGCGTGGTGGAACGACAAGCACGTACGCCACCACGCCAACCCCAACCACGTCGACAAGGACCCCGATGTCGGCGTCGGCGCCCTGGTCTGGACCCAGAAGCAGGCGGCGCAGCGCGAAGGATTCGCCCGTTGGCTGACCCGCAACCAGGCCCGGCTGTTCTTCCCGATGCTGCTGCTCGAGGGCATAGCCCTGAAGATCTACGGGTTCCAGTTCCTGCGCCGTCAGCCGGGCCGGGAGCGTGCGGTGTCGGCCCTGCTGATGACCGCGCACCTGGCGCTGTACACGACCCTGCTGCTGACCGTCCTGTCGCCGGGCAAGGCCCTCGTCTTCGCCCTGCTGCACCACGCGCTGTTCGGTCTCCACCTGGGCATGGCCTTCGCCCCGAACCACAAGGGCATGGAGATGCCCGACCCGGACGGGGACCGCTGGAGCCACTTGCAGCGTCAGGTCCTGACCTCACGCAATGTGCGTGGCGCGATCCTCACCGACTGGTTCCTCGGCGGCCTGAACTACCAGATCGAGCACCATCTGTTCCCGAGCATGCCCCGGCCCCACCTGCGGCTGGCCCAGCCCCTGGTCAAGGAGCACTGCAGGAGCATCGGCATGCCGTACGCGGAAACGGGACTCGTCGAGTCCTACCTGCAGGCGCTGGCCTATATGCGCGAGGTAGGCGAGCCGCTGCGATGAAGGTCGTCACGAGGGACAGGGACGGGCGGTCACGGGGAGGGCGTGCGGGGGAACGTAAGGACGCGCGGACGCGTTGACAGGACAGAAGCGGCGTCGGCCGCTAAGGAGGCGTGGACCATGTCGAACGGTGCGAAGGTCGCTGTCGCGGGGGTGGTGGCCGCGGTCGTCCTGTGGCCCCTGATCGGATTCTGGTGGGCCCTGCTCGTGGTGATCGGTGTCCCCGTCGCGGGTTATCTGCTGCTGGACCCGTCCCAGCGACGCAGGCTCCGCAGGATCAACCGCAAGGAGATCGGCCGCTGAGCCCGGGATTCCGCAGCAGCTGACTTCGGAATCCACCAGCAGCGGAGGCTCGGCTCCGCATCACGGTCACGCCGGATGCGCAGCCAGCGCGTCCAGGGCTTTCAGCAGACCGGGCAGGGCCGGCCCGCGGCCGACGGGCAACACCTCGCCCGGCACCTCGTCCAGCAGGATCAGCGCTATGTCGTCGGTCCTGGCGACCATCGACCACCCCCGGCCGTCGACCCGCAGGATGCGTGCGTCGGCTGAGGCGAAGCCGGAGCGGATCCGGCCGGGTGGTGGCGGAGCCTTCGTGTAGGCGAGGGCCTCCGCCAGGGCCCGTCGTACGCCGGGGTGCTGACCGGTCGCAGAGGCACCGGGTTCCGCGTCCGCGTCGGCGCCGGTGTCCTCGTCTCCCGGCTCACCGTCCTCGGCTCTTCCGGCCGACTCGCCGCCCGGCCGGACGAACTGCGCATCGTCGATCTGCTCCCGCCACAGCGCCCACCGCTCCGCGATCTCGTCGGCCCCGAGCCGCCGCTGCGCGGGGCCCCAGGACCCCGTGTCCGGGGGAGTCAACGGCGCGGGGCCCACCCCGTCCGTCTCCGGGTCGTGCGGGGCGGGCACACCGGGCGCTGCGACAGCCAGGGCCAGCGGCCAGCCGGGCAGCGCGCACACCACGGAGCGGTCGTCGGGGGAGAGGTCGTACTCCATGCCGCAGTCCCACGCGGCGATGGCCACGGCCACCAGGGAGACGTCCTCGACCACCACGGTCCAGCGGGCCCCGTCGCCGTCCTGCCCGAGGACGAGACCGTAGCCCTCCTCGTACGGTTCGAGGGCGAGCGCGCCGCACGCCGCCACATAGTCGTCGCCCAGCACGCTCGGGAACCGGGCTGGAGTGAGCAGCACCGCGGTCAGCACCAGCAGCGCGTCGTCGTCGGCGTCCGCACCGGCCACAGTGTCCTCCTCGTCCCTGATCCCCCGCTCGGCCACCCGTCGCCCGGGACCGCCTCGCGTCGTCCGTCGGCGCACCTTAACTACTCGGTAACCCCGCCGTCGAGGCCCCGGCGGGCACCGCCGAGCCGGATCCGCGGGCCCCTCGACCTGGTCGTCGTGGCCGGGAAACACCGGGGCGTACGGGGCGATCCGCGTAGCATCGGAGCTCCGGACGAACGAGGGGAAGAGCATGGTTCAGCGGTACGACCGGCTGAAGGAGATTCAGCGACTCGACCCGGAGCGGGACTTCCTGGAGATCTACCGCCTCACCGTCACCTACGAGTTCCCCTGGGACATCACCCGCGCCCTCGAACTGGCCCTCTACCGCACCTATGCCGTGCCCAGCATCGGTCGGCTCCTCGACGAGACTGCGGAGCTGACGGAGCGTTCGCAGAAGCGGTACGACGACACCGCCCTGCTTCTCGACACCGTGGTGGAGCACGGATTCGACACCGAGGAGGGCCGCACGGCCGTCCGCCGGATCAACCAGATGCACCGCAGCTACGACATCAGCAACGACGACATGCGGTACGTCCTGTGCACCTTCGTCGTCACGCCGAAGCGCTGGCTGGACGACTACGGCTGGCGTCGGCTCTCCGACCACGAGCTGCGGGCCTTCGCCGCCTACTACCGCACGCTGGGCGCCCGCATGGGGATCAAGGACCTCCCACACACCTACGAGGACTTCGAGCGCACCCTCGACACCTACGAGCACGAACACTTCGGCTGGGACGAAGGAGCCCGCCGGGTCTCCGACGCGACCCTCGCACTCATGGGCTCCTGGTACCCGGCACCGCTCGCCCCGCTGGTCCGGGGCGCAAGCCTGGCGCTCCTCGACGACTCATTGCTGCGGGCATTCCGTTACGAGCGCCCCGGGCCAGTGGCCCGGGGGCTGACCCGGGGCGCCCTGCGGCTACGGGCTCGCGCCGTCCGCCTCCTGCCGCCCCGGCGCACGCCGCGCTACGCGCGCCAGAACCCGGAGATCAAGGGCTACCCGGACGGTTACGAGGTCGCCGCGCTCGGTACGTTCCCCACACCGGGGGTCCGGGGCTGCCCGGCTCCCGGCCACCGGCCGTCGTCAGACGTGCCCGTCGAGTGACTCCAGGGTGGTCCGCAACCATCCGAGTTCCGCTTCACCGGTCGCCCGCGCGACGGTGAGGACGCCCTTGCGGAAGGGGTCCTCCAGCTCCTCGGCGCGCAGCGGCCGGTCACCGTCGTAGAAGAAGCTCCCGGGTTCCTCCGGGAACACCAGTCGCCGCCGCAGCACCTCCGGGTGCCCCGAGGGCTCCGGAAGATGCCGGAGGAGGGCCAGCAGGACGAACCACCGGTTCTCGTCGGTGATGTCCGCTCGCTCCGGGCAGGCCGGCCGGTCGCGCAGCTCCGCCCGGCCCGCAGCGGCGCTTCCTCCAGGGGACGCTGAGCGGTGCCCTGCCCGGCGTCGCCGAGCTGGTGGCCTCGGGGGTAGGCGTGATCCAGGCGCCCGGTGCCGGGCACGATGTCACGTTCGACCGCCCCGATGTGCTGGCGGCCGCCACGTGGGCGGCACCGTGTGAGGCTGCGGGGCGCTGTTCCGTACCGATACCAGAGCTTGCGCACGGCAACGCGCCAGGGTTCGTGTTCCCTCAGGCCTGGCGTACGGCGAGGGCGAGGAAGCGGTCGTCCTCATCGGTGTAGGAGTCCAGCCGCCATCCGGAACCGGCCAGCAGAGCCCGCAGCCTGGGCTCGGCCCGCAGGTCGTCATCGGTGACGGCGCGCCCGTGCCGCGCGGCCAGGGCGGCGCGGCCGATCGGGTGGAACAGGGCCAGCACACCGCCCGGCCGCACCACCCGCGCGAGCTCCGCCGTATCGGCCTCGGGGCGGGCCAGATGTGAGATCAGCCCGGCCCCGAGCACCGCGTCCAACGCCCCGTCACGCAGCGGCAGCCGCGCGACATCGGCCCGGATCAGCGTGCCGCTCTCCGCTCGCCCCGCCCGCACGGCCGCCTCCAGCATGGCGGGTGTCAGATCGGCGCCCAGCACGGTGCCGCGTGGGCCGACCACCGCGCGCAGGGCCGGGAGCGCCCGGCCGGTACCGCAGCCCGCGTCGAGCACGGCGTCCCCCGGCCGCAGCCCGAGCAGACCGGCCGCGGCGGCATAGGCCGGGCCGTCGTCGGGAAACCGGCTGTCCCAGTCGGTCGCGCGCGGGGTGAAGAAGTCCAGTACATGGGTGTGGTCATCGGTCATGCGGACATGATCGCGCAGTCGGAGCCCGTACGGAACGCCACGCGGCGACGGCCCGGGCTCCGGCGCTACCCGCCTGAGGGCGGGGCGCCGGGTGCCGGGGCCGCGTTGCCGAGCAATGACCCCGAGCCACGATCCCGAGTCCGTCCGCGGCCGGCAGCAGGTGCTGCTCAGACGTTGACGCCGTAGTCGGACGCGATGCCGGCGAGCCCCGAGGCGTACCCCTGGCCCACGGCGCGGAACTTCCACTCCGCGCCATGCCGGTACAGCTCACCGAAGACCATCGCGGTCTCGGTGGAGGCGTCCTCGCTCAGGTCGTAGCGGGCCAGCTCGACTCCGTTGGCCCGGTTCACCACGCGGATGAACGCGTTGCGCACCTGGCCGAAGCTCTGGCCCCGGCTCTGGGCGTCATGAATGGAGACCGGGAACACGATCTTCGCGATCTCCGCGGGGACCGAGGCCAGGTCGACCTCTACCGACTCGTCGTCGCCCTCGCCCTCGCCTGTCAGGTTGTCACCGGTGTGGCGCACGGAACCGTCGGGGCTGTTGAGGTTGTTGTAGAAGACGAAGTGGGCGTCGGAGAGGACCTTGCCCGCGGCGGAGCACAGCAGCGCACTGGCATCCAGGTCGTGATCGGCCCCGGTCGTGGTCCGTACGTCCCAGCCGAGGCCGACCGTCACGGCCGTCAGGCCGGGGGCCTCCTTCGACAGGGAGACGTTGCCGCCCTTCGCCAGGCTCACACCCATGAATGTCCTCCAGTGTTCGGTCGGTCCGCACGTCTGATCGGTCGATCCCTTGATCCTGCGATCCGTGCTGCTTCGCTGTCACTACATGTGGCCGCTACTGGTACGAACGCCCCACGCGGCCTTCAAGGTTCCCGGATTGCGCAAGCCCTGAAGTGAGCGGCGGCCGAGAGCCGGTCCGGGTCACCGGACCCCGGGGTCTGAGCCGGGATCAGCGGGCTTCGTCGTCCTTCATGGCCTTCGCCTCGCTCTTGAGGATGCGCACCGACTTCCCCAGGGCGCGGGCGGTGTCGGGCAGCCTCTTCGAGCCGAAGAGCACGATCACCACGACGGCCAGGATCAACAGGTGCCAGGGCTCCAGGCTGTTACGCAACATGCTGGTCCCGCCCTTCTCCTCGCCCATGCGGCAACAGTTGCCGCATTGCGCAACTGTACAACTGTCGTTCGAAGGCCGGACAGCCACCCCCTCAGCGCTCCGCGCCGGCCTTCCGTACGCCCTGCTCCGGTTCGGCGCCGGCCGTACGCTCCAGCTCGGCGCCGACCGTACGGCGCCGCTCGTAACGCCTCCGTGCCGCCGTGAGCCCCACCGCGTACAGGCCCAGCACCGACCCGAGCAGCAGGTAGTAGAGGGGCGGCAGGGCACTCATCCCCAGCAGGGGTCCCAGCGGGGTCAGGGGGAGCACGACGCCGACCACGGCGAGTCCGGCCGCCGCTGCTCGCAGAGGTCCTCCGGCCCGCCGTTCGGCGGCGCTGCGACCGGTCCGGAGCAGGACCATGACGAGGGCCTGGGTCAGCAGGTTCTCGGTGAACCACCCGGCGTGGAAGGCTGCCTCGCCGTCGGTCCCGGCCGCGTTGTGGAGAGCGAGGGCCAGCACCCCGAAGGTGGCGAGGTCGGCGGCGGCGTTGAGCAGTCCGAAGCCGGTGATGAAGCGCAGGAAGTCACGTGAGCGCAGAACCGTGGGCCGGCGCAGGGCGGACGCGCCCGGGCGGTCGAACGCGAAGGCGAGCTGCGCGGCGTCGAAGCAGAGGTTCTGCACCAGCACCTGCGCCGGGAGCATGGGGAGGAAGGGCAGCATCAGCCCGGCCGTCAACATGGCGATGACGTTGCCCAGGTTGGAGGAGAGCGAGATGCGCAGATAGGTGGCGATGTTCCCGTTGCTGTGCCGCCCCGCCAGCACCGCCCGGTCGATCGCGGTGAGGTCCTTCTCCGCCAGCACGACGTCGGCCGCCTCACGCGCCACATCGACCGCGTTGCGCGGGCAGATGCCGACATCGGCCGCGTGCAGGGCGGGCAGATCGTTGACGCCGTCGCCGAGGAACCCGGTGGTGTGCCCGGCGGCCCGCAGCGCCGAGACGATCCGGGCCTTGTGCTCAGGCGTGCAGCGCGCGAACACGGTCGCCCGGTCCGCGACCCGCGCCAGCTCGGCGTCCGACAGGGTGTCCATCAGCTCGGCCGTCACCACGTCGCCGTACCCGCCCGCCGCGTTCGTGCGCAGGCCCAGATCCTCGCAGGCGCGGGCCGCCGTACCCGGGTGGTCGCCGGTCAGCACCTTGACGGTCACGCCCCGCCGGGCCAGCACGTCCAGGGCTTCGGCGGCGCTCGGCGCGGGTACGTCCCGCAGCGCGACCAGGCCCACAAAAGTGAGACCGCGCTCGTCCGCAGGGGTGTACGCACCATGCCGGGCGGGCCGGTCGGCGCGGGCCACGGCCAGCAGGCGCAGCCCCGAATCCGCCTTCCGGGCGGCGAGGGTGAGCAGCCGCTCCCGCTCGTCCCCGTCCAGCGCGCACCGTTCGAGCACGGCCTCGACGGCCCCCTTGGTCACCAGCGTGTGGATGCCGAGCCGGCCCGGCCGCCGGAGCACCGCGGTCGCCACCCGCCGCACCGGATCGAAGGGCAGCGCGGCCACCCCCTCGTACGTGGTCGGCCCCCAGCCCTCGGCCTCCTCCGCGGCGTCCAGCACCGCCTCGTCGAGGGCGTCCGGGGCCGGCAGGTCCGCCAGCTGGAGCGTCCACAGCGCGCTGAGCGCCGGCCACCGCAGAACGCCGGGATCGGGCAGGTCCGCGCCGTCGACCGCCGCTTCGACGACGGGCCGGTCCTCGGTCAGCGGATCAGCGTCCAGGAGATGCCCTGCACCGACCGGTCGAAGGCGCTGGCACCCCGCTGCCGGGTCCGGCCGTCGTGCGCGGCGGCGAACCGGGTGGCCCCACCGGTGGCCGTGATCACCGCCGTACCGCTGCCGGACGACACGCTGCTGCCCTGGAAGCAGAGCTGCGGCTGCGCGAAGGGCCCGGTCCCGGCGAGCGCGGGGTCCGGTGCGTCGAGGGGATGTTTTGCCACCGGCGCCGACTGGCCGGGAAGGGTGTCACCGGGGCCGGTGTGCCGGACGTGGTCCGGCCGGATCCCGCGGCTGCGCTGCCCTCAGGCACCGAGCTCACGCAGGCGGACGGTCTCCTGGGCCGGGTGGCCCGCGCGCTCGGCGAGCTGGCCGACCATGAGCCGGACGACCGTCACCACGTCGGGGTCGTCGACCAGGTAGACCTGCCTGCGGCCCTCACGCCGCGAACGCACCAGACCGGCCAGCTTGAGCTTGGTCAGGTGCTGGCTGACCGAGGGGAGGGTGCCGCCGACCCGTTCGGCGAGGCCCGTCACATCGCTCTCGCCCTGGGCAAGCGCCCACACGATGTGCAGTCTCGCCGGTGTCGCCAGGAGCCCGAACGCGGCCGCGGCCTCGGCGAGCACCTCGGCGGGCGGATCGTGGAAACCGCCGCCGGTACCTGTCGACACGCTTGCTCTCTCCCTGCCGCGACCGAAAGAAACCAGTGTAGAGGCCGTGTCGTACAGCTACGAGATGCGGCAGGAGTGTGCAGGCGAGGTCTGCATCGATCAAGAACGATCAACCCTCTCGGACCGTGCAGACGGTTGCCATCCTGTCCCGACAGTGATGTCCGAGCGACTGGACCGGGGTTCGCCGAGGTGTGCGGCTCAATCGCAGGAGAATCTCTCACAGGAGAAGTGATCGATGTCCTTTGAGCACGTCGGAAACGCGCACAGCACGCACGGCGCCCAGGGGGACGACTCCGCGATGGCCCTGAAAATCCTGGTGGCGGGCGGATTCGGAGCCGGGAAGACGACCCTGGTCGGCGCGGTCAGCGACATCCGGCCGCTGCGGACCGAGGAACCGCTCAGCGAGGCCGGGCGTGACCTGGACGACACGGAAGGGGCGGTACGGAAGACCGCCTCGACCGTAGCGATGGATTTCGGCCGTATTACCATCCACGCCGGTCTGTCTCTGTACCTGTTCGGCACACCGGGACAGAACCGCTTCTGGTTTCTCTGGGACGAGCTGTCCGAAGGCGCGCTGGCTGCGGTCGTCCTCGCCGACACCCGGCGTCTGGAGGGCTGCTTCGCGGCCGTCGACTACTTCGAGCGCCGGCGCATACCGTTCGTCGTCGCCGTCAACTGCTTCCCCGGGGCGCGCACCTACGCGGCGCACGACGTGTCGCACGCCCTCGACCTGGACCGGGGCACGCCCGTCGTGCTGTGCGACGCGCGCGACCGGGACTCCGGGAAAGACGTCCTGATCCGTACCATCGAGTACGCCGGGCGTGTGCACACCGCCCGGCTCCTGGACGCCGTCGGCTGACCGCCCGCCGGCGGCGAGCGGCCGTTCAGTCGGCCAGGCCGGCCAGGGCGATCACCTTGTCGATCCGCACGCGCACCACCAGCTCACCGGCCACACCGTTGCGCCGGCCGAACTCCTCGGCGGCCTCCGGCCCCACGTAGCGCTCAGCGATCCGCGTGGCCCACCGCAGCAGTTCCTCGGGGTCCTCGCTCAGCTCCGCACGCCCCTGAACCACGGCGAACGCGTACGGCGGCCGGTCGTCGTCGACACAGAGGGAGACCCGTCCGTCGCGCTCCAGATTGCGGCCCTTCACACTCTTCCTGCCGGTGTTGAAGACCAGCGAATCGCCGTCGAGCAGAAACCAGACGGGCGCGACATGCGGACTGCCGTCGGTCCGCACCGTCGACACCTTCGCAGTGCGAGTGCCCTCGGAAAGGAAGGCCCGCCACTCTTCATCGGTCATGTGATGTGCCATGGACCCATCCTGGGCCCGCTGCTCGCATGGCGCGAAGCGGCGCCCCGGGAGACGGGGGGCGCTTGCCCGTACGGAGGCGGTGCGCAAGGCTTACGCGCGTAGCGGGGCGCGGGGAACGAAGGCACGGGGAGGACGAGCAGATGGCGCTTGACCGGGGACTTGACTGGCTCCTTGACGATCTCACCAGCAGGGTGCAGTACATACGGCACGCCTTGGTGCTGTCGAACGACGGCCTGGTCACCGGGGCCAGCACCGGACTGGCCCGCGAGGACGCCGAACACCTGGCCGCGGTCTCCTCCGGCCTGCACAGCCTGGCGCGCGGTTCGGGGCGTCACTTCCGGGCGGGGCGAGCCCGCCAGACCATGGTCGAGTTCGACGAGGCCCTGCTCTTCGTGACCGCCGCGGGCGACGGCAGCTGCCTGTGTGTGCTGACCGCCGCCGAAGCCGACGTGGGGCAGGTGGCCTACGAGATGACCCTGCTCGTCAACCGGGTCGGCGAGCACCTCGGCGTATCCGTCCGCCAGAGCGGACCGGAGGACGCAAAACCTCTCTGACGCCTTGTGACCTCTTCTGACCTGGTCTTCTCTCCGGCCGAGGAGAGTTATCCACAGGTTGGACCGGAGGTGACCCCGTCGGGCTACCGTGATCACGGAGAGTATTCGAGCTCACGGGGAGGACGGCCATGACAGTCAAGGAAGCGATCCGCGCGCGGACCGGGGGCGCGTACGAAGTCCGGGGCGGCGACGAAAGCCGGGACGAGGGCGCACACACCTCGCCCGGCACATCGGCGGCCACGGTGGCCGCCGGCCGTGCGGCGCAGGAACTGGGGCTCAGGCGCAGCGAATTCGAGCTGGCTGTGCACCTGGGGCTGATCGCAGTCACCGCCGGGTCCGGCGGCGGGCGGCCGCGGGTGCACGAGCGGGAAGTCGCGCGGCTGCGCGAGGATCCGGGATTTCCCGACGGGCTGGCCGAGCGCGTCCGCACCGTCGGCACCGCGGAGGGTGCCGCTCTGCTCGGCATCGTTCCCGCGCGGTTCACGCGGCTGGCCCGAGCGGGCTGCGTCTCGCCGGTCACGTTCTATCTGAACCGCTACCGCGCGGTGGTGTGGCTCTATCTCGCGGACGAGCTCGCCTCATTCGCGATGCGGGAACCCGACCTGCTAGCCGGCCGCACGCCCCTCGGGATGCGCACGATGCTGGAGGCGGGCGGCGACCGGCGGGCGCGGAACTGGCGGAGCCAGCGCATCGACCGACTGCTGAAGCGCACCGCCGACCCCTGGGCGCGGGCGGCGGTCGAGGCGTCGGCACTGGACTCCGCGCATCTGGCGGAGGTGGTGGAGGACCCGTACGAGCGCGCCTATCTCGCCCGGGTCAGGCCGGAGCCCGTCTTCGGGCGGCCGGGCTCCGTGGCGGCCAGGGAGACCATGGGGGAGCTGATGCTGGCGGACGATCCCGACGAGATCCTCTGGCGGCGGGTCAACCTGACGCTCGGTCTGGACCTGGCCCGCGAGGAGCGGCCCGCCCCACGGCCGGGCGACGACCCCGGGGCGCGGATGACACCGGCCCCGGACTCCACCTCCTGCATGGCTCCACCACGGGCCCTGCCCGTGGTGGAGACGGCGCCGTCCCTGTCATCCCCTGCCGGCGAAACATCCTCCGGTCTGCGTGAGCCTGGCGGGAAACGGCTGCTGGCCCGGCTGGGGTGGCGCCGGCGGAGCGACGGATAGCCGTTCGCGGACCGGCGTTCGAGTCCTGCATCATGGCCGCATGTTGATCAGGGAAGCTATCACCGAGGACTGGCCCGCCATCTGGCCGTTCTTCCACGGGATCGTCGCCGCGGGCGAGACCCTCACCTACCCGCTGGACCTCGGAAAGGAGGACGCACAGGGGTGGTGGTTCGTCGCCCCGCCGAGCCGCGTGGTCGTCGCCGTCGACGAGGCGGGAGCGGTCCTCGGCACCGCGAAGATGAACCGGAACCACATGGGCAACGGCTCCCACGTCGCCAGCGCCACCTACATGGTCGACCCCGCCCACTCCGGCAAGGGGGTGGGGCGTGCCCTGTGCGAGTACTCGGTCGAGTGGGCCCGCATGTCGGGTTTCCGGGCGATGCAGTTCAATGCGGTTGTCGAGACGAACACCCGCGCGGTCAAGCTGTACGAGTCCCTCGGCTTCGAGGTGATCGGCACCCTTCCGGAGGGATTCCACCACCCGGCCGAGGGCTATGTGGGCCTGCACATCATGCACAAGGCTCTCTGAGATTGCCGGGCCGCGGCTTCGGCCGCCTGCCGGTCCTTTAGGACCTCCTGCTCACCGAGACGTTCGGCAAGGAGTTTCAGCAAGAAGCTCACACTTCCCGAGCACTCCGAGAAGCTGACCGTGCGACTGGTCGTCAAGGACGGCAGCAGGGGCGGCGAGTACTCGTACGAAGGCGAGAGGACAGCCGACGTGTGCGAGGGGGAGACCCCCACGCCGCCGCCGACCGAGCCCCCGCCGACCGAGCCGACTCCCACCGAACCGGCCGCAAGCGGCGTACCACCCAGGCCTGACGCCCGTGTGCCCGGCCTCGCTCCCGCATGAGGCGGTGAGCGGCCGGCGGGTCGCGCGAGGCGCCGGAGCCGCCGGCCGAGGGGCGGGCCACATCACGGAAGGTGATGCGGCATGGCTGCCCGGTCAACGCCGCTCGGCGGGCGGGACCTGCTCCGCCGTGCCGGGGGGAGGGGCGGTGGCCGGCGGAGGAGCGGGACCGATCTCGCACCAGACGGCCTTGCCCTCGCCGCGGGGTTCGATCCCCCAGCGGGTGGCGACCGCGTCGAGCAGGAGCAGGCCCCGGCCCGACGTCGAGGTCTCTCCCGGGGTGCGCCGACGGGGCCAGGCACTGGACCGGTCCTGCACCGAGAGCCGGATCCGCCGCACCGGCTCGGGCAGCACCTCCAGGGTCAGGACCGCCCCGCCCTCCGTATGGAGCAGAACGTTCACCAGCAGCTCACCCGTGACCAGTTCGGCGTCGTCGGCGAACTCGGCCATGTCCCAGTCGGCGAGCGCCTGGCGCACGATCGCACGGGCGTCCGACAGCCCCTCCGGGTCCGCCTGATGGATGTACTGGTGCAGCCGGGGCGCGTGCGAGGACCCCACATCGGGGCTGCGCCGCAGGACCAGGAGCGCCACGTCGTCCCCCGACCCCCATCGTTCCCAGAGCCGGTCCGAGAGGTGGTCGGCCAGCGCCTCGGCCCCGGCTGGCCCCGCGCTCACCTCGTTCCGCAGCGCTTCCACCCCCGCGTCCAGGTCGGCGCCCGGCTCCTCCACCAGGCCGTCCGTGTACAGCACGAACGTCTCCCCGGGCACCAGATCGAGCCGGGTCTCCGGGTACTCCTCGTCCTCGAACTCCGTGGAGATGCCCAGCGGCAGACCACCGCGCACCTGCGGGCTGCCCACCCGCCCGTCCGTGTGCCGGATCAGCGGCCCGAGGTGCCCGGCCCGCACCACCCGTGCCGCCCCCGTCGCCAGGTCGACCTGGGCGTAGGTGCAGGTCGCGAAGCGGTCGGTTTCCAGTTCGGAGAGGAAGCGCGAGGCCCGGGCCAGCACGGTCGCCGGCGGATGCCCCTCGGCGGCGTAAGCGCGCAGGGCGATGCGCAACTGGCCCATGATCGCGGCGGCATGGGTGTCGTGCCCCTGGACGTCCCCGACGACGAGCCCGTAACGGTTCTTGGGCAGCGCGATCACGTCGTACCAGTCGCCGCCGACCTGTCGTCCGCTCCACGCGGCGTGGTAGCGCACCGCGATCTCGCCGCCCTCGATGTCCTGTATGCGGGGCGGAAGCATCGCGGACTGGAGCTGGGTGGCGAACTCCCGCTCCTCGTCGAAGAGCATCGCCCGCTGGAGCGACTGCGCCACGATGGCCGCGAGGCCCAGACACAGGATCCGCTCATCGGCGTTGAAGACGGTGCGCTCCCGGTAGAACAGGGCGAGCCCGCCGAGCGACCTGGCCTGGGCTACCAGGGGCAGATAGGCGGCGGCCCGGAACCGGAGCTTCCCCAGATGCGGCTCCAGCACCGGATAGCGCCGGGCCAGCGCCGCCAGCGATGTGATGAACCGGGGACGCCCGCTGCGGATCGCGTCGGCCAGCGGAAGGTTGCGCTCCAGGTCCCCGGAGCCGAGTCCGTCGAGCGCCTCCAGCGACTCACCGCTCAGCGCCACGATGTTCAGCGAGGAGTTCTCCACCAGCCCCAGGGCCAGACCGTCCGCACCCAGCCTCGCCAGCCCGCCCGGACCCGTGAGCGCGGCCGTCACATCGTCCACCGTGACCGCGCGTGACATCGCGCTGGTCGTGCGCTCGACGATGTTGGTCTGACGCTGCCTGCGCTTTTCCAGATCGAGGACGAAGGCCGAATGGGTGACTTCCGCCGTCGCGTCGCGGACGACCCCCACGATCCGGTGGGCCTTCCCGTCCTTCGACCGCAGGATGCGGGCCTGGACATGGGTCCATTGGGTCGTCCCGTCGTCCAGCGGAACCCGGAAGTGGACGCTGTAGGAGTTGCTGCCGCCCGTGATGGCCTCGTCGATCGTGACGTCCAGCCGAGCCCGCTCCGCCGGCTCCAGCCGCTCCACCAGCGCACCGGGCCGTGAGTCGAACGTCGCCGGGTCCACACCGAAGACCGCGAGCCCCGCGTCGTCGATGTCCAGGGTCCGCGCATCGAGATCCCAGTCGAAGCTGCCGGTCCGGTTCATGGCGAGGCGTTCCGTCGGCCCGATCTCACCGTTGGTCCTCCGGTCGATCCGGCGGAGCGGAGCGGCTTCGGCGTCCTGCCGCCGTTCGTGGTCGGTCATGCATGCTCCGGAGGTCGTCCGGCGGGGCGCGCGGCGACGCGCCCCGTAGGCCTCAATTGTCGAGCCGCTCGCACCGGAGTGCCACAGCGGAGCACCACCGAAGTCTGCCGCACCCCGTGCCGGAACCCCTGGCCCGATCCGACCCCCTGTCCGGAGGGCGGCCCCGGCGGTCGCAGAATGGGCGGGAACGGACCGTCCGGCGGCGACGGACGGTCCGCCATGTCTCCACCGTGCCCAGTGAGCGGAGTGCACACATGATCGATGACCGGCCCGTTCTGCTGGAGACCCGAGGGCGCTCCCTGCACATCACCCTCAACCGGCCCCGCGCCATCAACGCCCTCACCCACACCATGGTGCGGCTTCTCGACGAGGCGCTCGCCGGTGCCGAGCAGGACGAGGCGGTCACCTCGGTCGTCCTGGCAGGAGCGGGCGACCGCGGCCTGTGCGCGGGCGGTGACATCCGGGCGCTCCACGACGACACCCGGGCGGGAGGCCGTGCGTCGCTGGACTTCTGGCGCGACGAGTACCGCCTGAACGCCCGCATCGCCCGGTTTCCCAAGCCGTACGTCGCGCTGATGGACGGCATCGTGATGGGCGGGGGGATCGGAATCTCCGCCCACGGCTCGCTCCGCATCGTCACGGAGCGCTCACGTTCGGCGATGCCAGAGACCGGAATCGGATTCGTGCCCGATGTCGGCGGCACCCACCTGCTGGCCGCCGCTCCGGGCGAGCTGGGCACCCACCTGGCGCTCACCGGCCGTTCCGTCGGGGCGGCCGACGCCCTGCTCTGCGGCCTCGCCGACCACCACGTACCCACGCGGCGGCTGCCCGAGCTCACCGAGGCCCTGGCCGGGGCGGCGAGCGCCGACGAGGTGGCGCGGACGGTGCACGGGTTCGCCGAGGAGCCGCCCGCCGGTGACCTCGCCGCGCAGCGCGACTGGATCGACGCCTGCTACGCCGCGGACACCGTCGAGGAGATCGTCCGACGGCTCCGGGCGTGCTCCGCACCCGCGGCGGCCGACGTGGCGGCGGAACTCGCGGGAAGGTCGCCCCTGGCGCTCAAGGTCACGCTCGCCGCCGTACGGAGGGCCGCCCGGCTCGGCAGCCTGGAAGCCGTCCTGGACCAGGAGTTCCGCGTCTCCGGCCGGATCCGTGAGGAACCGGACTTCGTGGAGGGCGTACGCGCTCGGCTCATCGACAAGGACGGCAATCCGCAGTGGAAACCGGCCGCCCTCGCCGAGGTGGACGACAGCACGGTCGCCCGCTTCTTCGCCCCCCTCGGACCGGATGAGCAGGAACTCGGTCTCGCCCCCGGGGTCACCGCCGACGGTACGATCTGAGACCGGGCCCCCGGGCCGGTGTTCCCCTGCCGGCCTCCCTGCCTCCCTGCCTACCTGTCGCCGCCGGACAGGCTCGGCTGCAACTCCCGCACCAGAGCGAACAGCCTGTCCTCGTTCCCCGTCAACCCCGCGCCGCGCAGGGCGCGGTCGGCCTCCCGCATCGGTGATGCGAGCAGCGGCAGGTACAGGGGCGCGTCCTCCGGGTCCGAGAGCGCGGCCCGGGTGGCCTCCAGCAGGCGGACGTACGCCTGCGCCGCGGCAAGCTCGTCTTTGTCCATCTCAGCGTCTCCTGATCAGAGGTGTCGGACCGTCAAGCATCTCGCACGGGTCTGACAACGCCCCTCCGTGCCGCTACCGCACCCCGGCAACTCCCGCCGGCGGCTCAACCTCCAGATACCGCCGCCTGCGAGGACCCCGGTAGAGCAGGACGGTCCAGCCGAGCCGCCGCAACACGTCGGCGCACTCGGCCAAGGCCTCCTCCTCGTGGTGGGCGGCGCCGCTGCCCGGCGGCCCTGCCCAGTCGACCCGCACCGACCCGGCCGGCTCGCCCGCACGCACCCGGTACCCGGCCGACACCCGGTGCCCCGACGCGTCGACGGCGGACGGAGTGGCTCCGGAACTCTCCAGGGCCAACGCGACGGCCCGTACCGGCCGATGAAGCTCCCACGGCGCCGGCGCGGCCTCCGGAGGACCGGCCCGTCCGTCACCAGTCAGACGGCGGATCTGCAGCAGCCCCTCGAAGGCGGTCCGCACCGAGGCGGCGCGCACCTCGGCGGCCCCGGTGGGCGGCGGTCCGTCCCCGGTCGCGGGCTCGAAGCCGACGCCCTCCTCGCTGCCCATAAGTCCCCCTGCCCATACGTCCCCCCGCGCTCGGACCACGCGTACGTGCCCCAGTGTGCACCGGGGCACTGACACTTCCCGTTGGCCCCCCCGGCCGGACGGTGTCCACCGGTACGGCTCAGGCGGCCTTTCGGAGGTCCTCCTCCACGGCGGCCTTGAGACGCTCGAGGGTGGTCCGGATGTTGCCGCGCTGGAACTGCCCGAAGGTCTTCCCCCGGGTCGCGACGCGATCGAAACCGTTGGCCAGGAAATCCGGCCAGGAGCGCCGGTCGTCGGTCCAGGTCTCGGTCACCCGGGTGCCGCCGTCCACCGCTTCGAAGCGGTACTCCCAGGTCGCGATGGGTCCGGGAAGGCGTGGCCGCCGGACACCGATGGCGTGGACCCGGAAGGCGAAGCGCTCGCCCGGATCGGCGGCCGTCACGGTGCACCGGGTCGTCCAGCTCACGGCACCGCGCTTGTTGCGGCCCTCGAAGACCATGCCGACGTACGCGCCGCGCCGCTCTCCCCTTACGGTCGCCCCGCGGTTCTCGGGGCTCCAACGGCCCATCGCGGTCGGGTCGCTGACCTGTTCGTACACGTGAGCCGGCGGGGCGTCGATGACGACGCTGTCCGCCACGGACATGGTGCGGGGCATGACGCAACTCCTCGTCCACGGTCGTCGTCGGGCCGGATCCCGGGACCGGACGGACCGTGGCGCCGCATCCCGGGCTCACACCTTACTCGCGAGTAGCAAGCGTGTTGAGTGCGGGAGCGGTCCGACACCGGGACGACGGCCCCGCGCCCCTGCGCCCCCCTGCACACCGGAACCGCGGCCGCCCCGCCACGGTTCAGCGCGTGCGCCGCTCCCGCCGGTTCGCCACCCTGACCCGTACGTCGGTCGGCAGGCCGCGTACGCCCGCGCAGCGACGCGCGTCCGCCACCACCCCGGTGGTGACCCGGCGCACCACCTCCGCGGGCCGGGCCTCCGGCTCGACGACCAGCGTCACCACCGCCCGCAGCGGGCGGCCCGCCAGGCGTACCCGGGCGTGCGCGACACCTCCGACCGTGGCCGCCTGCGCGGTCATCGCCCGCTCCCACGCCCGCCGCCGCAGCGTCAGACCGGCGCCCATCAGGCCCACCCACCGGGGCCGGGACGCCGACACCTGCCCGGCGAACCAGCGGAGGAGCAGCGCCAGTACGAGGACGAGCCCCGCGATCACGGCAGGGGTCCACCAGCCGGTCTCCCGCACCCGGGCCAGTCCGTCGCGGTCCAGCAGCACCCCGTCGGCCGCGCGCCCGGACCACCAGCCCGGCACCTCGCGCCCCAACCGGCCCAGCCCCGAACCATCCCCGACGGCCAGCAGAGCCCCGCCGCCCAGCAGGGCGAGGCCGACCGTCCCGAGCAGCACCCGGTTCACCGCGCCACGCCCGATCACCGACACGCCCGCCACATCCTCTCGCCGCCGTCCCTCACGTCACTCATGCCTCTCCGCCGTCCCGAGGACGGCCCGAAACGCCTTCCACGGCCGCGTCCGATCGCACGACGGCTTCCGGCCCCTCCACCGCCGTCGGCTCCATCGACTCCTCCGGTTCCGGCGGCGACAGGCCCGCCTCGCGCCGTACCCGGACCCGCAGCGCGGGCGGACGGGCCAGGCCCAGCTCCAGCAGGGCCGCGCCCAACACCCGGACCGCCTCGGCGCGTACCTCCGCCGGGTCGCCGTACCCCACACCGGTCCGTACCCCCGCCCGCCGCCGGCGCACGGTCACCCGCGCCCGGACGACCCCGGGGACGCCGAGACCCCGCTCCCGCAGGATCCGGGCCGCCGCCGAACGGTCCAGCGCAGCCCGTACCCCCGGGCCGGGCGCCGCCATCCGCAGCCGTCGCCGCAGCCCCGGCAGGAGCGCGCACCCCAGCAGCCAGGCGCCCGCGACCGCGGCGACCACCCCACCGATCCGTACCGCGGAGTCCGTCGGCCCATGGGTCGTCGCCCAGTCGAGCACCGCCGTACGCCAGCCGGCGGGGGCGCCGCCGAACCGGACCGCGACCACATCGGCCAGCAGCAGCCCGCACGCCACGGCCCCCACGGCCGCCAGGACCGCCGCGGGAACACGCCGCTCCGCCCTGATCCGGGGGCCGGGACGGCCACCGTCCGGGCCCGGGGCCACCTCCACAGCCTCCGGGACCACCGGCGCAGGGCTCACCGACAGCGCGTCGACGCGGACCTCGGCGCGGGGCACGGCCAGACCCGTCAGGGTCGCCGTCCGTGCCTCCGCACGCTCCCGGATCCGCCGCGCGGCCTCGTCGGCCCGCACCGGATAGGGCAGCCGCACGCCGACCGAGATCCGCGCGGAGGCCCCGCGCACCCCGGCCGAACCCCGCAGCACCGTCCCGCCGTCGGGCAGCGCCTCGGCGGCGGCCCGCTCGGCGATCCGCCGGACCGCCCGCGGCGCCACCGTCGTCGTACCGCGCCCACCGGCCGGGACCGTCATGGCCGCCTCCCCACCAGCGAGTCGAGGAACTCCCGCAGACCGGTGCCCCGGTCCACGAGGTGACCGGCGAACCATCCCAGCGCGCCGAGCGCGGCCACCACGAGGAACGCCCCGAACCCGCCGAACCAGCCGGCGAACCCCAGCGCCATGCCCGCGGCCGCCCCGATCACGTCCCGGCCCGGCACACCCTCCGCGGGGCCGGGTCCGTCGACCCTCCGTGTCACGCCGTCACGCCACGCGGGTCTCGGCCACGGCGGCCTCGTCGTCGTCCTCGGGCAGGTGCACGTCGTTCACGGTCACGTTGACCTCGACGACCTCCAGGCCCGTCGTCCGCTCAACCGCCGCGATGACGTTCTCGCGCACGTCACGCGCCACATCGGCGATCGCGACGCCGTACTCGACGACGAGGTCCAGGTCGATGGCCGTCTGACGCTCGCCCACCTCGACCTTGACGCCCCGGCCGACGTTCGGCCGGCCGCCCGGCACGCGGTCACGTACCGCGCCGAGCGTGCGGGAGAGACCGCCGCCCATGTCGTACACCCCCGGGATCTCCCGGGCCGCCATCCCCGCGATCTTCACGACGACGGTGTCGGCGATCGAGGTACGGCCCCGCGTCGCCGCGGGCTCGGACGCGCCGGTGGCCCCGCGCCCCACGGTCGTCGTACCGCCGGCCGCGCCGCTCTCCTTCGGTCCGCCCGAGCCCGGTCCCGTGCCCGCGGCGGGAACGGCTGCGGTTGTCTGGGTGGTGGTCATGGAATCTCCTCGCGTATCGCTCGGCTCGTATCGCCTGACATCTCGTTGGACACGCTGTGCGCCGATTCGTCACGCGGGTTCCCGGAAACTCTCCGCCGACCCCCGATCAGGCATCGCAGTCCGGGGCACACCGGTGCGTGACGTTCCGCCGTGCGAGGTGTCCAACGGCAAAGAGAGGTGCCCGACGGAAAGAACCGACAGGACCGATCAGGACCGAGAAGGTGTCGTGGAACCGACTGAGGGAGGGGCTGGTCCGTGCCCGGCGACGGGAATCAGATGACGGAACGGGCGCCGGAGGGTGTCCGGGCCGACGAGGCGCTGCTGGTCGTACGGGCCGGAGAGGGCGACGAGGAGGCGTTCGAGGCGCTCGTACGGCGGCACAGCCCCGCCATGCTGCAACTCGCGACGCGGTTCCTGGGGGACCGTGCGGACGCGGAGGACGCCGTTCAGGACGCCTTCGTCAGCGCCTGGCGCAAACTTCCCGAGTTCCGCCGGGACGCCTCCTTCCACACGTGGCTCCACCGCATCGTCACCAACCGCTGCCTCAACCGGCTCCGGTCCCGCAGGCCGGCGGCGGACCTCGACTCGGTGCCCGAGCAGGCCGCCCCGGAACACCAGGCGTCCCCCGCCCGCGCCGTCGAGTCGCGGGCCGCGGCCGACGCACTGGCAGCGGCGATGGCGGGCCTGTCGCCCGAACAACGTGTCTGCTGGGTGCTCCGCGAGATGCAGGGGCTGTCGTACGAGAGCATCGCGGACACGGTCGGAATCAGTCTGCAGGCGGTCCGCGGCCGGGTCTTCCGGGCCCGCCGCTACCTGACGGAGGCGATGAGCGCATGGCGATGAGCGCCAACCCCGACCGGCCGGAGGAGAGCCGGTACGAAGAGGAGGAGCGGCTTGCCTGCGGGCGTCTGCTGAGCGACGTCTGGGACGCCTGGGACGCCGGCCGGACAGCCGACGACCCCCACCTTCTCGCCTGCCCGCACTGCTCGGCGGCCCTGGGCGAACTCACCGGCCTGGGCGAGGTCGTACGCCGTACCTGCACCGAGGAGCCGGGAGTGCCCGAGGCGACCACGGCCGAGGTCACGGCCCGTGTGATGGACCTCGTCCGGCTCGAACTGCGCCCCGGGCGCCCGCTTCCCCTGGGGGAACCGGAGGAGGACCACTGGATCGTCGAGGCGGCGGCCGCGCGGCTGCTGCGGGCTGCGGTCGACGCGCTGCCCGGGGTACGGGCCGGAAGCTGCCGGATCGCCCCTCTCGACCCGGCCGACCCGGCGGGCCCGGTCCACGTACGCGTCGAAGTCGCGGCGAGCCTGGACCGGTCACTGCCGGATCTGGCCGACGCCGTACGCGCACGGATCGCCGCTGTCGCCGACCAGGACATCGGCATCCGCCTCGGTGCGGCCGACGTCCTGGTCGTGGACATCCTCGACGACGACGACGACGACGACGAAGAAGAAGACGAGGACGAGGACGAGGACGGCGACGAGTACGAGCGCCACGGCACAGGAGGAGCAGCGTGAGGACCGCCGACACATTCCGGCTCCGGGACCGGCTCGCCGAAGCGGCGGCCGGGGCCGCTCAGGACGTCCCCGGCGTCGCCTTCCTGCGCCCCGGCGTCCTGGACCTGCTGCGGACGCGGGTGGCCGACCGGGCCCCGCGTCTCGCGGCGGGGCCCGGGGCGCGGGCGCAGGGGGTGCGGGTGAGCCGGGACGAGGCCACCGGTGCCTGGCACATCGACATCCGCCTCGTCCTGCACCGCGGCCACCGTGCCCTCGACGTCACCCGCGCCGTGCACACCGCGACCCTGGCCGCGGTCAGCGCCGAGCCGTCGGTCTCGGTGCGGGTGACGGTGACGGGGGTGGTCTGAGCGGCGGGCCCCGGCCGGGGAGACGGAGGAGAGCCCGGGGGAGACGACGGGGGAGAGACAGCGGCCGGGCCACCCGGGGTCACGGCCCGGACGGCCCGGCCTCCGCCATGGCACCGTCAGGCGCGCCACTGCGCCGTGCGTTCCGGCGACGCCTCCGCCAGTGCCTTCACGATGGCGTCGGCGTCGCCCTGGTTGCCGTACACCGGAGTCCCGGGCTGCTGACGCCACGACTCGTCCAGGCCACCGGCGTCGACCGTGTCGAAGCCGAGCTCGTCGATGAGGTCGCGGACGGCCCGCTTGGCTGCCGGGTCGTCCCCGGCCACCGGCAGCGCCTGCCGAGCGGGGCTGCTCTGCGGAGCGCCCCGGTCCAGGATGTCCTGCGCGTACGTCCCGTTGAACGCCTTGATCACCGGGTGCCCGATCTGCTGCTCGGTCCACCGGCTCTCCGGCAGCCCGTGCTCGATGGCGGCGATCCTGCCGTCGCGCTGCTGCGGGTAGTAGTTCCCGGTGTCGATGACCGCGACGTCCTCCGCGGCCCCGTCCAGGAAGCCCGCGGGCAGGTCGGGCACGGCCTTCAACGGGACTGTCACGACGACGATACGGGCGCCCCGTGCCGCCTCGGCCGCGGCCACCGGAGTGGCTCCCGTCTCCTCGGCCAGGGTGCTCAGGGTCTCGGGGCCGCGCGAGTTGGCGATCGACACCTCATGTCCCAGTGCGGTCAGCCGCCTGGTGAGGTTGCCCCCGATGTTGCCCGCTCCGATGATGCCGATCTTCATTGATCCGACCTTCCGGTACCTGCCGAGTGGGAAGAAGTGGTTCTGCCGCTTCACCAACTGCGCTGCCCGGTGAGCTATTCCGGGCGGTGTGGGCCATTTGAGTGTCCTTGCCGGGCGCTCGCGGGGGACGGGGAGGGATGTCCCACCGGACCGATCGCCGCGGGTCCATCCTGGTCGCCGAGTCCATACGGGCCGTTGACCGAAGGAGCGTCGCAGTGACGACGAGGGGCATCTCGCAACCGGTGGAGACCGATGCCGCAGAGGGGGACGAACTGCCGGTACGGCTCAAGGAGCCGGGCAACGTCGTCATCAAGTGGATGACCACCACGGACCACAAGACGATTGGGACGCTCTATCTCGTCACCTCCTTCGCCTTCTTCTGCGTGGGAGGACTGCTGGCCCTGGTGATGCGCGCCGAACTCGCGCGCCCCGGAACCCAGCTGATTTCGAACGAACAGTTTAATCAGGCGTTCACGATGCACGGCACGATCATGCTGCTGATGTTCGCGACGCCGCTGTTCGCCGGGTTCGCGAACTGGATCATGCCGTTGCAGATCGGTGCGCCCGATGTGGCGTTCCCGCGGCTGAACATGTTCGCGTACTGGCTGTACCTCTTCGGCTCGCTCATCGTGGTGGCCGGCTTCCTCACGCCGCAGGGCGCCGCCGACTTCGGCTGGTTCGCCTACGCGCCGCTGAACGACGCGGTCCGCTCGCCGGGCATCGGTGCCGACATGTGGATCATGGGTCTGGCCTTCTCCGGCTTCGGAACGATCCTCGGCTCGGTCAACTTCATCACCACGATCATCTGCATGCGCGCCCCCGGCATGACGATGTTCCGCATGCCGATCTTCACCTGGAACGTCCTGCTGACCGGTGTCCTGGTCCTGCTCGCCTTCCCGGTCCTGGCCGCCGCCCTGCTGGCCCTGGAGGCGGACCGCAAGTTCGGCGCTCATGTCTTCGACCCGGCCAACGGGGGAGCGCTGCTGTGGCAGCACCTCTTCTGGTTCTTCGGCCATCCCGAGGTCTACATCATCGCCCTGCCGTTCTTCGGGATCGTCACAGAGATCTTCCCGGTCTTCAGCCGCAAACCGGTCTTCGGCTACATCGGTCTGGTCGCCGCCACCATCGCCATCGCGGGACTCTCCGCGATGGTGTGGGCGCACCACATGTTCGTCACGGGTGCGGTCCTGCTGCCGTTCTTCTCGTTCACGACCTTCCTCATCGCCGTGCCGACCGGGGTGAAGTTCTTCAACTGGATCGGCACCATGTGGAAGGGGTCGATCTCCCTGGAAACCCCGATGCTCTGGTCGATCGGGTTCCTCGTCACCTTCCTCTTCGGCGGTCTGACCGGCATCATCCTCGCCTCGCCGCCGATGGACTTCCATGTCTCGGACTCGTACTTCGTCGTCGCGCACTTCCACTACGTGGTCTTCGGCACCGTGGTCTTCGCGATGTTCGCCGGATTCCACTTCTGGTGGCCGAAGTTCACCGGGAAGATGCTGGACGAGCGGCTCGGCAAGGTCACGTTCTGGACGCTGTTCGTCGGCTTCCACGGAACGTTCCTCGTGCAGCACTGGCTCGGTGCCGAGGGAATGCCCCGCCGTTACGCGGACTATCTCGCGGCGGACGGATTCACCGCACTGAACACGGTTTCCACCATCGCCTCCTTCGTGCTCGGCCTCTCCCTCCTGCCGTTCTTCTACAACGTCTGGAAGACCGCCAAGTACGGCAAGCCGATCGTGGAGGACGACCCGTGGGGTTACGGCCGTTCGCTGGAGTGGGCGACCTCCTGCCCGCCCCCGCGCCACAACTTCGTCACCCTGCCGCGGATCCGCTCCGAATCCCCGGCGTTCGACCTGCACCACCCGTCGCTGCGGGCGATCGACGAGGCCGCCAACCGGCCCGACGCCTCCGCCACCGTGGCACCGGGGGACAAGCAGGAGTGACCGTGGCCCGCCCCGACCCGCAGAGCCCGACGAGAGGAGGACGCGTGAACCCCGACAAGGACAGCGCCCGCGGCCTGGCCCAGCTGGAGGGCTACCTGCTGTGGAACGCCGAGGTCGAGAGGGCGCGAGCGCAGGCGCGCCGCTTCAGCGGCGAACTGCCCTGGCTCACCACCGCCCAGCGCGATGACGTCGAACGCGTCTACCTCGCCGACCGGGTCGCCGTCTCCCGCGAGTCACTCACCCGCGTCCGTGACCGGGCGGCCGAACTGCGCGGGGAGTACACCGCCCGCTACGAGCGGCTCCGGGCCCGTTGTGTCGCGCTCTCGGTCGTGGCGGTGGGCGCGGTCACCGGCATCGGTACGTCACTGACACTGCTGCTGCGCTGAACCGGCCGGGACCCGCCCCGGCCCGGCCGTGGCCGCACCGGGCCCCGGCCCGCGCGAGCGGTCGGCGGGAGCCGTCGGACCAGTACCTCGGAACGCGCGGAGGCGCGGTGCGCCGCATCGAGGGCGGCCAGCTGTTCCGCGATCCGTTGGGCGTGCGAGGGGGGCAGAGCGGCGCTGCGGTCGTGGAGGTGGACCGCACAGGCCGTCGTCGTGTCCACCAGACGCTCCAGAGCACCGGCGACCTCCTCGAACTCGGCCGTGCGCCCGGCGACCGGCGGGAGTTCGGCCGCAGAGAGGTCCAGCGCGGACCGTGCCACGGCGAGCGAACGGTAGGCGTCGCGGCGCAGTACCGCGCGCCCCGCGCCGTCCTGAGGGTGGGCCAGGACGTGCCGCAGATACCGGTGCGCCGCCGCCACCGCCGTGTCCACCGCGTCCCGCACCCGGTTGCCCCGCTGCCCGGGCAGCGGCAGATGCCCCACCAGCAGCACGATCGCGCAGGCCGTCGACGACTCCACGACCCGGCCCCAGGCGGCCTGCGGCTCGCCCGCCAGCAGGACGAGGGAGAGCACGAGTACGGTGACGACCGCGGTCTGGGCCGCGAAGTGCCGGGTGGCGACGGGGATCAGCGCTCCGCACAGCGCGACGGCCGCGACCGTGGGCAGTGGGCCGGCCACCAGCGCGAAGAACCCCGCGAAGACGGCGGCCCCCACGACCGTCCCCGCGGCCCGGCTCAGCACCCGGGAGACGAGCGGCCCGAGATCCGGCTTCACCAGGAACACGGCTGTGGCCGGCATCCAGTACCAGTGCTCGTGGTCCAGGCCGAGCGCCACCGCCGCACTGACCCCGCAGCACAGCGCCACCCGGAACCCGTACTCACGCCCCGCCGGCCCGAAGGCCCTGCGCGGCAGCGCGACGAGACCCGGGCGCCCGCGCTTGGTCCGCAGCGACTGTCCGGGCCGGTGGTCGAACGACTCCGCGGCCGCCAGGAGGGCGTCGTCCAGGGCGCGGAGCCCCGCCCCGGACCGCGCCGGCGCGGGCAGCGGCCCGCAGGCGCTCCCCGTACGCACCGCGTGCGCCAGCCGCAGCGGCCCCTCCGCGACCCGGTCGGGCAAGGGCTCACCGGCCCAGGCCAGCGCCGTCGCCGCCTCGGCCAGCGGCAGCGCCGCCGCGTACTGGGCGTGCAGCCGTCGCTCTGCCGTCGAGCTCGCGTGCCGCCGCAGCCGGGGCCCGGCCAGCGCGTCCTGCGCCTGGTCGAGTGCGGCCGTGAGCGCCGCCCGGCGGGCCGGAGCCCGGGTGCCGCCCGCCGCGCGCAGCAGCCCGGCCACCGCCGCGTACACGGAGGCCACCGCCTCGCGCTCACCGTCGTACCGGTACGGGCCGCCGGAGGTCCGCCGCCGCGTGGGCAGCACCAGCCGCAGGAGCAGCGCCCACCCCGCCCCCGCCAGGAACAGCAGCGCCCGCTCCCGGCCGGGCTCCGGCAGGGGCATGCCCGCCCCGATCACCGCCGCGACCAGCAACTGCGTGCCGCACGCCGAGGCGAGGGGACCCGTCGAGCTGAGCGCCCCCGCGAGCAGCCCCAGCGCACCGAGCAGCAACGGCAGGACGAACCTCGCGGCCCCCGGCGGACCGACCGCGGGCAGCAGCGAGCCGATCAGCAGTCCGGCTGCGCCCGCGAGCGCCGGGACCCCCACCCGCGACACGGACGAACGGCGGCCGCCCGGGCGGTCGTTGATCCCGGCGAACATCGCCCCCAGCGCCGCCGGAACGCCTGCCGTCGGCCGGTCGGCGGCCACCGCGAGAAGCAGCGGGAGCATGGCGAGCGCCCCGCGCACCACCGCACCACCGTGGACAGGCCCGCGCTGGGTCCGCAGGACATGGCCGAGCCAGAGCGGCAGCGGCCGGGAGGCGAAGGGGAAGACGGGGGACACGACCGGGCTCCAGTCCGCAGGGGAAGGGGGATCCGCCGGCGGACACCATCGGCCTGGGCGCTGCTACCAGTCTGGAACACCGAGGCGGAGGCGGTGCTTCTCCCGCGTTTCCGCCAGGTGAAAGATCACCGCGCGGTGCTCAGCGCGCGCCGAACTTCTGCGTCCACACAGGCCCGCCGCCGGAGTCCACCTTCCCTATGCCCATCTCCTTGAAGGAGCAGTTCAGGATGTTCGCGCGGTGGCCCGGACTGTCCATCCACGCCTGCATCACGTCGGCCGGGGTCCGCTGCCCCTTGGCGATGTTCTCGCCGTAGGTGCTCCAGCGGTAGTCGGCCGCGGTGATCCGGTCGCCCGGGTCGGTGCCGTCGGGGGAGGTGTGCGAGAAGTAGTCGCGGGACGCCATGTCGGCGGAGTGCCGCTGCGCCGCCGTCGCCAGCAGGTCGTTGGAGGTCACCGGACCGCAGCCCTCCTTCGCCCGCTCGGTGTTGACGATCTCCAGGACCTGGCCGCCGTCCGACGCCGGAGGTGCGGGAGCGGGAGCGGGCGGCGGCTTCGGGGCCGGGGCGGCCGTGCTAGGGGTGGGGGGCCGGGTGCTCTTCGTCGGCGAGGGCTTGGGCTCCGGCTTGCGCGAAGGGCTCTTCGACGGCGAGGCACTGGCCGAGGGCGAAGCGGATGACGCCGAGGCCGACGGCGACGGTGCCGTCGGCGTGGGGGAGGGGGCGGCCGCCGTGGGGAGGGTCGCGCCATCGGTGGGAGCCCCGGCGCTCAGGGTCGTCGCATCCCGCTCCTCGCCGTCGGTGTAGAGGTGCACGGCCGCGCCACCGGTACCCAGTGCCGCGACGGCGACCACGGCGGCGATGGCCGAGTTGCGGCGCCGCCGCCGTACCTGACCCCGCCTGCGCTCGGCCCGTCCGCCCCCGGCCGCGGAGTCCACGGTGAGGTGCGCGGCCGTCGTCAGCAGTTCGGGCGCCACCGCCCCGCCCACGGCACCGGCCACCGGGACCAGCGCGAGACCCACCAGCAGCCCCTCCGCCGGTACGAGCCCCGATCCGTGGCCCGAGCAGACGGTGCACTCACGGGCGTGGCGGGCCAGCCGCTTGCGCCACAGGGCGGACGGGATCCCGTCCCAGCCGGCCAGGATGCCCTCCAGCAGCACGCACGGCGGGTCGGCCGCCAGCGCGCCCACCACGAGCCGGGCCGCCTCCAACTGCGCCTTCATCCGCTGGACGCGTACGGCCGTGTGCTGCGCGGAGAGCTCCAGGGCCGCCGCGACCTCGGCCCGCGACAGCTGGCCCGCCGTCTCCAGCCACCACAGGGACAGCAGGGCGCGGTCATCCTCGTCCAGCCATCGCGTCGCCTCCGTCACCTGGCGCCGCTGCCCGGTCAGCCCGAGCCGGAGAATGGTCAGCTCGACGAAGTCGGCGCGCGGATCGGCCAGGTCGTACGCGTCGTCCAGCCGGCCGGCGGAGACCGTCCCCGACTGGCCCTCGCGCCAGTGCCGGCGTATCTCGTTCATGGCTATCGCCACCAACCAGGAACGGAACCTCTCCGGATCACGTAGCTCCGGCAGGCTGCGCAGCATCCGCAGCACCGTCTCCTGCACCACATCGTCGACGTCAGCGTGCCCGTTCAACGCCCGGCCGACGACGTTGTACAGCAACGGCAGATACGCCGCGACGAGCCGGTTCTTGGCCTCCTGGTCGCCGTTCCGCGCCGCCGCGATCAAGGCCGTCCCGTGATCCTTGCCCATGCTGTGCTCACTCTTCCGGGGTCCGGTGCTGTCACTTCCCACACTCGGGAGATGCGGTGCGGGCCGGACGATAACAAGAATCCGATGATCGCCCCGGACTTCTTCGGCCGCGCGCACCGGGTCCGTGCCACAGGACGTGTCCCGTGGCACGGACCCCTTACGAGCTGTTACGAGCTGTTTGAAACGGGCAGGGCCCGGCTGGTCACCGGCGGTGGCGCTCAGGAGCGCGGCGGTCCGTCCTGGTCGCGCTCCGTACCGAACTGCTGCCTGAGCTTGTCCTGGGCGGAATCGACCTGGCCGCTGTACTTGCCCTGGGTGCGGCCGTCGACCCCGTCTCCCGTCTTGTCGGTGCCCTTGCCTGCCTGGTCCTCGTGGCCCTTGAGCATCTTCTTGATCCTGTCCAGTGCGGACATGCCTGATCCTCCTCGCCTCTGCGCCCCCACCCGTCAAGGGTCACCGCACCCGGCCCGGCGCGCATCCGGGCGCCCGAGGAGTCCGCACGGTGGACGGGAAGTGTGAAGCCGAGCCGACTGGGCAGATACCGGTCACCTGGAGGAGGTGGTGGCCATGGGCCGCATCCGCATCGTTGTCCGTCGACCCCCGCCCCCGTCCGGGCCGCCCCCGCTCGATCTGCGGACCCCTTCCGGCCGGCCGCTGCCCTACTGAAGCGAGTACGGCGGCCGTCACCGACCGGAGTGCGGCGGGTCGTCGTCGTACCGGGCGGAGGGCGGTCCCGGCAGCGGGGCGAGCTGCTCCACCAGCGCTTCCAGCTCCACCACCGCGTGCTCCGTCTCGCGGCGGATGTTCTGGTGCTCGGCCACGATCGCCCCGAGCAGCAGCGCCGTGAGCGCCACGCATCCGTTGAGCACGGTCAGGTTGGCCATGATCTCCATGAGCGTATGGCCCGCGAACGGCCCCAGCCCGTCCGTACCGGCGGTGATCGCCAGTACCGACAGCACCAGGGCGCACGGCGCGCTGCCGGGCAGCTGGAACCGGAGCGCCGCCCAGATGATCACCGGGAACACCAGGTAGATCATGGAGAGCGAGCTCCGGGTGCAGAAGAACCCCGCCGCGACCACGACGACCGCGAGAAGGCACGCCTCCGGCCACCGGTCGGACAGCCTCGGCCACCGCACCCGGCTCAGCACGAGCAGTACGGGGGTGACCACGAGGACCCCCATGGCGTCCCCGGCCCACCACGACGACCAGACCAGCCAGAACCGCCCCGGCCATACCTTGTCGTCGAGCATCAGCGTCACGCTGCCGACGGTGGCGCTGATCAGCATGCCGGCGAAGGCGCCCAGGAAGACCAGGTAGACCCCGTCCCGCAACCGGGCCAGTTCGCTGCGGAAACCCACCCTGCGCAGCAGGGCGTAGGCGGCCAGCGGCGCGAGCGTGTTGCCGAGGACGATGCCCAGACGGGAGACGGTGAACGCGTCACCGATGGCGGAGACGGTGAACAGCGCCCCCAGGGCGATGCCCGGCCAGATCCGGGCGCCGAAGTACAGCAGGGCGGCGAGCGCGATCCCCGTGGGCGGCCAGAGCGGGGTGACCACGGCGCCGTCCACCACCACCTGGCGGGTCAGCCCGAGCCGCCCCGAGAGGTAGTAGGCACCGGTCACGCCCAGGATCTGCGCCACGTACACGGCCCGACGTCTGGCTTCCTTGCTGCGGATCACAGCACTCATCAGACACCGGCCGCGCGGAGGAGGCAGCCGGTGACACGCGCCCCGCCACCCTCGGCGTCACCGTGCTCGGGCCGAGGCGTGCCGCAGGACGAGTACGGCCGCGTCGTCCTCGTGGCCCGTCAGCTCCGCCGCGCCCAGCACCCCGTCGGCCAGAGCGTCCGCGCTCTCTCCGGCATGGGCGGCGACCAGCCGCCGCACCCGGTCGAGGCCGTCCTCGATCAGCAGCGTCGGGCCCTCGATCACACCGTCGGTGAGCAGCACGATCGCGCCGTCCGCGTCCAGGGTCCGCCGGGTGACGGGATACCTCTCGCCCGTCTGGATGCCCAGCGGCAGGCCTCCCGGGTCCTCCGTGACGCCCGACCGCCCGTCGACGGTCGCCCAGACGCTGGCCACATGCCCGGCCCGCGCACTGTGCAGCTCCCAGGTGTGCGGGTCCAGCCGCAGGAACGTACAGGTCGCGAAGAGCCCGGAGTCCACGGACAGCAGGAGGTCGTTGGTCCGGCCCATGACCTCACCCGGGTCGGAAATCGTCCCCGCGATCGCCCGCATCGCGATGCGGACCTGCCCCATGAAGGCGGCCGCCTCCACGTCGTGCCCCTGCACGTCACCGATCGCGAACCCCAGGGCACCATCTGCCAGCACAAAGCCGTCGTACCAGTCACCGCCGATGTCCAGGCCGTCACGGGCGGGCGCGTACCGTGCCGCGGACCGGAGACCGGGGAGCTCGGGAAGGGTCGCCGGAAGCATGTCGCGCTGAAGGGCCTGTGCGAGTTCCACTCTGGCCTGGTGGAATTCCACCTCCCGCCGAGCGCGGGCGGTGAGGCTCTGCAACGAGGTCAGCAGATCCTCGGCGCTTACCGAGCGGGGAGTCCGACGCCGGTTCATGGGCTGCTCCGCGGTGCGTGAGTCCCTGAATCATATGGTGCCCACCCCCCGGCGGCGACTTCACCGACGACGCGAGATCACTCCCGGTCTCCCGGACGGGACGCCAGGGGACGGCCCTGCGCCGCGGGCCTGCCGCCTGCCGGATGGCCCCGCACGCCGGGCCGTTGTCAGTGGCCGGTGGGATGCTGCCTGCATGGACGAGCTGATGAGGCAGCGACGGGTGTACGGCGCCGACCACGACGATCCGCACCCCGGCCCGAAGCCGGGCCACGACTACCGGGAGCTGGTCGGCGGCCCGCTCGACGGGCTGCTCCTGGACGTCACCGGCTGGAGCGAGACGGCCCTGCGTGAGGGGGCCGGACTGGTCACGGAGATAGGCGCCTACGGACCGGGCGGCCGTGCCGAGTACGGGCCCCGCTCGGTCGACGGCCATCAGTGGGACTGGCGGGGCGACGTGCGCTAGGAGCGGCCGGAGGGGGGCACGAGGGCGCCGCGTCGAGCACCGTCGCCCGGCACGCGCCGACGATCGGCGGCAGATCCGTACGGTGCCAGGCGGCCCACAGCCGCGCGGGCCCGTGGTGCCAGCGCCCGGAACCGCTCCGGGGGCTGCCTGGCAGCGTCCGCGGACCGGGGGAGGGGGAGAGGGTGGTCCACGCAGTCCGATAGGTTCTCCGGTCATGTGGGCTTTGAGTGCCGGCGGATACCGTCGGCTGGGCGCGGCAGCCGCCCTGGCGACCGCCGTGGGTGGCTGGATCTCCGGGAAACTGCCGGCCCACGACCCCTGGGGCCTGTGGGTCGACCACGGCTCCACCGCGAGGACGGCGGCCGCCGTCCTCGCCTATGCCGGACTCACCGTGCTCGTCGTCGCCTGGTGGCAGTACGGCAGGACCGCCTCCTCCGTACGCGAGACGCTCACCACCCTGGCCTGGTGGACCGCGCCGTTCCTGCTCACGCCCCCGCTCTACAGCGCCGACGTCTACAGCTACATCGCCCAGGGCGCCATGGCCATCGAGGGCCACGACGTCTACACCGTCGGCCCCTCCAGCCTGGATCCCGCCGGAATCGGCGGCGACGCGGCGGCGAGCGTCGGCAACCACTGGCGCGACACCCCGGCCCCGTACGGCCCCCTCTTCCTCCTGCTCTCCGCCGCCGTGGCGAAGACGACCGGCGGCACGATCGTCCCCGCCGTCCTGGCGATGCGGCTGATCGCGCTCGCCTCACTGGTCCTCATCGTCTGGTCCCTGCGCCGGCTGGCCCGGGAGCACGGAACCAGCGAGAGCCGCGCCCTGTGGCTGGGGGCGCTCAACCCGCTCCTGCTGATGCACGTCGTCGCGGGCATGCACAACGACGGTCTGATGATCGGCCTCATGCTGGCCGGGCTCGGGCTCGCGCTGCGCGGCCGATGGGTCTCCGGCAGCGCCCTCGTCGGGCTCGCGATGATGGTCAAGTCCCCGGCCGCCGTATCGCTGCTGTTCATCGGCGTGTTGGTGCACGCCTCCGCAACCGGGCCGCAGCGACGGCGGTGGGCCAAGGGACTCCTCGCGCCCGGCCTCGTCGCCTGTGCCGTCGCCGGATCGGCGACCCTGGTCAGCGGCACCGGCTTCGGCTGGCTCAGGACCCAGGGCGTCGCCGGCAACATCCACACGGCGCTCTCCGTCGTCAGCGACCTCGGCCTGGGCCTGGGCGAGCTGGGTCGCCTGCTCCTGGGCACCGACCCCGAACCGGTCAAGTCCGCCGTGCAGACCCTCGGCCTGGCAGCGGCGGTCGCTGTGATCTTCGTCCTGGCAAGGAGGTCGATGAACGGCCGCCTCCCACCGGTCCACGCCCTGGGCCTGGGACTGCTGGCACTGGTCGCGCTCTCGCCCATGGTGCAGCCCTGGTACCTGCTGTGGGGGCTCGTGGTCGTGGCCGCCACCCAGCAGCACGGCCGGATCCCCGCGGTCCTCGTCGTGCTGTCGGCGGCGCTCGTCTACGAGACCCACCCCACCGGAGCCACCCCGCCCTACGGGTTCGCCCTCGCCGCAATCGCGGCCCTCGTCGCCACCTCTGTCCTCCGCCGTGCCCCGTTCCTCCCGGAGACCGCACGGGTGCCCGGACCGCGTGGCGGCGACCTGGACGCCCCGCTGAGCACCGAGGCCCCGAAGACCACCGCGTAGCCAATCCCTCGACGCCCCACGCGGGCCTCCGTTACGCTCATCACATCCTGTTGTCTCCTATAGAGGTGGACGTTGCGCATCTGAGGTCCGCGATCATCACGCGGTGCGGCCTGGCCCGTACACCGGTCACGACGCTGCCGGCATGTCTGCCGCCCGTGACTTCCGCGTGGATGCGACCTCATTGCTGAGCCGTCCCTCACCTTCGCAGGACTGACTCGTCGTCAGTCACGGCGCGAGCTGGAGGAGACCCGGACGAAGGTCGCCCGCCGGCGGCGCCACGACAAGAAGCTCGACGGTCAGCGGAAGCCCCGCGCATCGTCGCCGGGGAGCGCAAGCGCTCCGCCCAGGAGTCGGGGGACCGGCTGCGCGGGCTGCACGAGGACCGGCTCGACCGACAACCAGATCCGCTCCCAGCTCGCCCGGTTCCTCTTCAAGGGCGCCCGCGCGGAGCAGCAGGCGGGCACCCTCTCGGGCGGTGAACGCTTCCGGGCAGCGCTCGCGGCGACGATGCTCGCCGCCCCCGCCCCGCAGCTGCTGCTGGACGAGCCGACGAACAACCTCGACCTGGTCGGCGTGCTGCAGCTGACGAGCGCCCTGGAGTCCTACGAGGGCGCCCTCGTCATCGCCGGCCACGATCTGCCGTTCCTGGAGTCCGTGGGCATCACGCGCTGGATCCTGCTGGACGACGAGCTGCGGGAGACCGACGCCGAGGAGGTCCGCGAGCTGTTCAACAGCTCCGATCCCGCACCGGCGTGACGCGGGCGCGGCGCCTTGGGAGTGCTGCGTCAGGCCGCTTCGTAGCGGTGGGCCCGCCCGCCTCGCCATTCCACCCAGACCGGGTTGTCGAGGAGCCGGTCCGCCTCTTCGAGGCCGGCCTCGCTCAGGAACACGATCACGTCGTGGTCGCTGTGGGCCAGCCCGAGTATCTCGTCCCGGCCTTCGTAGTGCACGGTCACCCGGCGGCCGCCCGAGGGGGTCGGCCGGTGGATGACGATCGGGGGATTTGCCATGGGTCCACCCTGCGACGCGCCCTGCCCCCTCGCATCCGCTGCCCGACCGCTCCGCGAGCGGCAGCGGACCGTCGGGGAGCGGCCGGGCCCTGCCGGGGCCCGGGGGAGGCCCTCACCGCAGGGCGGCCCCGATTTCCACCGTTGTGGTGACGCGCACCAGGGCGGGGGTGCGAGGGGCGGAGCCGAACCCGAAGGCGACGGGCGGATCGAGCGGGGCGAGAGGACCCAGGCCCACGCCGTCCAGGACCGCGTCGGCGGCCTGGACCGGCCGCAGGTCCCGTGCCCCGTACCACTCCCGCCGTCCCGGGCCCGCCCGGCCCAGGGTGCGTACGCCGGGCATCAGCAGCCGGGCCGGTACGTCGCACAGCGCGGCCCAGAGCGGGCTGCGGACAAGCGGGGCCGGTACGGCGCAGAGCAGCCGGCCGAGGGCGGTCCGGCGTCCCGCCCGCAGCAGCAGGCGCAGCGGCCCCGCCTCGACGAGCCAGACGTGCCCGCTGCGGGAGACGGAGCCGGTGACGGAGACCGGAACCACCTCGATCCGGTCGAAGCGGTACGTGGCGGCGACGAAGTCCGCGACCGGCCGGGACGGCGCCAGCAGGACCCGCTCGCCGCCGGGATGCTCGACCATGACGTCGCTGAACGCCCCGAACGGCGAACGCGGCCAGTGCCCCACCACCAGCCGGGTGCCCGAAGACGTCCCCACACCGGCGATCCAGCCGTCGAACCGCAACCGCTCGCCCGCCACGGCCGCCTACTCGAAGCGCGACGGGTCGCCGGCGCCACGGCGTACGATCTCCGGCTCGTCACCGGAGAAGTCGATCACCGTGGTCGGCTCGGTGCCGCAGTCGCCCGAGTCGATGACGGCGTCCACCTCGTGGTCGAGCCGCTCCTTGATCTCCCAGCCCTGCGTCAGCGGTTCCTCCTCGTCCGGCAGCAGCAGGGTGCTGGACAGCAGCGGCTCACCCAGCTCGGCGACCAGCGCCTGGGTCACGACGTGGTCGGGGATACGGACGCCGACCGTCTTCTTCTTCGGGTGCAGCAGCTGGCGGGGCACCTCCTTCGTCGCAGGGAGGATGAAGGTGTAGCTGCCGGGTGTGGCCGCCTTGACCGCGCGGAACACGTCGTTGTCGACGCGGACGAACTGCGCGAGCTGTGCGAAGTCGTGGCACACCAGCGTGAAGTGGTGGCGGTCGTCGAGGTTGCGGATGGACCTGATCCGGGCGATGCCGTCGCGGTTGCCCAGCTGACAGCCCAGCGCGTAGCAGGAATCGGTCGGATACGCGACGAGCGCACCGGAACGGATGCTGTCGACCACCGTGCTGATGGTGCGCGGCTGGGGATTCTCGGGGTGCACGTCGAAGTACTTGGCCATCCGCCGAGCTTACGTGTTCGGAAGCGGCCCGTCCGGACGGTGGGCACCGCGAGGGGGAGGCGGCCCGGAACACCGGACCGCCTCCCCCGTGGGCTCTCGTACGGTCAGACCGTGGCGGGGCCGACGAGCTCCTCCAGGACGTCCTCCATCGTCACGAAGCCGATGACCGTCCCCTTGTCACCGGCGACGGCGGCGAGGTGCGTACCGGCCGCGCGCATCGCCGTCAGGGTGTCGTCGAGGGGGGTGTCGATCTCGACCCGGATGACCGGGTGGATCGCGCTCCTGGGCAGCGGCTTGGTGCGCTCCGCGACCCCCAGGGCGTCCTTGATGTGCAGGTAGCCCAGCACTCCGTCGTCCGGCCCGGTCACCGGCAGCCGGGAGAAGCCCGAGGCGACCGCGGCCCGCTCCAACTGCTGCGGGGTGATGCCGAGGTTGACGGTGACGGTCCGGTTCAGCGGGACCAGCACCTCGCCGACCGGCCGGGTGCCCAGCTCCAGGGCGTCCCGCAGCCGCTCGCCGTCGGCCGGGGCGAGAAGACCGGCGTCGCTGGAGTCCTTCACCAGACGGACCAGCTCGTCGTCGGTGAAGACCGAGGCGACCTCGTCCTTCGGCTCCACCTTCAGCAGCCTCAGCAGCATGTTGGCGAACGCGTTGATCCCGAAGATGACCGGGCGCAGCGCCCGGGTCAGGGCCACCAGGGACGGGCCCAGCGCCAGGGCCGTCGCGACGGGCGCGGCGAGCGCGATGTTCTTCGGGATCATCTCGCCGACGAGCATGTGGAGATAGGTCGCCAGGGTCAGCGCGATGACGAAGGCGATCGGGTGGACCAGCGCGTCCGGCACGCCGATCGCGTCGAACGGCGGCTCCAGCAGATGGGCGATGGCCGGTTCGGCGACCGCGCCCAGCACCAGCGAGGAGATCGTGATGCCGAGCTGGGCCGTGGCCATGGCGGCCGACAGGTGCTCGATGCCCCACAGGGTGCTCTTGGCCCTCCGGCTGCCGCGCCGGGCCTCCGGTTCGATCTGGCTGCGGCGCACGGAGATCAGGGCGAACTCCGCGCCGACGAAGAACGCGTTCGTGAGGAGCGTGAGCGCGCCGATGAGAAGCTGAACGGTGGTCATCGGGCGTCCTCCTCCACGAGGGTCAGGGCCGGGGCGGGCGCGGTGATCCGCACCCGGTCGGCCCGGTGGTGTTCGATGTCGAGGACGTCGAACTGCCAGCCGTCGACCTCCACCCGGTCCGTGCGGGCCGGGATGCGGGCGAGCTGGTTGGCCAGCAGCCCGGCGAGCGTCTCGTACGGGCCGTCCGGTGCCCGGAAGCCGATCCGGTCGAGCTGGTCCAGCCGGATGCTGCCCTCGGCCTCCCAGACCTGGCGGCCGTCGCCGAGCGGCTCGGCGGGTGCCAGGTCGGGGCGCTCGTGCGGGTCGTGCTCGTCGCGGACCTCTCCGACGACCTCCTCGACGATGTCCTCGACGGTGGCGACCCCCGCCGTACCTCCGTACTCGTCGATGACGACGGCCATGGTCCGGTGCCGGCGCATCTGCGCCAGCAGCCGGTCCACGGGCAGCGAGTCCGGTACGAGGAGGGGCTCGGTGGCCAGGGCGGTGACCGGGGTCCGGGCGCGCTCGGACTCCTCCAGGGCCAGCACGTCGCGGATGTGCACCGTACCGATGACGTGGTCCAGGCTGTCGCGGTAGACCGGGAAGCGGGACAGGCCGGTGGCCAGGGTGAGGTTGGCGGCGTCGGCCGCGGTGGCGTGGGACTCCAGGGCCCGCACGTCCACGCGGGGCGTCATCACGTTCTCGGCGGACAGCTCCGCCAGGTGCAGGGTGCGGACGAAGAGCTCGGCCGAGTCCTGCTCGATGGCGCCCTGGCGGGCCGAGTGCTGGGCGAGGGCGATGAGCTCCTGCGGGGTACGGGCCGAGGCCAGCTCCTCGGCCGGCTCCAGGCCGAACCGGCGCAGCGCGCGGTTCGCCGTGTCGTTGAGGTGGCGGATCAGCGGGGCGAAGCAGGCCGTGAACGCGCGCTGCGGGCCGGACACGACCTTGGCGACGGCGAGCGGGCTGGAGATCGCCCAGTTCTTCGGGACGAGCTCACCGACGACCATGAGGACGACGGTGGACAGCGCCACGCCGAGCAGGGTCGCGACCGTGGGCACCGCGCCGGCCGGGAGGCCGACGGACTCCAGCGGCGAGCGCAGGAGCACGGCCAGCGACGGCTCGGCCAGCATGCCGATGACCAGGGAGGTCACAGTGATGCCGAGCTGGGCGCCGGACAGCTGGAACGTGAGCCGCTTGGCGGCCTTGAGCGCGCTTTCGGCGCCGCGTTCACCGGCTTGCGCGGCTCGTTCGAGCTCACTGCGCTCGATGGTGGTCAGCGAGAACTCTGCCGCGACGAACACCGCGCACGCCAGAGTCAGACCGAGGGCGAGAAGGAGCAGGAGTACTTCGCTCACCGTGTCACCTCCGTCCCCTGGTGTGCCGGGGCGGGGATGACACGGTTCGTACTGGGAGGCTCACCCATTGCGGTACCGCAGCTCCTTCTCTGTTCGGGTCGTCGGGCTCGACGTCGGGGCGGAGGAAAACCCGCCCTGTAGATAGTAAAGGGGGCGCAAAGCAATGGGGAGTGGCGCGCATCACAGGAGGGGTCGGCTGGGTAGAGAGGTGTTTTCGCCACACGAAGAAGGAGTGGACGCCGGACATGGTGTTCAAGAAGTTGCTCGGAGCCCTGGGAGTCGGCGGTCCCTCGGTCGACACCGTTCTGCAGCCCGCCCCCGCCGTTCCCGGCGGACCGCTCTCCGGCGAGGTCCGACTGCGCGGCGGCGGGGCGGATGTGACGGTCGAACGGATCTCCCTCCTCCTGGTCGCCCGGGTCGAGGTGGAGGGCCACGACGAGGAGCGCGACTCCACGGTCGTCCTCGAACGGTTCACCGTCGGCGGTGGATTCCGGCTCGCGCAGGACGCCGAACACGCCGTGCCGTTCACCGTCACGCTGCCCTGGGAGACCCCGGTCACACAGCTCCACGGCCAGCCGCTGGGCCCCGTTCTCGGGATCCGTACGGAGCTGGAGGTGGCCGGAGCGCGGGACAAGGGCGACCTCGACGCGCTCGCGGTGGGCCCGCTGCCCGCCCAGGAGGCGGTCCTGGAGGCGTTCGGGCAGCTCGGATACGGCTTCAGGTCGGCCGATCTGGAGCTCGGCCACATCCGGGGGACCGGTCAGCGGCTGCCCTGCTACCAGGAGATCGAGATCGTGCCGCCCGCCGGCGAGGCCCACGCGGTGAACGAGATCGAGGTGACGTTCCTCGCCGCGCCGGACGGCCTGGAGGTCGTGATCGAGGCGGACAAGCGGGCCGGGCTCTTCTCCGAGGGCCATGACACGGTGCACCGCTTCACGACCTCGCACCACGCCGTGCCGCAGGCCGACCGCAACGCCGAGGTCGACGCCTGGCTGCAGCAGGTGATCGGCGCCCACGCGACTCACGCGGCGCCGTACCCGTACGCCCAAGGCAGCGGCCACCACGACGACCACCTCCGCTCCGGCCCCGGCACCGGGGCGGTGGTGGCCGGAGTCGCGGCGGGCGCCGCCGTCGGTGTCGTCGGCGCAATGGTCGCCGCCGAGGTGATCGACGAGATCGGCGACGCCTTCGAGGGCGACGACGACGGGGAGGGCGGCGAGGAGGAGTGATTCCTGGTGCGGCCCCGCGCTGACGGCCCACAGGCGCGCCGGTCCGCGCGGGGCCGCACCGCCCGGGCGCGCTACCCGGCCAGGCGGGCGGCCAGGGCTTCCAGGTCGGTCACGAACCAGATGTCCCGGCCCTGGTTGGCCTCGCGCACGAGGTCGGGCAGGGCCGAGCTCGCCGCCAGATGGCGGGTGATGTCCCCGACGACGACCAGCCGGAGCCGGTAGTTGGCGAACTTCTGGAGGATCGCGCCGGCGACCCCGGTGCTCAGGTCGAAGAAGCGGTCGTCCAGCCGCTCCACCGGGACCGCGACCACTTCGGCGCCCTGAAAGGCGGGCCCGATCAGCTGGTCGAGCGCGTCCTGCGCGGTGGAGATGGAGGGGCCGTCCGTGGAACAGGCCAGCACCGGTGTGCCGTGGTGGTCCATCAGGAGGTCAGGCACGGTGCGCCTCGTCTCCGCCGTCGAGCAGCCCGTTCTCCGGGCCGAGTACGCCGTCGATCAGGTGCAGCAGTTCGGCGGTGGCCGCAGCGCCGCCGAGAATCACGATTTTCATCCGGGCTCGTTCCCTGTCGTGGACCGTCTGGACGCGCAGGGGATCCGGTGCGTCCCGGGGGGATTGCGCGCTCGCGGTGACGAAGGTGCTCAGCCGGTGCGCGGCCGCGGGGCCGATCGCGTCGATCTGCACGATGCTCGACACCTCCAGGTGTCCCCGCCCGGCGCCGGCACCGGAGGCCGTCGCACCGGGTGCCGCGTCTGCTGATGCGGCGCTCGAACTGCTGGTCAGAGCCTCGAAGTCCGCCCGGCTGATCCGGTACTGCTTGCCGATCCGGACAGCCTTGAGTCGCCCGTCGCGCACGTAGTTCCGGACGGTCCGCACATGCAGACCCAGCCGTTCGGCCACTTCGCCGATCGAGTACAGCTCGCGTTCCTCACTCTCCATGCTTCCGAAGACTACCTCAAACGTCCCTTCTGAGGAACTTTAAGGGAGCTATGAGGAGTGATAGAGGAAAAGAGGGACCTCTTGGTCCGGGTGGAGCTCACGGCAGGTGTGGTGAGCCCTTGATGAGGAAGGTGGGAGGTGACCCGCCGCTCGGACGTCGACGTCGACGAGGAGATCCATGAACGCCGAAACCCGGCCCCCCGACCCCCGGCACCAACGCCCCGACGGAGTCACCGACACGACCGTCGAGGCCCTCGGCGCCCTTTCGAAGGCGCTGGAGACCACCGAACGGGCCCGCGGCGCCCTTTACACGTTCCATCAGCTCACCGGCAGCGCCGACCTCGGCCTCGACGACGCGGTACGGCTGCTCCGCGAGGCGGGGCACGGGGAGCAGGCCGACCGGGTCCAGCGGGAGATCCTCGGCCGCAACGTCATCCCCGGCCACTGGACCTTCCAGATCGTCGAGGAGTACGACACCACGTACTACGACGTGTTCCGGACGGCCGAGCAGGAGATCCGGCGCGAACTCGCCGAGGGCCGTGACCACCTGTACGAGGCCGAGATGAAGGAAGCCCGGCGCACCCGGGGGCACCCGGACCACAGCGCCACCTGAGGCCGAGTCACGGCGCGTCGCACGCATCCGTCCGGCCCCTCGGTGCGGAAGGATTCCGTACCTGTCCAGCCGGAGGGATCCGTGCCCGTCCAACCGAGAGGGGAGCCGTGCCTGACCCCGACGTCGTCATCGTGGGCGCCGGAGCGGCCGGGCTGAGTCTGGCGTACCACCTGTGCGCGCCGGGCGCCGCCGTCCCGCTGTCGGTCGTGCTCGTCGACGCCCCGCCGGGGCCCCTGAGGCCCCCGCCGCGCACCTGGTGCTACTGGGAGCCGCCGGGCGGCACCTACGAATCCGCGCTCGCCGCCTCCTGGCCGCGGCTGCGGGTGCGGGCGGCCGACGGGACCGCCACGGTGGCCGACCCGTCCCCCTACCGCTACAAGATGCTGCGGTCGGACGCCTTCGAGGCCCTGGTAGGCAGGCGGCTCTCCGGTGCCGCGTCCTTCCGCCGGATCGAGGCCACGGTGACCGCCGTACGCGACGCACCCAACGGCGGCGAAGTCCTGGCGCAGGACGGCCGGGTTCTCGTACGCGGCCGCCGGGTCTTCGACTCCCGCCCGCTCCGCCGTCTGCCGCCCGCCCGCACCACCCTGCTCCAGCACTTCATGGGCTGGTTCGTCCGAACCGAGCGCCCCTCCTTCGACCCCACGACCGCCGACCTGATGGACTTCCGTACGCCGCAGCCCGCACGAGGTCTCTCGTTCGGTTACGTCCTGCCGCTCGACCCGCAGACCGCCCTGGTCGAGTACACCGAGTTCTCGCCCGCCCCGCTGGACACCGAGGGCTACCGGCGGGCTCTGCGCCACTACACCCAGGAGGTCCTGAAACTGGGGGAGTTCCAGGTCACCGCGCAGGAGCGCGGTGTCATCCCCATGACGGACGGTCACTTCCCGCGCCGCGCCGGGCGCTCCGTGCACCGCATCGGCACCGCCGGAGGCGCGACCCGACCTTCCACCGGGTACACCTTCGCGGCCGTGCAGCGGCAGAGCCGGTCCGTCGCCGACCGGCTCCGAGCCGGCCGCGGGCTGAGGATGCCCGCGCCGTACGGGGTCCGGCCCCGCGCGATGGACGCGGTCATGCTGCGGGCGCTGGACAGCGGCCGGGTGGACGGCTCCGACTTCTTCACCCGGCTCTTCAGCGGTGTCCCCGGCGAACGGCTGCTCCGCTTCCTGGACGGCGGCTCACACTTTCACGAGGACCTGCTGATCGGCCTGCGGACCCCGGTCGCCCCCATGCTGCGGACCGTCGTCGAACTCCCTTTCCTGACCAGACGCGAACCACCCCCGCCCCCGCCGACCGGCCACGAGAAGAGCACCCCATGACCCTGTTGCGCGACGACGAACTGTCCGCGGCCTTCGACCACGGCTCCGCCGCCTACGACCGCCTCGTCGCGGCGAGCCCCGGCTACCATGCCCACCTGCGCCGCTCCGCCCGCCGGTTGGGGCTGCCCGACGGCGGGCGCGGGCTGCGCGTGCTGGACCTGGGGTGCGGTACGGGTGCCTCCACGGCCGCGCTCCTCGCCGCCGCCCCGTACGCCCGGATCACCGGCGTCGACGCCTCCGCCGGCATGTTGGACCGGGCCGCGGCGAAGAGCTGGCCGGAGGACGTCGACTTCGTGCACGCCCCCGTCGAGGAGTTGGCTGCGCGGCTGCACCCCGGCTCCTTCGACGCGGTGTTCGCGGGCTACCTCTTCCGCAACCTCGCCGACCCGTACAAGGCCCTCGACCTGGTACGCGGCCTCCTCGCCCCGGGCGGCCGCCTCGCCGTGCACGAGTACACGCTCGGGGGATCGCCCGTCCACCGCGCCGTGTGGAACACCGTCTGCGCCACGGTCATCCAGCCCGCCGGGCGCCTCGCCGGGGACGCCGAGCTCTACCGCCATCTCCGGCGCAGTGTCGTCGAGTTCGACACGGCACCCGCGTTCGCCAGGCGGCTGCGCCGCGCCGGGTTCACCGACGTACGCGTCCTCCCGCTGCCCGGCTGGCAGAGAGGGATCACCCACACCTTCGTGGGCCGCGCGGGGGAGGAGGCGTGATGTTCCTGCGCGACAGCGACAGCGACAGCGGCACAGGCCACCGGCGCGGCCGGGACCGGCAGGCGGCCGTGGTACCCGCCCCCGGAGGCCGCGCCCGCTTCACGGGACAGGCCGCCCCCACCGCGGCGGTCGTCGGCGGCGGCATCGCCGGACTCGCGGCGGCGACCCTGCTGGCTGAGCGCGGCGTACGCGTCACCCTCCACGAGCGCGAACCGAGCCTGGGCGGACGGCTGGCCGGCTGGCCCACCGAGCTCGCCGACGGCACGGACGTCACCATGAGCCGGGGCTTCCACGCCTTCTTCCGGCAGTACTACAACCTGCGCGGCCTGCTGCGCCGGGTCGACCCGGGCCTCGACTCGCTGACCCGGCTCCCCGACTACCCCCTGCGCCACAGCTCCGGCCTCCACGACAGCTTCGCCCGGGTGCCGCGCACCCCTCCCCTCAGCGCCCTGGGCTTCGTCGCCCTCAGCCCCACCTTCGGCCTGCGCGACCTGGCCCGGATGAACCCGCGCGCCGCCCTCCCGCTGCTGGACGTCCGTGTGCCCGAGGTCTACGACCGCCTCGACGGCGTCAGCGCCCATGACTTCCTCACCCGCATCCGCTTCCCGGAAGCCGCCCACCACCTGGCGTTCGAGGTGTTCTCCCGCAGCTTCTTCGCCGACCCGCGCGAACTGTCGGCGGCGGAACTGGTACTGATGTTCCACATCTACTTCCTCGGCTCCAGCGAGGGCCTGCTCTTCGACGTCCCCGACGAGCCGTTCCCCTCCGCCCTGTGGGACCCGCTCCACCGCTACCTGGAAGGCCACGGCGTCGACGTACGGACACGGACACCGGTCCGCCGGGTGCGGCCGCTGCCCGACGGCGGGCTGGACGTCACCACGGACGACCGCACCACGCGGTACGACGCCCTCGTCCTGGCCCTGGACAGCGGCGGCCTGCGCCGCGTCGTCGGCGCCTCGCCGGAGCTGGGCGACGCCGAGTGGCGGGCCAGGATCGAACGGCTGCGCACCGCACCGCCGTTCCTGGTGTCCCGGCTCTGGCTCGACCGGCCGGTGGCGTACGACCGGCCGGGCTTCCTGGGCACCAGCGGCTACGGCCCCCTGGACAACGTCAGTGTCCTGGAACGCTGGGAGGGCGAGGCCGCCCGTTGGGCCCGGCGCACCAAGGGCTCGGTCGTCGAACTGCACGCGTACGCCGTCGCACCGGACGCCGACCGGGGAGCCGTACAGACCGAGGCCCTTCGGCAACTGCACCGCATCTACCCGGAGACGCAGAGCGCCCGCATCGTCGACGAGCGGCACGAATGGCGGGCGGACTGCCCGATGTTCCCCGTGGGCGGCTACCGGGACCGGCCGGGCGTGCGCAGCCCCGACCCCGCCGTCATGGTGGCCGGGGACATGGTCCGCACCGGGCTGCCGGTGGCGTTGATGGAACGCGCGGCCACCAGCGGATTCCTCGCCGCGAACGCCTTGTTGGAGCGGTGGGGCGTACGCGGGCAGACGCTCTGGACCGTCCCGCGTGCGGGGCGCTCGGCGGCGATGCGCCGACTGGCGGCGCTGGGGGCCGACTGACGTAAGGGCCGCGGACCTCAGCCCGGGAAACGTCCGTCGGCGCGGAGCTCCCAACGCCTCTCCGCGTACGCCAGGTCGTCCCGCCACAACCGGCCGGCCGAGGCACGCATCAGCGGGCGCAGCAGCGGCGCGGCCGCCCGGGCCACGGCGAACCCGCGACGGTCCGACGCCGCGACCAGCGCCTCCGTCACGGCGGTGCGGGGCCGCCCCCGCTCGTCCGGGGCCAGGGGAGTGGCGTGCGTCTCCACCACGGACCCCGCACCCTCGCCCTCGACGATGTGCATGACGACCGTACGGGGCTCGGGCGCCGTGAACCGCGCCCTGACCGGGACGACCAGGCGCCCGGCCACCTTGAAGGAGACGTCGACCATGAACCCGTCGTCGTCATCCGGGGAGTCGGCGGGCGTCCCGGTGACCGTCAGATCCACGAAGGAGTACGGGTGGAACCACGCCCCGTGCCACGGGTCGAGGCGGTTGGCCACCACGTCCTCCGGCTCGCAGCCGCCTACGCCCGCGTAGACCGCCTCCACGGCGTCCCGGACCCTCGGCCGGACCGGAACGTACGGCCGCTCCGAAGGCGTCTCGCCGCCCACCCGGTCCAGCCGCACCCAGAGCAGGACCCCGTCGTCGAAGGCCGGGTAGGGCTCCCACCCGGCGAACGGCCCGCCGTCCAGGGCCAGCCCGTGCCAGTGGCAGACCAGCGTGCCGCAGCGGACGGGGCTGTCGCGCAGTGGCGCCCCCAGGTGCGGGCACGCTCCCGGTCCGGTGCGGAGCTTCCCCTCGCCGTCCCGCCACGCGACCACCTCGGTGGAGCCGACCGTGACGCCGAGGGTCCGGCCCGGAGGAAGGTCGCGCGAGGCGCCGATGACGTACCAGTTGCCGGACGGCCGGGCCTGCGCCCGCTTGAGGGCGTCCGCGATCAGCCCCGGCTTCGCCTCCCGCCACGTCGGCGCCTGCCGCTCCCACGGGACGGGCGCGCGCCGCAGCCGCAACGGAATACGGCCGGGGCGTCCCGCCGCGGGGCTCATACCGCCTCCTCCCGTACAGGGGCCTCGCGCGGCCGGGACGACGGTGAGGAACAGGAGGGTCCCGCGACCGGTACTTCCCCGCCAGTGCGGCTCACCGCGCGTGCGGCGACCGCCCGCACCAGCCCGTCCAGCGCCACCACCGCCCGCCGTCGGCGCGGCACGACCGACCGGCGGTGCAGGACCGCGTACCCGTCGGATTCGATCGCGTCGAGGATGCCGCTGTACAGCACGAACGCCGTACGGATGCAGGGCCGCGACACCGGGGCGAGCATCGCGATCCCGGGCAGGGCATCGAGGTACACGGCCCGGTTGCGGGCGGCCGCGGCCCGCAGGACGTCGGTGATCCGCGCGTCCCGGGCCCCGGTCCTCCGGCTCCACTCGAAGCGCTCCCGGTCCACCCCGTGCGAGGCCAGCAGCTCGGCCGGCAGATAGAGCCGGCCCCGGTCCAGGTCCTCGCCCACGTCCCGCAGGAAGTTGGTCAGCTGGAAGGCGACCCCGAGCGCGGCCGCGTGCGGAGCGGCCTCCTCGCGTGGCCCCACCGTCCCGAGCACCGGCAGCATCTGGAGGCCGATCACGGCGGCGGAGCCGTGCATGTACCGGCCGAGCTCCTCGTACGAGGCGTACCCGCCGACCGTCAGATCGCTGCGCATGGAGGCCAGGAAGTCGGTGAAGTGCCGCCGGTCGATGCCGTAGCGCCGCGCGGTGTCGGCGAGCGCGCGGATCACCGGCTCGGTGGCCTGGCCCCGCCGCGGCCCTGCCTCCAGCTGGGCCTCCAGAGCGAGCAGGGCGCGGCCACGCTCCCCGGGGGTGGCCGTGGAGTCGAGATCGTCCACGATGTCGTCGGCCCAGCGGGCGAAGCCGTACAGGGCGTGGACGGCCGGGCGCCGGTCGACGGGCAGGAGCCGTGTCGCGAGGAAGTACGTCTTGCCGTGGCGCGCGTTGAGCTCGCGGCAGCGGGCGTACGCCGCGCGGAGGGCGGGATCGTGGATGCCGGCGGCGTCGAGTTCACGGACGGTCATGCAGCAGTGCCTCTCCAGTCGGTACGGGGGCCGGTGATCCTCTGAGCGGCCAGCTTTCCGGAGATCAGGACGGTCGGCACGCCTACGCCGGGCGTGGTGCCGCATCCCGCGAGGACGGCGTTGACCGTGCCCCGCACCAGGTTGCGCGGGCGGAACGGGCCGGTCTGCGGAAACGTGTGGGCCACGGAGAACGGGGTGCCCGCCGCATGCCCCTGGGCGGTCCAGTCGACCGGCGTGACCAGCCCCTCCTCCTCGATCGCCGCGCCGAGCCCGGGCATCTCGCGGCGCTCCAGCTCGGCCAGGAGCTCGTCCCGGTAGCGGGGCCCCAGCTCCCGCCACTCCCGTACGCCCGGCCCGACCTCGGTGTTCGGGCAGGGCGCCAGCACGTAGTGGAGGTGTTTGCCGGGCGGGGCGAGGGAGGGGTCGGTGGCGGTGGGCCGGGTGATGAGGAGGGAAGGGTCCGACATCAGCTCCCCGGTCCGGGTGAGTTCGCGGAAGGTGCTCTTCCAGGCCGCGCCGAACGAGATGGTGTGGTGCGCCAGATCCGGCCAGGTGCGGTCCGTGCCCGCGTGCAGGATCACCGCCGACGGTGAATGGCGCAGGCTGAGGGGCCGGTGCGGGCTGCGGCCGAGGAGCCGGTAGGTGACGGGGAGGTCGGGGGTGAGGACCACCGCGTCGCAGGGGATGCGCTCCTGGTCGGTGACGACGGCGGTGACGCGTTCACCCGAACGCTCCAGCCGGGTCACGGTCTGCCCGTACCGGAACGAGGCCCCTGCGTCGGCGGCCGAGTAGGCCATCGCCCGGGGCAGCGCGTGCATGCCGCCCTTCGGGAAGTACACCCCGGCGATCGTGTCCATGTACGCGATGACCGCGTACGCGGCGAGCGCCCGGGCCGGCGGGACACCCGCGTACAGCGCCTGGAACGAGAAGACCCTGCGCAGCCGTTCGTCCGAGACGAAGTGCCCGATCCGGGCGTCGAGTCGGCCGAAACCGCCGAGGGCGGCGAGCCGCGCGAGGTCGGGGTGGGCGAGCTGGAGCGGTGAGTCGAAGTTGGCGTCGATGAAACGGCGCATCTGCACCCGGTAGAGGCGCTCCAGCCAGACCCTCAGCCGCCGGTAGCCGACCGCCTGCCGGGCCCCCGCGAACTGCTCGACCGCGGCCTCCATCGCGGCCCCGTCGGTGTGCACGTCGAGCTGGGACCCGTCGGCGAACCTGGCCCGGTAGGCGGGGTCCAGCGGGATCAGCTCCAGCCGGTCGGCCAGCCGGTCCCCGACCGCGGCGAAGGCCTCATCCACCAGGTCCGGCATGGTCAGCACGGTCGGACCGGTGTCGATGCGGAAGCCGCCCGACTCCAGCAGCCCGGCCCGGCCACCGGGCCCGGAGTCCCGCTCGACCACCGTGACCCGGCGGCCCGCGCCGAGGAGGTGGAGCGTCGCGGCGAGCCCCGCCAGACCGGCGCCGACCACCACCACGTGGTCGACGGGCCCCTTGACCGTGATCACCGGACACCTCCTCCTTCGGTCGCGGACAGGGCCCGGGCTGCTGCCGGGCTGTCGTGCCCGCCCGGGTCGTCGGGGGTGGCGGAGCCGTGCCCGGACGGGTCTCCGGAGACGGTGCGCAGCAGGCTGAGCAGCTGCCGGCCGCCGTGTGCGTCCACGTCGACGGCCTCGCCCAGACGGTGTACGGCGTGGTCGCGGAGGCGCTCCGCCTTCCGCTCCACATGGGCGCGTGCGCCGGTCGCCTCGAAGACTCCGCGTACGTCGGCGAGGCCCCCCTCGGTGACGCCGGCGTTGCCCACGGCCTGGCCGAGGACGGCCAGCGCCCTTTCGTCGCCTGTGGCCTCGGCCCGCTCCCGGGCGACGGCGAGGAGGTAGGTCGGCTTGCCCTCACGGATGTCGTCGCCGGACGGTTTCCCGGTCCGCGCCGGGTCTCCGAAGACCCCGAGCAGATCGTCCCGGAGCTGGAAGGCGATCCCGGCGCACCGGCCGGCCGAACGCAGTGCGGCCGTGGTGCGCTCATCGGCGTCGGCCAGGGCGGCCCCGATCGCCAAGGGCCGCTCGACGGAGTACAGGGCGCTCTTGAGACAGGCGGTCCGTATCGCCCGCGCCGCCGAGGAGCCACCGGTGGCCTGGCCGTGCAGGTCCAGGTACTGACCCGCGACCATCTCGGTCCGCAGGGAGCGCCAGATGGCTCCGATCCGCTGTCGTACGGGGGTGGGCAGCGCAGTCTCCGCGACGGTGTCGTCGGCCCAGGCCAGTGCGAGGTCCCCGGCCAGTACGGCGGCGGAGGTGCCGAACGCGGAGCCCCGCTCCGAGTCCGGGGACAGACCCGCCCGGCCCGCGAGGCCGATGTGCACGGCGGGTTTGCCCCGGCGCAGGCGCGAGCGGTCCATCACGTCGTCGTGGATGAGCGCGCAGGTCTGGATGAGCTCCAGCGCGACCCCCAGTCGCAGCGCGGCCGCGGTGGCACCGGGGTCCGCCGAACCGCAGGCCCGCATCCCCCACCACAGGAGCCGGGGGCGCATCCGCTTGCCCCCGTCCAGCGTGAAGTCGGCGACCCGCCCGGCCAGGTCCCCGGAGAACGAGGCGTCGATCTCGGACGCCTGGGCGACCCGTTCCGCGAGGACCGCTCGTGCGGTGCGCAGGACGGCGCCTGCCACGTCCGCGTCGACGGCCCCTGCCGCCGTGGCCGACGCTCCGGGGGCCGCCGGGAGCGGGCAGGCGGCGAAGGAGTGTTCCACGGCCGGGATGCGGGCCATCTCACGTCCTTCCGGTCAGGTGGGCGGCGAACCGTTCGCCACTCCTTCCGCACACGTACCCCGTTCGGATGCGGTGAGGCAGGACTGATCGGGCGCGTGGGCCGAGCGGGGAAGGAGAGCGGTGGTCAGAGACGATCACGACAGCGGCATGCTTCCGGCGGAGAAACACCCGGGAAGCTGGCCCGGGAGGTGTCGGCCCGCCCGTTCGGCCTACGGGAAGCGGCCTGTGCGAACCGGGGGAGCGGGCTCGTGGCTCTCGTAGGGGCCTGACGGCGCGAGGCGGGGCGAACGGCCGGACGGCCGGTCACCTGGGGGCGAGTTGCCTGCGGTGACCGGCCGTCCGGGGAGGGTGTACGGGCCGACGCGGGTCAGCGTACGTCGACGTAGTGGGTGCCGGTCCCGAGCTTGCCGTCCTTGGGACCGTGCCGTCGCGCTGACGGCCACGTACCTTCTCCGCCTGCGCGACGCACGACGGTGACGGACCTCCCCGGGTGCCGCGGTCCGCGTCTACGTCCGCAGCGGCTTGTCCGCGAACACCCACCGGTTGCCCGCCAGCGCGTCGTTCTGCTCGGGCAGCGGACCGCGGCCGTGCCGACGGGTGAAGTCGAACGGGGTGTGGACCGCGGTGGACCAGCCCTTGTCCACCAGATCCCCGGCGGAGTCGGGCCGTGGCTCCCTGTCGAACAGGTCCAGCAGGTCGATGCCGAGCTGGCGGTGCGTCGACGTGTAGAGCGGGCTGTCGCGGTACTCCAGCAGGTCCTTGTCGAGCTTGACCTCGAAGGCCAGCGCGCTTCCCCCCGTGCTCAGCCGGTCCACCGTATCGATGAGGTAGCTCTCGGCGGCGGGGGGCAGATAGAACAGCAGCCCCTCGACCAGCCAGACGCTCGGCGCGGCCGGGTCGAAGCCGGCGCCGGGCAGCGCACCGGCCCAGTCGGCGCGCAGATCCATCGGGAGCGGCACGCGCACCGCCTTCGGGGTGGCCGACAGTCCGCCGAGCACCTGGTGCTTGAACGCCAGCACCTCCCCCCGGTCGATCTCGAAGATCACACAGCCGGGAGGCCAGTCGAGCCGGAACGCGCGCGAGTCCAGACCCGCCCCGAGAAGGACCACCTGGCGGACGTTCCCCGTATGCACCGACCGCAGAAGGAAGTCGTCGAGGACCCGGGTCCGCAGCCCGAAGTACCGAGCGAACCGTCCCCACAGCGGGTCCGTGTCCCCGTCCGGAACCTCCCGCAGGTGCACCGGCCAGCCCGCGGACGCCGGTGCGGCGCGCACGAAGTGCTCCGCGTAGGCGTCCTGCGCCAGGCTGTCGGGGCGGTGCGTCTCGATCGCCCGCGCCGCGGCGACCAGAAGCGCGGTCACACCGACCCCTCCTGCCACACCCTCCACACCGGTGTTCCGGTGCGCTGTATCGACCATGTGCACTCCTCTTGGTGCGAGTAGAGATCACGCCTGGTGCGGAATCAGGACCGGTTTGACCACGAGGCCCGCCTCGCAGTCGCGTTCGGCCTCGTTGATGTCGGCGAGCGGATACGTACGGATCAGCTGGTCGAAGGGGAAGCGCCCGGCCTGCCACAGCCCGGTCAGCCGTGGGATGAGCAGCCCCGGCACCGCGCCCCCCTCGCAGATGTGGGAGATCTTCCGGCCCCGGTCCAAGGTCCCCGGTTCGAGCGGCAGCGCGGTGTGCAGCCTTGCCACCAGGCCGAGATGGCCGGTCGGGCGCAGGGCCCGGAGCGCGTCGTTGATCAACTGAGCGGAGCCCGTGGTGTCCAGGGCGTACTGCGCGCCGCCGTCCGTCAGCCGTCGGACGCGGTCCGGTAGATCGGCGGAGTCCGAGTGCACCGGGACCGCGTCCAGCTTCTCGGCGAGGGCGAGCCGTTCGGGATGCCGGTCGACCGCCACGGCCACCGCCCCGGCAGCGGTCGCCGCCATGACCGCGGCCAGCCCCACCGCCCCCGCGCCGTAGACCGCGACGGTGTCTCCGGGGCCCGCGCCGAAGGAGTTGAGGACCGCCCCTGCCCCGGTGAGGAAGCCGCAGCCGAGCGGCCCGAGCAGGGCGAGGGGCAGCGAGGGATCGACGCGTACGGCGTTGCGGGCCGGGACCACCGCGTACGCGGCGAAGGAGGACTGGCCGAACCACCGGGGGGCCAGAGCGCCCCCGGCCGCGTCGGTGAACCGGGCCGCCTTCTCCGGGCGCCCGCCGAAGAGATTGAGCGGGGCGAACCGGTCGCAGTAGGCGGGGGCCGCGCCCAGACAGCTCCGGCAGTGCCCGCAGGAGTCGAAGCTCAGCACGACATGGTCGCCTGCGGCGAGGCCGGTGTCCGGGCCGCCCGTCTCCACCACCACCCCGGACCCCTCATGGCCGAGCACCGCCGGCAGCGGTGAGCGGCCCGCCGAACGCCGGACGGCCAGATCGGTCCGGCACATCCCGCACCCCGCGATCCTGACCAGGATCTCGCCCTCGGCCGGCCCCGAGCTCAGGACCACCTCCTCCACGGCGAACGGCTCCTCGTACGAGCGCAGTACCGCCGCACCGAATCTCATCGTCAGACCTCCCGCGGACGGTGGACGACGAACGGCCTGAGGTTCCCGTAGAGCCCCCACGCCCCGCCCGCGACGCCGACCCCGCTGTCCTTGATGCCGGCGAAGGGCTGGGCGAGGGACAGTTCGGCGTGGTGGTTGACCCACGCCGTCCCGCACTCCAGCCGGTCGGCCACCGCCCCGGCCCGGTCCAGGTCGGTCCCCCACACCGAACCGCCCAGCCCGAAGCGGGTGGCGTTGGCCGCCTCGACGGCTTCGTCGAGGCTTCTGTACGGCAGCACCGGCAGGACCGGGCCGAACTGCTCCTCCGTCACCACCGGACTGCCGGGCGGCACATCGGCCAGGATGGTCGGGGCGTAGAAGTAGCCCGGCCGGTCCAGCCGGTGGCCACCGGCCACGGCACGGGCCCCGTCAGCCAGGGCCCGGTCCGTGCACCGCTCCACCCGGGCCAGCTGGGCGGCGTTGTTGAGGGGCCCCAGCTCCGTGCCCGGGTCGAGACCGGACCCGACGACGACGGTCTTCGCCCGCTCCGCGAGGGCCTCGACCACCTGGGAGTGTAGGTGGGCCGGGGCGTACACGCGCTTGACCGCCATGCACACCTGCCCGCAGTTGCGGAACGCCGCCCAGAACAGCCGGTCAGCGATCCGCTCCACGTCCACGTCGTCCAGCAGGACGGCGGCGTCGTTGCCGCCCAGTTCCAGGGTGACCCGGGTGAGGCCGGGCGCCGCGGCCTCCGCGACGGCCCGCCCGGTGGGCACGGAGCCGGTGAACGTCACATGGCGGATACCCGGGTGTGACGCCAGGAGGGTGCCGAGGGGCTCGCGGCCGGTGACGATCGTCAGCACGCCCTCGGGAAGGGCGGCGGACAGGACGGATCCCAGCAGCCGGGTGGCGAGCGGTGTGAAGGGGGAGGGCTTGAGCACCACCGTGTTGCCCGCCGCGAGCGCGGGCACGAACTTCGCCGAAGCGAGCTGGAGGGGGAAGTTCCACGGGACGATGGCGGCGACCGGACCGAGCGACCGCCAGCGGACCTCGCTGTGCACCGGCCTTCCGTCCGCGATCGTCCGGACCTCGGGGGCCATACCGGCGAAGTGGCGCAGCCGGGCCGCCGTACGGGCGATCTCCGCGTACGACTCGGCCAGGGGCTTGCCCTGTTCCCGGGTGAGCAGGGGAGCGAGCTCCGCCCCGGCCGCCTCCACGGCGTCGGCCGAGGCGAGCAGGGCGGTGGCCCGGGCGGCGGGGTCGGACCGCCAGCTCCGCCACGCCTCGTGGCCCCGGGCGACGGCGTCGTCCAGCTCATCCGGCCGCTGGTCGGGCGCCTCACCGAAGGCCTCTCCCGTCGCCGGATCGAGGACGGCGAAGCGCTCGCCGCCGGGTTCGCGGTGTCCCATGCCGGCGGTCAGAGCGCGGTCGCGGCGGTCGCGGCGGTCGCGTGCTCCCGGGCGTGCCGGTCCATCTCCGCCCGGAAGGCGGCCACCAGCCGCGGCTGGATCCTGCCGGAGTTGCGGTCGCCCCCCTCGCAGACCGCCCCGCGCACGCCCACGATGTCCGTCCCGATGCTGGTCAGCGTCGCGAGGTCCTCCGCCTTCACGCTGCCCGCCAGGGCGGCGAGCAGACCGGCCTCGTGGGCCAGCCGGACGAACTCCGCGCACGCGGCCGGCGGAACATGGTCGAAGAGCCGGGTCCCGTCCTTGACCGCGGTGTCGAGCATCGCCGCGTCGGAGCCGGAGCGGCGGGCGATGTCGGGCAGCGCGAGCGGGTTGACGCAGCCGATCCGGTGGGCGTCGGCGTACCCCGAGGCGACGACGAACGCGTCCGGCCGGTAGTCCTTCACGGCCCGGACGACCCCGCTCATGACCTCGATGGCCTGGTCGGGCGTGGTGCATCCGTAGAGGCCGACCTTGATGTACGTGGCTCCCGAGACGGCCGCGCCGAGCGCCGCCTGGGCCACCGTGCCAGGCTTGTACGGTACGTCCCCCACGGTCGCGGAGACCGGCTTGTCCGCCGGGACCGCTCCGCGGATCGCCCTGATGACCCACGGGTAGTTCGCGCCGAGCGAGCCCTCGTCGGGCTTCTTGACGTCGACGATGTCGAGATGCTCCGCCGCCTTCGCGCACTCGAGGGCCTCTTCGACACCGTCGGGGGAGATGAGAAGCAGCAACGTGGATTCCTTCCACCGCATGGCCACCCGCCGAAGGGCGGGTGCGCGGATTCGCCGGGATCTTGTGCGGTCGGCTCATCCTCGCCGCGCCCCGAGGCCCCCGGCAGGGCGCGCGGGATGGCGAACGGGGCACTGCCGCACGCGCTCACGCCCCTGTGACGCGCCCTCGGCTGTCTAACTCCGTGATTCGTGGGCACACGGCTCTCACCACACTAGGAAGGGAATCACCCATGCTCGGTATAGCCGCGGCAGTTCTGTTCTTCATCGCCTTCCTGATCAACGCGGCGGACATCTCGACGAACGAGGTGTTCGCATCGACGAATGTCATGCTCATCGGTCTGACCCTGCTCGCCCTGCACGTTGCAGGAGTCGGTTCCGGCCTGCGTACCGGAGCGTCGCGCAGGCGCTGAAGCAGGAGGAACGCTTGTCAGGGCGGGGCCCCGCACGGCTGTGTGCGGGGCCCCGCCCTGTTGCGCGCCGCGGCCCCTGTCGCCGCCCTGCCACCCGACAGGGTTTCGCAGGTGTGAACGGATCGGGCAGGGGAACTCGGTACGTCGGCCGGGTCCGAAGACCGGTCACGCCGTGCGACCTCACGATTGGCGCCCCGGACCGAAGGGGCGGAGCCTTGACGGGTGGAATGACCCACGATTCACGCGCCCGACGCGTGCAGGAGGTATCCGTGACCGCTGCTGTGAACACGTCGGCTGCTTCCCGGCGGCGGGGTGTCCGCACCCTGCCCGGTGTCTACGCGCCCCAGCACGACACCCACCTGCTGCTGCGGGCCCTGGCCCGCGAGACCGTCCGCCCCGGCTCCGAGGTGATCGACCTCGGCACCGGCAGCGGCCTCCTCGCGGTGGCCGCCGCACGCCGGGGCGCACACGTGACCGCCGTCGACGTCGGCCGCCGCGCCGTACTCACCGCCCGCCTGAACGCCCGGCTCGCCCGGCAGCGGGTGACCGTCCACCGGGGCGACCTGGCGGACCCGGTGCCCGGCCGGACCTACGACCTGGTGCTCAGCAACCCGCCCTACGTCCCCTCGCCGCTGGGCCCGCCGCCCAGGCGCGGGAACGCCCGCGCCTGGGACGCGGGGCACGACGGGCGCGCGGTGGTGGACCGCATCTGCGAAGCGGCCCCCTACCTCCTGCGCAGGGGAGGCGTCCTGCTCATGGTCCACTCCGAACTGACCGGTACGGAGGAGACCCTGCGGCACCTGTCTCGAGGCGGGCTGAAGGCCGAGGTCAGCGACACGGCGAGCGTGCCGTTCGGACCCGTCCTGCGCTCCCGGCTCCCGTGGCTGCGAGGCCGGGGCCTCCTGGACGAGCACACCGACGAGGAGAAGCTGGTGGTCATCCGTGCCGAGCAGCCCTGAACGGTCCGGCCGCCCCGCCCGCGTCACCCTCGGTGCCGACGGGCCGCTCCTGGTGGAGGGGCCGGTCGAGGTGGTCGGCGACGACGGCACCCTGTACACCTCCCGCCGCTTCACCGCCGCGATCTGCACCTGCCGCAAGACCCGTACGTACCCCTGGTGCGACACCAGTCACCGCCGCCGCGTGAAGCCGGAACCACACCCGGACGACGCGACCGGCCGTACCGATGGAGCCGTCTGATGCCCGCCTACCGTGAGCCGAGGCGCCGCAGCCCCCCGCTGCCCGCCCCGCGCGGACCGCTGTCGGGCGAGGTCATCGCCGCTCTACGGACGGGCGAGGGCCTCCGGGCCCAGGTGGCCGGTGACGCGGACCCCTTCGGCGACGACCTCCAGCTAGCCCTCTACGTCCTGTACGAACTGCACTACCAGGGCTTCGAGGACGTGGAGGAGGAGCACGAGTGGGACCCCGCCCTGCTCGGACTGCGCCGCTCCCTGGAGCAGCCGTTCCTCGCCGCCCTCCGTGCGGGCGCCCGCACGGACGGGACCGTGGACGCCGCGCTGGCCGGTCTGCTCGTCGAGCCCGTCGGCGACGACGGCCACAGCGTCAGCCACTTCCTGCGGAACGACGGCGAGCTGTGGCAGCTACGCGAGTACGCCGCCCTGCGCTCGCTCTACCACCTCAAGGAAGCCGATCCGCACGCCTGGGTCATCCCGCGGCTGTACGGACGGGCCAAGGCCGCCATGGTGGCGGTCGAGTTCGACGAGTTCGGCGCCGGACGGGAAGCGGACATCCATGCCCGTCTGTACGCCGACCTGATGAGCGACCTGTCGTTGGAGACGGTGTACGGGCACTACCTCGACGCCGCGCCCGGGGACGTGCTCGCCACCGTCAACCTGATGTCCCTCTTCGGGCTCCACCGCTCCCTCAGGGGTGCTCTCGTCGGCCACTTCGCCGCCGTCGAGGTCACCTCCTCACCCGGTTCGCGCCGGCTCGCCGCGGCACTGAGACGCGTCGGTGCGGGACCGGCAGCCCAGCGGTTCTACGACGAACACGTGGAGGCCGACGCGGTGCACGAACAGGTGGTACGCCGCGATGTCATCGGGGGGCTGCTCGCCGACGAGCCGCACCTGGAACCCGACATCGCCTTCGGAATCGAGGCCACCGGACTCCTGGAGGACCGTCTCGCCGCGCGTCTGCTCGCCGCGTGGCGGAGCGACTCCACAGCGCTGCGTGGTCCGCTGGACTGACCGGCTGCGAGACGAGGGGCCCCACTGCCCGGTGGTGCCCCTCGCGTGTCAGGTGTCACCGTACGTGACCGCACGAGATGCGAGCCGGACCGACTCCGGTGACGCTGGGGCTCCGACCGCGCACGCAACACCCCGTTGCCGACGGAGGAACCACGACGGAGGACACCCCCATGAACCTGCCCGACACCCCGCTGGAACGAGCCCGCCGCACCCGTGAACGCGCCGAGGAACTGGGCCGCGCCGCCGACCGGGCGACCGACCCCGAGCACCGGCAGCGCCTGCGGGAGAAGGCCCGTCGCCTGCTCGGCGAGGAGGCGGAGGGCCCGGAGAGGAGCTGACCCGCGCCGAGGCGAGGCGCCGGTCAGACGGGGAGAGGTGCGGCCGGTGCCACGAGCGCCCCCTCGATGCCGTGCCGCTCCAGCGCGTCGGCGACGAGCCCGCTCGCCTTCATCTCCTCCACGAAGGACGCCAGCGCCTCCTGCGCCGCCGTACCCCGGGCGGCCGGGATGCCCATGGCCTGCTGGATCACCATGAAGCGCCCCGGCAGCACCCGTACACCAGGGGCGCGCCGGGCCTCGCCCTCCAGCAACTGGCGGATCCCGGCTGCTACTTCGACCTCACCCTCCCGCAGCGCGGCGAGCGCCGCAGGTGCGCCCCGCAGCCGCACGATCTCGGCGTCCTCGATCGCCCGGGTGAGGAAGAGGTCGTAGGCGCTGCCCGAGCCGACCGAGATGCGGGTCCCCTTGACGTCAACCTCGCTGTTGTCGGTCAGCGCGGACGACTCGTCTACGAGATAGCTGCCCTCGATCAGTACATAGGGAGCGGTGAACAGCAGCCCCTCGCTCCGTGCGGGGTCCACGGCGAAGAAGCCGATGTCCGCCTTCTCCGCCTTCACCGCCTCCACAGAAGCGGCCGCCTTCTCGAAGACCACGAGCTCGACAGGCACCCCGAGCCGACGCCCGAACTCGTACGCGAGGTCGACCGACACACCCACAGGGGCGACGCCCGCCGGGCCCCGCTGGGCCAGGATCGGATTGCCGAGGTTGATCGACGCGCGCAGCGTGCCGTCGGGCGCGAACGCGGGAACAAGGGCCGGAGCTATCTGCTGCTGGGTCATGCGGGCGAGTCTACGAGCCCGGTGCCGGGCGACGACGCGGCCCGGCACCCCGCCGACCAGGCCCGCGACCGCCTCCGTACGGCCTCACGCGCCCACCGTCCCGTCCGCCCCTTCGCGCAGCAGGTCCGCGTGCCCGCTGTGGCGGCCGTACTCCACGAAGACGTGCACCATGATCATCCGGAGCGACACCTCCTCGCCCCACCGGGGCTGGTAGCCCGCCAGGTGGTGGTCGAGAAGGCCCGGAGGGTCTCGCGCTCGCTCCCGAAGGACGGGGGGCCAATCGGTGATCATCTGTCCTGGCCGCATCCCTCGCTCCGTTGTACCGGCGGTCAGCACCCCCAGCCCGCGGTTCCGGCCGTCAGGCCAACCGCACCTTCACCGTCTGCGTGGCGCCGCGTGTACCGGAGAGATCGCCGAACACCAGCCGCAGCGACGCCTCGGTGGTCGCCGACGTCACGGTCGACGGCTTCGAGAAGACGGAGGCGACGGCCCTGTTCCAGGTGAGGGTCAGGCTCGTCCGCATTCGCATGGGGTCGCTGACGCAGACGGTGGCCGTGCCGTCCGTGTGCTCGGTGACCATGACGGAGCAGGGGGCGTCCGCGGTGAGCGGCCCGACGCTTCCGCCGAACCAGAAGTTGACGGCGGTCAGTCCGAGCGAGGGCACCGAAATCCCTTGCTGGTCATCGGTGTTGGTGAGCACCCGCAGCCAGCCGGGGTCGGCGGCCCGGGCGGCGGTCCGCTGCTCGGAGGCGCCGGGCAGCAGTTGGTAGGCGTACGAGGAGTCCGCCGGGTTCTGGCCGTGGTCGACCCAGAGGGTGAGGTAGGTGCGCGTCACCGTGTCCGTGGAGCCGTTGGTGTTGATCTCGCGCCACCGCCCGGACCGGTTCTCGCGCACCGCCTTGACGGTGGCTTCGCCCGGGAAGACGTAGCCGCCGTGCCCGCCGAGATGCGCCCAGGAGGCGTCGGTCAGGGTTGCCGACCACGGGCGGGTGACGGGTTTACCGAGCCGTCGACGGTGAAGGGGGCGTTGCCGACCGGACCCAGGTTGCGGTTGTCGACCGTGGTCTCCACCGCCGCGCCGTCCTGGCAGCGGATACCGGCGCCCAGACAGACCACGGTGTCGTCCAGGAAGAACCACGACTTCTTCGCCAGCAGCGTGCTGGACAGACCCTTGAGGTACTGCCCCACGGCCGCCCGCTTCTTGTCGGTGACCCCGCCGACCCAGTTCACATCCGGGAGCGCCACGCCCCAGTCGCCGCCCGCCCCGTCGGCCAGCGGCTTGCGCGAGGCCGTGGCGCCGGGGAGCCTGTACGGGTCGACTGTGGGCCAGAACGCGTCGCTGTACTGGCCGTTGGCGAACGTGTCGCCCCACCAGTAGAGCATCCCGGACCCGGTGTGCCAGCCGCGCAGATTCTCGCCGTTCCCGGTCTCGTAGTACGTGATCCGCCGGTCCGCCATGCTCAGGGCGGCGGCCCAGCCCGGGCGGCGGTGGGTGGCCCGGGCCATGTCGGGGAAGAGGCGGTGACCCTCCGGCTCGGGGAGCGGGGTGAGCGAGGTGTCGTCCAGTACGGACTTGAGGCGGGAGAGGGCAGTGAGGTTGAGGGACGGGTTGCTCAGCGGCGGGCTGTAGTAGTCGCGCTGGGCCCAGCCCTTGACGAGCGCCCGCCACCGGGCGTTCTCAAAGGCCGACGCGCCCCGGCCGAGCAGCACGATCGAGGCGAGGATCGGGTGGCCGCGCCGGTGGTCGTCGACCTCGCCGCGGCTGATCGCGCGGCCCGCGACCGAGTCCATGACGAGCCCGTTGTAGAGGAACGGCGCCCAGGCGTTCTCCACCGCGTCGAACACCACCTGCCGCTTCGGGTCGGTCACCTCCCACGTCGTCCCCTTGAGCAGCGCGAACAGCAGCCCGAGCCCGCCGAGCATCACCGAGCCGTAGCTGCCGGTGTAGGGCACGGTGGTGTGCTGGATGAACGAGCCGTCGGCGTAGAGGCCGTCGCCCTTGGTGACCAGCGGGAAGACGGGGGAGAGGGCGTCCCGGGCGAGCGCGATCTTGGCGGCCGTCCCGCCGACGACCCCGCGCAGGGCCAGCACCCGGCACAGATCGACCCGGTTCGCCCCGGTGCTCGTGCCCGTGTACGAGGCCACGGCGGAGTCCGGGACGAAGTGGTCGACGGCGGCGCAGTAGCGCCCGAGCTGCGCCGGGGTGAGGGCGTCGTACATCAGCACGCACACGTCCAGCAGGGCCTGGGGTGCGCCGATCTGCCAGCTGTACCAGTTTCCGTACCTCATCTGCCCGGCCTTGTAGACCTGGCTGTTGAGGTGTTCGAGGCCGGTGACGACGGCGTCGCGCAGGCCGGTGTTCCCCGTCAGGCCGGTGCCCTGCTGCCGGTAGGCCTGGGCCATCGTGTTGAGGCGGATGAAGCTGTCGGCCATCCTCGCGGAGAAGCCGTACGACTCCGGGTCGGTGTCCGGGTCGGGGTCCGCGTAGACCGCGTCCGGCCACAGCGACCCGTTCGCCGGAGCCATGGTGTCCAGCCACTGCCGGGCCTGGGTGCCCAGCGTCGCCAGCCGGGTCTTGAAGGGTTCGGCGGTCGGACTGAACCCCTCGCCGAGGATCAGGGTGCTCCAGGTGGCGCGCAGCGCGGCGTACGGATCGTCGTCCGCCGCGGTTGCAGTGCGGGGCGCAGCCAGCACGAGGGCGCTGCCGCCCGCTGAGGTGAGCACGGCGGAGGTGGCGAGGAACGTACGGCGGGACCAGGCAGAAGTCATGGGTGAGCTCCAGGTCGGGCGTCTCGTTTCCGGCGGAACCGGTGCGCCGAGCGCTGACCAGATCCCTGGATCCGACTGTTCTGAGCGGGCAGGCACTTTCTAACAGTTGTACGGCAACCCGCTCAAGAACTTTGGCCGAATTGATCGAGTTGATCGGTTCGGAAGGGGTGTATGTCGCCGGACCGGGCGCAGTGACTTGCTTCCCCACGGTGGAGGCAAGGCCGCCGGTGGGATCGTTTCGAGCGGATGTGATCGATAGGGTTGAGGGGTGTGAGCCAGCGCAACCATCACCGTCACAGCCTTCTCCAGAGACCAAGGGGATCCATGCGACTCCACGTCGACCAGCGCCACGAGCGGGTGCTCCAGCTCGTCCGCGAACGAGGCAGCCTCCGCGTCGCCGAACTCGCCGAGGAGCTCGGCATGTCAGCCGTCACCCTGCGCCGTGACGTCGAGGCGCTCGCGGCCCAGGGGCTGGTGGAGCGGCTGCACGGTGCGGTGGTCCGGCCCTCCGGGGCGTCCGGGCCGGCCCCCGCCGCCGTGCCCTCCGCCGAGGGGCTCGTGGTGGGCATGGTCGTCCCGACCACCGACTACTACTACGCGGACGTCGTGCGCGGGGCCCGGGAAGCGGTGGAGGCGGCGGGCGCGCGCCTGACGATCGGGCTCTCCCGGTACCTCCCCGACGAGGACGAGGCCCAGGCCCGCCGCCTGCTCTCCACCGGTGCCGACGGCCTCCTCCTGACGCCCAGCTGGGAGCGGGGCCACCCGCAGCCGGGCGAGGGGTTGTGGGCGGCCGAGCAGGAGACCCCGGTCGTCCTGGTGGAGCGCTGGGCCCCGCTCGGCCACCCGGTGGCGGGGCTCGACCGGGTGCGCTCGGACCACGCCCACGGCGCCGCGGAGGCGGTCGCGCACCTGGCCGGGCTCGGCCACCGGTCCATCGCGCTCGCCGTGCAGGAGAGCCCCACCGCCCCCCGGCTCAGGGCCGGTTACGCGGCCGCCGTGGCGGCCCTCGGGCTGAGCCAGGTCACCGCCTCGCCCCTTCAGGACGCGCCGTCACGCTCGGAGGCCGACCGTTTCGAGCGGACGCTGGAGTACCTGTGCGAGGGGGTGGCGGGCGGCGACGTCACCGCTGCGATCGTGCACAGCGACGCGGACGCGATCGTGCTCATCCCGCGCCTCCAGGCCCGGGGCGTGCGGGTGCCGGAGGACCTCGCGGTGATCGCGTACGACGACGAGGTGGCGAGCCTGGCAGATCTGCCGCTCACCGCCGTGGCGCCGGACAAGCACGCGGTCGGCGCGGCGGCGGCGAAGCTCCTGCTCTCCAAGCTGGGCGTGGCCGACGAGAGCCCCGCCGCCCGCCGCCACCTCGACATCCTGCCCACGCTGCGCGTCCGGGTCTCGTGCGGGGCGGCCGCCGCCGGCGCCTGACCTGACGTGCTCAGCCGTACCCCGGGGCAACAGGCCCTGCGGGTCCGGCTTTTCGCATGCTCCGACGCGCCGCACGGGCGATCCGTCGGCACGCCGCCATGTGATCGATTCGATTGAATTGGTCATTTGCTCTTGACGGTGATCGGTTCTGCGCAAAATGATGTGTGCCGTTCGCCTCATCTCCCGCAGTTCGAGGTCCCGTAGGAGCCGGCCCATGCCTTGTACGCACCCCACCACCCGCCTCGCCCTCGTGGCGTCCGCCGCCTCACTGGCCCTGCTCACCACCGCCTGCGGCGGCGGCTCGGGCTCGGACGCCTCGGGCCCCGGCGACGGCAAGCCCGTCACGCTCACCTTCTGGTCGGCCACCGCGGGCGCCAAGGAGACGGCCGAGGCGTTCAACAGGACGCACTCCGGCATCAAGGTGAAGTTCTCGCTCGTCCCGGCGGGCCCCGAAGGCGTCACCAAGCTCTCCAACGCGGTCAAGGGCGGCAACGCCCCCGACATCGCCACCATGGACTACTCCGCCCTCCCCGAGTACGCCAGCGAGGGCAACCTGGAGGACCTCACCCCCAGCTCCGGCGAACTGGTGAAGAAGGAGTTCCCCGAGGCTGTGCAGTCGCTGGTCAACCTCGGCGGCTCCACCTGGGCCGTCCCCTTCGACGTGACGCCCATCCAGCTCTACTACCGCAAGGACCTCTTCAAGAAGTACGACGTCGAGGTCCCCAAGACCTGGGCGGAGTACCGCAAGGCCGCGGAGAAGATCCACCAGGGCGACCCGAACCTCACCATCACCAACTTCGGCGGCGGCGACCCCGCCCTGCTCTCCGGTCTCGCCTGGCAGGCCGGCGCCCAGTGGTACGGCACCAAGGACGACGCCTGGAAGGTGAACATCGACGAACCGGCGTCGCAGAAGGTCGCCGCGTACTGGGACGGCCTCCTCGAGGACGGCCTCGCCTCGAAGACCCCGCTCTGGGGCGAGGGCGAGACCAAGGAGCGCGCCACCGGCAAGGTCGCCACCATCATCGGCGCAGCCTGGAGCGCGGGGAACTTCCCCGTCAGCTACCCCGACAGCAAGGGCAAGTGGGCCATAGCCCCGCTCCCGACCTGGGACGGCACACCGAGCACCGGCATGTACGGCGGCACCTCCTACATCGTCCCCAAGGGCAGCAAGCACACCGAAGCGGCGGCCCGGTTCATCAAGTGGGTCACCACCGACCCCCGGGCCATGACCGCACGCCTCTCCTCCCTCAAGACCCCCAGCAGCGCCCTGCCCGCCAACGAGGCCATGCGGGCCGCCGCGGCCAAGGAGTTCGACAGCTCCTACTTCGGCGACCAGGACGTCTACCAGCTCGCCGGTGAGGCCGCCGGCACCATCGTGCCCGGCTGGACCTGGGGGCCGGTGCAGCAGCAGGTCACCTCGGCACAGATGGCCGCGGGCGGGGACCACACCAGGATGCTGAGCGCCGGACAGGCGAAGGGCGAGAGCGCGGTCACCGACCGCGGCCTGAAGCTCGCCCAGTAGCCCGGCGCCCGGCCGGCGGGGCGCGACGGAGTCCGGCAGCCAGACGACTCCACCGCCCCGCCCCGGCCGCCCGCATCTCCCCTCCCGCCCATCCTGCCGAAGGAGCACCAGGTGGCAGCCCCCCTCACCCGGCCGGTCACGACCCCACCACCCCGCCGGGCCGCACCGCCGTCGGACGGCCCCGCCGCACCGAAAAGCCCCGGTGGCCCGGGCGCGCGGCGCGGACAGCGCCGGGCCGTGGCCCTGTTCATGGTGCCGTTCTTCGCCCTGTTCACCGCCGTCACCGTGCTGCCGATGTTCTACGCGGCCTGGATGAGCCTCTTCCGCGAGGAGTCCTCCGGCCTCGGATTCGGCGGCACCGAACGGGCCTTCGCCGGATTCGGCAACTTCACCGAGGCCCTCGGCAACGAGGCGTTCCTCCGCTCCTTCGGCCACATCGCGTTCTACTGCGTGCTGTACATCCCCGCCATGGTCGGCGGCGCGCTCCTCCTCGCCCTGCTCGTCGACTCGGCCATGGCCCGGGCCCGCCGCTTCTTCCAGATCGCCTACTTCCTGCCGCACGCGGTACCAGGCCTGATCGCCTCGCTCATCTGGCTCTACCTCTACACACCGGGCCTCAGCCCGATCACCGACGTACTCGACGCGCTGGGCGCGCACTGGAACTTCTTCGGCCAGGACGAGGCGATCTACTCCGTCGTCAACATCTCCGCCTGGCAGTGGACCGGCTACAACATGATCATCTTCTACGCCGGGCTCCAGGCGGTCCCGCGCGAGGTCCTGGAGGCCGCGACCGTCGACGGCTCCGGCGCCCTGCGCACCGCCCTCCAGGTCAAGGTCCCGATGATCCGGCCGACCGTCGTGCTGACCCTGCTCTTCACCTGCGTCGGCGCCATCCAGCTCTTCGACGCCCCAAAACTCGTCCAGCTCCGGGCCAACACCATGGGTGAGGACTGGTCGCCGACCATGTTCATCTACACCGCGGCCTTCAAGGGCCACGACTACGGCCTGGCCGCCGCGAGCTCCCTGCTGCTCGCCCTCGTCGCCGGCCTGCTGTCCTTCGTCGTCACCAAGCTCGGCAACCGGTGGAAGGCCTCATGAGCACCCAGACAGCCACCCCCGACGCACCGCCCACCCCCGCGCCCCGCACCGGGGCCGGACGCCGGCCGTCGCCGCCCCCGCGCCCCCGGCGTACCCAAGGTCTCACCTCGAAGGTCGCGGTCAACGCCGTACTGGCCGTCGTCGCCGTCTACACCCTCATGCCGCTGACCTGGCTGCTCATCGCGGCCACCAAGAACTACCGCGACCTGTTCGCGACCAACCCGTTCAGCCTCGGCGAATTCCACCTCCTGCCCAACCTGGACGCCCTGTTCGCGTACAACGACGGGCTGTACGGCCGCTGGCTGCTCAACAGCCTCCTCTACACCCTGGTCGCGGCCGTCCTCTCCACCCTGGTCTCCGTCGCCTGCGGTTACGCCTTCGACAAGTACGTCTTCCGGGGCAAGGAGGAGCTGTTCGGCGTCGTCCTCGTCGGCGTCCTGATCCCCTCCACCGTCGTCCAGCTCCCGCTGTACCTGATGGCCTCGGAGCTCGGCCTCGTCGACACCTACTGGGCCGTGCTCATCCCGAGCCTCGTCAACCCGTTCGGCGTCTACCTGGCCCGGGTCTTCTCCGAGGGGTACGTACCGGGCGAGGTCCTGGAGGCGGCCCGGGTCGACGGGGCGGGGGAGCTCAAGACCTTCACCAAGGTCGCCCTGCCGATGCTCGCGCCCGGCTTCGTGACCATCTTCCTGTTCTCCTTCACAGCCAACTGGAACAACTTCTACGGCGCGCTGATGATGCTCAACGACGAGCGGCTCTACCCCGTCAACCTGGGCCTGTTCATGTGGAACCAGAACGTCTACCAGCAGCCGGAGCTGTACCCCCTGGTCATCATCGGCTCCCTGGTGGCCGTCGTACCGCTGATCATCGCCTTCCTCTGCCTGCAGCGCTTCTGGCGCTCGGGCCTCACCGCAGGAGCCGTCAAGTGAGCCCCACCGCCACCACCGCCAGCCGGCTCCGCACCCGCCCCCGTACCGTCCTGGCGATGAGCGGGGAGACCCGCGACGCGATCCTCCCCCCGGTCGCCCTGGAGCGGCTCGCCCGGGTCGCGGACGTGCAACCCGCCCTGTTGGTCACCGACTTCGGCGCCGACGACCCGGCCCAGCGCGCCGCGTTGCGCGAAGCCGAGGCCCTTCTCACCGGCTGGGGATGCCCGCCCCTGACCGCCGACGCCCTGAGCGCCATGCCCTGCCTGCGGACCGTCGTGCACGCGGCTGGCTCGGTCAAGCACCACATCACCCAGGACGTCTGGGACCGGGGCATCACCGTCTCCACAGCCGCCACGGCCAACGCCCTGCCCGTCGCGGAGTACACGGTCGCGGCGATCCTGTTCGCCAACAAGCACATCCTGGAGAGCGCCCGCGTCTACCGGGAGACGAAGAGCCGGGTCAACCTGCTGCGTGAGTTCCCGTCCATCGGCAACTACCGCCGTACGGTGGGGATCGTCGGCGCCTCCCGTATCGGCCGGCGCGTCGCCGAACTGCTGCGCCCCTTCGACCTGCGTCTCCTCGTGCACGACCCGTATCTGGACGAGGAGAGCGCGCGGGCTCTCGGCGTGGAGCTGACCTATCTGGACGTGCTCGTCGCGCAGAGCGACGTGGTCACCATCCACGCCCCCGAACTCCCGCAGACCCGCCACCTGTTCGACGCCGGACGCCTTGCGCTGATGCGGGACGGAGCGACCCTCGTCAACACGGCACGCGGTTCGCTGGTCGACACCGACGCACTGGTCAAGGAGCTGGTCACCGGCCGGATCGACGCCGTACTCGACCACACGGAGCCCGAAGTGCTGCCCGCGGACTCGCCGTTGTACGACCTGCCGAACGTGCTGCTCACCCCGCACATCGCCGGCTCCCAGGGCGGCGAGCTCCACCGGCTGGCCGACGCGGCGGTCGACGAGCTCGAACGGTACGCCCACGGACTGCCGTTCGCCCACGCGGTGGACCCCCGCACCCTGCACCAGCAGGCCTGACCCCGCCTCGACGCCACTCTCCGAAAAGGCCTCTCATGCCCCGTGCCCGCCGTGTGCTCGTCGTCGGCATCGACGGCGTACGCCGCGACACCCTCGCCCGTGTCCCCACCCCGCACCTCGACACGGTCGCCGAGGCCGGATTCCTGGCCCCCGTGACGGTCGAGGAGCCCACCCCCACGATGTCCGGCCCGTGCTGGGCGACGATCGTCACCGGTGTGCGCGTCACCAAACACGCCGTGTGGTCCAACGACTTCAGCGGCCACCGCCTCGGCGTCTTCCCGGACTTCACCACCCGCCTGGCCCGCCAGGACGGCCGCCGCACCTATGTCGCGGCGGCCTGGGAACCCCTGGTCACGGTGGCCGACGGCGGCCCGATGTTCCGCCACCCCGCCCGGCTCACCCACCACGCACCGGCCGCCGACACCCCGCAGGCCTGGGAGGACGCGGACGAGGCGACCGTGCGCGACGCCGTCGCCGTACTGACCCACGAGGACCCCGAGGCCTCCTTCGTCTACCTCGGCGCCCCCGACGAAACCGCCCACCACCTCGGCTGCGGCGCGGAGTACGAGCAGGCCATCGCCTCGGCCGACCGCCGCCTCGGCCGCCTCCTCACCGCCCTGCGCACCCGCCCGAGGTACGCCGACGAGGCCTGGACCGTCCTCGTCGTCACCGACCACGGGCACCGGGACGAGGGCGGCCACGGCGGGGCGAGCGAGGCCGAGCGCACGGCGTGGCTGGCCTGCGCCGGCCCGGACATCCCGGCGGGCGCCCGCCCGCTGCGCCCGGTCCGGCACGAGGACGTCGCGGCCCAGGTGTACGCCGCGCTCGACCGCACCCCCGACTCGCACTGGACCCTCGACGGCACCGTCGTACCGACCCTGCCGCAGGCCGTCCTCCTCGACATGGACGGCACCCTGGTGGACACCGAACCCCTGTGGCTCGCCGCCGCCCGTGAGGTCGCCGCCGCCCATGGCCACACCCTGACGGAGAAGGAGGGCGCCGGAGTCCTCGGCCGCACCTGCGCCGACACGGCGGCCTACCTGGCGACGCTCAGCCCACGGGCCGTCAGCGCCCGGGTCCTGGAGGCCGCCCTGGAGGACACGTTCCTCAGAGCGGTCGAGGCAGGCATCGAGCTGCGCCCCGGCGCCCCCGACCTGCTCGACCGGCTGGCCGACGGCAACATCCCGGCGGCCCTCGTCTCGGCCTCCCCACGCCGGGTCGTGGACGCGGTGCTCAAGACACTGGGCGCCGAGGTGTTCCGTACGACGGTGGCGGACGGGGAGACGGACCGCTCCAAGCCCCACCCGGACCCGTACCTCGAAGCGGCGGCACGCCTCCACCTCCCGCCCGGTGCCTGCCTGGTGGTCGAGGACAGCCCCACCGGCATCGCGGCGGCCGAGGCGGCGGGCTGCCGGGTGGTGGCCGTGCCCTCCGCGGCACCGGTCGACGCTGCCCCGGGCCGGAGGGTGGTCGGCGACCTCACGGCGCTGCTGCGCGCCTGGGGACCGTAAGGAAGCCTAGGCGGCTCTCGCCGAGGGCGCGGGCAGAACGGAGATCAGCCGGCTCACCGTCCGGGCCATCGCGTCCCGGCCCTGCGCCAGGTAGGCACGGGGATCGACGCCGCGCTCGTCCTGCGCGAGACGTTCCCGTATCGCGCCGGTCATCGCGATGTTCAGCGCGGTGCCGATGTTGACCTTGGTGATCCCTCCGGCGACCGCGCGGCCCAGCTCCTCGTCGGAGGCACCGGACGAACCGTGCAGCACCAGCGGCACCGGCACGGCGTCTTGGAGCCGGGCCAGCAGGCCGTGGTCGATGCGGGCGTCCCGTGAGGTCATGGCGTGGGAGGTGCCGACCGCCACGGCCAGCGCGTCGACCCCGGTGGCGGCGACGTAGGCGAGAGCCTCCTCCGGGTCCGTACGGGCGCCGGGCGCATGGGCGTCCAGCGGAGCCTGCCCGTTCTTGCCGCCGACCTGCCCGAGCTCGGCCTCCAGCCAGAGGCCCGCTCCGTGCGCCCAGACGACGGCGGCGCGGGTGGCCGCCACGTTCTCCGCGTACGGCAGCCGGGCGGCGTCGAACATCGCCGAGCTGAACCCGCACTCCGCCGCCTGGTGCAGCAGCCCGGGGGAGTGGACGTGGTCGAGATGGAGGGCGACCGGAACCGCGGCCGCCCGGGCGCTCTCGTGCGCGGCCCGGGCCAGCGGGCGCAGCCGGCCCCCGTGGTACTTCACCGCGTTCTCGCTGATCTGGAGGATCACCGGCGAACCCGCGGCCTCCGCTCCCTCCACGATGGCTTCCGCGTGCTCCAGGGTGATGACGTTGAACGCGGCGACCGCACCGCGCCGGGCTGCGGCGTCGGCGATCAGCTCGCCGGTGGCGGCGATGGGCATGGCAACTCCGGAGTGAGGGGCCGTCAGGCCGTGCTGAGGATGACCGAGCGCGTCAGGTGGCGCGGGCGGTCCGGATCGAGGCCGCGGGCCTCCGCGATCGCCAGCGCGAGCCGCTGCACCCGGACAAGCTCGGCCAGCGGGTCGAGCCCGCCTGCCACCCACCGCGCGCCGGTCGCGTGGACCTCGTCGGACAGCCCGGCCGGTGCGTCACCGAGCATCCAGGTGGCGGTGGAACGGGTGGAGATGCTGATCGGGCCGTGCCGGTACTCCATCGCCGGATACGCCTCGCTCCAGGCCAGCGCCGCCTCACGCATCTTCAGCGCCCCCTCGTTGGCGAGCCCCACGCTCCAGCCCTGCCCGAGGAAGGTGAACTGGGTGCACTCCACCAGACCGGCCGGCAGCGGCTCGGCGAGCGCGACCTGGGCGTCCTCCACGACCGCGTCGGTGTGCAGGCCCAGATGGGCGCGGAGCAGGGTCAGCGCCGAGGTCGCGAACCGCGTCTGCACGACGGACCGCTCGTCGGCGAAGCCGAGGACCACTGTGTCGTCGGCCATCGTCGCCATGGGGGAGTCGGGATCCCCGATGATCACGCTCCGTCGCGTGCCCTGGGCCCGGGTGAGCAGGCCGAGGACTTCGGTCGTGGTGCCGGAGCGGCTCAGTGCCACGATCCGGTCGTAGCGGCGGCCGACGGGGAACTCCGATGCGGCGAAGGCGTCGGTCTCGCCCTGGCCACTGCCCTCCCGGAGGGCCGCGTAGGCCTGAGCCATGAAGTACGAGGTGCCGCAGCCGACGACGGCGATGCGCTCGCCGGTCGCGGGGAGCTGTCCCGCGAGTCCGGCGGCCATCCCCGCCGCCCGCCGCCAGCAGTCGGGCTGACTGGCCAGTTCCTGTGCCACATGCGTCATCTGGTCTCCCCATCCCCTATGCAATGCTCGAAGCTGCATATTAATCTCGTGTTTCGAGCATTATCAAGCAAAGACTGAGCGCGGAAGTGCGCGACAGGACACGGAAACGCCCCCCGGTGCGGACCGGGGGGCGTGAGGGACGGGAAGGGGAACGGGGAAGAGGCGGCAGTGATCAGCGCAGTGCCGAGGGAAGCGCCTCCCGGTGGATGACGCCCAGCCGCTGGGTGGCCCGGGTCAGCGCCACGTACAGGTCGCTCGTCCCGTACCGGGCGGGCTCCACGACCAGCACACGGTCGAACTCCAGCCCCTTGGCCTGCCGCGGGTCGAGCAGCACCACCGGGCGTGTCAGGTCGGGCTCGGCCCCTGCGGTGAGCTCCTCCAGCGGCGCGGCGATCTCCTCGTGCAGTGCGCGCGGAGCGATCACCGCGAGACGCCCCTCCTGGGGTGTCAGCTCCGCGACGGCCTTCGCCACGGCGCCCGCCAGGTCCTCACCGGCGTCCCGCACCCACGGTTCCTCGCCGGTGGACCGCACCGAACCGGGCGCCACGAAGGAGGGGTTCCGCTCCCGTACGACGCGGGCGGCCAGCTCCATGATCTCGGCGGGCGTACGGTAGTTGACCCCGAGCGTCACATGTTCGAAGCGGTCCCCGACGTACGGCTCAAGGATCCTCTCCCACGAACCGACGCCGGCCTCCTCGGAGGTCTGGGCCGGGTCGCCGACCAGGGTCAGCGAACGGGTCGGTGAGCGGCGCATCAGCAGGCGCCATGCCATCGGCGACAGCTCCTGCGCCTCGTCCACGATGATGTGCCCGAACGCCCAGGTGCGGTCTGCGGCGGCCCGCTCGGCGGCGCTGCGGTGGTCGATCTCCTCGTGCCGCTCGGCCATGCGCTCGGCGTCGATGATGTCGTGGGCGGCGAGGACCTCGGACTCCTCGTCCTCGAACTCGTACGTCTCCGACCCCCGCGAAAGCTCCAGCAGCCCCTGCGCGTAGGCGATCCGCTCCTGCCGCTCGGCCTCCGCGGCGGCCCGCACGGCGCTGTCGTCGGCCCCGAGCAGCTCGGCCGCCTCGTCGAGCAGGGGCACGTCCGCCGGGGTCCACGCCCCGCTGCCGGGCGCCCGCCGCAGGGCGTCGGCGTCCGCGTCGCCCACGTACACGGGCTCGGCCAGGTATCCGGCGAGGAAATCCTCCGGGGCGAGCTCGGGCCACAGCGACTCGATGGCCTCGTGGACCTCCCCGCTCATCGCGACGGCCTTGCCGAGCTGCGCGATGTCGTCCGGCCCGAGGAAGTTGGGCCCGCCGTACGGGTCGGCGCCGATGCGCTCGGTGAGCTGCGCGGTGAGGGCGTCGATGATCCGGAACGCGAAGTGCGGGCGCGCGAGGTTGTGCGGCAGCAGGGTGTCCCGGGCCGCCTGCCGGGCCTCGTACGCGATCTCCCAGTCCAGGACAAGGTCCCCGTCGTCGTGCGGGATGACCAACGGTGCACCGGGCTCGGGCAGTTGCTGCCGGTCGCGTACGGCGAGGGCGAGCGCCTCCGCCATCTGCGCGCCGCCCTTGACGGCAGCCGTGCGGGGCGTGTCCGTGCCGGTGGCATGGACGCCGGGGAAGAGTTCGGCCTGCGTGGCGAGCAGGACGCCGGTCTCACCGAGAGCGGGCAGCACCTCCGCGATGTACCGCAGGAAGGCCGGGTTGGGCCCCACGATCAGCACGGCGCGCTTGGCCAGCACCTCGCGGTGCTCGTACAGCAGGAAGGCGGCCCGGTGCAGCGCGACCGCCGTCTTGCCGGTGCCGGGCCCGCCCTCGACGACGAGGACACCGCGGTGCGGGGCACGGATGATGCGGTCCTGCTCCGCCTGGATGGTCCGCACGATGTCACCCATACGGCCGGTGCGGGCGGAATTGAGCGCGGACAGCAGAACGGCGTCGCCGTTGCGGTCCTCGAAACCCGTGCGGTCGTCGTCCCCGAGGTCCAGGATCTCGTCATGGAGCTCGGTGACCGTACGCCCCTCGGACGTGATGTGCCGACGCCGCCGCAGCCCCATCGGCACGTGCCCGGTGGCCAGATAGAAAGGCCGGGCGACCGGTGCTCGCCAGTCGATCAGAAGAGGCGTGCGCTCGGTGTCGTCCTCACGGATCCCGATGCGCCCGATATGGTGCGCGGCGCCGTCGGAAAGATCGATGCGCCCGAAACACAGTGAGCCGTCCACCGCGTTGAGCGCGGCGAGAAGCCCCGACCGCTCCGTGACCAGCACATCACGTTCGAGCTTGGCCTGCAGTCCGGTCCCGACCGGCGTCAGCGCCTCCTCGACGTGCCGGACCGTGGCCCCGCGCAGCTCGTCGACGCGCGTATGAACGCGGTCGACGAATTCCTGCTCTTCCCGCAATTCGACGGCTTCCCGGTTTGACAAAACGGCTCCCTGGCGGATATGGTTCTTCTTATAAGGCCTCCGTGTGGGGCCTTTCTGCATGAGCACAGAAGAATCAAATATACGAGGGAAAATCCCTGGTACGCAATTGCGGACCGGGGATTTTTCCGTGGCGAGGAGGCCCGCTCGGTGCCGGGAGGGGGAGTGCGGCCGTCCAGGTGTATTGCCCATGGCATGTGCGTGTCCGCCCTGTCGCCGCGACCCTCCTGCGTAATGGTTTGGGCTCCGCACCATCCGTTACGCAGTTGCTGAAAGGGAGCACCCATGCTTCGTCGTATCGCCGTCACTCTTGCGACCGTCGCCGCGGCCGGCCTCATGGCGGCCACGCCCGCCGTTGCCGACGAGAGGGAGGGTGGCAAGGCCGGTGCCGGCTACGGGGCCGTCGAAGGGCACCGCGGGACCGCCGAGTACACCAACCTCGGTGGCCCGTACGGGATCACCCACGCCACGGAGAGCCGGGAGCACATCGCGGCCGAGCACGGTTACTTCTACGCCCAGTACCTGCAGGGCCGCCGCTGATCATCCGGCACGGACAGGGCCCGCCCCCCGAGGGGGGCGGGCCCTGTCCGTGCCGCCGGGCCCGCCGACGGCTCAGAACCCGCCGAGGTCCGCACTCAGCCAGCGCTGGGGCCGCATGTGGATGACCACCTGCTCGCCGTGTTCCCTCCAGGCGGAGTCGACGTAGCCGTCGACCTTCTCCGCGGGCAGATAGCGGGACGAGAGCTCCACCAGTTGCTCACGTTCGGCGGGGAGCGTCGCGACGACGGGGCCCTCGACGGACACATAGCGGACGGTCGGTTCTACCCGGTCGGCCATCAGGGAGAACCGGCCCGCCCCGGCGATCAGCCGGCCCTTGCGGGAGTCGCGCCCCGTCATGATCCAGATGTCGCCGCCGGGTGCGTACTGGTACCAGATGGGCACGGTGAGCGGGGCGCGCCCCTCCTCCGCCGCGTCCACGGCCAGCGCGGCGATATGCGGTTCGGCCAGGAACTGTTCACGCTCGCCACGGGTCAGGGCCACAGGTGCCTCCTCCATCGTGCAAATGTCCTGCGCCCAGGATGCGGCCCGCCACCCCCAGCGGCCGGTCAGACACCCTGGCCCGCGCGGAGATCCTCCACCGCGGCCCTGGCCACCGCGCCGATCACGGCGTCCGCTCGCGGGAGCTTCCGGTCGGCGCGGGCGGCCTGGGTGAAGACCACGGCCGTGTAGACGCTGCCGTCCCCCAGTTCCACCACCCCCGCCTCGTGGCGCATCGAGCCGAACGTGCCGGTCTTGCCGTAGACGGTCACCTCGTCGTACGGGAATCCGGAGGCCAGGCGGTGCGTCCACGGCTGGGTGAGCATCGCCGCGCGCATGAAGGAGCAGCCCTCGGGGGACGCGGCCTCGTCCGTCCAGATGGCACGGAGCAGCCGCGCGGTCTCGGCCGGTGTGGAGGACGCCTTGTAGGCGGGGTCGTATACGTCCGGTGGTACGACGGTGTCGTTGTCCGCGACATGGGCCATGGCCGCGTCCAGGGACCCGGCGCCCGTATCGGCGAGCAGCCGGTCGAACGTACCGACGACCCCTCCGTGGATCCGGGTGTGCGGCAGACCGAGATCGGCGCACACCGCGTCGACGGCCTCGGCGCCGACCGTACGCAGCACGGCGTGGGCCGCCGTGTTGTCGGAGACGCTCATCATCTGCACCACCAGGTCACGCAGCGACATCGTGACCGGGTCGCGCAGGATGGACAGGCCCGTGGGGCCGGGAACCCGGTCGGCGGCCTCCAGGGTGAGCCGGCGGCGTGGGTCGACCCGCCCCGCGTCGGCCAGCCTGCAGAAGGCTGCCATGAGCGCGACCTTGTAGACAGAGCCCATCGGCACCTGCTCGTCCGGGTCGACGACCACGCGGGCCGAGGGGCGGTCCAGTTCCGCCACATGCAGCCAGCCCCGGACGCCGGCGTCGTCGAACAGGGAGCGGATGGTCCGCTCCACCCCGCCGCCGCGCCGGGGGCCCTTCACCGTGCCGCCCTACGGGCGAGGACGTCCTCCAGCAGCTGAGCCGTCCCGGCCGGATCCCCGGAACCGGAACGCCGGGGGTTCCAGACCACCCGCAGCCGCAGGGGGAGCGGAGGGTCCGTCGCCCGCCGCCGCTCGACCCGGGAGGCCGTCAGCGCTTCGTCCGCTGTGACCAGGACGGCCTGGCCCGCCGCCACCAGCGCCAGCCCGGCCCGCTCGTCGGTGACCACCACCGTCTCCACCCGGCGGCCCCGGCTCGCCAGCGTGTCGACGAACAGGTCATGGGCGGCGGGCGCCTCGCCCCGGGGGCGTACCGCGACGGGCAGCCGCCGTGGCGACGCACCCGCAGGCGTACCACCGGACTCCGCCGGACGGGCCGGGGCGAGGATCCAGGTCGGCAGCAGGATCACCTGCCCGGCGGCGAGGCCGTGCAGGACGGAGGGGTGCCGGACCACGGCGAGGTCGAGGCGACCCGACGCGACATCGGAGAGCAGGGTCGCGGTGGGAGCCGTCACCGTGCTGATGCGGGCCCGGTCACCCGCCCGGACCGGGGCCGCCGCCACATCGGCCGCCAGCGGCGCCGGCACCTCGGGGGCCAGCCCCAGCCGCAGACGGCGGCCGTCCGCGTGTTCACGGGCACCGGTCTCACGGAGCTCCGCCAGGGCGGCCAGAGCTCTGCGGGCGTGCGGCAGCAGCAGGGTGCCCTCCTCGGTGAGGAACACCCCGCGCTCCCGCTCGAACAGTCGGACACCGAGCAGCGCCTCCAGCCGGCGCAGTCCTTGGGAGAGAGGCGGCTGCGTGATCCCGACCCGTTGGGCGGCGGCACCGAAATGCTCCTCCTCCGCCAACGCGACGAAGATTTCCAGGTGCCGTTCCGTCAGCACTCCATCTCCCTGGCATGCGGCGATATGGCGGGTGAATCACTCTGATGCCGAGATCGTATTCGACATGCGGACCGACCGCGGGTTTGACTCCGCTGAGGCCGACGACGCGGCCCGCACCTCGCGCCGGAGCCCGGCCGCGACCGGGCGGCCGCGCTTCACGACCACCGCCGAGAGAGAGGTCTTCCGCCGTGCCCTCCCGTACGCACGCCCATGTCTCACGCCGTTCCGCACTCGCCGCGCTGGCCGGTGCCGCCCTGCTCCCGCTCACCGGCTGTTCGACGGCCGGACCGGACACCGCCACCGACGGGAGGAGCGGACCGAGCCCTTCCGGCCCCGGCCCTGCGGCCTCGGCCCTGCCCCGTACGGACCGCGCCTTCGCCGAACTGGAGCGGACGTTCGACGCCCGGCTGGGCGTGTACGCGGTCGACACGGTCGACGGACGGACCATCACCCACCGCCCCGACGAACGGTTCGCCTACGCCTCCACCTGCAAGGCCCTCCTCGCCGGGGCCGTACTGGCGAAGAAGACCCTCCCGCAGATGGAGCGCCTCGTCCGCTACGGCAGAAGGGACCTCGTCAGCTATTCGCCCATCGCCGAACAGCACGTCGCCACCGGCATGACGCTGCGGGCACTGTGCGACGCGGCCGTCCGGTACAGCGACAACGCCGCCGCCAACCTCCTCTTCCGCGAACTGGGCGGCCCCCGGGGCCTCCAGGACGCCCTGCGCGGGCTCGGGGACCGCGTCACCCGCTGCGACCGCTACGAAGTCGCCCTCAGCGACGCGACCCCCGGCGACCCCCGGGACACCAGCACACCCCGCGCCCTGGCCACCGATCTGCGGGCGTACGTCCTCGGGTCCGCCCTCCCCGCCGAGAAGCGGGCCGTGCTCACCGACTGGCTGAAGCGCAACACCACCGGCGACCACACCATCCGCGCGGGCACGCCCCGCGGCTGGGAGGTCGGCGACAAGACCGGCACAGGCGGCTACGGGACCCGCAACGACATCGCCATCGTGTGGCCCCCGGGCGGCGCCGCCCCGATCGCCCTCGCCGTTCTCTCCCGGCGCGACACCAAGGACGCCGAACCCCAGGACGCCCTGATCGCCGGGGCCGCGAAGGTCGCCCTCGGCGCCTTCGCCTAGCCGCCGGGGCGCGGATCCTCCGTCACCGGTACGGCCGGGTGGCGGCCGACCGGCAGGACGTACTGGAGCGGCTGGTCCAGGTCGTCGAGGCCGAAGACCTCATGCGCCAGATCGTCCCGGAACCCGCCGAGCGGCGTCGTGCCCAGTCGCAGCGCGGTGGCGGTCAGGAGGAGCGACTGCGCCAGGTGGCCCGCCTCCAGGAGCCCCAGCCGCAGCGCGCGCAGACCGTAACGCTCCCTGAGCCGCCCCAGGTCGACGTAGAGGCCCAGGACCACCGGGAGCGCGTCGGGAACGATGCCGTCGGGGTCGTCGTCGGCGCGCGCGAGGTACGAGGACAACGACCTGACGTCGTCCAGGGCGGGCGCCGGGCCGATGTACCGCAGCGCCCGGCGGTCCGGCAGGCACTGGTAGGTGCCCGGTGCCAGCCCTTGGACGTCCAGCGCGATCAGCCGGAGGCCGGCGGTGTAGAGGGCGCCCGCGCTCGGATACGGCCGGTGGCGCATGAGCCGTTCACCGCCGTCGGCGAACCGGTGCACCGACTCGTGCCCGGACGCGTGCGCGCCCCACAGCAGCGTGCCGAGCGACGCCGCGTCCAGCGGCCCCGTCAGCGCACCCCGCCGGGAGACACGGTTGTTCATCACGGTCCGCAGCTCCGTTTCCGGAAACGGGCCCGCGGGGAGCGGGAGTTCGGCGCCGCGCGAGGAGCCGGGCGGCGAGCCGGACGCTACGGCCGGGAGGGCCGGGACGTCACGCGGCGCCGAGTCCTGCTCCCGCCCGAGGTGGAACTTGCTCCGCTCCAGGTACTGCCGGTCGGGCGAGGTGTGGTCGTCCGGGAAGTACGAGGCCGCCTCACCCCGGTCCAGCAGTGTGCGTGCGGCCAGGCTGCACACCGCCCGCTCCTCGTCGGGGGCCAGGCCCAGCCGGTTGAAGAGCATGTGCAGCTGGGACGCCCAGACATACGGGCGTCCCAGCTGCGGGGAAGCGGAGCGCAGCGCTTCGTCGGCCTGGCGGACACCCTCGTACCAGTCGGCCGGCGCGCCGGGGGCCGTGCCCTCCTCCAGCGCCTGCCGCAGGGCCCGCGCCCGGCCCGCCAGAACGTCGCGTTGCAGGGCGTAGACGCTGTTGACCTTGGCGTGGACGTGCCGGGGGCCGAGCAGGGGGACGTCCCTCGCCCACCGCCAGCTAGCCGCGTGCCGTCGCAGCCACTGCGCCGCCGCAAGCCGGTCCATGCCGCAGGCGAGAGCGGTGGCATGCGCGAGATCGATGGCCAGGGCGAGCCGGGCACTGCCGCGCGGGGCGTCCCGGACGGCCCGCACGGCCACCCGGCTCGACAGGACGAACGCCTCTTCCGCCACCGGCAGCGCCTCGGGCCCTCCGTAGCGCTCCGTCTCGGGGACGTACGGCACCGAGCGGACCTCGGCGTGCTCAGCCTGCCCGCCCACGGCCTGTCCGCGTAAGGGATCGGCGACCGGCAGCCGCTCGGCCCGGCGCGCGAGAACCTTCGGCAGCAACCCGGCCCGCGCCTGCGACGCCCCGCGCACCCGGAGGCGCAGATGGTGCCCGCCCTTGTCGTAGCGGATGAAGAACCAGCCGGTGGCCCCGCCTCGGCGACGAGCCCGTCGAGGAGCGGGGCCACGTCCCCGGTGAGGAAGGCGTCGACGTCCTCGGGGGCCGACCGCAGGAAGCAGTGGAGGCTGAACCAGGTGTCCGGGGGTCCGTCGGTCACGGGATGGCTTCCTGTTCCGGTGTTCTGATCGGCGGGCGTACGGCGGAGCGGCGCGGGGCGCCTCACGGGAACGGATGCGGATGCAGCACGAGTTCGTCGTGCCGCGCCCTGCGCTCCACGCGCCCCAGCCGGAACGGCACGTCCAGCAGCCGGTCGAGCCCGAGCGTGCGCCGGTTGACATGACCGAACGTCATCGGCAGCGAGCCCGGGACCACGACCTTCGCCGTGTGCAGCCCGAGCCGGTCGCGCACCACGGACTCGCTCAGCGGTACGGCGACGACCTCCAGACCGAGCCCGGCCAGCCGGGTCACGATCTGCTCCAGCAGGGCGGTGACATCCGGTGGGGGGTGCGGTGCCGACGCGGCGGGCCAGATGTCCCGCCAGTCCGTCTCCGGGCCGTCCGGGTCGAGGAAGTCCAGCCGTGAGCGGGCCTCGGGAAGGGTGTTGACGGCCACGTGGTCCGCGAGCGTCGTGACCAGCTCGGGCCGCTCCAGCATCGGGAGCAGCCGCCGCCGGTCGAACGTCCCCGGTTCGGCCCGGTGCCGGTGGACGGCGTTGACCACATTGGTCACCACCTCGGCGAGCGCGGAGCGGATCGCGGTAAGCGGATGGTGATGGCTCCCCGCGGCGACGAACGCACCGGGCGCCGTCACCGGTTCGCCCCGGTGCAGGGCGACCGCGACGACGGCGGGCACCTGGAAGTCGTTCGTCGCGTCGAACAGCGCCACCCGGTAGCCGGCGAGGGCCGCACGGTCCACGAGGTGCGCCGCCTCCGCATCCTCGGCCGGCACGGTGATCCGGCGCAGCGGGGTGCGCGCGTACCACGCCATCAGGAACGCGTCCCGCTCGGCGACCTCGAACAGCCCGTAGAGCGCCGCCTCCGCCGGGCTGTTGCCCAGCCCACACCCGTTGGAGCACTCGTAAACCACCCGGGGCCGGCCCGGGCTCGCGTCCCAGTAGGCGACGTGCTCGGGTACCGCCGTCGTCCGGTCGTGGGTCAGGGACCAGCCGTGCACCCAGTCCAGTTCCAGGTCCGGCGTGTACGGCACGGTCGCCGAGGCGCGGTGACCGTGGTGGGCGGGGTCGGGCAGTCCGAGCCGCACCGGGTCCACCGCCCGTTCGGGGCCGAGTTCGGCGTACGGGGCGCGCAGGACGGTCCGGTGACCGGTGGGGCTCATCGACGCCAGGCGTTCCGCCCCCTCGAACAGGGCGATGCGCTCGCTGCTCGCGAAGTCGGTGCCCCGCCCGTAGCCGCCGTCGCGCAGATGACGGCCATAGGTCACATACGCGCTGGTCAGGCTGTACACGGACTCCTCGGTGCGTAGGATCTGGTGGACCGGGCCGAACCGCTCGTCGAACAGCACCTCCCGCAGACCCGTCACGTCCGTAAGGGAGTTGGGCTCGCGCAGCGACACCGGGTCGCCGGGGGGCCTCGGGGCGCGGCGCGCGGCCGGGCCGAAGGCCGCCTCGGCGGCCTCGGCACCGTCGGGCGGCAGCGGCAGGCAGACCGCGCACCCACCGACGGGCTCGAAGCGGTGGGTCGACCAGGTGCCCCGGCCGTTGTGGACGACATGGACGACCGCCCCGTCGCTCTCCTGGAGAGAGGTGGCCAACACACCGACGGCATCCACGAAGGCGGGCGACGGCCGGCCCTCCAGCCGCAGTCCGGGGCTGTGCCACGGCACCCGGCCGCCGATCGTCGCCAGCCGCCGGTACTCGCCGCACGACAGACACCCCCGTGCGCCGGGCCGCAGGACCGGCCCCACCACCGTCAGCGCCCCGTCGCCCCGCACGGGGACGAGCGTCACCGGATGGAGCAGCGCGTGCCGGGACAGCTCCTTGGCCGTCCCCAGGCTCCAGGCGTCCAGGACGACGACGGCGCTGCCCTCGGTGAGCCGCAGGGCGCCCGCCGCATCGAGCACGGCGGCGGCGGGTATCTCCTCGGCCAGGGCGTGCCGGAGCGGGTCTGCGGCGGTCACCGGGATCCTTCCGTGAGGGTGGGGAGCGTGCCGTGCCCGGGCAGTGCGGACAGCACGGAGAAGCCGCACTGCCGCAGCGCCGACCACAGGGCGTGTACGTCGGCGTGCGCGTCGGCCGGCGGCTCCCACGGCTGCGGGTACCACCCGGTCAGCGCGGTCAGGGCCTCCTGGAGTCCCGGTTCGCGGGCGGCCGACTCCGCCAGCCATGCCGTCGTCCACCCCGCGTCCTCCCAGGGGGCCGTCGCCTCCGGCCGGGCGAGCGAGGCCGACGCACCGCTGGGTGTCACCAGATGCCGGGCATCAGGGGCGTCGGCGGCCGCCTGGACCCTGACCACGGCGGAGAGCGCGGCGAAGGCGACGGCCTCGTCCGCCGACGCCTCGACGGCCGTGCCGAGCACGCCGGACGCGCCGCCCGCCGTCGTACGGCCCCGGACATGGGCGTGGAACACGGCCCCGCCGCGGCCCGTGCGGAGGTGCGACACCGCGACATCCGCGTCGACCCCGAGCCGCCGGACCAGGACGGACCACCAGTGCAGCGCCTGCGGATGGCGTCCGGGCTCCGGGCTCCAGGGCACGGACGCGGTACGGCCACCGAGCCCGCTGAACGGAGCTGCGGTGCCGCCGGAGCGTGCCCCCTGCTGCCGTGCCGAACCAGCCCGCCGCAGCGCGCGCCCGCGCGCGTGCACGGCGCCCGCGCCCACCACCGGGCCCCCCTCCCCCTCCAGGCCCGATTCGCCCTTCCCCAGAAGGAGTTCGGCCGCTTCGCAGACCGCCTCCAGCCGGGCCAGATCCGCCCGGGCGGAACCGGACACCAGAACCTCGCCCCCCACCGAGGAGCGGACCGACGCCGCCGGGAGCTGCGGCAGCGCCCCGGGGTCCGGCTCATCCAGGACACCGGACAGGCGGTCGGTGAGCACCGGGATACGGGCCAGGGCCTCGGCCAGCGTACGTACGTCAGCACGCGTGCGGACCCGGTCGGCGTCCACGAGCACGGGGCCCGCCCAGGTGCGGTACTCACCCCGCAACGGCTCCCGCTCCGCGACCAGGGCCGCCGGCAGCCCGGGGACCAGCCGGGCATCGCCCGCCTCGGCCGACGGGTCGCGGAGCCCGGCCACCGCGCACACCAGCCGCTGCGCCGCCGAGGAGGCCAGGAGGGCGGGCAGACCCGGATGCTCGGCCCCGCCGGGAACCTCCCGTCGGCGCAACCTGTGCGCCAGCCCGTCGGCGTCGGCCCGTGCCTGCCTGGCGCTGCCCACGGGGGTGACGAACCCGATGCCCGGGCGCAGGCCGACGACCACCGCCCGGTCCCGCGCGTCCTGTTCCGCCGCGAGGGGCGAGGGTTCGCCCGGCCCGGCGGCGACGAGCAGGACCTGCCCGTCCGGCTGGTCCGCCGTCTCCACGGTCACCGCCCGGACTCCGACCCGGTCCAGCGCCCGCGCGGCGGCGCGGGCGAGCGGACCGTCCGGACGCGCGGTGAGGACCCGCGCCCGGCTGCGGATGAGGGCGCCCGCGGCTTCCGCCGGCCGGTCGGCGACCGCCCCGAGCCACTGTCCGGTCGCGTCGCCCTTCTCCCCGGCCGGGCGCTCGACCAGGAGATCGTGGTCGTGCAGTTGGCCGATCACCGTGACCAGGGCGGCCCGCAGCGGCGAACCCGACAAGGCCGCCCGCGCCAGCTCCGCACCCCCGTCGCCCGCGAGCGCCTCCGCCAGGCGGCCCCACAGGACCGGCAGCCCGGCGCCGCCCTCCAGCGTGACGCTGGTGATCCAGCCCCGCAGGTGTACGCCGTGGGGGAGGACGGTCACCGAGACCCCCGGGCGTAACATCCACCGCCCCAGCAAATCCAGCGCGTCCGGCGTGGCCGGCTCGCCTTCCTGGGAGGTGGCCGTGCTCTGCGCCGTCTGATCGACGGTCATCGGTCGTCCCTTCGGTTCGCCCGCCCGGCAGCCGCAGGGGCGCCGGCATCACCGGCACCGGCCCCGGGCGGCCCGGCACGGTAGGTCTCCACCACCAGCTCCACCGCCGCGTGCGCCGCGCCCCGGGCCGGTGCGGGCAGCGCCTCCTCCAGGACCGCCCCGCCGGGGTGGCGGGCCAGCCACTTGCCCAGGCAGCGCAGATGCAGCGCGTCCCCGAGATCGACGTACTGAGGCCGAGGACGGTCGAGCGCGCTCAGGAGGTCCTCGTCCACCCGCCCGCCCCGGGCCGGAGGCGCGGCATGCAGATAGAGCTGATCGGGTACGCCGAGCAGAGCCCGCCAGCGCGCCACCGTCCCCACCGGCACCTCACCCTCAGCCGCGAGCTCCGCGAGCAGCACCGCCACCGTGGGCCCCGCCAGCTCCCACCGGCGTCGGCGCAGCACGAGGTGGCGGTGGCGCAGGCGCGGGGTACGTACCAGGTCTCCGCCCGGCACGGCGGTGAGGTGGCGGGGGATGAGGGCGCCGAAATCGGTGATGCCGTGCGGATGGTCCATCAGCAGGGGTGCGAGCCTCGGCTGCAGCAGGAGCGGGGCGAACACCCCCGCGTAGAGCACATCGGCCCACGCGCCGGTGGCCTTGACCCGGACGCGTACCTCATCACCGCGCGGGTCGTGGACGAGTTCGACGTCGTCCATGCCGAGGGAGGCGTACGAGCGGTCCGGTCCGATCTCCTCCGGTACGAACCGGGGATGCAGGTTGGCGTTGAAGCCGCTGACCGGGCGCACCTGAGCCACCGTGGCGCCGGGGCCGAACGTGCCGGACACGGCGGTGGCCGCCACCCGAGCGGCCCCGGGGTCCAGTGAGTCGAGGAACCTGCTGCTGAACCGCCCCCACCCCCCGTACACGTGGTTCACGCACAGCACGCCGCCGGGCGCCTGCTGGACGAACCCGGTGTACGAGACCGGGCGCCGGGTCGCCCACGACGGCATCCGGGAGCCGAGTCCGGCCACCAGGCCGACCGGCAGGACGACGTCGTCACCGGGCCCGCCGCCGCTGCCGCTGTGTGCCCGGTGCGCGGCCTCCACCAGATCGGCCCGGAGCGCGGCGAGTTGCCGGACGCCGCCGGCGGCGGTGGACCCGTCGCAGTCCGTGCCGGGAGCGCTCCCGGCGGCGGCCCGCGAGGCCCGCTGCCACGCCTCGTCGGCGTCGGCGCCGAAGTCCCACACGTGCGGGCAGACCCCGCCGGGCCCGTACCGGGCGACGAAACTGTCCCGTACCTGCCGGCGCACCTCCGGACCCAGGTCGAACACCTCGGCCAGGGAGGCCAGTTCGCCCAGTGCCCGGTGGTCCGCGGCGCCGAGGAAGCCGTCCAGCCGGACCCGCTGCCGCATGACGATGTCCTCGCTGAGGACGGTGAGGCGGGCGGGGCCGGGGTCCACCGGGTGGCCCACGTCGGCGAGGAGTGTCACCCAGCGGTCCCTGAGGGCGGCGAGCAGGGCGGCGCGGCGGCCGGGTTCCGCAGTGCCGAACTCACCGGTCGCCGCGGAGAGGCCGTCGATGCGGAGGGCCAGCTCGCGGTCGTGCGGTGCGCCGGCGTCCCGTAACCAGCCGGCCAGCCGGGGGAGGGGATCGGGGTCCTGAGGGGCGTAGGGCTCCACCGGGACGAGCAGCCCCGCGTCGCGGACCTGCCGGAGGAAGGCGGTCGCTGCCGCGATCTGCCGAGGTTCGGCGGGCCCTCCCCCCGTGAGCATCTCGGCCAGCGCGTCGAGCGTCGCCGGGGGGTCGCACAGCGCGGCGAGCCGCCGGAGTGGTTCCGCCGCGCCGAGGGTGACCTCGTCGTCCTCCACCGCGAGGAAGCGCGCGGCGGTGAAGGCCGTACGGGAGCGGGCGAAGGCGACCCGCCCGTCGGAGTCGCGCAGGCTGCTGCACATGCGGTGCGGCAGGGTCGAGCGGCGGCGTGGGTCCGCCGCCAGTGCCGCGAACAGGGTGTCCACCAGCGTCCGGTTGGCGCGGACCACAGCGCGGGACGAACCGACCGGCAGATCCGCCCCGTTCCAGGCGGCACCCTCCCGGTCCGCGGCCGACGGGGTCGGCAGCACCCCCCAGCCGACCGCCGCGAACGCGGACAGCGGGGTCGTGCGGGCGACCGCCCGCGCCGCGTGCCGCAGCACCCCCGCCTCCTCCTTCCGCGCCCTGCGGTCCGCCGGCTCGTGCCCGGCCCGCAGCACCGCCCGCAGCAGGTCGGCGCTGGTGAACGACGCGGCGCGGAGGAACGAGGGCTCCCGGCACAACCCGGCGAGCACCGACCGCCCGGCGGCGAGGGCGGGGTCCGTACCGGACCGGAGGACCGTGAGCACGTCCTCCCTGAGCCCGCGTGCGTCGAGCCAGGCGCGCAGTTCGGGCACCCGGGCGGCCAGGCCGTCGAGACGGCGGAGGAGGGCGGGCCGCGGTTCGCGCCCGTTGTGCACGGCGCGCCGGAGCGGAAGCACCACCTCGCGGTGGAAGTCCTCCGTATGGTCCGCCCGGCTCGCGTACAGCGCGTCACCGAGCGCGGGGGCCAGGGCCGTGAGCCGGCCCTCCAGCACCACCAGTTCGGCCAGAGCGGCCCGGAAGGCGGCAGCGGGAGCGGGCTCGGCGGGCAGGCTCAGCAGGGTCGTACGGACCAGCGCGCCGGGGGCGATCCGGGGGAGCGGGACCGTGTGCCCCTCATGAGCTGGGGCCACGGGCATCTGGAGTTCCGGTACGGACGGTTTCACATCGTTCCAGTCGGCTGGGCGGTGGAGAGGGCCCGGCGGGTGGTTCGGACGCGCCGGTTTCGCACGCGAGCGGGCCTCCGCGGCACCGCGCCGCGGAACGGGGCCGGGCGGTGCCGCGGAAGCCCTCACGGTTCCTGTGTCACGCGGTGTCGAGCTGCAGCGGCGGCTGCACGCTGCAACCGCTGCAGCCCTGACACGAGGTCGAGGAGGAGGACGACAGCGAGTACGTGGACTCGCCGATCCCCGCCGTGTCGCGCATCGCGGTGACGGTGATCTCACCGAGGTCCAGCGCGTCGAGATCGAATGAGGTGGCCATCTCGGGAAGTGACATATGTGCTCCGGGAGTTGTGAGAGCGGGAACGGTGCTGATGTGCACCGGTTCGGCAGCGTAGGTCGGAGCGCGGCGCCCGGAGCAGCACCGTATTCAGCCAACGGGCCGGCAGAGAAATGTCTCAAAGGCGCGATTACCGGCTGATGGACGTGCGTAGACCGCAGGGGCGTGGCGCCACACGTTTGCTTCCGGGAAACGGTGGGGGTGCGGACCGGCGAATCTGCCGGGATTTCCCTGGATCAGGGGATGCCGGAAGGTGAACTTCCCTTGCCGGAGGGCGATTTCCCCTTTCCGGAGCCCCTCCGTCCGGATCCTTCTGTCGTCCGGAGGGGCACGGAGAGACACTTCTTACGTTTATTCCGGGAATGCCCTCTGCCGGATCCGGCGGGCCACCTCCGCGTCGATGGTGCGGGTGAGCAGATGGAGCGGCGCCGCCTCCGTCCCGCCCGCTTCCGCCGCAGCCCAGTAGGCCAGGCCGGTGGCCGCCCCGACCGGGCCGCGAACGAGGGGCACCTCCGCTCCGGAGGCGTGGAGCAGGGACTCCAGCCGGCAGGAGGCGATGGTGCCCGGGATCGAGGGCTGGGCGAGGTATCCGGCCACCGCGGCGGCCGGCAGTCCGTCGGCCACCCGCCGTTCGACGGTCCCGATGCCCAGCAGCCCGCCGCCCACGACCAGGACGTCCCTCGCCCGGTCCATCCGGTCGATGGCGCGCCCGGTGTCGAAGCAGTGCGGGAACGAGTCGTCGACCACCGTCGTACCGGATTCGAGACGGTCGACGTCCAGGAGCGTGCCGCCGCCGCTGACCGCCGCGACGATCAGGCGTGCCCCGTACACCGTGTCGGGCAGCCCCCCGTCCGATGTGGTGACGTCGACGGCGTCGGCGAGTCCGCGTGCGCGGAGGCGTTCGGCCAGTTCCTTGAGGCGGGGCCCGCTGCCCGGTACGTCGCACAGCAGGAGCCGGGCTGGCGGGGTCTGTGCCTGGCCGAGCAGCAGCTCCAGGGCGGAGGAACCGATGGAGCCCAGCCCCACGAACGCGACGGTGAGGGAACCCAGTTCCTGACCGGTGGCGTCGAGCGCGGCGTGGACGGTCTTGACGACGGAGACGACGGTCGCCGCATGGCCGGTGGTCACGGCCGTGGCCGCTCCGGTGGTGCCGATGGCGCGCAGGACATCGAACCCGTAGCCGGTGAGCGAAGGGATCATGCCGGCGAGCGAGACGGACCGGGCGCCGGACGACGAGGCGAGTTCCACGCCGTGTGCGGTGTGCCCGAGCAGGGTGGCCCCTGGTGCCAGTTCGTCCGCGAACAGGGGGACGCACACGAAGCCCGAACGCCCCAGCGGGGTGCTCAGGGTTTCGAGGAGCCGCGGGCGGCCGTCCGGGAAGAGCAGGGTCCGCAGCTCCTCGCGGGGCAGCGCCGCCTCCGGCAGCCGGGCCAGCCGGGCGAGGTGGGCCGGGGACGGCAGGTAGCCGATGAGCGCGGCATCCATGTGCGGCTCCTGGCCGGACCCGCTCGGGTTCGGGCCGGCCAGGGTCCGGTTCCCGGCGCGCCGCTGCTTCGGCACCGACGCGGGCTCCCGCACCGGCGCGGCCGCCGCGTGCGTCAGCGCGTCCCGTACCGCCTCCGCGAACGCGGCCAGCGCCTGCGGCGTGAACGCCGCCGCCGACGCCCGGACGGTGAGCCGCAGTCGCCCGGAGTCCAGGCCGGCCGCCAGGAACACATCCGTACCGACCGGAGGCGGGGTGTACTCGTCGGCGCCGTCCTGACGGCCGACCGTGAGGGTTCGCCCGCTCTCCGGCCCGAGAGAGGAGAAGTCCAGATAGGTGAAGAAGAACTGTGAGGCCAGGGGCAGCCCGTCGGGCAGCGACGGCACCGGACCGTCATGGACCTGCGCCGCCGTCGCCTCGGCGACGATCCGCCGTAGATCCTCCTCGAAGTCCGCGCCCGAAGGACGCCCGGAGTCCGGACCGGCCGGCCGCAGGGGTAGGGCCGCGGTGTAGGGGCCGAACACCCGGTGCGCGTCCGGCAGGGCGAGGTCCCTGCCGCTGACGGCGAGACCGAGCACCAGGTCCTCCCGGCCGGTCGTGGCCACGAGCGCCCGGTAGTAGGCGGTCAGCACGGGGGCGTAGAGGGTGGCGCCGGTGCGGGAGGCGAGGCCGCGCAGCTTCTCCGCCTGGTCGGCCCCGAGGGTGAACCCGTGGGTCAGGAACGGCCTGTGACGGTTCGCCTCACCGCTGCTCCCGTCGGCCCCGGCGCTCAGTACCGGTGGCCGGTAGGGCGCGCTCAGCCGCGCCCACCGGCTCCCGTCCCGCGTCGCCGCCGACGCGACGGCGTCGGCACCGCTGGTGGCGGTCGCGTCCGCCCGTACGGCGAGACGGGCGGCGTGGTCGCGGAACGTGCTGCGCAACGGGGCCAGGGCCGGCTTTTCGCCACGGGACAGCGCGTCGTACACGGTCGTCAGCTCCCGGATCAGGAGCGCCGCGCTGTAGCCGTCACCGATGACGTGGTGCGCGTGCACCAGCAGGACGTGCTCCTCGGGGGCGAGGGTGAGCACCCGCAGGCGCAGTAGGGGCCAGGCCCAGGGTTCGAAGCGACGGGTGCGTTCGGCGGCGGTCGCGTCGTCGATGCCGTGCGGTCCGGTGAGGGTCTCGAAGTCGACCGGCAGGCGCAGCGACGGCGGCAGCTCCTGCTGTACGGCCGGGCGTGCTCCGGCGGGGAAGACGGTGCGCAGCATGGGATGCCGTACGACGAGGGCGTCCACCGCCAGCTGGAACCGGGCTGTGTCGAGCGGGCCGCGCAGGCGCAGCCGGGTGAGCCAGGACGATGCCCCACCCGGTGCGATGGCCTCGGCCAGCAGGAAACCCCGCTGGGTGGGCGTCAGAGGGAAGGGCAGGGGGCCCGCCCCGCCCGTTCCCGCGTCCCGGAGCGCAGGGTCCACCGCGGTGACGGGCGGATCGGCAGGGCCTGCGGCGGCCGTGTCCACCGCGGCGGCGAGGGCGGCCAGGGTGCGGTGACGGTAGATCACGGTCGGCCGGGGGAGCGGCCCGCCCTCCTTCTCCAGCCGGGCGAACACATCCAGCACGAGCAGGGAGTCGCCGCCCAGCGCGAAGAAGTCGTCCTCACGGCACACGTCGTCGGTCTGGAGCAGCACGGACCAGATGCGGGCCAGCCGGACCTCCGTCGGTGTCAGGGGCGCCGTACGGGGGACGTCCCCGGGTTCGGCCGGCTGGTCGCCGCCCTCCGTCCGCGCATCCGCCGGGAGGGCGAGCAGCCGACGCCGGTCGATCTTGCCCGTGCCGGTGAGAGGCATCGCGGCGACAGAGGTGATGCGGGACGGAACCATGTACGGCGGCAGCGTCCCGGCGAGATGGAGCCGGATTGCCACGGCATCCACGGCGGGCGCCCCCGCCCTCGGGGTCACGAACGCCACGAGGCGGCCGTCCTGGAGGAGGACGACGGCCTGGCTGATGTCCGGACGGGCTCGGAGCACGGCCTCGATCTCGCCGGGCTCGACCCGGTTGCCCCGGACCTTCACCTGGTCGTCCAGACGCCCGAGGAACTCCAGGGTGCCGCCCTCGGCAAACCGTGCCCGGTCGCCGCTGCGATACCAGCGCCGCCCCCGCCGGCTCGTGAACGCGGCTTCGGTCAGGGCGGGTTCACCGAGGTACCCGGGGGTGAGGCCGATCCCGGCGATGAGGAGCTCGCCGGCCTCGCCGCGCTGCCGCACATCCCCGTCCGGACCGACGATCTCGACGTCCGTCCCGGCCACGGGGCGGCCGATGGGCAGATGCCGTACGTCGTCGCCGGGCCGGGCGCCGATGATGTGGCAGGTCGTGTTGATGGTCGCTTCGGTCGGCCCGTACAGATTGGCGATGCGCTGTCCGCTGCCGAAGAGATCGAACCAGCGGCGTACATGGGCGGGCGACAGGGCCTCCCCGCCTACGTGGATCCACCGGAGGGAGGACAGGTCCGGCCGGGGCATGCCGCGCCGTACCCGCTCCTCGGAGGCGCTGAGGAGCTGCTCCCAAAGGGTGGGTACGGAGCTCCACACGGTGATCCGGGTGTGTTCGACGTGGGTCAGCAGGAGGTCGGGGTCGCGCAGGAGGTCCCGGTCCACCGTCACCACGGCCGCTCCGACGAGCAGCGGGGCGAGGAGCTGGCGGACGGAGGCGTCGAAGCAGAGCGACGCGGTCTGGGCGAGACGGTCGTGTTCGTCGTACCCGAAGGTGCCGATGGCCCAGGAGAGGTAGTTCTCCATCGAACGGTAGGTGATGGGCACGGCCTTGGGCCGCCCGGTGGAGCCGGAGGTGAAGATCACGTAGGCGATCGCCTCCGCGTCGACGGGGCCGACCGGCTCTTCGGCAGACCCCTGCGAAACAGGTTCCGCCATGTCGGCGGAGACCAGGGTGACGTCACCGAGGGCTTCGCCCGCCGCACGGGTGGCGGCGTGGCAGAGCACCGTACGGGCACCCGAGCGGACGAGCTGGTCCGCGAGGCGCGCGGTCGGGTGGCCGGAGTCCAGCGGCACCCAGCCCGCACCGGCGCGCAGGACGGCGACGACCGAGACGACGGCGTCGGCGCCCGGCTCGGTCAGGAGCCCGACCAGGCTTCCCGGAGTGACACCGTGGGCCAGGAGGCGGGCCGCGAGGGCGTGGGAGACATGGTCGAGTTCCCCGTACGTCAGGGTCTCGGCGCCCGTGTCGACGGCGACCGCGTCCGGGGTGGCCCGGAACCGGTCGAGCAGCCGCTCCACGATCGTGGCCGACCTGGACTCCGGTTCCGGATGTGCGGCCCCGGTGTCGGCGAGCGCGGCCAGCTCATCGTGGAAGTCGCGGTCCAGACGCGCCACCGTCTCCGGTGCGAAGAGGCGGACGGGGAAGTTCCAGGAGAAGCGCAGGACCGTGCCGTCCTGCCAGCACAGCAGGCTGAGGCGGGTCGCCGGGGTGCCGGTCCCGGCGGCGGTCGGCCGTACGGTCACCGGGCACCGCGCATCGAGAGCGGCCGGGAAGCGGGCGAAGCTGAACCCGGCCGGGCTCACCGTCCGTGGCCCCGCCCCGGCCGGCCGGCCCGGCAGCAGCCGGGCCAGGTCGAGGCTGGTGGGCCCCGCATGCCGCTCACTGTCCAGCCAGACCCGCCCGAGCCGCTCCGCCAGCTCCCACACCGACTCCTCCGGGTGGCTCTCGCAGAGCAGCGGGAGAGTGTCGGCGAGCGGCCCCACGAGCCGGTCCAGACCCGGCAGCCGGGCGTCCCGCCGGGCGCGGGCCACGTTCACCGCGACCTCGCGCTGTCCGCTCCACCGGCCCAGGCAGCGCACCTGGGTGGCGAGCAGCAGATGGAACAGGCTCACGCCGTGCTCGGCGGCCCGCTTCTCCAGCGCGGTGGTCAGCGGCGCGTCGAGGGCGCTCCCATGGGTCGCCAGGGGAGCGGTCGGGAGGGCGTCGGGATCGCCGTCGTACGGCAGCCGCAGCGCCTCGCCCCGGGTGGCCAGCCGCTCCGACCAGTAGCGCAGGTCGGCGGCGAGAGCCTGGGCACCGGCCGCCGAGGAGCGCTCCTCGGCGGCAGCGGTGGAGTACCGCGCGAAGTCGGTGCCGAGAGCGGGCAGTGACGGCTCGGTTGCAGGCTCCTCCCCGTCGGCGAGGGCGGTGTAGAGCGACCAGAGCTCCTCGGCGAGGACGTTGAGGCTGTAGCCGTCGCCGGCCACATGGTGGATGACCAGCGTCAGATGGGCCAGGTCCGGGCTCTCCCGGGCCAGGACCGCACGCACGGGAGGCTCGGCGGAGAGATCGAACGGCCGGTTGCGCAGGGCGCTTTCGAGGTCCTCGATACCCCCGGGGCACTCCCGCACCTCGTACCAGGAGGACAGGGCGGTGGGTGGCGCGATGTACTGCCGGGGTGCGGTCGCGCCGTTCTCGTCCGTGCGGTCCTCGACGCGGACCCGCAGCATGGTGTGCCGGTTGGCGAGCGCGGTGAGCGCGCGGCCGAGGAGTTCGCTGTCCAGGGGCCCCTGGACCGTCTGGCGTACGTATCCGTGGGCCGGGATGTCCGGGTGGAGCCGCCCGCTGGTGTGCAGGGCCAGCTGGACGGGGGTGAGTGGGAAGGGCACCCCCTCCGCGACGGGGGAGGGGGCTGCCGTGGGCGGCGGTGGCGGGCCGGCCGGGGCATCGAGGTGCGCGGCCAGTTCGCGGACGGTCCGGTACTCGAAGAAGAGCGTGGCGGGCAGGGAGGCGCCCAGGTCCCGCTCCAGCTGCCGGACGAGGTCGACGGCGGCGAGCGAGTCCAGGCCGAGGGAGAGGAACGGCGCGTCGTCGGGGATCTCGGCGGGGGGCAGCCGCAACGCCGCCGCCAGGAGCCGGCGCAACAGCGCGGCGGTACCCGAGGAACGCGTAACGACATCTGCGGCCGTCGGCAGGGAGAGAGGCTGGGCATCCGCTACGGCCCCGGGCGCCGCCCGCGGCACAGGCAGCGACGCCACGGTTCCCGAGACAACGATGCGGGGCTCGGCCGGCGCCAGATCCGCCAGCAGCAGCTGCGCCGCGTCGACACCCCACGCCGTCCGGAGCGCCGCCAGCGCGGGCGCGGTGGCCACCGGCCGACTGCCGACGCGCCGCACGGTGGCGGAACCCGGCCCCGCTCCGGTGCCGAAGGCGGCGGCCATGCCCGTTTCGGCGAACGCGGCGAGGTTCACGGACTGCCAGGGCCTGCCAGCCCGCCGCTCCGACGCGGCGAACGCGTCGAGGAAGGCGTTGGCACCCGCGTAGTCGCCCAGCGCGCCCGCCAGTCCGGGCAGCAGGGCGGAGACCGAGGAGAACGTGACACAGACCGCCGGGGTGAGCCCGTGCCGTCGCAGGGCCGCCGAGAGCAGCCAAGTGCCCCGCGTCTTTGCGGCCAGGGCGTCGGCCGTCTCCCGCGCGCTCCTGTTCCGCAGTGTGCCGGGGCGGACCACCCCGGCCGCGTGGAAGAGGCCGTCCAGACGGGGGAGTCGGGCGAGGAGCGCGTCGACGTCCCGTTCCACCGACACGTCGGCCACGTGGTAGTGCACGGTGGCGCCCAGGGCCCGGAGCTCCTCGACGAGCCCAGCGGGCGGCTGGGGGGAGCGCCCGGCGAGTACGAGCGTGGGGCGGCCCCTTCCGGCCAGGTCCCTGGCGAGCGCACCCCCGATCCCGCCGCCGCCTCCGGTGATGAGGAAGGTGCCGTCGGGCGGCGACGGGGACGCCGCCACATCCCTCGCCGTCAGTGGCGCGATCCCCCGGGTGAGCCTGCGGCCCGCGCGCCAGGCGACCGTGGTGGTCCCGCCCGGGGCGCTGCCGGCCCGGAGTTCGGCGAGCACGGCGGCGAGCCGCTGGGCAGGTGTGTCCAGCGAGCAGAGGTCCACCCCGGTGGCCGAGCAGCCCGGCGTCTCCTGCGGCAGAGCCAGCAGCGGTCCGGCCAGCACCGCGTGGGCCGGCCGCGGCCGCTCGGTCGCGGCCCCCGTGGTGTGGACGTCCTCCGTCAGCACCAGCATCCGGCTCGCCCGGGTCTCGTCCAGCCGGGCGAGAGCCTCGTAGAAGGCGGCCAGCGCGGTCGCCTGCGCCCGGCCGAGCGCGTCGGCGTCCTCCTCGGCGGGCGCGGGGCCGGCCACCAGCACGACGGCGTCCGGTGGTTCCTCGCCCCCGGTGTGCAGCCGGATGCCCTCGGCACAGAGCTGTCGGGCCAGCCGACTGACGGACGGGGCGTCAGAACCGGTCAACAGGACGGAACGCACGGCCGCCGCCGGCGCTTCGGGCAAGCCGGCTTCCTCCCACACCACCCGGTGCAGGAGCGGGCTCACCGGCGGATCGGCCCAGTACCGGTCGCGCCGGAAGGGGTAGGTGGGCAGCGGAACCCGGTGCTGGTCCGCGTCGAGCGCGGCACGGTCCAGCGGCACACCACGCGACCACAGCCGCCCGATGGTCTCCAGCAGCGCCCGGCGCCCGTCACCGCCCGACGTGCTGTCGTCGGCACCGAGAGGGAGAGCGGGGACGACCAGCACGGCCTCGCCCCGGCCCGCCGCCGCGCGTGCCGCGCCGGACAGGGTCACCCCGTGCCCGACCTCCACGAACGTGTCGTACCCCTCCCCGGCCAGGCGCTCCACGGCGGCCCCGAACAGCACCGGCCGCAGGGCGTGTTCACGCAGGTACTCCGGCCCAAGAACCGGCTGCCACTCGGCGGTGACCGTACTCATCAGAGGGACGGACGCTTCATGGAGGGTGAGCGCACGCGCCGCGTCGGCGACCTGCTGGGCGACCGGGCGCATGAGCGGCGAGTGGAAGGCATGGGAGACCCGCAGACGACGTACGGGAATGCCCTGGGCATCGAGGTCACTGACGGCCTTCTCCACCGCGAAGACGGAACCGGAGAGCACCTGAAGCCCCGGCCCGTTGTACGCGGCCACGGCGAGGTCACCGTCGGCCTCCGCCACCACCGCGGCGACGGCCTCCTCACTTCCCCGTACGGCGATCATGGCGCCGGGCTCGGTGAACGCGCCCATGAGACGGCCGCGTTCGGCCGCGAACCGTACGGCGTCCCGCAGGGTCAGCACCCCGCTGACACAGGCGGCGGCTATCTCCCCGACACTGTGTCCGGCGACCGCGTCGGGCTCCACGCCCCACTCCCGCAACTGCCGGGCGAGCGCGACACCGGAGGCGACGAGCAGCGGCTGCGCCACCTCCGTCCTGGCCTGCGCCTCGGCGCCCGCGTCCGGATCCAGCCCCCAGTCCACCAACGGCCGACCGCACACCGGCCCGAGGAGCGCGGATGCCTCGTCGAGGGTGTCCCGGAACACCGGCGCCGTACGGTACAGCGCCCGGTCCCGCCCGGGGAACCGCGCGCCCTGCCCGGGAAACAGGAAGACGAGCAGCGGCCGCGAACGGGCGACACCCTCCCCGGGCGGGACGGGTGCCGTGAGCCTGGCACGCAGATCACCGTCCGCGACGACGGCGAGCCGGTAGGGGCCGTCGTCCCGGGATGTGCTCGCGGTCAGGCACACATCCCCTTCGTCCAGCTCCGGGTGCTGGTCGAGGTGAGCGGCCAACCTGTCCGCCGCCTCCCGCAGCCCCTCCGCGCTGCGGGCCGACAGCGTCAGCAGACGCGGCCCGGCCGAGGCGCCCTCGTACGGGGCGCGGGGCGGGGCCTCCTCCAGCACGGCGTGCGCGTTGGTGCCGCCGAAACCGAAGGCGTTGACGCCCGCCACGAGCGGCCCGGAAGCGGTCCAGTCCCGGGCCTCGGTCACCACGGAGAAACCGGCGGGCGCGAGGCCCGGGGAGGGAGGCGCATGGTGCAACGACGGAGGAAGCCTGCGGTGGCTCAGCGCCAGCACGACCTTCACCAGGGCCGGCAGCGCGGCAGCGTTGAGCAGATGCCCGATGTTCGTCTTCACCGAACCGAGCAACCGCGGCTCGCCGCCGGCCCGTACGGGAAACGCGTGGGCGAGCGAGCGCAGCTCGATCGGGTCCCCCACGGCCGTGCCCGTTCCATGGGCCTCCACATAGGTCACCGAAGCGGGATCGACACCGGCCGCCTCGTACGCACGGCTGATGACCCCGCGCTGCCGCAGCGGATTGGGGGCCATGAGGCTCATCGAACGGCCGTCGTTGTTGACGGCCGTGCCCCGGACCACCGCGAGTACGGAGTCGTCGGCGGTGCGAGCGGCATCCAGGCGCGTCAGGACGACCGCCGCGCCGCCCTCACCGGGCACGAAGCCGTCGGCGTCCGCACTGAAGGCGCGGCTGCGGCCCGTGGGGGAGAGGGCCTGCGCCTCCTCCAGCAGACGGTGACCGGTGGACGTCAGGTGGAGGTTGACCCCGCCGACCACGGCGAGGTCGCACTCCCCGTCCAGAAGGCTGCGCCGCGCCAGGTGCAGGGCCACCAGCCCCGACGAGCAGGCCGTGTCCACGGCGAGCGCGGGACCGTCGAGGTCGAGGCACTGCGAGACGCGGGCGGCGATGAGGCTGGGCAGGTTGCCGGTGAGCACGCCGGGCAGGGGAGACCCGTCGGCGGAGGCGCGGTCCAGCACCTCCCGGTAGCCGCTCTCCCCGACGGCCGCGAAGACCCCGATCCGGCGCCCGCGCCGGCGGGGCCCCGCGTAGCCGGCACGTTCGAGGGCCTCATGGGCGAGTTCGAGGAAGAGCCGCGCCTGCGGATCGAGCGCGCGGGCCTCGTCCTCGCCGATGCCGAAGTAGCCGGCGTCGAAGGCGGCGGGGTCGTCGAGCAGAGCGCCCCAGCGTTTCCGGGCTGGTGCCCACCGGGCCCGGGAATCGTCCCATCGCCCGTCCGGTACGGGGGTGACGGCGTCGTGCCCGTCGATGAGCAGGTCCCAGAAGGCGTCGGGGGTGTCGGCGCCCGGGAACCGGCACGCCATCCCGATGACGGCCGCGGACGCGTCCGCCGCCGCTGGAAGCGGCTCACTCGCCGGGCCGGACACCGGGCGCCCCGGAAGGGAGGTGGCCAGAAGATGACCGGCGAGTGCGGCGACAGTGCCGTGGTCCCGGATCACCGCGGGCGGCAACGTCAGACCGAACGCGTCCTCCAGCGCCACGAGAACCTCCATGGCCTTGAGCGACGTCCCCCCGAGGCTCCCGAACGGCTCGTGGAGCCCGATCGACTCCGCGTCCCGGCCCAGCACACGCGCCCACACCTCCCGTACGGCCTGTTCGGCCTCGGCCCGCGACCGGGGCGGCGCGGCCGGTACGGGCGGCAGGGTGGGCACAGGAGGCACACGAGACGCTGACCCGGGCCCGGCACCCGCGCCGGCCGAAGAGGCATCAGCCTCCCCCGGCCTCCATCCGCCCGCCTCGAACCGCTCCCGCAACCGCTGCCGTTGCAGCTTCCCGCTCGTCGTACGGGGAAAGGCCCCCGGAGGCAGCGCCAGCACCCGTACGTCGTCGTGGAGCAGCGCCTCGCGCACCCGGGCGGCGACCCGTTCGAGCACCTCCGCCGCCTCGCCCGGGGGCCGGGCCCAGGGGACGAACACGACGACCCGTTCCCCGCCGGTCACGGGATCGGTCGAGCCGATCACCGCCGGAGCACCGGGCGGCAGCCCGGGGGTCGCCGCCGCGACCGCCTCCGTGTCCGGGGCGTGGAAGGTCCGGCCGTTGAGGAACAGCACATCCTTGTGCCGCCCCGTGACGCACAGCCGTCCGTCCCGCAGGAATCCCAGATCGCCGCTACGCAGCCACCCGCCGGAGAACACATCGGCGCTCACGCCGGGAAGTCCGTGGTAGCCGCGGGCCAGCTGTGGGCCGCTCACCAGGATGTGTCCGACCCGCCGGTCCCCGAGCTCCGCGCCCCCGTCGTCGACGATCCGTACGGCGCATCCCGCCACCGGAACCCCGACATCCATCAGCTCGACGGCTCCCTCGCCCACCACCGAGTCCACCGCCACACCCCGGCTCAGCGAGACCCGGTCCAGGACCAGCGGCTCGGCCACTTCCCCCGGCGGCGGGAAGGTCACCGCCAGCGTCGCCTCCGCCAGTCCGTAGACCGGCTGGGCCGCCGCCGGATCCAGCCCCGCCGGGCGGGTCTTACGGGCGAACTCCCGCCACACGGTGGCCGCGATCGGCTCCGCGCCCACCAGCATCAGCCGCACGGCCGACAGGTCCAGCCGCGCGAAGACCTCGTCCGGAACCCGCCGAACGGCCAGCGCCAGGGCGAAGTTGGCGGCGGAGAGCACCGTGGCCCGGTGCCGGTCCGCCACCTCGAACCAGATCCGGGGCCGCTTGGCGAACGACAGCGGACCGATCTTCACCTGCTTGGAGCGGGCGGCCAGCGGGGCGAGGTGGGTACCGATGAGCCCCATGTCATGGAAGTACGGCATCCAGCTGACCACGACGTCGTCGGCACCGAGCGCCGAGGCCTTCCGCATCTGCTCCAGATTGGCCAGCACCGCACGATGGGTCACCTCGACACCCTTGGGCGCACCTGTGCTCCCCGAGGAGAACTGCACGAACGCGACCTCGTCCGGCCCGGCGACGACGGGTTCCCGCAGCATGGGCCCCTGCCGCAGCACGTCGAGCGTGAGAACGCGTACGTCACCGGCCAGTTCACCGGCCACCGGTGCGGTTGCCGCGTCCACGACGACGGGCGGCCGGCCCAGGTGCTCCCAGACCGGCAGGACGCGCCGGGCGTCGGGAGCCAGCGGTACGGGGACGAGACCGGCGGCGAGCGTGCCCCAGAACATGGGCTGGAAGTCCTCGCTGCGATCGGCGAGCAACGGCACACAGGTCCCCGGCACGACGCCGGTCTCCCGCAGACCGCCGGCAACGTGCAGCGCGTCGTCGAGGAGTTCGGGCAGAGCGACGGTCAACTCGCTGCCGTCGCCACGGACATGGACGACGACCTGCCCGGGAGCCTCACGGACCGCGCCCAGCAGTACATCCAGCAGTGTCATGTTGTTGTCCACCGGTCCGTCAGTCCGTTCCCCATACGCGCGGCGACGCACGCACCGATCATTTCCCGGCCGGTCACCGGCCCCCAATGATGATCTTAAGAACGCCCCGGTCGCGGGGGATCCACCGGCGGGAGGAGACCACGTGCGCCCTGAGGCTGACCCGGATCCCGGCGGGGGGCGACACAGGTAGCAGGTTCTCCGGCGGGGCCGGAGGGACACGCGAGGTGTATCAGTGCTGGATCAGGCCGCCGAAAGCGACGGATGCGAGGCGGCTGGCGGCCGGTGGCCGGAAGAGCCCGAGCCAGGACCGGCACCAGGCCGGTACCGGCGCCAGGAATGGCCGGCGCGCGGACCGGTGATGTCGGGTGTCCTGCCCAGCCGGCGGCCGGGCAGGACACCCGACAGCTCACTACGCGCCGGCCGGCCCGGTCTGCTGCACGACCTCGAAGGACCACACGGTGGATCCACTGGCCGCCGGCTTCGGACGCTCGCCGCCCTCGGCGCCCCCGCCCTGGTGGGCGGCCTTCATCGGACCCTCCATCCAGGCCTGGAAGGACGCCTCGTCACGCCAGCGCGTGTAGACGAGGTAATCGTCCGTGCCCTCGACAGGCCGGAGGAGCTCGAACCACTCGAACCCGTCGGAGCTCTCGACGGCGTGGGCCCGGGAGGCGAAGCGCTTCTCCAGCGTCTCGCGTTGTTCCTGGGGGACGGTCAGCACATTGATCTTGACTACGCTCATGGCCTCATCCTGCCGTACGGCGCTCGACGGAAGGAGCAGCGGCCCCGGGCCGCGTCGCCGGGACTGACGCGCTGCCCCGGCACGTCGCTGTACGGAAACGGGTCGGCCGGTCACCGGCGGACCGCGACCATGCCCCCTGCCTCAGGGGAGGGCAGTTGTTCGCTGTCGTCTGTGCGGGGTGCGGAGCCGGATTGACCGCCCCGCTCTCCCCGGTCGCCCTGCTGGTCCATGCCCATCAGGTGTACGGGCACGGGGCTCGGCTTCCGGTGCTCATGGAGCCGGGTACCTTCGCCCCCGACGCGGACGCCGACATCCCCCTCGTACCCCTCCATCCGCGGACGGGGGAGACCTGTGCGCCGGCCGGTCCCGCCGCCTCGGCCGAGCGAGCCCCGTTGCCGCCGATCGCCCTCCCTCGAGAGCCGGCGCAGTCACCGGATAGGCTGCGACTTCCCCGCGGGGGAAGTCCGGTCGAAGTCCGGCGCTGACCCGCAACGGTAGGCGGAACTCCCAGTTCCGTAAGCCCGATCACCCGTGGCGGAGAAGGCTCCTGACAATTCGCCGTGGACTGCGAAGGGCGCTGCGCGGGCGTCCGCCGTCCGGGGCTGCTCCTCCTTGCGCAGACGTACGGCCCGAGGCGAAAGCGACCGGCCTGTGGCCACTTCCGTCGACCGCATACCCTCCAAGCCCGCGCGCCCGTCCCGCGCCGGTAGGGGGTCGCCGCCCTCCCGGCGCGTACCCCTGCCGCTCCTCCTGGTCGGCCTGTGCCTCGCCCTTCCCCTCTCCCTCGTCTGCGGGGCCGGCCTGGGGGCTTCAGGGCTCTCCTGGGCCGAGGTGCTGCGCTACCTGTGGGCGGGCCTGACCGGTGGGGCCATCCGGCCCGGCGAGGTGCCGGCGTACACCATCGTCTGGGAACTGCGCCTGTCGCGAGCCGTGTTGGCCGCGATCGTCGGTGCCGGGCTGTCGGCCGTCGGGGTCGCCGTCCAGGCCATGGTCCGCAACGCCCTCGCGGACCCGTTCGTGCTCGGCATCTCCTCGGGCGCGGCGGTCGGCGCCAACGCCGTACTGATCTTCGGGGTGCTGGGAGCGCTGGGTATCTGGGCCCTGTCCACGGCGGCGTTCGCCTCGGCCCTGCTCGCCATGCTGCTCGTGTACGCGGTCGCCCGCACCGAACGCGGACTGACCCCGCTGCGGCTCGTCCTGACGGGCACCGCGATGTACTACGGCTTCTCGGCCGTCACCACCTTCATGGTGTTCGCGGCCGAGCGCGGCGAGGCGGCCCGCTCCGCGATGATGTGGCTGCTCGGCAGCCTGAGCGGCGCCAACTGGGCCTCCGTACCGATCGCCGCCGGAGCGGTGCTCGTCGGCCTCGCCCACCTCGGCTGGTCGGCCCGGCGCCTCAACGCCCTCGCCATGGGGGACGAGACCGCCGCCGCCCTCGGGGTCGACCCCGGGAGGCTGCGCAAGGAGCTCTTCCTGGTCTCGGCGGCCGTCACCGGGGCGGTCGTCGCGGTGAGCGGAGCGATCGGCTTCGTCGGCCTGATGGTCCCGCATGCCGTACGGATGCTGGTCGGCGCCGACCACCGGAAGGTCCTGCTCGTCGCACCGCTCGCGGGAGCCGTGCTGCTGGTCTGGGTGGACATCCTCTCCCGCGTGGTGCTGGCCCCGGCCGAACTCCCGGTCGGCGTACTCACCGCGGTCATCGGCGTGCCCTGCTTCATCCTGCTGATGCGCCGCAGGTCCTACACCTTCGGAGGCATCTGATGCGGATCGACGTCGACGCGCTGACCGTCGAGACCGCCGGCGCACGCCTGGTGGACGAGGCGACCCTCGGGGCGGGGGAGGGGCAGCTCGTCGGCCTGGTCGGCCCCAACGGAAGCGGGAAGTCCACGCTGTTGCGCTGCGTCTACCGGGCCCTGCGCCCCTCGTCCGGCACGGTCCGTATCGGCGGTGACGACTTCCACGCCCTGAGCAGCCGTGAGGGCGCCCGCCGCCTGGCCGCCCTCCCGCAGGACGCGGTCGCGGAGTTCGACTTCACCGTGGCCGAGATCGTGGCGATGGGGCGTCTGCCGCACCAGGGCCCGATGGCCCGGGTGACCGACGAGGACCGCGGCCGCTGCGTCGAGGCACTGGACGGGGTCGGCGCGGCCCACCTGGCCGAACGCGGTTTCCTCACCCTCTCCGGCGGCGAGAGGCAGCGCGTCCTGATAGCCCGCGCTCTCGCCCAGCAGCCCCGGGTCCTGGTGCTCGACGAGCCCACCAACCACCTGGACATCGCCCACCAGCTGGAAATCCTCGCCCTGGTCCGCGGCAGCGGCCTGACCGTGTTCACCGCGCTGCACGACCTCAACCTCGCGGCCCTCCACTGCGACCTGATCCACGTCATCGACGGCGGCCGGATCGTCGCCTCCGGAGCCCCGTACGACGTCCTGACCACCGAGCTCCTGGCCGAGGTCTTCGGCGTACGGGCGCACCGCGTCGCCCACCCCGAGACAGGCGCGCTCCAGTTGATCTTCGACCTCCCCCGGCCTCGCCCCGCCACCCTCTGAGGAGCCCCAGCCACCATGCCGAACCCCCTGCGTCCCGCAGCCCTCGTCCTCGCCGCCGCCCTGGCTCTCACCGGCTGCGGAGCGGACGTCACGCCGCAGTCGGACGGGAAGAACGACAGCGCGAAGGCGGACCGGCACTACCCGGTGACCGTCGAGAACTGCGGAGAGAAGAAGAGCTACGAGAAGGCGCCCCGGCGCGTCGTGACGAACGACGTCGGCATCACCGAGATCATGTTCGCCCTCGGACTCGAGGACCACATGGCCGGATACGTGATGCCCGACGACAAGGGCGACATGACGTCCGTCCCGTGGAAGGACGGCTACAAGAAGACCACGTGGCTCTCCAAGGAGCGCATCAACAAGGAACTGGTCCTGGACGCCCGCGCCGACCTGGTCTTCGCCGGCTGGAACTACGGCTTCAACGAGGGCGAGGGCTTCACCCCCGCCGAGCTGGAGCGCGTGGGCGTCGACTCGTACCTGCTGAGCGAATCGTGTCGTAACGGACAGGGCAAGGCCCGCGGAGTCATGCCGCCCCTCGAAGCGCTCTACACCGACCTGCGGAACCTCGGAAGGATCTTCGACGTCGAGGACCGCGCGGACACCCTCATCGCGTCCTTCCGGAAGCAGGTCGCCGACGCACAGGCGAAGGCACCGAAGGGGAGTGACCGCCCGCGTGTCTTCCTGTACGACGACGGGAAGGACAAGCCGCTGACCTCGGGCGCGTACGCCGGACCGCACGACATCATCACCAAGGCCGGCGGCGACCACATCATGAAGGACCTCAAGGACAGCTGGACGACGGTGGGCTGGGAGACGGTGGTCGACCGCGACCCCGAGGTCATCGTCATCAACAACTACGGGGACACCGGCGCCGAGCAGAAGCGCACGTTCCTGAAGTCCTACAAGCCGCTCGCGAACGTCTCCGCGATCAAGAACGACCGGATCGTCGTCCTCGACTATGTGGATCTGGTCGAGAGCCCGCGCAATCCCGCGGCCGTCAGCTCGCTGGCGGCGGACCTGCGGAAGTTCGCTTCGTAGCCCCGCGGATTCGCACCCCCCGTGCGATCACGGCCGTTGGGCGGGTGGTGGAGGCGCTGAGCCGAACCGGCGTCCGTCAGCGCTTCGCGCGGCGGTGAGGATCTCCTCGGAGACCGGGGAGCTCTTGGTGGCGCGGGCCGGTACGAGCGCGCCGACCATGGTGCACAGCCGGGCGATGCCGTCCTCGTCCTCGGTCGCGAGCCACCGGGCGAAGTCGGCCACGCCCGCGGCGGCCGTACGAAGGCCCGCCCCCGGAAACGTTGCCCGGGGACGGGCTCGCGAACCACCTGACGCCCGGGTCAGCCGTTGAACGTGTCCGGGTCGGGCCCGGTGCGCTCGTCACGGTTGAGGGCGGAGATCTCACCGATGTCGCCCTCGGTGAGCTCGAAGTCGAAGAGCGCGAAGTTCTCCTCGATCCGCTTCCTCGTCACGGACTTGGGGAAGACGATGTCCCCGCGCTGGAGGTGCCAGCGCAGCGTCACCTGCGCGGCCGACCGGCCCACCCGCTCGGCGATGCGGGTGATCGCCGGGTCCGAGAGGACCTTGCCCTGGGCGATGGGCGACCAGGCCTCCGTGGCGATGCCGTGCTCGGCGCCGAAGGCCCGTACGGCGTCCTGGGTGAGGTAGGGATGCACCTCGATCTGATTGACGGCGGGCACCACCGTGCTGCTCTCCAGGAGCCGGCGCAGGTGGTTCGGCTGGAAGTTGGAGACCCCGATCGCCTTGGCCCGTCCGGACCGGTAGATCTTCTCCAGGGCCTTCCAGGTCTCCACGAAGTCCCCCGAACCCGGTAGGGGCCAGTGGATGAGGAAGAGGTCCAGGTACTCGAGACCGAGCTCCTCCATGGTGCGGTCGAACGCCCGCAGCGCCTCGTCGTGCTGGTGCGCGTCGTTGTTCAGCTTGCTCGTCACGAAGACGTCGGCGCGGTCGAGCCCGGAGTCGCGGACCGCCTGACCGACCTCCTTCTCGTTGCCGTACATCTCCGCCGTGTCGATGTGCCGGTATCCGGTCTCCAGAGCGGCCAGCGTGGTCTCGCGGGTCTCCTTCGGAGGGATCTGGAAGGTACCGAAGCCGAGCTGGGGGATCGACACGCCGTTGTTGAGGGTGATGTCTGGTACTGCGGGCACGGTGACTCCTTGGTGTCGACGCCTCGGAAGGCGGTGAGAGGGGTGTACGGGACGGGTGGCCGTGCCGGTCCGCCTGCGGCGGGCACGGCGGGCCGGGCGGGAGGGCGGCCCTGGGGATCGGGCGCGGTACTGCCCCGAGAGAGCTCCTCAGCCCGCGATGCCGCTCAGCTCGGCGTCGGGCGGGAGCACACGCACGAGCTTGCGGTTGACGAACTCCTGCATGCCGAGCTTCGAGAGTTCCCGTCCGTAGCCGGAGCGCCTGATCCCGCCGAACGGCAGGTCGGGCTGGGTAGAGGTCGGGTGGTTGACCCAGACCATGCCTTTGCGCCCGGCCCGTTCGGCTACCCGGGCCCCGGCCCGCTCGCTGCCGGTCAGCGAGGCGCCCTTCACCACCGGGCTGTCGATGATGCGCGAGATCTCGTCGTGGCTCACGAACAGGTTCGTGTAGACGCCCTCGGGCGCGCCCACGTCGCGGAACAGCACCTCCAGGGCGAGCGCGGACTGGGGGCAGATCCCGGCGTGCTTGACGAGAACGGTGTTGCCCAGCACCAGGTTGGGCCCCGCGAAGCGCACCACCTGATAGAGCGGGAAGTTCCAGGGCATGACGCCGAGCAGGACCCCGAGCGGCTCGTTGACGAGATACGCCTCGCCCCCCTCGACGTCGAGCGGCTCACGGGCCGCGAAAGCGGGGCCGTGCTCCGCGTAGTACGCGAGGACCGACGCGGCGAGATCCACCTCTCCGCGGGCTTCGGAGATCAGCTTGCCCATCTCCAGGGTGATCAGGCGCGCCAAGGTCTCCTTGCGCTCCTTCATCAGCCCGGCGACGCGCCCGACCAGCGCGGCACGTTCCTCGATGCTCCGCTTCCGCCACGCGTCGAAGGCGTCGCCCGCGGTCTCCAGGACTGCGTCCACCTCCGCGCCCTCGATGGCCGGGAACTCCGCGAGGGTTTCTCCGGTGTACGGATCGACGGTGGCGAACGGATTCTTGCGCTGCTCTGACATGAAATCTCCAGAACGACGGGTGCTGCACGAGGCGGAACCTTGCGCTCCGCCTCACTGCGAGTTCCCGACTGAGTGCACGGGAAACCAACTCAAAAGCATCTATATCGGGAGTAAATCCTGGCCGACATCACCCGGTTCCAGTCGACATCACCCGGTTCCGGTCGACCCGTCGTCGACGGGGACGCCCAGCCGGCCGGCCAGGGTGGTGAGGGCCGTCCCCAGCGGGAGTGCGACGCGGGTGACGGCGTGGCGGTCGCCCCGGGTCGCATCCCGGTTGACGATCAGCACGGGCTGTCCGGCCTGGGCCGCCTGGCGGACGAACCGGAGCCCGGACATCACGGTCAGTGAGGAGCCCAGGACGAGCACCGTGGCGGCCTGGCGGACCAGTGCGCGGCAGTGTTCGACCCGCTCGGCGGGCACGGCCTCCCCGAAGAACACCACGTCGGGTTTGAGAATGCCGCCGCAGACGGTGCACGGCACCACGCGAAAGTCCCCGACCTGCTCGTCGGTGAGGTCGGCGTCGCCGTCCGGGTTGATCGCGGCGGCCACGGGTGCGAAGCCCTCGTTGGCCTCCTCCAACTGCCGGGCGAGCTCGCGGCGCGGGCTGAGGCTGTCGCAGGAGAGACAGACCACCCGGTCCAGGCTTCCGTGCAGTTCCACGACCTCTTCGCTGCCGGCGGCCTGGTGCAGGCCGTCGACGTTCTGGGTGATCACGCCCGAGAGCATGCCGTGCCGTTCGAACGAGGCCACGGCCCGGTGCCCGGCATTGGGGCGGGCGCTGCCGAAGGTGCGCCAGCCGAGATGGCTGCGCGCCCAGTACCTGCGACGGGCCTGGGCGTCGGCGGTGAAGTCCTGGTACGTCATCGGCGTGTGCCGGCTCAGGCTTCCGCCCTCCCCCCGGTAGTCGGGGATGCCCGACTCGGTGGAGATGCCCGCCCCGCTCAGCACCAGCACGTCGCCACTGCTCAGCGCGTCGGCGACCGGCTCCAGATCGGTGGTGCCCGGCGACACTTCCTCGGTGGGGGTCCAGCTCAGAGTGGGGCGCATGCGCATGCACCCAGCGTACGGAACGGCCCGTCGGCACGCGGCGCCGCCGCCGCGCCGCGGGCGTACCGTTCCCGTTCCTCACCCGTGGGAGACCGGTCCCATCCGGCCATGGCCGTGTGAGGGGTGAACAGGCCGGTACGGGAAGGTGCTGCCGCGTTGCGATCCGTGCCAGCAGTTTCCGGCCTGTCCAGAGTGACAGGTGCATGGCGAAAGGCTTGTAGTGGGCATAGGTTCTGCGGCTCCCGAAGGTTCGGCAACTGGCCCTGTATCCAAGCCGGTTGCCGGGCAACCGGATCCGCGCACTCTCGGCTCCGCCCGGAGCCGAGCCCCCCATGAGTGAAGGGACAGCAATGCTGAATTCGATAGCGCTGAAGGCGGCCGGCATCGCCGCGGCGATCACCCTGACCACTGTCACGGCGGCGAGCGCCACGCACGCGCCGGCTCCACACGTCACGGAAGGCGCGGCAGCCGTGGTGACACTCCGCTACGACGACAGTCGCGCGGGCGGCTGGGAGGCGGCGATCGCGGCAGGGGTCGCCTCGTGGAACGCGAACGTCGACAACGTCAAGCTGGTCGAGGCCGCGCCCGGCGCGCGCGCCGAGATCCAGATCGTGGCCACGAGCGGCTGGCCGCAGGCCACACTCGGCCCGGTCCGCCCGGGCGGCCAGGCCCGGGTGGAACTGGGCAGCCAGGCGGTCACCCAGGGGCACGACAAGACCCGCATCGCCGCTCACGAGATCGGCCACAGCCTGGGCCTGCCGGACACCAAGCCCGGCCCGTGCTCCCAGCTGATGTCGGGCTCGAGCGCCGGGACCAGCTGCAGGAATTCGGTCCCGAACGCGACGGAGCAGTCCCGCGTCGAATCCTTCTACGCCAACGGCCTCGCCTCACGTACCCCGGCCGACGGACGGATCCTGGTGGACGCGCCGTAACGGGGCGTCCGCCGAGCGCGAGGTACCCGTCGCCCAGGGTCTCAGCTGTCCCGCCGGGCGCTCCGGAGCCGTTCCTGCCGGCCGAGGGCGGCCTTGACGGGGAAAGGGGCGAGCCAGCACCGCATGGCTGCCTGCGGGGCGAAGAAGGCGATGGGTGCGGAGGCTCCGAACACCGCGATCGTCGCGATCAGGTCTGCCGCGGTGTCCCGCCACTCGCCCACGGCGTGGACACCGTGCCGGCCCTTCAGCGTCGCGAACATGGCGAGCTGCAGCAGGTCGATGAGGCAGATGGTCGCGGCGTACATCACCACCGCCCACGGCTCACGTGCTCCGCACTCGGCGAGGATGGACGTGGGGAAGGGGACCAGGGCGATCACGTTGTCCGACGGCATCTTCGCGATCGCCATGGCGCTGCTCGCCCTCGACGTGAGGGTCCTGCCCGGCCTGGACTCCGAGCAGTTCCATGACGCCCTGCGCGAGCTCTCCGCTCACGGGCCAGGGTCGTCAGGCCGGGCCCGGGGGCCGACGGTCCAAGGAGCGCTGCCTACGCTGCCTACTCCCTGACGAACGCCAGCAGGTCGGGGTTGAGCACCTCGGGGTGCGTCGTGAGCATGCCGTGAGGCAGACCGTCGTAGCTCTTGAGCCGGCCGTTCTTGAGGAGCTCGACCGACAGCGGCGCCGAGTCGTCGTAGGGCACGATCTGGTCGTCGGTGCCGTGCGCCACCAGGACGGGGACGTCGATCGCCTTGAGGTCCTCGGTGAAGTCCGTCTCGGAGAACGCCTTGATGCACTCGTAGTGGGCGTTGGCGGCTCCCCGCATGCCCTGGCGCCACCAGTTGTCGATCACTCCCCGGGATACCTCGGCGCCGGGCCGGTTGTACCCGTAGAACGGCCCTGAGGGAACGTCCACGTAGAACTGCGCACGGTTGGCGACGAGGGACGCGCGGAAGCCGTCGAACACCTCGATGGGCAGGCCGCCGGGGTTGGCCGACGTTCGCACCATGATCGGTGGCACCGCTCCGACCAGGACTGCCTTGGCGACCCGTCCCGGCTTTGCGCGCGCCACGTACCGGGCGACCTCGCCACCGCCGGTGGAGTGGCCGATGTGGACGGCTTCCCGCAGGTCCAGAGCGTCGGTCACCGCTGCCACATCGGCGGCATAGGTGTCCATCTCGTGACCGCTCGGACTCTGGGAGGAACGCCCATGTCCTCGACGGTCATGGGCGATCACGCGATAGCCCTCCGCGAGGAAGAACAGCATTTGGTTGTCCCAGTCGTCGGCGCTGAGCGGCCAGCCGTGGTGGAACACGATCGGCCGGCCGTCGCGCGGACCCCAGTCCTTGTAGAAGATGCTCGTGCCGTCGCTCGTGGTGACCTTGCTCATGGCAGACCCTTCCGCCTGGCGGATGTGAAAGGTGAGTTCGGTGATCCTTCAGCCGGCCGAGCGGCGCGCAGGACGGAATGCCTTCTTCGTCGTCCGGCGGGGTGGCACAGTCGGCGCGGCCAAATGCGACATTACACCCAAACACACCCTGGGGCGCGTGTGATCCCGGGCGCCTGGCGGGACTGCTGGTGAAGTCAGCCGTCTCGTTCATTCCTGCCGGGCGAGGATGAGGGCGAGGGCTTTGGCGATGGGTGGGTTGTCCTGGGCCCATGCGAGTTCGGGGGGTAGGGGTGCGGGGGGTAGCAGGCTGAGTGAGTCGCCTGGTGTCAGGGGGCCGGGGTGTGGTGGGACGCATGGCCAGGGCGGTGGTGTGCATGATGGTTGCCGCCGGACATGACGTTCTCCCCGGTCGCCGAGTGGGCCAGAACAGCCGGACTCCACAGCCCGCAAAGCCCAACCCTCAGCACTGCCCCTCTCCCGTTCACGGACGCCCAGACGCCCAGACGCCCAGACGCCCAGGCGCCGGGACTCTGCGGCGTCGTGGTGACGTTCCACTACATCAACCGCATGGTCACCCTCTTCCTCGCCGACTCCCCATGCCCGCCCGGACACCGGCACCCCCACGAGGGCCGTTCGACCAGGCCTTGGGCGTG
>NZ_LIXI01000013.1 GCF_001905595.1 Streptomyces sp. CB00316 | reverse complement strand
CGATTCCCGGTCGAAGCGGGTCAAGCGGTCCTGCTGTTTTTTACTTTCGAGGTTCTTCGCTTTCGCGATTTCCCTTTCCGGCGGTTCCGACTTTACCAGACTCTTTTTCGTTCCGTTTCCGGTCCGAATTTCATTTCTGGTGGCCCGTGGAGTGGCCTTGCCTTTCGGCGGATCCGACTTTATCAGAGATTCTGAGTCGGATATTCCCGCCCCTGTGGGGTGTCCCCGGCGCACGAGTGCGCGCGGTGCTTCCCGGTCGGGCGGAGCCGTAAACGTACTGGAGCGGGGCGCCCCGATGCAAATCGAGGGGCCCCGCTCCCGTACGGGCTGGTCAGGAGGGTCAGACCTCGACGACGACCGGGAGGATCATCGGGCGCCGGCGGTAGGTGTCGGACACCCACTTGCCGACAACGCGGCGGACCATCTGCTGGAGCTGGTGGGGCTCCAGCACGCCGTCCTGGGCCGACTTGTCCAGGGCCTCCTGGATCTTCGGGGCGACCCCGACGAAGGCGCTGTCGTCGATACCGGAGCCCCGAGCCTGGATATGGGGGCCGCCCACGATCTTGCCGGATGAGCTGTCGACCACGATGAAGACCGAGATGATGCCCTCGTCACCGAGGATGCGGCGGTCCTTGAGGGAGGTCTCGGTGACGTCGCCGACGGAGAGGCCGTCGACGTAAACGTAACCGGCCTGGACCTTGCCGACGATCTTGGCCTTGCCGTCGATCAGGTCGACGACCACGCCGTCCTCGGCGATGACGATGTGGTCCTTGGGCACGCCCGTGAGGGCTCCCAGCTCGGCGTTGGCCCGCAGGTGGCGCCATTCGCCGTGGACCGGCATCAGGTTCTTCGGCTTGCAGATGTTGTAGAAGTACAGCAGCTCGCCGGCCGAGGCGTGGCCCGAGACGTGGACCTTGGCGTTGCCCTTGTGGACGACGTTGGCGCCCCAGCGGGTCAGGCCGTTGATCACGCGGTAGACCGCGTTCTCGTTGCCCGGGATCAGGGACGACGCCAGGATCACCGTGTCGCCGGGAACGATCCGGATCTGGTGGTCGCGGTTGGCCATCCGGGAGAGGGCCGCCATCGGCTCGCCCTGCGAGCCCGTGCAGACCAGCACGACCTCGTCGTCGGGGAGGTCGTCGAGGGTCTTGACGTCGACGACCAGGCCCGCGGGGACCTTCAGGTAGCCGAGGTCACGGGCGATGCCCATGTTGCGGACCATCGAGCGGCCGACGAAGGCGACTCTGCGGCCGTACTCGTGGGCGGCGTCCAGGATCTGCTGGATGCGGTGCACGTGGCTGGCGAAGCTCGCCACGATGATGCGCTTCTGTGCGTTGGCGAAGACCGTGCGCAGGACGTTGGAGATGTCCCGCTCGGGCGGTACGAAGCCGGGGACCTCGGCGTTCGTGGAGTCGGCGAGGAGGAGGTCGATGCCCTCCTCGCTCAGCCGGGCGAACGCGTGCAGGTCGGTGAGGCGGCCGTCCAGCGGGAGCTGGTCCATCTTGAAGTCACCGGTGGCCACGGCCAGGCCTGCGGGGGTGCGGATGGCGACCGCGAGGGCGTCCGGGATCGAGTGGTTGACCGCGATGAACTCGCAGTCGAAGACGCCGATGCGCTCGCGCTGGCCCTCGGTGACTTCGAGGGTGTACGGGCGGATGCGGTGCTCCTGGAGCTTCGCCTCGATGAGCGCGAGGGTCAGCTTCGAGCCGATCAGCGGGATGTCCGGCTTCAGGCGCAGCAGGTACGGGACACCACCGATGTGGTCCTCGTGGCCGTGCGTGAGGACGATGCCCTCGATGTCGTCCAGGCGGTCCCGGATCGAGGTGAAGTCCGGCAGGATCAGATCGATACCTGGCTGCTCCTCCTCGGGGAAGAGGACGCCGCAGTCGACGATGAGCAGGCGGCCGCCGTACTCGAAGACCGTCATGTTGCGGCCGATCTCGCCCAGACCGCCGAGCGGGGTGACCCGCAGGGCGCCCTTCGGGAGCTTCGGGGGGGTGCCGAGTTCAGGGTGCGGATGGCTCAAAAGACTCTCCTTAACCACACGCGCCACGTACCGCTGAGGCACGTGGCGCGCATGTCATTCGTGCACTTGCTGTTGTCTTGGGGTCGTGCTCTTCGCGAGGTGCCTCGCTCGTTCTCTTCATTCAGTTGTGAAGTCTGTGGTTACAGCTGTACCCCGCCGGCGGCCAGGTCGATCTTGAGCTGGGCCGTCTCCTGGGTGGTGAGCTCCACCAGGGGCAGGCGCAGCGGTCCGGCCGGGAGGCCCTGGAGCGTCAGAGCGGCCTTGGTCGTGATCACGCCCTGGGTGCGGAACATGCCGGTGAAGACCGGGAGCAGCTTCTGGTGGATCTCGGTGGCCTTCTGGACGTCGCCGCCCAGGTGCGCCTCGACCAGTGCCCGCAGGTCCGGGGTGACCACGTGGCCGACGACGGAGACGAAACCGACCGCGCCGACGGAGAGGAGCGGGAGGTTGAGCATGTCGTCGCCGGAGTACCAGGCGAGGCCGGACTGGGCGATGGCCCAGCTGGCGCGGCCCAGGTCTCCCTTGGCGTCCTTGTTGGCGACGATCCGCGGGTGGTCGGCCAGCCGTACGAGGGTCTCGGTGTCGATCGGGACCCCGCTGCGGCCGGGGATGTCGTACAGCATCACGGGCAGGCCGGTGGAGTCGGCGATGGCCGTGAAGTGGCGCAGGAGGCCTTCCTGCGGCGGCTTGTTGTAGTACGGCGTGACGGCGAGGAGCCCGTGGGCACCGGTGCGCTCGGCGGTGCGGGCCAGGTCGACGCTGTGGCGGGTGTCATTGGTGCCGATGCCGGCGACGACGTGCGCCCGGTCTCCGACCGCTTCGAGCACCGCCCGTACGAGCTGGTCCTTCTCCGCGTCGCTGGTCGTCGGGGACTCTCCGGTGGTGCCGTTGACGATCAGTCCGTCGTTGCCTGCGTCCACCAGATGGGCGGCGAGCCGCTGGGCGCCGTCGAGGTCGAGAGCGCCGTCCGCCGTGAAGGGCGTGACCATAGCGGTGAGGACCCGCCCGAAGGGGGTCTGCGGAGTGGAGATCGGAGCCATGGGTAACACGCTACTCGCTGCTCAGCGCGTGGTCCCCTCTCGGGGGGACGGGGAAGAGGAGCCCGGCACCGCCTGCTCGGGGGTTCAGGCAGTGCCGGGTCCGTTTGATCAGCCTAGATGAACTTCTCGAAACGCCGCAATACGGACACCGCCTACGGGGCTACCCGGCCATTTTTGTTGAAGGCCGCATGAGTGAGCGGCATGAGCCGCGCCCAGTGGGCTTCCATCTCCTCGCCGACCATCTCGATCTCGCGCTGCGGGAAGGACGGGACCTTCGCCAGCTCGTGCTGGGTGCGCAGGCCGAGGAAGTGCATCAGGGAGCGTGCGTTGCACGTGGCGTACATCGAGGAGAAGAGACCGACCGGGAGGACCGCGCGGGCCACCTCGCGGGCCACGCCCTCCGCCAGCATCTCCTGGTAGGCCGCGTAGGAGGCCCGGTAGGAGTCCTCCATGGCGCGGGTCGTGAGGTCGTACTGCTCCTCGGTGCCCTCGACGAACTCGTACTTGCCCGGGCGGCCCTGCTGGACGAGCTTGCGGGAGGTTCCGGGGACGTAGAAGACCGGCTCCAGCTCCCTGTAGCGGCCCGATTCCTCGTTGTACGACCAGCCCGCGCGGTGCCGCATGAACTCGCGGAACACGAAGATCGGGGCGCTGATGAAGAAGGTCATCGAGTTGTGCTCGAACGGGCTGCCGTGCCGGTCCCGCATGAGGTAGTTGATCAGCCCCTTGGACCGCTCCGGGTCCTTGGTGACCTCTTCCAGCGACTGCTCGCCGGCGGTGGAGACCCGGGCGGCGAACAGCACGTCCGCGTCGCCCGCGGCGCTTTTCACCAGGTCAACGGTGACATCGCTACGGAAATGGGGCTTTGCGGGTTCGGGGGTGTCGGTCACCGGCGGGGGTCCTTCCAGGGGCGGCGCTCGGGCGGCGACCACTTTACGGGCCGGGTGGGTGACGCATGCACGCGGCGGCGTCGGGCAGCCGTTCGTGGAGTTCACCCAACAAGTACGGCGATTCGGGCACCGATCCGGCCCGTCGTACGTCTGACTCATTAGCAGCACCCGCCACTGAGATCAAGGAGAGTTTCCTCATGTTCCGCCGGCGTGAATCCGTCCCGTTCTCGTTCGTCGCCGAGGCCGACCGATTCCGCAGTAACGTCACTCCCCCTCCCTCCCCCCGTGCCAGCGTTCCCGAGCTGCTGGGGCGTTCCCTCGTCGGGCTGACCGTGGTCGCCGGACTCGTGGGGTCGCTGCTGCTGGGTCTTCCGGCGCTCGACTCCGGACAGTCCGCCTCGCACGGCAAGCAGTCCGAGGCGTCGCAGGGCCGCTGAGTACGTCCCGGGGCCGCTGAACTACTCGTACGGACCCCCTGGGGTGGTCTGTGCGGGGGCGGCCTCGGTAGCCTCACCGGGCACAGCAATCGAGCGTGCTTGTGAGTGAGGATGAGTCGTGCCCCTGCCCTTTCTGACGGCCGACCGCGCATTCGATGCGAGCGCGGAGGACGTTGCGCTGCCGTTCGACGACCACGACAGCTGGCGGCGGCCCTACCGCCCCGGCCCGTGGCGGGTCGCGGCGGCGGCCGGCCAGCTCTTGCTGGCCTCGTTCGTTCTGCTCGCGGCGATGATCATCGCTTTCACCGGAGCGCCCTCCGGGGCCCTGGTCTGTCTGCTGCTCGCCGGCGCGCTGATCGGTGCCGCGCTGCGGCTCCTGCGGGTCGGCGCCTGGGTGAGCCGGCACGGTGTGCGGCGCGTGGGGTTCTTCCGGACCACCACGGTGCCGTGGGGGGCCACCGCCTCCGTCCGTACCGTCCAGCAGCCCGTCAAGTGGCTGGGGCTGCCCCGTACGGTGCAGGGCCAGGCGCTGATCGTGGCCCGGCAGAACGGGGAGACGCTGCCGCCACTGGCCTCCGACCACAACGCGGACTTCCTCGGGCGCAAGGAGGCGTTCGAGCGGGCCACGGATGCGGTGGAGGCTTGGGCGGATGAGTATCGGCACGGGTGAGCCGTGCCGGCGTGTACATGGATGAGCCCGGGGCCGTTGGTCGGTCCCGGGCTCATCCGCGTACCGCGTGAAAGACGACCTCAAACGCCGGACGGGCTGGACCGGGGCCTGCCGGCGCGCAGGGCGATCGCCCTCTGCATGGCCTTGCGGGCCCTTGGGGTGTCCCTCGCGTCCTGGTAGGCCACCGCCAGCCGGAACCAGGCGCGCCAGTCGTCCGGGGCCTCCTCCGTCTCCTCGCGGCGCCGGGTGAAGACCGCGTCGGCGGCGTCCCGGTCGATGCGGCCGGACGGCGTGCGGAGCAGGTCGTCGACCGGGAGGCCGCCCTCGGCGTCCAGCTCGGCGGCGAGCGCGTTGGCACGGCGGACGAACTGGGTGTTCTTCCAGAGGAACCAGATCCCGATCACCGGCAGGATCAGCACGGCGACGCCGAACGTGACCGTGAGCAGCGTGCCGTGGCGGATGAGCATCAGTCCGCGGCTGCCGACCAGGACGAAGTAGAAGACCAGGACGGCGGCCGTGACAAAGTAGGTGATCTTTGCGCGCATGGTGGGCTCAGTCAGTTCAGGTCGAGGAAGTGTTCCAGGCCGAACGTGAGGCCGGGAGTGGTCACCACGCGGCGGGCGCCGAGCAGGATGCCCGGCATGAAGCTGCTGTGGTGGAGGGAGTCGTGGCGGATGGTGAGGGTCTCGCCCTCGCCGCCGAGCAGCACTTCCTGGTGGGCCAGCAGTCCGCGGAGGCGGATCGCGTGGACCGGGACGCCGTCGATGTCCGCGCCGCGCGCGCCGTCCAGGGCGGTCGTGGTGGCGTCCGGCTGCGGCGCGCTGCCCGCCCTGGCGCGGGCCGCCGCGATGAGCTGGGCGGTGCGGGTGGCGGTGCCGGAGGGGGCGTCGACCTTGTTCGGGTGGTGGAGCTCGACGACCTCGACCGATTCGAAGTAGCGGGCGGCCTGCTCCGCGAACTTCATGGTCAGGACCGCGCCGATGGAGAAGTTCGGGGCGATCAGGACACCGGTCTCCGGGGAGTTCTCCAGCCAGGCGGTCAGCTGCGCGAGCCGTTCGTCGGTCCAGCCCGTGGTGCCGACGACGGCGTGGATGCCGTGCCGGACGCAGAAGTCGAGGTTACCCATCACCGATGCGGGGGTGGTCAGCTCGACGGCGACCTGGGCGCCCGCCTCGGCGAGGGCCTCCAGCTTGTCGCCCCGGCCCAGGGCCGCCACCAGCTCCAGGTCGTCGGCGGCCTCGACGGCTCGTACGGCCTCGGAGCCGATCCGGCCCTGAGCACCGAGAACGGCTACGCGCAGCTTGCTCATCTTGATTCCTTAAGGGATTAAGGGATTAGGAGACCGCTTCGTGGAGACGGTCCGCCTGCTTGTCCTTGAGCGGGCCGATGACCGAGAGCGAGGGGCGGTGGGTGAGGAGCTCGCCCGCCACCTCCCGTACGTCGTCGGGGGTGACCTCCGCGATACGGGCCAGCATGTCGTCGACCGACATCTGCTCGCCCCAGCACAGCTCACTCTTGCCGATCCGGTTCATCAGCGCGCCGGTGTCCTCCAGGCCGAGGACGGTGGAGCCGGAGAGCTGGCCGATGGCGCGGGTGATCTCGTCGTCGTCCAGGCCGTGGGTGGCGACCCGGTCCAGCTCGTCGCGGCAGATCTTCAGGACGTCGTGGACCTGGCTGGGCCGGCAGCCCGCGTAGACGCCGAAGAGGCCGCAGTCGGCGAAGCCCGAGGTGTACGAGTACACGCTGTAGGCCAGGCCGCGCTTCTCCCGTACCTCCTGGAAGAGACGCGAGCTCATGCCGCCGCCGAGGGCGGTGTTGAGGACGCCGAGCGCCCAGCGGCGGTCGTCGGTGCGGGCGAGGCCGGGCATGCCGAGGACCACGTGGGCCTGCTCGGTCTTGCGGTTCAGCAGCTCGACCTTTCCGGCGGTGCGCAGGGTGCGGGAGCCCTCGCGGGGCGCCGTGGGAACGGCGTCCGTCCGGGAGAGGGCGCCGGCCTTCTCGAAGGCCTTGCGGACCTGGCGTACGACCGTGGCGTGGTCGACGTTGCCGGCGGCGGCGACGACCAGATGCGTGGGGTCGTAGTGCTTCTTGTAGAAGCGGGCGATCTGGCCGCGGTTCAGCGCGTTGATCGTGTCGACGGTGCCGAGGACGGGGCGGCCGAGGGGGGTGTCGCCGAGCATCGTGTGCGCGAACAGGTCGTGCACGCAGTCGCCCGGGTCGTCCTCGGTCATCGCGATCTCTTCGAGGATGACGCCGCGCTCGGCGTCGACGTCCTCGGGGGCGATCAGCGAGCCGGTCAGCATGTCGCAGACCACGTCGATGGCCAGCGGCAGGTCGGTGTCGAGGACCCGCGCGTAGTAGCAGGTGTACTCCTTCGCCGTGAAGGCGTTCATCTCTCCGCCGACCGCGTCGATGGCGGAGGAGATGTCGAGGGCGGTGCGCTTCGCGGTGCCCTTGAAGAGGAGGTGTTCGAGGTAGTGGGTCGCGCCGTTCAAGGTGGGCGTCTCGTCGCGTGAACCGACGTTGGCCCAGATGCCGAAGGTGGCGGACCGGACGGAGGGCAGGGCCTCGGTGACGATCCGCAGACCGCCGGGGAGGACGGTGCGGCGGACGGTGCCGATGCCGCCTGTGCCCTTGAGAAGCGTTTGGGTACGGGCGACGGCCCGCCCCTCCGAAGAGGGGCGGGCCGTCGTCGCGGAACTACGGGACGTCACTTGTCGGTGTCGTCCTTCGTCTCGTCCTCTTCACCCTCGATGACGGGGATGAGGGAGAGCTTGCCGCGGGAGTCGATCTCGGCGATCTCGACCTGTACCTTGGCGCCGATGCCGAGCACGTCCTCGACGTTCTCCACGCGCTTGCCACCGGCGAGCTTGCGGATCTGCGAGATGTGCAGCAGGCCGTCCCTACCCGGCATGAGCGAGACGAACGCGCCGAAGGTGGTCGTCTTGACGACCGTACCCAGGTAGCGCTCGCCGACCTCCGGCATGGTCGGGTTGGCGATCGCGTTGATCGTGGCGCGGGCGGCCTCGGCCTGCGAACCCTGCTGGGCACCGATGTAGATGGTGCCGTCGTCCTCGATCGTGATGTCGGCGCCGGTGTCCTCCTGGATCTGGTTGATCATCTTGCCCTTGGGGCCGATGACCTCACCGATCTTGTCCACGGGGATCTTGACGGTGATGATCCGCGGGGCGTTCGGGGACATCTCGTCCGGGACGTCGATGGCCTCGTTCATGACGTCCAGGATGTGCAGACGCGCGTCACGGGCCTGCTTCAGCGCGGCGGCCAGGACCGAGGCGGGGATGCCGTCGAGCTTGGTGTCGAGCTGGAGCGCGGTCACGAACTGCTTCGTACCGGCGACCTTGAAGTCCATGTCGCCGAAGGCGTCCTCCGCACCGAGGATGTCGGTGAGGGCGACGTAGTGGGTCTTGCCGTCGATCTCCTGCGAGATCAGGCCCATGGCGATACCGGCGACGGCGGCCTTGAGGGGCACACCGGCGTTCAGCAGGGACATGGTGGAGGCGCAGACCGAGCCCATGGACGTCGAGCCGTTGGAGCCCAGCGCCTCGGAGACCTGGCGGATCGCGTAGGGGAACTCCTCGCGCGAGGGCAGCACCGGCACGATGGCGCGCTCGGCGAGCGCTCCGTGGCCGATCTCGCGGCGCTTGGGCGAGCCCACGCGGCCGGTCTCGCCGACGGAGTACGGCGGGAAGTTGTAGTTGTGCATGTAGCGCTTGCGGGTCACCGGGGAGAGGGTGTCCAGCATCTGCTCCATGCGGAGCATGTTGAGGGTGGTGACGCCCAGGATCTGGGTCTCGCCCCGCTCGAACAGCGCCGAGCCGTGCACGCGCGGGATGGCCTCGACCTCGGCGGCCAGCGTACGGATGTCCGTGACGCCACGGCCGTCGATGCGGACCTTGTCCTTGATGACGCGCTCGCGGACCAGCTTCTTGGTCAGCGCGCGGTACGCGGCGGAGATCTCCTTCTCGCGGCCCTCGAAGGCCGGGAGGAGCTTCTCGGCGGCGATCTCCTTGACGCGGTCCAGCTCGGCCTCGCGGTCCTGCTTGCCGGCGATGGTGAGCGCCTGCGTCAGCTCGGAGGTGACGGCCTTGGCGAGCGCCTCGAAGACGTCGTCCTGGTAGTCCAGGAAGACCGGGAACTCACCGACCGGCTTGGCGGCCTTGGAGGCGAGGTCCGACTGGGCCTTGCAGAGCGCCTTGATGAAGGGCTTCGCGGCGTCCAGACCGGCGGCGACGATCTCCTCGGTGGGAGCCTCGGCGCCGTCCTTGACGAGCTGGATGGTCTTCTCGGTGGCCTCGGCCTCGACCATCATGATCGCGACGTCGCCGTCCTCCAGGACGCGACCGGCGACGACCATGTCGAAGACGGCGTCCTCGAGCTCGGTGTGCGTCGGGAACGCGACCCACTGGCCCTTGATCAGGGCGACGCGGGTGGCGCCGATCGGGCCGGAGAAGGGCAGGCCCGCCAGGATCGTGGAGCAGGAGGCGGCATTGATCGCGACCACGTCGTACAGGTGGTCGGGGTTGAGCGCCATGATCGTCTCGACGATCTGGATCTCGTTGCGCAGGCCCTTCTTGAAGGAGGGGCGCAGCGGGCGGTCGATCAGGCGGCAGGTGAGGATCGCGTCCTCGGAGGGCCGGCCCTCACGACGGAAGAAGGAGCCGGGGATCTTGCCGGCCGCGTACTGCCGCTCCTCGACGTCCACCGTGAGGGGGAAGAAGTCGAGGTTCTCCTTGGGCCGCTTGGAAGCGGTGGTGGCCGACAGCACCATGGTGTCGTCGTCCAGGTACGCGACGGCGGAGCCGGCGGCCTGCTTGGCCAGGCGGCCCGTCTCGAAGCGGATGGTGCGGGTGCCGAAGGTTCCGTTGTCGATAACGGCCTCGGCGTAGTGGGTCTCGTTCTCCACTAGTGATTTCTCCATACTCGTCGTCTTTCGTCCTGCCGCCCGTATGGCGGAGGACGGTGCGGGAGAAGCGCACCGTGTGTGCGGGCCGGTCTTCGATCGAAGCTCCCGGGCATGCTCCCGGGGGCCACTACCGAGGACCGGCGGCGGCGTCGCTGCGCCTCTCCCTCGTGTGTTGCGGTGGTGCGGTGTGACAGGTGGTGCGGTGTTACTGGTGTTCCGGTGTCCAGGTTACTGAGCTTGACACCGGTCGCGCACGTACGGCAAAGGGAGCGGTCCCCTCAGACGCGGGAACCGCTCCCTCTCCACGGCGTACTTACTTGGCGCCGCCGGCCGCACCGCGGCGGATGCCGAGGCGGTCGACCAGCGCACGGAAGCGCTGGATGTCCTTCTTGGCCAGGTACTGCAGGAGGCGGCGACGCTGGCCGACCAGGATCAGCAGACCACGACGGGAGTGGTGGTCGTGCTTGTGCGTCTTGAGGTGCTCCGTCAGGTCCGAGATCCGGCGGGAGAGCATGGCGACCTGGACCTCGGGAGATCCGGTGTCACCCTCCTTCTGGGCGAACTCGGACATGATCTGCTTCTTCGTAGCGGCGTCGAGCGGCACGCGTACTCCTCTTGGTGTTCGAAGCGCCCACGAGTGCCCCTGGTCTTGATCTCAGGGGAGCTTCCGTGACTCGGAGGCGAAGGTCCGATGAGCGCAGTCCCCAGAATGATCCGGAGAGGCGTACACAAACGGCCACTGGTCAGAGTACCAGCCATCGGGGTCACGCCCGGACGGTGGCCGCCGGAGGTCCGGTGATCAGCTGGTGAGGGCCCGGATCGAGCGGTAGACGTCGAAGACCGCCAGGCAGAGCGGCAGCAGGGTGAGCAGGACGACCGTCTCGGCGATCTCCAGGAAGCGCCCCCAGAACGGGGTCACCCCCTTGCGCGGCACGATCAGGCCGATGGCGGTGATCAGGGCCGCGACGCCCGCGACGGCGGCTGCGAGCCACACCGTACGGACGTCCAGGGCGGCGCCGTCCCCCCGCAGGGCGTCGCGCACCAGGGTGAGCGGCGGGTTGAGGGAGAGGCCGAGGCCCAGGAGGACGAGGGAGCCGAGGCCGGCGGCGAGGGTGCAGCCGACCTGGGCGGTGTAGCGGAACAGGTGGGCGCGCATCAGCATGGCGACCCCGGTGGCCAGGGCGAGCAGCTGGCCCCAGACGTTGTCCGAGAAGCCGAGCACCGCGGCGGCGGCCACGGCCACCAGTGCGCAGCCGCCGACCAGGCCGAGGAGCAGCTCGTGGCCGCGGCGCGCCTGGGCGGCGAGGCGTACGGCGTCGACCGGGCCCTGGGGCGCCGGCTCGGCGGTGCCGTAGTCGCCGACGGCGGAGCGGGGCGGTTCGAAGCCGATGGGGAGGCGGGCGAAGCGGGTGGAGAGGCCGGGCAGGAAGGCCAGGGCGCCCACGGCGAAGGGGGCACAGGCGGCGGCGGCCTCGGTGGGGGCCAGCTCCGCCGTGATCGCGATGAAGGTGACGACGAGGCCGGTGGCGCTCGCGAAGACGAACGCGACGAACGGTCCGTCGCCGCCGGGTGCGGTGATCATGAGGATGACCGCGACGACCAGCACGGCGGCGCAGGCGAGCAAGAACTGCAGCCGCCCCACGCCCTGGCCCGTGCTGAGCGAGAGCAGTCCGGAACCGGCGACCGCGGCGTTCACCATCGCGCCGGTGCCGAGCGCGATGGACGAGCCCCGGTCGTCGTAGACCCGTGCGCGGACGCAGGCGAGGGCGAGCAGGAGTACGGCGGTGACCGCGGCCAGGATGCCCGGCAGCCCGTGCATGTCGTGCCGGGGGTCGGCGGTCCAGAGCACGAAGCCGAGCAGGGTCAGCAGGACGGACCCGCCGAAGAGGCCGGCGCCGCGCATGAGCGAGTCGCCCCAGAGCGTGCGGTCCTTGGCCACGGCGGTGGCGACGGCGTCGGAGACGTCGTCGAAGACGGCGGGCGGCAGCGACTCGGCGAAGGGCCGCAGGGAGAGCAGCTCGCCGTCGAGGATGCGGTGGCCGGCGAGCGTGCGGGCGCTGTCCAGGACGGTGCCGTCGCGGCGTACGAGGTGGTAGCCGACCGGGGCACCAGGGGCGGGGCTCTGCCCGGAGAGCCGGAGGATCTCGGGGTAGAGGTCCGCGACGGGCACGTCCTCGGGCAACGCCACGTCGACCCGGCTGTCGGGTGCGACGACCGTGACCCGGCAGAAGCCCGTGCCGTTGCCGGACGGAACCCCGTGACTCGGCCGGCCGGTCGTGGTGGCTGCCGCTTGGGCCGTCATTGTCACCTGCTGCTCCCCCTGTTTGTTCTGGACTTCGGCTGTTCGGGACTTCGGCGCCGCTCTTGGATGTCCGCCTGATGTTCTTCGGCTTTCGGCGCCGCCCTGAGGCGTCCGCGGCCGTTCCGGAACCGCTGTGTGCCGTTCTGGAACTTCTGCCGGAAACACCCCTGAGGGCGGTGGATCCCGCCCCGCGTCCCGAATGACCGTGTTCTTGCGGTAGTTAGCGGATGCGTATACGCATCGCGACACCCTACCGCCAAGCGGCCCCCGCTCCGCCAGTAGGATCCATCCCGCGGATGGAGCCCGTCGCCACGGGGGCGCCGATAGGAACACTTCCGTCCGGCAAGGGAATTGGTGAGCTGTGAGCCAGATCGTCGTCAAGCGCCCACCGCGGGCCCTGCCCTCCGAAGTGCCGGTCGAGCAGGTGCAGTTGCAACCTCCGCCGGAGCTGCCCCGGGGCCAGCAGGAGGGCATGCTCATGCAGCTCCTGCCGATGCTGGGCATGGGTGGCTCGGTCGTCTTCTTCTTCATGACCCCGAACCCGATCATGCGGATCATGGGCGTGATCATGATCGCCTCCACGGTGGCCATGGCCATCGCCATGATGGTGCGTTTCCGGCGGGGCACCCAGGGTCAGCTCGCGGACATGCGGCGGGACTATCTGAAGTACCTGACGCAGACCCGGCGCACGGTGGTGAAGACGGCGCGCAAGCAGCGTGACGCGCAGTTCTACCTGCACCCCTCCCCTGAGCAGCTGTGGGCGCTCGTCGCCGAGGGCAGCCGGGTGTGGGAGCGGCGGGTCGCCGACGCCGACTTCGCGCAGGTGCGGATCGGTCTGGGCAGCCAGGAGCTGGCCACGCCGCTCGTCGCGCCCGAGACGGCGCCGGTCGAGGAGCTGGAACCGCTGACGGCCGGGGCGATGCAGCAGTTCCTGACGACGCACTCCACGCTGGACGGCCTGCCCATGGCCGTGTCACTGCGGGCGTTCTACCACCTGACGATCGGCGGCCACGCGGAGTCCGCGCGCTCCTCGGCGCGGGCGATGGTCGGTGCTCTGGCCTCGCTGCACTCCCCCGAGGACCTGGTGATCGGGATCGCCACGGGCGCAGAGGCGGCCCCGCAGTGGGAGTGGGCGAAGTGGCTCCCCCATGTACAGGACAGAAGCTCGACCGACGGTGCGGGCAGCCGGCGCCTGATCACCACCGGCGTCCTGGAGCTCGAACAGCAGTTGGCGGCGCGTCTTGACGGCCGCCCCCGCTTCCAGCCCGGCGGCCAGCCGCTCCTGGAGCAGCCGCACGTCGTCATCGTCCTGGATGGTGATTCGGTGCCCCCGATGTCGGTGCTCGCCTCGGCCGAGGGGCTGCAGGGCGTGACGGTCATCGAGGTCGTGCCGGGCGAGGTGCAGGGGGCGCGCGGCGGCCTCTCCGTCGCGGTGCAGCCGCAGTCGCTGCAGCTGGAGTCGGGGCAGGGGCTCGTCTACGAGGGGGTGCCCGACCTGCTGAGTTACGAGGCGGCGGAGGCGCTCGCCCGTCAGCTGGCCCCGCTGCACATGGCGACGGGCGGGGACGACGACGAGCCGCTGCTGGCCAACCTGGAGTTCACCGATCTGCTGAACCTGGGGGACGCGGCCTCCATCGAGGTGAGCCGGACCTGGCGTCCCCGCTCCCAGGCCGAGCGGCTGCGCGTACCGATCGGTGTCGGTGAGGGCGGCGCGCCGGTGATGCTGGACCTCAAGGAGGCGGCGCAGGAGGGCATGGGCCCGCACGGGCTGTGCGTGGGCGCCACGGGTTCCGGAAAGTCGGAGCTGCTGCGCACGCTGGTGCTCGGCCTCGCCGTCACGCACACCTCGGAGACCCTCAACTTCGTCCTCGCGGACTTCAAGGGCGGCGCGACCTTCGCCGGTATGGCGCAGATGCCGCACGTGGCCGCGGTGATCACCAACCTGGCGGACGATCTGACGCTGGTCGACCGCATGGGCGACTCCATCAGCGGTGAGCTCAACCGCCGCCAGGAGATGCTGCGCGACGCGGGCAACTACGCCAACATCCACGACTACGAGAAGGCGCGCGCGGCGGGTGCCCCGCTGCAGCCCATCCCTTCACTCGTCCTGGTGATCGACGAGTTCAGCGAGCTGCTGACCGCGAAGCCCGACTTCATCGACATGTTCGTGCAGATCGGACGCATCGGCCGATCGCTGGGCGTGCATCTGCTGCTGGCCTCGCAGCGCCTGGAGGAGGGGCGGCTGCGCGGTCTGGAGACGTACCTCTCGTACCGCATCGGTCTGCGGACCTTCTCGGCGGCCGAGTCCCGGGCGGCCATCGGGGTGCCCGACGCGTATCACCTGCCCAACGTGCCCGGTTCGGGGCTGCTCAAGTTCGGCACGGAGGAGATGGTGCGGTTCAAGGCCGCGTACGTCTCCGGGGTGTACCGGGCGGAGGGCCGGCCGGTCGCGTCGGGGGGCCCGCTGCCGGTGGACCGCAGGCCGGTTCCGTTCACGGCGGCGCCGGTGCCCGTGCGGTACGTGCAGCCGACCCCACAGGCCGGGGCCGGGGTGCCGGACCAGCGGGCGGGGGACGACGACGCGCTGGCGGACACGGTGCTGGACGTGATCGTGCGGCGACTGGAGGGGCGGGGTGCCTCCGCCCACCAGGTGTGGCTGCCGCCGCTGGACAACCCGCCGTCGCTGGACGAGATCCTGCCGGGGCTCTCGGCCGTACCGGGGCGCGGGCTGACGCAGCCCGGGTTCGAGGGGGCGGGGCGTCTCGTCGTACCGCTGGGCGTGATCGACAAGCCGTTCGAGCAGCGGCGCGACACGCTGTACCGGGACTTCTCCGGCGCGGCGGGCCACATGCAGATCACCGGTGGCCCGCAGTCCGGCAAATCGACCCTGCTCCGTACGCTCATCGCGGGCTTCGCGCTCACGCACACACCGCAGGAAGTCCAGTTCTACGGGCTCGACTTCGGCGGTGGCGGCATGTCGTCCATCGCGGGCCTCCCGCACGTCGGCGGGGTCGCCTCGCGGCTGGACCCCGAGCGGGTCCGCCGTACGGTCGCCGAGGTGTACGGCATCCTCACGCGGCGCGAGGAGTACTTCCGCAGCGCCGGCATCGACTCCATCGCCACCTTCCGCCGGATGCGGGCGCGCGGCGAGATCTCGGTGACGGACCAGCCGTGGGGTGACGTCTTCCTGATCATCGACGGCTGGGGCAACTTCCGTACGGATTACGAGGCGCTGGAGAACGTCGCCGTGGACATCGCGGCGCGGGGCCTCGGTTACGGCATCCACCTGATCGTCACCGCGTCACGGTCCATGGAGGTCAGAGCCAGCCTGAAGGACCACCTCATGAACCGTCTGGAGCTGCGGCTCGGCGACGTCATGGACTCCGAGCTGGACCGCAAGGTCGCGGTCAACGTGCCCGCAGGGGTGCCGGGCCGCGGGTTGACGCCGGAGAAGCTGCACTTCATGGCGGCGGTGCCGCGGATCGACGGCATCAACTCCGACAGCGACCTCTCCGAGGCGACGGCCGCGATGAACGCGGAGGTCTCCCGCCACTGGACGGCTCCGCCCGCACCACAGGTACGCCTGCTGCCGCGCTCCCTGCCGGCGAGCGAACTGCCGGCGGGCCACGCCGCACCCGAGCGCGGTATCGCCTTCGGCATCGACGAGAACAACCTCGCGCCGGTCTTCGTCGACCTCGACCACGACCCGTTCTTCCTGATCTTCGGCGAGAGCGAGTCCGGCAAGTCCAACCTGCTGCGGCTGGTCATCAAGCAGCTCACCGAGCGGTACGACGGCGACACCTGCAAGCTCTTCGTCATCGACAACCGACGCTCCCTGCTGGACGTGACCCCGGCGTCACACCTGGCGGAGTACATCCCCATGTCCAACAACATGGACCACCACATGGTCGCGCTGCACGACCTCATGAAGCGCCGCACACCGTCCGCCGACGTCACGGCCCAGGAACTGCGGGACCGCAGCTGGTGGCGCGGCCCGACGGTCTACGTGATCATCGACGACTTCGACCTGGTCGCCACATCGAGCGGCAACCCGCTGTCGTCCTTGACGGAGTTGCTGCCGTTCGCCCGTGACGTGGGCGTCCGCTTCATCATCGCCCGCAACACGGCGGGGGCGAGCCGGGCCCTCTACGACTCGTTCCTCCAGCGCATGACCGAGCTGGGCGCGCAGGGCGTGCTGCTGTCGGGCGACCCGATGGAGGGCGACATCCTCGGCGGCGTACGCCCGCGGCCCATGCCGGCGGGGCGCGGCCTGTTCGTCACCCGGCGGCGGGGGAACCCGCTGGTGCAGACGGGATTGGTGGACGGGGGGCGGTAGGCGGGGACTACGCCGCGTACGCGGGAGGGGGCGCTGGATGTCCAGCGCCCCCTCCTTCATCGGTCTTCATCGCTCGTCATCGCTCGTCATCGCCCGTCATCGCCCGTCATCGCCCGTGCTGACGTGCAGCGGACATGCATCAGGGTGGACACCTCCCGCGCGTGTCCACCCTGCTGTGCTGCTGTGCAGCCTGCTTCCAGCCGGATCGGCTACTGGAAGTTCGCTGCCGCCCGCTTGTCGCCGCTGCGGTAGGCCGTCTCCGCGTCGCGCACGGCGCGGGAGATCTGCGCGAGGTTCTCCTTGATGCCCGTCGCCTGCGTGTCCCAGCGGCCCTGCGCGGTGCGGTAGGCCGTCTTGGCTTCGCCCTCCCACAGCTCCGAGACCGAGGCGATCATGGTCTTGATCGCCCGGAGGTCCTGGTCGAGCTGCTTGGCCTGACGATCGATCGACGCGGCCGCGAGATCGAGGCTGGCATAAGTGACGACCGTCGTACCGTCGTTGGTGGCCATGTGGTCCTCCTTCAGTCGAGTTACGGAATACGGGTCAGAAGTTGTTCAGGTTCGAGGTCCGGGCCGTGGCCGCGGCGTCGCCCGAGTAGCCGTCGACGACGTCCACTCCCATGAGGGCGGCCTTGATCTCTTCCTCATTGTTGCCCGAAATGGTACGGGCGGCCTTGATGGCCTCCTGGAAGCGCAGCAGCTCGTTGCCGATGCCGACCATGTTGTTGTTGATCTGGACCTGCTTCTGATTGAACGCTCCGGCGCCGATGCCCTTCCAGGCACCTTCCAGGCTGTCGATCGTCGCGTTCAGCTGCTTGAGCTGACCCTTCACCGACTCGAACCTCTCGGTGAGGTCGCCCTCAAGCCTGAGTAGGGCTGCAGCTGAGACTTTCTGGTCTGCCGACATGGCTTTCCTTTCCTTCCGGTGGATTGTGCGAGCCGGCATGGTTCGCCGGCCGGTACATATGAGGAACCTGCGGTCAGGCCGCGCCGCGTCTGCGGACGACGGCGAAGACCACTCCCCCGAGGACGGCCACGCCTGCGATGCCGCCGACGATCAGGCCCAGGGGGGCACCATCGTCCGATGCCGCCTCGCTGTCGCCCGCCGCGACGGTCTCGTCGGCCTTGTCGGCCTGCCCGTTCTGGGCGGGCTGCTGGGAGGCGGGGGCGGAGGCTGCGGAGGAGGGGGCGGCTGAGGCCGGGGAGCCGCCGGTCCGCTCCTCGGTGAGGGGGCTGATGTCCGGGTCTCCGGGGTCACCCTTGCCCTTGAGGATGTTCATCGCGGGACGGATGAGGCCGTGGCCGAGGTACTTGCTGAGAGTGCCCTTCTCCCAGTCCCTTCCGGCCGTGTCGAAGAGGACGTTGAGGACCTGGTTGGCGGTCCAGTCTGGGTGGGCGGACCAGACCAGGGCGGCGGAGGCGGAGGCGATGGCGGTGGCGGAGCTGGTTCCGCCGTCTCCGTCGCAGTAGCTCTGGAAGGAGTTGTCGCACCACCGCGGAAGTGTCTTTCCGGGTGCAGCGATGTCTACTGTATTCCCGTTCTGCGAAGATTCCGCGACTTTCCCCTGCTTATCCGCTGCGGCGATACCTACTACCTGACGGTACGCTGCCGGATACGCGTCTCTGTTGCGCCCTTGACCATCGTTCCCGACCGCAGCGAAAAACAGTTTGCCTTTACTCTCTGCGTACTTGGCTGCCTCACGCTCCTGTTCCGTGGAGTACGGGCTGCTGAACGACATACTGATGATCTTTGCGTCGCTGTCAGCAGCGGCACGAATCGCATCCGCCCAGTCGTGAACGTTGGAGGAGTGCTTCTTTTGAAAGGCGCTGTCTCCAATACGCATCGGGATGATCTTTGCGCCCGGGGCGAGGCCCTTGATTCCGCCGCCCTTACCCGTTCCCGCAATCAATTCAGCCATCGTCGTGCCATGACCGCTGTAGTCGTCGTTCTCATCCCCCTCGACGCCCGTGGCATCGAAGCCCTTCAGCGTCTGGCCTTGCAGGGATGGAGTGGACGCATTGACACCCGTGTCGATGACAGCAAGTTTGATGCCTTCGCCGGTCGTAACTTTCCACATTTCCTCAGCCTGCATGGCCTTCAGGTACCACTGCTTGGACCGCACATCCGCTGCGGCGGCAGGCTGTGCCACGCCGACGACGACCAAGCTCCACGAAGCTGCCACAGCCAGTGCGCTGAGTACGCGCTTCTGGGGTCGGCCCATTCTTGCTGTCATTCCGACTTCCGAACCTTCCCTGGGCCTACTGCTCGACCACTGGCGGTACGGCTCCGCGCCGTCGGGCCGCCCATGTTTCTTCGTCTTCCGTCAGGTAGTCCGGACGAGTCGACCCGGTGTTCTCCTCGTCCTTCCGGTCAGTCTTCCGCCGACCGACAGGGCCACGGACAAGGCCCGCGCCACCGGCTGTGAAGCCCTTGGAGCCAGAGCCCGACATCCCCCGGGCAGCTCCGACCACTCCATTGGCACCCGTGACAGGCGCGCCACGCTGGCCGGAGCGCGGCACACTGCCACTCGCGCCGGGTCCGCCGATCACCGTTCCTCGCGGCACTCCACGAGCCCCGCCAGCCCCGGACGCACCGGAGATGGCCCGCTGCGGAGTGCCGCCCACGATGCCGTTGCCCTGTCCCGTACGAGAGCTGCCCGGTGCCGCTGTGCCGCCGTGGGCGGCCATGGGGCGGCCGCCCGTCACACCGGACTGCCCCGCCGTGGGCAGCTGTGCGCCTCCGCCGGAACGCCCCGTGGCTGATGGCCCACCGGCCATCGGGCTCCCCCTGCCAATAGGCGTGCCTGTGCCACCTCTTGCTGTTGGGCTAGCACCGGTGGAGGAGGCCTTGCCCAGACCTGCTCCGGCCTGGGTCGCAGACCGGGGCACAGCCGGCGAACCCGTGGCTCGCGAGGAGCCCGCCGACACCGAGGTGCCGACACCGGGCACCATTGGCGGAGTCGGTGTAGTGACCGGTGCCGAGCCGCCGGTGGCGGACGGGGTGGGAGCCGTGCCCGTGGTCATCGTAGGGGCGGTCGGAGTCGCAACACTGTTGATTTCTGTCGATGTGCTCTTGTCTAGCACGGGCGCCGATCCGAGGACTTCTCCCGGCATACGTCCGCTGGGTGAGGCCACTGCGCCGGATTCTCCTGGTACTGCGCGCACTGGAGTGACCGGTGCCGCGTTGCTACCCGAAAGATCACCACCACGTGCTGATGAAGGGCTTTCGGGCCGATACTCCGATCCCCCATCCGGCCTGGGCATGTCGACACCAAGCCGCTGATCGAACCGCGGCGGTTCCTGCCCCGCCAGTACCTCCTCCGACACCGCGTAGTACGACGCCAGCCGGTTGATCTGGTTGATGGCCTCCTGGCGGTTCTTCTCCACCGCGAGAGCGGCCGCGTACTGCGGGTTCGTCTCGGTCCGGGCCGGGAACAAGATGTCGTCCACGTCCGTCTGGATCATCCGCCGGTCGCGCGGCGGCATGGAATTGCGTACCGATGCCAGGCCGGTGCCGGCCACTGTGATCTGTGTGCCCGCCGCGTCGGCGAAGTCGCCGAGCTTGGTGGCGTGGGCGACCAGGCCCTTGCCCCATTTGCGGAAGGCCTCGCCGGAGTCGCCCTGCCAGTCGACGCCGTCGATGTGGTCGCCGAGCTCCTTCGCCGCGCCCCGGATCGCGTCCCTGGCCTTCCATAGCGCCTCGCCCGCGTTCTCCAGGTCCGCCGGGTTGGCGTTCTCCACCAGGTCGATGATGGCGTTGAGGTCGTGTCCCTCGAACGAGGTACGGCCTCCGGTGGCGCCGCCACCCGGAGCGAAGAGGCTCAGGACCTTCTTGCCCAGCTCCGTCGCGTCGGTGACGACCAGCTGGGTCCTGACGCGGCCTTCGTCCTGCTTCTGCTGTTCGGCAGGGGTCAGTTCCGGCTGCTTCTCGTCGCTCACTTCGCTCCCCACCCAGGTTCGAACCCGTCGTCGTCGTTGCGCTGCTTCTGCTTGACGGCTTCCTCGCGCTCCCGGTCCATCCGTGTCTGGATCTCGTGGAAGCGCCGACGCGTCTCGTCGTCCACGTTGTCGAAACCGACCGCCGCCGCGTGCACGCCCAGGCTCAGGTACTCGATCTGGTCGCCCAGCGACTTGGAGAGCGAGATCAGGGACTCGTGCACGCGGTTGTACTGGGTGTAGAGGCCGTCCGCCTCGGCGAAGCGGGCGTTCGGGCCGCTCAAGGAGGAGCGCGACACCTTCTGGGCCGCCACCTTCGACTTGCCGGCGGCCGAGCCCTCCAGGTCTGCGAGCAGGGCGTCCACCCGCTTCTTGAATGTCTCCAGCGCGCCTACGCCGCGCCTGAGGTCACCTGGACCGGTCACAATGCCGTCCTCCCCGTTGTGCATCCCCGTTTGCTCGGATCGTTCCGCGTTGCTATCGCACCGATGCGATCCGAGCCCATCTCATCCGGTAACTTTAGTCACTGCGTGGCGCCGGGCCAATTGGGTTGGCGGCCACGTGACTTGTCTCATGCCTTAGCCGAGGTTCCCCTCCGTCAGCCGCCGCCCGCGAGCCGCCTCTTGCGGCGTCTCGTGTCCCGTACGGCCACTGCCGCACCGGTGATGGCGGCGACCAGGACGCCGCCGCCCACGACGACGTACGTCGCGAGGCGGGCGTTGCGTTCGTCGGCCGTTTCCCCCAGGTGGAGCTGGGCCGTGGTCGGTGCTTCGCCTTTGCTCATGCCCTCGCTCGCGACCGGGCGCTCGATGGGCTTGTCGTCCTCGGTGAGGGCGCGTACCGGGTCGACGACGCCCCAGCCCACGTGGCGGTCGTGGCCCGCCACCGAGCGCTCCGCCGTCTGCTGCATCTGGGCCACGATCTGCCGCTGCGTCCAGCGAGGGTGCTTCGCCTTGATCAGCGCGGCGACTCCGGCGACGTACGGGGCGGAGAAGCTGGTGCCGTTGTCGGCGCAGTGGCCGCCGCCGGGGACGGTGGAGATCATGTCCACGCCGGGGGCGGCGATACCGACGAACGGGCCGCCCTGGGAGAAGTACGCGCGTTCGTTGTTCCGGTCCGAGGAGGCGACGGCGAGGACGCCCTCGTAGGAAGCTGGGTAGGTCAGCTTCGCTTTGCCGTCCATGCCGTCGTTGCCGGCCGAGGCGATGACCACGATGTCCTTGGCCAGGGCGTGGTCGACCGCCTGCTTCAGGCGCGGTGTCGGCGCGACGGCGTCGGCGGTGTCCTGGGAGATGTTGATGATGTGGGCCTCCGCCTCGTCGGCGGCGTAGCGGATGGCCCTGGCCAGGGACTCCGCCGTTCCGTTGCCCTCGGCGTCGTTCTGCTGGATCGGGATGATCGTCGCGTCCGGGGCGAGGCCGGCGAAGCCCGTGCCCTTCGCCTCGCGCGCGGCGATGATGCCGGCGACCTTGGTGCCGTGGCCCACCGTGTCCGTGGTGCCGTTCTCCTTGCCGCGTTCGACCTTCCTGCCGTCCTCGGTCTTGAGGTCCTTCGGCAGGAAGTTCCGGCCCGCCTTGACGTCCACGGCGGGGGTCAGTTGGGGGTTCTTCACGTCGACGCCGGTGTCGATGACCGCCACCCGTACCCCCTTCCCGGTGGACTGCTTCCACAGCTCGTCCATGAGGACGCGCTGCAACGACCAGGGGCGGCCAGGGTACTTCTTCCCGTCGAACGTGCACTGGGTCGTGTCGTCCGCGGCTGCCGGAGGGGCCGGCAGGGCGACGAGGAGGAATCCGGTGGCCGCCGCTGTCGTCAGGAGGTGCCTGGTCGCGTGAAGCAGACGCGTGGGCGTGGGGGGCGTCATCGGCTTACCGCTCCTCACGAACCCTGCGGCTGGCTCGCCGCGCCCGTCGAGAGCCGCGGGCCCGTCGGCAGGAAGGTGGACCAGGCGGCCGGGACGGGTGTGGGGTCGACGTCCTTGTAGCCGAGGAGGTTCTGGGCCTGCTGGGCCTCCTGCCGGCGCGCCTCCCGCTCCTTCTTCGAGCCGGACGCGCCGATGCCGGAGTCGTCCTGTCCGCTGTCGCTGTTGGACTGCATCGCGTAGCGCAGTCCGGTGTCGGTGACCAGGAAGAGGAAGCCGACGTCGGTCTTGGAGCCCTGGAACTGGCGGAAGAACTCGCCGGATCCGGGGGTGACATAGGCGCTGGAGGAGCCGGTGGGGAGCGTCGCCGGGAAGCTCGTACCCACCCAGGTGGAGAGGGTGGTGGCGCCGTTGTCGGCGTCGACGTCGCGCAGGACGTTGCACACGGTGTTCCGGCTTCCCTTCGTGACGTCGGGGGAGTTGACGGCCTTCGCCTCGTGGACCGGCCAGTCCAGCTCCGCGCCGAAGGCCCGGCCCGGCGAGAACGCCGCGGCGCCCACCGGCTTCACCTGGCCGGCCTGGCCGAGCTTGTCCAGGTCCCGGCTGCTGAGCAGGAGCTTGGCGATGAAGTCCGAGATCGGGGCGACCCTGCCGGGGAGGACGACGTACTGCTGGGTCCTGGTTCCGGCGGTGGCGGCCAGGACCATGCCGACCCTGTTCGCGTCGGTGTCCAGGGTGCCCGGGACGTTCGCGGGGTCGCCCGGGACCCCGTCCAGGGTCGGGAAGGTGATCCGGTCGCCCTGGTGCAGCGTCGCCAGCCACGCGGCGGAGACCCGCTGGGGCTTGGCGTTCGGGTCGACCAGGGTGCGCAGCAGCAGTTCGTCGTTGGGGACGGGGTACGCCTTGCCCGTGGCGTCCACGAGGTGGCGGGTCCGGTCGGGCCCCTCGACGTACATCACCTCGCCGCCACGCAGCTTCGCCTTGCCCTCGGTCTTCTCCTCCTCGCGCTCGGCGAAGACGAAGGCGGCCTTCTGGATGGCCCGGCCGCCCTCTCCGGGCTGTTCGCAGACCGCCCAGCGCTTGGCGGATCCGGCGTCCTTGGGGTCGGGCAGCCGGTCGGGGGCGTACGGGATACCGAGCGTCGCGCCGTGCGGGATCGTGCCGTTGTCCAGCACCGATTCGTCGACGTTGACGACCTTGCCCTTGTCCTGGGCGAGCAGGAGCTTGGCCGAGGACATGTTCAGGACGGGGTGGAGCTGCTTCTTGCCGCCGGTCGTCAACACCACGTAACGGGTGGTGGACTTGCTGGCGATGATGACGTTCTCGTTGGGGGTGTCCCAGTCCTTGGGGGCCACCGGTTTGAACATGCCCCAGGCGCCGAACACGGCGAGGACGACGACGCCGATGATCGCCCCGGGTACGACCGCGCGCAGGGGGCGCGGTGCGCCTTCCTCGGAGCCGGTCGGGTTGGGTTGCAGGAACTGTGCGATCAACCTCCGCTTCGCAAAGGTGTAGGCGTTGAGCTCGTCCCGCCGTGATGCCATGTTCCGCTGCCCCTTCTCCCCGATGGTCGACCAGGGTGCCACACGCACCGTCGGCCCCTGGTGTCGCACCGGGCCCCTACTATGCCCCCAGGGGCTCGGCCCCCACTGCTCAGGTAGGGTGACCACCCGGTCAACACCCGTGCAAAAAACGGTGAATACGGACACGAGGGGGCAACGCGGCAATGGGTGCAGCTACGCGAGAGCGTACCGGGCGGTCCGGCCGCAGAGCCTCCGGACCTTCCCGTCGGCAACGCAGCAACGAGCCGGCCGCCACAACCCCTGCCCCGACGTCGAACGCCCCCGCGGCGACCACCCTGCGCGCTACCGCGCGGACCGGCCGCATCCGGCCGCTGCGGCGGCAACTGGTGATCATCGAGGCGGCGCTCGCGGTGGCCGTGGTGGGTGCGGCGCTCGGCGGTGCCTGGCTGGTGCCCGCCGGTGTGCTCGTCGTGCTGCTGGTGCTGCTCGCGGTGGTACGCCGCCGGGGCCGCGCGCTCCAGGACTGGCTGTCCAGCGCCCTCATGCTCAAGGCCCGGCGGCGGGCGGCGGCGCCGGGCGTCGACGCGGAGCCGATGCTGGCCCCGGTCGCGGAGAACGTGCCCGGCTTCGGCCCCCACATCTACGTCGACCGGAACCACCGCACGGTGGGCATGGTCGGCGACGGCACGTTCCTGACCGCCGCGGTGCGGGTGGAGGCGAGCGGTGAGGCGCTGCGGCCCGCGTTCGGCGCCCGCTCGCTCCCGCTGTCGCTGCTCGGTGACGCCCTCCAGGTCGACGACATCGTGCTGGAATCGGCGCAGTTGGTGCAGCAGGTACGGGCCGCTCCCGCCCCGCATCTGCCGCAGCAGTCGGTGGCCCGCCTCTCCTACGCGCCCCTCCAGGACAAGACCGGGGCGCCCGCCCTGCGGATGACCTGGGTGGCGGTGAAGCTGGACCCGGAGCTGTGCCGGGAGGCCGTCGAGGCGCGCGGCGGCGGGCTCGAAGGGGCCCAGCGGGCTCTGGTGCGGGTCGCGGACCATGTGGCGAGCCGGATCACGGGGGCCGGGTTCCGGGCCGTCGTGCTGGACCAGGACGAGCTGAACTCGGCGGTCGCCACGTCCGCCTGTGCCAACCCTCTGCTCTCGGGGCGCGCCGGGCGCCCGGACGCGGCGCCCCAGCGGCGCACGATGGAGACGTCGCGGGTCTGGCGGTGCGACGACCGGTGGCACACCACGTACGCCGTGGACCGCTGGCCCGAGTTGGGTCGGGGAGCGACGCCGCTCCCGCAGCTGGTCGCGCTGCTGACGTCGGTCCCCGCGTACGCCACGACCTTCAGCCTGACCGTGCGGCGCGGTGCGCGGCAGGGTGAGACGAGCGTCAGCGGCCACGTCCGGGTGACGGGCGGGTCGGACACCGAACTGGTCGGCGTACGAAGGACGTTGGAGCAGGCTGCCCGGCACGCGAAGGTGGGTCTGGCGCGGCTGGACCGCGAACAGCTGCCCGGCGTGCTGGCGACGCTCCCCCTCGGAGGGGCCCAGTGAGAAGCGGATCGCGGAGAGGCGGAGCAGCAGTGGCGCGTGGTGTGACTGAGCGGACCGGGGCCAGGCGTGGACTGCTCGGCCCCCGCCACGCGGGCCACACCGTGCCCACCGACCACCTCGGCGCCCTGTCGCTCCCGGTCGGCGACGACGGCGTGATCATCGGCAACGACGCGGAGGGGCGCCCGCAGCTGATCGGGTTCCACCGCCCGGTCCCGTACGACGTCACGTTGATCGGCGGGCTGTGGACGGCGCAGGTGCTGGCGCTGCGCGCCGCGGGCACCGGTGCGCGGGTGGCGGTCGAGACCGGCCGGGTGCAGGCCTGGACCACGCTGGCGCAGGCGGCGGGCGCCGGCCTCGAGTGCGTCTCCCTGTACGACGTGGGGCGGGTCCCGCCCACGGGTGCCACGGTCGGCAGCCCCGTGGTGGTCATCCGCGACTGCGGCATGCGACCGCCCCGCGGCCGGGTGATCTCCTCCCCCTGGCAGTCCGTACTGACGCTGCTCCCCTATCTCAGCCCCGTGGCACCCCGCTTGATGCGCTCCTCGGCGCTCGTGGGCATCCAGCGGGTCTCGCCCGACGAGGCGCAGCAGATCGGCCGGATCCTCGGGCTCGCACCCGCCGAGAGCGAGGCGCTGCCGACGCTGGCGGACGGTGTGACGCTCTGGGTGGCGGGCCGCGACCACCACTGGGTGATGACGAGTGCGACGGACGCGGAGACGGGTCTGCTGGGTACAGCTCGCCGGATGGACTGATTCCTCTCCCGTTCGCCCCCCATGTGCCCCTCCGGCCAGGGAGCATGGACCACGCAACGACACACTGTTCGACAGTTCGATCGGAAGGGACGCCGGCATGGGCACCCAGCAGGAAAAGGACGAGCTCTACGCTCTCGACATCTCGGGCGTGGAATGGCTGAGCGCGCCCGGCACCGAGGACGTCGAGGAGCGGGTCGAGATCGCGCATCTGCCCGGGGGCGCGGTCGCCATGCGCTCCTCCCTGGACCCGGACACCGTCCTGCGGTACACCGAGGCGGAGTGGCGCGCGTTCGTCCTGGGCGCCCGCGACGGTGAGTTCGACCTCAAGTAGGCGACGTACGCGGTACGAGGGTGGCGGCCGGGCCTGGCCGCCACCCTTCGTCATGTCGGTGCATGTCCAGAATCGACCGCCTCTCTCCTCCACTTCTGCCGCACTCGGTTCGCCGGTGAGCGGCAGGCGACCCGGGGGGCGCTCTTCGCCGTGCGATACGGCCTGCCGGAGTTCGCCCGATGGCGATTAGGGTGGGTGCGGCGCGGCAGAAGAAACCTGCGAGCGGGTTGTGCGCGTCGCAAGGGGGAGAGCCGGGCGTACCGGGCCCAATGAGACCGGTCGCCCCACCCACCACGGCACAAGGGTGCTCGACCACACCAGGAGGCATAGTGAACAGCGATCGGGACGAGATCCGCGGCGGATGGAACACGCCCGTCGACGAGTCGTCCGACGCGGATCCCGCCGAGATGACGGGTGAGTTCACCATCGACTACACCCCTCCCGCCTGGTACACGCAGAACGCGGCGGGGGACTCGTCGGGAGGCGCGGGCTCGCACCTGGCGCCGCCTCCGCCGCCGCACGGGGCCCCGGTGTCCGTGCCGGAGCAGCCGTCCCAGGGCGGGTTCGACCCCAACTGGGCCCCTGCTCCTCCGGCACCGCCCGCCCCCGCGGATTCCCCCGTCGAGCCGGCCGCTCCGGAGGCGCCCGCTGCCGCCGCCGATCCGGTCGGGCCCGTCGTTCCCGGTGTGCCGGCCGTTCCGGCCGCCTCCGCCGATGCCACCGGTGACCCGGGGCCGTTCGGGGGCGGCGATGTGGAGAGCGGCGCCACGATGCGGTTCTCCCCGGCCGCCCTCAAGCGGGAGATCGCCGAGCGCGAGGCGGCGGCTGCTTCCGCCGCGGATGCGGAGGCGGACTCCGGCCTGTCCGGTACGGAGCCGGGTTCGGCTTCCTCCCGTACGGAGTCGAGCTCCACGGACGCCGACGGTGCGGACGCGGGTTCTACCGCCACCGGCCACGACTCGGGCACGCGCACGGACACGGGCGGCGAAACGGACGCACCGGCCGTCGCGGACACCCCGAAGCCCGCAGCCTCCGCCGACGTGGCGGACCCGGCGGACGCGGACGACCGCGCGGACGTCGGTGGGGACGGTGGCCGCTCCCCCGATGCCGAGGCAGGCCCCCAGGCCGGCGCCGACCCGCTGGACGCCGCTCCCCAGGACGCACCGCCCGCCGCCCCGCCCGGACCGCAGGTCTCCGCCGCGCCGGTCCCGTGGTCCGCGCCCGCCGAGGGTGGCGCGCTGCCGCCGCTGCCGCCCGCCTTCCAGCCGGCGGCCCCGCAGCCCACCGCCCCGCAGCCCGCGGCGCAGTGGCCCGCCCCCGTGCCGCCCCACGAGGCCCCCGGCGGTTACGGCTTCCCGCACGCGGCCCAGCCGCCGCAGGGACCTCAGCAGCCTCACGCGCCGCAGCAGCCACAGCAGTTCCCCGGCCAGGGCCCCCAGGGCACCCCCCTGCCGCCCCAGGCCCCCCAGGGCTCGGCCGGCTACGGCTTCCCGCAGCAACAGCCGCACCACCAGCTGCCCCCGCAAGGTGTCCAAGGCGGCTACGGCTTCCCGCAGGCCTCTCCGCCCCACGCCCCCAACGCACCGCAGCAGCACCAGCAGGGCCAGCAGCCCGCCCCCTTCCCGGCGCAGGCCACCCCCAACCTGCCCGCCCCCGTCGCCCCGGCCACCCCCCAGCAGGGGCAGCCGTACCAGCAGCAGGGACAGCAGCAGGGTCAGCCCCAGCCGCCCCACGCCCAGCAGCAGGGCCAGCAGCCGGGCCACCGAGGCAGCCCGGACCAGCCCGTCGACCCCCGCGCGGGCGGCGCCTGGCCCACCCCGGTCACCCACGACCAGCGCGAGCGTTCCGTACCGGGCGCGCCGCTCGGGTACACGGCAGCGGTCGAGCTCTCCTCCGACCGGCTCGTGAGGGGCAAGCAGAAGGCGAAGAGCAGCCGTAACCCCTCCGCCGCCTCCCGGTTCAAGCTGGGCGGCAAGAAGGAGGAGGCCGAGCGGCTGCGCAAGCTGGAGCTGATCCGTACGCCGGTGCTCTCCTGCTACCGGATCGCCGTCATCAGCCTCAAGGGCGGCGTCGGCAAGACCACGACGACGACCGCGCTGGGCTCGACCCTGGCCACCGAGCGGCAGGACAAGATCCTCGCCATCGACGCCAACCCGGACGCGGGCACGCTGGGGCGCCGGGTACGGCGCGAGACCGGGGCCACGATCCGGGACCTGGTCCAGGCGATCCCGTACCTCAACTCGTACATGGACATCCGGCGGTTCACCTCGCAGGCCCCCTCCGGGCTGGAGATCATCGCCAACGACGTGGACCCGGCCGTCTCCACGGCGTTCAACGACGAGGACTACCGGCGCGCGATCGACGTGCTCGGCAAGCAGTACCCGATCATCCTCACCGACTCGGGCACCGGCCTCCTCTACAGCGCCATGCGTGGCGTGCTGGACCTCGCCGATCAGCTGATCATCATCTCCACGCCCTCGGTCGACGGTGCCTCCAGCGCCTCCACCACGCTGGACTGGCTCTCGGCGCACGGGTACGCGGACCTGGTGCAGCGTTCGCTCACCGTCATCTCGGGGGTCCGCGAGACCGGCAAGATGATCAAGGTCGACGACATCGTGCAGCACTTCGAGACGCGCTGCCGGGGAGTCGTGGTCGTCCCGTTCGACGAGCACCTGGCGGCGGGCGCCGAGGTCGACCTCGACATGATGCGGCCCAAGACGCGTGAGGCGTACTTCAACCTCTCGGCCCTCGTCGCGGAGGACTTCGCACGCGCCCAGCAGCAGCAGGGGCTGTGGACGGCGGACGGCCAGAACCCGCCCCCGCAGTACGCCCCGCCGATGCCGGGCCGGCAGGGCTACCCGGCGCAGGGCCAGCCGATCCCGGGGCAGCAGGGCCAGCAGCCCCACGCCCCGCACCAGCCCCAGGCGCCGCACCTGCAGCCCTACCCGCCGCAGCAGCCCGGCGGCCCCGGCGGCCAGCAGCCGTACGCGCCCCAGCAGCCCGCCCCCGGCCAGCACTACCAGCCGCCGCAGCAGCAGCCGTACCCCGGCCAGCAGGGTCACCAGGGCCAAGGCCAGCCGATGCCGGGTCAGCAGCCCTACCCCGGACAGCAACCCCAGCCGCCGTACGGGGGATATCAGCCGGGCACTGCCCAGCCCCCGCAGCAGCCCTATCCCCCGCACCCGGGCCCGGCCGGACAGCAGAGCGGGTGGCAGCAGGCGCCGCACGCGCAGGCCCAGTCGGGTGGACCGGCCCCGGCCGCGCCCCCGCAGGGACAGCCGGGCGGTCAGCCGGGTGGTCAGGACAACCCGGCAGGCCAGCCCGATCTGCAGGGTCCGGTGGATCCGGCCGGGTGGCAGCAGGGGCCTCCGCAGCCGCCGCAGGCCCCTCACCAGTAAGGCGTTAGAGGTCTAAACCAATAAGGGCCCGCACCGCTCGCGCGGTGGGGGCCCTTTCGGGTATTTCCGCAGCCCACACGCGGTTTGACTGACCGTTGACGAGCCTCGCGACCGCTGATAAACCTTCGCTTCACCAGCTGGCGAACCAGAGATCAACCCGCCTTCTCAAGCGAGTGATGACGCGAGGTCCCCGTCCATGGTCACAAGAGTCTCCTCCCGCACCCTCCGGCCCGGCAGGCGTCCGCGTACCCTGCTGGCCTCGGGCGCGGCCGCCCTGGCCCTCACCGCCGGGGCCGTCGTCCCGGGAAACCCGCTCGCGCCCGCGCCCTCCGAGGCCCGCGCCGACGACGGGAAGACGACGCTCACGCTCACGGTCGCCGTCGCGCAGAGCGTCGACTCGTTGAGCCCGTTCCTCGCCCAGCGGCTGCTGAGCACGAGCATCCACCGGCTCATGTACGACTACCTGACCAACTACGACGCCAAGGACAACAAGGCGATCCCGGGCCTGGCCACCGCGTGGGAGCCGTCCGCGGACAAGCTGACGTGGACGTACACGATCCGGCCGGACTCGAAGTGGTCCGACGGGCAGCAGGCCACCGCCGAGGACGCGGCCTGGACGTTCAACAAGATGATGACCGACGAGGGCGCCGCCACCTCCAACGGCAGCTTCGTCGGCAACTTCGAGAAGGTGACCGCGCCCACCAAGGACACGCTGGTCATCCAGCTCAGGGAGCCGCAGGCCACGATGGCCGCGCTCGATGTGCCGATCGTGCCCAAGCACGTGTGGGAGAAGGTCGAGGACTTCGCCAAGTTCAACAACGACAAGGACTTCCCCGTCGTGGGGAACGGCCCGTTCATCCTGACGGACTACAAGGTCGACAGCTATGTGAAGCTCAAGGCCAACAAGGACTTCTGGCGCGGCTCGCCCAGGTTCGACGAGCTGGTCTTCCGCTACTACAAGGACCAGGACGCGGCCGTCGCCGCTCTCCGCAAGGGCGAGGTGTCCTTCGTCGCGGGCAGCCCCAGCCTGACCCCGGCCCAGTCCGCCTCGCTGGAGAACGCCCCGGACATCAAGGTGAACGACGCCCCGGGCCGGCGCTTCTTCGCGCTCGCCGTCAACCCCGGAGCCCGTACCAAGGACGGGAAGAAGTTCGGCGACGGCCACCCGGCGCTGCTGGACCAGAAGGTGCGGCACGCCCTGTTCATGGCGGTGGACCGCAAGACGATCATCGACAAGGTCTTCCAGGGCCACGCCGTCGAGGGCGAGGGGTACATCCCGCCGCGCTTCTCCGACTACTTCTGGAAGCCCTCGGACGGCCAGAAGCTCGCCTACGACCCGGCGAAGGCCGCCGCCCTGCTGGACGAGGCCGGGTACAGGAAGAACAGCGCGGGCAAGCGCGTCGGCAAGGACGGCAAGCCGCTGGACTTCCGCATCCTCTGCCACGCCACCGACCCGAACGACAAGGCGATCGGCAAGTACCTCCAGGAGTGGTGGGGCGAGCAGGGCATCGGGCTGAAGGTCGACTGCCTCGACAACGTCTCCGACCCCTGGTACGCGGGTGAGTACGACCTCGCCTTCGACGGCTGGTCCGTCAACCCGGACCCCGACTTCGTCCTCTCGATCCACACATGTGCCGCGCTGCCGTCCAAGGCGAAGGAGTCAGCCGCGACGGACAACTTCATCTGCGACAAGCAGTACGACGAGCTCTACAAGAAGCAACTGGCCGAGTACGACCCCGCCAAGCGGGCGGATCTTGTGCGGCAACTGGAGTCGCGGCTGTACGACACCGGGTACATGAACGTCATGGCGTACCCGAATGCCGTCGAGGCCTACCGCACCGACCACATCAAGTCCATCACCACCATGCCGGCGGCCGCGGGCAACATCTACGGCCAGGACGGCTACTGGAGCTGGTGGTCGGCGGTCCCTGCCGCAGGGGCATCCTCGTCGTCCTCCTCCGACTCCGGTGGCTCCTCCACCGGGGTGCTCGTCGGGGTCGGGATCGCCGTCGTCGTCCTCGCCGGTGGCGGACTGCTGTTCGCCATGCGTCGCCGCTCCACCGCGGAAGACCGTGAATAGTCCATGAGCTCAGAAAGCACTCCCGCGCTCCTGAAAGGCGCGGCGGGCGTGGAGAGCACCGAATCCGGCGGCCCGGCTCCGGCCGGGCCGCCGGCCCGCTCGCCGCGCTCCCGCTCGACGGCCGCCTACCTCCGCTACGCGGCGGGCAAGCTGGCCGGGGCGGCCGTCTCCCTCTTCGCCGTCCTCGTCACCAGCTTCTTCCTCTTCCGGCTGATCCCCGGCGACCCGGTCAAGCAGATGACCGGCGGCCGTCAGGTGTCGACCGAACAGATCGCGGCGATGCGCCGTGAGTTCGGGCTCGACCTGCCGCTCTGGCAGCAGTTCACCCAGTACTGCGGCAAGGCGCTGACCGGCGACTTCGGTACGTCGTACCAGTTCCGGGCCCCCGTCATCGACAAGATCGCCGAGGCGCTGCCCGCGACGCTCCTGCTCACCGGCACGGCCTTCGTCATCTACACGCTGCTCGGCATCTGGCTCGGCGCCCGCTCCGCCTGGCGCAACGGCTCCGCCGGGGACCGCACCAACACCGCGTTCGCGCTGACGCTGTACTCGGTGCCCTCGTTCTGGCTCGGCCTGCTCCTGATCATCACCCTGTCGGTCGGCATCGGCCCGATCCCCGGGCTCTTCCCGACCGGTGGCATGGAGTCAGGCTCCACCACCGGCTTCGACCGCGTCCTCGACATCGCCCACCACATGGTGCTGCCCGTCATCACGCTCGTCGCGGTGGAGTACGCGCGCACGCTGCTGGTGATGCGCTCCTCGCTGCTGGACGAGATGGGCAGCGACTACCTGACCACCGCCCGCGCCAAAGGGCTGCGGGACGACCTCGTACGCCGGAAGCACGCCGTGCCGAACGCGATGCTGCCGACGGTGACGCTGCTCTTCGTGAACCTCGGTACCACGGTGGCGGGGGCGATCCTGGTGGAGACGGTGTTCTCCTGGCCGGGGCTCGGCGGCCTCTTCTACCAGGCGCTGAGCGTGCCCGACCTGCCGTTGGTGCAGGCGCTGTTCTTCGTCTTCGCCTCCGCGGTGATCCTGATGAACACGCTCGCCGATGTGATCTATCCGCTGCTGGATCCCCGGGTGGGCCGATGACCGTCACGACCGACCAAGCCGAAACCGCACGGACGGACAGCCCGCGCGCCCTCGCCCGGGCCCGGCGACGGCAGGCCGCCCTCCGCTTCTGGCGGCAGTACCGCACCCACCGGGCCGGACTCGTCGGCCTCGCCGTGCTGGCGGTGATCGCCCTCCTCGCGCTGACCGCGCCCCTGCTGGTGGGTGCCGACTCGCAGAGCGTGACCAACGCCCCGGGCGGCCCGATGGAGGCACCGAGCGGTGAATTCCCCCTGGGAACCGACCAGTTCGGGCGCAGTCTGCTGGCCCTGATGCTCTGGGGGACCCGCGTCTCGCTCACCGTCGGTCTGCTGGCCGCCTTCCTCTCCGTGGCCATCGGCACCCTCATCGGGATCACCGCGGGCCACTTCAAGGGCTGGTACGCCACCGTCATCATGCGGGTCACCGACTGGTTCCTGGTGATGCCGACCCTCGTTCTGGCCATCGCCCTGGCCACGGTCCTCTCCCGGTCGATCTGGACGACGATCCTGGCGATCGGCGTGACGACCTGGCCGACCACCGCCCGCCTGGTCCGGGCGCAGACGCTCTCCGTCGAGTCCCGCCCGTACATCGAACGCTCGCGGGCGCTCGGCGGCGGACACGGCCACATCATGTCCCGCCACGTCCTGCCCAATGTGATGCCGCTGGTGCTCGCCCAGACCACGCTGGTGATCTCCACCGCCATCCTCACCGAAGCGACCCTCGCCTTCCTCGGGCTCAGCGATCCGACGATCGTCTCCTGGGGCGGGCTGCTCCAGGACGCCCGTGAGGCGGGGGCGGTCAGCTCCGGTAACTGGTGGTACCTCGCCCCGCCCGGACTCGCCATCGCCGTGGTCGCGCTCGCCTTCACGCTCTGCGGCCGCGCCATCGAGTCCGTGCTCAACCCCAAGCTGGGGGTGCCCCGTTGACGGCAACAACCACCACGACGAACCCGGACCCGTCCCCCAGGCCCGGCCTCTCGAAGCCTGTCGGTGACCCGCCGCTCCTGGAGGTGCGGAACCTGACCGTGACGTACGGCGGTGGGGCCGGTGCCGTCCCCGCCGTACGGGGGATCGACCTGCGAGTGGAGGCCGGACAGAAGCTCGGCATCGCCGGGGAGTCCGGCTGCGGAAAGTCGACGCTGGCGCTCGCACTGCTGCGGCTCCTCCCCGCGTCAGCCAGGCTCACCGGGGAGATCCTGCTCGACGGCGAGGACATCCTCACCATGAAGTGGGGGCGGCTGCGGGCGGTCCGCTGGGCGGGCGCGTCGATCGTCTTCCAGGGCGCGATGCACTCGCTCAACGCGGTCCACCGGGTGGGGGACCAGATCGCCGAACCGATCCTGCTGCACAGCAAGGCCACCCCGGCCGCCGCCCGCAAGCGCGCCGGAGAGCTGCTGGAAAAGGTGGGCCTGCCGGCCGCCCGTGCCCAGGCGTACCCGCACGAGCTGTCCGGCGGTCAGCGGCAGCGCGTGATGATCGCGATGGCGCTGGCCTGCGATCCGCGCCTGATCGTCGCGGACGAGCCGACGACGGCCCTGGACGTGATGATCCAGGCCCAGATCCTGCGCCTGATCGAGCAGCTGGTGGCCGACCAGGACGTCGGGCTGATCATGATCAGCCACGACCTCGCGGTGCTGGCGGACACCTGCGACCGGCTCTCGGTGATGTACGCGGGCCGGGTCGTCGAAGAGGGCCCGGCCAGGGAGGTGTACGCGGAGGCCCGTCACCCGTACGGCCGGGCGCTCTCCGCGGCCTTCCCGAAGATCGGGGACCTCGCCTCCCGGCGCGCGCCGCGTGGCCTGCCGGGCGACCCGCCGGACCCGGCGGCGCTGCCGGGCGGCTGTACGTTCCACCCACGCTGCCCGGTGGCGCTGGACTCCTGCGCCACGAAGGACCAGGAGCTGCGGGAGGCCGGAGGCGAACGGCGGGCGGCCTGCGTGCTGGTGGACGCCCCCGCTTCGGACCGATCGAGGAGCACCTCATGAGCACGGCCCCCCTCGTCCGCACCACCCCTCTCCTCAGCGCCGAGGCCCTGAAGGTCACCTTCCCCGGCCGGCGCGGCGCCGCCACCGCCCGCGCGGTCGACGGCGTCGACCTCGACATCCGGCCCGGCGAGATCGTCGCGCTGGTCGGTGAGTCGGGGTGCGGCAAGACGACGCTGGCCCGGTCGCTGCTCGGCCTGGTCGCGCCGACCGCCGGCCGGGTCACCTTCGCGGGTGCCCCGCTGGACTACGCGGGCCGGGCGCTCAAGGCATACCGGAAGCGCGTGCAGCTGGTGCTCCAGGACCCCAGCGGCTCGCTCAACCCGAGGCACACGGTGTACGACGCGGTGGCCGAAGGCCTGCGCATCCACGGGTACGCGGGTGACGAACGGGCGGCCGTCTCGGAGGGCCTCTCCCGCGCCGGGCTGCGACCGCCGGAGCGCTTCTTCCTGCGCTATCCGCACGAGCTGTCGGGCGGCCAGCGCCAGCGCGTGGTGATCGCGGGCGCGCTGGTCCTGGAGCCGGAGCTGATCGTGGCGGACGAGCCGGTGGCATCGCTGGACGCGTCGGTACGGGGCGAGATCCTGGCCCTCCTGCTGCGCCTCCGGGACGAACTGGGCCTCTCGGCCCTGGTCGTCACCCATGACCTCGGGCTCGCCTGGAACATCGCCGACCGGGTGGCGGTCATGTACCTCGGCCGGATCGTCGAGACGGGCCCGGTCGAGCAGCTGCTCACGGCCCCTCAGCACCCTTACACACAGGCCCTGTTGTCCGTCCTCCCCGAGGCGGAGGGCGCACCGGTCGTCCTGACCGGCGAGCCCCCGGACCCGTCGAAGGTGCCGTCGGGCTGCCGCTTCCACGTCCGCTGCCAGGTCCTCGCCTCGGGCGAGGCGGAACGAGCCGGGGTGGCGGAGGCCTGCCGCACGGTGGACCTGCCGGTGCTGAACGGCGGGGCGATGACCCAGGTGGCGTGCCACTGGGCGGCGGCGTGCGGCGCTAAGGCGTGAACCCGTGGTGGATCGCCCCCGTCAGCTCGCCGAGCGGACGCCCCGTGCCGCCCCAGCGGTGCTGGATGATCTCGGCCGCGATGGAGACCGCCGTCTCCTCCGGCGTACGGGCTCCGAGATCGAGGCCCAGGGGTGAGGCGAGGCGGGCCAGGTGCGCCTCGTCCACCCCGGCCTCCCGCAGCCGGGCGAGCCGGTCGTGGTGGGTGCGGCGGCTGCCCATGACCCCGATGTACGCGGCCGGGGTGCGCAACGCGGCGGCGAGCAGCGGCACATCGAACTTCGGGTCGTGGGTGAGGACGCAGATCACCGTACGGGCGTCGACCTCGGTCTCCTTCAGATAGTCGTGCGGCCAGGCGCGCACCACCTCCTCGGCGGTCGGGAACCGTTCCCGGGTGGCGAAGGCGGGGCGGGCGTCGCAGACGGTGACCCGGTAACCGAGGAACGAGCCGATCCGGGCTGTGGCCGCCGCGTGGTCGATGGCGCCGAAGACGAGCATGCGGGGCGGCGGGGCGTACGTCCGGACGAAGACGGCGACCTCCTGCATCCGGCGCTGCCCGTGCGCCCCGTACCACCGAATGCCGGTGAGTCCCTGCTCCAGCAGCCCGCGGGCGTCATCCGTGACGGCCGCGTCCAGCCCCTCCGTACCGAGAGTGCCGCGTGCGTCGGTGGCGCGGACCACCATGCGCGCGCCGGTCTCCGCCGCACCCGACAGGACGGTGGCCTCGGCGACGGGCAGGCCGTCGGCGATCAGGTCCAGCAGCGCCGCGAGCTCCGCCAGCTCGGCCTCCGACGCGTACGCGCGCACCAGCACCTCGATGGTCCCGCCGCACGTCAGCCCGACGCCGAAAGCCTCGTCGTCGCTGATCCCGTACGACACCACGCGCGGCCCCGCCCCGGCGAGCACCTCGCGGGCCACCTCGTACACATCGCTCTCGACGCACCCCCCGGAGACGCTGCCGAGCACGGTGCCCGCCTCGTCGACAGCCAGGACGGCGCCCGGATCGCGGGGCGCGCTGCCGTGCACGGCGACGACGGTCGCCAGGGCGAAGGGCGTACCGGCGGCGCAGCGGGCCCGGAGGCCGGGCAGGATGTCGTGCACCCTGCCAGCATCCGCCGTCCCCGGGCGGGGCGCACGGGGAGCGGGTGCGTCAGTGCGTGCGGTCGTACGCGGCGATCAGCTCGCTGCACCGCTTCACGTCGCCGGCCATCGCCACCAGCAGGTCGTCGATCGTGTCGAACTTCAGCATGCCGCGTACGTACGCGAGGAAGTCGACGGCCACGTGCAGCCCGTACAGGTCCAGTCCTACGCGGTCGATCGCGTACGCCTCGACCGTCCGCTCGGTGCCGTCGAACTGCGGGTTGGTGCCGACCGAGATCGCGGCGGGCATCGACTCGCCCGCCACCTCCAGCCAGCCCGCGTAGACGCCGTCGGCGGGGATCGCGGTGTGCGGGAGGGTCTCCACGTTGGCCGTGGGGAAGCCCAGTTCGCGGCCGCGCTGGGCGCCGCGGACCACGATGCCCTCGACGCGGTGCGGGCGGCCGAGGATCTCGGCGGCGCCGGCGACATCGCCCTCGGAGACGAGGCGGCGGGTCAGGGTGGAGGAGAACGGCTGGCCGCCGCCCGCCTCTCCGGTCACGAACAGGTCGATGACCTCGACGGTGTAGTCGTAGGTGGCGCCCAGCTCGGTCAGCAGCGCGACGTTTCCGGCGGCCTTGTGGCCGAAGCGGAAGTTCGGGCCCTCGATGACGGCCTTGGCGTGCAGCTTGTCGACGAGGACCTTCACGATGAAGTCGGCGGGCGACAGCTTCGAGAACTCCGCGGTGAACGGCAGGATCAGCACCGCGTCCACGCCCAGCCCCGCCATGAGTTCGGCGCGGCGGTGGTGCGGGGCGAGCAGCGGCGGGTGGCTGCCGGGGCGGACGACCTCGCTGGGGTGCGGGTCGAAGGTGACGACGACGGACGGAACGCCCAGCTCACGGGCGCGCTCGACGGCCCGGCCGATGATCAGCTGGTGTCCGCGGTGCACGCCGTCGTAGGAGCCGATGGTGACGACGCTGCGCCCCCAGTCCTGGGGGATGTCCTCCAAGCCACGCCAGCGCTGCACTGTGACCGCTCCTCGCCCGAACCTGTGTACGTGTGTATGTCGATTACGCAGGTCTAAGACTGCCATGCTCACGCCCCGCCGCCTGCATCGGCATCGGCATCGCCCGACGTGATGTCTCCAACGCCTCCACCGTGCGCCGGGCGCTGGGGCCCACCACGGCCGCCCACTCCTGCGGGGCGTCGGCGAGCCAGCGGATCACGAGGGCGGCGAATCCGGGCACGTCCCGGGCGAGCTCGACCAGGCGGCGGTCGAAGCGGGCGGCGCCCTCGGGGGTGCGGACGAGGAGCATGCCGGCGCGGTGGACGAGGGCGCGCGTACGGATCTCCGGGCGGGCACCCGCCCCGGCCGCCGCGGCCTGGAGGAGGGCGTCCAGGACGTCCGGGTCCCGTCCGGTGGTCTGCTCGAACTCCAGCAGGACCTCCAGCAGCTCGGCCCGCAGCGGCCGGGACGCGGCGCTCCCGGCCCCGGCGAGCACCCGGGCCAGTGCGGCGCGGACCGGGGGCGGGGCGGGGCGGTCCCTCAGCAGCCCGGTGACCAGGGGGAGGAGCAGGGCGCGGGCGGCGGGGCCGTGTTCGAGGCGGAGGTCGACGTACTCGGCGGCAGGGGTGCCGTCCTCGGGGTGGGCGTCGATGTACTCGCGTACGAGCCCGGCGACGTGCAGCGCGAGCGCGGGCGTGTCCAGCCCGGCCAGGGCCCGCAGGACCGCCGCCGCACCGTCGCCGGGGCGGGCCAGGCGGGCGCGGAGGGCTGCGAGGACCGGCTCGGGGTGGAGGGGGAAGACCTCGGCGAGCAGCTCGACGGGGAGGCGGGGGTCGCCGTGCGCGAAGCGGCGGAGCGCCTGCGGGAGGTGGCGGCCCCTGCTCCTCGGGTCCCGGACGAGGAGGGTGAGGGCGGCGGCGTGGAGCTCCCTGTCCTCGGGGCGCTCCAGCAGGACCTCGGCGGCGGACCTGAGCAGCGCCCGGTCCCCGTCGGCGGTGATCCGGGGCTGGAGGAGTCCGGCGTACCGGGCGGCGGCGGAGCGGCGGGCCGGGCGGTCCTCGTCGCGGGCCCAGCGCTCGACGGCCCGGCAGAGCGCGGTGGGCTCGTCCTCGGCGAGGGCGGCGAGCAGTTCCCCGGCCCGGGTGTGCGGGGTGGCGATGAGCGCGTCGGTCAGGTCGTCGACGGCCAGGTCGCGGCGGGCGTGGAGCAGGGCCTGCGCGGCGGCGGCCACGGTGGGGCGCAGGCCCTCGTCCGGCGCGTCGGGACCCATCAGCAGCGGGCGTTCGTCGGTGAACCAGCGGCAGAGCAGCGGCAGTACGACGGGGGCGTTGAGCGTGAGGCGGCGGGCGACGGCGTCCAGGTACCGCTCGTCGCCGTCGGTGCGGGGCACCCCGTCGGCGGGGACGAGGCGGCGCAGGAGGTCGATCCGGTCCTCCTCGGGCAGCCGGAGCCGCCGCCAGAACCAGGGGCCGAACTCTTTGTACGCCCCTGGGCCCGCCGGTCCCCCGGTGGCGGCCGAGCGGCGGGTGATGCGCCCGGCGAGGACCCGCAGGACGCCGAGGTACGGACGGGCGTCGGGCACCCGGAGCAGGCTGCCGCCGAGGAGGTGGGCCGCCCACCAGGCGGCGTCCTCGTCGCGGGGGGCTCGGTGGCGTGGATTCTCGCGGCGGGCACCCTCGCCTCGGCTTCCTTCGCCACCGTGTCCCTCGTCGTTCCAGAGCCGGTCCAGCGCCTCGATCAGGTCGGCCATCCGGTGCGCGAGCGCGGCGGTGCCCTGGCGGCGGCCGAGGAGCACCATCGCCTGGATCACCGGGCCGATCCGGTGCCGGGGCACGGGCAGGGAGCGCGGATCCCCCTCGGTCGGGGCGCTGGGCTGGTGCACCACTGCCCCGCTCCCCCGGTGCCACCGGTGCACCAGCGAGCGCAGCGCCGCGTCCAGGTCCAGATGGGCGCCCTGCACCCAGTCGCCCAGCTCCTCGTGGGCGAAGCGGTAGCCGGCCCCGGCGGGCACGAGGAGCCCCTCCGTCAGCACGGCGGAGGCCCACCCCGTGCGCCAGGGGAAGACCTCCTCGAACGCCTCGCGGCCCAGCTCCCCCTGCCCCGGGCCCAGGCAGCGTCGGGCCGCCTCGTGGACCTGACCCGCCACCCGGGCGGCCAGTCGGCGTACGGCGGTGCCTCGGGGCTGTTCGCCGGCGGCGGCCGCGATCCGGACCGCGATGCGCACACACATGAGGTCCAGGTGGGCGCCGAAGACGTCCTCGGTGTCGGGGCGGCCCGGGACACCGGGCGGCAGGGCCTCGCGGACCTCGGCGAGCAGCCGCAGGGTGAGCGGATGCCGGTCGTGGCCGGGCGCGAGGGCGTGCGGCGGGATGCCGAGGCGCTCCTTGGCCCGGTCGGCCTGGTCGGGGGTGAGGTCGGCCAGGCGCAGGGCCGGGGGCAGGGCCCGGGCGGGGCGGTGTGGGCGGTGCAGGGCGCCGGGCGGGTAGAGGGCGCCTGCTGTCTCCCAGTGCTCGGGGCGGCAGGCTACGACGAGCCGGACGCCGTGCTCGCGCAGCCAGCCGGCGGTGTTCGCCGTCCATTCGGCGAGCCGGTGGGCCAGCAGCGGGGGCATCTCCTCGGGGCCGTCCAGGACCACGAGGAGGGGGTGGCCCGCGTCGGCGGCGAGAGCGGCGATCCGTTCCGCGGTGGCCGTCGCCATGTCACCGAGGGCCCCGGCCGCGGCGACGATGCGGGCCGAGCGGGTCAGCGTACGGTCCGCCGCGTCGGCGACCGAGGTGTCGTCGGCCAGCAGGTCGGCGCCGCGCAGCCAGAGCGTGGGAGCGGGCGCCGCGCCGTCGGCCCGGCGGGCGGCGAGGGCGGCCAGCTCGGTGGTGCGGCCGGTGCCGGGGGCCCCGACGAGGCCCAGGACCGTGCCCGTGCCGGTCTCGAAGGCGGCGAACTCCGCGCTCACGTCCTCGCGCTCGACGGGGGCGGTGCGGGCTTTCGGACCGTCCGCCGAGCCGACGGAGGTGGCGGTGAGCTGGAGGGCACCGGCGAGGTTGAGGTCGGGGCCGTAGGCGGGGGCGGCGGTGGCGTTGCGCGCCAGGAGGGCGTCGAGGGCGGCGTCGGCGCCGCGCGGGATGGGGAGGGCGAGCCCGGCGGCCTCGTACGGGGTGGTGAGGGCGGTGCACAGGAGGCCGAGGATCGCGCCCGTGGCCGGGTCGCTGACCGGTCCCCCGATGGCCGCGCCGCCGGAGCGCAGGGCGTCGCGCCCGTCGGTGCCGAGGGCCAGCTCCAGGGCGGCGGGGACCGGATGGGCGCCGTCCGGGGCGGTGTAGGTGGCGGGGGCCGTGCCGAGGACGCGGGCCTCACGGCGACCGTGGGCGGCGATCCCGACGTAACTGCCGGGCTCGATCCGCTCCCGTGCGGCGATGGGCAGCGGCTCCACGTCGAGGGTCCCGGAGCCGCCCGTACGCAGGAGGGCGAGGCCGAGGGCGGGGAGCGCGGTGATGTCGTCGGGGCCGACGGAACAGGTGCGGCCGTCGGTGCCGTGGAGGAGGAGCGGTCCGGGGGCGGCGGTGGCCTGGTGGGCGGTGACGACCGTGCCGCGGTCGTCCGCGACGAATCCCGTCCCCCGCGGCCGGCCGACCTGATCACAGATCCTCACCAACGTCGACCGGTCCCCACTGCCCATGGTCCGACGGTAGGCCGCCGGTGATCTCCAGGAGCGCGCGGACGGGGAAAGCGCCCCCCACGCCCCCGGTATTCACTCCGAGCGCCCGTCCGATGGAGTGAATAGCCGTGTCCTGGCGGAGCAGAGATGGTCCCGGGGTGGGGAATGTGGAGCGGGCACCGGGTGGGGGGTGGTGCCCGCTCCACACAGGAAGGGCGGGAAGGGTTCGGACGAAAACACCGTGCGGCGACGGATCAGGCGAAGACGGCGAGGCTCTTGGCCTTGCCCTTCTCCTCCTCCACGAGCACGAGGAACGTCCCGTCGGGCCCGAAGACCGCGACCGGCCCCGGCGGGTACGCGGGCATGTCCAGCCGTACGCCGTTGAGGAGCAGCTTGGCGCGCTTCTCGTCGACGTCCCAGCGGGGGAAGGCGGAGGCGGCCGCGTCGGCGACGGGCATCACCGTCAGCTCCTCCTGGTGCTGGTCCAGGGTGCGGGCCGCGTCCAGTCCGTAGGGGCCGACCCGGGTACGTCGCAGAGCCGTCAGGTGGCCGCCGACGCCGAGCCCGGCGCCGAGGTCCCGGGCCAGCGCGCGGATGTACGTCCCCGAGGAGCAGACCACGGAGACGACCAGGTCCATGACGGGGGTGCCGTCCTCGGCGACGGCCTCGCGGACGTCGTAGACGCGGAAGGAGGAGACGGTCACCGGGCGGGCCGGGATCTCGAACTCCTCGCCGCCGCGCACCCGCGCGTAGGACCGCTTGCCGTCGATCTTGATGGCGCTGACCTTGGACGGGACCTGCATGATCGCGCCGGACAGGGCCGCCACTCCGGCGTCGATGCCCTCACGGGTCACGCCGGACGCGTCGGCGGAGGAGGTGATCTCGCCCTCGGCGTCGTCGGTGACGGTGTCCTGACCGAGCCGGATGGTGCCCAGGTACTCCTTCTCGGTCAGTGCGAGGTGACCGAGGAGCTTGGTGGCCCGCTGGACGCCGAGGACGAGGACACCGGTCGCCATCGGGTCGAGCGTTCCGGCGTGGCCGACGCGGCGGGTGCGGGCGATGCCGCGCATCTTGGCCACGACGTCGTGCGAAGTGAAGCCGGACGGCTTGTCGACGATGACAAGGCCGTCCGGCGTGATGGTCTGCTCGGTCATGCGGAGGCCGGGCCCTCGTTCTTCTCGGAGGGGACGTCGGCTTCCTCGTCCTCGTCCTCGGGCTTGCGGTACGGGTCGGCGTCGCCGGCGTACTTCGCGCCCGTGGAGACCTCGCGCACCTCGGCGTCCTTGGCGCGCGCCTTGTCGAGGAGGTCCTCGATGGTGCGGGCGTTGTCCGGGAGGGCGTCCGGGACGAAGGCCAGGCTCGGCGTGAACCGGACCCCGGTCTGCCGGCCGACCTCGGAGCGGAGGACGCCCTTGGCGCTCTCCAGCGCCGCGGCGGAGGCCGCGCGCTCCTCGTCGTCGCCGTAGACCGTGTAGAAGACCGTGGCCTCCCGCAGGTCGCCGGTGACCCGGGCGTCCGTGATCGTCACGAATCCCAGCCGCGGATCCTTGATTCGCCGGTCCAGGGTCTCCGCGACCACGACCTGGATGCGATCGGCCAGCTTGCGGGCCCGCGCGTTGTCGGTCACCGGTCCGTCACTCTTCCTTCTGATTTCGCTTGCGTGTCAGTCTTCGTCACTGTGCAGCCGCCGTCTCACCGACAGCAGCTCCACCTCGGGGCGGGCGGCCACCAGCCGCTCGCACCGGTCCAGCACGTCCGTCAGGTGTCCGGCGTCACCGGAGACCACGGCGAGGCCGATCTCGGCCCTGCGGTGGAGATCCTGCCCGCCGGTCTCCGCCGCACTCACCGCGTACTTGCGCTGGAGTTCGGCGACGATCGGACGGACGACGGAGCGTTTCTCCTTCAACGACCGTACGTCGCCGAGGAGCAGATCGAAGGACAGGGTCCCCACATACATGTGTGTCCGGATGTCCCGCCGGTTCGGGTTCGTGCCCCGCCAGAACTTGGCGGGGACATCAGAACCGTACCGGAACGGCCGGAGCCGATCGACGGAAATACGACCCGTCGACCGGCCCCGACCGTGGTGGCCGGGTTCCGGGGGCGGACCCCCGGAACCCGATCAGATCTCTGCGGATCAGCCTCGCGGCTTCTCGCGCATCTCGTACGTCGCGATGACGTCGTCGATCTTGATGTCGTTGAAGTTTCCGAGGTTGATACCGCCCTCGAAGCCTTCACGGATCTCGGTGACGTCGTCCTTGAAGCGGCGCAGACCGGAGATGTTGAGGTTCTCCGCGATGACCTTGCCATCACGCAGCAGGCGCGCCTTGGTGTTGCGCTTGACCTCGCCGGAGCGGACCAGCACACCGGCGATGTTGCCCAGCTTGGACGAGCGGAAGATCTCGCGGATCTCCGCCGTGCCGAGCTCGACCTCTTCGTACTCCGGCTTGAGCATGCCCTTGAGGGCCGCTTCGATCTCTTCGATCGCCTGGTAGATGACCGAGTAGTACCGGACGTCCACGCCTTCGCGCTCGGCCATCTGCTCGGCACGCCCTGCGGCGCGCACGTTGAAGCCGATCACGATGGCGTCGGAACCCATCGCCAGGTTGATGTCCGACTCGGTGACCGCACCCACACCGCGGTGCAGGACCCGGATGTCGACCTCTTCACCGACGTCGAGCTGGAGCAGCGAGGACTCGAGAGCCTCCACCGAACCGGACGCGTCGCCCTTGATGATGAGGTTGAGCTCCTGGACCAGACCGGCCTTGAGCGCCTCGTCCAGGTTCTCCAGGGAGAACCGGACACCCTTGCGGGCGAAGTTGGCGTTGCGCTCACGGGCGGCACGCTTCTCGGCGATCTGACGGGCCGTACGGTCCTCGTCGACGACCAGGAAGTTGTCGCCGGCGCCCGGGACGTTGGTGAGACCGAGCACCAGGACGGGGGTCGAGGGACCCGCTTCCTGCACGTTCTGACCGTTGTCGTCGAGCATGGCGCGGACTCGGCCGTAGGCGTCGCCCACGACCATCGTGTCGCCGATGCGCAGCGTTCCGCGCTGGACCAGGACGGTCGAGACGGCACCGCGACCGCGGTCGAGGTGGGACTCGATCGCAATACCCTGCGCGTCCTGCTCCGGGTTGGCCCGCAGGTCCAGCGAGGCGTCGGCGGTGAGGACGACGGCCTCCAGGAGCGCCTCGATATTGAGGCCCTGCTTGGCGGAGATGTCGACGAACATGGTGTCGCCGCCGTACTCCTCGGCCACCAGACCGAACTCGGTGAGCTGACCGCGCACCTTGGTCGGGTCGGCGCCCTCGACGTCGATCTTGTTGACCGCGACCACGATCGGCACCTCGGCCGCCTTGGCGTGGTTCAGCGCCTCGATCGTCTGGGGCATCACACCGTCGTTGGCCGCCACCACGAGGATCGCGATGTCGGTCGACTTCGCACCACGTGCACGCATGGCGGTGAACGCCTCGTGACCCGGGGTGTCGATGAAGGTGATCTTGCGGTCCTCACCGTTGACCTCGGAGGAGACCTGGTACGCACCGATGTGCTGCGTGATGCCGCCGGCCTCGCCCGCAACGACGTTCGTCTTGCGGATCGCGTCCAGCAGTCGGGTCTTACCGTGGTCGACGTGACCCATGACGGTCACGACCGGCGGACGGGAGACCAGGGCCTCTTCGCCGCCCTCGTCCTCGCCGAACTCGATGTCGAAGGACTCGAGCAGCTCGCGGTCCTCCTCCTCGGGGCTGACGATCTCCAGGACGTAGTTCATCTCGTCCGCGAGAAGCCGGAGCGTCTCGTCGGAGACGGACTGCGTCGCCGTGACCATCTCGCCGAGGTTCATCATCACGGCGACGAGCGACGCCGGGTTGGCGTTGATCTTCTCCGCGAAGTCGGTGAGCGAGGCACCGCGCGACAGCCGGACAGCCTGTCCGTTGCCGCGAGGCAGCATGACGCCGCCGACGGACGGGGCCTGCATGGCCTCGTACTCCTGGCGCCTCTGCCGCTTCGACTTACGGCCACGACGCGCCGGACCGCCGGGACGGCCGAACGCACCCTGCGTGCCACCACGGCCACCGGGACCACCCGGACGCCCGCCGAAGCCGGGACGACCGCCGAAGCCGCCGCCGCCGCCGGGACGACCGGCACCGCCGCCGCCACCGGGACCGGCCGGACGGCCGGCGAAGCCGCCGCCGCCACCGGGACCGGCCGGACGGCCGGCGAAGCCGCCGCCACCGCCACCGGGACGACCGCCGCCGCCACCGGGGCGACCGCCGCCACCGGCACCGGGACCACGGCCACCACCGGGACCGCCACCGGGACGCGGGCCGGCAGCGGGACGCTGCGGCATCATGCCCGGGTTCGGCCGGTTACCGGCGGGACCGCCGCCGGGACGCGGAGTCTGCGGGCGGGGCATGCCGCCCGGAGTGGGACGGGCACCGCCCTGACCCTGACCGCCCTGGGGGCGCGGGGCGCCGCCGGGGCCGCCCTGGGGACGCGGGGCGCCGGGGCGCTCCGAGCCGCCACCGGGGCGCGGGGCACCGCCGGGACGGGGCGCCGAGGGGCGCGCCATGCCGGTGGAACCGCCGGAGGTGAAGGGGTTGTTGCCCGGACGGGGACCGGCCGGACGGGCGCCGCCGGGGCGCGGTGCGCCCTGGCCCGCGGGACGTGCGGGGCGGTCTCCGCCACGCTCGCCACCACGGCCGCCGTCACGCTGACCACCGTCGCGGGCGCCACCGTCACGCTGACCGCCGGCCGGAGCCGGACGGGCAGGGCGGGGACCCGGGGCGGCGGCCGCGGGACGCGGGGCCTGGGGCTGCTGGGGGGCGGCCGGCTGGGCCGGAGCCGGAGCCGAGAACTCGGCGGCCGGGACCGGGGTCACCGGGGCCGCCTTCGGCGCGGGCCTCGGGCCCGGACGGGGGCCCGCCGACGGCGCGGAGGGCGCCGCGGGGGTGCTGGTCTCCGGGGCCTCGGCAGCGGCCGGCTTGGCAGCCGGTACGCCGGGCTTCGGGGCAGCGGGACGTGCCGCAGCGGCCGGGGAGGGCGCTGCGGGCTTTGCGGGCGTCGCCTTGCGGGGCGCGCCAGGCTTGGCAGCGGACTTGCCGGCGTTGCCGCCGGGCCCCTGCAGTGCGTCGGTCAACTTACGTACAACCGGCGCCTCGATCGTCGAGGACGCCGAACGGACGAATTCACCGAGTTCTTGGAGCTTGGCCATGACGACCTTGCTCTCGACGCCGAACTCCTTGGCGAGTTCGTATACCCGGACCTTAGCCACATCGCTCCTTTTAGGTCCGGGTTACCGCCGGACCGTCGCTACTTCATGGGCGTACTCATCGCGTACTCATCGAGTGCTCATCGCAATCTCGACCTACTTCCAACTCGCGAGGTACCTGACCGCACGGGGTCCCGTGCCGTTCACGTTCACTTTCTTACGGTGTCACCCGCTCGACGAACCGCGTGAGTGCCGCGGTGTCGAACGGCCCCTTGGCCTTGAAGGCCCGGGGGAACGCCCGGCGGCGAACCGCCAGGTCGAGACAGACAGAGGTGGGGTGCACATAAGCACCCCGGCCGGGCAGCGTACCGCGTGGATCAGGGGCGCAGGCACCCTCGTCCACCACGATGCGCAGCAGCTCGCTCTTGGCCACTCGCTCCCGGCATCCCACACAGGTTCGCTCGGGGCAAGCGCGGGCTTGCGTCCGGCCAGACACGTTTAAGTCTACCTCCCCGCACCGACCTCACCCCTTGGGGGCCAGAATCGAACGGATGTTGTCGTGATCTCAGCGGCGTAGGGCCAAGATCTATTCCCTGGAGCGGCTCCGGGTCAACGCCTTTCCGAGCGCTCCCGGGCTCGCTCGGCCCGCTCGCGGTCGGCCGTCTCGCGCTCCTCGTCCGTCTCGGTGTCGGGACGGATGTCGATGCGCCAGCCGGTGAGGCGGGCGGCGAGGCGGGCGTTCTGGCCCTCCTTGCCGATCGCCAGCGACAGCTGGTAGTCCGGCACGGTGACGCGGGCGGAGCGGGCGCCGAGGTCGACGACCTCGACCTTGCTCACCCGGGCGGGCGAGAGCGCGTTGGCGACCATCTCGGCCGGGTCGTCCGACCAGTCCACGATGTCGATCTTCTCGCCGTGCAGCTCGGCCATGACATTGCGCACACGGCTGCCCATCGGGCCGATGCAGGCGCCCTTGGGGTTCAGGCCGGCGCGGGTGGAGCGCACGGCGATCTTGGTGCGGTGGCCGGCCTCGCGGGCGATGGCCTCGATGACCACGGAGCCGTCCGCGATCTCCGGGACCTCCAGCGCGAAGAGCTTCTTCACCAGGTTCGGGTGGGTGCGCGACAACGTCACCGACGGACCGCGGACGCCCTTGGCGACCCGTACGACATACGTACGAAGACGCAGACCGTGCACGTACTCCTCGCCCGGGACCTGCTCCTGGACCGGCAGCATGGCTTCCATCTTGCCGATGTCGACCAGGACGTTCTTGGGGTCCTTGCCCTGCTGGACGATGCCGGTGACGACGTCCCCCTCGTGGCCCGCGTACTCCCCGAAGGTGCGGTCGTCCTCGGCGTCGCGCAGCCGCTGCAGGATGACCTGCTTGGCGGTGGTCGCGGCGATCCGGCCGAACCCGGAGGGGGTGTCGTCGAACTCCTTGGGCTCCTGGCCCTCCTCGAGGTCGGCCGGGTCCTCCTTGGCCCACACGGTGACGTGGCCGTTCTCGTCGAGCTTCACGCGCGCCCGGCGGTGGCTGCCGTCGGTGCGGTGGTACGCGATGAGGAGGGCCGACTCGATCGCCCCGACGAGCACGTCGAAGGGGATCTCCTTGTCCTGCGCCAAGCCCTTCAAAAGCTTCACATCGATGTCCACGGCTACGCCTCCTCTTCCTTCTTGTCCTTGCGGTTGAATTCGATCTCCACTCGCGCCTTGGCGATCTCGTCGAAGGCGAGGCGGCGGGACGTGGGCTTGCGGCCCTTGACGCCGGGCACTTCGAGGTCCAGCCCGTCCTCGTCGACGGCGAGGATGCGGGCGACCAGCTCACCGGATCCGTCGGCGGCGAGGTGGAACCGGGCCAGCCGGCCGATGGCGCGTACGTAGTGGCGGTGTTCGGTCAAGGGGCGGTCCGCGCCGGGGGAGCTGACTTCGAGGACGTACTCGCCCTCGCCCATCACGTCGGTCTCGTCCAGCTTCTGGGAGATCGCGCGGCTCAGCTCCGCGCAGGTGTCCAGCTCCACGCCCTCGTCGGAGTCCACGATGATCCGCAGCACTCCACGTCGGCCGGCCCGGGACACCTCGATCTCCTCGAGGTCCAGCTGCTGCGCGCTGACGAGCGGTTCCAGCAACCCGCGCAGCCTCTCGCTCTGGGTGGTGCTCATCCGGGTGACTCCTCGGCCGCGTGTGCTGTTGTGGGGATCGTCGTGCGTCAGGTCAAAGGGTATCCGGTCGCCAGGGGTGTTGCCGTCCGCCCGCCCTGTCACCGCGGGTACGCTCGCCTGCGGTGATCACTTCAGGACAGATCCTGTCAGGATCGGTCCCGGCCCGAAGGAGAAACGTGCGGCGCACGGGGACGACCCGCAGGGGGGCGCTCACCGCGACGGGGGCTCTCGCACTGGGTGCGGTGCTGACCGGCTGCGGGGACGACGACAAGAGCCAGGGCCGGAGCGGTCCCGTACGCACCGGGGCCGAAGCGGTCCGGGCGGAGAAGGCCCTGCGTACGGCGGCGGCGCGCACCGCCGCCCTGACGCTCGCCCACTACGACCTGGCGGCCGAGGCCCACCCGGCGCTCGCGGAGGGCCTGGCACCCCTGCGGACCGCCGTACAGGAGCACACCGAGGCCCTGTCGGCGGGTGCCAGGAAGGCCGCGGCCCCGCCCGCACCCGGTCCCGTGTCCGCCGACGCGCGGGCCGCGGTGAAGGAGCTGGCCGACGCCGAGCGCCGCCGGGCCGACGCCCACGCCGAGGCCCTGCTCACCGCGGAACCGGAGCTGGCCCGGCTGCTGGCCTCGGTGGCCGCGGCCGCGGCGGTCCACGCGTACCTGCTGACCGAGCTGGCCAAGGAGACCTCGTCATGACCCTTCCCGCCGAGGACGAGGCCCCCTCCCCCGCCCTCACCGCCGCACAGACCGCGCTGGCCGCCGAACACGCGGCCGTCTACGGGTACGGGGTGCTCGGCGGCCGGATCGCAGGGAAGCGGCGCACCGAGGCGAGCGCGGCGTACGACGGCCACCGCGCGCGCAGGGACGCGCTCATGCGCACCGTGCGTGACCTGGGCGGTGCGCCGGTCGCCGCCGGCGCCGCGTACGCTCTGCCCTTCGCGGTTACCGACACCACGTCGGCGCTGCGCCTCGCCGCCGTCCTGGAGGACCGGGTGGCGGGCGTGTACTCCGATCTCGTACGGGCCACCGAAGGGCCCGCGCGCGCCGACGCGGCGGGCGCACTGCGGGAGGCCGCCGTGCGGGCGGCCCGCTGGCGGGGCGGCAACGTAGCCTTTCCGGGGCTGGCCGAGCGGGCCCCGGGCGCGGGTCCGGCCGAGAAGACGGGTCCGGTGGAGGCCGCGGGAGCGGATGGCACGAGCTGACCGAGGGACCGGAAAGGGAACAACGGACGTATGGGTTTCGAACCGCCGCAGCGCCTGGTGCGCGCGCTCGGCGAGATGTACGGGGACGGTGCGGCGGCCGAGTGGCTGGACCGCCTCCCCACGCTCACCGAACAGGCGATCTGCGCCGCCGGGCCGGACCTCACCGTGGAGCGGGTGGCCGCCCCCGGCGGGCGCAGCGCCCTGGTGCTCCTGGTCCGGCAGGCCGACGGGACCCCGGCCGCGCTGAAGATCGCCCCGCCGCGCGCCGAACCGGAGCAGGAGCGGGCGGCGCTGGCCCACTGGGACGGCTGGGGCGCGGTGAAGCTGCTGGACGCGCCTGATCCCGACGCGTCCGGGGCGCTGCTGCTGGAGCGGCTGCACCATGAGGTGTCGCTGCGTTCGCTGCCGGAGGCCAAGGCGCTCCTGGAGGCGGCGGGCACGGTCCGGCGGCTGTGGGTGGAGCCGCCCGTCGGCCACCCCTTCGAGACCGTGGCCGAGCGGACCAGGCGCCAGACGGGGGGCATGCGGGCGGCCGCCTCGGCCGATCCGGAGCTCGCCCCGCTGGTGGAGGCGGCCCTCGCGGCCCGTACGGAACTGGCGGACGGCTCCCCCGAACTCCTGCTCCTGCACGGCAACTTCCGCCAGAGCAAGGTGCTCTCCGGCGAGCGCGCGCCCTGGCTGACGGTGGGTCCGGAGCCGCTGGTGGGCGAGCGCGCCTACGACCTGGCGCGGCTGGTGCGGGACCGGGTGGAGGATCTGATCGCCTCCCCGGGCGGCCCGGTGACGGCGCGGCGGCGGGTCAAGAAGCTGGCGGAGTCGCTGGAGGTGGAGCAGGCGCGGCTGCACGGCTGGACGCTGTTCCGGGCGGTCGAGTCGGGGACGCGTGCGCTGGCCGAGGGGCGGCGGCAGATGGGCGAGGTCAACCTGGAGTTCGCGGGCTGGCTGTAGTTCGGCGTACCTGGGAAGAGGGCCCGTGCGCGGGGCCCTCTTCCCACGTGGTCAGCCCAGGTCGGCGGAGAGGCGGGCGACCGCTTCGTCCACCGTCAGCTCCTCGCGCTCACCGGTGCGGCGGTCCTTCAGCTCCAGGACGAGGCGGGCGACCGCCTCGTCCACCGTGAGCTCCTCGCGCTCACCGGTGCGGCGGTCCTTCAGCTCCAGGACGCCGTCGGCCGAGCGGCGGCCGGCAACCAGGATCTTGGGCACGCCGATGAGCTCGGAGTCGGTGAACTTCACGCCGGGCGAGACGCCGGGGCGGTCGTCGACCAGGACCCGCAGGCCCGCCGCGTTGAGCTTCTCCGAGACGTCAAGGGCAAGCTCGGTCTGGAGGGCCTTGCCCGCGGCGACGACGTGGACGTCGGCCGGGGCGATCTCGCGGGGCCAGCACAGGCCCTTGTCGTCGGCGGTCTGCTCGGTGAGGGCGGCCACCGCGCGGGAGACGCCGATGCCGTACGAGCCCATCGTCACGCGGACCGGCTTGCCCTGCTGGCCCAGCACGTCGAGCTGGAAGGTGTCGGCGTACTTGCGGCCGAGCTGGAAGATGTGGCCGATCTCGATGGCGCGGTCCAGGGTGAGGCCGGTGCCGCACCGGGGGCAGGGGTCGCCCTCCTCGACCACGACGACGTCGAGGTACTGGTCGACCTCGAAGTCACGGCCCGCGACGACGTTCTTCGCGTGCTTGCCCTCCTGGTTGGCGCCGGTGATCCAGGCAGTGCCGGGGGCGACGCGGGGGTCGGCCAGGTAGCGGACCTTCTCCAGGCCCTGGGGGCCGACGTAGCCGCGTACGAGGTCGTCACGGCCGACGAAGTCCTCGGCGGTGACCAGCTCGACGACGGCGGGCGCCAGGTGCTCGCCGAGCTTGCCGAGGTCGACCTCGCGGTGGCCGGGGACGCCGACGGCCACGATCTCGCCGTCCACCTTGACCAGCAGGTTCTTCAGGGTGGCGGAGGCGGGGACGCCCAGGTGCGCGGCGAGGGTCTCGATGGTCGGGGTGTCAGGGGTGTCCAGCTCCTCGACCGCGGCGTGCGCCGAGCCGTCGACCGGGGCGAGCGCGAAGGTCACGGCCTCGGTGTTGGCGGCGTAGTCGCAGTTCGGGCAGTCCGCGAAGGTGTCCTCACCGGCGGCGGCGGGCGCCAGGAACTCCTCGGAGGCCGAGCCGCCCATCGCGCCGGAGACGGCGGAGACGATGCGGTGGTCGAGGCCCAGACGCTCGAAGATCCTGATGTACGCGGCCCGGTGCAGGGCGTAGGAGTGCGCGAGGCCCTCGTCGGTGGTGTCGAAGCTGTACGAGTCCTTCATCTGGAACTCGCGGCCGCGGAGCACACCGGAGCGGGGGCGGGCCTCGTCACGGTACTTCGTCTGGATCTGGTAGAGCATCACCGGCAGGTCCTTGTAGGACGTGCACTGGTCCTTGACGGTCTGGGTGAAGATCTCCTCGTGGGTCGGGCCGAGGAGGTAGTCGCCGCCCTTGCGGTCCTTGAGGCGGAAGAGCAGGTCGCCGTACTCCTCCCAGCGGCCGGATGCCTCGTAGGGCTCCTTGGGCAGCAGGGCGGGGAGCAGGACCTCCTGGGCGCCGATGGCGTCCATCTCCTCGCGGACGACGTTGGAGATGTTGTCCAGGACCTTCTTGCCGAGCGGCAGCCAGGACCAGATGCCGGCCGCGTTGCGGCGCACGTACCCGGCGCGGACCAGCAGCTTGTGGCTGAGCGTCTCGGCGTCCGCCGGGTCATCGCGCAGTGTCTTGATCATCAATCGGGACATGCGCTGGACCTGGGCCATGATGAACTCCTGCTCGCAAGGGTGGTGGGCCCGAGGTTAGCCGGGCGGTGCGGGCAGGCGGAAATCGATTCGGCCCAGGGGGCCTCTCGTCCGGATCAGGCCGGACCCCGCGAGCCCGGCCTGATCCGGACGAGAGGCCCTACCGCCGGAGCGGCAGGGGCGCGCCCATCACGGCGTACGGGAGCGGGGCGCTGGGGAAGACCACCTGGCGGGCCAGGTCGCGGTAGCCGAGCGCGCGGTAGAGGGCGCGGGCGGGGCTGTCCCGGTCGATCGCGGAGAGGATCGACCGGGGGTGCGGGACGGCGTCGGTGATGGTGGTGATCAGGGTGCGCCCGAGGCCGTGCTGCTGGTGGTCGGGGTGGACGTGGAGCTCGGTGATGACGAAGGAGTCGTCGAGCCAGCCGTCGGAGCCGGCCGCCCGGAGGTAGGGCTCCACGACGGTGGACCACCAGTGGGCGCGGTCGTTGGGCAGCCCGTAGACGAAGCCGACGAGCCGCCCGTCCGGGGTGAGTGCGCCGAGCGCACGGGCCTCGGGGTGGTCCAGGTGCCGCAGGACGATGTGGCGGCGTACGTCGATCTCGTCCTGGCTGAGTCCGAAGGCCGCCGCCTGTACGTGGAGGGCTTCGTCGACGCGTGAGGCCAGGTCGATGGGGCCGACCTCGATGCCGGGGTTCGCGGGGCCGTTCCCGGTGACTGCTGGTGCCATGCGCGAACCCTACTGGCCGGGGTGGGCGGGCCGGTACGGGTGGAGGCCGGGGGGCGCCCCCCGTACGGGCCGTTCAGAACAGGACGCTCATGAAGGTGCCCGTCTCGCGGAAGCCCACACGCCGGTAGGCCTTGCGGGCGGGAGCGTTGTAGTCGTTCACGTACAGGCTGACGATGGGGGCGACGTCGGCCAGGGCGTAGCGCAGGACGGCGGCCATGCCGGTCTCGGAGAGGCCCTTGCCGCGGTGTTCGGGGGCGACCCAGACGCCCTGGATCTGGCAGGCCCGGGTGGTGGCGGCGCCGATCTCCGCCTTGAAGACGACCTTGCCGTCGTCGATCCGGGCGAAGGAGCGTCCGGCGCCGATGAGTTCGGCGACCCGGGCCTGGTAGAGGAGTCCGCCGTCCCCGGCGAGCGGGGAGATGCCGACCTCCTCCGTGAACATCGCCACGCAGGCCGGCATCAGGATCTCGGTCTCGTCCTTGCGGATGCGGCGGACGAGCGGGTCAGGGGTGACATCGGCGGCGGGGCTCTCGGTGACCATGAGGGGCTGGTTGGCGCGGACCTCGCGGGCCGGGCCCCAGCCCGGCTCCAGGAGCCGCCAGAGCAGGGCGGTGGGTTCGGCGGGGCCGACGATCGAGGAGCAGCGGCGGCCGGCCCGGCGGGCCCGGTCGGCGAAGGCGCGTACGGCTTCGGGCCCTGCGCAGATGGGGACCAGGTTGGCACCGGCGTAACAGAGGGAACGGAGCCGTCCGTCGGCGTACCAGCCCCACATCTCGCCGCCGAGGCGCCAGGGGTCGAGCCCCGCGACCTGCACGCGGGACGTGACGAATGCGTTGACCACGGGCTCGCTCTCCAGGATGGCGAGCGCTGCGCCGAGGTCGCTGGGTTCGAGGACCCGGGTGGTGGTCTGCGTCAACACGAGGGGGCCTCACCATGCGGTCTGCTGATTTCCGCACTGTACCCAACAAGCCTGGAGAACGCCGCCCGGGCCGGTAAGCGGGCTCCTGGACAGGCTTGGATACGCCGCCGCCCCGCCGGGCGCGGGGCTCGGCGGGGCGGCGATGACGGGGAAGAGCGCAGGTCAGCTGATGGAGACCTGGGGCTCGCCGGAGGCGATGCCGTCCTTCTCCATCTGCTCGGCGATCTTCAGGGCTTCCTCGATGAGGGTCTCGACGATCTTCGACTCGGGCACGGTCTTGATGACCTCGCCCTTGACGAAGATCTGGCCCTTGCCGTTGCCGGAGGCGACACCGAGGTCGGCCTCGCGGGCCTCGCCGGGGCCGTTGACGACGCAGCCCATGACCGCGACGCGCAGCGGGACCTCCATGCCCTCCAGTCCGGCACTGACCTGGTCGGCGAGCTTGTAGACGTCGACCTGGGCGCGGCCGCAGGACGGGCAGGAGACGATCTCCAGGCGGCGCTGCTTCAGGTTCAGCGCCTCCAGGATCTGCAGGCCCACCTTGACCTCCTCGGCCGGCGGGGCCGAGAGGGAGACGCGGATGGTGTCGCCGATGCCCTCGGACAGCAGGGCGCCGAACGCGACGGCCGACTTGATCGTGCCCTGGAACGCCGGTCCGGCCTCGGTGACGCCGAGGTGGAGCGGGTAGTCGCTCTGGGCGGCGAGCTGGCGGTAGGCGTTGACCATGACGACCGGGTCGTTGTGCTTGACGGAGATCTTGATGTCGCCGAAGCCGTGCTCCTCGAAGAGGGACGCCTCCCACAGGGCGGACTCGACGAGGGCCTCGGGGGTGGCCTTGCCGTACTTCTTCAGGAGCCGCGCGTCCAGGGAGCCGGCGTTGACGCCGATCCGGATCGGGGTGCGGGTCTCGGAGGCCGCCTTGGCGATCTCCTTGACCTTGTCGTCGAACTGCTTGATGTTGCCGGGGTTCACGCGGACCGCCGCGCAGCCCGCGTCGATCGCGGCGAAGACGTACTTCGGCTGGAAGTGGATGTCGGCGATCACCGGGATCTGCGACTTGCGCGCGATCGTGGCGAGGGCGTCGGCGTCGTCCTGGGTCGGGCAGGCCACCCGGACGATCTGGCAACCGGAGGCCGTCAGCTCGGCGATCTGCTGGAGGGTGGCACCGATGTCCGACGTACGCGTCGTCGTCATCGACTGCACGGAGACGGGTGCGTCCCCGCCGACCGCGACCGAGCCGACCTGGATCTGTCGGCTGACCCGTCGGTCGGCGAGCTTGGTCGGAACGGCCGGCATTCCGAGAGAAATCGCAGTCATGCGCTGTGCATCCCCAAGGTGTGGATCAAGGTCCCGATGTCGGCGGGCTCCAGGCTTCGAGATTACGGCACCGGAGCCGGGGCGCACGCACCGTACGGACAAGTCAACCAGATGGTGACCGACCGGACACGACGCGTGTGCCCGGCGGTCACTTCTGGGGCGGATGGGGCGACTACTGAGGCGGTCCCCCATCGGATCATCAGCTGATCTTGACCGGGTTCACGATGTCGGCCACCAGCACCAGCAGCGTGAAGCAGATGAAGAGTCCGGCGACCACGTAGGCGACCGGCATCAGCTTCGCCACGTCGAACGGGCCAGGGTCGGGGCGCCGGAAGACCTTGGCCAGATTGCGCCGCAGCGACTCCCAGAGCGCACCCGCGATGTGCCCCCCGTCCAGTGGGAGCAACGGCAGCATGTTGAACAGGAACAACGACAGGTTGAAGCCCGCGAGCAGGAACAGCATCATCGCGACCTGGTTCTGGGCCGGGATGTCGAGGTTCATCACCTCGCCGCCGATGCGGGCCGCGCCCACGACACCCACCGGCGAGTCGTCGGCGCGTTCGCCGTCGCTGAAGGCGGCGTCCCACAGGGCCGGGATCTTGGAGGGCAGCGCGATGATCGCGTCGACGCCGTTCTCGATCATGTCGCCCATGCGCACGACGGAGTCGCCGAAGGAGAGCGGCACGATCTCGGTCCGGGCGGCGAAGCCGAGGTAGCCGGCCTTGATGAACTGGTCCGGAATGACCTCGCCGTTGCCGTCCTTCTTCGCGACGGCGTTCTCGCGCAGGACGGCGTTGAGGGTGACCTCCTGGCCGGCGCGCTCGACGGTGATGGTGGCGGGGCCCATGGTGTTGCGGATGCGGTCCGAGAGCGTCGCCCAGTCGTCGACCTTCTGCCCGTCGAAGGCGACGATCTTGTCACCCTCCTGCAGGCCCGCGGCCTTGGCCGGGGAGACGGGGTCGGTGCCCTCGCAGGTGTCGCGCTTCTCGCTCTGCGAGATGACGCACTGCTGGACGCCCGCGACCTCGGTGGTCTGCGTCTGGAAGCCGAAGGTCATCGCGACGCCCATGAAGATCGCGACGGCGAGGACCAGGTTCATGAACGGGCCGGCGAACATCACGATGACGCGCTTCCACGGCTTGCGCGTGTAGAAGAGCCGCTTCTCGTCGCCGGGTTCGAGCTCCTCGTACGCGGCGGAGCGGGCGTCCTCGATCATGCCGCGCCACGGTGAGGTGGAGCGGGCTTCGAGGCGGCCGTCGGCGCCGGGCGGGAACATCCCGATCATGCGGATGTAGCCGCCGGCCGGGATGGCCTTGATGCCGTACTCGGTGTCGCCCTTCTGCTTCGACCAGAGCGTCGGGCCGAATCCGACCATGTACTGCGGGACCCGGATGCCGAACATCTTGGCCGTGGAGAGGTGGCCCAGCTCGTGCCAGGCGATGGAGAACAGCAGGCCCACGACGAAGACGGCGATCCCCAGGACCGTCAGCAGGATCGAGGTCAGACTCATGCGCGCGCCTCCGCTGTCGCTTTCGCCGAGAGTTCCCGGGCCCGTGCGCGGGCCCAGGTTTCCGCTTCGAGGACATCCGCGACGCTGAGCGGGGTTCCCGGGGCGGGGGTGCCGTGTTCGGACACCACAGCGCTGACCGTATCCATGATTCCGTTGAAGGGCAGCTGTCCGGCGAGGAAGGCGTCGACGCACTCCTCGTTGGCCGCGTTGAAGACGGCGGGTGCCGTGGAGCCGAGCGTACCGACATGGCGGGCGAGGGCGACCGACGGGAAGGCCTCGGTGTCCAGCGGGAAGAACTCCCACGTGGACGCTTTCGACCAGTCGAAGGCGGGGGCGGCGTCCGGGACCCGCTCGGGCCAGCCGAGGCCGATGGCGATGGGTCCGCCCATGTCGGGCGGGGTGGCCTGGGCGAGCGTGGAGCCGTCGGTGAACTCGACCATGGAGTGCACGTAGGACTGCGGGTGGACCACGACCTCGATACGGTCGAAGGGGATGTCGTAGAGGAGGTGCGCCTCGATGACCTCAAGGCCCTTGTTGACCAGCGTCGCGGAGTTGATCGTGATGACCGGGCCCATCGCCCAGGTGGGGTGGGTCAGGGCCTGCTCGCGGGTGACATCGGCCAGCTCGTCGCGCGTACGGCCCCGGAACGGCCCGCCGGAGGCGGTGACGACGAGCTTGCGGACATCGGCGCGGGTGCCCGCGGCCAGTGCCTGGAAGAGCGCGGCGTGCTCGGAGTCGACCGGGATGATCTGGCCGGGGGCGGCGAGCGCCTTCACCAGCGGGCCGCCGACGATCAGCGACTCCTTGTTGGCGAGGGCGAGCGTGCGGCCCGCCTTCAGCGCGGCCAGCGTCGGGGCGAGCCCGATGGAGCCGGTGATCCCGTTGAGCACGGTGTGGCAGTCGCTCGCGGCCAGCGTGGCCGCCGCGTCGGGTCCGGCGAGGATCTCGGGGAGCGGCTCCCGGGCCCCGTACCGCTCGCGCAGCGCCTCGCGCAGGGCGGGGACCGCGGTCGGGTCGGCGACGGCGACCGTGCTCACCCGCAGCCGGTGGGCCTGCTCGGCGAGGAGGGTGGTCCGGCCGCCGGCGGCCGAGAGCGCGGTGACCCGGAAGCGGTCGGGGTTGCGCAGGACCAGGTCGATGGCCTGGGTGCCGATGGACCCGGTGGAGCCGAGGATCACCAGATCCCGGCGGCCGTCCGCGGTGTCGAAGAGGAGATGCGGATCGGCGAGTGGGGCGGGGCTGTCGCTCATGCCCCCATTGTTGCCGCTCCGGCTGCGCGTGTGGACAGCGCGTCCCGGTGGGGCGGGGATTCGGTACGGAGGGGGCGCGCCCTACGTACGGACACCAACAGTGTCCGGCGTACGGACGCGCCCCCTCGCAGCGATGGGTCACGGCTCAGCGGACGGGCCGGTGCCGGTTCTCCTCGGCGGAGGGTCCGGGGGTGGCGTCCGCGATCCAGGGGCCTTCGCCGCTGGGGTCGACGACGCCCTCCTCCAGCCACGTGTACGTACCGGACAGGACGCCGTCCACCACGCGCCGGTCCAGGTCGTCGGTGTTGGACCAGAGCCGCGTGAACAGCTCCTCCACCCTGACCCGGGACTGGTGGCAGAAGGCGTCGGCAAGCTGGTACGCCTCACGGCCGTGCTCCCCGGAGCCCCGCAGATGCTCGGCGCGGACGCAGGCGGCGCTCATCGCGAAGAGTTCGGCGCCGATGTCGACGATCCGGCCGAGGAAGCCCTGTTTCGTCTCCATCCGGCCTTGCCAGCGGGACATGGCGTAGAAGGTCGACCGGGCGAGCTTGCGTGAGGAGCGCTCGACGTACCGGAGGTGCCCGGAGAGGTCGCGGTGCCCGGCGGGGTTGAACTCACCGTACGTACGAGGGAGTTGCCCGGCCCCGGTGACGAGCTGAGGCAGCCAGCGGGCATAGAACCCGGCGGCGTTGGCACCCGCCTTGGCCTTGTCGGCGAGCGGCTTCTCCGGGTCGATGATGTCGCCGGCGACCTTGAGGTGGGCGTCGACGGCCTCGCGGGCGATCAGCAGATGCATGATCTCGGTGGAGCCCTCGAAGATCCGGTTGATCCGCATGTCGCGGAGCATCTGCTCGGCCGGGACGGCGCGCTCCCCGCGGGCGGCCAGCGACTCGGCGGTCTCGAAGCCGCGCCCGCCGCGGATCTGGACCAGCTCGTCGGCGATCAGCCAGCCCATCTCGGAGCCGTACAGCTTGGCGAGGGCGGCCTCGATACGGATGTCGTTGCGGTCCTCGTCGGCCATCTGCGAGGAGAGGTCGACGATCGCCTCCAGGGCGAAGGTGGTGGCCGCGATGAAGGAGATCTTCGCGCCGACCGCCTCGTGCTTCGCGACGGGCCGCCCCCACTGCTCCCGTACGGCGGACCACTCGCGGGCGATCTTCAGGCACCACTTCCCGGCTCCGACGCACATCGCGGGCAGCGAGAGGCGCCCGGTGTTGAGGGTGGTCAGGGCGATCTTCAGCCCGGCCCCCTCGGGCCCGACGCGGTTCGCGGCAGGCACCCGCACCTGATGGAAGCGGGTGACGCCGTTCTCGATGCCGCGCAGCCCCATGAAGGCGTTGCGGTGCTCCACGGTGACACCGGGGGCGTCCGCCTCGACGACGAAGGCGGTGATGCCGCCCGGGTGCCCCTCGGAGGCAGGCACGCGAGCCATGACCACGAGCAGATCGGCGACGACCCCGTTGGTGGTCCAGAGCTTCACCCCGTCCAGCAGATAGTCGTTCCCGTCGGGCACGGCGGTGGTGGCGAGGCGGGCCGGGTCGGAGCCGACGTCGGGCTCGGTCAGGAGGAACGCGGAGATGTCGGTGGTGGCGAGCCGGGGCAGGAAGACGTCCTTCTGCTCCTGGGTGCCGAAAATCTTCAGCGGCTGCGGTACGCCGATCGACTGATGCGCCGAGAGCAGCGCACCGATCGCCGGACTCGCGGAGCCGACGAGGGCGAGCGCCTTGTTGTAGTACACCTGGGTGAGCCCGAGACCGCCGTACTTGGTCTCGATCTTCATGCCGAGGGCGCCGAGTTCCTTGAGCCCGTTGACCACCTCGTCGGGGATCTTCGCCTCGCGCTCGATCCGGGCACTGTCGATGTGCGTCTCGCAGAAGGCGCGCAGCCGCGCCAGGAACTCCTCGCCGCGCCGGATGTCGTCGGGCGGCGGCAGGGGGTGCGGATGGATCAGGTCGAGCCGGAAGCGCCCGAGGAACAGCTCCTTGGCGAAGCTGGGCTTACGCCAGTCCTGCTCCCGGGCGGCTTCGGCGACCTTGCGTGCCTCACGCTCGGTGACCTTGGGTGCTTGGGGGACCTGGGGGGTGTTGTGTGGTGCGGACATGTCGGGCCTCACCTCGCCGCGCGTCACCAGGACGGACGGCCCCCCGGCCGCGCGGACTGCGTAGGGGCTGCTTACTGGTCCGTATGTAACCCGTTTACCCGCACTTCGGCACCCGCACCAGTCCTCGCGTACGCGCGGCGGACGGCCCGAACCCCCGCACAGTGGGTTCGGGCCGTCCGTCTCGCGTCCCCGCCCGCGCTCGCTGTCCAGGCGGGGGCGCGGGTGGGGTCGTCCGGGGGCGGTTACAGGGCGAGGCCTGTGAGGACCAGGACGCGCTCGTAGGTGTAGTCGTCCATCGCGTAGCGGACGCCCTCGCGGCCGACACCGGACTGCTTGGCGCCGCCGTACGGCATCTGGTCGGCGCGGTACGAGGGGACGTCGCCGACGATCACGCCGCCCACCTCCAGGGCGCGGTGGGCGCGGAAGGCGGTCTGGAGGTCATGGGTGAAGACGCCTGCCTGGAGGCCGTACTTGGAGGAGTTGACGGCGGCGAACGCCTCCGCCTCGCCGTCCACCTTCTGGAGGGACATGACCGGGCCGAAGACCTCCTCGCAGGAGAGCTTCACGTCGTCCGGGAGGCCCGCCAGGACCGTCGGGGCGTAGGTGGCGCCGTCGCGCTTGCCACCGGTGAGGAGTTCGGCGCCGCCCTGGACCGCCTCGTCGACCCAGGACTCGACGCGCTTGGCCGCGTCCTCGCTGACCAGGGGGCCTACGTCGGTGGTCGCGTCGGCGGGGTCGCCGGTGACCAGGGCCTCGACGGCGGCGACGATCTTCGGGACGAGCCGGTCGTAGACCGAGGCGTCGGCGATGACGCGCTGCACCGAGATACAGGACTGGCCGCCCTGGTAGTTGGAGAACGTGGCGATCCGGGTGGCCGCCCAGTCCAGGTCCTCGTCCGAGGCGTAGTCGGACAGGACGACCGCCGCGCCGTTGCCGCCGAGCTCCAGGGTGCAGTGCTTGCGGGGCACCGACTCCATGATCGCGTAGCCGACCGGACCCGAACCGGTGAACGAGATGACCGGCAGGCGCTCGTCCTGGACCAGGGCGGGCATCTTGACGTTCGGGACCGTCAGGACGGACCAGGAGCCGGCCGGGAGGTCGGTCTCGGCCAGCAGCTCCCCGAGGACGAGCGAGGAGATCGGCGTCGCCGGAGCCGGCTTCAGGATGATCGGGGCACCTACGGCGATGGCCGGGGCGACCTTGTGGGCGCTGAGGTTCAACGGGAAGTTGAAGGGCGCGATACCGAGGACGGCTCCGCGCGGGAAGCGGCGGGTCAGCCCGAGGCGGCCGGTACCGCCGAGGTCGGTGTCCAGGCGCTGTGCCTCGCCGCCGTTGAAGCGGCGGGCCTCCTCGGCCGCGAACCGGAACACGGAGACCGCACGGCCGACCTCGCCGCGCGCCCACTTGACCGGCTTGCCGTTCTCCGCCGAGATCAGCTGGGCGATCTCCTCGGTGCGCTCCCCCAGCCGCCGTACGACGTGGTCGAGGGCCGCGGCCCGTACGTGCGCCGGGGTCGCGGCGAACTCGTCACGTACGGCGTGGGCGGCGGCGACGGCCTCCTCGACCTGGGCGTCGGTCGGCACGCTGACGGTGCCGACGAGGCGTCCGTCGTACGGGTTGGTGACGTCGAAGCTGTCGGCACCGGTGGCCTGGCGGCCGGCCACCCAGAAGGCGTGGGGCGAAGTCATGGAGGTTCCGGCCCTTCGGAGGTCGTGAGCGTGCGGAGGTCGTGATGGAGGTGGCTGCGTGCGTCGTGGGCGCCCGGAGGCTTCCCCTCTGTGGTCCACGGTAGGGCGGGGACGCCGCGATCGTGTTTGTCCGAGGTGGAGTGGGGCGCGCCTCCGGTGCTCCGGTTTGTCGGAGACCGTGTCCGTCCGGTCGGTGATGGCGCCCGGCCCGGGTCCTCCGGTCTGTCGGAGGCGGTGCCGCAGTCGGTCAGTCTTCGGCCGGCGCCGCCGCCTCCGTCGCCTTCAGTGCGAGCCACAGCTCCATCCGGGCGTCCGGGTCGTCCAGCGAGCGGCCCAGGATCTCCTCCACCCGGCGCATCCGGTAGCGCAGGGTGTGCCGGTGCACGCCGAGGTCGGCGGCGGCCGCGTCCCACTGGCCGTGGCGGGAGAGCCAGGCGCGCAGGGAGGCCACGAGGTCGCCGCGGCCCTTGGCGTCGTGCTCGTACAGGGCGCGGAGCATGCCGTCGGCGAAGGCCCGTACGGCGTCGTCCGCGAGGAGCGGCAGGACCGAACCGGCCGCCAGCTCCTCGTGCTCGACCAGGGCCCTGCCCCGGCGGCGGGCGACCGAGAGGGCCTGTTCGGCCTGCTTGTACGCGGCGGAGACCGCGATCGGGCCGCAGGGGGCGGAGAGGCCGACCACGACATCGCTGTCCTCGGCGCCGCCCTCGCGCGGGGCGCGGTCGTCCTGGGCCTCGGCGTAGGCCGCGCAGGCGGCGACCGCGGTGCCGCCGTCGGCTGCCAGGACGACGACGCGCTCGCCCTCGGGGACCATGAGCAGCGCCTCGCCGGAGCGGGCGGCGGCGGCCTCCATCGTCTCCGTGAGCAGCTCGAAACCGGCGGGCGCGGCCGCCTCCGCGATCAGCAGCCGGAAGGGGGCGTCGAGGAGGCCGCCGTACAGGTCTCCGGCCACCGCCCGGGCGTGGTCGGGCTGCCCGGCCAGGAGCATGCGCAGGACGGCGGCGCCCAGGCGCTGTTCGGCGCCCTGGAGGGAGCGGGAGCGGGCGGTGGTGAGGGTGAGCAGGGCGACGGCGGAGTGGACGGCGTACCGCTCGGCGGTTCCCAGCGCCGAGCCCGTACCGACCGCCAGTGCGCCGCGTGCCCGGCGGCCGGTGCCCAGCGACTGGAGTTCGACCCGGTCCTCGCTGTCGCCGACGACGACGCTGGCGGGCGCGGGTCTGTCCCGGAGGCGTTCGACGTCGGGGGTGAGGCGGGCGGCCCGGCGCGCGGCCCAGTCGGGGGCGGCGGCGAGCACCGCGCCGGAGGTGTCGTACAGCGCGGCCCAGCCGTCGATGTGGGCGGCGAGGCGGGCGAGGATGTCGGCGGGGCCGTCCCCGGCGAGCGCGGCCTTCGTCAGCTCGCGCTGGGCCTCGAAGCCGGCGGTGACCGCGCGGTACTGGTCGGCGGCGATGGCGGCGGAGACGGCCTTGCTGATGGCGAGGAACGGGGTGCGGCGAGGCACTTCGAGGAGGGGCAGGCCCGCTTCCTCGGCGGCGTCGAGGAGGGCGGCCGGGATGTCCTCGTAGTTCACGCCGACCGCGAAACCGACCCCGGCGACCCCCGCTCCGGCCAGCCGCCGTACGTACCGGTGCATCGACTCGGCGTTCTCGGCGTCCAGGTTGGTGGCGGTCACCAGGAGCAGTTCGCCGCCGTCCATGTACGGGACGGGGTCGGCGAGCTCGCTGGCGTGGGCCCAGCGCACCGGGGTGTCGAGCCGGTCCGCGCCCGCCCGCACCGTGAGCTTGAGCGCCGAGTGCTGGACGAGCGAGGCGAGCGTGGGGGGCATGGGACCGGAAACCCTCGGTATCGGGGACGCGTGGCCGACGAAGGGGTTCGCCGCCGTATCAGTGGTCGGTAGTCGGTGATTGCGCCGTCCCGTATGAACGGCTGTCACCGATTCTGCCAGGGCGGCAGAGTTCCTGTAACCGCTCTCAGTCGTCCCCGGTCCCCGAGGGGCGTTTCTCAGCCGCCCAGCTCCACCAGCAGCGGCGGCGCGTGCTCGCCCTCGACCGTGGCCAGCCGGATCACCGCGTGCCCGGCCGGGACCGCGTACGCCAGCTCCGAGGCCGACCACCGCTCCCGCTCCACCTGCCGTACGGTCACCGCGTCCGTGGTCACCGCCTTGCCCGTGACCAGCTTGCGCAGCGCGTGCAGGGCGCGGGTGAACGGCTGGTCGGCGAAGACCGTGTGCTGGGCGACCTCGCGGGTCTCCACCCACTCCTTGCCCCAGGCCTCGGCGAACCGCTTGCCGTCCCACGTGGTGATGCCGGAGAAGGCCGCCGTGCAGCCGACGGCGCCGAGCAGCGGGGTGTGCAGGGCTTCGGGCACGTCGTCGACGGTACGGAGGGCGAGGACGGCCCCCGCGTTGACCGAGCGCAGCCGGCGGATACCGCGTACGGTCTCGGCGGTCACCGCGTGGGTCGCGTCGTCCAGGACCAGGCCCGCGAAGAGCGTGGTGTCGGTGCGGGCGGCGGTGATCGCGGTGAACTGGGCGAGCAGGAGCCGGGTGAGGAGGCGGGACGCCTCGGCGTGGCCGCGCTCCGGCAGGTCGACGCGGACCCGCAGCGGGTACTGGCCGAGCGAGCGCAGCGCGAAGGGGCGGGCGTCCGGGCCGGTGGCGAAGAACCCGGCGAACGCGGGCCGGTCCAGCAGCGCCACCCGGTCCGCGAGGGCCGGGGCGGGGTCGCCGGGGCCGCCCGCCTGCCGGGTCCTCGCCTCCAGCTCGCGGAGCATCGCCTGGTGCCCGGCGGCTTCGAGGGTGGCCCGGAGTCCGGCGAGGGCCTGCGGGGAGCCGTCGAGGAGTTCGCGCAGTTCCGGCACGGAGGGGAAGTGGCCGTGGGCCGTCCGGTACGGGCCCAGCAGTTGGGCGAGGACGGTGGCGGCGCGGCGGCTGTCCAGGCTGCCGACATCGCCGACGAGCCCCTCCGCGAGGACGGCGGCGGCCTCGTCGGGGTCGGTGGTGCCGCCGTACAGGTCCAGGTCGTGGGCGGAGGCGGGGTTGCCGACGCGTACGACGACGTCGAAGGCCTCGTCCGGGCCGAGCGGTGCGCCCGCGCCGCCGACGGCGAGTACGGCCGCCTGGCCGGCCAGGGCGCGCAGGCCGAGGGCCTCCACGACGGGGCGCACCAGCCGGGCGGACTTCCCGGAGCCGGGCGGCCCGACGGCCAGCAGCGAGGTGCCGAGCAGGGTGGGGTCCAGGGCGATACCGGTGGACCGGCGGGCGTAGGGGTTGTGCGGGTCATCCGCGCACCGGCCGATGCGGACCTGGCCGGTGAGCACGTCGTGGCGGGCGGTACGGCGGGGCAGGTCGCGGTCGCCGGAGGGGTGCGGGGCGGCCGCTCCCCCGGTGCGCAGGACGGCCTCGGCGAGAGGGGCGAGGCTGTCGGGGCTGCGGGTGGCCCGGGTCCAGGCGTGGCGGAGGCGGGCCACGTCGACGTCGTTCATCCGGCCGGTGCGGACCTCGGCGGTGAGGGTGTCCGCAACGTCGGTCCAGCCGGCCGCGCGCAGTTCGGGCCACTGGTCGGCGGAGGTCGCGCCGGCGGGGGCCGAGGCGGTCCCGGCCGGGGCCGGGGTGCGGGTTCCCCCGCGGGCGGCGAGCAGTTCGCGCCAGCGGCCGAGGCGGGCGAAGGGGTACAGGACGGCGGCGGCGATCAGCCCGTAGACGATGTTGACGACGGTCTGGCTCTGGTAGATCTCGCCGCCCGCGACGGCGGCGACCAGGACCAGGACCGGGCGGACGACCGGCAGGGTCTCCTTCCAGACCAGAAGCTGGGTGAGCCCCGCCGCGACGGCTGCGGCGAGGGCGAGGAAGGGCTGCCCGCGGCTCACGGCATGGCGGCGGAAGAGTTCGGAGAAGTTGCCGATCCGGCCGCAGCCGTAGGCGAGCAGCCCGAAGAGGAGGGCCTCGTACACGGTGAGGGCGTCGGAGCCCTCGATGGTGCGGGGGCCGCCGGAGGTACCCGGGTTCCACCACTCGCCCGGCGTGAAGAGCTTGAGGGGGACGAGGCGGTACGGGAGGTAGCCGTTGCGCCAGAGCGACCAGAGGAGGAGGGCGGAGAGCAGGGAGATGAGGGCACCGACGAGGAGGGAGCGATCGGAGACCTCCTCGCCCTGCTCGGGCGGACGCGGTGTGAACCCGTACCGCCAGACGCCGGGGGCCTGCGGTGGGCGGGGCGTACGGAGCCAGGCGTCCAGGGCCGGGGCCCCGGCCGAGGGCTGCTCGACGGGGGGCGGCGGGGAGGAGGGGCGGGCGGGGTGCGGGCCGGGCGGAGGCGGCGGGGAGGCCCACGCGGAGGGCTGCCCGCCCCACGACGCCCCCGGGTCCGCAGGCGGCTCCACCCGTGGCGGCCCCGACGGCGGTGGTGGCACGGCCGGGCCGGGCACCCTGTCCGCGCTCGTGCCCCGTACGCCGCGCGTGCCCTCGTCTTCCATGAACCACTGCCCCCTCGACCTGCCGGGTCCATCCGCTGCCCCGGCCAATCTAGTGCGCGCCCACGGGGAGTTCAGCAACCCGCCCGAAGAGTGACCGTCCCGGACCGGCCCCTGCCCTCATCGCACCAGGTCGGCAGGGATGTACACCGCCTTCTGTCCGCGACGGACAACGACACGCGCCCATCACTCCCGATCGGAGCATGCCCGGGTGGGGCGCCCGCCCCTAGCCTGCGATGAGAAGCGCGTCCGAAACACCCCCCAGGAGCCCCTCATGACCGCAATCCCGCAGGAGCGCCGCGTCGTCACTGCCATCCCCGGCCCGAAGTCGGTCGAGCTGCAGGCCCGCCGTCTCGCCGCCGTCGCCGCAGGGGTGGGCTCCACCCTGCCGGTCTTCACCGCCCGCGCGGGCGGCGGGATCATCGAGGACGTGGACGGCAACCGTCTGATCGACTTCGGCTCCGGCATCGCCGTGACGTCGGTGGGCGCCTCCGCCGAGGCCGTCGTACGCCGCGCCTCCGCGCAGCTCGCGAACTTCACCCACACCTGTTTCATGGTCACTCCGTACGAGGGGTACGTCGAGGTCTGCGAGCAGCTCGCCGAGCTGACGCCGGGTGACCACGCGAAGAAGTCCGCGCTGTTCAACTCGGGCGCCGAGGCCGTCGAGAACGCGGTGAAGATCGCCCGCGCCTACACCAAGCGCACCGCCGTCGTCGTCTTCGACCACGGCTACCACGGCCGCACCAACCTCACCATGGGCATGACGGCGAAGAACATGCCGTACAAGCAGGGCTTCGGCCCGTTCGCGCCCGAGGTCTACCGTGTCCCGGTCGCCTACGGCTACCGCTGGCCGACCGGTGCCGAGAACGCCGGCGCCGAGGCGTCCGCGCAGGCCATCGACGAGATCACCAAGCAGATCGGTGCGGAGAACGTCGCGGCGATCATCATCGAGCCGGTGCTCGGCGAGGGCGGCTTCATCGAGCCGGCCAAGGGCTTCCTCCCGGCGATCGCGCAGTTCGCCAAGGACAACGGCATCGTCTTCGTCGCGGACGAGATCCAGTCCGGCTTCTGCCGTACCGGCCAGTGGTTCGCCTGCGAGGACGAGGGCATCGTCCCGGACCTGATCACCACCGCGAAGGGCATCGCCGGCGGTCTGCCGCTCTCCGCCGTGACCGGCCGCGCGGAGATCATGGACGCCGCACACGCCGGCGGTCTGGGCGGTACGTACGGCGGGAACCCGGTCGCCTGCGCGGGTGCGCTCGGCGCCATCGAGACGATGCGCGAGCTGGACCTGAACGGGAAGGCCAAGCGGATCGAGGAGGTCATGAAGGGCCGCCTCGCCGAGATGCGGGCGAAGCTCCCCAACGGCGACATCATCGGTGACATCCGCGGCCGCGGCGCCATGATCGCGATCGAGCTGGTGAAGTCCGGCACGAAGGACCCGAACCCGGAGGCGGCCGGCGCGCTCGCCAAGGCCTGCCACGCCGAGGGCGTCATGGTCCTGACCTGCGGCACCTACGGCAATGTGCTGCGCTTCCTGCCCCCGCTGGTGATCGGTGAGGACCTGCTGAACGAGGGCCTCGACGTGATCGAGCAGGCATTCGGCACGCTCTGATCCTTCGAACCCGGGAACGGGCGCGCGACGGCGTTGCGCGGTCGCCGTCCGGCATCCGGGTGAGGCCTGTGAAGAAGGTGTGCGGGGGCGATGGCGGGTGGCGGCTGCGACTGTCGGCCGCCCCTTCGCTGCCGTACGGTTTCTGCAGATGAGAGAAACACATCGCCCACGGGAAACCGCGGGTGATTCCGGGTCGGGGCTTCCCCAGCACCGTCCCGGGCGTGCCTTCGTGCACGCCTCCGGAGCCTCTGGCTCCGGTACTCCTCACCGATCGGACGGCCGCCCGCCCCACACCCCCCGGGGCGCGCGGCGACCCGGTCCCGCCGGCCATCCCGGAACAACCCCCCCTGTTCCCGGGTGGCCGGCCTCTCTTTCCCTAGGCGTCCTGGTGGCGCTGTTCGCGCTGATCACCTGGCAGGTGGTGGCCGAGGGGCCGCTGATCCGGCTGGACGAGCGCGTCGGCGAGAGCCTGTTCCGGCGCGGCCCGGCAGGACTGACCCAGCTCTTCTCGGATCTCGGCGGGGTACCGGTGGCGCTCCCGGTGCTCGTCTGCGCGATCGCGTACGCTCTGTGGCGCGGCGCCCGGCGGCTGCCGGTGTACGCGGCCCTCACCATGGCGGCCGTACCCGCGCTGGTGATCCCGTTGAAGGTGGCCACCGCCCGGCAGGGTCCGCTGACCGAGGCCGTCAACTACTACCCGTCGGGCCATACGGCGACGGCCGCGGTGGCATACGGGGCTTCGGCGCTGCTCCTCCTCGCCGTTCCCCGGCCGGCGTGGCTGCGCGCGTGGGTCCCGCCCGCCGCCGCTCTGCTGCTGACGGCGGCGACGGGCGTCGGTCTCGTGCTGCGCGGGTACCACTGGCCGCTGGACGTGCTGGCGAGCTGGTTCCTGGGGCCGGTGCTGCTGGCGCCGTTGTGCTGGGTCAGCCGCGGGCCTCGGCTGCGGTCAGGAGAGCCGCGAGCCACTCGGTGAGTTCCGCGGTGTCGTGGCCGATCGCCGCGAAGTGGATGCCGAGCGGCTCGTCGGCGGGGACGGCGGGCGGGAGGGCTTGTCCGCGTGGTCAGGCGTCAAAATCACCCCAGGACGGCGGCACGGCAGCACGGCATGGATGATGCCCGTCGCCGCGATCCTCTTCACCCCGGCGACGGGCATCGGTCTGGTGGGCTACCTCAGCGGCCGAAGTAGGCGTTGAAGTTCCGGCTGAACTCCCAGTTGCCGAACCGGTCCCAGTTGATCGACCAGGTCATCAGGCCGCGCAGCTCCGTCCAGGTCCCGTGGGTCTGGTAGGAGCCGCAGTCGGTCTTCTTGGTCAGGCAGTTGAGCGCCTTGTTGACCTCGGCCGGTGAGGTGTGGCCGTTGCCCGCCTGGGTGGAGGCCGGGAGGCCGATGGCGACCTGGTCGGGGCGGAGTCCCGGGAAGACGCGGCTGGTGTTGCCCGCGACCGGGAAGCCGGCGAGCAGCATGTCGGTCATGGCGATGTGGAAGTCCGCGCCGCCCATCGAGTGGTACTGGTTGTCGAGGCCCATGATCGGGCCCGAGTTGTAGTCCTGGACGTGCAGCAGGGTCAGGTCGTCGCGCAGGGCGTGGATGACCGGCAGGTAGGCGCCGGCGCGCGGGTCCTGGCCGCCCCAGGGTCCGGAGCCGTAGAACTGGTAGCCCAGCTGCACGAAGAAGGTCTCGGGCGCCATCGTCAGGACGAAGCCGGAACCGTACTTCGCCTTGAGGGTCTTCACCGCGGAGATCAGGTTGACGATCACCGGCGAGGTCGGGGCGCGGAAGTCGGTGTCCCCGGTGTTCAGCGAGAGCGAGTGGCCCTCGAAGTCGATGTCCAGGCCGTCCAGGCCGTAGGTGTCGATGATCTTCGAGACCGAGGTGACGAAGGCGTCCCGGGCGGCGGTGGAGGCGAGCCGCACCTGGCCGTTCTGGCCGCCGATGGAGATCAGGACCTTCTTTCCTGCCGCCTGCTTGGCCTTGACGGCCGCCTTGAACTCCGCCTCGGACTCGACGTTCGGGCACTCGGCGACCGGGCAGAGCGAGAAGCGGATGTCACCGGAGGTGACGGAGGTGGGCTCGCCGAAGGCGAGGTTGATGACGTCCCAGGAGTCGGGCACGTCCGCCATGCGGGTGTAGCCGGAGCCGTTGGCGAAGCTGGAGTGGAGGTAGCCGACCAGCGCCCGGGCGGGGAGCTTGGCGTCGCCGCCCCCGCCGCCCGCCGTGGTGGTCGCGGTGACGGCGGCCGACTTCGCGGACTCGCCGGCCGCGTTGGTGGCGGTGACCTGGAAGCTGTACGCGGTGGAGGCTGCCAGTCCGGTCACGGTGGTGGACGGGCCGGTGGCCGTGGCCACCTTCGTACCACCGCGGTAGACGTTGTAGCCGGTGGCGCCGGAGACGGCGTTCCAGGAGAGCGCGACCGAGGAGGAGGTGATCGCGGTGGTCCGCAGGCCCGCGGGGACGGCCGGGACGACCACCGGGTCGCCGCCGGGGCCGACGAGGGTGAGGTCGTCGACGTAGTGGGCCGGGGTGCCGTACCAGCCGTGGGTGTAGACGCTCACGGAGGTGGTGGAGGGGCCGGTGGTGAAGCTGGTGGTGAGCTGCTTCCAGGCTCCGGTGGACTGGGTCCAGGTGGAGACGTCGGTGGTGCCGGTGCCGGTGGCGCCGAGGTAGACGGGGCTGCCCTGCACCCAGGCGCTCAGCGTGTAGCGGGAGTTGGGCTTGACCGTGACCGCCTGGGAGCACCTGGCGTTGTCGTTGCCCGCCGGGGTCGCCCTCAGGGCTGACGTACCGCTGCGTACGGGGGTGGAGACGGCCGCCCCGCTGCCGGCGGTGCAGCTCCAGCCGTCGAGACCCGCCTCGAAGCCGCCGTTGCGCGCCACGTCCACCTCCGCCGCGCCGGCCGCCGGTGCCGTGGCGACCAGGGCACCGGCAGCGAGCACCGCGGCCGTACAGGTGGCCAGAAGTCCGGAAGATCTGACGGTTGGTCCGGTGCGTTCCACAACAGCCTCCGTGCAGGGGGGAATTGGGTGTGGCGTGCGCACAACATGGTCCAGACCAATCAGGTTGTCAAGACCTCTGGCGGGGAGGTCACCCCCTGACAGCCTCCGAGCTGGGGGTCACCCTCCTTCGCGGTCGCCCTGGGCCGCGGCTCCGGCCGCCTCGTGCATCGCCAGCTCCAGCAGCGCCGCGTCCGTGAGGGTCCCCGAGCCGTCCGGCGGGATCAGCCACCTCACTCCCCCGGCCGCCCGGCCGGGGTGGGGAACGACGATCCAGGTGCCGGGGCCCGCGCCCCGGACGCCGGTACCGAGCCAGCGCGACGCGGTGCCCGGCGGGACGAAGAAGCCCATGCGGGACCCGCCGAAGTCGGCGAGGACCGGACCGGGCCGGTCGATGAGGCGGGTGAGCACGTCCAGCGTCGGACATCCCAGCTCCCCCGGCAGGATCAGCACGTCCCAGCACTCGCCGGCGGGAAGGAGCGCGATCCCCTGCGGGTTCCGCTCCCACTCCCACCGACAGGCACCCGGATCCGGTGCCACCGATGTGAGCCACTCGACCGCGGCCCTGGTCTCCGAGCCAGTCATGACCAGCCTCCCGTTGACGTGAGCACCGGCAGGGTCCTGCCGGTGCGTACACGGAGGAGAGAGCGTCGGACGCGAACTATGACGCGGGTTGGGGCCACTCGTCGGCAGTGAAGTGGGTCACACTGTTGGACGGGGTGTCAGCTGTCGAAGCCCAGCCCCAGCTTGTCCATGGTCCTCAGCCACAGATTGCGGTGTCCGCCGTTGACATCGGCGCGGGCGAGGGACCGCTTGGTGATCTCGATGCCGGCCCAGGCGAACGGCTCCGGTGGGAACGGCATCGGCTTCGAGCGGACCATGTCCAGGCGGGTCCGCTCGGTCTCCTCGCCGGCGAGGAGATCCAGCATCACATCCGCCCCGAAACGCGTCGATCCGACGCCGAGACCCGTATATCCGGCGGCGTACGCGACCCGTCCCTGATGGGCCGTCCCGAAAAAGGCCGTGAAGCGGGAACAGGTGTCGATCGCGCCGCCCCAGGCGTGTGAGAAATTCAGTCCGGAAAGCTGCGGAAAACAGTCGAAGAACTGCTCCGCGAGTTTAAGGAACGTCTCCGGTCGCTGGTCCAGATCGGCGCTGAGGCGGCCCCCGTACGGATAGATCGCGTCGTATCCGCCCCACAGGATCCGGTTGTCCGAGGAAAGCCGGAAGTAATGGAACTGGTTTGCGCTGTCTCCGAGTCCCTGGCGCCCCTTCCAGCCGATGGAATCCAGTTGCTGGGGGGTGAGCGGTTCGGTCATCAGCGCGTAGTCGTAGACCGGCACGGTGTACGGGCGGACCCGCTTCACGAGCGACGGAAAGATGTTGGTGCCGAGCGCGACCCGGCGGGCGAAGACCCGGCCGTACGGCGTACGCACAGCCATCCCCTGGCCGGAGCGCACGAGGTCGAGGCCCCGGGTGTGCTCGTAGATCCGTACGCCCAGCTCCCGGCAGGCTCGCTTCAGGCCCCAGGCGAGCTTGGCCGGGTGCAGCATCGCGACGCCGTTCCGGTCCCAGAGGCCGCCGAGGAAGGTGGGCGAGTCGACCTCGGCGCGCAGGGCGTCGCGGTCCAGGAAGTCCACGCCCGTGATGCCGAGCTTCACGAGCTCCTCGTGCCATTCCCGCAGCTCTTCGAGCTGGTGGGGCTCGGTGGCGACATCGATCTCACCGGTCCGCTCGAACTCGCAGTCGATCTTGTAGCGGGCGACGGCGGCCTCGATGGCGTCGAGGTTCCGCTCCCCCAGCTCCTCCAGCTTCGCGATCTCGTCCGGCCACCGCTCCACGCCGTTGGCCAGGCCGTGGGTGAGGGAGGCGGCGCAGAAGCCGCCGTTGCGGCCCGAGGCGGCCCAGCCCACCTCGTGCCCCTCGATGAGGACGACGTCCCGGCCGGGGTCGCGCTCCTTGGCGATGAGCGCGGTCCACAGTCCGCTGTAGCCGCCGCCGATGACCAGGAGGTCGGCGTGCTCGTCGCCCGTCAGGGCGGGGAGCGCGTCGGGTTTGGCCGGGTCGTCCAGCCAGTAGGAGACCGGCTTGGCGCCGGAGAGTGATTGGGCAGCGATACTCATGGCAGCTGGGGCCATGGTTTCCAACTCCTTCAGGACTTTCAGGTTCGAGCGTTGCTCTTCCGTCGGCTCGCGATGAGCTGGCCGACGAGAACCATCGTTACCGCAATGATGAACATGGCGGTGCCGATGACGTTGATCTGCACGGGCGTGCCGCGCTGCGCCGATCCCCAGACGAACATGGGGAAGGTGACGGTGGAGCCCGCGTTGAAATTCGTGATGATGAAATCGTCGAACGAGAGCGCGAAGGCGAGCAGCGCTCCCGCCGCGATTCCGGGGGCCGCGATGGGAAGGGTCACCCGTACGAATGTCTGCACGGGGCCCGCGTAAAGGTCACGGGCGGCTTCCTCCAGTCTCGGGTCCATCGACATCACGCGCGCCTTGACGGCCGTCACCACGAAGCTGAGGCAGAACATGATGTGCGCGATCAGCACGGTCCAGAAGCCGAGCTGGGCGCCCATGTTCAGGAAGAGCGTGAGCAGCGACGCGGCCATGACGACCTCGGGCATCGCCATCGGCAGGAAGATCAGCGAGCTGATCGCGCCGCGCGCCCGGAACCGGTAGCGGACCAGCGCGAAGGCGACGGCCGTGCCGAGCGCGGTGGCTCCGAGCGTCGCCCAGAACGCGATCTGGAGCGAGAGCGAAAGGGATCCGCAGAGGTCGGCGACACCGCAGGGATCCTTCCAGGCGTCCAGCGAGAACCGCTGCCACGCGTAGTTGAAGCGCCCATTGGGCTTGTTGAACGAGAACACCATCACGACGATGTTCGGCAGGATCATGTACGCGAGGGTCAGCAGACCCGCGATGACTATCAGGTTCCGGCGTATCCAGCGCAGTAGGGGCATCAGACCAGGTCCTCCGTCCCGGAGCGGCGGATGTAGAAGGTGACCATCAGCAGGACGATCGCCATGAGGATGAACGAGAGCGCGGCGGCCGTGGGATAGTCCAGGACCCGCAGGAACTGGCTCTGGATGACGCTGCCGACCATCTTGGTGTCGGTGGAGCCCAGCAGCTCGGCGTTGACGTAGTCACCGCTGGCCGGGATGAAGGTCAGCAGGGTGCCGGAGACGACGCCCGGCATGGAGAGCGGGAACGTCACCTTGCGGAAGGTGGTGGCGGGGGTGGCGTAGAGGTCGCCCGCCGCCTCGTGCAGCCGGCCGTCGATCCGCTCCAGCGAGGTGTAGAGCGGCAGGATCATGAACGGCAGGAAGTTGTACGTCAGACCGCAGACGACGGCCATCGGGGTGGCGAGGACCCGGTTGGACTCGGTCCAGCCGAGCCAGCTGGTGACGTCCAGGACGTGCAGGGTGTTGAGCACCTCCACGACCGCGCCGCCGTCGGCGAGGATCGTCTTCCACGCCAGCGTACGGATGAGGAAGCTGGTGAAGAACGGGGCGATGACCAGCACCAGCACCAGGTTGCGCCAGCGGCCCGCCTTGAAGGCGATGAGGTAGGCGAGCGGGTAGCCGAGCAGCAGGCAGAGGATCGTGGCGGTGCCCGCGTACAGCAGGGACCGGATGAACTGCGGGTAGTAGTCGCGCAGCGCGTCCACGTACGTCTGGAAGTGCCAGGTGACCTCGAAGCCCTGCTCCAGGGAGCCGGTCTGTACGGAGGTGGAGGCCTGGTAGACCAGCGGCAGCGCGAAGAAGACGAGCAGCCACAGGATCCCGGGGAGCAGCAGCCAGTACGGGATGAGGCGTTTACGGGTGGAGGGCTTGCGGAGCGTGAGCTTCCGGGGCTCCTCGGGCTGTGCGGGGGGCGCGGGCGGCGCTTCGGTGAGGCTCACTCCGCGTCCTCCACGCTGGTGGCGCCCGCGTCGATGTCCTGGGCGGCGTCGAGGCCGAAGGTGTGGGCCGGGTTCCAGTGCAGGACGACCTCGGCGCCGGGCAGGAGTCCCGCGCGCCTGTCGACGTTCTGCTCGTAGACCTGGAGAGCGGTCCCGGCCGGGCTCTCGACCACGTACTGCGTCGAGACGCCGATGAAGCTGGAGTCGGTGATGCGGCCGGTGACGCGGTTGCGGCCCGCGGCGATGTCATCCGCGTCGTCCGCGTGGGCCAGGGATATCTTCTCGGGCCGGATACCGAGGAGGAGCCGGCCGCCGCTGGTGGTGGGGGCCGAACACCGCTCGCGGGGCAGGGTGAGCTTCCCGCCGCCCGCGGCCACGACCAGGTCGGTGCCGGAGGAGACGATCTCACCCTCGATGAGGTTGGAGGTGCCGAGGAAGTTGGCGACGAACGTGGTGCGCGGGTTCTCGTACAGGTCGGCCGGGGCGCCGAGCTGCTCGACTCGGCCTCCGTTCATCACCGCGACGGTGTCGGCCATGGTCATGGCCTCCTCCTGGTCGTGGGTGACGTGCACGAAGGTGATACCGACCTCGGTCTGGATCCGCTTGAGCTCCAGCTGCATCTGACGGCGGAGCTTGAGGTCGAGGGCGCCGAGCGGCTCGTCCAGCAGCAGGACCTGCGGGTGGTTGATGAGCGCGCGGGCGACGGCGACGCGCTGCTGCTGGCCACCGGAGAGCTGGTGCGGTTTGCGGCGGGCGAAGTCGCCGAGCTGGACCAGCTCCAGCATGTCGTCGACCTGCTTCTTCACCGACTTGATGCCGCGCCGGCGCAGCCCGAAGGCGACGTTCTCGGCGATGTCCAGGTGCGGGAAGAGGGCGTAGCTCTGGAAGACGGTGTTGACCGGCCGCTTGTACGGGGGCAGGTCGGTTATGTCCTTCTCCCCGAGGAGCACCGTGCCGGTGGTGGCCTCCTCCAGCCCCGCGATCATCCGCAGGGTGGTGGTCTTGCCACAGCCGGAGGCGCCGAGCAGGGCGAAGAAGGAGCCCTGGGGGACGGTCAGGTCGAGCGGCTGTACGGCAATGAAGGAGCCGTAGGTCTTGCTGATCCCGACGAGGCGGACATCGCCGCCCGCGGTCTGCTGCTGCTGTGTCATGGGTCGCGGTCCCAGTGTGTTCGGGGGAGTACGGGGAAGGGGTGACCTGGCGGTGTACCGGTGAGGTGCCTGGTCAGGCGCCGATGAGTTTGGCGAACTTCTCTTCGTACGCCGTCTCTTCCTCCGTGCTCAGGGAGCGGAAGGAGCGGGACTTCGCCGCCATCTCCCTATCGGGGAGGATCAGGGTGTTGGAGGCCATCGACTCGTCGATCTTGGCGAGTTCGTCACGTACGCCGTCGACCGGGCAGACGTAGTTGATGTACGCGGCGAGCTGGGCGGCGACCGGCGGCTCGTAGTAGTAGTCGATGAGCTTCTCGGCGTTGGTCTTGTGCCGGGCCTGCGCGGGGACCAGGAGGTTGTCGCTGGAGGTGATGTAACCGGCGGCCGGGATCGCGAACTTGATGTCCGGGTTGTCGGCCTGGAGCTGGATGATGTCCCCGGCCCAGCCGACGCAGGCGGCGATGTCGCCCTTGCTGAGGTCGGCGGTGTAGTCGTTGCCGGTGAAGCGGCGGATCTGCTTCTTGTCGACGGCCTTCTGGAGCCGGCCGATCGCGCCGTCGAAGTCGGCGTCGGTGAACTTCCCCGGGTCCTTGCCCTGGTCGAGGAGGGTCATGCCGACGGTGTCGCGCATCTCGGAGAGGAAGGAGACGCGCCCCTTGAGCTTCGGGTCGTCCAGGAGCTGCGTGACCGAGTCGACCTTGCGGCCTCCGGTCGCCTTCGCGTTGTACGCGATGACCGTGGGGATGCCGGTCCAGGGGTAGGAGTAGGCGCGGCCGGGATCCCAGTCGGGGGTGCGGAACTGGGCGGAGACGTTGGCGAAGGCGTGGGGAAGGTTCGAGGGGTCGAGCTTCTGTGCCCAGCCGAGCCGGATGATGCGGGCGGCCAGCCAGTCGGTGACGCAGATGAGGTCGCGCCCGGTGTTCTGGCCGGCGGCGAGCTGCGGTTTGATCTTCCCGAAGAACTCGACGTTGTCGTTGATGTCCTCGGTGTACTTGACCCTGATCCCGGTGCGTTCGGTGAACGCGGCGAGGGTGGGGCGGGTCTTCTCGTCGTCGCTGACGTCCATGTACTCGGTCCAGTTGGAGAAGGTGACTTCCTTCTCCTTCTCCGAGTGGTCGTCGGCGGCGGCGGCTCCCTCGGCGCGTCCGGCGGGCGGGATGCCGCAGGCGCCGAGGGTGGCTATCCCGCCCAGCGCGAGGGCGCCCATACCGGAGGCGCGCAGCAGGGAGCGGCGGGTGAGGGCTCCCCTGCCGCTGGTCAGGGAACGCTTCACGGCCGCCAGCTGGGCGGACGAGAGGCGCTCGGGCTCGTAACTCTCCATACGTGTTTGCCCTTTCGGGTGGGAGGCCGCCGGGGCCTGTACTCGTGGACGGGCCCCGATCGCGCGGCAGCTGCTATCGGTCCCCGAAGATCGTGCGGTGCCAGTCCTTGCGGGCGACCGCGGTGTTGTCGTACATGACGTGCTTGACCTGCGTGTACTCCTCGAAGGAGTACACCGACATGTCCTTGCCGAAGCCGCTGGCCTTGTATCCGCCGTGCGGCATCTCGGAGAGGATCGGGATGTGGTCGTTCACCCACACACAGCCCGCCTGGATCTCGCGGGTGGCGCGGTTCGCGCGGTACAGGTCGCGGGTCCAGGCGGAGGCGGCCAGTCCGTACGGGGTGTCGTTGGCCAGCGCGATGCCCTCGTCGTCGGTGTCGAAGGGGAGGACGACCAGGACGGGGCCGAAGATCTCCGACTGGACGATCTCGCTGTCCTGGGCGGCGCCCGCGACGAGGGTGGGCCGGTAGTACGCGCCGTCCGCGAGGTCGCCGCCGGGGGCCTCGCCGCCGGTGACGACCTGGGCGTAGCCGCGGGCCCGCTCGACGAAGGCGGCGACGCGGTCGCGCTGGGCGTGGCTGATGAGGGGGCCGAGGTCGGTGGACGCGTCGAACGGGTCGCCGAGGCGGACGGTCTCCATGAGCGCGGCGACGTCACGGACGAAGGCGTCGTAGAGGGGGCGCTGGACGTAGGCGCGGGTGGCGGCGGTGCAGTCCTGGCCGGTGTTGATGAGGGAACCGGCGACCGCGCCGTGGACGGCGGCCTCCAGGTCGGCGTCGTCGAAGACCACGAAGGGGGCCTTGCCGCCGAGCTCCAGGTGGAGGCGCTTGACGGTGGCGGTGGCGATCTCCGCGACCCGCTTGCCGACGGCCGTGGAGCCGGTGAAGGAGGTCATGACGACATCGGGGTGGCCGACGAGGTGCTCGCCGGCCTCCTTGCCCGCGCCGGTGACGATGTTGATGACGCCGTCGGGGATGCCCGCCTCGGTGGCCGCCTGGGCGAACATCAACGAGGTCAGCGGGGTGAGCTCCGCCGGCTTGAGGACGATGGTGTTGCCCGCGGCGACGGCCGGGAGGACCTTCCAGGCGGCCATCTGGAGCGGGTAGTTCCAGGGGGCGATGGAGCCGACGACACCGATCGCCTCGCGCCGTACGTACGAGGTGTGGTCGCCGTCGTACTCGGCGGCGGCCTTGCCCTCCAGGTGGCGGGCGGCGCCCGCGAAGAAGGCGGCGTTGTCGACGGTGCCGGGGACGTCGAACTCGGTGGAGAGCTTGAGCGGCTTGCCGCACTGGAGGGACTCCGCGTACGCGAAGTCGTCGGCCTGCTCGGCGAGGACTGCGGCGAACCGGTGCAGGGCCTCGGAGCGCTCGCCGGGGGTGGCTGCCGACCAGCCGGGGAAGGCGGCCCGGGCGGCGGCGACGGCCGCGTCCACGTCCTCGGTGCCGGCCAGCTCGTACCGCAGGACGCTCTCGCCGGTCGCGGGGTTCACCACGTGGTGGTGGCGGCCGGACGTGCCGGGGAGCAGCTTGCCGCCGATGTACTGCGCACCTTCCGCGAAGCGGTCCTGAACCTGGAAGCCGTTGCTCATGACGCTCTCCTCCGCCGCTGTACCCGCTGCGCGGGGTCGGCGTAGCCTCTTCGTGAATTGAGTGCCGATCCTGACAGAGGGGTCCAGGCCCAACAAGTGATTCCGTTGTTGCCTTTTGGTTACGCGACGGAATCTGTCGACCATGTGTCGTGTCGGTGCGGAAATCCCCGTACGGAGTGTCAGTGGCGGATGCCACACTCACATGCCATGGGACCGATCGATGAGCTTGTGGCCGACGTGGCGCGGGGCAAGCGGGTGAAGTATCTGCCGTTCTGGGGCCACCGCCCGCGCCCGGACGGCCGGCTCGGGCCGAGCTGCCTGAGCCAGTGGTGGCCGTCGCCGTTCACCGTGGACGGCGTCACGTACGCGAGCGCCGAGCACTGGATGATGGCCGGCAAGGCCCGCCTCTTCGGCGATACGGAGGCGGAGAAGGCGGCTGTGGAGGCGAGCGGTCCGGCGGCGGCCAAGAAGGCGGGGCGGCTGGTGCGCGGCTTCGACGAGGACCTGTGGATACGGGAGCGGTTCGCCCTGGTGGTGGAGGGCAGCACGCACAAGTTCGGGCAGAGCCCTGAGCTGGCCGGCTATCTGCTGGGCACGGGCGACCGGGTGCTGGTGGAGGCGTCCCCGCTGGACCGGATCTGGGGCATCGGGCTGGCCGCGGACGACGAGCGGGTGGAGCGGCCGCAGGAGTGGCGGGGGCTGAATCTGCTGGGGTTCGCGCTGATGGAGGCGCGGGTTCGACTGCGGACGGTCTAGCCCGGCTGCGGGCCTTCTCGACCACAGGTACGACAGCGCCGCCCGGTCCGGCGGGGAAGGGGTTCCCTGCGGGACCGGGCGGCGGATGCGGTACGTCCCCCGGGGCTAGCCGCGGCCCTCGATGACCAGCGACGTGGCGAACGGGTCGTCGTCGTAGGTGTCGTCGAAGCTGGAATCGCCGTTGGCGACGGCCCAGATGATGAAGCCGAGGAGCACGGACCCGAGCACGATGCCGACCGAGCCCGTGATGATGCCGGCGATCGCCATGCCCCGGTTGGTCGCCTCGCCGCGCTTGGCCCGGCCGAGGCCGATGATGCCGAAGATCAGGGCGAGGATGCCGAGGATGATGTTCACCCCGTACATGCAGAAGCCGACCACCGAGATGATGCCGAGCACCAGCGCGGCCGTGCCGAGGCCGTTCGAGGGCTGGGGCCCCCAGGGCTGCTGGCCGCCGTAGGCGTCGTACCCCGGGTAGCCGCCGTACGGCTGTGCCGGAGGTGCCGGGTAGCCGTAGTGCCCGGCCGTCGGGGGCGGCGGCGCCTGACCGGGGCCGCCCGGGCCGACCGGCGGCGGTACGGTCGAGGGCGGCGGGCCGAAGCCCCCGCCCGCGGGTATCGGTCCGGTGCCCTCCGGCGCCGGCCCCGCACTCGGCATCGACGTCACGGTCTGCTGGTCGTGCACGGCGGGCGGCGGCGGGGCGGCGGCCTGCTTGCCCAGGTCCACCCTGCTGTCCGGCGGTGCCCACGGATCGCGCGGCGCGGCCCCGCCCCCGGGCTGCTCTGTGTTGTCTGACATGGGCCTCCCCCATCGTGGTCCCGTCATGCTACGGCCCGGCTCCGCGACACCTCACCCCGCCTACGATGATCGGTGCAGCCGGCCGGACCACCCCCGGGGCTCCGCCGATGTACACGCCGAACTGTGGGAGACAGACACATGACCGATCCGCACCCCTTCATCGCCGGGCTGCCCAAGGCCGAGCTCCACGTCCACCATGTCGGGTCCGCCTCGCCCCGGATCGTCGCCGAACTGGCCGCCCGGCACCCGGACTCCAAGGTCCCCACGGACCCGGAGGCGCTGGCCGACTACTTCACGTTCACCGACTTCGCGCACTTCATCGAGGTCTACCTCTCGGTGGTGGACCTGATCCGCACCCCGGAGGACGTCCGGCTGCTCACCTTCGAGGTGGCGCGGGACATGGCACGGCAGAACATCCGGTACGCGGAGCTGACCGTGACCCCGTTCAGCTCGACCCGGCGCGGCATCCCGGAGGTGGCCTTCATGGAGGCCATCGAGGACGCCCGCACGTCCGCCGAGGCCGAGTTGGGCGTCATCCTGCGCTGGTGCTTCGACATCCCGGGCGAGGCCGGGCTCCAGGCGGCCGAGGAGACGGCCCGGCTGGCGGTGGAGCGGCGGCCCGAGGGGCTCGTCTCCTTCGGCCTCGGCGGACCGGAGATCGGGGTGGGGCGCCCGCAGTTCAAGCCCTACTTCGACCGGGCCATCGCCGAGGGCCTCCACTCGGTGCCGCACGCCGGGGAGACCACCGGACCGCAGACCGTCTGGGACGCTCTCACCTCGCTGCGCGCCGAGCGCATCGGCCACGGCACCAGCTCCGTCCAGGACCCGAAGCTGCTGGAGCACCTCGCCGAGCACCGGATCGCCCTGGAGGTCTGCCCGACGTCGAACATCGCCACCCGCGCGGTCACCGACATCGAGCTCCACCCGATCCGGGAGATGGTGCAGGCGGGCGTCCTGGTCACCGTCAACAGCGACGACCCGCCCATGTTCGGCACCGACCTGAACAACGAGTACGCGGTCGCCGCCCGGCTGTTGAAGCTGGACGAGCAGGGCATCGCCGGCCTCGCGAAGAACGCGGTGGAGGCCTCGTTCCTGGACCCGGCCGGCAAGCGGCGGCTGGCCGAGGAGATCGACACGTACACGGCGAACTGGCTCCGGGGCCCCGCCCGCTGACCCCGGTCGTCACAATGGCCCCATGGCCGACACCACCTCCCCCCTCACCGCCGTCGCGCATCGCGGCGACCCGTACCGGGCCCGCGAGAACACGCTGCCCTCGATCCGCTCCGCCCTGGACCGGGGGGCGGACGCGGTCGAGATCGACGTGCGGGTGACCCGCGACGGGGTGCCCGTCCTGCTCCACGACACGACGCTGGAGCGGCTGTGGGGCCATGACCGGCGCGTCGACCGGCTCACCCACCAGGAGGTGCTGGAGCTGACCGGCGGCGGGGTGCCGACCCTGCGCGAGGCGCTGGACGCCACCGGGGGGCACCGGGTGATGGTGGACCTGCCCGGCTCCACGGACGCCTCGGTGAGGAAGATCGTGGGTACGGTCCTGGAGTGCGGGGCGGGCGAGCGGGCGTACTACTGCGCCGGCGCGGACGCGATGCTGCGGGTGCGCGCCGTGGACCCGGCCGCGGAGATCGCGCTGACCTGGAACACGCTCGCCCCGCCGCGCCCGGTCCTGCTGGAGGCGGTGAAGCCGCGCTGGCTCAACTACCGTTTCGGGCTCGTCAGCCGCGAACTGGCCGACCGGGCGCACCGGGACGGGTTCCTCGTCTCCGCCTGGACGGCCGACACGAAGCGCACGATGCGCCGGCTGATCGAGCGGGGCGTCGACTCGATCACCACCAACCGGATCGACGCCCTCCACAAGCTGCGATCCAACTCCCCTGCACTGAGGGGCTCTTGATCGGTCCGGCATGATGGTCGGTGCCGTGACGCGCCGATGGGTACCGAGGAGCAGCAGACGTGAGTGAGAACCGACCGCGGGCCGAGGCCCCCGCCCGGATACGTTCCGACGTCGCGCACAACGCCCGGGTCTGGAACTACTGGCTGGGCGGCAAGGACCACTACCCGGTGGACCGGGCGGTGGGCGACCAGGTGACCGGGATGTACCCGAGCATCGGCGAAGTGGCCCGCGCGGACCGGGCGTTCCTCGGCCGGGTGGTGCGCCATCTGGCCGGGGACGTGGGCATCGACCAGTTCCTGGACATCGGCACCGGCCTGCCGACGGCCGACAACACCCACGAGATCGCCCAGCACACCGCCCCGCACGCCCGTGTCGTCTACGTCGACAACGACCCGATCGTGCTGGCCCACGCGCGGGCCCTGCTCAGCAGTTCGCTGGAGGGCGCCACCGAGTACGTCGACGCGGACGCACACCACCCGGAGCGCATCCTGAAGGCGGCGGAACCCACCCTGGACCTCGGGCGTCCCGTGGCGGTGATGATGCTCGGCATCCTCAACTTCATCCTGGACACGGACGAGGCGCGGTCCATCGTCCGCACCCTGATGGCGGCCGTGCCCTCCGGCAGCCACCTGGTGCTCACGCACCCGACGCTGGAGCTGGGCGGCGAGGGCAACGAGGCGGCGATGCGCTTCTGGAACGAGAACGCCACCCCGCCGATCACCGCCCGCAGCCGGGAGGAGTTCGCCTCGTTCCTGGACGGTCTGGAGATCCTGGAGCCGGGGGTCGTCTCCTGCTCCCGCTGGCGTACGAACCCTCGGGAGCCGGAGGTCGCGCAGTTCGGTGTGGTGGCCCGGAAGCCGTGAGACTCAGGCGCTCGCCGGGACAGGGGCCGTAGGGGCCGGCGCCTGCTCCAGCGCCTCCAGCCGCTTGATCATGCGCCGCACGATCAGCAGGGGGATGACGCCGAAGACCCCGAAGGACATGTCGATCACGGACCACCAGAACGGGATGTCCCGGATCGGGCCGCAGATCAGGGCGAGCGGGATGATCCCGGCGCAGGCGATCACGCCGAACTCGATGACCCAGATGTTGCGGACCGGGTCGCGGTAGGGGCCGTAGAAGGCGACGGCGATGACCAGGTGGGCGAAGGCCAGCCAGTCGGTGCCGTACAGCATGAAGGGCGTGTCGCGTTCGATGGTGTCGAGCCCTTCGCGGACCCGGGTGATCCACTCCATCAGGCCCGGGAGGTGCTCGGGGACCGGGGAGGCGGAGGCGCTCAGGAGATCCTCGGCCCAGCGGAGTTCGGTGACGAGCGGGAAAGCCGTGATCCCGCTCAGCACCAGACAGACGATGAAGAGGACCAGCCACCTGCGTATACGCCGGGTGAGGGCGTGTCGCTCGCTCATATCCGCAGCGTACGCCCGCCTTCACGCCCTCTTCACGCCGCCCTGTTACGGGTTCACAAGCCGACGATGGAGTTCCACTTCTTGGCGAAGTCCATTCGCTCCTCGGAGGTGATGTCGCGGGCGATGGCGAGCCGTTCGCGCATCGTGTCGTCGGGGAAGATCAGCGGATCCTCGGCGAGCGCGGCCGTCTCCTCGTCCTTCGAGGAGGCGAGGACGTCACGGGCGGCGGGGACCGGGCAGACGTAGTTGACCCAGGTGGCGAGTTCGGCGGCGACCTCGGGGGCGTAGTAATGGTCGATCAGCCGCTCGGCGTTGCGCTTGTGGCGGGCGAGGTTGGGGATCATCAGGGACTCGGCCCACAGTTCGGCGCCCTCCTCGGGGACGACGAACTCGATGTCGGGGTTGTCGGCCTGGAGCTGGATGACGTCGCCGGAGTAGGCCTGGCAGGCGAGCACATCGCCGGTGGCGAGGTCCTTGATGTAGTCGTTGCCGGTGAAGCGGCGGATGTGCTTGGAGCGGACCCGGCGCTCCGTCTGCTCGCAGATCTCGTGGAAGTCCTCGGACGTCCAGCGGGTGATGTCGACGCCGTTGCCCTGCATCAGCAGCGCGAACGACTCGTCAAGGCCGGAGAGCAGGGTGACCCGGCCGCGCAGGTCGTCCGCCCACAGGTCGCCGGTGGAGCGGATCTCGCGGCCGAGCCGCTTCCGGTTGTACGCGATACCGGTGATCCCGGACTGCCACGGGACGCTGTGGCGCCGCCCCTCGTCGAAGGCGGGTGAACGCAGCTGAGGATCCAGGTACTTGGCCACGTTGGGCTGCGTCGCCCGGTCCATCTCCTGGACCCAGCCGAGCCGGACGAAGCGCGCCGCCATCCAGTCGCTGATGACGATCAGGTCCCGGCCGGTCTGCTGGCGGTTCATCAGCGCGGGGCTGATCTTCCCGAAGAACTCGTCGTTGTCGTTGATCTCCTCGGTGTACGTGACGGAGATCCCCGTCCGCTCCGAGAAGGCGTCCAGGGTGGGCCGCTTCGACTCGTCGTCGTCGTCGGTGTCGATGTAGAGCGGCCAGTTGGCGAAGTGCAGCGTGCGGTCGGTGGCGGAGCTGTCGTGTCCGGCCCGGTCCCCCGGCTCGACGAAGGCCGCGGGCACCCCGCAGCCGGCCAGGGTGGTGCCGGCCGCACCCGCCCCGAGGGCGCGCAGCAGGGAACGGCGGGACATGAGGTTCTTCCTGATCGCTCGCACCCGCGCAGAATGCCCGTCGGCGGACGCTCGGACAATGGACCAAGCGTCCAGCGGGACGGTCCCGCCCCGCACACGTTGTACAGAGGAGGGCGCACGCGTACGGCCCCGGGTCGGAGCCCGGGGCCGTACACCGCGACGATCCGTGGATCAGTCCTCGATGGACGTCATGACGTGCTTGACGCGGGTGTAGTCCTCGAAGCCGTACGCGGAGAGGTCCTTGCCGTAGCCGGACTTCTTGAATCCGCCGTGCGGCATCTCGGCGACCAGCGGGATGTGGGTGTTGATCCACACGCAGCCGAAGTCGAGGTTCTTGGACATGCGCATGGCGCGGGAGTGGTTCGTGGTCCAGACCGAGGAGGCGAGCGCGTACTCGACGCCGTTCGCGTACTCCACCGCCTGCTTCTCGTCGGTGAACGACTGGACCGTGATAACGGGCCCGAAGACCTCGTTCTGGATGATCTCGTCGTCCTGCTTGAGGCCGGAGACGACGGTCGGGGCGTAGAAGTAGCCCTTGTCGCCGACCCGGTGGCCGCCCGCCTCGACCTTGGCGTGGGCGGGGAGCCGCTCGATGAAGCCGCTGACCTGCTTCAGCTGGTTGGCGTTGTTGAGCGGGCCGTACGCCACGTCCTCGTCGTCCGGCTGCCCGGTCTTCGTGTCGGCGGCGGCCTTGGCGAGCGCGGCGGTGAACTCGTCGTGGATGGACTCGTGGACCAGGACCCGGGTCGCGGCCGTACAGTCCTGGCCCGCGTTGAAGAAGCCGGCCTCGGAGACGCCCGAGACGGTCTTGGCGATGTCGGCGTCCTCGAAGACGATGACGGGCGCCTTGCCGCCGAGCTCCAGGTGGACACGCTTGACGTCCTTGGCGGCGGACTCGGCGACCTGGATGCCGGCCCGTACGGAACCGGTGATGGAGGCCATCGCCGGGGTCGGGTGCTCGACCATCGCGCGGCCGGTGTCCCGGTCGCCGCACAGGACGTTGAAGACGCCCTTGGGCAGGATCTGGCCCATGATCTCGGCCATCAGCACGGTCGACGCCGGGGTGGTGTCGGACGGCTTGATCACGACGGTGTTGCCCGCGGCGAGCGCCGGGGCGAACTTCCAGACGGCCATCATCATCGGGTAGTTCCACGGCGCGACCTGCGCGCACACGCCGACGGGCTCGCGGCGCACGATGGAGGTCAGGCCCTCCATGTACTCGCCGGCCGAGCGGCCCTCCAGCAGGCGCGCGGCACCGGCGAAGAAGCGGATCTGGTCCACCATCGGCGGGATCTCTTCGCTGCGGGTGAGCCCGATCGGCTTGCCGGTGTTCTCCGACTCGGCCGCGATCAGGTCCTCCGCGCGCTCCTCGAAGGCGTCCGCGATCTTCAGCAGGGCCTTCTGACGCTCCGCGGGCGTCGTGTCGCGCCAGGCCGGGAAGGCGGCCGCGGCGGCTTCCATGGCGGCATCGACGTCGGCCTGGCCGGAGAGCGGCGAGGTCGCGTAGACCTCTTCCGTCACCGGGCTGACCACATCGATGGTCCGCCCGTCCGCGGCGTCCCGGAACTCCCCGTTGATGTAGTTGCGCAGACGGCGCACCTCGGTGGTCATGACCACCCCTCCTGTCGGCTGTCCGATGGGTGAGACACCCACCCTAATCGGTCCGGTGACGCTTTCGACATAGGCAACCACCACCAGCTTCGGATTCAGTCGGTTCCGCACGCTCACTCAACGAATTTCATCGATCTGGGGTTGCGAGACAGACGAGTGCGGTGCAGAGTGGATGTGTGGCCAGTCGCAGCGCAGACTCCAGGACCGGGAACGGATCGCCGCCAGCGGTCGATGCCGTCTCCCTCGCAATCATCGAGCAGCTCCAGGAGGACGGACGGCGTCCGTACGCCGCGATCGGCAAGGCCGTGGGCCTCTCCGAAGCGGCTGTGCGCCAGCGCGTCCAGAAGCTGCTCGACCAGGGCGTGATGCAGATCGTCGCCGTCACGGACCCGCTCACCGTGGGATTCCGGCGCCAGGCGATGGTCGGCATCAATGTCGAGGGCGACCTCGACCCGGTGGCCGAAGCCCTGTCGGCCATGGCCGAGTGCGAGTACGTGGTGATGACCGCGGGCTCCTTCGACCTGATGGTGGAGATCGTCTGCGAGGACGACGACCACCTGCTGGAGACGATCAACAAACGCATCCGGACCCTTCCCGGCGTGCGCTCCACCGAGAGCTTTGTCTACCTCAAGCTCAAGAAGCAGACCTATATGTGGGGAACCCGATAGCCGTGAGCAAGGACCTCAGCCGAACCGCGTACGACCACCTGTGGATGCACTTCACCCGCATGTCGGACTACGAGAACGCGCCCGTTCCCACCATCGTGCGTGGCGAGGGAACGTACATCTTCGACGACAAGGGCAAGCGCTACCTGGACGGCCTCTCGGGCCTGTTCGTGGTCAACGCCGGCCACGGTCGTCACGAGCTCGCCGAGACGGCGTACAAGCAGGGCCAGGAGCTCGCCTTCTTCCCGGTGTGGTCCTACGCCCACCCGAAGGCCGTCGAGCTGGCCGAGCGTCTCGCCGACTACGCCCCGGGCGACCTCAACAAGGTCTTCTTCACCACCGGTGGCGGCGAGGCCGTCGAGACCGCCTGGAAGCTGGCCAAGCAGTACTTCAAGCTCAAGGGCCAGCCGACCAAGTACAAGGTCATCTCGCGCGCGGTCGCCTACCACGGCACCCCGCAGGGCGCCCTGTCCATCACGGGCCTGCCCGCCCTCAAGGCCCCCTTCGAGCCGCTGGTCCCCGGCGCGCACAAGGTGCCGAACACCAACATCTACCGCGCCCCGCTCTTCGGCGACGATCCGGTGGCCTTCGGCCGCTGGGCCGCCGACCAGATCGAGCAGGAGATCCTCTTCGAGGGCCCGGAGACCGTCGCCGCGGTCTTCCTGGAGCCCGTGCAGAACGCGGGCGGCTGCTTCCCGCCGCCGCCCGGCTACTTCCAGCGGGTCCGCGAGATCTGCGACAAGTACGATGTGCTGCTCGTCTCCGACGAGGTCATCTGCGCCTTCGGCCGCCTCGGCACGATCTTCGCCTGCGACAAGTTCGGCTACGTGCCGGACATGATCACCTGCGCGAAGGGCATGACCTCCGGCTACTCCCCGATCGGTGCCTGCATCGTCTCGGACCGCGTCGCCGAGCCGTTCTACCAAGGCGGCAACACCTTCCTGCACGGCTACACCTTCGGCGGCCACCCGGTCTCCGCGGCGGTCGGCCTCGCCAACCTGGACATCTTCGAGCGTGAGAACCTCACGCAGCACGTCCTGGACAACGAGAACGCCTTCCTCACCACGCTGCAGAAGCTGCACGACCTGCCGATCGTCGGCGACGTCCGCGGCAACGGCTTCTTCTACGGCATCGAGCTGGTGAAGGACAAGGCCACCAAGGAGACGTTCACCGACGAGGAGACCGAGCGCGTCCTCTACGGCTTCCTCTCCAAGGCGCTGTACGACAACGGCCTCTACTGCCGGGCCGACGACCGCGGCGACCCGGTCGTCCAGCTCGCGCCGCCGCTGATCTCCGACCAGTCGACGTTCGACGAGATCGAGGGCATCCTGCGGGCCGTGCTGACAGAGGCGTGGACGAAGCTCTGACCCTCGCATGAACGCCGGATGATCATCATTCAGCGGTCATTTCATACGGTCCACCCGGCCCGGATGCACCCTTTCGAGTGAGAAGGGGAGCGTCCGGGCCGCGTGCTGTGCGTACACCCCGGTCCGACTATCTACGGTGCCCAGTGACCGATCGGCCGCGTCCTCGTTCCCCCGTACGGGGGAACGGGAAAATTCATCCGAACCGAGGTGTACGCCATGGTGGCCCCGCCGGACAACGACGTGATCTGGGCGCGTTCCCTGCACCACTCCCACAACGGATCGCCCGGTCTCGGCGGTGTCTCCATCTCCGTCCGCGACGCCGAGATCCTGGCCGTGACCGGCCCGCGCGGCAGCGGGAAGACGACCCTGCTGCACTGCCTGTCGGGCCGGCTGGTGCCCGAGCAGGGCGAGGTCTGGTTCAACAGCGTCCCCGTGCACACCATGACTCCGCGGGTGCGCGAGCAGCTGCGGAGGGAACGGTTCGGCTGGATCGGCGCCGACCCGGAGCTCGTGCCCGAGCTGACCACCTGGGAGAACGCGGCGCTGCCGCTGCTGCTGCGCGGCGCCTCGCACCGGGCCGCCAAGAAGGCCGCCACGGAGTGGCTGGAGCGCCTGGACATCGCTCCGCTCGCCAAGAAGCGCCCGCACGCCCTGCTCCAGGCCGAACGCCAGCGGGTCTCCGTCGCCCGGGCCCTCTGCGGGCGGCCGACGGTGCTCTTCGCCGACGAGGCCACCGCGACCCTGCATCGGGCCGAGCGCTCCCAACTCCTGCGCACCCTGACCGCCGCGGCCCGCTCGCACGGCATCACGGTGGTCCTGGCCACCCATGACGCGGAGGTCGCCGCCCTCGCCGACCGGACCGTCTCCCTGCTGGACGGCCGCCGCGTCGCCACCGTCGCCCTGCCCGGCGTACCCGCCGATACGGAGGGCAGCGCGGCGTGCTCGCTCTCCGTCTGACCCGCGGTACACACCCCCTCGTCCTGGTCCGGCGGCTCCTCGTCGCCGCCGCCTCCGCCGGTGTCGGCTTCCTCCTCCTGTGCTCCCTGGGGTACGCCTCCGCGCACCCCGCGTCCGCCGGTTCGGTGCTACGGCTGCTGTGGTGCTTCGTTCCGCTCGCCGCCACCGTGATGTTCGCCGTGGCGGTGGCCCGTACGGATCCGAGCACGCGCCCCCGGCCCGGTCTCTCCTCAATGGGCCTCGGCCCGGTACGGCTCTCGGTCCTGGCCGCGGTCTCGACGGCCGTCTCCACCACGCTCGGCTCGATGGTGGCGCTGCTGTTCTTCCTGCATCTGCGGGGCGATCTGACCGGGATGCCGTTCGACGGCGGAGCGGCGGAACTCCTCGGCGCGGGCACTCCGTTGCCGCTGGCCGCCGCGCTGATGCTGCTCGCCCTCGTACCGGTGGTGTCGGCGACGGCGAGCGCGCTGGCGCTGCGGTCGCGGCCCGACCCGGCCCGGGACACCTTCGGCTCCGAGGAGCTGCCGGAGCCCGCCCCCGCGCCGAGCGGTCTCCCGTGGGGTGTGGCGCTGGTGGCCCTGGGGCTGGCGGTCGAGGCGTACGCGTCCCGGGACGCGGCGGGCAGCGCGTTCCCGTTGCCGGGCCGGTTCGACGCGACCCCCGTGGCGGTGCTGGCCGGCTGGACGCTGGCCGCGGCCGGCCTGGCCGTCGCCGGTCCCGGTCTGACGTATCTGTGCGGGCGGGCGCTCCAGGCGGTGCGCCCGGGTGCCGCACGCCTGCTGGCGGGCCGGGTCCTGATGGACGAGGCGCGCCGGATCGGCCGCCCGCTCGGGATCGTCTGCGCGGTGTTCGCCGCGGTGATCGCCGCCTCGGCGCTGTACGGGGGCGACGAGCGCCCCTGGGGTCCGCTCACCGCGCTCGGTGCGGTGCTGGTCCTCGGGTGCACGGTGGCGACGCTGCTGACCTCGGCCCTGGAGGCGAAGCAGGCCCGCGCCCACACCGCCGAGGCGCTGCTGCGGATGGGCGCTCCCGCCTCCGTACTGCGCGCCGCGACCGCGCTGCGGGCGGCCGCACTGCTGGCCGTGTTCGCCCCGCTGACCTGGGTGATCGCGGAGCTTGCGGCGCTGCCGCTGGCGAAGTAGGCCGCGCGGGGGCTCAGGGGTGAGTGGCCAGGCGGGCGGCCAGCGCGTCGAAGAAGGCCTCCCAGCCGTCCTCGGCCGCCGCGTACTGCTCCGGTGTGAGGTTGCCGCCGCGCTGCTGGAAGGCGAGCTCGGTGGTTCCGTGGCCGAGGTCGGTGAAGGTCACGGTGATGATCTCACCCTCCGCGTCCTTCGGCGCGGAACCGTCCTTGAGCGTGAGGACCAGGCCGTCGGGCTCGCTCACCTCGCGGTAGACCCCGTGGAACGGCATCTCGACACCCGGCATCACGATGACCAGGCTCCATGCGCCGCCCGGCCGTACGTCCATCGACACCCGGTCCAGCGGTACCTCGGCCTCGCCGCCGTACCAGGCGGCGAAGTCCTCCGGTGACGTCCAGGCCGCGAAGACCCGCCGCTGCGGGGCGTTCAGCACGCGGGTGAGGTCGATGCCCTGGCGGGTGCCACCGTTCATGGTCGGGTCCTCGTCTCGTGGTCGCGGTCGGGGGTCGGGTCCGGGGATTCGGGGTCCGTCTCCAGCTTGCCCGGGCGCCCCCGTCCTGTCCTGTCGCGCCGGTCCCTCCCCGGACCGCCTCCGCGTCCGCCCCCGGCGCCAGCGTGCCCGTGCGTCGGGGCGACGGCCCGCCGTGTCCCGGCCTCGCGCCGCACCCTGTCCGCCATCAGCCCGAGCGGCGCGGCGGCCCCGAACCACACGCCAGCACCACCGTCTCAGCCGCGTCGAACCGGACGCCCACCACCGCACCCTCGTCCGGGGTGTCCCGCAGGGCGCACTCGGCCTCCAGCACCGGCGCGTTCTCGGGGGTGAGCCGCACGGTCACGTGGTTGCCGCGGAACGTGCGTACGCCGACCGCGCAGCGCAGCCCGTCCTCCGGGGCGCCGATCAGGACCCCGGCAGGTCGCACCAGCAGGTCGACCTCGCCCTGGGGGGAGCCCTCGGGGACCGGCACCTTGCCCCAGGCGGTCGCGGCGGCCTGGCCGGTCACCGTCGCCGGGGTCACGTTGTCGAAGCCGAGGAAGCGGGCGACGAACGCGGAGGCGGGGCGCTGCCAGACGTCCAGCGGGCTGCCCTCCTGGGCGATCCGGCCGTCCCGCATCACCACCACCCGGTCGGCGAGTGCGAACGCCTCGCCCTGGTCGTGGGTGACGGCGAGCACCGTCGTACCCAGTTCCTGGAACAAGGTGCGCAGTTCGATGACGAGCCGTTCGCGCAGGCTGCGGTCGAGCTGGCCGAGGGGTTCGTCCAGCATGAGGAGTTTGGGGCGCGGGGCGAGGGCGCGGGCCAGGGCGACGCGCTGCTGCTCGCCACCGGAGAGGGCGGCGACCGCGCGGCGCTCGGCGCCGGGGAGACCCACCAGGTCGAGGAGTTCGCGGACCCGGCGCTCCGTTCCGGCGCGCCCGGTGCCGTGCATCCGCAGTCCGAAGGCGACGTTGGCACCGACGTCGCGGTGCGGGAAGAGCTGGTGGTCCTGGAACATCAGGCCGAGTCCGCGCCGGTGGACCGGGACGCCCGCCTGGTCCTGCCCGGCCAGCAGCACCCGGCCGCCGTCCATGGGCTGGAGCCCGGCGACGGCCCTGAGCAGGGTGGACTTCCCGCTGCCGCTGGGGCCGAGCACGCAGACGATCCGGTGGTCGGCGACCTCCAGGTCCACCGCGTCGAGGGCCGTCCGCTTCCCGAACCGTACGGTGGCCGCTTGCAGGCTCAGCATGCGCGCAACTCCCCTGTCATCGTTCAGAACTCCCCGGATCGGTCGGTACGGATGCGTTCGAGAAGCAGCAGCGAGACCGCGCACACCAGCATCAGGATCGTGCTGAGGGCCATCGCCTGCCCGTAGTTGAGCTCCCCGGACCGGCCCAGCAGCCGGGCGACCGCGACCGGCAGGGTCGGGTTGTCGGGCCGGGCGATGAAGACGGTGGCGCCGAACTCCCCGAGCGAGACGGCGAACGCGAAGCCCGCGGCGATCAGCACCGCCCGCCGCACCAGCGGCAGATCGACCTCGCGCCAGGCCCGCAGCGGGGAGGCTCCGAGCACTGCGGCCGCCTCGCGCAGCCGGTCGTCCACCGCGCGGAGCACGGGCAGCATGGTCCGTACGACGAAGGGGACACCCACCAGCGCCTGGGCCAGCGGGACCAGGATCCAGGAGGTCCGCAGGTCGAGCGGCGGCTTGTCGAGGGTGATGAGGAAGCCGAAGCCGACGGTCACTGCGGAGACCCCGAGCGGCAGCATCAGCAGCGCGTCGAAGCCGCGTACGAGCCGTCCCGCCCGCCGGGTCAGGGCCGCCGCCGCCAGACCGCCGACGACGAGGGCGATGAGGGTGGCGACGAACGCGTACTGGAGGGAGTTGCCGACCGCCTCCAGCGGCGGTACGAGGAAGGTGGAGCCACTGCCTCCGGCCGACTGGAGGGCCTCGTAGTAGCCGAGGCCGTAACCGCCCGGCCCGTCGAACGACCGCTCCACCAGCACCCCGAGCGGCAGCAGGATCAGCAGCAGCGCGGTGAGCAGCACCCCGCCGAGCAGCGCCCGCTGTCCGGCGCCGTGCGGCCGACGGGAGGTCTGCGCGGGGTCGACGAGCTTCAGCGCCCGCTCCCGGCGGCGTACGGTCACGGCGTGCAGGGCGAGGATCGCGCCGACCGCCACGAACTGGACCATGGTCAGCACGGCGGCCGTCGGCAGGTCGAGCAGCTGGGCGGTCTGGCGGTATACCTCCACCTCCAGGGTGGAGTAGGCGGGGCCGCCGAGGATCTGCACGACACCGAACGAGGTGAACGTGAAGAGGAAGACCATCAGCGCCGCGGCGGCCACCGCCGGGCCGAGCGCGGGCAACGTCACCCGGCGCCAGGCGGCGAACCGTCCGGCACCGAGAACCCGGGCGGCCTCCTCCTGGCGCGGGTCGAGCTGCGCCCAGAGGCCGCCCACCGTCCGGACGACCACCGCGTAGTTGAAGAAGACGTGGGCCAGCAGGATCGCCCACACCGTGGTGTCCAGCCGTACGCCCCACAGCTCGTCGAGGAAGCCGCCGCGCCCCAGCAGTGCCAGGAACGCGGTCCCGACGACGACGGTGGGCAGCACGAACGGCACGGTGACGACCGCCCGCAGCACCTGTTTCCCGGGGAAGTCGAAGCGGGCGAAGACGTACGCGCCGGGCAGGGCGATCAGCAGGGTGAGCGCGGTGGAGGCGAGCGCCTGCCAGGTGGTGAACCAGAGGACGTCGAGGATGTCCGGGCGGGACAGCACATCGCCGATCCGGCCGAACTGCCAGACACCGTCCGTCTTCAGCCCGCGTCCCACGATCGCGGAGACGGGATAGGCGAAGAAGACGGCGAAGAACGCGACGGGCACGGCCATCAGGCCGAGCCGCACCGCGGCTCCACGCCGCCCACCTCCGCCGGCGGTACTGGCTACTTCACGACGAGCGAGTGCCACGACCGGACCCACTGCTCACGGTTGGCGGCGATCTTCTCCGGGGCCACCGTGGCCGGCTTCTCGACGCTCTCGCCGAACTCCGTGAAGATCGCCGGCAGCTTCGCGTCCGTCACGACCGGGTTCACGAACATGTTCAGCGGCACGTCCTCCTGGAACGTCTTGCTGATCAGGAAGTCCAGCAGCGCCTTGCCGCCCGCCTCGTTCTTCGCGCCCTTCAGCAGCCCGGCGTACTCGGTCTGCCGGAAGCAGGTCCCGGTGGAGACGCCGGTCGGGGCCTCCTTGGGCTGCGGGTCGGCGTAGAGGACCTCGACGGGCGGGCTGGAGGCGTAGCTGACGACGAGCGGCCGGTCCGCCTTGGCCTTCCTGCCGCCCGCGGAGCCCGAGAACTCCTCGTTGTAGGCCTGCTCCCAGCCGTCGACGACCTTGACGCCGTTGGCCTTGAGCTTCTTCCAGTACGCCTCGTAGCCGTCCTCGCCCTGGGTGGCGACGGTGCCGAGGAGGAAGCCGAGGCCGGGCGAGGAGTTCGCCGCGTTCTCGGTGACGAGGAGGTTCTTGTACGCGGGCTTCAGCAGGTCCTCGAAGGTCTGCGGCGGCGCGAGCTTCTTGTCGGCGAAGTACTTCTTGTCGTAGTTGACGCAGATGTCACCGGTGTCGACGGGCGTGACGCGGTGCTCGCCGTCCTGCTCGGTGCCGTCCGCGACCCGGTCCAGGCCCTTGGCCTCGTACGCGGTGAAGAGGCCGTTGTCGAGGGCGCGGGAGAGCAGGGTGTTGTCGACACCGAAGAAGACGTCGCCGCGCGGGGAGCCCTTGGTCAGGATCTCCTGGTTGAGGGCGGCACCGGCGTCGCCGCTCTTGAGGAGCTCGACGGTGTAGCCGCTCTCCTTCGTGAACTGCTTCAGCACGTCTTCCGAGGCGTTGAAGGAGTCGTGGGTGACCAGGGTGACGGTCTTGGAGCCGCTGCCCTTCGACGCGCCGGACCCGGCCGAGGTGTCGTCGGAGCCGCCGCAGCCCGCGAGGACGGTGACGCCGAGGGCCGCGGCGAGCGCGGTCGCGGCGTACTTCTTGGTGGTGTTCATGTGATTCCTCCTGGAGGTGACCAGGAAGAGACGCGGCCCCACCCGCCGCCGGGTCGTACCGGAAGCGGGCAGGGCGCAACAGCTTGAGTAAGGTCCGAACTTCCTACCCGGAATGACCCGGGCGAGGTTCAGAGGGTCTGCGGCCAACCTGTCCTTGGTGCCGCACTCTCAGCGCTGTGGCGCTCCCCTGTCGGAATATGAAGTTGATTTCGGCCCAGGCTACACCGGCCGTTTTCGGCCGGGCCGGCCAAGGTCACCAGCGCCTCAGCGCTCGGAGGCCGCCAGCTGCCCGCAGGCCCCGTCGATCTCCTGGCCGCGGGTGTCCCGGACGGTGACCGGCACGCCGTGGGCCGCGATGGCCTCGACGAACGCCTTCTCGTCCTCGGGCCGCGAGGCGGTCCACTTCGAGCCGGGCGTCGGGTTCAGCGGGATCAGGTTGACGTGCACCCGCTTGCCCTTGAGCAGCCGGCCGAGGAGGTCGCCGCGCCAGGCCTGGTCGTTGATGTCCCGGATGAGGGCGTACTCGATGGAGATCCGACGGCCGGACTTCTCCGCGTACTCCCAGGCGGCGTCCAGCACCTCACGGACGTTCCACCGGGTGTTGACCGGGACCAGGGTGTCGCGCAGCTCGTCGTCCGGGGCGTGCAGCGAGACGGCGAGGCGGCACTTGAAGCCCTCGTCGGAGAAACGCAGCATCGCCGGGACGAGCCCGACCGTGGAGACGGTGATCCCGCGCTGCGAGAGGCCGAGGCCGTCCGGCTCGGGGTCGGTGAGCCGGCGGATCGCTCCGACGACACGGTTGTAGTTGGCGAGCGGCTCGCCCATGCCCATGAAGACGATGTTGGAGAGCCGGGCCGGACCGCCGGGCACCTCCCCGTCGCGCAGGGCGCGCATGCCGTCGACGATCTGGTGCACGATCTCGGCGGTCGACAGGTTGCGGTCGAGCCCGGCCTGCCCGGTGGCGCAGAACGGGCAGTTCATCCCGCAGCCGGCCTGGGAGGAGATGCACATCGTGACGCGCTCGGGGTAGCGCATCAGGACGGACTCGACGAGCGTCCCGTCGTGCAGCTTCCAGAGCGTCTTACGGGTGGTGTCGTCGTCACAGCTGATGTGGCGGACCACGGACATCAGGTCGGGGAACAGCGCCTCGGCGAGCTTCTCCCGGGACCCGGCGGGGATGTTGGTCCACTGCTCCGGGTCGTGCGCGTACCGCGCGAAGTAGTGCTGCGAGAGCTGCTGGGCGCGGAAGGGCTTCTCGCCGGTCGCGGCGACCGCTTCCTTGCGCTCGGCGGGCGTGAGGTCGGCCAGGTGCCGCGGCGGCTTCTTGGCTCCGCGGGGCGCGACGAAAGTGAGTTCTCCGGGCTTAGGCATGGTTCATCCAGTGTCGCAGACAGACGAGTGAGGGCCGCCGCCCTGTGGACGACGGACCCTCACTCGTAGAACGTGCAGGTGGGACGTGGTGCGCGGCCTGATGAGGACGCTCAGCCGGAGCCGACGAACAACACCAGCAGCAGCCAGAACACCGGCGCGGTCGGCAGCAGCGAGTCCAGCCGGTCCATGATGCCGCCGTGGCCGGGGAGCAGAGTTCCCATGTCCTTGATCCCGAGGTCCCGCTTGATCATGGATTCGCCCAGGTCACCGAGGGTGGCACTGACGGCGACCGCGAGACCGAGCAGCAGACCCTGCCACCAGGCGCCGCCGTCGATCAGGAACTCCATGCACAGCGCCCCCGCGACCATCGCGAAGGACACGGCGCCGAGCAGGCCCTCGCGGGTCTTGCCGGGGCTGATGCGCGGGGCGAGCTTGTGGGTGCCGAAGCGCCAGCCGACCGCGTACGCCCCGGTGTCGCTGACGACCGTGAGGACGAGGAAGACGAGGACCCGCCAGTGCCCGTCGTCCACCGTCAGCATCATGGCGACGAAGGTGGCCAGGAAGGGGACGTAGAACGCGGCGAAGACGCCCGCCGTGACGTCCTTGAGGTACCCCTCGGGCGGCTCGGTCATCCGCCAGACCAGCACCGCCAGGGCGGTCAGCGCCATGGCGACCCAGGCGCCCTCCGCGCCGCGCGCGTAGCCGGCGACGACCATCGCGGCCCCGCCGACGGCCAGCGGGATCAGGGGCGCCTTGATGCCCCTCTGCTCCTGGAGGCGGGAGGTGAGCTCCCACAGGCCGACGACGACGGCGAGGGCGATCACGCCGACGAAGACGGCCTTCACGATGAACAACGAGGCGACGATGACGGCGCCGAGCCCCACGCCGACCCCTATGGCGGCGCGCAGATCACGCCCCGCACGCTTCTTCTGCGGCGGGGACGGCAGCGGGGTGGGCATGGGCTCCTGCGGCATCTCGTCACGGAACAGGGGGCCGCCGACGTGCGCGGCGTCCCCATCCCGGTTGGCGCGGCTCTGTGCGTCTCTACCTGCGTCGGGATCGTCCGGCACGTTGGGCATGGGCCGAGTCTGCTGGGCTTCATGCACATCGTAGGCGGGACCCGCCGGAGCGACTCCCATCTCGGGGGCACCCCGGTAACCGGCTCCCTGCGGTGCACCCCAGGAAGAGTCGTTCATCAGACTTCGAGCAGCTCGGCTTCCTTGTGCTTGAGCAGCTCGTCCACCTGCGCGACGTACTTCGCGGTGGTGTCGTCGAGCTCCTTCTCGGCGCGGCGCACCTCGTCCTCGCCGGACTCCTTGTCCTTGACGAGCTTGTCGAGCGCTTCCTTGGCCTTGCGACGGATGGAGCGGATCGAGATCTTGGAGTCCTCGGCCTTGGTCTTGGCGACCTTGATGTACTCCTTGCGGCGGTCCTGGGTGAGCTCGGGGAAGGTCACCCGGATGATATTGCCGTCGTTGCTCGGGTTGACGCCGAGGTCGGAGTCGCGGATCGCCTGCTCGATGTTGCGCAGCGCGGTCTTGTCGAACGGCGTCACGACGGCCATCCGCGGCTCGGGAACCGAGAACGAGGCCAGCTGGTTGATCGGGGTCAGCGCGCCGTAGTAGTCGGCGACGATCTTGTTGAACATCGCCGGGTGCGCACGGCCGGTACGGATCGCGGCGAAGTCCTCCTTCGCGACGACGACGGCCTTCTCCATCTTCTCCTCGGCCTCGAGGAGGATTTCTTCGATCACCACGTGCTCCTGCGTGTCTTGAGCGGGCCTGTCACCGACGGGCCCTGCGAGGTCCTGCGTCGCGTCCTCACCTGCACGGTGTCCGACCGGCAGGCGTCCTGGGGGCCGTCAGCCCCGGGTGCTCTCGTCGCTGACGAGCGTGCCGATCTTCTCACCCTTGACCGCGCGGGCGATATTGCCTTCGGCGGTCAGCTCGAAGACGAGGATCGGGAGCTTGTTGTCACGGCAGAGCGTGATGGCGGTGGCGTCGGCGACCTTCAGGTCGCGCGTGATCACCTCGCCGTACTCCAGCGCGTCGAACTTCACCGCGTCGGGGTTGGCCTTCGGGTCGGAGTCGTAGACCCCGTCCACGCCGTTCTTCCCCATGAGCAGCGCCTCGGCGTCGATCTCCAGAGCGCGCTGGGCGGCGGTGGTGTCGGTGGAGAAGTACGGCATGCCCATGCCGGCGCCGAAGATGACGACGCGCCCCTTCTCCAGGTGCCGTACGGCGCGGAGGGGGATGTACGGCTCGGCGACCTGGCCCATGGTGATGGCGGTCTGGACGCGCGAGTCGATGCCCTCCTTCTCCAGGAAGTCCTGGAGCGCCAGGCAGTTCATGACGGTGCCGAGCATGCCCATGTAGTCGGACCGGGCCCGGTCCATGCCGCGCTGCTGGAGCTCGGCACCGCGGAAGAAGTTGCCTCCCCCGATGACCACCGCGATCTCCGCGCCATCGCGTACGACGGCGGCGATCTCGCGGGCGATGGTGTGCACGACGTCGGGGTCGACGCCGAGACCGCCGCCACCGGCGAAGGCCTCGCCGGAGAGCTTCAGCATGAAGCGCCCTGAAAACTTGTCGTCACGCTTGTCGTCGGCCTGAATGGCGTCCGCGCCCTTATCCATGGAAATTCTCCTCGTGCACATACGAAGAAGGCCATTGCCGGTGGGTCTGGTGTCCCTACAGCGGCAATGGCCTCCTCGTCAGATCTGCGGTCGTCCGGCGTGGGTGCGGCCGTCGACTGCACCAGACCCTATCGGGTCCGGCGCTGTTCGCCCGGACGGACTCAGATGCCGACCTTGATGCGCGAGAAGCGCTTCAGGGTGACACCGGCCTCGTCCAGGACCTTCTGGACGGACTTCTTGGCGTCCAGCGCGTACGGCTGGCCGAGAAGCGTGGCCTCCTTGAAGAAGCCGTTGACGCGACCCTCGACGATCTTCGGGAGGGCTGCCTCGGGCTTGCCCTCGGCGCGCGTGGTCTCCTCGGCGACGCGGCGCTCCGCCTCGACGACCTCGGCCGGGACGTCCTCGCGGGAGAGGTACTTCGGGGCGAAGGCGGCGATGTGCTGGGCGATGCCCTTGGCCAGGTCGGCGTCGGCCTTGTCCAGCTCGACCAGGACACCGATCTGCGGGGGCAGGTCGGGCATGGTGCGGTGCATGTACACGGAGACGAAGTCGCCGGTGAACTGCGCGAAGCGGTCCAGGACGATCTTCTCGCCGAGGTTGGCGTTGGCCTCGTCCACGTACGCCTGGACGGTCTTGCCGGGCTCGATCTCGGAGGCGAGGAGCGCGGCGATGTCGGCCGGGGAGGTGGCGGCGACGTGCGCGGCCAGCGCGTTGGCGACGGCCTGGAACTTGTCACCCTTGGCGACGAAGTCCGTCTCGCACTTCAGCTCAAGGAGGACGCCGGACGTCTTGTCCTCGGAGATGAGGGAGACGACGGCACCGTTCTCGGCGGAGCGGCCCTCGCGCTTGGCGACACCCTTCTGGCCCTTGATACGGAGGGCCTCGACGGCCTTGTCGACGCTGCCGTCGGCCTCGTCGAGCGCCTTCTTGCAGTCCATCATGCCGGCGCCGGTGAGCTCGCGGAGCTTCTTGACGTCAGCGGCGGTGTAGTTCGCCATGAGTCTTTATGTCTCTCTCGAAGTCGGAAAGATCTACGGGTGAACGGCGGGGGCCGCGCTTATGGCGCCGTCCCCCGCCGTCAGCAGCCGTGACGGGTGTCAGGCCTGCTCGGCGTCCGCGTCGGCGGCCGGAGCCTCGGCAGCGGCCTCGGCCTCGGCGACGGCCTCGGCCGGCTTCTCGGCGTCGGCGACCTTCTCGGTCTCGGCGGAGGACTGGACCTCGGCGGCAGCCTCGGTCTCGTCCTTCTTGTCGCCCTCGAGCAGGTCGCGCTCCCACTCGGCCAGCGGCTCGCCGGCGGCCTTCTCGCCCGGCTTCGAGTCACCGGTGGCGGCACCGGAGCGGGCGATGAGGCCCTCGGCGACGGCGTCGGCGATCACGCGGGTGAGCAGGGTGACGGAACGGATCGCGTCGTCGTTGCCCGGGATCTTGTAGTCGACCTCGTCGGGGTCGCAGTTGGTGTCGAGGATCGCGACGACCGGGATGTGGAGCTTGCGCGCCTCACCGACGGCGATGTGCTCCTTCTTGGTGTCGACGATCCAGACGGCGCTGGGCACCTTCTGCATCTCGCGGATACCACCGAGGGTCTTCTCCAGCTTGGCCTTCTCACGCGAGAGGACCAGGAGCTCCTTCTTGGTGAGGCCGGAGGCGGCCACGTCCTCGAAGTCGATGAGCTCGAGCTCCTTCAGACGCTGAAGGCGCTTGTAGACGGTGGAGAAGTTGGTGAGCATGCCGCCGAGCCAACGCTGGTTGACGTACGGCATGCCGACGCGCGTCGCCTGCTCGGCGATGGCCTCCTGGGCCTGCTTCTTCGTACCCACGAACATGATGGAGCCGCCGTGGGCGACGGTCTCCTTGACGAACTCGTAGGCGCGGTCGATGTACGACAGCGACTGGAGCAGGTCGATGATGTAGATGCCGTTGCGCTCGGTGAAGATGAAGCGCTTCATCTTCGGGTTCCAGCGACGGGTCTGGTGACCGAAGTGGACGCCGCTTTCCAGCAGCTCCCGCATCGTGACGACGGCCATGGCCGTACTCCTTGAGGTGCTCGGTTATCGCGACCGCAGGTTTGCGCTCGCGCCTGACGCCCCGACGCGCCGTGCCACAAGGGACCGAGGGGCGCGGCCACCATCTCGGAAGAGGGAGGTGGCGGGGCGTGCGAAGTCGACCCGGTGACCCGGATCGCCACAAGAAGTGTACGGGACCCGCCGGGTGCCGGGTGACGGCGATATCCACAACCGGCGAGTAGTCCACAGGAGCGGTCCATGATCCCCGGAATGCGGGATTCCAGGAGAGCGTCGATCCATGCGATTCCTGCTCTCACCACTCCGTACGCCCGGCCCGCACCGGTGCCGCGTGCCGATGTTCCTGCTGGTCGTGGCCCTGCTGACGGCGGCGCTGCCGGTGGCCTCGGCCGGTACCCGGTTCCTGCCCGCCGTCCGGACCGGAGAGGCGCCGCCGGATACAGAGGCGTCCCCGCCGGCGGCCGGGCCGGACGAGGACGCGGGTGCGGGTGCGGGCGACGGGACGTTCGCGGCGCTGGACGGTGGGCCGGTCTGGCCGCTGGCCGGCCGGCCATCGGTGTTACGGGGGTGGGAGCCCCCCGCCACTCCGTACGGACCCGGCCACCGCGGCGTCGATCTGGCGGCCCGGCCGGGCGACGCGGTGGTGGCCGCCGCCACCGGCCGGGTCTCGTTCGCGGGACGGGTGGCCGGGCGCGGGGTGCTGGTCATCGAGCTGGCCGGGAGCGGGGCACCCCCGCTGCGCACGACGTACGAGCCGGTGCGGGCGCTGGTGGACAAGGACGACGAGGTCGTCGCGGGGCAGCCCGTCGGAGTAATGGAGGCGGGGCCGTTCCACTGCGCCGGGGGCTGTCTGCACTGGGGGCTGCGGCGGGGCGACGCCTATCTCGACCCGCTCTCGCTGCTGCCGCCCGCACTCCTGCGGCGCGGGCCCTCACGGCTGCTGCCGGTGTTCGGGGTGCCGGAACCGGGTGGAGCGGCGGGGGACGCCGCGCTCAGCCGCGTACGCCGCGCAGGATCATCGCGACGGCGGTGTCCGCGATGACGCCGGGCTCCTCCGCCACGCTCAGCTCGATACGGCGCACGGCGGCGTCCACCGACCCCTGCAGGAGCATCGCGGCGAGCCTCGGCTGCGCGTGACCGAGGTCGCCCAGCGCTTCGACGATCATGGCGATCAGGCCGCCGTGCGCGGCCCGGATCTTCTCCCGCGCACCGGCGTCCAGTTCACTCGCGGAGATCGCGACGACCGCCCGGTGACGGCGGTCCCCTACAAGGTCGAGCTGTCGGCGCACATACGCCTCGATCTTCGCCTCGGGAGTCTCGGCGCGCTGCATCGCGTTCTCGACCTCGGCCGCCCAGACGGGGAAGTCTACGGCGCAGAGCTCCTCGACGACGGCGGCACGGGAGCGGAAGTACTCGTACACGGAGGACCGGGCGAGGCCCGTGCGCTCGGCGAGTGCGGGGAAGGTCAGCGCCTCCGTACCACCCTCGGACAGCAGGGATCGCGCGGCGTCCAGGAGGGCGCCGCGCTGCATGGTCCGGTGCTCGGCCACGGAGGCCGCTCGAATCCTGGGCACGTATCCACTCTACGGCGGCAGATGCCGGAGGGAAGGGCAGAGCGTTGGTCCGGGTGGCCGGAGGGAAGGGATCAGCCTCGGCCCAGGTGGCTGGAAGAGGGCTTTCAGCGTCCGGCGTCGGCCAGCTTGGCCCGGAGCTGGAGCACGGATTTGGTGTGGATCTGACTGACCCGACTCTCGGTGACGCCGAGGACGTTGCCGATCTCCGCGAGGGTCAGGCCCTCGTAGTAGTAGAGGGTCACCACCGTCTTCTCCCGGTCAGGGAGCGTGTTGATGGCGCGCGCGAGCAGCCGTCTGAGTTCGCGGCCCTCGGCGACCTCCACCGGATTGTCGGCGGCGGTGTCCTCCAGGGTGTCCATCAGGCTGAGCCGGTCGCCGCCCTCGCCGCCGACGTGCAGCAGCTCCTCAAGGGCGACCACATTGGCCAGGGACAACTGGCTGAAAACCGCGTGCAGTTCCTCCAGAGCGATGCCCATCTCGGAGGCGACCTCGGACTCGGACGGGGTGCGCCGCAACTGCGCCTCCAGCGTGGCGTAGGCGCGCTCCACGTTCCGCGCCTTCTGCCGCACCGAGCGGGGGATCCAGTCGAGCGCCCGCAGTTCGTCGATCATCGCGCCGCGGATCCGGGTGATCGCGTACGTCTCGAACTTGATGGCCCGCTCGATGTCGAACTTCTCGATGGCGTCGATCAGTCCGAAGACTCCGGAGGAGACGAAGTCCGCCTGCTCGACGTTGGACGGCAGCCCCACACTCACCCGGCCCGCGACGTACTTGACGAGCGGCGAGTAGTGCAGGATCAGCTGCTCACGCAGCCGCTCATCGCCGGTGGTCTTGTACGAACGCCACAGCTCGTCGAGCGAGGAGGGGGCGGGAGGACGCACAGTGCCACGCGCAACCGGTGGTACTGCCGCCCGGTCAGACCCGGAGGTGTGCTGGGGCATGTGGTGCCTTGAGCCGTTCTGCCGTGAAGTGCTGGGGGACTTCTGTCTGGGGCGGAATCCTTGTGAGCGTAGCGTGACTGCGGCGTCGCGGTCCGCACAGGAGCGGAGATCCGGGCTGCGTGATTGCGTTCTGCCGTTCACGCCGCCCGCGCCTGCCGGAAGCCGGGGCCGTCGCCGTGGGCGAGGGCCCCCGGCAGGTCACCGATCGATCGTGCGAGGTCATCGGCCTTACCTTTTCACCCGAATGCTCCAGGTCAAGAACCGCCTCGCCGCGCGTCGCCGTCGCAAGGTGACGGACGCGTCAACCGCCAGCCGTCGCCTTCCCGTTCGACGAACCCCAGTGAGTGCAGTTCGTACAGTCGCGCGAGCGTTTCGTCCGCGGACATGCCGGCGCCGCGCGCCAGGTCACGGGGGCTGGCCGGCCCGTGGTACGGGAGGGCGTCGAGGACCCTCGCCGCCACCGGGTCCAGCCGGTCCCGGGGCAGCACCGGGCCGCGCCGGTCCGGTGCGAGGTCGCCGATCTCCCCGATCAGTTCGGCGACTTCGGACGCGTCGGTGACCAGCACCCCCTCACTGCGGAGCAGTTCGTGGACACCGGCCGACAGTCCGCTGGTGGCGGGTCCCGGCACCCCCATCACGAACCGGCCGAGTCGCTGGGCCTGACGGGCGGTGACGAGGGAACCGCTGCGGTATTCGGCCTCCACCACGACCGTTCCCCTGGTCAGGGCGGCGATCACGCGGTTGCGCAGGACGAACCTGCTGCGGGTGGGATGCGCACCCGGCGGCAACTCCGCTACCAGAAGGCCCTGTTGAGCCATCCGACCAATCAACTCCGTGTGCCCCCGCGGATAGGGGACGTCGACACCGCAGGCCAGCACCGCCGCCGTCGCGCCACCCACGGCCAGGACGCCGCGGTGCGCCGCCCCGTCCACGCCGAACGCGGCGCCCGACACCACCACCCAGCCGCGCTCCGCGAGCCCGGCGCCGAGGGTCGCCGCCATGTGCGCCCCGTACGGCGTGCAGGCCCGCGCACCGACCACCGCGACCGAGCGCAGGGCCCAGAGCCGCAGGTCCGGCCGGCCCCGCACCCAGAGCCCGACGGGCCGCGCGTCCCCCAGGTCGTCGAGTTGGCTCGGCCACTCCCGGTCACCCGGGCAGACGAGGCGGCCGCCCAGGGCGACCACCGCCGCAAGGTCCCGCGCCGGCTCGGCCGCCGCCGCCGCCCGGAGCCGGTACCCCTCCAGCCGTACGGCGGTCATCCCCGGCAGCCTCTCCGCGGAGCCGTCCGCCACGCGGAGCGCACGTAGCAGCTCCACGGGCCCCGCCTGCCGCAGCCAGGCCCCCGCACGCTCGTCCCCCGGCTCCAGCACCCGCGTCAACGCGGCCCGCGCGAGCCGCTCGGGCTCCGGCCCCTGCGCGGGCCTGCGCCCCGACTCCGCCGCCTCCACCCCGCTCACAGCGCCCCCACCTCCGTCGGCGCCCCGCGCTGGATGCCGGTCCGCAGCTCCAGGGCGACCGCGATGTCACAGTCCTCCGGCCGGGGAGCGCCCCTCAGGTCGGCCACCGTCCAGGCCACCCTCAACACCCGATCCAGCCCCCGGGCCGTGAGCATCCCGCGCTCCAGGTCCCGCTCCACCGCTGCCAGTGCCCCGGGGGCCGCCAGCAGCCGGGTCCGCAGCTCATGGCCGGGCACCTCACTGTTGGTCGTCCACGGCGTCCCGGCCAGCCGCTCCGCCGCCCGGGCCCTGGCCTCCCGCACCCGCGCGGCCACCACGGCCGTCGGCTCGCCCCGGCCGCCCTGCTCCAGCAGGTCCGCCCGGTCGACCGGCTCCACCTCGACCCGCAGGTCCACCCGGTCCAGCAGGGGGCCGGACAGCCGTGCCTGGTAGCGGCGGACCACCGAGGGCGGGCACTCGCAGCCCGCACCGGTGAGGGAGTGGCGCCCACAGGGGCACGGATTTGCGGCCAGCACCATCAGGAACCGGGCGGGCAGCCGCACAACCCCCGCCGCCCGCGCCACCACCACGTGGCCCGACTCCAGCGGCTGCCGCAGCGCGTCCAGGGCCTTGCTGGAGAATTCGGGTGCTTCGTCGAGGAACAGGACCCCTCGGTGAGCGAGCGAGACCGCTCCCGGCCTCGGCATACCGTTGCCCCCGCCCACCAGCGACTGCATGGTCGCCGAGTGATGCGGGGCGCAGTAGGGCGCCCGGGAGACGAGCGGTTCACCCGGGGGGAGGATGCCCGCCACGGAGTGGACCGCCGTCACTTCGAGGGATTCCTGCCGGGTCAGCGGCGGCAGGACCGCTGAGAGCCGCTCGGCCAGCATGGTCTTGCCCGCACCCGGCGGCCCCGAGAACAGCAGATGGTGTCCCCCGGCCGCCGCCACCTCCAAGGCCTTGCGGGGGCGCAGCTGTCCCGCGACCTCCGCCAGGTCCGGGGTGTGGCCCTCACCGTGCGAGGAGGCCGGGGCCAGGCCTGCGCCGAGGCCCGTGCCCGGGACCATGAGCCCGGCGAGCATCGCGTCGGGGCGCCCCCGGTCGTCCACGGGCTCGTCGGGGACCGGTTCGTCGCAGAGGATCGCGATGAGCTGGCGCAGGCTCCGGACGCCGAGGACCGAGACGCCCGGCACCAGGGCGGCCTCCTCGGCCGTCTGTTCGGGGACGACGACCTGACGGTATCCGGCCTCGGCCGCCGCGAGGACGGCCGGCAGCACGCCCCGTACCGGACGGACCCGGCCGTCCAGCCCCAGTTCGCCGATCATCACCACATCGGCGAGGGAGGCGGGGTCGATCCGCTCCGCCGCGCCGAGCACCGCACACGCCACGGCGAGGTCGAAACCCGAACCGCTCTTGGGGACCGAGGCCGGGGAGAGGCCCACCGTGAGCTTCTTCTGCGGCCACTCGCCCCCGGAATTGACCACTGCGGCCCGCACCCGGTCCCGGCTCTCGATCAGGCTCTTGTCCGGCAGCCCGACCAGCGTGAAGGCCGCCACCCCGGGCTCCAGGTCCGCCTGGACCTCCACCACCACACCCTCGACGCCGACCAGCGCCACGGAACACGCCCGTGCGTACCCCATCAGGACACCCCCCGCGCATGCTCGGTGACGGGGGCGCCGCGCCGGGGCACGATCACCCCGATCAGGTCGATCCGGACCCCGCCGGCCGGCGGCCCGCCGTGCCGCTCCAGCCAGATCTCGGCGAGCCGTCGCAGCCGGTCCGCCTTGACCGGGGTGACCGCGGCCATGGGATGTTCGAACCCATTCGGCCTGCGGGTCTTCACCTCGCAGAAGACCAGTGCGTCGCCGTCCCTGGCGACGATGTCGACCTCTCCGGCGCGACAGCGCCAGTTGCGCTCGATCACGGCCATTCCGGCGTCGGTCAGCAGCCGCGCCGCCAGATCCTCGCCGTACCGCCCGAGTGCCCTCCGTGCGTTCATCTCGGCACCACCTCCGGCACCGACTCTGACCCGACCCGACGGAAGTTGTGGATCTTGGTGGACAACCTTCCCGATGTGGAAAACCCGGCCACCCACACGGGTGACCGGGTCTGTACCGCATCTCGCACGAGTCGGCGGCCCAGTAACCTACGGACCGCGCGGGGTCAGCCTCCCGGAAGTTCCAGATCGCTCTTGTTGAGCTCTTCGATATTGACGTCCTTGAAGGTCAGCACGCGGACCTGCTTGACGAACCTCGCGGGCCGGTACATGTCCCAGACCCAGGCGTCCGCCATGGACACCTCGAAGAAAACCTCACCCTGGACGGAGTGCACCTGCATCTCGTAGTCGTTGGTGAGGTAGAAGCGCCGTTCGGTCTCGATCACATATTTGAACAGACCGACGACATCGCGGTACTCCCGGTAGAGCTTCAGCTCCATCTCGGTCTCGTACTTCTCGAGGTCCTCGGCGCTCATGGCATGTTTCCCCTTCAGCCGTGCGTCCCCCCATTGTGCGTCAGCCTCCGGCGCCCCTGGACGATCAGGCGATCTCGGCGGCGAGGACCAACGGCACACGCGGGGGACCCTCGTCGAGGAGCGTGCGCAGCAGCTCGGCGAGTCTGGTCGGGTACACCGTCTCACGCGCCGCGAGAAGTTCGGCGGAAGTCCACCACCTCAGACCGGCGACGCTGCGCGATTCGAGCTCGGTGAGGCCCTGGGGGTCGGTGGCGGTCTGCGCCGTACGGGCGAGGAAGTACCACTCGTCCTGGTCCCAGCGCCGTCCGTCGAACGGGAAGGAGCAGATCCGTTTCCAGAGCACCGGGCCCAGCTCGATGTCGGTGATCCCGGTCTCCTCGGCCAGCTCGCGGCGGGCCGCCTCGTCATGGGTCTCGTCGCCCTCCAGGCCGCCGCCGGGCGTGAACCACCAGTCGTCGTCGAGGTCACCCGGCTCATGGCCGTGGAGCAGAAGGATGCGGTCGTCGGGGTCCAGGAGCACCACCCGGGCGACCCTGCGTACGGCGCCGGTCACCCGGTGGTCCGCCGGCGGCGGGCGGAGCGGGCGGCGACGGGTCCGTACGCCGCTCCGCCCAGGATGAGGACCACGCCCACCAGCACCGCCCCCACCTGGAGCGGGAGCGGGCCGTCGGCGGAGACTCCGCCGGGCAGCGGGGCGAACGAGTCGGGCCGGCCGATCATGCCGTTCATCGGCCAGGCCACCGCGTCGACCCGGGCCTGGACCGCGCTCAGGGGCACGGAGCCCTGCCCGGCGTCCTCCAGATGGACCCGGGAGTCCAGGGAGGTGGACCGCTCGTCGCCGAGGAGGAAGATCTGGCCCTTCGGCACCTTGGCGGAGAAGTCCTGCGGCGAGGCGGGCGCCCGTGTGCCTGCGGCGGCGGGACCGCGGTTGATGTACGACTCCTCGACGGGGATCCCGCCGACGGTGAGCCGTCCCTCCTTGTCGCAGCAGGCGACCGTGTCCCCGCCGATGCCGACCACGCGCTTCACCATGGGGGTGTCGCCCCAGACGCTGTCGCTGAAGACCACCACGTCACCGCGCCGGACATCGGCGCTCTCTATCCGCTCCGCGAGCACCCGGTCCCCGGCGTTCACCGTGGGGGACATGGAGTCGGTGGGGACCGCGTACGGCTTGTACACCACCGCCGCCCACAGGAACCCCCCGAGGAAGAGCACACAGCCGACGGCCACGGCCAGACCCGACACCATGGTGCCGGTCCGGCCGCGGCCGTCATCGTTGCGTTGCGTACCGCTCATCCCGGCGCTCCCCATCGGAGGTCGACAATCGCTGATCCGAGTCGGCACCCTACCCGGCGGTACGCCCGGCGGTCAGCCTCCTGCGCCGCCACAACACGAGGGGCAGCGCTCCGGCTACCCCGAGTGCGGCCGGGGCCAGCGCGGCGGCCGCGTTCAGCCCGGGCTGGTCGAACGTGCTGGGGATCGGCAGGGTCGCCCAGCGGCCCACGGGCCAGGCGACGACGATCGCACGGCCGACGACCTCATCGTTGGAGACGGTGCCCTGGCCGGGGAGCTCCTGGTGCCACCGGGAGTCCAGGGAGTTCTGCCGGTGGTCGCCCATGACGAAGATCCGGCCCTCCTCGACCTTGATCGGGCCGAAGGGCTTGTCGTTGCACGGGGTGTTCCCCGGGAAGATGAACGACTTCTCGTCGAGCGGCTTGCCGTTGACCGTGACCGGCCCGTTCTCCTTGCACTCCACGGTGTCGCCGCCGATCGCGATGACCCGCTTGATCAGGTCCTGCTCCTCGGCGGAGGGCATCAGACCGATGAAGCTGAGGAACTTCTGCGCCACGTTGGGCTCCGGGGTGGAGGCATCCTCCAGCCAGCCGCCCGGATCGTGGAAGACCACGACCTCGCCGCGCTCCGGCTCGGAGCCGAACCAGGGGGTGAGCTTGTCGACCAGCACCCGGTCGCCCCGCTGCAGGGTGTTCTGCATCGAGTCCGAGGGGATCGAGAACGCCTGGATCAGGAAGGTCTTGATCAACAACGCCAGAATCAGCGCGATCCCGATGAGCAGCGGCAGCTCCATCCAGAAGGAGCGCTGCCTCCGGGGAGGCCTGCCGCCGCCCGGAGTGCCGTCGTCGCCCGGTGTACCGCCGTCAGCGCCCGGCGGCACCGCCGTCCCGCCCTCGGGAGACCCGTCGCGCTCCGGCCGGTCCTCGGGTTCGTCGTGTCCGGATCGTGCGCCGACCGCCAAATCCCCCACATCCACTCCTCAGTACGTGCCACTGCCCGCGCCCGATCCGGTGCAGGCCCACCACTCCCATAACGAGCGGGAGTTCCGCAGGGGTCGGGAGCCGGACCATTCCGTCCCGATCCGGAGTGGCAACCCTATGCGACGGCACCGGAACCGCCGCCTCCGAGCCGCTCGCCCGCGCCACCGCGGCGAAGGTCTCGCGCTCCTCCAGGGTGGTCCAGTTGGAGAAGGGCCAGGCGATCACGACGGCCCGCCCCACCACCTCCTCCTCGGAGACCGTGCCCTTGCCGGGCTCGTCGAGATGGAAGCGGGAGTCGGCGGAGTTGGACCGGTGGTCGCCCATCATGAAGAGGCGGCCCGTCGGAACCTCCACCTCGAACTGCACGGTCGAGGGCCGGTCGTCCGGGTGCAGATAGGGCTCGGTCAGCGGTACGCCGTTGACGGTGACGCGACCGTCGGTGCCGCAGCACTTCACGGTGTCGCCGCCGACGGCCACCACCCGCTTGATCAGGTCCTGCTCGTCGTCGGAGGGCAGCAGACCGATGAACTTCAGCGCCCCGGTGGCCTGCTTGACGCCGATGGGCGGATCCTCCTTGTCGGCGCCGTTCTCCTGCTGGAGCCAGCCGCCGGGGTCCTTGAAGACGACGACGTCCCCGCGCTGCGGCTTCGACCCGAAGTTCGGAGTCAGCTTGTCCACCAGGACACGGTCGCCGATCTTGATGGTCTGCTCCATCGAGCCGGACGGGATCACGAACGCCTGGACGAGGAAGGTCTTCAGGACCAGCGCGATCAGCAGCGCCAGCACGATGAGGACCGGTATCTCCTTCACCGCGGATCTGCGCCGCTTGCGCCGGACCTTCTTGGCGAGCCTGCGGCGCTCGGCCCGGGTCGGCAGCGAGCGGGGCGTGGTGGGCCGGCTCCCGGTCGGCAGCGGGACGTCGGGGGCCGAGGCGCCGCGCGGGCGCCCGCGGTTACCCATGCGCCCTGCCGGGCTCCCGTACGCCGTCGAAGGCGCCGGTCTCCTCCAGGCCGCCGATCCGGGAGGGCGGCCAGCCCAGCCAGTCCACCCGGCCGATCACCCGCTCGACGGGGACCATCCCGCCCCCGGGCGATCCCAGGTGGTCGCGGGAGTCGCTGGAGCGGCTGCGGTGGTCGCCCATAACCCAGAGCGTGCCCTGCGGGACGACGATGTCGAAGGGGGCCTCGGAAGCGGTGTCCCCGGGGTGGAGGTACGTCTCGTCCGCCGGCACCCCGTTCACCTGGAGCCTCCCCCGCGCGTCGCAGCAGACGACCCGATCACCGCCCACGCCCACCACACGCTTCACGAAGTCGGTGTCGGGGGGTTCGGCCAGGCCCAGGGAGGCCGCCGCCCCACGGGCCCGCGCGGCCACGGGATTGGCGTCCAGGTCCTCCCGGACGAAGGAGCCGGTCCCGTCGAAGACCACGACATCCCCGCGCCGGGGCTCGCCGCCGGACCGGTACGCCAGCTTGTTGACGAGCACCCGGTCCCCGACCCGCAGGGTGGGCTCCATGGAGCCGCTGGGGATCAGGAAGGGCTGGACCACGAAGGCGCTGAACAGCAGCAGCCCGGCCGTGCCCGCCACCCCCGCGACGAGGATGCGCCGCCGCCAGGGTCGTACGGCCGCGACAGCGCCCCGGGCACGCGAGAAGCGCGACCCCTCCTCGGACCCGGCACGGGGTTCCGAGGAGCGATCGCGCTCCGAATGCTCTGCTTGCGTGTCCATCGCGGCCGAATCCTATCCGGCCGAGCTGTGGACGCCAGAGGGTGCCTTGCCGGTCACCCGCCGACGGCAGATCAGTTGTCGCGCTTCTCCTTGATCTTCGCGGCCTTGCCGCGGAGCTCACGGAGGAAGTACAGCTTGGCGCGACGGACGTCACCGCGGCTGACGAGCTCGATCTTCTCGAAGATCGGGCTGTGGACCGGGAAGGTGCGCTCGACGCCGACGCTGAAGGAGACCTTGCGGACCGTGAAGGTCTCACTGACGCCCGAGCCCTGACGGCGGATGACGATGCCCTTGAACTGCTGGATACGGGAGCGGTTGCCCTCGATCACGCGCACGTGGACGTTGACGGTGTCACCGGGGCGGAACGCCGGGACGTCCGACCGGAGGGTGGCGGCGTTGACGCCATCGAGCAGGGAAGTCATGACTTCTGCTTTCTTCGCCGATGCCACAGGTCATCGACGGGATATCGAGAGGAGTAAAGGAGTGCTGATCGCGTCGGGCGGGCGTCTTTCCCCCTGTGGCAGGGGCGCACACCGGACGTACAGCAGCGGCCTATTCTTCCACGGCCGGGGGCCTGCGCCAAAATCGGCCGCCGGGCTCCGGCGCGAAGCCGAGGATGGAGAGGATCTCGCGGTCCTTCTTGTCGAAGGCGCCCGCCTCGCACCGCTCGATCAGATCGGGCCGGTTGAGGGCGGTCCGGGCGAACGCCTGGTCCCGCCGCCAGCGCGCGATCTTCCCGTGGTGGCCGCTGAGCAAAACGTCCGGGACCCCCCGGCCGCGCCACTCGGGCGGCTTGGTGTAGACGGGACCCTCCAGGAGGTCGGCCATGGCGCCGGGGGCGAAGGAGTCGTCCCGGTGTGATTCGGCGTTGCCGAGGACGCCGGGCAGCAGCCGGGCCACGGCCTCCGTGATCACGAGGACGGCGGCCTCACCGCCGGCCAGCACGTAGTCGCCGATGGAGACCTCGACGACCGGGAGCCGGGTGGCGTACTCGTCGATCACGCGGCGGTCGATGCCCTCGTACCGCGCCGGGGTGAAGACCAGCCAGGGCTTGGCGGAGAGCTCGACGGCCAGTTCCTGGGTGAAGGGGCGGCCGCTGGGCGTGGGCACGACGAGGACCGGGGTGTGCGCGCCGGACTCGTACCCGTCGGCCAGTGCCTGATCCAGCGCATCGCCCCAGGGCTCGGTCTTCATGACCATGCCGGGGCCGCCGCCGTAGGGGGTGTCGTCGACCGTGTTGTGCCGGTCGTACGTCCACTCCCGCAGGTCGTGGACGTGGACGTCGAGCACCCCACGGGCGCGGGCCTTGCCGACCAGGGAGACGTTCAGCGGGTCCAGGTACTCGGGGAAGATCGTGACGACGTCGAGCCGCATCAGGCGTCGCCCTTCGGCGCCTCGTCGTCCCCGGGGGCTCGCTCCTCGCCCCCGGAGGCCTGCTCCTCGTCGCGGGAGGAGACCACCACGGCCTCGCTCTCGTCGATCAAGCCGGGCGGCGGGGTGATGACCGCGCGCTGCTCCTCCAGGTCGATCTCGGTGACGATCTCCTCCACGAAGGGGATCATCACCTCGCTGCCGTCGGGGCGTTCCACGATGAAGAGGTCCTGCGAGGGCAGGTGGGAGATCTCGGTGATCCGGCCGATCTCCGTGCCGTCGGCGAGCACCACGTCCAGGTCGACGAGCTGGTGGTCGTAGAACTCCTCGGGGTCCTCCGGGAGCTCCTCCGGGTCCACCTCGGCGATCAGCAGGGTGTTGCGCAGGGCCTCGGCGCCCGTGCGGTCACGCACGCCCTCGAAGCGCAGCAGCAGCCTGCCGCTGTGCACCCGTCCCGACTCGATCGTGAGCGGGCCGGTGGCCGCCGGGTCGGTGGCCAGGACGGCACCGGGCCCGAGCCGCAGCTCCGGCTCGTCCGTTCGCACCTCGACGGTGACCTCGCCCTTGATGCCATGGGCGCGGCCGATCCGCGCAACTACCAACTGCACGCTGTTCTCCGATTGATGGGGTGGGGGGCCTGGGGAGCCGACCGGTCGCGGGAAGGCCCGCGGTGGCCTACGACAAAGGCCGGGGACGGCCCGAAGGCCCTCCCCGGCCCTGGCCGGTGTTCAACTGCGGTCAGCGGACCTGGTCCACATCGACGAGGTCGACGCGGATCCCACGACCGCCGATGGCGCCCACGACGGTCCGCAGAGCGCGGGCGGTACGGCCGTTACGGCCGATCACCTTGCCGAGGTCGTCGGGGTGGACCCGGACCTCCAGCACGCGCCCGCGGCGCAGGGTGCGCTCGGCAACCTGCACGTCGTCGGGGTTGTCGACGATGCCCTTCACGAGGTGCTCGAGAGCCTCCTCGAGCATGCTCAGGCCTCGGTCGACTCGGTGGACGCGGCAGCGTCAGCCGCCTCGTCCGCCTTCTTGTCGGCCTTCTTGGCCTTGGGGGTGATGGCCTCACCCTTGGCCTCGTCGCCGTCCGAGGACAGCGCCTCGAACAGTGCGCGCTTGTCAGCCTTGGGCTCCGGCTGCAGGAGCGGCGCGGGGGCCGGGAGACCCTTGTGGGCCTGCCAGTCACCGGTGAGCTTCAGGATCGCGAGGACCGGCTCGGTCGGCTGGGCGCCGACGGACAGCCAGTACTGCGCGCGCTCTGCGTTGACCTCGATGCGGGAGGGGTTCTGCACCGGGTGGTACAGGCCGATCTCCTCGATGGCCCGGCCGTCACGGCGGGTACGGGAGTCGGCGACGACGATGCGGTAGTGAGGCGAACGGATCTTGCCCAGACGCTTCAGCTTGATCTTGACTGCCACGGAAGTGGTGTCTCCTGGTCTCTGACGTGGTTGGGCACAACTAGATGCCACGTGGGGTTGCGGTACTCGGAGTGCCCGATGGACGCGTCAGCCGGAGGAGAGAGGGGTCCTGTGCGACTGTCGAGTACAGCTAGCCATTGTGCCACACCACTTCACCTCACCCCACCGCGACCGCCGCTTCCGGGATCTGGAACGGCTTGCCGCAGCCGCCGCAGACGATCGGGGCCTGGGCCAGGACCGAGGGGACGACGCGGACGTTGCGCCCGCAGTCGCAGACGGCCTTGACCCGGACGCCCCCGCCGGAGGAGCCGTGCCGGGCGGCGGGGCCCCGGAAGGAGCGCTTGGTGTCGGCGGCGGTGGCGACCGTGTGCGCCTTGAGGGCGCGCTGCAGCCGTTCGGTGGTCGGGCGGTACCGGCGCTTGGCCTCCGGATTCAGCGTGACCAGCGAGAATCCACTGCTGGGATGGGGCTCCTCGGCATGGTCGAGGCCCAGCTCCTCGGCGATCGCGAGGAAGCGTCGGTTGTGGTAGCGGCCGGCGCGGGAAGTGTCACGGACTCCTCTCGCGGCGGCGATGCCGTGGACTGCCTCGTGGAGCAGTCGCTCGAAGGAGAGCTCGGCGCCACAGGCGGACGAGGACTCTCCGATCAGGGACTCGGGCGCGGCTAGATCGGGCAGCTCGGGGTGGTACCGCTGAATGTCGGCCCACGCCTGTGCCAGCTCTGCGGCAAGTACAGGTGGTGTCGTGCTCACGTCGTGACAACGAGTCCGAGTGCCCCGGTGTTCCTATTCCGGGGCATCCCAAATAATTTGCACGTACCAGTCAGTTGCTCGTGATGTGCCCTGGATGCGTCCGGAGGCGGGCGGGTGCGCCGAACTGCGGAGAAGACGCACAGCTCGCACCAAGGTGGTGCACAGCGCGCGGTGCGCCCGGCGCACGGGATGTGCGGTGCGCCGGTGCCCGGCGCCACTTACCGGCCCGCCGGAGAGGGTACCCGGCGGACCGCTCGACGTGCCCGGTGCCCGGTGTCGGGTAAGACTGATTCGGAGAGGCGCACGACCGGGGTACGCAAACAGTGCCCCACAACCCCTGGACGGAACGGCGGATGCGCAGTTCCCTGGCATACGGGGGGTGCGGACATACGCACACGGGGGCCGTCCACTCGGGCAAGATCGACCTCTTGGCGGATTGGGGCACTTTCCATGACACCAACGCTCGTCCGGAACCTCCGGGACGCGGATCCCTCCGCGCCGGCGGACGCCGGTACCCGTGCCCGCGACTGGGCCGAGATCCAGGAACGCATGCTGGCACCGCTCTACGAGGCGGTGTACGACCGGCTCGAAGTCGGACCCGCCACCCGGATGCTGTCGCTCGGCTGTGGCTCCGGGCTCGCCATGCTCGTCGCGGCGGCCCGGGGGGCGCAGGTGACGGGCGTGGACTCCGACCGCGAGCGCCTGGCGCTGGCGCGTGAGCGGTTGCTGCCCGACGAGGGCGCGGAAGGCGCGCCCGCGCACCGGGCCCGGCTGCATGACGGCGGGCTCCCGGCGGGCGCCGCCGCGGACGGGGCACCGTACGACCTGATCACCGTGTTCGAGCCGATCGGCTGTGCGGCCGGGGACTCCGAGGGGCTGGTGCCGGCGCTGGAGTCGGCGCTGCCGCTGGCCGCCCGGGGCGCGACCGTGGTGCTGACCGGCTGGGGCCCGCCGGAGCGGTGTGCCACGGCGCCGGTGCTGCGGGTCGCGGCCCGGCTGACGGAGTCCGCGCGTCCGCCGCGTCCCGGCGGGTGGCGGCCGACCCTCCGGGACGACCTGGAGGACGTGGCCGCACGGGCGGGGCTGAAGCCGGACGGTTCGGGGCGGGTCTCCTGCCCGTTCGGGTACGCGGATCCGGACAGCGCGGTCCGCGGGCTGCTGTCGACCGGGCTCTTCGACGCCGCCGTACGGGCCACCGACCGTTCCCAGGTGGAGAAGGAGGTCGCGGAGGCGCTGCATCCCTACAGGCGCCCGGACGGCACGGTGTGGATGCCGAACGTCTTCCGCTACCTGGTGTGCACGACGTGACCTGAAAGAAGTCGCTCCGGACGCGCGTAAGGGGCACCCTTCCGAAGGGCGCCCCTTACACAAACGTCCGGCAGGGCCGGTCAGCCCATGAACTTCTTGAACTCGTCCGGCAGCTCGAAGTTCTTGTCCTCCTGGGCCGGGAGCCCGAACGCGCCGCCCTGGGCGGCCGCCTGCTCGCGGCGCTCCGCGGCGGCGGCCTCCTCGGCCTTGCGCTTCATCGGGTTGCCGCTCTTGCGCTTGCCCTTGGCCTGCTTGACCTGCTTCTTCTGACGCCCGGGGCCGCCACCCATGCCGGGCATCCCCGGCATCCCGGGCATACCGCCGCCCTGGGCCATCTTCGACATCATCTTGCGGGCCTCGAAGAAGCGCTCCACCAGGCCCTTGACGGCGGAGACCTCGACGCCCGAACCCTTGGCGATACGGGCCCGGCGCGAACCGTTGATGATCGTCGGCTCGGCGCGCTCCTTGGGCGTCATCGACTTGATGATCGCGGCGGTGCGGTCGATGTCGCGCTCGTCGATGTTGTTGATCTGGTCCTTGATCTGCCCCATGCCGGGCAGCATCCCGAGCAGCTTGGAGATGGAGCCCATCTTGCGGACCTGCTCCATCTGGGCCAGGAAGTCGTCGAGGGTGAAGTCCTTGCCACCCTTGCTCGACTGGAGCTTCGAGGCCATTTTGGCGGCCTCTTCCTGGCTGAACGTCTTCTCCGCCTGCTCGATCAGGGTGAGCAGGTCACCCATGTCGAGGATGCGGGAGGCCATCCGGTCCGGGTGGAACGCGTCGAAGTCCTCCAGCTTCTCGCCGTTCGACGCGAACATGACCTGCTTGCCCGTGACATGGGCGATCGACAGGGCGGCACCACCGCGGGCGTCACCGTCGAGCTTGGAGAGGACCACGCCGTCGAAGCCGACGCCGTCGCGGAAGGCCTCCGCGGTGTTGACCGCGTCCTGACCGATCATCGCGTCGACGACGAAGAGGATCTCGTCGGGGCTGACGGCGTCGCGGATGTCAGCGGCCTGCCGCATCAGCTCCTGGTCGATACCGAGGCGGCCGGCGGTGTCGACGATGACGATGTCGTGGACCTTGGCCTTGGCGAACTCGATGGAGTCCTTGGCGACCTGGACCGGGTCGCCGACGCCGTTGCCCGGCTCGGGGGCGTACACCGCGACGCCGGCGCGCTCGGCGACGACGCTCAGCTGGTTGACGGCGTTGGGGCGCTGGAGGTCACAGGCGACGAGCAGCGGGGAGTGGCCCTGGCCCTTGAGCCAGAGGCCGAGCTTTCCGGCCAGCGTCGTCTTACCGGCGCCCTGGAGACCGGCGAGCATGATCACGGTGGGGGCGGTCTTGGCGAACCGCAGCCGCCGGGTCTCGCCGCCGAGGATGGAGACGAGCTCCTCATTGACGATCTTGACGACCTGCTGGGCGGGGTTCAGCGCCTGGGAGACCTCGGAGCCGCGTGCCCGCTCCTTCACGTTGGCGATGAAGGCCCGGACCACGGGCAGGGCGACGTCGGCTTCCAGCAGGGCGATACGGATCTCGCGTGCCGTGGCGTCGATGTCCGCCTCGGACAAGCGGCCCTTGCCCCGGAGGTTCTTGAAAGTCGCGCTAAGGCGGTCGGAGAGAGTATCGAACACGGCGCTCGTCGGTCCTCAGGGTCGGGGGCGGGGCAGGTCAGTCGCCCTCCAGGGTATCCGTCCCCCGGAGAACACCAAGCCCTCGCCCGGAACCAGCCGGACGAGGGCTTGTCGTACACGGTCAGCCGAGGGCCTTCTCGACCTCCCGGGCGACCTCGGCGGCCCGGATTTCCGGCAGCGGTTCGCCGTCGGTCCCGGTGACGTAGAAGGCGTCCACCGCGTTGGCGCCGAGGGTGGAGACATGGGCGCTGCGCACCCGTACCGCGCTGCCCTCCAGGGCGTTGCCGATCCGGTGCAGCAGCCCCGGGGCGTCCTGGGCACGGACCTCGATGACGGTGGCCCGGCGGGAGCCGGCCGCCGCGACGGTGACGCGGGGCGGCGGGGCCTTCACGCCCCGGCGGCGCGGGTAGGCGGCCTCCCGCTCCGCGAGCCGGGCCCGGATGTCCAGGGAGCCGTCCAGGGCGCGTACGAGGTCGGCGCGGAGCCGGACGGCCTGCGGGAGGGACCCGTACTCGGCCGCCACCCGCCAGCTGAGCAGCAGCAGGTCCGCCCTCTCCCCCACCTCGTTGGGCAGTTCCACCGCGCGCAGGTCGGCGGCGCGCACGGTGAGACGGTGCAGGGCGAGGACCCCGGCGGCGGCGGGCAGGACGCCGGGCCGGTCGGGCAGGGCGATGAGGAGCTCGACGCCGACCGGTTCCACCTCCCCGTCCCCGGCGGGCTCCTCGGGGTGGGTGTGCAGGGCGAGGGCGGGTTCGCCGGTGCGCAGGGCCTCGATCGCGAGCCGTTCGTGCTCGGCGCTGGGTGCGGCCTCCTCCGGCTCCTCGGGGGCCTCCCCCGCGAGGACGGCGGCGACGCGCTTGACCAGGTCGGTGACGAGGGAGGCCCGCCAGGTGGACCAGGCGGCGGGGCCGGTGGCGAGTGCGTCGGCCTCGGTGAGGGCGTGCAGCAGCTCCAGGGTGGAGGCGGTGGAGACGGCCTCGGCGACCGACCGCACGGTGGCGGGGTCGTCCAGGTCGCGCCGGGTGGCGGTGTCGACGAGCAGCAGATGGTGGCGTACGAGGGTGGCGATGACGCCCACGTCGTGCTTGTCGAAGCCGATCCGGGTGGCCATGTCGCGGGCGATGACCTCGCCGGCCACCGAGTGGTCGCCGGGCCATCCCTTGCCGATGTCGTGGAGGAGGGCGGCGACCAGGAGGAGGTCGGGACGGTGGACGCGGCGGGTGAGGGAGGCGGCACGGACGGCGGTCTCCACCAGGTGCCGGTCGACGGTCCAGGTGTGGACGGGGTTGCGCTGGGGCCGGCAGTGGACGCGTTCCCAGTCGGGCAGCAGCCGGGTGATGATCCCTTCTGCTTCGAGCGCCTCCCAGACGCCGACGGTGGCCTCCCCCGCGCCGAGCAGGGTGACCAGCTCCTCACGGGCCTCGGGAGGCCACGGGACCGGCAGCGGCCGGACGGTGGCGGCGAGGTGGCGTACGAGGTGGCGGGAGAGCGGCAGTCCGGCCTCGGCGGCGGCCGCGGCGGCACGCAGCGTGAGGACGGGGTCGCGGTCGGGCCGAGCCGCGCGGGCGAGGACCACTTCGCCGTCGGCCTCCACCACACCGTCGGCGAGCGGTGCGCGCTCGGGGGCGGGTTTGGCGGAGACGCGGCCGCCGCTGAGCATGGCGCGGAGCCGGGGGCGGACCGAGCGGGCGCGCAGCACCCGGTTGACCTCGCGCCAGGTGACGTCGGTGGCGTACGAGATCGTGCGCGCGGCCTCGTACACCTGACGCAGCAGCGCGTCCGCGTCCATGAGGCCGAGCGCGCCCGCGACCTGGTCCTGTTCCTGGAGGGCGAGGCGGTCGGTGGCGCGGCCGGTGGTGAGGTGGAGGGCGTCGCGGGCGTCCAGGAGGGTGCGGCGGGCCTGGTCAAGCCCCTCCCGGGGCGCGTCGGCGACCCAGGAGGCGGCGACCGCGCGCAGGGCGGTGGCGTCGCGGAGGCCTCCGCGGGCCTCCTTGAGGTCGGGTTCCAGGAGGAACTGGAGCTCGCCCATCCGCTCCGCGCGCTCCTGGCAGAGCTCGTGGAGGGCGGGAAGGCGCTTGGGCGCCTGGTTGCGCCAGTCGGCGAGGATCGCGGTGCGCAGGGAGGCGACCAGGCCGAGGTCGCCGGCGACCGGCCGGGCGTCCAGCAGGCCGAGCTGGACCTTGAGATCCTCGCCCGCCGTCTTCCGCGCCTCGCCGGGGGTCCGTACGGAGTGGTCGAGGGCCAGGCCCAGGTCCCAGACCGGGTACCAGATGCCGTCCGCGAGGGCGGAGATGGCCGCCGCGTCGGCGGTGCCGTCGTGCAGGAGGAGCAGGTCGAGGTCGCTGCGCGGGGAGAGTTCGCCGCGGCCGTAGCCGCCGACGGCGACGAGGGCGGCGCCGCGGACCCCGGAGTGTTCGGCCGCCGACGTGAACAGGCCGGTGAGCCAGTCGTCGGTGAGGCGGGCGAGGGCCGCACGGCGCGGCGGCCCGGACCGCGCCTCCTGCTGGAGGAGGCGCAGCCGGGCCGCCGCGTAGCCGCTGGGTCCCGAGTCTTCGCTTTCGGTGATCGCTTCGGTGCTCGTCACCCAGGTGCCTTCCGTTCGGTGGGGCCGTCGGTCAGAGGGCGTCCGGGCCGCGTTCGCCGGTTCGCACGCGCACGGCGGTGTCGACCGGGACGCTCCAGACCTTCCCGTCACCGATCTTGCCGGTACGGGCGGCCTTGACGACGACCTCGATGAGCTGTTCGGCGTCCTCGTCCTCGACGAGGACCTCGATGCGGATCTTGGGGACCAGGTCGACGGTGTACTCGGCGCCCCGGTAGACCTCGGTGTGGCCGCGCTGACGCCCGTAACCGCTGGCTTCGGTGACGGTGAGGCCCTGGACGCCGAAGGCCTGGAGCGCCTCCTTGATCTCGTCCAGCCGGTGGGGCTTCACGACCGCGGTGATGAGCTTCATGCGTCCACCTTCTTTGCCTTCGGTGCTGCCGTCGGGTCCGTCGCGGGGGCGGTGGTGCGGGAGACCGTGCCGCCGCCGGCGCCGCTGAAGTCGTATGCGGTCTCGGCGTGCTCGACCTGGTCGATGCCGGAGATCTCGTCGTCCTCGGAGACCCGCATCCCGATGGTCTTGTGGAGCACCAGGGCGATGAGGCCGGAGACGACCAGAGAGTACGCGAGGACCGCGACGACGCCGACGACCTGCTTGCCGAGCTGGTCGACACCGCCGCCGTAGAAGAGGCCCTTGGCGTCGGACTGGACTCCGCCGGTGGCGAAGAAGCCGACCAGGACGGAGCCGATGACGCCGCCGACGAGGTGGACGCCGATGACGTCCAGGGAGTCGTCGTAACCGAACTTGTACTTCAGGCCGACGGCCATGGCGCACAGGACACCGGCGATGGCACCGAGCGCGATGGCACCGAGCGGGGAGACCGAACCACCCGCGGGGGTGATGGCGACCAGGCCGGAGACCGCGCCGGAGGCGGCGCCGAGGGTGGTGAAGGAGCCGTGGCGCAGCTTCTCGTAGACGAGCCAGCCGAGGACGGCGGCGGCCGTGGCGACCTGGGTGTTGAGGAACATGACCGCGCCGACGCCGTCGTCGTTGCCGAGCCAGGATCCGGCGTTGAAGCCGAACCAGCCGAACCACAGGAGGGCCGCGCCGAGCATGACGAGCGGCAGGCTGTGCGGCCGCATCGGGTCCTTCTTGAAGCCGATGCGCTTGCCGATGACGAAGATCACGCCGAGGGCCGCGGCACCCGCGTTGATGTGGACCGCCGTACCGCCGGCGAAGTCGATGACGCCCATCTCGAAGAGCCAGCCGCCCGAGCCCCAGACCCAGTGGGCGACGGGGAAGTAGACGATGGTGACCCACAGGACGATGAACAGCGCCCACGCGGTGAACTTCACGCGGTCGGCGAGCGCACCGCTGATCAGGGCCGGGGTGAGGATGGCGAACATCAGCTGGAAGGCGGCGAACACGTACACCGGGATGGTGTAGCCGTCCCAGAGTTCGGTGACGCCGATGCTGCTGAAACCGACGTAGTCGGAGCTCCAGCCGATGACCGAGCCGATGTCGGAGCCGAAGGTGAGGCTGAATCCGTAGAGCACCCAAAGGATCGTGACGATCCCGAGGCTGATGAAGCTCATCATCAGCATGTTGAGGGTGCTCTTGACGCGGACCATGCCTCCGTAGAAGAAGGCCAGGCCGGGGGTCATGAGCATCACCAGGGCCGAGCAGATGAGCATGAACCCGGTGTTGGCGGCAGACAGCTCAGGGGCGTCTGCGGCAAGCGTCGTGATGCCTGGGGGCATCGGCGTCTCCTCGTCGTCGGAGCGGCCGCGGCGTGCGGGGGAAAGCTGCGGGACCACTGGGCAAAGGTGCGGGCCGGTCAGGGGGTGTCCGCGGATCATGGCCGGAGACCGCCCGTGCGCCATGAGATTGGCGGAGCGCCGTTTCCGGGGATGCCGCACGATGTTTCGCGAGCGTGACGAAGAGGTAGCGCGTGTTACGTCGGAATGAATCCCGGGTGGCGGGTCCGGTGCGCTGCCTACCATGCAGCCCCCGCCGCATACGGTCCGGTCGAAACGCCGCCGGGTCCCTCCGAGGGCGGTACGACGCGAACCGGCCGCGGCTCCCCTCCGGATGACCAGGCGATGGGGGAGCCGAGTCGGGCTGTACGGAGGGGTGCCGCGGCCGGGGCCGGTGGTGCCGGGTCAGACCGCTTCGGCGGACTCCGGCAGCTGTTCGCTGAGCAGATCGGTGAGCCGGGCGACATCGGCGACATCGCCGAAGTCCCTGGCAGCGGTGTCGACGGTCTTGCGCAGCCGGGTGTTGACGCGCTCGGAGCGGACCTTCCTGGCGATCTTCAGGGCCTGTCCGGCGAGCACGGTGGACTGCTCGGGCTCGCGCTGGAGCAGATGGACGGTGGCCATGCCGATCAGGTTGAGCGCGTAGGAGCGCTGGTGCTCGTCGTCCTCGCCGAACAGCTCGACGGCCTTCTCCATGACGGGTTCGGCGAGCGAGGCGTAGGTGGGGCTGCGGCCGGCGACATAGGCCAGGTCACGGTAGGAGTGGGCGTTCTCCCCGTTGAGCTCGGCCTCGGAGAAGAAGCGGATCCAGTCGGGCTCGGGCTCGCCGTCCAGTCCCGCGTCGAGGAAGGTGTCCTCGGCCATCCGGACCGCGCGCTTGCACTTGCTGGGCTGGCCCATGTTGGCGTAGGCGCGGGCCTCCATCGCATACAGCATGGCCTGGGTTCGGGGGGTGGCGCAGTCACGGCTGCCGTACTGCGCCAGGTGGATCAGCTCCAGGGCGTCGTCGGGGCGGCCCAGGTGGATCATCTGGCGGCTCATGCTGGAGAGCACATAGCTGCCGAGCGGCTTGTCCCCGGCCTCCTTGGCGGCGTGCAGGGCGAGCACGAAGTACTTCTGCGCGGTGGGCTGGAGGCCCACGTCGTAGCTCATCCAGCCCGCCAGCTCGGCCAGTTCGGCGGCGCAGCGGAAGAGGCGCTTGGCGGTGGGCCCGGGCTGCGGCTCCTGCAACAGGTCGGTGACCTCGTGGAGTTGCCCGACGACGGCCTTGCGGCGCAGCCCGCCGCCGCACTGGGCGTCCCACTGCCGGAACATCGCCGTGGTCGACTCCAACAGGTCCAGCTCGGGTCCGGAGAGCCGGGACGGCTTGCGGGCGGCGGCCTCCGACTCCGGTTCGCCGGGGCCCTTGGCCGGGACGGGTACCAGCCAGCGCTGCATCGGCTCGATCAGGGCGGGCCCGGCGGCCAGCGCGAGCGAGCTGCCGAGGAAGCCCCGCCGGGCGAGCATCAGGTCGCTGCGGGAGAACTCGCTGAGCAGGGCGACGGTCTGCGGGCCCGCCCAGGGCAGGTCGACGCCGGCCACCGAGGGTGACTGGTGCGCGGTGCGCAGCCCGAGCTCCTCGACGGCGACCACCGCGCCGAAGCGCTCGGAGAACAGCTCGGAGAGGATGCGCGGGATCGGCTCGCGCGGCTGCTCGCCGTCGAGCCAGCGCCGCACCCGGGAGGTGTCGGTGCTGATGTGGTGGGCGCCCATCTGCCGCGCCCGCCGGTTCACCTGGCGCGCCAGCTCGCCCTTGGACCAGCCACTGCGTACGAACCACGACCCCAACTGCCCGTTGGGGCGCTTACCGGCCTCCGTATCGCCTGCGCCGCTGCCACTCACCGGAACGCCCCCATTCCCCGTCATCCCCGCTGAATCCTTCATCGTGCGAACCACTATCAGAATGCCGTGCATCGGTGCTGCCCGTACGGGAGTTGTCTGCCATCGAACAGGAAATCGGGTTGCCCGAGGCATACCCGTGGCTGCACATGCTCCCAGAATTCGTGTACCGACGGTAATCCTACGATCACCACTCCCGCGAGGGGGATTGCGGAAACGCCACCATTCGCCACCCCTTCGAATGAACCCGACTGCCGCCTGGCGCGCTTGACTTGAGCCACCACGACCGATGGCGAGCGTACGGAAGCAGCGAGGGGCGCACGCACCGCGTCGCACCACCTCGCACACCACGGCGCACGCCACTCGATCGAGTTGCAGCGACGGAGGGTCACCTGAGCGCTCCGGGTCGTAACCACCGATGAGTCGGACCCGTTGGAGGGGGCATGGGCTTCACGATCGGCGGCATCCGCGAGAAACGTTCCGGCGTACGGCGGCGCGGCCGCGGCGCAGAGGCCACCGCGGTGGCCGAGTACACCGGACTCTGGGGCTGGGCCGTGGCGCCGGGCACCCGCGCCCGCGACGGCGCCTGCTCGTGCGGGCAGCGGGCCTGTCCCGCACCCGGCGCCCACCCGCTGGGCTTCGCCCGGGAGGTCCCGGCGGGCACCGGCCTGGACAGCGCGGCGGACGCCTGGGCCGAGACCCCGGGCGCCTCGATGCTGCTGCCGGTGGGCCGGACCTTCGACGTCCTGGACGTGGCGGAGCAGGCCGGGCGGCGAGCGCTGGTGCGGCTGGAGCGGATGGGCCTGCCGCTGGGCCCGGTGGCGGTGACGCCGACCGGCCGGGCGCAGTTCCTCGTCGCCCCCGGGGCCGCCGCCGAACTACCCGGCCTGCTCTACCGCATGGGCTGGGACGACGCGGACCTGGACCTGCGGGCGCTGGGCCCGGGCGCGCACATCACCGCCCCCCCGTCCGACCTCGGCGGCCTCGGCCCGGTCCGCTGGCTGCGCCCGCCGGTGCTGGACACGGCCGCCGCTCCCCCGCAGGCGCGACTGCTGCTGGGGACGCTGGCGTACATCTGCCACCGCTCCTAGCGCGTACGGAAACGGCGGACGGGCGGCAGGCTCCGCGTGGGAGCCGCCGCCCGTCCGCCGTACGGGGTGAGGCGCGTCAGTCGCCGATCAGGGCGTCCACGAAGGCGCCGGGCTCGAACGGAGCCAGGTCGTCCGCCCCCTCGCCGAGTCCGATCAGCTTCACCGGTACGCCCAGCTCGCGCTGGACCGCGATGACGATGCCGCCCTTGGCGGTGCCGTCGAGCTTGGTGAGGACGATGCCGGTGATGTCCACGACCTCGGCGAAGACCCGGGCCTGCACGAGGCCGTTCTGCCCGGTGGTGGCGTCCAGGACGAGCAGGATCTCGTCCAGCGGACCGTGCTTCTCCACGACCCGCTTGACCTTGCCCAGCTCGTCCATGAGGCCGGTCTTGGTGTGCAGCCGGCCGGCGGTGTCGATGAGGACCACGTCGGCCCCCTCGGCGATGCCCTCCTTGACCGCGTCGTAGGCGATCGACGCCGGGTCGCCGCCCTCGGGTCCGCGGACCGTACGGGCTCCGACGCGCTCGCCCCAGGTCTGGAGCTGGTCGGCGGCGGCGGCGCGGAAGGTGTCGGCCGCGCCGAGGACCACGCTGCGGCCGTCGGCGACGAGCACCCGGGCCAGCTTGCCGGTCGTGGTGGTCTTGCCGGTGCCGTTGACGCCGACGACCATCACGACGCCCGGGGTCTCGGCGCCGCCCTCGGTCTTGACCTCGCGGTCGAAGTCCGGTCCGAGCAGGGTGATCAGCTCTTCGCGCAGCAGGGCGCGGAGGTCTTCGGGGGTACGGGTGCCGAGCACCCGGACGCGCTCGCGGAGCCGCTCGACCAGTTCCTGGGTGGGGGCGACGCCGACGTCGGCGGTGAGGAGGGTGTCCTCGATCTCCTCCCAGGTGTCCTCGTCCAGGTTGTCCCGGGACAGCAGGGTGAGCAGCCCCTTGCCGAGCGAGTTCTGCGAGCGGGCGAGCCGGGCCCGCAGCCGGACGAGCCGGCCCTCGGTGGGCTCGGGGATCTCCAGCGCGGGCGGCGCCGGAGCTTCGACGACCGGGGCCTCCTCGACGGGCGCGGTGGCGTCCGGGAGGCCGACTTCGTCGATGGTGCGCCGCGCTTCGTCGCGCGGCGTCTCGGCCTCCTCGCCGACCTTCGGCTCGGCGGGAGGAGTGATGGTCGGCGTGGACGACGGCGGGGGCGGCAGCTTCCGCTTCTTGCGGCTGCCGACCACGAGCCCGCCGACCAGGCCGACGGCGGCCAGGGCGATGATGACAGCGAGGATGACGATTTCGACGAGTTCCATAACCCGTCCAGTATCGGCCACGGCCGCCGCGCGGGCACGGCCCCGCACGCCGCCCGGTGAGCCACCGAACCCTTATGCACCTTTTGGCGGTAATGGACCATACGCATCTCTATCCTTCTGACGATACGTCAGCTACTGTGCGCCCCGCCCTGCCCACCCGGCGAAAGGGGACACCCGTCATGGCCTTCACCGTGGTCCGGTTCAATCTCGTCGATCCCGAAGCCACCCCCGTCACCCTCTCGGCCCGCTACCGCGCCGCCCTGGAGATGGCGGCGTACGCGGACGAGCACGGCGTGGACACGGTGCAGACCGAGGAGCACCACGGGGTGGCGAACTCGTGGCTGCCCTCCCCGTTCACCTTCTCCGGCGCGGTCTTCGGCGCCACCCGGCGGATCGCGGTGACGGTCTCGGCGGTCATCGGTCCGCTGCACGACCCGCTGCGGCTCGCGGAGGACATCGCCGTCCTCGACCTGCTGAGCGAGGGGAGGCTGGTGACGGTCGCGGGGATCGGCTACCGGCCCGAGGAGTACGAGCGGGCGGGCGTGGAGTGGGGGCGGCGCGCCAGGCTCCAGGACGAGCTGCTGGAGACGCTGCTGGCGGCGTGGACCGGGGAGCCGTTCCCGTACCGGGGACGTACGGTACGCGTCACCCCGCGCCCGTACACGCGGCCGCATCCGCTGCTCCTGGTCGGCGGCAGTTCACGGGCGGCGGCGCGGCGGGCGGCCCGGCTGGGGCTGCCGCTCTTCCCGAGCGCGCATCTGCCGGAGCTGGAGGCGTACTACCACCAGCAGCGGGAGGCGTACGGGACGCAGGGGTTCTGCATGATGCCCGCGGCCCGGACACCGCTGCTCCATGTGTCCCAGGACCCGGAGCGGACGTGGGGGCTGTACGGGGAGCACCTGCTGCACGAGGCGCGGACGTACGCCTCCTGGCAGTCCGAGGACGTCCGCTCGGCGGTGCGCTCGGCGGCCACGACGGTCGCGGAGCTGCGCGAGGAGGGGGTGTACCGGATCGTCACGCCGGAGGAGCTGAAGGCGCCGGACACGGACTCGCTGGTGCTGCATCCCCTCTGCGGCGGGATGCCGGTGGAGGAGGGGTGGCGGAGTCTGCGGCTGTTCTGCGGGGCGCTGAAAGCGCCGGCTGCCCCGGCTCAGCAGTGAACCGGGGCAGCGCGTGAGCATGAAGGAGGTGGTCAGCCCATCTCCTCCAGCGTCTTGCCCTTGGTCTCCTTCACGAACTTGAGCACGAAGGGGATGGAGAGCACGGCGAAGCAGGCGTAGATGATGTACGTCCCCGAGAGGTTCCAGTCGGCCAGGCTCGGGAAGCTGGCGGTGATCGCCCAGTTGGCCATCCACTGCGCGAAGACGGCGACACCGAGGGCGGCGGCCCGCAGCCGGTTCGGGAACATCTCACCCAGGAAGACCCAGACGACGACACCCCACGACAGGGCGAAGAAGAGCACGAACGTGTGGGCGGCGATCAGCGCCACGACGCCCTGGGTGGCGGGCAGCTTGCCGTCGATCAGGTCGGCGGAGAAGGCCCAGGCCTCGACGGCGAGCGCGAGCGCCATACCGACGGAGCCGACGAGGGCGAGCGGCCTGCGGCCCACCCGGTCCACCAGCACCATCGCGATCACCGTACCGATGATGTTGATGATCGAAGTGGTGAACGAGTAGAAGAACGAGTCGGTCGGGTCGATGCCGACGGACTGCCACAGCGTCGCCGAGTAGTAGAACGCCACGTTGATGCCGACGAGCTGCTGGAACATCGACAGGCCGATACCGACCCAGACGATGGGCAGGAAGAAGAAGCGGTTGCCGAGCAGGTCCTTGAAGGAGGACTTGTGCTCACGGTGCATGGCGGTCTCGATCTCGGCCACGCGGGCGTCGAGGTCGATCTTGTTGCCCTCGACCTCTTCGAGGATCTTGCGGGCTTCGGCCTTCTTGCCGACCGAGATGAGGAAGCGCGGGGACTCGGGGATGGCGAAGGAGAGGAGCCCGTAGAGGATGGCCGGGACGACCATCACACCGAGCATCCACTGCCAGGCCTCCAGACCCAGGATCTCGCCGCGCTGGTCGCCGTCGGCGATCTGGAGGACGGCGTAGTTGACCAACTGGGAGACGGCGATGCCGATGACGATCGCGGCCTGCTGGAAGGAGCCGAGCCGGCCGCGGTAGGCGGGCGGGGAGACCTCGGCGATGTAGGCCGGGCCGATGACGGAGGCCATACCGATGGCGAAGCCGCCGATGACGCGCCACATCGCCAGGTCCCAGAGCGCGAACGGCAGCGCGGAGCCGATGGCGCTGGCGGTGAAGAGCACCGAGGCGATCTGCATGCAGCGGATGCGGCCGATCCGGTCCGCGATCCGGCCGGCGGTGGCGGCGCCGATCGCACAGCCGATCAGTGCGATGGCGATGACCTGGGCGAGGGTTCCGGAGCCGATGTCGTACCGGTCGCGGATCGCCTCGACGGCTCCGTTGATGACGGAACTGTCGTAGCCGAAGAGGAAGCCGCCCATCGCCGCGGCCGCCGTGATGAAGATGACATGGCCGAGATGGTCCGGATGGGCCGCTCGGGCTCCGGACTCCGGTCCGGTCGCTGCGCTGGTCACATGAACTCCTGATGCCTGGCCGCAAGTCAGACGTGGGGGTGAGCCTTCCCAGTGGGGCACAACATCCGGCTCGCCACCACTTGAAGGTGAAATCAACTTTGCAGAGGTTATGCGTTCAAGAAACGAAGTCAAACAGCGGGTCCCAGCGCGTGTACCCGGGTGCGCACGAAAGGTGCGTCGAACCTCTGATGATTCGGTGAAGAGTCAGCGGATCCGCCGACCGGGTCAGCGCAGGCGCTGGCTGATCACCTTCGACACGCCGTCACCCTGCATGGAGACGCCGTACAGCGCGTCGGCGACCTCCATCGTCCGCTTCTGATGGGTGATGACGATCAGCTGGGAGCTCTCCTGGAGCTCCTCCATGATCCGGATCAGTCGCTGCAGGTTGGTGTCGTCGAGCGCCGCCTCCACCTCGTCCATCACATAGAAGGGGCTGGGGCGGGCCTTGAAGATGGAGACCAGCAGCGCCACGGCCGTCAGGGACCGCTCACCTCCCGAGAGCAGCGAGAGCCGCTTCACCTTCTTGCCCGGCGGACGGGCCTCGACGTCCACTCCGGTGGCCAGCATGTTGTCCGGGTCGGTCAGGATCAGCCGCCCCTCACCACCGGGGAAGAGCCGGGCGAAGACACCCTCGAACTGACGGGCCGTGTCCCGGTACGCCTCCGTGAACACCTGCTCGACCCGCTCGTCGACCTCCTTGACCACCTGGAGCAGATCGGCCCGGGTCTTCTTCAGGTCTTCGAGCTGCTCGGAGAGGAACTGGTGCCGTTCCTCCAGTGCCGAGAACTCCTCGAGGGCGAGCGGATTCACCTTCCCGAGTTGCTGGTACGCCCGTTCGGCCGACCGCAGCCGCTTCTCCTGTTCCGACCGCAGGTACGCCTTCGGCCGGTTACGCGGATGGGCCGGGTCCTCCGGCAGCTCCTCGCCCTCCGCCGCGGGCGACGGCGGCACGAGCTGGTCGGGACCGTACTCGGAGACGAGACCCGCCGGCTCCACGCCCAGCTCCTCCAGGGACTTCGTCTCCAGCTGCTCGATGCGCAGCCGCTTCTCGGCGCCCAGCACCTCGCCCCGGTGGACGGAGTCGGTGAGCTTGTCCAGCTCGCCCTTGAGGTCGCGGCCCCGGCCCCGCTCGGCGGCCAGCTCGCGCTCCCGCTCGCCCTTCGCGGCCTCCGCGGAGGTCCGCTCCTGATCGGCCCGTACGAGGGAGACCTCGATGTGGGTGAGCAGTTGTCGGGCGCCCGAGGCCACGGCCGAGGCCACGGCCGCCTCGTGCCGCAGCCGGGCCCGGCGCTGTTCGGCGCGGGCCCGGGCCTCGCGTTCGGTGCGGGCCGCCCGGTCGAGCCCGTCGGCGCGCCCGGCCAGCGACTTGACGCGTTCCTCGTGGGTACGGGCCTGGAGCCGGGCCTCCATCTCGGTCTGGCGGGCGTTGGCCCCGTCAGCGGCGAGCCGGTCCCGCACGGAGGTGTCCGGCTCCTCCTCCACCGGCGCCTCCTGGGCCACCAGCAGCCGCTCGGCCAGCTCCTCCGCCTCCTCCACCGCCCGTTCCAGCGCATCCTGGGCGCGGGCGGCGGAGGCCGTCATCCTCTCGGCCTCGCCCACCGCGGCCCTGGCCTGCCCGGAGAGCCGGCCGAGCTGCTGGGCGACGCCCGACCTCTCCCGCTCGGCCGCCCGCCGCCGCTCCCCCAGCTCCTCCACGAGCGCGGCCCCCTCCGCGCGCCGCTCCCCCGCCAGCCGCCGCGCCTCCGCCAGCTCCTCGCACCGCACGGCGAGGTCGGCCAGCTCGGCCGCGGCCTCGTCCACGGAGGCCTGCACCTCCAGGAGGCTGGGCGCCCCGGCGGAGCCGCCGTACGCGAAGTGGGCGGAGAGCACGTCCCCTTCACCGGTCACCGCGGTCACCCCGGGGTGCGCGGCGACGAGGGCCTCGGCGTCCTCCAGGGTGGGGACGACGACGGTGTCCCGGACGAGGCTGCGTACGGCGTTCATCAGGGGGGCGGGGCCGGTGACCAGGTCGGCTACGGCGGGGGCGAGGCCGGTGAGGGTGGTGACGCCATCGGTACGGGGCTGGGCGCCGGGTTCCGTACCGCCGGCGGGCGCGGTCTGGGCGGGCACCTGGGCGGCGGCACGGCCCTCACCCGGCACGTGTTCGCCGCCCTGTCCCGGAACGTGAGGCGGCTCCAGGTCCACGGCCCCCGGCTGCCCCGGTAGGTCGCCGGGCCGGGCGCCGTCCGCCGGTGCCCCCTCCCCCAGCAGCATCGCCGCCCGCCCCGCGTCCTGTTCGCGCAGCAGCCGGATCGCCTCGGCGGCCGTGGCCGGGTCCTCGAACGCCACCGCGTCCGCCGCGGCTCCCAGGGCGGCGGCGACCGCGACCTCGTACCCGGGCCGGACGACGAGCAGTTCGGCGGCCGGACCGAGCAGGCCCGCCAGCCGGTCCCGGGCGCCGAGCAGCGCGCCCGTACCGTCCTTGCGGCGCAGCCCCAGGGCCAGGGCCTCGTGCCTCGCCGCGACCGCCGCCCGCCTGCGCTCGGCGGCCGTCGCCTCCTCGCGGGCGGCGCTGTGGGCGGCCTGGGCCTCGGCAAGGGCCTGCTTGGCCTCCTCGTGGCGGGCGGTCAGCTCCTCGTCGTCGGCGTCCAGGCCTCGCACCTCGGCCCTCAGCTGCTCGTACTCCTCCTGGGCGGTGACCGCGCGCTCCCGGGCCTCGTCGCGGGACGCGGCCAGCCGGTCGATCTCGGCCTGCGCCGAACCGGCCCGGCCACGGGCCGCGTTGACCTGGCCGTTCAGCCTGGCCAGGCCCTCGCGGCGGTCGGCGATGGCGCGGGCGGCGTCCTTGAGGCGGCGCTCCTCGGCGGCCAGCTCACGCTCCAGGTCGGCGCGGTGGGCGACGGTGTCCTCCAGCGCGTGCTCGGCCGCCTCCAGGGCCGCCACCAGCTCCGCCTCCTGCTCGCGGATCCGGGCGGCCTCACGCTCCAGGTCCTCGGGGTCGCGGCCCCGGCGCTCCTCGGCGGGGGCCTCGGTGGCGCTCCTGACGCGGGCGTCGGCCAGCGAGACCGTACCGCGGACCCGCTCGGCCAGCTGTGAGAGCTCGTACCAGGTCTGCTGGGCCCTCTGGAGCCGCGGCGCGAGGCGGCGCACCTCGCCCTCCAGCTCGGCCTCCCGGGCGAGCGCGGCCTTCAGCTCGGCCTCCGCCGCGTCCTTCCGCTTCTTCAGCGCGGCCTCGTCGGCGACCTCGTCGCGCAGCGCGTCCCGCAGGGTCACCAGGTCGTCGGCGAGGAGCCGGAGCCGGGCGTCGCGCAGGTCGGCCTGGATGACGGCGGCCCGTCGGGCGACGGCGGCCTGCCGGCCGAGCGGCTTGAGCTGGCGGCGCAGTTCGTCGGTGAGGTCCTGGACGCGGGCCAGGTTGGCGCCCATCGCGTCGAGTTTCCGGAGCGCCTTCTCCTTCCGCTTCCGGTGCTTGAGGACGCCCGCCGCCTCCTCGATGAAGGCCCGGCGGCCCATCGGGTCGGCGTGCAGGACGGAGTCCAACTGCCCCTGGCCGACGATCACGTGCATCTCGCGGCCGATACCGGAATCGGAGAGGAGTTCCTGGATGTCCAGCAGCCGGCAGGTGTCACCATTGATCTGGTATTCACTGCCGCCATTGCGGAACATGATCCGAGTGATCGTCACCTCGGCGTACTCGATGGGCAATGCGCCATCGGAATTGTCGATGGTCAGCGACACTTCGGCGCGGCCGAGCGGAGGCCGCCCGGTCGTACCGGCGAAGATCACGTCTTCCATCTTGCCGCCGCGCAGGGATTTCGCTCCCTGTTCTCCCATGACCCAGGAGAGGGCGTCCACCACATTGGATTTCCCCGACCCATTGGGGCCGACGACACAGGTGATCCCCGGTTCGAACCGCAGGGTGGTGGCGGACGCGAACGATTTGAAACCACGCAGGGTCAGGGCCTTGAGGTGCACGCCGCCGGACTCTACCTTTCCCCTCGGTTTCGGTCATGAAGGCGCAGGGCACATCAGACGGTAAGCGAGAGGGGTACGGCGGGGGCCGGGGGGCTCGGGCAAGAAAAAAGGGACGCCGGAGCGTCCCTGTAGATCTTGGTGCGCAGATCCTGGTGCACGGATCTGTGCGGTCCCGCAGGGCGCATCGCCACGGCAACCGGGCGGTGCGTCGCCGGTGATCGGACACAGACGGCCCTGTCGGTCAGGGACCCTGTCGTCCGGGGACGGCGATCCGTGACGCAGGACGGATCAGATATGAAGAGATGTTCGGAGGCTGATGAGACTGCCCAGCCCGACCGGCCCCGATGGGGCCACCGGTCAGGTCAGCGCAGGCTCGCCCTGGGGTACGTCGATGTCGATGCTGTCGAGCAACGACTCCTGGTGCTGAGCGGCGGCGTTGAGCGCGTCGTTCTCGTCCTGGATCCGGTTGAGCTCGGTTTCCAGGTCCTGGACGCGCTGCTGGAGCCGTCGCATCTCGGCGAGGAGTCGCGGGTCGGAACCGCCGACGTAACCGAGAAGCGCCTTTGCCATGATGGATGGTCCTCCACAATGAGTGACCGACCGATGCGGTGTGGGTCGTCAGGGGATCGCACCCGCGATGCTCGGCAGGGCTCTGTCACCACTGCGGTCTGCTGCATATCAGCTCTACCGAACAGCTAAGGTGCGCGGGGTTTTCAGCGTCTCACCAAAAAGTTTGACGGTCAACACGATCACAGCCCATGGAGCCAGGTGTCCCGGGGCGCGCAGCCCGACGATCATGCGGCGCGACTCTCCTGCGGGACCCCGACGGGTGTGGGGATCTTCGTCAATGCCGCAGCCTTGCACGACATCCCGCATCTGGCAACCATCGGTCACCGCGCGGTCCTTTCGCAGGTCATTTCGGGTGTGGGGCCCGACGGGGCCGACCCGTGACCGTTCACTCCGGTGCGTTCACCGAGCGGATCGGGGACGTCCGCGCGAGCCCGTATCAGCGGATGGCGAATCCTTCGTAACCGCCGCGCGGGGTGTCCCAGATCTCAGTGACTCCGTCCACACGCCCGGGTGTGTCGTCGGAGCGCAGCCAATCCAGCAGACGGTGGCAATTGTCACGTCGTCCTTCGGCGACCACCTGCACCCGGCCGTCGTCGAGATTGATTGCAAAGCCCACGAGTCCGCCGATCTCCAAAGCATTTTCCCTGGTGAACCAGCGGAAGCCTACTTGCTGTACTCGGCCGCGTACCCAGATGACCAGCCGTGCCTCTTCGTTCATGCCCGAACGCTAACCGGCCAATTGCTCCAAGAGCACGGCGGCCCCTTTGAGCCATGGCGTACAGTCCCGTCGCAATAGCCTCACTCGTTCGGGTGAGTACGGGGATCAAGATCGACCGGCAATCGGGTGACGTCGCTGCGACGTCCGGAGCATCAGGAAGGCACAGCGCATGGGACGCCACCGACGATCCGCCGCAGGCCCCGCCGCTGAAGAACCCGCGGCCGGAGCGGCCTCGCGGCACCGGGGCACGCGCCGGAAGAAGAAGTCCGCGGTGCCCGTGCGCACCGGGCTCCTCGGAGCGTCGGCCGCGATGGCGGTCGGCGCGGTCGCCGTCGCCTCGGGCCTGCTCCCCGGCGGCGACACCTACACCTCGGGCGGCTCCACCGCGGCCGACCAGGTCCGCACCGGCGGCGCCCCCGACCTGTTGACGCAGCAGGGCGGCTCCAGCGCACCCGCCGACCGTTCCTCCTCCCCCGCCAGCCGGGGCAGCGAGCGCCCCGAAGCCCCGTCGCAGGCCCCCTCGAAGTCGCCGTCAACGACCCCGGCCAAGACGGCGTCGAAGTCGCCCTCAAGCAGTGCCTCGAAGACCCCGTCGAAGTCGGCCGCGCCCTCCGCGACCCCCTCGAAGAAGCCGGCCGCCACGCCGTCCAAGGAGTCGAAGGCGCCCACCACGGCCCCGAAGAAGAGCACCGCCCCGGCGAGCAAGGCCCCGGCCCCGCCGAAGAAGACCGTGGCCCCGCCCCCCAGCAGGAAGCCCGCGCCCTCGCCCTCCGACACCTCGGCCCGCGCCGAGGTGCTGGCCCTGGTGAACCAGGAGCGCGCGAAGGTCGGCTGCTCCCCGCTGACCACCAGCGCCCCGCTCACCTCGCTCGCCCAGAACTTCAGCGAGGACATGGCGGCCCGCGGCTTCTTCGACCACACCGACCCGGACGGCGACACGCCCTGGGACCGGGCCGCCCAGGCCGGTGTGCAGGGACTCGCCGCGGAGAACATCGCCCGCGGCCAGGCCGACGCCCGGGCCGTGATGGACGGCTGGATGAACAGCGACGGCCACCGCGCGAACATTCTCAACTGCGACTACAAGACGATCGGCATCGGCGTCCACGAGGGCTCCGGCGGCCCGTGGTGGACCCAGAACTTCGGCTTCTGACCCCACCCGTACGCCACCGCTTACGCCCGCACAGCGCCACCTCCGGGTGAGCGCTGTGCGGGCGTAAGCTGCTGATATGGCCAGCGATACGGACGACCTCGCCTTCGACGTCTTCTCCCGGCAGTGCCCATCACGCTCCACGCTGGAGCACGCCACCGGCCGCTGGGGCAGCCTGACGCTGGGCGCCCTGTACGAGGAGAGCCTCCGGTTCAACGAGCTTCGCCGCCGGGTCGACGGGGTCAGCGAGAAGATGCTCTCCCAGACACTGCACGCCCTGGAGCGCGACGGGCTGGTCCTGCGGGAGGCCCAGCCGGTCAATCCGCCCCGGGTGGACTACGAGCTCACGCCGTTCGGCCGCGAGGTCGCGGGCAAGCTCCTCGGGCTCATCCATCTCGTCGAGGGGCGGATGGACGACGTACTCGCCGCCCGGACGCGTTACGACGAGGCGCGCGGCGGGCGCTGACAGCGCGGGCAGAAGTAGCTGGACCGGTTCATCCAGGCGCGGCGCAGCATCGGCGTCCCGCAGCGGCGGCACGGCTCGCCCTCCCGGCCGTACGCGTCGAGCGAGCGGTCGAAGTAGCCGGACTCGCCGTTCACGTTGACGTACAGGCTGTCGAAACTGGTGCCGCCCTGGGCGAGGGCCGCGTTCATGACGTCCCGGGCGTGGCCGAGCAGCTCGGCCGACTTCGGGCGGGTGAGGGTGGCGGTCGGCCGGTCGTAGTGCAGCCTGGCCCGCCAGAGCGCCTCGTCCGCGTAGATGTTGCCGACGCCGCTGATCAGCGACTGGTCCAGGAGCGCGCGCTTGACCGTCGTACGGCGCAGGCGCAGGGCCGTGTGGAACGCGGCGTCGTCGAAGAGCGGGTCGAGCGGGTCCCGGGCGATGTGCGCGATGGTGTCGGGCAGGCCGTCGGGGGTGGTGTCGTGGAGCGAGAGCCCGCCGAAGGTGCGCTGGTCGACGAAGCGCAGCTCGGTGCCGAGCGCGTCGTCGAACCGCATCCGGATCCGCAGGTGCTTCTCGTCGGGCGCTTCCGCGGGCTGCACCAGCAGTTGTCCGCTCATGCCGAGGTGGCCGAGCAGCGAGGAGGCGGCCTCGTCGATCGGCACCCAGAGGTACTTGCCGCGCCGCATCGCCGTACCGAACCGGACCCCGCGCAGCCGGGCGGCGAAGTCCACGCCGCCCGCGAGGTGCCGGCGGACCGAGCGCGGGTGCAGGACCTCGACATCGGTGACGGTGCGGCCGCTGACCCAGCGCTCCAGGCCCCGGCGTACGACTTCGACCTCGGGCAGCTCGGGCATGGTGGACCACTCCAGACACGACGACGGTAGTACGGGCGCGCGGGACCCGCTCCCCGGGACAGGGAGAACCCCCCGGTGCACAGGGCACCGAGGGGGTTCGGGTTCTGCTTCAGGCCGGAGCGGCGTCCGTGTTCGGCGACGGGTCGGCAGGGGTGTCGGCGGCCCCTCCGTCGGCCGCGGACTTCTCCGCGGCCTGCCGTGCCTCTGCGGCGGCGCTGATCTCACGCCAGGCGGATTCCGCCGCCTGCTGCTCCGCTTCCTTCTTGCTACGGCCGGTGCCGGTGCCGTACGAGACACCACCGACGCGAGCAGCAGCAGTGAAGGTCTTCTCGTGGTCCGGGCCGGTCTCCGTGACGAGGTACTCGGGGACTCCGAGGCTCTCGCTCGCGGTGAGCTCCTGGAGGCTGGTCTTCCAGTCCAGGCCGGCACCGAGGTTCGAGGACCTGTCGATCAGCGGGTCGAAGAGCCGGTGGACCAGCTCCGAGGCCACGCCGAGGCCCTGGTCGAGATAGACCGCGCCGATCACTGCTTCCAGTGTGTCGGCGAGGATGGAAGCCTTGTCCCGGCCACCCGTGCCCTCTTCACCGCGGCCGAGCCGGATGAAGGAGCCGAGTTCGAGGCCGCGGCCCACTTCCGCAAGTGCACGCGAGTTGACCACCGCGGCCCGCAACTTGGCCAGCTGGCCTTCGGGCAGGTCGGGGTGGGTGCGGTACAGCGTGTCCGTGACCACCAGGCCGAGCACCGAATCCCCGAGGAATTCGAGCCGCTCGTTGGTGGGCAGACCGCCGTTCTCGTATGCGTACGAACGGTGGGTCAGCGCACGCACCAGAAGGGCGGACTCGAGGTGATACCCGAGCCGCCCTTCCAGAAGCGTGTGGGACGAGGCTGTGTTGACGTTGTCTGCCTGCTTCTTGGCGCTGGACAACTCAGACATCGGGCCTCTCACCAGCCGCTCAGACCTCGAGGACCTGGCGCTTGTTGTAGGTGCCGCAGCTCGGGCACGCAATGTGCTGGAGCTTCGGCTCCTGGCAACGCTCGCACGAAACCAGGGTGGGGACCGCAGCCTTCCACTGCGACCGGCGGTGGCGCGTGTTGCTGCGCGACATCTTCCGCTTCGGAACAGCCACGGCTACTTCTCCTGCTTCTCGTCGACGCCCGGTTCGGCGCCGCCCATGTTGTCCTTCTCGCCGTCCTGAACGGTATCGGCGAGTCCTTGCAGTGCCGCCCAACGAATGTCGACGGCGTCGTGGTGGTGGCCCGGGTTCTCGTCCAGCCTGATTCCGCATTCGGAACACAGACCGGCGCAGGTCTCCTTGCACACCGGCTGCATGGGCAGTGCGAGCACTACCGCGTCACGCAGCACTGACTCGAGGTCGAACAAGCCGTCCTCGAGGAAGAACCTGTCCTCGTCGTCCTCGGCGTCGTCGGCCGGGTCCGCCGCACTGCTGCGGCCCCGGTCATCGGCGTCAGGGTACGAGAACATCTCCTGGAAATCCGCGTCGACCTCGACGGTCAGCGGCTCCAGACACCTTACGCACTCCCCTTCGGCGCTCGCACGGGCGGTACCTGTGACGAGCACCCCTTCCATGACCGATTCGAGTCGGAGGTCCAGCTCCAGGGGCGCGCCTTCCGGCACACCGATGACGCCGTCGATACCGAGAACCGGTGAACCGGGTGCGTCCACCGAGCGGGTCAGCCGCTTCAGGGCACCGGGACGCCGACCCAGCTCGCGCGTATCGAACACGAGAGGGTTGCGGTGGTCGAGGTGGCCGTTCAGGGCGTTTCCTGCTTTCGAAATCATGGGGTGCGGTGCTGCAAGGGGAGAGGCCGTCTACGGTCCGGAGTCAAATCGTCCCGATTCGTAGACGAAACGGGCAGCCGAGATCGCGGACCTATGTGCGACCGAGGATTCAGGATACTGGACGGACCGCTCAGCACCCAATCGGCCCAGGACTCCCCCGGACCCCTGCGGTCAGCGGCCCTCTTCGTAGCGGCGCAGCTGCTCCAGGTCGATCATGCTGGTGTCGAAGAGGCTGGTCTCGTCCAGCGCGCCCTGGTTCTGCTGGGCGGGCACCTGGGGCTGCTGCCGCCAGTCGTACTCCGGCTGGGCCTGCGGCTGGGGCGGGTACTGGTTCGGGTCGTAGGCGGGCTGCTGGTAGGCCGCGTACGGGTCCGGCACCTGCTGGTAGCCGTACGGGTCCTGGCCCTGCTGGTGCGGCGGCTGCTGCTGCTCCTGGTAGCCGTACGACGCCTGCGCGTACTCGCCCTGTCCGTACTCCGCCTGCGCGTAGCTCGGCTCGGGCTGCGGCGGCTGGGCCGGGTACTCCGGCTGCTGCTCCTGGTAGAGCGGCGGCTGGGCGGCCTGCGGCGGTGCCGGGGTGGCCAGCTCCGCGAGGCCCGCCAGGTAGTCGGCGTCGCTGGTGTGCCCCTGGGCGCCCGCCGCGTCCTGGGCGGCCATGTGGGCCCCGAGTTCGTCGGAGGCGACCCGGCCGTGCAGCTTCTGCCGGCCGCGGCCGACCGCCTCCAGGGTCTTGGCGAGCACCGCCTCGAAGGCGCCGAACTTGGCGTCCACGTACGCGTCGGCCCGCTGCTTCAGCGTCTCCGGGTCGGCGCTGCGCTCGGGGGCCTCGGCGAAGTCGGGGTCCTGGTAGCCCTGCTCGTCCAGGCCCTGGCCTCGGCCGAGGAGCTTCTCGCGGCCTCGGTCCACGGAGCCGATGGTCTTGGTGAGGACGACCTCGAAGTTGGCGAGCTTGCTGTCGACGTAGTCGTCGGCCTCGGCCCGGACCTCCTCGGCCTCGCGGCGGGCCTCGGAGAGGATCCGGTCGGCCTCGCTCTGCGACTGGCGGGCGATCTCCGTCTCGGCGATCAGCGAGGAGCGCTGAGCGTGCGCGGACTGGATGATCCGCTCGGCCTCCTGCCGGGCCTGCTCGGCGAACTGCTCCTGGCCGCCGATCAGCTCCTGGGCGTGGGCGAGCGAGCCGGGCAGGGCCTCGCGAACCTCTTCGAGCATGGCGAGCAGCTCGGCGCGGTTGACCACGCACGAGGCCGACATGGGCATGGCGCGGGCGTTCCCGACCGCTTCGACGATCTCGTCGAGCTTCTTCTGCACGTCCACCGTGTGCTCGCCACTCTCTGCTGCTCTGTTGGAGACGGACGGGACGACTGTAAGGCCAGTCGGCTGCCGCCCGACACCTGGTGACGACCCATCAGCCGCTCAGCGCTCGCCCAGCCGCTTCGTGAGCGCCTCGTGGACCGTGGGGGGCAGCAGGTGGGAGACGTCGCCACCCCAGGTCGCGACCTCCTTGACCAGCGAGGACGACAGGAAGCTGTACGTCGGGTTGGTCGGCACGAAGAGCGTCTCGACGCCGGAGAGGCCGTTGTTCATCTGGGCCATCTGGAGCTCGTAGTCGAAGTCGCTGACGGCCCGCAGGCCCTTCACGATCGCCGGGATCTCCCGCTGCTTGCAGAAGTCGACCAGCAGGCCGTGGAAGGACTCCACCTCCACGTTGCCGAAGCCGGCGGTGACCTCGCGGATCAGCTCGATCCGCTCGTCCACGGTGAACAGCCCCTTCTTGGACTGGTTGATCATCACCGCCACATGCACCACGTCGTACAGCTTCGAGGCTCGCTGGATGATGTCGAGATGTCCGTTGGTGATGGGGTCGAAAGACCCCGGACAGACGGCGCGGCGCACTGTGATTCCCTCGCTCTCCGGTCCGGTCATCGTGCGTCTTCGCACGTAGCGGCGGCGCGACCGTACCAAAGCGTTCCCTCGCCGTAGCGACGGGCCCGCAATGGCTCGAATCCGGCGGGCCAGCCGAATTCTCCGCCCCGGGTGCTGCGTTCCACCGTGACGAGCGCATCGGCTGTGAGCCACCCCTGAGCACGGAGTGTGAGCAGGATCTCGCGGAGGTCGTCGTCGGTGACGGCGTACGGCGGGTCCAGGAAGACGATGTCGTACGGGTCGGAGGGCGCCGGTCCTGTCACGATCTGCTCGGCTTTGCCGGTACGGACCTCGGCGCCGGGCAGGCCGAGGGTGCGGACGTTGTCCCGGACGGTACGGACCGCCTTCTGGTCCGCCTCGACGAGCAGGGCGTGGACCGCGCCCCGGGAGAGAGCTTCGAGGCCCACGGCGCCGGATCCGGCGTACAGATCGGCGACGCGGACGCCTTCGAGAGTGCCGAGCAGCGCTTCCCAGGTGGAGAAGAGGCCCTCCCGCGCACGGTCGGAGGTGGGGCGGGTGCCGGTGCCGGGCGGTACGGCCAGGCGGCGTCCGCCGGCCGATCCGGCGATCACGCGGGTCATGGGTGTCGGGTCCTCGGGGTCGGGGGCGTGTCCAGGCGCACGCGGAGGGGCGCGGGCCGTGCTTCCACGATATGGCGTGCGGCCCGGACCAGCAGGACGGCCCCGTGCGCTCACCCCTTGTCCAGGTACTCCTCGCGGTCCTTGTCCAGCAGCGCGGCCAGCACCGTACGCAGCTCCGGCAGGTGCTCCAGCTCCGGGTCGGCGGCGACGATCGCGACGGCCTCCTCGCGGGCGGCGGCGATGACCTCCTCGTCGTCGATGACGGTGAGCATCCGCAGCGAGGAGCGCACGCCGGACTGGGCCTGGCCCAGCACATCGCCCTCCCGGCGCTGCTCCAGGTCGATGCGGGAGAGCTCGAAGCCGTCGAGGGTGGCGGCAACGGCGGAGAGGCGGGCGCGGGCGGGGCTCGCCTCGTGGGCCTCGCTGACCAGCAGGCAGAGCCCGGGGGCCGAGCCACGGCCGACGCGGCCGCGGAGCTGGTGGAGCTGGGAGACGCCGAACCGGTCGGCATCCATGATCACCATGGCGGTGGCGTTGGGGACGTTGACGCCGACCTCGATGACGGTGGTGGCGACCAGGACGTCGACGTCCCCGGCGGCGAACCGGCGCATCACGTCGTCCTTCTCGTCGGGGTGCATCCTCCCGTGCAGCACCTCGACGCCCAGCCCGGCCAGCGCGCCCTCGCGGAGCTCGTCGGCGATGTCCAGGACGGCGAGGGGCGGCCGCTTCTCGGGGTCCTCCTCGGGAGCCTTCTTCTTGGCCTTGCCCTTCTTCCCCTCCTCCTCCGCGTCGTCGCCGATGCGGGGGCAGACCACGTACGCCTGGTGGCCGTTCTCCACCTCCTCGCGGACGCGCTCCCAGGCGCGGGCGAGGAAGTGCGGCTTGTCCTTGGCGGGGACGACGTGGCTGGCGATCGGGGAGCGGCCGGCCGGGAGCTGGTCCAGGACGGAGGTCTCCAGGTCGCCGAAGACCGTCATCGCGACCGTACGGGGGATGGGGGTGGCGGTCATGACGAGGAGGTGGGGCGGCTGCTTGCCCTTGGAGCGCAGGGCATCACGCTGCTCCACGCCGAAGCGGTGCTGCTCGTCGACCACGACCAGGCCCAGATCGTGGAACTGGACCTTGTCCTCGATGAGGGCGTGGGTGCCGATGACGATTCCGGCCTCGCCGGTGACCAGGTCGAGCAGGGCCTGGCGGCGGGCCGCCATGCCCATGGAGCCGGTGAGCAGGACGACCTTTGTCCCCCGGTCCGAGCCGCCGAGCATGCCGCCCTCGGCCAGCTCGCCCATCATCTCGGTGATGGAGCGGTGGTGCTGCTGGGCGAGGACCTCGGTGGGCGCGAGCATCGCGGCCTGGCCGCCCGCGTCGACGACGGTGAGCATGGCGCGCAGGGCCACCATGGTCTTCCCGGAGCCGACCTCGCCCTGGAGGAGGCGGTGCATGGGGTGCTCGGTGGCCAGGTCGTCGAAGATCTCCTTGCTGACCTTCTGCTGGCCCTCGGTGAGGGTGAACGGCAGCTTCGCGTCGAAGGCGTCCAGCAGGCCGTCGGCGACGGGGCGGCGGGCGGCGGCGGGGAGCTGGGTGTCGGCGTACCGGCGGCGGGCCAGGGCGACCTGGAGGACGAACGCCTCGTCCCACTTGAGCCGGGCCTTCGCGTCCTCCACATCCGCCTTCGTCTGCGGCCGGTGTACCTTCAGCAGGGCCTCGGGCAGCGGGGTGAAGTCACGGCCCTCGCGCAGGGAGGCGGGCAGCGGGTCCACCGCGTCCTGCGCGCTGGGCAGTACGGCGTCGACGGCCTTGGCGATCCGCCAGGAGTCCAGCTGCTTGCAGGCGGGGTAGATCGGCAGCAGCCGTCCGGCGAAGCCGTCCACGGCCTCTGTCGCCTCGTCGGAGTCGGAGGCGTCGAGCAGTTGGTACGTGGGATGGGCCAGCTGCATCTTCCGGTTGAAGACGGAGACCTTGCCCGCGAACATCGCCCGGCGGCCCGGGAGCAGCTCCTTGTGCGGCTTGTGGACGCCGTGGCCGAAGAAGACCAGCTGGAGGCGGCCGCTGCCGTCGGTGAGGGTGACCTCCAGGCGCTTGCCCCGGCCGTTGTTGAACATCAGGATGCGGGCGTCGGCGACCTGGGCGACGACCGTGACGTGCTCGTCCAGCGGGAGGTCGGCCAGCGCGGTCAGCTTGCCGCGCTCCTCGTACCGCCGCGGGTAGTGGTGCAGCAGATCACCGACCGTGTGCAGGTCGAGGTGTTCGGCCATCACCTTCGCGGTGGCTCCGCCGAGCAGCTTCTTGAGAGGTTCATCGAACGAGGACACGCGATCCATTGCACACCACGGCACTGACACCTGTCCGCCGGGCACGGCCGCGATGCGGCTACTCGACGCCGATCAGCAGCGGTGCGCGCTGGTGTCCCCCGCGGTAGACCACCGTGTCGACGGCGAGGTGGCCCCCGCGTACGTGCTCCTCCAGCGCCTCGGCGAGGGCGTCCGGGACGCCCTCGCCGAGGACGAGGGTGACCAGTTCGCCGCCGGCCGCCAGCATCCGGTCCAGCACGGTGCGGGCGGTGGCCTGGACGTCGGCGCCGATGACGGCCACGTCCCCGTCGATCAGGCCGAGGATGTCACCGGCCTGGCAGATACCCGCCATGGTCCACGACTGGCGCTCGGCGACGGCCAGTTCGGCGTAGCGGGTGGCACCGGCGGCGGCCGTCATGGCGACCACGTCCTCGTCGAAGCCACGGTCCGGTTCGTGGACGGCGAGGGCGGCGATGCCCTGGACGGCGGCGCGGGTGGGGACGAGGGCGACCCTGACCCCCTCGGTCCTGGCCTGCTCGGCCGCGGCGGCCGCGGTGTGGCGCAGGGCCGCGTCGTTGGGCAGCAGCACCACCTCGCGGGCGTGGGCGCGGCGGATGGCGTCGACCAGTTCGCCGCTGGCGGGGGGTTCGCCGGGGCGGGCGATCACGGTGGTGGCGCCGGCCTCGGTGCAGAGCCCGGCGAGGCCGTCGCCGGGGACCACGACGACGACGGCGCGCTGGGCGGGTTCGGCCTGGACGCGGACGTCGTGGCCGCTCTCGGTGGCGAAGTGGGTGATCCGGATCCGGTACGGCCGCCCGGCCTCGACGCCCGCCTCCACCGCGGCCCCGGCGTCGTCGACATGGACGTGGACGTGCCAGAGCCCGTCGCCTCCCACCACGACCAGGGAGTCGCCGAGCGCGTCGAGCCGGGTCCGCAGCCGGTCCACCCGCTCGTCGCGGGCCTCCAGGAGGTAGATCACCTCGAAGGCGGGACCGCCGCCCTCGAGGTCCTCGGGGCAGTCGAGCGGGCCTTCCCCCACAGCAGGGCCGCCCACGGGTACGCCCCCCACCGGAAGCCCCACCACCGACCCACCGTCCACGGGAGCCGCCACCTTCCCGGACCCGGCGCGGGGCCCCCGTACCGGAGCCTGCCCGGTCACCGCCTCCACCAGCGCCCCCAGGACCGCCACCAGCCCCCGCCCCCCCGCGTCCACGACACCGGCCCGGCCGAGCACGGCGAGCTGCTCCGGGGTCTTCGCCAGGGCGGCGCGCGCGCCCTCGTACGCGGCGCTCACCACCGCGCGCAACTCCCGCTCATCGCCCTGCGCGGCCTCGGCGGCTGCCGTGGCAACGGTCAGCACCGTGCCCTCCACCGGGTGGGCGACGGCCTGCCGGGCGGCGGCGGCGGCCCGGGTCAGGGCGAGGCGCAGACGGGCCGCGTCACCGCCGTCGGCCAGCACCCCGGCCATGCCGCGCAGGAGCTGGGCCAGGATCGTGCCGGAGTTCCCCCGGGCGCCGATCAGGGCGCCGTGCGCCATGGCGCGTACGGCGTCGGCGGTGGCAGGTGCGGTGGCACCGGTCTCATGGGCGGCGAAGACCGCTTCGACGGCCGCGGCGGCGGACTCGACGGTCAGATAGAGGTTGGTGCCGGTGTCCCCGTCGGCGATGGGATAGACGTTGATCGCGTCGATCTCCGCGCGCTCCCGGCCCAGGGCCTCCAGGGCCAGTGAGCACCAGGTGCGCACCACGACGGCGTCCAGATCGTCGGGGAGCTGCGGCACCGATGGTCCTCCTTGAAGCGGCCGTGGCAACGGGCTGCACCGCAGGTTAGCCCGCTTGTGGGGGTCCCGTCCGGGACAGGGGGCGGGAGGACGGTGGGCCAACCCGTGGTAGTTTCGTATCTCCGAAGCAGGCGTTGTATGCTGCTTCGGTTGCCCGATGAGAGTCGGGCCATTCCTCCGGTACCGCCACTTCATTCAATGATTCCGGCGCGCCGGAATTCACTGTAAGTGCATCTGAAGTCTTTGGAGTGACCCGTGGCTGCCAACTGCGACGTTTGCGGCAAGGGGCCGAGCTTCGGCAACAGCATTTCGCACTCGCACCGCCGTACGTCCCGTCGCTGGAACCCCAACATCCAGCGCGTGCGTGCCGTGGTCGGTCGGACGCCGAAGCGGCTCAACGTCTGCACCTCGTGCATCAAGGCCGGCAAGGTCGCGCGCTGACGTCTCCGTCGTAGCGCAGCCTTCCGGTTGCCCAAAAAGCCGGTCCATCTCGGTGGACCGGCTTTTTGCTGTGCTCATCCTGCCTGTGCTCAGGCGCTGATCAGTGGGCCTGCCGGGTCCGCCAGCCGTGGTCGACCGGGCCGATGCCGCCGCCCAGTGCGAATCCGGCCCGGATCGCGCCGGTGACGTACGCCTTCGCGTCCGCCACCGCTGTCGGCACGTCCCGGCCGAGCGCGAGCCCGGAGGCGATGGCGGAGGCGAGGGTGCAGCCGGTGCCATGGGTGTGCCGGTTGTCGTAGCGGGGGGCGCGCAGCCAGTGTTCCGCGCTCCCGTCGGTGAGCAGGTCGACCGCCTCGCCGGGCAGGTGGCCGCCCTTGATGAGCGCCCAGCGCGGTCCGAACGCGAGGATCTCCTCTGCGGCCCGGCGCATGCCGTCCTCGTCGGTGACGTGTACGCCGGTGAGCTGGGCCACTTCGTCGAGGTTCGGGGTGGCCACGGTGGCGACGGGCAGCAGCTTCGTCCGTAGGGAATCGAGAGCCTCGGCGGCGAGCAGCGCGTCCCCGTGCTTGGAGACCCCGACCGGGTCGACGACGACGGGGGCGTCCGTCCCGGCCAGGAGTTCGGCGACGGTCTCGACGAGCGCGGCCGAGGCGAGCATCCCTGTCTTCACCGCCTGGACGCCGATGTCGTCGACGACGCTGCGGTACTGGGCGCGTACGGCGTCCACCGGGAGCTCCCAGGCGCCGTGGACGCCGAGGGAGTTCTGCGCGGTGACGGCGGTGAGCACGCTCATGCCGTGCACGCCGAGGGCGAGCATGGTCTTGAGGTCGGCCTGGATCCCCGCACCGCCGCCGGAGTCGGATCCGGCGACGGTGAGGACGCGGGGCGGTGCAGCGGTACGTATGGGCATACACAGCAATCTAGTACGCGCCCGCGCACGCCAGGGGTTCACGCGTGAGCCCTGTGCTCGGCCCCGCTAGTAGGTGTCCTCGATCGCGCCGAAGTGGTCCCAGCCGCCCTTGCTGGTCCAGGGCGCCCCGTCCACGGTGACCTGGGGCAGGGCGGAGGGGTTGAGGACCTCCCCGATCACCTTCCAGCGGGCGGGGAGCTTCACGTCGGGCGGGAAGGTCGCCACGATCGCGTGGTCCTCTCCCCCGGTCAGCACCCACTGGAGCGGGTCGACGCCGACGGCCTGGCCGATGTCGGACATCTGCGAGGGGATGTCGATGAGGCCGGAGCGCAGGTCGATGCGGACCTTGCTGGCCTCGGCGATGTGCCCGAGGTCCGCGACGAGCCCGTCGCTCACGTCGGTCATCGCGGTGGCGCCGAGTCCGGCGGCCGCGGGGCCCGCGTGGTACGGCGGTTCGGGGCGGCGGTGGGCCTCCACGAAGGCGCGGGGCGAGCGGAAGCCGCGGGAGAGCACGGCGTATCCGGCGGCGGACCAGCCGAGCCAGCCGGTGACGGCGACGACGTCGCCGGGCCGGGCGCCGGCGCGGGTGACCGGCTCGTGGTTGCGCAGGTCGCCGAGGGCGGTGATGGCGACGGTGATGGTGTCGCCGCCGACCACGTCGCCGCCGACGACGGCCGCCCCCGCCACCTGGCACTCGTCACGCAGCCCGTCCATCAGCTCGGCGGCCCAGGTGACCGGGAGGTCGGCGGGGACGACGAGGCCGAGGAGCAGCGCGGTGGGCACGGCACCCATGGCCGCGATGTCGGCGAGGTTCTGCGCCGCCGCCTTGCGGCCGACGTCGTACGCCGTCGACCAGTCGCGGCGGAAGTGCCGCCCTTCCAGCAGGATGTCCGTACTGGCCACGACCCTGCGGTCGGGAGCGGCCACGACCGCGGCGTCGTCGCCGGGCCCCAGCCGTACCGCCGGAGTGGTGGTGAGCCGGGACGTGAGCTCTCTGATGAGCCCGAACTCCCCCAACTCGCCCACGGTTCCCTTCACCGAGTCTCACCTCTCATCTATCGCCCCGGACACCCGTCCGGGCCCCCGGTCGCGAGCCTTCACTGCTGTCGGTACCGTCAGGGGAGCCGCCGGCACCGTCAAGGGATACGTCAACTTCCGCACTCCGCACGCCACGCTGTGGACGTCACACGGCCCATAGGTCTCCCCGTCACCCTCGGCGACGCGATAACGTGGCGTCCCTTTCCCCCACATGATCCTCGTGGCCGCCCTGGAGGTTCCGTGGTACAGGCGTACATCCTCATCCAGACCGAGGTGGGCAAGGCGTCGATCGTCGCCGAGACCATTTCCAAGATTCCGGGAGTCATCCAGGCAGAGGACGTCACCGGTCCGTACGACGTGATCGTGCGGGCCCAGGCAGACACGGTCGATGCACTCGGCCGCATGGTGGTCGCCAAAGTGCAGCAGGTGGACGGCATCACGCGCACCCTGACCTGTCCGGTCGTCCACCTCTGACCCCCGTCCGGTGCCGCGCGTGGGACGCACGGCCGGTTCTCCGCCCCGGCACCGTGCTCTCCGCGCGCTGACGGGGCGATCGTACTGCGCTGCGGCGCTCCCCCGTCCACGAAGACATCCGCACCCACGCCCGGAAGGCCGGGACGGCCCCGGCCGTCCCGGCCTTCCGGGTCTCTCAGCGCAGTCCGGTGGAGCGGGTCAACGCGGCCTGGATCAGCCGGTCGACCAGCTCCGGGTAGCTCACGCCGCTCTCCTGCCACATGCGCGGGTACATGGAGATCGGGGTGAAACCCGGCAGGGTGTTGATCTCGTTGATGACGAAGGTGCCGTCCTCGGTGAGGAAGAAGTCGGCGCGCACCAGCCCCTCGCAGGAGGTGGCGTCGAAGGCCGCGACGGCGAGCCGCTGGACCTCGGCGGTCTCCTCCTCGGTGAGCGGTGCGGGCACCAGACCGGCGGCCGAGTCGATGTACTTCGCCTCGAAGTCGTAGAACTCGTGCGCGGTGACCGGGGGGATCTCGGCGGGCACGCTGGCGCGCGGGCCGTCCTCGAACTCCAGCACCCCGCACTCGATCTCGCGGCCGCGCAGCAGCGACTCCACGAGGAACTTGGGGTCGTGGCGGCGGGCCTCCTCGATCGCCGCGTCGAGGCCGGAGAGCTCGTCGACCTTGGTGATGCCCATGGAGGAGCCGCCGCGGGCGGGCTTGATGAAGAGCGGCCAGCCGTGCTCACCGGCGAAGTCCACGATCCGCTTGCGTACGGCGGAGGGGTCGCGGTCCCACTCGCGCGGGCGGACGACCTCGTACGGTCCGACGGGCAGGCCGAAGGAGATGAAGACGCGCTTCATGTACTCCTTGTCCTGGCCGACGGCCGAGGCGAGGACGCCCGCGCCGACGTAGGGCACACCGGAGAGTTCGAGCAGCCCCTGGAGGGTGCCGTCCTCCCCGTACGGACCGTGCAGCACCGGGAAGACGACGTCGACCTCGCCGAGCGCCTTGGGCACCGAGCCGGGTTCGGTGTAGACGACCTCACGGCTGCCCGGGTCCACGGAGAGCACGACGCTGCCCTCGGTGGACTCGGCGAGCCGGTCCACGTCGGGGACCTTGCGGTCGGCGATGGCCATGCGTTCGGGATCGTCCGCGGTGAGCGCCCAGCGGCCGTCCGTCGTGATGCCGATCGGCAGGACGTCGTACTTCGTCCGGTCGATGGCCTTCATGACGGCGCCGGCCGTGACGACCGAGATGCCGTGTTCGGAGCTGCGGCCGCCGAACACGACGGCCACACGCGGCTTGCGGCGCTGCTGCTCAGGGCTCTCGGGGCGCTCAGGGCTCTGGGGGAGGTTCTCGCTGCTCATATCGCGATGAGCGTACCTGCTGGTAAGGGAGACGTCAGCGCCGCTCGGCCTTGGCGCTCCGCGACATCAGCTCCTTGACCGCGACGACCGGCGACTTGCCCTCGTGGACGATCGAGACGACCGTCTCCGTGATGGGCATGTCGACCCCGTGCCGACGCGCCAGGTCGAGGACCGATTCGCAGGACTTGACGCCCTCGGCGGTCTGCTTGGTGACGGCGATCGTCTCCTGGAGCGTCATGCCGCGACCGAGGTTGGTACCGAAGGTGTGGTTGCGCGAGAGCGGCGAGGAGCAGGTGGCCACCAGGTCGCCCAGGCCCGCGAGTCCGGAGAACGTCAGCGGGTCGGCGCCCATGGCCACGCCCAGGCGGGTGGTCTCGGCGAGGCCGCGGGTGATGAGGGAGCCCTTGGTGTTGTCGCCGAGGCCCATGCCGTCCGCGATGCCGACGGCTAGGCCGATGACGTTCTTCACGGCGCCGCCGAGCTCGCAGCCGACCACGTCGGTGTTGGTGTAGGGGCGGAAGTACGGGGTGTGGCAGGCGGCCTGGAGTCGCTGGGCGACGGACTCGTCGGCGCAGGCGACGACGGCCGCGGCGGGGCGGCGCTCGGCGATCTCCTTGGCGAGGTTGGGGCCGGAGACGACGGCGATGCGGTCGGCGGTCACCTTGGTGACGTCCGCGATGACCTCGCTCATGAGCTTGGCGGTGCCCAGCTCTACGCCCTTCATCAGGGAGACCAGGACGGTGTCCCGCTCCAGGTGCGGGGCCCAGTCGGCGAGGTTGGCGCGCAGCGTCTGGGAGGGCACGACGAGGAAGGCGAACTCGGCTCCGCGCAGCGCCTCGGCGGCGTCGGTGGTGGCGCGGATCGAGGCGGGGAGCTCGATGCCCGGCAGGTAGTCCGGGTTCATGCGGGTGGTGTTGACGGTCTCGGCGACCTCGGCCCGGCGTCCCCAGAGGGTGACCTCGCAGCCCGCGTCGGCGAGGATCACGGCGAACGCCGTACCCCATGAGCCGGTTCCGAAGACGGCTGCTTTTACGGGGTGCGTCACGTGGATCCCTTTCCCTGCGCCCTGCGCCGTTGTTCAGCACGGGCTTTGCGGTGATCGTAGAGCTCGGTGGGGGCCTTCTCCCCGCGTACGTCCTCCAGCTGGCGGGTGATCGCGGCCATGATGACCTCGGTCGCCTGGCGCAGCGCCTCGGGCGTCGGCTCGACATCGTAGAAGCGGCTGAGGTCGACGGGAGGACCTGCCTGGACCGTCAGCGTCTTGCGGGGGAACAGCTGGAGCTTGTTCTCCTTGGCGTACGGCGGCATCGCGAGGTTGGCGCCCCACTGGGCGACCGGGATGACCGGGGCCTTGGTCATCAGCGCGACCCGGGCGGCGCCGGTCTTGCCGGCCATCGGCCACATGTCGGGGTCACGGGTGAGGGTGCCCTCGGGGTAGAAGGCGACGCACTCGCCGCGCTCGATGGCGTCGACCGCGGCCCGGAAGGCGTCCAGGGCGTTGGTCGTCTCGCGGTAGACGGGGATCTGGCCGGTGCCGCGCAGCATCATCCCGACGAAGGGGGTGCGGAAGAGGCCGGCCTTGGCCAGGAGCCGGGGCGCGCGTCCGGTGTTGTACTGGAAGTGGCCGTAGGAGAGCGGGTCAAGATACGAGTTGTGATTGACGGCGGTGATGAATCCGCCGTCGGCCGGAACGTGTTCCATCCCCCGCCAGTCGCGCTTGAACAGAACCACCAATGGCGGCTTGGCGATAGCCGCCGCCAGGCGGTACCAGAAGCCGATTCTGCGGCGGGACACTCGGACACCTTCCTCTAAGGACCTCATCGGAACTCTTGACCTGTTGCCGGCTACTGACAGTCAAGTCTCGCCCCAGGCCCCTCCTCTGTCGAGAACACCGTACGCCTCGCCCCCGGGCCCGGGACTCCGGGTTGTCGTAGCGGCAGGCGAGAATAGGTCCTCATGCGCACGGAGGGGGCGATCGCCACGAACACCGATCCGGCGGGGCCCTGGTCCCTGGTCGTTCCGCTAAAGCCGCTCGCGCGGGCCAAGAGCCGCTTGGGGCGGGCCGCGGGCGAGCTCGCCCGGCCGCGCCTGGCCCTGGCCTTCGCCCAGGACACGGTGGCGGCGGCGCTCTCCTGTTCCCGGGTGCGGGATGTGGTGGTCGTCACGGACGACGCGGCGGCCGGGGCGGCCCTTTCGGCGCTCGGCGCCCGGATCGTGCCGGACGTCCCGGCGGCCGGGCTCAACGCCGCGCTGGCGTACGGGGCGCGTTCGGTGCGGACCCTCGCGCCCGCCGTCCCGGTGGCCGCTCTCAACGCGGATCTGCCGGCCCTGCGCGCCGGAGAATTGGCTCGGGTGCTCGATTTCGCCTCCGCTTTTCCCCGGGCATTTCTCCGGGACGCGGCGGGAATCGGAACGACATTTCTGTCCTGTGCCGGCGGCACGGAATTGCGCCCCGTTTTCGGCGGCCCCTCCGCCGCCCGGCATCTGGCTTCGGGCGCGGTGGAAATAACGCTGCCCGGGGTCGACTCGGTGCGCCGGGACGTGGATACGGGCGAGGACCTGGAGGTGGCCCGGACCCTCGGGGCGGGGCCGTACACGGTGCGGCTCGCTCTCGCGCTGGCTCGCGAGGCCCTGGCTCCGGACCGATAGGCTGCCGTCCATGCAGGCGACCTCCTACACGTACGACCCCGAGACCCGGACCGGCAGCGTGCTGCTGGACGACGGCACCCCGGTGGAGTTCGACGCCCCGGCCTTCGACGCGGGCGGTCTGCTGCTGCTGCGTCCGGGGCAGCGGGTGCGGATCGAGGGCGAAGGCGAAGGCGCCGCCCTGCGGATCACGCTGGTGACGCTGCAGACGTTCTAGAGCGTACGGAGGCGTAGGGCCCCCGGACAGCCCGCGGGCCGGGCTCCCCCTGAGGGGAGCCCGGCCCGGCGCGTGTGAGGAGCGAGCAGGTGCCCGGTCTCACTTCTTGCGTGCGGTGGCCTTCTTGGCCGTGGTGGTGCGCGCCGTGGTCTTCTTCGCGGGCGCCTTCTTCGCCGTGGCCTTCTTGGCGGGCGCGGTCTTGCTGGGCGAGGCCTTCTTGGCGGTCGTGGTTGCCTTCTTCGCCGGGGTCGCCTTCTTCGCGGCCGGCGTGGCCTTCTTCGCCGTGGTCTTCTTGGCGGCGGCCTTCTTGGCGGTGGCGGTGGTCTTCTTCGCCGGTGCCACGGCCTTCGTGGCGGTGGCCTTCTTGGCCGTGGCCTTCTTGGCGGCCGACTTCTTGGCTGCGGCGGCCTTGACCGTCGTACGGGCGGCGGAAGATCCGCCCGAGAGGCTGCCCTTGGGAGCCTTCTTCACGGCCACGTCGTTCTTGGGGAGCTTCTTGGAGCCGCTCACCAGGTCCTTGAACCCCTGGCCCGCGCGGAAGCGAGGCACCGAGGTCTTCTTGACCCGGACGCGCTCACCCGTCTGCGGGTTACGGGCGTACCGGGCGGGGCGGTCGACCTTCTCGAACGAGCCGAAGCCGGTGACCGAGACACGGTCCCCTGCGACAACGGCACGGACGATCGCGTCGAGTACCGCGTCGACAGCGTCTGCGGCCTGCTGGCGGCCGCCGACCTTGTCGGCAATCGCTTCTACGAGCTGCGCCTTGTTCACGTCTTCCCCTTCGGAGACATTGCCAGAACGAAACTGTTCAGGCTTTTTCGCACGTTAGGCAGATATATACCGCAAATCAAACACGAAACGGGCTAATCACCCTAGTGCCGCAACGAAGTCGACCGATGCGCAGTTCCACGTGTCAGTCACCTTCGGGGAATCGGCCCTCATCGAGGTCCTTCATCAACCGGTCCAGACGCCTTGCCGCGTCCGGGAGATCGTGCTTCGCCGCGGCCGTGACGACCAGCAGCTTCCGGGAGAGCGTCATCCGTACGCTCTCCGGGACTTGCAGTGCACGCACCTTCGCGTGCGCTTCCTTCAACTGGTCGGCGACTTGGCCATAGAGCTTGAGTTGGCTGTCGCGTTCCATGCACCGATTGTGCCATCTGGGGCGAGTTGTCGCCCGAGGGGGGCTCAACAAGCGACTGCGCCCCCTGCCCGGAGGCAGGGGGCGCAGTCATGGAAAAGCGCTGCTCAGGCGTCAATTGTACGCGGTTTGTGGGACGGCCTGGCCGCCTCGTAAGCCGCGATGTCCGCTTCGTTCTGAAGGGTGAGGCTGATGTCGTCGAGGCCGTTGAGCAGTCGCCAGCGGGCGTTCTCGTCCAGCTCGAAGTCGGCGGTGATGCCCTCGGCGCGGACCTGGCGGGTCTCCAGGTCGACGGTGACCTCGACGGTCGGGTCGGCCTCGGTCAGCTCCCAGAGGGCGTCGACGACCTTCTGCTCCAGGACCACGGTCAGCAGGCCGTTCTTCAGCGAGTTGCCCCGGAAGATGTCGGCGAAGCGGGAGGAGATGACGGTCTTGAAGCCGAAGTTCTGCAGGGCCCAGACGGCGTGTTCGCGGGAGGAGCCCGTACCGAAGTCGGGCCCGGCCACCAGGACCGAGGCACCCTGGCGCTCGGGGCGGTTGAGGACGAAGTCGGCGTCCTTGCGCCAGGCTTCGAAGAGCCCGTCCTCGAACCCGTCGCGGGTGACCTTCTTCAGCCAGTGGGCGGGGATGATCTGGTCCGTGTCGACGTTGCTGCGGCGCAGCGGGACGGCCCGGCCGGTGTGCGTGGTGAAGGCTTCCATGGCTATCGGACTCCGGCGGGGGTACGGGTGTCGGACAGGTCGGCGGGCGAGGCCAGATGGCCCAGCACGGCGGTGGCGGCGGCGACCTGGGGCGAGACCAGGTGGGTGCGGCCGCCCTTGCCCTGCCGGCCCTCGAAGTTGCGGTTCGAGGTGGAGGCGGAGCGCTCGCCGGGGGCCAGCTGGTCGGGGTTCATACCGAGGCACATCGAGCAACCCGCGTGCCGCCATTCGGCGCCGGCCCCGGTGAAGACCTTGTCCAGGCCCTCGGAGACGGCCTGGAGGGCGACCCGGACGGAGCCGGGGACGACCAGCATCCGTACACCGTCGGCGACTTTGCGGCCGTCCAGGATCGCGGCGGCGTTGCGCAGGTCCTCGATGCGGCCGTTGGTGCACGAACCTACGAAGACGGTGTCCACGCTGATCTCGCGCAGCGGCTGTCCGGCGGTCAACCCCATGTACTCCAGAGCCTTTTCGGCGGCGTTGCGCTCCGAGGCGTCCTCGTACGAAGCCGGGTCGGGGACGTTGGCGGAGAGCGGCGCGCCCTGGCCGGGGTTGGTGCCCCAGGTGACGAACGGGGCCAGTTCGGTGGCGTCGATGACGACCTCGGCGTCGAACACCGCGTCGTCGTCCGAGCGCAGCGTCTTCCAGTACGCGACGGCCGCGTCCCACTCCTCACCCTGGGGGGCGCGGTCGCGGCCCTCCAGGTAGGCGAAGGTGGTCTCGTCCGGGGCGATCATGCCCGCGCGGGCACCGGCCTCGATCGACATGTTGCAGATGGTCATCCGGGCTTCCATCGAGAGCTTCTCGATGGCGGAGCCGCGGTATTCGAGAATGTAGCCCTGACCGCCGCCGGTGCCGATGCGGGTGATGATCGCCAGGATCAGGTCCTTGGCGGTGACGTCCTCGGGCAGTTCGCCGTCGACCGTGATCGCCATGGTCTTCGGGCGGGCCAGCGGCAGCGTCTGGGTGGCCAGGACGTGCTCCACCTGGCTGGTGCCGATGCCGAACGCCAGCGCGCCGAACGCCCCGTGCGTGGAGGTGTGGGAGTCGCCGCAGACCACGGTGGTGCCGGGCTGGGTCAGGCCCAGCTGCGGGCCGACCACGTGCACGACGCCCTGCTCGACGTCGCCGAGCGGGTGCAGCCGTACGCCGAAGTCCGCGCAGTTCTTGCGCAGGGTCTCCAACTGGGCGCGGGAGACCGGGTCGGCGATCGGCTTGTCGATGTCGAGGGTCGGGGTGTTGTGGTCCTCGGTGGCGATGGTGAGGTCGAGGCGTCGCACCGGACGTCCGGCCTGGCGCAGACCGTCGAAGGCCTGCGGGCTGGTCACCTCGTGCAGCAGGTGCAGATCGATGAAGAGAAGGTCGGGCTCGCCCTCCGCGCGCCAGTGGGGGCTCCCCTGGTCGAGCGAAGTCGAGAGCTTGGGGATGACATGGTCGTCCCAGACCTTCTCCGCGAGTGTCCTACCCATCGCTTTCCCTCCGGCCGGCGTCTTCGCCGGCCCAACTAGAGATTCCGTGCGCCGCCGTCCGGATCCCCTGCGGGGCGGTGGCTGCGGGCCGTTGTGGGGCCGCCCGTACAGGTTCGCAACTTCCGCCGAAAATTGAACTTGCGTTTCACAGAGTGAGACGGGAGTATCGTCGTATGGACAACTCTAGCGGCGTCGGCGTTCTCGACAAGGCAGCTCTGGTACTGAGCGCCCTGGAGTCCGGTCCGGCCACCCTCGCCGGGCTGGTCGCGGCGACCGGGCTCGCACGGCCCACGGCCCATCGACTGGCCGTGGCACTGGAACACCACCGAATGGTGGCGAGGGATATGCAGGGCCGGTTCATTCTCGGCCCCCGGCTGTCGGAACTGGCGGCCGCGGCGGGCGAGGACCGCTTGCTGGCCACGGCCGGACCGGTACTCACCCACCTGCGCGACATCACCGGCGAGAGCGCCCAGCTCTACCGCCGGCAGGGCGACATGCGCATCTGTGTGGCGGCGGCGGAACGGCTGTCCGGACTCCGGGACACGGTGCCGGTCGGCTCCACGCTCACCATGAAGGCCGGCTCCTCGGCCCAGATCCTGATGGCCTGGGAGGAGCCGGAGCGCCTGCACCGCGGCCTCCAGGGCGCCCGGTTCACGGCGACGGCGCTCTCCGGCGTACGGCGGCGGGGCTGGGCCCAGTCGATCGGCGAGCGGGAGCCGGGCGTCGCCTCGGTCTCGGCCCCGGTGCGCGGCCCGTCGAACCGAGTGGTCGCCGCCGTCTCGGTCTCCGGGCCGATCGAGCGGCTGACCCGTCACCCGGGCCGGATGCACGCCCAGGCCGTCATCGACTCGGCAGCGCGGCTGAGCGAGGCCCTGCGCCGTACGGGCTGACCTCGCGCCCGTACGACTTCTCTCCCCTCTTCCGGAAGGCCGCCCCAGCGCCGTGGCGGCCCTTTTTCCTTCCCCTGCCAACAGCGTTGTGACGTAGGCGACTTGGCCCTGGGCGCCCTGGTCCGGGCAAGCGAAAAGGCCCTCCACCGAGGTGAAGGGCCTTCCCGTACCGCTCTGTTGTACCCCCGACCGGATTCGAACCGGCGCTACTGCCGTGAGAGGGCAGCGTGCTAGGCCGCTACACAACGGGGGCGTGGTTACTGCTGACTTGCGCTGGGCTACCAGGACTCGAACCTAGAATGACGGTACCAGAAACCGTAGTGTTGCCAATTACACCATAGCCCATGGTGTGACAAGTACCCCCGACCGGATTCGAACCGGCGCTACTGCCGTGAGAGGGCAGCGTGCTAGGCCGCTACACAACGGGGGCCCTAGCGATCCTCCACCCGGCGTCAGCCGGATATTGTCACCGCAAGAACGTGGGTGCGACCCAGGCGTTCTCGCGGGAAGGATCTGTACCCCCGACCGGATTCGAACCGGCGCTACTGCCGTGAGAGGGCAGCGTGCTAGGCCGCTACACAACGGGGGCTTGTCCTGCTGGTCTTGCTCGTACTGCGCTGGGCTACCAGGACTCGAACCTAGAATGACGGTACCAGAAACCGTAGTGTTGCCAATTACACCATAGCCCACTGAAATGCAACCCCTGGAGAGGGCTTCACTTCTGTCTGCGCTTCCCGGCCGGATCTTCCGTCCCGCTCGGGCGGCGCAGAAAGAACATTACCCGAAGGTGTCCGGCGCTCCAAAACGGGTTTGGCCAGCCAGCAGGCCGGGGAGCTGGTCCAGCCCGGTGATCGTCACGAGATCCGGCCTCCCGCCCCTCCCCCGCCGGTCCAGCCAGATCCCGGTCAGCCCGGCGGCGACGGCGCCCGAGGCGTCGATGTCCGGCTCGTCGCCCACGTACGCCACCTCGTGCGGGTCCAGCGCGAGCTCCTCGCACGCCGCGTGGAAGGCGCCGGCCTCCGGCTTGGAGACGCCCAGCTCCACGGCGCAGACCATCGCCTCGAACCGGTCACGGATGCCGAGCGCGGTGAGCTTGCGGTGTTGGTGGTCGGTGCTGGAGTTGGAGAGAATCGCGTGCCGGTAGTCGGGCACCAGCCGGTCGAGGACCGGGAGCACGTCCGGGAACAGCGTCCAGGCGGCCTCGTAGTGGGACAGATGCCCGGCGAACCAGGCGTCGGCCTCGGCGTCGTCCATCGCTCGCGAGAGGAACTCCCGCACCCGGTCCCGGCGCTGCCCGAGGAAGTCCGTCTCCCCGGCGGCGACGCGCGCCCAGTGCCGGACGGTGATCGCCTTCCAGGCGTCGAGGGCCACGTCGACCGACGCGTACGCCGCGGGCAGGCCCTCGCCCTCCAGATGGAGCCGCATCCCGGTGCGGTCGGCGCCCGCGTAGTCGAAGATCGTGTCGTCGATGTCCCAGAGCACGGCGCGGATCGGCATGTACGCCACGGTAGCGGCCCACGGGCGCCCGCGTGGGGGCAAAAGCCGAGGAGGGTCGCAGCCGGTCGGCTGCGACCCTCCTCGGGGGTTCCTCGCGCGCTTACGCGGCCAGCTTGGCCAGTGCCGCGTCGATGCGGGCCAGGCTCTTCTCTCGGCCCAGGATCTCCAGGGACTCGAAGAGCGGCAGGCCGATGGTGCGGCCGGTCACGGCGACCCGGACCGGAGCCTGGGCCTTGCCGAGCTTGAGGCCGTGCGCCTCGCCGGCGGTCAGGACCGCGTTCTTCAGCGACTCCGGGTCGCTGAAGTCCGCCGCCTCCAGGTTGGCGCGGGCCGTGGCCAGGAGGGCGGCCGGGTCGCCCTTCATCGCCTTGGTCCAGGACGCCTCGTCCTCCACCGGCTCATCCAGGAAGAGGAAGTCGACGTTGTCGGTGATGTCGGAGAGCACCGTGACCCGGGTCTGGGCGTACGGGGCGATCCGCGTCCACTTCTCCGCGTCGAAGGCCTCCGGGGCCCAGGGCGCGAACGGGGCCTTCAGCCAGGGGGCGCAGGCCTCGGTGAAGGCCTTCACGTCGAGCATGCGGATGTGCTCGGCGTTGATGTGCTCGCACTTCTTGAGGTCGAAGCGGGCCGGGTTGGCGTTGACGTCCTTGATGTCGAACGCCGCGATCAGCTCGTCCACCGAGAAGATGTCGCGGTCCTCGGCGATCGACCAGCCGAGCAGCGACAGGTAGTTCAGCAGCCCCTCGGGGAGGAAGCCGCGCTCCCGGTAGAGGTTGAGGGAGGCCTGCGGGTCGCGCTTGGAGAGCTTCTTGTTGCCCTCGCCCATGACGTATGGGAGGTGGCCGAAGGCGGGGGTCTCCTTGGCGATGCCCAGCTCGATGAGCGCCCGGTACAGGGCGATCTGGCGCGGGGTGGAGGAGAGCAGGTCCTCGCCGCGCAGCACGTGGGTGATCTCCATCAGCGCGTCGTCGACCGGGTTGACCAGCGTGTAGAGCGGGGCCCCGTTGGCGCGGACGATGCCGTAGTCCGGGACGTTCTCCGGCTGGACGGTGATGTCGCCGCGGACCAGGTCGGTGAAGGTGATGGCCTCGTCGGGCATCCGGAAGCGGACGATCGAGCTGCGGCCCTCGGCCTCGTACGCGGCCTTCCGCTCGGCCGTGAGGTCGCGGCAGTGGCCGTCGTAGCCGGACGGCTTGCCTGCGGCGCGGGCGGCGTCGCGGCGGGTGTCCAGCTCCTCGGTGGTGCAGTAGCAGGCGTACGCGTACCCGGCGGCGAGCAGCTTCTCGGCGACGTCCTTGTACAGGTCCATCCGCTGCGACTGGCGGTACGGCGCGTGCGGGCCGCCGATCTCCGGGCCCTCGTCCCAGTCCAGGCCCAGCCAGCGCATCGAGTCGAGCAGCTGCTGGTAGGACTCCTCGGAGTCGCGCGCGGCGTCGGTGTCCTCGATCCGGAAGACCAGGGTGCCCTGGTGGTGCCGGGCGAAGGCCCAGTTGAACAGGGCCGTGCGGACCAGGCCCACGTGGGGGTTGCCGGTCGGGGAGGGACAGAAACGGACGCGGACAGGTGCCACTGGTGCGTTAACCACGCTTGATCACCTTGTTGGTGAGAGTGCCGATGCCTTCGATGGTGACGGCGACCTCGTCGCCGACGTGCAGGGGACCGACCCCTGCGGGGGTGCCCGTGAGGATGACGTCGCCCGGGAGGAGGGTCATGGCCTCCGTGATGTGGACGATCAGGTCCTCGATGGAGCGGACCATGTCGCTCGTGCGGCCGAGCTGCCGCTGCTCGCCGTTGACCGTCGCCTGGATGGTGAGGTCGTGGGGGTCCAGGTCGGTCTCCACCCAGGGGCCCAGCGGGCAGGAGGTGTCGAAGCCCTTGGCACGGGCCCACTGCTTCTCGCGCTGCTGCACGTCGCGGGCGGTGACGTCGTTGGCGCAGGTGTAGCCGAGAACGACGTCCTTGACGCGCTCGCGGGGGACCTCGCGGCACATGCGGCCGATGACCACGGCCAGCTCGGCCTCGTGGTGGAGGTCGTCGGAGAAGGAGGGGTACTCGATCGCGTCGCCGGAGCCGATCACCGAGGTGGTGGGCTTGAAGAAGGTGATCGGCGCGTCGGGGACCTCGTGGCCGAGCTCGGCGGCGTGCTCCGCGTAATTGCGGCCGATGGCCACGACCTTGTTGGGAAGCACGGGGGGCAGCAGCCGGACCTTGTTCAGCGGGACCTTGGTGCCCGAGAGCTCGAAGTCGGCGTACGGGATGCCCTTGATGATGTCGAGGACGAGGTCACCGGATTCCACGGTGCCCTGTCCCTCGACGGCGCCGAAGGCGACGTTGCCGTCGATGGAGAACCTGGCGATGCGCACGGGATGCTGTCGCCCCTCACTTGCTGGCTGGCTGAAGACTGACGCTCCAGGCTAACGCGGTGAGGGGGCACAGCCTCGCCCGTTACAGGGCCGCTACCGGGCGGCGGCGACCGGCGCTTCCATGAGGATGGTGCGGCGCGGGTTGGCCGTGACGGTGGGCAGTTCGGCGGCGTGGTCCGGCAGGAAGGGCGTCTGCAGCGCTTCGGCGTCCTTGAGGTGCGCCAGCGTGGTGCGCCGGGGGTTGGCAATGTTGCGGATCGTCGTCGTCTTCATCTGCCGTCAGGACCCTGTCGGTAGGGGCGTCGCCTCGGCGGCGCCTGCTTGTCGGATTCGCCATCCCTGTAAAGCGTCAGGCTAAACATCCGATTCCCCGCCGGAGCCGGGATGGGGCGACGATCATCATGTGAGTTTGCTCACGAAGTAATCGACAATTAACCCATTGCGGACAGGAGGCCAGGGTCCCGAAAACGGACATTACCTCTCTGAATCGATCATTCCGCTCCTGATCATCTCGACTGGGACACCCCCCACCCCTAAGCGACTCATCCCCGATAGTCCGTTTTACCCACGAACACTCTGCACTGCTTGTTACGCGTTCATCACAACGTGTCACTCAGGTCACAGCCCGGTACATGGCCCTTGTTGGAGATCCTGCACTGTGCTGGAATTCCACGCACCGCCGCGGGTTTCAGACCGGCGCACCGGGGCGCAACGCAGCGCCGAGCGGCGGCGGGAGGGGGAAGTACGCCGGTCACCCAACGACCACCATGGGGCGCGTCCAGCGCCCCACGACGCCGACACCGTTCTGTCCTTATCCGGACGGAACGCCTGGTCCAGAGGTTGCGACGCTAGTGCAGGGACGTTTCAAGAGGGATGGCAGCGCTCCGGCGGAACAGGAGCCGCGCGGCGGGACCGACCGCGGTTCCTCGCCCCAGCACGCCCAGAACCCCGGGCCGGCCGCTGCCGGCGACAACAGCGACCGTGCGCAGCGCTCGGGCTCCACGACGAGCAGTGGAGCCGAGCCGAGCACGCCTCCCGCCTCCCGCGGCCCGGTCGACACGGGGTCGCGAATAGCGCTCCGTAACTGGCGCATCAGTACGCGACTGGTCTCCCTCCTCGCCCTCCCCGTGGTCGCAGCGACCAGCCTGGGCGGTCTGAGGATCAACGAGTCCATGACCGACATGCAGCAGCTGGAGCACATGCAGCTGCTGACCCAGATGACCAAGCAGGCGACCTCGCTCGCGCAGGCCCTCCAGGTGGAGCGCGACCAGTCCGCCGGTCCGCTCTCCAACGGCTCCAAGGCGACCGACTACAAGGTCTCCCAGCCCCGGGAGAAGACCGACCGGGCCAAGGACGCGTTCCTGGACGCGACCAACGAGATCGGCGACTTCGAGAACGACGACGCGCTGGAGAGCATCCACGCGAGCGTCGCCCAGATCGCCTCGCAGCTCGGTGACATCCGGTCGATCCGCAAGTCGGCGTACGAGGACGGGGCGCCGTCCCTCAACACGATCGACCAGTACAGCCAGCTGATCACCTCGCTGCTCAGCCTGTCCCAGGACATGGCCCAGGCGACCAGCAACCCGGACATGATCAAGCGGACCCGTGCTCTGGCGGCGTTCTCCTCCGCCAAGGAGTACGCGTCGATCCAGCGCGCGGTCATCGCGGCGGCGCTGCCCGGCGGCTCGGTCAAGGAACCGCACCTCAACGAGAACGACAAGCAGTTCGGCTCCAACGCCCTCGACAAGGAAACCCGCGCGATCAGCTCGTTCAAGTCGATCTACGGGTCGACCGGCGAGAGCGCGGTGGACCTGATGGCTCCGCTGGACAACGGCAACAACCCCGAGATCAACGCGGCGAACATGTACGCCAAGCACATCCTCGACACCCCGAACGGGATCGACGGGGCGAAGGTGCGCTCGTACATGGACTGGTACGACCAGTCGTCCACCAAGATCGACGCGATGAAGACGATCGAGACCACCCTCCTCAGCGACATGGAGGCCAAGGCGCGCGAGCTGCGCGAGGCCTCCCAGCGCGAGGCCATCATCAACGGTGCGGTCATCCTCCTCGTCCTCGGTGTCTCGCTGGTCGGCGCCTTCGTGGTGGCCCGGTCCATGATCCGCTCGCTGCGGCGCCTCCAGGACACCGCCACCCGCGTCGCCCAGGACCGCCTGCCCGAGCTCGTCAAGCAGCTCTCCGAGACCGACCCGCAGGACGTCGACACCTCCGTCGAGTCGGTCGGTGTGCACTCCCGGGACGAGATCGGCCAGGTGGCCGCGGCCTTCGACGACGTGCACCGCGAGGCCGTCCGCCTCGCCGCCGAGCAGGCCCTCCTGCGAGGCAACGTCAACGCGATGTTCACCAACCTCTCGCGGCGTTCGCAGGGCCTCATCCAGCGCCAGCTCTCGCTCATCTCCGAGCTGGAGTCGCGCGAGGCCGACCCGGACCAGCTCTCCTCCCTCTTCAAGCTCGACCACCTCGCGACCCGTATGCGCCGTAACGGCGAGAACCTCCTCGTCCTCGCGGGTGAGGAGCCGGGACGCCGGTGGACCCGACCCGTCCCGCTGGTCGACGTGCTCCGTGCCGCCGCCTCCGAGGTGGAGCAGTACGAGCGCATCGAGCTCTCCGCGGTGCCCGCGACCGAGGTCGCGGGCCGGGTCGTCAACGACCTCGTGCACCTCCTCGCCGAGCTGCTGGAGAACGCCACGTCGTTCTCCTCGCCGCAGACGAAGGTCCGCGTCACCGGTCACGCCCTGCCCGACGGCCGCGTGCTCGTCGAGATCCACGACACCGGTATCGGCCTCTCCCCCGAGGACCTCGCCGCGATCAACGAGCGGCTCGCGCAGCCGCCCACCGTGGACGTCTCGGTCTCCCGCCGCATGGGTCTGTTCGTGGTCGGCCGGCTGTCGCTGCGTCACGGCATCCGTATCCAGCTGCGCCCCTCCGACTCCGGTGGCACGACCGCCCTGGTCATGCTGCCCGTCGATGTCGCCCACGGCGGCAAGCAGCCCCCGTCCAAGCAGGGCTCCGGCCAGCAGACCGGCGGCGCCCCCGGCGGCCTGCTCGCGGGCGGCAACGGCAACGGCGCGGGTAACGGCCAGCGTCCGGGGCTCGGCGGCGGTCCTGGCGGACCGGGCGCCAAGAGCCTCGGCTCAGGACCCGGCGGCCAGCGCGGCCAGGTCGGTGCGGGCTCCGGTCCGCGCGCCGCCCTCCCCGCACGGGACAACGGTCCCGGCCGCCCGCAGGGCCAGCAGAACAACGGGCCCCAGGGCAACGGCCCGCAGAACCCCGGCAACCCGAACCAGCCCTTCCCGGGCCAGGAGCCGCAGCGCCAAGGCGGTGGCGGCCTCTCCGGAGCCTTCGGCAACGGCGCCCGGCCCGGCGCGCGCGGTCAGGGCGATGCTCCCAGCCGTACGGAGCAGGGCCAGCCCAACCTGTTCGGTCACGGCGCTCCGGCCTCCCCCGGCCAGAACGGCCGCTCGAACGCGTTCGCCCCGCAGAACCAGCAGGGCCCGGGCCAGCCCGGTCAGCAGCAGGCCCCGGGGGCGCCGCAGCCCCAGCAGGCCCGGCATGAGCAGCACACCTCCGGCCAGGGCGGCTTCCAGCAGCCCGGCGGCCCCGGCCGTCAGCTGCCGCCGACCGGCGGTCCCCGGGCCGAGCTGCCCGGCGGCAACCCGCAGCAGGGTCCTCAGGCGGCGGGCTGGGGCGCCGACGCCCCGCGCGGCCACGAGGAGCACGACGCGACCGGGCAGTTCGCACGGCCGACGGGCCCCGGCCAGGACCAGGCGTTCAACGCCCCGCTGAACCAGCGGCCGGCCGACAGCCACCAGGACCCGGGCGCGACCTCCCAGTTCGCCCGGCCGGACTTCGACGCGCCTCACGGCCAGGGCTACGGCCAGCAGGCCCAGGACCCGGCGTCCACCGCGCAGTTCGCGCGGCCGGACTTCAACGCGCCGCACCAGCAGAACCATGGCCAGCAGCTGCCCGCGCCGCGTCAGCGCGGCCCGGAGGGCAACGGCTTCGGCGCCCCGCGTCCGTCGGCGTCCCCGGCGGGCGAGGCACCGTACCGTCCGGCGCTCCCCCAGCAGCCGGAGGCCCTGCCGCCGGCCGGTCCCGGGGACGGCCGTACGCCGCTGTACGACACCCTGGAGACCAACTGGTTCCACGGTCCTGGCCAGGGCGGCCAGCAGGGCGCCGAGCCGCAGGCACCGGCCGCTCCGGAGCCGACCGGTGTGCCCGTTCCGCCCATGCCCCGGCGTGGTGCGGCCGAGGCTCCGGTCACCAGCTCGTGGCGCGCCTCGCCCAACGACGAACTCGTACGACAGGCCGAGCGGGTCAAGAAGCCGGCCGCCGGCGGGGTCACCACTTCCGGGCTGCCCCGCCGTGTTCCCCGCGCCAATTTGGTTCCGGGGACCGCTCAGCAGCAGAATCACCAGTCCGGACCTCAGGTTTCGCGTGCGCCCGATGACGTACGCGGTCGTCTGACCAATCTCCGCCGGGGCATCCAGCAGGGACGGCAGGCCAACAACGGCCCGTCGACCGGCAGTATCCATCTCGGCCCCACTCACCAGCAGGAGCGTTAGTTGAGCCCCATGAGTCAGGCCGCGCAGAATCTGAACTGGCTGATCACCAACTTCGTGGACAACACCCCAGGGGTGTCCCACACGGTGGTGGTCTCCGCGGATGGCCTGCTGCTGGCGATGTCCGAAGGTTTCCCGCGCGACCGCGCCGATCAGCTGGCGGCCGTGGCCTCCGGGCTGACGTCGCTGACGGCGGGCGCCTCGCGGATCTTCGAGGGCGGCGCCGTCAGCCAGACCGTTGTGGAGATGGAGCGAGGATTCCTCTTCCTCATGTCCATCTCCGACGGGTCCTCACTCGCCGTTCTCGCCCACCCGGACGCCGACATCGGTCTGGTCGGTTACGAGATGGCCCTCCTGGTCGACCGTGCGGGCACCGTCCTCACGCCCGACCTCCGCGCCGAGCTCCAGGGCAGTCTGCTCCATTAGGCGGCCGTGCTGCGGATTCACGACACGATCCCCTCAGGTAATGCCCACAACCCTCACCCGCCAGGCCGCCTTAGTCCCCTCACCGGCCCCTTGCAGACGGCAAGCCGAGAACCTGCTGTCACGCCCGGAGGATTCATGACCCCGCCACCCGCCTCACCCGATCCGTACGGCGCACTGCACCACGCGTCGTACGACGAGGGAGGCGACCAGCCGCTGGTTCGTCCTTACGCCATGACCGGCGGCCGGACCCGGCCGCGTTACCAGCTCGCGATAGAGGCACTGGTCAGCACCACCGCGGACCCGGCGCATCTGGGGACGCTGCTCCCCGAACACCAGCGGATCTGCCACCTCTGCCGCGAGGTCAAGTCGGTGGCCGAGGTCTCCGCGCTGCTGTCGATGCCTCTCGGCGTCGCCCGCATCCTTGTGGCGGACCTGGCGGAAGCCGGCATGGTGGCCATCCACCAGCCGGGCAATGGAGAGGCCGGCGGCGCGCCGGATGTGACACTGCTCGAAAGGGTGCTCAGTGGACTTCGCAAGCTCTAGCGGCGGTACGGCCCGCGCCACTACCTCCGCGAAGATCGTGGTGGCGGGCGGTTTCGGCGTGGGTAAGACCACGTTCGTCGGTGCCGTCTCGGAGATCAACCCGCTGCGCACCGAGGCCGTGATGACGTCCGCGTCCGCGGGCATCGACGACCTGACCCACACCGGGGACAAGACCACCACGACGGTGGCCATGGACTTCGGCCGCATCACGCTCGACCAGGACCTGATCCTGTACCTGTTCGGTACGCCGGGCCAGGACCGCTTCTGGTTCATGTGGGACGACCTGGTCCGCGGCGCCATCGGCGCCGTCGTCCTCGTCGACACCCGCCGCCTCGCCGACTGCTTCCCCGCCGTCGACTACTTCGAGAACAGCGGCCTGCCCTTCGTCATCGCCCTCAACGGCTTCGACGGACACCAGCCCTACACCCCCGACGAGGTACGCGAAGCGCTCCAGATCGGGCCGGACGCACCCATCATCACGACGGACGCACGGCACCGTGCGGATGCCAAGAGCGGCCTGATCACCCTGGTCGAGCACGCGCTGATGGCACGTTTGAAGTAGTCCCGCCAAGCGGGCGTAAGTCGTTTTTGCCATACGGAAGTTGTTGTAGTCACGCGGGGGCGGCCTGTGTCGTTTGACACGATCCGCCCCCGCCTTCATAACGTTTCGACAGAGAATTGCCCCCGCGCCACCACCCGACGCATCCACATGGTGCCACTGCGCTCACATGAGCCCCGCCTTTTGACGGGGCTCGCTCTTTATGCCCGTTTTATCTGAGGCGTGGACCACTCGGAATGATCGATTCCGAGTGTTTGGAAGGGGGCCCGTACCCGTGCTGCAATTCGTCGAACTCCCGAGTAGTCACGGCCCTGAACGAATAATCCGGCACAACGTAGGTGCCGACGCCGAGAGGTTGTTGGTCGAGTGAGGCGAAGCAACGAGGGCTCCGCGGTGCAGCCCGAGCGGGGCAACTTCACCCCGCCGTCGCACGCTGCGGCGCCCCCTGCACAGGCGCCCGAGCCGGATCCGGCCGGTGGCAGCACCAGCCGGTTCGCCCCGCGCAACTGGCGGGTGGCCACCCGGCTGAACGCGATCCTCCTGATCCCGGTCATCATCGGCCTGATCATGGGCGGCTTCCAGGTGAAGGGGTCCATCGACACCTGGAGCGAGGCCCAGGAGGCCGAGAAGATCGCGCGCGTCGTCCGCGCGGCCTCGGACTACGGGCAGGCGCTGCTCAACGAGCGCGACCTGACCGCCCAGCCGCTGCTCTCCGGCGACCGGGAGGCCGACATCGTCGAGCAGACCCGGGCCACCACGGACGAGGCGCGTGCGGCCTTCGACGCCGCGGTGAAGGAGATGCCCGCCAAGCCGGGTCTGGAGCGCCGCCTGAAGCTCTTCAAGGTCGAGGAGCCCAAGCTCCCCGAGCTCCGCAAGGCCGCCTATTCACAGGCGCTCGACCCGGTGAAGACCGAAGAGGGCTACACACAGGTCCAGCACTCGCTGATGCAGTTCGCCAACGAGCTCGGCCTCGGTACCGGCAACGTCACCAGCTACGGCCGTACCGTCTACGCGATCGAGCTGTCCAAGGCTGCAGAATCGCTTCAGCGCTCGATCGGCATGCACCTGCTGGTGCGCCCGAGCAAGAAGCCCGCCGTCTACAACGACCAGGTCAAGGCCTTCGGCTCGTACAACTACCTGGAGCAGATCGCCCTCGCCGAGTTCAACGCCGGTGGCACCCAGGCCGACGTGGACCGCCTCAAGCAGGTCATGGCGGGCAAGGCCGCCGAGGGCGCCAGGCAGCTCAAGGCCGCCCGCGAGCAGGCCGATGCCGCCGGCCAGCCCTTCGTGGCGCCGCCGAGCATCGACGGTTCGGTCTTCGACGGCATGGTGCAGGAGATCGGCCGGGGCCAGGAGCCCGAGGACCTGGCGAAGAAGGGCATCACACCCGAGACCTGGATGGCCGCCGCCACCGCCAAGTTCGAGGGGTACGCGACGGTCGAGAAGGAACTCGTCGACAAGGCGGTGAACGAGGCAGCGAAGATCTCCTCCGACGCCAAGTCCGACGCCATCGTCAACGGGCTCATCGTCGTCATCGCGCTCCTGGCCGCCTTCCTCCTGGCCGGGCTCATGGCCCGCCAGATGAGCCGCGCGATGCGCCAGCTGCGTACCGCCGCCTTCTCCATCGCCGAGCAGCGGCTGCCCTCCCTCGTCGACCAGCTCTCCCGCACCGACCCGGGACGGGTCGACACCCGGGTGCAGCCCATCCCGATCACCACGCAGGACGAGATCGGCGAGGTCGCCCGCGCCTTCGACCAGGTGCACCGCGAGGCCGTCCGGCTCGCCGCCGAGCAGGCCATGCTGCGGGGCAACGTCAACGCGATCTTCACCAACCTCTCGCGCCGCAACCAGTCGCTCATCGAGGGCCAGTTGACCCTCATCACCGACCTGGAGAACAACGAGGCGGACCCGGACCAGCTGGAGAGCCTCTTCAAGCTGGACCACCTGGCCACCCGTATGCGGCGCAACGGCGAGAACCTGCTCGTCCTCTCCGGCGAGGAGCCCGGCCGCCGCTGGGACCAGCCGGTGCCGCTGGTCGACGTCCTGCGGGCCGCCTCCTCCGAGGTGGAGTCCTACGAGCGCATCGAGCTGTCCGGCGTCCCCGAGGCCGAGATCCACGGCCGGGCCGTCACCGACCTCGTGCACCTGCTGGCCGAGCTGCTGGAGAACGCCACCACGTTCTCCTCGCCGCAGACCAAGGTCAAGGTCACCGCGACCCGGCTGCCCGACGGCCGGGTGATGGTCGAGATCCACGACAAGGGCATCGGCCTCACCGCCGAGGACTTCGCCGACATCAACCACAAGCTGGCCAACCCGCCGACGGTGGACGCCGCGGTCTCCCAGCGCATGGGCCTGTTCGTGGTCGGCCGGCTCGCCGACCGGCACGGCATCCGGGTCCAGCTGCGCCCCTCGGGCGAGCAGGCCGGGACGACGTCGCTGGTCATGCTCCCGGACGCCATCACCCACGGTGGCGGCGGCGAATCCCTGCACGGACAGGACGACTTCACCGTCTCCTCGATCATCCCCGAGCAGCGAGACGCCTTCGAGCCGGCCCCGCAGCACGGCCAGATGCGTACGGCGGCGGAGCTCGGCTTCGACGACTCGCGCTACGAGGTCCCGGCGGACCCGGGCCAGCTGGACCCGGTCAACCGTTCGCTGATGCGCGAGGAGCGCCGGGCGGCGCTGGAGGCCCAGACCGGCCCCGGCGGCTCGTTCCCGGACAGCTCCCAGGAGCAGCAGGGCTACGCCCAGGAGGGCTACGCCCAGGACCAGTACGCCGGGCAGGACCCGTACAGCGGTCAGCAGCAGTACGCGCAGGAGCCCTACGGCCAGGACCAGTACGCCCAGGACCCCGCCCAGCAGCCGCAGCAGGACCCGTACGCCGGCTCCTACGAGCAGCAGGGTTACGGCACCGAGGACGGCTACCCGCGGCAGCAGGAGCAGAACGGGCCTCAGGCGCAGCCTCAGCCGGGCTATGCGGAACCGGCATATGCCGCTCCGGAGAACCCGCAGGACCCGTACGCCGCCGACCGGTACGCTGCCCCGACAGGCCAGTCCCACCAGGACGACTGGCCTGTTCAGAGCGGTTCGCAGAACACTTTCGAGCCGGTTCGGCAGGCTGAAGCGGAATCTGTTCCGAGCGTTCCCGCACCGTCGCAGGAGCGCGTAGGCTTCGAACGTCCGGGGTCCACCCCGAGCGTCGGCCACGAGCTGACCGAAGCCGGTCTGCCTCGCCGCGGGGGTGCGCAGCACTGGCAGCCGAGCAGTCGTGGCAACGACCAGCCCGCTCCGGCTCCGCAGCGGCAGCCGCAGCAGGAAGAACGGCAGGCCCCGCAGACGGACGGGGGCGGCACCGACGACTGGCGCTCGACGAATGACGAGCGCTGGGAGCGGGCCGAGAAGCTCCGTGAGCCTAAGGCGGGCGGAATCACCCCCTCCGGCCTCCCCCGGCGCGTGCCCAAGGCCAACCTGGTCGAAGGCACGGCGGAGCAGACCCAGCAGGGCGGCCCACAGGTCTCCCGCGCCCCCGAGGACGTCCGCGGCAGGTTGAGCAAGCTGCGGCGCGGTGTCCAGCGGGGACGCGACGCGGGGTCGGACACCAGTACCACCTACAACCAGGAGCGTTAGTGTGAGCCCGATGAGCCAGGCGGCGCAGAATCTCAACTGGTTGATCACCAACTTCGTGGACAACACCCCCGGGGTGTCGCACACGGTGGTGGTCTCCGCCGACGGACTCCTGCTGGCCATGTCCGAAGGATTCCCGCGCGACCGCGCCGACCAGCTGTCGGCCGTCGCCTCCGGTCTGACGTCGCTGACCGCGGGCGCCTCGCGGATCTTCGAGGGCGGGGCGGTGAACCAGACCGTGGTGGAGATGGAGCGGGGATTCCTCTTCATCATGTCCATCTCGGACGGTTCGTCACTCGCCGTTCTCGCCCACCCGGATGCCGATATCGGTCTGGTCGGGTACGAAATGGCACTTCTGGTCGACCGCGCGGGCAGTGTTCTGACCCCGGATCTCCGCGCCGAACTTCAGGGAAGTCTTCTTAACTAGTAGACAGACAGTGCGTTTCTCGCCACCGCGCCATAAGGTGCGGTGGCGCGGCCCCACTGGGATCGGCGACCGGCAGTCGGAGGAGGAAACGTGGCAGCACCCACAGGCGGACACCCCTACGAGGGTGAACAGAGGGTTCCGGGTGAGCACGGTGACAACCGTTTCGGCTTCCCCGCCGCATCCGGGGGCCAGGGCCCCGGCAACTCTTATCAGCCATACCAGCAGCCGCAGCAGCCACAGGGCGCCCACGGTGCGCAGGGGTCCGAGTGGCCCCAGCAGCAGCCGGGTTCGCCGTGGCCGCAGCAGCAGCCCCAGCAGCGGTACGACGCGCCGCAGCAGCAGCGTATCCAGCCGGTGCAGCAGCGGCGGGCCCCTGAGCCCGCCAAGCCCGCGGCGCACAATCCGCTGGTCCGTCCGTACGCCATGACCGGCGGCCGGACCCGGCCGCGTTACCAGCTCGCCATCGAGGCACTGGTCAGTACCACGGCCGATCCGGCCCGGCTGCAAGGGCAGTTGCCCGAGCACCAGCGGATCTGCCGGCTCTGCATCGAGATCAAGTCGGTCGCCGAGGTTTCGGCCCTTCTCTCGATCCCCCTCGGCGTTGCCCGGATCCTCGTCGCCGACCTGGCAGAGGCCGGACTCGTCGCTATCCATCAGCCCGGCGGCGACGAGGCCGCCGGCGGCCAGCCAGATGTGACACTGCTCGAAAGGGTGCTCAGTGGACTTCGCAAGCTCTAGCGGCGGAGCGGCCCGCTCCACTACCTCGGCGAAGATCGTGGTGGCAGGGGGCTTCGGCGTGGGTAAGACCACGTTTGTCGGTGCCGTCTCGGAGATCAACCCGCTGCGCACCGAAGCCGTGATGACGTCCGCGTCCGCGGGCATCGACGATCTGACCCACACCGGGGACAAGACCACCACGACGGTGGCCATGGACTTCGGCCGCATCACCCTGGACCAGGACCTGATCCTGTACCTGTTCGGTACGCCGGGCCAGGACCGCTTCTGGTTCATGTGGGACGACCTGGTCCGCGGCGCCATCGGCGCCGTCGTCCTCGTCGACACCCGCCGCCTCGCCGACTGCTTCCCCGCCGTCGACTACTTCGAGAACAGCGGCCTGCCCTTCGTCATCGCCCTCAACGGCTTCGACGGACACCAGCCCTACACCCCCGACGAGGTACGCGAAGCGCTCCAGATCGGGCCGGACACCCCGATCCTGACGACGGACGCCCGCCACCGCGCCGACGCCAAGAGCGCGCTCATCACCCTGGTCGAGCACGCCCTGATGGCCCGCCTGCGCTAGGACCCCCCGCCCGTACGGAAAGGGCCCCGCACTCCTTGAGGAGTGCGGGGCCCTTCTCGTAACGCCTTACGGGAGGTTCTCAGCCCTGCCAGCTGTGCGGTGCGCGGAAGCCCGGCGTGCGCTCCAGGCGGCGCCAGCGGGCCGTGTCGCGGCCGCGGTGGGCGGGGGCGGACGGCTGGGCGGCGGCGCGGGCCATCAGGACGGCGGTGATGGCCGCGAGTTCCTCGGGGCCGGCGTGGCCTTTCTCGACGCGCAGGACGGACTCGGCGGAAGTCAGGCTCATGGCGGGGTGTCTCCGTCTTCTCGGCAGGGTGTCGTGGACCGTGCGGCGGATCGCGCCGCTGCCCAGGTGCGACTACTGCG
>NZ_LIXI01000012.1 GCF_001905595.1 Streptomyces sp. CB00316 | reverse complement strand
CATAACCCGACACCCAAATACGCGCCGACTCCGGATCCTCGTCGTTCACACCCGTGTTACCCACGTGCGGGGCCGTCATGACCACGACCTGACGGTGGTACGACGGATCGGTAAGGGTCTCCTGGTAACCGGTCATCCCGGTCGAGAACACCGCCTCACCGAAGGTCTCCCCCACGGCCCCGTAAGCACGACCGTGGAACGCACGGCCGTCCTCCAGAACGAGAACGGCGAGCAGCGGAGGTCCTCCCCTGTCCCTGCCCCTCATCGATCCAGCCCGCAGGCCACGCGCGCTCCCCGCTCCGGGACGCACTCCAACCGGAACTGGGCTGCCGTCCGGAGGATCGCCTTCTCCACGTCGCCGCTCGCTCCCCCGCGGAACCGGAACCGGGCGCCGACGTGCTCGTACCCGCCCACGCGCGGGACCACCTGTCCCACGGCCGGCACCACCAAGGCGTAAGGGCCCTCGTCGAGCGCCGGCGGTTCGGGGAGTTCCCAGGCCGTCACGCGGCAGGGGGCCGGAACGGGTGAGGGCACCAGCAGCCAGCCGCCCGTACGCCATACGTCCGGTACCGGGAGGTCCGGACGCCGGCCGAGCTGGACGTCGGCGGCGGCCCCGGCGAGGTCGATGCCGTGCACCTCACGCCAGACGAACGGGATCTCCGCCCCGCCGACCCGGTAGCCCGCTTCCAGGAACTGGATCGAGGGCGAGCCGTCGGCAGACCTACCGACGAACGCCTCCAGGTGGAAGACCCACGGTTCCGGGCCGAGCGCACTCGCGACCCGAGAGGTGAACTCGGCCAGCGGCCGCAGGAGTTCGGCATCGTCCACCTCGACCGAGCCGAGCGCCTCCCCCTGGGTGAAGTCCACGCAGGTGTTGACGTACCGGGAGGCCCGCCAGGGGCCCAGTTCCTCGCCGGTCCACAGGCCGTCGATGTGGAAGATCGGGTCGGCGCAGAACTCCTGGACCAGGCGCGGTTCCGGGGGCGAGGTGCGCAGCAGCGGCAGGTCGGCCTCGGAGTCGAGCCGTACGACACCCCTGCTCGCGGTCCCCCGGCGCGGCTTGACCACGACGGGCCAGCCGTGGCGTTCGGCGAAGGCCAGGACGGCGGCCTCGTCGGGGGCGTCCGCGAAGGCGGGGGCGGGTATGTCCGCGTCGGTGGTCACCTGGTTCATGGTGAGCTTGTCGCGGAAGCGGGCCAGGGGGCCGGAGGTCTGTCCCGCGCAGCCCAGCCGCTCACGGACGACGGCTGCGGTGTCGAGGTCGCCCTCGTTGAGGGCCACCACCCGCTCCGGCACACCGAAATGGGTTCGCAGCTCGGTCACCGCGCGCCAGACGGCGTCGAGGCCGTCGGTGGCCGGGACGGTACGGGCGGCTGCCGCGCCGCCGGGCACCGAGTCGAGCGCCAGTTCCGTGGTCACGTAGGTGACCCGGTGGGTACGGTGGTCGACGTACTCCTCGTAGTGGGCGTGCCGGTCGCGCCAGCGGTGGATGACGATGATGTGTCCGCCGTGTTCGCCGTGTCCGCTCATGTCTGATCGGCTCCGGCGGCCGACATGTCCCGGACCCGGCCCACCGCGAAGGTCGCGGAGACCACGGCGGCCCGGGCCGAGCCGAGTGCGCCGCGCGCCGCGTTCAGGTCGCCGTCCGGGAGCTGGCCCACGATGTCGGTGGCGCAGTCGATCAGGTGCAGCGCGGCGCGGGCGAGGGGCTGCTCGCTGCTGTACCGGTCCTCGACCAGTTGACGGGCGGTCTGCAGCTGGGCGACGGGGTCCGGCAGGGACCCCTCCGCCACGACGGGGTAAGTGATCGTGTTCATGGGTGAGTCCATCCCAGGAGGCAGGAGGCAGGAGCGGGGGTGGGGTGGCGTGGGGAGAAGGAGGGGCGGGCGCGCGGGGGGCCGGGGCCTCGGCTGGAGGTCCCGGCCGCCCTGGCCTGCGGCACGCGACGGCTGGACCGGCCGTGCGCCCGCCCTCAGCTGGTCTTGAAGCGGATGCGGTCGTTGGTCGCCTCGCACCTGGCGACTGCGTCGTCCGCGTCGCGTCCGGAGGCGATGACGTACCCGGAGACGCAGTCCGCGACGGTCAGCAGCGGCGGCACGTTCTCGCCGACGCTCTTGCCGATCACGGCCGCCACCTCCGTGTCCGTGAACTCGTCCAGGTACGGGAGGAAGACGTACTGCTTCTCGTCCTTCGGGACCCGGCGGACCTCGTCGGCGGCGTCGTCGTCCACCTCCACGGCGTCGACGGTGCCGGGCTCCGGCGTGAAGAAGCGGACCGCGGCTCCGCCCAGCGGCTCCGGCGAGGTCTGCGGGAGTTCGTCGATGCCGAGCGGGACCGTGAGGAACATCCGGTTGAGGTTGAGCCCGAACGCGCGGCGGACCAGCTCGGGTGCGCCGCTGCCGGCCAGCCGGGCGTGTGATTCGAGGACGCGCGGGCCCTTCGGGGTGAGGACGAACTCGCTGTGCGAGGGCCCTTCGGTGAGACCGACCGCGTCCAGCAACTTCGGCGTGAGTTCGCGGAGTTCGGCGAGCCACGGGGTGGCGTACCGGCTGGGGGTGCTGACCTCCCACTCCACGTACCGGTCGTTCATGCGGTATTCGGAGTAGCCGATGGTGAGGTGGCGGCCCGCGTGGGAGAAGGAGTCGACGCTCACGACGGGGCCGTCCAGGTACTCCTCGGCGATGACCGTCGAGATGTCCGCCTCCCGGAGCGCCTGCCAGGCCTTCGCGGCGTCCTCGGGTCCGTCGACGGGGTGGATGTGCAGGCTCGCGACGCCGTCCACCGGCTTGACGATGATCCGGTCACCGACCTCGGCCCGGAACGCCGCGATCTCCTCGGCGCTCTCCACCATGCGGTAGCGGACGGGGCTGATGCCGTGCTCGTCCAGCAACTGCCGGGTGAGCGCCTTGTCCTTGAGGGCGCGGGCGGTGAACTCGCTGACGCCGGGCAGGCCGAGGGCGTCCACGACGAAGCCGGTGGACTCGGCGGCCGGTTCGGTGGTGGTGAGGACGCGGTCGAACGGGCGCTCGGCGTGCAGCGGCTTCAGGAGTTCGAGGATGGCCGGGCCGTCGTCGAGAGGTCCGTGGATGATGCGCTCGCAGTGCTGGGCGACGGCCACGTCGTAGGCGCCCTCCTCGTGGACGAGGACGACGTCGATGCCCAGCTCCTTGGCTCCCGCGACCGGTGCCGGCCGGCCGCCGATGACTGCCACGCGGTACTTGCCCATGGGGTTCCCTTCGAAGTGGTGTGCGGTAGGTGCAGTGCACACACGGAGAGTTGTCGTTCCGGTCAGGCGGCGTAGCAGCGGCGGAGCCAGCGGGCCGTTATGTTCGGGTGCGGGGTGAACGCCTTGCGGCGGTGCAGCACGCGGAGGTTGTCGAAGATCATGAAGTCGCCTGGCTGGAGGATGAGGTCGGCCGACGGGATGTCGAGCAGGACCTCGCGCCAGTGCTCCAGCGCCTGTCGCGCGGCGGGGGTGAGTCCGGCCGTGGTGCCCCGGTCGTAGCGGGCGCGGTGGCGGCCGTCCGGTCCGGGCTCCAGGACCGGGGTCTTCACCAGCGGGCCGATGGTCTCCCCGTCGTTGGAGTCGGGTGCGCCGACCTCGAACTCCGGTGCGCTGAGCATGGATCGAGCCTCCTCGTCGAGCCGTACGACGACGTCGTCGAGGGCCGCGATCTCGGTGGGGATGCGCTCCTCGTTGCGTATGGCGAAGAAGGTGAGGTACGGCGGTGTGTAGAGCCGGGGGTCCGATCCGGGCGGGCCGAAGGGCTGGTGCGGGTTGTCGGAGTGCCAGAAGAACTCCGAGTCGGCCCCCCAGGAGCTGGTGGTTCCGGAGGCCGCCGGGTTGGGCACCACATTGCGGATGAGCCGACCGTCGTTCTCGTAGCTCACCGCGAACGGCGTGCATCCGAGGAGGCGGATCAGGCCCAGGTGGATGGCGTTGGTCACGGCGAGTTCGCTCTCGTCGGCGAAGCCGCTGACCGGGGTGGCCGGGAAGTCCTGGGTGGGCAGGTTGGACAGGAGCAACGCGTGGGAGCCGGCGGCGGTGAACACCTGGCTGCCGTGGAGGATGTCACCGGGCAGATGGCGCCGCAGCGCGTACGCGCCGATGGACCCGAGGATGGCGTCGTCGAGGTCGGAGTCGAGGCTGGTCTCCGATACCCGGGCCGAGATCTCCTTGCGCAACAGGTCCCGGGCGCTGTCCTCGACTCGGTACCGGGCGAACTGGAGCAAGCTGGTCATCGTCTGTCTCCGTTAGGTCGGTTGCACGCCCTCGTTGCATCGCTCAGCGAGCCGGTGACGGGGCTGTCGCGTTCCAGTACGTGTCGGCGCGCCGGTTCCAGCGACGCGCCAGGGGGTCGTCGACGAGTCGGCTCAGCAGGCCGATGGGCGTCACGACCAGGTAGTAGGCGATGAGGAGCAGGAAGGTGCGCATGGGTGTCCGTCCGTTTCTCGTGTTCTCTCGTGGCGGCGACGCTGGGGCAGGAAGGGCCCGGGGGCTCAGTCGAGAGGGATCTCGTCGCGCCAGTCGGACGCTTCCTGCCACGCGGGCTGGTCGCTCTTCTCCAGCAGGAAGTTGCCGAGCGCCAGCATGTCGATGTCGGTCCGCATGAAGCAGGTGTAGGCCTCCTGCGGGGAGTTGACGATCGGCTCGCCGCGTACGTTGAACGAGGTGTTGACCAGGACCGGGCAGCCGGTGAGGGACTTGAAGGCGGTCAACAGCCGGTGGTAGGCGGGGTTGCTGTGGCCGGTGACCGTCTGTACGCGCGCCGAGTGGTCGACGTGGGTGACCGCGGGGATGGTGGAGCGCCGCACCTTCAGCAGGTCGAGCCCCGAGGCCCCGCCGTCCTGGGCCTCCAGCCGCTGGGCGGCGGCGACCTGGGAGACGACGAGCATGTACGGGCTCTCCTGCGGCAGGTCGAAGTAGTCCTTGGCGTCCTCGGCCAGGACGGCCGGCGCGAACGGGCGGAAGGACTCCCGGAACTTGATCTTGAGGTTCATCGCCGACTGCATGTCCGCGTTGCGCGGGTCCCCGATGATCGACCGGGCGCCGAGTGCCCGGGGCCCGAACTCCATGCGCCCCTGGAACCAGCCGACGATCTTCCCCTGGGCCAGCCCGTCCGCGACCTGCGCGGCCAGGGTGTCGTCGTCGAGCCGCCGGTACGGGATGGCGCGCGCGTCCAGGTAGGCGGCGATCTCCTCGTCGCCGTAGGCGGGCCCGAGCAGCGAGCCGCTCATCGCGTCGCGCCCCGTACGCACGTGGTCGCGGCGCGCGCCCCGCTCCATCGCGACGGCCTGGGCGGCGCCGAGGGCTCCCCCGGCGTCACCGGCGGCGGGCTGCACCCAGACCTCGTCGAAGATCCCGGCGTCGATCACCTTGCCGTTGGCCACGCAGTTGAGGGCGACGCCTCCTGCCATGCAGAGCCGGGACTCCCCCGTACGCTCGCGGGCTGTCCGGGCGAGCCGGAGCACCGCCTCCTCGGTCACCGCCTGCACCGAGGCCGCGAGGTCGAACTCCCGCTCGGTGAGCGGGGTCTCGGAGGTGCGGCGCGGGCCGCCGAAGAGCTTCTCGAAACCGCGCCCGGTCATGACCTGGCCGCGCAGGTAAGCGAAGTAGCGCATGTCCAGGCGGAAGGAGCCGTCGGGCTTGAGGTCGATCAACTTCTCGCGGATGAGGTCGGCGTAGCGCGGCTTGCCGTAGGGCGCGAGGCCCATCAGCTTGTACTCGCCGGAGTCGACCTTGAAGCCGCAGAAGTAGGTGAAGGCGGAGTAGAGCAAGCCGAGCGAGTGGGGGAAGCGCAGCTCCGAGACGGGTCGCAGGTCGGTGCCGCGGCCGTGCCAGAGGGTGGTCGTGGCCCATTCGCCGACGCCGTCGATGCAGAGCACGGCGGCGGACTCGTAGGGGCTCGGGAAGAAGGCGGAGACCGCGTGCGACTCGTGGTGGCGGCGTACGGAGAGGTCGGGCACCCGGCCGCGGCCCAGTGCGGCGAGCTCGGCGCGCACGGTGTCGGCGGTGCGCAGCTTGCCGCCGGGGCCGAGCCAGGCGGGCAGGGTGTCGCGGAAGGAGGCGAAGCCGGTGGGTGCGGCGCCCGCGAAGGTGGCCAGCACCCGGCGGAACTTCAGCCGGGGGTCCTCGTAGTAGGCGACGGCGGAGACGTCGTCCAGGCTCACGCCCTGCTCGTCGAGGCAGTACGCGACCGCGCGGGAGGGGAACGCGGGGTCGTGCCGCCGCCTGGTGAAACGTTCCTCTTGAGCCGCGGCCACCGGGACGCCGTCGGCGATCAGGGCGGCGGCGCTGTCGTGGTAGAAGGCGGAGACTCCGAGAATGAGGTCAGACACCGCTGGGTTCCTCCGGCTGGTTTCGGATTCGGGATCGGGGGCGGGGCGGGGGTGGAGACCGCCTGGGCACGGGAGGGCCGGCGGTCCGCGTCCGGGGCCTCACCTGCGGCGGCCGGTGAAGCGGGTGCGGCGGGCGGCGAGCCGCGCGCCGACGGTCCTCGGCGGGTTGAGCGAGCGGTAGCCCACGCGCACCCGGCCCCACACATCGGCCCGGGCGCCGGGCCCCGGCGCGTCGGGCAGCGAGGCGAGCAGGGTGTCCACGGCGTCGGCCGCCCAGGCGGAGTGGCCGGTGGCCACGTTGTCGATGGTGTTGTGGATGTCCACGAAGCGCGTGCTGAAGCCGTACGACTTCAGAGCGAGGCGCGCTCGCCGGTAGGTGCCGCCGACGCCCGACAGCTCCATGGCCAGGTTCAGCCCCAGGACCTCCGGCAGGAAGGTCTGCGGAAAGCGCCCCACACACAGCCAGTACACCGGGAGTTCGAGGGATTCTTCACGGAAGCCGGGCCACTGCGCGAACGCGGCGGAGGCGGTCGGCGGCAACTCCACTCCCATCTCCTTGAGTACGGCGCGGTAGATGAGCGGGTGGTTCAAGTGCGGTTCGCCGTTGCCGAGTTCGTCCCAGTACGTCTCGAAGAGCGAGTGCCCGATCGCGGACGAGGCCTGCTCGTAGTCGGTGAACCCCTGGAGCCAGCTGCCGTCGATCAGGGTGAGCGGTGCCGTCTGTACGGTGTCGTCGACGACCGCCTCCTTCGAGGGCAGCGGCACCGCCGCGTTCTCCTCGAACTCCGCTCCGTGCTGGTCGTGTCGGGCCTGGAGCCAGGGACGGAGACCTTCGTGGCCCCAGCGTTCGGGCAGTGGCATCGCCGTACGGTCCATGCCGTGCCCGGAACGGGCGAGCCACCCGGCGACGTACTCCATGGCCCAGGAGCGCAGGGCGGGGGTGTCGGTACGGTTCATCAGCAGGTGGTACGCCTCGCGCAGCCCGGACGGGGTGCGGCCCGGGGAGCGTGCTCCTGCCCGCAGGGCTCCAACGACGGCGGCTAGAGGGTCCCGCGTACCGCCCGAGGACGGCTTCTTCGGCCCCTGCTCCGGTTCTGGTTCCGTCTGCGGTTCCCGTGGTCCTGCGGGCTCGGCCGGGAGCGAGTCGATCCAGCGGCGGATCACCGTCAGGTCCTCCGGCGAGAAGACCCGGAACATCGGTCCGCGCTCGCCGACCAACCCCCGTACCAGCGAACTGGCCCCGGAACGACCGGGCTTGACCAGCCTGCTGCGCGCCAGGACGTCGAGCAGCGGGCCCGGGTCGGTCCTGCACTCCGCCAACCAGCGGGCCAGGGGTTTGCCCTCCAGCAGGAACTGGTGGTGGTACACGGCGCCTTCACGCGACCGGAGCCGCATCAGCTCGGCCATGTCGAACGCCGGGTCCCCGGCCGCCACCAGCTCCGCGTGGAGCGCGTCGGACCAGTCCTGAAGGCCGGCCAGCATCCAGCGGAAGCCCGAGTGCACGGCGTCGGCGCCCCGCTCACCCTCCCGCTCGACCAGCGCGTCCACCGCGGCGCGGCACCGCTCGACGGGTGACGGCCCTTCGCCTTCACGCCTGTCGGCCGGGTCGAGTGTCGCCCAGTCGGTCTCCGTCGGCAGCACTTCCCGGACCAGCTCCAGCGCGGGCAGCAGCCCGACCGCGCGCAGGCACAGGTCGGCGCCGAGGATCTCGCCCCGGAAGTCGTCGGGGCGTCGGCTCATCGCCAGGAGCAGCGCAGGGAGCCGGAACGCCCCGTCCGGGATGCGCTGGTCGCCGGTGAGCCGGGCCGCCGGTGCCGCGTTCTCGGCGAGCCGCAGTCGGCGTAACAGTTCGAGGTAGGCGCTGCCCCGGGAGGCCGCCGGGTGGCCGGCGCCCACGTCGGAGGCGTAGAGGGCGAGGATGCGCAGCACCAGGGGGTCGTCGGCGTTCCCGGGGGCGCTGAGCCATTGCAGCCAGGCCCCGGACAGGAGGGCGAGCGGGGCGCAGCCGAGGGCGGCCCGCCGGACCAGCACCTCGCGGTGGCCTTCGGGGCCTTCCTCGCCTCCGGCCAGGGTGAGGTAGCGCTCGCGCTCCCCGACAGCCCAGTCGGCTGCCTGCCGGACGAGGGAGTCGAGCGAGCCGTCACCGGTGTCCGGGGTGGGGCGGCGCAGCTCGGTCCGCACCTCCTCGACGAACCGGCCTTCGGGAAGGGAGGCTTCCGGGTCCGTCGCGTACGCGTACACGGTCCGTGCGGAGCCGCCGTCCCCGGGCAGCCCGTGCGGGCGGCCCGCCCCGTGCTCTGCGGACAGCGTGGCCGTGGCGGCTGCCTGTTGGCTGTGCATCGTTCCCCTCTCTCTCCGTCTCGTGCTCTCCGTCTGGGGCGGTCAGAACATGGGGTAGATGGAGGCGTCGTTCTTGGGCTTGCGCTTACGCCGGAACACTTTCGCGATGAGGTTGCGTACGAACGACATGGCTGAACAGCCCTCTCTTACGTAAAGGGAGTACGGGACCTGACCTGACCGGACCGTTCAGGAAAGCCCGAGGGATTCGGCGAGGAGGCCGGAGACTATTTCCGTACCGTGGTCGGTGAAATGGGCGCGGTCCACATAGAGCCAGTCGTCGTCCTTGACGGACTCGGCGACGACGGGGCTCAGGTCCAGGAAGCGGATGTCCTGTTCCTTGCAGGCGACCTGGAGTGCGTCGGCGTACCGGCGGCCGGTCTCCAGCGTGGCGATGTCGCCGTACAGTTCCCAGAAGTTGGAGATCCCGTCGAGTTCGCCGAAGATCGCCCTCTCCTCGGACGGGCCGGACTCCCGCACCCAGGTCGCCAGCGGCTGAAGTACGTAGGTGATGCGGGCGCCGGTCGGACCTGCCAGCAGGCGGAGTGCGGCGAGGTGGCGGGAGGTCAGATCGACGGCGTAGGCGATCCGGTCCGCGAGCGGGGGCACCACATGAGGGACGTCCTCCGGCTCCCCTGCGCGCCGGCCGAAGCTCCGCTTGGGCTTGCGGTGGGAGGCGCGCAGCTCCTCCATGCTGTCGAAGTACTCGCCGCAGTTGAAGAACCCGCCGTGGTCGCCGCGCTGGGCGTCGGGCAGCCGGCTGAGCGCGAGGTCGTTGAGACCGGAGAAGACGACGATCTCGTCGATCTCGGGGACCAGCTCCCGGTGCATCAGGAACAGCAGCAGCTCCTGCATCGAGTTGTGGCTGCGTCCGGCGAAGTTGAGCCAGGGGACGGAGGGCGCGTACCGGGTCCAGAGGCGCGACGCCATGGTGGCGGTGTCGGCGGTCGCCCCGATCCCGAACGGGGTGGAGCTGCCGGCCAGCAGTCGGACGGGGCCTTCGGGCGGATTCGCCACCGACCCCTGTCCGGTGGCGCTGTGGGAGATCCTGAATCCCAGTCGGTCGGTGTTTATCGTCGCGGAGCGGTAGTCCGCCCGGTGGAAATACATCAGATAGGGCAGGTAGCGGGTTTCCGCACGGTCGTCGAAGTCGTCGTACCGCGACATCTGGGGAGTCAGGAGTTCGCGCTGGGATTTCACGGGCAGGACGCTCCTCGATTCAGGGCTCGCTCTTCCGGTGGGCGTATCTCGGCGCCGTACGTGACGAGCCTTGCCTGTCTGAGCTCCTGAATGAAGGGAACCCTGCGGTCGGGAACGCGCAATGCGGGATGTCGAGGGGGAGACATATGCACCCAAAAGGGGCAATCGACCCTAAGGCTCGCTCGGAGTTGTGGCGCCGGCGCCCAACTGCCGCTCGATCTCCGCGGCCGGGAAGGCCGTCCGTCTGTTCTCGGTGAGCAGACGGCGTAAGAAGGCGTCCACGACGACGGCGGGGCGCGCGTGCCGGTCGATGACGGCCGTGATCTGGGGCCACGTAGGGCACCGACCTTACGCCGAGAAGGTCGGCCACCCCATCAGCGATCCAGGCTAGGGCGCCGGGGCGGTGGTCTCCTCCCCCGCTTCCGCGAGCACCTCCGCGAGCCCTTTTGTCGTCAGCACCATGCTGACCGGGGCCGAGCTGTTGAGGCTGAGGCTGTGTCCGGTGGGGATGCGGGCGAGCAGTTCCCTGAGCGGCAGCGTCACGGACGCCAGTCGCCCAAGGCTCCGGAGGTAGCGCGGGGAGGTGTAGACGGGGACCACCGCCGTGCCGTCGGGTGCCGCGGCGCTCACCGGCTCACCGTCCGCGGTGACCGGCACCGCGACCTCGGCCCTGGCCAGTGCGGCGGTGACGTCCTCGGCGGGGCCGTATCCGGTGGTGGCGAGCTGGACGGCGCGGTCCACCTCGTCGGTGGGCTCGGGCCATCCCATCGCCTCGGGCGACGGGCGGTAGTCCGGGTTGTCCTCCCATTCGACGATCTCGCCCGCGTGGTCCGAGCGCCACTGGCCGATGACGGCCCATTCGGGTGGCGGGCCCTCCCCGTGCCAGGCGGGGTCGGTCAGGTAGAGCCAGTGGTCGGGCGCGAGCCGGGCGGCCTCGACGAACTCCTCCGGGATTGCGGGGTCCAGGGGAGAGGTGGCGGGCTGTGCGCCGGGCTCACTCATCGTGTCCTCGTTCACTGGGGGGTGCGTGGTCGGGGGCAGGGATCGGGGGCGGGGTGGGGTGGGGATGGGGGCCGGGCATCAGGGAGCCGGGGCGGATGCCCCGGTGCGGTCGTCGTCGCTCCGCCTGGAGCGGGGCAGTGGTGCCGGGACCGGGCGCGGGGCGTCCTCGGCCGTGGCGGGGTGTGCCGGGCGGGCCCGCTGCCAGGGGGCGTCCCCCGGGGCCGTGCCGTCGGCCGCCGGGTGCAAGGTGAGCACGGGGTCCCCGGAATCGTCGGTGCCGGAGAGGTCGACCGGGAAGCCGGTCCACCACACGGTGCGGCCCAACCTGCGGGCGATGCGGTCCGCGAGGCCGGCGGCGTCGGCGGCCGGGCCCGGGAGGGCGAGGAGGACCGGCACGGTCAGCTCGGTGCGGGCCAGCGCCGGGTCGGCGGCGAGGAGTTCGGCGAACTCGCCGGCCGTCGCCCCGTAGGTGTCGCCGCCCCAGGACACCTCGACGAGATCCGGGTCGTCCGCGTCGGCCCCGCCCCGCACCGGATAGGGGACGGGCCGGTCCTTCCCCTGCGCCCAGGGCGCGTCCACCAGGCCCGCCGGGGTACGGAAGCGGGCCAGGTCCACGTCCCGCGACGGCCCGTCGGTGTAGTCGCGGCCGGTGCCGTCCGACGCGCCCTGGACCGTGTCGAGTGCGGTGTCGTCGTACGCACCGGCCTCCTTCAGGGCGTACGCCGCCGCGATATCGGGGTCGGACGCCCCCCGGCCCACCGCGAAGGCCCGCGTGAGCACGTCGAGTGCCTCGGTGCGGCGGACGTGGGCAGCGCTCGGGTCCGGCTCCCGGTGGAGGACCCGGGCGGCGAACTCCTGCGCGTCCGGGCCGGTTCCCGGCAGCGTCTCCTCGGCCTTGACCCGCGCCCAGAACATCCGGGACATCTCCGCCTCGCCCACCTCGTCGGTGCTCAGGCGCAGGACGGCGGCGGCCTCGTCCTCCACATCCCCCTCGGCCAGCCACTGGGCGGCGGCCTCCACCGCGGGCAGGTCGACGAAGCTGACGAGCCCGTCGCCGGGGTACCGGGCCCAGTGCTCAGCGGCGGCGGCCAGCACCCGGCGGGTGGTCTGCCGGTCCACCCCGGCGGCGGCCTCCGGGTGCGCGGCGACGACCTGGTGGAGCAGGTCCAGCGTGAACGGCCCGGCCTCCTCGAAGTCGGAGTCGCTGCGCCACATCTGGTCCACCGCCGCCGCGCCCCGCAGCAGGTCACCGAAGCCGGGGTCGTCGTCGGCGTCGTGGCCGAAGGTGATCCGCAGCGCCCGCACCAGGCGCAGCGTCGCCGTACGCATCTCGTCCGAGACCTCGCCGTCGCCGGGGCTCACCCCGGCCACCTCCGCCCATCGGTCCAGCTCGTCCTCGTCCGGTTCGGGCCGGGCCAGGGCCCAGGCCCGTCGGCGCCCCTGGGCGTCGGCGAACAGGGTCCGCTGGTAGCGGCCGTTGCTCCGCCGGGTGCCCTGGGGGCCGTAGGCGAGGCGTACCGCCCGCCCGGTGGCGTTGGCCACGTGCTGGCCCATGGAGACGGTGGCCAGAGGATCGGCCACGAAGGGGCCGCCGTACGCGTCGGAGGCGGTGCTCGGAGCGGGTACGGCGCTGTCGCCGGGCGCCCCGCTCCAGCAGACGACGAGGTCGACCCAGTGGTCCTCGGGCAGGGTCGTCAGGCTCTTGCGGCGGCGCAGCCACGGTCCGGCCTCGCGCTCGTCGACATCGCGGGTGGTGCCGTCGCGCAGGGCCAGCGTCAGGCTGCCCGGAGAGCCGTGCAGGTCCAGCCGGTACGCCTGGTCCTCGGGGCCCGGCCGGGGCAGGTCCAACTCACCGGAGGTGCGGCCGGTGGCCGGGTGGTCGTGGACGAAGGTCGCCATCCGGTCCAGGTGGCGATCGTCGTCCTCGAAGTCCCGGGCGAACTCGGCGGGATGGTGGGAGGCCCGGCCGATCTGCCGACCGCTGAGCGCGCTGACGAGGGCTCGGCTCACCACGTCGTGGTGCCAGCCGGGAGTGTCGTCGTCGGTGTCCGGCCCGAGCCCCGGATCGCTCGCGATCCAGTCGCCCCGGGGGGCCTTCGGGGCGCGGACGACGTCGATGGTGCTCGCCTCCCCGGGGGCGGACTCGACGGTGACCCGGCCGCTGTGCGCCCACACCGTCCGGCCCGTACGGTCGGCGAGCCTGCGGGGCAGGTCGAGGTAGCCGTCGGCGGCGAACGGTACGGCGAGCACGACTGGTGTGGCCGGCGGCAGCGCCTCGCGGGCCAGGTCCGCCGCGACCAGCTCCACGAACTCCTCGATGCCCAGCTCCCGGACCGTGCCGTCCGGCAGCCGCGCCTCCACCCGGCCGGGCCCGCCTTCCGCGGTCACCACGTAGGGGGTCGTGCCGCTCGGCCAGGGGGTCGGTGAGGTGCTGAGGACGTCGTAGCCGCCTGCGGGGTCCGCCTCCAGCAGGTCGCTCTGCGTGGTGTCGAGTCCGATGACGTCGCTCGTGCCCCAGTTGAGACCCGGCACCCGGCTGCCGCCCACGGTGAAGTGGTGGGCGCGGCCCGGCGCGGTCGCACCCAGCTCGGACAGGTGGTACGCGGCCAGCGCCGGGAAACCCGTCGCCCGGCCGGCCGTCGTGGCCCGGCCCACCAGGCCGAACAGCTCCTGCCGGGTCTCCTGCCGGACGGTGGCCCCGGGGTCCAGGTGCAGGACGCGGCGGGCGATGCCGTCCACGTCGAGCGGCCGGTCCCGCAGCTCGCGGTCGCGACGGCGCAGGGAGTCGAGCTTCTGCACCGCCATGGCGTCCGGCGGCTGGTGGAGGACGACGGTCGCCTGGCGGCCCAGCTCGGCGCGGCTCACCTGGGCAAGGGCACCGGCGCCCACCCAGTCGGCGGGCACGCGGGCCATGGCCTTGACGACGATGGCGAAGTCCTGGGCGGTCAGGCGGGGTGCGCCGGCCGGCAGATCCCGTTGCAGCCGCTCCAGTTCGCTCGCCAGCAGCCGGGTGAAGCGGTGGCGCGCGGTGGTGGCCCGTCGCCTCGCGGGCGAACCGGTCGGCGCACGGTCGGAGCGGATGTCGGCGCCGTAGCCGGTGACCTCCACACGGGGCAGGGACGCACCCGCCCGCCGGTTGCGCAGACCGGTGGCCGCCACCTGGGCGGCGAGCAGCTCCAGGGTCCGGTCCCCCTGCGCCGAGGGGCTCGTCTCGTCCCGCCCGTACGCCACGAGGGTCCGGGGCGGCAGCGGTTGCAGGGCCCTCACCGAGGCGGGGGCTACGGGAACGGCTGGGAGCGCCGGGGCCGCCGGTACGGAGGTGGACTCGACGCCCTCCATGGGGTCGCCGATGGAACTGCGCTGGTTGCGGGCGGAGTCCGGGGCATTGTCAGCGAGGGCTGCGCCCTGCTCGATGGGCTCCGGTTCCGCCGGGGCGTTGCCCTGCGGGGTACGGGCCTCGGCGGTCGTGCCGCTGTTGGTGGCCGGTGTCGGCGCACCGGGGCCCGGCGCCGGCGTGGCAGGCACCGTCGGCACGCCGAGGCCGGGGGCGGCAGGGGCGGTGAACCGCCAGTCCGAGGCGCTGGGTTGGGCCGCGGAGAAGAGATCGGGTGCCAGCACGGGGAGTTCACCCTCGGCTGCGCCCGGAGCGGACAGTTCGACCGGGGAGGTGCTCCACCACACGGGCCGGCCCAGCCTCCGGGAGACGGCCTGGGCGACCTCCGGGGTGGGGCCGCTGAGCCCGTCGAGCAGCAGCAGGACCGGCGTGGAGGGCTGGGTCCCCAGCAAGTCGGCGTCGGAGGACAGCAGTTCGGCGAACTCGGCGGCCGACAGCCGGTAGGTGGCCGCGCCCACGGTCACCTGGACCTGGCTGCTGTCCTCCAGGTCCACCGAGGCCCTTACGGCGTACGGCACCGGCCGGTCCTTACCGTCCGCGTCCTGTCCGGCCCACGGCGCGTCCACCGTCATGTCCGCGACCCGGAACCCGTCCAGCCGGGGCAGCAGGGTCGCCAGGCCGCGCCAGTCCCGGCCGGACCCGAACGCCGCGCCCACGGTGGTGAGCAGCGCGGGCGCCGCGAGGGCACCGGCCGCCTCGATGGCGTAAGCGCCCACCACGTCCGGGTCGGCCATGTTCCGGCCCGACGCGAAGCCCCGGGTGAGCAGGGCGCGGGCCCGGTCGCGCAGGGCGTCGTCCACCTGGGCGTCCTGGTCGAGGCGGAGGGCGCGTACGGTCAGCAGGTCGGCGGCCGGTCCGGGGGCGGGCAGCGTCTCCTCGGCGCGGACCCTCGCCCAGAACATCCGGGTCCGCTGCGCGGGGGCGTCGGCGGGGTCGGCGAGCCGCAGCGCGTCGACGGCCGCCCGGTCCACCGCCGCCGGGTCAAGGAGCCAGGCCGCAGCCGTACGCAGCTGCGGGAGGGGGACGAAGCTGCTCACCGGCAGCGCGCCGCCCGAGTTCCGCCACGCCTGCGCCGCATCGGCCAGCACCTGGCGGGTGACGTCCCCGCCCACGCCGCCCACCGCGAGGGGGTGCGCCGCGATCACCTGGCTGAGCAGCTGCGGCCAGAACGGGCCGGTGGGCTGGAGTTCCGGGTCGGCGAACCACATGTCGACGACCGCAGCGGCCCCGGCGACCAGCGCCGGGAAGTCGTCGGCCACCTGCACGTCGGGGCCGACGACCAGCTTCAACGCGCGGACTACGCGTAGCAGTTCGGAACGGACGCGGGGGGGCGGACCGCCCTCGAGTCCGGCCTGCTCCGCCAGCCGGTCGAGCTCCGCGTCGTCGGGTTCCGGACGGCTGGTCTCCCACCACCACGGGCGTCCCCGGGCATCGGTGGCCAGCACCCGCACCGGGCCGTCGCCGAAGCGGACCACGCCCTGGGAGGAGTACGACAGCCGCGTCGTGCGTCGCAGCTGGTTCGCCAGGTGCTGGCCGAGGGAGAGGGCGTCGTCGCCGAGCGGATCAGCGGTGAACGGCGCGGGCAGGACGCCGTCGAGCTGGGAGACGTCCTGCGCGGAGCCCTGCCCCGGGGCTCCGGAGTGGCAGATCACCAGGTCGACCCAGTGGTCCGGCGGCAGGCTCGCCAGGCTCTTGCGCCGCCGCAGCCACCCGGCCGCCTCGTCCCGGTCCGCGGTCCGGCTGCCGCCGTCGGCCAACGGCAGGGACAGCCCGCCCGGCAGGCCGTGGCCCGCCAGCCGGTACGCCTTGTCCGCCGGGCCGGGGTCCTCCATCGGCAGTTTGCCGGAGTACGTGTTGGTCGCGGCGTCCCAGTGGACGTAGAAGGACATGTGGTCGAGGTCGCGGTAGCTCTCGCGCTCCCCGACGAGCTCGGCGGGCTGGTGGAAGCTGCGCCCGGTCTGCTCCCCGGTCCGGGAGCTGACGATGGGCTGGGTCAGCACCTCGCGGTGCCAGGCCGGGGCGTCGTCGTCGGGGTCCGGCGCCAGGCCGGGGCGGACCGGGAGCCAGGTGCCGTCCGGCAGGCCGTCCCGGTGGAGCACGGCGATGGTGCTCGTCGCGGTCGGGTCGGGGTTGCGTTGCGCCAGGCCGCTGTGGACCCAGACGGTGCGGCCGGTGCGCTCGGCGAGCTTGCGGGGCAGTTCCAGGTAGCGGTCGCCGGCCGACGGCACGGCCAGCACGATCGGGGCGTACTCGGGCAGCGGGTGGCGGGCCAGGTCGGCGGCGACCAACTCGGCGAACTCGTCGGCGTCCAGCTCCCAGGTGGTGCCGTCCGGCAGTCGCGCCGTCACCCGGTCGTGGCTGCCGTCCGCCAGCACCGGGTACGGGGCCGGGTCCCACGGCCACGGCGCCATGTCCGCGTTCCCGGTGGGGGCGGGTGCTCCCGTGGGGCCGGTGGTGAGCCGGTCCACGAAGAGGGTGTCGAGCCCGGCGGTCCCGGTTCCGGTCCAGTTCAGGCCCGGCACCCGGATGCCGCCGGCCGAGACGTGCCGGGCGCGGTCGTCCGCGAGCAGGCCCTGCTCCTCCAGGTGGAAGGCGGTGAGCGCGGCCAGGCCGGTGGCCCGCCCGGCGGCGAGGGCCCGGCCGGTCAACCTGTAGAGGTCGCGCCGCATCTCCGGGTCGACGAGCACGGAGGGCGCCAGGTGCCAGATCCGGCGGGCGACGGCGTCCACGTCCAGGGGCCCGGAGCGCAGGACCGGGTCGGTGCGGCGCAGCGCGTCCAGGGCGTCCAGGGCTGCGGCGTGACGCGGTGACGTGACCCCGATGGTGGCCTGGCGGCCCAGCTCCTCCCGGCTGATCCGCCCGGCCAGGGCCACGGTGACCCCCTGGCCCGGCACCCGGCTACGGCCCCGCGCGGTGATGGTGAAGTCCTGCGGCCGCAGGGGCGTGACCCCGACGGGCAGGTTCGCCTGGAGGGTACGGAGGGCGTGGTCGAGCGTGCGCACGAACAGGTCGCGGGCCGCCCGCGCCCTCAGATCCCCCTGGGCCTGGGCGGCCTGGTCCCGGTCGCGCGCCGTCCCGGCACCGCGCGCGTCCGCGCCGTATCCGGCGATGTCGATCCTGGGCAGCGGTACCCGGTTGCGGCGGTTGCGCAGCGCGGTCCGGGCCACCTGGTGCGCCATCCGCTCCACTCCGCGCTCGGCGCTGTCGGCGGTTCCGGTGGCCTGCGGCGCGAACGGTACGAGGGTCAGTGCGGGCAGCGTGGTGAGGGGCCGAGCGGGCGGGGCGGCGGGCACGGCGTACACCGGCTGCCCGCCGCCCGCACCTGGGCCGACGGGTACGGGCGCGGGCAGGCCGAAGGTGAAGTCGAAGTCGGGGAGGTCATCCAGGTCACCCAGAGCGTCCAGGTCACCCAGAGCGTCCATGGCTCCCAGGCTGTCCAAAGCGTCCAGGTCGAGGCTGTCCAGGGCGGAGGGGAAGGCGCCGGGCAGATCGAGACCGCCCCAGCCCATCTCCATGTCCACGTCCATGTCCGGGAGCTGGCCTTGACCCTGGCCGAAGTCCAGGTCGGGCATGTCCAGGTCGGGCATGTCCAGGTCGGGCATGTCCAGCTCGGGCAGTTCGCCACCCGGCTGGGACTGGAGCGCGGGCCGTCCCGCCGCGGTGTCCCCGGCCTTGGGTCCACCCGCGGGCACCGTCCAGCGCGGTGCCAGGCCGAGGCCGGTACGCAGGGCGTCGGCCAGCTCCGCGGCGGACGCCCGTACACCCTCGGCACCGGCCTCCGCCGCCAGCAGATGACCGGCGACCTGGCGCACCGCGTCGCGGAAGGCCTCACCGGCGTACCGGGAATCGGCGAGCACCGGGTGCGGTTCGGGCGGCAGCACCAGGGCTACGGCGGCCGACCAGGCGCGGGCGGCCTCCGTGTCGCCCTGGCCTTCCGGGGCCGCGTCCAGGACGTCGGCGTACGTCCTGGCCCACAGCCGCCGCGCCACGCTCGCCGCCACCGCGTCGAGGGCCCGCGTTCCGTCGTCGGCCCGGACCAGGCGCACCCGGGCCAGGTCCAGTGGGGAGAGTCCGCCGGCGGGCAGCCGGCCGTCACCGCGCAGCATCATCTCGGCGCGCAGCCCCGGGGAGAGGGTGACGTTCGCCTCGCGCAGCTCGTCCGACCCGACGGTCTCCTCCGCGCCGGGGGGCGCGGGTACAGCAGGCAGGTCGTCGGCGGTGAGCCGTTCCGCGATGTAACGCCGCTGCTCGGTGTCCCGGGACACGGCCGGGTTCGGCGTGAGAGAACCGGTGGCGTCGCCCGTGCCGTCGGCGGCGGCGGTGCCCCGGGCGGCGCCGAGCGCGTCCGGAGCGACCCCCAGGACCCACAGCCGCTGCTCCGCCCGCTCCAACAGCGCTCGCCGGGTGTCGACTTCCACCAGGGCCTCGGGGGCAGTACCGACCGCCGCCGCGCCGAACGCGCTCCACGCCCGGCTGTGCGCCTCCCAGGCCGCGTCGAGATCCGCGTCCGGCCCGGTCGGCACAGCCCGGCCCCCGGACGGGGCTGAGTTGAGCGCCGGAGCCGAAACGGAGGCCGGGGTGTCGGCGTCCAGCACCGCCTGAGCGTGCTCGTCGGGGAAGCGGCCGTCGCGGGCGACGTGGTCGCGCAGCTCCTGCTCGGTGAGCGGGTGGACGTTCCAGTAACGGCCCCAGTTGTCCTGGTAGTCCAGTGCCGGATCGTGCCCGGGGAGGGAGTCCAGCGCCAACTGGGCACCGCGCATCACCTCGTGGAACGAGTGGTGGCCCGCCGCCAGCGACATGGCGATCATCCCGGCCCGGATCAGGCCGAGGTCGAGGTCGAGACCCCACTGGTCCCGCATGCGCGCTGCATGCACCAGGAAGCGGTAGGTCGAACCGGCGGTGCCGGTCAGGACCAGGCCCCCCGAGTCCTCGGCCGTCCCCTGGAAGCCGGAGCTCATCGCGAGGTCGTACACGGAGGACGCGGGCATCCAGGTGAGCCCGAGGTCGTTCACCGCGAAGGGGCGCTCGGCCCGGCTCAGCGGCGGGCGTACGTGGTCGGGATCGGTCCGGACCGTGTGTTCCCGGGTGGCGCGCGCGAGCTCCGCCTGCCTCTCCGGTACGGAGAGGGTGTCGTCCAGATTCAACTGTGCGGCCAGTCGCTCCAGTTCGGTGCGTCCTTCCGCCTGGCGGCGGCTGGGCCGCTCCCCCTCGATCTCCGGGTTCGGGTCCTCGCGGCCACCCAGCATCTCCGGCACCAGGTCGCTGGAGATGCCCTGGAACAGGAAGGTCACCAGCTCCCTCAGGTTACCGGTCCGCAGCACCTGCTGGAGGGCGGGCCTGCTGGTTCCGACCGTCCCGGGCATGCTCGGGTTCTCGCTGCCGAAGGTGGCGAGGGCGCGCGGGTACTGCTGCCGCGCCCGGTCCCACGCGGCGCGCGCCATCTTGCGGAACTCCTCCGTCACCGCCTCGTTCTCGGCGAGGTGTTCGGCCAGTCGGCGCTCGAAGGCGACGGACTCCTCGGCGTACCGGATGCGGGCCCGGACCCACGCGGGCACCGGTGCGCCACGGTCGGGGCGGGGCGTCGCGGACCGGCGGCCCGGACGGGACGGGTCCCGGTCGGAGGAGGTGCGGGACCCCGTGGTGCCGGTGGCCGGGTCCGTAGCGACGGGCGGCGACGCCTCCGGGGCGGGCCCGTCGGCAGGGCGGGGCAGGGCGGGCGGCTCGGTTCGGGGCTGCTCTCCGGTGGGCACGGGGCGGGCGGGTGCGGGTGGCGAGGTGTGCCGGTGATCGTCGATGTCGACGGTCACCACCCGTCCCCGGTCCGGGTCGGTGGCGCGACGGACCCGCTGGGCGTCCAGGGTGAGCGTGAAGTCGGAGAGCCTGACGTGCGGACCGGGGGCACCCTCCTGGAACGTCCTCAGCAGCCGGGCCAGCCGGTCCCCGAGCGCCCTGCCGACCGCATCGGCCCGCTTCTGGCCGCTGGCCCGGGAGCGGTTGCCGTGTCCGGTGACGGTGACCGCGGGCAGGGGCAGGCCGTTGGCGCTGTTCCACAGGCCGGTGCGGGCGAGGTACAGGGCCAGGGCGCCCAGGCTCTCGTCCGCGTCGGGGGGCAGGGTGTGCTGCTGCTCGGCGAAGCGTACGGCCCGCCGGTCCGGGCGGAGGGCGTGGCCGTGCAGGGCGACCGTGGTGAGCGGATTGGACACGGCGGGTGAACGGTCCGACAGCAGCGCCGCGTTGACCGCGTGCGCGGACTCGCCGGGGCGCTTGCTGTAGGCCCGGAAGAACCACTGGTCCTTGTCGTCCAGGACCGGTGCCGCGTCCCGTACGGCGTCCCGGGCACGGGTTCGGGCCTGGTCCACCTCACGCTGTGCCAGGGCGTGTTCGGGGCGGTCCTCGGTGAAGTGCCACCGGACGTGCTCGGCCTCGTGGACGGCGGCCAGGGCCCGGGCCGCACGCGCGAACCCTTCCAGCCGGGCGATCTCCGCCGGATCGGCGCCGTCGCGCCGGGCCGTCTCGGCGCGGTCGTCCGTCTCCCGTGCCAGTCCGTTCAGCTGGTCCTCGTCGTAGCGGTCCAGGTTCTCGTCGACGACCGCGTCGAGCTGGTCCGCCGGGGCCGGTGTACGGGAGTGGGTCTCGTTCTCCAGGGAGATCTGGTGGGTACCGTCCTCACTGGCCAGCACCACCTGCGCGAAGTGGTACGGGGCGTGCGGACCGACCGGGTCGCCGGGCTTGGCGTGGTTGTGGGTGAAGAGCTGGGCGCCACCGTCGTTGGTGGTGCTGACCGACTGGATCAGATAGCCCTCGCCGACGTCCGCCCAGGCGTACTCGTTGATCCCGGCACGGGCGGCGGCCTGGGTCAGCGGCCCGCGCAGCGCGTTGTCCTGGGTGTGGCTGAGGGCCCGGCCGTACGCCTCGCCCGGGGTGGGCGCGCCGACGACCCCGCCGGTGAAGCGCGGGTCCCGGCCCGCCTGTCGGACGGCCCAGTCCGGGGTGACGGCGGTGGCGGGGCGGGTGCCGCGGGCGACCTCCGTCAGTGCCTGGGCCAGGTGGTGGGTGCCGGTGACCTCCCGGCCGTGCAGTCCGTTGACCGGGGCCGTGGCCACCGTCCCGTCGGGACCGCGGAAGGCGAGATGGGAGAGCGGCGCGGCATCCGTTCCGGCGACCATCCGGGCGAAGTCGCGGGTGAAGGCGTGCTCGGACGCCCCGGAAGCGGTGAGGAACCGGGGCTCGACCCGGAGCAGGGGTTCGCCGGGCGTGCCGTCCTCCTGGTCGAGCACCACGCGCACCGAGGGGTCGGCCTCCAGCCGTACCCCGGCTCCGGCGGCGGCCAGTCGGGCCGAGGAACGCTCGATCGCCGCCCGGGTGGCGTACACCTGCTGACTTCGTCCGGTGGTGTCGTTCCCGGCCGAGAGCAGCGCGACCGTCCGGTCCTCGGAGATGTGCAGCGGCGGCCGTCCGGCGGCGGCGACGGTCCTCGGAGTCCGGTGGGGCAGGACCAGCGCGGGTCCCTCGGCCCTCTCCTCCGTACGGACTTCGCCGACCGTCCGGGGCCCGGGCTCGGTGAACAGCACTCCGGTGCCGCTGTCGTCGACGACGCGGTAGTCGCGGGTGACCAGGGGGCGTGGGCGCAAGGCGTCGACACGGTGTTCCCACTGCAGTCGGTCGGCCAGCCGGTCGAACTCCGCGTCGCCGTCGCTGGTGGAGCCGCTGTCGCTCTCGGTGTCGCTGTCGCGGCCGTCGCCGCTGTCACCGTCGCCGCTGTGGTCGCGGGCGCCGGGCAGGCCGGGCTCCCGCGGTGGAGGGGGCGAGGTCCAGTCCGGCCCGGTCTCCCCGGCCCCGCGGTGCACCACGAGGTGGGCGGCCCCGGTGGTGGGGTGGGTGGCGACCTCGGCCGGTCCCAGGGGGTACCAGACCGGGCGGGCCGTCGTGCCGGCGACGAGGTCGGCGACCTGTGCGGCGAACGCCGGGGGCAGGGCGAGAACGATGTCCGCACCGCCCGGCCGCCGGGAGTCGTACGAGATGATCCGGGCCATCTCCTCGGCGTCGCGGACCACGAAGGTGCGCCACGGCGTGACGATCTCGACGCCGCCGCCCTCCGCCGCCCCGGCCACGAACAGGTACGGGTTACGCCACGGCGCGCTCTGCCCGGCCGCGCGCCCGGACCGCTCGGCGAGGTAGGAGTCCGGAGCCGGAAGGCCCCGGTCCGACCCGGTGAGGTTCCGTCCCGCCGGGGTCCGGTCCGCCGTACGCAGCAGGGTCTCCGCGGCGAGGGCGTCCCGCCGGGTCTCGATCTGCCGGTCGACGAAGTACGCAGCGAGGTCCTCGGCGGTCGCCAGGTCGTCCGAGGACGCCTCCAGCGCCAGCGCTCCCAGGTCCAGGACGTCCTGGTTGCTCACCCGGGCCCGGAGCGGCAGGTGCAGGACGTGCCGGACGAGGTCGGCCAGCCCGGCGCGGGTGGGACGGCCGCCCGCCGCCGCCTCGACCAACTCGTAGAGGGCTTCGGAGGTCTCCTGGAGCCGGGCGCGGGGGGCCCTGCTCCACTGCGGGCCGAACACCGCCGTCAGCCACTCGGGGTCCGCCCAGATCGGGGTGTCCTCCTCCCCCTCGGAGTCGGAGTCGGAGTCCCCGTCACTGTCGGGGTCGGTATCGGTGCCGAGACCGGTGTTCTCGTGGGGCTGCGGCCGGGACTCCGCACCGGACAGCGTGCTGAGTTCGTACGCCTCTTCCTCTCCCGGCAGCCCGGGCCCCTCGCCGGTGGGGGACGTCTCCGGCGTCTTCGGCTTCGGGGCCGGGGTCCGCAGGAGCAGCGGTACGAAGTCCCCACCCCGGCGGCGGAGTCGGAGGACGGGTGCGTCGGCTGAGGGGCCGGCGTAGGTGTGGGCGGTGCCGTTCTCCTCGATCAGGGTGACGGTGGCGCCGGTCGCCTTCGCCGCCCACTCGGCCACCGCACGGTCGGCGTCCGGGCCCCACGGAGCATGGGCGAGGTGGCGTCGCAGGTGGCCGTCACGGGCGTCCCGGCTCGGCGCGGGCGCGCCCGGTCGTTCCCGGAGGGGCGGGGGCGAGAACAGTGCGTCGCGCTCCGCCCGGTCGCCGGGGAGCCCGTTCAGGCGCATCAGCTGGGCGGGCGACGCCCCGGCGCGGATGCGGAGCCGGGCCGCCGCCTGCGGGTCGCGGCCGGGCTGCTCGGCGGCCTGGCGCAGGGCCGTGGAGAGCGCGGCGAAGAAGCCGTTGCCCCGGCCAGCCGGAGGGCCCTGGGTGTAGGTGGCTCCGTCGGGTGCGGTGAGGACGCCGTCGCGGCCCAGGCGGTAGCGCGGGCCACCGATGTCGGCGGGGGGCAGCCAGGGCGGGGTGGGGTGGCTGCGGTGGACGGACGGCTTCGGGGTGGTCTCCGTGGTGGTGCCGGTGACGGGGGCCGTCCCCGTGCTCGTCCCCGTGCCGGTGGCGGGCGGGGCGGGCAGCGCGGTGGTGGAAGGAGGTGTCGTGCCGGGCGTCAGCGCGGCGGAGAAGAAGCCGTCCGCGGCGAAGAGCACCGGACCCGAGGCCGGGTCGGCCGTCGCCGGGTCGGCGCCGTGCGGGAGGAACATCTGCTGCCGCCCCTCCCCCGTCACCACCGTCACAGGGGTGCCCAGGAGACGGGCCGCGAGTGCGGGCAGAACATCGGCGCCGCCGTGGTCGCCCGCCCGGCGCTCGGGCGGGGCCGGGTCTCCGGCGCCTGGGTCCGCCGTCGTGGGCTCGGCCGTGAACGGGCGGTACAGGGCCGCCGTGGCCAGCGCCACCCGTTGCTCCGGGCTCGGCCAGAAGGTCTGCGGGAGTCGGCCGAACGCGTCGAACTCGATCTGCTGGGCAGCCGTCAGCACCACTCCGGCGGCGTCCAGTTCGGCCTGGGTGAAGGTGTCCGCCGCATCCAGGGCCAGGCCGTCGAGCAGATCCTCGTTGCCGTTGTCGGCAAGCGCCCAGGCGAGCCGGTCGCGCGCGGCGCCGACGGCCTCGGCGGTGACCGCCGGATCACCGGGGACCGCCGCGAACCGGTCGGCGAGGTCCGCGTCGAGCAGGAAGGACAGCCGGTCCCGGTCCTGGGCCGTCGCGAGCAGTGCGTGGAAGAACGAGGCACCGTCGTGCGGGACTTCGTGGACCTCGTGCACCGTGCGCAGGTCAGGCGAGGTGAGGGTGCGCGGAGCGGAGTCGGTGGCGTCGGTCACCTTGTACGGCTCCGGCGCCTCGGAGCGCCAGTCGGGCGCGGTGTACTCCTGCGGCACGTCCTTCACCTGCACGGAGCCCGAACCCTGGTGGTGGGCGGTGAGGCGGGCGGCGGCCAGGTGGAGGCGGTGGTGGTCCTTCGCGGCGGCGTCGAGGCGCTGCTGCCAGCGGCGTACCTCTTCCCGGGCCGTCTGCCAGGCGGTGACGGCCGGCGACTGGGCGACGGCCCGGGGCAGGACGGTGGCCCGGTCGCCGTCCCCCAGCGCGGCCTGTTCCTCGGCGCTCAGGTCGAGCCAGGTCTCCCGGGTCCTGGCTCGGGCGTCGTAGTAGTTCTTCTCGGCGGTGGCGAGGTCGGCCGCCGCCTTGGCCTGGTCGTCCCAGGCCGTGCGGGCCTCGTCGGGGAAGGTGGTGTCGTCCAGGAGGCCGTAGTCGCGGGCGATGTCCTCGCGGAGCCAGACCAGGGCGGTGGTCTCGGCCTCGACGGCGCGCGGGCCTCGTTTGGGCTTGCCGAGTGCCTGCATCGGGCGGCTGTCGGTGACCCGGTGGTCCACCTCGGCCACCGACAGCCAGCTGACGGGCACCGCGAAGAGCATGCTGCGGTCGGTGACGACCTTGATGTGGGTGCCGAGAGTGGTGTCGGTGGCGCTCCTGAGCGCGGTGGAGTCGTTGGCACCGCCGATCGGGACCGTGGCGCCGGGGTTGGTCATGCCCGCGTTGCTGTTGCCCGCCAGCGGCGACGTACCGACCGCGCCCTCGACGTTGTCGGTGATGCCCGCTTCCAGCGCGTCACCGGTCTTGCGCCGCTGCATGGCCTCCATACGCGGCTTGTTCTCCACGGCCAGCAGCCGGACGCCGGTGCGGCGCATCTTGGCGTAGAGGCGGGAGTAGGCGGTGTGGGACTGGCCGAGGAGGCGGGCGGAGGACTGGGTGGGCAGCGGCGAGCCGTCGGCGCCGAGCGCCTCGCGGAAGCCCGCGGTCAGACCGACCTGGGAGGTGGCCTCCTGCTGGGCCTGGGCCGGTGCGGTGCCGAGGGCGGTGAGCGGGGTGTGGCGGGCCATCCGTACGCGTTCGGTGAGCGGGGCGCCCGTATGCCGCTCGCCGAGGTCCGTGTCACCGGGGAAGCCGTCGGCGCGGGCGGTGGCGAGGGTGAGGGCGTCCTGCACGTTGGCCGAACCGAGGATGTCCACGGCGAGGATGCCGGAGCCGATCACGTCGTCGAAGGGCAGGATGTCCGGGTCGGTCTCGCCGCTCCCCCCGTCCGTGGTCCGCCACCGGGCGATGCCTTCCGGCCGGGACTGATCAGCAGTCAGCACCTTTACTGTGCGCTCCGGTTCCGGCACGTCCTGCTCGGTGAGCGCGCCATCCGCACCCTCACCGTCGGGGGTGAGAAGACTCGCCGGGAGGATCTCGTTGAGGGAGCCGACGGGGGCGGTGGCGGTGGGGCCGAGGGGCTTGCCGGAAGCGTCCACCAGGGTGGCCGTCAGGGTGTACGTGGTCACGATCTCGGCGTGCGCCTGAGTGGTGGCGATGTTGGGCATCGTGGTGCTGCCGACCGTCTCGGTCGCATTGCTGGACCGCTGCTTGGCCGCGGTGCCCTGGAGCGCCGGGTTGGCGACCAGCACCCCGCTGCCGGCCGCGCGTTCGCTCGCGCTGAGCGTCACATCGGCGCCGCGGTCCTGGGACCGGCCCTCGACGTCGTCGCGGGCCGTGGTGCGGTAGTCCTCCAGCTCGTAGCCGGTACGCAGCCGCTCGACGGTGGTGGTGACCGGCGTCAGGGTCACCTTCAGCTGACCGGGGCTGCCGCCGACGGGCAGGTGGTGCGGGCTCGTCCAGGTGCGGTAGCGGACCGGCAGGGCCATTCCGTCGGTGGTCAGATCGTGCACGTGGGAGCGGAGGAAGTCCGGGGAGAGCCGCTGGAGCACCTGTTCCCGGTCGTGCGAGGGCACGCCCATCCTCTCCAGCTGCCCCATCAGCTGCTGCGCCACCCGGCTCGCGTCGAGCCGGCCGCTGGGGTGGGAGGGGAAGTGGCGGCGGAGGAAGGGAGGCAGCCGGTAACCACCGCCGAGGTTGTCCGGTGTGCGGGTGCCGAGGCCGTCGGGGGCGAGCCCGGCCTCGATCGCGTCCTGCATCGGCAGGTGGAACATCACCGCGTCGCGGATGCGCTGGAGCGCGGCGGCTCCCCGGCGCGGGGCGAGGCCGCGCCCGAGCCGCTCGGACATCCGCCCGGCGGCGGAGCTGATCCCGCCCCCGGCACGGGTGCCGACCGCCCCCATCGCGGCCGTCCAGCGGTCCCGCACGGCCACGGTCTCGGTGGCGTCGGCGACCACCAGGTACATCCGCCCGGCGTAGCTGAGGGTGGTGTTGCGGCCCCGGGTGAGGGTCTGGGAGATGCTGCGGCCCTTGCCCCAGGCGTACTGGAGAGCGGTCGAGTACGTGCCGACGATCGCCTGTTCACCAAGGGCCCGCTGCAAAGGCATTGCGGCGCCCTGGAGTCCGAGGGTGGTCCGGGAGCCGGTGCTGGAGGTGCCGGCGACGCGGTGCTCGTTGCCGATCGTGGCTTCGAGGCTGCCCGGCCTCGGGTCGCTCTTGACGCGTACGTTGTCGAGTTCGCCCCGGACCGCCGCCTTGAGGTAGTGGGTCGAGAAGGGGCCCGCTCCGGTGAGTCCGGTGATGCGGGAGCCGAACGGACCGAGGTACTGCCCGAGTTGCCCGGCGACGGCGAGGTTGGCCATGGCCCGGCGCAGGGCGGTGCGGATCGGGGTGCCGGGCGCGCTGACGTGCCAGGAGGAGCCGGTGGCGCGGTCGGCGGTGTCCTGGACGAGCCGCTGGCGCAGCTCGCCGCCCTCGGTGCTGAGGACCACGTGCGGGGCGCTGAGCAGCTTGTTCACGAGCTGACGGTCGGGCGCGGCGGTCCGGGGCAGCGGCCGTGTTCCGTCGAGGAGCTGGTCCGCCTCGGTGGCGGAGAGGGGACGCGGTACGGGGGCGGGCGCCGGTGCGGGACCGGTGGCCGGAGGGTCGGCGGGGGCGTGGCGGTCGGAGCCGTGGGCCGCCGGGACGGCCAGCTCCACCCGGCCGACGGTCTCGGTCCCCCGGGTGAACAGCGGCCGCTCCCCGACCTTGCTGACGAAGACGCCCGCGCCGAGCAGCCCCACCGTGACGAGCCGGGTCCAGCCGCGCGGGCGGCGGTGGCCCTCGAAGGTGGCGCCCAACTCCACCTGGTAGCTGTAGAGATCGGCGCCGTTCTGGAAGGTCAGCTGGTCGTGGGCGACCGCGACGGTGTTCTTGGTGGCCCGCGCCCGCGTCTGCGCGTGGCGGGCGCCCAGGGAGACGTTGCCCGCCTGGCGGGGCAACCCGGCTTCCGGATCCTTGTCGTGGTCGCGCGGCGAGATGCCCAGCTCGACACCGGCGGAGAGGGTGGTGGACTCCTGCTGCCCCTGGCCGGAGACCTCGGTGCCGATGACCGCGTTGCGCAGCGAACGTTCGCTCAGGGTGGTCTCGAACCGCCGGTCGGTGAGGCGGGCGCGCAGGATGAGCGTGTGGTGGCCCCGGCGGACCTTGCCGTCCTCGGTGAGGGTGACGGGCACTCCGGTGGTGGTCAGGTCGTCCAGGCTCTGCGCGAGGCTCGGCCGGTTCAGCGCCTCGCGCACCTGGCGCTCGTTGTGCAGGGCGGTCCGCATGCGCCCGTCGCCGTACCAGAGCTTGGCCAGGTGGGGGTGGCGCAGCATCAACGGCGGTACGAAGAGCGACGGGTACGCGCGGTGGAGCGTGTCAAGGACCGTGTCGGTGAAGGCCTTCAGGGGGTCCTGAGGAGTCGGGGCCGGGGCGAGGGCGGGGGCGGGGGCCGGGGCCGTCGACGTCGCCGGGGGTGGCTGGACGGCGGGGCGCCGGTCCGGCACGAAGCCCTCGGCGCGGACCTGACCGCCCAGGTGCACCGGGTCCTGACGGGTGAGGTACCACGGCACCGGCGGCTCGGCGTCCGCGTTCGGGCCGGTCGCTCCGGGCGTACGGCTGTCCCAGCCCGCGAGGCGGCGGGCGTCCTGGGTGGAGTACCAGTCGAGACTGACCACCCGGACCGGCCGCGCGGCGGAGGCCGGCTGACCGGCCTTCCGCACCATCAGGGTGCGCTCCACCCGGTAGAGCGCCATCGGGTGGTTGCGGACACGGCCGGTCACCTTGCGGGCCGCGTCGGCGCCCAGGTAGTGGCCCCGGCCGGTGCTGAGATCGGTGCGGACCAGGGGGCCGCCCTGGAGGCGTACGTCGGTCTCGGGGCCGATGAGGGTGTAGTTGGGCCCGGCGGTGACCTGGACCCCGAGGCGGGTGTCGCGGATGTGGGCACGCTGGTTCTGGTAGGTGGTCTGGGCGAGGTCGCGGACCTCCGACTTGACCGACTCCGTGACCAGGGTGGCCCGGTGCGGGATCGACCGCTCGACGATCAGATGCCCCAGCGGGTGCTGACCGCTCCCCCGGGTCAGCTCGGGTCCGCTGACCGCTCCGGCGAACCGCCCGAAGAGGCCGAGCAGCCGTCCCGGGCGGACGTAGGAGATCAGGGTGCGGTGGGCCGAACTACCGGGCCTGGCTCCGGAGATGGCGAGCGCCACGTCCTCCGGCGGGTCCGTCAGGTGCAGAGCGGTCGTGTCGGTGATCCGGGGTTCGGCCCCGTCCGGGAAGGTCAGCCTCTCCGGCGCCCGCTTCGGCCCCTTGAAGGGCACGGTGAGGTCGTCCGGCAGCCGCCAGCTCAGCCCGTCCCGCATGGCGAACCCGGCGGAGTGCACTTCGCCGCGCTGCCAGCGGGGGGCGGCGGGCGGGGTGCCGGGCCCGGGGACCTTCGGCGCCTCCGTGACCCGCTCCACGCGCACCCGGTAGTGGACGTCGTCGAGGTGCAGGTGGGACCCGTCCAGGGCCCGGTACTCGCTCTGGTGGTAGGCCTGGGTGCCCAGGGTGTAGTCGGTCCTGCGGGTCCAGCCCAGCGAGAGACCGATTTTCAGCATCCAGTTGAGCGGCGGGCCCATGCCCAGCGCGGCGGCGACCCGGCGACCGACCCCGACGCTGCGCCCGCCGCCCGTACCGGACTGGCCGCGCCGCATGGTGTCGACCCGGACGGTGGCGCCGCCGGGCTCGGAGAAGCGCTCCCAGCGGTGGTACGGAACGGCCTCGACGACCAACTCGTGGCCGACCCCGGACTTCTCCCGGCCCACGAAGCGGGCGCCGCGCGGGGCGGTGAACGCTCCGGGCTGGTCCTTCAGCAGACGCAGCAGCTCCGCCTCGTCGAACTGGGAGCGGAGCTTCTCGGGCAGCTGGTCGAAGACCTCCTTCGCCACCTGACCGGGCGAGCGCAGGGTGAGGACACCCAGGCCGTTGAGGAGCCCGGGACTCGGGGTCCCGTCGGTCCGGGCGCCCGGGTTGGCACCGCCATCGTCCGGGTCGGCGTCCGGGCTGATCAGGACGGTGGGCAGCCGGCTGCCGTCGTCGAAGGTGACGGTGCGCGGGGCGGGGCCCGGCGGCCGGGCGTCCTCGCCGGTCAGCAGCCGTGCCGGGCGGTGCCGCTCCAGCTGGGTCTCCAGCGGTACGGGGTCGCCCCGGTCCGGGCTCTCCGCGGCCGGGGCATCCAGGTCGGTGACTCCGCCCAGGCTCCGCAGCCACTCCCCGAAGACGTCGGAACCGGCCGGGTTTTGGGCGGCCGGGGCGGGGGCGGGTGCGGGGGCCGCCGGGGTGGGGGCGGGCAGCGCGGCGGCCGGGATCAGGGCGTCGTAGTGGTCGGAGCCGTTGTAGGCCAGGTGCACGGTGCCGCCCCGGCCGCCCGGGTTGAGCGGGGTGACGGAGGTGCCCGCCGGGGCCGACGCGTCGGGCCTGACGAGTCGCAGCTCGATGTCGAGGGTGTGCGCCAGCGCGAGCGGGAGCGCGTCGGCGAAGGGCGAGGACCACAGGGCCGGGCGCTCGGCAGCCGCGACGATCAGCCCGTCGGTGCCGAGGCGGCGGGCGTCGGCGGGGGTGGGCGCCACGTCGGCGAGGTGGGGGTAGCCGCTGTCCTTGAGGATGCGCCGCCACCGGCGTCCGTCGCCGTCGGTGACGACCGCCTGCTGGATCCCGTCCCAGCGCTGCCCGATCCGCTCCCGCGCCTCAGGGTTCCGTACGCCGGCCAGGGCGGTCATCCGCAGGTCGTCGACGACGGCGAGCACCGGGTCCGGGGTGGCCTCGACGTCCGGGACCAGCAGTTCGGAGCCGATGAGCCGGTCGCGGAGCAGACCACGGAGGCCGGTGACGTTCCGCGCGGCCCAGGCGGGCGGGACGTCGTGGCTGCGCGCGGTGTCGAGGAGCGACCGGAAGAGGCAGTCCCCGTCGGCCCGGGTGCGCAGCCTGTGCAGGGCCTGCCCGTCCACGTGGACGGTGTCCGCGAGGCCCGGCGCCCCCGTGTCCTTGCTGAACAGGTCCACGCCCTCGGCGAGGCTCTCCGGGCGGTCGGACGGGGAGGGCGGGCGGGGCTCGGGGTGGATGAGCACGGCGTGGTCGTTGCCGGGGCTGAAGCGGAGCAGCGGTTCCCCGGTCGGGCCCTGATGGGAGCTGACGATCTTGTCGAAGACCGACTTGTCGAAAGCCGTCGGCGGATTCCAGAACATGTGCGCGCCGTGCGCCACGGCCATGTCCTTGGCCCGCATCTCAGCGATCAGCGCGTCATGCGCCGGACGCGAGACCCGGGAACCGTCCGGGGACGACACATCGAACAGGTCGTGGTCTCCGGTGATCGGACGGCGCCGGCCTCCTTCATCGATCCCGAACACGATTCCGTCGTGAACGGTGAACTTGCCGTCGGCCTCGTACTGGGCCATCTTCCCGGCCAGTTCACGGAACTCCGTGGACCGCTGGTTGAACCGGGAAAGGACCCGGTCCCACGCATCCACCGGAACGGAACCCCGCTCCGGCAACACCGGCTTGAAGTAACCGACCAGCCCGACGTTCCCCACATCGGCGCCCAGCAGGACATCGACCTCATTGACGGTCTTCGCCTTGATGTCCTGCGGCTTCGGCATCGCCCCCGCATCCAGCCACTTCGCCGCGGACGGATTCGTCGGCCGCACATCCACGACCACGTTCCGGTCCCGCGCCACATCACGGAACTTGTCGAAATTCTTCTCCGGAATGCCGTACGTGTGCCGCGCCGTGTAGGGGTCGACCTGTCCGGGCTTGAGCTTCTGCGTCCAGGTGAGGACGGCCTGGTCGCTGTTGGGGCTGAAGCGGAGCAGCGGTTCGCCGGTCGGGCCCTGATGGGAGCTGACGATCTTGTCGAAGACCGACTTGTCGAAAGCCGTCGGCGGATTCCAGAACATGTGCGCGCCGTGCACCACGGCCATGTCCATGGCCCGCATCTCAGCGATCAGCGCGTCATGCTCCGGGTGCGGAAGCCGCGAACCGTCCGGGGAGGAGATGTCGAACAGATCGTGATCACCCGTGATCGGACGCCGTTCACCCTCGTCATCGAGCCCGAACACCACCCCGTCCTGAACGACGAAGCGGCCATCGGCCTCGTACTGGGCCATCTTCCCGGCCAGTTCACGGAACTCCGTGGACCGCTGGTTGAACCGGGAAAGGACCCGGTCCCACGCATCCACCGGAACGGAACCCCGCTCCGGCAACACCGGCTTGAAGTAACCGACCAGCCCGACGTTCCCCACATCGGCACCCAGCAGGACATCGACCTCATTGACGGTCTTCGCCTTGATGTCCTGCGGCTTCGGCATCGCCCCCGCATCCAGCCACTTCGCCGCGGACGGATTCGTCGGCCGCACATCCACGACCACGTTCCGGTCCCGCGCCACATCACGGAACTTGTCGAAATTCTTCTCCGGAATGCCGTACGTGTGCCGCGCCGTGTACGCGTTGACGACGGTGGCGTTCACCGGGGGCAACACCACAGGCGGGGTTCCGTCGGACACGGGCGCGTCCGGCTCGACGGTCGGGGCGGGCGGGGCCGCGGGCTCCGGGCGGTGCAGGCGACGGGCCAGCTCGGCGGTGTCGTCGGGGCCGAGGCCGAGTTCGGAGAGCGGCAGCGGGGCGTCCGACAGCGACCAGGCGATCTGCGCGGACCGCGCATAGGTGAGGCCCAGCACGTCGGGCTGCGAGACCAGGGTGTCCGGTGCCGGTTCGGGCGGCGGGGGCGGCAGCAGCCGGTCGAGCGTGGTCGTGGGGGTCGCGCCGGACCGCAGCCCGGCGGCCGCTTCCAGGAAAGCGGTGTACTGCCCCGGGGTGGGACCGGTGGCCGGGTCGACCTTCGTGCCGTTGGTCGCGGTGTGCCAGTCGGTGACCATCCGGTCCAGCAGGGCCGGCGTCATCCGGCCGTCGCCGTACCGGGCCGCGGTGCCCGGATCGCGCCAGCGCAGACCGTCGACGTAGGCGAGCGCCGCCAACAACTCGCGGTTTCCCGAATGTTGTTCGGCGTCCGGGCCGAGTACCTCGCGCAGGGTGCGGAGCTGCTGAAGGGTACGGGCACGGGCGAAGGCGTCGGCCGGGTCCGGGCCCGTGTGCAGTCCGGCGTCGCGCGCCAGGTCGTCCAGTTCGGCTCCGGCGGGCTCCGGGGTGAACAGCCGCCACCGGCCCGGCCCGTCCGGGCCTTCGCCGAGCACCGCGCGTACGTTGCCGTCCCGGTCCTTGGCCGTGCCCGCCTCGGTGGTCGGCGCGTACACCGGGCGCCCGGTCCGGTTCGCCACGTGCTGGGCGACCGGGAGTCCCGCGATCTTCGGCTGCTGCCCGGTCTCGCACGAGAACAGCACCAGCGGCCGGTCCCGGTCCCCATCCCGCGCCCACGACTTGAGCACCTCGCCGAGCTGCACACCGCTGACCTTGACCGTGGGGTACGCGGCGTTGTCCGTCCCGAGGGTGACGGTACGGGGCGTTCCGTGGCCCACGAAGTAGTCGGCGCCCCGCTCGGTGCCGGAGCCAGGGAGCGCCGTCGGCGGGCCGGTGAAGACCGTACGGGGAGCGGGCGGCGCCTCGGAGCTCCCGGCGGGCGGGGGCTCGGCCGAGGTGGTGCGCACCCCGCGGAAGGTGTCCTGGCCGAGCAGCGCCTCACGGCCCGCGCTCTGCCCCGTACCGTCCTCGGCCGGGCCCTGCGAGATGGTCACCGTCTGTACGGCGACACCGGGTTGCGGAGCGAGCGCCGCCTGCGGCACGAAGCGCCGGAGCTCGCTGAAGGGCACCGTCTTGCGGTCGAGCGTGGTGACGGACGGCCCGGTCGCGGCAGGCGGTGCGGTTCCGCCGCCGTCGGTGGTGCTCGTGGTGACCGGGGCGATCGGGGTGTCGCTCGTGCCCGTGTCGCCACCCCGCCCCGACTCCAGGTACGGATCGGCGGCGGTCCCGCCCTGCGGCGGGCGCGGCCCCCCGGTGTCCAGAGCACCGTTGCGGATCAGGGCGTCGACCATCTGCTGTACCGAGTGGCCGCCCTGGAACAGGCTGTACATGGTGTCGGGCACGACGGGGCGCAGGCCCTGCTCCAGCAGGAGTTTCGGCAGCAGGATCTGCACGTTGGACCGGAGGTTGCCGTCCTGGAACGGGTGGACCACGTGCAGCGCCCGGACGGTGCGGACGATGGAGGCGAGCTTGGCCGCGTCGTCGGCGCCGGGGGCCAGGACGCGGGCGTAATGCTGCTGGAACAGCGTGTCGACGAGGTCGGGCGCGGCGTTCTTGCCGTAATTGGTCGCCAGCGACGGGTTGTTGTGCAGGAACCGGGTCAGAATGGTGACCGGTCGGGGCTTGGGCAGCGGCTTGGACCAGTCGCGGCTGGTCGTGTCGTAGACCAGCAGCTGCTCGCCGATGCGCTCGTCGAAGATGTCGTCGGCGAGAGTCTCACCGCGCAGCGGGAACTGCGTGGCACCGCCGCCGGACCAGCCGATCGTCCGGCCGAGGTGGCCGGTGGCCAGCCCGTGCATGGTGCGGTACGAGGTCGAGTCCATCGGCGTCGCGACGGTGGCGGGGTCGCCGAGGAACTGCGTGTACGCCGACACCATGCCCTTCTGGAACCCCGGTGAGCGGTCGTGGTCGTAGTAGGAGCCGGGGTCGTCCGGGAAGGCGTCGAGCGCGGCCTGGTGGTTCTTGGGGTCGATGTAGAAGGTCCACCACCGGTCCTCCGGCAGGAAGTCCCGGAGGGTCTGCGGAGGTAGGTCCTGTGCGGGGTCCGCGGGTCGCACGGTGATCTGTCCGGGCGGGGGCGGGGTGGCCGAGGGCGTGGCGGTGGTGTTCCCGTCGCCACGGCCCGACTCCAGGTACAGGTCGGTCGCCGTCTCGGTCCAGGGCCGGGCGTCCGCGGCGGACTTGGAGGCGGCGGGCACCTCGGTGGGGGTGGTCGAGGGGGCCGGGGATGTCGGGACGGCCGTCGGCTTGATGTCCGGGGCGGCCTCGGGGACCGTGGTGGTGAGCGGCGGCTTGACGTCCGGGCCGGGCGCGGAGCCGGTGGTCGTGACCACCGTCGGCATGGAATCCGGGCCCGGCATGTCGCCGGTGGCGGGAGCCGGTTCGCCCGAGACCACCCTCACGGAGGACGGGTCGGTGTCGTACCGCTCGGACTCGGTGGGGCGGGGCGCGGTCTCGGGATCGGCCGGACCGGACCCCGTGTCGCCGGACGCGTCCGACGCCTCCTGTGTCTCCGGCGTCTCCGGGCCCCGCTCGCCAGGCGGAGGTGCGGCCGCGCCGGTGTCGCCGGACGGGCCGCCCTGCGCGACGGAACGCGGCGGCGCGGGCACCGTCGCGGGGGCCGAATTGGCCGACGCGGTGGTCGAGGCGGCCGGCGGTGGAGCGGCCGGCATGACGGGCGGCACGCCCAGGGCGTCCGCGAGGGGCAGCAGCACGTTGGCGCCGGGGAACGCCGTGTGCGCCCCGCTCCCGGGCGTCGCGGCGGATCCTGGGCCGGTGAGCGAGCGGACCTCCACCGGCGCACCGGGGCCTTCGCGGGTCAGCTCGACGGCCTCGCGCACCGGCTGCCCCGCCGCGTCGGAGCCGGTCGGCGGACCGAGCACCACGGCCCGGTCCACCCCGGCGCCGTCCAGCAGCTCGGCCGCCTCAGGCGATGGCGATGCGGCGACCGGCGGCGGCCCGTCGGAGACGACGACGGTCAGTGGGGGCGCACCGGTGCCGGGGCCGTCGGCGGTGGTCGAGGTGTCGCCCTCCGCTCCGCGCGTCCCGGGGCCGCCGGCCTCGTCGGGGGTGCGCTCATCGCCGTACGAACCGCTGGTGTTCACCTCGGCGGGGGCGGTGGTGCGGGCGCCGGGGTCGGGCGAACCGGCCCCCGGCGGCACGCCCGGCCTCTCCCCCAGGATCGGCGGGTCCACCGTCACCGGCGTGCCGAAGCCCTCCAGGGCCCGGCGCACCTCGTCGGTGTCGACCTGGCCGGCCGGGCCGTTGCCGGTGGGCACCACCCGTACCTCGGGCAGCTGCGAGAGCCGGTCGTGCACCCCGTCGCGTACGCCGATCTCTGCGGGGCCCGGCGGCTGGGAGCCCCGCAGAGCGGCGAGTTCCCGCAGTGCCTGCTCGCGTACCTCGGCGGGACCCTGGTGGACCTGCCGCCACAGCGCGTTCTCGGCCGCGGTCACCGGCAGCGGGCCCGGAGTGTACGGGGGCGGGTCGGCCGAGACGTAGGGCGGCGGGTCCTGCGACACATAGGGCGGCGGTGACTGGCTGCCGGTGAAGTCGCCCTGCCCGGTGGTCTGCTGGACGACCGGGGGCGGTGAGGAGAGACCGGGGCCGGGGTCGTCACCGCCGGTGCTGTCCGTACGGGAGGGGCCCTCGGCTCGGTCGGAGCCGCCTGTCTCCGGGCCGTCGCCGCCGGACACGGTCGGGGGTGGCTGGTTGCGCAACTTGTCGATGGCGTGGCGGAGTTCGGCGCCGCTGTTCAGCGCGGCACCCATGAGGGAGGACTCGACCCGGCTGCTGATGCCCGCGCCGAAGAAGGTGGTCCAGCTGGAGGACCAGTCTCCCTCGAAGGCCCCCTTGATCAGGATCTCCGCGACCACCTCGCCCGCTCCGGCGGCGATGAAGTCCGCCGTCCCCTTGAGGGCGTAGTGCCCGGCCAGCGCGCCCGGCCGGTCGAGGTTGAGGCGCAGGATCCGGCTGTTGCGCCACAGCTCGGGGTTGTTGCGGAAGGAGAGCGGGCCGTCGCGGAAGGTGACGGGCACCGGGGCGGGCGAGGGCGTGGGGCCGGGGCCGTACGGGTTCGGGTCGGGGCGGTCCTTCGGCAGGTCGAGGTCGGGGCCCGGCTTGGGGTCGGGGGTCGGGCCGTTGGTCTTGAGGTGGTCGACGTTCGGCGTGTCCCGCCAGGTGGGGTTCTTGAAGTCGAGATCCGGGCCCCCCTTGAGGAAGTTGCCGTCGAAGCTGCGGACGATGTCCTTGGCGAACTTCTCGAAGACGCTGGTGAAGAACCCCGCCGCCGCCCCGAACGCCGCGGCTTTGCCGATGTCGCTCCAGTCGATGCCGTCCGGGCGGCGGCCGTCCGGGGCGAAGTTCATCATCGCCAGCCGTACGGCGAAGGTGGTGAACGCCTCGGCGAACGCCTCGGTCAAGGAGGGTGCCAGGTGCAGCCGCTGGAGCAGATGACTGAGCGTGGTGAGGATGAAGAAGCGGCTGCGCAGCTTGGCCATCATGATCTGACTGGCCGAGGCGCCCCCGGTGAAGAAGGACATCGCCAGGTAGATGGCGATCTCGATCAGCAGCCGGATGATCTCCGCGATGACCTGCCACTTGGACTCCATGATGTCCATGGAGGTCTTGCGGCGACCCTCGGCGATCTTGTCGAGCTGGTCGGAGAAGTCGCGCAGGTAGTTCTTGCCGCCGTCGTCGATGAGCATGCCCATCGCCTTGGCGTACGAGGAGGCGAGGTCGTCCGGCATCGACTCGCCGATGTCGTGGATCGACTTGTCGATCAGCGAGGAAAGCCGGTCCAGTTTGCGCCCGAGGCCTGAGTAGGGCCGACGGCTCTCGAAGGCGAGGTCCTCGTCGGCGTCCATGAGCTTCTCCCCCGTGAGGATGAAGATCATGGCGTTGACCTCGGGCGATACCTGGATGCTCACCGGCTGCCGCCTCGGGGGCCGTGCGGGCAGGGCGAAGTGGCCGCTCCCGGACGGGTACGGGAGCGGCCTGCGGTGCGGTGGTCAGCGCCGGCCATGTCCGCCCGGGCCGTCGAATCCATCGGCGTCGAGGCGACTGTTTCCGTGCTCGATCTCGTCGATGTTGCGGTCGCGGGTGTCCTTCATCATCCGGACGTTGCCGATCGTCGCGTCGGTGATGCCCACCAGCGCGTCCCGGATGGAGAGCATGGTGTCCTTGGTGGTCTGCCGTTCCTTCTGCTCCTGCGGCTTGGCCTTCTCCGAGAACTCGCTGTTGGTGCCGGGCCAGCTGACCGTGGGCGCCAGCTCGTCCAGGAACTCCTCGGTCATCGACCTGGTGAGCGTCCCGATCTCCTCCAACTGCCGCGCCAGGGCCTCGATGCGCTCCGGGTCTACGTAATACCGCTGTCCCATCGTCAGTCCTCTCCCTCGTCGCCGAGTGCGTCCCGCCAGGTGGGGGTGGCCGGGCCGCGCGAGGTGTCGTCGTCGTCCTCGCGCAGGACCTCGGGGCCGAAGATGCGCTCCCAGTCCAGCTCGAAGCCCTTCAGCTCGGGCACGTTGCTGCTGGGCTCGGCGAAGGGGGCCATCGCCTTCATCACATGGCGGTTCATCTTCAGCCGGGCCGCGCTCGCCGCCTCCAGCACGCTGGCGGCCAGCTCCTGCGGGGACATGTCGCGGTACTTGTTCTCCAGGAACTCGATCCCGGTCAGCTCGCCCTGCGGGCCCGCGGTGGCGCGGACCGCGCGGTCGGAGGAGAGCACGGCGAACGATGCCGACCGCAGCTCGCGCTCGGTGCGCGCCACCGCCTCCTGGGCGGCCTGGAGTTCGGCCATGGCCTTCTCCAGGCGCTTCTCCAGTGGTTCCGTCACGCGCCCCTCCTGCTGTCTTGATCTTGCCGTCCGTACGCACGACCGTACGTTCACCGCTCCGGGCCTGGACAACCGGCCCCGCCGTCCTGATCTGACGGAGCATCACCTGCCGATGACGGCAGGGGTACCACCCTCCTCGGTGCCCCAGACGTCGGCGTCCTCCTCCAGGTAGTCGGCGGACGTCATGGGCCTGCGCCCCTGCTCCTGCTCCTCCTCCGCCGGGTCGCCGCCGGTGGTCGCCACCCGGGAGGCCGGGGTGAGGAAGGTGTCGCTGTCCTCCTGGCGGTTCCACGGGCTGCGCCGACGGCGGTTGCGGCGCTCGCTCTCCTCCGCCGCGTCGACCAGGACGGAGCGCACGCGCTCGCCGTTGCCCTTCTCGCCGCCCGCGCCCATCCCGCCCATGCCGCCGCCCATCGGCATGCCGGGGGTGCCGGGCATGCCCGGGGCGCCGGGGGCTCCCGGGCCGCCGCCGGAGCCGGCGCCGGGGGCCGTCGCGTTGTTCGTGGAGCCGTCGGAGAGCGGGGGGACCTGGCCCAGAGTCTCCGAGGACGACGGAAGGTTCGCCCCGGGGAGGCCGCCGCCAGAACCGCCCGCGCCGACCTGGGCACCCAGCCCCAGTTCCGAGAGGGAGACGTCCCGGGTGGTTCCGCTGCCTCCCACCCCACCACCGCTGCTGCCGCTGCTGCCGTTGGCGAGGTCCTTGAGCCCGTCGAGATCGAGGTCCCGGTTCCCGTTCACGCCGTCCGGGCCCCGGTTCCCGTTGAGGTCACCGAGGTTGCCGAGGTCGCGGTTCTGGCCGAGGTCCCGCAGGTCGTCGAGGAAGTCCGGCCTGCTGTTGCTCCCCCGCGGGTCGAGCTCGTCGAGGGTGACCGTCTCGGTCCGGCCCTGGGGGTCGGTGACGGTGGTGATGCCCGTGTCGGGGTCGATGGAGTGTCTGGAGCCGTCCGGGAAGGAGTTGACGAACCGGCCGTTGTCCAGCGAGGAGACCGAGCCGTCCGGGTTGGTCACGTCGGCCCCGTGGGTGAGGTCGGTGGTGACCTTGGAACCGTCCGGAGCGATGCTGGTGAGCTGCCCCGTGTCCGGGTCGAAGACGCTCTTGCCGCCGTCCGGGAACGTGGTGGCGAAGTCTCCGTTCTCCAGGCCGGTGAGGCTGCCGGTCGAGGACTTCAGACCCACGCCGTCGGTGTTGAGGTTCCCGAGGTCGCCCAGGTCGTTGATGATCTCCCGGTCGCCGGGATCGCCGATGGCGCCCGGGGATTCGGTCGGCAGGTCGGCGTTGATGTTGCCCAGGCCTCCGAGGCCGCCCAGGTTCCCGAGGTCGTTCCGGCCGTTCAGGCCTCCGAGACTGCCGAGGTTCTCCGTGGTGACGGTGCCGTCCGGGGCGGTGGAGACGGCCTGGCCGGTCGCGGGGTCGATCTCCTGCTTCGTACCGTCGGGGAACGTCGTCGTCAGCTTGCCGTCCTCGCCGAGGGAAGTGACGGAACCGTCCGGATTGGTCACCCGGGTGCCGTCGCCCAGGTCCTGCGTGGTGACGCTACCGTCCGGGTGGGTGGTGGTGAGAAGACCACTGTCCGGGTCGAACGAGGTACTGCTGCCATCCGGGAAGCCCGAGGTGAGCTGGTCGCCGTCGAGCTGGATGGAGCCGCCGGTCGGGGTGTCGAGGGAGCCGCCGGCGCCGTTGTTGAGGCCGCCGAGGCTGCCCAGGTTCTCGGTGATCGCCCGGTCGGCGGCGTCGTTGGGGTTCCGTATGGTGCCGGGGCCGCCGTTGATCCCGCCGAGGTTGCCGATGTTCGGGCCCACGGGGAGCGGGCCGCCGCCGGGGTTGTTGACGTCGCCGAGGTTGCCGAGGTTCTCGGAGACCGCGTTGTTCACGTCGTCGAGGCTGGGAGTGTTCGAGCCGCCGGGGCCGCCGGGCGTGTTGATGCCGCCGAGGTCGCCCAGGCTCTCCGTCACCGGGACGTCCTGCTTGAGGTTCAGCAGATCGTCGAGGTTGCCGAGGTTCTCGCCCCCGCCGCCCGGCCCGTTGATGTCACCGAGGCTCTCCTCCATCTGCCTGGCCTGTTCCTCGGCCTCCCGTTTGGCCTCCTCCTGCTCCCGCCGCTGCTCCTCGCGCAGCTCGTCCTGGTACCTCTTGTCCTCTTCGCGCTGCTCGTTCTGCTCCTTGCGCAGCTCGTCCTGGAGTTTCTTGTCCTCCTCGCGTTGGAGGCGCTGCTCCTCGCGGAGCTCGTCCTGGAGCTTCTTGTCCTCCTCGCGCTGCTCCTCCTGCTCCTTGCGCAGCTCGTCCTGGAGCTTCTTGTCCTCCTCGCGCTGGAGGCGCTGCTCCTCACGGAGCTCGTCCTGGTAGCGGCGGTTCTCCTCGTTCTCCTCGTTGATCTTCTCCTTCTCCTCCTCCAGCTTCCTCTTCTCGTACTCCTCGCCGGCCGTGCCGGTCGACTTGGGCTCGGGCACGTTGTCGGAGAAGTCCTTGGAGAGGTTCAGGAACTGGTTGTTGAGCCTCGACTGCACCTCGCGGGCGGGCTCCACGAGCATGTCGTCCACGGCCCGGCTCCAGATCTCCACCGCCTTGTCGCCGACCTTCGCCCAGTTGGCGATGTCGGTGAGATCTCCGTAGTCCGGGTGTACCTGTGAGAAGCCGTCCCGCGGGCTGTGGCTGACGGTCGTGGAGTAGCGGGTGGTGTACGACTTGATGTCGGTCTTGGCGACGTTCTCCCTGTCCACCCACTGGGCCAGGTCGTCCAGGACGTAGCGCAGCACCCGGTGCGGGTCGTAGTAGTCGGACTGGGCCCAGGTCAACCAGTGGCCCAGCAGGTCCCGGGCAGCCTGCTCCAGGTGGGAGCGGCCCAGGGAGAGCGCGCGGGAGTACACGGTGCTGCCGGTGCCGGTGGCGTCGCCGCTGCCCGCCGTCTCGTTGAAGGTCTCCACGTAACTGTCGTAGTTCTCGCGGATCTTCTTGATGAGGCTGCGGAAGACCTCCGCGGCTTCGCCCTTCCAGCTCGCGTCGTCCCGGCCGAAGCGGTCCTCCCAGTCCTTCAGCACCGGCGCGTGGTACTTGAAGAACTGGGCCGCGTAGTCGAAGGAGTGGCCGGCCCTGGTGAAGGATTCCAGGTCGACGACGTCGGACTCCTTGGCGACCAGGCCGCTGAAGCGGCCGTCGCCGCTGTTTCCCCTCAGCAGGGCCATGAGCGCTGCTCGTGGCCCGTTCATGTAGCGGGCCAGCGGGATGGTGCTGAACTTGTCCTTGTTGTAGTCCGTGAACTCGTTGCCCTCGCGGACGGACACGTTGTTGACGTCGGTGGAGTCGGTGCCGGCGAAGATGATCTCGTCGCCGGACTTCACGCGGCCCTCGAAGACGATGCGGGCCTGCATGATGGAGCGCTTCTTCCCGCCGTCGAAGAACCAGATGTCGTAGTCCTGGCCCTTGTTCTGCAGAAAGCCGGAGTCCTTGACGAGGAGGCCGAGGCTGCGCTCCTTGATGTCCATCCGGAAGAGCTTGCCACCGTGGTCGGAGCGGAGCGTGTCGAAGATCTCGCTGCGCTTGGGCACGGGATAGCCGGTGATGTGCGTGACAAGGTCGGCCCAGTTGTCGGCGGATGCCGCGTCCCTGTTCTCGTACTCCTTGACGTTTTCCTCGGATGACTCGTCGTACCGGTCGGCCACCGCGCGCCCCTCTCGTCTCTCGCCGTCCACCCCGGTGCGCGGGGGCGGCTACTTCTCTTCCGTGCCCGAGGATCCGCTGGTGAGCGTGTCGACCTCTTCGAACGTCTGGAGCAGCGTCTGCGCGTCGATCGCGTCCAGGTTCTTGTTCTTGGTCTTGTTGGCCTCTTCGATGGTTTCGGTGAGGGCTTCCTTGAGCTCCTTGAAGAGTTCCATCTGGTCGCCGAGCAGCTTGTCGAGGGACGTGGCGACGGATTTCACGCTCTCGACCAGCGTCGGACCGGAGATCAGCTTCTCCCTGTTGATCAGTCCGAGGCGCAGGAGCTGCGATTCCTGGTCGAGGTTGTCGGCCGTGGTGTAGCCGCCGATCAGCTCGCTGAGGGGGCGGATGCGGTTCTCGCCCTTACCCTCGCCATCCTCTCTGCGCTTCTTGGCCGAGGTGTAGACAGGGTGAACCTCGTTGTCGCGGAAGTTCTCCATCTGCTTGAGGTCGAAATGCTTGACGTCGGCCTGCTCACCGGCCATGGGACGTCCTCCTGCGATCGGGCCCGGACGGGGTCACTGGGACAAGAGCTGCGCGAAGCCGGGGGCCGCCTCCACCGAGTACGGCATGAGGCGGACCCCGGCCGGAAGGCTAACGGGCCCGCACGCCACCCCAGTTGTCGGCGCTCCTGCGCTCGTCGCGGGAGTGGTTGTCGTGGATGCTCTGGACCAGCTCACCGCTGTCGCCGAGGAGCAGGGCCATGTTCTTGGTCGCCTGGTCCCACTCGGCCTGGACACCGCGGTACATGGCCTGGTCGTCACCCTCCCAGGAGGTGATGAGCGGCTTCAGCTCGTCCTCCAGGTTGTTGAGGGTGGTGATGATCTGCTGGGTCTGCTGCTTCAGCTCCTCGATCGCGTTGCGGACCGTGGAGTACTGCACATCGATGATGCCGTCGGCCATGACATCTCCTCTCGGGTGGGGGGTCAGCGCAGCGCTTCGAAGACGCCCTGGCTGGTCTTGCTGTTGAGCACCTCGGTCAGGTCCTGGTTCTCCTTCGCCAGCCGGTCGGCCGACGTCACGTTCTCCTGGAGCGCGTCGACCATCTTGCTGATCTGGACGACGACCTTCTGGGCCTCGCCGTTCCAGCTGCGGAACAGCTTCAGCAGGGCCTGGCCCTCGTCACCGCCGACACCCGAACGAGCGGCGATCTCGGCGACGTTGTTCTGGATCTTCTCGACCGCGGCCCGGGCCGACTCCAGAGAGGAGACACCTCCCAAGCCCTTGGCATAGTCCGCCCGCCTCTGGCCACTGTCAGCCATGTCGCGCTCCCTTCGTTGAGGACTCTCATCGCACCGTTGCCCGCTGAGGCTAAAGAGAACTCACCGTCCGGCGCAACGCATGTCAGGAAGATTTGAGCATAGGTCAGTTCGCGAGAATCCTTACATGCCAGCGGAGTTGTCCGAAGGTTTCGACTAAATGAACGTGCCCCGCCACCCGTCGGCCGAGGAGAGGCGATACGGACGGGAATCGGGCAGCCAGAGAATCCGAACGGTCACCGGTACCGCCCATTTTCTGAGCTTAATCTGAGGTTTCCCCCGCACGGGTCCACACCGAATCCCTCCCGATCGGCGCCGAGTTATGTGCGAAGTTCTACCTCCACTCCCTTTTCCCTTTCTTAGGCACCGTTTGAGGCCTTTGCCTGGATCATGGCCGGGAGTCGGCCGCTCGGGCGGCGTCCCCGGCGGTGTCCCCGGCGCACTTGGGGGCCGTGACCCTGGGCTCCGCGGCGCCCGAGGCGGCGGCCGGGTCCAGGTCCGCGCCGGTCGGCAGCGCCGCGAGGAGCGGTGCGGGCACCGAGCCGATGTCCCCCTCCCCGTACCCGAGCGCGCCCAGGGAGTCCTTCGCCGGGACGCGGTACTTCACACCGTTCTCCGCCACCAGGTAGGTCGTCCCCGCGTGCGCCGCACCGCTGGCGTGCAGGGCCCGGACCAGTGCCCCGCGTCCGGGGCGTACGACGGTGGCGTCCGTCCGGGCGCAGGCCTCGGCCACCGGCTGGGCGGCACCCTGCGACACCGCCACGGGGGCGAGCCCGGTGAGCGGCACCAGCACCGACCGGATCCGGGCGCCGCCGTTTCCGCCGTCCACCTGGGCGCAGAGAGCGGTGCCGCGGGGTGCGGACTGCGGGGCCGGCGGCGTACGGGGCAGTTCGGCGGCGGCTCCGGCGGCGGCCGTCTCCTTCGCCCGGTGCGTACGGAGCGCGTCGGCGCCGACCGCGCGGGCCTCGGGCGAGCGGCCCTGGTAGGCGTCCTTCTGGGTGGCCGGGTCGCCGAGCACCAGGGCGGCCTCCAGCCGGGACAGCGGCACCAGGCCGTCCTTGCGCAGCAGGTGGTACGTGGACCCGCCGCCGGGCACGCTGACCTCGAAGAGCTGGCCGATCCGGCTCGGTTCGCCGCCCAGCACCGGGCCCTTCTCCCCGCGCCCCGCGACGTCCGGCGGCTTCAGGGCGGGGCCCGGGGCCAGGGCGTCGAGGAAGGCCGCCGAGACCGGCATCGCCCGCTCGGAGCCGTAACCGAGGGCGTTACGGGCATCGGACGGGCGGTCCAGGGGCAGTCGGCTGCCCCGCCACACCAGGTACTCGGTGCGGTCCGGGCCGATCACCAGCACCCCTCGGCCGGCGCCGACGTCCTGGGTCTCCAGCGGAGCCCCGGCGACCAGGGTGGTGGCCCCCGCCCGGTCGACCCCGGTGCCCGTGACGGCGCCGGTGGTGCTGGGCAGCGCGCCGTCCGGGCCGGTGACGCACATGTGCCAGGCCCCGGCGTCGAGCTGGCCGGGTCCGGGCAGGGTGTCGGGCGCGCCGGGGATACCGGCCGGAGAGCCCACGGGGACGTCCCGCAGCGAGGCGGTGGAGACGTCCACAGCCTTGAGCTGGGCGCCTCCGATCAGCCGGGCCGAGGCGTAGTTGCGCACCGGGTGGAGCACGCCGTCGGTACCGGTCCACAGATAGCGGGCACCGGTCTCGCGGTTGACCACCAGGTTCTCGCCCTTGCGCCAGGTCTCGTTCCCGCCGGGGCGCAGCAGCCCGTAGACGGTGGCGCCCGCACCGATCAGAACGGTCACCAGCAGGCCGAAGACCACACCCCGGGTCGTCCGGCCCAGCGGGCTCTCCGGGGCGTCCGGGTCGGCCGTCAGCAGGCCCGAGCTGAGCCTGCCCATCATGAAACCGTGGGCCTGCACCTGGTCGCGCTTGGACTGCACAGCCTCTCCTCAACTCTTCTTCGATGGACCGGCGTACGGCGTGTTCAGGCCTGATGGACGGGGGGGGGGGGGGGGGGGAAGTCAGCCGAACAGGCCGCGCAGCCAGCCGAAGAGGCCCGCCACCCACAGGGTGAACGGCAGCAGCGCGACCGCGAGACCGGTGTGGGCGAGTTCCGCCGCCCGGCCCCAGTACGGCAGCACCCGGCGGCCGGGCACGACCCAGGACGCGGTCACCAGGGCGGCGGCGACGGCGAGGAGTACCGCGAAGACGACCACGCGGCCGTCGGCGTCGCTGTCCATCGCCCAGGCGCGGGCGAGCAGCAGCAGCCCCCAGACCCCGGGCACCGCCAGAGTGAGCCGCTGGCCGATGTGGACCAGGCCGCGGGAGTGCAGAAGCAGCAGCAGGGACAGGGCGAGCGCGGTCAGCGTCTCGGGCAGGTCCGGGGTCTGGGCGAGGACGGCCAGGGCTGCGGCGGCGATGGTTCCGGTGGCGGCGAAGAGCGCGGTGACCCAGCGTCCGGCGAGTTCGGTGCGTTCGGCGACCTCGTCGCCCGCGTACGGGTCGATGCCTTCCTGGAGCTGGCCGGCGGAGGAGGGCAGGGAGGGCATCCGCATCCCGGCCAGTTTGAAGGCGAAGGGGGCGACCGCACCGGCGGCGAGCGCGACCACCGTGGCCACCAGTGCCGCGGCGGCGGGCACGTCCAGGCCGGTGTAGCCCATCAGGGCCCCGGAGATAGCGGTGGCGACCGCGACCACGGCGGTGGCCAGCAGGGCGGGGGCGCCGACTGCGGTCGCGGCGAGCGCGAGGACCGCGCCGCCCGCAGCCGCAGCACCGGCGGCGAGCAGCCGGGCACCGACGACCCGGGCCGCGTCGGGGCCGGTGAGGTCGCCGCCGGGCAGCACCCAGCCGACGAGGGCGAAGCACGGGGCGACCAGCAGGCCGAGCGCGGTCGCGGAGAGGCGGTCGCCGACCGCTCGGCTCGCGGTGCCCGCGCCCGCGAGGAGCAGCACCCCGACGACGGCCGCGCAGGCCGCCCGAATGGCGGTCGAGTCGGTCACGCCGGGCCGGAACACCAGCACCAGCGCGGCGATCACGGTCGCCACGGCGGTGCCCACCAGCAGGCCCCGGGCGGCCCCGGCGTGCCAGGTGTGCAGCCGACGGCCCACCGTCTCGGCGATCCCGTCGACCAGGTCGTCCAGCCGTGCTTCGGGCAGCGCCTCGGTGTGCGGGCGAAGATGGAGCACGGCTCCGTCGAGGAGACCCGCCCGGGCCAGGGTCGTCTCCTCGTCGAGCGGCGCGTCGCCGAGCCGCTGGAGCACCCAGCCGGCGTGGTCGAGCCCGGCCTCCTCCGCCTCCTCACCGACGTACCGCAGGAGGGTGGGGAGCAGGTCGGCGACCGGCACGTCGGCGGGCACGGCCAGATCGATGGTGACGCTCGGCGCACGTACGGTCAGGCGGCACGACTCGGCCACCGCACTGTCGGTCATCAGCAGAACTCTCGTCTTCCGTGCAGGCTTTGACAGGAAGCTTCCCCGGGAGAGGGAATGTGCGAACAGTACGGATAAGTCCGCGTGGCTGTGAACCGGGTCGCCGGGCAGGGGAATTGTGCCCGCGCACCCGGTGCCCGCCACTCCCGCGTGGACAGGGCGCGTTCCGTGAATGCAGACTACTGCCTGCGGCCACCGGCCGTACTGCGGGCCGGGGTGAGCAATCCGGCAAACGGGCGGCCATCACGGAAGTTGACCGCTCCCGCTATCCGCTCGGAACATTCACCCGGCGTTCATCGAGGCACCCGCGCCCGAGGAATCCGGCGGGTGCGGTCTTTCCTCCTTCCGGATGGGCCGGTATTCGGAGCGGGCCGGAAAGTCAGTGAACCGGAGGTTCTCTTCCTTGAGTGTCGTGCTGTTTCGCCGCCCGGCCCGCAGGCGCGGGCCGGAGATGCCCGAGGGGCAGTTGACCCTCCAGGAGCCGCCGGTCCTCGCCGAGACGGTGCCCGACACCTCGGCGGTGTGGACCTATCTGCCGATGGCCCTGATGTCGGTGTCCATGATGCTGATGTTCCTGCGCCCCGGCGGGGGGAACGGCGTCTTCATGTATCTGGCGATGGGTGTGATGGCGCTCTCCGCCGGTGCCATGCTGCTGGGACAGCTGATGCGCCGCTCCAGCGAGCGCAAGCAGCGGCTGAAGGGCGAGCGGCGGGACTACCTGCGCTACCTGGCGCAGACCCGCAAGCGGGTGCGGACCACCATCGCGGAGCAGCAGCGGGCGCTGGCATGGCGCCACCCCGAGCCCGCCTCGCTCCGCTCGCTGGCCCGCACCTCCCGGCTGTGGGAACGGCGCCCGGCCGACGAGGACTTCGGCGAGGTCCGGCTCGCCGTCGGGGAACAGCAGCTCGCCCTCACCCTGAACCCGGTCTCCACCCGCCCGGTCGAGGATCTCGAACCCCTCTGCGCGCACGCCCTGCGCCGCTTCATCCGCGCCTACTCCACCATCCCCGAGCAGCCGCTGGGCCTCTACCTGCGTTCCTCGGCCCGGATCCTGCTGCGCCCGGAGGAGGCGCCGGAAGGCGACACCGCGAAGCCGGGCGGGGGCGACGACAGCGACGCCGTACGGGCCCTCGTGCGGGCCGTGCTCGGGCAGCTCGCGGTGTTCCACGCGCCCGAGGAGCTGTGGATCGCGCTCTGCGTCAGCGACGAGCGGCGCCCCGACTGGGAGTGGGTCAAGTGGCTGCCGCACGTGCTGGATCCGCACGAGGAGGACGGGGCGGGGCAGGCCCGCCGGATCACCGCCGACCTCACCGAGCTGGACGATCTGCTCGGCGCCGAGTTCGCCGAGCGCCCGGGCTTCGACCCGGACGCCCGTCCCGGCCGTGACGAGCCGTACACGGTCATCGTGCTGGACGGCGTCGCCGTCCCGGAGGGCCACCGCTGGGAGGGCCACGGCTACCGCAACGCCCTGATCCTGGACGTGTCCGGGGCGCTGCGCTGGCGGCCCGGCCGCAACACGCTGCGGCTGACCGTGGGGTCCGACCAGGTGAACCTGGTGCGCACCGACCGCAGCCGCAAGGAGCGTTCGGTGCCGCTCGGCCGCCCCGACCGGCTCGGCCCGCTCGGCGCCGAGTCGCTGGCCCGGCTGCTCACCCCGCGCCGGATGAGCCTGGGCACCGACATCGCGCAGCCGCTGGACACCGACGTCGAGCTGACCACCCTGCTCGGTATCCCCGATCTGCACCGGCACGACCCGCAGACCCTCTTCGACCGGCACTCCGGCTCCGGCCGGCTGCGGGTGCCGATCGCGGTCGGCGTGGACGGCCGTCCGGTGGAGTTGGACATCAAGGAGTCCGCGCAGGGCGGTATGGGCCCGCACGGCATGCTCATCGGCGCCACCGGCTCCGGCAAGAGCGAGCTCCTGCGCACCCTCGTCCTGGGCCTCGCCCTCACCAACTCCTCCGAGACCCTCAACTTCGTCCTGGTCGACTTCAAGGGCGGCGCCACCTTCCTCGGCCTGGAGGAACTCCCCCACACGTCCGCGGTGATCACCAACCTGGCCGACGAAGTGGCCCTGGTGGAACGCATGCAGGACGCCCTGCACGGGGAACTCATCCGCCGTCAGGAGCTCCTCCGGTCGGCGGGCAACTACACCTCGGCCCTGGAGTACGAACGGGCCCGCGCCTCGGGGGTGGACCTCGCGCCACTGCCCAGCCTGTTCGTGGTGGTGGACGAGTTCAGCGAACTGCTCTCCACGCACCGGGAGTTCATGGAGCTGTTCGTGATGATCGGCCGCCTCGGCCGGTCGCTGGGCGTGCACCTGCTGCTCGCCTCGCAGCGCCTGGACGAGGGGCGCATGCACCAGCTGGAGAGCCACCTCTCGTACCGCATAGGGCTGCGCACCTTCTCCGCGATGGAGAGCCGCGGCGTGCTCGGCGTGCCTGATGCCTACGAGCTTCCCGCCGCGCCCGGCAGCGGATTCCTGAAGTCCGGGGTGGAGGCCCTGACCCGGTTCCGTGCCGCGTACTCCTCGGGGACGTACCGGCGTCGGACCGGTGCCGTGGTGCAGGCCCGGGTGGCGAGCCAGGTGGTGCCGTGGACCAGCGGCTGGGTGGTGCCGCGCACCTTGGAGACCCCGCCGGAGCCGGAGACGGAGACGGAGGAGGCCGAGGACGAGGAGGCGCTGCTGGATGTGGCGCTGGAGCGGCTGCGGGGTTCCGGTCCCGACGCCCACCAGGTGTGGCTGCCGCCGCTGGACGAGCCGTCGCCGCTGGACGCGCTGCTGCCCGGGATCACGCCGGACAAGGTGCGCGGCCTGATCGCCGCGCGCTGGCCGGGCACCGGGAAACTGCGGGTCCCGGTCGGGCTGGTGGACAAGCCGTTCGAGCAGCGCCGCGACCCGCTGATCGTGGACCTGTCCGGCGCGGGCGGCCATGTCGCCGTCGCGGGTGGTTCGCAGAGTGGCAAGTCGACGCTCGCCCGGACGCTGATCGCCGCCCTGGCGCTGACGCACACCCCGGCCGAAGTCCAGTTCTACTGCCTGGACTTCGGTGGCGGTGGCCTCTCCCAGCTCGCCGCGCTCCCGCATGTCGGCGGCGTCGCGGCGCGGCTCAACCCGGAACGGGTGCACCGGGCCGTCGCCGAGGTGATGGCGCTCCTCGCCCGCCGTGAGCAGTTCTTCGTGGACCACACGCTGGACTCCATGCAGTCCTACCGCCGCCGCCGGGCCGCCGGGGAGTTCCCGGACGAGCCGTTCGGCGATGTGTTCATGGTGGTGGACGGCTGGTCCACGGTCCGCCAGGACTACGACGACCTGATCCCGAAGTTCAACGAACTGGCCGCGCGTGGCCTCAACTACGGCATCCACCTGATCATCACCACCACCCGCTGGGTGGAGCTGTCCGCGCAGGTCCGCGACCAGGCCGCCACCCGGCTGGAGCTGCGGATGGGTGACCCGATGGACTCCGAGATCGACACCCGCAAGGCCCGTACCGTGCCGCGTACCGGCGGCCGGGGCATCACCGCCGACAGCAAGATGCACTTCCTCGCCGGCCTGCCCCGCCTGGACGGCAGCGGCTCCCTGGAGGACCTCGGCGAAGGTGTCGCCCACCTGGTAGCGGAGATCTCCCGGCACTGGTCCGGGCCGTCCGCCCCGCAGGTCCGGATGCTCCCGCACCGGCTGCCGGTCTCCGAACTCCCGGCGCCCGAGTCCACCGAGGGCGGCGGCATGCGCCTCGCGCTCGGTCTCGACCAGGACGCGCTGGAGCCGGTCTGGCACGACTTCAGCCGCACGCCGCACCTGATCGCGGTCGGCGACACCGAGAGCGGCAAGACCAATCTGCTGCGCCTGATCACGAAGGGCATCACCGCCCGGTACGCCCCCGCGGAGGCGAAGATCATCGCGGTGGACTACCGCCGCACCCTGGTCGACGCCATCCCCGAGGAGTACCGCATCGGGCACGTCATCTCCCTGGACAACCTCAACGAGACCATCGAGGGGGCTGCCCGCGCGATGAAGACCCGCGTGCCCGGCGCCGACATCTCGCCCGCCCGGATGCGCACCTGCGACTGGTGGACCGGCCCACGCCTGTTCATCCTGGTCGACGACTACGACATGGTCTCCCAGAACTCCTTCCAGAGCCCCTTCGAGCCGGTCTTCGAGAACCTGACCCTCGGCTTCGAGATGGGCCTTCACCTGGTCGTCGCCCGCAGCGCCATGGGCGCGGGACGCGGACTGAGCGACGGGCTGATCCGCCGCCTGGACGAGGCCAACAACCCGGCGGTCCTGCTCTCCTGCCCGCCCACGGAGGGCCGTCTCTTCGGCAACGCGAAGCCTCTCAACCTGCCGCCGGGCCGGGCCCTGCACATCCAGCGCCGCAAACCGCGGCTGGTGCAGACGGCGCTGGTGGAGTGACGCGAAGCGTTACACCGATGAGGCGCCCTCCCCGACGGGAGGGCGCCTCACGCGTTCAGCCCTTGGTCGTGCCGGCCCCGGCCGGGCGCCAGCCCCGGGCGCGGGCCCGGGTGAGGGCGAAACCGACCCAGAGGAGGGAGAGGACGCCGGCCGATCCGAGGAGGACGAAGAGGATGGCCCGGCCGGTGGCGCGGTCGGTGTCGGAGGTGTCGCGTACGGCCACGGGTTCGGCGGCCCGCTCGGCACCGGCGGCGGGCGCGCCGGCGGCGCCGAGAACCGTGGTGACGGCGGCGTAGGCGTCCAGCTGAGGGATGTCGGCCGGGTACGCGGTGGCGGTCAGCCGACGGGCGACCGCGTCGGCGGCGTCCTCGGGGTGGGTGGCGCGTACGGCCGCGGCGGCCCCGGCCGCGTACGCGGTGGCCACGGCGACGCCACCGCCGAGGTAGTGCCCCTTCCCGCGCGGCCCGCCGGAGACCACGCCGGCGCCCGGTGCCGCCAGATCGATGTCGGCGGTGGGCAGGGCGGCGTCCGGGCGGGTGCCGGCGGGCAGCATGTCGGCGACGGCGAGGACTCCCGGTTCACCGGCGGGCCAGTAGGTACGGGAGGGAATCTCGTCGGCGGAGCCGCGCGAGGGCGGCTCCGGGGTCGCCGCCGCGACCACCACCGCCCCGCCCCTGCGGGCCTCGGCGACGGCCCGGGTGAGCGCGGTGTCCTTGCGCGGGAGAGCCACCGCGACCGCGATCACGTCGGCCTTGGCGGTGGTCGCCGCCCGTACCGCCGCCGTGACGAGCGCGGGGTCCGGCCGTCCGCGCCGGTCGGTGCCGCGCAGGGCCAGGATCCTCGCGTCCGGGGCGACCCCGGCCAGGCGGCGGGTGGAGCCGCCGGTCCCGGCGATCAGCCCGGCCAGGAACGTCCCCTGCCCGACGCAGTCGTCGGCGGCCTCGCCCTCGGCGGTGACGCGGCCGTCGAGTCCGTCGGCCCCGGGGTCGACGCCGGTCGAGATCAGCGCGACGGTCACACCCGCTCCGGTGGTGTGCCGGTGCAGCCGGTCCAGGTCGAGCCGCTGGCGGGACCAGTCGTGCTTCTTCGCCTTCTCCCCGGAGGCGGGGGTGCAGGCGACGGCCTCCACCCGGGGGTCGAGTGCGGTGGGCATGCCGGGCAACTCCTGGCCCTTCGCCCCGTCGGCGGCCGGGAGGGCCGCCGGGGTACGGGAGAGGGGCTCGGCCTGGGCGGGCACAGCCGAGGGCACCACCAGCGCGGCGGTGAGAGAGGCCCCGTACAGCAGGCGGACGGTCCGCCGGACGGGCGGCCTCACCGGGGCACCGCCTTCGGGACCACGGCCGTGACGTCCGACGGGAGGAGGATCCGCAGGTCGTCCAAGGTGGGCGCGGCCAGTGAACTGAGCCTGCCCGCCTGGCGGGTGACCATCGATTCGACCACCTGGCGGGCCAGGCGGGCATTGCCGAAGGAGCGGTCCCGGGGCAGCGCGTCGAAGTACTCCTTGAGGAGCGGGCCGGTACCGGGCCCGCACTCGTACCCCATGTTCGCGGCCTGGGCCCGCACGATGGTGACCAGTTCCTCGGAGGAGTAGTCGGCGAAGGAGATCCGGCGCGGGAAGCGGGAGGAGAGGCCGGGGTTGGAGGCGAGGAAGCGTTCCATCTCGTCGGTGTAGCCGGCGACGATGACGACGACCTCGTCGCGGTGGTCCTCCATCAGCTTCAGCAGGGTGTCCACCGCCTCCTGGCCGAAGTCGGCGCCGCCACCGCGCGGGGTGAGGGTGTACGCCTCGTCGATGAACAGCACGCCGCCACGGGCCCTTTCGAAGACCTCGCGGGTCAACTGGGCGGTGTGGCCGATGTAGCGGCCGACGAGGTCGGCGCGGGCCGCCTCGATCAACTGGCCACGCTGCAGGACGCCGAGCTGGGTGAGGACCTCGCCGTAGAGGCGGGCGACGGTGGTCTTGCCGGTGCCGGGCGGGCCGGTGAAGACCAGATGGTTGCTGAGCGAGGGGACGGGGAGCCCGGCGGCGGCCCGGTGGCGGGCGGTGGTGATGAGGTTGACCAGGTCGGCGACCTCACGCTTCACCTCGGCCAGGCCGATCATGTCGCCGAGGCGGGTGAGCGGGTCGTCCTCCGGTGCGGCGGTCCCGGCGGCCGACGCGACGGCGGTGGCGGAGACATCGTCGGGGAGCAACAGCCGCAGATCGCGCTCGCTGACCTGGGGCTGCGCGGAGAGCCGCACCGCCTGCCGGTCCACCATCTCCTCGAACACCCCGCGTGCGGCACGGCCGTTGCCGAAACCGGCGTCCCGGTCCATCGCCCCGAAGTGTGCGGCCAGCGCCTCCGCGGTCCCCTCACCCAGCTCGTACTGGTGCTGGGCGCACATGCTCTCCATGATCGCGACCAGGTCGGGCACGGAGTAGTTCTCGAACTCGACGGTCCGCGAGAAGCGGGACGCCAGGCCCGGGTTGGAGCTGAGGAAGGAGTCCATCTCGCGGGAGTATCCGGCCGCGACCACCACCACGTCGTCGCGGTGGTCCTCCATGAGCTTGAGCAGGGTGTCCACGGCCTCGCGGCCGAAGTCGGCGCCGCCGTTGCCACTGTCCGCGGTGAGCGTGTACGCCTCGTCGATGAACAGCACGCCGCCGAGTGCCCGTTGGAAGGTCTCGGAGGTCTTGATCGCGGTGCCGCCGACGACCTGGGCGACCAGGTCTGCGCGGGAGACCTCCACCAGGTGGCCGCTGCGCAGCGAGCCCAGTTCGGCCAGGATCGCCCCGAAGAGGCGGGCGACGGTCGTCTTGCCGGTGCCGGGCGGCCCGGCGAAGACCAGGTGCCTGCTCATCGGGGGTGCGGGCATGCCGAGTTGCTCGCGGCGCTGGGCGAGCTGGGTGAGGTTGACCAGGGTGCGGACCTGCTGTTTGACGTTCTCCAGGCCGATGAGCGCGTTGAGGGCGCCGAGGGGTCCGTCCGCACGGTCGGGGGCGGGCCCGTCGGCGGCGCCGGAGCCTGCCGGGTCGGTGTTCTCGGCGCTGCCGCTGCCCCAGGCGTCCCGCTTGCCGTTGCTGACGCTGTTCAGGCCCTCCACGGCGAGCCGTTCGCCGGGAGCGGTCTGCACCAGGCCGCCGCCCTCGTTCTCCCGGGCGGTGCAGTTGACGAGCGAGACGGGTGCGGTGGACTCGACCCGGAAGCCGTCCTGGGCACCGCCGCCCGCCTCGCAGCCGCTGAGCGAGGCGAGCGCGCCCTCGCGGAGCAGGAAGCCGTGGCCCTTGGGGGCGTGCACGGATGTGCGGTTGGCGGTCAGCTCGCCGCCGGCCTCGACGACCACGCCCTCCTCACCGGAGATCTCGACGCGGAAGTCGCGGACGGTGACGTTGCCGCCGTCCTCCACGATCAGGCCGCTGGTGGCGGTGTCGGAGACCCCTCCGCCGGCCAGGTAGAGGGTGGAACCGGAGGCCACCCGTACACCGGCGCCCTTCGGCCGGACGATCTCACAGTCCTCGACGCGGCCCCGGGCGTCCCGGGTCGCCGCGATGCCGTCGCCGGCGGGCTCGACCAGACGGGCCCGGCGCAGCAGCGGGTTGGCGCCGCCGAGCAGCGCGACGGCGGGCGAGGAGCCGATCACCTCCAGGCGGTCCAGCTCGGGCGCCGAGTCCTCCTCCAGGAGCAGCCCGGCCCCCTCGCAGTCGCGGACGGTCAGCCCGGTCAGCGCCGGGGAGGAGGCCCCGGCGACGCGCAGCGCAGCGCCCTGCGCGCCGTCCACCCAGCAGTCCTCGAAGGTGCCGCGCGCCCGGTCGGTGACGACCACGCCGTGACCGCGTACGCGCGAGACGCGGCACCGGCGCAGGACGGGGTCGGTGCCGCCGGCCAGGGCGATCCCGTTGCCGGAGGCGCCGGTGACGCGGACGTCCTCCAGCGTGGTGCGGCCCGCGGTGCTGAGGTGCACACCGGTGCTGGTGTCGTGCACGACGGTCCGCACGACCGAGAGGGCGGAGTTCTCCTCCAGGGCGATGGAGGGCTTGTCGGTGGAGGAGATGTCGCAGTCCTCGACGGTGCCCCGGGTCTCGCCGTTGGCCAGGAGGCCGTTGCCCCGGGCGCCGCGTACCGTGCAGTCGCGGATGCGGGCCTCGCCCTGCTCGGCGAGGACGATGCCGCTGGTGCCGAGGTGTTCGAGCGTGCAGGACTCGACGGTGGTGGGCGTGGTGGAGGTCACCACGATGCCCGCCCCCTGCGGGTTGCTCACCCGGCAGTCCCGCAACGCGAGGGAGCCTGTACCGCCGGCCAGCATCGCGGTCCAGGCGGCGCCGACGATCTCGCACCCGTCGAACGCGGCCTGCCCGCGCCGCACATCCACGGCGGGCAGCTCCAAGTCGCCGCCACGGAAAGTGAGTTCGGAGAGCATGACGGCGTCGGCGCGCAACGCGATGACGCTGCCCGAACGCGGCCGGACCTCCACCGTGCCCCGGCCCTCGGCGGCGGTGAGGGTGACCCGGGTGTGGATCACCAGGTTCTCCGCGTACGTTCCGGGTCGGACGCTGATGAGCGCACCGGTGCGGGCAGCGGCGAGCGCCTCACCGATCGTCGAGAAGCGGTCCCCGGGGCCGACCGACAGTACCTGGCGCGACACGCACCAACCTCCTTGCTACGGCGGCGCCCTGTCCGGACGCCGCTTTCCGCCGGGGGCCGTGAGGCGGTCCGGCGATGCCATCATGCCTGGCCCGGGCGGCACGCGGAGGCCGGGAGCGGGGCTCCGGGTCTCCGGACCTCCGGGTCAGGTGCTCCACTTCTGATTGTCGTTGCCCGTGCACTCCCACAGGACCAGATATGTGGACGGGCCCCTGCTCGTGCTGTGGTTCGGAATGTCGACGCACTTGCCGACGACGGTGTTGACCAGGTCGTGGGCCCCGTTCAGAGTGAACTTCTGGGCGGCGGAGCCGTTGCACCAGGCGAGCTGGATGGGCGTGCCGTTGCCGAAGTTCGCGTTGGCCACGTCCAGGCACTTGTCCCTGGCCCGGATGGTGCCGTCGGAGCCGAAGCGCCACTGCTGGGCTTCGGCGCCGTTGCAGTCCCACATGAACAGCGGCTGGCCGTCGTTGAAGTTGTGGCCGGGCACATCGATGCAGCGGCCGGAGAGATGGCTGCGGAAGGAGACGGGCCCGCTGAACGTGACGGCGGGCTTGGCCTTGGCGGGCTGGTTCTCGGCGGCGCCGCTCTCCGCCTTGGGCTGCGCCTCGGGCTGCGCCTCGGGCTGCGCCTTGGGCGGATCGGCCTGCTTCGGCGGGTCCTTGGGGGCGCCGGGCTTCTTCGCCTCCTCCGGGCCGCCGCCGGAAGGCGCGGCCGGCGGAATGACCGGGACGGGGTTGCCGCCCTTCTCCGGCTTCTCCTCGTCCGTCTTCCCCTTCCCTTTCTCGTCCTCGGCGGGCGCGCTGGTCTCGGGCGCGGTGACGGCGAACTCGCCCGGCGCCTCCTGCCCGCTCCCGTCGAGGACGGTCCCGGCCGCCGCCGCGTTCGTCCGCTTGGGCCCGTCGTCGTTGTTCCCGGCGAGCACGAGGAAGGGCACCGACACCAGTAGCGCTCCCACGACCGCCGCGCCCGCGAGTGCGGCCCTGCCCGGCCGTCCCACGGGACCGGCCTCCTGCCGCGGCTGGCCGATGGCGGTGGCGCTCATGGTCCGCACGAGGGCGGGGAGCCGGCTCTGGGCGGCGGCGGAGGCACTGGGGTCGGGATCGGAGTCCGGGGCGGCCTCGCGGGCTCCGGGCTCAGCCCCCGCGGCGTCGGCCGGGGCCCCGGAGGTCGCGGACCCGGGCTCGGCGGCTGCGGTGCCGGCGGTACTGGCAGTGGCCTCGGCGGACTTGGGTGCTCCGGGCTTCTCGGCCTCGGGGGCCTGGGACTCCCCGGACTTGTCGGACCCGGGGGCCTGGGGCTCTCCGGACTTCTCGCCCTCCAATGCCTTCGGGGCGGCGGCCTCTTCGGTCTTCGCCTGTACGGGCTCGGAGTCGGGCGCTGCTGCCGTGGTCGGCACGGTGGAAGCACCGGAGGCGACGGGAGTGACGCCCGCGGCGGAGTTCACGGCCGTGCCGTCACCCTCGGCACCGGACTCCGTACGAGCCTCAAGGGAAGCGGGGGTCTTCGGGGACGACGACGAACGCGTCACGGTGTCCTCCCTGTGGTGTGGGGCCGGGGTTCGGTCGAGTGGGGGCCGCCCGTCCCGGCCGCGGGGGCGGGGTCCAGGGGCTCGAAAAGGCTGTCGGCCGGGACGAGCAGGGGTGCCGCGGCACCGGGGTTGACCGACAACAGGGCTCCGACCGCCGTCACCGACTCGGCCAGCTCCCGTGCGGACACCGTGTCATGGTGAAGTGCCGCGGACATGAATTCGTGTGTGGACGAGGTGAACAGGAGCACCACCGGTGTCCCGCCCCGCCCCGCGGCCACGAGCGGCCCGCCGTCCGGCCCGCGCACGACGGTGACGTCCGCGTCCGCGAGGGCGGCCAGCGCCTCGTCGACCGTGCCGTATCCGGTCGCGGCCCGCTGAGCCGCCGCGTCGACCGGATCGGTGGGCTCCGGCCACCCGAGGACGCGGGCCGAGGGCCGGTACGCCGGGTTGGCGCGGTACGCCCCCACGTCCCCGCTCGCGTCCGACTGCCACTCCCCCAGAACTGCCCACTCCGGCGGCGTCCGCTCCTGCGTCCACTCCGGATCGACGATCCCGACCCAGTGCCCCGGCGCCCGACGAGCAGCGTCCTTCACGGCTTCCGGCACCAGGGAGGCGTCGGGAAAGGCCAACGGAACGCCCTGTGGGCCCTCTTGCGGCTCTCCGGTCGAATTCTCCACCTGAACTCTTGGCTCCGTACGAATTCTTGAGCGCCGGACGTTCTCAGCGCACCGCCGACAGTGATCAGATCGGGAAGCCAACAGGATGTCATACGAGCCTCGATCACGGCGCGCGGCGGGAGCTCCGAATAGCCCGCCCACGTGCCCGTTTACTGCCCGAACGGAGAACTTTCCGGGACCAGTGAGGCGCAGGCGGACAAAGCGACGGGAGCGTACGGGGCGAGACACCGCCCACTCCCCCCACGACGGGCTACGTTGGGCGCGCCACCGAGGAGGAGTCACCGCATGCCCCCCGAGCATCCCACCCCCGGCCCCACCACCGCGACGGCCACCGACCGCGTGGAGGAGGCCGACCCCGCCGCACCGTCGAAGGAGACACCGGCCGCCGAGCCGACGGCCGAGACGGAGCCCAGCGCCTCTGCCACGGAGGAGAAGGCGCCCGCCACACCCGAGCCCGGTGCGCCCGAGCCCGCCGCGTCGGCCGAGACGGCCAAGGCACCCGAGGAAACCCGCGCGGAGGGCGCCGCCCTCGCGGCGGCCGTCGGGACCGCGCCGGAGACCAGGACGCTCACGGCGGCCGACCGAGGCCGCCCCCGCACCCCGGTCCTGGCGGGGGCCGTGTTCGTCGGCGCGGCCCTGGTCGCGATCCCCGTGCTCCTGATGGGCAGCGCGAACGACGAGGAGCCCCGCAACACCGCGACCGCACCGGTGGCCGGGAGCGCCGACACGGTGCTCAACCCTGAATCGGCTCCGGCGGCTCTGGAGGACTACGTGGCGGTGAAGCCCACACCGTCCCCGACCGAGCCGAAGAAGGTCACCCCTCCGAAGGTCGCCCCCGCCCCCGCGGCACCCGCGCCCCCGCCCGGACCCCGGACGAGCGCCCCCACCGAGAAGCCGAAGCCGAAGGCCTCACCGAAACCGACACCCAAGGCCTCACCGAAGCCGACGCCCAAGGCGGCCCCCAAGCCGAACTGGGGCACCCAGACGGTCTCCGCGACCAGCTCCATCGGGGTCGGCCAGTCCTGGGCCACGAACCGCATCCGTATGACGATGCAGCAGGACGGCAACCTCGTCGTCTACAACGAGCGGAACAAGCCCATCTGGGCGGCGATGACCTTCGGCGAGAACCACCGGGCGATCTTCCAGCCGGACGGCAACCTGGTCATCCACAACGGCGACGACCGCGCCATCTGGGCCTCGAAGACCCACGATTTCGGAGGCGCCCAGATGGTCCTCCGCCCCGACGCCAAGGTGGTCATCGTCCACAACGGCCAAGTGGTCTGGTCGACCTGACCTGCCGGCTTCTCGCGTACGGGCGAGGGAGGCGGTGGCGCGGCCTCACCGGCACGGACCTGAACACGTATCCGAAGGACTTCGCGTCCGAGATGCCGCTCACCGACGGCCACCGGAGCGGGGGCCTCGGTCGGCACCTGCCGCGGCACGCCCGGGGCGTCCTTCGCCGGGCGGAGAGTCGCTGCGGTGTTCGGCGAGGTCCTCGCCGCCGGGCCGGAGGGCCTTCACGGGTGGTCGTCCCACCCGTGAAGGCCCTTCCGGTCAGTGTGCGCGGGGCTGCGGCGCGTCCGTGAGGAGGTCGGTCGCGGCGCCCATGTGCAGCCGCCGGGTGTGGTCGACCGTCCGCACCGGCCCCGTCAGCGTGACCCGGGCGGTGAGGCGCGTGTCGGTGCTCGACGCGCTCAGCCGCAGTTCCAGATCGCCCGGCTCGACGATCCGGTGGCCGTCGCGGCCCGTGAAGGACGCGAGGTCCGCCGGGACCGTCACCCGTACCCTGGCCGCCCGTCCGGGATCCAGGTCGAGACGCACGTACCCGATGAGGCGCTGCACCGGCTGGACCACGGAGGCGACCGGGTCGTGCAGATACACCTGGACCACTTCGGTCCCCGCCCGCGCACCGGTGTTGCGGACGGTGCAGAAGAGCGCGAACTCCCCTTCCGTAGAAGCCTCTCCACGCTCAACGACGAGGTCGCTCCACTCGAAGGCGGTGTAGGTCAGACCGTGGCCGAACCCGAACGCCGGGGTCGGATCGACACTGGACACCTCGCTGGAGTGGCCCAGCCGCGCCGCCAGGTAGGTGGAGGGCTGGGAGCCCGGGTGGCGCGGCACGCTGACGGGCAGTCGGCCGGACGGGTCGGTGCGACCGCTGAGCACCGAGGCGATGGCCCTCGTTCCTTCCTCGCCGGGGAAGAACGACTGCACGATCGCGGCCGCCTCATGCACCGCGCGCCCGAGGGCGTAGGGGCGTCCGGCGAGCAGGACGACGACGACGGGGGTGCCCGCGTCGAGGAGGGCGTCGAGCAGCTGCTGCTGGACACCGGGGAGTGCCAGGTTCTCCGCGTCGCAGCCCTCCCCGCTCGTGCCGCGCCCGAAGAGACCGGCCCAGTCGCCGAGTGCGACGATCACGAGGTCGGCGCCCCTGGCCAGTTCGACGGCATCATCGAAGCCCCCGGTGTCCGGGGTGTCGATGTCCGCACCCCGCGCGGTGACGATCTCGCTGTCGGGGAACTCCGCCGCACACGCCTCGTACAGGGTGGGCAGTTCGATGCCGAGCGGCGTCTCGGGGTGCTGGCCGCCCACGTGGACGGGAAAGGCATAGCAGCCGAGGACCGCCGTCGGGGTGTCGGCGTTGGGCCCGATGAGGGCGATACGGGCCGGGGCTCCGGCGGCCGCTTCCGCCGTCAGGGGCAGGGTGCCGTCGTTGCGCAGGAGTACGACGGCCTGCTCGGCGACGCGGCGGGCGAGCGCGCGGTTCTCGTCGGTGTCGAGACGCACGGTCCCGCGCAGCCCCTCTGAGTCTCCGCCCGCCGATCCGCCCACGCGGCCTTCCACTTCCGCGGCGGCGAGCACCGGCGGCACCGGCCTCCAGTCCGCGTCCAGCAGCCCCAACTGAGCTTTCTGGACCAGCACTCGGCGTACCGCGCGGTCCACCAGCGCCTCGGGTACGAGCCCCTTGGCGATCGCGTCGGTCAGCGGGCTGCCGAACGTGCTGACGGTCGGCAGTTCCACGTCCACGCCCGCGCCGAGCGCCGCACCGGCCGCCTCCCCGAAGGTCCCCGCGACGCCGTGCAGCGTCTTCAGGAACGCGATGCCGAAGTAGTCCGCGACGACGGTCCCCTCGAAGCCCCAGGTGTCGCGGAGCAGTCCGGTCAGCAGCGGCCCGTCGGCCGCGGAGGGGATTCCGTCGGTGTCGGTGTAGGCGTGCATGACGGACCGTACGCCGCTTTCGCGTACGGCCATCTCGAACGGGGTCAGGATGATGTCGGCCCGCTCCCGCGCCCCCATGCCCACGGGGGCGAGGTTGCGGCCGGCCCGTGAGGCGGAGTACCCGGCGAAGTGTTTGAGCGTGGCGACGATCCCGGCCGACTCCAGTCCCCGTACATAGGCGGTGGCGACCGTCCCCACCAGGTACGGGTCCTCGCCGATGGTCTCCTCGACGCGGCCCCAGCGTGCGTCGCGTACGACGTCGAGTACGGGGGCGAGCCCCTGGTGCACGCCGACGGACCGCATGTCGCGGCCGATCGCGGCGGCCATCTCACGAATCAGCTCCGGGTGGAAGGTGGCACCCCAGGACAGCGGCACCGGGTAGGCGGTCGCGCCCCAGGCGGCGAAGCCCGCAAGGCATTCCTCATGGGCGAGCGCCGGTATGCCGAAGCGGTTCGCCCCGGCGACGCGCTCCTGGGTGCGCGACAGCGAGAGGGCGCCCACGGCCGGGTCGACCGGGGCCGTTCCGAACGGGCGGGTCAGCTGGCCGAGGCCGTGCGGGAGGAGGTCGTCGAGGGCGACGGCCTCCTCCATGTCGTGCTGGAACGGGGCGACTTCGGCGCCTTCGTCGGACGCGCCCACCCAGACGCCGAAGAGCTGGGAGACCTTCTCCTGGAGGGTCATGGCGGCGATCAGGGCGTCGGCCCTGGCCTCGGGAGCGAGGGTGGGATCGCGCCAGGGCCCGGTGCGGTGGTCGGTGGCGGCGGTCGCTTTGTCGCTGTTGGCGGTCACTTTCCTCCTACCCCCATGAGCCCCTGGACCAGGGCCCGGCGTGCGAACAGGTAGACGATCAGGATGGGGAGCATGGACAGGACGACCGCGGCGAGCAGGCCGGGGGTGTCGACTCCGCGTTCCGTCTGGAAGTCGTAGAGCCCCAGGGTGATCACCTTGGTCTCCACCGACTGCGTCAGAACGAGGGGGAAGAGGAAGCCGTTCCACGCCTGGAGCGCGGAGAAGACGACGATCGTCGAGACCCCGCTCTTGGACAGCGGCAGCACCAGCTGGAAGAAGACCCGCCGGGACGAGGCACCGTCCATCGTCATCGCCTCGTACAGATCGGGGGTGATGTCACGCATCACGCCCGTCAGGATCAGGGCGCACACCGGCATGGCGAAGGCCGCCGTCGGGAGGATGACACCGATGAGATTGTCGTAGAGACCGGCCTCGCTGATGATGAAGAACATCGGGACGATGACCGCCTGCGAGGGGATCGCCAGGCCCAGGAGGAACAGCCGGAAGACCGTGGTGGTGGCGCGGCCCCGGCTCCTGACGATGGTGTACGCCAGCGGCGGGACGAGCAGCACGACGATGCCCACGACGCACACGGTGACGATGACCGTGTTGAGGAAGTACTGCGCGAAGCCGCTGTTGAGGTCGTTGACGTAGTTGTCGAGCGTGAAGTGCTCGGGGAAGGCCAGCGGGCCGTTCGCCGCGTAGTCGGGGCGCGACTGGAACGTGGCGACGAGCATCACGTACAGCGGCAGCCCCACCACGAGGAGCCAGACCAGTGAGCCGAAACCGGCGAAGTAGTTGGGACGGCTCTTCCTCACAGTCCCTCCATGGTGCTGCGCATCTTGTCGTAGCCCGAGAGCCGCACCACGATCAGCGAGATGACCGTGGAGACGAGGACCAGGAGGAGGGCGATGGTGGACGCCGCTCCGTAGTCGAAGCTCTTGAACGCCTTCTGGTACATGTAGTACGCGCTGATGGTGGTGTCGCTTCCCGGTCCGCCCTGGGTCAGGATGAGCACGGTGTCGAAGGTCGTGAGGCCGCCGACCACCATCAGGATCATCGAGGTGATGATCGAGTTGCGGAGCTGCGGCAGCGTGATGTGGAAGAACTGCCGCACCGTGCCCGCGCCGTCGATCTGCGCCGCCTGGTAGAGGACCGGCGGCACCGCGCGCGCCGCGCCCTGGTAGATCAGCGTGTGCAGAGGGGTGAACTGCCAGGTGCTGACGAAGACCAGGACGCCGATGGCCGTGGCCTGCGTCCCGAACAGGTTGCCGTCGCCGAACAGCCATGTGGCGTGCGCGGGGACACCGAGGTTCGGGTCCAGGACGGCGCGCCACAGTACGGACACGGCCGCGATGGACAGCAGCATCGGGACGAAGTAGATGGCGGACAGGACGGCCCGGTTGCGCTGGTGCCCCGCCGCCCAGACCCCGAGCAGGATGCTGAGCGGGGTCTGGACGACGACCCCGAGCACGGTGAGCAGGACGCTCAGCCAGAGACTCTTGATCATGACGGGGTCGTCGAGAAGCTTCCTCCAGTTGTCGAGGCCGGCGAAATCCGGGTCGCTCAGACCGTCCCAGCTGGCGAAGGAGAGGACGGCGACCATGATGAGCGGGACGATGGCGAAGAGGCCGAAGAAGACGGCGGCGGGGGCCGCCCAGAGGAATCCCGGGCGGCCCGCTCCGATGCCGGACGAGCCGGCCCTCCTGGCCGTCCCGCTGTCCGCCGAGGGTGGTGGGGTTCGGGTCATGTCAGCTGTTCCGAGTCCGGATCTCAGTGAGCTCACGAGGTCGGCAGCGCCTGCATGGCCTTGATGAAGGCCTCCTCGTCCATCGAGCCGTTGAAGAACTGCTGGAGGGACTGGTACATCGCGGTGGCCGCCGACTGGGGGTACGCCTGGTCCCAGGAGAGCTGGAAGGCCGGGGCCGCCTTGACCATGTCGTACTGGAACTTCGCGAACTCGGGGCTGGCGGCGGTGTCCAGGAGGCCTTCGGTGTTCGTCGTCGTCGGCAGGTTGCCGATGCCGAGCTGCGCCTTGACGAACTGGTCCGAGTACATGAGCTTCAAGAACGCGGCGACGGCCTGCGGGTGCTTCGTCTTCTTCAGCACGGAGTAGAAGTTGTTGGTGTTGCCGACGACGTTCGCCTGGTCGCCCTTGCCGCCCTCGACGGAGGGGAACGCGCTGTATCCGAGGTCGCTCCCGGCGAACTCGGGGTGTGCGTCCTGCTGTGTCGAGTACTCCCACGAGCCCATCAGCTCGAAGCCGGCCCTGCCGGTCGCCAGGAGCGTGGGGGAACCCTGGTCGGTGAACTTCACCGAGTCGTAGTTGGTGCCGAAGGCACCGGCATCCACCAGTTCCCTGATCTTGCCCAGGGCCTTCCGGCTGTCCGTGCTCGCCCAGGCGTCCTTGTCGCCGTCCAGGGCCTTCTGGAAGAGATCCGGGCCGGCGATGCGGTCGTACAGGTACTCGAACCACATCAGTGTCGGCCACCGGTCGCCACCGCCCAGCGCGATCGGGGTGACACCGTCGGCCTTCAGCGCCTCGACCGCCGCCAGCAGGTCGTCCCAGGTCTTCGGGGGTTCGACGCCCGCCTTCTTGAGGACCTTGCCGTTGTTGAACAGCAGTACGGGCTGTGTGCCGCGCATGGGGACCCCGTAGGCCGTGCCGTCGACCACCGCGCTGTTGAACACGGACGGCAGGAACTTCGCCTTGAGGTCCGGGTCCTTGGCGATGAGGGGGTCCAGCGGGAGCAGCAGGCCTGCGTCGACGAACGGCTTGATGCTGCCGCCGCCCCAGTTGAAGAAGACGTCCGGCGCCTGCTTGCTGTTGATGATCGTCTGCAGCTTGGCCTGGTAGTCGGCGCCCGGGATCGTGTCCAGGACGGCCTTCACCTTCGACGTCTTGTTGAAGGTGGCGACGAGCTCCTTCTCCACCTTGTTCGCCGCGTCCCCGTAGACCAGGACGTGGATGGTGTCGCCGCCGGCCGCGTCGGAATCCTCTCCGCACCCTGACAGGGACAGCACCAGGGCCAGCGCGGCACCACCGACGACAGCGGTCCGCGAGAACCGTGCGCGTTGCTTCATCGACTCACCCTTCGAAACTTTTTCGGCGTGACTACCGAAACTTGTTGAGTCGGGACGCTAGAACTCCCCCTTCAGGGGGTCAACCCTCGGTCGCCGCGTTACCAAAGCGTTACGCCTGGGTGCCGGGTGTCTCATGCTTTATGCTCCTCGCCATGCGCGATGACGAGAGAATGGGCCGCATCACCCTGGCTCAGGTGGCCGAGCGGGCCGGCGTCTCCATTTCGACAGTTTCGAAGGTCCTCAACGGACGACAGGACGTGGCGACCCCCACGAGGGTCAAGGTGGAGCGCCTGCTCGAAGCCCATGCGTACCGGCGCACCACACGGTCGGCCAGCGAGGCGCCGCTCATCGAGATCGTGTTCCACGAGCTGGAGAGCATCTGGGCGATGGAACTGATCCGGGGGGTGGAGAACGTCGCCAAGGCCCATGGCGCCGGGGTCGTCCTCACTGAAAGCGGAACCCGCCACTCGCCCGGCCCCGACTGGATGGAGGCGATGCTCCAGCGTCGGCCGCTCGGTGTGGTCCTGGTCTTCTCCACCCTGCCCGGCGAAGTGAAGCAGCAGCTCAGGGCGCGCTCGATCCCGTTCGTCATCATCGACCCGGCGGGCGACCCGGACCCCGACGTGCCCTCGGTCGGCTCGGCCAACTGGAACGGCGGACTGGCCGCCACCCGCCATCTCATCGAGTGCGGCCACCGGCGCATCGGAGTCATCACCGGCCCCGAGGACATGCTCTGCTCCCGCGCCCGGCTCGACGGCTACCGGTCGGCGATGGCCATGGCAGGGCTGGAGGTGGACCCCGGGCTCATCCTGTTCGGCGACTTCCACGTCGAGGGCGGCTACGACCGCGCCACCGAGATGCTGTCCCGCCCCGGCCGGCCCACCGCGATCTTCGCGGGCAGCGACCTCCAGGCGCTGGGCGTACTGGAAGCCGCCCGGGTGCACGGCCTACGCGTCCCCCACGACCTCTCGGTCGTCGGCTACGACGACGTCTCCATCGCCCGCTGGGCCAGCCCGGCCCTGACCACGATCCACCAACCGCTGCGTCTGATGGCGGAGGAGGCCACGCAGATGCTGATGCGGCTACGGGCCCGGGAACCGGTGTCCACGCGGCTGGAACTGGCCACGAGCCTGGTCGTCCGCAAGAGCACGGCGCCACCGCGCGAGAACTGAGCGCTCGGGTGGACGGCGGTCGGTAGCAGGTGTAGGGACGCGGTCCAGGGGCGGACGGGGGCGGCGTGCCGCGGCGTGATGTCGGTCAGAGCCGAGGGCAGGTTTCGGCTACGGCGTGTCCGTGAGAGGTCGGGTGACATCAGGGGGCGCGGGGCGGGGCTCCGGTCGGCCGGAGGCCCGCCCCTGGTCAGTTGGTCAGCTGGTCAGTTGGTGGGGAAGGAGTCGGGGGTGCTGATGCGGTTCTTGAGCAGTGCCCCCGATTCGGTCAGCACCCCGCTGCTGCTGTAGTCGCCGCCGTTGCAGGTGCCCGGCCTGAAGGCGGCGCTGCTCTCGTCCGCGTCGGAGTAGGTCCAGTTCGCGTAGCCGATCTTCAGCTGGTCGAGCAGGTCCAGCCAGGCCGTCGTGCTCGCCCGGTCCATCGCTCCCCCGCCGGTGGCGCTCACTGTGCCGAACTCGGTGACGAAGAGCGGCAGTTGCGAGGCGGCCCGGCTCAGCGTGGCACGGTAGGAGTCCTTGTGGCTCGCGGCGTAGAAGTGGAAGGCGTACATGATGTTGGCCGCTCTGACGGGGTTGTTGACGACTTCGCTCTCGTCGGAGCCGTCCGAGACGCCCAGTGAGGACCAGCCGCGGGTACCGACGATGACGACGGCGTCCGGGTCCGCGGCCCGGATCACCGGGATGACCTGCTCGGCGTAGCTCTTGATGGCCGTCCAGCTCACTCCGTTGGGCTCGTTGGCGATCTCGTAGATCACGTTCTCCTTGTCGGCGTTGCGGGCCGCGACGGACGCGAAGAACGTCCGGGCCCGGTCGAGGTTGTGGTTCGGATCACCCGGCGTCAGGGTGTGGAAATCGATCATGGCGTACATGCCACGTGCCTCGGCCATGTCGACGAGGCCGTTCACCCGGTTGGTGAAGCCCGCCGGGTCGGTCTCGTAGCCGCCTTCCTGGACGTACATGGCCACGCGCAGCAGGTCCGACTTCCAGTCCTCCGCCAGCGCGTCCACCGACGCGGCGTTGTAGCACCTGCTGAACCACTGGAGACCGTGTGTGCTCATGCCCCGCAGCTGTACGGGGCGGTCGTACTGGTTGCACAGGTGTACGCCGCAGACGTGGAGCTTGCCGTTGATGTCCACGGGGGTGCCGGTGCCCGGGACAGGCGGGTCGACGGGCGGGGGCTCCTCCACGGAGCCCGTACAGGCGACGCCGTTGAGCGTGAACGCCGTGGGATTCGGGTTGGCGCCCGTGAGGGAACCCACCATCCCCAGATCGGCTGAGGCTCCGGTGGCCAGTGTGCGGTTCCAGTCGACGCCCGCCGCGGAGACCGCCGGACCGGACTGCGACCAGGTGGCGTTCCAGCCCTGGACGAGCTTCTGCCCCACCTCGGGCATCGTGAACTTCAGGGTCCATCCGGTGACGGGTCCACCCAGGTTGGTGACTTTGACTCCGGCCTGGAAACCCCCCTGCCACTGGCTGGTGACCGTGTAGTCGACCTTGCATCCGCTGGTGGCCGCCGCCGGAGGACTGAACAGGGCGGTGAGGCCCAGGACCATCGCACAGGTGGCCAGTAGAGCCAGAAGACGTTTCACAGCGATTCTCCTCGTACGCAGTAGGACGGGCCGTCCGCTCATCCTCGTGATGCCGTCACGCAGACCTTGCCGTTCAGCCTGAAGACCTGGGGGTCGTGCACGAGGCCGGTGGGGCGGCCGTTGAAGCCGAACCGCACGGTGGCGCCGGGTGCGAGAGTGGCGTTCCAGCTCAGGGCGTCGGCGGTGACCCGGGGGCCGGTCTGCACAATGCCGGCACCCCAGGTGTCGGTCACCTGCTGCCGGTCGGCGAACGTCCAGTCGAGCCACCAGGGTTGGACGGGGCGGTCGCCGGTGTTCCTCAGCGCGACATGGGTGGTGAAGCCGTTGCTCCAGCGCTGCGAGGTGTACGTCACCTCGCAGAGCGCCTTCACGGGCTCACCGCCGCCCAGGTCGTCCACATAGGACGCGACCCAGGCGAGCGGGGCGTTCCAGTTGATGGTGATCTCGTTCGTGGCCCAGGACTCGATGTCGTCGATGTAGCACATCGCCGGTGCGCAGCCCTTCAGCTTGGCCTGCGCGACCGGGTCCTCGATGGACGCGTTCGGCCCGCCGGCCAGGGAACCGGGGGCGGGATTCGGCAGGGCCGGGTCGAGCTGGTCGGCCCAGAACCGGTGGTGCTGGTTGCGCGAGTCCCGCTCGCCGTACCCGGTGACATAGGACTGGTTCAGCGCGTTGCGGCCCAGCAGGTAGTCGAGTCCGCGCAGTACGGCGTCACGGTAGACGGTCCTGCCGGTCAGGTCGTGCGCGGAGCCCAGGACGACCATGTTGTTGGCGACCTGACTGTTCGAGCCCCATACGTAGTGCCCGTCGTCGGGGGCGTACGGCAGGCCGTACGCGGCCCGCGCCGAGTCGGCCGCGTATCCGTCGGCGGCCTCGGTCACCATGGCGCGCACCGTCGCGAGCTGGTCGGCGGACAGCTTGCCCGGCACACTGGCGAGGTTCAGAGCGCCGAGCCCGGCGACCGAGCCCCAGGACATGCCGCCGCGCGGGAAGACCGCGTCGGTGTCACCGTGCAGCGGGGAGCGGAGGACTTCCTGGCGGTAGCCGTCCTCGCCGGTGGTGAGGAAGAGTTCCGCCGCCGCCCAGTAGAACTCGTCCCGAACGTCGTCGTCACTGTAGGCGCCGCCGCCCGTGGCGTCCTGCGGGTCGGCGAGGATGCCCGGGTGGGCCTTGGCGGCAGTCCACGCGGACCGCGCGGCCGACCGGCACCGTGCGGCGAAGTCGGCGTCGTAGACCTGGAAGAGGCGGGCGCACTGGGCGGCGGTGGCCGCCAGGTTGAGGGTGGCCGCCGTGGTCGGCGGATGCAGTTCCCGGGGCTGGGGGTCGCGGTCCGGCCGGAGCGGCAGTCCGGTCCACGCCCTGTCGTGCAGTTTGTGGTGGGCCATACCGGCGAGCGGCTCCCCCGCGGGCACCTGCATCCGCATGAGGAACTCCAGCTCCCAGCGCGCCTCGTCGAGGATGTCGGGAGTGGCGTTCCCGTGCTCGGGCAGCCGGAGCTCACCGTCACCGAGCGGCCCGGCGTCGGCGGTCTCCTCGTACAGGGTCCGTTCGAACGTGGACATCAACTGGGCGACCGATATACCGCCGTTGACCACGTACTTACCGTGGTCACCTGCGTCGTACCAGCCCCCCGCCGCGTCGAGACGGTAGTCGCACACTCCCGGCTGGCAGGGCACGTCGTTGTCGCCCTGGTTGGGGCTCACGCCGAGATGGCCCGCCGGGCGCGCGTACTGCTCGCCCACGATGTCCGCGTCGATCTCGATGCCGCTGCGGTTGTGGTAGAAGTACGCGAGCGCGTCGGTGCGCAGGGACGCGTAGAGGTCGTCGCCGATGGCGAACGGCTCGCTCTTCTCCCCCGCGACGGTGACGGTGTACCCCTCCCCCGCGGTCGTCACGGCGCTGAAGTCGAAGGTGTGGACGTGTTGCCGCGAGGCGGTGTCCACGCCCGCCGGAGTGGTGGTGCCGCCGGCCACGCGGGTCCCGGCGGCCGAGTCGAGTCTCCAGGGCAGCGGGTCCGCCGCGTCGGTGACCACCGTGCCGGCCTTGGGGCCGTGGGTGAGGTAGCCGACCTGGTTGACCCGGACCGGGGACCCGGTGTCCGGTTCGTACGGCGGCGGCGCGGTCCCGCCGCGCAGCGATACGTCGTCGACGCAGAAGGTGAGGGCCGCGGCGCTGCCCCCGATCTGGAAGACGAGCTGCGCCGCGTCGTGGTCGGCTCCGGCCGTGAAGGTCTCCGTGACGCGTTCGGCGGTCGTCCCGACCGGCTGCGCGGTGGCCAGTTCCGTGGTCCACGGCTCGGTCGCCATCTGCACGTTGGTGCGGATGGTGACCGGCACGGTGGACGTCGCCGTGTAGCTCAGGGTGTATCCCTCGCCGGCGGTGAGAGAGAGCCCGTTCTGCCCGACGATGGCGTCCCACGCGTTGTCCGTGCCCGCGGGAACGTCGGCACAGAGGCGACCGTCCGAGACGGTGACGGGACTGTTGGCCGTCGACCACCAGGGGGCGGTGCCCGCGGAGAAGTCCCCGTTGACGATGACCTCGGGGGCCTCGTCGAAGGGCTGGGCCGCACCGGCGGGTGGGGCAAGGGTGCCGGCCAGCAGACCGGCGGCGGCTAAGACGCCCGCCCACACGCTGACGCGGCCGGAGCGGTCCGGTCGGCGGAACGTGCGGGAGGAGCGAGGAGCGTGAGGCTGGTGTCGCGGCACACTGAAGTCCTTACGGTAGGGGAAAGGCACACGGTGACGGGGGCACCGGCATGGCGTCCGGCGGAGTGCCGACGAAGTGGGAGCGCTCCCAAAATCGGGGTCCAGAGACGCGCCGTCAAGCGGTTGGACAGGATTCGCCGCTTCGCCGGCCCCATGAAAGGGCCGCGTCGGCCCCGACTCGCCGGAACCCCGCCTTCGTCGATTCGCTCGACGCATGCCTCCCGATGGGTTGTCAGGGACACAGCAAAGCTCCTACAGTCCGTGGTACCAGGAGGTGGGAGCGCTCCCAGACTGAACGGCCAAGTGCTTCCGGTTCCGTGATCGCCCCATCGGTCATCCCTCCCGGAGAGGCCCCGCATGCGAGCGTCACTCCCCCAGGACCACGCGCAACCGCTCAGCACTCCTGCCGGCGTCGGTCCGACGCGGCTCGGTCGGCGTCGGGCCCTGCCCGCGCGGGGCAGACGGCTGCGGCCGCACGGCCGTGCACCGGCCACGGCGATTCCACCTGCCTCGCGCCCGCGCCCGCCCTCGACAGCGCCCTGATCCAGGTGCCACCCCAGACTCCTCGCCCGACGGCGGCCGCAGGAGAGAAGCACAAACGGAAGACCGTCCCCACACAGGTACAGGAGACCTCATGGCCCGACGCAAGAAGCTGTTCACCTCCATGGCGGCGGTGCTGGCGACACTGCTCGGCGGAATCGGCCTGACGTTGATGGGCCAGGGCGACGCCCAGGCCCACGGCGTCACGATGACACCGGGCTCGCGTACGTACCTCTGCATGCTGGACGCCAGGACCGGCACCGGCGCCCTGGACCCGACCAACCCGGCGTGCAAGGCAGCGCTCGACGAGAGCGGCGCGACCGCGCTGTACAACTGGTTCGCCGTGCTCGACTCCAACGCGGGCGGACGTGGCGCGGGTTACGTCCCGGACGGAAAGCTGTGCAGTGCCGGGGACCGGTCGCCGTACAACTTCACCGGCTACAACGCCCCCCGCTCCGACTGGCCCCGGACGCACCTGACGTCAGGGAAGACGATCCAGCTCCAGCACAGCAACTGGGCGGCGCACCCGGGCTCCTTCCGGGTATACCTGTCCAAGCCCGGCTACTCACCCAGCACCGAGCTGGGCTGGGACGACCTGGAGCTGATCGGGACCGTCACCGATCCGCCGCAGGCGGGTGGGCCCGGCACGGACGGCGGCCACTACTACTGGGACCTGGACCTGCCCTCGGGCCGCTCGGGTGACGCGGTCATGTTCATCCAGTGGGTGCGCTCGGACAGCCAGGAGAACTTCTTCTCCTGCTCCGACATCGTCTTCGACGGTGGCAACGGCGAGGTGACCGGCATCCGCGGCTCGGGCGGCACTCCTCATCCGACGCCCACCCCCACTCCGACCCCGACACCCACCGACCCGCACACCGGGTGCATGGCCGTCTACAGCGTGACCAACTCCTGGAGCGGCGGTTTCCAGGGTTCCGTGGAGGTCATGAACCACGCCACGGCGGCGCGTGAGGGTTGGGCCGTGCGCTGGAAGCCCGGCGTGGGCGCCAGGATCAGCAGCTTGTGGAACGGTGCGCTGACCACGGGGCCCGATGGCACGCTCACGGTCAGGAACCTCGACCACAACCGCACGATCGCACCGGAGGGCAGCGTCACCTTCGGGTTCACCGCGACATCGACCGGCAACGACTTCCCGGTCGGCCCGATCGGCTGCGTCACTCCGTAGCCGCTGACGCGCGCAGCGCCGGTTCCCGCATCGCGCGGGAGCCGGCGCTGTCGTGTGTGCGGCCCATCCGCGCACACCCGGAAAGAACGGAGCGGACGAGAAACCCCTCCGTGGCATGGAGCATCAGTCAGCCGCGTGACATACGGCGCTTGGTGAGGTCGAGCCGCCCCGCTCGGCGGGCAACATGAAGGACATCGGAGTTGTCGAAGCGCTTCGACTGCAGAGTCTGGACAGCGACCCTCAGAGCGGATTAATGTTCTGGCAGCTTGCAGTTTGAGTACAGAGTGCGTGTTGAAGCGCTTCCCGATCTTGGAGATCCTGATGGTCACCCTTGCCGACGTGGCGCAACATGCCGGAGTTTCCGCCAGCACGGTCAGCTACGTCCTCAGTGGCAAGCGAACCATCTCCGAGGTCACCAAGCGCCGGGTGGAACGCAGCATCACGGAACTGGGCTACCACCCCAACGCTGGAGCCAGAGCACTGGCGAGCAGCAGATCCAACATCATCGCGCTGATGATGCCGTTGCGCACGGACATGTACGTCCCGGTGATGATGGAGATCGCCATCGCCGTCGCCACCAACGCCCGGGAGCACGGCTTCGACGTTCTGATGCTCACCGGCGAGGAGGGGCCCGCCGCCGTGCGCCGCGTGGTCGCCAGCGGCCTTGTGGACGCCATCATCCTGATGGATGTGGAACTGGACGATGCCCGGCTCCCCGTGCTGCGCGAGAGCGGCCGGCCCGCGGTGCTCATCGGCCTTCCCTCTCAGACCACCGACTTCACCTGCGTCGATCTGGACTTCACCGAGGCCGGCGCTCTGTGTGTGGAGCATCTGGCCGAGTTGGGGCACCGGGACATCGCCGTGATCGGCGAGGCTCCGGCCGTGTACGAGCGCAAGGCCGGGTTCGCGGAGCGCACGATCGACGGCCTGCGCGCCCGAGCGGGCCGGCTCGGGCTGCGCGTGTTGCACCGTCCGTGCGAGGGCACGTACGCCTCGATGGCGAGCGCCGTCGGGCAGATCTTCACCGAGCGCCCCGATGTCACGGGCTTCGTCGTGCACAACGAGCAGGCGGTGGAACCGCTGCTCAGCCTGTTGCGCCAGGACAGGAGGGCGGTGCCCGAGGACATCTCCGTCGTCGCCGTGTGTCCCGAGCAGGTCGCCCTCCAGGGTTCGGTCCGGTTGACGTCCGTCACCATCCCCGCGCGGGAGATGGCACGTCAGGCCGTCGACCACCTCATCGCCAAGGTCGAGGGGAAGGCCGACGAAGAGGTCGTCCTCCTCAAGCCGGAGCTCGTTGTCCGCGCGAGCAGCGGGCCTGCGCCCGTCAGGGGATGACGGGCGCGGTCCACCAGCGGTCATGGGATATCAGGCGGCGGCGTGTGCCGGGGACGGCTCCGGAGCGACGGCAGCGGGCGGAGCGAGCGCCGCGGCGAGCACGTGGCGCCGGTGGCCTCGGAACCTGTACGGAGTGTGTCGTACGGAGTCCCTGCGACGGGGTGGGGTCATGTCCTGCCGGGGAGGGAGAGAACGTGCTTCTCGTGGGCGACGAGGGTCAGCGGGTAGCGGTCACTGCCCGCGATCACGTCGATCGTGCGGTCGCTCGACGGCCACAGCACGGCGGTGGCATGGTCTTTGGACCACCGCAGGTCGAGGCGGGCCGCGAAGCGCGTGCGGATGCCTCGCAAGGTGCCTTCGGCGCACTCGCGTGGCACGGAAGGCAGCAGTACCAGCCGGTCGGGGGACGACTGGACCAGACACTCGATGAGCACCGCGGGCAGCGTGTGCGCGGCGTCCGCGTTGTACACGTCCCGCGCCGGGTAGTGGGCGCTCATGAGTGAGTCGTGGAAGTAGTCGCCGTGCAGCACGTGGCGGAGCGCTCGGCCCGCCAGTTCCTTGTCACGCAGCCGGGCGGCGACGAGCGCGGTGTGCAGGCGGCCGTGCGCCGAATCGTTCTCCGAGCCGCGTAGTTCGAGAGCGCGGAGGGCGGCCGTCGCGAGGGCCGGCGTGTCAAGGGGGTTGATCTCGTCGAGCGGCCACACCGGGTAGAGGTGGCTGATGTGCCGATGGTCGTACGTGTCCTCCAGCTCAGGACCGGCCCACTCGGCCAGTGCCCCGTCCGCGTTGACCCGGTAGGAAGGAAGCCTGGCGGCGAGGGCCCGCCAGTGCGGGGCGCTGGGGTGGTCGGGGCGGAAGTCGGCCGCGGTGGTCAGGGCGTGCCGTGCGGCGGCGATGTCCATCGTGGCGTCGACGGTGCCCCAGCTCGCGTTGGCGGGCCGGTTCTCGGGCGAGTACGAGGGCACCACCGCCACGGGGGCGTCGGGGCCGCGGCTGACGAGGAAGTCCTCGTAGAACTGGGCCACCTCGACCAGGGCGAGGGGGAGCCAGGGGCCGGGCCGGCCTCCGGTGAGGACTTCGTCGACCAGAGGGTGGAGCAGCCAGTCGGCGCCCGCGGTCCACAGGTGCAGGGGGTAGGCGCGTTCGAAGTGCCGGGTGTGGCCGCTCTCCCCGTCCGTGTGGGAGGGCGCGACGATGCCGCGGGCACCGAAGATCTCGCGGGCGTTGTCGCGCCAGTGGGCCAGTTGACCGCGTATCAGCTCCGCGTGGGCCCGGGACACCTCGGGCAGCGCCCCCGCCGCCGCGGACGCCACCTGCAGGTTGAGGTTGGCGTTGGTGGTGAAGGCTCCGGACCAGGCGGTGTCCCAGTCGCCCGTCCAGAGACCGGTGAGACGCGGCGGCAGTATGCCGCTGGACGACAGGAGGTGGTAGCGGCCCGCCGCGAAGAGACGTTCGAGAAGCGCCGGGCTGTCCGGACGGCGCAGCAGTGCGCTGCCCGGCAGTTCTCTCTCCGCCGGATCCGCCGTCAAGGTGAGTTCGGCGCGAAGGTAGGCGCCACGGTGGGCGGGCAGGTGTCTGGCCAGAAGCCGCGAGTACGCCAGGTCGGTGGCATCGTGCGGGCCGGGCGGGACGGTCGAGTCGACGCTGACCGGGTCCGCTTCGAGCAGGGCACCCAGCCCAGCGAGGTGCGCGGCGCCGGGGTCGCTGCCGGCAGGATGCCGCTCCACCCGGGTCAGCAGCAGTATCGCGGAGGCTCCGGTGACCCGCAGCCTGTCACCGGCCGCGTCCGCCCGGCCGTCGGGGATGACCACGAGGGTCGTCCCCGTGAAGGCGGTCCGTCCGTTCCCGTACTCGGTGCGCAGGCTCAGTACCGCCCTGGTGCCGGGGCGCCCGTTCCTCTCGCACACGACCGAGCGGGAGAAGCGCAGCCCGGCAGGCAACCCGGGCAGGCGTTCGTCGAGGCGGACCTCGGCGCTCAGTCCACCGGGCCGGCCGGACACCCGGTGGACGATCACGTCGTCGGTGCGAGAGACGAAGACGTCGCTGCGCCAGCCGTCGTCCATCGCGCTCACGTGCCCGGTGGTGAAGTCCACCTGCCTGCGGTATCCCGGCTCCCCTGTCACCCCCCTGCGTCGTATGCGGACCTGGAAAGCGGGATGGAAGGGCTGCACCCATACGTGCGGGTACCCGGCGCCGAAGTCCTCCGCCGCCCTGGTGTCGCCTGCCAGCAGGGCGGCCTGAAGAGCGGGGAGTTCGGCGGCGAGCGCCGGGGGGCCGACCGCTTCGCTGCCGTTGGGGCGGACCAGGGTGTGGTGGTTCACCACGACGCGTTCGTCGGCCGGATGGCCGAACACCATGGCGCCGTGCCTGCCGTTACCGCTGAGGTAGGCGTCCTCCCACCGTCCGGCGGGCTGCGGTTCCCACGTCCCGTGCCTCACGCCAGCACCGCCACACCATGGCGCTCCAGGCGGACGGAACCCTCCACCCGGTCGCCCGTGATCAAGTCCCGGTACGGGCCCGGCACGTCGACGGTGACCGGCCCGGGAGCATGGTTGAGCAGGAAGAGCACGTCACCGCGGCTGATCGCTTCCAGACCGGGTGGCCGGTTCTCCAGGACGGGTCGCGCGCCCGCCTCGCACGCCACGCGGGCGAGCAGCTCGCGGAGGGCTGTCGGCTCGGGCAGCGTGGAGACGTACCAGGCGCCTCCGTGGCGCAGCACGGCGGGCATGCCGACGAGCTCACCGCTTCGATAGGTGGCGACGGTCTCCGCTGCGGACAGTTCCAGTTCCTCCGCCCAGAGGGATCCCCGGAAGGGGCGGAGGCCGTCGTCGCACACCACCTTCTCGCCCGCGGGCAGCGGCCACCACTCGTGGACGAGGCGGATGCCGAACAGATCGCGCAGCCGTTCGTCCATGCCGCCGGGACGGATGCGGTCGTCCTGGTCCGCGGCGCCGGTCATGAACCCGCAGACGAGTGTGCCTCCGCCGCGTACATGGGCGACGAGACTGTCCACAGCGGCGTCGGTCAGCAGATACAGGTGCGGGACGACGACCAGGCGGTAGGGACTGAGGTCGTGCTCGGGGTGGGCGAAGTCGGTGGTGACTCCGGCCTCCCACAGGGCACGGTGCCAGGCTCGTACGACGGTGGGGTAGTGCACCTCGGAGGACAGGCGGCCCTCCTGTTCGTCGGCCCACCAGGAGTCCCAGTCGTGCAGGATCGCCACCTCGGAGATGACGCGGGTGCCGGCGACGCTCTCCCCCAGTCGGGACAGCTCGGCACCGATCCGCTTGATCTCCTGGTAGGCGCGACCGTGTTCGCCCGCGTGCGAGACCATGGCCGAGTGGAACTTCTCCGCTCCCTGTCGCGACTGCCTCCACTGGAAGTGGCAGACGGCGTCCGCGCCGCGGGCAACGGCCTGGAGGGACCAGAGTCGGCCCAGGCCACGGGGCTTGGGCACGTTGACACCGCGGAAGTTCACCGCGCCCGCCGCCTGCTCCATCACCATCCACGGCCCGCGGGCCTGCGAGCGGGTCATGTCCTGGATCATCGCTCCGTACTGGCCGGCGTGCGGGTCGGCGGGGTCCGGGTAGACGTCGACGGAGACGACGTCCTCCTCCCCGGCCCACTTCCATGCGTCCTGCCCGGTCCAGAAGGGCATGAAGTTGGTGGTGACGGGGATGTGGGGGGTGCGCGCGGCGACGATGTCGCGCTCGGCGGTGTAGCACTCCAGGAGGGTGTCGGAGGTGAAGCGCCGGAAGTCGAGCGTGCAGGCGGGGTTGCGCAGGTACTGCGCCTTGCGCGGTGGGATGACCTGTTCCCATGTGTCGTAGCGCTGGCTCCAGAAGGCGGTGCCCCAGGCTTCGTTCAGGGCGTCGATCGTGGTGTACCTCTGGCGCAGCCAGCGGCGGAAGTGCCGTGCGGTCTCGTCGCACCAGCAGAAGGTGCAGTACTCGTTGTTGATGTGCCACATGCGCAGAGCCGGGTGGTCGCCGTAACGCTCGGCGAGGTCCTTCGTGATGGCCGCGGCGTAGGCCCGGTAGACGGGTGAGCTGGGGCAGAAGTGCTGTCGTGATCCGTACCAGATGATGGATCCGTCCTCGCCGCGCGGCAGTGTGTCGGGGTGGAGGGTTCCCATCCACGCCGGCGGTGAGGCGGTGGGGGTGGCGAGGACGACCCCTGTGCCGTGCTGGTGCAGAAGGTCCATGAGCCGGTCGAGCCAGCCCAGGTGGCGTTCTCCCGGGCGGGGTTCGATCTTCGCCCAGGAGAACACCCCGACGGTGACGGAGTTGACCTCGGCCTCCTTCATCAGCCGCATGTCCTCCAGCCAGGTCTCCTCGGGCCACTGCTCCGGGTTGTAGTCGCCGCCGAAGAGGATGCGGGGTCCGGTGGCGTCGTTGAGGGAAGGCATGCAAGGACTCGCTTCGTCAGGGAGGTTGAGGTTCGTCGAGAGGTCAGACGGGGTCGGCGTACTGGACGCCGCGGCCGTTCGTACCGAGGTAGACGCGGCCGTGGATGCGGGGATCGCCGGTGATCGTCTCGCCGATCCAGCCCCACTGGTGGGCGTCGTCGTTGATGCGGGTCCAGGAGGCGCCCTCGTCGTCGGAACGCAGGACGGCGGTGGTCCGGTCGGTGGCGCCGACCTGGAAGATCGCCGGATGGTCCGCGCCGGCAGCGGCCTTGCCGAAGCCCAGGGTGTAGGAGGCCCAGCAGCTGCCGACCTTGGTGAAGGTGGCACCGCCGTCGACGGATCGGTACAGGCCGTTCCACTTGGCGGAGAGCCAGAGGTGACCGCTCCGGTCGGGCGTGACAGCCAGGCGGAACTGGTTGTCGCCCGCCGGCAGGCCGGTGGCGGCGGGCGTGAAGGTCCGTCCGGCGTCGGCCGAGCGGAGAACGGTGCCGTTCACCGTGTCGTAGACGTAGAAGCGGCGCGGGTCCCACGGGTCGGCGACCGGCGTACCGCCCCGGGGGAAGGTGGGCACCTCCGCCCAGGTGGCGCCGTTGTCGGTCGAGCGGTGTGTGGCGTACGTGGAGCCGTCCCAGTGGACGAACGACCACAGCAGGGTGCTGCCGTCCGCGCTGGTCGCGATGGGACCGGGAGCCGTACTCGCGATGTCCGGCTGGCTCGCGAAGGGCTTCCAGGTCTGGCCGCCGTCGCCGGACCAGGCGCCGTTGCGGCCCGATGACCATCCTGTCCGTACGACGTAGGAGGGCTTCCGGGCCGCCATCGCCAGACCGGTGGCGGAGCCGAAGACCGGGTTGGTGGCCATGCCGCGGGAAGGCGAGGCGGTCAGGGAGTCGTGGTACATGACGCCGATGTCGGCCAGACCGCTGATCAGGTGCGCGCCGCCCTCGGGAGGGGAGACCAGCTGCCGTACGGCGCTTTCCTCCAGGCCGCGGATCTCAGGGGACCAGTGGACCAGGTCGCGCGTGCCGTAGAGGGTGGCGCCGGTGCCGTAGACGATGTGGCGGGAGTCGAATGGATCGATGGCGACCGTCTGGATCCACCAGCCGAACTTGGGCCGGGGCTCGCCCCATCGCAGGTAAGGCGTCTCGGAGACGTCCAGGACGGCACGGTCCTTCAGGGATTCCCAGGTGCGTCCGCCGTTCGTGGAGCGGTAGACCGTGTCGATGTCCGCCCAGCGGTTGTTGGTGGTGACCACCAGGGTGCCGGGCCGCTGGGTGTCGACCGCGACGCCCCCGTATCCGAACGTGTCGGGTGACCCGTCCGGGGTGGTGCCACCGGGCCGGACCGGGGTGATGTCGCTCCAGGCTCCCGTAACGGTGTTCAGGGCGTGCACGCTGCCGTCGCTCTGCCCGTTGGGCCCGGGGGCGTCGGCGTAGCTGATGTGAAGCGTGCGGATCGCGGTGTCGTACGCGGCCCGGACGGGCACGCGGGCCGACGCGCCTCCCGGCTGTCCTGGGACGGGCTCCCAGGTGGCGTCGGAACGGCGGCGGTACAGGGCGGATCCGCCGTCGGCCCATCCCGCGTAGAGAGTCCGTCCCGCGGCGACGAGGAGGGTGATGCCCTGCCCGTTCGCCACCGGCTCGGGTCCGAACCCGGCCCGCGCCCAGGTGGCTCCGCGGTCGGTGGACTTCCACAGGCCGTCGTGACGGGTGCCGAGCCACAGGGTGTCGCTGTCGGAGGGGTCGACGACGAGTCGCTCGCCGGTGCCGCGCCCGTCCTCGTTGGCCCCGAGCTTCACCGGCAGATCGGTGCGGGCCCAGGTGGCTCCCCGGTCTTCCGAACGCAGCACGGCTCCGTTCTCCGACCAGCTCTGCGCGTACGTCCCGAGGGCGAGGTAGAGGCGGTCGGGATGGTGGGGATCGACGGCCATGGCCTCGACGCCCAGCAGGTTCCAGTCGTCCCAGCCGAGGTGGTCGGTGAGAGGGACCCAGGCCCGCGTGCGGCTGTCCCACCGGTATGCGCCACCGATGTCGGTACGGGCGTAGGCGAGTCCTTTGACGCGGGGGTGGAAGAGGACGCCGGTGACGAAACCGGTACCGCCGATGACCGCGGTACGCCAACGATGCTGCTGGGCGCCACCGGCCGTCCCGGAGGAGGCTCGCGCGGTGTCGGGGGTCACCGGTGCGGCGACGGCGCCGGCTGCGGACAGCGCGGGCCAGGCAGTCAGACCCGTGAGCACACCGGCGGTGACAACCGTGCGCCTGCCGGGCTGGTTCTCGAGCATAGACATGACGAAACCCTCTCTTCGTGGGGCCGTTGCGATGCGGGGTGGGGCCGCCGTGCCCTCCCGTGGTCAGGCGCGGGCGGACACGACGGAGATGGAGGGAGGCACGCCGGACCGCGGACGGCGACGCAGGCGAAGAATCCACCGGGTCGGCGGGCGAACGGCGTCTTGGACCGGCGACGCCGCGTGGTGTCAGCCCTTGACCGCGCCCGTCAGCATGCCCTTCTTGAAGTGCCTCTGGACGAACGGCGACAGCACGGCCACCGGCAGCAGTGCGAGCACCATGACAGCCATCTGGATCGACAGGGGCGAGAGCTGGCCGGTGTTGATGGCCTGTGCCAGGCCCGTAGGGCGTTCCTGCTTGAGAACCAACTGCATCATCACGTTCTGCAGCGGCATCATGTTCTGGTCGCTCAGGTAGAGCGACGCGTTGAACCAGGCGCTCCAGTAGCCGACGGCGTAGAAGAGCGCGATGACGGCGAGGACCGCGCGGGACAGCGGCATGATGATCGTCCACAGGATGCGGAGGTCACCGGCGCCGTCGATGCGGGCGCTGTCGAGGAGCTCGGGTGCGACGCTCATGAAGAAGGACCGCAGGACGAGGATGTTGAAGACGTTGACCGCGCTGGGAAGGATCAGGGACAGGTAGGTGTCGGTCAGTCCGAGCCCCTGGACCAGCAGGTAGGTGGGGATGAGACCCGCGCCGAAGAACATGGTGGCGAGAAGGGTCACCAGCAGGGGCCGGTGCAGCAGTGATCCGCTGCGGGAGAGGCCGTAGGCGCACAGGACGGACACGGTCATGCTGAAGACCGTGCCGGTGGTCGTGATTCCCACGCTCACCAGCGCTGCCCGGGTGACCTGGCCTCCGCCGAGCAGTTCCTGGTAGGCCACGAAAGTGATCCCGCGGGGAACGACGACGAGCCCGCCGGCCTCCGTGATGGTCTTCACCGAGGACAGGCTGGTGACGATCACGATCCACAGGGGAATGAGGATCGCGGCGCAGGCGAGGACGAGTACCGTGCCCTTCGCCGCCAGACCTGCCCGGCGCGGCTCCTCCTCCCACACCGGCCGCAGCCGGCCACGGGAGCCCCCGCGGCGCGTGGAACCCCACACGGCGCTCATCGCTTGTACACCCCCTGTTCGCCCATCATGTGGGCGACCTTGTTGGCCGCCAGTACGAGACCGAGGCCGATGATTCCCTTGATGACTCCGACCGCTGCCGCGTAGCTGAAGTCCCCGTACTGGATGCCGACGTTCCAGACGTAGGTGTCGAGGACTTCGGCAGCGGTCGGGCCGACCGCGGTGCGCTGGAGAAGGATCTGTTCGAATCCGACGGTCAGGGCGTTGCCCACCTGCAGCACCAGCAGCAGGGCGACCACGGGACGCAGGGCAGGCAGCGTCACGTGCCACATCCGCCGCCACCGCGAGGCGCCGTCCATCGCCGCCGCCTCGTACAGATCGGGACTGATGACGGAGAGCGCGGCGAGGAAGACGATGACGCCCCAGCCCGCGTCCTTCCAGACCATCTCGAAGGTGACGAGGAACTTGAACAGGCCGGGATCGGTCATCAGGTCGATGCCCTCGTAACCGTGCTCGCGCAAGGTCTGGGCCAGCATGCCCGCACCGCCGAACATCTGCTGGAAGATGGTGACGACCAGAACCCACGAGAAGAAGTGGGGCAGATACAGCACCGCTTGCGCGACGGCGCGGACCCGGGGCCGGACGAAGCTGTTGATGAGCAGGGCCAGCAGGACCGGCACGGGGAAGAACAGGGTGAGCTGCACCAGGAAGATCGTCAAGGTGTTTTCCAGCGCCTGCCAGAAGAGACGGTCCTCCACCATGCGGCTGAAGTGCTCGCTGCCCACCCAGGGACTCTCGCGGACGGCCTGCAAGGCGTTGTCCCCGAGGTAGGGGTCGTAGTCCTGGAATGCCACCATGTTGCCCAGCAGCGGCACGTAGTTGAAGACCAGGACGAGCAGGACCGCGGGCAGGGTCATCAGGATCAGCGTGCGATCGCGACGCAGTCTGACTCTCCAGTCGATGCCTTGGGATGTGCGGGCGGGGACGTTCGCCCGCCTCGCTGTATCCGTGTCCTCGGCCGGGCCGGAGCAAGCCGGGACCTTCTTGCTGTCGTCAGCGGCGCGTTCCGGACCCGCCACCTTGCTCTGCGGCACGTTCTCTCTCCTTGTTCCCCCTCGGGCCGGTGCTGTCAGGACGCCTGGTCGCCGGCGTCGTCCAGGAGCTTCCGGTACCAGTCACGCAGCTGGTCACCACCGCGGGAGCGCCAGTCCGACACGGCCTGCTGCATGTCGCTGATCTTCTTCCGGCCGCGCACGACGTCCTTCTCCAGGTCCTCGAACTGGCTGCTGAGCTCGGCCCAGCGGTTCGGCTCCTGAACCTGCATGCCGTAGAAGAGAGGCCGGGTGACGAACGCGCCCATGCGCTGCTGCCAGCGGACCATCCCTTCGGCCACGTCGGGGTGGTTGGGGTAGGCGAAGAACTGCTGAGGGCTCGCGACGTACTCGTAGGTCGCGAAGACCTCGTTGTTGCCGGCCTCGGTCTTGGTGATCTCATCGCCCTTGAGCGTGTGATGGAGCCCTTCCACGCCGTACGCCTTGAGGCGCTGTTCCTTCGTGCCGTACGGGGCCGCCGTGTAGTTGGCGATGGCGAGGACGTCTCGGATCGTCTTCTCGTCGGCGTTCTTGTTGACGAACGCCCAGATGTTGGAGGGCGACCCGGCGTAGAGGCGGGGCTTGCCGCCGTCGTGGTGGAAGTAGTCCATGGCGGCCATGGAGAAGCCCGGGTTGTCACCCCGCTGGACGACGGTCTTGCCGTACCAGTCGGAGATGTCCGCGTTGTACATCCACACCCGGCCGGCGGTGAAGAGGTTGCCGATGTCCCCGCTCTCGGCCTTGGCGTCCGGGTGCACGAATCCGGCGGAGTAGAGGGAGCGGGACCATTCGAGGGCTTCGAGGTACTCGGGGGTCTCGATCCGGTGGACCAGCTTGTCACCCACGAGCTTCCAGCAGACGGGCTTCTCGTCGAGGACACCGAAGAACTTGTACGCAGCCCAGGTCATGTCGCCGCAGGCCCAGACCCCGCTCTTGGCGGAGGTGATCTCCTTGGCGAGGTCGAACAACTGCTGGGTGGTGGTGGGCGGCTGGTAGCCCTCGGCCTCGAAGAGGTCGGACCGGTAGAAGGGCGCGATGTTGGGGATGTCGCTGGCCGGCATGGGCAGGCCGCGCAGCTTGCCGCCGAAGACGGCCCGCTGCCAGGCGTTGGTGGGGATCGCCGCCAGGTTCGGGTAGTCCTTGACCCTGTCGCCCGACAGGTACGGGCCGAGGTCGGCGAACTTGTTGTTGATGGCACTGGGTATCTTCCCGCCCAGCTCCCAGGCGGGAACCACGACGACGTCCGGGACGGCGCTGGAGGCGAGGACGGCGCCGAGCTTCTGCCCGTAGGTGTTGCCGTCCTGGTTCTGCCAGTTCACCTTCACGCCGATGGCCTCGTCCATCGCCGTCCAGTACGGGTTGCCGTTCTTGGGGGAGGTTCCCCAGAGCGGAGCCATGATCGAGACGGTGCTGCCCTTGCCGAGCTTCTCGGGCACGGAGACGGCGAGCTTCGAGGCCGGCAGCGCGGTGGTGAAAGCCACGGCTGACCCGTTCGCGCTCGGCAGGTCCGGCTTCACGACGTCGGACCCGACGAAGGCCGGGAGGATGCCCTGAAGCTTCTTCCCCGTGGTGACCCCCTCGGCGCGGCTGTCGCCGGACGAACCGCTGCACGCGCTGAGCAGCGGCACACCGCCCGCGACGGCGATCGCGGCGACCGCGGTGGAGCCGAGGAACGTTCTCCGGCTGGGAGCTCTGGTGTCGGGCATGGCGTAGCCCCTTTCGTCATGCGGGCAGCCGGCGGGCGTTCGGGAGCGGCCGTACGCATGCAAGTCGGCGGATGAGGCGAGCTGGGACACACGAAGCAAGGAGTGGTCGACCGACCGCTTCGTCGAAGCGCTTCGATGTTGCAGCGAGGTTAAGTGAGGAAGACAAGCCGTTCAAGAGTCGCCCCGGAATTCTTTTGTCTCGCCTTGCTTGCTGAGTATGCGACAGCGACCCCTCACCTCTGCCGAGCACCTGGCCGGGGCGGCTGCGTCTTGACACTCCCCCACGAGGGCCTTCAGCATCGAAGCGCTTCGAATCTTGCTGCACCGTTCCGATCGCTCACCCTTGGGGAACTCTGTGACCGACATGCGGCCGTCCTTCCGGGACGCCACCCTCTCCCTCGACGAGCGCGTCGACGACCTGCTCAGGCGGCTCACGCGCGATGAGCGGATCGCGATGCTGCACCAGTTCGCGCCCGCCGTCGAACGCTTGGGCATCGAGGCGTTCCGTACCGGTCAGGAGGCCCTGCACGGCGTCGCCTGGATGGGACCCGCCACCGTCTTCCCGCAGGCCGTGGGGCTGGGCGCCACGTGGAACGAGGACCTCGTCCGCCAGGTCGGTGAGGCTGTCGGCGAGGAGGCCCGTGCCATGCGGGCGAACGATCCGAGAGTGGGACTCAACGTGTGGGCTCCCACGGTCAACCTGTTGAGACACCCGTTGTGGGGCCGCAACGAAGAGGGATACTCCGAAGACCCTCGGCTGACGTCCGCCATCGCTGTCGCCTACACCCGCGGGCTGCGCGGCGACCACCCCGTCTACTGGCGCACCGCACCGGTGCTCAAGCACTGGCTGGCCCACAACAACGAGACCGACCGGGACACGAGCTCCTCCTCGATCCGCCCCCGGGTCCTGCACGAGTACGACCTCCGGGCCTTCCGTCCCGCGGTGGAAGCGGGGGCCGTCGCCGGAGTGATGCCCTCGTACAACCTCGTCAACGGCAGGCCGAACCACCTCTCCCCCCTGCTGGACACGCAGCTGCGGACATGGACCGACCAGCCCCTGGTGGTCTGCTCCGACGCCGGCGCGCCCTCCAACCTGGTCGACTCCGAGGACTACTACGACACCCATGAGGAAGCCGTGGCCGCCGCCCTGCGCGCCGGTGTGGACAGCTTCACGGACCACGGCCAGGACTCCTCCGTCATCGTCGGACGCGTTCGCGGGGCACTCGACCGCGGGCTGCTCCAGGATGGGACAGTCGACGAGGCCGTACGCCGGCTCCTGAGGATGCGCTTCTGCCTCGGGGAGTTCGATCCCGAGCTGGACCCGTACGCGAAGGCCGCGGCGTTCGACACTCCGGAGCACCGGTCGCTCGCGCGGGAGGCCGCGGAGCAGGCCGTCGTGCTGCTCAAGAACGACGGCCTGCTGCCGCTGGCCGAAGGCACACGCATCGCCTTGGTCGGGCTGCTCGCCGACGAGTGCAAGCTGGACTGGTACAGCGGCACGCTGATCCACCGCTCCACGCCCCTGGACGGGCTGCGCGAGCGCTTCGGCACAGCCGGCGTCTCCTTCACCGAAGGCGCCGACCGGGTGCGGCTGCGCACAGCGGCCGGCTGGGTGCGTGTCCCTTCCCCGTCGACAACGGCCACGGTGCGGGGAGTCGAAGGAGCCCTCGATCCGGCGCTGCTGAGTGGTCGCACCGACCTCGCGCCGCTGACCGTCGGCGGCGACCCCACGGCGTTCTCCGCGGTGGACTGGGGTGGCGGGCTGCTGACCTTCCGGGCCCCCGACGGGGCCTACGTGTCGGTCGCCGAGGACGGTCTCCTGCGCGCGTCGGCCGACCAGCCCGGGGGCTGGGTGGTGCAGGAGACGTTCCGTCTGGTGGAACACGGTACGGGCCACCTCCTCGAGCATGTCGGCACGGGCCGGTACGTGTCGGTGACCGCCGGAGGCCTGAAGGTTGCCGAGGAGGGTGATGCCTTCGACATCGTGACCGTGGGTCGCGGTGTGGACGACGTGGCCGCGGCGGCCGCGGCCGCCGACGTGGTCGTCGTCGCCGTCGGCAACGACCCGCACATCAACGGCCGCGAGACCGAGGACCGCACCACGCTGCGCCTGCCTGACCACCAGACGAAGCTGTGGCGCGCGGCTCACGCCGCGAACCCCCGTACGGTGCTCGCCGTCGTCTCCTCGTATCCGTACGCGTTGGCCGACGCGGATGCCGTCCTTCCCGCCCTGCTCTGGACCGCCCACGGAGGGCAGGCTGCGGGCACCGCACTCGCCCGGGTCCTGGCGGGCGACGTGTCGCCGGCGGGACGGCTTCCGCAGACCTGGTACACCTCCGACGCCGAGCTGCCCGACCTGCTGGACTACGACATCATCGATGGCCGCCAGACCTACCTGTACTACGAGGGCACCCCCCTCTATCCGTTCGGCCACGGTCTCTCCTACAGCGCCTTCGCCTACGACGGCCTGTCGACCGCGCGCGTCGGTGACACCGTCCAGGTGTCCTTCACCGTGACCAACAGCGGAACGCATGACGCGGACGAGGTCGCCCAGGTCTACGTCCAGGTACCGGAATCGACTCTCCCCAGGCCGCAGCGGCAGCTCCTCGCCCACCGCAGGCTGCGCCTCGCCTCCGGGGCGGCACGGCGGCTCACGTTCGAGGTGCCCGTCGAGGCATTCGGCTTCTGGGATGTCTCCCGTGGCCGCTGGACGCTCGACGCGGGCCGGCGCGTCATCCTCATCGGCGCCTCAAGCGCGGACATCCGGCTCACCTCCGACCTCCTGATCGAGGGAGAGGAAACCGCTCCGCGTCCCGTACTGGACAGCGGCCTCGATGCCGCGGACTACGACGAACAGCGCGGCACCGTGATCGTGGACCGGACCAGAGTGACGGGCGACGCGGTGACAGCCACGGACGGCGTCGCCGGCGAACTGGTCTTCCACGGCTGCGACTTCGGGGACGGCGTCGTCACGGCGTCGGCGGAGACGGCCGCGACCGGACCGGCCACCGTGGAACTGCGGCTGTCCGACGGGACACTCCTCGCGTCCTTCACACCCGTCGCCGACGGTCCTTACGCCTATGTCACCACCGCCGCCGGTCTCTCCTTGTCCGGCGTGCACGATCTGCACATCCGGCTGCACGGCCCGGTGCGGCTCGCGAGGGTCTCCTTCACCGACTGAAGACCTACAGGCGCAGTACAGCCCGGCACCCCCAAGGTGCCGGGCTTCGCCGTGTTCGCCCTGGTCCATGGCGTCGAGCGGGGGCGCGGTCGGCCGCCACTCGAGCGAGAGACCGCTTCGCAGATAGCGGCCGGTACACGCCACCCCTGGCGCCCGCCGAGGCCCCGGCGGGTGCGGCAGCCCCTCCGTGAGAAGGGCCGGTACGCACCACCGGGGCGCCGTTGCGCCTCGATGCGCGGGAAGGTGGCTCGTCAGGGCATGGGCACGACCACATCACCGGCTCCCCGGGCACAGCCGCCACCGGCCACCTCCACGCGGAAGGAGTGATCCGTCCCCTCGGCTCGCACGCGCAGGCCGTCCTGGTCCTGTACGAGGTGGAAGACCGCCGCCACCCGGCCCGTGAGGTCGGGCACGGTGAGCGACCGGCTGAAGGGCGTGCCGTCAGAAGCCGGATGGACGCGCAAGGTCAGCTCGTCCAACCAGTCGGAGTCCGGCCTCTGGTCGTCCGCGCCGAGGGGCAGCACGGCACCCGCCCGCACGAAGAGCGGCAGGCTGTCGAAGCCGTGCCTCTCCCGCCGCCACACAGGACCGGCCACCGTCTCACCGGTCAGCAGATGAGTCCAGGTACCCCGTGGCAGGTAGTACTCCACCTCGCCCTCCGCGGTGAAGACGGGCGCGACGAGAAGGTCGGGGCCGAGCATGTACTGCCGGTCCAGGGCGCGGCAGGCGGGGTCCTCGGGGAATTCGAGGAGCATGGGGCGCATGACGGGGACGCCGGTGGCGTGGGCCTCCACGGCCACCCCGTAGAGGTAGGGCATGAGCCGGTGCTTGAGCAGGGTGAACTGCCGCGCGACGTCGACGGCCTCCTCGCCGAACTCCCACGGCACCCGGTAGGACACGTTGCCGTGCAGGCGGCTGTGCGAGGAGAGCAGGCCGAAGGCGAGCCATCGCTTGAACACGTCCGGGTCCGGGGTGCCCTCGAAGCCGCCGATGTCGTGGCTCCAGAAGCCGAAGCCGCTCAGGGACAGGGAAAGCCCGCCTCGCAGCGACTCGGCCATGGCCTCGAAGGAAGCGAAGCAGTCGCCACCCCAGTGGACGGGAAACTGCTGCCCGCCGGCGGTCGCCGAACGGGCGAAGAGGACGGCCTCACCGGTACCGCGCTCCTGCTCCAGAAGCTCGAAGACGGTCTTGTTGTAGAGGTGGGCGTAGTAGTTGTGCATCCGCTCGGGGTCGGAGCCGTCATGCCAGACGACGTCCGTCGGCACGCGCTCCCCGAAGTCCGTCTTGAAACAGTCGACACCCTGGTCGAGCAGCGGCCTCAGCTTGTCCTGGAACCAGGCCCGGGCCTCGGGGTTGGTGAAGTCCACCAAGGCCATGCCGGGCTGCCAGAGGTCCCACTGCCAGACGTCGCCGTTCGGCCGCCGGACCAGGTACCCGCGAGCGGCGCCCTCCGCGAACAGCGTCGACTTCTGTGCGATGTACGGGTTGATCCACATACTGATCTTCAGCCCGCGGGCCTTCAGACGGGCGAGCATGCCCTCCGGATCGGGGAAGGTCCCAGGATCCCACTGGAAGTCCGACCACTGGTACTCGCGCATCCAGAAGCAGTCGAAGTGGAAGACGGAGAGCGGTATGTTCCGCTTCGCCATGCCGTCGACGAAGGACGCGACGGTCGCCTCGTCGTAGGCGGTGCAGAAGGATGTGGTGAGCCACAGGCCGAAGGACCAGGCGGGCGGCAGGGCGGGGCGACCGGTGAGGGCGGTGTAGCGGGCGAGCACCTCCTTGGGGGTCGGTCCCGCGACGACGTGGTACTCCAGGGCCTGGTCCTCGACGCTGAACTGGACCTGGCCGACCGACTCCGATCCGACTTCGAAGGACACCTTGCCGGGGTGGTTGACGAAGACGCCGTAGCCGCGCGAGGAGAGGTAGAACGGGATGTTCTTGTACGCCAGCTCGCTGCTGGTACCGCCGTCGGCCTGCCAGATGTCGACGGTCTGACCGTTCTTGACGAAGGGCGTGAAGCGCTCACCGAGCCCGTAGACCTGCTCACCGACGCCGAGAGCGAGCTGGACGGCCATGTGGTGTGCGCCGTCATGGGCGGTCACGAACGCGGTGCCCTTGCGCTCGGCGGCGGTCAGCCGGTGGCCACCTTCGTCCACGAACTGGAGCGTCCACGGCTTCGCGGTGTCGAGGCGCAGAGTGAGCGGTCCGCTGCACAGCTCGACGAGATCACCCTCACGCCGGGTGTGGCCCGCGCCGGCCCGCGTCCCCTCGCCCGGCAGCTCGAAGTCGGGCCCGAGATGGCGCTTGCCCGCATGATGGGTGACACGTACGCCGATGACCCCTTCTGCCGGTGAGAAGAACTCGGTCGTGATGAGGGCCGTGTTGAGGGTGTCCCCACGATGGCGCACGGGCGTGACAGCCGCGTAGGCCGTGATGTGGTCGGCGCCGACATGGAGATCGCGTACTTCGGTGGCGTACGAGACGCGGACGCCCTCGCGCATCAGCCAGAAGCCTTCGGTGAACTTCATCTGGTGTTCCTCGGTGTGTGGGTCGCGATCGAGCGAGGAGTACGGGGCGGATTCGGTGCAGCACGGCGCCGACCTGTTCCAGGTGGCTACATCCCTCCCGAAGGGCGGTGGTTCGCCTGCTCGGCCCGTCTGGCGGGCAGGGGCAGGCGCCATCACGCCCTCTGCCCATCATCGAAACGCTTCGACAGGTCGCGTGGGCACTGACCTCCGATACCGTTCCAACAAACACTCCAGTGGTCAAGGGATGCGAGGACGGCCGGGCGCCCCCGGAGGCCGGCGGACACTCCTATATGGCGTTTTGTCACGCACTCATCGAAGCGCTTCACCACCGATCCGACCCCGGCAGCATACGGAAGTCGGCCGGCTGATCGCCGACCACATCTCGGCCCAGCACCGGACGAGTCACACCGGCCGACAGCCCCGTCAGGGGTGGCGCACCCCGGTTCAGCCCGTACGGAGTGAGCGGGGTAGGGCGCCCGGGCCGATTCTCCGGGCGGCGCGGCACGGCGCCATGGGGAGCTGACGTGTCGGTACGCAGTTCGACCCCATGACGTGGAGCGCACATAGAGGACAAGCAGCGAAAAATGCGCCACGTTTAGGAAACGTTAAGTAGATTATGTTGCCTGCCGGCAATGAGAGGCGACGTGAACCGTTGACGAGAACTACGGATTCCGCCACCTTCATGTCGTCGAGTATTTCCGCTCCGTCACGAAAGCAGGGATGCCAGTGAGAGGAACACGACGGTTTGCCACTTCCACCTTGGCTGCCGCAGCTGTATTCACCGCAGCATTTGCTTGGCCGACGGCCGAGTCCGCGCAGGCGTTTCCCGCGACCCCCAAGCAGAATGTGGTGAACTATCTGCGCACCATATCCGGGACCAGCATCGTTTCCGGACAGCACAACAAGGAGCCCGCTTCGGCTCCCGGGCAGTACACGCAACACGTCGAGGACGTCACCGGGCAGTACCCGGGCCTGTGGGGAGGCGACCTGATGTTCAACGCCGCGGACGTGGCGAACCGCCAACGCGTGGTCGACCAGGCGAAGACCGAGTGGGCCAACGGGTCAATGGTGTCTCTGACCTGGCATGCCTGTCCGCCGACCGGCGGGAGCACCTGCGCGTTCGAGGGCGGCGTGAAGTCGAACATATCGAACGTGCAATTCTCGTAGCTCCTCACCGACGGCAGTGCACTGAACAACACCTGGAAGCGACGCCTCGACGAGGTCGTCCCCTACCTTCAGCAGTTGAAGAACGCGGGAGTTCCCGTACTCTTCCGCCCGTTCCACGAGATGAACGAATCGTGGAACTGGTGGGGCAACCGGCCGGGGACCAACGGAAGTGCTCGGCTCTTCCAGATCACGCGTGACTACCTCGCGGGAACGAAGGACCTGGACAACCTCATCTGGGTGTGGAACGTGCAAGGCAACCCGGCCGGGGGTGGAGCAGTTACTACCCCGGAAATCAGTACGCCGATGTCGTGTCGCTCGACGTCCGGTACAAGAACCATCCGAGTTCCGCCGATTACCAGCAGATGAGGAACATCGCCGGGACGAAGCCCATGGCCATCGGGGAAATCGGCAAGGTGCCGACCGCCGCGATGCTGCGGAGCCAGCCACAATGGGCATGGTTCATGATGTGGTCCGAGCATCTGCGGGGGGAACAACACCAACGCCGAGATCCAAGCGGCGTACTTCCATCCGCGCGTCCTGAACCAGGGCGAGGTCAGCCTCCCCTGAGGCCATCGTCGCCGGCGCCGAAGCGGACTCGCGGCTCCTGATCCTGGCCGGGCAGGAGGGCCCGACGGGTGTTGACCGTCGCCGTGCCGGTAGGCGGTCGGGGGTGGTCACAGCCAGCCGGAGAGCCCGTGGAGAAACCCGCCGCGATCGTCGCGGTGGACGGTGTGTCCCGCACCGTCCACCGTCCGCGTGTGCCAGCCCCTGCTGCGCAGTGACGTGGCCGCGACGGGGGGAACTCGACGATCGGTTCTCCTGGCATCAAACCCCTGAGCAGCGGCGCCTGTTCGTGAGGGTCGGGACGGTCGGCATCGCGCACACCGCGGGCGCACCGCCGGGCCGTACGGCAGGGCGCGAGCGTCCGCGAACCGGCCCCTCAAGGACAGCACAGCGGAAGAAGCTTTCCCGTGCACCATCTGATGCAATGAGTCACCGTTCCCTGACCTCGGAGGTTCAGGCATGGCCATCACCACGGGAGCATCACCGCACACCCTGCGCGGCGGGATCGACTCCCTCAACAGCCGTCATCATCAACTCGGTTTACGTGTCTTCCTGTTCATCGTCGTCGCGCACTGGGCGGAGCACCTGGTCCAGGCGTACCAGATCTACGTCTTGGGCTGGCCCATCCCGGAGGCACGCGGCGTGCTCGGGGTTCCTTTCCCGTGGCTCGTCACTTCGGAGTGGATGCACTACGGCTACGCCCTGGTGATGATGGTCGGCCTCTTCCTCCTGCGCCCTGGCTTCACCGGCCGCTCGGGCACTTGGTGGAAGGTGTCGCTCGGCATTCAGGTGTGGCACCACCTGGAGCACCTGCTGCTCCTGATCCAAGTGCTCGCGGGCGCGCACCTGCTGGGCAAGGCCGCCCCGACGAGCCTGGTTCAGCTGATCCTGCCCCGGGTGGAGCTGCACCTCTTCTACAACACCCTGGTGACGGTGCCCATGGTGGTGGCGATGTACCTGCACACCCGCGCAAACCGGCCGGACAACGTCACCGCACGGTGCGCCTGCGCGCCGAAGGGCTGAACGCATGGCTACGAGCGGTAGGAAGCCCTCCGGGTTCGTGTCCCTGCTGCTCCTGCTGGCCGGCCTCCTTCTCTTCTGGATGTCGGTGCCGAATCTCGGCACCGCCGCCAGGGCCGCCACCACTGACGGGCCACGGGGCACCTTCACCGCAACCCGTCTCATGTGCTCCGGGCACGCTGGGCACACCACCTGCGAGTGGTCAGGAACGTTCCAGTCCGACGACGGCACCGTGGAACGTGAGGGCGTCAGGCTGTACGGCAGCGGCCGTGACACGTTCGAGACCGGACAGGCGGCGCCCGCCGTGGACGTGGGCAACGCGGGGCGGGTCTATGACCCGACCGGATCACGCGCGTGGATCATCACGGTCGTGCTGGCGGTGCTCGCCTACGTCCTGCTCGCGGTCGTGGCGCGTCGGCATCTGATGCCTCCCCCGCTCCCCCGGAGAACGGAATTCCGTCCCATGACGATCCGCGAGGGGTCCGCCCCGCTTCCTTGACGATGCGATGTTCCCCGTCGTCGACCGCGTCTTCCCGCTCGACGAAACCCTCCGGGCCGTGGAATACGTCGAGAAGGGACGGGCAAAGGCCAGCTAAGTAGTCGCCACAATGACGTAAGTGCGAAAGCTACTCAGAACCCTCATGTCCGGCCCCGCGGCCCCGGGCGCGCAGCGCCGCCGCTGGTGCGAGGGTGCGCTGCGGCGCTGCCCCCTCCCGGTTCATGCCGGATCAACCGGCTCCCGCCCGACCGTGGCGTGCCGGCGTCGTGTGTGATCCACGTAGCGCTGGGCTCCGGTCGACGTGATCCTGGCCGTCAGGTGCTGATCCACGCTGGAGGCGGCAACCGCACTTCCAGCTCGCCCGGCTGACGACGCGCGATTGTCCCGTCCGGTGAAGGAGGCGACGTCGGCCGGGACCATGAAACGGAGGCAGCGACGCCCGGCGAAGGGACTTCGGCGGGAGGCAGCCGCAGAAGGGAACATCGGACAGCGTCGGCGAATCGGTCGGGCTGGTGGGGGTAGGCGTCGACCACCCCCGCGCGCCGTCGCCGTACGAGCGCTGACGTTGCCGCAGACCGGGCGGGCTCGGCCTTCCGCCGAGCCCGCCGCGACGGCCCCGTACCGGAGCCGGACACGTTTCACATCGTCAGCGCTGCAGTGTCAGCAGACCAGGACGGTAGGGCAGGAGGCCGTAGTCGCCGCCGGAGTTGGGGCTGCGCCCCTGGTAGAGCAACTGCAGATTGCAGGGATCGACGGTCATGGTCTGGTCGGGGCTTGAGCGGATCAGTTCGCCGTGGCTGATGTCGTTGGTCCAGGCGGCGCCACTGTTGGCCTTGCCGGCGAAGGGTTTGCTCTCGGTCGCGGCCTGGGGTGTCCACGCGCCGTTCAGACTGGTTGCCGTGAACGAGCGGAAGTAGCGACCCTGCGAGCCGATCGCCTCGACGATCATGAGGTAGCGGTTCTGGCCCTGCAGCTTGTAGACCTGCGGGGCTTCGAACAGGTTGTTCGTCGTGTCGCTCATGATCACTGTCGAGGTCGAGCCGAAGCTGCCCGGGAAGTTCCCGATCGGCATACTGGCCCGGTAGATCTTGCCGTTGTCGCCGGCGAAGAACAGGTACATGTTCGTCCCGTCACCGATGAGCGTCTGGTCGATGGGTCCTGTTCCGGAGTCGGGGATGCTTCCGGAGAAGAGCACTCGCGGGGACGACCAGCCGTTCGGGTTGGCGGGATCGCTCGACGTCCGGTAGGAGAAGGCGGACCCGCCCCACTGGTAGGCGAGCACCCAGATACCCTTCGGCGCGAAGTAGAAGAGCGTAGGCGCGACGGTGGAAGCTGACATCGCGTTCTGGCCGGCCGAGCCCATCTCCGACCAATCGGAGAACAGGCCGAAGTTCATCGAACCCCAACTCGTCCCCGTGTCGTGCGTCGTCGCATAGACGAGCTGTTTGCCCTCGTAGGGGACGACGGTGAAGTCCTTCAACGACACCCACCCCGGCTTGGGCTGCGCCAACGGGCCCGATGATGCCCAGCGGTATGTCCCCGGAAGGTCGCACGGGCCGGTGTTGCCGCCGCCGACCTTGACGAGCTGCCACTGCTGGTTGGTGCCGCCCCAGTCGTCGTACTGGACGGTGTTCGCGTTGTCGGCGGTGGAGGCACCTTGTACCTCGAGGGCCTTGCCGCTGTGGCGCGAGATGAACCTTACGTAGCCATCCGAGCTGTCGGCCAGTCGCCATTGCTGGTTGGCGGCGTTCAGGTCGGCCCACTGGACGATCGATCCGCCGTTCGCGGTGGACCAGTTGTAGACGTCCAGCACCTTGCCCGAGTGGCGGGACTTGATGCGGTAGTAGCCGCCCCCGGAATCGACGAACTGCCACTGCTGCTGGCTCTGATCGTTCCTGGTCCACTGAGTGATGCGGGCGCCGTCGGTGGTCGCCATGTTGTAGAGGTCCAGGGCCTTGCCGCTGTTGCGATTGACCAGCACGTACGAGGCGTTGGGGTCCACGGTCGCCGCCTCGGCGGGCTGGGCGCCGAGGAAGGTGGCCACGAGCAACAAGGGTGCAAGGACCGCGAGCAGGCGTCTTGACCGGGCCGGGGCCGAGTGGCGGTACCACATGAGCTGCGCCTCCTGGGGGCTGAGTTGAGGTGACCCTGATGAACAGCGGAGCGGAAGTGTCGTGGGTCCGGGAGGGCTTCGAAAAGTTTCGAGGATTCCCGGATGCTTTGACGCCACAAGCTAGGGATGCGGGGTTCTCCGGTCAAGGCTTGCCACTGATCTGTCCATAAACAGCACCCCCCTTCGGGCCTGACACACGATCGCGCCGACCGGACCTCTCCTGAGTGCGCGAATACAGTTCGCCAGCCCAAGACGCATGTACGGAGGAGGAAGGCCGAGCAAGCAGCGTCCGTGCACGCGCCCCGACCTCGGCCCTACGACGTTCGCCGGCACCGGCGCCCGGGGCTGCATTCCGTCTCGCCAGGGTGTCGGAAAGTTTCGGATGACCAATCGAAACTTCTTCTGCGGAGAGTATTGACGGCCCATCACCGATGCCTCAATCATCCCTGTCTGAGGAACTGGCCGTGGTCCGAGATACCGAACGTCGGCCTCGGCCTTCCGTGCTGCACGCCAGATCCGCGCACCGCATCAGTCCTTTCGTGATTTCCACCTTGGAGGCACAGTCATGGGCTCCTACGCCCTTCCCAGACCCGCTGTCCGCCGGAAAACTCGCAGCCTGCTGTTGGCACTGGTCGTCGGCGTCCTCGGGGCGTCCGCCACGCTGGTCGCGCCACCGGGGGCACACGCCGCCGAGAGCACGCTGGGCGCCGCGGCGGCGCAGAGCGGCCGCTATTTCGGCACCGCCATCGCCTCGGGCAGGCTGGGCGACTCGACGTACACGTCGATCGCGAACCGTGAGTTCAACATGGTGACGGCCGAGAACGAGATGAAGATCGACGCCACCGAACCGCAGCGGGGGCAGTTCAACTTCAGCTCCGCCGACCGCGTCTACAACTGGGCCGTACAGAACGGCAAGGAGGTGCGTGGCCACACCCTGGCCTGGCACTCCCAGCAGCCCGGCTGGATGCAGAGCCTCAGCGGCAACGATCTGCGTCAGGCGATGATCGGCCACATCAACGGCGTGATGGCCCACTACAAGGGCAAGATCGTCCAGTGGGACGTCGTGAACGAGGCCTTCGCCGACGGGAGTTCGGGAGCCCGACGCGACTCCAACCTGCAACGCAGCGGCAACGACTGGATCGAGCTCGCCTTCCGCACCGCGCGCGCCGCCGACCCGTCCGCCAAGCTCTGCTACAACGACTACAACGTCGAGAACTGGACCTGGGCCAAGACCCAGGCCATGTACTCCATGGTCCGGGACTTCAAGCAGCGCGGCGTGCCGATTGACTGCGTCGGCTTCCAGGCGCACTTCAACAGCGGCAGCCCCTACAACAGCAACTTCCGCACCACGCTGCAGAACTTTGCCGCCCTCGGCGTCGACGTGGCCGTCACCGAGCTGGACATCCAGGGCGCCTCGCCCGCCACCTACGCCAACGTGACCAACGACTGCCTGGCCGTCGAGCGCTGCCTCGGCGTCACCGTCTGGGGTGTGCGCGACAGCGACTCCTGGCGAGCGGAGCACACACCGCTGCTGTTCAACAACGACGGCAGCAAGAAGGCCGCCTACTCCGCCGTCCTCAACGCACTCAACGCCGGCGGCACAACTGAGCCCCCGGCGGGTTCCGGACAGATCAAGGGCGTCGGTTCGAGCCGCTGTCTGGATGTGCCCAACGCCAGCACCAACGACGGCACCCAGCTCCAGCTGTGGGACTGCGGCAGCGGCACCAACCAGCAGTGGGTGGCCACCGCCTCGGGTGAGTTCCGGGTCTACGGCGACAAATGCCTGGACGCCGCCGGCACAAGCAACGGCAGCAAGGTCCAGATCTACAGCTGCTGGGGCGGCGACAACCAGAAGTGGCGCGTCAACTCCGACGGATCCATCGTCGGCGTCCAGTCCGGCCTCTGCCTCGACGCCGTCGGGACCGGCACCGCCAACGGCACCAAGATCCAGCTCTACTCCTGCTCGAACGGCAGCAACCAGCGCTGGACCCTCACCTGACGGACCGGCCACGGACGAAGGGGCGGACCGATGACGGCCTGCGGTGCGGTCCCTCCCGCCCGCCGGGAAGACATCGTCGACGGTCGCGGGTCGCCGCGGTGAATCCGGGGTCCGCCGAGGCGGCGGCGGTAGTAGGACGCTCGGCCTACGCCCCCGAGAGGCATCCCCGTCGGTGGTGCGGCTGATCCGCACCTCCCACCCGCGTGGGCCAGTCGAGGGAATGGCACGGGCAGCAAGTCCTGCCAGTTCGGGTGGTGCACACGACTTCGCAGCCCGCCTCATCCGGCGGTGACGCCGAGAACACCTTCGCCCCTGTCCAAGCAGGACAGGGGCGAAGGCGCCTTGGAGCCGCGATCGTGAGCGGGGTTTCCATCCGCTCCCAGGCTCCGAGGACGGCCTTGGGCGAATCCGGTCGGAATACCGGAAATCGTCCGGGACCTCCTCCAGCCACTGTGCAAGAACGTGTTCCGGATCGGAAGGGTGGCGGACGTCCACCCCTTCCCGCAACAGCACTACCTCAACTCGCTCTGTCACAGCTGGATGAACGTATCCATCACCGCGACGTTGGGGGCGGACCAGCTCACCCAGGCGGTGGGTGCCATCACCAACCACCAGCAGGCGGACTGGGAAGCCGCGATGCGGACCTCCTGCAGCGCCCTGTGGGGAGGGACGGCGTGGGGGCAGCAGCGGCACGGCTACCAATGGGGGCAGACCGCCAACTCAGGTCCGGGCACGCCGCGGATTCCCACGGGCAGTCAGCCGGTTCTGGCCGTGCTGAAGGACACTGCGGACAAAATTGCCACTAATCTGCGCGAGTACGCTGAGGTTGCCGTCGCCCTCAACCGCGATGTCGAGGACGAGCTCCACCGCGCCATGTGGAAAGCCGCCAGGGAGATCATCGAAGATCTCGCCAAGCCCAAGGACCCCAAGAGCATCCTCGGCACCGCCACCTCCGTGATCGGCAAAGGCGCGGGCCTGATCCTGTCGTTCGACGTCAAGACGGTACTGAACATCGACACGGGCAAGCTGAACGGGATCGTCGACAAGTACACCGGCACCCTGGGGGGCCTCACCGCGCGCATGGAGGCGCTGAGGGAGCCGCTGGACGAGGCATTCCGGAGCGCACCCGAGTTTGAGGCCGGCGTTGCCCGTTCGCACGGCTTCGGTACCCGGGCCCTGGAGGAATTCAAGGACTCGAAGGTCTGGCTGAAGGTCGATTCGAACGGCAGCTACGACCTGAACCTCGCCGCCAACGAATACATGGCGAACGGCCACACTTTGGACAAGCACGTCGGCAAGAGAGGTGGGCATGTTCTGGAACTTCGCCGACTACTGAACCGCCTGCCACCCGTGGGAGCTCGGCTCCTGACGAGGCAATTCGAGAGGATGCCCCCGTGCTGACCCGATCCGCCTCCTATCCCGACCGGGAGACCGCCCAGTGGGCCACCCAGCAGGTGGTGACCGCCAACGAACAGGCCGTCCACCGCTGGCTCGCCCAGAACACCCGGGTCCGCCTCACCATCGAGGCAGCCTGGCCGTCCCGTGAGGAGCCCGTGGGCCGGGTCCAGCTGGAGGGCGACCTGCTGGCCGGGCGCGGCCCCGTCGATGTGCGCGCGGCGCGCGTGGTGCTGCGCCGCGAGGCGACGAGTCCGCTCGGCTTCGTCGTCCACACGACCGTCCCGTTCTACCTGTAGGGGTCACACGCACATGTCCATGAAGCCCCTCGAACCGAAGCCCCAGTCGGACATCGGTGACTGGCTGACAGTGCTGGCCGACCCCCTGAAGAGGAGCATCGAGGACGGCGACGTCCCGGAACCATCGTCCCCGACAGACGCACTGGGAGTGGCACGCGCGTTTTCCGGAGACCGCGCAACTACTGGGGGGGCTGGTTCTCGCAGGACATCGTCGACGAGTTCCCCGGCCACGACGCCGCAGTCGCCGACCACACCGGCACCACAAACCCGCAGATGGTCGCCCGCCTTGTGGGTGAACTGCACGAGTTGCCCGCCCTCCCCCTCGACGACGGGGGACTACGCCCTGGCTGCCGCCGAACTCGGCATGGAGGTGAGCCCGCCGGACCGTTCTCCCACGGCGCCTGGTTCCACTCGCTGGCAGCGACGCTCTCCGGTGTCCGATCCGGCTGAGCGGTCGGGGGACGGGCGCTCCACAGCCGCAGGATGGCACGAGCGTGGACAGCGACGCAGGGCCAAGCCCTCGCGAGACCCCACCTGAAGGTCCGACCGGCCGGTGACCGCAGTCCTTCGAGAAGATCGCCAGGGCCTCTACAGCGCAACCCGGAGGAGACGCAGGCGATCCGCAGTCCGAAGGCGGATGTATCTCAGCGCCCTGACCGCACCGACCGGGGCCAGGACGGCTACACCGACCTGGCCACCCGGGCGGCCAGATGGCTCGCGGCGGCCAGGAAACCTCTCCTCCATGATGACGCGACGACCCCTACTGCGCCGTGAGTTCGAGGCTCACCTGACGCACCATGAGAACGAGCGTCGGATGAGCGTCGAGCCCGTCGTGCACCACTCCCGACGAAGACCGCCGCAGACTACTTGCCCCTGCACTCCTGGGTGAAACCGCAGGTCAGAGCAGTGTGCCGGGACTGCGGCGCGCTCCACGTCGCGTCCGGTGGAAAACATGTCGAGCGCATCGCCGTGCCTGAGAACGCCGGGAAAACTGCAGGTCAGAGCCCCTTTGCCGCAGGCTCCAGAATCGCCACACACTCCACATGCGCCGTCATCGGAAACAGATCGAACGCCCGCAGCGTCCGCACCTTGTACCCGCCCTCCGCGAAGTACGCCAGGTCCCGCGCCAGCGCCGCCGGGTCGCAGGCCACGTAGGCGATCTTGCGGGCGCCCAGGCCGGACAGGTGCTTGACCACCTGCTTGCCCGCGCCCGCGCGCGGCGGGTCCAGGACGATCAGGTCGCACTCGGTGATGCCAGTGCGGGGCAGGACCTGGTCGACCTTGCCCTGTTCGATGCGGACCCGGTCCAGGTCCTTGAGGTTGTGGCGGGCGTCCTCGACCGCGCGCTTGCCGGACTCGATGCCGAGCACCGCGCCCTTCTCGCCGATGCGCTGGCCGATGGCTCCGGCGAAGAGGCCGACGCCGCAGTAGAGGTCGAGGGCCGTGTCGTTCTTGCGGGGCAGCAGGCCCTGCATGACCGCGCGGACCAGGGTGTCGGCCGCCTGCGGGTGGACCTGCCAGAAGCCGCCGGAGCCGACGCGGTACGTGCGGTCGTCGGCGCGTTCGCGGACGAAGGCGCGGCCGTGGACGCGGTGGACGCCGCCGTCGTGCTCCTCTACGCGGAGTACGGAGACCGGCTTGTCCAGCTCGACCAGAGGGAGACGGCCGCCGGGCTTCGGGGTGAGGATGACCTGGCGGTCGTTCGAGCCGGTGGCGGTGATCGCCTCCACGGCGGCGAGCTGCGGCCATTCGCGCTTCTCGACGCCGAGCTCCGAGACGCCGGGTGCGGCGATCAGGCAGCGGTCGATCGGCTGGACGTCGTGCGAGCGGTGCTTGCGCAGGCCCGCCCGGCCGTCCGCGTCGACGGTGTACTGGACGCGGGTACGCCACGCGGGGACCTCGCCCGGCGGAAGCTTGTCGCCCTCGGCGGGCATGACCGTGCCGTCCCAGCCGGCCTCCTCGGGCGTCAGGCCCGCCAGGCGCTGGAGCTGCTCGGCGATCACCTCGCCCTTGAGTCGGCGCTGGGCGCCGGGCTTGGCGTGCTGCCAGTCGCAGCCGCCGCACATGCCGGGGCCGGCGTACGGACACGGGGCCTCGACCCGGTCCTTGGACGGCTCGAGGATCCGTACCGCGTCGGCCCGCAGGAAGCGGGAGTCCGTGTCGCCTTCGGTGACCTTGGCGATGATCTTCTCGCCGGGGAGCGTGTGACGGACGAAGAGGACCTGGTTCTCGGCGGTACGGGCGATGCAGTGGCCGCCGTGCGCGACGGGACCGACCTCGACCTCGTACTCCTCCCCGACCAGCGACGACGTGGGTGCGTTCTGCATGAGGGGAGGCTCCAGGGACGGGGAAGGGGGCATACCGGGCAGGCGTGCGTGCCTGGACGACAGCCCACCAGTCTACGTGCGTGCGGTCGGAGTGCTTACCACGAGCGGTCCCCCGGCCGTGGATCCGAGGGACTCAGCCCTTCCGGCCCGGCTCCTTGGGCCGGCGTTCCACCGGGCCCCGCCGTACCGAACCCGGAGCGTTCCACTCCGCGTGCTTCCGGGCCCGCTTCTTCGCCGCCTCGGAGGACTGGAGCTGGTACGGCACGGAGGTGACCATGACGCCGGGGGTGAAGAGCAGGCGGCCCTTCAGGCGCAGGGCGCTCTGGTTGTGGAGCAGGTGCTCGTACCAGTGGCCGACCACGTACTCCGGGATGTAGACGCTGATCACATCGCGCGGGCTCTGCCGGCGCAGGCCCTTCACGTACTCGATGACCGGGCGGGTCACCTCGCGGTAGGGCGAGTCGAGGATCTTGAGCGGTACGTTGATGGAGCGTCGCTCCCAGTCCTCGCGCAGGGCCTTCGTCTCGTCCGGGTCGACGCTGATGGAGAGCGCCTCCAGGTGGTCGGCGCGGATCAGCTCGGCGTAGGCGAGGGCGCGCAGGGTCGGCCGGTGGAGTTTGGAGACCAGGACGATCGCGTGCACGCGGGAGGGGCGGACGCTCTCGTCCGTGGGGGTCTCGTCGGCCGCGATCTCGGCGGCGACCCGGTCGTAGTGCTTCCGGATGGCGGTCATCGTGCCGTAGAAGATCACCATGCCGAGCAGGGCGACCCAGGCGCCGTGGGTGAACTTGGTGGCCAGGACCACGACCAGGACCAGACCGGTGAAGAAGGCGCCGAAGGTGTTGACGGCGCGGGAGCGGACCATGTGGCGGCGCTTGGCCGGGTCGCGCTCGTCGGCCAGCAGGCGGTTCCAGTGCCGCACCATGCCGGTCTGGCTGAGGGTGAAGGAGACGAAGACGCCGACGATGTACAGCTGGATCAGGCGCGTGGAGTCGGCTCCGTAGATCCCGACCAGCAGGATGGCGGCGCCGGCCAGCAGCACGATGCCGTTGGAGAAGGCGAGCCGGTCGCCGCGGGTGTGGAGCTGGCGCGGCAGGTAGCGGTCCTGGGCGAGAATCGAGCCGAGCAGCGGGAAGCCGTTGTACGCGGTGTTCGCGGCCAGGAAGAGGACCAGCGCCGTGGCCCCGGCAAGGGCCAAGAAGAGGAATGAACCGTGGCCGAAGACCGCCTCCGCCACCTGGGCGATCACCGGGTCCTGGGTGAAGCTCTCGCCGACCGGGACCCCGTCGCGGATCAGGTCGACGGCCGGATTCTCGGCCATCTTGACGTCGGTGGTCAGGGCCAGAGCGATGATTCCGCAGAACATGGTGACGGCGAGCAGACCCATCATGGCGAGCGTGTTCGCGGCGTTCTTGCTCTTCGGCTTGCGGAAGGCGGGCACGCCGTTGCTGATCGCCTCCACACCGGTGAGAGCTGCACAGCCGGAGGAGAAGGCACGCAGGAGGAGGAAGACGAGGGCGAAGCCGGCGAGTCCCTGGTGCTCGGGCTTGATCTCCAGCTCGGAGGTCGGGGCGTGCATCGCGTCGCCGAGCACCAGTGCCCGGAACGCGCCCCACAGGAGCATGAGGAGGACGCCGGCCACGAAGAGGTACGTCGGGACCGCGAACAGCTTCCCGGACTCCCTGACCCCACGCAGGTTCATCACGGTGAGCAGGACGATCGCGCCGATGGCGCAGAGGGTCTTGTGCTCGATGACGAAGGGGATCGCGGAGCCCAGGTTCTCCACGCCGGCGGAGATCGACACGGCCACGGTCAGGACGTAGTCGACCAGCAGGGCGCTGGCGACGGTCAGTCCGGCCTTGGGGCCGAGGTTGGTCGTGGCGACCTCGTAGTCGCCGCCGCCGCTCGGGTACGCCCGGACGTTCTGCCGGTAGGAGGCGACGACAGTGAACATGAGGACCACGACGGCCAGCGCGATCCACGGGCTGAAGTGGTACGCCGACACACCCGCGATGGACAGGACGAGGAGCACCTCTCCAGGTGCGTACGCCACCGAGGACAGCGGGTCGGATGCGAAGACGGGGAGCGCGATGCGCTTGGGGAGAAGGGTCTCCCCAAGCTTGTCACTGCGCAGCGCCCGGCCGATCAGGATCCTTTTGGGCAGGTCGGTCAGTTTGGACACGCTGAGGATCGTAAGCGGAGCCGGTGCCGGTCACGGACGCCTGATCGCCGCGGCACCGCTCTCTCCTGCGGCAGGGGCGGGAATCGGCCGTAATCTTTAACGTAATCCTTGCGACCGACATAGCGCGCCTTTACTCGCCCTTTGCCCATGTGTCGCGGGCAACGCACACTCGGAGGAAACAGCGGTCCCCCAGCCGCATAAGCTCATCCCCGGGCGACGCCGAAGCCGTTGCCCCGTTGTTTGCCCGGCAAGCTGAGAGAGAAGTGTGAGCAGCGTGTTTTCGCAGGTCAGCCGGACGATCAGGACGGCGAGGTAGGCGAGCGGTGCACATCGTCATCATGGGCTGCGGGCGCGTCGGAGCCGCTCTCGCACAGACCCTGGAGCAGCAGGGCCACACGGTCGCGGTGATCGACCAGGACCCCACGGCCTTCCGCCGTCTCGGGTCCGGATTCGGCGGTCGCCGGGTCACCGGGGTCGGCTTCGATCAGGACACCCTCCGCGAGGCGGGCATCGAGGACGCCGGGGCGTTCGCCGCGGTCAGCAGCGGCGACAACTCCAACATCATCGCGGCCCGCGTGGCCCGCGAGATGTTCTCCATCGAGAACGTCGCGGCCCGCATCTACGACCCGAAGCGGGCCGAGGTCTACCAGCGGCTCGGCATCCCCACCGTGGCCACGGTCCGCTGGACGGCGGACCAGATGCTGCGGCGGCTGCTGCCGTCGGGCGCGGAGCCGCTGTGGCGCGATCCGAGCGGGGGTGTGCAGCTCGCCGAGGTGCACACGACTCCGTCGTGGATCGGCCACCGGATCAGCACGCTCCAGGAGGAGACCGGCGTCCGCGTCGCCTTCCTCACCCGGTTGGGCGAGGCCATACTGCCGACGTCGCAGACCGTCCTGCAGGAGGGCGACCTGGTCCACGTGATGATGCGTACGGACGAGATCGCCAAGGTCGAAGAGACCTTCGCCGAGGGTCCCGAGAAGGGCGGTCACTGATGCGTGTGTCGATTGCCGGGGCGGGCGCGGTGGGCCGTTCCATCGCCACCGAGCTGCTGGAGAACGGGCATGAGGTGCTTCTCATCGACAAGGCGCCCAGCGCCATCTCGGTGGAGCGGGTCCCGTCGGCGGAGTGGCTGCTGGCGGACGCCTGCGAGATCACATCGCTGGACGAGGCGGCTCTGCAGCGCTGCAACGTGGTGATCGCGGCGACGGGCGACGACAAGGTGAACCTGGTCGTCTCGCTGCTCGCGAAGACCGAGTACGGCGTGCCGCGGGTGGTGGCGCGGGTCAACCACCCGAAGAACGAGTGGCTGTTCAACGAGTCCTGGGGCGTCGACGTCGCCGTCTCGACCCCGCGGCTGATGTCGGCCCTGGTGGAGGAGGCGGTGAGCGTCGGCGATCTGGTCCGGCTGCTGCGCTTCACCCACGGCGACGCCAACCTGGTGGAGCTGACGCTGCCGCCGGAGTCGGCGCTGGCCGGCACCCGGGTCGGTGACGTGGCATGGCCCGAGGACACCTCGCTGGTCACCATCATCCGGGGGACGCGGGTGCTGACGCCGAGCGCCGAGGAGTCGCTGGAGGCCGGTGACGAGCTGCTGTTCGTGGCGGCCCAGGCGCGCGAGGAGCAGCTGGAGGACCTGTTGTCGGTCCGCCGCGATCTGTCGTCCGACAGCTGACGCGTGAGCGTAAGAAGGGCCCGTAACCGCACAACAGCGGTTACGGGCCTCTCCTTTACGTCGTTACGCGTCCTTACGCCTCCGGGCTGCGCAGAGCCGCTGCGGCCTGCTCGGCCTTGCGGTCCTTCTCCGCCTGCTCCGCGGCCTTCTCCTCGGCCTCCATCTCGGCGAAGACGTCGATGGGCGGCGGAGCCTTCGCGAGGAAGACCCAGGTCAGGTAGACGGCGAGCAGGAACGGCGGGATCTTCAGCGCGACCAGCACCCAGCCGAACTGGGTGGTGTCGGCCCACCAGTAGAGCGGGAAGAGGATCGCGCACTTGGCCAGCAGGATGAGGCCCCAGGCGTAACTGGCCTTGGTGTACGCCTTCTTCCGGCCCGGGTTACGCGTCCGCCAGGAGAGGTTCTCCTTGAAGACCGGGCCCAGGATCAGTCCGATCAGCGGGACGCCGGCGGCTGCGGTGACGAGGTAGGCCGTGGCCAGCCCCAGGGTGTAGAGCATGCCCGGCAGGTAGAAGTCCTTGGCGTTGCCCGTCATCATCGCGAAGACGACACCGAAGGCGACCCCGAAGACGCCGCTGAAGGCATGCTTCACGGTGTCCCGGCGGATCAGCCGTACGGCGACCAGGGCCAGGGAGACGGCCAGGGCCGCGATGGCCGAGATGTGCAGGTCCTTGTTGATCGTGAAGATCGTGACGAAGAGCAGCCCGGGCAGGACTGTCTCCACCATGCCTCGCACGCCGCCGAAGGCCTCGAAGAGGGCGGCTTCGGTGACCGCCTTCGACTCGGCGTCCTGCTGGGCGGCGTGCCTTCCGCCGGCGCTCTGCCGGTCGATGGGGTGGGACTGGTCCGTTTCGGACGTCGGCTTGTCGAGAGACGTCACCGGCTACTCCTTGCCGAGCGGTCGGAGTTCGTATGTGGGGTTGAACAGCACCCGGCGCCCGTGACTCATGGCGACCCGGCCCGAGGCGATGATCCTGCGGCCGGGCTCTATGCCGACGATGGAGCGCCGGCCGAGCCAGACCACATCCAGCGGCTCGGTGCCGTCGAAGAGCTCCGCCTCCAGGGCGGGCACTCCGGCCCGGGGTCGGAGGGTGACGGTCCGCAACGTACCAGCCACCTTCACGATCTGCCGGTCGGAGCACTCGGATATCCGGGTGCACCCGGTGGCCTGGGTGTCCTCCCGCAGCTCCTGGAACTCCAGGTCCTCCTGGGAGCTGGAGAGCCGGTCGAGCATACGGCGGAAGCGCCCGGGAGGCCTCTCCGCGCTGCCGGCCTTCTCGTGTCGGGGAACAGCACTCATACCCGAAGGGTACCGGTCCTGCGGGCTGTGTACGGAGGCCTGGGGAGACCACTCGAAAGGGTGACCCGGCGGTGGTCAGCCCCGCTCGAAGCGGTAGCCCATGCCCGGCTCGGTGACGAAGTGGCGGGGGTGTGAGGGGTCCGTCTCCAGCTTGCGGCGGAGCTGGGCCATGTAGACCCGCAGATAGTTGGTCTCCGTACCGTAGGAGGGCCCCCAGACCTCCTGGAGGAGCTGTTTCTGACTGACCAGGCGGCCGGCGTTGCGGACGAGGACCTCCAGCAGGTGCCACTCGGTGGGGGTCAGCCGTACGTCGCGGCCGGCGCGTTGCACCTTCTTGGCCACCAGGTCGACGGTGAAGCCGGGCGTCTCCACGATCGCGACGTCCTCGCCGACGTCCTGGCCGACCGGTTCCGCGCGGCGTACGGAGGCGCGCAGGCGGGCCAGCAACTCGTCCATGCCGAAGGGCTTGGTGACGTAGTCGTCGGCGCCCGCGTCCAGGGCCTCCACCTTCTCGTCGGAGGTGTGGCGCGCGGAGAGGACGAGGATCGGGACGCGGGACCAGCCGCGCAGCCCTCTGATCACCTCGACCCCGTCCATGTCGGGCAGCCCGAGGTCGAGGACGACGACGTCGGGGTGGAGGGCGGCGGCGAGCTGGAGGGCGGTCGCCCCGTCGGCTGCGGCGTCGACCTCGTACCGGCGGGCCTTCAGGTTGAGCACGAGGGCGCGCACGATCTGCGGCTCGTCGTCGACCACGAGCACCCGGGTCATCGCGGACCTGCCTTTCTGCGGGAGGGGCTGTACGGGGAGTAGGTGGGGTACGGAACCGTGCGGGCGCGTCCGTCATGGGGTGAGGGGAACGTGCGGGACGGGTCCGTCATGAGGTGGCCTCGGCCGGGAGCACCGCCCGGTCCCGGGCCTGGTCCCGGCCCGGTGCGGCGGTCAGCGTCAGGACCATGGTGAGGCCGCCGCCGGGGGTGTCCTCGGCGTCCAGGGTGCCGCCCATGGCCTCGGCGAAGCCCCGGGAGACCGCGAGGCCGAGGCCCACCCCGGCGCCGCGCGGGGCGTCACCGTACCGCTGGAAGGGCTCGAAGATCCGCTCCTTGGCCTCGTCGGGGACGCCGCGCCCCCGGTCGACGACCCGGAGAGCTCGACGCGTTCGCAGAGCGCGCTGGCAGCCACCGCGATGGGCTCCCCGCCGGGGCTGTACTTGACGGCGTTCTCGACGACGTTGGCGACGACCCGCTCCAGCAGTCCCGGGTCGACGGCGACCATGGGCAGCGTCTCGGGGATGTCCAGGTCGACGCTGCCCTCGGGGACCCCGCCGAGCGCCATCGGCACGACCTCGTCGAGATCGATCTCGCGGAGCAGCGGGGTCACGGTGCCGGTCTGGAGGCGGGACATGTCCAGCAGGTTGCCGACCAGGTGGTCGAGCCGGTCGGCGCCGTCCTCGATGCCTCCGAGGAGCTCGGCCTCGTCCTCCGGCGACCAGGCCACGTCGTCGGAGCGCAGCGAGCTGACTGCGGCCTTGATCCCGGCGAGCGGGGTGCGCAGGTCATGGCTGACGGCGGCGAGCAGCGCGGTCCTGATCCGGTTGCCCTCGGCGAGCCTGCGGGCCTGCTCGGCCTCCCCCTGCCCCAGGCCGTGCAGCAGCGCCTCGGTGCGCGGCCGGCCGTGGTGGCCGACGAAGGCCACCACGCAGTCGGTGCCGCGCCCGACCCTGCGGTTGGCCTCGGAGAGCATCGCGTACGTCTTGCCGACGCCCGGTGCCGCGCCCAGGTAGATACGGAGTGTGCCGCGTCCCATGGCCCCATTGTCTTCTTCCGTCCGGCCGTATCGGTCCACGGCCGGTGGCGCCCGGTGCGGCTGCCACCGTCGACGCTACTCCGCGCGTGGCCGGCATCCGGGGCCAGAAGTGGAGGCGCGGGCCGAATTGACGGAACTCTGATGGGCCCCGAGGCGGAAAAGCCGGTGGGCCACACCCCGGGAAGGAGTGCGGCCCACCGGCGGCGATGCTGTGGTGACGTACCGCTAGCGGACCTCGGTGATCTCCGGTCCGCGCTGGAGCTGGCCCATGCCGCCGGAGAACTTCGAGCCCTCCTGCTCCTCCTGCTGGACACCCTCGGGCACCATCTGGGCGTCGTTGGGAAGCTTGAGGACGATCGGGTCGCGGGGGGCCATCGGGCCCTCCCCGCGGACCACCACGGTGTCCCGGAAGATCGTCTCCAGCAGGCCCGCGGCCTCCGGCTGGACCGCGCCCTGGCCGGAGATGACCCCGCGCAGGAACCAGCGGGGGCCGTCGACGCCGACGAAGCGCACCAGCTGGACACCGTTGGCGCCGTCCGGGAGCTGTACGGGGACCTGCGCACGCAGCTCCCAGCCCAGCGGGCCCTCGACCTCGTCGATGATGCCGCCCTGCTGGGTGATGCCGGAGGCGATCTCCTCGCGGACCTCGCCCCAGATGCCCTGGCGCTTGGGGGCCGCGAAAGCCTGCAGCTGGACCGCGCTGTCGCGGAGCACGACGGTGGCGGCGACGATCGCGTCCCCGGCCACCTCGACCCTCAGCTCCATGCCCTCGACACCGGGCACGAAGATGCCGCCCAGATCGACCCGGCCCTCGCCGGGCTGGGAGACCTCGGAGAGGTCCCAGGGCCCGTCGGGCCGGGGGGCCGGCGGAAGATTCGTCCGCCGGGCGCCTGACGCGGCGCCGTCGGTACCCTCGTCGGCGACCTGCTCGGTCTCGCGCACCTCGTCCGCCGCGTCCTCGGCGGAACCACTCTTCTTGCGACGTCCGAACACGTCACTGTCCTTCCCGGTCGGATACGACCGAAGCGTAGCTGTTCCCACCGTGGGTGATCCCGCCCTCGGCGACGTCCACCGACGCGTGGCCGCCGGTGGACCCGAAGCCCCCTTCGGCCCGCGCCGAGCCGGGAAGTTCCGCCACCTCGTGGAAGCGCACCTTCTCGACCTGCTGGACAACCAATTGGGCAATCCGGTCGAACCGTTCGAATCGCACGCTCTCACGCGGATCGAGGTTGACCACGATCACCTTGATCTCCCCACGGTACCCGGCATCAACCGTCCCTGGGGCATTCACGAGGGCCACTCCGCAGCGGGCCGCGAGGCCGGAGCGGGGGTGCACGAAGGCGGCGTACCCGTCGGGCAGGGCGATCGAGACCCCGGTGGGAAGCACCACGCGCTCGCCGGGGGCGAGTTCGGCGGCCTCGGTGGTCACCAGGTCGGCCCCGGCGTCCCCCGGGTGTCCGTACGCCGGAATCGGCACGTCCGGGTCGAGCAGGCGGATCAGTACGTCGACGGGACTGCGCATCAGGGGTTCACCTCGAAGGCTCGGGCACGCTTGAGCTGGTCCGGGTCGGCCATGGCCGCCTGGATCTCCGCGGGCCTCCCGTTCTCGATGAAGTGGTCCACCTTGACCTCGATGAACAGCGCGTCGGCCCGCACGGCGACGGGACCCTCGGGGCCGCCGATCCGGCCGGTGGCCGTGGAGTAGATCTTCCGGCCGTGCACGGCGGTGATGCGGGCGTCGAGGTGCAGCACGGTGTCCACCGGGACGGGGCGCACGAAGTCGGTCTCCAGCCGTCCGGTCACCGCGATCGTGCGCAGCAGCCAGTTCAGCGAGCCGAGCGTCTCGTCCAGGGCCGTGGCGAGTACGCCGCCGTGGGCGAGGCCGGGGGCGCCCTGGTGGGCGGGCTTGACGGTGAACTCGGCGGTGACGCTCACGCCCTCGCCGGCCCGGGCCTGGAGGTGCAGGCCGTGCGGCTGCCCCTCGCCGCAGCCGAAACAGCGCTCGTAGTGCGCGCCGAGGAGCTCCCCGGGGGCGGGGGCGTCAGGGTGCCGTACCGGGGCGACGGCGTCGGCCGGGGGTGTCAGAGCTGCTGATGTTCCACTCACAGGCGCAGACCTTACCCGCGCGGCGGTGTGCCGGTGCCGCCGTGCCAAGCTTGGCTCCATGCAGCCTTCCGCACCGCCCTTCGACGAACGTCTCACCGCTCCCCGTTCCTGGTGGTTCATCGCCTTCGGGATCGGTGTCGCCTGCGCGCTGATGCTTCTGCCGCTCGGGGCCCTCCCGCTGCTCGCCGGGCTGGTCGGCGGCACGGCCGCGGCCGCGGCCGCGGTGAGCAGTTACGGCTCCGCCCGGATCCGGGTGGTGGCCGGTGCGCTGGTGGCGGGTGACGCCCGCATTCCGCTCTCGGCGCTCGGGGAGCCCGAGGTGCTGGACGCCGAGGAGGCCTACGCCTGGCGCACGCACAAGGCGGACGCTCGCGCGTTCATGCTGCTGCGCAGCTATGTGGGGACGGCGGTGCGGGTGGAGGTCACGGATCCGGAGGACCCGACTCCGTACGTCTTCCTCTCCACCCGGGACCCGAAGGGCCTGGCGGCGGCGCTGACGACGGTTCCAGCGGCCTGAGAGTCCGTACGGAAGCGGTCAGGCGCCCTCGATCCCCTTGGGCAGGACGACCGGTACGGCGGGCCGCTCCAGCGGGGGCAGCTCGGCGAGCCGGTCCCAGGGGATCCGGTGCTCGCGCAGGTCGTTCCGGATGCGGTCGGCGAGCTTGCGGGTGTCGCGGCGGTTCATCGTGGCGCCGACGGCCGCGCCGATCATGAACGGGATCAGGTTGGGCAGGTTGCGGGCCATGCGCTTGGTGATCTGCTGGCGCAGCTCGCGCTTCATCTGGCCGCCCAGGGCCGCGTTGAGTGTGGTGGGCCGGGTGACGTCGATGCCGCGCTCCTCCGTCCATGACGTCAGATACGCGGTGGAGCGCTGGGCGAGGTTGCCCGGCGGCCGGCGCCCGTAGACCTCGTGGAGCTCGGCGACGAGCTTCATCTCGATCGCGGCGACGCCGGTGACCTCGGCCGCCAGCTCGGCGAGCATGGCGGGCGGTACGGGCAGCATGGCGGCCGCTCCGATGCCCGCGCCGACGGTGGCGCTGGCCCGGCTCGCGCCCGCCACGAGCTTGTCGGCGAGTTCCTCGGGCCCCAGCCCGGGGAACTGCTTGCGCAGGGTGGCGAGATCGCGCACCGGGACGCGGGGAGCTGTTTCGATGATCCGGTCGGCCAGCTGGCCGGCCAGGACACGGGCGCTCTCCCCGCCCTTGCGCACCCCCCGTTTCACTGCGTGCAGGCGGCCTGCCCCGGTCGTGGGCTCCGCCTGGTCACTCTCTCCGCTCCGGTCCGGCAGGTCTGCCGCCCCCGCCACTTCGAGCGAGGCCGAACGGCCCCGCTCGTCGTCGGAGGTACCGGAAACACCGGAGGGGTCCGGCAGGGCGGCGGACCGCTCGGCAGACGGGCTGACGCCTGCTGCCGGGCCTGGGCCGCCCTCGTTCGCCTCCGGTTCGTGCCGGCGCCAGGGGCGCCGTTTCCGGAACGGTGTGTCGCCTGCCACGGCCGACCCGACCTCAGTCGCAGTCGCGGCAGATGGGCTGACCGTTCTTCTCGCGGGCCAGCTGGCTGCGGTGGTGCACCAGGAAGCAGCTCATGCAGGTGAACTCATCGGCCTGCTTGGGCAGGACCCGGACGGCCAGCTCCTCGTTGGAGAGGTCCGCGCCGGGCAGCTCGAGTCCTTCGGCCGCGTCGAATTCGTCGACGTCGACGGCGGATGCCGTCTTGTCGCTCCGACGAGCCTTGAGCTCTTCGAGGCTGTCCTGGTCCACGTCGTCGTCGGTCTTGCGTGGGGTGTCGTAATCCGTTGCCATGTCGCTCTCCCCCTCTTGGGTGTCTGCGGGTGTCTCAGCGCACGTAACGCGTGAGAGGCCGGACTTGTGCCCGACCTGAGGCGGAGATTTTGCCTCACATCAAGGTCTGTTACTCAATCGACACCCAACCGGCCGCCTCGGCGAGGCTCGGCTTGGGTGGCGATGGGGACCGTACACGGTCCCGACTGTGCGGTTCACAGGCGCCACCCCGTGTACTTCCCGTGATAACACCCCCCGAAAACCCGGACGATTACCGGCTTTCCACATGAGGTGCGATCACGGAGAGTAGATGGCCCGAAAACGGGCTCTGTGATCGATCACACACGGCTCGCCTGGGAACGGGTCCTGAAAATTCCGCCCAAAGCGAACATGAAGATTCGGTGCAGAGTCACACCGTGCGGCCTCTCAGACCGGCAGGGTGACGCGCATCACGAGACCGCCGCCTTCGCGGGGCTCCGCGATGATACGGCCTCCGTGGGCCCGCGCGACGGACCGTGCGATCGACAGGCCGAGTCCGACCCCCTTGTCGCTGCCCGTGCGCTCCGTACGCAGCCGCCGGAAGGGCTCGAAGAGGTTGTCGATCTCGTACGCCGGCACCACGGGACCGGTGTTCGAGACGACCAGCAGGGCCTGGCCGGGCTGCAGGGAGGTGGTGACCTCCACCCAGCCGTCCTCGGCCACGTTGTAGCGCACGGCGTTCTGTACGAGGTTCAGCGCGATCCGCTCCAGCAGGACCCCGTTGCCCTGGACGACGACGGCGGACCGCTCACCGCGGATCTCGACCTTCCGCGCCTCCGCCTCCGCCCTGGCCTGGTCGATGGCACGGTCGGCGACCTCGGCGAGGTCGACCGGTTTGCGCTCCACGATCTGGTTGTCGCTGCGCGCCAGCAACAGCAGCCCCTCGACCAGCTGCTCACTGCGTTCGTTGGTGGCCAGCAGCGTCTTCCCGAGCTGCTGGAGCTCCGGTGGTGCCTCCGGGTCGGAGAGATGGACCTCCAGCAGCGTGCGGTTGATCGCCAGCGGGGTGCGCAGCTCGTGCGAGGCGTTGCCGACGAACCGCTGCTGCGCGGTGAACGCCCTCTCCAGCCGGTCCAGCATGTCGTCGAAGGTGTCCGCGAGCTCCTTGAGCTCGTCGTCCGGTCCGTCCAGCTCGATCCGCCGGGTGAGGTCCGTGCCCGCCACCCGGCGCGCGGTCCGGGTGATTCGGCCGAGCGGGGACAGGACGCGTCCGGCCATGGCGTAGCCGAAGGCGAAGGCGATCACACTGAGGCCGACCAGGGCGAGGAGCGCCCTGTTCAGCAGGCTGTCCAGCGCGTGCTGCCGCTGGGCCGCCGTACACGCCTTGATGGTCTCGTTCAGCTGGTCGTTGTTGGTCGCGGAGCCGAGCTGCGGGCAGGTGTCGCTGGCGATCAGCACGTTGTTGCCGCCGACCTTGAACTCCAGGCTCCCCGCGTCGTGGAGGGCCTGCGCGGCCAGCATGTAGATGATCGAGAGCAGCAGGATGCCCGCGATCAGGAACATCCCGCCGTACAGCAGCGTGAGCCGTATCCGGATGGTCGGGCGCAGCCAGGGGTACGGGGGGTCCTGCTGCTTGGGCTCCCAGGTGGGCTTCGGGGGCGCCGTGGGGGGCGGCGGGGTGGCGGCCATGGTCCTCAGATCCGGTATCCGGAGCCCGGCACGGTGACGATGACGGGCGGTTCGCCGAGCTTGCGGCGGAGCGTCATGACCGTGACCCGCACCACGTTGGTGAAGGGATCGGTGTTCTCGTCCCAGGCCTTCTCCAGCAGCTGCTCCGCCGAGACGACGGCACCCTCGCTGCGCATCAGGACCTCCAGCACCGCGAACTCCTTGGGGGCGAGCTGGATCTCCACCTCGTCCCGGAAGACCTCGCGCCGGTTCGGGTCGAGCTTGATGCCTGCCCGCTCCAGGACGGGCGGCAGCGCCACCGTCGTACGGCGGCCCAGCGCACGGACCCGGGCGGTCAGCTCGCTGAAGGCGAAGGGCTTGGGCAGGTAGTCGTCGGCGCCCAGCTCCAGCCCCTCGACCCGGTCGCTGACGTCACCGGAGGCGGTGAGCATGAGCACCCGGGTGGGCATGCCGAGCTCGACGACCTTGCGGCAGACGTCGTCGCCGTGCACCAGCGGAAGGTCCCGGTCCAGCACGACGACGTCGTAGTCGTTGACCCCGATGCGCTCCAGAGCCGCGGCACCGTCGTAGACGACGTCGACGGCCATGGCCTCCCGGCGCAGTCCGGTGGCCACCGCATCGGCGAGCAGCTGCTCGTCCTCGACGACGAGTACGCGCACAGCGCAGTCCTTCCCTAGGTACTTCAACGGGTTCACACAGCGAACGGCCCCCGAGGGAGGCCGACTGTGTGCATCCATCCTGCCCGCAACGCGTATAAACCGGCGGTAAGACGGCGCTGGGCCGGCCGGACCCGGGGAATGGGGGCGGAATTACCGGTCAGTTGAGGTTTCTCTGAGACTGCGTGTGGGGATGAGGGGTTCACACCCGCGATCACGCCCGGCCCGTGGCATGCCACGGCCCCGCTCCTTTCCCCGGAGAAGCGGCGAGATCACCCGCCCCTCCGGCTCCCCTGCCGGAGGAATCCCGGGCACACCCCCGTGCCACCGACCCACGATGAGGGGGCGCATCATGGACGCTTTCACCGCAGGTCTGCTGCAACGCATCAAGACCACCGAGTCCGACCTCACGCGGGCTCGCGAGGACGGCGACGACTTCCTGGCGGATGTCGAGCAGGGCGAGCTGGACGACCTGCACCGCCTCGCGGCCGAGCACGGCGTGGAAATCGGCGCCACAAGCGTCTGAGCCGTACGACAAAGGGCCCCGGATGCCGACAACGGCACCCGGGGCCCTCTGCTGTGCCGTGCGGCCCCACAGCTCTCACCAGGGCCTTCGGCCGGGCGGGGGCTCAGTCGTGCCAGGCGCCCAGCTCCTCCAGGGCGGCCTGCAGCGGCTCGAAGACGCCCGGGGTGGCGGCCACCGCGAGGTCGCCGTCGGCCGGAAGCCCGGGGCGGCCACCGGTCAGCGCGCCCGCCTCCCGGGCGATGAGGTCGCCCGCGGCCAGGTCCCAGGGGTGCAGTCCGCGCTCGTAGAAGCCGTCCAGCCGGCCCGCCGCCACATCGCAGAGGTCGACAGCCGCCGAGCCGCCGCGCCGGATGTCCCGCAGCCTGGGGATCAGCTGCCGGGCGACGTCCGCCTGGTGGCCGCGGACCTTGCTGACGTAGTTGAACCCGGTCGAGACGAGGGCCTGGTCCAGGGGCGGGGCGGGCCGGCAGCGCAGGGCGTTGCCGTTCGCGTACGCACCGCCGCCCAGGACCGCCTGGTAGGTCTCCCGGCGCATGGGGGCCTCGACGACGCCCACGACCCGCTCTCCGTCACGTTCGGCGGCGATGGAGACCGCCCAGGTCGGTAGGCCGTACAGGTAGTTCACGGTGCCGTCGAGCGGGTCGATGACCCAGCGGATGCCGGTGCTGCCCGGGGAACTGGCCCCCTCCTCGCCGAGGAACCCGTCGTCGGGGCGGAAGTCGGAGAGGTAGCCCGTGATCAGCTTCTCGGCGGCGATGTCCATCTCGGTGACGACGTCGATGGGGCTGGACTTGGTCGCGGCCACCCCGAGATCGGCGGGGCGGCCGTCGCGCAGCAGGGCTCCGGCGCGGCGGGCGGCCTCCAGGGCGAGGTCGAGCAGTTCGGTCAGGGCGGGGTCGGTCACGGTGCTCCCAGGGGACTCGACGAAACGAGGGCTCTACGCGTACGCACTGTCGGCGCCCGCCGCCGCGGGCTTGGGTGCCCTGGCCGGGCAGCAGCCGACCGGACAGAGGTCGTGGGACGGACCGAGGGAGCCCAGCGCGCAGGGCTTCACCTCACGCCCCCGCTCACGCGCCGCACGCTCCAGGAGCAGGTCCCGTACGGCGGCGGCGAAGCGCGGGTCGTCGCCCACCGTCGCGGACCGGCGGACCGGCAGCCCGAGCTCGGCGGCCTTCGCGGTGGCCTCGGTGTCGAGGTCGTACAGAACCTCCATGTGGTCGGAGACGAAGCCGATGGGGGCCATCACGACCGCGGGGACGCCCTCGCCGTGGAGGGTCTCCAGGTGGTCGCAGATGTCGGGCTCCAGCCACGGGATGTGCGGGGCGCCGCTGCGGGACTGGTAGACGAGCTGCCAGGGGTGGTCGGTGCCGGTCCTCTCGCGCACCGCCTCCACGATCAGCCGGGCCACGTCCAGGTGCTCCGCGACGTACGCGCCGCCCTCGCCGTGCGCCTCCACCGGCCCCGACGCGTCAGCGGCGGAGGTCGGGATGGAGTGCGTGGTGAAGGCGAGGTGCGCGCCCGCGCGGACGTCATCGGGCAGGTCGGCGAGGGAGGCGAGCACCCCGTCCACCATGGGCTCCACGAAGCCGGGGTGGTTGAAGTAGTGGCGCAGCTTGTCCACGCGCGGCACGTCGAGGCCCTCCGCCTCCAGGGCGGCCAGCGACTCGGCGAGGTTCTCGCGGTACTGGCGGCAGCCCGAGTACGAGGCGTAGGCGCTGGTGGCGAGGACGGCGATCCGGCGGTGCCCGTCGGCGGCCATCTCGCGCAGGGTGTCGGTCAGGTACGGCGCCCAGTTGCGGTTGCCCCAGTAGACCGGGAGGTCCGGACCGTGGTCGGCGAAGTCCTTGCGCAGGGCATCCAGCAACGCGCGGTTCTGGGCGTTGATCGGGCTGACCCCGCCGAAGAGGAAGTAGTGCTGCCCGACCTCCTTGAGCCGTTCCTCGGGGATGCCCCGGCCGCGGGTCACGTTCGCAAGGAACGGGACCACGTCGTCCGGGCCCTCGGGACCGCCGAAGGAGAGCAGCAGCAGAGCGTCGTAGGGAGCGGGATCTCGGAGATCGGACATGACCTCGATCCTGCCACCCGCCGCCGACAGCGCGGCAACCGACATCCGACGGTCTGTCGGGAACCCCTGGGAGGCCCCGGGATTCATTTTCGGCCAACGCGCGGGCCGCCCTGGAACCACCGTCCCGGCCACCGGTAATCCGGTGTCCTCCGGCATGCGTCGGCCGTAAGCTGTATCAAGCAGCTACACCCCTGACAGGCACCACCGGAGTCCCCTTGCCCAGCCCCTACCGCGCCATCTTCGCCGCCCCCGGTTCCAAGGGGTTCTCCGCCGCAGGCTTCTTCGGCCGCATGCCGCTGTCCATGATGGGCATCGGCGTCGTGACCATGATCTCCCAGCTCACCGGCCGCTACGGGCTGGCCGGGGCGCTCACCGCGACCCTCGCCATGGCGGCCGCGGTCTTCGGTCCGCAGGTCTCGCGCCTGGTCGACCGGTACGGGCAGCGGCGGGTGCTGCGCCCCACCACGCTGGTCTCGGTGGCGGCGGTGGCGGGGCTGCTGATCTGTGCCCATCAGAGGGCGCCGGACTGGACGCTGTTCGTCTTCGCGGCGGGCGCGGGCTGTGTGCCGAGCGTGGGGTCGATGGTCCGGGCCCGCTGGGCGGCGATCTACCGGGGTTCCAGCCGTGAGCTGCACACGGCGTACTCCTGGGAGTCGATCGTCGACGAGGTGTGCTTCATCTTCGGGCCGATCATCTCGATCGGGCTCTCCACCGCCTGGTTCCCGGAGGCCGGGCCGCTGATCGCCGCCGCGTTCCTGCTGGTCGGGGTCTTCTGGCTGACCGCCCAGCGCGCCACCGAGCCCATCCCGCATCCGAAGTCGCTCCACACCGGCGGCTCGGCGCTGCGCTCCCCCGGCCTCCAGGTCCTGGTGGTCACCTTCGTGGCGACGGGCGCGATCTTCGGGGCCGTCGACGTGGTGACCGTGGCCTTCGCCGAGGAGCGCGGCCACAAGGCCGCGGCCTCCCTCGTGCTGGCCGTCTACGCGCTCGGTTCGTGCCTGGCGGGAGCCGTCTTCGGGCTGCTGCACCTGAAGGGGAAGCCCGCGACCAGGTGGCTGGTGGGGGTCTGCGCGATGGCCGTGAGTATGATCCCCCTCCAACTGGCCGGGAACCTTACGTTGCTGGCCGTGGCGCTCTTTGTCGCGGGTCTCGCCATCGCACCGACGATGGTCACCACCATGGCCCTCGTCGAAGCGCACGTACCGCGCACCAAGCTGACCGAGGGCATGACCTGGACCAGTACCGGGCTCGCGGTCGGAGTGGCGCTCGGCTCCTCGGCCGCGGGCTGGGTGGTCGACGCCGCCGGGGCGAAGGCGGGGTACGCGGTGCCCGTCGCGGCGGGAGCGATCGCGGCGGCGGTGGCGTTCCTGGGGTATCGCCGGCTGGCGAAGCCGGTTCCTACGGGAGGGCGCGGGGAAGATGACCGACACCTACGCACGGACGACGACGAACGCGTGGCGTAACTGGGCGGGCAATGTCACCGCCCGGCCGGCCCGGGCCGAGTCCCCCGCGTCCGTGGACGAGCTCGTCGACGTACTGCGCCGGGCGCACGCGGACGGCCTCACGGTGAAGCCGGTCGGCACCGGCCACTCCTTCACGGCCACCGCGGCCACCGACGGCCTGCTGATACGCCCGGATCTGCTCACCGGCATCCGGGACATCGACCGGACGACGATGACCGTCACCGTGGAGGCGGGCACTCCGCTCAAGCGCCTCAACACCGCGCTCGCCCGTGAGGGGCTCTCGCTCACGAACATGGGCGACATCATGGAGCAGACGATCGCCGGGGCGGCCTCCACCGGGACACACGGCACCGGCCGCGACTCTGCGTCGATATCCGCGCAGATCCGCGCTTTGGAGCTGGTCACCGCCGACGGCACCGTGCTGGTCTGCTCGGAGCAGGAGAACCCGGAGGTGTTCGCCGCCGCCCGGATCGGGCTCGGCGCCCTCGGGGTGATCACCGCGGTCACCCTCGCCGTGGAGCCCGTCTTCCTGCTGACCGCCCGTGAGGAGCCGATGACCTTCGACCGGGTCACGGTCGACTTCGACCAGCTGGTCGCCGAGAACGAGCACTTCGAGTTCTACTGGTTCCCGCACACCGGCAACTGCAACACCAAGCGCAACAACCGAAGCGCGGGCCCGGCCGCCCCGCCCGGGAGGGTGAGCAGCTGGGTCGACGACGAGCTGCTCTCCAACGGGGTCTTCCAGGTGGCCTGTTCGGTCGGGCGGGCCGTCCCGGCGACCATCCCCTCGATCGCCAGGCTCTCCAGCCGTGCCCTCTCGGCCCGGACCTACACCGACATTCCCTACAAGGTGTTCACGAGCCCGCGCCGGGTGAAGTTCGTGGAGATGGAGTACGCCGTTCCGCGCGGGCAGGCCATGGCGGCGCTGCGGGAGCTGAAGGCGATGGTCGAGCGCTCGCCGCTGAAGATCAGCTTCCCGGTCGAGGTGCGCACCGCGCCCGCCGACGACATGGCCCTCTCGACGGCCTCGGGCCGCGACAGCGCGTACATCGCCGTGCACCTCTACAAGGGCACACCCCACCGCTCGTACTTCACGGCGGTCGAGCGGATCATGACCGCGTACTCCGGCCGCCCCCACTGGGGCAAGATCCACACCCGGGACGCGGCCTATCTGGCGGAGGTCTACCCGCGCTTCGGCGAGTTCACCGCCGTACGCGACCGGCTCGACCCGGACCGGATGTTCGGCAACGACTACCTGCGGCGCGTCCTCGGCGACTGACCTCCCGGTACGCCGTCGGCCCCCCTGATGCATCAGGGGGGCCGAGGTGTTTCCCCCGTACGTCGTCACTCGCCGCCGGTGCCGTCGGCGGGCGGGGCCTGCTCGCCCTGGCCGGCGGCGGCGCCGGTGCCCGGGGCGGTCGTCGGGTCGGGGGCGCCGGTCGCGCCGCCGTCGGGGGCGGACGGGGTCGGCGTCGGGGCGGGCGTGGTCTGCCCGTCGCCGGAGGTGGAGGGCGTCGGCGTGGGGGTGGACCCGGTGCCGGGGTTCCCGTCGCCCGTTCCCGTGCCGGGGTCCGGGCTCGGTCCGGTGCCGTCGCCCGGGTCGGTGGCGGGGGCGGAACCGGTGCCGGTGCCGTCCTCGTCGCCCGGGGTCCGGCCGCGGTCCACTCCCCCGTCCTGGCCGGTCTCCCCGGAGGGCGTCGGGCCGGCCGGGCCGGAGTCGCGGTCGTCGCCACCGCCGCGTACGACGGAGCTGAGGGTGGTGCCCTGGCCGCCGCTGAGGTCGTTGCCCGAGATCATCTCGAAGGCGGTGATCCCGGCCATGGACACGGCGAAGACCGCGGCGGCCGCGAGCGCGGGGCGCTTCCAGCCGCGCAGCCGGGTGCCGTGGGTGGTGCCTTCGCTGAACGCGTCGTCGGTGGCGTCGGGTGCGGCCGGGCCCTCGCCTGCTTGCGGCAGCGACTGCGTACGGCCCGGGTCGGATCCGGCGCCGGCCGCCAGGCCGGGCCGCGCCCGCAGCATTCGGGTGCGCGCGTCGCCGAGGTCCAGCAGCTGCGTACGGTCGGTGTCGGCGACCGGCTTCAGCAACTGTGTGCTCTCCCCCTGCGCCAGCACCTCCGGCACCCCGCCCGGGTCGACCGTGGGCAGCACCGTGGTCGCGTCGTCCGTCTGGCCCGGCTCCGGTTCCGTCCGCCGCTCGGCGCCTCTGCGCCCAGCGGGCGTCGTCTCCTTGGTGTGCACCGTCACCTGGCGGCCCTCCGGGTGGGTCACCTGGACCGTCACCTCGCGGATCTGCTCGCCGGTGCGGCGGAAGAAGTGCTGGAAGACGGAGCCGCCGCAGGTGGCGACGACGCTCATCACGCCGGCGCCGGCGATGGTGCCGTACACGCCCAGCTGTGAAGCCGCCACGGCTGCCGCGACGGCCGCCACGGCACTACCGGCGACCTGCGGCAGACTCAGATCTATGCGCCTTCCCTCGGGTTCTGTGTCACTTTCCGGCTTCTGAACCATTACCAGCCCCTGCTTGACATCTCTCCCACCATGCAACAGGAAGGGACAAATGAGCGAAGTGGATAGTTCCGTTTCCGGTGATTGTGTGAAGCACAACACCCATCAGGGGCATTTCACGGAGAACCGGGTATCCCAACTCCCGCGCCGCCCGAGAAGTCGGGCGGCGCGCCGGTCCACCCGAGTGGCCCGAATGGAGTACCGTACGAGCCCTGGGGCGGACTCCCACACCGGAATCCGCAGCTACGGGAAGGGGCCGGCAGCGGCACTCGAACCGGCAGCGCCAAGGCATGGCACGGGTGCTTGCTGCACAGAGCGACCAAATCGGTCACTTTAGGGCGCAAGAGACAACCGTGCCATGGTGGCGTTCCAGGGCGAGCGCCCGACACGCCGGGCAACTTGGCAAGGTTGTGGCAGGCTGCACCCGGGCAGGTCACACTCGACTAGCGGAAGCAGCGACGCACGTGACGTCGGCAGGCACCACCCGGGAGGTCCCCATGCCCGAACTGCGTGTCGTGGCCGTCTCCAACGACGGCACACGACTGGTGCTCAAGGCTGCCGACAGCACGGAATACACACTTCCGATCGATGAGCGGCTGCGCGCCGCCGTGCGCAACGACCGCGCCCGGCTCGGCCAGATCGAGATCGAGGTGGAGAGCCACCTCCGCCCCCGCGACATCCAGGCCCGCATACGGGCCGGTGCCTCCGCGGAGGAGGTCGCTCAGTTCGCCGGCATCCCCGTCGACCGTGTCCGCCGCTTCGAGGGCCCCGTGCTCGCGGAGCGCGCCTTCATGGCCGAGCGGGCCCGGAAGACTCCCGTGCGCCGTCCCGGCGAGAACACCGGCCCCCAGCTCGGCGAGGCGGTGCAGGAGCGACTCCTGCTGCGCGGCGCCGACAAGGAGACCGTCCAGTGGGACTCCTGGCGCCGCGACGACGGCACCTGGGAGGTCCTGCTCGTCTACCGCGTCGCGGGCGAACCGCACTCGGCCAGCTGGACCTACGACCCGCCGCGCAGGCTGGTCCAGGCCGTCGATGACGAGGCGCGCTCGCTGATCGGTGAGAGCGACGGCGCGGCGCCCGAGCCGAGCTTCCCGTTCGTGCCCCGGATCGCCCGGCTGCCGCGCGACCGACCGCTGGACCGCGCTCTCGACCGGCAGATCGAGCGGCCCGCACCGGCCTCCGAGCCGGAGGAGTACGTGAGCAGCGCATCGGCCGGTGAGCGTGACTCGTTGACCAGCCTGCTGGAGGCGGTGCCGAGCTTCCGCGGTGACATGGTCGTCCCGGAGCGGCCCACGCAGCCCGAGCCGCCCGCCCTCGAACCCGCGGTGGAGGAGAGCGAGGCGGACGAGCCGCCCGCGGCCTCGGCCGGTGCGGGTTCGGCGTACGCGGACGTGCTGATGCCCCGGGCGGTGGCCGGTCACCGCGACCGGCTGACCGGGACGACGGACCGTCAGGCCGAGGCGGACGGGGTCCGGCCGGGCCGCCGTGCCGCCGTGCCGAGCTGGGACGAGATCGTGTTCGGCACCCGCCGCAAGAAGCAGGACTGACCGGGAGTGCCGGTCAGCAGGAGAGGGGCCCGTACGCCATGGCGTACGGGCCCCTCTCCGTCGTCACGCTTATCAGGCCGGCTCGGGGCCGGTGGCGACCGGGCGAGCGGGGTCCGCGGACCATTGGGACCAGGAGCCGGGGTAGAGCGCGGCACGGATTCCGGCGATCTCCAGGGCGAGCACCTCATGGGCCCCGGAGACCCCGGATCCGCAGTAGACACCCACAGCCTCGCCGCTCTTCCCCGCCCCGAGCCCGGTGAACCGCTCGGCGAGCTGTGCGGCCGGAAGGTAGCGCCCGTCCTCGGCGACGTTCTGGGTGGTCGGCGCGGAGACGGCGCCGGGGATGTGTCCGCCGACGCGGTCGATCGGCTCCACGTCGCCCCGGTAGCGCTCGGCCGCCCGTGCGTCCAGCAGCAGCCCGGTGCGGGCGAGGACGGCCGCCGCGTCCGTGTCCAGGGTGGGCAGGGCGCCCGGCTTCGGCCGGAAATCGCCCTCGGCGGGGTCCGGGATCTCGGTGGAGAGGTCGCCGGTCCACGCGGCGAGCCCGCCGTCCAGGACCCGTACGTCCGCGTGCCCCGTCCAGCGCAGCAGCCACCAGGCGCGTGCGGCGGCCCAGCCCTGCCCACCGTCGTACACCACGACCGGGGTGTCCTGACCGACCCCGGCACGGCGCATCACGGCGCCGAAGGCCTCCGGGTCCGGGAGGGGATGGCGGCCGCCGCTGCCCGCCGGTCCGGCCAGCTCCGTATCGAGGTCGACGAAGACGGCGCCGGGCAGGTGGCCGGTCTCGTAGTCGGGGCGGCCGTGCGGACCACCCAACTGCCAGCGGACGTCCAGGAGCACCGGGGGCCGCGGTCCCGCCGACTCGCTCGCGTATTCCGATGCGGTGATGATGGGCTTCATGGGTGCCATCCTCGCGCAGAGGCCGTGGCACCCCGTACCAGCATCGGAACGGAAATACCGCATCAAAGCGGCCTTCCCCCGTCGAGAACCCGCAGAACGCGGCGCGGCCGGGGCCGTACCGGCGCCGGGTGGTGCGAGCATCTGCACGGGGTGTGCGGACCGCGTCCTGACCCGGGACGGCCGCATGCGCCCCGTTCCCCCATCCGGCCACACAACGGTCCGAGGAGAGACAAGACGATGACCGAGGCTGCTGCCCGGCGCACGCCCGGAACACCTTGCTGGGTGAGTCTGATCGTGCACGGCCTGAGCGCGACCCAGGAGTTCTACGGAGCTCTGTTCGGCTGGGATTTCCGGCCGGGACCCGACCAGTTGGGCCCCTACGTCCGCGGGCTGCTCGACGGGAAGGAGGTCGCGGGCATCGGCCAGCTGCCCCCCGACCGGCACCTCCCGATCGCCTGGACCACCTACCTGGCGACGGACGACGCGGACCTGACGGCCGAGGCGATCCGGTCCTGCGGCGGCACGGTCGCGGTCGGTCCGCTCGACGCGGGCGAGGCGGGACGGCTCGTCATCGCCTCCGACCCGGGTGGGGCGGTGTTCGGCGCCTGGCAGGGCTCGGAGCACATCGGGACCATGACGGCGGGCGTCCCCGGCACCCCCGTCTGGAACGAGCTGGTGACCCGGGAGACCTCGATGGTCGCGAAGTTCTACCAGACGGTCTTCGGCTACGAGACCGAGGCCGTGGTATCCGCCGACTTCGACTACCAGACCCTGCACCTGAACGGCCGCCCGGTGGCCGCCCTGCACGGGGTCGGCCAGTCGCTCCCGCGCGACCGGGGCCCGCACTGGATGACGTACTTCGAGGTCGCCGACGTCGACGAGTCCGCGGCGCGGGCGGTGGAGCTGGGCGGCCACATCCTGCAACCGCCGCGCGAGGGCGCGAGCGGCAGACTGGCGACGGTGGCCGACCTGGAAGGCGCGGCCTTCACGATCCTCCGGTCGTCCGAGGACTGACCCGCCCTGCGCGAGGGGCTCTAGTCGTCCGCGGCCACCGGCAGCACGTCCGGGGAGAGGGTGCCGGCGCGGGCCGTCTCCGCGGTGAGCCTGCGGCGGTGGTGGCGTCGGCACAGCACCTCGTAGCCGACCTCGCCCGCCTGCCGGTTGACGTCCCCGACGACGACCTGGGCGCCCTCGACGACCATCTCGCCGTCCACCGTGCGGGCGTTGTGCGTGGCGCGGGCGCCGCACCAGCAGAGCGCCTCGACCTGGAGGGCCTCTATCCGGTCGGCCAGTTCGATCAGTCGTTGGGAGCCGGGGAAGAGCTTGGTGCGGAAGTCGGTGGTGATGCCGAACGCGAAGACGTCCAGCCCCAGATCGTCGACGACCCGGGCCAGCTGGTCGATCTGGACCGGGGCGAGGAACTGGGCCTCGTCCACGATCACGTAGTCCACCCGGCCGCCGCGGCTGACACGGTCGACGATGTGCGCGTACACGTCCATGCCCTCGTCCGCCTCGACGGCGTCCGTCACCAGGCCGAGCCGGGAGGAGAGCTTGCCCTGGCCCGCCCGGTCGTCGCGGGTGAAGATCACGCCCTGGAGCCCGCGCGCGGAGCGGTTGTGACCGATCTGCAGGGCCAGCGTGCTCTTTCCGCAGTCCATGGTTCCGGAGAAGAACACCAACTCGGGCATGAGGGGTCGAGCACCTTTCACGGATGGTCACAGGGGGGTGGAAAACGCGGTTACGAGCGTACTTCGAGCAGCGGAACGAGCTGTTCGACGGGGGTCAGTGAGCCGTGCATGCCGACCATCGCCGACTCGTGCGGCTCGTTGACCGACGCCGTGATGACGACGTCGTCGTGAGCGGCGGCGACCACATCGCCGATCCGGCCGTACACCCGCTCGTCGATCGTGGGCCCGAACCAGCCCGCCGCGATCGCCTCGTCCCTGCTCGCCACCCAGAACTGCTCGCCGAGCACCTCGCGCCAGACGGCCAGGACGTCCCCCTGGGCGCCGGGCACCGCGTAGACATGGCGGGCGCGGCCCTCGCCGCCGAGCAGGGCGACGCCCGCGCGCAGCTCCCAGTCCTCGTCGAAGTCGATCCGGGACCGCTCGTCGAACGGGATGTCGATCATGCCGTGGTCGGCGGTGATGTAGAGCGCGGAGCGCGGCGGGAGCTGCTCGGCGAGGCGCTGGGCGAGCCCGTCGACGTACATCAACTGGCCGCGCCAGGCGTCGGAGTCGACGCCGAAGCGGTGGCCCTTGCCGTCGACCTCGCTGTAGTACGTGTAGACCAGCGAGCGGTCACCGGCGGCGAGGCGCTGGGCTGCGACGTCCATCCGGTCCTCGCCGGAGAGCCGGCCGAGGAAGGAGCCGCCGCTGAGCGCGACCTTGGTGAGCGGGGTCTGCTCGAAGTCCGGGGAGGAGACCTGCGCGGTGTGCACACCCGCCGCGTCTGCGAGCCGGAAGACCGTGGGGTAGGGCTGCCAGACCTTCGGCGCGGTGAACGGCTTCCAGCGGAGCTGGTTCATCAGCGCGCCGGTCTCCGGGTTGCGCACGGTGTAGCCGGGCAGGCCGTGCTCGCCGGGTGGCAGCCCCGTACCGACCGAGGCGAGCGAGGTCGCGGTGGTGGAGGGGAAGCCGGCGGTGATGGGGCGGCCGGTGTTGCCGAGCGAGGTGGGAAGCAGGGAGTGCAGGAAAGGCGCCTCGTCGGGATGGGCCTTGATCTGCTCCCAGCCGAGGCCGTCGATCAGGAAGACGCAGTTGCGGTCGGCGGGCGTCAGCTCGCCGATGGTGGCGGTGAGACCCTCCACCCCCTGCCCGGCCGCGAGCGTCGGCAGCAGGTCGGCGAGCGAGCCGCTGCCGTACGCGGGGACGGGGGCGGTGTCGAGCGCGAGCGGGACCGGGTCCTGCCAGGCGGCCTGGGCCATCACCGGCCGGTCGCGGCGGTGGCGGCCGTGGCCTCGGAGAGGGACTGGGCGAAGACGAGGGTCTGGCGGACGGCGTCGGGGCCGTCGCCGGCCTCACTGACGCGCAGGCTCAGGTCGTCGGCGGTGGAGCTGCCGGTGTAGCCGTGGTCGGCCTCGCAGTTGGCGTCACCGCAGGCGGCGGGCTCCAGGTCGATCCGGGAGACCGCGCCCCAGCCGATGGTGAGGACGACCTCGCGGGGCAGCGTGCCCGCGACGTACTTCTCCGGGTTGGCCACCACTCGGCTGACCACGACGGAGGAGATCCGGTCGAGCTTGACCGACTCCGTGGACGTGGTGGCGTACGGCGTCGGGGAGCTGGTGTCGGCGGCCTGCTCGTCGGTGTGGCTGACGATGAAGCGGTTCCCGGTCAGGACGAGGACCGTGGCATGGCGGCGGACCTCGTTGGAGTCGAACGTGGTCTCCTGGTGGACCAGGTACGAGGAGACCGGCTCTCCGCCGACGGCGGCCTCGACCGCCTCGGCCACGAGGGCCGGGTAGTAGCCGCTGCGCTCGATCGCCGCGCGCAGCCCCTGGGTCGTCGTACCGGTCTTTGCCATGTGCACCATCCTACGGGGGGCCGATGGCTGCGTGGGACCTGTCAGTAGTTCGGGAGGCGGCGGGGGCCGAGGTCGCCGCGCGGGGGCGGCGGGGCCAGGCGGACGCTCGCGCCCAGCACGGTGAGGCCCTGGGGGGCCACGACCACAGGTTCCAGCGCCACGGAGACCACTTCGGGGTGGTCGTCGACGAGCCGGGACAGCCGCAGCAGCAGCTCCTCCAGGGCCGGGGTGTCCACGGGCGCCGAGCCGCGCCAGCCGAAGAGGACCGGGGCCGCCTTGATCGACCGGATCAGCTCGGCGGCGTCGCGGTCGGTGGCCGGAACCAGCCGGTGCGCGGTGTCGCCGAGCAGCTCGGAGGGGGCGCCCGCGAGGCCGAAGGAGAGGATGGCCCCGGCGGCGGCGTCGATGGACGCCCGGACGACCGTGTCCACGCCGCGCGGGGCCATGGACTGGACGACCGGGAGGAGTTCGGCGGGCTTGCCGAGGAGCTCGGTGAGCTCTCCGTACGCCCGGCGCAGCGCGTCCTCGTCGGCGAGGTCGAGCCGCACGCCGCCGAGGTCGGCGCGGTGGCGTAGGTGGGGTGCGGTGGTCTTCAGCGCCACCGGGTAGCCGAGGCGGGCGGCGGCGGCGACGGCTGTCCCGGGGTCCGGGGCGGGGAGCGTGGGGCGTACGGGGATGCCGTAGCGGCCGAGCAGCTCGCGGGCCTCGTCGTGAGTGAGGGGGCGACCGCGCGGGTCGGGTGCGGTGCCGAGGAGGGTGTCGATCAGGGCAGCGGCGCCGGGCTCGTCGGTGGTCTCGTCCAGGAACTCGGGCACCTTGCCGGGGGTGGCCGCCTGGCGCCGCCACTGGGCGTACTTCACGGCCTCGGCCAGCGCCCGTACGGCACGCTCGGCGGCGGGGTAGGCGGGGATGCGGCCGGGGCGCTCGGCTCCTTCGGCCTCTGCGGTCCCGGGCTCCGCGGGGGCGGCCGCGGTTGCCGTGATGGGCGCCGTCGGCGAGCCGGACGGCTGGGCGGCGAGCGTCGTGGGCCGGGTGCGGGGTGCGGCCGTGCTGCTCGCGGCGGCGAGGGCCTCCGCGAGGCCGCCGATCTCCACATGGACGACGGCGACGGGCTTGGCCGGTCCGCCGGCGGCGGCGCCGCGCAGGGCGGCGGCCAGCACCTCGCCGTCACCGGTCTCGGCCTCGCCGTTCTCGCCCACCCACGGGATGGCCGTGACGATCACGGCGTCGCAGGTGCCGTCGGCGAGCGCCTCGGCCAGCGCGTCCCGGAAGTCCTGCGGGGACGCGGCCGTGGTGAGGTCGCGCGGCGGACGCGGGCGGAGCCCCTCGGCGAGGCAGGTGTCGTACGTGAGGAGGCCGAGGGACTCGGAGTTGCCGAGGATCGCGACCCGGGGCCCGGCCGGGAGCGGCTGGCCGGCCAGGAGCAGTCCGGCGTCGACCATCTCGGTCACGGTGTCGACCCGGATGACGCCCGCCTGCCGCATCAGGGCGGAGACGGTGGCGTCGGGGATGCGGCTCACCGGGACTGCGTGGCCGGGCGGGTTGGTGCCGCTGTGCCGGGCGCCCTTCACCACGACGACGGGCTTCACGGCGGCGGTGCGGCGGGCGAGGCGGGTGAACTTGCGGGGGTTGCCGAGCGATTCGAGGTAGAGGAGGGCGACATCGGTGTCCTGGTCCTCGAACGAGTACTGAAGGAAGTCGTTGCCGGAGACGTCCGCCCGGTTGCCCGCCGAGATGAACGAGGAGAGACCCGCGCCCCGCCGGTGGAGGCCGGAGAGAAGGGCGATGCCGATCGCGCCGGACTGGGTGAACAGGCCGATCCGGCCGCGGGCGGGCGACTCGGGTGCCAGGGAGGCGTTCAGCCGGACGGACTCGGCGGTGTTGATGATGCCGAAGGCGTTGGGGCCGATGATCCGCATGCCGTACGAGCGGGCCTGGCGGACCAGTTCGCGCTGGAGCTCGCGGCCGGCGGAGCCCCGCTCGGCGTAACCGGCGGAGAGGACGACGAGGCCCTGGACGCCGTGCTCACCGCAGTCGGCGACGGCCTCGGGGACACGGTGGGCGGGGACCGCGATGACGGCCAGGTCGACCTGCTCGTCGATCTCGCCTAGCGAGCGGTGGGCGGGGACCCCGTCGAGCGTGGCTAGGCCCTCGTCGAAGGCGCGGTTCACGGCGTAGGTGCGGCCGGTGAAGCCGGCGGCGAGAAGGTTGCGCAGGACCGTGCGGCCCACTCCCCCGGGCGTGCGGCCGGTGCCGATCACCGCGACGGAGCCGGGGGCGATGAGGCGCTGGACCGAGCGGGCCTCGGCGCGCTGCTCGCGGCCGCGCTGGACGGCGAGGGACTCCTCGGTGGGTTCGAGGTCGAGGGTGAGGTGGACGGAGCCATCCTCGAAGCTGCGCCGCTGGGTGTAGCCGGCGTCCCGGAACACCTTGATCATCTTGTTGTTGGCGGGGAGCACCTCGGCGGCGAAGCGCCGGATTCCGCGCTCGCGGGCGACCGCGGCGATGTGTTCGAGCAGCGCCGAGGCGACCCCGCGGCCCTGGTGGGCGTCCTGGACGAGGAAGGCGACCTCGGCCTCGTCGGCGGGGGCGGAGGCGGGCCTGCCCTGGTCGTTGATGCGGTCGTAGCGGACGGTTCCGATGAACTCGCCGCCGATCGTGACGGCCAGTCCCACCCGGTCGACGTAGTCGTGATGGGTGAAGCGGTGCACGTCCCGGTCGGAAAGGCGGGGGTACGGTGCGAAGAACCGGTAGTACTTCGACTCGTCGGAGACCTGCTCGTAGAAGCTGACCAGCCGTTCGGCATCGTCCGTGGTGATCGGCCTGATGCGTGCGGTGCCACCGTCGCGGAGCACCACGTCCGCTTCCCAGTGGTCGGGGTACGCGTGATGCGGACTCTGCTCCGGCGAGGGCTCCATGGGCAAAGCCTACGGCCGGTATCCCGGTCGCGGAGGGATCGGTACCGGGGCAGTGTGAGGCACGCCCCGGCCAGGGCATGCCGGAGGGGAGGGAGGCCGGGCACAGCATTGCGCACCGCATGAGAGACTGGTCTAGACAACCGTTGATATGTGAAGGGCAGAACCATGGCTGAGCGCCGCGTAAACGTCGGTTGGGCCGAGGGCCTGCACGCCCGCCCCGCTTCCATCTTCGTCCGTGCCGCCACGGCTTCCGGCGTCCCCGTGACGATCGCCAAGGCCGACGGCAACCCGGTCAACGCCGCCTCCATGCTCGCGGTGCTGGGTCTGGGTGCGCAGGGCGGCGAGGAGATCGTGCTCGCGTCCGACGCGGACGACGCCGAGGCCGCCCTGGACCGTCTGGCGAAGCTGGTCGCCGAGGGGCTCGAAGAGCTTCCCGAGACCGTCTGACGATCCCGAGACCGAACAACGGCGACGGACCGTGAGCCGTGGTTCCCCGATGGGGACCACGGCTCTTTCGTTATTCCTGAAACCGACACAGCGGTTAATCGCAGCTTTATTTAGGCAGCACGAACAAAGCCCTCGGAGATTACTTCTCTTTGTATACGGCGTGATTGTTAATGGCGGGCGCCAGCGATGTTTACGCCGTGTTGCGAAGAACTCACCCGAGGGGGCGGCGCCGCGCGCCGACCGGGGCGGTCCGGGCGGCGCAGCCGGTGCGCTCCGGCCGCCCGTTCCGCATGCTGGGCGGTCAGCGCCCTGGCCCGCTCCGCGTCACCGCGCGCCACCGCGTGCACGATGGCCCCGTGCTCGGCCCACGAGTCGACCGGGCGGGCCGGCTGCTCGACGGCGTACATCCAGGCGATCTTGTGCCGGAGCTGGGTGAGCAGGGCGATGAGACCGGGGCTGCCGGACGCCTGGGCGAGGGTCTCGTGGAACCACCCGCCCAGCGACCGCAGATCCTCCCCCTCCCCGCGGCGGGCCCGCTCCTGGCCGAGCCTGACCAGCCCGCGGAGCACCTTGAGGTGGGCCTCCGTACGGCGCTGGGCGGCCCGGGCCGCGCCGAGCGGCTCCAGGAGCATCCGCACCTCCAGCAGGTCGGCGGCCTCCCGCTCGGTGGGCTCGGCCACACAGGCCCCGGCGTGCCTGCGGGTGACGACGAAGCCCTCGGACTCCAGGGTGCGCAGCGCCTCACGCACCGGGACGCGGGAGACCCCGTACCGCCGCGCCAGCAGCTCCTCGGTGAGGCGGCTGCCGCGCTCGTAGACACCGGAGACGATGTCGTCACGGATTGCCGTGCATACCGAATGCGCGGGAATGCGCATGTCCGAACCTCCGCCTTAATCCCCGCGAAACGCGGCCGGCCGACGCCTGTTCCGTGACTCTATTGCAATCTGCCGCAATTTCCGACGGCAGGCCGGAATTCATGGATATCTTCTGGCCAAGACCGGGGTGGGCGGGCCTCGGTACGGGCTTTCCCGGCTCGTGCCGAAGGCCCCGGCGGGAAGCCGGGGCCTTCGGGATTCAGGGGTCGCGCGAGGTGGGGTCAGACGTTGACGCCGTGTGAGCGCAGGTAGCCGACCGGGTCCATGTCCGAGCCGTACTCCGGGGTGGTCCGGGCCTCGAAGTGGAGGTGCGGGCCGGTGGAGTTGCCGGTGGAGCCGGAGAGGCCGATCTGCTGGCCGGAGGTGACGCTCTGGCCGACGGAGACGCCGATCGAGGAGAGGTGGCCGTACTGGGTGTACGTGCCGTCCGTCATCCGGAGCACGATGTTGTTGCCGTACGCGCCGCCCCAGCCGGCCTCGACGACCGTTCCGGCGCCGACCGCGACGACGGAGCTGCCGGAGGCGGCGCGGAAGTCCACGCCGGAGTGGCTGCCGGAGGACCAGAGCGCGCCGCCCGACTTGTAGCCGGTGGTGACGTACGAGCCGGCGACCGGGAGGTGGAAGGCGTTGAGGCGGGCGCGCTCGGCGGCGCGGGCGGCCCTGGCCTTCTCCTCGCGGATCTCCTCGGCACGGGCCTCGGCCTCGCGCTGGGCCTCCGCCCTAGCCTTGGCCTTCGCGGCCTTGGCCTTGGCTTCGGCGGCCGCCTTGGCCTTCGCCTTGGCGACGGCCTGGGCCTGCTGGTGCTGCGCATGGGCCTGGGCGTCGATCTGCTCGGCGAGCGTGGCGTCGAGGGCGATGGCCTGGGTGAGTCCGGTCTCGACGGCCTTGGGGGCCTCGGAGTCCGCTGCGGCGGCCGGGGAGGCCAGGGAGCCGAGGACTCCGGTGGTGGCCAGGGCCGCGACGCCGGCGACCTGGGCGCCGCGGCGCGTCAGGCGGCTCGGGGCACGGTGCTTCCCGGTGGCACGGGTGAACGCCATGGAGGAGCTGATCCTTTCCTTCCTTCTCGCCTACCGGGTTAGCTGACGGGTTCGGAGCAGGAAGGTCTCCTACGGAACTCCGCGCCGGGTCACGGCACGGGGATCCGATTCACCCCAGGGACTGCGTGGGTCCCCGGCTCCCCAGGCTCGCGCCTGACGGGGACTCGGCGATGGCTGCCCGGCGCCGCGGATGCGGCATACGGGTGACGGACAGCCGGGCCGACGCTAGGCGGGGCGGCTTCCCGTCACCAAATGGACAGGGGGATTTGTCGCGCATCCCACAGGGCATATAGCCACCTTCTCCTACAAGTAGGATTAACAACTCTTAGCGGACATACGAGAGGACCCCGGCGATTCACTCCTCGCCGGGGTCCTCTTCGTCCTGGTGTGTGCCGACGGCGTGTCAGCCGCTGACGACGGTCACCTCTCCGATGCCGAGCGCCTTCACCGGCTCCGCGATCTGGGCCGCGTCGCCCACGAGGACCGTGACCAGCCGGTCCACCGGGAAGGCGCTGACCACGGCCGCGGTCGCCTCCACGGTGCCCGTCTCGGCGAGGCGGGCGTACAGCTGGGCCTGGTAGTCGTCGGGCAGGTGCTGCTCGACCTGGTCGGCCAGCGTGCTCGCGACCGAGGCGGCCGTCTCGAACTTCAGCGGGGCGACGCCCACCAGGTTCTGCACGGCCGTCTCGCGCTCGGCGTCGGTCAGCCCCTCGGCCGCCAGCGTCCGCAGGACCTTCCAGAGGTCCTCCAGCGCCGGGCCGGTGGACTCGGTGTCCACAGAACCGCTGATGGCGAGCATCGCCGCGCCGCCCGAGTCGGGGCCGGTGGAGCGCAGGACCTGGGCGAAGGCGCGTACGCCGTAGGTGTAGCCCTTCTCCTCGCGCAGCACCCGGTCGAGCCGGGAGGTGAGCGTGCCGCCCAGGCAGTACGTACCGAGCACCTGCGCGGGCCAGACGCGCTCGTGCCGGTCGGCGCCGATCCGGCCGATCAGCAGCTGGGTCTGGACCGCTCCGGGGCGGTCCACGATGACCACCCGGCCGGTGTCGTCGGCGGTGATCGGCGGGACCGGCCGGGCCTGGCCCGCGTTGCCCGACCAGTCGCCGAGGGTGTCGGCGAGCAGGGCGTCCAGGTCGATGCCGGTGAGGTCGCCGACGATCACGGCCGTCGCGGTGGCCGGGCGGATGTGGGCGTCGAAGAAGGCGCGCACGGCGGCGGCGTCGATCCGCCGCACCGTCTCCTCGGTGCCCAGACGCGGGCGGGACATCCGGGCGGTGGCCGGGAAGAGCTCCTTGGAGAGCTGCTTGGCGGCGCGCCGGGACGGGTTGGCCTGCTCGTGCGGGATCTCGTCGAGGCGGTTGCCGACGAGCCGCTCGATCTCGCTCTCCGCGAAGGCCGGGGCGCGCAGGGCCTCGGCGACCAGGCCGAGCGCCTTGGCCAGCCGGGAGGCCGGGACCTCGAGGGAGACGCGGACGCCGGGGTGGTCGGCGTGCGCGTCCAGGGTGGCGCCGCACCGCTCCAGCTCGGCGGCGAACTCCTCGGCGCTGTGCTTGTCGGTGCCCTCGGAGAGCGCGCGCGACATGATCGTGGCCACGCCGTCCAGGCCCTCGGGCTCGGCGTCGAGCGGCGCGTCCAGGAAGATCTCCACGGCCACGACCTGCTGGCCGGGGCGGTGGCAGCGCAGCACGGTCAACCCGTTGGGCAGGGCGCCGCGCTCGGGCGCGGGGAACGCCCACGGCCGGGCGGTGCCCGGGGTCGGCTGCGGGTGGTACTCCATGGCTACTCCAGTCACGGCGGCGTCGCTCACTTGTCCGCCCCCTCGGGCACGTCGGTGGCCTCGTCGGCGTCCTCGGCCGGCTCGATGGGCTCGTAGACCAGCACCGCCCGGTTGTCGGGGCGCAGGGCCGCCCGGGCCGCCGCACGCACCTCGTCCGCGGTGATGTCCAGGACGCGTCCCACGGCGCTCAGGGCGAGCTGCGGGTCGCCGAACAGGACCGCGTAACGGCACAGTTCGTCCGCGCGGCCCGCGACCGTGCCCAGCCGGTCCAGCCACTCACGCTCCAACTGGGCCTGCGCGCGCTCCATTTCCTCCGGCGTCGGGCCCTCCTCGGCGAACCGTGCCAGCTCCTCGTCGACGGCGGCCTCGATCGTCTCCACCTCGACACCGCCGGAGGTCTTCACGTCCAGCCAGCCCAGAGAGGGCGCCCCGGCGAGCCGCAGCAGACCGAAGCCCGCCGCCACCGCCGTACGGTCGCGGCGGACCAGGCGGTTGTGCAGGCGGGAGGACTCGCCGCCGCCCAGCACCGTCAGCGCCAGGTCGGCCGCGTCACAGGCACGGGTGCCGTCGTGCGGGAGCCGGTAGGCGGCCATCAGCGCACGTGCCGGGACCTCCTCGTGGACCACTTCGCGCAGCTGCTCGCCGATGATCTCGGGGAGGGTGCCGTCGCGCGGCGGCTGCTTGCCGTCGTGGGACGGGATGGAGCCGAAGTACTTCTCGACCCAGGCGAGGGTCTGCTCGGGGTCGATGTCCCCGACGATCGAGAGCACCGCGTTGTTGGGCGCGTAGTACGTGCGGAAGAACGCGCGGGCGTCCTCCAGGGTTGCCGCGTCCAGGTCGGCCATGGAGCCGATCGGGGTGTGGTGGTACGGGTGGCCCTCGGGGTAGGCGAGGGCGGTGAGCTTCTCGAACGCGGTGCCGTAGGGCACGTTGTCGTAACGCTGGCGCCGTTCGTTCTTGACGACGTCGCGCTGGTTCTCCATGGACTCCTCGTCGAGGGCGGCGAGGAGGGAGCCCATACGGTCGGCTTCCAGCCAGAGAGCCAGCTCCACCTGATGGGTGGGCATGGTCTCGAAGTAGTTGGTCCGCTCGAAGCTGGTCGTCCCGTTGAGCGAGCCGCCGGCTCCCTGGACGAGCTCGAAGTGACCGTTCCCCTTGACCTGTCCCGAGCCCTGGAACATCAGGTGCTCGAAGAGGTGAGCCAGACCGGTGCGTCCCTTGACCTCGTGGCGCGAACCGACGTCGTACCAGAGGCAGACCGCGGCGACCGGGGTCAGATGGTCCTCGGAGAGCACCACACGCAGGCCGTTGGCCAGGCGGTGCTCGGTCGCTGTCAAGCCGCCGGAGCCGGCCTGTGCTGTGGCCGTGTGACCCATGGGCATGTACGTCCCTTCGATCGCGATACTGGACTTCCTGCCAGACCTGCCACTCTAAGCAAGCGCACCGGCACCTGGCGAAGTTCCCGTTCCGCCGATCTTTCCGTCCATGGTGTCGTGGGCGCCGCGGGCGCGGCCGCCGAAGGACCGCTTCGGACGGGTCGAGGTCGGCGTTGTCAGTGCGGCGGTCCACAATGGTCCGCGACAGCAGCTCGTCCTGTCAGCTCGTGTCGCCCCGAACAAGCTCAGGTTGTCCGAACAGAATCCGTGAAGGAGTCGCAGCCGCGATGGCCCGCCGTAGCACGAAGACCCCGCCGCCGGACGACTTCGAGGAGAAGATCCTCGACATCGACGTCGTCGACGAAATGCAGGGCTCCTTCCTCGAGTACGCGTACTCGGTGATCTACTCCAGGGCCCTGCCCGACGCCCGCGACGGCATGAAGCCGGTGCACCGGCGCATCGTGTCCCAGATGAACGAGATGGGTCTGCGCCCGGACCGCGGCTATGTGAAGTGCGCGCGCGTCGTCGGCGAGGTCATGGGCAAGCTGCACCCCCACGGTGACGCGTCGATCTACGACGCCCTGGTGCGGATGGCACAGCCCTTCTCGATGCGGCTGCCCCTGGTCGACGGCCACGGCAACTTCGGTTCCCTCGGCAACGACGACCCCCCGGCCGCGATGCGGTACACCGAGTGCCGGATGGCCGACGCCACGTCACTGATGACCGAGGCGATCGACGAGGACACCGTCGATTTCCAGTCGAACTACGACGGCCAGGAGCGCGAGCCGGTCGTCCTCCCGGCGGCCTACCCCAACCTCCTGGTCAACGGGGTCTCGGGGATCGCGGTCGGCATGGCGACCAACATGCCCCCGCACAACCTGGGCGAGGTCATCGCAGCCGCTCGCCATCTGATCAGGCACCCGGGAGCCGACGTCGAGACGCTGATGCGTTTCGTTCCCGGCCCCGACCTGCCCACCGGCGGCCGCATCGTCGGGCTGGCCGGCATCAAGGACGCGTACACGGCGGGCCGCGGCACGTTCAAGATCCGTGCCACCGTCGCCGTGGAGGACGTGACGGCACGCCGTAAGGGCCTCGTCGTGACCGAACTGCCCTTCACCGTCGGCCCGGAGAAGGTGATCGCCAAGATCAAGGACCTGGTCTCGGCGAAGAAGCTCCAGGGCATCGCCGATGTGAAGGACCTCACCGACCGGGCGCACGGCCTGCGTCTGGTCATCGAGGTGAAGAACGGCTTCGTGCCGGAAGCGGTGCTGGAGCAGCTCTACAAGCTCACGCCGATGGAGGAGTCCTTCGGCATCAACAATGTGGCGCTGGTCGACGGCCAGCCGCTCACCCTGGGCCTCAAGGAGCTGCTGGAGGTCTATCTCGACCACCGCTTCGAGGTCGTGCGCCGGCGCAGCGAGTTCCGCCGCACCAAGCGCCGCGACCGGCTGCACCTGGTCGAGGGTCTGATCGTCGCCCTCCTCGACATCGACGAGGTCATCCGGATCATCCGGGACAGCGACAACTCCGCGCAGGCGAAGGAGCGCCTGATGGCGCACTTCTCGCTGAGCGAGATCCAGACGCAGTACATCCTGGACACCCCGCTGCGCCGGCTCACCCGCTTCGACCGGATCGAGCTGGAGAGCGAGCGCGACAGGCTCAACGGCGAGATCGAGGCGCTGACGGCGATCCTGGAGTCGGACGCGGAGCTGCGCAAGCTGGTCTCCTCGGAGCTGGCCGCCGTGGCGAAGAAGTTCGGCACGGACCGGCGCACGGTGCTGCTGGAGTCGGCCGCATCGCAGATCGCGTCCGTGCCGCTGGAGGTCGCCGACGACCCGTGCCGGGTGCTGCTCTCCTCGACGGGGCTGCTGGCCCGTACGGCGAACGCGGAGCCGGTCGAGATCTCCGAGGACGCCCGGCGCACGAAGCACGACGTGATCGTCTCGGCGGTCGCGGCGACGGCGCGCGGCGATGTGGGGGCGGTGACCTCCACCGGGCGGCTGCTGCGGCTCTCGGTGATCGACCTGCCCCAGCTGCCGGACACCCATGCGGAGCCCAACCTCTCGGGTGGGGCGATGATTTCGGAGTTCCTCAACCTGGAGGCGGACGAGGAGCTCGTCTGCCTCACGACGCTCGACGAGGCGTCGGTGGGGCTGGCGATCGGCACGCTCCAGGGTGTGGTGAAGCGCGTCGTGCCGGACTATCCGGCCAACAAGGACGAACTGGAGGTCATCACCCTCAAGGACGGTGACCGCATCGTGGGCGCGGCCGAGCTGCGCACGGGCGAGGAGGACCTGGTCTTCGTCACCTCCGACGCCCAGCTCCTGCGCTACCCGGCGGCCTCGGTGCGCCCGCAGGGGCGGGCCGCCGGAGGCATGGCGGGCGTCAAGCTGGGGGCCGGGGCCGAGGTGCTGTCGTTCACGGCGGTGGACCCGGCGGCGGACGCGATCGTGTTCACGGTGGCCGGTTCGCACGGGACGCTGGACGACTCGGTGCTGACGTCGAAGCTCACTCCGTTCGACCAGTATCCGCGCAAGGGCCGGGCGACCGGCGGGGTGCGCTGCCAGCGGTTCTTGAAGGGCGAGGACGTCCTGGTCTTCGCCTGGGCGGGCGCCACCCCGGCCCGGGCCGCCCAGAAGAACGGCACCCCGGCGAAGCTGCCGGAGCCGGACCCGCGCCGCGACGGCTCGGGGACGCCGCTGCTGCAGCCGGTGGCCGTGATCGCGGGGCCGCCGCTGTAGGCGCGCTTGTCGTGCGGTGGAAAGCGGCCGGGGGGCGTTACGCCTCTGCGGCCGCTTCCCGCATGTCCACGGGCGCGTCTTCGGGGTCCGTTTCCTGTTGTACGTACCGGAGCACGCCCCACATGCTGCGTTCGGCGTCAGGGGTGTCGGCGGAGGCCCGCGTCGGCGCCGCGCTCTCCGCCGGCTCCGCCCGGCAGGCGGTGAGCCCGGCCCGCAGCGCCTCGGCGTCGATCCCGGCGCCGATCATCACGAGCTGGGTGAGCCGCTGTTCACCCAGCGCCCACGGCTGCGGTACGAAGCGCAGGAAGCGGCCGACCGCGTGCAACGCGTACTTGTTGTCCCGGTCCCCCGCGCCGAAGTCCGCGAACCCCTTGATCCGGTAGACGCCTTCGGGCCGGGAGTCGAGGAAGGCGATGAAGCGGCGCGGGTCCAGGGGGAGGTCCGAGGTGAAGTCGACGCTCTCGTACGCCGCGTGCAGGTGGCCGGCGTGGTCCTCGTGGTCGTGGCCCTCCTCCCGCAGCAGATCCTCGAAGGTGAGCTGACGGGCCTTCTCCTCGCCGTCCGGTCGCAGCGCGGGATCGAAGAGCAGCTCCGGGTCGATCCGGCCGTGCACGGCGGAGATCACGGCGGCGGGCCCGCTCAGCTCCGCGACCGTCCGCCGCAGCAGCTCCTGCTCGGCCTCCCCCACCCGGTCGGTCTTGTTCAGGACGACGAGGTCCGCGGCGGCGAGATGGCGGTCGATCTCCGGGTGGCGCTCCCGGGTCCCGTCGAACTCGGCGGCGTCGACGACCTCGACCAGCCCCCCGTACAGGATGTGCGGGTTCTCGCTGGCCAGCAGCATCCGTACGAGCTCCTGGGGTTCGGCGAGACCGCTCGCCTCGATGACGATCAGGTCGAGCCGGGCGGACGGGCGGGTGAGCGTCTTCAGGAAGGTGTCGAGTTCGCTCGCGTCGACCGCGCAGCACATGCAGCCGTTGCCCAGGGAGACCGTCGAGCCGACCTGCCCCGCGACCGTCATGGCGTCGATCTCGATGGACCCGAAGTCGTTGACGATCACGCCGATCCGGGTGCCCGCGCGGTTGCGCAGGAGGTGGTTCAGGAGCGTGGTCTTGCCTGATCCGAGAAAGCCCGCCAGAACGACGACCGGGATCTGCTGGGTGCGGGGCGGGGTCAACGGGGGCCTTCCTCGGATGGGCGGTCAGGGTGCGGGGACCGGCTGCGGCGGGGGGGTGCCGATGTAGCGGGCCGCTGGGCGGATGATCTTCGAGTCCTCCGCCTGTTCCAGGATATTGGCGCTCCAGCCGATCACCCGCGCCGCACAGAAGGTGGGCGTGAACATCGCGCGCGGCAGCCCGCAGAGCTCCATGACGACCCCGGCGTAGAACTCCACGTTGGTGTGCAGTTCCCGCCCCGGCTTGAGCTCGGCGAGGATGGCCTCCACCTGCTGTTCCACCTCCACGGCGAAGTCGACGAGCGGTCCGCCGAAGCCCTGCGCGATCGACTTGAGCATCCGGGAGCGCGGGTCCTCGGTGCGGTAGACGGGGTGGCCGAAGCCCATGACGCGACGGCCGGAGAGGACCTGCTCGCGGATCCAGCCGTCGATGCGGTCCGGGGTGCCGATGGCGTCCAGGGTGTCCAGCGCGCGGCTGGGGGCTCCGCCGTGCAGCGGTCCGGAGAGCGCGCCGACGGCGGCGACCAGAGAGGCGGCCATGTCGGCGCCGGTGGAGGCGACGACGCGGGCGGTGAACGTGGAGGCGTTGAAGCCGTGGTCGAGGGTGGAGATCAGGTACTGCTCGACGGCCCGGACCCGGTCGGGCTCGGCCTCGGTGCCGGTGAGCATGTACAGGTAGTTGGCCGCGTAGGGCAGATCCTCGCGGGGCTCGACGGGTTCGAGGCCCTCGCCGAGGCGCTGGAGCGCGGTGAGGATCGTGGGTACGGCGGCGCAGGCGGCCAGCGCGTCCGCGCGGCGGCGGTCGGCGTCCAGGTCGTAGACCGGGCGGTATCCGCTGGAGGCGCCGAGCAGCGACAGGGCCGTACGGAGTCCGGCGAGCGGCCCGGATACCGCGCCCGCGCGGGCGATGGCGGGCAGGGCCTCGCGTACGTCGGCGGGGAGCGCGCGCAGGCCTGCCGTACGGGCGGCGAAGGCGGCGGCCTCCGCACGGTCCGGCAGCTCGCCGTGGAACAGCAGGTACCAGACGTCCTCGAAGTCGCGGGTCTGCGCGAGCTCGATCGCCGAGTACTGGCGGTAGTGGTAGAAGCCTTCGCGGCCACGGACGTCGCCGAGGGCGGTGTCGGTGACGACGACGCCGGCGAGACCGCGGGGGACGGCAGGGACGACAGGGGTGGTGGTCATGGCCGTTCTCTCCTCCATGCATGCAACATTGATTCGACTGTCCATGCTTGACTTGAGATCTGTCAATATTGATTGAATCAATGTGGAGGATGGTGGATACGGTGGTCCCCATGACGGATCAACCAGAGCCCGGGCGGCAGGACGCACCCCGGCTGACCACCCGCGAGGCGGCCGAGCTGCTGGGGGTGAAGCCGGAGACGGTGTACGCGTACGTCAGCCGGGGCCAGCTCAGCAGCGTGCGGGCGGCCGGGGGCCGGGGCAGCACGTTCGACGCCGAGGAGGTGCGGGCCCTGGCCCGGCGCTCGGGGCGGCGCGAGCCGTCACCGGCCGGGGGTGACCTCGTGTTCCGTACCGGCATCACGCTCATCGAGGAGGACCGGTACTACCTCCGTGGGGTCGACGCGACGGAGCTGGCCCGGCAGCACAGCTACGAGGAGGTCGCGGAGTGGCTGTGGACCGGCGAGCTGCGGCCGGGCGTCCGCTTCGAGGCGCCGCCCGGAACCCTCGCGGCCGCACGCCGGACAGTCGGCGCGCTGCCCGCGCACAGCGGGTCGACGGACCGGCTGCGGGTGGCGGTGACCGCTGCCGCCGCCACGGATCCGCTGCGGTTCGACCTTTCGCCGGAGGCGGTGCTGAGCAGTGCGCGAAGCCTGATCCCGACGCTGGTGGGGGCATTGCCGGTCGTCGGCGGCGCACCGGAGGCCGCCGGGGATTCCCTGGCCCGGCAGCTGTGGCCCCGGCTGACCGCGCGGCCGGTGGACGCCCCGGCCCTCGCCGTCCTGGACGCGGCCCTGGTCCTCCTGATCGACCACGACCTCGCCGCCTCCACCCTGGCCGCCCGGGTCGCCGCCTCGGCGCACGCCCATCCGTACGCCGTGGTCTCCGCCGGCCTCGGGGTCCTGGAGGGGCCGCTGCACGGCGCCGCGAGCGGGCTGGCCCACCGCATGCTCCAGGAGGCCGTGGACCGGGGCAGCGCGGTCCCGGTGGTCGCCGACCACCTGCGGACCGGGCGCCGGGTGCCGGGCCTGGGCCACCGGCTCTACCGGGGCGAGGACCCACGGGCCCGCACCCTGTTCGCCCTGCTGGAGGACGTGCCGCAGGCGGCCGGGGCGCTGGCGGCGGCCCGGGAGGTGGTCGCCACGACGGCCCGCCCCGCGCCGCTGCACCCCAACATCGACCTGGCGCTCGCCGTCCTCTCCGTGGCCTGCGGGATGGCGGCGGAGGCGGGCGAGACGGTGTTCGCGGTCTCCCGCACGGCGGGCTGGATCGCGCACGCGCTGGAGGAGTACGGGGAGCGCCCGCTGCGGATCCGGCCGAGCGGGCAGTACACCGGCCTCCGGCCGCCCCAGCCTCTGCCCCACGCCCTCCAGATCGGGACCGACGCATGAGGAGGAGCTCGACGTAGCCGACCTCCGAGACCCCGCCCTTGGTCTGCGTGCAGAGCACCGGCGTGAGCCCCTGCCGGGCGAGCGCGCCGCCGACCGCCTCGGCGAAGGCCGGGATGATCGGGTTCTGCAGCTCGGGCAGGACCAGCCCGACCAGCCGCGCCCGCTCGCCCCGCAACTGGGTGGGCCGCTCGTACCGAGGACGTCCAGCGCGGAGAGACGGCCTGCCTGGTGGCGTCGGAGACGCCCGGCTTGCCGTCGGCGAGAATCCCCTGCCCCGTCCCGCGCCCGCCCACGGATTTCCGCGCGGCCCCCGCGCCCTTTACCGTCTCTACGATGAACGCCCCACCGCTCTCCGACCGGGGACCGCGCCGGTTCGGCTGGCCGCAGCGGGTCTTCTCCCAGGTCCTGCTGATGCAGCTGGCCATCATCACGGGCGTCACCGTGCTGGTCACCGGCCTGTTCCTGGCCCCCCTCAGCGCCCAACTGGACGAGGAGGCGATGCGCCGCGCCCTGGCCATCGCCCAGAGCACAGCCGCCCAGCCGGGGATCGCGGAGGACCTGCGCACCACGGAGCCGTCCGCGCTCGGCCCCGTACAGTCCGCCGCCGAGCGGATCAGGCGGTCCACCGGCGCGGAGTACGTCGTCGTGATGGACCGCCGGGGCGTGCGCTGGTCGCACCCGGAGGCGGACCGGATCGGCGAGGTGGTCTCCACCGACCCCGGGGACGCGCTCAGGGGCCGGGAGGTCATGGAGATCGACAGCGGCACCCTGGGCCGCTCGGCCCGGGGCAAGGTGCCGTTGCGCGACACCGCCGGCTCGTCCGAGGTGGTCGGCGCGGTCTCGGTCGGGATCGAGTACGACAGCGTCCGCGCCCGCCTCCTCGGCGCGATCCCGGGGCTCCTCGCGTACGCGGGAACCGCCCTGGCCGTCGGCGCGCTGGCCGCGTACCTGATCTCCCGCCGGCTGCAACGGCAGACCCATGACCTGGCGTTCTCCGACATCTCCGCGCTGCTGACCGAGCGCGAGGCGATGCTGCACTCCATCCGCGAAGGGGTCGTCGCGCTCGACGGCACGGGCCGGATCCGGCTGCTCAACGACGAGGCGCAGCGGCTGCTGGGCCTCGGCCCCGAGGCGGCGGGACGGCCGCTGGAGGATGTGCTGGGCCCCGGCCGGACCGTGGACGTGCTGGCGGGCCGGGTGGTGGGCGACGACCTGCTGGCAGTCCAGGGCAGCCGGGTGCTGCTGGCCAACCGGATGGAGACGGACGACGACGGCGCCGTGGTCACCCTGCGCGACCGGACCGAGCTCGAACACCTCGGCCGCGAACTCGACTCCACCACCGGGCTGATCGACGCGCTGCGCGCCCAGGACCACGAGCACGCCAACCGGCTGCACACCCTGCTGGGGCTGCTGGAGCTGGAGATGCACGAGGACGCCATGGAGTTCGTCACGGAGGTGGTGGGCGTCCACCGGGCGACGGCGGAGCAGGTCACGGAGAAGGTGCGGGACCCGCTCCTGGCCGCGCTGCTCGTCGGCAAGGCGACGGTCGCCGCCGAGCGCGGTGTCTCGCTGCGGCTGGCCCCCGGCACGCTGCTGCCGGACCGGGTGGTCGACCCGCGCGGCCTGGTCACGGTGGTCGGCAACCTCGTCGACAACGCCACGGACGCGGCGGCGGGGTCGGGGGACGCCCGGATCGAGGTCGGGCTGCGGGCCGAGGGCCGTACGGTGGAGCTGCGGGTACGGGACAGCGGCCCCGGGATCGCCCCGGAGCAGCACGCGTCGATCTTCACCGAGGGCTGGTCCACCAAGGACCTCCCGGCCCACGGCAAGCGCGGCCTGGGACTCCCCCTGGTCCGCCGGCTGGCGGAGCGCCAGGGAGGCAGCGTGACGGTCTCGGCGGCGGACGGCGGTGGGGCGGTGTTCACGGTCGTCCTCCCGGAGGCGCTCGGCGCAGCGGGCCCCACGACGCCCCATCCGGCCACGACGGGAGAGAACCGGTGATCCAGGTCCTGATCGTGGACGACGACGTCCGGGTGGCGGAGATCAATGCCGCGTACGTCGCCAAGGTCGCCGGATTCCGGGTGGCCGCGCAGGCCCACTCGGCGGCCCGGGCGCTGGCCGTGGTCGAGGACGTCCCGGTGGACCTCGTCCTGCTCGACCACCACCTCCCGGACCGCAACGGCCTCGCCGTCGTACGGGAGCTGCGCCGGGTGGGCCGTCAGGTCGACGTGATCATGGTGACCGCCGCCCGTGACGTGGCGACCGTGCAGGACGCGATGCGGCACGGCGCGCTCCAGTACCTGGTGAAGCCGTTCACGTACGCCGGTCTGCGCTCGAAGCTGGAGGCGTACGCGGCGCTGCGCCACACCTTCGATGGCGGCGGCCAGGCCGAGCAGGCCGAGGTGGACCGGCTCTTCGGCGCCCTGTGGGCGACGGGCGAGCCGGACCTCCCCAAGGGCCACTCCCCCACCACCGCCGAGCTGGTCCGGCGGGCGCTGCGCGACGCGGACGGCCCGCTCTCCGCCCAGGAGATCGCGGAGAGCGCGGGGATGAGCCGGCAGACGGCGCAGCGCTACCTGAAGCTGCTGGAGCGGACCGGGAAGGTCCGGCTGACGCTCCGGTACGGCGAGACGGGCCGCCCGGAACACCGGTACGCCTGGGCCTAGGGTCCCTCAGGTACGCCTGGGCCCAGGGCCGTTCAGGCCGCCCCTACGTGAGGTTTCTACGCCGCCCCCGCCCCCGTCAGCGCCCGGACCTCGCTCTCGGCGTGCTTGGCCTCGTCCGGCTTCTCCCGCGAGGTGACCGTACCGAGCCAGCCCGCCAGGAAGCCGAGCGGGATCGAGACGAGCCCCGGGTTCTCCAGCGGGAAGAGCTGGAAGTCGACGCCCGGGTACAGGGACGTGGGGCTGCCCGAGACGACGGGTGAGACCAGGACCAGGACGACGGCGGGGACGAGGCCGCCGTACACCGCCCAGACCGCGCCCCGGGTGGTGAAGTTCCGCCAGAACAGCGAGTAGAGCAGGGCCGGGAGGTTCGCCGACGCGGCCACGGCGAAGGCGAGGCCGACCAGGAACGCCACGTTGAGGTTCTGCGCGAGCAGGCCCAGGGCGATGGCGACCGCCCCGATCCCGGCGGCGGCGACCCGAGCGACGGCCACTTCGCCGTACCGCCTGCGTCCCGGACGGCGGAGCGAGGCGTAGAGGTCGTGGGCGACGGAGGCCGATGAGGCGAGCGTGATGCCTGCGACGACGGCCAGGATGGTCGCGAAGGCGATCGCGGCGACGACGGCGAAGAGAACCGTTCCGCCGGTGGAACCCTCACCGCCGCCGAGGTTGAGGGCCAGCAGCGGTACGGCGGTGTTGCCCGCGGCGTTCGAGGAGCGGACCTCGGCGGAGCCGACCAGAGCGGCGGCGCCGAAGCCGAGCACGATCGTCATCAGGTAGAAGCTGCCGATGAGACCGATCGACCAGACGACGGACCGTCGTGCCGCGCGGGCCGTGGGCACGGTGTAGAAGCGCGACAGGATGTGCGGCAGCCCCGCCGTGCCGAGGACGAGCGCGACGCCCAGGCTGATGAAGTCGAAGCGCGAGATCCAGTCGCCGCCGTAGCGCAGACCGGGGGCGAGGAAGTCCTTGCCGTGGCCGCTGCGTTCGGCGGCGGTGGTGAGCAGGCTGTTGACGTCGCCGCGGAACTGGACCAGGACGAGCACGGTGAGGGCGACGGCCCCGCCCATCAGCAGCACGGCCTTGACGATCTGGATCCAGGTGGTGGCGCGCATCCCGCCGAAGGACACGTAGACGACCATCAGCGCGCCGACACCGACCACGGTCCAGGAACGGGCCGCGTCGCTCGTCCCGCCGAGCAGGAGGGCCACCAGGGAGCCCGCACCGACCATCTGGGCGACCAGGTAGAGCACGGAGACGGTGACGGAGGAGGTGCCGAGCGCGGTACGCACCGGGCGCTCCGCCATGCGTGCGGCGACCACGTCGGCGAGGGTGAACCGGCCGCAGTTGCGGACGAGTTCGGCCACCAGCAGCAGGACGACCAGCCAGGCGACCAGGAAGCCGACCGAGTAGAGCATGCCGTCGTAGCCGAAGAGGGCGATCAGCCCGGAGATGCCGAGGAAGGAGGCGGCCGACATGTAGTCGCCGGCGATGGCGAAACCGTTCTCCATGGGCGAGAACAAGCGTCCGCCGGCGTAGAACTCCTCGGCGGAGCCCTGCCGGTTGCGGCTGACCCAGGTGGTGATGAAGAGCGTCACCGCGATGAACGCGCAGAACAGCAGCAGGGCGAGTGTCTGGTGGTCGCCTCTCAACGTCGCACCCCTCTCGTCATCTCCTGGGTGTCCCAGCGCAGATCGAGGGCGGCCCGGTCCCTATGCAGCCGCGCGTGGCGCGCGTACGCCCAGGTCAGGAGGAAGGTCGTGAGGAACTGGCCGAGGCCCGCCACCATCGCCACATTGACCGCTCCGGCGACCGGGCGGGCCATCAACGCGGGTGCCGTGGTGGCCGCGACGACGTACGCGAGGTACCAGAGGAGGAAGGCGAGGGCGGCGGGCATCACGAAGCGGCGGTAGCGGCGGCGCACCTCGCGGAAGGCCGCGCTGCGGTGCACCTCCAGGTAGATCTCGGCCGCGCTGGGCCCGGGCGGCGGCTCCCCGAGGCCTGGCGCGCCGTCCGCCGCCTCGCCTCCCAGGCCGTCCGCCTCGTCCCAGCCCGCGGCCGACGCCTCGTACCACGGGTCGTCGAGCCGCACCCCCGCGGCTGTCGGCCCTGCTTCCTTCTCCACCGAGCAACTCCCTTGTCCACGGACCTCTTCGGCCGCGTGGCCCACGATGGGCGGTGAGGGAAGGTCACGGGTGCGCCATTCGCCCGAATTCACCCCTTCAGGTGACAGGAGTGCCGAACGCAGGCGGCCCCCGCTCCCTGGTGGTCAGGAAGCGGGGGCCTCAGTCGCGGCTGCGGGAGACCTACGCGTCGATGCGCGAGCGGTCCAGGGTCGCCGCCGAGCTGGTGATGAACTCCTTGCGGGGCGCGACCTCGTTGCCCATCAGGAGGTCGAAGACCTGCTCGGAGGATTCCAGGTCACCGATGTTGATCCGGCGCAGCGTGCGGTGGCGCGGGTCCATCGTGGTCTCGGCCAGCTGGTCGGCGTCCATCTCCCCCAGGCCCTTGTAGCGCTGGATGGACTCCTTGATCCGGACGTTCTTGCGCTGGAACTCCAGCAGCGTCTGGCGCAGCTCGCTGTCCGAGTACGTGTACACGTACTTCTCCTGGCCCTTCTTGGGCTGGACCAGCTCGATCCGGTGCAGCGGGGGCACCGCCGCGAAGACCCGTCCGGCCTCGACCATCGGGCGCATGTAGCGCTGGAAGAGGGTCAGCAGCAGGGTGCGGATGTGGGAGCCGTCCACATCGGCGTCGGTCATCATGATGACCTTGCCGTAGCGGGCGGCGTCGATGTCGAAGGTCCGGCCGGACCCGGCTCCTATGACCTGGATGATGGCGCCGCACTCGGCGTTCTTCAGCATGTCCGAGACGGACGACTTCTGGACGTTGAGGATCTTGCCGCGGATCGGCAGGAGCGCCTGGAACTCACTGTTCCGGGCGAGCTTGGCGGTGCCGAGCGCCGAGTCCCCCTCGACGATGAAGAGCTCGCTGCGCTCGACGTCGTCGCTGCGGCAGTCGGCGAGCTTGGCCGGCAGCGAGGAGGACTCCAGCGCGGTCTTACGCCGCTGGGCGTCCTTGTGCTGGCGGGCCGCGATCCGCGTACGGGCGGCGGCGACGGCCTTCTCCAGCACCGCCCGGGCCTGCGCCTTGGCGTCCCGCTTGGTGGAGGTCAGGAAGGCCTTGAGCTCCTTGGCGACCACGGCCGCGACGATCCGGTTGGCCGCCGAGGTGCCGAGCACCTCCTTGGTCTGCCCCTCGAACTGCGGCTCCGCCAGCCGTACGGTGACAACGGCGGTGAGCCCTTCGAGGGCGTCGTCCTTGACCACGTCGTCCTCGGCGACCCGCAGCATCTTCGCGGAGCGGAGCGCTTCGTTAACCGTTTTGGTGAGGGAGCGCTCGAAGCCGCTGACGTGGGTGCCGCCCTTGGGGGTGGCGATGATGTTGACGAAGGAGCGGACGGTGGTGTCGTAGCCGATGCCCCAGCGCAGCGCGATGTCGACGCCGAGCTCCCGGGTGACCTCGGTCGCGGTCATGTGGCCGCGGTCGTCGAGGACCGGGACGGTCTCCTTGAACGTACCGGTGCCGGTCAGCCGCTGGACGTCGCAGACGGCCTTGTCCTGCGCCAGGTACTCGCAGAACTCGCTGATGCCGCCGTCGAAGCGGAACGTCTCCTCGGTCTTGCCCTCGCCGTCTATCCCCCGCTCGTCGCGGACGACGATGGTGAGGCCGGGGACGAGGAAGGCCGTCTGGCGGGCCCGCTGGTAGAGCGTCTCCAGGTTGAGCTTGGCGTCCTTGAGGAAGATCTGCCGGTCCGCCCAGTACCTGACCCGGGTACCGGTACGGGTCTTGGGCACCCGCTTGCCCTTGCGCAGGCCGTTGGCGGGGTCGAAGGGGCTGTCGGGGCCCTGCTCGGTGAACATGCCCGGGACGCCGCGCCGGAAGCTGATGGAGTGGGTCGCGCTGTTGCGGTCGACCTCGACGTCCAGGCGGGCGGAGAGGGCGTTGACCACGGAGGCGCCAACGCCGTGGAGGCCGCCGGAGGCCGCGTAGGAGCCGCCGCCGAACTTGCCTCCGGCGTGCAGCTTGGTCATGACGACCTCGATGCCGGAGAGCCCGGTCTTGGGCTCCACGTCCACGGGGATGCCGCGGCCGTTGTCCCGGACCTCCACGGAGGAGTCGTCGTGGAGGACGACCTCGATCTGGTCGCAGTGACCGCCCAGGGCCTCGTCGACGGAGTTGTCGATGATCTCCCACAGGCAGTGCATGAGCCCGCGGCTGTCGGTGGACCCGATGTACATCCCGGGGCGCTTGCGGACCGCCTCAAGTCCTTCGAGGACGAGAAGGTGCCGCGCGGTGTAGTTGGAGCTGTCCCGGTCGCCGCCTGCTGCGGTCAGCATCGCGGTGGACGGCACGGACGTTTCGGCGGTCACGCGGTTCGCTCCTCGCTGAATTTCATCTGGGCCCTTGGTGGGTATCACGGTCGGCTTCGGTTGCCGCTGAGAGCCTACAGAGGCCTGGTAGAGCGGTTGTAACGCCACCCTCGGGGAATCCTCATGCTAGTCGAGCTTCATCCGGGCTCGTATGGATGTTCGATCATTCGTCGGAGTGACGTGCACATCACGTTCCCTTCGACGCATGAACCATTTAGGCTCCGGGCACGTCCTCATGAACAAACCGGCAAGCCGGCCGGAGGGACCCACCCCCGAGACAAGCAATGCGAAACCGTAGCGCTCCGCATACGGCACATTCGCCGCCAACCGGCAACTGACAGCCATCCCGAGAAGAAGTTTCGAAGAAAAGCCACGAGCGGGAACGTTTTCGGCCTGGTTGGATGTTGACCCTGGTACGACAGCTCGTCGAGCTAGAGAAGAGGCGACGTGACTACTGTTCTGACCCCCGCGAGCCCGCTGACCGCAGCAGACCGCTGTGACCGTTGCGGCGCCCAGGCCTATCTGCGCGTCGTCCTGATCAGCGGCGGTGAACTGCTCTTCTGCGCCCACCACGGGCGCAAGTTCGAGCCGGAACTCAAGAAGATCGCCGCGGAAATACAGGATGAGACGGATCGGCTCACCGCCGTGCAGGCGACTGCTGCCGACGAGGAACAACACTGACACCTCGCGTCCACGACGAGCCAGGGGCCGGTCCAGGACCGGCCGACGGGCGGCACCCCCACCAAGGGGGCGCCGCCCGTTCTCGTTCGTCCGCGGGAGCCGGCGTTCTCAGGCGCCTGGGCGGGCCCGGCGGTCTCCGAGCCCATGGGCGGGCCCGAGCCGGCCGCCCGGGCACTCAGAGGCGACCCTCGGCCCACCCCAGGGCCGCGGAGACCCGGGTGTAGACCCCGGGGCTGCCCGCACGCCCGCAGCCGCTCCCCCAGGACACCAGGCCGATGAGCCGCCCACCGGCCACCAGCGGCCCGCCGCTGTCGCCCTGGCACGCGTCCCGCCCACCCGCCGGATCGCCCGCACAGAGCATCCCTGAGGCGTCGTACGTGCCCTCCCTGCCGCCCGGGTAGGCCCGGGCGCACTCGCTGTCCGCCAGGACCTGGACCCGGGCGGAGCGCAGCACGGAGGCGTACGTACCGGCCCCGGTCGTGTCCCCCCACCCGTAGACCGCCGCCGCCGTCCCGGCCCGGTACGCCTCGTCCCCTGCCCGGGCCATCGGGATGACGCTGCTCCTCGGCAGCGCCCGGGACAGCGTCAGCACCGCGAGGTCGCCGGCGTTGGTGTGGGGGTCGTACGCCGGATTGACCCAGACCCCCCGGACCGGGATCTCCTGGCCACTCGTGTCGCTCAGCCGGTCCCGTCCGGCGATGACGCGGAGGTCCTTCACCCGGCTCACCGGTCCGCCGAGCGCCTCTTCACCCAGACAGTGGGCGACCGTCAGGACCTTCGCGGGTGCCACGGCTACGCCCCCGCAGAACTGGCCCGAGCGCGCTCCTCCGAACCGGTCACGGCTCGACAGGGCCACCGCCCAGGGGCTGTCCGCCACGGGGGCGGGCTGTCCGCCGACGACGATGCTGTCGGCGGCCGCCGGGAGCGGCGAGGCGAGCGGGGCCACGACGGCCGCGGCGGTCAGGGCGAGGACCCCGGTCAGGGCACGGGCGAGGGGACGGGGCATGAAGGCTCCTGACACTGAGATGGCAACGATCCACCCAGCGTGATCGAGCCCGTCCGTCCGCGCACCCGCGGACACGCCGGAGGGCCCGAATCCCCTCGGGGGATCCGGGCCCTCGGCCGGTGAACTCCCGTTCTACCGGTGAAGCTCTCGCTCTCTTAGTCGAGGTAGTCGCGCAGGACCTGCGAGCGCGACGGGTGGCGGAGCTTCGACATCGTCTTCGACTCGATCTGACGGATGCGCTCACGCGTCACGCCGTAGACCTTGCCGATCTCGTCCAGCGTCTTCGGCTGCCCGTCGGTGAGACCGAAGCGCATCGAGACCACGCCGGCCTCACGCTCGGAGAGCGTGTCGAGCACCGAGTGCAGCTGCTCCTGGAGGAGCGTGAAGCTGACCGCGTCCGCCGGGACGACGGCCTCGGAGTCCTCGATCAGGTCACCGAACTCGCTGTCGCCGTCCTCGCCGAGCGGGGTGTGCAGCGAGATCGGCTCGCGACCGTACTTCTGGACCTCGATGACCTTCTCAGGGGTCATGTCGAGCTCCTTGGCCAGCTCCTCCGGGGTGGGCTCACGGCCCAGGTCCTGGAGCATCTGGCGCTGCACGCGCGCGAGCTTGTTGATGACCTCGACCATGTGCACCGGGATACGGATGGTGCGGGCCTGGTCGGCCATGGCGCGGGTGATCGCCTGACGGATCCACCAGGTGGCGTACGTGGAGAACTTGTAGCCCTTGGTGTAGTCGAACTTCTCGACCGCGCGGATCAGACCGAGGTTGCCCTCCTGGATCAGGTCCAGGAAGAGCATGCCGCGGCCGGTGTAGCGCTTGGCCAGGGACACCACCAGACGGAGGTTGGCCTCCAGGAGGTGGTTCTTGGCGCGGCGGCCGTCCTCGGCGATGATCTCCAGCTCGCGCCTGAGCTTCGGCGCGAGCTTGTCGGCATTGGCCAGCTTGTCCTCGGCGAAGAGACCCGCCTCGATGCGCTTGGCGAGCTCGACCTCCTGCTCGGCGTTGAGGAGGGGGACCTTGCCGATCTGCTTGAGGTAGTCCTTGACCGGGTCGGCGGTGGCGCCGGCGACGGCGACCTGCTGGGCAGGCGCGTCGTCCTCGTCGTCGTCGGAGAGGACGAAGCCCTTGTTCTCGCCCTCGCCCTCCTCTTCCTCGCCCTTGCCGGCCTTGACCTCTTCGACGGCCTCGTCACCGTCGAGCAGCTCGTCGTCCTGCTTGCCGGACTTCTTCGCCGCTGTCTTCTTGGCCGCCGTCTTCTTCACGGCGGTCTTCTTGGCAGCCGGCTTCTTGGCTGCCGCCTTCTTCGCGGGGGCGGCCGCGACGGCGTCGTCGGCCACCGCGTCCGCGCTCTCGGCCGCCGGGGCGGCGGTGGCCGCGACGGTCCTCGTCACGGTGGTCTTCGCCGCGACAGTCTTGGTGGCGGTGCGCTTGACCGGGCTCTTCGCTGCGACGCTCTTGCGGGCGCGCTTCGGCGACTCCGCGGCACTGACCATCAGCGTCACACCCTCTTCCTCGAGGATCTGGTTGAGGCTGCGCAGAACGTTCTTCCACTGGGTTGGCGGAATCTGGTCAGCCTCGAAGGCCCGACGCACGTCATCGCCGGCGATCTGCCCATCAGCCTTTCCCCGCTCGATGAGCGCCATCACAGACTCGGACTCGGCGATCTCCGGCGGGAGCGTACGGGATGTGCTGGCCGACACGAACAACCTCTCGGAACGATGGAAACGGCTTCCGGCCCCGCCCTGGAGAGGGCTGGAACCGACGACCGCCGACTGGGGATGTCATCGACGGCGCGGGTTTGGCCTCAGAACTGAACAGCGCGCCCAAGGGCTGCTGTATTCCTTCCGCGGCGGTCACCTCTTAAGTCATCGCGCTGCTTCGAGGAGTGTTACGCCCAATCCGCGTGGTCCGAGTCACACCCGATTCGCGACGAACCATGCCAGGGCGGGCACACCCTCACAATTGTGCCGCCGGACCCATGCGTCCGGCGGCACAGGGCCTGCCCTCCCCGGCCGTGGACCGGTCAGTGCTGCTCGCGGGGCGCGGGAACCACACGTTCCACGTCGGGGTGGACGACGAGCAGCTGGCGCATTGCCGTCTCGGCCCCCGCGGAGTCGCCCGAGGCCAGGGCGTCGACGATGCGCGCGTGGTGGGCGAGCGAGGCCTCGCCCGGCCGGTCACAGCCGGTGACCGGGCCGCCGGAGACGTGCAGGGCGGCCGAGACGATGCCGGAGAGGTGTTCGAGCATCCGATTGCCCGCGGCCTGGATGAGCAGGGCGTGGAATTCGGCGTCGGCGCGGGAGAAGGTGATCGCGTCCCCCTGCCCCATCGCGTGCCCCATGATCTCCACCATGTCGCCGAGGCGCTGCTGAAGGTCCTCCCGGCCGTGCCCGGCGGCGAGGCGGGCGGCGAGGGGCTCGATGGTCCAGCGGAGCTCGGCCAACTCGCGGCGCTGGTCGTCGCGCTGCGGACCGAAGGCGCGCCACTCGATGATGTCGGGATCCAGCAGGTTCCAGTCGCTGACCGGGCGGACCCGCGTACCCACATTGGGGCGCGCGCTGACGAGCCCCTTGGCCTCCAGGACGCGCAGGGACTCGCGCACGACGGTGCGGGAGACCTCGAAGCGCTGGCCGATCTCCTCGGGAACGAGGGGGCGGTCCGCGCCGAGGTCGCCGGAGACGATCATCTGGCCGAGCTGCTGGACGAGTTGACCGTGCAGGCCGCGTCCGCGGCTGGCCGCCCCCCGGCGGCTCGCCCGCCCCAACTCGGAATCGGAACCGCCCCAGGGCCGGGCCGCGGCGCGCTCGCCGGCCGACGCTTCCGTGTAGGCATAGCGATCGAGTTCGCCCGGGCCGGCCAGGCCGGAATCGGCGGAGCGGGCGGCGGTCATCATGGTGTGCGCAAGGGTACTCACGCATCCTTTGTCGGCGTGGCTCGCCCGCCTCTTGAGGTCTTTGGTGAAAAGCACACGAAAGGGTGATCGGCGCCCGTGCCGCAATTGACGCCATATGCGTATGAACCAGGCACTTCTTAGGGAACTACGGGCTCCTGTCCGCGACGCCGGGCCGGGGTGATCACCAACGCACCTTTCCGCGAAGGCTGGTGAACAGATACGCGCAGATCAGGGCCGACAACGACAGGGCGAGCGCGGCACCCACGGGCTGTGCCACCACCCGCGCGACGGCCAGGACCCAGCGGTCCGCCTCCTGCGGCAGCTGCCACCAGGCCAGTTCGCGCAGCCGACCCGGGAGTCCGGTCACCGAACGCGCGGACGGGGCCTCGAACACCTTCTGCACCAGCGGAACCACCAGCACCGGAACGGCCAGCACGGCGGCGATCCCGGCCACGGCCACCCGGAAGACACCTGCCGCCAGCAGCCCGGCCCAGGCGCAGCCCACGACCAGGCATGCCCAACTCGCGCCGAGCACGACGGCATTGGCCGGAACCGTGAGCAACTCCGGTCCGTAGAAGAGCCGGAGACCCTGCGCGCCGCAGACGACGGTGAGCGAGGCCAGCAGGAGGGCGAATCCGGCGGTCACCGTCAGCTTGGCCACCAGCAGGCCGATCCGCCGGGGCACGGTGCCCCGGCCGGCGGCGAGCGCCGGGTAGCGGAACTCGTCACCGAAGGAGAGCGCGCCCAGGATGCCCGCGCCCAGGGCGGCGGGCGGCAGCGGCAGCAGCTCGGGCCAGGCGGCGAGCGTGCGCGGCAAGGGCGTGCCGCCGGTGCGTGCCAGGAGGACGGAGAGCGCGGCGGAGACCAGCAGCACGGATGCCATGATCACGGTCGTCGTCCGGACGCCGAGGGAGCGGCGCAGTTCGTACCGGAGCGGGCGCAGGGGCCCGCGGACGGGGCGGGCCCGGATCGGCGGCGGCAGTTCGGAGAGGGCGGCGGAGGGCTGCCGGGCCTCCCTGTCGTCCGGCGGCGGGGCGACGGGGCCGGTGTCGCCGATCTCGTCGGCGAGTTGGTGGACCGGGACGCCGTGCCGGAACGCGGTGTCCCCGACCTCGGCGCAGGTGGAGCCGTACACGGTGAGCCGCCCGTTCGCCTCGGGGACCACCTCGACCGAGCGCTGGGCGGCCCGGGCTTCCCTGCTGACGACCGCGGCGAGCCGGGCCGCGTGCGGGGTGCGGACGGCGACGCGGGGGCGGAGCCGGGTGCGGGCGAAGTCGGCGACCTCCTGGTCCGCGACGAGGCGGCCGCCGTCGACGGTGACGACGTGATCGGCCGTGCGGGCGGCCTCCTTGGGGTCGGCGGTGGCGTACAGGACCGTTCCGCCCTGGGCGGCGTGGGCGCGCAGCAGCCCGTACAACCAGCTGTTCTCGCGCGGGGAGAGGCCCTCGGCGGGTTCGTCCAGGACCAGGGTGTGCGGGTCACCGAGCAGGGCGGAGGCGAGGCCGAGCCGGCGGTCCATCCCCACCGACAGGGTGCCCAGGCGCTGGTCCCCGAGCCCGGCGAGGCCCACGACTTCGAGCATCTCGTCGGCTCGGGTCGCGGGTGTTCCGGCAGCGGCGCAGAGCATCCGGAGCTGACCACGGGCCGTACGGGACGGGTGCCCCGGTACGTCACCGAGCAGCACACCCACTTCGCGGGCCGGGTGGGGGATGCGGTGCAGCGGCCTGCCGCGGAAGTAGGCGACGCCCCGGCCGGAGTCGAGTTCGAGCATCAGCCGCAGGGCGGCGGTCTTGCCCGAACCGGGGGCGCCCAGCAGGGCGGTGACGCGGCCGGGCGGGGCCTCGAAGGTCAGGTCGTCCACGGCGGGCGGAGCGTCGCGACGGGGGGTGCTGGTGAGTCCGATGGCCTGGAGCATCGCTTCTCTCGCGTTCTCTCACGGAAGGTGAGACCGCTCGGCGGCAGAGGGGTACCGCAGCAACATAACGCGACATTTCCGACTTTTCGTGCAGCAGTGGACCCGCGGGTGTTCCGCACTCCTCCGGCTGCCGACAGGCCCCGCCGTCAGACCTCCGGCCGCAGCATCGGCGGGTTGAGCACCGTGGCCGCACCGGCCCGGAACAGCTGCGCGGGCCGGCCGCCCTGCCGTGTGGTGGTCCCGCCGGAGGGCACCAGGAAGCCGGGGGTGCCCGTGACCTTACGGTGGAAGTTGCGCGGGTCGAGGACCACGCCCCACACCGCCTCGTACACCCGCCGCAGCTCCCCGACCGTGAACTCCGGCGGGCAGAACGCCGTGGCCAGCGAGGAGTACTCGATCTTGGAGCGGGCACGCTCCACCCCGTCGGCCAGGATCCGCGCGTGATCGAAGGCGAGCGGCGTGGTCGCCTCGCCTTCCCTGAGCAGATCCTCCACGGGTGCCCAGCGAGCGCTGTTGGCGTCCCCGCCCGCCCGGGGCGCGGGCAGATCCGGGGCGAGCGCGAGGTGCGCGACGCTGACGACCCGCATCCGGGGGTCGCGCGCCGGGTCCCCGTAGGTGGCCAGCTGTTCGAGGTGCGCGCCGTTGCCCACGGCGGGCTTCGCCGGATCGTGGGCGCAAAGCCCTGTCTCCTCGACGAGCTCTCGCGCCGCCGCGGACCCGAGGTCCTCGTCGGCCCTGACGAAACCGCCGGGCAGCGCCCACCGGCCCTGGAACGGCGTTTCTCCGCGGCGGACCACCAGCGCGCAGAGCGCGTGACGGCGCACCGTGAGCACGACCAGGTCCACGGTGACGGCGAAGGGCGGGAAGGTCGACGGGTCGTAGGGCGGCATGCCGTGATCATAGTCGTCTGCCTGACGATAAACACTCCCTTCGGCACTCCGGTGATCAGGAAGATCCCGTGTGCGGCCGGATCCGGCCGCACACGTCGAGAAGGTCTCCGCCGAGCCGTGCCGTCGAGCGGGTGGGCCGCCCTCAGCGACGCGTCCCGGCGCCGCGCCTGCCGTACCGCCGGACGTCGCGCACGCGGCGTCCGGCGGCCGCCGGCCCGGGCCCGGCCGTACCGGGCGCCGGTGCGGTCCCCCCGGTGTCCGTCACCCGCCGCCCGCTCGCGCGCCGCCGTGCCCGGTTCGCCGCCGGCCTGACTCTGCGGACATGCAGGGCGGGCCCCCTGGCGTCCCCTGCCCCCGTCGCCGCCCCGGTCTCCGCGGCGCCCGCGACCGCTGCCTCCGGCCCTTCACCACCGCCACCGTCACCGCGCAGGCAGCGTCGCAGGGTCTCCGGGTCCAACCCTTCGTTGCACGCCCGGTGCAGCAGCTGCGCGAACGTGTACTCCGGGTCCGCGCGGAGGGCCATGGCCAGTGCGACCCGCGCGCCGGGCTCGTCGCCGGTGGACCAGGAGACCCAACCGGCCAGGGTCAGCGGAGCCGCCGCGTGCTCGCCGTACGGCCCGACGCAGCGTCGGGCGAGTGTCCGCCACAGCCTCAGCGCGCAGTGGCCGTCGGGGCCTTCCATCCAGGCCGCGGCCTTGTCACGGGTCTCCCGGTCCTGGAGGCCGAAGATGACGGCGGCGGCCTCGTCCTCGTCGATCAGCCGGTCGTCCCCGAGGTCGGAGACGGCTTCCGGAGCGGGCCCCGTCCGCCCGAGGCGGTCCATCAGTGTGCGGGCGAGCGTGAGGGTCTCCTTCGCCACCTCGGCCTTCGCCCGCTCGTCCAGGATCCGGGGCACCAGCGACGGCGCGGCCCGGTCCAGCGCCCGCAGCTGTGCGGACACCTCGTCCGGCGTCTGCCAGGGAGCGAGCCGCGCCTCCATGTCGCGCAGCGTCCCCCGTACCCGGATCCCCGCATAGGCGGCCGCGGCGGCCATCACCGTCGTACCGGGCATGGCCAGGGGCTTTCCCTGGGGCGGGCAGCACCGGCCGTCGGGGCAGCAGTAGGACCAGTACCGGCCGTCCGAGAGGCAGAGCGCTTCGAGCACAGGCACGTCGAGCGCTCCGCACGCCGTACGCAGGCTCTGGGCGAACGGCCGCAGGCGCTCCATCGTCAGGTGGCCGCTCTCGCCGTCCGGCGAGTCCTGGCAGAGGAAGATCAGAATCGCGTCGGGCCGCCCGTCACGGCGCTCGCTCCCCGAGATCAGGCTCTCCGCCAGCTGTTCGGCGACCGGTCCCCATTCACCGGGCGCCCGCGGAATGCCGAGCCGGAGCCGGCCGCCGAACCGGCCCCGGCCGCCGTGCAGCGCCACCATCACGACGCTGTCGCTGGGGTGGAACCCCATCAGATACGGGAGGGCGTCGGCGAGTTCGGCAGGGCCTCGCAGGGTGATCTGCTGACCGTCGGACGGGCCGGTGGATTCGTGGTGCTTGTTCATGACTCGACGGTCCCGTGGGCCGCCTCATCCCGCCACCCCTGTGGATAACGTTATCCACAAGGGTGGCCCGGCGTTCGCGGTTGGCGGTCGCCATCGGGTTGCATGGCGACCGGGTCAGCCGATGGCCATCCTGTTCTTCCACCCGCCGTCGCCGTTGCCGACGATCTCGGTGCCCGAGCCGGACAGGGCGGTCCGTGACCCGGCGTGGATCAGAACCCCCGAGGGAAAGACCATGGCCAAGCAACGCATCACGTCTGTCTCCCGCCCTGCGCGCCAGGGGAGGCCCTGAACCGGGCGATCGCCGAGGCCATGGCTCCCTTCGACATGAACCGGCAGGACGATCTGCCCGACGGCTGGGACGGGGAGTGGGACTACTGGTACATCGCGTCGGGCTGGGAGTTCGCCGTGCGCCCGGGATACGAGGACGATCCGCGGATCGTCAGGGACAGTGAGGAGGAGGACGAGCCGCGCCCGCGCGACCGGTGCGACGGCGGGCCCAAAGCCCTGCTCGACCTCGATGCCGACCGGGTGCCGGCCGGCGAGGAGGCGGCCCGGCGCTGGGACGCGTGGCAGGAGTTCTCCGCCCGGTACCCGGCGGCTCTCCCGGCGCACCATTTCTGGGCACGGGTGCGGCGCGACCCCGAGCAGCGGTACTCGTTCGAGCAGGCGCGGGCGGAGTACGAGAGCCAGCCGCTGATCCGCGCCGTGTACGCCGACCCCGTACTGCGGGAGCGGTTCGGCGACGATCCGGTGCAGTTCATCAAGCCGGACCGGGACGCGTACGTCGCGGAGCAGTATGCCGACGTCCTGCTGACCTGGGCCCCGCTCACCCTCGACGGCCGGTGGATCGAGGGCGGCACCCATGAGTACCGTGCCGCCTTCAACGTCTACCTGGACGGACTGCCGGACGACACCGTGCTGGTGCGGGTGCTGTACCACTCCTGAAGGCCGGCTCCGGTCTCACCCGCGGACCGGGAGGCTCAGCCTCCCGCGGCGAGAACCAGGGGAAGAACCTGTTCACCGCCTGCCCGGCGGAGCAGACGGGCAGCGACTGCCAGGGTCCACCCGGAGTCCGTGCAGTCGTCCACCAGCAGGACGGGACCGGGGGAGCCTGCGAGGGCGAGGGCCAGTTCCTCGGGGACCGCGAAGGCTCCCGAGAGTGCCTTCAGGCGCTGAGCCGAGTTGCTGCGGCGCGCGGCGTGGGCGCCGTTCGCCCCGGTGTACGTCAGGGAACCCAGGAACGGGAGGCGGCCGACCGCCGCGATCCCCTGGGCGAGGGAACCGACCAGTTGCGGCCGGGTCAGGGACGGTACGGCGACGACTCCCACCGGTCGGGCCGGGACGTCCGGGCCGTCCGACGCCCAGCCGCCCGGAGAGCGCGCCCAGTCGGCGAGGACCGTCACGGCCGCCCGCAGGACGTCGTCGGGGACCGGTCCGTCGGGCGCGTCGTCCGCCAGCAGCGGGCGCAGCCGATTGCCCCAGCCGATGTCGGAGAGCCGCCCCAGGGCACGCCCGGTGGCGCACTGCTCCTTGGCCGGGATCCGCCCCTTGAGGTCGATGCCCAGTGCTGGCATGCCCGTCGGCCACATCCGGCGGGGCTCGACCTCCACCCCGGGGCGGTCCAGTTCCTTCGTCGCTCCCGTCAGCGTCTCCGCCGAGACGGAGCGGTCGACCCAGGCTCCCGCGCAGTTGTCACAGCGGCCGCACGGAGCGGCTCCCTCGTCGTCCAGTTGCCGGCGCAGGAACTCCATCCGGCACCCGGAAGTGCTCGCGTAGTCGCGCATGGCCTGCTGCTCGGACGCCCGCTGCTCGGCGACCCACGCGTAGCGCTTGGCCTCGTACACCCACTCGGCGCCCGTGGCCGTCCAGCCGCCCTTGACCCGCTTGACCGCGCCGTCGACGTCCAGCACCTTCAGCATCGACTCCAGCCGGTTGCGCCGGAGGTCCACCGCCGCCTCCAGGGCGGGCACCGAGAGCGGCCGTCCCGCACCCGCGAGGGCCGACAGGGTCTGCCGGACCTGCTCTTCGGGCGGGAAGGCCGTGTCGGCGAAATAGCGCCAGATGGCCTCGTCCTCCTTGCCCGGCAGCAGCAGCACATCGGCGTGGGCCACACCGCGACCCGCACGCCCGACCTGCTGGTAGTAGGCGATCGGCGAGGACGGCGACCCCAGGTGCACCACGAAGCCCAGGTCCGGCTTGTCGTAGCCCATACCCAGCGCCGACGTCGCGACCAGCGCCTTCACGCGGTTCTCCTGCAGGTCGATCTCGGCCTGCAGCCGGTCCGCGTTCTCCGTCTTCCCGGTGTACGAGGCCACGGGGAAACCGCGTTGGCGCAGAAAGGCGGTCGCCTCCTCGGCAGCGGCGACCGTGAGGGTGTAGATGATGCCCGAGCCCTGCAACTCGTCGAGGTGTTCGGCGAGCCACGCCAGGCGGTGCGCGGCGTCCGGGAGCTGGATGACGCCGAGGCGCAGGCTTTCCCTCTCCAGCGGGCCGCGCAGCACCAGGGCCTCTCCGGTCCCGGTACCGAGCTGCTCGGCGACGTCCGCGGTCACCCGGGAGTTGGCGGTCGCGGTGGTGGCCAGCACCGGAACTCCCTGCGGGAGCTCGGTGAGCATGGTGCGCAGCCGGCGGTAGTCGGGGCGGAAGTCATGGCCCCAGTCGGAGATGCAGTGCGCCTCGTCGACCACCAGCAGGCCCGTCGTGGCCGCGAGCCGGGGCAGCACCTGATCCCGGAAGTCCACGGAGTTGAGGCGCTCGGGGCTGACGAGGAGCACATCGGTCTCGCCTCGCTCGACCTCCCCGTAGATCGTCTCCCACTCCTCAGGGTTGGCCGAATTGATCGTGCGCGCCCGGATGCCGGCCCGCGCGGCCGAATCGACCTGGTTGCGCATCAGGGCGAGCAGCGGCGAGATGATCACCGTGGGGCCCGAACCGCGTCGGCGCAGCAGAGCCGTGGCCACGAAGTACACCGCCGACTTGCCCCAGCCGGTGCGCTGCACCACCAATGCGCGTCGACGCTCCTCCACCAGGGCCGCCACCGCCTGCCACTGGTCCTCCCGCAAGCGCGCCGAACCCCCCGGGTCGCCCACGAGCTCGGCGAGAACGGCATCGGCTTCGGCGCGGAGCTCCTGGTTGTCCATACCCCCATGCAACCCGATGCCTGGGACAATCGACGACTTCACTCCGCGTGACGGCCGCTTCACCCACACCCCCTGCCGCCGGAGTCCAGGGGGTGTGCCCGCTGGTCCTCGCGGTTCAGGGGTGACGGGACGCGTCATCCGGGCCGGGGCCGGGCAGGGATATCAGTGTCATTCCGGCTGATTCCCGTCAGTTGCGCCAATTGCTCGTTGCCGCCTGCCGATACGCCAGGAAGAATTGGGACTGCTCCCCGCACAGTTCTCGTCGGGCCCGGAAGGGCTGTGCCGCGGCGCGCCCTCACTCGACCCTGCCCGCACCATGGGCGCGTAGCGAAGGGAGGACCATGACCTTCGGATTCGCCCCGTCCTCAGCCACTTCGATATCGGCGTTCTCGACCCCACCGGGTGCCGCGGACTCCGTCAACCGCCTTGCCCGGATGCTGGAACCGGCCGAGTGGGCCTCGGCGGGGATACCGCTGCTGCGCAGTCCGCGCGAGGTCGTCAGCGGGCTGCACTCCCGGCACCGCCCGACACCCGCCACCGCCGTCGTCGCGGTCCTGGACCATGAGGAAAGGCTCACGGCGAGCGCCTCGTTCACGCGCCGGGACACGGTGGCGGCGGACGGCTGGGACTTCCGCAACGCCCTGCTCGCTCATCTGCGGCGCGTCATCCCGCACGATCTGCGCCGGCGTACTCCGGTGCGCACAGCCGTGCTTCTCTACTGCCGCGACGGCGACGAACGGTGGACCGAGGAGGACGGCGCGTGGATGTGGGGCCTGCGGGACGCCTGCACCCTGCACGGGCTCCGGTGCGGTGCCTACATCACGCTGACCGGCGGCGGTTGGCAGGTGCTCGGCGAAGGGCGGGGCGGACGGCGGCCCAGCTCCCTGTCGGAGCCGGCCCCGCTGGCCGACCTCGTCACCGAACAGCAGCCCGCGCTGACGCGGACCGGTGGCGGATCCGCCCAGGCGCTGCGCCGCTCGGCCGCCCGGTGAACGGAGAGCACACCGGAAGGTGAGCCCCGGCCGCTTGTGACGGCGGCCGGGGCTCCTGGGACGACCGGTACGGCGGTTCAGACAGCCGCGCCGAGTGCGGAGTTGATCGTCTGCGGGTCTCCGCAGACGATCAGCAGCGCGGCGGCGCGGTCACGTGCGACGGGCAGCGCGCGGGCGACGGTGTCACCGGCGTCCCCGTTGACCGCCACGACGACGACGGGCCGGGGCTTCGCCCGGTCGACCGCGGAGGCGTCCGCGAAGAAGACGTCGTCGCCGGCGTCCTGCTGGGCCCAGTACGCGACGTCGCCGAAGGACAGCTCGTGGGCGGCCCACGGGTGCTGCTCACCGGTGGTGAGCACCAGGATGTCGCCCGGCGCGCGGCCGGACTCCAGCAGCAGGTCGACCGCTTCCTCGGCCGCGTCGAGGGCTCCGCCCGCCGGGGCCGGGATCAGCTGGAGCCGCGGCGCGGAACGATTCTCCGGCCGGCTCGGAGCGCTCGTCGGCGCTACGGGAGCCGGTGCGGGCGCGGGTGTGGGTGCGGGGTCTGCGCGCTGTGCCGGAGGCGTGGGGCGCGCGGGGCCGGGGACCGGACGGCCGGGACGCGGCGTGGCCGCGGAACGCGGACCTGGTACGGGGCGGGGGGTCGGCGCGGTACGGCCGGCGGCCGGAGTGACGCGGGGACCCTGGGCACTCTCGTGAATCTGAGGCTCCTGGAGGAAGAGAGGCAGGAAGGTGGTTGGTCGGGGGCCGACGTGGTCGGTCGGCATCGCTGGTGGGCGCCTGCGCGCGATCAGAATTCGAAGCCGAGCTGGCCCCCGCTTTCGAGTGCGGCCGCCTCGGCGGAAAAACGGACCTTCTTCAGGTGCTGCCACCGGGGCAGCGCGTCCAGGTACGCCCAGGAGAGGCGGTGATGGGGCGTGGGCCCCCGCTCCTCCAGTGCGGCCCGGTGCACCGGCGAGGGATACCCCGCGTTGGCACCGAAGGCGAAGTCCGTGTACTCCTCGGACTCCCCGCCCAGTTCGGCCATCATCCGGTCGCGGTACACCTTGGCGATGACCGAGGCGGCCGCCACAGCGATACAGGACTGGTCGCCCTTGATGACCGTACGGACCTTCCAGGGGGCGCCCAGGTAGTCGTGCTTGCCGTCGAGAATCACCGCGTCGGGCCGCACCGGCAGCCCCTCCAGGGCCCGTACGGCGGCGAGCCGGAGCGCCGCGGTCATGCCGAGGTCGTCGATCTCCCTTGGGGATGCGTGCCCCAGGGCGTGGGCGGTGACCCAGCTCTCCAGCACGGGGGCGAGCTGGGCACGCCGCAGCGGCGTCAACAGCTTGGAATCGGTGAGGCCTTCGGGCGGTCGGCGCAGGCCGGTGACCGCGGCACACACGGTGACGGGCCCGGCCCACGCTCCGCGTCCGACCTCGTCGACACCGGCAACGGTCCTGGCACCGGTGGTAGCGCGAAGCGAGCGCTCGACGGTGTGCGTGGGTGGTTCGTACGGCATGGCGCCAGCCAGCGTACGCCGAGAGCGACGGCAGCGACACCCCGGGGCACCGTGCACACCGAGATTCGGCCGAGGGGCGTCCCTCCGGGGTGGGATCAGTAGGGGTCGTAGTCGTCGTGGTCCTGCTCGTAGCCGTCCCGCTCGCCTTCCCGTACACCGTCCGTGCCCAGGCCGTAGCAGGTGCGGTGGTCGGCGGTCGCGGGGCGCTCGCGGAGGATCTCCTCGGCCCGAGCCTCGCCCCAGCTGGTGGCGTACCAGGGGGAGTCGGAGCCGCGCAGTTCGCCTTGGATGACCCGGAGCGCACAGGAGCGCTGCGGCTCCGGCAGCTTGTCGAGGGCGGGTACGGCGTCGGCGGAGAGGTTCTTGAGGTAGTCGAGGTCGATCGAGGTGCGGTCGTCCTCGAAGCGCTGGACGTTCTGCTCGGCGACCACCGAGTCCGGGGAGATCACCCCGAAGGCCAGTACGGCGGCCGCGGCGCTGACCGCGATCGCGCGCGGCAGGAACCTGGCGCCGAAGACCCCGGCGGCCAGGATCAGGACGAACACGACGCCGAGCCAGAGCTCCATCGCGGCCACGGAGATCCGGAGCCTGGTCAGCCCGTACTCCTCGACGTACAGGTCCATGCGGCGCAGAGCCGAGGCGACGACGACCAGGGTGAGCACGCAGAGGGTGCCCAGCACGGTGCGTACCAGCGTCCGGTCCCGGCTGCCGCCGCGCGGCGCCCAGCGCAGGGCCAGGGCGATCACGAGGAGGGTGAGCAGGGTGGCCCAGAGCAGCTGCCAGAAGCCCTGGCGGGCGTACTCGGCGTGGTCGAGCCCGGTCTTCTCCCGCACCTTGTCGTAACCCCCGAGGAGGACGACGAGCTGGAGGGTGATGAACGCACCGAAGAGCAGGTCGAGGACGATGAGCGGAAGCGCCCACTCCGTACGTCCCCGGGGTTTGCCCGCCTTGACGGTGAGTCCGTCCCAGCGCACAGGGGCGGCGGCGGTGCGGGCGGCGGCCAGCGCGCCCACGAGGCCGACGAGGAAGAGGAACGTCCGCAACGGGCCATCGACGATCGACACATCGGGGGTGAGCCTGCCCAGCAGGTCGGCGAAGGCGGCGTCGGCGCTGGCGAAGAGCGTCCCGAACACCACGAGGAGCCCGACGGCCACGGCCGTGGTGCGTACGGCGGTGCCCCAGCGCCCGCGGGAGTCGTCGGCCCGCTCCCGTACCCCGCGCCAGCCCCACCGGATCCCCGCCGCGACCGAGTCCAGGGTGCCCACGGAGCCGATCAGCACGCCGAGCCAGCTCCGGCTGCCGTGCAGCGCGAGCGAGCCCAGGGCGAAGGCCGACACGACGGCCAGGAAGGTCGGCCAGCCCGCGTCCCGCAGCGCGGGCACCGCGAGCAGGGCGAGACCTCCGACGGCCCAGGTGGCGGTCCAGGGCCGCAGTCGGCGCCCCGCTGCCCGGGCGGCGAACCCGGCGGCCAGGGCGGCGGGCACCGCCACGATCAGGAGGTTCACCCCGAGGCCGTCGCCGAGCAGGAGCGCGCTGAGTACGGCGGTGGCCAGGGCGGCCCAGAGGACGGCGGGCGGGATCAGCGGGGGTGCGGCCGGGCGCAGCTCGGCCGTCGCGCCGGGGCCCTTGACGGGAGGCTGCCAGGGGCGGCCGGGCTGCCAGGTCTGCTGCGCCCCCTGGACCCGCTGCCGCTGGGCGTGCAGGTGCGCGGGGGTGGCCGGTGGCTCGACGCCCTGGGTCGCGTGGGGGCCGGGCTGCGGTGCCGGCGATGATGACGGCGACGGCGGAGTCGGTGAGCCGTCGGCCGGCGGGCCTGACGCCTTGGGCGGCTCGGATGCCCCGGGCGGTTGTTCGGACATGGGACCCCTCCCCCACCGAGCGCCCGCGCACACCCCAGGGGGCGCGTGGTCCCGGCATCTCATTCGGCGCGCGCCCATGGAGGTCGGGTGAAGATCGACCAGGGGACGGCGTGATCGAAAGGCTAATGCCGAACCGGTGTTCGCGAACACTCAGAGTGAGGCCTGTGGCAGGACCGTGACAGACGGTCGGCCCGTCCGCTTCCGCAGCAGGGTTCGCACGGTCGGAGGGCCCGTACGGTCAGCGCCGCTCCGGGAGCAGCCAGCCGGGGGGTGCCTCCGTCTGCGCCAGCCAGTCGGCGGGCGGTGCTCCGGCCGTACCCGCGGCGACGACTCCCCCGACGATGGCGCAGGTCGTGTCGACGTCGCCGCCCGCCTGTGCCGTCAGCCAGAAGGCCTCCTCGAAGTTTCCGAGGCTCCTGGCCGCCGACCAGAGGGCGAACGGCACGGTGTCGTGGGCGCTGGTCCTGCGGCCGTTGCCGAGGACCGCGGCGACCGTCCCGGCGTCCTGGTAGTCGAGCATGTCGCGGGCCCGGCGCAGCCCGGCGCCGACCGCGCTGCGGGGCACGAGCGCGATGACGCCGTCGAGGAGCTCCTCGGGTTTCGGCGGCCCGCCCGGGGCCGCGGCGAGCGAGGCGGCCGCCGCGACGGCCATCGCACCGACGACGGCCTCACGGTGCTGGTGGGTGGTGTACGAGGAGATCTCGGCCTGGTGGGTGGCCTGCTCCGGGTCGTCCGCGTACCAGGCGCCGAGCGGGGCGATCCGCATGGCCGAACCGTTGCCCCACGACCCCTGCCCCTTGAAGAGCGCCGACGCCAGCTCGCGCCAGTCGCCGCCCTCCCGCACCAGCCGGAGCAACCGGTTCACGGCGGGGCCGTAGCCCCGGTCGAAGTCGTGGTGATCGGCGAAGGAGTGCGCGAGCGCGTCCTGGTCCACGCGGCCGTGGGCGGCGAGCACGGCCAGGACCGAGGAGGCCATCTCGGTGTCGTCGGTCCACTGCCAGGGGCCTGCCGGCAGGACGCGCTGTTTGAGCAGCGGGTAGTTGACCGGGACGAAGAACTGGGAGCCCAGGGCGTCTCCCACGGACAGGCCACGCAGGCTGGCCAGGGCGCGTTCGAAGCGCCGCTCGGAAGCAGAATCAACGGTCATCGCCCTGCCACTCTATCCGGTGCGGCCGTACGGCTCAGGGGTGCGCCAGCGCTGGAAGGGCCGGTCGAGGGTGTAGCGGCCGTTCTCGCCGAGGAGCAGGGCCCTCGTCTCCCCGTTGCCCGGGTTGGAGAGCGATTCGAACTCGGCGACCGACCAGTGGAACCATCGCATGCAGAACAGCCGCATGGTCAGTCCGTGCGTGACGAGCAGGACGTTCTCGGGGTGGTCCGGCTCCTCGAAGCTGCGGTGCAGGCTCTCCAGGAACGCGCCCACCCGATCGTAGACGTCGGCGCCGGACTCCCCCTGGGCGAAGCGGTAGAAGAAGTGTCCGTAGGCGTCCCGGTAGGCCTTCTGGAGCCGTACGTCGTCCCGGTCCTGCCAGTTGCCCCAGTCCTGCTCGCGCAGCCGGGGCTCCTCGCGGACCCTGACCAGGGCGGGGTCCAGGCCGAAGGCCCGGAACGTCTCGTGGGTGCGCCGGTAGGGGGAGATGTAGACGCTCACCCGCTCCTCGCCGAACTGCTCACGCAGCCGCGCCCCGGTCTCCCCGGCCTGCCGCAGACCCGTCGCGGTGAGCCGGAGCGCGTGGTCGGGCTCCCGCTCGTACACCGTGTCGTCGGCGTTGCCCTCGGACTCGCCGTGCCGGACGAGGACAATGCGCTGCGGTCGTGCCATGCACCGACCCTAGGGGGTGTGCGGCGATTCGGCGTGATCCGTACAGGCCGGACGTGATCCATAAAAGGACCGGACGTGATCCATGGAGACCACGCGTGGCTCATAGAGGTCGCGCATGGCCCGCAGGGGACCCGTGTCAGACCGTCCAGGAGGGTTCCAGTTCGACCACGTCCCCCGTCAGCGCGGCCACGTCCGTCTCGGTCTGGGCGCGGGCCGCCAGGCGCTCCGCCCCGTCGGCGCGGTACTTGCCCCGCTCGGCAGCCGACTTCCACATGGACAGCACGAGGAACTCGTTGCCGGGCGCCTCCCCGAAGACTCCGCGCAGCATACCGGGGGAACCGGCCATCGCCGGGTTCCATACCTGCTTCTGCATCAGCACGAAGTGCTCGGCCCGGTCCTCGTGCACGCTGCTGTGCGCGACCCTGACGACATCCGTGTCCGTGAAGTCCGGCTCGAAACCCGTCTTCACGTCGAACCGGCGCTCGAAGAGCATGACCTGCATGTCACGGAAGGTGCCGGCCTGCCCGGTCGCCGGACGGTCGTGTCCGCGGGCCATGAACGAGTCGTAGAAGACGCGGTTCTCCCAGAACGCGAAGACATGGGCGACATCGGGGCGCGTTCGGCTCCACCCGCCGCTCTGCCCCCTGAACCCCGGCTCGCCGAGCAGCCCCGCCCACTTCCGCTGCCCCCGCTCGAAACCATGACGGTCCACCACGGAACAGCGAATCCACTTCACCAGCACCGCGCCATCGTACGGCGCGCGACATGGCCGGGGTCACGTTCGGCCGCGGACCACCCGAACCGGACGGTCCGCCGACGGCCCCGAGCGCATGGCCCGAATCGGCCGTCCGTCACCGGGGCAGTTGGCGGCGCGGCCCGTTCCGTACATGATCGGGTGAATCGGATGATGAGAACGGTCCATGGACCGTCGGCCAGGAGGGGAAGTCCGGTGAGCACTCCGAACAAGGACATCGAGAAAGTCGAAGTACGGATCAAATGGGACCCCAGCCCGCACGGTGAACCGGACATCGACCTCGACATCATCGCGGCCACCTACCCGGCGGACGCGCCGTACGGCAGCCCCGCGTACCTGGTGCACTTCGACAGCCGCTCGCCGGACGGGACCATCACGCTGAACCGGGACAGCAGGACCGGCCAGGGGTTCGGCTTCGATGAGGTCATGACGATCGAGCTGGACCGGCTGGCGGACCGGTACGGGCGGGTCGTGGTCGGCGTCGCCATCCAGCAGCGCGAGGGCCGCAGGACCTTCGGCGAGGTCGGCAGCACGGCGGTGGAGATCCGGGAGGGCTACACGAGCCTGATCGAGGACGACTTCGCGAGGGTGGCGTCGTCGACGGCGGCCGTAGTCGGGGAGTTCTCCCGCACCGGTTCCGGGCAGTGGACGTTCCGCGCGGACGTACGTGGCTTCGACGCCGACCCGAACGCGTTCGCCGCGGTCATGGGGGACCGCGACCCCGGGGTCTGACGGGATGCCTTGACGCCGACGTCTTGACGCTGATGTCTCGACGCCGACGTCTTTCGGCCAACCAGGGTGCCGCGGATCCTGATCACAGGGCACGCGGCATCACGGTCCGGCGGTCAGGTCCTGGCCGACCGGCCGCTACGTCGGAGGGGCGTCAGCGCGAGGCTGACGCCCCTCTCAACAGGGACTACTTGTCAGGGAGAAGCGTGCCGAGTGGTGCGCTCCGCGCACTTCCGCCCCGTTTCGGCTAGCTGCAACCGCTGGTCGAGCCACAGCCCTCGCAGATGTAGCAGGAGCCGGCGCGCTGCATCTTCGTACCGCAGGAGAAGCAGAGCGGGGCATCCGCGCTGATGCCGAGCTGCATCTCGACCAGCTCGGCCGAGGTGTGCGCCGTCGCGGGAGCCGGCTTCTCGGCGGACTCGCGGGGAGCCGCCACCGCCTTCAGCTCGGGCTGCACCGGGGCCGACTGGGCGAGGCTCTCGGAGTCCACGCCCTCCGCCTCGAACGACGGCTCGTACGAACCGGTGTCGAGGTGGCGCTGGCGCTCCTCGGCGGAGTGGATACCGAGGGCGGAGCGGGTCTCGAAGGGCAGGAAGTCGAGCGCCAGGCGGCGGAAGATGTAGTCGACGATCGACTGCGCCATCCGCACGTCCGGGTCGTCCGTCATGCCGGCCGGCTCGAAGCGCATGTTCGTGAACTTCGAGACGTACGTCTCCAGCGGGACGCCGTACTGCAGACCGACCGAGACGGCGATGGAGAAGGCGTCCATCATGCCCGCGAGGGTCGAGCCCTGCTTGGACATCTTGAGGAAGACCTCGCCGAGACCGTCGTCCGGGTAGGAGTTGGCGGTCATGTAGCCCTCGGCGCCGCCCACCGTGAAGGAAGTGGTGATGCCGGGACGGCCCTTGGGGAGGCGCTTGCGGACCGGGCGGTACTCGACGACCTTCTCGACCGCCGTACGGATGGTCTCCTCGGCCTTCGCGGTGACCTCTTCCTTCTCCTTGTCCTTGGTCTTGGCGGAGAGGGGCTGGCCGACCTTGCAGTTGTCGCGGTAGATCGCGAGCGCCTTGACGCCCAGCTTCCACGCCTCGAAGTAGACCTCTTCGACGTCCTCGACGGTAGCCGTCTCGGGCAGGTTGACGGTCTTGGAGAGCGCGCCGGAGATCCACGGCTGGATGGCCGCCATCATCCGGACGTGGCCCATCGCGGAGATGGAACGCTCGCCCATCGCGCAGTCGAAGACCTCGTAGTGCTCGGGCTTCAGGCCCGGCGCGTCGATCACGTTGCCGTGGTCGGCGATGTGGGCGACGATCGCCTCGATCTGCTCCGGCTGGTAGCCCATGCGGCGCAGCGCCTGCGGCACCGTGCCGTTGACGATCTGCATCGAGCCGCCGCCGACCAGCTTCTTGAACTTGACCAGGGCGAGGTCGGGCTCCAGGCCGGTGGTGTCGCAGGACATCGCGAGACCGATGGTGCCGGTGGGCGCGATGACCGAGGCCTGCGCGTTGCGGAAGCCGTTCTTCGCTCCGAGCCGGATCACGTCCTGCCAGGCTTCCGTCGCCGCCGCCCAGACCGGGGCGTCCAGGTCGTCGGTGCGGACGGCCTTGGCGTTGGCGTCGGCGTGCTGCTTCATGACGCGCTGGTGAGGCTCGGCGTTACGGGCGTAGCCGTCGTAGGGGCCGACGACCGCGGCGAGCTCGGCGGAGCGCTTGTACGAGGTACTGGTCATCAGCGACGTGATGGCGCCGGCCAGGGCGCGGCCGCCGTCGCTGTCGTACGCGTGGCCGGTCGCCATCAGGAGGGCGCCGAGGTTGGCGTAACCGATGCCCAGCTGACGGTAGGCGCGGGTGTTCTCGCCGATCTTCTGCGTCGGGAAGTCCGCGAAGCAGATCGAGATGTCCATCGCGGTGATGACCAGCTCGACGACCTGGGAGAAGCGCTCGGACTCGAAGGACTGGTTGCCCAGGCCGTCGTCCTTGAGGAACTTCATCAGGTTGAGGGAGGCGAGGTTGCACGAGGTGTTGTCCAGGTGCATGTACTCACTGCACGGGTTCGAGCCGTTGATCCGGCCGGACTCCGGGCAGGTGTGCCAGGCGTTGATGGTGTCGTCGTACTGGATGCCCGGGTCGGCGCAGGCCCAGGCGGCCTCGGCCATCTTGCGGAAGAGGGACTTGGCCTCGACCTCTTCGATGACGTCGCCGGTCATCCGGGCACGCAGCCCGAACTTGCCGCCGGCCTCGACGGCCTTCATGAACTCGTCGTTCACGCGGACCGAGTTGTTGGCGTTCTGGTACTGGACGGACGTGATGTCGTCGCCGCCCAGGTCCATGTCGAAGCCCGCGTCACGCAGGGCGCGGATCTTCTCCTCCTCCCTCACCTTGGTCTCGATGAAGGCCTCGATGTCGGGGTGGTCGACGTCGAGGATGACCATCTTGGCCGCACGGCGGGTGGCGCCACCGGACTTGATGGTTCCGGCGGAGGCGTCGGCGCCGCGCATGAAGGAGACCGGTCCCGAGGCGTTGCCGCCGGAGGAGAGGAGCTCCTTGGAGGAGCGGATACGGGAGAGGTTCAGGCCGGCGCCGGAGCCGCCCTTGAAGATCATGCCCTCTTCCTTGTACCAGTCGAGGATCGACTCCATGGAGTCGTCGACGGCCAGGATGAAACAGGCGGAGACCTGCTGCGGCTGGGGCGTTCCGACGTTGAACCAGACCGGGGAGTTGAAGCTGAAGACCTGGTGCAGAAGGGCGTACGCCAGCTCGTGCTCGAAGATCTCCGCGTCCGCGGGAGAGGCGAAGTAGCTGTTCTCCTCGCCGGCCTTCCGGTACGTCTTCACGATCCGGTCGATCAGTTGCTTGAGACCGGTCTCGCGCTGCGGCGTACCGACCGCGCCGCGGAAGTACTTGCTGGTGACGATGTTGACCGCGTTCACCGACCAGAAGTCGGGGAACTCGACGCCACGTTGCTCGAAGTTGATCGAGCCGTCGCGCCAATTGGTCATGACGACGTCACGGCGCTCCCACGCCACCTCGTCGTACGGATGCACGCCGGGGGTGGTGTGGATGCGCTCGATACGCAGACCCTTGCTCGCCTTGGTGCCCTTGGTGCGGGAACCTCGCGCCGGGCCGCTCGCCGTCTCTGTCATGCCGCCTCCCATATGTGGGCAAAAACGCCCTGAAGTGCCCAGTTCTTCCCAGGCACAGTGTGTGTCCGTCGCCCCGCGGGCCACCTCGGGCCGCGGGAAGAGGTTCTGAATCGCCCGGTCGCCGGCCGGCGGACATGACTCCGGACGGTGACGGGCAGGTGCCGCTCAGTCGGCGGCAATGGCAGGGGCGGGGACCTCAGGGGTCTCGCCGCTCCCGCAGTCCTCCGCGGTGGGCCGCTGCGCCCGCAATTCCACGATGGCGGCCTCGAAGTCTTCCAAAGAATCGAACGCCCGGTAGACGGACGCGAAGCGCAGGTACGCGACGAGGTCGAGTTCCTGCAGGGGGCCGAGTATGGCCAGACCCACGTCGTGGGTGGTCAGCTCGGCGCTGCCGGTGGCGCGCACCGCCTCCTCGACCCGCTGGCCGAGTTTGGCGAGGGCGTCCTCCGTGACGGGCCGGCCCTGGCATGCCTTACGGACGCCGGAGATGACCTTGGTACGACTGAAGGGTTCGGTCACGCCGCTGCGCTTGACCACCATCAGCGAGCACGTCTCCACCGTGGTGAAGCGGCGGGAGCAGTCGGGGCACTGGCGGCGGCGACGGATCGACGTCCCGTCGTCGGTGGTGCGACTGTCCACGACCCGGCTGTCGGGGTGCCTGCAGAAGGGACAGTGCATGGCTCCCAACCCTCCTTCACAGCGCGACTGAATAGCCTCTCCGGCCAGCCCTTGCGGGCCCCTCGGAGGCAGTCCCCAGCATAGGCGATGGCCCTGGGCCGAACGAACCCGGGACCACAACTTCTGGGCGGCCGGGACGATCCAACCACTAGATCTAGGGTTGAGTCGCAATTTCGGCCCAACCGCGTGTCGCACCCCGGGCGGCACCCGGGGGGAGCGCGAGCCAGAGAAGAGGGTACGGGAATCGCGCGGTCCGCCAGTCGCCGGGGCCCGGGGTGCGGAGCCGGATGACAGACTGGGGCAGGATCCGGCGGGGAGCCCGCCGGACGCCCGTACGTGCCCTCCGCCTTGTGCTCATACACCTGGAAGAAGGATCACGGCAGCCCTTTATTCGTTTTTCACTCGAACGTGTGTTTGGCGCAACCTTTCGAAAGCTACTACCGTTGTCCAGCTAGGGAGAACATTCGAAAGGGGCCGACGTGACCGCGACCGCAGACAGTGCCACCATCACCGCCCGGGACCACCGCTTGCAGAGCCGACTTGAGCCGGTGCATGCCATGAATGACTCAGTCACGAACACGGACGGGCCCGAGCCCGCGCGACCCGGGCGCTCCTTGCCCGGGAGGCCGCCAGGGATCAGGGCGGACAGCTCGGGACTCACGGACCGGCAGCGGCGGGTCATCGAGGTCATCCGCGACTCCGTGCAGCGCCGGGGCTACCCGCCCTCCATGCGGGAGATCGGTCAGGCGGTGGGCCTGTCCAGCACGTCGTCCGTCGCCCATCAGCTGATGGCCCTGGAGCGCAAGGGGTTTCTCCGGCGGGACCCGCACCGGCCCCGCGCCTACGAGGTGCGCGGATCGGACCAGCCCAGCACCCAGCCGACCGACACGACGGGGAAGCCCGCCGCGTCGTACGTTCCCCTGGTGGGCCGGATCGCCGCCGGTGGGCCGATCCTTGCCGAGGAATCGGTCGAGGACGTCTTCCCGCTGCCGCGCCAGCTCGTCGGTGACGGCGAGCTGTTCGTCCTGAAGGTCGTCGGTGACTCGATGATCGAAGCGGCGATCTGTGACGGCGACTGGGTCACCGTGCGCCGCCAGCCCGTCGCGGAGAACGGCGACATCGTCGCCGCGATGCTGGACGGCGAGGCGACGGTCAAGCGCTTCCGCCGCGAGGACGGCCATGTGTGGCTGCTCCCGCACAACGCCGCGTACCAGCCGATCCCCGGTGACGAGGCGACCATCCTCGGCAAGGTGGTGGCAGTGCTGCGGCGGGTGTGAAGATCACCGGTCGTTGACCTCAAGCACTCGACGGAGCCCCGGGACGCTTTACGGCGCCCCAGGGGCTCTTTCGTTCGCGTGCTCGTTGTCCTACTTGCCTTCCGCCTTGGCCAGGGCGTCGATCGCAGCGAGTGAGCGGCGCGCCTGGTTGCGGTCCGTCGTGTACCAGAAGTCCGGCAGCGAGGCGCGCAGATAGCTGCCGTACCGCGCGTTGGCGAGGCGCGGGTCCAGGACGGCGACGACGCCCTTGTCCCCCGTGGCCCGGACGAGGCGGCCCGCGCCCTGGGCCATCAGCAGCGCCGAGTGCGTCGCGGCCACCGCCATGAACCCGTTGCCGCCGGCCTCCTCGACCGCCTTCTGGCGGGCGCTCATCAGCGGATCGTCGGGGCGGGGGAACGGGATCCGGTCCATGACCACCAGCTGGCAGCTCGGCCCCGGCACGTCCACGCCCTGCCAGAGCGAGAGGGTGCCGAAGAGGCAGGTCTCCGGGTCGGCGGCGAAGTTCTTGATCAGCTCGCCGAGGGTCTCCTCGCCCTGGAGCAGGATCGGCTTGTCCAGCCGGCCGCGCAGCTCCTCGGCGGCCGCTTTGGCCCCCCGCATGGAGGAGAACAGCCCCAGCGTGCGGCCGCCCGCCGCCTCCACCAGCTCCGTGAGCTCGTCGAGCATGTCCGTGCGGGACCCCTCCCGCCCCGGGGTGCTCAGGTGCCGGGCGACGTAGAGGATGCCCTGCTTCGGGTAGTCGAACGGGGAGCCGACGTCCAGCCCCTTCCACTGCGGGATGTCGTCGCCCGCCGTGCCCTCGGGGGCCAGCCCCAGGGAGGCGCCCACCCCGTTGAAGTCCCCGCCGAGCTTCAGTGTGGCGGAGGTCAGGATCACGGAGCGCTCGGCGAACAGCTTCTCGCGCAGCAGCCCGGAGACGGAGAGCGGAGCCACCCGCACCGAGGCGCCGAACCGGTCGTGCTGCTCGTACCAGACGACGTCGTACTCCGAGCCCTGGGTGATGCGCTCGGCGACCCCGTGGACCGACTCGACCGAGGCCAGGGCCTGCTTACGGACGGCGTTCTCGTCCTCGACCGACTTGTCCCGGGTGGCACCGATCGCGGAGATCACCGTACGAGCCGCGTCCCGCAGCGCCATCAGCGCATACCCGAGGTCCTCGGGCACCTCCTCAAGACGCCCCGGGAGCGCCAGCTCCATCACCCGCTCGAACCCCTCGGCGGCGGTCTGGAGCGCGTCGGCGGCCTTCTCGTTGACCAGCTTCGCCGCCCGCCGGACCGCCCGGTTGACCTGGGCCGGCGTCAGCTCGCCGGTGGCGACCCCGGTGACCCGGGAGACCAGCTCGTGCGCCTCGTCCACGATCAGCACCTCGTGCGAGGGCAGCACCGGGGCACCCTCGATGGCGTCGATCGCGAGCAGGGCGTGGTTGGTGACGACCACGTCGGCGAGCTTGGCGCGCTCACGGGCCGCCTCCGCGAAACACTCCGCTCCGTACGCGCATTTCGACGCCCCGAGGCACTCACGGGAGGAGACCGAGATCTGCGCCCAGGCCCGGTCCGAGACGCCTGGGGTGAGGTCGTCCCGGTCGCCGGTCTCCGTATCGCTCGACCAGTCCCGCAGCCGCAGCAGGTCCTGACCCAGCTTGCTGGAGGGTGCTGCCGCCTCGAACTGGTCGAAGAGCCCCTCCTCCTCGTCCTGCGGGACCCCTTCGTGGAGCCGGTGCAGGCAGAGGTAGTTCGACCGGCCTTTGAGCATCGCGTACTGCGGGCGCCGGCGCAGCAGCGGGTGCAGGGCGTCCACCGTGCGCGGAAGGTCCCGCTCCACCAGCTGGCGCTGGAGGGCGAGGGTGGCCGTGGCCACGACGACCCGCTCCCCGTGCGCCAGCGCGGGCACCAGGTAGCCGAGGGACTTGCCCGTGCCGGTGCCGGCCTGGACGAGCAGGTGGGCTTGGTCGTCGACCGCCTCGGCGACGGCCTCGGCCATGGCGGCCTGGCCGGGCCGTTCCGTACCGCCGACGGCGGTGACGGCGGCGTGCAGGAGCTCGGGGAGGAGTGGCTTCGTCATAGCCCGACCACCCTACGGCGCGCCACTGACAACGGCGGTCACTCCCGGATCCGGGCGGAGGGGTGCAGTGGATTGGGAACCGTGCCGTGGATCGCCGCGTGCGGGCGGCTGGAGCGGTCGCGGTAGCCGTCCACGTGCAGCCGGTTGCGGTTGAGACAGAGCCGTTCGATCTCGGGGGTGAGCATGTCGAACAGCTCGAACCGCTCCTTGAGACCGGGGAAGCGGGCGTGATGGCGGACGATCTCCGCCCGGACGAGTGACCAGAAGGCGTCCTCGCTCACCCCCAGCTGCTCCTCGCAGAGCGGGGACAGATAGCGGAAGACACCGACGAAGAGGCCGGAGTGGATGAACTGGGTGAGGAAGGACGGCGCCTCCGTGAGGAGGACCGTGCGGACCTCCTCGGGCATGGTGTCGTGCTCGGGCAGCGGGTGGGCGCTGACGTTGACGTCGTCGACGAAGTCCTTGATCGCGAGGCGTACGGGCACGTCGTTCTCGTCGAAGACGACGATGGCGTTCTCGCCGTGCGGGGAGAACACCGTGCCGTAGCGGTAGAGGAAATGCAGCAGGGGCGGCAGCAGGGCGGCGAAGAGGCGGGTGAGCCAGGCCTCCGGGGCGAGCCCGGAGCGCTCGACGAGTTCGGCGGTGAACGCGCGGCCCGCCGGATCCGTATGCAGGAGGGAGGCGAGCGTGCGGGCGCGTTCGCCCGGTGCGAGGCGGGGCGGCAAGGGCTCCCGCCAGATGGCGCCGAGGATTTCCTTGTACTGGTAGGGGGCTTCGGGGAGGTGGTCGTAGAGCGGGTGTTCCACGGCGACGGAGGCGACCTCGCCGAGGAGGATGACCCGGCAGGTGTCACGCAGGAACGGATCGGCCTCGCACAGGCCCTGGACCCAGGCGGTGACGGCGGGGGCGGCGAGGGTCCGCTCGGTGGGCAGGCCGCGCCAGACCAGGGTGTTGAGGACGGAGAGCGGCAGCTTCACCGTGTGCCGGTCGGGGCGGGACACGTTGGCGAACGTACGGACGGACTGCTGGGCCAGGCGTGCGTCGCCGTCGGTGTGCAGCGCCAGGATGTCCCCGTCGGCGATGGCGGGGGCGAAGAGCGGCACGATCCATTCGTCCCACTGCCAGGGGTGTACGGGAAGGTAGAGGTAGCTCGCGGGATCGAGCCCCCGGGCGTACAGCTCGGCGGCGAACGAGGCGCGCACGGAGGGGTCGAGCTCCTGGGCGTAGAGGTGCTCGGGGGTGGTGAGGTGGCCCACGCCCCGGTACTGCGCGATGCGGGTGCTCACGGCGATCCACGGCAGCTGGAGGGGGCTGCGGGTCTCGGGCGTGAAGCGGGCCGCGTCGGCGGCGGAGAAGCCGAGCCGCCCCTTGCTCGCCACCAGCCAGGGGTGGCCGGTCTGGTGGCCTTCGAGCTCGGCGTAGCCGACGTCGGCGAGCTCGCGCGCGGTGAGGGCGGTGTGGTCGAGCCGGGCGTCGGCGGAGAGCGTGAGGGTCAGCTCGCGGATGAGGTGGCCGAGGGTGGCGCCGTCGAGGCCGAGGAGGCCGCGGGCGCGGGTGAGGAATCGTAGCGGGTCGCGGAACGGGCGGGGCCTGTCGGAAGAACCGTTGGAGGAGGCGTGGGCCGAGGCGTTGCGGGAGGGTGGGTGCGCGCCGTTGGAGAGGGCGGTCGAGGGCGTGGGGACCGTCTCGATGGAGTCGGGATCGACGCGCCAGCTTCCGTAGACTCCCCGGCGGGCCGAGAAGCGGAGCTCCGTACCGTCGTCGAGCGACAGGGAGTGCAGGCGGCCGTCGCCGGGCCGGCGTTCGGGCTCGATGATCTCCTCGTACGCGAACTCGCCGAGCATCTTGGCGAGCAGCCGCGCTGCGGCCCGGTCCCAGACCTGCCGGTTCAGCTCCGGGGGGCTGAGGAGTGGGTGGGGCTCGACTGAGTCATGGCTCGCGGGATATGTCGGCACGGGGACTCCTCCGGGTGTAACCGATGGGGTTCGAGCGGTGTGGACAGTGCGGCGCGATGTTCACAGGTGATCACGGTATGTTCGGTCGCGGATCATGAGAGCGGCACGTTTGTCGGGGAGGTCCACTTCTGCGGAGAGGCGGAATCCGGCGCTCAAAAATGCCGATACGGACGGGGTGTTACGCAGGTCCGGCTCGGCGACGACCCGGCCGCAGCGCGGAAGGTTGTCCAGCACGAGGTCGGCGACCGCGCGGAGCAGGGTGGTGCCCACGCCCCTCCCCCGGTTGCCCACGCCCCCGATGAGGAGGTGGATGCCGGTGTCGTGGAGGCGGGCGGGGTAGTGGCGGGCCAGCGGGTCCAGGTCGGCGCGGTAGATCTCCCAGTAGCTCATGGGCGTTCCGTCGAGGACGCCGAGGCAGGGGAGGGAGCGGCCGTCCCCTTCGAGTTGGGGCCTCAGATGGTCGGCGGTGACGGATTCGGGCCCGGCGAGCTCCCAGAAGGCGGCGACGGCGGGGTCGTTCATCCAACGGCTGAGGACGGCGAGATCGCGCTCCAGGACCACCGGGACCAGGTGGAAGACCCCGGCCTCGGTGGTCGCGCCGGGCCAGGTGGCCGGGTCACCGAGCAGATCGGCGGCGGGGCCGCGCCGACGAGCTGCCTTGCTCCGGTCTTCCGAGATGATGGCGAGGAGTTCTTCGGTGAGCTTCAGGTCGAGAGTGTCTTCCGTGCCGGCGGACGCGGCGGTGTTTCCCCGGCCGCCGGGCCCGGAGTCCGGTTTCTCGGGCGCCGCGTCGGATTCGGCGGGCGCGTCGGCGGGAGGCACGGTGACACTCTCCTCTCTGGAGCGGGGGGGGCCGGGGCCGCTCAGGCGTGCAGGGGGTTGGCGATGGAGACGTAGACGGACTGGGTGTCGACCGGACCGACCAGCTCGTCCAGGCCGTGCAACCGGGTCAGCAGGTTGGCCTTGCAGCGTAGTTGGCGGTTCTGGAGAAGATACGCGGGCAGGGGCGAGCCCAGGTCCGCGTTCTCGGTGAGGAAGTGGCGGAAGACGGCGAGGAGGACCTGCTCGTCGGCGAGGCGCTGCGCGCCGAACGCGCCGATGAGACCGAGGACGTTGTTGATGCCCAGGTAGTAGGCGAACCGCTCGTCGGTGACCGGGTCGGAGACGAAGGTGTCGCTGACGGTGCCGATGCCCGGGAGCCGCCGCTCCAACTCGTCGCGGCGGGAGTCGCGGAAGTAGTAGCCCTGGTTGTCGCGGTAGCGGCCGCCGACCGGCCAGCCGTCCGGGTCGAGCAGGACCAGGGTGTTCTGCTGGTGGGCTTCGAGGGCGACGCCGGCATGGGCGTCGAGCCAGAGGACGGGGCGTACGACGCGGTCCAGATAGCGCCCGAACCACTCGGCCGAGACGTCCGCGACCGGGCGGCCGGTCCGGGCGGCGAGGGTGGCGACGGCCTCGGCGAGCCGGGAGCGCATCAGGGGCTGCCCGGGCCGCGGGCGCTGTGCGGTGAGCCCGGCGATGCATACGGCGTCGTCGCCCGGGCCGAAGGGGTTCTGCCGGAGCATCACGTCGAGGCCGGTGACGGGGGCACCCTCGGGGTCGTCGGCGGCGAGCCAGGCGGGGTCGCGGACGATGTCGAAACCGGGGTGCTCCCGCTGCCAGCTGTCGGCCAGTCCGGTGGAGAGGAGGCGGTGGACCTCGACGCCCCGGTGCAGCTCCTTGCGGAGGTTCTCGCGGCGGGAGTTGGTGATGCGTACGCCGAGGGAGAGTTTGAGCATGACGCGGGCGCCGGGGCGGTGCACGGTGCGGATGGACGAGGTGGGGTGCCAGTGCTCGCCGTACGGGCCGAGGTCGTGCAGCAGGCCCGTCTCAAGGAGGGCGGCGACCTGCGGGCGGCTCAGCAGGTCGGCGGCCTGCCAGGGGTGCAACGGAACGGCGACGGTGCCGGACGGCAGGCGCAGCCCGTCGCGGTGCGGGGCGAGGAGTTCCTCGGCGGACGCCGCCCCTCCGTCGCTCCAGGCGGTGTCGGTGGCGGTCAGGGTGCGGTCCACGGCGAACCAGTGGAGCGGGAAGGAGCCGTGGAGCTCCGGCGAGTAGCGCCGGGACTCCGCCTCGGAGAGCCCTTCGCGGCTCTTGGGGGTGGGGTGGAGCGGGTGGCCGAGGAGGAGGGACTGCTCGGCGGTGAGGAAGAGGTCGGCGTCGGCCGGGTCGGCGGGGTGGCGCCGCCGCTGTTCGACGAAGCCGGCGGTCCGGCGTACGGAATCGGCGACCCGGGCGACCAGGTCGGCGGAGCCGTTGCGGTCGGCTTCCCGGCCGATGAGGACGGCGACGGTGACGGCGTCGGCGGTCGGAGCCTTCTCGGGGGCACCTTCCAGGACCGGGGCGCCGAAGCGATGGGCTCCGGTGGTGGACCAGTAGTGCACGGGGACGAGCAAGGCGGTGCCGGTGGCGGGGAAGGCGACGCGCAGGGTGTCACCTTCGGGGCGGGGCAGGTCGTTCTCCCGGGTCCAGCACCGCAGGAGGCTCTCGGTGCCGGCGGCGTCGGCGGCCCGCTGCGGGTCCGGGTGGTCCAACGGGTCCTGGCCGTCGAGGAGTCCATCGTACGGCGCCGCGTCGGCCAGGGGGCCGTCGTACCGGGTCTCCGGAGCGCCGGGCTCCGCGGGGCACGCCGGATCGATCAAGTCACCTCCCCGCAAAGCTTTCTGACGGGGAACGGTCGTCGCCTCGACCGCGCTGGGGGCGGCCGGTCCGTCCTGCCCTCGGTGCTGGGGGGTACCGGGGCCGTCGGCCTCGGAGGCGGGGGTGGGGTTCACGGCGGTCTTCCTTGTGTGGGTCCGGGGATCAGGTGGTCGGCCCGGCGGCGGCACTGCGGTGCGGCGAACGCTCCGCGGCTGCCAGCGCGTCGGCCAGCCTGTCGACGACGGCGCTCGCCTGCTCGTCGGTCAGAGTCAGTGGGGGCAGGAGGCGGACCACGGCACTGTGCCGGCCGCCCAGTTCGACGATGAGGCCGCGGTCCAGGCACTCCTGCTGGACGGCGCGGGCGAGGGCCGGGGCCGGCGGCGGGGCCGGGGCGTGGTCGTCGGCCTCGGCCGGCAGGGGCGCGGCCTCGGGGTCCACCAGCTCCAGGCCGATCATCAGTCCGCGCCCCCGTACGTCGCCGATCCCCCGATGGTCCGCCCGCAACTTCCGCAGGCTGTCGAGCATTCGGGCGCCCAAGGCCGCCGCCCGCTCCGCCAGCCCGTTCTCCCGGACGTACGCGAGGGTGGCCGCGCCCGCCGCCATGGCGAGCTGGTTGCCACGAAACGTACCCGCGTGGGCGCCCGGCTGCCAGAGGTCCAGCTCAGAGCGGTAGACGATGACCGCGAGCGGGAGGGAACCGCCGATCGCCTTGGAGAGGACCATCACGTCCGGCACGATGCCGCTGTGCTCGACCGCCCAGAAGGCGCCGGTCCTGCCGACGCCGGTCTGCACCTCGTCGGCGATCAGCGGGATGCCCCGGACCCGGGTGATCTCGCGCATCCTGCGGAGCCAGGCGTCCGGGGCGGGGTTGACGCCGCCCTCGCCCTGGACCGGCTCCACGATCATCCCCGCCGGGGCCGGGACCCCGCCCTTCTCGTCGTCCAGCAGATGCTCCGTCCACCGTGCGGCGAGGGCGGCGCCGCGCTCGCCGCCGATCCCGAACGGGCAGCGGTAGTCCTGCGGGAAGGGCAGCCGGGTCACCCTCACGTCCCGGGCGCCGCCGGAAGCTTCCAGCGCCCCGGCCGTCATGCCGTGGTAGGCGCCGGTGAAGGTCAGCAGGCCGTCGCGCCCGGTCGCGGCGCGGACCAGCTTGAACGCGGCCTCGACGGCGTCCGTGCCGGCCGGGCCGCAGAACTGGATCCGGGCGTTGTCGGCGAACTCGCGCGGCAGGGTGGCGAACAGCTCGGTGGTGAAGGCGTCCTTGACCGGGGTGGCGAGGTCGAGCACGTGCAGCGGGGCACCGGAGTCGATGACCTTCCGGATGGCTTCGAGCACGACCGGGTGGTTGTGGCCGAGCGCCAGGGTGCCCGCGCCCGACAGACAGTCCAGATAGCGCCGTCCGTCCGCACCCTCGATGGTGAGCCCGCGCGCCCGGACCGGGACGATCGGCAGGGACCGCGCGTAGGTGCGGGCGGCCGACTCGCGCAGTGACTGGCGGCGGAGGATGCCCTCGTGCACGGGGGGCGCGGGAGGCGGTGCCACCGGAGCGGGTTCGGTCACGGACACGGCTCTTGATCCTCCTGCGGTAACAGTTGCGTTGCACGTCGGTACGTTTTCGCGCGGACGGAGTGCGCGGGTGAACGCTGTCCTGGTGTCCCCCGTACGTACCAACGACGCCGGCCGCAAGGGATCACGGGTGTACCGGAACATCCTGGCGAGGACGGAACCGTGGACCTGCCTCGTACCGTCCCCGTCGGCACCGGCATAGTGGGGGCCGCACCGAGGGCCGGAGAAGGTTGTTCCGCTACCCCGAAGTGTCCGAAAGCTGCACGGAGTACCGAGTGACGAAGTCCCAGGGGGATCACCAGATGCGACCCATTCGCCCGACCGACACCGCACGCCGCGGCAGGCGCGTACGGCGCATGCCTTCCGGTGTGCTCGCCGCGACGGCGGCCGTCGCCGTCCTGGCGCTCACCGCCACCGCCTGCGGTCCGGAGGAGGACATCGGCGGCGGTACGACGCCCAGCGCCCCGGCCGGCCAGGCCGACGGCAAGATCACGATTCCGGACGATCTCAAGGACCGGCTCAAGGAGCACGGGATCGACCCGGACAAGTGGCGGGACGGCGAGTGGAAGAACTGGGACAAGGACAAGTGGCTGCGTGAGGCCCAGGACTTCGTCAACCCGATCATCGACGGCCTCTGGGACCCGGACCGGATGCGGGAGGCCGACGAGCCCCCGGAGAACCCGGTCGACAACGACATCTCCGGTGACGACGGCGTGACGGACCCGGCGCCCGCCCCCGTCCAGGCGGCCGGTGTCGCGACGCCGTACCACGACAACGCGCCGGAGGCCGGGAAGCTGCTCTTCGACGGCCCCAAGGGCCCGATGGTCTGTTCCGCGACCGTGGTGAAGGACCCGGCGAACCCCGGCAAGTCCAACATGGTGTGGACCGCCGGGCACTGTGTGCACGCGGGCAAGGCGGGCGGCTGGTACCGCAACATCGCCTTCGTCCCGTCGTACAACAACGACAACCTCTCCCTGGCGGAGCTGGAGACCGCGCCCAAGGAGAAGGTCGCACCCTACGGCGTGTGGTGGGGCCGGTGGGCCCAGACCTCCGAGCAGTGGATCGCCCAGGGTGCGGCGACCGGCGGGCAGGGCGCCCCTTACGACTTCGCGGTGCTGCATGTGACACCGGAGAAGGGGTCGACGGGCAAGTCGCTGGAGGAGACGGTCGGTTCGGCGCTGGCGGTCGACTTCACCGCCCCCGCCGTACCGCAGATCGCGGACATGACGGCCACGGGCTACCCGGCCGCGCCGCCGTTCGACGGCCAGAAGCTGCTCCAGTGCAAGGACAAGCCGGGCCGCCTCTCGGTCCGCCAGAACGAGCCGACGATGTACCGCATCGGCTGCACGATGACCGGTGGGTCCTCCGGTGGTGGCTGGGTCGCGACCGGCTCGGACGGGCAGCCCGCCCTCGTCTCGAACACCTCGATCGGCCCGGTCTCGGCGGGCTGGCTGGCCGGACCCCGGCTCGGCAAGGAGGCCGAGGGCGTCTACCGCGCGGTCAGTGAGAAGTACGCGGGCCAGTAGAACGCGTCGTACGGGCGCCAGTAGGACGTCGTACGAGGTGCGGCAGGGCCCATTCCCGCCCGGCCGGCCGACTCATCCGTCGGCCGGCCGGGCGGTTCGCTGTCCGGGCTCCCCGGCGGCGCCGAGTTCCGCGGCCCCGTCCTCCCAGCGGCGGCGCCGCTCGGCGAGGGACTGCTCCCACCACGGGGTGCCTCGTTCGCCGAGGGCCACCTTGGCCGTGTGCACCCGGCTTCGGGCCAGCTTCTCGGCCACCGGGTCTCGGTTCCGGTGCGAGGCAGCCACCCCTCGCCGGGCCGCCATGAGGTGACGGCGCAGACCGGCGGCGACATCCTCCGGGATCTCCGGATCGGTGGCCCGCCACCGACGGCCCTTCACCACGATGTACCGGCCGTCGGGGGTCCGCTCCGGCTGATCGGCGTCCATCCGGCCATGGTGCCCGACGTCAGGGGACTCCGGCGCGCGGACGTGCGGGTGGCACGCCGTCAGAACGGCATGTTCCACCGGGCGCGCCGACCGGCCGAACCGCTGCGGCCGACAGCCTTGGAGCTGCTGCGGAAGGGCTTGCTGAAGAGTCGGCCCAGCGGCCCCGGCGCCTTGCTGCCCGCGCGGGAGCCCAGGCCCAGAGTGCGTTGTGCACCACGCTCCGGACGGCGCGACAGCTTCGGGACGACGAAGGCCAGTACGGCCAGAACGACACAGACGGCGACTATTGCGACGATGATCATGAATCCTCCTCGTGTGGGGGGTGCCGCAGTCGTGTGCCCGATGCCCGGCCGGCCAATCACCTTCGTACCGGACGGAGCCGAAGCCTGGGCAGGGACGGTGTTCGGCGTTCCGGCGGGTACACGGGGAAGCGACCGAGCGCCGAATCCTGTGAGGCCGATCGAGAGGCATGGCAATGACTGACTCCACGATGAGGGCGGTGGGCTGGGCGCAGTCCTTCCCCATATCCCAAGGAGTGCGCGCGGGGCGGCACTGGGCGCGCGAACACCTCGAGTCCCTGGAGTGGGCCGACAACGCGCCGGATACCGTGGACTCGGTGCTCATCGCCGTCTCCGAGCTCATCACCAACGCGCACAAGCACGCCCGCAGCGACGCCCAGCTCGTCCTGACATGGGACAGCACGTGCCTGCACGTCAGCGTCCACGACTCCAGTTCGCAGCCGCCCGCCCGGCGCGCGGACGACCCGGGCGCACTCGGAGGCCGCGGTATGGCCATCGTGGACGCGCTGGCCGACAGCTGGCAGCACCATCCGCAACGGGACGGCAAGACCGTGACCGCGTGCTTCGTGCCGCCGGGGTACGAGGACTCCGATGCTGCGAGGCGCGAGGAGCCGGGAACCAGCTGACGCCCGGCCGGGAGGTCCCGGTCGGGCGTCTTGGGTCACAGCCTGTGCCGTGCGGTGCTCACGGCTTGCGTCGTGCGGTGATCAGTGCGCGGCGGGGACGAACGTCCCCAGCTCCGCCGCCAGTTCCTCGTGGACCTGGGCCTTGAGCAGGGTGCCCTCGGCGGTGTGCTCCTCGAAGAGGACCTCACCCTCGGCGTGCACCCGGGAGACCAGCGCCCCCTGGATGTACGGCACGAGCACCTCGATCTCGACGGACGGGCGCGGCAGCTCGGCGTCGATGAGCGCGAGCAGCTCATCGATCCCGGCACCGGTCCGGGCCGAGACGGCGATCGCGTACTTCTCGTTGCGCAGCAGCCGCTGGAGGACCAGCGGGTCCGCCGCGTCCGCCTTGTTGATCACGACGATCTCGCGCACGTTCACCGCGCCGACGTCCCGGATCACCTCGCGCACCGCGGCGAGCTGCTCCTCCGGCACCGGGTGCGAGCCGTCCACCACGTGCAGGATGAGGTCGGACTCGCCGACCTCCTCCATGGTGGAGCGGAACGCCTCGACGAGGTGGTGCGGCAGGTGCCGTACGAACCCGACGGTGTCGGCGAGGGTGTAGATGCGGCCGCTCGGTGTCTCGGCCCGGCGCACGGTCGGGTCCAGGGTGGCGAACAGGGCGTTCTCCACCAGGACACCGGCTCCGGTGAGCCGGTTGAGCAGCGAGGACTTGCCGGCGTTGGTGTATCCGGCGATGGCGACGGAGGGCACCTTGTTGCGCTTGCGCTCCTGGCGCTTGATCTCGCGGCCGGTCTTCATTTCCGCGATCTCCCGGCGCATCTTCGCCATCTTCTCGCGGATCCGCCGCCGGTCCGTCTCGATCTTGGTCTCACCGGGACCACGGGTGGCCATACCGCCACCGCCGCCGGAACCGGCGCCGCCCATCTGACGGGAGAGCGACTGACCCCAGCCGCGCAGTCGCGGCAGCATGTACTGCATCTGCGCCAGCGAGACCTGTGCCTTGCCCTCCCGGGACTTGGCGTGCTGGGCGAAGATGTCAAGGATGAGGGCGGTCCGGTCGACCACCTTCACCTTGACGACGTCTTCCAGGTGGATCAGCTGGCCCGGGCTGAGCTCACCGTCGCAGATGACGGTGTCGGCCCCGGATTCGAGGACGATGTCACGCAGCTGCAGCGCCTTCCCGGAACCGATGTAGGTCGCCGGGTCGGGCTTGTCGCGCCGCTGGTACACCGCGTCCAGGACCTGTGCGCCCGCCGTCTCGGCGAGGGCGGCGAGCTCCGCGAGGGAGATCTCCGCGTCACGCACCGTCCCCGAGGTCCAGACACCGACCAGCACGACGCGCTCCAGGCGCAGCTGTCGGTACTCGACCTCGCTGACGTCCTCGAGCTCCGTGGAGAGACCGGCGACGCGCCGCAGGGCGGCACGCTCGGAGCGGTCCAGCTGGTCGCCGTCGCGCGCTCCGTCGATCTCCTGGCTCCAGGCGACGTCCTCTTCCATCAGGGCGTCGGCCCGAAGGCTCTCGGTGAGGCTCTCGGGGATGTTCTCCGTGGCGCTCTGCGCGTCCTGCGCGTCCTGGGGAAGGGAAGAAGAGGAGGTCATTGGATCCTTACGTCGATAGAAGTCTTTACGTCAGTCACAACGTGTGACCTGTCCGGATGATTCCCGATCATTCCCGCCGGGGAATGCGGTGCGGTCCGCCGTGCCGACCTGTCGATAGTGGCACGGCCCCACCGGACCCGTCACTGGGGTTTTCCCCGCCATCAGGGGGTGGCAGCGGGCTCGGCCGCACGCCAGCCGGGGTGCCCGGGCATCGCCGGGGTCTTCTCCCCATACAGCCAGTCCTCGAAGAAGGCCGTCAGGTCCCGTCCCGCGATGCCGGACGCCAGCCGGGTGAAGTCCGCCGTCGTCGCCGTACCGTCCCGATGGATCCGGACCCAGGCGCGCTGCAGCCGGTCGAAGGCGGCCGCGCCGATCTCCTGGCGCAGGGCGTAGAGGACCAGGGCGCTGCCGTCATAGACGACGGGCCGGAAGAGGCTCAGCTTCTCCCCCTCGGCCGGGCCGTCCGGGTGCGCGGGCGGGCCGCCGTTCGCCCGCCAGCCGTCGGAGAGCTTGTACGCCTCGCGCATCCGCCGCTCCAGCGTCCCTCCGCCGTTCTCCTCCGCGTACAGGGCCTCGTACCAGCTGGCGTGCCCCTCGTTGAGCCAGAGGTCGGACCAGGAGGCGGGCGAGACGCTGTTGCCGAACCACTGGTGGGCCAGTTCGTGGACCATGACGGAGTCGACGTACCACTCGGGGTAGGCGGGCTCGGTGAAGAGGGTCCTGCCGAAGAGCGAGATGGTCTGGGTCTCCAGCGCGAAGCCGATGCGGCTGTCGGCGACGAGGACTCCGTACGTCTCGAAGGGGTAGCGGCCGACCCGCCGCTCCATCCACTCCAGCTGGGCGGGGGTCTTCTTCAGCCAGGGCTCCAGCTTCTCGCGGTCGGCGGCCGGGACGACGTCGCGCAGGGGCAGTCCGTGCGGTCCTGTGTGGTGGTGGACGTGGGAGCGGCCGATGGAGACCTGGGCCAGCTCGGTGGCCATGGGGTGCCGGGTGCGGTAGGTCCAGGTGGTCGTGGCGCCGTCACGGGTGTGGCCGGCGGGCAGCCCGTTGGCGACGGCCGTGAGGTCCTGGGGCGCGGTGATACGGAAGGTGAAGTGCGCCTTGTCCGAGGGGTGGTCGTTGCTGGGGAAGACCCGGTGGGCGGCGTCGGCCTGGTTGGCCATGGCGAGGCCGTCGGCGGTACGGATCCAGCCGCCGTTGCCCGCGGTGCCGGACGGGTCGCTGGTGTGCCGGACGGTGATGTTCAGCGGTACGCCTTCGGGGAGGCGGCGGGGGGCCTGGATCACCAGGTCCTCGTTCTTGCTGCCGAAGTCGGCGGCCTGCCCGTCGACCTCGACGCCCTGGACGGTGCCCCGGGCGAAGTCGAGGTTGATCCGCTCCAGCGGTGCGGTGGTGCGGGCCCTGATCTTGGTGACGGCGTCCAGGGGCTTGGTGTTGCTGCCGTGGTACGTGAAGGAGAGGTCGTACGTGAGGACGTCGTAGCCGGGGTTGCCCAGCTCGGGGAAGAGCCGGTCACCGATGCCGAGCGGCTCGGGGGCGGGCAGGGCGGCGGCGACGAGGGTGAACGAAGCTGTGGCCAGGAGGGCGGCCCGCAGGCGGCGGGAGAGGTGCGACATGGACTACCGCTATCAGCGCCGGGCGCTCTCCCGGTGGTGCCGCGCGCCGCACCACCCGAACGGGGCGGTCTCCCCGGAGTGCGGTCAGCCGGTGGCGGCCGGGTGCTGGGCGCGGCTGACGTCGTAGACCCCGGCGACCTCGCGCATCGCCCGCATCAGGGCGGGCAGGCCGGCGGCATCGGGGAGCTGGAGGGTGTAGGTGTGCCGGACACGCTGTTCGCTGGGGGGCTCCACGGTGGCGGAGACGATGGCCGCGTCGGCCGTGGCGATCGCCTCGGTGAGGTCGGCGAGGAGCCGGGGGCGCCCGAAGGACTCGGCGACGAGGGTGACCCGGCAGGCGGCGGTGTCGCGCCCGCCGTCCTCGTCGCGCCAGCGGGCGGAGACGGACGCGCGGCCGATCTCCCGCATCCGGGCGACGGCAGGACACTCCTGGCGGTGCACGGTGACGGCGCCGCCCCGGACCACGATGCCGACCACCTCGTCCGGGGGCACCGGAGTACAGCAGCCGGCCAGGCGGGTGAGGTTCTCCGGGCCGTCGACGACGACGTTGGCGGCCCGCCCACCGGACCGGGTGCGGGCGGGTGCGGTGGGCTGCGGGCCGTCGGCCGCCGACTCCGTACGGCCGTCGGCCCCGTCCGCTCCCTGGGTCTCCGGGCCCGGGGCGTCGGGGTGGGCGGAGAGCCAGCCGGTGATCGCGATGCGGGCGGCGGGGGTGCGGGCGTGGTCCAGCCACTCGGGCGACGGGCCGGAGGCCGTGTCCTGGGCGAGCAGCAGCTGCACGGTGTCGCCGTCGCTGAGGACGGTGGAGAGGGTGGCGAGGCGGCCGTTGACCCTGGCTCCGATGCAGGTGTGCGCCCGCTCCCCGTGCTGGGCGTACGCGGCGTCGACGCAGCTGGCCCCGGCGGGCAGTCCGAGCATCCTGCCGTCGGTGCCGAACACGGTGATCTCGCGGTCCTGGGCGAGGTCGGCGCGCAGGGTGGTCCAGAAGGTGTCCGGGTCGGTGGCGGACTCCTGCCAGTCCAGCAGCCGGGAGAGCCAGCCGGGCCGAGTCGGGTCGGCGCGCTCGTCGGACGGTTCGGCCTGCTGGGCGGCGGTGGGGTCGTGGGCGTACGGGTTGCCCAGGGCGACGACGCCCGCCTCGGCGACCTTGTGCATCCGGTGCGTACGGATGAGGACTTCGGCGACGGCGCCCTCGGGGCCGACGACGGCGGTGTGCAGCGACTGGTACAGGTTGAACTTGGGGGCGGCGATGAAGTCCTTGAACTCGGAGATCACCGGGGTGAAGCAGGTGTGCAGCTCACCGAGGACCGCGTAGCAGTCGGCGTCCTCGCCGACCAGGACGAGCAGCCGGCCGAAGTCGGTGGGGCGCAGCTCGCCGCGTTTCCTGCGGACCCGGTGGACGGAGACGAAGTGGCGGGGCCTGATGAGGACTTCGGCGCTGATGCCGGCTTCCCGGAGCGTTGCCCGGACGCTGTCCGCGATGGGGGCCAGGGGGTCGCTCTCGCCCGTCACCTCGGCGATGAGGGCGCGGGTGTCCTCGTACTCCTCAGGGTTCAGGATCGCGAAGACCAGGTCTTCGAGCTCGGTCTTGAGCGCCTGGACGCCGAGCCGTTCGGCCAGCGGGATGAGGACGTCCCGGGTGACCTTGGCGATCCGGGCCTGCTTCTCGGGGCGCATCACGGTGAGGGTGCGCATGTTGTGCAGCCGGTCCGCGAGCTTGATCGACATGACCCGGACGTCGTTGCCGGTGGCGACGAGCATCTTGCGGAAGGTCTCCGGCTCGGCGGCGGCGCCGTAGTCGACCTTTTCGAGTTTGGTGACGCCGTCGACGAGATAGCAGACCTCTTCGCCGAACTGCTCACGTACCTGATCGAGGGTCACCTCGGTGTCCTCCACGGTGTCGTGGAGGAGGGACGCGGTCAGCGTGGTGGTCTCGGCGCCGAGCTCGGCGAGGATCAGGGTGACGGCGAGCGGGTGCGTGATGTACGGCTCGCCGCTCTTGCGCATCTGGCCCCGGTGCGAGGACTCCGCGAGGACATAGGCACGGTGGAGGGTGCCCAGGTCGGCGTCGGGATGGTGGGCGCGGTGCGCGTCGGCGACATGGCCGATGGCGTCGGGCAGCCGGTCGCGGGGGACGGGGCCGAGCAGCGCCACCCGGCCCAGCCTGCGCAGATCGATCCGGGGCCGGCTCCGCCTGCGCGGCACAGCGGCGGGATCGGCGGCCTCTGCACTCATGGGGCACCTCCGGCGGCGTCGACCGGCGGTGGGGAGAGGCGGACGCTTCTCCGGGCCGGTGCTTGATGCTATCGACCCCACCACGTGGCGCGGTCCGGCTCTCGCCCAGCGTGAAACGGATCACCCATTCGAGCGAAGCTCGGACCGATCAGCGTTTCGAGTCGGGAGCCGCCGACCGGTCGGCCGCACAGCGTCAGACCGTGACCGTTTCCAGCCAGGCCAGGTCGATGGTGCCCTCGGCGACGATCACGGCGGCGCCGGTCATGTCGACCGAACCGTCCGGGTGCTCGGTGATGGTCAGGGTGCCGCCGGGGAGGTCCACCCGATACGTCGCGGGGAGTCCGGTCACCGCCGGATCCCTGCCGTCCCGCCGGGCGGTGGCGACGGCCACCGCGCAGGCGCCGGTGCCGCAGGAGCGGGTCTCGCCGGAGCCGCGCTCGTGGACACGCATGGCGACGTGGCGGGGACCCCGGTCGACGACGAACTCGACGTTGACGCCGTCGGGGTAGACCGCGGCCGGGCTGACCGGAGGGGCGGAGAGCAGGTCGCCGGCGTGGGCGAGGTCGTCGACGAAGGCGACGGCGTGCGGGTTGCCCATGTTGACGTTGCGCGAGGGCCAGCTGCGCTCCCCGACGGCGACCGTGGCACTCGCCTCGGGCAGCAGGGCGCGCCCCATGGAGACGGTGATGTCGCCGTCCTTGGCGAGGTGGACCTGCTTGATGCCGCCCCGGGTGGCGACGGCGAGGCCGCCCTGCTCGACGAGGCCTTCGCGCTGGAGGTAATGGGCGAAGACGCGCACCCCGTTGCCGCACATCTCGGCGATCGAGCCGTCGGCGTTGCGGTAGTCCATGAACCACTCGGCCTCGGCGGCCATGCCCTGGGCCTCGGGGTGGGCCGCGGAGCGGACGACGTGCAGCAGGCCGTCCCCGCCGATACCGGCCCGGCGGTCGCAGATCCGGGCGACGACGGACGCGGGCAGCGCGAGGGCGTTGTCCGGGTCGGGGACGATCACGAAGTCGTTCTCGGTGCCGTGGCCCTTGAGGAAGGTGATCTGCGAAGTGCTCACAGGGCAACTGTACGAGCCACCACCGACACTCCGCGAGGCCGGACCCGCCGGTTCTCCCCCGGGTGGCGTCAGCGCAGGCGGGCCACGCGCCACACGGCGAGTGCGACCAGTCCGGCGCCCGCGGCGACGTACAGCGCGATCACGCGCCAGTCGAGGCGGTCGCCCGAACCCCTGGCCGGCAGGCCGGGCCAGGTGTGGCCGACGCGACGGGCCGCCATCATGCCCCAGCCGGCCGCGCAGCAGCTGATCAGGAGCCCCAGCATGGCGACCACGGCACCGCCGTCACCGAACTCGAAGGCGAGCGGGAAGGCGAACATCAGGGAGCCCACTGTGGCCAGCACGACGATGGGTGCGAGCTGCCAGATCCGCAGTTTGCGGGTGGGGCGCAGCTCGACCTCGACCTCGGGGGCCACGTCCTGCTCGTCGGGCCCGTCGGGACTCAGCCGCCCCGCGATCTCCCGCGGTGGCGGTACATCGTGCTGCTCCGTGTCGCGAGGGCCGGCCTCCATCGCCACGCGCCCTCCCTACTCGGACTCCGCTGGTGGATCGATGCTCGATGATGGCATGGTCGCGGGTGCCGAATTGACGGCCGGAGCGTCCCGATGCCATCACGTGATCAGGCTGTGACCGCTCGTTCGATCAACGTCAGCGTGCGGTGCGGGAGTTCTTCCCGGTCACGGTGCCCGCCGCCGAGCCAGTGGACGCGCGGGTCGCGGCGGAACCAGGAGTCCTGCCGACGCGCGAAGCGCTTGGTGGCGCGTACGGTCGCCGCCCGCGCCTCCTCCTCGGTGCACTCCCCCGCGAGCGCCGCGAGGACCTGCTGGTAGCCGAGCGCCCGTGAGGCGGTGAGTCCCTCGCGGAGTCCGGACGCCTCCAGGGCGCGCACCTCGTCGACGAGGCCGGCCTCCCACATCCGGTCGACGCGCAGGGTGATGCGCTCGTCCAGCTCGGGGCGCTCGACGTCGACGCCGATCTGCACGGCGTCGTAGACCGGCTCGTCGCCGGGGAGGTTGGCGGTGAAGGGCTTGCCGGTGATCTCGACGACTTCGAGGGCGCGGACGATACGGCGGCCGTTGCTCGGGAGGATGGACCGGGCGGCGTCGGGGTCAGCGGCGGCGAGCCGCTGGTGCAGGAAGCCGGAGCCGCGCTCGTCCAGCTCCTCTTCGAGCCGGGCGCGCACCTCGGGGTCCGTGCCGGGGAACTCCAGGGCGTCGATGGCGCCCTTCACGTACAGCCCGGAGCCGCCCACGAGGATCGGCGTGCGGCCCTCGGCGAGCAGCCGGTCGATCTCCAGCCGGGCCAGGCGCTGGTACTCGGCGACGCTGGCGGCCTCGGTGACGTCCCAGATGTCCAGCAGGTGGTGCGGGACGCCCGCGCGCTCGGCGGACGTCATCTTCGCCGTACCGATGTCCATCCCGCGGTAGAGCTGCATGGAGTCGGCGTTGACCACCTCTCCGCCGAGCTCCCGGGCGAGGAAGACCCCCAGATCGGATTTTCCGGCCGCGGTGGGGCCGACGACGGTGATGACACGGGGGGCTGAAGCGGGACGGTTCACCGGGACAGTCTCCCAAATATCCAGGGGCCTCCCGCACACCGCCGAAAGCGTGGAAGAGCATCAGGGAAACGCTAAAGGGCGAGTAAAACCGGCAGGAAGGGACAGGTGACGGACAATGGGGGGCGGGAGAACGCTCCCGCAGACCGTCCTCACCGCACGGAAGGTGACCCAATGGGGTTCCTGGACAACCTGAAGGCCAAGCTGGGACCGGCCAAGGAAAAGGTCGGCGACCTCGCGCAGCAGCACGGGGGCAAGATCGAGCAGGGCCTCGACAAGGCAGCGCGCACGGTCGACCAGAAGACCAAGGGCAAGTACAGCGACAAGATCGACACGGGTGCGCGCAAGGCCAAGGAGGCCGTGGACAAGCTGGGCCAGAAGGACGGGGGCACCCCGGGGGCGCCCGGCACCACCCCGCCCTCTCCGCCGCCCGCCTCGTGATCTGACAGCGGCAGTCCCCGACGGCGGCACCGGTTCCCTCCCGGTGCCGCCGTCGGGCTGTGCGGGTCAGGACCAGGCGGCGACGGTGTAGCCCACCCCGTAGGGCGCGTCCTCGTACAGCAGCCGTCCGCCGAGGCCCGCTCCCCGTGCGGCGCCGCTGAGCAGCTGCCAGGGGGCCCTGCCGGCCGCCTTGAGCTCGTACGCGAGTGTCTCGTCCAGCGCGTCCAGTGCGGCGAGGTCCGCGGAGCCCAGTGCCTCGGTCGCCCGGGCGTCGAAGGCCTCGGCCCGCTCGTCGAGATAGCCGGGCGCCTTGAGCGTGCGGCAGGCGCTGCCGTCGCCCATCACGAGGAGTGCGACGCGGCCGGCCCGGCCGGCCAGCTCCCGCCCGGCCCGGGCGCACTCCGCGGCGGGGCTGCGCCCGTCCACCGCGAGCCCCTCGACCGGTGCCCCGGCCCAGCGGGCCCGGCTCAGCAGCCACGCGCCCACGGCGAGGGAGTCCGCGAGCGCCGGTCCCTGCGCGGCCGGGTCCGGCTCGCCCAGGGTGACGTCGAGGCCGACGCCGAAGCCCCGGAAGGAGCCGTGCCCGCCCGCCGGGTACGCCCCGGCGGTCCTGCCGTCCCCCGGTCCGACGACCACGAGCAGGTCGGGGCGGGAGGCGGCGAGCACCCCCACGGCGTCCAGGCACGCGGCGCGCGCGGGGTCGAGTTCAGGTGCGGCCGCGGCGGCGACCTCGGGCACCAGGAGCGGCGGGCAGGGGCACACGGCGGCGGCGACAAGCATGCCGGCCAGCGTACTTGCCGGGGGGCGGACGGAGTCCGGAGCCGTACTTGCCGGGGCGCGACCCCGCGCGCCCCGGCATCCCTCCAACGGTCAGCCGATGCCGCAGGCCGGGGCCGCGGCGGCAGGGAGCGGGGCCGGAGCGCCGACGGTGGGGAGGCCGAGCATCACGCCGGCCGGCTTGGCGGCCGCCGTGCTGCGCTTCTGCCAGGCGTCGCCCGCGCGGGTGCCCCGTACCGCGAGCGGGGTGCCCTCCGCGAGGAGGTGGTGCGGGGCGGCGTAGGTGATCTCGACGGTCACCACGTCGCCGGGGCGCACGTCCTGGGCGGGCTTGGTGAAGTGGACGAGGCGGTTGTCGGGGGCGCGGCCGGAGAGGCGGTGGGTGGCGCCGTCCTTGCGGCCCTCGCCCTCGGCGACCATGACCTCCAGGGTGCGGCCGACCTGCTTCTTGTTCTCGTCCCAGGAGATCTGCTCCTGGAGGGCGGACAGGCGCATGTACCGCTCCTGCACGACCTCCTTGGGGATCTGGCCGTCCATGTCGGCGGCCGGGGTCCCGGGTCGCTTCGAGTACTGGAAGGTGAACGCGTTGGCGAAACGGGCCTCGCGGACCGCGTGCATGGTCTGCTCGAAGTCCTCCTCCGTCTCGCCGGGGAAGCCCACGATGATGTCGGTGGAGATGGCGGCGTCCGGCATCGCGGCGCGCACCTTCTCGATGATGCCGAGGAAGCGCTCCTGACGGTAGGAGCGACGCATCGCCTTCAGTACGCGGTCGGAACCGGACTGCATCGGCATGTGGAGCTGCGGCATCACGTTCGACGTCTCGGCCATGGCGGCGATGACGTCGTCGGTGAAGTCGCGGGGGTGCGGGGAGGTGAAGCGGACGCGCTCCAGGCCCTCGATCCTGCCGCAGGCGCGCAGCAGCTTGGAGAAGGCCTCGCGGTCGCCGATGTCGGAGCCGTAGGCGTTGACGTTCTGGCCGAGCAGGGTGATCTCGGACACGCCCTCGGCGACCAGGGCCTCGATCTCGGCCAGGATGTCGCCGGTGCGACGGTCCTTCTCCTTGCCGCGCAGCGCCGGGACGATGCAGAAGGTGCAGGTGTTGTTGCAGCCGACGGAGATGGAGACCCACGCGGCGTAGGCGGACTCGCGGCGGGTGGGGAGCGTGGAGGGGAAGGCCTCCAGGGATTCGGCGATCTCGATCTGCGCCTCCTCCTGGATCCGGGCGCGCTCCAGCAGCACGGGCAGCTTGCCGATGTTGTGCGTACCGAAGACGACGTCCACCCACGGGGCCCGCTTGACGATGGTGTCGCGGTCCTTCTGGGCCAGGCAGCCACCGACGGCGATCTGCATCCCGGGCCGCTTGGTCTTCATCGGGGCGAGCCTGCCGAGGTTGCCGTAGAGCTTGTTGTCGGCGTTCTCGCGCACCGCGCAGGTGTTGAAGACGACGACGTCGGCGTCGCCGTCGGCGCCTTCGGGGGCCCGTACGTAACCGGCGTCCTCCAGGAGACCCGACAGCCGTTCGGAGTCGTGGACGTTCATCTGGCACCCGTAGGTGCGCACCTCGTAGCTCTTCTGGACGTCCACTGCTTCTTCGCTCCGGTTGCCGCTGCTCATGGGACCAGGGTAGGCGGTTGCCGGGCGCGCCCCGGTCCCTGCCCGGCCGGGCCTGGTCAGAGGGGCGGTGAGCTGGCAGGATCGCCCGCATGCTCCACGCTCTGTCCCGATTCGGTCGGCACCGCACCCTTCAGGCGGGCGTCGTGCTCACGGCCGTGCTCGGGCTGCTCGCGTGGTGGCTCCTTCCTCTGGGCGAACGGACCCCGAGCGGGTCACTGACCTTCTCCACGGGGGTGCCGAGCGGCGTCTACCAGCGGTACGGGGAACGGCTGGAAGGCGCCCTTGCCAAGGACATGCCCGATGTGTCGATAAAGCTCCTCACCAGCGAGGGCTCCCAGCAGAACCTCGCGCGGGTGGCGACGGGGGAGGCGGACTTCACCATCGCCACCGCCGACGCCGTGGCCACCTATGTGCGCGACGGCAGGCCCGGCGCACACCTGCTGCGGGGCTGTGTGCGGCTCTACGACGACTACGTGCAGCTGGTCGTCCCGCGCGACTCCGAGATCGGGAGCGTGGCCGATCTGCGGGGCAAGCGGGTCGGCGTCGGCCAGGAGGGCTCCGGTGTCCGGCTGGTAGCGGACCGGCTGCTGAACGCGGCGGGGATCCATCCGACGCGGGACGTGACCGCTGTGCCGGCGGGGATCAACACCATGCCCGACCGGCTGGTCGCCGGTGGGCTCGACGCCTTCTTCTGGTCCGGCGGGCTCCCGACGGGGGCCGTGCAGGAGCTTTCGCAGCGGTTCTCGATCAAGCTGGTCCCGCTGGACGAGGCCCTGATCAAGGAGTTGCAGTCGATCGGCGGCTCCGCCCGCTACTACCGGTCGGCCACGATGCCCGCCGACGCGTACCACTTCGCCCAGCGCGGCGTATCGGTCCCCACGGTCGCCGTCGCCAATCTGCTCATCACCACGGACCGTACGGATCCGGCCATGACCGAGGCGTTCACCCGTACCGTGATCAACAGCCGGGACCGGATCGGCCGCGAGGTGCACGCCGCGCAGCTGGTGGACCTTCGGACGGCGATCTACACGGACCCGCTGGCGGTCCACGAGGGCGCCAAACGTTACTACCGCTCGGTCAAGCCCTGACCCTGAGCCGGGTCCGCCGGTAGCCGCGGCCCTCGGGGGGTGAGCGGCAGCTCGCGCGGCACGGAGACGGTGACCAGCAGTCCGTGCGGCTCGTGGCGCTCGTACGTGATCGAGCCGCCGCCCGCCGCGAGCAGCACGCGGGAGATGGATAGGCCGAGCCCCGACCCGCTCACGTTCTGGTGGCGGGTGCTGCGCCAGAAGCGGTCACCGACCCGCTCCAGCTCTTGATCGGTGAGGCCGGGCCCCCGGTCGGCGACCACGACGGTCGTGACGGTGGTTCCCGGGGTGACCGTGACCCGTACGTCCTGTCCGGCCGGGGTGAACTTCAGGGCGTTGTCGATGACGGCGTCCAGCGCGCTGGAGAGGGCCACCGGGTCAGCCCAGGCGGTGGCGGCCGGGGCCCCGTCCTGGGTGAGGTGCACGCCCTTCTCGTCCGCCGTCGGGCGCCAGGAGGCGACGCGCTCGGCGGTGAGCGGGACGATGTCGGTCAGCTGGAGGTCGGCCTCGGTGTGTTCGGCCAGGGCCAGGTCGAGCAGGTCGTCCAGGACCCGGGCCAGTCGCTTGCCCTCGGTGCGTACGGCGGCGATCTCCTCGTTGCCCTCGGGCAGTTCCAGGGCGAGGAGCTCGATGCGCAGCAGGAGCGCGGCGAGCGGGTTGCGCAGCTGGTGCGAGGCGTCGGCGACGAAGGCGCGCTGTTGTTCCAGTACGTCCTCGACGTTGTCGGCCATCTCGTTGAAGGAGCGGGCCAGCCGCCGCAGCTCCGGGGGCCCTCCGGCGGCCGCGACCCGTGAACGCATCCGGCCGACGGCGATGTCGTGGGTGGCCGCGTCCAGGACCCGTACCGGCAGCAGCACCCAGCCGGTGAGCCGGACGGCGGCGCCGACGGCGACCAGCATGGCCAGGGCCTCGCCGACCGCGATCAGCAGCCAGGTCCGCAGGATCCGGGAGCGCATCTCGTCGGTGGGCGAGTCGATGACGACCACCGCCACGACGTCCCCGTCGCGCACGACGGGCGAGGCGACGACGACGCGGCCGTCCTGCCAGGGCCAGACCTGCGGGGGGTCGTGCGAACGGCGGCCGAGCAGCGCCTCGTTGAAGGCCGTGCGCCCCTCCCCCTCGGCGGGCAGCATCCAGGTGCCCGGGGCCTTCGCCAGGGCCAGGTCGTTGCGGTAGAAGACGCCGACCCGGATGCCGTACACCGAGGCGTAGACCTCCAGGTCGGTGGCGAGCGTCAGACGGCGCTCGTCCAGCGCCGGGACGGTGTCGGTGATGGACTGCGCGAGGGCCGCGAAGCGGGCGGTGTCGTCGATCCGGTCGATGACCAGGCGCTGCTGCTCGGCGGCGGCCACGCTCACCGCGAGCGGGAAGCCGAGGGTGAGCAGGACGGCCGCCATGAGGGTGATGAGCAGCGGAAGGAGACGGGTGCGCACCGGGGACGTACCGGCCCGTTACGCGGACGGCGCGACGAGCCGGTAGCCGACGCCCCGCACGGTCTCGATGAGGGCGGGCAGCCGCAGCTTGGAGCGCAGCGAGGCCACGTGCACCTCCAGGGTGCGCCCGGTCCCCTCCCAACTGGTGCGCCAGACCTCGCTGATGATCTGCTCGCGGCGGAAGACCACGCCGGGCCGCTGCGCGAGGAGGGCCAGGAGGTCGAACTCCTTGCGGGTCAGCTGGACTTCGGTGCCGTCGACGCTGACGCGGCGGGTGGGCAGCTCTATCGCGACGGATCCCAGGCGCAGGGCGGCGACCGGCGTCGGGGCGGTGTCCTCGCCGCTGGTGGTGCGCCGGGCGACCGCGTGGATACGGGCGAGCAGCTCGCCGGTGTCGTAGGGCTTGGTGACGTAGTCGTCGGCGCCGAGGTTGAGTCCGTGGATGCGGGAGCGCACATCGGCCCGGGCGGTCACCATGATCACCGGGGTGGCGGTGCGCTTGCGGATCTTGCCGCACACCTCGTAGCCGTCCTGGTCGGGCAGGCCGAGGTCGAGGAGGATGACCCCGAAGGGCTCCTTCTCCGCGGGCAGCAGCGCGCGCAGGGCCTCCTCGCCATTGCGGGCGTGCACGACCTGGAACCCGTGCCGGGCGAGCACGGCGGACAGGGCCGCCGCGACATGGTCGTCGTCCTCGACGAGCAGCAGTCTCATGGCCCTCCTCTCCGTCTCCCTGGATCTTCGGGCTTTGGCCGAAACATTCCGTTCAGCGACGCTTCACGTTCTTCTGCCGCACAGGGCATCCACTCCGATGACGGGTATGCCAGTCAAGGGGTTGCCGGTTACAGCAGGGTTTCCGTTATGCACCCGGTACGCCCCGGCGCAGCGCGTGGCGTCCCCTTCACGCGGAGTGTCCGGTTGCCGCCGGATCGTTATGCTCAATTTCCGCTCAGATGTAATGACGCTGGTCGCACCGCGTCATTAGTGTCCTTGGCACCCGAGGAGGACGGAGCAAGAAGCCGATGAGCGGAGTTTCAGTGACCAAGGCCGCCGAGAATGCCGCGCCTGCGGGCGACGACCTTGTCGTACTGAGCGACGTCAACAAGCACTTCGGCGCGCTGCATGTGCTCCAGGACATCGACCTGACCATCGCCCGTGGCGAGGTCGTGGTCGTCATCGGGCCCTCCGGGTCCGGAAAGTCCACGCTGTGCCGCACGATCAACCGCTTGGAGACGATCGATTCGGGTGCGATCTCGATCGACGGCAAGCCCCTGCCCCAGGAGGGCAAGGAGCTGGCGCGGCTGCGCGCAGACGTGGGCATGGTCTTCCAGTCGTTCAATCTCTTCGCACACAAGACGGTGCTGGAGAACGTCATGCTGGGCCAGACCAAGGTCCGCAAGACCGACAAGAAGGCCGCGGAGGAGAAGGCCCGGACCCTGCTCGACCGGGTCGGCGTCGGTGTGCAGGCCGACAAGTACCCGGCACAGCTCTCCGGTGGCCAGCAGCAACGCGTCGCGATCGCACGGGCGTTGGCGATGGACCCGAAGGTCATGCTCTTCGACGAGCCCACGTCGGCTCTCGACCCGGAGATGATCAACGAGGTCCTCGAAGTCATGCAGCAGCTGGCCCGGGACGGGATGACGATGATCGTCGTCACCCACGAGATGGGCTTCGCCCGCTCGGCCGCCAACCGCGTGGTGTTCATGGCGGACGGCAAGATCGTCGAAGAGGCCACGCCCGAGCAGTTCTTCAGCAACCCGCGCAGCGACCGGGCCAAGGACTTCCTGTCGAAGATCCTTCACCACTGACGACCGACGACTGACGACAACGACCTACGGCATAAGGAAAACTCACATGAAGCTCCGCAAGTCGGCCGCCGTCGCGGCCATCGCCGTCCTCGCCCTGACCGCGACCGCGTGTGGTGGCAAGGAGGGTTCCGCCGGTGACAAGCCGGGCGGCACCAAGCCCGGTTCCTCCGAGGCTCCCGCGCTGCCCACGTACACCGTCGCCAAGGACGTCGAGCTGGACTCGCCGGTCTTCAAGAAGGCGAAGCAGCGCGGCAAGCTGATCATCGGCGCCAAGGCCGACCAGCCCTACCTCGGCTTCGAGGACCAGTCGACCAAGGAGCGCTCCGGCTTCGACATCGAGATCGCCAAGATGATCGCGGCGGACCTCGGCTTCACGGAGAAGCAGATCGAGTGGAAGACCGTCGACTCCGGCATCCGTGAGACGGCGATCTCCAAGGGCCAGGTCGACTACTTCGTCGGCACGTACACGATCAACGACGAGCGCAAGAAGCAGGTCGGTTTCGCCGGTCCGTACTACAAGGCGGGCGCCGACCTCCTGGTCCGCAAGGACGACAACTCCATCACCGGCAAGGAGTCGGTGAAGGGCAAGAAGGTCTGCTCGATCGTCGGCTCCACCCCGCTCCAGGAGATCAAGAAGCCGGAGTACGGCGCGAACGTCGTCGAGCTGGCCAAGTACTCCGACTGCGTGCAGCAGGTGCTGACCAAGCAGGTCGACGCTCTCACCACGGACGACTCGATCCTCAAGGGTTACGCGGCCGCCAACTCCGGCAAGCTCAAGGTCGTCGGCAAGCCGTTCACCGACGAGCCCTACGGCGTCGGCCTGAACAAGGACGACAAGGTCCTGCGCGACGCGATCAACGACTCGCTGGACAAGCACGTCAAGGACGGCACGTACAAGAAGATCTACGAGGCGACGCTGGGCCTGTCCGGGTCGGCCTACACCGAGCCGCCGGCGCTCGAGCGCTACTGACGCCGTCCGCCGTCCCACGGCCGACGCCCCGTCACTGACGTACCGCGTGTGACTCAGGAGGCGTCCCGTACGCCGCCGCTGCCCCGCAGGGGCGGGGCGGGGTACGGGGCGCCCCTTCCCCTGCCCTGATGCCGCTGACCGCCGACGCGGAGACCTCATGAACGTACTGCTCGACAATTTCCCAGAGTTCCGCGACGGCTTCATAGGAACCGTGTCGATCACCGCCGTCAGCTCGGTAATCGCCCTGGTGCTCGGCGTCGTCATCGCCGGCTTCCGGGTCTCGCCGGTGCCGCCGCTGCGGTACTTCGGCACCGCCTGGGTGACGCTGATGCGCAACACCCCGCTGACGCTGCTCTTCCTGATCTTCTTCTTCGTCGTCCCGGAGATCCTCTTCCCGGGGATGAGCCCCTTCGTGCTCGGCTCGCTCGCCCTCGGCTTCTACACCTCCTCGTTCGTCTGCGAGGCGGTCCGCTCCGGCATCAACACCGTGCCGCTGGGCCAGGCCGAGGCCGCGCGCTCGATCGGCATGACGTTCGCCCAGACGCTGCGCATCGTGGTGCTCCCCCAGGCGACGCGGACCGTCATCCCGCCGATGAGCAGCATCTTCATCGCGCTCACCAAGAACTCCGCGATCGCCGGCGCCTTCAGCAACGCCGAGCTGTTCGGCTGGCAGAAACTGATGAGCGACAAGGGTTACGACATCGTCCCCGTCTTCATCTGGGTGGCCCTCGGCTACCTGGTCGTCACGTTTACCATCAGCGGCCTCTTCCGGCTGCTGGAGCGTCGCATGGAGGTCGCCCGATGAGCGCCAGCGTTCTCTACGACGCCCCGGGCCCCAAGGCTCTCGTCCGCAACCGGATCTACGCCGTCCTCGGCGCCCTCGCCATCGCCGCGCTGATCGCCGTCAGCCTGCTGCGGCTCGCCGACAAGGGCCACCTGGCCCCCGAGATGTGGGACATCTTCAACTACGCGGGCATCCGGCAGAACATCGCCGACGCCCTCGTCGCCACGCTCAAGGCGTTCGGCCTGGCCGCGGTCGGCTCGCTCGTCCTCGGTGTGGTGCTCGCGGTGGGGCGCCTCTCCGACCACAAGCCGGTCCGCTGGGCCGCGACCACCTTCATCGAGCTGTTCCGCTCGCTTCCGCTGCTGATCACGATCTACGCCATCTGGGTCGGCTTCCTCACGGACCACTCGATGTGGGCGCTGGCGGCGGGCCTGTCCATCTACAACGGCTGCGTCCAGGCCGAGGTGCTGCGCGCCGGCGTCAACGCCGTCCCCCGGGGCCAGAGCGAGGCCGCGTACGCGCTCGGTATGCGCAAGACCCAGGTCATGGTCACCGTCCTGATGCCGCAGGCCGTCCGGTCGATGTTGCCGACGATCATCAGCCAGCTCGTGGTGACCCTCAAGGACACCTCGCTCGGCTTCATCATCCTGTACCCGGAGCTGCTCCAGACCGCGCGTCTGATCGCCTCCAACACGCAGGTGAACGGGCAGTACCCGTACGTCTCGACGATCGCCGTCATCGGCACGATCTACATCGCGCTGTGTCTGCTGCTCTCGTCGCTGGCGACCTGGATCGAGAAGCGCGGCCGCCGCGCCAAGACCGGCATCGCGGTGGCGCCGGCCGTCCAGGCCCCCGGAACCATCGACGCGACGGCCGGCACGTTCGGCCCGACCGCTGAGGGAGCAGGGGGCGCAGGGGGCGCAGGCACCGGGATCGACGGTGCCGGTGGGGCCGGAGTGACGAAGGACTGACTCTCCTCGGTCTTTCCCGGCAGAAGCATTCGAGGCAGCGGCACACGCGTCGCTGCCTCGGTCACTTGACGCAAGCACCCCCAGTGGGTTGCATACGTTCTGTGATCACGCACCCGGCTTCCACTGCCACGTTCCGCATGACCGTACGGGCCGGAGGAGACGCGCCGTGGACCCGGTGATCGTCGTCGGCGCCGGACCCGTCGGTCTGACGCTGTCGCTGGCCCTCGCCGCCCAGGGCGTCCCGTGCGTGCTTTTGGACGAGGGGCCGGGCACCGAGGAAGTCCGTCTCGCCCGCACGGTCGTGCTGCGTGAGGACACCGCCGACCTGGTGGAACGCCTAGGCGCCGCCCACCTGGAGAAGGACGGGCTGCGGTGGAGCGGGTGGCGTTCGATGCGCCGGAAGCAGCTGGTCCGCGACGTGCCGCTGGGCGCGGGGCCCGATGCCTCCCATGACACCGGAGACTCCGGAGACGTCCGAGACTTCGGTGACGCCGGTGCCGCCGGTGGCCAGGGCGTGGCGTCCCTCCCGGCCCCTCTGCACGTTCCGCAGCACGCGCTGGCCTCCGCCCTGCGCGCGGCGGTCGCGGCGGCGCCGCTGGTGAAGCTGGTACCGCTGAGCCGCATCGACACCCTGGAGCAGGACCGGGACGGCGTCACGGTGCACACCAAGGGGTCCGATACGGCCTGGTGGCGCGGCAGCTATCTGGTCGGCTGCGACGGTGCCCGTTCGACCGTGCGCAAGCTCCTGGACATCAGGTTTCCCGGTCGTACGGCGGTGGAACGGCACGCCGTCGCCGCGCTCCGGGCCGAGCTGCCCTGGCCGGGCGAGGCCGTGCTGCACCGGCAGCCGCCGTGGGGCGGCGGGGGTGCCGAGGTCGGTGCGCGGCCGCTGCCCGACGGGGTCTGGCGGCTGGACTGGCTGCTCCCGCCGCGCGGCGAACTGGTCACCCCGGACGCCCTGATCACCCGTATCCGGGACACCCTGGCCGGCTGGTGCGGCGAGACCCCGGCGTACGAGCTGCTCGACACCGGCGTCCACACGCTCCACCACCGCCTCGCCCGGCGCTGGCGCGTGCAGCGGGCCTTCCTGGCGGGCGACGCGGCACATCTGCTGGGGGCGCTCGGCACCCAGGGGCTGGACGAGGGGATCCGGGACGCCGAGAACCTGGCCTGGAAGCTCGCCCACGCCTGGCACCACCGCGGCGGCGACCTCCTGCTCGACAGCTACCAGGCAGAGCGCCGGGCAGCGGTCGCCGCCCGGCTGCGCGCCGCCGACCAGTCCCTGCCGATACTGCGGGGCGGCGGAGGACTGCGGACCCTCGTACCGGGCACGGTCCGCGGCCACGACACCCTGCTCGCCGACGGGCACCTGGGCCGTGGAGCCCTCGGTGCGCCCCCTTCGTACTCGCACTCCCCCCTTGCACCACCGCACGCGGAGGCGCACACCGCGGTGGGTACGCCCCCCGGTGCGCCGGTCGCCGATGTACGGGTGACGGCACCGGACGGGACGGCCGTACGGCTGCGCGAGCGGCTCGGGCAGGGGCATCCGCTGGTGATCCTTGTGGCGCCCGGCACGGGCGTGTGGGACCGGCGGCACTGGCTGACCGCCGGCATCATGCCGCGCTTGGTGGAGGCCGTGGAGGCGCTGCCGTCCCCGGCGGAACTGCTGGTGACGGAGAGCTATCCGGGCGCCTCGGCCCACACCGTTCTGCTGGTCCGTCCCGACGGCCACCTGGTGGCCGCCTTCGCCGGCGTCCGGCCCGCGGAGCTGTTCGCCGCGGCGCGGGCGGCGCTGGGCGGAGCGCCAGGGGCCGGAGGCGGGGAGAGCGGCGATGACGAGCGGGGGGCGGCGCGCGCGCCGGGGCCTCGCGAGCGGGTTCACGCCGACCGGACCGCCAGGATCCGTTGACCGTCACGGGCGCACATGGTGTACTCCAGATCATGACCGACACCGATGTGCGCCTGTGGCGGAGGGTCCATATGGACCTCCTCCGTTACGCGGGCTGCGTGTGTCGCCCGTCCTGCTGAATCGCCTTCCTCTGCCGGTCCGTGCCGCTTTTCCGCACGGCCGGGACCTCGCGCGAACTTCCAGGACGGTCCCTGTGTCTTCCCTCTCGCCTGCCGTGCCCACGGCTGCTTCCGTACCTTCTCCCGCCACCGCGCCGGCGACCGCCGCTTCCGCTTCTCCTGGCGCCGCTGTGGCCTCCGCTCCCGCTGTCTCCGCGCGGGTCGGCTCGGCCCGTGCCGGCTCCTCCGGACCGACGGTCGCCGAGCTGCTCGACTTCGTGCGCCGCGCCGCCGAGGACGCGGCGCTCATCGCCTCCCTGCCACTCGATCCGGAGGGCCGCACCTGGGTCCGGCTCGACGGGCCCGGTGGCAGCGAGGCCTGGCTGATCGGCTGGCCGCCGGGGGCCGGGACGGGCTGGCACGACCACGCCGACTCGGTCGGCGCCTTCACCACCGCCTCCGGCACCCTCAAGGAGCACTCGCTGGCCGTACGGCTGCCCACCGACGGCTGGAAGACCCTGGAGCTGAACGAAGGGGTGGACCGGTCACGGGAGCTGGCGGCCGGTCAGGGACGGGCCTTCGGACAGAACCACGTGCACGAGGTCCTCAACGAGTCCGACAGCGTGCATGCCGTCTCCGTCCACGCGTACTACCCGCCGCTGCCGCGGATCCGCCGGTTCAGCCGCACCGGCGCGGTGCTCCGCCTGGAGCAGACCGAGCGCCCGGAGGACTGGCAGTGAGCGGCGACGGGGCGGCCGCCGAGGAGCGGGTGGGCATCGATGAGCTGCTGGAGCGGGCCCGGGCCGGTTACGACCGGATCGGCCCGCAGGAGGCGGCCGCGGCGGCGACGGACGGGGCGCTGCTGGTGGACATCCGGTACGCGGCCCTCCGGGACCGGGACGGGCTCATCCCCGGCGCGCTGGTCGTGGAGCGCAACGAGCTGGAGTGGCGACTCGATCCGCAGGGCAGCCACCGCGCCGCCGAAGCGGTGAGCCACGAGCTCCCGGTGGTCGTCATCTGCAACGAGGGCTACGCGTCGAGCCTCGCGGTGGCGTCGCTGCGGCAACTCGGGCTGCACCGGACCACCGATCTGATCGGAGGCTTCCAGGCATGGCGCGAGGCGGGCCTCCCCGTCACTCCGGGCGCCGCCGGCGGCTGATGCCGAGCTGGTGAGGGAGGGGGCGGCCACGGGCGTGACGTGGCCGCCCCCCTCCCTCACTCGTGTCTGATCTCCGGGCGGGGCACACCCGAACGCCACACTCCGGTGGAGCCATCGCCGTGCGCGACCGACATTCGCTTCACACAGAGGCGAAATGTACGGAGATGACACACTTATGGCGATCCCTGTTCTCACACCCGACCAGTTGGACGCCCAGGCGTCCCAGCTGCACGACACACAGGCATGGCAGAGCATCGTCTCGGGGTGGGAGCTCACCGCCCCCGAACCCGGGCCGCGCCCGGCGGAGCGTACGGAACCGGCCCGCGCTCAGCCCCCGGCATCCGCGCCGGCACCGGCACCGGCACCGGGCCGACGGCCTTCCGACTGGCGGAGTCTGCTCTCCGTCCCCGTGGACCGGCTCATCGACGACGCACTGCGGACGCTGCCGGCGGCGCCTCCGCCCGAGCGCCCGCTCCCCGGCCGGCTGGGGGCGGTCCTGCCCGATCGTGTCCACGCCTGGCGGCGGGTCGGCCAGGGAGATCTGAGGCCCTCCGTCCACCTCGGCTACGCACGGCAGATCCTGGCCGAGTGGGGCTGGCAGAACACCCCGTACCGGCTGCGCAACGCCCGTGGAGCCCGCTGTGTCTGTGGCGCGCTCCTCACCGCGCACCGGCTCGGCTACGGCTCCCCCACCACCGTGGACCGGGCCGGCGCCTGGCTGATCACCGAGCTCCGCTCCCAGGGATGGCCCGGGCTGATCGGCCCGTGGAACCGCGCGCCGGGCCGCACCGCCGCGGAGGCCCTGGCCCTCGTCGACGCGGCCGCCCGCCGAGCGGCCGCAGCCGGACACTGACCGGCCGACGGCCCCTGCCCCCGCCCCCCGCCCCCGCTCGCCTCGGAACGGCCGCTCCTCTCAGGAGGTCTCTCAGGGAGTCCTCTCAGAAAGGCTCGTCCAGCCCTTCCGTGTCCTCGCCCTCCTCCTCCAGCGCCTGGCGCACCACCCGCAGGGCCATGCCCTCCCCGTATCCCTTGCGGGCGAGCATGCCCGCGAGGCGGCGCAGCCGCTTGTCGCGGTCCAGGCCGCGGGTGGAACGGAGCTTGCGGGCCACCAGCTCCCGCGCCGTCTCCTCCTCCTGATCGGCGTCGAGCCGGCCGACCGCCTCGTCGATCACGGAGGAGTCGACGCCCTTGGTGCGCAGCTCGCGGACGAGGGCGCGGCGGGCGAGCCCCCGACCGTGGTGCCGGGACTCCACCCATGCCCCGGCGAAGGCCGCGTCGTCGATCAACCCGACGTCCTCGAAGCGCGCGAGGACTTCCTCGGCGGCCTCGTCCGGGATCTCCCGCTTGCGCAGGGCATCCGCGAGCTGCTTGCGCGTTCTCGGCGTCCCGGTGAGCAGGCGCAGACAAATGTTGCGCGCCTGCTCGACCGGGTCGCGCGGCTCCCCCTTGTCCCGCTGATCACGCGGCTCCCCCCGCTCGGCCCTCGACGAGGAAGGGGAGCCGCTGCTCCTGGTGCCGGAGCGGGCACGCCGGCCCGCGCCTTCGCCGAACCCGGCGTCCGCGTCCGCTCCCCCGCGTGAGCGGCGCCCGGACCGCGCCCCGCGGTCGGTCCCCGGCTCGTAGGCGGACCCGTCCGTGGGTCCGCCGGCGAATTCGGGGCCGTCTCCGGGCTCGGCGGGGCCTCCCGGCCACTCCGTACGACGTGTCACGGCCTAGCTCTTGGCCGCCGCGGTCTTGGCCGGCTTCGCCTTGGTGGCCGCGGCAGCGGTCATCGGCTTCGCCGCACCGTCGGCCGTCGCTCCCGCGGTCGCCGCTCCTTCCGTACCCGGCTCGGCGGACTCGGCATCCGGCCGGACACCGACGCCGAGCTTCTCGAGGATCTTCTTCTCGATCTCGTCGGCGAGGTCGGGGTTGTCCTTGAGGAAGTTGCGGGCGTTCTCCTTGCCCTGGCCGAGCTGGTCGCCCTCGTACGTGTACCAGGCGCCGGCCTTGCGGACGAAGCCGTGCTCCACGCCCATGTCGATCAGGCCGCCCTCACGGCTGATGCCCTGGCCGTAGAGGATGTCGAACTCGGCCTGCTTGAACGGCGGGGCGACCTTGTTCTTGACGACCTTGACGCGGGTCCGGTTGCCGACCGCGTCGGTGCCGTCCTTCAGCGTCTCGATCCGGCGGATGTCCAGGCGCACCGAGGCGTAGAACTTCAGCGCCCGGCCACCGGTCGTGGTCTCCGGCGAACCGAACATCACACCGATCTTCTCGCGCAGCTGGTTGATGAAGATCGCTGTGGTCTTGGACTGGTTGAGCGCGCTGGTGATCTTGCGGAGGGCCTGGCTCATCAGACGGGCCTGCAGACCCACGTGCGAGTCACCCATTTCGCCCTCGATCTCCGCACGGGGCACCAGGGCCGCGACGGAGTCGATCACGATCAGGTCCAGGGCGCCGGAACGGACCAGCATGTCGACGATCTCGAGCGCCTGCTCACCGTTGTCCGGCTGGGACAGGATCAGGTTGTCGATGTCGACGCCGAGCTTCTTGGCGTATTCCGGGTCCAGCGCGTGCTCGGCGTCGATGAACGCCACCGAACCGCCGAGCTTCTGCGCGTTCGCCACGGCGTGCAGCGTCAACGTCGTCTTACCGGAGGACTCCGGCCCGTACACCTCCACCACACGGCCACGCGGCAGACCGCCGACGCCGAGCGCGACGTCGAGGGCGGTCGATCCCGTCGGGATGACCTCGATGGGCTCGTTCGGCCGCTCACCGAGACGCATCACCGCGCCCTTGCCGAACTGTCGTTCAATCTGTGCGAGTGCGGCGTCCAGCGCCTTCTCGCGGTCGGTTCCTGCCATGGGTTCCACCCGATTTGCTTGAGTCGATCGCTTCACGTCAAAGACGCTAACCCCTGCCACTGACAATGGGCCTCGACGTCCTCCCGGCCTGTGGACAACTCCACGGTCGGGCCCGGAAAAACCCGGCCGAAATCCATGAGAATGGATGTTCGATTTTGGTGTCAAGCGCACCACGCGGGCCCCGGCAGGCCGGGATACGCCTCGCTGTCCCCGGGCAGCGTCAGTGATCATCCCCGGGCGGCCTCGGTGATCGCCGCCGCCGACAGCTCGGCCCGCGTCTCCTCGTAGGGGAGGTAGATGCCGAGCTCGTCCTCCAGGAGCCGCAGGAACGCCACGTCGCCCGCCCCGGGGCCATGGTGGACGAAGCCGAGCGCGGCCTCAGCCGGGACACCGTCCCTCAGGTGGGGCAGGCCCGGCTCGAAGCACGTCATGGCCTTGCCGTGGAGGCCGTAGTCGACACGGCTGAAGCCTTTCGCGTTGCGATGCACGGCGAACGCCCGGCCCCCGCTCGGACAGCGCCGCGATGTAGGTGCCCGTATGGCAGCTGAACTCCTCCAGCGCGTACGCCCAGCCCGCCACCGAGTCCGCTCGATGCTCTCCGGCGGAGCGGGCAGGAAGCCCGCGCTCGTCAGCCGGGCCACCTCCGCCTCATCCTCCCAGTCCAGGTAGTCGAGGTCGCTGAGGTGGTCGCCTTCGTCCCTGACCAGCAGTTCGTACGCCGCGGAGCGGGTCAGCGGGACGACGTGCCGTTCCTCGGCACCCACGCTGCGCAGCGGTTCCTCCGGTGAGAGCCCCTCGCCGAGCGTGAAGGTGAAGCTGATGTCGTAGGCGCCCGCTATCCAGCGCAGCCCGTTCTCCCCAGATCCCCGGTTCATGAATTTCCCTGCCCGGCGGCTCGTCACGATGGCGTTCTCGCGAGCAGAACCTATCGCCACGCCGGGCCCGGGCGGCCGGAACGGTTGGGTACACCTACGCATTGTTCGACCTGCCCCCATGGATCGATTCTTCCTGAGGCGGCGGTGGCTCCGCCCCTCGTGCATCTGCCGGCCCCCCAAGTTCGGCATCCGCCGTACGAGGCCGACGTCGCATCGTCCGGAGCCTCCGCCGTGCCCCTTCCTTCGCCCGTGCCCGGTATTCGCCGTGCGCGGGCCCAGCCCGGGCCGGAGCCGGTCCGGGCCAACCCCTCAGGAGGAATCGCATGGTGTCTCAAGCTGCGGTGTGGCGTGTCGCCGCTGCCGCGTGTGCCGTCGGCGCACTGATCGCCGGCGCCGGAACGGCCGGGGCGGCACCCACACCCCCGCCCTCCGAAGGCCGCATCCTGGGCGCCGACCGGGCCGGGGCGGTGAAGGGCTCGTACATCGTCACGTTCAAGGCCTCGGTGGCGCGGGCCGACGTGGACAGGACGGCGAGATCCCTCGCCGGACGGCACGGCGGAAGGATCGGCCACACCTACACCGCCGCCCTGCGCGGCTTCTCCGTGAAGGTGGACGAGGCGCAGGCCCGGCGGCTGGCCGCCGACCCCTCCGTCGCCCGGGTGGAGGCCGACGGAGTCGCGTACGCCCTGGGCACCCAGAGCGACCCGACCTGGGGCCTGGACCGCATCGACCAGCGTGACCTGCCGGGTGACCGGAAGTTCACGTACCCCGACACCGCCTCCAACGTGACGGCCTATGTCCTCGACACCGGGATACGCACCTCGCACCAGGAGTTCGGCGGCCGGGCGGTCAGCGGCTACGACTTCATAGACAACGACTCCGTCGCCCAGGACTGCAACGGCCACGGCACCCATGTGGCGGGCACGGTCGGCGGCGCGGCGTACGGCGTCGCCAAAGCGGTGAAGCTGGTGGGCGTACGGGTCCTCAACTGCCAGGGCTCCTCCGGCTCCACCTGGGCGCCGGTGCTGGCCGGCATCGACTGGGTGACGAAGAACGCGGTCAAGCCGGCGGTCGCCAACATGAGCATCGGCGGCGGGCGGACCGCATCGGTCGACGACGCACTGGCCAAGTCGATCGCCTCCGGCGTCACCTACGTCGTCGCCGCGGGCAACGACGGCGCCAACGCCTGCAACACCTCCCCGGCGGCCGTGCCGAGCGCGGTGACGGTCGGCGCCACCGACAGCCGCGACGCCCGGTCGATCTGGCCGAGCGGCAAGTCCTCCAACCACGGCACCTGCCTGGACCTGTTCGGCCCCGGCTCCGACATCGTCTCCGCCTCCCACCTCAACGACACCGGCTCCCGCTCCGACGGCGGCACCTCCATGGCCTCCCCGCACGTGGCGGGCGCGGCGGCCCTCATCCTCTCCGCCAACCCGTCCTGGACGCCCGAGCAGGTCCACGACCGGCTGATCGCCGACGCCACCCCGAACAAGGTCACCGACGCGAAGACCGGTTCGCCCAACCGCCTGCTGTACGTCCCGAACGACGGCACCACGCCTCCGCCCACCGGCAAGACCTTCGAGAACACCACCGCCTACCCGATCCGCGACAACGCGACCGTCGAGTCCCCGGTCACCGTGAGCGGTATCGCGGGCAACGCACCCGCGACGCTCTCCGTCGCGGTCGACATCCGCCACACCTTCCGCGGTGACCTGCGGGTCGACCTCGTCGCCCCCGACGGCGGTGTCTTCCGACTCAAGGACTACAACGCCAACGACAGCGCCGACGACGTCCGCGGGAACTTCACCGTGAACGCCGCCTCCAAGCCCGCCGCCGGGACCTGGAAGCTGCGGGTGAGCGACAACTGGGTCAACGACACCGGCACGCTGAACTCCTGGTCGCTGAGGTTCTGACCGCCCGGCGTCGGTATCACCCCCACCGAACTGCCGGTGATCCACGGTCCCGAACCCTGGTGGATCCCGGCGCACCCGGCCGTGAGACCTCTCCGCGAACCTCACGGCCGGACGGGGAGTGACGTCTGCGGCGCCCGCACACGCGCCGCGGGCGTCGCTCCCCTTTTCACCACCCTCGCGAAGGGCCATCATGCGCGGAGAACCATCACGAGGCCGCCGGGCGGCCGGGGCGAATCCGCCCGCCCGTCATGCCCATGCTGCCCACGGGTGCGGAAGGAAGCCGTGAACGCCGACCCGACGATCCCTCTCCACGCGGCCCTGACCGGGCGTTCCGCGCTCCTGGACGACCTTCGCCCGGTGCTCGGCCGTCGGCCCTCCGTCGTGGTGATCACCGGTGAGGCGGGGGTGGGTAAGAGCCGACTGGTCCGCGAACTACTCGCGCGGACACGGTCGTCGGACACCCCCACCCTGGCCGTCCGCTGTCAGGAGTCGGACGCCCCCTTCCCGTACGCACCGCTCATCGAGGCGCTGAGCCGCTGCCGGCCCCGTCCGGAAGAGCTGTCACCGGTGACCGGGGCACTGCGCGGGCTGCTGCCCGAGGTCGCAGACCTCCTGCCGCCCGTACCGCCCCCCGCGGACGATCCGCGCGCCGGAGCGCACCGCGTCCTGCGGGCCCTGTGCGCGTTGACCGCGTCCCTGGGGAGGGTGGTTCTGGCCGTGCAGGACCTCCAGTGGGCCGACGAAGGCACGATCGCCTTTCTCCGTGCGGTCGTCTCCGACCCGCCGCCGGACCTGGGACTCGTGCTCACCGCACGCAGCGACACCCTTCCCCACACCGACGCGGAGGGAGGTGGCGGGCTCCCCTTCCCGCTGCGCCCACCGGCCCATGCGGTGGTGGTCGAACGGCACCTCGCACCGCTCTCGGTGGCGGAGACGGGCGCGATGGCCGCCGGGCTGCTCGGCGCGCGGGCGGTGCCCGAGGAGTTCGCCGACCGTCTGCACCGGTGGACCGGCGGCCTCCCCCACGTGATCGAAGAGGTGCTGCGGGAGTGGTCCGACGCCACGGCGTGCCCTGCCCGGACGACCGGGCAGCCGGAACCTCCCCTGCCCGCGTCCGTACGCCGTCCGCTGGTGGAGCGGCTGCGTCGCCTTCCTTCGGACGCGCGGCGGGTGGTCGCCGCGGCAGCGGTTCTCGGTGACCCCGCGCCCGTACACCTACTGGGGGCGGTCGCGGGGCTGGACGAGCAGGAGACCCGCCGTGCGCTCGCCGCGGCTTTGAAAGAAGGCGTCGTACGGGCTGGGGACGGCACCTACGCCTTCCCTTACGAACTGGCGCGCAGAGCCGCGTACGAGGCGGTCGCCGAACCGGAGCGGCCCGTACTGCACCTGCGCGCGGCCCGCGCCCTCGCGCGGCACGGCGGCCCCCTCCCTCTGGTGCGGGTCGCCGAGCACTACCGGTGCGCCGGCCTCCGCACCCAGGCGGTGCGATGTCTGGAGGCGGCCGCGGACCGCGCCGCCCGGGGCGGGGACGCCGGTACGGCCACGGACCGCTATCTCGACGCCCTGCATGGGGGACCCTCCGCCGTTGTCCGCGACCGGGTCGCGCTGAAGCTGGCCCGCGTCGCGCTGAACGCCCGCACCGGCCCACAGGTGCCCGCCGCCCTGCGCAACGTGCTCGGCCAGTGCTCCCTCGGCCCCGGGCCGAGCGGCGAGATCCGGCTGCTTTTGGGGCTGTTGCTGCGCAACCAGTCGGGTTCCGGTCTTGAGGCACTGGAGGAGATAGCGCGTGCCGTTCCCGATCTTCTCGCCGTGTCGACGGGACAGGCCGCACGGGCGCTGGCGATCATCGCGATCCCCTCCCTCAAAGGGTGGCCGGTCGGTGAGCACCGGCGGCTGCTGGCCGAGGCGGAGCGGCTGCTGCCCCAGGTCGACGAGCAGGACCTGCGCTCGGCCGTGCTGGCCAACCGCGCCACCGCCCTGGCCCTGATGGGCGACCCGTCGGCGTGGGACGCGGTGGCCGATCTGCCCGAGGCCCTCACCGTCGAGGCGGCGGCGAGGGTGCACGCCAATCTGGCGGGCGCCGCGACCGCCCTCGGCCATCCGGAACGCGCCCGCGCCTTCCAGGCCCGGGCGTGGCAGGCCGTCCGGACGAACCACGCCCCGTACCTCGAAGCGTTCGTCGAGACCACGGACATGCTCGCCGCCTTCACGAGCGGCCGGTGGGCGGGGCTGCTGGAGCGGGCCGAACGCGCCGAGGAGCAGTACCAGGACGTGCCCGACTTCCACGCGGAGACCCTACTGGTCTGCGGGCTGCTGCGCCTGCACACCAAGGGGCAGACCGATGTGGCGCGTCGCCTCCTGGAGCGGGCCGTCCGCACGACCGCGCTGGACACCGGCATCGTGCTGACCTCCGCCGCGGCCGCCGTGGTGCGGGTCCATCTGGCCGCCGACCGCCCCGCGCAGGCCGTCCAGGCGGTGGAGGGGGTGCTGCACCACCTCCGCCGTACCGGTGCGTGGGTGTGGGCGACGGCCCTCGCACCGCCGGCCGTCCAGGCGCTGATCCGGGACGGGCGGGACGGGGAGGCCCACCACCTCGCCACGGAGCTGGCCGACGGCATCGCCCGCCGGGACGCGCCGGCCGCCCGGGCCGCCCTGCTGACCTGCCGGGCGCTGCTCACCGCGACGACCGGCCCGCAGACCGGGGCCGGCGGGTCCGACGCCCTGTACGCGGCCGCCGCGGACGCCTGGGCGGCTCTGGAACGGCCCTATGAGGCCGCGTACGTCAGGGAGGCATGGGGGCTGCGGCTACTGGCCGCCGGTGCTCGGGGCGGGCGCGCGGTGCTGCACGAGGCCATCGCGGCTTACCAGGACATCGACGCCGTATGGGATGTGCTGCGCTGTCAGCGCGGGCTGCGGGAACACGGCCAGGTCACCGTCCGCAGGCCCGGCGCCCTGGGGTACGGCGACCATCTCTCGCCCCGGGAGCGGGCGGTGGCCCGGCTGGTCTCGCTCGGCCTCTCGAACCGCGAGATCGCACGCGAGCTGGTCCTCTCGCACCGGACGGTGGAGCACCACGTGGCGCGTGCCCTGCGGAAGCTGGGGGTGTCGTCCCGTACCCAGATCGGCTCGCAGCTCGGGCCCTGAGGAAACAGGTGCCCTAAATTAGGGCGATATGGGACCCTCTTCGACACCGGAAACGCCGGACAGTTCCCCTGTACCGGACAGCTCCCCCACGTCCGACAGCTCCCCTGCACCGGACAGCGCAGCTGTTACGGACTCCGATCTCGCCGGACGGGTGGCGCTCGTCGCCGGAGGCACCCGCGGAGCGGGCCGCGGGATCGCCGTACAGCTCGGCGCCGCCGGGGCGACCGTCTACGTCACCGGGCGTACGAGCGGCTCCGAGCGCTCCGAGATGGACCGGCCCGAGACGATCGAGGAGACCGCGGCCCTGGTCGACGCGGCGGGCGGCCGTGGGATCGCCGTCCAGGTCGACCATCTGGTCCCCGACCAGGTCAGCGCGCTCGTCGCCCGCGTCTCCGGCGAGCAGGGAGCCCTGCACATCCTGGTGAACGACATCTGGGGCGCCGAGATCGAGTGGAACAAGTCGGTCTGGGAGTCCTCCCTCGACACCGGCCTGCACACCCTGCGACTGGCGGTCGACACGCACGCCATCACCAGTCACTTCGCGCTGCCGCTGCTGATCGAGACCCCGGGCGGCCTGGTCGTCGAGATGACCGACGGGACGGACGAGTACAACACGGACAACTACCGCGTCTCCTTCTTCTACGACCTCGCGAAGGCCGCCGTGAACCGGATGGCCTTCGCGCTGGCCCATGAGCTCGCACCGCACGGTGCGACCGCCGTGGCGCTCACCCCCGGCTGGCTGCGCTCCGAGGCGATGCTCCAGGCCCATGGCGTCACCGAGGCCACCTGGCGCGACGCGATCGCGCACGCGCCGCACTTCGCGATCTCCGAGTCCCCCGCCTATGTGGGCCGGGCCGTCGCCGCCCTCGCCCGCGACCCGGACGTGGCTCGCTGGAACGGCCGGTCACTCTCCAGCGGACAGCTCGCCCAGGTGTACGGCTTCACCGACACCGACGGAAGCCGGCCCGACGCCTGGCGGTATCTGACCGAGGTACAGGACCGGGGGCTGCCCGCCGATGTCACGGGCTACCGCTGACCGCCGTACCGCTGCCCTACCTGGCGATGATCAGCGGCTGGGTCTTCCGGGAGGCCGGCCGCCAGCCCTGGGTGGTGTACGGGCTGCTGAAGATCGAGGACGCCGTCTCCGGCCACTCCCCCGGAACCATGCTCGCCTCACTGATCACCTTCACCGTGCTCTTCGCGGCGCTGGCCGTCCTCAACGGATGGCTGCTCCTGCGACACGCGCGTCCCGGGCCGGTGGAGACGGGGCTCGGCCACGACGAGCGGGCCCGTGCGGAACCCGTCGCCGCAGGTCCGCCGCCCTTCGCCCCCCGCTACGGGCCCGGCACTCCATCCGGCGGCGCGCGCCGCGGACCGGGCGACGCTCACCCTGCTCCTCCCCGTCCTGCTCGCGTTCTGCCCGCTGCTGGTCGCCGCCCAGGCGTGGACCTGGCACACCTTCCGGCACCGGGTGACGCACCCCTCGTACCTCTGACTCAGGTCTGTCCGGCCGCCCCGCCGCCCGGCCTGCCGGGTCCGCCCAGCGCCCGGCGTATCCGGGAGAGGACAGGTTCCCCGCGCCTCGGTGGGGGGGCGCCGTGCACCCGGGGGTCGTCGGTGACGTCGTACCGCTTCACATAGGCCCCCAGGAACGCCTGGAGCGTGGCGACGGCGGGGATGGCGATCAGCGCGCCGACGGCTCCCAGCAGGGCCGTCCCCGCGACCACCGAACCGAACGCGACCGCCGGGTGGATGTCGACGGTCTTGGCGGTCAGCTTGGGCTGGAGGACGTAGTTCTCGAACTGCTGATAGACCACGACGAATCCCAGCACCCACAGCGCGTACCAGGGGTTGACCGTGAAGGCGATCAGCATCGGCAGGGCGCCCGCCAGATACGTACCGATGGTGGGGATGAACTGCGAGACGAGCCCCACCCAGACCGCGAGCGCCGGAGCGTAGGGCACGCCGAGGACGACCAGCAGGATGTAGTGCGCGACGCCGGAGATCAGTGCCATCAGGCCGCGCGAGTAGAGGTAACCGCCGGTCTTGTCGACCGCGATCTCCCAGGCGCGCAGCACCTCGGTCTGCCGGGCCGGCGGCAGTACGGAGCAGAGCGCGCGGCGCAGCCGGGGGCCGTCGGCCGCGAAGTAGAACGAGAACAGGAAGATCGTCAGCAGCCGGAACAGCCCGCCGAGGACCGTGGTGGAGACGTCGAGCACCCCCGTGGCGCTGTTCTGGACGTACTTCTGCAGCCAGTCGGAGTGCAGAAGGCTGTCCTGGACCTGGACCCGCGAGAGCTCGGTGCGGAAGGTCTGGTTGACCCAGCTGATCACCGAGTCGATGTACTGGGGGAAGTCGTCGACCATGTCCAAGATCTGGCCGGCCAGCATCGACCCCAGGAGGACGACGAACCCGGCGCTGAAGATCATCAAGCCGATGAAGACGAGGAACGTGGCCAGGCCCCGGCGCATCCCGCGGGCCGACATCCGGCCCACCGCGGGCTCGATGGCGAGCGCGAGGAAGAAGGCGATCAGCACATTGTTCAGCAACCCGATGACCTGGTCGAACGCCCAGCTGCCGAGCTGGAGGCAGGCGTAGAGCGCCAGCGCCAGGACCATCGCGCGCGGCAGCCAGCCCGGCATGCGGGCGGGCCCCGGACCGGACGGTGGCGCGGGGGGCCCGGCGGGCGGGGCGTCGGACGGCTGGGCCAGAACGGTCTCGTCTGTCGATGACACGGGACAAGTCTCGCCTACGCCACCGACAGCCGGTCCCCCGCCCGGGGCACCGGCGCCGAGGTCAGCGCTCGGCGGCGCGGACGCCCGCGGGCATCAGCGCTTCTCCGCGGGGACGTCCATAGACGTACAGACCGCGCGCCAGACGTCCTTCGCGGCCCAGCCCGTGTCCAGCGCCTGATGCACCGTGCGTCCGCCGAGTTCGGCCATCACATGGTCACGGGCGAAGGAGTCCGCGTACACGGCACCGAAGTGGTCCGCCATCCGCTCCCAGAAAATCGTCAACCGCATGCCCTCAGTATCGCGCTCCTGAGAGTGCAGCCGGTCCGCCGGGCATGTGCCGGGGCTCTTTTCCCCTCTACCGTCGGTCCATGGCTGGAACCGGAGCACATCACCTCGTCCGAGCCGAGCACTTCATCTGGCTCACCGCCCGCGTCCTCGAACAGCGGAGGTTCGCCCACCGCTTCCTCGACGGCGACCCGAACCCGGTCGAGACGGCCCTCGCCGCCTACCGCAACGATGACGGCGGCTACGCCCACGCGCTGGAACCCGATCTTCGCGGTCCGGTCAGCCAGCCGCTGCACACCGCCCACGCACTCAGCGTCCTCGACTCCATCGGCCGCTGCGACGGCCTGCGGGTGGAGCGGATCTGCCGCTATCTGAGCGACGTGTCGACCAAAGAAGGGGCGCTTCCCGCGCTGCTCCCTTCCCAGCGTGGATATCCCGCAGCACCGTTCGTCCCCGTGGTCGACGACCCGCCGGCCGAACTGCTCGCGACCGGTCCGATCGTCGGACTGCTGCACCGCAACGAGGTGTGGCACGCCTGGCTGTTCCGGGCGACGGACTTCTGCTGGAACGCCGTCGACGCCCTGGAGCACTCGCACCCCTACGAGATCGAGGCCGCGATCGCCTTCCTGGACGGGGTGCCGGACCGGGTCCGCGCCGAGCGGGCGGCGGACCGGCTCGGCCGACTGGTGCGCGGGCAGGGGCTCGCGGTGCTCGATCCGGCCCGGCGGGGGGAGTACCCGGTGGCGCCGGGCTACGCGCCCGGCGAGCACCACTTCCCGCACGACTACGCCCGTACGCCCGGCTCACTGGCCCGCCGCTGGTTCACCGACGAGGAGCTGGAGCGCTCGCTCGACCGTCTGGCGGCCGAGCAGCAGGAGGACGGCGGCTGGCCGGTGAACTGGCGGCAATGGGCACCGGGCACCGCCCTGGAGGGGCGGCCCCTGGTGACGCTCAGGGCCCTGGAGACGTTACGGGCCTACGGCCGTCACCCGGGCTGACCGGAGCCTCGCTCACCCCAAGGCGCGGACGCCCGCCGTGACGACCACGGCCGCGCCGACGACCACCAGGAAGGGGGCGCGCAGGACCAGCGCGAGCGCTGCGGCGGCGAGGCCGGCGGCCCGGGCGTCCAGGACGAGCTGCTGCCCGTCGCCGAAGGTCTGCTGAGCGGTGAGGGCCGCCAGCAGCGCCACGGGCAGCAGGACCGCCATCCGCCGCACGAGCGGTCGCTCCAGCACCCCCGCCGGGACCAGCAGGCCCGCGTACTTGGCGAGGTAGCAGCCCGCCGCGGTCAGACCGATGGCTATCCAGACGTTCATGCGTCCCGCCCGCCCTTCTCCGTGGTCTTCCCCCGCGTCGCCGTGCCGGGTCCCCGCTTGCGCCGTCCCATCAGAAAGAGGACGACGGGGGCCGCGAGCGCGGACAGCAGGACCGGCACGCCGGCCGGCAGAACGGGCAGCAGCGTCAGGGCCAGCAGCACGGCGAGACCCGCGGTGACGCGTTCGGTGGTGCTCTTGAGCATCGGTGCGAGCAGGGCGAGGAAGACGGCCGGACTCGCCGCGTCCAGGCCCCAGGCCTCGGTGTCGCCCAGCGCCTCGGCTCCCATCGCACCCACCAGGGTGGTGAGGTTCCACAGCACGTAGAGGGTGAGCCCGGTGACGGTGAATCCCAGACGCGCGGACCGCCGGTCGGGCTGGGCCACGGTGACCGCGGTCGTCTCGTCGATCACCCAGTGGGCGGCGAAGGGGCGCAGCGCGCGCGGAAGGGCCAGCAGTTGGGAGAGCCGCAGACCGTAGAAGGCGTTGCGGACGCCCAGGAAGAACGCTCCGGCCGCCGCGGTGTACGGGTTGCCGCCGGCGGCCAGCGCACCGACCAGTGCGAACTGCGAGGCGCCGGTGAAGACGAAGAGGCTCAGGGCACAGATCTGGAGCAGGCTGAGCCCGGAGCCGGCGGCGGTGACGCCGAAGGCGAAACCGGAGAGCCCGACGGCGATGCCGACGGCGAGCGCGTCCCGGACGACGGCCGCGTCGGGCTTGTGCGGTGAGGTGCCGGTCGGTCCGCCCGGCAGGGCGCCGGGCGCCGTCGGGCCGGGCGGCCCGGCGGATGGGGCACCGATCGCGCCGGTGCTCTCTGGGGGTGCTGTCTGTTCTGCCACGCGCCGCACGTTACGGGCACGGTCAGGGCCCGGTCTTGTACGTTCTTGCGCGCTCGCACCACCTCCAGGCCACGTCCCGCACTCCTAAAGCACTTCCCGCACTCCTACGACACATCCCGCCCGCGCCGGTACACACCCCGCTCGCGCTGGTACGCGCCGGGCGGCACCCCCACGATCCGGGTGAAGTGCCGGTTGAGGTGCGGCTGGTCGGTGAAGCCGACGGCGACCGCGGCCTCGGCGGGGGCGATGCCCGCGTCGAGGAGGCGACGGGCCCGCCGCACCCGGGCGTCGGTGAGCCAGGTGTGGGGCGGCATCCCGTACTCCTTCTTGAAGGCCCTCAGCAGCGCGAACGGGCTGGTGCCCAGCTCGGCGGCGAGCGTCTCCAGGGTGGGCGGCGCGTCCATCCGCCCCTCCAGCGCGCGGCGGGCGCGCTCAGCGTCCCGCGCGCCCCCGGCCCGGGGTGTCACGCCGGGGAGCGAACTGCCGTGCCGGGTGAGCAGGCGGACCACCAGGACCCGCAGCAGACTGTCGGCCGCCAGCGCGTTGCCCTCCTCCGCGGCCCGGTGCACCTGGCTGATCAGCCGGGCCGCGTACGGGTCGGTCACCCGCGTCTCGCCGAACCCCACCGTGCCGCGCAAGGGCGTCACCTCGGCCGCGATGTCGTTGATCACCTGGGCGGAGGGGTAGAGCGTGTCGTACGTCCAGCCCTCGGGCTGTCCCGGGCGAGCGGTGTGCGGCACCTCCGGGTTGATCATCACGACGGTGCCGGGGACCGCGTGCACCAGCCCGCCCGGCAGCCCCACGTCCTCGACGCCCCGGGTGACCGCGCCGAACACGTACCCCTCGTGGCTGTGCCGGGGGAAGGTGTGGCGGACGTACCGGGCGCGCAGGAGATCGAGGTCCGGTAGCTCCGCGTACGTCCAGTGCCGTGCCCACTCCTTCGCCCGATCCGCTCCCGCCATGGCCACATTCTCGCAGTTCCGGGCGGTGCGCCGCAGGGTGAGGGGCGGCTCCGGACTGTGTCGCGGGCCCGTTGTCAGTGGCGGGGTGCACGATGGGGGACATGACCGGCTCCGCTCTCGACGCCTTCTCTCCCGCGACCCGCAGCTGGTTCGCCGGTGCCTTCAGCGCGCCCACTGCCGCGCAGGAGGGTGCCTGGCGGGCCATCGGCGAGGGCAGCGATGTGCTGGTGGTCGCGCCGACCGGCTCCGGCAAGACGCTGGCCGCGTTCCTCGCCTCGCTGGACCGGCTGGCCGCCGGTCCGCCGCCCGCCGAGGCGAAGAAGCGCTGCCGCGTGCTGTACGTGTCCCCCCTCAAAGCGCTCGCGGTCGACGTGGAGCGCAATCTGCGCTCCCCGCTGACCGGCATCCGCCAGGAGTCGGTGCGACTCGGCCTTCCGGAGCCGGAGGTGCGGGTGGGCATCCGTTCCGGTGACACCCCGCCCGCCGAGCGGCGTTCCATGGTGACCAGGCCGCCGGACATCCTGATCACCACACCCGAATCACTGTTCCTGATGCTCACGTCCTCCGCCCGGGACGCGCTGGCGGGCGTCGAGACGGTGATCCTCGACGAGGTGCACGCGGTCGCCGGTACGAAGCGCGGCGCCCATCTCGCGCTCTCCCTGGAGCGCCTGGACGAGCTGCTGCCCCGGCCCGCCCGCCGGGTCGGGCTCTCCGCGACGGTCCGGCCGGTCGATGAGGTCGCCCGGTTCCTGTCGCCGCAGCGCAAGGTGGAGATCGTCCAGCCGCCCTCCACCAAGGAGTTCGATCTCTCGGTGGTCGTCCCGGTCGAGGATCTGGGCGAGCTGGGCGGTTCGCCCGCCACCGACGGGGACGGCGCCCAGGCGGAGAAGCCCTCGATCTGGCCGCATGTCGAGGAGCGCATCGCCGACCTCGTCCAGTCGCACCGCTCCACCATCGTCTTCGCCAACTCGCGCCGGCTGGCGGAGCGCCTGTGCAACCGGCTGAACGAGATCGCGTACGAGCGGGCCACCGGCACCGCCTTCGACCCGGACAGCCCCGCTCCCGAGCTGCCGGAGGCGCACGCCCCCGCCGAGGTCATGGCCCAGTCCGGCGCGGCCCGGGGCGCCCCCGCGCTGCTGGCCCGCGCGCACCACGGCTCGGTCTCCAAGGAACAGCGGGCCCAGGTGGAGGAGGACCTGAAGGCGGGGAGGCTGCCCGCCGTGGTGGCCACCTCCAGCCTGGAGCTCGGCATCGACATGGGCGCGGTCGACCTGGTGGTCCAGGTCGAGTCCCCGCCCTCCGTCGCTTCCGGTCTCCAGCGGGTGGGCCGGGCCGGGCACCAGGTGGGCGCGGTCTCCACCGGCGTGGTCTTCCCGAAGTACCGCGGCGACCTGGTGCAGGCCGCCGTCGTCACCGAGCGGATGCGGACCGGGGCGATCGAGGCGCTGCGCATCCCGTCCAACCCGCTGGACGTGCTCGCCCAGCAGCTGGTCGCCATGGTGGCGCTCGACAGCTGGCAGGCGGACGACCTGCTCGCCTTGGTCCGCCGGGCCGCCCCGTTCGCCTCGCTCCCCGAGTCGGCGTTCACCGCCGTTCTCGACATGCTCGCCGGACGCTATCCCTCCGACGCCTTCGCGGAGCTGCGCCCCCGGGTCGTCTGGGACCGGGTCGGCGGTACGGTCACGGGCCGCCCCGGCGCGCAGCGGCTCGCCGTCACCTCGGGCGGCACCATCCCGGACCGCGGCCTCTTCGGGGTCTTCCTGGCCGGCGCGGACCCGAAGAAGGGCGGCGGCAGGGTCGGAGAGCTGGACGAGGAGATGGTCTACGAGTCCCGAGTCGGCGATGTCTTCACCCTGGGCACCACGTCCTGGCGGATCGAGGACATCACCCGCGACCGGGTCCTCGTCTCGCCGGCTCCGGGCGTTCCGGGGAGGCTGCCGTTCTGGAAGGGCGACCAGCTGGGCCGCCCCCTCGAGCTCGGCCGCGCCCTCGGGGCCTTCCTCCGCGAGATCGGCGGCCTCTCCGACGAGGACGCCCGGCTGCGGCTGCTCGCCGCCGGGCTCGACGCCTGGGCGGCGGACAACATCCTGGCCTACCTGGACGAGCAGCGCCGGGCCTGCGGCCATGTCCCGGACGACCGGACGATCCTGGTGGAGCGGTTCCGGGACGAGCTGGGCGACTGGCGGGTCGTTGTCCACTCCCCCTTCGGCGCCCAGGTGCACGCCCCCTGGGCACTCGCCCTCTCCGCCCGCCTCGGGGAGCGGTACGGGATGGACGCGCAGGTCATGCACGCCGACGACGGGATCGTGCTGCGGCTCCCCGACGCGGACATGATGGGCCTGGACCTGCTCGACTTCGACGCCCCGCCCACCGGGGACGCGGAGAGCGCCGGACCGGCGCCGGGAGCCTTCTCGTACGACAGCGAGCAGCCCCCGGTCGGCGCCACCGACGTCGTCTTCGACCAGGGCGAGGTGCAGCAGATCGTCACCGACCAGGTCGGCGGCTCCGCCCTGTTCGCCGCCCGCTTCCGGGAGTGCGCCGCCCGCGCCCTGCTGCTGCCCCGCCGCTCCCCCGGCAAGCGCACCCCGCTCTGGCAGCAGCGCCAGCGCGCCTCGCAGCTGCTCCAGGTGGCCTCCGAGTTCGGTTCGTTCCCGATCGTCCTCGAAGCCGTCCGCGAGTGCCTCCAGGACGTCTTCGACGTCCCCGGGCTCACCGAACTGATGGGTGACCTGGAGGCGCGCCGGGTCCGCCTGGTCGAGGTCACCACTCAGGAGCCCTCCCCGTTCGCCCGCTCCCTCCTCTTCGGTTACGTCGCCCAGTTCCTGTACGAGGGCGACTCACCGCTCGCCGAGCGGCGGGCCGCCGCGCTCTCCCTGGACTCCCACCTCCTGGCCGAACTGCTGGGCCAGGCGGAGCTGCGCGAGCTGCTCGACCCCGAGGTCCTCACCGAGTTGGAGCGGGAGCTCCAGTGGCTCAGCGAGGACCGCCGGATCAAGGACGTCGAAGGCGTCGCCGACCTGCTGCGTGTGCTCGGCCCCCTGACCGACGCCGAGCTGGCCGAGCGGGGCGCCGAGCCCGCCTGGGCCGCGGAGCTGGCCACGACCCGCCGGGCCATCCAGGTCCGGATCGCCGGAGCGGATCACTGGGCGGCGATCGAGGACGCGGGGAGGCTGCGGGACGCCCTGGGCACCGCACTCCCGGTCGGGGTCCCCGAGGCGTTCACCGAGCCGGTGAAGGACCCCCTCGGCGATCTCCTCGCCCGCTTCGCCCGGACGCACGGCCCGTTCACCGCCGCCCGGGCCGCCGAGCGGTTCGGCCTCGGCACGGCTGTCACGGACGGCGCGCTGCAACGGCTCGCCGCCTCCGGCCGGACCGTCCAGGGTGAGTTCCACCCGGCGGGCATCGGCCAGGAGTGGTGCGACGCCACGGTGCTGCGCCGGCTCCGCCGCCGTTCCCTGGCCGCGCTCCGCCAGGAGCTGGAGCCGGTGGAGCCCGCCGCACTCGCCTCCTTCCTCCCACAGTGGCAGCACTTCGGCTCCCACCGCCTGCGGGGCATCGACGGGCTGGCCCGCGCCGTCGAACAGCTCCAGGGAGCGCCCGTCCCCGCCTCGGCCCTGGAGAAGCTGATCCTGCCGAGCCGGGTCATGGGCTACACCCCGGCGATGCTCGACGAGCTGACGACCACGGGCGAGGTCGTCTGGGCCGGGGCGGGAGCACTGCCCGGCAAGGACGGCTGGCTCGCCCTCTATCCCGCCGACAGCGCCCCCCTCCTCCTCCCCGCGCCGCACCCGCTGGAGCTGTCGGCGCTCCACGAGTCCCTGCTCACCACCCTCTCCGGCGGGTACGGCCTCTTCTTCCGGCAGATCGCCGACCAGGTCCGGGCCACCACCCACCCGGACTGCTCCGACCAGCAGCTCGCCGACGCCCTCTGGGAGCTGGCCTGGTCGGGCAGGCTGACCAACGACACCCTCGCCCCGCTGCGCTCCCTCCTCGGCTCCGGCCGGACGGCGGGCTCCACCGCCCACCGGGCCAGACGCAACGTGCCCCGCGGGCGGTACGGATCCCTCACCGCGGCCGCCCGCCCCGCCTCCCGCACCGGCCCCCCGACGGTCTCGGGCCGCTGGTCCCTGCTGCCCCCGCGCGAGCCGGAGCCGACCCACCGCGCGCACGCCCTCGCCCGCACCCTTCTCGACCGGCACGGCGTGGTCACCCGCGGCGCGGTGCAGGCCGAAGGTGTGGAGGGCGGCTTCTCCGCGACGTACCGCATCCTGGCCGCCTTCGAGGACAGCGGCCAGGCCCGGCGGGGCTATGTGGTGGAGGGCCTCGGGGCCGCCCAGTTCGCGATGGACGGGGCGGTGGACCGGGTGCGGGCGGCCGCCGGGACCCGCGACCGCCGGGACCCGGGCACCGCGCCCCAGGCCCTGGTGCTCGCCGCGGCCGACCCGGCCAACGCGTACGGTGCCGCCCTTCCGTGGCCGGAGTCCCCGGACGGCGCCGGGCACAAGCCGGGCCGCAAGGCGGGGGCACTGGTGGTCCTCGTCGACGGCGAGCTCACGCTCTACATGGAGCGTGGCGGCAAGTCCCTGCTCGCCTGGCAATCCGACCCCGAGTCCCCAGCTCTCCTGGCGGCGGCCGAGGCTCTGGCCGCGTCCGCCCGCGCCGGTGCGCTCGGCACACTGACGGTGGAGCGGACCAACGGGGCCTCCTCCCTCACCTCGCCGCTGGGCCGGACCCTGGAGGCGGCCGGGTTCCTCGCCACCCCGAGAGGCCTGCGCCTGAGGGCTTGAGGGTCTGAGCCCAACAGGCCCGGCGGGCCCATCATGGAGGTATGCCCGAAGGAGACACCGTCCTACAGACCGCCGCCCGGCTGCACGCAGCACTGGCGGGGCGGGTCCTGACCCACGCTGACCTGCGCGTCCCCCGGTTCGCCACCGCCGACCTCAGCGGCCGCACCGTCCTTGACGTCACCGCACGCGGCAAACACCTGCTGACCCGGGTCGAGGGCGGCCTGACTCTGCACAGCCACCTCCGGATGGACGGGGCCTGGCGGATCTACGCACCGGGCGAGCGCTGGCGCGGCGGCCCCGGGCACCAGATCCGCGCGGTCCTGGCCAACACCGACCGCACCGCCGTCGGATACCGCCTCCCCGTCCTCGAACTGCTGCGCACCAGCGAGGAGAGCAAGGCCGTCGGCCACCTCGGGCCTGACCTGCTGGGCCCGGACTGGAACCCCGGCCTCGCCGTGGAACGCCTCCTCGCCGCCCCGGACCGCCCCCTCGGCGAAGCACTCCTGGACCAGCGCAATCTCGCGGGCATCGGCAATGTCTACAAATGCGAGCTGTGCTTCCTGGCCCGCGTCACCCCCTGGCTCCCCGTGTGCGCCCTCCCCGACGGAACCCTCCCCCGGCTGGTCGCCCTGGCCCACCGCCTCCTCGACGCCAACCGCGAACGCCCCACCCGCACCACCACCATCCGAGCCGAGCGCCGCCCCCGCCCGGACCCGTCGGCCCCCGTTCCCGGGAAGAGGCCGCTCCCGCCCCTTCGGGTGCAGGAGCCCCTCTACGTCTACGGCCGGGGGGGCCGCCCCTGCCTGCGCTGCGGCACCCCGATCCGGAAGATCGACCAGGAGGACCGGCCCACGTACTGGTGCCCGGCCTGCCAATCGGGCCCGACTCCCTGACCAGCACAAGGCCCGCACACTAGTTGACGGCCCGTCAGATCGAGTCGTACGGTCCCGTCATGCCGCTCTCCGCGTACCACGCGTACGACCTCACGGGCCGCTCCGCATTCGTCACCGGCGCCGCCGGCGGGATCGGCCGGGCCTGCGCCGTACTGCTCGCCGAGGCCGGAGCCACGGTCCACTGCGCCGACCGCGACGAGACCGGCCTGCGGAGAAGCATGATCCCGGCCACCGCGACCAGGATGTCGAGCCGGGTGCTGGCGGTCAATTTCAAGGGGGTGCTGTACGCCTGTCAGGAGGTCGCCCGCTCCATGATCGCCCGCTCCGCACCCGGGTCACTGGTCACCATGGCGTCCGGCGCCGTGGACTTGGCGAGCGCGGGCCTGCTCTGCTACAGCGCGGCGAAGGCGGCCGTGGTCCAGCTCACCAAGACGCTCGCCACCGAGCCGGGCCCCCACGCCATACGGGTGAACGCGGTGCCCCGGGCTGGATCCGTACACCGATGACCGACCGGCACGGAACTGGGCAGCAGCAACGGGCGGAGGCCACGATGGCCCGGATCTCTCCCCTCGGCCGGGTCGGCGAACCCGAGGACGTCGCCCACACCGTCCTGCACCTGGCGTCCGACGCGTCGGCCGTCATGACCGGCCGGATCCTCCGCCCGAACGGCGGCGCCGCCATGCCCTGGTGAGCCCCGCCGCAAAACGCCCAGGAGCCGACCCAGGCCGCCCCTGCCCGGCCCGTGAAACCCGCTCCCCCGGCCCCGCGCGCCCGACCGGCACCTCCGCACCCCCCGACGCACCCCCGGAGAGCCCCGACGCCACGTGGACCGGCAGCAGGCTCAGCCCCCAGCCGCCCGCCGCTACCGCACCCTCCACCACACCGGCCTGCTCCGGCTGGAGCACCAGCCGCAGCACCGCCCACCACCACAGCCCGCCGAGGACCGGCGCCGGCACCCACCGCCGTACCATCGCTGCCCTCCTGCGGCCGACGTCCTTTCGGGCAGTTTCCCCTGGCAGCGGCACCACTGCATCCAGAACGTACGGCCGACAGCTGCCCGCACGCCCGGGTGCCCCCGCCGGAGATCGACGGGGGCACCCGGGTCGTTCAGGCGCCGGAAGGGGCCGGCGCTCAGGGGGCAGCGGCCGCGACGCGCTACTTGTGGTTGTCGTCTCGGAGCGAGTCCGTGACGCCCTTCGCGCGGTCACCGGCCTCGTCGACCTTGTCCTTGGCCGTGGCCTTGGCCTGGTCGGCCTTGCCCTCGGACTCCTTGCGGCGGTCGCCGGTCAGCTTGCCGACGGCCTCCTTGCCCTTGCCCTTGATCTTGTCCATGGCGTTGTCACCAGTCACGATGTCGGTTCCTTCCGCTCAGGCACTTTCGGCCTGGAACATCCAGGCGTGCTTTTCGAGGTCTGCCGTCAGTGAGATCAGGATGTCCTGGGTGACGGGATCCGGCGCGTCGGTCACCTCGATGCGTTCCCGCATCCGGCCGATGACCACGCCCAGGGCGTCCACGAGCGCCTTCACGGCGTCGGTGTCCTTGATCCAGCCTTCGGGGACCGACCGGATGGCGGTCTCCTTGGCCACGGTCGCGGAGCGGCCGTCCGGGTTGACCCCGATCGCGGAGGCTCGCTCGGCGACCGTGTCGGAGTGCTGCCGGGCCGTGACGACCACGTCGTCGAGCTGGAGATGTACGGACCGGAAGCGCGGACCGACCACGTTCCAGTGGATCTGCTTCGCCACGAGGGAGAGATCGACCAGGTCGACCAGCGCGCCTTGCAGCGCTTCTCCGACGAGCTTGTGATCGCTCTCGGACAGTGGGCTCTTCACCACAGACATGCAAACTCCCATCCGTCAGGCGTACTGCTGACCGTCGTCAGGCGTTTCGCTGACTGTTCCGGCGCACCACTCACGATGGCACAAAAGAAACAAAACAGTCATGTCGGCCTCAACCTCCGTCTGCCCGCTCCCTCGCGCCTCACACACGAAAGACGCATACGGAAAGCGCGCGGGACGCCGCACACGCGAAAGTCCCGGCCGACCCCTAGGGGGGTCGGCCGGGACTCCGGTCGAGCACTGTGCCGCGCGCGGGTCAGGCGGCGACGACGTCCACCGCTTCCGCAGGCGCCTTGATGGTCACCCGTCCCGACGGCACTCCTGCGACCGACGACACGGAGACGGAATTGAGCATGGGACGAACCGGTACTGGGACCGGATCACTGGCAGCTGCCGACTCGGCCAGCTCGGCGAGCGAGAGCTCGTCGCTCACTTCACGCATGAGCTCGGACATCCGTACGTCAAGCGCGTCGCAAATCGCGGAGAGCAGCTCGGAGGATGCCTCCTTCTGCCCCCGCTCCACCTCGGACAGATAACCGAGCGAGACCCGGGCGGACGAGGAGACTTCGCGCAGAGTACGGCCTTGGCGCTGGCGCTGCCGACGCAGCACGTCACCCAGCAGGCGACGGAGCAGAATCATCGGTGGCTCCCTCCTCGGACCGCGTAGCCGCATCCTTCACGCCCTACCGTACCGCCTTGTGCTGCGGCCGTGCGGGGAGCGATGTCGTGTTCACTCAGGGCTGCAAACATCAGTTCCCCCCGATCTGTTCCGTATCCTGTGCCCGCGCATTCTCTCCGAGTTCGCCGGCCAGCAGATCGAGGACGCTTCGTACACTCTCTCTACGGATGTCCGCCCTCGAACCATTCAATCGCAGAGCGGACACTTTCTCGATGCCGTAGGGTCCCGCGACGGCCACGTATACCGTCCCGACGGGCTGCCCGTCCTGGGGTTCCGGGCCCGCGACGCCGGTCGTGGAGAGCCCCCAGTCCGCACCGAGGGCACGGCGCACCCCGGCCGCCATCTGCCGCGCGACCTCGGGATCGACCGCCCCCCGCTCCGCCAGGAGGGTCCCGTCCACGCCGAGGATCTCACCCTTGAGGACCGTGGCATACGCCGTGACCGATCCCCGGAAGGACCGGGAGGCGCCGGGTACGGAGGTGAGTTCGGCCGCCACCAGGCCGCCCGTCAGCGATTCGGCGACGGCGAGCGTCTCACCGCGCTCCACGAGCAGCTCCAGCGCCCGGGCAGCGGCTGTCACCGCTCGGCCTCCGCGCCGTCACGCGCACGCACGGCGGGCTCCACAGCCGTCGAACCACCGGAGACCCGCACGGTCGCGCCGGGAACACCGGCATCCGCCACACCGGCGGCACCGGCGTCCGCGACGACGGCACCGGGAGACCCGGCCGCCTCGTTCAGCGCCTCCGTGGTCCGGCCGACGGCGGCGCGCTCGGCGGCGAGGCTCCTGCGGCGCAGGACGACGGCCTGGCGTACGTAGTCGAGACCGGTGACGACCGTCAGCACGACGGCCACCATCATCATCCAGAAGCGCAGGGTGGCCAGGGGTCCGGTGAGCACCAGGACGTACATCCCGGCCGCCGTGCCCTGGGCCAGGGTCTTCAGCTTGCCGCCTCTGCTGGCCGGGATCACCGCGTGCCGGATCACCCAGAACCGCATCAGCGTGATGCCCAGCTCACGGGCGAGGATCACCCCGGTGATCCACCACGGCAGGTCGCCGAGGACGGAGAGGGAGACCAGCGCTGCGCCCATGATCGCTTTGTCGGCGATCGGGTCGGCGATCTTCCCGAAGTCCGTGACCAGGTTGTACGCCCGCGCCAGATGACCGTCGAACAGGTCCGTGATCATGGCGACGGCGAAGGCCGCCCAGGCGAAGGAGCGCCAGACCGGGTCGTACCCGCCGTTGTGGAACAGCAGCAGCACGAAGCCGGGAACGAGCAGCAGCCGCACCATGGTCAGGATGTTGGCGATGTTCCACAGGCTGGCCTGGTTGACGGCCGCAGTGCCCAGCTTCCCGCCGCGGACCGGCTTCGCGCCGGAACCGCCTGCCGCGGATGCCGGGGCTCCCGTCATCTGGCCGCCTCCGCAAGCTCGTGGTGTTCGGCCACCAGGTCGACGCCCTCGGTGCCCACTGCCTTTGCTTCGACCATACGGCCCGGCACGAGTCCCTCGCGTGTGGTGAAGACCACCTGACCGTCCGTTTCCGGGGCCTGGTGCGCGGCACGGCCGATCGCGACCTCGCCGTCCTCGTCCGACTCGACGGACTCCACCAGCACCTGGAGGGTCTCTCCGACGCGCTCCTCGGCCCGCTGCGAGGTCAGCTCCTCGGCCAGCTGCGAGATGTGGGCGAGCCGCTCGGCGATGGTGTCGGCGTCCAGCTTGTTCTCGTAGCCGACCGCCTCGGTGCCCTCCTCGTCGGAGTAGCCGAAGACGCCGATGGCGTCGAGCCGGGCGCCGGTGAGGAAGCGTTCCAGCTCGGCGAGGTCGGCCTCGGTCTCACCGGGGAACCCGACGATGAAGTTGGAGCGGGCGCCGGCCTCGGGAGCCTTGCTGCGGATGGTGTCCAGGAGCTCCAGGAAGCGGTCGGTGTCGCCGAAGCGGCGCATCGCACGCAGCACGCCGGGGGCGGAGTGCTGGAAGGAGAGGTCGAAGTACGGGGCGACCTTCGGCGTCGAGGTGAGGACGTCGATGAGGCCGGGGCGCATCTCGGCGGGCTGGAGGTAGCTGACCCGGATCCGCTCGATGCCGTCCACGTCGGCCAGCTCGGGCAGCAGGGTCTCCAGGAGGCGGATGTCGCCGAGGTCCTTGCCGTAGGAGGTGTTGTTCTCGGAGACGAGCATGACCTCCTTGACGCCCTGCTCGGCCAGCCAGCGGGTTTCCTGGATCACGTCCGAGGGGCGGCGGGAGATGAAGGAGCCGCGGAAGGAGGGGATGGCGCAGAAGGAGCAGCGGCGGTCGCAGCCGGAGGCGAGCTTCACCGAGGCGACGGGGCTGGTGCCGAGCCGCCGGCGCAGCGGGGCGCGCGGTCCGGAGACCGGTGCGACGCCCTCGGGGAGGTCCTCGGGCGCCGGGGCGGGCGCCTCCTGGGCGTGGCCGGGCAGGGCCACGGCGGCGTCCTGCCGCTCGGCGGGGCTGATCGGGAGCAGCTTGCGGCGGTCGCGCGGAGTGTGCGAGGCGTGGATGCCGCCGTTGAGGATGGTCTGGAGCCGGTCGGAGATGTCGGCGTAGTCGTCGAATCCGAGGACACCGTCCGCCTCCGGCAGGGCCTCGGCGAGGTCCTTGCCGTAGCGCTCGGCCATGCAGCCGACGGCGACGACGGCCTGGGTGCGGCCGTGGTCCTTGAGATCGTTGGCTTCGAGCAGGGCGTCGACGGAGTCCTTCTTGGCGGCTTCGACGAACCCACAGGTGTTGACGACTGCGACATCCGCGTCCGAGGCGTCCTCGACGAGGTCCCAGCCGTCCGCTGCCAAGCGGCCTGCAAGCTCCTCCGAGTCCACCTCGTTACGGGCGCAGCCAAGAGTGACAAGGGCGACGGTACGGCGTTCGGGCATGGACTCAAGACTACTTCGTCCCGGCGGCCCTCCCGCCGTGCAGGGTTGCCTGCCCTTTGCCTGTTACTCCCCGTAGCAGGCGCACATGGTGCGGAGAACGCCGACGGGCGCCCGGCACGAGGCCGGACGCCCGTCGATGGGTGGAAGGCGCGGGGTCAGCCGGCCTCGGGGTCACCCTTGGTGTACGTGAGCCGTTCGACCTGACCCGGCTCGAAACGGTCCTGGAGCTTCTTCCCGTTCACGAAGAGCTCGATCGCCCCGGCGTTGCCGAGGACGAGGTCGATGCGCTCCTTGTCCTGGAAGGTCTTGGACTCACCCTCCAGCAGCAGCCCGTCGAAGAGCAGCCTGCCGTTGTGGTCCTTGACGGAGATCCAGCTCTTGTCCTGGCTCGCGCTGAGCTTGACCGTCACCTTGTCCCGGGGGGCGGCGGCGATGGCACTCTCGGACGGCACGGGCGGGGGGTCGGCCGGCTTGGTGGTGGTGGGTCTGGCCGCGGTCTTGTCGGGCTTGGAGCCCTCCGCGACCTGGGCGGTGTTCGAGGGCTTGTCGTCCCCACCGTTGAACAGGGTGAAGCCGACGAAGCCGATGACGGCGACGATGGCCGCGACCATGGCCGCGGTCCAGTTGGGCCGCCGCGGTTCGGAACGGATGCGCTCCGCTTCGAACAGCGGAGCCGCGGGGGTGGGTGCGGGACGGCCGCCGTGGTCACCGTCGAAACGCTCGACCAGAGGTTCCGGGTCGATACCGACGGCACGGGCGATGTTGCGGATGTGGCCGCGTGCGTAGACGTCGCCGCCACAGCGCGAGAAGTCGTCCTCCTCGATCGCGTGCACGAGGGGGATGCGCACCCGGGTGGAGCTGCTGACTTCCTCGACCGTGAGGCCTGCGGCGATGCGAGCCTGCTGAAGGGCACGACCGATCGAAGGCCGGTCGTCTTCGGGGGAGTTGCCGATGGACACGGGGGCGCCTTTCGAGCGTGAGCCACCTGCTGGATGTTCAGTCTAGGGGGGGTACGAAAGGGAGGGGCAACCGGGAGGGACGACTTTGTACGCCATCGGGTTCGCCGGACGGCCCCGCGGACCGCTCCGCGGGCGGAGCGGGGACAGGACCGTGCCCCGATCGAGGACTGGGCAACCTGGAGTGGGCCGAACAGGGTGGGGGACAACGGGCTGGGCGGGAGGGAGGAGCATCGTTCCGCCCCTCCCTCCCTCCAACTTGACGTACGACCGCACGAAACGGTTGCCCACCAAACCTTTACGGGTGGATTACCTCTACGGAGCCGATTCCCCGCGGATGACGGCCAACACCCCGTCGAGCTCGTCCGGTTTCACCATGACGTCGCGTGCCTTGGACCCCTCGCTGGGGCCGACGATGTTGCGCGACTCCATCAGATCCATCAGCCGCCCCGCCTTCGCGAAGCCGACCCGCAGCTTGCGCTGGAGCATCGAGGTGGACCCGAACTGGGTGGAGACGACCAGCTCGGCGGCCTGGCAGAGCAGGTCCAGGTCGTCGCCGATGTCCTCGTCGATCTCCTTCTTCTGCTTCGTACCGACCACGACGTCGTCCCGGAAGACCGGAGCCATCTGATCCTTGCAGTGCTGGACGACGGCCGCGACCTCGTCCTCGGTGACGAAGGCGCCCTGCATACGGGTGGGCTTGTTCGCGCCCATCGGGAGGAAGAGCCCGTCACCCTTGCCGATGAGCTTCTCGGCGCCGGGCTGGTCGAGGATGACCCTGCTGTCGGCGAGGGAGGAGGTGGCGAAGGCGAGCCGGGAGGGCACGTTCGCCTTGATCAGACCGGTCACCACGTCGACCGAGGGGCGCTGGGTGGCGAGCACCAGGTGGATTCCGGCGGCCCGGGCCAGCTGGGTGATGCGGACGATGGAGTCCTCGACGTCGCGCGGGGCGACCATCATCAGGTCGGCCAGCTCGTCGACGATGACAAGGAGGTACGGGTACGGGGACAGCTCCCGCTCGCTGCCCTCGGGTGTCTTGGCCTTGCCGGTGCGCACCGCGTGGTTGAAGTCGTCGATGTGCCGGTAGCCGAAGGCGGCGAGGTCGTCGTAGCGCAGGTCCATCTCCCGCACGACCCACTGGAGCGCCTCGGCGGCCTTCTTGGGGTTGGTGATGATCGGGGTGATCAGGTGCGGGATGCCCTCGTACGCGGTGAGCTCGACGCGCTTGGGGTCGACCAGGACCATCCGGACGTCCTCCGGGGTGGCCCGCACCATGACCGAGGTGATCAGGCAGTTGATGCAGGAGGACTTGCCGGAGCCGGTCGCGCCCGCGACCAGGACGTGCGGCATCTTCGCCAGGTTGGCCATCTCGTAGCCGCCCTCGACGTTCTTGCCGAGCGCCACGAGCATGGGGTGGTCGTCCTCGGCCGCGTCCGCGAGGCGCAGCACGTCGCCGAGATTGACCATCTCCCGGTCGGAGTTGGGGATCTCGATGCCGACGGCGGACTTCCCCGGGATCGGCGAGATGATCCGCACGTCCGGACTGGCGACGGCGTACGCGATGTTCTTGGCGAGCGCCGTGATCTTCTCGACCTTCACGGCGGGGCCGAGCTCGATCTCGTACCGGGTGACCGTCGGGCCCCGGGTGAAGCCGGTGACGACGGCGTCGACCTTGAACTCGGTGAACACGTTGGTCAGGGAGGCGACGACGGCGTCGTTGGCGGCGCTGCGGGTCTTGCCGGGCCCGCCGCGCTCCAGCAGGTCGAGCGAGGGCAGCGAGTACGTGATGTCGCCGGAGAGCTGGAGCTGCTCGGCGCGGGCGGGCAGGTCCCCGGTCCGCTCCGGAGCGGGCTTGGTCAGATCCGGTACGCCGCCGGGGTCGACGGGCCCGGAGGCCGCGCCCCCCGCCGTACCCGCGCCGGTCCGGTCCTTGCCCGCGCCGCCGCGCTGTCCGGCCTCCCGGGCTCCGGGCACGGGCGTGGAGCCGGTACGTTCCCGGTCCCGGTCCACCGAGACGCCCTGGGTCAGGTCGGCGACGACCGGCGAGGGCGAAATACCGTTGAGCACGGCCCCGTCGAGTGCGGCGGCCGCGGCCGCGGCGACGTCCACCGCGTCCAGGGGCCGGTTCATCGCGGGCTGAGCGGCGGGCCGACGGGGCCGCCTGCGCTTGGTGGGCGCCCCGGCCTCGGCATGGTCGTGGTCGTGGGCCGCGTCGTCGTCGGCGGGGGCCTGTCGGCGTCCGGAGCCGCGCCGCGTCCCGGCGGGCAGCGCCTCGCGCCACTGCTCGTCGTACCGCTCGTCGTCGTCCTCGTACACCTCGCCGAGCTCGTACGCGGGTTCCACGATGCCGAGGCGGACGCCGAGCTGCCGCAGCCGGCGCGGGATGGCGTTGACCGGGGTCGCGGTGACCACGAGCAGGCCGAAGACGGTGAGCAGCACCAGCAGCGGTACGGCGAGAACCTCGCCCATCATGAAGATCAGGGGCTTCGACGCTGCCCAGCCCACCAGCCCGCCCGCGTCCTGCATCGCCTCCGTGCCGTCCTCGCGGCCCGGTGACCCGCAGGCGATGTGGACCTGGCCGAGGACGCCGACGACGAGGGCGGAGAGTCCGATGACGATCCGGCCGTTGGCGTCGGGGCGCTCCGGATACAGAATCAGCCGTACGGCCATGGCGCCGAGCAGTATCGGCGCGAGCAGATCGAGCCGGCCGAACGCCCCGGTCACCAGCATTTCCACCAGGTCGCCGACCGGCCCCTGGAGGTTGGACCAGGTGCCCGCGGCCACGATCAGCGCGAGGCCGAGGAGCAGGAGTGCGAGGCCGTCCTTGCGGTGGGCGGGGTCAAGTCCCTTGGCGCCGCGCCCTATGGAGCGGAACACCGCGCCGACGCCGTGCGCCGTCCCGAGCCAGATGGCGCGCACCAGCCGGTAGATGCCGTTGGTGGGAGAGGGTGCGGGTTTGGGCGCGGGCCTCTTGGCAGCCGCTTTCTTCGCGGGTGCCTTCTTCGCGGGCGCGGTCGACTTCTTGGGGGCGGTCTTCCTGGCGGGCGCGGCTTTCTTCGCCGGCCCGGGTGTACGGCCGACGCGCTTCGCGGTGCCCGCCGTGCCCTGGGAACCCTTGCCGGACGTACGTGAGGCCATGGTGCCGAGGTTACCGTTGTCGACGCCCGTGAACACGTTCGCCTACTGGTTCACCCGACCGTGTCGCCTCCGGACAGCCGGGAACTGACGTGCCCTCAGGGCCAGGAGCGCCCCGGACACGGCCCGAAGCGCCCTGATCCGTACGAATGGTGCTACTTCCCCTGCGGCGAGGCCCTAGTTCTGAGCGGGCAGGATTCCGGCGCCGCCGCCCGTGCCCGGCTCCAGCGCGTCGAGCGCGCGGCGCAGGCCGGTCAGCTTGCGCTCCAGATGGGCCGCCGTGGCGACGGCCGCTGCGTCGGCGGACTCGTCGTCGAGCTGCTTGGAGAGGGCTTCCGCCTGCTCCTCGACCGCCGCGAGCCGCGCGGAGAGTTCGGCCAGCAGCCCGGCCGGCTCCTTCTCGTGCTCACCGCCCGCGTGGCCGTCACCCTCCAGCTGGAGCCGGAGGAGCGCGGCCTGCTCGCGAAGCTTGCAGTTCTTCATGTACAGCTCGACGAAGACCGAGACCTTTGCCCGCAGCACCCACGGGTCGAACGGCTTGGAGATGTAGTCCACCGCGCCGGCCGCATACCCCCGGAAGGTGTGGTGCGGGCCGTGGTTGATCGCGGTGAGGAAGATGATCGGGATGTCCCGCGTCCGCTCCCGCCGCTTGATGTGGGCGGCGGTCTCGAAACCGTCCATGCCCGGCATCTGGACGTCCAGCAGAATGACCGCGAAGTCGTCCGTGAGCAGCGCTTTGAGCGCCTCCTCCCCTGACGATGCCCGGACCAGTGTCTGATCGAGCGCAGAGAGGATGGCCTCCAGCGCCAGCAGATTCTCCGGCCGGTCATCGACCAGGAGGATCTTGGCCTTCTGCACCATGGCCCGTCCTCCTCGCCCCGGAAATGCACCGGGTGCCGCCCCACGGGACGACTCCCTTACGCCGTCCGTCCTTGTGCCGGTCATGGTAGCCGCACCCCGCCCGTCACCACACCCTGTCACCGCGATGTCACTGTGCACATACCGCAAACGCGGTGGGAGACCAGAAGGTTCCCCGGATGCAGGGCGTTCACACCCGTTCGCGCACAGCCGGTCAACAACTCATGCTGATTCGCTCGGTATCCCATCACTCTCCGTGCATCCACTGCTCCATCACCGCCAGCAGATGATCAGGATCGACCGGCTTCGTCACATAGTCGGAAGCCCCGCAGTCGATCGCCTTCTCCCGGTCGCCCTTCATCGCCTTCGCGGTGAGCGCGACGATCGGCAGCCCGGCGAACTGCGGCATCCGCCGGATGGCGGTCGTGGTCGCGTACCCGTCCATCTCCGGCATCATGATGTCCATCAGGACGACCGTCACATCGTCGTGCTGCTCCAGCACTTCGATCCCCTCGCGGCCGTTCTCCGCGTACAGCACGGCGAGACCGTGCTGCTCCAGCACGCTGGTGAGCGCGAAGACGTTACGGATGTCGTCGTCGACGATGAGCACCTTCTCCCCGCGGAACCGGAACGTCCGCCGGGGCGCCGGAGCCTCCTCCGTGCCGGCCGGGCTCCCCTGCACCCAATCCTCCTGCGGAGCGCTCGCGCCGGCCGGCCGCCCGGCGGGCAGTGCGGGCCGTCGGGCCGCGTCCCCGAGGGCCTTGCGCCGCCGTCGGAACACCCCGGCGGAGTTGGCCGGGTCGCCGAGCGGGGCGGAGTCGCCGTCCTGCGGAGCCTGCCCGTTCTCGGACCCGCCGCCCAGGCCCTCGCTCGAACCGGACCCCACCTGCGGGTAGCCCTGGGGCGGAAGTTCGGCGCGGTGCAGCGGGAGGTACAGCGTGAAGGTGGAGCCCCGGCCCGGCTCGCTCGCCGCGTGGATCTCGCCGCCGAGCAGCCTCGCGATCTCCCGGCTGATGGAGAGCCCGAGGCCCGTGCCGCCGTACTTGCGGCTCGTCGTCCCGTCCGCCTGCTTGAACGCCTCGAAGATCACCAGCATCTTGCTGGAGGCGATCCCGATCCCGGTGTCGGTGACCGAGAAGGCGATCAGATCGGCGTCCGCGTCCCGCAGCGAGCCCGACTCCAGCAGGTGCTCCCGGATCGCGTTCGGCACATCGGCGCCGGCCGGCCGGATCACCAGTTCCACCGCCCCGCTGTCGGTGAACTTCACCGCGTTCGACAGCAGGTTCCGCAGCACCTGGAGCAGGCGCTGCTCGTCGGTGTGCAGCGTCGCGGGAAGCTCCGGCGAGACCCGTACGGAGAAGTCCAGGCCCTTCTCCGCGGTGAGCGGGCGGAAGGTCGCCTCCACGTAGTCGACCAGCTGGACCAGAGCGATCCGGGTCGGGCTGACGTCCATCTTGCCCGCCTCGACCTTCGACAGGTCCAGGATGTCGTTGATCAGCTGGAGCAGGTCGGAACCGGCCCCGTGGATCGTCTCGGCGAACTCGACCTGCTTCGGCGAGAGATTGCCCTCGGCGTTGTCCGCCAGCAACTTGGCGAGGATCAGCAGCGAGTTGAGCGGTGTGCGCAGCTCGTGCGACATGTTCGCCAGGAACTCGGACTTGTAGCGCATCGAGACCGCGAGCTGCTCGGCGCGCTCCTCCAGGACCTGCCGCGCCTCCTCGATCTCGGTGTTCTTGACCTCGATGTCGCGGTTCTGCTGGGCCAGCAGCTCGGCCTTCTCCTCCAGTTCGGCGTTGGACGCCTGGAGGGCCTTCTGCCGGTTCTCCAGCTCCTGCGAACGGTCACGCAGTTGCTCGGTCAGCTCCTGGGACTGCTCAAGGAGCTTCTCCGTCTTGGTGTTGACGCTGATGGTGTTGACGCTCGTCGCGATCATCTCGGCAAGCTGGTTGAGGAAGTCCCGCTGGATGTGCGTGAACGGCTGGAACGAGGCCAGTTCGATCACGCCGAGCACCTTGCCCTCGAAGAGCACCGGCAGCACGATCACATGCGCGGGCGGCGCCTCGCCGAGACCGGAGGAGATCTTCAGGTACCCCGGCGGCACATTGTCCACCTGGATCGTCCGCTTCTCCTCGGCCGCCGTCCCGATGAGCGTCTCACCGGGCCGGAACGAGGTCGGCATCGAACCCGCGGAATAGCCGTAACTCCCCCGCATCCGCAGCTCGTACGAGCTGTCGTCGGCGCTGTCCGGACCCACCTCGTCCGAGTCGCCCGGGGACATGGCCAGGAAGAACGCGCCGTGCTGCGCCGAGACCACCGGCGTCAGCTCACTCATGATCAGCGAGGCCACGTCATCCAGATCGCGACGGCCCTGCATCAGACCGGAGATCCGGGCCAGGTTGCCCTTCAGCCAGTCCTGCTCCTTGTTGGCGAGGGTGGTGTCGCGCAGATTGGCGATCATCGTGTTGATGTTGTCCTGGAGGACCTGGATCTCGCCGGCCGCGTCCACATCGATCTTCAGGTTCAGATCGCCGCGGGTCACCGCCGTGGCGACGGCCGCGATGGCACGCACCTGGCGGGTCAGGTTCCCGGCCATCTCGTTCACCGACTCGGTGAGGTCGCGCCAGGTACCGTCCACGTCCCGCACCCGCGCCTGACCGCCCAGCTGCCCCTCGGTGCCCACCTCGCGGGCGACCCGGGTCACCTGATCGGCGAACGAGGAGAGCTGGTCGACCATCGTGTTGATGGTGTTCTTCAGCTCCAGGATCTCACCGCGGGCGTCGATGTCGATCTTCTTGGTCAGATCGCCCTTGGCGATGGCCGTGGTGACCGTCGCGATCTGTCGCACCTGGCCGGTCAGGTTGGAGGCCATCGAGTTCACGGACTCGGTGAGGTCCTTCCACGTACCGGAGACTCCCGGCACCCGGGCCTGGCCGCCCAGCTCGCCCTCCGTACCCACCTCACGGGCCACCCGCGTGACCTCGTCCGCGAACGAGGACAGCGTCGTCACCATGGTGTTGACGGTGTCGGCCAGCTCGGCGACCTCGCCGCGCGCCTCCACGGTGACCTTCTTCGTCAGGTCGCCGTTGGCGACCGCGGAGGAGACCCGGGAGATGTTCCGTACCTGGCTGGTCAGGTTGTTGGCCATCAAGTTGACGTTGTCGCTGAGGTCCTTCCAGATGCCGGTCGCCCCACGCACCCGTGCCTGGCCGCCGAGGATGCCCTCGGTACCCACCTCGCGGGCCACCCTGGTCACCTCGTCGGCGAAGTTGAGCAGCTGGTCAACCATCGTGTTGACGGTCGTGACCAGTTCGAGGATCTCGCCCTTGGCGTCGACGGTGATCTTCTTGGAGAGGTCGCCCTTGGCGACCGCGGTGGTGACCTCGGCGATGTTACGGACCTGGAGGGTCAGGTTGTTCGCCATGCCGTTGACGGACTGGGTGAGGTCCTTCCACGTACCGGACACGCCCTGCACCTCGGCCTGTCCGCCGAGGATGCCCTCCGTACCCACTTCGCGGGCGACCCTCGTCACCTGCTCGGCGAAGTTGGAGAGCTGGTCCACCATCGTGTTGAGGGTGTTCTTGAGCTCCAGGATCTCGCCCCGGGCATCCACGTCGATCTTCTGCGACAGGTCACCGCGCGCCACCGCCGTGGCGACCTGCGCGATGTTGCGGACCTGGGCGGTGAGGTTCCCCGCCATGCCGTTCACCGAGTCGGTGAGATCGCGCCATACTCCGGCCACCCCGGGCACCTGCGCCTGGCCGCCGAGCCGACCGTCCGTACCCACCTCACGGGCGACGCGGGTCACCTGGTCGGCGAAGGCCGAGAGCTGGTCGACCATTGTGTTGATCGTGTTCTTGAGCTCCAGGATCTCGCCCCGGGCATCCACGTCGATCTTCTGCGACAGGTCGCCCCGCGCCACCGCCGTCGTCACCTGGGCGATCTGCCGCACCTGGGAGGTGAGGTTCCCGGCCATGAAGTTGACGGAGTCCGTGAGCTCCTTCCACGTACCCGAGACGCCGTCCACCCGCGCCTGGCCGCCGAGGCGGCCCTCGGTGCCCACGTCCCGGGCCATCCGCGTCACCTGGTCGGCGAAGCTGGACAGCTGCGCCACCATCGTGTTGACGGTGTTCTTCAGCTCCAGCATCTCCCCGGCCACGTCCACGGTGACCTTCTGCGACAGGTCACCGTTGGCGACCGCCGTGGTCACCTGCGCGATGTCCCGGACCTGACCGGTCAGGTTACGGAAGGCGGTGTTCACCGAGTCGGTGAGGTCCTTCCACGTCCCCGCGGCCCCCGGCACCTGCGCCTGGCCGCCGAGGCGGCCCTCGACGCCGACCTCCCGGGCGACCCTGGTGACCTCGGAACCGAACGACTGGAGCTGGTCCACCATCGTGTTGACGGTGTTCTTCAGCTCCAGCATCTCCCCGGCCACGTCGACCGTGACCTTCTGCGACATGTCGCCGCTGGCCACCGCCGTGGTCACCTGGGCGATGTCGCGCACCTGGGTCGTGAGGTTCCGGAAGACCGTGTTCACCGAGTCGGTGAGGTCCTTCCACGTCCCCGCGGCCCCCGGCACCTGCGCCTGGCCACCGAGGAGCCCCTCGCCACCGACCTCGCTCGCCACACGTGTCACTTCGTCCGCGAAGGTGCGCAGCGTCTCGGTCATCTGGTTGATCGTCTCGGCGAGCTGCGCGACCTCGCCGCGCGCGCTCACCGTGACCTTCTGCGTCAGGTCACCGCTGGCCACCGCCGTCGTCACCTCGGCGATGCCGCGCACCTGGGAGGTGAGGTTGCCCGCCATCGTGTTGACGGAGTCGGTGAGGTCCTTCCAGACCCCGGCCACACCCGGCACGGTCGCCTGACCGCCCAGCTCACCCTCCGTACCCACCTCGCGGGCGACGCGGGTCACCTCGGAGGAGAACGAGGACAGCTGGTCGACCATCGTGTTGACGGTGTTCTTCAGCTGGAGCATCTCGCCGGCCACATGGACGGTGACCTTCCGCGACAGATCGCCCTTGGCGACCGCCGTCGTCACGAGCGCGATGTCACGGACCTGGGCGGTCAGCCGGTACGCCATGGTGTTGACGGAGTCCGTGAGGTCCTTCCAGGACCCGGACATCCCGCGTACCTGGGCCTGCCCGCCGAGCTTGCCCTCGGTACCCACCTCGACGGCGACGCGGGTCACCTGTTCGGTGAAGACCGACAGCTGGTCGACGAGGTTGTTGACCGTACGGGCGACCTTCAGGAACTCGCCGCGCAGCGGGCGCACCGTCTCGTCCGTCGTGTGCGACCGCAGCTCCATCCGCTGCTCCAGGTCACCGTCGGCGACCGCCGACAGCACCCGGCCCACCTCGGAGACCGGTCGCGCGAGATCGTCGACGAGCTCGTTGGAGGCGTCGATCGCGGCGGCCCAGGAGCCCTCGCAGGCCCCCGTCTCCAACCGCTCCGTCAGCTTGCCCTCACGCCCGACCACACGCCGTACCCGCGCCAGCTCACCCGTGAGGTGGAGATTGCGGTCGGCGACCTCGTTGAAGACCGCCGCGATCTCCGTCATCACGCCGTCGCCGGAGACGGTGAGCCGCCTGCGGAAATTGCCGTCGCGCATCGCCACGAGTCCCGCCAGCAGTCTGTTCAGAGCTGCCGCGTCGACCTCGACGGTGCCATTGCGCTGCTTTGTCACGGACTGCCCGCCTTTTGTACGCGTTTTTGAACCCCGCGCCGCCACGCCAGACTCCACCGTGTCCCTCCCGCAGGGGTTGGCCGTTTCGCTCGGGCCTATCCGGAAGCTTGCCCAGTTCCACTTTGGACCATCGCCACAGCACACCGTCAACGGGTGACCGGGCGGACGTCAAATCGTTGCAACGTACCAGGCCGGAACGGGTCGGCGGGCAACCTCCCCCGCTTGCACCCCGTCACTCCTACCGGAACACATACTCGTGCGCCCGCGCACAACTCCTGCGGCGTCCTGTCCCGATCTCGGCCCTCGTGTACCCGGCACCCTTGCCGAACGTCTAGCCTGACAAGCGAATCGAAGCGGCGAGAAACGGGCACAGGACTCGGGGAAGCGACGAGACACCATATGGGGAGTGCTGTGATCACCGCGCGGGCGGCCGCCACCTTCGAACCGGTCGGGCGCTCGGTCGCGACCGCCCGCGCCTTTGTCCGGGACACCCTCCAGGGGTGGGGATACAACGATGTCGTCGACGACGCGGTCGTCCTCACCAGCGAGCTCGTCACCAACGCCGTGGTCCACGCGGGGACGGCGGCCGATGTCCTCTGCCTCCGTACCGAGGACGGCGTACGCGTCGAGGTCGCCGACCACTATCCGGAACGTGAGGTCCCGCTCCAGAGCAACGGACTCGACTTCGGCTCGCCCGACCGCGAGAACGGCCGGGGCCTGCTGCTCTGCGCCGCCCTGGCCTCCCGCTGGGGCGTCGAGTACGCCCCCACTCGCAAACATGTCTGGTTCCAACTCGACCTTCCCGAGCGCCCGGTCGGCATCCGGTCCGCCGGACCGCTCCTGCCCACCGCACTGCTGCCCGTGGCGGACCAGCGCGTACGGGTCGCCGTCATCCAGATCGACCACTCCGGCTCGATCGCCGCGTGGAACGACGACGCGGCCTTCCTCTTCGGGCACGGGGCGGAAGAGGTGTCCGGCAAACAGCTCACCGACTTCGTGGCCTGGCCGCACACCCCCGGCACCAACACCGGCATCGCGGACGCACTCCGGCTCTCCCGCTGGGAGGGCAGCTACGGAATCCGCTGCGCCGACGGCCGCGTCACCCCCGTCTACGCCTCGCACCTGCGAGTCCGCGACACCGACGGCGAGCCGTCCACGGTCTGCCTCCTCGTCCGCGACTACGAACGTGCGGTCCTCCAGTCCCCGGTCCGCGCGCCGGTCTCCGACTCCTCGTCCGAGAACCGCTCCACGGACCCGTTCGAGGTCTTCATCGGCTCCCCCGCCCCCGACGACCTGGACGGCCTGCTCCAGCGGACGGTGGAGCGGGCACGCGACATGCTCGACGCCGACGCGGCCTTCCTCCTCCTCGCCACCGACGACGAGACGGAGCTGGAGGTCCGCGCCACGACGGGTCTCCCCTCGGCCCGCCAGCGCTTCGCGAGAGTCCCCGTCGAAGCCGGAACCGGACGGTACGGCTCCGCCCGGATGCCGGCGGTCCACGAGGACCTGACCGCCGTCCCGGGCGCCGTTCCGCTCCTCACCGACACCGGGATGCGCTCGGTCGTCACGGTCCCGCTGAAGGTCGAGGGCCGCCTCACGGGCTCCCTGGGCGTGGCGGCCGAGGCCCGGGGCCGCTACTCGAACGAGGAGGCCCTGCGCCTCCAGTTCGCCGCCGACCGCATCGCCCTGGCGGTGGAGTCGGCGCGCCTCGGCGAGCTGGAACGGCTGCGCCGCGGCTCCCTCTCCTTCCTCGTCGAGGCCTCCGACCTGCTGGCCGGCACGCTCGACCGCGACCAGACGCTGGCGCTGATGGCCCAGATGACGGTCCCGACCCTGGCCACCTGGTGCGCGGTCTACACGATCGCGGACCAGTCCTCGGACCCGTACCTCTCGTACGTCCTCCACGAGGACGAGGACCTCATCGACGGCCTCAAGGCCCTGCTCTCCAAGATCGCCCCGCCCGACCCGGTCCCGGCTCCCGGCGCCCGCATCTGGGCCGCCCCGTCCGAGGCCGGTCACCGTGCGGCGCTGTCCACCTCCACCCGCAGCCTGGCCCACGACGCGCCCCTGAGCATGTCCACGGCCACCCGCACCATCCTCGCCACGGCCCAGGCGGTCGGCGGCGAGACGGTGGTCCTGCCGCTGGTCGCCCGCAACCGTGTGATCGGCATGCTGACGCTCGGGAAGCCCTCGGATGACCACTTCCGCCAGGAGATCCTGGAACTGGCCGAGGACCTCTCCCGCAGGGCCGCCCTGGCCTTGGACAACGCGCGCCTGTACTCGGAGCGCATGGCGATCAGCCAGTCCCTCCAGCGCAGCCTGCTGCCCCCGGGCCTCCCCGACGTCCCGAACGTCGAGATCGAGGTCATCTACCGCGCCGCAGGCGAGGGCAACGAGGTCGGCGGCGACTTCTACGACGTCTTCCCGATCCACGACGGTGCGTTCGGCTTCGCCATCGGCGACGTCTGCGGTACGGGCCCGGAGGCGGCCGCCGTCACCGGCCTGGCCCGCCACGCCCTGCGCCTGCTCGCCAAGGAGGGCTTCACCGGCCCTGCGGTCCTGGAGCGCCTCAACGCGGCCATCCTGGACGAGGGCGCCCGCAGCCGCTTCCTGACGCTCCTGTACGGCGAGCTGTGGCCCCAGGAGGACGGCAGCGCCCTCCTGAAGGTCGTCTGCGCCGGCCACCCGCTCCCGCTGCGCCTGCGCCAGGACGGCTCCGTGGAGTCGGCGGCCGAACCGCAGCCCCTGCTCGGCGTCCTGGAGGACTTGGAGCTGTACGAGCAGGAGGTCACGCTGGACCCGGGCGACGTCCTCCTCTGCGTCACCGACGGCGTCACCGAACGCCGCGAGGGCACCCGCATGCTCGGCGACGACGGCCTCGCGGACGTCCTGTCGACCTGTACGGGCCTGACGGCCGGAGCGGTCGCCGCACGCATCCTGCGGGCCGTGGAGCGCTTCGCCGCAGAGCCCGCCTCGGACGACATGGCCATCCTGGCGATGCGCGTCCCGGAGCCGCCCCGCGCCTGATGTGAGGCCCTACTGAGATTGAACGCGTGGTGTCGTAGGGGGTGACGGCTGGTCGGTGGCTGCGGTATCACCGAAGGTATGCGGTATCCACAAGGGGGCGGGCTGACCGCCGAACGGCAGCAGTTTCGCGAGGAGTTACGGCTGCAGGCGGCCGA
>NZ_LIXI01000011.1:337500-430350 GCF_001905595.1 Streptomyces sp. CB00316 | reverse complement strand
CAGGCACTCGCCGCGGCCGTCCAGGGCATCGACGCCCTCAACCGCGGCGACGTCGGCGTCCGCTCACTCCAGGAACACGCCGAACATCTGACGGCGACTCGCGACTAGCAGCCCAGCAGGGGGACACCGGAAACGGTGTCCCCCTCTCTGTGGGCCCCACCGAGCCACTGAGCACTTGAGCCACTGAGCACCTGAGGACCTCTCTCCATGTACAAGTTCTTCTTCCGGCTGGTCTTCAAGCGGATGGACCCCGAGCAGGCCCACCACACCGCCTTCCGCTGGATCCGCCTCGCCGCCCGCATCCCCGTCCTGCGCACCTTCGTCGCCGCCGCTCTCGCGCCCCGCTACAAGGAGCTGCGCACCGAGGCACTCGGCCTGCGGATGCACGGCCCCTTCGGGCTGGCCGCCGGCTTCGACAAGAACGCCGTCGCGATCGACGGCATGGCGATGCTCGGCTTCGACCACATCGAGATCGGCACCGTCACCGGCGAACCGCAGCCCGGCAACCCCAAGCAGCGCCTCTTCCGCCTCGTCGCGGACCGTGCGCTGATCAACCGCATGGGCTTCAACAACGAGGGCTCCTCCGCCGTCGCCGCCCGTCTCGCCTCCCGTAATCCGGTCTTCCGCACCACGGTCGGTGTCAACATCGGCAAGACCAAGGTCGTGCCGGAGGCCGAGGCCGCCGCCGACTACGTGAAGTCCACCGAGCGGCTGGCCGCCCACGCGGACTACCTGGTCGTCAACGTCTCCTCGCCCAACACCCCGGGCCTGCGCAACCTCCAGGCCACCGAGTCCCTGCGGCCCCTGCTGACCGCCGTCCGCGAGGCCGCCGACCGTACCGTCACCTCCCGGCGCGTACCGCTGCTCGTCAAGATCGCCCCGGACCTCGCGGACGAGGACGTGGACGCGGTCGCCGACCTCGCCGTGGAGCTGGGCCTCGACGGGATCATCGCCACCAACACCACCATCGCCCGCGAAGGGCTCGGGCTGAAGTCCGCCCCCGCCCAGGTGGCCGAGACCGGCGGGCTCTCCGGCGCACCCCTCAAGGAGCGCTCCCTGGCCGTCCTGAGCCGCCTGTACGCCCGTGTCGGGACCCGGATCACCCTGGTGGGTGTCGGGGGCGTCGAGAGTGCCGAGGATGCCTGGCAGCGCATCCTGGCGGGTGCCACCCTCGTACAGGGCTACAGCGCCTTCATCTATGAGGGCCCTTTTTACGCACGCGCCATCCACAAGGGCCTCGCGGCCCGGCTCGCCGCATCCCCCTACGCCACCCTCGCCGAGGCCGTCGGCGCCGAGACCCGGAAGAAGGCCGCCCTGTGACACCCGAACCCTTCGGCGCGCGGCTGCGCCACGCCATGGACACCCGCGGGCCGCTCTGCGTCGGCATCGACCCGCACGCCTCCCTGCTCACCTCCTGGGGGCTGAACGACGACATCGCCGGCCTAGAGCGCTTCACCCGGACCGTCGTGGAGGCGCTGGCCGACCGGGTCGCCGTCCTCAAGCCGCAGTCGGCGTTCTTCGAGCGGTTCGGCTCGCGCGGCGTCGCCGTCCTGGAGAAGGCCGTCGAAGAGGCGCGGGCCGCCGGTGCGCTGGTCCTGATGGACGCCAAGCGCGGCGACATCGGCTCCACCATGGGTGCCTACGCGGCGACCTACCTGGACAAGGACTCCCCGCTCTTCTCCGACGCCGTCACCGTCTCCCCGTACCTCGGGTTCGGCTCGCTGCGCCCCGCCCTGGACGCGGCCGCCGTCTCCGGGGCCGGCGTCTTCGTCCTGGCCCTCACCTCGAACCCGGAGGGCGCCGAGGTCCAGCGAGCCACCGCCGCCGACGGCCGTTCGCTGGCCCAGCTGATGCTGGACCACGTGGCGGCGGAGAACGAAGGGGCGGTTCCCCTCGGCTCGGTCGGTGCGGTGGTCGGGGCGACGCTCGGGGACGCGGGGGTGAATCTGGCGATCAACGGACCGCTCCTCGCGCCCGGCATCGGTGCCCAGGGGGCGACCCCGGCGGATCTTCCGACGGTGTTCGGCGACGCGGTCGGCAACGTGGTGCCGAGCGTGAGCCGGGGCGTGCTGCGCAACGGTCCGGACGCGTCAGGGCTGCGCGAAGCGGCCGGACGGCTCGCGGACGAGGTCCGCAGCGCCGTCTCCGGCAGTTGACCCTGGCACGTTTACAGGCTGTTGACGAATTACTGACCAGAAACCCGGTGGATATGCGTTAAATGTCCTGGTCGGCCAAGGCTGACCAGGACTTTTCGTCTGTTCTCGCTGACTAGAGCGGCCCTGGCCGCTAGTCTCCGTCGAGAGCAGACGGGCACAGTGTGTTCGTCGCTCACCTGGTGGAGGGCGTCCAGCCTTCCCACCGGTCCGTATCCGACAGATCGACATCCGAGGTGACGTAGGCGTGGCTCTTCCGCCCCTTACCCCTGAACAGCGCACAGCCGCGCTCGAAAAGGCCGCCGCGGCTCGCCGGGAGCGGGCCGAGGTCAAGAATCGACTCAAGCACTCCGGCGCCTCCCTCCATGAGGTCATCAAGCAGGGCCAGGAGAACGACGTCATCGGGAAGATGAAGGTCTCCGCCCTCCTGGAGTCCCTGCCCGGCGTCGGCAAGGTCCGTGCCAAGCAGATCATGGAGCGTCTGGGCATCTCCGAAAGCCGCCGGGTCCGGGGTCTCGGCTCCAACCAGATCGCGTCCCTGGAGCGCGAGTTCGGTGGCAGCGCCGCCTGACGTTCCGCCCGAGGTTCTCAGGCACCCCTGAGAACCTGGATAATCGCTCCATGGCTGCAACATCCCGGGGGACGTCCCCCGTACCCCCGGACGTACGTCCGCGGCTGACCGTGCTCTCCGGCCCCTCAGGGGTCGGCAAGAGCACGGTCGTCGCTCATATGCGCACCGTGCACCCCGAGGTCTGGCTCTCCGTGTCGGCGACGACCCGTAAGCCCCGCCCCGGGGAGCGCGACGGCGTGCACTACTTCTTCCTCGACGACGAGGAGTTCGACAAGCTCGTCGCCAACGGTGAGCTGCTGGAGTGGGCCGAGTTCGCGGGCAACCGCTACGGCACGCCGCGCCGGGCCGTGCTCGACCGCCTGGAGGCGGGCGAGCCGGTCCTGCTGGAGATCGATCTCCAGGGTGCGCGGCTGGTCCGCCAGTCGATGCCCGACGCGCGCCTGGTCTTCCTGGCTCCGCCGAGCTGGGAGGAGCTGGTGCGACGGCTCACCGGCCGGGGCACCGAGGCGCCGGATGTGATCAAGCGCAGGCTCACCGCCGCGAAGGTCGAACTGGCCGCCGAAACCGAGTTCGATACGACGCTCGTCAACACCTCCGTCGAGGACGTGGCCCGTGAGCTGCTAACGTTGATGCTGCAGGCTTCCGACCACCCTGACAGCAGCGGCTGAACGCTACGCCGCGGCTGGCCCGGAGTTCGACCCCGTGTCCGACTCGCCGGAATCCGCACTATCAAAGATTTCTTTGATCTTTACCCCCTTCGGAAGGCAGAGAGTGTCCTCTTCCATCACCACGCCCGAGGGCATCATCAACCCGCCGATTGATGAGCTCCTCGAGGCCACCGACTCGAAGTACAGCCTGGTCATCTACGCCGCCAAGCGCGCGCGTCAGATCAACGCGTACTACTCGCAGCTCGGCGAAGGTCTCCTTGAGTACGTCGGTCCGCTCGTCGACACCCACGTGCATGAGAAGCCGCTGTCGATCGCGCTCCGCGAGATCAACGCGGGCCTGCTGACCTCCGAGCCCATCGAGGGCCCCGCTCAGTAAGCAGGACAGCACCTCGCACCCCTCTCAGGCCCGGCGGCCCGCCCGCCGGGCCTGAGGTGTGTCCGGGGCCGGGTGGGCACAGGGTCCGCGCCGTGAGGCAGCATGGGAGCCACGTTCTTACGTTGCCGAGTGCGGGGAGACGCAGTGGACAAGCCGAAGGTCGTCCTGGGGGTCAGCGGGGGCATCGCCGCCTACAAGGCGTGCGAGCTGCTGCGCCGGCTGACCGAGTCCGGGCACGATGTACGGGTCGTCCCGACCGCCTCCTCGCTGCATTTCGTGGGCGCCGCCACCTGGTCCGCGCTCTCCGGCCATCCCGTCTCCGACCAGGTCTGGGACGACGTCCACGAGGTGCCCCACGTACGGATCGGGCAGGGCGCCGACCTCGTCGTCGTCGCCCCGGCCACCGCCGACGTGCTGGCCAGGGCAGCCCACGGCCTCGCCGACGACCTGCTCACCAACACCCTCCTGACCGCCCGCTGTCCGGTGGTCTTCGCCCCCGCCATGCACACCGAGATGTGGGAGCACCCGGCCACCCAGGAGAACGTCGCCACTCTGCGCCGCCGGGGCGCCGTCGTCATCGAGCCCGCGGTGGGGCGGCTCACCGGCGTCGACACCGGCAAGGGCCGGCTGCCCGACCCGGGCGAGATCTTCGAGGTCTGCCGCCGGGTGCTGGCGCGCGGAGTCGCCGAACCCGACCTCGCGGGCCGCCATGTGGTGATCAGCGCGGGCGGTACCCGCGAGCCCCTTGACCCGGTGCGCTACCTCGGCAACCGGTCCTCCGGCAAGCAGGGCTACGCGCTGGCGCGCACCGCCGTGGCCCGGGGCGCCCGCGTCACCCTGATCGAGGCCAACACCGGGCTGGCCGACCCGGCCGGCGCCGACGTCGTACGGATCGGTACGGCGGTCCAGCTCCGGGAGGCCGTCCTGAAGGCCGCCGCCGACGCGGACGTCGTGGTGATGGCGGCGGCCGTGGCCGACTTCCGGCCCGCCGAGTACGCCACAGGCAAGATCAAGAAGAAGGACGGCGAGGAGGCGCCCGTCGTCCCCCTGGTCCGCAACCCCGACATCCTCGCCGAGGTCGCCGCCGAGCGGGCCCGGCCGGCGCAGATCGTGGTGGGTTTCGCCGCCGAGACCGACGACGTCCTCGCCAACGGCCGGGCCAAGCTCCGCCGCAAGGGGTGCGATCTGCTCGTGGTCAACGAGGTGGGGGAGCGCAAGACCTTCGGCTCCGAGGAGAACGAGGCGGTCGTCCTCTCCGCCGACGGAACGGAGACCCCCGTGCCGTACGGGCCCAAGGAAGCGCTTGCCGACACGGTCTGGGATCTGGTTTCGGGAAGGTTCCAACAGATGTGACATTCAACCCCCCGGGTGAACCAGAGTGGTTCATAACGGGATGTAACCACCGTGCGGGACGGTGGATTATCCTTCAGGTGTCCGCCGCGTCACGGGCTGTCGCGCTCCAAAGGGCGAGACGCATGCCCCGGCCGTCGGACGTGACCGATAAACTGGTCGACGGTACGTACCGAGCGCAGCTCTCGGCCGTGCCACCCATGATCAGCCAGCAGCCGCTGCAACCCCAGGGAGCGATGTGTCCCGCCGTCTCTTCACCTCGGAATCTGTCACCGAGGGTCACCCCGACAAGATCGCTGACCAGATCAGCGACACGATCCTCGACGCGCTCCTGCGCGACGACCCCGCCTCGCGCGTCGCCGTCGAGACCTTGATCACCACCGGTCTGGTGCATGTCGCGGGCGAGGTCACGACCAAGGCCTACGCCGACATCCCCAACCTCGTGCGCAACAAGGTGCTGGAGATCGGCTACGACTCCTCCAAAAAGGGCTTCGACGGTGCCTCCTGTGGCGTCTCGGTCTCCATCGGCGCGCAGTCGCCGGACATCGCGCAGGGTGTCGACACCGCGTACGAGAAGCGCGTCGAGGGCGATGAGGACGAGCTCGACAAGCAGGGCGCGGGCGACCAGGGCCTGATGTTCGGGTACGCCTGCGACGAGACCCCCGAGCTCATGCCGCTCCCGATCCACATCGCGCACCGTCTCTCGCGGCGCCTGTCCGAGGTGCGGAAGAACGGGACGATCCCCTACCTCCGCCCCGACGGCAAGACCCAGGTGACCATCGAGTACGACGGTGACAAGGCGGTCCGTCTGGACACCGTGGTCGTCTCCTCGCAGCACGCCAGCGACATCGACCTGGACTCGCTGCTCGCTCCCGACATCCGCGAGTTCGTCGTCGAGCACGTGCTCACGCAGCTCGTCGAGGACGGTATCAAGCTGGACACCGAGGGCTACCGCCTCCTGGTGAACCCGACCGGCCGCTTCGAGATCGGCGGCCCGATGGGCGACGCCGGCCTCACCGGCCGCAAGATCATCATCGACACCTACGGCGGCATGGCCCGCCACGGTGGCGGCGCCTTCTCGGGCAAGGACCCGTCCAAGGTCGACCGCTCGGCGGCGTACGCGATGCGCTGGGTGGCCAAGAACGTGGTGGCCGCCGGGCTCGCCACCCGCTGCGAGGTCCAGGTCGCCTACGCGATCGGCAAGGCCGAGCCGGTCGGTCTCTTCGTCGAGACCTTCGGCACCGCCGCCGTCGACACGGAGAAGATCGAGAACGCGATCGGTGAGGTCTTCGACCTCCGCCCGGCCGCGATCATCCGCGACCTCGACCTGCTCCGCCCGATCTACGCCCAGACCGCAGCGTACGGGCACTTCGGCCGCGAGCTCCCCGACTTCACCTGGGAGCGCACCGACCGCGTGGACGCCCTCCGCGCCGCCGCCGGTCTTTAGCAGCACCGGACGGACATCGGCACGACAGCGGGGCCCGGACACCGAACGCGGTGGCCCGGGCCCCGCTGCTCTGCGCCCGGCCGGCACTGTCAGTGCCGTCTGGTAGGAATTTGGCTGTGAGCAGCGAGAACGAGCAGTCCGCCGAACCGGGTGCAGGGGCGGCCGAGCCCGGTGCCGGGGCGCCGGAGCAGCTTGCGCTGATCCGGGAGACCGTGCGCCGGGCCAAGGTGCCGCGCGCCAAACCGCGCACCTGGCGCGGCGCCGCGCTGGCCAAGGAGCTGCCCGTGGCCCGGGTGCTGGTGAACAAAGGCGTCCTCCACCTCGACCAGTTCTTCGACTACGCGGTTCCCGAGGAGCTGGACGCCGACGCCCAGCCGGGCGTGCGCGTACGCGTGCGGTTCGGCGCCGGGCGCCACAACGTCCAGTTCGGGCGGCGCGAGGGGGGCGGCCTGATCGACGGGTTCATCGTCGAGCGCCGCGCCGACTCCGACTACCAGGGCACGCTGGCCGCCCTCGCCTATGTGGTCTCCCCGGAGCCGGTCCTCGGGCCCGAGCTGCTCGCCCTCTCCCGCGCCGTGGCCGACCGGTACGCGGGCAGCCTCGCCGACGTCCTCCAGCTCGCCGTCCCGCCGCGCAACGGCCGCGCCGAGTCCAAGCCCTCCCCGGAGCCGCTACCACCGCCCCCGCCCCCGGAGCAGGGCACCTGGGAGCGGTACGGCCAGGGCCCCGCCTTCCTCCGTGCCCTGGCCGAGGGCGGTGCGCCCCGAGCCGTCTGGACGGCCCTGCCGGGACCGCACTGGCCCGCCGAGATCGCCCGAGCCGTCGCGGCGACGCTCTCCTCCGGGCGCGGCGCCCTCGTCGTCGTCCCGGACGGGCGGGTCGCCGGACGGATCGACGCCGCCCTGACCGAAGTGCTCGGTGCGGGCCGGCACGCCCTGCTCACCGCCGACTCCGGCCCCGAGAAGCGCTACCGCCAGTGGCTCGCCGTGCGCCGGGGCTCGGTGCGGGCGGTCGTCGGGACCCGCGCCGCCATGTTCGCCCCCGTCCGGGACCTCGGCCTGGTCGCCGTCTGGGACGACGGGGACTCCAGCCACAGCGACACCAACGCCCCCTTCCCGCACGTCCGCGAGGTCCTGGAGCTGCGGGCCGCCCAGGGACGGTGCGCCTTCCTGCTCGGCGGCACGAGCTGCACGGTGGAGGCGGCCCAGCTCGTGGAGAGCGGCTGGGCGCTGCCCCTGATCGCGGACCGGGAGCAGCTGCGACGGGCCGCGCCCCTCATCCGTACGGTCGGGGACGGTGAGCTGGCCCGGGACGGCGCCGCCCGCTCCGCCCGGCTGCCCAGCCTCGCCTGGCAGACGGTGCGCGACGGCCTGCGCAGCGGTCCGGTGCTGGTCCAGGTGCCCCGCCGGGGTTACGCGCCCCGCCTCGCCTGCGAGCGCTGCCGCACCCCCGCCCGCTGCCGGCACTGCGCGGGCCCTCTGGAAGCGCCGGACCAGCAGGACCTGAACTGCGCCTGGTGCGGGCAGGCCGAGCGGGCCTGGCACTGCGCGGAGTGCGGCTCGGGCCGGCTGCGCGCCCAGATCGTCGGTGCCCGCCGCACCGCCGAGGAGCTGGGCCGGGCCTTCCCCGCCGTGCCCGTCCGTACGTCGGGGCGCGACCACATCCTCGACGCGGTCCCGGCCGCCCCCGCGCTGGTCGTCTCCACGCCCGGCGCCGAGCCCGTCGCCGAGGGCGGCTATGCCGCGGCGCTGCTGCTGGACGGCTGGGCCATGCTCGGCAGGCCCGACCTGCGGGCGGGGGAGGAGGCGCTGCGCCGGTGGACGGCGGCGGGCGCGCTGGTACGCGGGCAGGACGAGGGCGGCACGGTGGTGATCGTCGCCGAGCCGACGCTGCGCCCGGTACAGGCGCTGGTCCGCTGGGACCCGGCCGGCTTCGCCCGGCGTGAGCTGGCGGACCGCGCCGAGCTGTGCTTCCCGCCGGTCTCCCGGATGGCGTCGGTGACCGGCCCCGCCGAGGCCCTGGCATCCTTCCTCACGGCTGCCGACCTCCCTCCGGAGGCCGAGATCCTGGGCCCGGTGCCGGTCCCGTCGGCCGAGCCGGGGCGCCCGCGCAGACCCTCGGACGCGCCGCCCGGCGAGAGCTGGGAGCGGGTTCTGGTGCGAGTGGTGCCCGGGCGCGGGGCGGCGCTCGCGGGTGCGCTGAAGACGGCACAGGCGGCGCGTACGGCCAAGGGCGGGGGAGACCAGGTGCGGATCAGGATCGATCCGCCGGACATCGGGTGAGTGCCCCTGGGGGCGGGGCGGCGGGCCGGGGATACCGCCGCTCCGGTGGCTCGCCCTCGGCGCCCAGGGGCAGCGGGGGCGTCGTGCGTACGGTCAGCCGTTGCGCGGGCCGGGGAAGGCCCCGGGGCGCAGCTCCTCACGGACCGGCTGCGGGCCCGCCGGCGGCTGCGGCGGCATCGAGCGGGCCGCGGGCACGGAGGGCACCGGGGAGACGGCGCCGCCGGAGGCCGATCCCGGCAGGCCGGATCCCACGGAGACCGGGCGGGGCGCCGCCGCGGTCTCGGTCGCCTCGGCCGCCGCGGACTGCGCGGTGGCCCGGCGCGTTCCGTAACGGCGGTGCACCGCCTGTTTGGTGACGCCCAGGGCCGAGCCCACCGCGTCCCAGGAGAAGCCGAGCGAGCGGTCGAAGTCCACCGCTGCGGTGACCAGGGTCTCGACGCTGTCCCGCAGCTCCTGGGCCAGGCGGACGGTGGGGGCCGGGGCCCTGCCGTAGACGACGAAGCCCGCGGAGGGGCCGGAGCGGCGCGGGCGGTAGACGTTGCCCAGCTGGGCGGTGAGTGTGCGTAGCGCGTCCACCTGCCGCCGGACCCGCTCGATGTCCCGCACCAGGAGATGCAGGCTGGCCCGCGCTTGGGCGTCGTGGGTTGCGTGGTCGGCCATGAAGAAGCCTCTCGAACCGGCGTTGAAAGGGATCGGGCCGCATCGGGGCGGCCCGCTTCGGTCAATCTCCTTTGACCAACGCCCGAGCCGGGTATGTGGTCACGCTATCGGGGCGTATGTGCATATGCACGGGGCGTGCGCGGCGCACGTGCGCCCCCTGATCGCCGGGCAGGCGAAGCGGCTGAGCCCCCCATACGCTCCGGAGGCCACCCCCTAGACTGGTGTGCTGCTCGTCACCGTACGTCCTGGCCCCGCAGGGCCCGAGAGTCCGAGAAGCCCGAGAGGCAGTCAGCCACCCATGAAGCTCGTCTTCGCCGGCACCCCTGAGGTCGCCGTCCCCGCCCTGGACGCCCTGATCGCCTCCGACCGCCATGAGGTGGCCGCCGTCGTGACCCGTCCCGACGCCCCCGCCGGGCGCGGCCGCCGGCTGGTGGCCAGCCCGGTGGCCGAGCGGGCGGCGGAGGCCGGGATCGAGGTCCTCAAGCCGGTGAAGCCCCGGGACGAGGAGTTCCTCGCCCGGCTGCGGGAGATCGCCCCGGACTGCTGCCCGGTCGTCGCCTACGGGGCCCTGCTGCCCAAGGTGGCCCTGGACGTGCCCGCCCGCGGCTGGGTCAACCTGCACTTCTCGCTGCTGCCCGCCTGGCGCGGCGCGGCGCCCGTGCAGCACTCGGTGATGGCCGGGGACGAGGTGACCGGCGCCTCGACCTTCCTGATCGAGGAGGGGCTTGACTCCGGCCCGGTGTACGGCGTCCTCACCGAGGAGATCCGCCCCACCGACACCAGCGGCGACCTGCTCACCCGGCTCGCCTTCGCCGGTGCCGGGCTGCTCGCGGCCACCATGGACGGCATCGAGGACGGCACCCTGCACGCTGTGCCGCAGCTCCACGACGCCGTCACCCTGGCCCCGAAGATCACCGTGGAGGACGCCCGGATCGACTGGTCGGCCCCCGCCCTGCGCGTCGACCGGGTGGTGCGCGGCTGCACCCCCGCGCCCGGCGCCTGGACCCTGTTCCGGGGCGAGCGGCTCAAGCTCGTCCAGGCGACGCCTGTCCTGGACCGCACCGACCTGGCGCCCGGCGAGCTCTCGGCGGCGAAGAACAACGTGTACGTGGGCACCGGCTCGCACGCCGTCGAGCTGCTCTGGGTCCAGCCGCAGGGCAAGAAGCCGATGAGGGCCGCCGACTGGGCGCGCGGCGTCCGGATCGTCCACGGCGAGCTGCTGGGGGCGTAGCACCCTTCGCCCGGGGAACCTCTCGTACGAGGGGCCGGGGACGGCGACGTACGCTGGGAGAGTTCGCCCTCTCACCATCTGCGGAGCACCTTTCACGTGAACGACCAGCCGCGTCGCCGTCCCGCCAAGCCCCACCGCCGCCCCCAGAAGGACCCCGTCCGGTTCCTCGCCTTCGAGGCGCTGCGGGCGGTCGACGAGCGGGACGCGTACGCCAACCTCGTGCTGCCCCCGCTGCTGAAGAAGGCCCGCGCCAAGGGCGACTTCGACGGGCGGGACGCGGCGCTGGCGACCGAGCTGGTCTACGGGACGCTGCGCCGCCAGGGCACCTACGACGCGATCGTCGCGGCCTGCATCGACCGGCCGCTCCGCGAGGTCGATCCGCCGGTCCTCGACGTCCTCGACATGGGCGTCCACCAACTGCTCGGCACCCGTATCCCGACGCACGCGGCCGTCTCCGCCAGTGTGGAGCTGGCACGGGTGGTGCTGGGCGAAGGCCGTGCGAAGTTCGTCAACGCGGTGCTGCGCAAGGTCACCGCGCACGACCTGGACGGCTGGGTGGAGAAGGTCGCGCCCTCGTACGAGGAGGACGCCGAGGACCACCTCTCCATCGTCCACTCGCACCCGCGCTGGATCGTCTCGGCGCTCTGGGACGCGCTCGGCGGCGGCCGTGCGGGGATCGAGGACCTGCTCGAAGCCGACAACGAGCGGCCCGAGGTGACCCTGGTGGCCCGCCCCGGCCGCTCCACCACCGACGAGCTGGAGAAGGCGCTCGGCGACGAGAACTCGCTGCCGGGCCGCTGGTCCCCGTACGCCGTCCGGATGGCCGAGGGCGGCGAGCCCGGCGCGCTCACGGCGGTCCAGGAGGGCCGCGCGGGCGTCCAGGACGAGGGCAGCCAGCTGGTGGCCGCCGCGCTCGCCGCGGCCCCCGTGGAGGGCCGCGACACCCGCTGGCTGGACGGCTGCGCCGGCCCTGGCGGGAAGGCCGCCCTGCTGGCCGCCATCGCCGCCGGCCGGGGCGCGACCCTGGTGGCCGCCGAGAAGCAGCCGCACCGGTCGCGGCTGGTCGAGCGGGCGCTCGCCGGCAACCCGGGCCCGTACCAGGTGGTCACCGCCGACGGCACCCGCCCGCCGTGGCTGCCCGGCACCTTCGACCGCATCCTGATGGACGTGCCGTGCTCCGGTCTGGGCGCGCTGCGCCGCCGCCCGGAGGCCCGCTGGCGTCGTCGCGCCGAGGACCTGGAGAGCTTCGCCCCGCTCCAACGCGGGCTGCTGCGCGAGGCGTTGAAGGCCGTGCGGGTCGGCGGCGTCGTCGGCTACGCGACCTGCTCGCCGCATCTCGCGGAGACCCGGGTGGTCGTCGAGGACGTCCTGAAGGGGCGCGGCGGCGAGCCGGTGGAGGCGGAGTGGGTCGACGCCCGTCCGCTGATGCCCGGAGTGCCCGCGCTGGGGGACGGGCCGGACGTCCAGCTGTGGCCGCATCTGCACGGGACGGACGCCATGTATCTCGCTCTGCTCCGCAGGATCGGCTGAATATCGCCCCGTCAGAGAGCCTTCCCGGATGGTAAAAGAACAGTAAAGCGCAGGCAAAATGCGCAGAATGTGCAAACTGTGATGGCCGGGTGAGCCCTCGGCGAACGCCGAGGCGGGGAACCGGCGCGGAACGTGGCAGGCTTGGGGCATGGCGCAGATCAACCCCAGCATCCTGTCCGCCGATTTCGCGCGTCTCGCCGAGGAGGCGAGGGCCGTGGAAGGCGCGGACTGGCTCCATGTCGACGTGATGGACAACCACTTCGTGCCCAACCTGACCCTCGGCGTGCCGATCGTCGAGGCGCTCGGCAAGGCCACGGACACCCCGCTGGACTGCCACCTCATGATCGAGGACCCGGACCGCTGGGCCCCGCAGTACGTGGAGGCGGGCGCCGGCTCGGTCACCTTCCATGTGGAGGCCGCGGCGGCGCCGGTGCGCCTGGCGCGGGAGATCCGGGCGAAGGGGGCACGGGCCTCGATGGCGCTCAAGCCCGCGACGCCCATCGAGCCGTACGAGGACCTCCTCCCCGAGCTCGACATGCTGCTGATCATGACGGTCGAGCCGGGCTTCGGCGGCCAGGCCTTCCTGGACATCATGCTGCCGAAGATCCGCCGCACCCGGGAGTTGATCGGCAAGCACGGTCTCGACCTCTGGCTCCAGGTCGACGGCGGGGTCTCGGCCTCCACGATCGAGCGCTGTGCCGAGGCGGGCGCCGATGTGTTCGTCGCGGGTTCGGCGGTGTACGGAGCCGAGGACCCGGCGGCGGCGGTGCGGGGTCTGCGGGCGCGGGCGGAGGCGGTCACGGCCGCCGCGCCCTGGGCATGCGGCCACTGAACGAAGGGCAGATGAACGCGGCCCGACGGGGCCGATCAAGGATCGCCGGATCTGACAGGATGAAGGCGTATCGGGCGTGTGAACAGCAGTGAGGAGATCGCGGTGTCTGGCATCTCGGCGGGTCGGTCAGCCATGCGGATGGGACCCGCGGAGCTGGTGCAGGCGGCGGCCATGGCCCGCCGGTTCTACCTGGAGGGCAAGTCCAAGATCCAGATCGCCGAGGAGTTCGGCGTCAGCCGCTTCAAGGTGGCCCGGGTCCTGGAGACGGCCCTGGAGCGTGATCTCGTACGGATCGAGATCCGGGTGCCGGCCGAGCTGGACGCCGAACGCTCCGACGCGCTCCGGGCCCGCTACGGGCTGCGCCACGCGGTCGTCGTCGAGTCCCCGGCCGAGGAGCAGGAGGACGCCCCCGACCCGGAGAACCTGGGCGAGGTCGCGGCCGACCTCCTCGGCGAGCTGGTGGCCGAGGGCGATGTGCTCGGCCTGGCCTGGGGCCGCTCCACCATCCATATGGCGGCGGCGCTGGACCGGCTCCCGCCCTGCACGGTCGTCCAGCTGACCGGGGTCTACGACGCGGGCACCGCGGAGCGCGGCTCCGTCGAGGCGGTCCGCCGGGCCGCCCAGGTCTCCGGTGGCGAGGCCCACCCGATCTACGCCCCGATGCTGCTGCCCGACCCGGCGACGGCCGCCGCGCTGCGCGAGCAGACGGGCATCGCCCGCGCCTTCGAGTACTTCGACAAGGTGACGGTCGCCGCGGTGTCCATCGGCTCCTGGGAGCCGGGCATCTCCACGGTCCACGACATGCTCTCCGACGAGGAGCGCGCCCACTACGCCTCCCTCGGTGTCGCCGCCGAGATGTCCGCGCACCTCTTCGACTCCGACGGCCGCAGAGTCGGCCGCGACCTGGGCGAGCGCTGCATCACCGTCGAGGCGGACCGGCTGCGCCGGATCCCCGAGGTGGTGGCGATCGCGGGCGGCCTGCGCAAGGCGGCGGCGATCGGCGCCGTACTGCGCTCGGGCCTGGTCACCAGCCTGGTGACGGACACCGCCGCGGCCGACTACCTGCTCACCGAGTCGCCGGCCGGAGTCCGGCCGGCGCTGGAGCGGGCCGACCCGGACGGGGAGTGACCCCGAGCGGAAGCTGACGGAAGGAGGCCGGGCACCCTCAGGGGTGCCCGGCCTCCTTCCGTAACGCCTCAGCTCGGGCGCGGAGCCTCCGCCGCGGCCGCCGCGTGGTCGGGCGTTATGCCCAGCACGGTCTCCTCCAGATACTCCTGGGGCTCCTCGTACTGGCCCACGTCGGCCGGGTTGTAGCGCGGGGTCTGGCGCGACCAGTCCAGGTTCCCGCGCATCCAGCTGCGCATCCCGTCGAGGTAGGGCACCAGCAGACCGGTCAGCTCCGGATACATCTCCAGCAGCTCGTCCTCGGCGGTCAGGAACCGCTCCGTCTCCAGCGCCAGCCGCTCCGCGACATGGTCCAGCGCCTGCTGCTCGCCGAGGCCCCGGTGGTGGCGGACCAGGTGGACGAGGTTGTGGATCTCGCCGAGCACCTGCTCCTTCTCGAAGGAGTAGACGTCGTTGGCCCAGCACACATGGTTGCAGGAGGCTTCCAGGGCGGTGATGAACCGGGGGTCGTTGTGGAGCGACTCCGGGGCCTCGATGCCGGTGACGATCTCTATGAGGTCCATGCAGACGTGGATCGCCCCGGTGTGCCGCCGCTTGGCGATGTACGTCTCCTCGGACGGCACCACGTCGTTGGCGCGGTTGCCCGCCTCCCAGGTGGTGGCCGTCGTGAGGTAGGTGATCAGATGCCAGGCGAACCGGGTCCGCCAGTGGGGCGCCGCGTTCGGCGTCGTACGTTCCCACAGGTCCATCAGGGCGATCACGGCGGCCGGGAGCTCCTCGCCGGGCAGGGGGCTCGGAGCGGCGCCGTCCACGACGGCGCGCATCCGCTCCACCACGGCGCGCACCAGCTCGGGGGAGCGGCCGAGATGGCCGTCGTCGAGCTGGTCGTCGACGAGGAAGAGCCAGACGAACCAGTCGGCCACCAGGTCGAGGTGTTCCGGCCCGGCCGTCGGGTAGACCATCCCGACGAACGCGCCGAAATCGGCTTGCTCGAAGCGGTTCATCGCGGACTCGCGGTGCACCAGGCCCGTCTGTCTGATCCAGGTGGCCAGGTGACCGCGTGTGTGTCCGACGTGTGGGTTGGTCCGCTGAGGGAACGGGCAGTAGATGTCCGGCAGTTCGCTGTCCACAGGCGGATCTGGATCCTCTCCGGTCAAACGGTGTGCCGGGGGCGTCCGATGTGCCGGAGCGGCACCTCGGACACCCCCGAGACCTGCGGCTTTGAAGCTACCTGACCCCTTGTCACCGGGTCCAGGGATGGTGATCACGAATGAATCGAATCCCGTTCGGGTAGAGTCCGTGGGTAAGGCAGGTTCCACTTGCCCGGGACCCCCCGACCGCCTCCCCGGAGGCCTCCAAGAGCCTTTTGGAGGAACAGACGAACGCGGGGGTCTTTTGCTGTGTCTTCGTGGAAACGACCTGCACCGTTTCGTATGAAAAAATGAGTGTTATGCGCTTTCTTGAGCCGGGCACCGGTCGCTACACAGACTCCTCCGTGGTTCCGTACGACCTCACGTACGACGACGTCTTCATGGTTCCGGGCCGCTCCGCCGTCGGATCCCGCCAGGCGGTGGACCTCTCCTCGCCCGACGGCACGGGTACGACGATCCCGCTCGTGGTCGCCAACATGACCGCCATCGCGGGCCGTCGGATGGCCGAGACCATCGCCCGCCGGGGCGGACTCGTCGTCATCCCCCAGGACATCCCGATCGAGGTCGTCACCGACGTCATCACCTGGGTCAAGACGCGCCACCTCGTCCTGGACACCCCCATCGAGCTGGCCCCCGGCCAGACCGTCGCCGACGCCCTGTCCCTGCTGCCCAAGCGGGCGCACGGCGCCGGCGTCGTCGTGGACGAGGACCGGCGCCCCGTCGGCGTCGTCACCGACCACGACCTGACCGGCGTCGACCGCTTCACCCAGCTCTCCGAGGTCATGTCCAAGGACCTGGTGGTCCTGGCCGCGGGCATCGACCCGCGCGAGGCTTTCAACAAGCTCGACGGCGCCAACCGCAAGCTCGCCCCCGCCGTGGACGAGGACGGCCGGCTCGTCGGCATCCTCACCCGGAAGGCCGCCCTGCGCGCCACGCTCTACACCCCCGCCACCGACGCCCAGGGCCGGCTGCGCATCGCGGCCGCCGTGGGCATCAACGGCGATGTGGCGGGCAAGGCCAAGCAGCTCCTGGACGCGGGCGTCGACACGCTCGTCGTGGACACCGCCCACGGCCACCAGGAGTCCATGATCAGCGCGGTCCGCGCCGTACGGGCGCTGGACCCGCAGGTCCCTATCGTCGCGGGCAACATCGTCGCCGCCGAGGGTGTGCGCGACCTGATCGAGGCGGGCGCCGACATCATCAAGGTCGGCGTAGGCCCCGGCGCCATGTGCACCACCCGGATGATGACCGGCGTCGGCCGGCCGCAGTTCTCCGCCGTCCTGGAGTGCGCCGCCGAGGCGAAGAAGCACGGCAAGCACGTCTGGGCGGACGGCGGCGTCCGCCACCCGCGCGACGTGGCCATGGCGCTCGCCGCCGGCGCGTCCAACGTGATGATCGGCTCCTGGTTCGCGGGGACGTACGAGTCGCCCGGCGACCTCCAGCAGTCCGCCGACGGCCGGTACTACAAGGAGTCCTTCGGGATGGCATCGGCGCGTGCCGTGAAGAACCGTACCTCCGACGAGTCCGCGTACGACCGGGCCCGCAAGGGGCTCTTCGAGGAGGGCATCTCCACCTCGCGGATGTTCCTCGACCCGACCCGCCCGGGCGTCGAGGACCTGATCGACTCGATCATCGCGGGAGTCCGCTCCTCCTGCACCTACGCGGGCGCGGCCTCCCTGGAGGAGTTCGCCGATAAGGCGGTCGTCGGCGTGCAGAGCGCCGCCGGATACGCCGAGGGCAAGCCGCTGCACGCCAGCTGGAGTTGATCCCGCAGATCCGCGACACCCCCGCCCCTTCCGGTGATCCCCGCCGGGAGGGGCGGTGCCGTACGTGGCCTTTCGAGGCGGTCGGTATCCCACTTCAACTCTGTTGAAACATAAGTAATATGAAGCCCAATCAGCTGCCTCCCTCTCTGCGGTAAGGGATCTCATGTCCTTCTTCACTGACCTGGCCCATCAGTACATCGACGGCGAGTGGAGGCCGGGGAAGGGGTCCTGGGACATCATCGACTTCAACCCCTTCGACGGCGAGAAGCTCGCCTCGATCCCCGTCGCCACCGCCGAAGAGGTCGACCAGGCCTACCGCGCCGCGGAGCGCGCCCAGCAGGCGTGGGCCGACACCAACCCGTACGCCCGGCGCACGGTCCTGGAGAAGGCGCTGCGGATCGTCGAGGAGCGGGAACCGGAGATCGCCGAGGCCATCGTCGCCGAGCTCGGCGGCACCCACCTGAAGGCCGGCTTCGAGCTGCACCTGGCCAAGGAGTTCCTGCGCGAGGCGACCCAGCTCGTCCTGCGCCCGGCCGGCCAGATCCTCCCCTCGCCGACCGAGGGCAAGGAGAACCGCGTCTACCGGGTGCCCGTCGGGGTCGTCGGGGTCATCAGCCCCTTCAACTTCCCCTTCCTGCTCTCCCTCAAGTCCGTCGCCCCCGCCCTCGCCCTCGGCAACGCGGTCGTCCTCAAGCCGCACCAGAACACCCCGATCTGCGGCGGCACCCTGCTGGCCAAGGTCTTCGAGGACGCCGGGCTGCCCGCCGGGCTGCTCAACGTCGTCGTCACCGACATCGCCGAGATCGGCGACACCCTGCTGGAGCACCCCGTGCCGCAGGTCATCTCCTTCACCGGCTCCGACAAGGTCGGCCGGCACGTCGCGACCGTCTGCGCCGCCAACCTCAAGCGTGCCGTCCTCGAACTCGGCGGCAACAGCGCCCTGATCGTGCTGGACGACGCCGATGTGGACTACGCGGTCGACGCCGCGGTCTTCAGCCGGTACGTCCACCAGGGCCAGGTCTGCATGGCCGCCAACCGGATCCTGATCGACCGGTCGATCGAGGCGGAGTTCACCGAGAAGTTCGTCGCCAAGGTCGCCTCCCTCACCGTCGGCGACCCGGCCGACCCGGCCACCCAGATCGGCCCGCTGATCAACTCCTCGCAGGCCGAGTCCATCTCCCGGCTCGTCGACGAGACGGTCGAGTCCGGCGCCACCGCCCTGCTCCACGGCCGCGCCGACGGCAACCTGGTCAGCCCCTCCGTGCTGACCGGGCTCCCCGCCGACTCGCCCGTCCTCCAGCAGGAGATCTTCGGCCCGGTCGCCCTGCTCGTCCCCTTCGACGGCGAGGACGAGGCCGTCCGCATCGCCAACGACACCCCGTACGGTCTCAGCGGCGCCGTGCACACCGGCAACATCGAGCGCGGCGTGCGGGTCGGGCAGCGCATCCACACCGGCATGATCCACATCAACGACGGCACCGTCCACGACGAGCCGATCGTCCCCTTCGGCGGCGAGAAGAGCTCGGGCCTCGGCCGGCTGAACGGTGAGTCGATGGTGGAGGCCTTCACCACCCAGAAGTGGATCTCCGTCCAGCACGGTCGCTCGCAGTTCCCGTTCTGACCCACGGGCCACCCACTGCCCCTGCGCCGAGCACGCCCCCGACGGCGGCTCATGGTCTACTGCGGGAGGTGGCACCCGCCGCCTCCCGCCGGCCAGACCCACCGCAGAGAAGTGAACCGCCCGACGTGCGCCTGAACGACCTCGACGAACGCATCGTCCACGCCCTCGCCGAAGACGCCCGGCGCTCCTACGCCGACATCGGCGCGATCGTCGGCCTCTCCGCCCCCGCCGTGAAACGCCGCGTCGACCGGCTCCGCGCCGAGGGCGCGATCACCGGCTTCACCGTGCGCGTCGACCCGGCCGCGCTCGGCTGGGAGACCGAGGGGTTCATCGAGATCTACTGCAGCCGCAACACATCCCCGGAAGCGATCAAGCAGGGCCTCGCCCGCTATCCGGAGATCGCCGCCGCCTCCACCGTCACCGGGGACGCGGACGCGGTCGTCCAGGTCTTCGCCGCCGACATGCGCCACTTCGAGCAGGTGCTGGAGCGGATCGCGGGGGAGCCGTACGTGGAACGCACGAAGTCGGTGCTGGTGCTCTCACCGCTGCTGCGCAGGTACTCGGCGGAGGCCCCGCCCGCCTAGAACAGGTGGTGCACATCACCCCGCTGACCTGCGGTGACGCCCGACGCAACATTTCGCCGCCAGGAGTCCTTCCGGCGCAACGAATCGACGGTCGGTGCGCAACACTCGCGCCTTGTCCGGGCCGATCCGGGCCACGTACCTTCGATACGTCTCCCCACCCCGCCCGCACCGTCCGAGGTCAGCCATGCCGCCGTTGCGTACCGCCCTGCTCCAGAGTTCCGGACGGCCCGGTGTCGTCGCCGAGAACCTGGAGACCCTGGACGAGGCAGCCGCGCGTGCCGGCGCATCGGGCGCCCGGCTACTGGTCGCCCCCGAGCTGTTCCTGACCGGGTACGCCATCGGCGACGCCGTCCCCGAGCTGGCCGAGCCCGTCGACGGCCCCGGCGCCCAGGCCGTCGCCGAGATCGCCGTACGCCACGGCCTCGCCGTCCTGTACGGCTACCCGGAGCGCGACGGCGAGCGGATCTTCAACGCCTCCCAGCTCATCGGCCCCGACGGGGCGCCGCTGGCGAACTACCGCAAGACCCACCTCTTCGGCTGCTTCGAACAGGAGTGGTTCACCCCCGGCGAGCGAGCCGTCGTCCAGGCCGACCTGGACGGCCTCCGCATCGGCCTGCTGATCTGCTACGACGTCGAGTTCCCGGAGAACGTCCGGGCGCACGCCCTCGCAGGCACCGACCTGCTGCTGGTGCCCACCGCGCAGATGCACCCGTTCCAGTTCGTCGCCGAGTCCGTCATCCCCGTACGGGCCTTCGAGAGCCAGATGTACGTGGCGTACGTGAACCGCACCGGCCCGGAAGGCGAGTTCGAGTTCGTCGGGCTGAGCTGCCTGGCCGGCCCCGACGGCACCGTGCGCACCCGCGCCGGCCGCGGCGAGGAGCTCGTCGTCGGCGAGGTGGATCCGGAGTTCCTGGCCGCGTCCCGCACCGCCAACCCCTACCTGCACGACCGCCGCCCCGGTCTGTACGGCTCCCTCGGCTGAGCCCGCCCCGAAGAACTTCCTCTCCCCGTCATCGCGCAAGGAGTCCGTACCCCATGACGTCCACGGTGCCCAACGCCGTCCAGCACACCGACGCGGCCGCCCCGCCGATCACCATGTTCGGGCCGGACTTCCCGTACGCGTACGACGACTACCTCGCCCACCCGGCCGGCCTCGGCCAGATACCGGCGACCGGGCACGGCCAGGAGGTCGCCGTCATCGGCGGCGGGCTCTCCGGCATCATCGCCGCGTACGAGCTGATGAAGATGGGCCTCAAGCCCGTCGTCTACGAGGCGGACCGGATCGGCGGCCGGCTGCGGACCGTCGGATTCGACGGCTGCGACCCCTCGCTCACCGCCGAGATGGGCGCGATGCGCTTCCCGCCGTCCTCCACGGCGCTCCAGCACTACATCGACCTGGTCGGTCTGGAGACCCGGGCGTTCCCCAACCCGCTCTCCCCGGCCACGCCCTCGACCGTCGTCGACCTCAAGGGCGAGTCCCACTACGCCGAGACCATCGACGACCTGCCCCAGGTCTACCGTGACGTGGCGAACGCCTGGAACGCCTGCCTGGAGGAGGGCGCCGACTTCTCCGACATGAACCGGGCGCTGCGCGAGCGCGACGTCCCGCGCATCCGCGAGATCTGGTCGCAGCTCGTCGCACGGCTCGACAACCAGACCTTCTACGGCTTCCTCTGCGAGTCCGAGGCATTCAAGTCCTTCCGGCACCGCGAGATCTTCGGCCAGGTCGGCTTCGGCACCGGCGGCTGGGACACCGACTTCCCCAACTCCATCCTGGAGATCCTGCGGGTCGTCTACACCGAGGCCGACGACCACCACCGCGGCATCGTCGGCGGCAGCCAGCAGCTCCCGCTGCGCCTGTGGGACCGCGAGCCGCAGAAGATCGTCCACTGGCCGCTGGGCACCTCGCTGGCCTCCCTGCACGGCGGCGAGCCGCGCGGCGCGGTGACCCGGCTGACCCGTACCGCGGGCAACCGCATCACGGTCACCGACGCCACCGGCGACATCCGGACCTTCCGGGCGGCCGTCTTCACCGGCCAGTCCTGGCTGCTGCTCTCCAAGATCGACTGCGATGACGCGCTCTTCCCGATCGACCACTGGACGGCGATGGAGCGCACCCACTACATGGAGTCGTCCAAGCTGTTCGTGCCGGTGGACCGGCCGTTCTGGCTGGACAAGGACGAGACCACCGGCCGCGACACCATGTCGATGACGCTGACCGACCGGATGACCCGGGGGACGTACCTCCTGGACGACGGCCCGGACAAGCCCGCCGTCATCTGCCTCTCCTACACGTGGTGCGACGACAGCCTGAAGTGGCTGCCGCTCTCCCCGCAGGAGCGCATGGAGGTCATGCTCAAGTCGCTCGGGGAGATCTACCCGAACGTCGACATCCGCAGCCACATCATCGGCAACCCGGTCACCGTCTCCTGGGAGAACGAGCCCTGGTTCATGGGCGCGTTCAAGGCGAACCTGCCCGGCCACTACCGCTACCAGCGGCGGCTGTTCACCCACTTCATGCAGGACCGGCTGCCCGAGGACAAGCGCGGGATCTTCCTCGCCGGGGACGACATCTCCTGGACGGCCGGCTGGGCCGAGGGCGCCGTACAGACAGCGCTGAACGCGGTGTGGGGCGTCATGCACCAGTTCGGCGGGGCGAGTGACCCGACCAACCCCGGCCCCGGCGACGTCTTCGACGAGATCGCGCCGGTGGAACTTCCGGAGGACTGAGCCGAGGGCTCCGCGCGGGCGTCAGCGGCAGGGGGTGAGCAGGAAGCGCACCACCAGCCCGGCGCCCGCGTCGGTCTGCTGCCGCAACTCCTCGGCCGACGAGGGGAGTCCGCGCAGCCGCCAGAGCACCCGGGCCGTCGACCAGGCGGCCCCACGGGCCCGCTCCAGGCTCCAGGAACTCACCAGGTGGGTCAGCGGATCCGTGATCCGGAGCAGATCGGGGCCCGGCATCAGATCGTCGTGGATCCGCTCCTCCAGCGACGCGAGGAGATCACCCGCCCGCTCGAACTCCCCCTCCAGCGCGGCAGGTTCGCAGTCGCGTGTACGGCAGGTATCCACCACGGCCAGGGCCAGGTCGTGCGCGACATGCGCATGGAGCCCGGCCAGGGCGAACTGCACCGGACGTACGCCGGGATGCCGCCGGTACGGGAACAGCGGACGCCAGCACTCCGGCGGACGCCCGCCCGCCTCCGCCGCGTCGAGAGCCGCCAGATAGCGCTCCGTGAGCCGCGCCTCCAGCGTTCCGGCTGCCTCCCGGTCGGCGGGGCCACCGTGCCCGGCGGTCCCGCCCACCACCGTCAGGTAGGCCTGGTGGAAGACCCCGACACCGCCCCCCGGTGGCCACCGGGGGCGGAACGCGCGCATCCGCTCGATCACCGTGTCCACCTCCGCCACGAGGGTGCCGGGTCCGGCCGGGTCCGCGAACTCATCGATCTGCGCCATGTGCGGAGCCTGGCAGCCATAGGCTCGGCACGGCCCCGACCGGTCGAAGGTTCATCGGAACGGACGAACGACGGCAAATGCCGGCCGTCGCCTCGGCCGTCTTGGCGATCGGTGCCACGGCCGGTCCGACCGAGGCCGGGTAGGACGAGCGGCGGACCACGGCCCTACCGGAGCCGCCGCCCCCGCGAGGCCCTCGCCGACGGCCCCCCGCCCCCAGGAACCGCTCTTCCGCGACCCGGGGTCCAGGTCGTCCAGTGGGTGCGGGCCAACCCCGACGACCCGCGCCGCCCGCTGATCGAGTCCCGGATCGCGGCGCAGCCGGCGGCGGTCCGGTTCGCGCGATCACGATCACCGGGCCCGCGCCGAGCCACCGGGCGAACTCCCGTATCCAGGCGTCGCACGCCGCGATGTCCGACGCTCCGCCCTGCGAGGCCCCGCCGCAGTCCCGGTCGGGTATGGCGTACGGACGAGCACCGGGATCCGCCCGGCGGCGGCGGCCGCGACCCGGGTGACGCCTCGGACCGCCCCCGGCGACCTCCCCCGGGTTGTCCACGCAGGCCGGCGGGCGCCTCATCGACGCATGCCTCTGGGTGAGGCTGCCGGGCGAGTCCGACGGCTGCACGGCCGCACCGGGCGCCTTCTCCCCGGCGTACGCCCACGGGCCGGCCACCGGCTGAGCCCGGTCGGGCTCAGGCCTTCCCTGGCCCCGGCTCCCCGTCGCCGGGCTCCTCGTCGTACGCCGACGTGCCGGAGTCCAGCAGTGGTTCCTGGGTCTTGAGGTGGGCCGGGGCGAAGGCGCGCAGTACGTGGTAACCGGTGATCACGACGAGGGTGCCGAGCGCGATGCCGCCCAGCTCGAAGTTGTCCGTGATCTTCAGGGTGACCCCGCCGACGCCGATGATGATGCCCGCCGCTGCCGGGACCAGGTTGAGCGGATTGCGCAGGTCCACCCGGCCGTTGAGCCAGATCTGGGCACCGAGCAGGCCGATCATCCCGTACAGGATCACGGTGATCCCGCCGAGCACCCCGCCCGGGATCGCGGCGACGACCGCGCCGAACTTGGGGCAGAGGCCGAAGAGCAGGGCGAAGCTGGCCGCCGCCCAGTAGGCCGCCGTGGAGTAGACCCGGGTCGCGGCCATCACGCCGATGTTCTCGGAGTACGTGGTGTTGGGCGGGCCGCCCACGGCGGTGGAGAGCATCGACGCCGCGCCGTCCGCCGCGATGGCGGTGCCGAGCTTGTCGTCCAGCGAGTCGCCGGTCATCTCGCCCACGGCCTTCACATGGCCCGCGTTCTCCGCGACCAGCGCGATCACCACGGGCAGGGCCACCAGGATCGCGGACCACTCGAAGGCCGGGGCGTGGAAGGACGGCAGCCCGATCCAGTCCGCCGCGCCCACCCCCGAGAGGTCGAGGCGCCAGTGGTCGACGGCCTCCGCCCCGCCCGCCGGGGAGTGGATCTTGCCGAACACCAGGTCCAGCAGCCAGGAGAGCAGGTAGCCGAAGACCAGGCCGAGGAAGATCGCGATTCGGGAGAGGAAGCCGCGCAGGCACACCACGGCCAGGCCGGTGAAGAGCATCACCAGCAGCGCGGTCCACTGGTCCTGCGGCCAGTAGGTGGACGCGGTCACCGGCGCCAGGTTGAAGCCGATCAGCATCACCACCGCACCGGTCACCACCGGCGGCATCGCCGCATGGATGATCCGCGCGCCGAACCGCTGCACCGCGAGCCCCACCAGGAACAGCGCCGCGCCGACCACCAGCACCGCACCCGTGACGGTCGCGCTGTCACCGCCGCTCGCCCGGATGGTGGCCGCGACCCCGACGAAGGAGAGCGAGCACCCCAGATAGCTGGGCACCCGGCCCTTGGTGGCCAGCAGGAAGATCACGGTCGCGACCCCGGACATCATGATCGCGAGGTTCGGGTCTAGTCCCATCAGGACCGGCGCGACGAACGACGCCCCGAACATCGCCACCACATGCTGGGCGCCGAGTCCGAACGTACGGGGCCAGGAGAGCCGCTCGTCGGGGCGGACCACCGCCCCGGGGGCGGGGGTCTTCCCGTCGCCGTGCAAGGTCCAGCGCACGCCGAGGCTCATGGTTGCTCCCTGAAGGTCTGCTCGGTGTGCCGGCCGGTCTGTGACCCGGTGTTCGGTGTTCACCTGCGGAAAAGATCAGCGCCATGGTAGTGGTGCGGCGGGGAGCCTCGGCGTCCGGGAGGCTCAGCTTCCCGCCGGGCTCTTCGCCGCCGCACCGCCCAGCGTCGCGCCGGAGCCGGTGACCTTCCGGTCGCCCGCCCGCAGGACCCCGGCCCCCACGACCAGGCCGAAGGCCAGCGCGGTCACCACGCCGAAGGACACCACCAGCGAGGTCGTCTCCGCCAGTGCACCGATCGCGGAGGGGGCGATCAGGCCGGAGGTGTACGTGATGGTGGCGACGCCCGCGATGGCCTGGCTCGGGTTCGGCCCGCTGCGCCCGGCCGCCGCGAAGGCCAGCGGCACCACGACCGCCACGCCCAGGCCCAGCAGCCCGAAGCCGCCCATCGCCGCCGCGGGGGAGGGCGAGAACACCACGAGCAGCCCGCCCAGGGTGGCCAGAGTCCCTCCCACCCGTACGGTCCGCACCGCGCCGAACCGGTCCACGATCCGGTCCCCGGCGAGCCGCGCCACCGCCATCGTCAGGGCGAAAGCCGTGGTGGAGGCGGCCGCGACACCGTCCGAGCTGCCCAGGATGTCCCGCAGGTAGACCGCCGACCAGTCCAGGCTGGCGCCCTCCGCGAACACCGCGCAGAACCCGACGGCTCCGATGATCAGCGCCGACTTCGGCGGCAGGGTGAAGCGCGGCGGCGGCTCCTCGTCCGGCTCGCTGCGCAGGTCCAGCACGCCCCGGCAGGCGAGCAGCCCCAGCGCCGTCAGCACCAGCGCGGCGAGCGTGTGGTGGAGACGGGCGTCGGCGCCCACATGGGCGGCGACCGTGCCGGCCGCCGAACCGATCAGCGCACCCACGCTCCACATCCCGTGCAGCCCCGACATGATCGACTTGTCGAGACGGTTCTCCACCTCCACGCCCAGCGCGTTCATCGCCACGTCGGACATTCCGGCCGTGGCGCCGTAGACGAACAGGACGGCGCACAGCGTCAGCAGGTTCGGCGCCAGCGCGGGCAGGACCAGCGCCAGCGTCCACAGGGCGAGCAGCCCTCGCAAGGCGGTCCGCGCCCCGTAGCGGTGGCTGATCCGGCCCGCCAGCGGCATCGCGATCGAGGCGCCGATCGCCGGGAAGGCCAGCGCGAGGCCCAGCTGGCCCGCGCTCACCCCGGCGTGGTCCTGGATCCAGGGCACCCGGGTCGCGAAGCTGCCGGTCACCGCCCCGTGCACCGCGAAGACGGTGGCGACGGCGACCCTGGCCCGTCTCACCTGCTCCATGCTGTAGGTGGTGTGGACCGTGGCGGTCGGTTCCTTCGTCATGCGGTCGTGCCCTCCCCTGAGGATCGACGGTGCGGGTGCGCAGGCCCTTCCCGGCGCTCCCGCTCCTCACTGCGTCGGGTAAACTATCAGGAACCCTGCCTGATAAATAGTTCTTTCGGGCCGCTCCCGACACCGACCCGGGAAACAGGCTCCGCAGTGGTCTGGGAGGATCCCGGTATGCCCGCATCACCGAGCACGGCTCGGGCCATCAACGACCGGCTCGCCCTGCAACTGCTCCAGCAGCACGGCCCGTTGACGGCCACCCAGCTGAAGACCCTGACCGGACTCTCCCGCCCCACCGTCGCCGACCTGGTCGAACGGCTCCAGGGCGCCGGGCTGCTCCACGTCGTCGGCGAGTCCGGCGTCGTCCGACGGGGTCCCAACGCCAAGCTGTACGGGATCGTCGCCGACCGGGCCCACCTCGCCGCCCTCGACGTCCGCACGGGCAGCGTCTCCGTGGTGGTCGCCGACCTGCTGGGGGCCACGCTCGCGGAGGCCACCCTGCCCATCGACAGCGGCACCGGGACCGGGCCCGCCGTCGAACAGGCCGTCGCCCTCCTGGAGCGCACGGCCCGCGAGGCGGGGTCCGTGCCGCTGCACAGCGTCGGCATCGGGGCCCCCGGCCTGATCGATCCGACCACCGGCGAACTGCGCGACAGCTCCGGACTGCCCGCCTGGCACCGGGGCCTGGTCCGGGTGCTCCAGCAGCGGCTGCCGGCGACCGTGCTCGTCGAGAACGAGACCAACCTCGCCGCCGTCGCGGAACACCGCGCCGGGGCCGCCCTGGACCGCGAGACCTTCGTCCTGATCTGGCTGGGCCAGGGCATCGGGGCCGCCGTCATGCTGGACGGCAGGCTGCGGCAGGGCGCCTCCGGGGGCGCGGGGGAGATCGGCTTCCTGCCGGTGCCCGGGGTGGCCGGACTACCCTCGGCCGTCGACTGCGAAGGCGGCTTCTACTCCCTGGCCGGCTCGGCGGCCGTCTGCGAACTCGCCGCCCGGCACGGCATCGGGCTCCCCGGTGGAGCGGCCTCGGAGACCGCCGCCGTGGCCGCCGTACGCGCCGCGCTGGCAACGGGGAAGCGGGGGGAGCCGTTCCTGGACGAGCTGGCCGACCGCCTCACCCTCGGGGCCGCGGCCGTCGTCTCGGTCCTGGACCCCGGCTGCGTCCTCCTGGCGGGCGCGGTCGGCGAGGCCGGCGGGGCCCCGCTCGCCGCCCGGGTCGAGGAGCGCCTCGCCCTGATGTCGCCGCTGCGCACCGAGGTCCGGGCCGGCTCGCTGGGGGACGGGGCCGTGCTGCGCGGGGCGCTGCTCACCGCCCGGGACGCGGCGCAGGACGCGCTGTTCGCTCCGGGCGGCTGAGGAACCGTACGGCTGAGCCCGCCGTAACAGCCGCCGGCGCTCAGCCCGTACGCCGATGCCGCCGGGCCAGGAACTCCTCGAACGTCACCGTCCCTACCGCGTGCTCCGGGCTCAGATGGCCGCCGCCCCGGAACCCCGCGTACGCCTTCCCCGCCAGCCGCACCGGCACCACCCGCCGCCTGCGCTCCGTCGCACGGAGGTAGGCCCCGGCGAGGTCGGTGAACTCCCGGACCTCGGGCCCGCCCAGGTCCGGCGCCCGGCCCGCCGGAGCACCGAGCGCGAGGGCGGCCAGCCGGCCGGCGACCTCGCCGCTGTCGACGGGCTGGACCGACACCCCGGCCGGCACCGGCAGCACGGGGAGCTTCGCCGCGCCGGAGACGATGGACAGGACCAAGTCGTGGAACTGCGTGGTCCGCTGGATGGTCGCGCCCATCCCGGAGTCCTCGATCATCCGCTCCACCCGGCGCTTGAGCGTGTAGTAGCCGAGCGGCACCCGGTCCACGCCCACGATCGAGATGTAGACAAGATGGGGGACCCCGGCCTGCCGCGCGGCGTCGATGAGATACCCGGCCGCCCGGTCGTCGCCGCCACGCGGGGAGGTGGCGCAGTGCACGATCGTGTCCACCCCTTCGACCGCCGCGTCGAGCCCCTTGCCGTCCCGCAGATCGACGGCGTACGAGGGGGAGCGGCGGCTGAGGCCACGGACGTCGGCGCCTTCGGTGCGCAGCCGTTCGGCGACCTGGCGGCCGAGTGTTCCGGTGGCGCCGGTGACCAGAATCGTCGTCATGGGGTCAGCCTGCCAGAGGCGGGACCAGGTCGCGGCGGGAGCGCGGGAAGCCCCGGCGGTGGACGCCGGGGCTTCACGTGTGATGCGGGGAGGTCACAGGGGCGATGAGCTCACCCCCGTGCAGGAGCTAGCAGGCGCCGAGGTCCTTCCAGACGCCCCACTCGCCGGTGGTGCCGGGCTTCTCGCCCTTCGTCCACCACGAGGCCTTCCACTGGCGGCCGTCCTGGCTGACGGTGGAGCCGCCGCCGTACTCGGTGGCCGCGTTCCACGCCGGGGCCGAGCAGGTGCCGCCCGGCTGCGTCGGGGTCGGAGTCGGCGTCGGAGTGGGGCCGGTCGGCGTCGGGGTCGGCGTCGGGTTCGTGCCGGTGCCGGGCTCCACCAGGGTCGTACCGCGGGCCAGGTCACCGGCGAGGGAGTAGGACTTCCCGCCGAAGGTCACGGTCCAGTTGGAGGGGGTGGAGGTCGGCAGGTAGTAGACGAAGTCCAGCTCCACCGAGGCGCCGGGGGCCAGCGTCTGCCAGGCCGGGAGCTTCAGGGAGACCCGGTTGTAGGGGCCCTTGAGCCCGCCGATGTTGTTGGCGGCCGTGTGGTCGCTGCGGACGATCGACGTACCGAAGCCGGACTGGTCCTTGGCGTTGGCCGGGGCGGAGGTGGAGTAGTCGAACTGGAACTTCGTACCGCCGGGCAGCGTGGCCTGGGTCCGGTTGGTGATCTTCAGCTTCGGGCTGATCGGGTAGTTGGAGTCACCGAGGGCGAACTGACCGAAGGAGACGTCGATGTTCACGGCTTCGGTGGGCAGGGTGACCGTCGAGCGCTTCGCGCCGTACGGGGCCGCCGACTTGAAGGCGTCGTACATCGCGGTGGTCAGCGTGTTGCCGGTCTCGTACTGGCCCTTCGCGGCGTTCCACCGGTAGTCGCCCGCCAGCTCCCAGATCATCGTGCCGCCGATGCCCTTGTCGACCACGTAGTCGGCCTTGCGCTTCACCGACTGCTCGTCCTCGGTGGAGAGGAAGACCTTCTTCTGGGCGTTCCACAGCCACGGGGCGACCAGCGTGGAGTCGTACTTACGGACGTAGGTGCCGGTCAGCTGGGTGTTCGCGGGGAAGCCGTAGTCGGTGAGGTAGTCGCCGACGATGCCCTTCTCCAGGTTCTTCGCGTGCCACATCGGGTTGGAACCGGCCGGCGATTCCTTGCCGTTGTCGTCCTTGTCGTGCCACAGGTTGTCGATGCCGACCGCGCCGTCACCGCACTTGGTCAGCCCGGCGCCCGCCGGGCAGTTCGTCGTGGCCGCCTTGCCCCAGAGGCCGTCGGTGCCTCCCTGGACGTTCTGGAAGCCGCGGGTGTAGTACGGCAGGCCGATGTTGATCCGGCCGGCCGGCATCGAGCCGCGGAAGTAGTGATAGGCCCAGTCGGTGTTGAGGTAGCCGACCCCGCCGTACTGCGAGGTGGTGTAGACACCGGCCTGTGCCAGTTCGTTGTCCTTGCCGTCGTCGAACAGCTGGGCGTTCGGGCCGACGTACTCGTTCCAGGCGCCGTGCAGGTCGTAGGACATGATGTTGACGTAGTCCAGGTACTTCTGCATCTGGTACGTCTCCATGCCCCGCAGCAGGTAGCCGGAGGACGGGGCGGCGACGGTCAGCAGGTAGTGCTTGCCGTCGGCGGCGCCCGCGCGGTCCAGCTTCTCGCGCAGGGTCTTCATCAGGGCGTCGTAGCCCTTCACCAGGCCCGCGCGGCGGCCGTTGGCCAGCGTGTGGTCCATGGGGTTGCCCGCGTCCTTCATGGACGTCGCGTACTCGTAGTCGATGTCGACGCCGTTGAAGCCGTACTTCTTGATGAAGGACACGGCCGAGTCGGCGAAGGTGTCGATGCCGGTCTGGTTGACCGAGCCGTCGGCGTTGGTCGCCATCGAGTAGAAGCCGCCGGAGTTGACGCGCTTGCCGTCCGGACCGAAGTAGCCGCCGGTCTCGGCCCAGCCGCCCACGGAGACCAGGGTCTTCACGTCGGGGTGCTGCTTCTTGTACTTGGTCAGCAGGTTGAAGTGCCCCTTGTAGGGGAGCGCCGGGTCCATCTCGGCGCCCGCGACACCGGGCCAGGTCATCCCGGTGGAGGCGTTGTCGGCGCCGTCGGGGCCGACCGAGAGCTTGTTGGAGCTGTCGACGTGCGCGAAGGCGTAGTTGAGGTGCGTGACCTTGTCCCAGGGGATGTTCGGGACCAGGTAGGCGTCCTTGCCGTCCTTGCCGGTACGCCAGTTGGTGAAGTAGCCGATGACACGGCGCTTGTGGTCGGCGCCCATCTTCTCGCGTCCCTCACCGTCGTAGACGGTGCAGTACGGGGTGTCGACGCCGGGGGTCTTGTACAGCCCGTCGGGGCGACAGGACTCGTGGTCGGTTGCGGCGGCCGACGGGGTGGCGGCGAGGGAGGTCGTCAGCAGGCCGGCGACGGCGGCGCCGGCGGCGAGGAGGGTGGCTCTCGCTCGGGTGGGGGACAGCATGTGGACGTTCCTCCTGGGGAGGTCGGCAGAACACAACTGGCAAAGGGGTGGGTCGTATCGGGGTCCCGGTGTGCGCACACCGTGGGAACCGAACCTCGGAGGTGACGCAGAGATTAAGAGGACTAGACCAGTGCGTCAATAGGTCTGGACCTTTCGCGATCAACTTTCCGAATGACTACGTTGTCGGCGCCTCCGTCGATTTCCCGCCGACCCGGCGGAGCGGGAATGCGCCAGTCTCCTGTGACCCAGCCCACAGCACTCACCCGCATGGCCGAGGAGCGTCCGTGGCAGACTGGTTCCGTACCAGTAGCAGCGCACTCCGGGGTCGGTGCAATTCCGAACCGGCGGTTATAGTCCGCGACCCGTCCGCAGCCAGCGGCCGGTTGACCAGGTGGGATTCCTGGACCGACGGTTAAAGTCCGGATGGGAGGCAGTGCGCGGCGGTTCTTCATCGGTACGCCGCCGTAGGCGGACGCATGGCCGGGTTCCTCCGGACCCCTGCGTCCCTTCTTCGGTTTTCGGCGTTTCCCCTGGTGAGCCGCTTCATCTGTCGTCATCGACAGGCCCCGGAGTCCGTGCCCGAAAGAGGCAGGAGGACCCGGTGGCCACCGCAGCCGACATCACCGCCATGGGCCGAGCCGTCACGCTCGCAGCCCGCGGTCTCGGCTCCACGAGCCCCAATCCGGTCGTCGGATGTGTGATCACCGACGCCTCCGGAGCCGTGGCCGGTGAAGGCTTCCACCAGCGCGCCGGAGGGCCCCACGCCGAGGTCCACGCCCTGCGCGCGGCCGGCGAGCGGGCCCGGGGCGGCACCGCCTACGTCACCCTCGAACCCTGTAACCACACCGGCCGCACCGGCCCCTGCGCCCAGGCCCTCCTGGACGCCGGGATCAGCCGGGTCGTGTACGCGGTCGGCGACCCGAACCCGCAGGCCACCGGCGGTGCCGACACCCTGCGCGCGGCCGGGGTCCAGGTCGAGCAGGGCCTCCTCGCCGACCAGGCCGAGGCGGGCAACGCCGCCTGGCTCACCTCGGTGCGCCTGGGCCGCCCGTACGTCCTGTGGAAGTACGCCGCCACCCTCGACGGCCGCATCGCCGCCGCCGACACCACCAGCCGCTGGATCACCTCGCCCGAGGCCCGCGCCGACGTCCACCGGCTCCGCGCCGAGGCGGACGCGGTGATCGTGGGCTCGGGCACCGCCCGCGCCGACGACCCCCAGCTGGGTGTACGCGGCATCGACGGCGCCACCCAGCCCCTGCGCGTCGTCGTCGACACGAACGCCACGGCCGTCAAGCCCGGCGCCCGGGTCCTGGACGACACCGCGTCCACCCTGATCGCGGTCGCCGAGGACGCACCCGCCGGCCACCTCCCCGAGGACACCGTCCTGCGGCTGCCCCGCGCCGCCACCGGCCCCGGCCTGGACCTCGACGCCCTCCTCGCCGCCCTGCACGGGCGCGGCGTCCTCTCCGTACTCCTCGAAGGCGGCCCCACCCTCGCCGGTGCCTTCGTCGCCGCGGGAAAGGTCGACAAGGTCGTCGGCTACCTCGCCCCGGTCCTGCTCGGCGCGGGCCCCGCGGCCCTCGGCGACGCCGGAATCACCACCATCTCCCGCGCGTTGCGCCTCGATGTGACCGAGACGGTCCGCATCGGCCCCGATCTGCGCATCACCGCCGCCCCCGCCCCTGCTCGGAAGGGAAACTGAGTGTTCACCGGAATTGTCGAAGAACTGGGTGAGGTCACCGCCGTCGAGCCCCTCGCCGACGCCTCCCGCTTCCGGCTGCGCGGCCCCCTCGTCACCGACGGCGCCAAGCACGGCGACTCCATCGCGGTGAACGGCGTCTGCCTCACCGTCGTGGAGACCGGCGACGGCGAGTTCACCGCCGACGTGATGGCCGAAACCCTCAAGCGCTCCAGCCTCGGCGCCCTCACCACCGGCTCCCGCGTCAACCTGGAGCGCCCGATGGCGCTCGGCGGCCGGCTCGGCGGGCACATCGTGCAGGGGCACGTGGACGGCACCGGCACCATCGTCGAGCGCACCCCCTCCGAGCACTGGGAGATCGTCAAGGTCTCCCTGCCGCCCGAGCTGACCCGGTACGTCGTCGAGAAGGGCTCCATCACCGTCGACGGCGTCAGCCTCACCGTCGTCGAGGCGGCGGCCGACTACTTCACCATCAGCCTCATCCCCACCACTCTCGCCCTGACCACGCTCGGCCACAAGCAGCCCGGCGACCCGGTCAACCTGGAGGTGGACGTCATCGCCAAGTACGTCGAACGGCTGCTCGGGGACCGGTCCGGGCAGGACCCGATGCCGGGAAGCGACCGGCCCGGGCAGGACCCGCGATGAACGCCGTCTCCTGGCTCAACTCCGAGGCCTTCACCGTGTTCGGCCAGCACATCAAGTGGGCCGACATGATCGGCAACCTCATCGGCCTGGTCGCCCTGGCCCTCGGCTGGCGGCGCTCCATCTGGACCTGGCCCGCCCAGCTCCTCGCCGGCGCCATCCTCTTCGTCGCCTTCGCCTCCGCGCACCTCTCCGGCAGCGCGGGCAAGCAGCTGGTCGTCATCGTCGTCGCCCTGTGGGGCTGGCAGTCCTGGAACCGCGGCAAGCAGCAGGCCCAGGACGGCTCCCTCGCCGTCCGCTTCGCCACCTGGCGCGAGCGCGGTGTGCTGATCGGCGCCGCGGCCCTCGGCACCCTCGCAGTCGGCGGCCTGTTCACCCTGGTCCCGTCGCTCTCCTGGGACCCGTGGCCGGACGCGTACATCTTCGTCGGCACGATCGTCGCGATGTACGCCCAGGCCCGCGGCATGGTCGAGTTCTGGTTCGCCTGGCTCCTGGTCGACCTCGTCGGCGTCCCCCTGAACTTCGCCAACGGCTTCGCCTTCTCCGGCTTCGTCTACATCATCTACGGCGCCCTCGTCCTGTGGGGCATGCGCGACTGGTGGCTGCGTACGCGGACACCCGCTCTGGAAGGAGCCACGGCATGACTGCTCAGCCCACCTGGCTGCACCCCGGCCACGACCCGCTCGCCGAGGACCTCTCCCTGGACCCCGTCGAGCAGGCCATCCGTGACATCGCCGCCGGCCGGCCCGTCGTCGTCGTGGACGACGAGGACCGCGAGAACGAGGGCGACCTCGTCATCGCCGCCGAGATGGCGACCCCGGAGATCGTCGCCTTCATGATGAGCGAGTGCCGCGGCCTGATCTGCGCACCCATGGAGAGTGACGAGCTGGAGCGGCTCGAACTCCCGCAGATGGTCGCCGACAACACCGAGTCGATGCAGACCGCCTTCACCGTCTCCGTCGACGCCTCCGCCGCCCACGGCGTCACCACCGGCATCTCCGCCGCCGACCGCGCCACCACCCTGCGGATGCTCGCGGGCGGGGTCGCCGGACCCGGCGACTTCGTCCGCCCCGGCCACATCTTCCCGCTGCGCGCCCGCTCCGGCGGCGTCCTCGTCCGCAACGGCCACACCGAGGCCGCCGTCGACCTCGCCAAGCTCGCCGGACTCCGCCCGGCCGGAGCCATCGTGGAGATCGCGGGGGAGGACGGCACCATGCTGCGCCTGCCCGAGCTGATCCCCTTCGCCCGCAAGCACGGCCTGACGATCATCTCCATCGAGGACCTGATCGCCTACCGCCGCAGCGCCGAGCCGACCGTCCGCCGCGAGGCCGCCACGCGGCTGCCCACCGCCTTCGGCGACTTCACCGCGTACGGCTACCGCTCCACCGTCGACGGCGTCGAGCACGTCGCCCTAGTCCACGGCGACGTCACCGAGGGCGGCGGCGAGGACATCCTCGTCCGCATCCACTCCGAGTGCCTCACCGGCGACATCTTCCAGTCCCAGCGCTGCGACTGCGGCCCCCAGCTGCACGCCTCCATGCGGCGCATCACCGAGGAGGGCCGGGGCGTCGTCGTCTACCTCCGCGGCCACGAGGGACGCGGCATCGGCCTGCTCTCCAAGCTGCGCGCGTACGAACTCCAGGAGCGCGGCGTGGACACCCTCGACGCCAACGTGGAGCTCGGCCTGCCCGCCGACGCCCGCGACTACGCGGCGGGAGCACAGATCCTCAAGGACCTCGGCGTACGCAGCCTGCGGCTGATGACCAACAACCCCGACAAGACCGCGGCCGTCCTGCACCACGGGCTCGCCGTCACCGGCCGGGAACCGATGCCCGTGCAGGCCGGCGAGCACAATCTGCGGTACCTGCGCACCAAGCGCGACCGCATGGGCCACGACCTGCCCTGGCTGGACGGCGCCCCCGCGTCGCCCTGCGCCAACCAGTGACGACGGCCGACCGGTAACGACCGACCACTTCTACGCAACGAGCTTCAGGAGAACCATGAGCGGCAAGGGTGCACCCGAACTGTCCGTACGCAACTGCGCCGACCTCCGGGTGGCCGTCATCGCGGCCCAGTGGCACGAGAAGGTCATGGACGGCCTCGTCGACGGCGCCCTGCGCGCCCTGCACGAGCTGGGCATCGACGAGCCGACGCTGCTCCGCGTCCCGGGCTCCTTCGAGCTGCCCGTCGTCGCCAAGGTACTCGCCGGCCGCGGCTACGACGCGATCGTCGCGCTCGGCGTGATCATCCGGGGCGGCACCCCCCACTTCGAGTACGTGTCCCAGGGCGTCACCATGGGCCTCACCCAGGTCACCGTCGACACCGGCGTCCCCGTCGGCTTCGGCGTCCTCACCTGTGACACCGAGGAGCAGGCGCTCGACCGGGCGGGCATCGAGGGGTCCAACGAGGACAAGGGGCACGAAGCGGTCACCGCCGCCGTGGCGACCGCGGCCACGCTGCGGACCGTCAGCGAACCCTGGCGCTGAGTACCGCGCGGCGACCCCGTATTCTGAGGACCATCATGGGACACAAAACCTTCGAAGAGCTCTTCACCGAGCTCCAGCTCAAGGCCGCCGAAGGCGACCCCTCCACCTCGCGCACCGCCGAGCTGGTGGACAAGGGCGTGCATGCCATCGGCAAGAAGGTCGTCGAGGAGGCCGCCGAGGTCTGGATGGCCGCCGAGTACGAGGGCAAGGAGGCCGCTGCCGAGGAGATCTCGCAGCTGCTCTACCACGTCCAGGTGATGATGGTCGCCCGCGGGATCTCCCTCGACGACGTCTACGCCCATCTCTGAGTCCGGCCCGAGCACCGCACTTCCCCCTGTTCTCCCTCCGCACAAAGGAACCTGACCTCATGCTGCGCATCGCCGTCCCCAACAAGGGTGCACTCTCCGGCTCTGCGATGGCCATGCTCCATGAGGCGGGCTACCAGCAGCGCAAGGAGTCCAAGGAGCTCGTCCTGGTCGACCCTGAGAACGAGGTCGAGTTCTTCTACCTCCGCCCCCGGGACATCGCGATCTACGTCAGCTCCGGCAAGCTCGACATCGGCATCACCGGCCGTGACCTGCTGCTGGACTCGGGCGCCGACGCCGAGGAGATCCTCCAGCTCGGCTTCGCCCGCTCCACCTTCCGCTACGCCACCAAGCCCGGCACGGCCGCGGGCCCGCAGGACTTCGACGGCATGACGATCGCCACCTCCTACGAGGGCATCGTCGCCGCCCACCTCACCGAGGCCGGCGTCAAGGCGTCCATCGTCCACCTCGACGGCGCGGTCGAGACCGCCATCGAGCTCGGCGTCGCCCAGATCATCGCGGACGTCGTGGAGACCGGCACCAGCATGCGCAACGCCGGACTCGAGGTGATCGGCGACCCGATCATGACCTCCGAGGCCGTCGTGATCCGCCGCAACGGCGCCCCGACCGGCGACCCCAAGGTCCAGCAGTTCCTGCGCCGCCTCCAGGGCGTCCTGGTCGCCCGGTCCTACGTGATGATGGACTACGACTGCCGCGTGGAGCACCTGGAGCGCGCCGTCGCGCTCACCCCGGGCCTGGAGTCGCCGACCATCTCCCCGCTGCACCACGAGGGCTGGGTCGCCGTGCGCTCCATGGTCGCCGCCAAGGAGGCCCAGCGGATCATGGACGACCTGTACGAGCTCGGCGCCCGCGCCATCCTCACCACGGCCATCCACGCCTGCCGTCTCTGAGCGCCCCGGCCACCGCACACCCGAGAGAAGACCCCGATGTCCGCGCCCCGGCCCGAACTCCCCACCCTCCCGGTCACCTTCCGGCCCACTCTCACCCGGGTGGTCCTGCTGAGCGTGGGCCTGGCGATGTTCCTCGTCATCACGGTCATCGCGCTGATGCTGGAGCGGCTCAACCCGGGGGAGCGGGTCACCTTCATCTTCGTCGCCGCGCTCTTCCTCGGCGTCCTGGCCCTGCTCAGCAGGCCCCGGGTCACCGCCGACGACACCGGGGTCACCGTCGTCAACATCACCCGGACCCGCAGGCTGGCCTGGGAGGAGATCCTCCGCGTCAACCTGCGGTCCGGCGACCCCTGGGTCTTCCTCGACCTCAGCGACGGCACCAGCATGCCCGCCCTCGGCATCCAGCCCGGCATGGCCAAGCAGCAGGCCATCCGCGACGCCCGCGCCCTGCGCGCCCTCGCCGAGTCCCGGTCGGCCGTCGGCGACGACACCCCCTGACCGGCGGAGACCCCCGCCGCGCGGGGCCCATTTGTCTACTCTGGTGGGCGGCGGCGCCCCGTGCGCCCCGCCCCGCCCGTTCCACGGCCCCAGTGGGGGCCCGCGGGGCCTTCCTGCGACCCAAGGAGTGACTCCCTCCAGCAATGGACGGATCGTCCGGTAGTACCTGCGCCGCCCCTTCCCCGGAGGCGGCGGCCTCATGACCACCCCTCTGCTGCTCCTCGCGGCGGCCTTCCTCCTCATCCTCGCCAACGGGTTCTTCGTGGCAGCCGAATTCGGGCTCGTCACCGTGGACCGGCCCGACGCCGAACGCGCGGCCGCCGAGGGCGACCGGCGGGCCCGCACCGTCGTCGACGCCCTGCGGGAACTCTCCTTCCAGCTCTCCGGCACCCAGCTCGGCATCACCATCACGTCCCTGGTCGTCGGCATGCTCGCCGAACCGGCCCTCGCCCAGCTGCTCGCCGGCCCCCTCACCGCCACCGGGCTGCCCGCGGGCGCGGTCCCCGGCGTCGGTGTCGTCATCGGGATGCTGCTCGCCTCCGCCGTGCAGATGGTCGTCGGTGAACTCGTCCCCAAGAACTGGGCGGTCTCCCGGCCGCTCCAGGTCGCCCGGTTCGTCGCCGGACCGCAGGCCCGCTTCGCGACCCTGCTGCGGCCCGCCATCACCGCGCTGAACACGCTGGCCAACCGGCTGGTACGGCTTTTCGGCGTCGAGCCGACCGACGAGCTGGCCTCCGCCCGAACCCCGGGCGAACTGGTCTCCCTGGCCCGCCACTCCGCCGAGGCCGGCACCCTGGAACAGGACACCGCCGACCTCTTCGTACGGACCCTGTCCCTGGCCGGGCTCACCGCCCAGCACGTCATGACCCCCCGGGTGAAGGTCAGCGCCCTGCACTCCTCCGCGACCGCCGAGGACGTCCTCAACCTCACCCGCGCAACCGGCCTCTCCCGCTTCCCGGTCTACCGGGACCGGATCGACGAGGTCATCGGCATGGTCCACCTCAAGGACGCCCTCGCCGTCCCCGCCCACGAGCGGCTGCGCACCCCGGCCGGCCGGATCGCCGTCGCCCCGCTCCTGGTGCCCGGGACCCTGCCCGTGGAGCGGCTGCTGCGGCGGCTGCGCCACGGGCAGCCGATAGCCGTCGTGGTCGACGAGTACGGCGGCACCGCCGGGGTCGTCACCCTGGAGGACATCATCGAGGAGCTCGTCGGCGAGGTCCGCGACGAGCACGACGCGGTGGGCTCCGACCGCCCCGAACTCACCACCGCCACCGGCGAGGACGGCCGCCCGGTCTGGGACGCCGAGGGCAGCTGCCGGGTCCACACCCTGAGCCGGGCGGGCCTGGAGCTGCCGGAGGGGCCGTACGAGACCGTCGCCGGGCTCGTCGCCGACCTGCTGGGCCGCATCCCCGCCCCCGGTGACCAGGCCGAACTGCCCGGCTGGCGGATCACCGTCCGCCAGGTCGGCCTCAACCGCGCGGAGAGGGTCCGCTTCACCCAAGCCCCCGGCGGGCAGCCGCAGGAGCCCGCCCCGGTCCTGCTGGAGGCCGTGCGATGAGCATGCTCCAACTCGTGTTCGGCGCCTTCCTCGTGCTGGCGAACGGCTTCTTCGTCGGCGCCGAGTTCGCCCTCGTCTCCGTCCGCCGCAGCCAGATCGAACCGTTGGCCGCTCGGGGATCGAGCCGGGCCCGGACCGTCCTGTACGGGCTGGAGAACCTGCCGCGGATGATGGCCGCCGCCCAGTTCGGCATCACCGTCTGCTCCCTCACCCTCGGAGCCGTCGCCGAACCGACCGTGGCCCGCCTCCTGGAGCCGGTCTTCCATCTGGCCCACCTCCCCGAAGGGCTCATCCACCCGCTCGGCTTCGCGCTGGCGCTCGCGCTCGTCGTCGTCCTGCACCTGGTCATCGGCGAGATGGTCCCGAAGAACCTCGCCATGGCCGCCCCGGAGCGCACCGCGCTCCGGCTCAGCCCCGGCCTGGTCGGCTTCGCCCGGCTGTGCCGTCCGGTCACCACCGCGCTGGGCGCCTGCGCCGGCCTGGTGCTCCGGCTCTTCGGCGTCGAACCGAAGGACGAGGTGGAGGCCGTCTTCACCAGCGAGCAGCTCAACCGCCTGGTCGAGGACTCGGGCCAGGCCGGGCTGCTCGGCCCGGACGCCCAGGAACGCCTGGAGGACGCCCTGGTCCTGGGCAGCCGCCCGGTCACCGACGTCCTGCTGGAGCGGGCCGGCCTGGTGACCGTGGACCCGTCGGTGACCCCGCGCCGGGTCGAGGAGCTGACGGTGCGGACCGGCTTCTCCCGCTTCCCCGTCTGCGCGGAGGGCGGGGAAGGCCCCTTCATGGGCTACCTGCACGTCAAGGACGTCCTGGACCTGGAGGACGCCGACCGGGCGGTCCCGCAGCAGCTCTGGCGTCCGATGACGACCGTACGGGCCGAGCTCCCTCTCGACGACGCCCTGACGGTGATGCGCCGCGCCGCGACGCACCTGGCCCAGGTCGCGGACGGCTCGGGCCGCATCCTCGGCCTGGTGGCGATGGAGGACGTCCTGGAGACGCTGGTGGGCGAGGTCCGCGACCCGGCCCACCGGGTGGTGCCGGTGCCCCTGCGCACGGTGGACGCGGCGGGGCCGGAGGGCCGGGCGCTGGTCTCCTGAGGGGGGCCGGATCCCATGCGGACGGGTTCGGGCGGGGCGGATCCGAGGCGTACGGGGTCGGGCGGGCCGGGACTTCCGGGCCCGCCCGGGCCCGTACCGCTCTCAGCGCTACGCTTCCGGGGGCTCACACCCCGCCCGGCTCCTGCTTCCCCCGCCCCACCGGGCCGCGCCCGGACAGCACCTCGCCGTATGCCTGCATCAGGTCCGGCAGCCGGAGCGTGGACAGGTCCTCCCGGCTCAGCGTCCCCGGGTATCCGGAGAGCCGCAGATCGCGGTAGGCGCAGCTCTTCTCGTAGAGCGTGCGCAGGAAGCGGCCGTTGCCCAGCTCGTCGATCCAGCCCTGGTCCACCACATGGCCGCTGATGGAGCGCAGCTCGTCGACCGCCTCCTCGTCCCACACGTCGTCGTTCTCGGCGGCCAGCACCGAGCCGATCGCGGTGAGTTCGAGCGGGCGGTAGCTGGGGAAGTCGACCCGGCTGGTGAAGCGGGAGGAGAGCCCCGGGTTGGTGGCGAGCAGCCGGTCCATGCCTTCCGGGTAGCCCGCGAGGATGACGACAAGATGATCCCGGTTGTCCTCGGCCCGCTTCAGGAGGACCTGGAGGGCCTCGTCGCCGTACGCATCGCCCTTGCTGTAACCGGAGTTGGCCAGGCTGTACGCCTCGTCGACGAAGAGCACCCCGCCGAGCGCCGAGTCGATCAGCTCGTTGGCCTTCACCGCGGTCTGGCCCAGGAACTCGCCCACCAGATCGGAGCGTTGGGCCTCGATCAGATGGTCGCCGCCGAGCAGCCCCAGCGCGTAGAAGACCCGGCCCAGGATGCGCGCCACCGTCGTCTTGCCGGTGCCGGAGGGGCCCGAGAAGACGAAGTGCCGCTTCGGCGGCTGGACGGGGAGCCCCTGCTCGGCCCGCAGCCGGGCCATGTTCAGCTGCGCGGAGAGCGCCTTCACCTGCCGCTTCACCGGCTCCAGACCGACCATGCGCTCCAGTTGGGCCAGCGCCCCGGCCAGCAGGACCGGATCGCTCGGCCCGGCCGGGAAGGTCGGCGGCTTCCGGGTCTTCGTCCGGCGTACGCCCTCGACGGGGGCGGCCGGCGAGGTCACGGTGTCGTCGCCGTCGCCGAGCAGCCCGGCGTCGCCCATGGGCCACGGCTCGCGGCCGTCCACCAGATCCGTGCCCAGGTTCGCGTCGCCGTCCGGGAGCGCCTCCGTCCCCGCCCCTCCCACGCCTCCCGAGCCGAAGCCGGTCAGCATCACGGGGGTCAGGTCGGCGGAGTCGTCGTACCCGTCGCCCTCTACGAGCGCCGCGAGGCGGGCCGAGGTGTCCATGAACGCCGGGTCGACCCGGTGCACCGCCCGGTACAGCGGCAGCGCCGCCGCGCTGCGCCCGGTTCCCTCGTGGGCCCGCGCCAGCCAGTAACGCAGCTCCTTGCGCTGCGGCTGCTCGCTGCGACAGCGCATCAGGGCGGCCGCGAGCAGCGGTTCGGCCTGCCCGTACATCTCCAGCCGGACCCGGGCCATGCCCCCGAAGAGGCCCGCCTCTATGCCGAGCATCGGATCGTCGACGAGCTGCTCGGTGTAGCGCACCAGCTGCTCCCAGTCCTTGACCAGATACGAGCGGCAGGCGTGCAGGAACCGCACCTGCGGGTCCGCGTCCACCGGCGGCAGCCCCGCCAACGCCCGGTCCAGCTCCGGCACATGGCGCCCGTCCAGCCAGTGAGAGGCGTGGGCGAGCAGCAGATCGCGCGGGCTCTCCAGCAGGGGCTGCACCCACCAGCCCAGCCAGTACCAGGAGTTGAGCGGACGGCGGTGCCGGGCCCGCTGCTCGCCGAAGCGGTCGCGGTGCCGGTACATGCGTAAGAGCGCGGTGGCGGTGTCGATGCGCAGCGCGTGGAGGCCGAGCCAGCCGTCCGCCATGCCGGGATCGATCCGTACCGCAGCTCTGAACTCCTCCTCGGCCTGCGGGTAGGCGCCCATCGTGTAGGCGTCCATGCCACGCAGCCAGGCGAGGTCGGCGGGGGCTTGTGCGCCCGGTGTGCCGATGTCCATCAGGTCCCCCACGCCAACCGTTCCCCCAGGATGTCCCGCCCGCACAGCATGCCCACCTGAGCGTGCCGAATCACTGCGCGGAGGAAGGGAATTGACCGCACCGAGGGGCATCGTACCTGCGCACGCGGGAGAAGGCCGGTCAACGGCGGACCAGGCAGGCGGTGACCGAAAGTGAGCGAGTCGCTCTGTGTGGTCGCCGGGCGGCGGTGCGCGCGCAGAACGAAGCCCCCGATCACGGGGGAACAACCGGGGGCTTCGCGTCTGCGGGGGCTCCGAAAAGCCGCACAATGAGAACGTAAGACCAGTACGGCCCCTCGGTCAAGCCGAGTTGAGGCACTTACGGACTGATTTCCGACTGCTCAGTACGGGGGAGCGTGCTGCCTACCCTCTGTGACGAATCGGTTCGCTCCCGCTGTCGCGCCGGGCCCCTCCTGCCACGCGTACCCCTCGGGCAACTGACGTACCAGCACATCGGCGTACGGGCGCGAAGGGTCCTCGGCGAAGTGCGCCTCCTCGGCGGCGGTCCACCCGTCCCAGAACTCCGTGAGCCCCGCGCCGTCCCGCGCCCTCCCGCGCCCCCAGGAGGTCACCCGCTCCAGCTCCATCCAGCACAGCGCCGCCAGCCACGGCCGCACCTCCCGGCGGCCCGCGCCGACGCCCTCGACCAGGGCCACCGGGGCCGGCTCCAGGGTCCGGGCCGGGCCGAAGCGCCGCTCGGTCCAGTCGTACGGCGCGTACCGGGCGGCCTCGCCGCGCGCGAGGGGCAGGAGCACCTGGTCCCGCAGCCGCCCGACCCAGCCGAACAGCTCTTCGTGGGTGGCGAGATCGTCCAGATGGAGCACCGGCGCACCGCCCAGGGCCTCTGCCAGCCGCCCGGCGAACGTGCTCTTGCCCGACCCCGCGTGCCCGTCCACCGCGACGAGCCGGACCGGCCCGCAGGAGGCGGGGAGCGAGCGCAGGGTGGCGGCGTGGCGGGCCAGGTCGTTCATGGCCCCAGGGTACGGGCCGGGAGCCGACATGCCCGGCCCACCGCAGGTCACGCCAGTGGTCCAGACCCATATTGGTGGCGCGGCGCAGGCGCAATCACTGGCCCGACCGAGCCGGGAGACGGGATAGTTGGCTCACCGATCGGCATCCGCAGCCCCACTCCCACCCATGACCGGGGGTCTCGCTCATGACCAGTCCGACCTCACGCAGGGCCGTCCTGACCGCCGCACTCGCGACAGCTGCTGCCGCGGGCACCGCGGCGGCAGCCGGACCCGCGGCGGCCGCACCGCCACCCGCATCGACGCCCTCCGCACCCCAGGCAGCCGCACCCCTCGTGGACAACCGCTTCTGGCACACGTACACCGACTGGCGCTGGGGCTCCGGCGACGGCACCCGGGTCCTTGCGGGCACCCGCCCCGGCCTGGCCATCGCCACCCCCGTCGGCCGCACCGACCACACCGACCCCCACACGGGCAGGACGGCCGCCTGGGAGTACGCCACCTGGACCTCGCCGATCCACCGCCCCGCCGCCCCCGCCACCGAACTGATCACCTCCTGGAACGCCCGTACGCCCACGGGCACCTGGATCGCGGTCGAGCTGAGCGCCAACTACGCGGACGGCACGACGACCCCCTGGTTCGTGATGGGCCGCTGGGCCTCGGGCGACGGCGACATCCGCCGCACATCGGTGGACGACCAGGGGGACCCGTACAGCTCGGTCTGGACCGACACCCTTTCCGTCGACGACGCGGCGAGCGGCGTACGTTTCGCTTCGTACCGCATCCGCCTCACCCTGTACCGCACCCCGGGCACCCGCCTCACCCCCACGGTCTGGCGCGTCGGCGCGATGGCCTCCGCCGTCCCCGACCGCTTCACGGTCCCGGCGACCACCCCGGCCCACGCCCGCGAACTGCGGGTCCCCCGCTACTCGCAGAACGTCCACATCGGCCAGTACCCCGAGTACGACAACGGCGGCGAGGCGTGGTGCAGTCCCACCTCCTCGCAGATGATCGTCGAATACTGGGGCCGCAAGCCCACCGCCGAGGACCTCGCCTGGGTCCGGCCGGGCCTGCCCGACCCCCAGGTCTGCCATGCCGCCCGGTACACGTACGACCATCAGTACGGCGGTTGCGGCAACTGGCCCTTCAACGCCGCCTACGCCGCCACCTACCGGGACCTCAACGCGGTCGTCACCCGTCTCGGCTCGCTCACCGACCTGGAGCGGCTGGTCCACGCCGGAATCCCCGTCATCACCTCCCAGTCCTTCCTGGAGGAGGAACTGCCCGGGGCTGGCTACGGGACGGCGGGCCACCTGATGACGGTGGTCGGGTTCACCCCGGCAGGTGACGTGATCGCCAACGACCCCGCGTCCCCGGACAACGAGGCGGTACGCCGCGTCTACCGGCGGCGCGACTGGGAGAACATCTGGCTCAGGACGAAGCGCTACGACGCGAGCGGCCGGGTCAGGAGCGGTACGGGCGGGGTCTGTTACGTGTACTGGCCGTCGGGGCCGACGCCGGGGCAGCGCCGCGTGCTGCGGTCGCTCGGCCTGCTGTGACTCCGGCGGCGCGTCTCCGCCGGAGTACGCGAAGACGGACCGGCTGTTCCTGGGACGGGTGATACGCCACCTGGTCGGGGAGGAGGGCATCCGGCAGTTCCTGGACATCGGCACGGGGCTGCCGAGCGCCGACAACACGCACGAGGTCGCCCAGCGCGTCGCCCCCGACACGGTCGTGTACGTGGACAACGACCCTCTCGTCCTGGCGCACGCCCGTGCCCTGCTGGTCGGGACGCCCGAGGGGCGCACCGACCACCTGGACGTCCATCTGCGGGACACCGACACGGTTCTGGCCGCCGCGGCGAAGACGCTCGACCTCTCGCAGCCGGTCGGGCTGATGACGGCTCGGGGTCGTCATGCACCCCGAAGCGCAAGCAGAGCTCCGGTGAGGCGCCCGGCCGGGGTGCTTCCCCGGCCGAGCGCTGTGAACCGGACCGTCAGGCCGTACGCCGCTGTCGCCGCACCGCCCCCACCACCACGTCGACCACCAGGAACCCGGCCAGGGTCACCCCCAGGAGGGGCAGCGCCCAGCCCAGGGCGATGACCGCCGGGATGCCCAGGATCACTACCGGCAGCGGGAGCCGCCGCCACGCCCCGCGCTCCGGGGCCCTGCCGACGGGCGCCCGCCGGTCGGCGCGGGTGGGGCGCCGCTGCCACCACATGCGGTAGCCCCAGACGATCACGGCCGTCAGGCCCAGGGCGACCAGCGCCAGCACGATCTGGTTGACGATCCCGAACAGCACGCCCATGTGCCCCTGTACGCCCAGCTTGCTGAGCTTGGACAGGGCCGGATGGTCGGCCCAGTAGGTGCGCGAGGTGATCTCGCCGCTGCTCGTGTCCACGGCCACCCGGTCGTAGTGCACCGGCCAGACGTTGTCGTTCTGCGCCACGGTCCACGCGCTCGCCGCGTCCGCCGCGGGCGTGACCACCAGCGCGCCGCCGAGACCCGCGTCCCGTGCCGCCGCGAGGGCCGCGTCGAAGTCGGCCGGGTCGGCGTCGGCCGTCGCTTCGCCGCCGCCGTGGCCGGCGTGGTCCGAGTGGTCCTCGACGGGGGCGTCCGCGCCCGGGAGGGCGGTGTCGAGGGCCGGGGCGTTGCCGTTCGCCGCGTCCAGCAGCCGCCCGAACCGCTCACCCGCGTAGTTCGACCAGGTGAGACCGGTGGCGCTGAGGAAGACCAGCCCCAGCGCCAGCCACACCCCGGTGGCCGCGTGCCAGCTGCGCGTCCGGCGTACTCCCCGGGCCCTGCGGTCCGGAAGCAGTGCGCCCCGGGCCGACCTCGCACGCTGTCGTCGACTGCGCCCGAGCCACAGGATCAGGCCGCCCACGACGGTCACCCCCAGCCAGCTCGCGGCGACCTCGGAGTACAGGCGGCCCGTCTCGCCGAGGTTGAGGTTGCGGTGGAGGTCGTCGAGCCAGGTGGTGAGCGGCGTCGACCCGAACCAGGTCGTCAGCTCACCCCGTACCTCGGCGGTGTACGGGTCGACGAACACCGTGCGCTGCTTCTCGCCCAGCTCCGGGACCGCGAGCACCACCCGCGTGGTGTCCTCGGGGCCCGGCGGGGTGACCACCGACGCCACGGTGCCCTCGGGGTGCGCCGCCCGCGCGGCGGTTATCTGCTCGGCCAGCGGGCGGGGATCGTCCCCGACCCGCTCGACCCGCAACCGGTCGCCGTACAGGAGCTGGTCGAGCTGGGGCGTGAAGGTGTAGGCCAGTCCGGTCAGCGCGGCCACCAGCAGGAAGGGGGCGACGAGCACCCCGGCGTAGAAGTGCAGCCGGACCAGGAGGTGGCGTACGGCCTCCCAGGAACGGGCGGGCCGCTGCCGGTCGGAGCCGGGTTCCGTGAGGGCGGCGGGACCGTCGGCCGGTTCCGCGGGGCCCTCCGTCGTGGCGGCGGGTTCCGCGGGGCCGTCCGGTCTGTCGCTGTCCGGCTCGCCCTTCGCGGCGTCGGTGGGGTCGTGGTCGTTCTGTGGTATTTCTTCGGTTCCGTGAGACATGCGTGCTCCTCGGAGGGCAGGGCGGAGGGAGGCTCCGTCGACCTGCCGGTGGGGGCCGGGGTTCTGCCCGGGCGGTGGACGCGGTGGCGTTGGCGACCCGGCGGCTCCCGCGCGGAGCCGCGAGCGCCGGATCACCTCCGGCGCTCGCGGCTGGGTGCGGGGCCCGTCAGGCCGCAGCCGCCGTCGGCGGCCCACGCCGGTGGCAGGACCGGGCGAGGAGCGCCCCGAACCGGATCCGCGCGACCACCGGCGGCACCGGGCTCGACCGGGGAAGGCAGGGGAGGGGCGGAGCGGGCCGGGGGGTGACGCGGGGGACGAACAGGCCCGCGAGGCGTCGCAGCACCCGCTCCCCGTGGATCACGCAGAGCGCCGTCCCGAGGGTGGCCGCCGCATGGGCCAGGACCATCCCGGGGTCCATCACGTGCCCGCCGTCGTGGCCGCCGGACGGCCCGGCCGCCTGATGCTCGCCTCCGACAGCCATCGCGGAGTGCCGGCCTCCGCCGGGCGCCGGGAGCAAGTGGAAGGCGCCGTGCAGGGCGAACTGGGTGCCGCCCAGCACCAGCGTCACGACGTCGAAGCGGCGGCGCCGGCCGCCGAAGAGCAGCGCTCCCTGCACGCTCAGGGAGAGGAACAGAAGGGCGAGCACCCCCGCGCCGGGCAGACGTCCGCCCGCCGCGACATGGCTCACGGCGCCGAGAAGCAGGCAGGCGGAGCCGCAGAGCAGGCCCCTGGCGGCTCGCGTCGGCCGGCCGCCCCGTGCACGCATGGAGACAAGGTAGTCAGCCCCTTCGCGCGCTCCCACTCCGGGCCCTGCGTCACGGTCTCTTCCCATGGGGCAGTAGTCGGCCGGGTGGCCGAAAAGGTTCCCGTAATAAAGTCGGAAAGATTCCCGTACGAAAAGCGAGAGACCTCCCGTCCGGACGGGGGTTCGCTGTGCGGCGAGAGGCAGCGGTACGGAGCCGGTCCGGTCGTAACGTACGGAGGCCGCCGAAAGAGCGTCAGCCACTTCCCGGACCTGGCATCCCCTCCGACCAGCCCGTCACCCCGTGACGGGAGGCATCCGATCGGGCATACTCAACCCGCCACAGCCGCTGACCCGCACCCCCCGAGACCCGGAAGGGCAGGATCGGCTGGGCAGTCTGTTTTCCCCGGCTCCGTTCCGGGAGATCACCCGGCGGCGCCTCTCTCACCCCGAGCGCGCGACCGTCGCAACGCCCGACAGGGAGGAGAGCGCCGTCATGTCCGACCGTGCCCCGCAGCCGGTGGAACGCCGTCTGCCCACCGAGGAGTCCCGGCAGCTCGTCGCGCTCGTCCGCGACATCGTGTCCAAGGAGATCGCTCCCCGGGCGGCCGAGGAGGAGGACGCGGGCCACTTCCCGCGCGAGGTCTTCACCCTCCTCTCCGCATCCGGTCTCCTCGGACTTCCCTACGGCTCGGCCCACGGCGGCGGCGACCAGCCCTACGAGGTCTACCTCCAGGTGCTGGAGGAGCTGGCCGCGGCCCGCCTCACCGTCGGCCTCGGCGTCAGCGTCCACTCCCTGGCCTGCCACGCGCTCGCCGGTTACGGCGCCGAGGAGCAGCAGGCCACGCACCTTCCCCAGATGCTCTCCGGCGGTCTGCTGGGCGCCTACTGCCTCTCCGAGCCGGCTTCCGGCTCCGACGCCGCGTCCCTGCGCACCAAGGCCGTACGCGACGGCGAAGACTGGGTGATCACCGGCACCAAGGCGTGGATCACCCACGGCGGCGTCGCCGACTTCTACACCGTGCTCGCCCGCACCGGTGTGGACGGCCCCCGCGGCATCACGGCCTTCCTCGTTCCCGGCGACGCCGAAGGCCTGAACGCCGCCCTCCCCGAGAAGAAGATGGGGATGAAGGGCTCGCCCACGGCCCAGCTCAACTTCGACGGCGTACGGGTCGCGGACGATCGCCGTATCGGCGCCGAGGGCCAGGGCTTCGCCATCGCCCTGTCCGCGCTGGACTCAGGGCGCCTGGGCATCGCCGCCTGCGCGATCGGGGTCGCCCAGGCGGCCCTGGACGAGGCCGTGCGGTACGCCACCGACCGGCGCCAGTTCGGCCGCCCCATCGCGGACTTCCAGGGGCTGCGCTTCATGCTCGCCGACATGGCCACCCAGATCGAGGCCGGCCGGGCGCTCTACCTGGAGGCGGCACGGCTGCGTGACGCGGGGGAGACCTTCTCCCGCCAGGCGGCCATGGCGAAGCTCTTCTGCACGGACGCGGCCATGCGGGTGACCATCGACGCCGTCCAGGTGCTCGGCGGCTACGGCTACACGCTGGACTTCCCGGTCGAGCGGCTGATGCGCGAGGCCAAGGTGCTCCAGATCGTGGAAGGCACCAATCAGATCCAGCGCATGGTCATCGCACGTCACCTCGCGGGCCCGGAGACCCGCTGACCCCCAGGGGGTGCCTGGCACCCCCTGGCGGCCGGTCCGACCGGGCGGGGAGCGCGGCGGCCCGGTTCCACTCCTGGGCGCGGTAGCCCGGCACGGTCCGGCCGCTGCTGCGCCGGTGCCCCGCAACAGGGCGCTGCAGATGGGCGGATCGACGGGGGAGGCCATCGGGGAGTTCCCCGTCGGCCGGGGCAGCGGCTGCGAGAACCGGTTCTTCGGGAGCCGGGGGAGCGAGACGGCGGCGGCCCGAGCCGACCCGTGAATACAGCGTCGTCATACGGGCGTCAACGCCCCGGGGCGTTGCCAGGTCACTGCCGCCGTGAACTGAGTGCCGGTTCGGCGGGTGCCCGTGAGCACCCGCCCGGCAAATGTCCCTGCGGCCTCGGGCGGCGGCTCAGGCGGCCTCGCGCCGCACCCGGGGTACCCGCAGCGGGCGGGAGCCGGGGCCGCCGGCGTGGGAGAAGGGCTGCATCCGCCAGTCGAGACCCTGAGGGAGCGTCAGCAGCAGCGCCGCCTCCTGCTCCTGGGGTTCCAGCGTCTCGTCGGCGGGCCGGGCGTCCGCCACGACGCGGCCGGTGCCGGAGCAGACGGTGAGCACGAACGGGTTCCACGGGGTGGGGCACCGGGCGTGCTCCGGCAGGACGTCCTCGTCGGCCAGCAGTGCGATGGGCTGGGCGCAGTCCGGGCAGACCACCCGGAACATCTCGAACATGTCGTACACATCGGCGCCGTCGTCCTCGTCGGGATCGACAGGCTCCGGTTCGGTACGTCCGGTGAGCTTCATGCTCTGCATGGGATCTTCCCCCCTCGGGTGGGCCGGCACAGCGCCACGGCCTCGACCACAGCAAGCACTTCCCTCCGCTCGCGGCCGATAACCGCGAGGGGGCCCGCTACCGACCCGTAGGTCTGTGGTGTTCGTCACATGCCCCCCGCAGGTGCCGTTCCGTGACCCGCGCGACTGTGCCGACAGGCACCCGGGGCCATAGGTTGATCCGCATGGAGGAGCTGGACCGTCAGATTGTGGAGTTGCTCGTCAAGGACGGGCGGATGAGCTACACCGACCTGGGCAAGGCCACCGGCCTGTCCACCTCGGCCGTTCATCAGCGCGTGCGCAGGCTGGAGCAGCGCGGGGTGATCCGCGGCTATGCCGCCGTCGTCGACCCCGAGGCCGTCGGGCTGCCCCTCACCGCGTTCATCTCGGTGAAGCCGTTCGACCCCAGCGCGCCCGACGACATCGCGGAGCGGCTCGCGGGGGTGCCGGAGCTGGAGGCCTGTCACAGCGTCGCCGGGGACGAGAACTACATCCTCAAGGTGCGCGTGGCGACCCCGCTGGAACTGGAGCACCTGCTCACCCGGATCCGTACGCTGGCGGGCGTCTCGACCCGTACGACCGTCGTCCTGTCCACCCCGTACGAGGCGCGGCCCCCGCGCGTCTGAGGGGGCCGCGGGCCTGCCGGAACCCGGCAGGCGCGAGACTGGTCCCATGACCGAGAGCACCGCCCCCCAGAGCGCCCCCGAACACCGCACCCTCCTGCTGCGCGGGGGAGACGTCCACAGCCCGGCCGACCCGTTCGCCACCGCGATGGTCGTCGAACGCGGGCATGTCGCCTGGGTGGGCTCCGAAGGGGCCGCCGACGCCTTCGCGAGCGGCGTCGACGAGGTCGTCGACCTGGAGGGCGCCCTGGTCACCCCGGCGTTCACCGACGCCCACGTCCACACCACCGCGACCGGCCTGGCCCTCACCGGGCTCGACCTCTCCGGCGCCCGTACGCTCCCCGAAGCCCTCGGCCTCGTCCGTGCGTTCGCGAACCGGCACGCCGCCACCGACGTCCTGCTCGGGCACGGCTGGGACGCCGCGCGGTGGCCCGAACAGCGCCACCCCTCGCGCGCCGAGCTCGACGAGGCGTCCGGCGGCCGCGCCCTGTACCTGCCCCGGATCGACGTGCACTCCGCCGTCGCCACCACCGCCCTGCTGGACCTCGTCCCGGGCGTCACCGCGCTGGCCGGATACCACCCCGACGCGCCGCTGACCGGCGACGCCCACCACGCCGTACGCGCCGCCGCGCACAACGCGCTCACCCCCGCGCAGCGGACCGCCGCCCAGCGCGCCGCGCTCGACCACGCCGCCTCCCTCGGCATCGGCACCCTCCACGAGTGCGCCGGACCCGAGATCTCCGACGAGGAGGACTTCACCACCCTCCTGGCCCTCGCCGCCGAGCGGCCCGGGCCCCGGGTCTTCGGCCTCTGGGCCGAGGAGATCGCCGACGAGAAGGGCGCCCGCCGCATCCGGGAGCTCGGCGCGATCGGCGCGGCCGGAGACCTCTTCGTGGACGGCTCCCTCGGCTCGCACACCGCCTGCCTGCACGAGCCGTACGCCGACGACCCGCAGACCGGCACCGCCCACCTGGACGCCGCCCGGATCGCCGCCCACGTCACCGCCTGCACCGAGGCCGGCCTCCAGGCGGGCTTCCACGCCATCGGCGACGCGGCCGTCACCGCCGTCGTGGAAGGCGTACGGGCCGCCGCCGGGACGCTCGGCCTCGCCCGGATCCGAGCCGCCCGCCACCGGGTCGAGCACGCCGAGATGCTCACCCCCGAGACGATCGCCGCCTTCGCCGAGCTGGGGCTCACCGCCTCCGTCCAGCCCGCCTTCGACGCCGCCTGGGGCGGTCCCGAGGGCATGTACGCCCAGCGCCTGGGCGCCGAGCGGGCCGCGACCCTGAACCCGTACGCCGCCCTCCTGCGCGCCGGAGTGCCGCTCGCCTTCGGGTCCGACAGCCCGGTCACCCCGCTCGACCCGTGGGGGACCGTCCGAGCCGCCGCCCACCACCGCACCCCGGGCCACCGCATCTCCGTCCGGGCCGGCTTCACCGCGCACACCCGGGGCGGCTGGCGGGCCATCGGCCGCGACGACGCCGGGCTCCTGGTCCCGGGGGCACCCGCCGACTACGCCGTCTGGCGGACCGCCGAACTCCTGGTCCAGGCCCCCGACGACAGAGTCGCCCGGTGGTCCACCGATCCCCGATCCGGCACGCCCGGCCTGCCGGACCTGACCCCCGGCGCCGAACTGCCGGTCTGCCTGCGGACGGTGGTCTCCGGACAGACGGTCTACGTGCGACCGAACGAGTGACGTCGGAGGATTCCGTACCGCCGATCGAAGGCTCGGGCACGCGTTCCCGACCTGTGTATCCCGGGCACTGACCAGGCAATTTGGGCAAAAGGCCCAGGTCGCGCGGGTGTTGACAGAACGCGCCCACGGCCCGGTAGGTTCGGCCGGGTCCACCACAGGACGTCCGACCGGTAGACCTCCACGCAGTCGTCGAACGCCGCTGGGTCATGGGGTGGTGTGCCGCACCGGCCCACCATCACTGACAGCCAGGTTCAGCGCCCGCGCCTCGGGGGCGAGGGAAGGTTTCAGCCGGACGGAGGGTGCGACCCGGGTGGGGCCCGGACGTTCAGTAGACAACGGCTTTCGGTCGACCCGCAGCCAGCGGGTCCCAGGTCGGCCCGAAGGGCGCCGGGCCCCGATCCGCAGTTCCGCGCGTGTCGTGACGTGCTTCTGTCCGCAGTTCCGTCCATCTGCCCGGCCTGTGCCACGCGCCCGCGCGACCGCGTAGGAGCCCGGGGGTGGTGCGCTGGATATGGTGTCCCCCTGTGTACGGACTTTAAGGGGCAGCAGTGAACGACGGCGGTCAGAGGCAGTTCGGCCCGCTCGGCAAGGTCCTGGTGATCATTCCGACCTACAACGAGGTCGAGAACATCGGGCCGATCGTCGACCGGGTGCGCACGGCCGTGCCGGATGCCGACATCCTGGTGGCCGACGACAACAGCCCCGACGGCACCGGGAAGGCGGCCGACGAGATCGCGGCCGCCGACGAGCAGGTCCACGTCCTGCACCGCAAGGGCAAGGAAGGGCTCGGCGCCGCCTACCTCGCGGGCTTCGCCTGGGGTACCGAGCACGGCTACGGCGTCCTCGTCGAGATGGACGCCGACGGCTCCCACCAGCCCGAGGAGCTGCCCCGGCTGCTCACCGCGCTCAAGGGCGCGGACCTCGTCCTCGGCTCCCGCTGGGTGCCCGGCGGCCGGGTCGTCAACTGGCCCAGAAGCCGAGAGGCCATCTCCCGCGGCGGAAGCCTCTACTCCCGCCTCGCCCTCGGCCTCTCGGTCCGCGACGTCACCGGCGGCTACCGCGCCTTCCGGACCGAGACCCTCCAGGGTCTCGGACTCGACGAGGTCGCCTCCCAGGGGTACTGCTTCCAGGTCGACCTGGCCCGCCGCTCCGTGGAGGCCGGCTACCACGTGGTCGAGGTCCCCATCACCTTCGTGGACCGCGAGGTGGGCGACTCCAAGATGAGCCGCGACATCCTCGTCGAGGCGCTGTGGCGGGTCACCGGCTGGGGCATCACCTCCCGCGCCAACAAGGTCCTGGGCCGCAGGAAAGCCTGACCTCCCGGCGCGTACGGGCCGGTCCATGATCACCCCCTTACGCCGCTTCCACCTCCGTACGGGCACACTGGTTGCATGACGACCGGCACTCCGCCCCCGACCCGTCCCCGGCGCTCACGCGCCCGTAGATTCCTGCCGTTGGCACTCGCCGCCTGGCTGGTCCTGGAGATCTGGCTGCTGACCGTGGTCGCCTCGGCCGCCGGCGGGCTCACCGTCCTGCTGCTCCTGGTCGCCGGGGCGGTGCTCGGCACCGTGGTGATCAAGCGCTCCGGACGCCGCGCCTTCAAGAACCTCACCGACACCCTCCAGCAGACGCCGGGCCGGCCCGGCGCCACCGAGGCGCCCCAGGTCACCCCCGGCAGCGGCAAGGGCAGCAAGGGCAACGGGCTGCTGATGCTCGGCGGCCTGCTGCTCCTGATCCCCGGGCTGATCTCGGACGCGGCCGGTCTCCTCCTGCTGGTCCCGCCCGTCCGCGCCCTGATCGGCCGCCGGGCGGAGCGGTCCCTGGAGCGCCGGATGCGGGCCGCTTCCCCCGGCAGCCTCTCGGACGCCTTCCAGCAGGCCCGTATGCACCGGCCGGACGGGAAGGTGGTCCAGGGGGAGGTCATCCGCGAGGGCGGCACGCAGCCCCCTTCCCGGCCCTCCGGCCCCGACGACGACCCCCGAGGCCCGCGCCCGCCGCTCACGCCCTGACGCCGGACATGCCGGCCGTACGCCAAGAGCCGCGGGCCGTGACACACGTTCTGTGTCACGGCCCGCGGCTCTTGTGCTGTGCTGTTGTCGCGCTCGATGCGATGGTTACGCGGAGTGCGGTGGTGCTACGCGGTCAGGCAGACTTCCTGCTGTCCCGCGGGTGCACGGCGATGTTCATGGCTCCGGAGCGCAGAACCGCCAGCCTCTCGGCCAGCACCTCCTCCAGCTCCTCGCGGGTGCGCCGCTCCATGAGCATGTCCCAGTGCGTACGCGCAGGCTTGCCCTTCTTCTCCTCGGGGCCATCCCCGTCCACCAGGAGTGCCTGGGCGCCACACGCCTTGCACTCCCACTCCGGCGGAATTTCCGCCTCCACCGAGAACGGCATCTCGAATCGATGTCCGTTCTGGCATGCGTACTCCACCGCCTGGCGCGGGGCCAGATCGATGCCGCGGTCCGTCTCGTAGCTGGTAACCACAAGTCGCGTGCCGCGAAGAGCTCGCTCACTCATGAATCGTGCCTCCCGGGCTTGTCGCCCACAGGACAAATTGTCGCTGTCGTCGTCATCCGGTCAACGTCCGGTCGCTGGCAAAGATTCCCGTCGCCGGTCATGCGTCGCCCGTTCGTGCCGCTGCTTTATCTGGGTTGGGTACCCACCCTTGCCCGGTTTGTCACCTCTGGAGGGTGTTGTCACCCAACGGTTGAGCTGCTTCCACTCGCAGTAACGGTCCTCCGGGCAGGCCAAAGACGTATACTACCGGCCTTTGACTTCAACGTCTAAATCCGTTCCGGCACGGGATTGCCCGCGGCTGTGATCGCACGCCGCACCGGCACCCGCGCGAGCAGCACCGCGCCGAGGGCGAAGAAGACGATCAGGGAGATGATCGCCTCCCGGTAGCTGCCGGTCAGCTGGTACGCCAGGCCGAACACCAGGGGCCCCAGCCAGCTCAGACCGCGGTCGCTCATCTCGTAGGCCGAGAAGTACTCCGCCTCCTTGCCGCGCGGCACCAAGTGGGAGAAGAGCGAGCGGGACAGTGCCTGGCTGCCGCCCAGCACGAGCCCGATGGCTGCCGCGAGAACGAAGAAGAAGACGGGCGCGTCGGCGGGCAGCAGATAGGCGGAGATCAGGATCGCGGTCCACACGACGAGCGAGCCCAGGATGGTGCGCTTGGTGCCGTACACCCGGGCGAGCCGGCCCATGCCGAGCGCCCCCGCCACCGCCAGGATCTGCACCAGCAGGACGGCGACGATCAGGGTCGTCTGGTCGAGGCCCAGCTCCTCGGAGCCGTAGAGGGAGGCCTGGGAGATCACTGTCTGGATGCCGTCGTTGTAGACGAGGTACGCCAGCAGGAACGAGAGCGTCAGCGGATGGCGCCGCATGTCCTTGAGGGTCGCCCGCAGCTGTTTCCAGCCGGAGCCGACCGCCCCCTCGCCGTCCGGTGCCACCCGCCGGTCCCGCAGCCGGCGCAGCGGTACGAGGGTGAACGCGCCCCACCACACGCCCGCCGACGCGAGGCAGATCCGTACCGCGTCGGACTCCGCTAGACCGAAGGACTCGTGGCCGGTGTACAGGACCAGGTTGAGGACGAGGACCAGGGCGCCCGAGGTGTAGCCGAAGGCCCAGCCGCGCGAGGAGACAGCGTCCCGCTCCTCCGGCTCGGCGATCTGCGGCAGATAGGCGTTGTAGAGGACCATCGACACGGAGATCGACGCGTTCGCCACGATCAGCAGGAACGCGCCCAGCAGATAGCGGTGACCGTCCAGGAAGAACATTCCCGCCGTCGCCGCGGCACCCGTATAGGCGGCCGCCGCCAGCAGCGGCTTCTTACGGCCCGTACGGTCCGCCGCCGCGCCCACGATCGGCATCAGGATGACGGCCACCACGATGGAGGCCGAGACGGAGTACGCGAACAGCGAGCCCGCGCGCACGGGTATGCCCAGCGGGTGCACGAAGCCGTCGGGATCAGCCGCGGCCTTGGCGATCGACGTCAGATACGGACCGAGGAAGACGGTCAGCACGCTGGTGGAGTAGACGGAGCAGGCGAAGTCGTAGAAGTACCAGCCGTGCTGCTCGCGCTTGCGGGCGGCGGCCGGCCCGTCGCCCGGCGGCCGTCCGGCCGGATCGGCTGTTCCTGCGGTCCCGGTGCTCAACCCGCGCCCCCTCGGTCGTCGCGTGCGGACGCGGACGGGCCCGGCGTCAGGCCCAGGCCCCTCGCTCGCTCAGCACCGTACGCAGCGTCTCGATGTGATCGGTCATGATGCCATCCACCCCGAGGTCCAGGAGGGCCGCCATCCGTTCGGGCTCGTTGACCGTCCAGACGTGCACCTGGAGGCCGAGCGCGTGCGCCGTACGGACGAAACGGGCGTCAGCCACCGGGATGCCGCTCTGCCGCTCCGGAACCTGCGCGCAGACCGCGCCCGCCCGCAGCGCCGCCCAGATCCCGTACGAGCGCAGCCGCAGCCCCAGGACACCGCGCACCCCGTACGAGGTGGCCAGGCGCGGGCCCGCCAGGCGGTGCGCGCGGGCCACCCGGGTCTCCGAGAACGAGCCGACGCAGACCCGGTCCCAGGCGTCGGTCCTGCGGATCAGCTCCAGGAGGGGTTCCAGCGCCGGTTCCGCCTTGACGTCCACGTTCCAGCGGGCCTCGGGGAACTCCTCCAGCAGCTCCTCGAGGAGAGGGAGGGGCTCGATGCCCCCGACCCTGGCCCGGCGCACCTCGCTCCAGGGCAGCGTGGAGATCCTTCCCGTGGCGTCGGTGACCCGGTCCAGTGTCGGGTCGTGGAAGGCGACGAGGCGGCCGTCCGCCGTGGTGTGCACGTCGGTCTCGAAGTAGCGGTAGCCCGCGGTCGCCGCCCGGCGGAAGGCGGCCGCGGTGTTCTCCACCCCGTCCGCCGCACCGCCGCGGTGGGCGAAGGCAATGGGTGTCGCGTGATCCAGATAGGGGTGGCGGCTCGGTTTCACTGCGGCAGTATGGCCTGCCCGGATGGAGGGGTGGCAACGGGGTCGGGTCCGGCGGGCGGCGCGGGGGTGACGGTCGCCGTGGCGGGCGCGGGGAGTGCGAAGACCCGCAGGAAGAGCTGGGCCAGCGGGCCGATCGCCAGGGCGTACAGGACCGTGCCGGCGCCGAGCGAGCCGCCCAGCAGGAAGCCGGTGACGACGACGGCCACCTCGATCGCCGTACGCACCAGCCGGATGGAGCGTCCGGTCGCCCGGTTGAGCCCGGTCATCAGCCCGTCGCGCGGACCGGGGCCGAAGCGGGCCGCGATGTAGAGCCCGGTCGCCACCCCGTTGAGCAGGATGCCCAGGGCCATCACCGGGATCCGGACCCCGAAGCCGTCGAGGTCGCCGACGAGGGCGAGCGTCCCGTCCATCGCCAGGCCGACCACGAAGACGTTGGAGACGGTGCCGAGCCCGGGGCGCTGCCGCAGCGGTATCCACAGCAGCAGCACGATCGCGCCGACGATGATCGAGACGACGCCGATCGAGATGCCGGTCAGCTCGGTGAGGCCCTGGTGCAGGACGCCCCACGGCTCCAGGCCGAGTTCGGCGCGGACGAGGAGCGCCGAACTCGCCCCGTACAGCGTCAGACCGACGTACAGCTGGACCAGCCGCCGGGTGAGGTGGGTGTCGCTCCGGGCGGTGGTGTCGGACACGTGTTGCCCCCTGGTGTGGTGGTAGTGGACTGCTGCATGTCACCCTGTGGCAGGGGATCGGCCGCCAACCATGGCCAATTCGAGGAAGGTGGACTGATTTCGATGACGCAGTGGACTTCGACAGTGGGGGCAGCTCAGCTCGCGCGGCAACTCCAGGCCCAGCAGCCCCGGCCCACCGGCCCGACCGGACGGAAGCCGCCCGCCTACCGCGCGCTCGCCGACGGCGTGCGGCTGCTGGTGCTGGAGGGCCGGGTCCCGGTCGCCGCCCGGCTGCCCGCCGAACGTGAACTCGCCCTCGCCCTCTCCGTCAGCCGCACCACCGTCGCAGCCGCCTACGAGGCGCTGCGCGCGGAGGGGTTCCTGGAGTCGCGGCGCGGCGCGGGCAGCTGGACCGCTGTCCCGGCCGGGAACCCGCTGCCCGCCCGGGGCCTCGAACCGCTGCCCCCGGAGTCGCTCGGCTCGATGATCGACCTGGGCTGCGCCTCGCTGCCCGCCCCCGAGCCCTGGCTGACCCGCGCCTTCCAGGGGGCGGTGGAGGAGCTGCCGCCGTACGCCCACACGCACGGCGACTACCCGGCCGGACTGCCCGCGCTGCGGCGGACGATCGCCGACCGCTACACCGCGCTCGGCATCCCCACCATGCCCGAACAGATCATGGTCACCACCGGCGCGATGGGTGCCATCGACGCCATCTGTCACCTCTTCGCGGGCCGCGGCGAACGGATCGCGGTCGAGTCCCCTTCGTACGCCAACATCCTCCAGCTCATGCGGGAGACGGGCGCCCGCCTCGTCCCGGTGGCGATGGAGGAGGGCATCGGCGGCTGGGACATGAACCGGTGGCGTCAGGCGCTGCGCGACTCGGCGCCCCGGCTCGCCTATGTGGTGGCAGACTTCCACAATCCGACCGGCGCCCTCGCCGACGAGCAGCAGCGGCGGGATCTGGTCGAAGCCGCCCGCTCCGCCGGCACCGTACTGGTCGTGGACGAGACGATGACCGAGCTCCGGCTGGACGCCGACATCGCCATGCCCCGCCGGGTCTGCGCCTTCGACCCGGCCGGCAGCACGGTGCTCACCGTCGGCTCGGCCAGCAAGGCGTTCTGGGCCGGGATGCGGATCGGCTGGGTGCGGGCCGCCCCGGACGTCATCCGCTCCCTGGTCTCCGCCCGCGCCTACGCGGACATGGGCACCCCGGTCCTGGAACAGCTCGCCATCAACTGGCTGATGGGTACGGGCGGCTGGGAGCAGGCGGTCGAGATCCGCCGGGACCAGGCACGTCAGAACCGCGACGAGCTCGTAGCCGCGGTCCGCAGGGAGCTGCCGGACTGGGAGTTCGCGGTGCCGCGCGGCGGGCTCACCCTCTGGGTGCGCACGGGCGGCCTCTCCGGCTCCCGGCTGGCGGTGGCGGGTGAGCGCGTCGGCGTACGGGTGCCCTCGGGCCCGCGGTTCGGGGTCGACGGGGCGTTCGAGGGCTATGTGCGGCTGCCCTTCACAGTGGGCGGCCCGGTCGCGGAGGAGGCGGCGGTCCGGCTCGCGGCGGCGGTGGAGCTGGTGCGCTCCGGCGCGGGCGTGGGGGCGGACGCGCCCCGCAGCTTCGTGGCCTGAGCGGCTTGGGCGGCCTGAGGGTTACGGGGAACGCCTGCGGGCGGGGAGCGGGCTGTCCGGCCCGTCTCCCGGCCCGCTGTGTCTTCCGTGCCGGCCCGAGGGCTCACCCCTCGGCGATCGCCGCCTGTGCCTTGGCGAGCTGCCCGGTCGGCGCGGCCTCCACGGCCACCGGAACCTGAGCGGTGTCCTCGTCGTGGGAGCCGGGAGCGTCGTCGGCCGGTGCGTCGGGCTCCGCGCCCGGTCGCTCCGGCAGCACGTCCAGGACCGCCTGCCGGTGCGTCTCGCTCGTGGCGTCGTCGTACGGGTCCGGGGTCGCCGGGACCTGGAGGCGCAGCACCGGCCCGGTGCCCAGGCGCGCGTACCCCCGCCCCGCCGGGACCTCCGGCGGCGGGGTGGTGTTCGGCCCCTCGCCCAGCACGGCGGTGATCTGCTCGCGGGAGGCGGGGCCGAGGACGACGCGGGCCCGGGTGTGGGTCCGTACGGTCTCGTTGAGGGTCTCCACGGCGTCGAACTGGTCGGCCAGGACCACGGTGACGCCCGCCGCCCGCCCGTGCCGCAGCGGTACCTGGAGCAGCTCCTGCGGGTCGGGCCTGCCGTCGGCCGCCGCGAGGTGGCCGAGGATGCCGGGGCGGTCCAGCAGGATCCAGAGCGGGCGCTTGATGTCCTCGGGGACGGGGTGGCCCCCTTGCCGGGCCCGGTTGGCGAAGATCAGCCGCCGTTCCGTCTCGTGTGTGGCCCACTCCAGGGTGGCCAGCGCCCCGCTGAGGCCGGACTCCACGGCGAGGACGCCGGGGCAGTCGATGAGGGCGCCGTACTCACCCGTCCCGCTGCCGTCGACGACGAGGACATCGCCCTGCTGGAGAGCCTGGAGGGCGATGGAGCGGACCAGGGTGGTGGTGCCGCTGCCGGGCTGCCCAACGGCCAGCAGGTGGGGTTCGGTGGAGCGGTTGCCGGTCCGCCAGACGACGGGGGAGGCGTCCACGGTCGTGTCGCCGTCGCGGACCGGGACGGTGCGCCGGACCGCGTCGGGGTCGGTGAAGCCGAGGACCGTCTCGCCGGGGGCGGTCACGAAGTGCTGGGCGGCGATCGAGGTCGACAGAGGGGCCGGGACGGTCATGACGAGGCGGTTGGCCTCCTCGTCCCAGGCGAAGTGGTACTCACGGGCGCGGCCCGACTTCGTGTGCAGCAGCTGTTCGATCCGGGACCGGGCGGCGGCCTCGCCGTCGGTGAAGTACGCCGGGTAGGAGACCTGGAGGCGGGAGATCCGCCCGTCGGTGTCGAAGGCGTACTCGTCGAAGGCCTTCTCCCAGTCGCCGCCGTGGGCGAACAGGGGGTCTGGATCGTCGGGCACCGAGAAGTACGGCACGAGCGCCTCGTACAGCGCGCGCAGGCGGGTGGACTCCGCCTCGTCCGGGCCGGTCTTCACGGGGGTCCGCTCCCGCCCCTTCCACGCGGCGGCGCCCATCACCGTGATCAGGGCCAGGATCGGCCCGTACGGCACGAGCGCCACGGCGAGCACGCAGGCCGCGGCCAGGAACAGCTTGGGACCACGCCGTTCCTTGGGTGTCGCGGCCCACTTCTGCCGGCCGGAGACGGTCAGCAGCCGCAGACCACGCAGGATCGTGATCAGCGGATGGAGCACATCGGTGGCACTGTCGGCGGCCGTGCGCGCGATCTCTCTGCTGCGAGTGATCGAAGCGCTGCCGCTGCTCAGAACGCGGGGGAGTGGTCGCCGTGCCACAGCTGTCTCCTGAAGGGGTGGGAGCGGTTGCGGAGCGTCAGAACTTGATCCCGCCCAGCAGACCGGCGAGGCTCGCCCCGCCTGCCGTGATGCTCGGCGCGATCGCGGTGCCGGCCAGGTAGAAGCCGAACAGCGCGCAGACGATGGCGTGGGACGCCTTGAGCCCGTCCTTCTTGAAGAACAGGAAGACGACGATGGCGAGCAGTACCACGCCCGAGATGGAAAGGATCATGAGCGGATCTCCTGGTTGAGGGGACAGTCACCATGAGTCCTTCCAGGATCACGCGAAGTATCTATGCGATAAAAGGTGCAATTGAGTGAATAAGTCGCATTTTCACTTGACTGGTGGAGTGGAACCTGTGGCCCACGCGCGGTATTTCGAAGTCCGTGCCGGGCAGGAGTCACCCGCGGTGATCTTTTGCCGTATCCGGCCCCGGTCATGTCCGTCCCGGAGCAGTACCCTGTCGATTCACTCGTACGGCCCCCTGCCGTACACCCCCCGGTCAACAGCGGCGGTGAAAGCCGCCGCACGGTCAAGGAAGGCGGCCCGCGCGATGAGCGAATCTCCCGATCCCGAGGTGGTCGAGCTGGCGACCAAGGTCTTCGACCTGGCCCGCACCGGCGAGACCGAGGCGCTCGCCGCGTACGTCGACGCCGGCGTCCCCGCCAACCTCACCAACGACCGGGGCGACTCGCTGCTCATGCTCGCCGCCTACCACGGGCACGCCGGGGCGGTCACCGCCCTCGTCGCCCGCGGCGCCGACCCGGACCGGGCCAACGACCGCGGCCAGACCCCGCTGGCCGGAGCCGTCTTCAAGGGCGAGGACGCCGTCATCGACGCCCTGCTCACCGCGGGCGCCGACCCCGCCGCCGGAACACCGTCCGCGCGGGACACGGCCCGGATGTTCGGCAAGGCCGACCTGCTGGAACGCTTCGGTGCCCGTTGAGACGCGTGCGGACGCGCCCGCACGCATGTCCGCCCACAGATCTGCTGACCGGTCCGTCGTAAATGTGGTCGCGGTGGCGAAATGGCTGGGTCATCATGACGTCGCGGGTCCGTTTCGGGCCACCGACGAGAGGCAGAGGAAGATGCTCTACACCAAGCACAAGACGGCGGTCGGCCGATCATGTCGCTGCGCGGCGTAGGGGTGTCCCCAGGACACCCCCTCGTGCCCACGGGGCACGGGGCACTGCACAGTCCCGGTTGCGTCGACAGCTTGATGTGAGGCTTTCTCCCATGTTCGATCCGTTCATAGCGCCGAGCGGCACCCTGCTCGGCCTGCTGCAGAGGGGCCGCGGCGACGGCACGCTCCACGCGCTCGCCGCACCGCGCCCCGAGGCCCTCGCGGCCCTCAACCACTGCGTCGTGAGCGACCCTCGTCACGACTGGCAGGTGGAGAACCGCTCCCTCTACTACGCACGCCTGTACCTGGATCTCGACGGCGGCATCGAAGAGATCGAGCGCCACCTAGGTGACCCGGACGACCACACGGACACCGAGGACTCCCGTACCGGCCTCGCGCTCTCCGTCCTCGGCCACCTCGCCTCCTACGGACGCGACGACGCCCTGGCGCTGCTCCGCCGCTACGCGGCCACCGGTGCCAACTGGGCCTGGGCCCTGGACGAGCTCGCCCTGCGCGACGACGACGCGGGCCTGCGCTCCCTCGCCCTGCCCGTCCTGGGTCGTTTTCCGGCCACCGAGGAAGGCACCGCCGAGCTCGCCGCAGCCGCACGCGACTCCTTCGAGCCGCGCCCCTGGCGGCTCTGGGCCGACGACCCGCGCGAGGCGGTCGGCGCCCGCGTGCGGGCCGCCACCGAACAGGGCTCGTTCGACCGCTGGCAGCGCCAGATGCGCCCCGGTGGTCCCCGCCCCGGCTGGAGCGTCCAGGCCGTCTTCGACTGGGCCCAGCAGGCCCTGGAACGCGGCAGCGAACTGCACGTCCCCGCGGCCCGCTGCCTCTCGGCCGTCGCAGGCCCCGAAGACCGTCCCCAGATCATCGAGGCCGCCCGCGACGGCTCCGAAGGCGCCCGCTGCGCCGCCCTGCACTACCTCACCGAGGCGGCCGACCCAGCCGTCCTCGACCTCATCGAGTCCGCCGCCCTCAGCCCCTCCCGTACGGTCGCCGACGCGGCCGTCGCCGCCTTCGAGCGGATGTGCGGGGACGCCGCCGTGGAACGCGCCCGGCGCTGGGCCCGGCGGCCCGACGCCCTCGGCGCCTGTGCCGCCGGGATCCTCGCCTGCCGCGGCACCGCCCAGGACGCTCCCCAAGTCCTCGGCGCGCTGCGGGAGGCCGTACGCGGCGACGGACCCGACGCCCCCCGGCTCTGGACCCTCGTGGACGGCACCGGCCGCCTCGGTATCGCCTGCGCCGCCCCCGTACTGCGTCACGTCTACCGCGAGACGTCCTCCTCGCACCTGCGCGGCCGGGCCGCCCGCGCCCTCGCCGCCACCGACCCCTCCTTCGCGACCGGCTTCGCGGTGGAGTGCCTGTGGGACTGCGAGGAAACCACCCGCGAGGTGGCCGCCCTGCACGCCGAGACCGGAGACATCCGCGTCGCCGAACGCCTGCGCAGGCTCGCCGCCGACCCGGCCGAGGAGGCCGAGGTGCAGACGGCGGTACGGAGCCGGATCGGGCCGGACGCACCGGCGCTCCGACCGCGCGATCCGAGGTAGGAGGGGGGGCGTTGTCACACCCCCCTCCTACGCTCCTCACCATGGACACTGACACGTGGTGGGGGCTCGTCGGACGGGCACGTGAGGCGGCCGGGGACCGGGCGGACGACCGGGACCTGCCCGACGACCCGCTGCCGGGAGCACTGACCCACGTGCTCGCTGCCCTGGATCCGGCGGAGATCGTCGACTTCGCCGTTTCGGCGGACGGGGTGACCGCGTCCGCCTACCGGTGGCCCCTGTGCAACGCGGCCTACCTCATCGAGGGCGGTTGCGGCGACGACGGTTTCATGGACTTCCGCGACGGGCTCGTCCTGCTGGGGCGGGAGGTCTTCACCCGGGCGGTGGCCGACCCCGACTCGCTGGCCGGGCTGCCCGTCGTGGTCCGGATGAGCCGAGGGGAGAGCGGCTGGATCGGCTACGAGTCGCTGGACGGGCCGGTGAAGGCGGCGTACGCGCGGGCCGGGGGCGCGGCCGACGGGTTCCACGCGGCAGTGGAGGCGGTCGACCGGGGCCGAATACGGGCCGGGGAGCCGAGCGGGGAGAACTGGGACGCGGAGGACGCCGACGCCATGCGCCGGCGTCTGCCCCGGCTGGCGGCGCTCTTCCTGGAGTGAAGTGAAGGGGTGACCTTCTCTTCCTGCGGCTTCGCGCCCGCCGGAACAGAATGGCGCCATGACTGGACGCTGGGAGTTCTGGATCGACCGGGGCGGCACCTTCACCGACGTGGTGGGCCGCCGCCCCGACGGCCGGCTGGTCACCCGCAAGCTCCTCTCGCACGACCCCGACCGCTACGACGACGCGGCCGTGGCCGGAATCCACCTGCTCCTCGGCCTCCGCGACGGTGAGCCCGTGCCCGCCGACCGGGTCGCCGCCGTCCGGATGGGCACCACCGTCGCCACCAACGCTTTGCTGGAGAGGCGCGGCGAGCCGACCGTCCTGCTCGTCACCGACGGCTTCCGGGACGCGTTGCGGATCGCGTACCAGAACCGCCCCCGCCTCTTCGACCGGCACATCATCCTCCCGGAGGTCGTCCACGAGCGCGTGATCGAGGTCCCCGAACGAATCGACGCCGAGGGGCACACCGTGCGAACCCTCGAACTCGACCTCGTACGCGAGCAGTTGCGCGCCGCCCACGCCGACGGGCTGCGCAGTGCCGCCGTCGTCCTGATGCACGGCTACCGCCACCCCGCCCATGAGCGGGCCGTCGCCGAAGCGGCCCGCGAGGCCGGGTTCACCCAGGTGAGCACCTCCCACGAGGTCAGCCCCCTGATCAGGCTCGTCCCGCGCGGCGACACCACCGTCGTCGACGCGTACCTCTCACCCGTGCTGCGCCGGTACGTCGAGGAGGTCGCCGCCCGGTTGGAGGGCATCCGGCTCCTGTTCATGCAGTCCAACGGCGGACTGCGCGAGGCCGCCCGGTTCCGGGGCAAGGACGCCGTCCTCTCCGGCCCGGCCGGGGGAGTCGTCGGCATGGTCCGCACGTCGCAGCAGGCCGGACACGACCGCGTGATCGGCTTCGACATGGGCGGCACCTCCACCGACGTGTCGCACTATGCCGGAGAGTTCGAACGGGAGCTCGGCACCCAGGTCGCCGGGGTGCGGATGCGTGCCCCGATGATGAGCATCCACACCGTCGCGGCGGGCGGCGGCTCCCTGCTCCACTTCGACGGCCGCCGCTACCGCGTCGGGCCCGACTCCGCCGGCGCCGAACCGGGCCCCGCCTGCTACCGCCGGGGCGGCCCGCTCACCGTCACCGACGCCAACGTCATGCTCGGCCGCATCCAGCCCGCCCACTTCCCCGCCGTCTTCGGCCCCGACGGCGACCTACCGCTCGACGCCGACCTCGTACGGGAACGGTTCACGGAGCTCGCCGACGAGATCGGCCGCGCCACCGGGGACCGGCCGGCCGAGGCCGAAGTGGCGGCGGGCTTCCTGGACATCGCCGTGCTCGACATGGCCAACGCCGTCAAGAAGATCTCCGTGCAGCGCGGCCACGACATCACCCGCTACGCCCTCACCGGCTTCGGCGGCGCCGGCGGCCAGCACGTCTGCGCCGTCGCCGACGCGCTGTCCATCGACACCGTCCTCGTACCACCGCTCGCCGGAGTGCTCTCCGCGTACGGCATCGGTCTGGCCGACGCCACCGCGATGCGCGAGCAGTCCGTGGAGGCGGAGCTCGACGAGAGCGTACGGGAGCGGGTCGACCGGCTCTGCGCGGAGCTGGCCGACCGTACGCGGGACGACCTGCGCGCCGACGGAGTACCCGATTCCGCGATCGGCACGCGCGCCCGGGTCCTGCTGCGGTACGCCGGAACGGACGCGGCGCTCGCCGTGGCCCTGGACTCCGTGGCCGCGATGAGCGAAAAGTTCACCGCCGCGCACCGCACCCGGTTCGGCTTCACGATGGACAAGCCGCTCGTCGTCGAGACCGTCTCGGTGGAGGCCACGGGGGCAACCGGGGAGCACGCCTCCGATCCCGGTGACCCCGCGCCCCGCGAGGGCGCGCTCCAGGCCCGCGACACCGTGACGATGTACGCCGAGAGCAGAGACCAGCAGGCCCCCCTCCACCGCCGCGAGGACCTCCGCCCCACCGACACCGTCACCGGGCCCGCCGTCATCGCGGAGGACGACGCCACCACCGTCGTCGACCCCGGCTGGCAGGCCGCTACCAACACCACCGGGCACCTGGTGCTCACCCGGGCCCGCCCCCGCCCGGACCGGACGGCCGTCGGCACCCGCGTGGACCCGGTGATGCTGGAGGTCTTCAGCAGCCTCTTCATGTCGATCGCCGAGCAGATGGGCGTCCGCCTGGAGAACACCGCCCACTCCGTCAACATCAAGGAGCGTCTCGACTTCTCCTGCGCCCTCTTCGACGCCGAGGGCAACCTGATCGCCAACGCCCCGCACATCCCGGTCCACCTCGGCTCCATGGGGGAGTCCATCAAGGAGGTGCTCCGGCGCAACGAGGGCACCCTGCGCCCCGGCGACGTGTACGCCGTCAACGACCCGTACCACGGGGGTACGCACCTCCCCGATGTCACCGTGGTGACCCCCGTGTTCGAGGGCGACGAACTCCGCTTCCTGGTCGCCTCGCGCGGCCACCACGCCGAGATCGGCGGCACCACCCCCGGCTCCATGCCCGCCTTCAGCCGGACGATCCACGAGGAGGGCGTGCTCTTCGACAACTGGCTCCTGGTCCGCGACGGCACGCTCCGCGAGGCCGAGACCCGCGCACTGCTCACCTCCGCCCCGTACCCCTCCCGCTCCCCGGACACCAACCTCGCCGACCTCCGCGCCCAGATCGCCGCCAACGAGAAGGGCATCGCGGAACTCCGCCGCATGACCGACCAGTTCGGGGCCGACGTCGTGCGCGCCTATATGGGGCACGTCCAGGACAACGCGGAGGAGTCCGTCCGCGGGATCGTCGCCCGGCTCGACGACGGCGGTTTCCGCTACGAGACCGATGCCGGGGCCGTCATCCAGGTAGCGCTCACCGTCGACCGTGACGCCCGCAGCGCCCTCCTCGACTTCACCGGCACCTCGCCGCAGCAGCCCGGCAACACCAACGCACCCCGCTCGGTCGTGATGGCCGCCGTCCTCTACGTCTTCCGCACCCTCGTGGGGGAGGACATCCCGCTCAACAGCGGCTGCCTGAAGCCGCTGGACGTGCGGATTCCGCCCGGTTCGATGCTCGACCCCGCCTACCCGGCGGCGACCGTCGCGGGCAATGTGGAGACCTCGCAGGCCGTCACCGGCGCCCTGTACGGAGCGCTCGGCGGCCAGGCCGAGGGGTCCGGCACCATGAACAACCTCACTTTCGGCAACGACCGCGTCCAGTACTACGAGACGGTCGCCAGCGGCTCCGGGGCGGGCGACGGCTTCGACGGCACCGACGCCGTGCAGACCCATATGACCAACTCCCGGCTCACCGACCCCGAGATCCTGGAGTGGCGGCTGCCCGTACGCCTGGAGAGCTTCTCGGTCCGCGAAGGCAGCGGGGGAGCGGGGCGGTGGCACGGCGGCGGGGGCGTGGAGCGCCGGATCCGCTTCCTGGAGCCGGTCACGGTGGCGCTGCTCTCCGGGCACCGCCGGGTCCCGCCGTACGGGGCGGGAGGCGGGGAGCCGGGGGCGCTCGGGGAGCAGTACATCGAGCGGGCGGGGGGCGGCACCGAGCGGCTGGAGGGGTGCGACACCGCCGAACTGGCGGCCGGTGACGTGCTGGTGGTGCGTACGCCGGGCGGCGGCGGGTACGGGCCCGCGGTCCGCCGGTGAGCCGCCCGGCACACCGTCCTGCGGCGGGCGGCGAGCCGCCCGGCACCGGTCGCATAAACGCCGTTTCGACCGTTGTCGGTGCGAGGACCTAATCTGTCCCTCGTGACTTCGCCTGCCGACACGGAAAGCGCTGCGCCGCAGCTCAGCGCGGGGCCGAGGCCTGCCCCGGGCCCCGCCGCCGACGAGGGGCTCTCGCGGCGGCTGCGCGCGCTCGCGTGCACGGCGCCGCTGCACGACCTCGACGTGCGCAAGGCGAATCTGGCCGGTGAGTACACGGTCTACGCCATGGCGGAGGTCGCCCTCGCGGCCATCGACCACGTCACGCTCAACATGGACTTCGACACCGGGGCCGACCACGACCAGATAGTGGCCAGGCTGCTGCCCCGCGTCGGCGCCCAGGCCCCGGACCGCCCCGTCGCCGAGCACGAACGGGTCGCGCGCTGGGTCCTGGAGAACCTGATCAACGTCGGCAGCGTCGACCGAGGCTTCCGCGCGGTCTACGGCACCTTCGGGCCCGACGGCGTCTACGTCCGCCGGGACTACGACTTCAAGCTGATCGAGGAGGTCCCCGGCTACGGCGGCGCGGTCTACCTCCGCGCCACCGACGAGGCGGTCAACGTCCTCGTCGGCGCCCTGGACACCGATGTCACCAGCGCCCAGATCGCCGCCGAGGTCAAGCTGGAGGTCCTGATCAGCCGGGGCCGCCTCGCGGACGCCCAGCTCGCCGCCGAACAGGCCCGCTACCGCACCGTGCAGTACGCCGAGACGCTGCGCCGCACGCTGGAGGCGACCCGGCGCAACGTCCGCGCGGTCGACTGGCTCACCACGGTCCCGGACATGATCGCCGAGGCCCTGGACCACGTGGCCGACCGCTACCGCCACGAGAACGCGATCCTCACCAACATCCGCAAGGCGCGCGACGAGGCCGAGGATCCCGAGCACAAGCGCCGGGCCGCCGAGCTCGTCGACATCGTCAAGGACTGCATCCGCCGCCACACCCAGCTCCAGTCCCGGCTGCTGGAGGCCGGGCCCCTCTTCCGCGCCGAGCAGGACCGGCAGGCGTTCGCCACCCCGACCGCCCACGCGGGCCTCGATCTGTACGGGCAGCTCCTCGCCCCGCTCCTTCCGCTCCCCGTCGAACAGTCCACCCGGGCCACCGACGCCTTCTTCGCCCACGGCACCGGGCTGCGCACCCCCACATCCGTCCGCGTCGGCGACCTCGTCGACATGCTCCTGACCCCGCCGCTGGAGCGGGAGCACCTCGGAATGGAGATGCCCGAGCCGGACCTGATCGCCACGCCGGACGACAGCCGGTTCAGCGACGCCCAGCTGAGCAGCGCCATGGCCCTGCTGGACCTGGAGCACGACGCCCCGCGCAGGCTCTCCGGGCTGCTCGCCGAGGCCCGGCGCAGCGACCCCGAGCTGCCGTACCTGGTCGCCCTGCTCGCCGTCCATGCCGCCAGCCCGCCGGTCGGCACCGCCTACCGCCAGGGCGAGCGCCGCCTGCTGTTCGCGGTGGACGACGGCACCGAGCTGGACGACCCGGAGTTCGGCGGCGCCGACCTCATCGTGGGCATGGCCCTGCTGGACGCCGCCGGAATGGCCGCGGACCGCAAGGAGGCCTCATGACCGGCCCCGTACGTCCTGTGCACCCCCATCTGTTCCGTACCGAGGAGTCCCAGCCGTGAGCGACCACGACGCCGAGCACCCCGACGCGTGGACCGAGCCCTCCGCGTACGCCGCCTCCTCGACGACGTACGCGGGCGACTCGACGCACCCGCACACCGCGGAGCCCTCCGGCCAGCCGGCCGTCACCCCGGCCGACGCCGCCGACGCCGCCCGCCTGGTCTCCTTCGGCCTCCAGCCCAAGCTGCTGCCCGCCCGCGACGCCGAATACGCCGACCTGCTCCGCCGCTACCGGGAGGACAGCGCCTTCGCCCGGCTCGCCGACGCCGTCGCCACCGGGCTCGGCCTCATCGTCCTTGAGGTCTCCCCGCGCGCCGGGATGGCCGTCACCGCGGGCGAGGACTCCGTCTTCGCCGTCCGCATGGGCGACTACGCCCGCCGCGCCTCCTCCGACGCCGCCGACCGCTTCCTCCACGGCCTCGCCCACCTCGCCGTCGCCGCCCTCGCCTTCCCCCGCCCCGAGGACCTCGCCGACGACGCCTACATCGGCCGCATCACGGTCAACGGCGTCGACGCCTTCGTACGCCAGGCCTGCAAGCGGCTGGAGGAGCGCGCCGAGCAGCAGGGCGACAACACCGACCCCGCCACCGACACCCCCGGCCTCGAATCCGGCTGGCGCATCTACACCCGCCGCAGCTCCACCGGCGCCACCAAGGACGCCCGCCGCCTCGCCGGATCCACCACCGGCATCATCGGCAAGGCCGTCGCCTTCCTCACGGACTCCGGCTTCCTCCAGCGCACCGGCGACGACGCGGGCGGCGCCTACCGCACCACCGCCCGCTACCAGCTCCAGGTCCGCGACATGGCGGGCAGCGCCGCCATGGCCGAGCTGCTGGAGCTCGGCGTCGTCCCCGTCACCGACGGCACCGCCACCCTGCTGCCGCCGTCCGACCCCGACGACCTGGAGCTGGCGGCCGACGCGGGCCTGCCCTTCCACTCCTCCTGACCCCACCGCACCGCACCGCCCAGCTCCGCCACCGCTTCTCCGAACGACGAGAGTCCGCCGCCATGTACGAGTTGTCCCGGGTCCGCCTCTACTCCATCGGGCCTGCCGGTGCGCGCTACGCCGACACCGTCCTCGACCTGCGCGGCGTCGGTGCGCCCGTCCCCGACCCGGCCCCCGCCCAGGCGGAGTTCTTCGAGGACGAGCCGGTCGGCCCGCCGCGCCGCCCCGCCCCGGCGGGTGTGCTCTTCCTGGAGAACGGCGGCGGCAAGTCCGTCCTGCTGAAGCTGATCTTCTCGGTGATGCTCCCCGGCCACCGCAACACCCTCGGCGGCGCCAGCTCCGGCGTGCTCCGCAAGTTTTTGCTCGCCGACGACTGCGGCCATGTCGTCCTGGAGTGGCAGCACACCCTGACCGGTGAGTGCGTCGTCGTGGGCAAGGTCAGCGAGTGGCGGGGGCGGCAGGTCTCCAACGACCCGCGGAAGTTCGCCGAGGCCTGGTACTCCTTCCGGCCCGGTCCCGGGCTCAGCCTGGACAGCCTGCCCGTCGCGGAGGCCACCGCCGTCGGCCGCCCCCCCGAAGGGGTCTCCGGAGCCCGGGGCAGGCGCCGCACCATGAAGGGGTTCCGCGACGCCCTGGTGGACGCGGGCAAGTTCTACCAGCACCTCGACGTGCACTGGGAAGAGATCCACGACCGCTGGAACGAACACCTCGGCGACCTCGGACTCGACCCCGAACTCTTCCGCTACCAGCGCGAGATGAACGCCGACGAGGGCGAGGCCGCCGGACTCTTCGCGGTCAAGAAGGACTCCGACTTCACCGACCTGCTTCTCCGCGCCGTCACCGACACCCGCGACACCGACGGCCTCGCCGACCTGGTCAGCGGCTTCGGCAACAAGCTGGGCCGCCGCGCCGAGCTGACCGCCGAACGCGACTTCACCGCCGGCTCCGTCGACCTGCTCAACCGGATCGTCGAGGCGACCGGGGCCCGCGCCCGCAGCCGCGACATCCACGCCGCCGCCGAACGCCGCACCCGCACCCTGGCCCGCCGCCTCAGTGCCCGCGCCGCCGAGGAGCGCGGCCGCACCGCCGAGCTGGCCGAGCGGGTCACCGCCGCCGCCCACACCGTCACCGAGGCCGAGTCCACCCGCGGCCACCGCTCCCTCATCGCCGCCGAACTCGCCTACCGGCACGCCTCCCTGGCCTTGGCCGGCGCCGAGAAGAGCGCCGCCGCCGGACGCAGGGAGCTGGCCGAGGCACGCACCCTGCACGCCGCCTGGCAGGCCGCCGAGGCCGTCCTGCGCCACCGCGCCGCCGCCGACCGCTCCGCCAGGGTCGCCGTCGCCATCCGCGAGGCCGAGCGTGACGCCGCCCCTGCCCTCGCCGCCCGAGCCACCGCCGCCGCCGACCTCGTACGGGCGCTGCACACCGCCGCCGAGGACGGCGAGCGCGTCGCCAACGAGCAGGAGGAGCACTCCGACACCCTCCAGGCCACCGGCGAGCGCGCCCACCGCGACGCCACCGTCGCCGCCACCGAGGCGCAGCGCGCCCGCAGCGAGGCCGGCCACCTGCGCCAGCGCCTCGCCGAGGTCGAGCAGGAGACCACCGAGGCGGTCCAGGCCGGCTGGCTGGACAACACCGAGCCCGACGCCGACCCGGCCCGCGCCGCCCTGGCCGCCAGCGACGCCGAACAGTCCGCCGTCGCCGCATGGGACACCGCCCGCGAGGCCGCCCGCGCCGCCGCCGACCACGCCCGCGAGGCGGCGGCAGCCGAGAGCCGCGCCGAGCTGGCCGCCGCCCGCGCCGCCGACGGAGCCAAGGCGGCGGAGCAGGGTTACGAGGACGAGCTCAGGGCCGCCGAATCCATCGCCGCCGACCCTCGCCTCGCCGACCTGCTGGGCCTGCCCTCCGGCACCGGAGTCCCGCACCCCCGGCGGGGAGCGGCCGAGGAGACACCGGGCGGGGCACAGCGGGTCACCGCGCGCACCGGCCACCAGGGCGACGGCACCGCCACCGAGGCCGCCCCGGACGGCGCGGTCACCCTCGCCGACCAGCCCGCCCCGTCCCACCAGCCCCTCGGCGCCCAGGAGTTCGACCGCAGCGCCGACGAGTTGCGCGACCTCCTCGACCAGTCCGTCACCGACGCCGAGCGCCGCCTCTTCGACCTGCGCACCGCCGCAGCCGACGACGCCCGCATCCTCGGCGCCCTCGGCGAAGGCGGGCTGCTGCCGCCCGGCCCCGACGTCCTGGCCACCGTGGAATACCTGGGCGAGCACGGCATCCCGGCTCTGCCCGGCTGGCGCTATCTCGCCCAGGCCGTCGACCCGGCCGACCACGCCGCCGTCCTCGCCGCCCGCCCGGAGCTGGTCGACGGCGTCGTCATCACCGACCCCGACGCCCACACCCGCGCCCGCGAAGTCCTCGGCAGCGCCGCGCTGCTGCCCCGCTCCGCCGTCGCCGTCGGCACCGCCGCCGCTCTGCTCGCCCCCGTTCCAGCCCTCGCCACCGGATCCGACGCGCAGCACGACGGCGTCTTCCTCGTCCCGCCGAACCCGGCCATGCACGACGAGCACGCCGCCGACGAGGAGCGCCACGCCCTGCGCTCCCGCGCCGCCGCCCGCGACGAGGACATCAGGACCCTCGCAGCCCGCCTCTCGGCCGACCGTGCCCTCTCCTCCCGTATCGGTTCCTGGCGCGCCGACTGCCCGCCCGGCATGCTCGCCGAGCTGGCCGAAACCGCGGCGACCGCCCGTACGGCGGCCGAGCACGCCGAAGCCGTCCTCGCCGAGGCCCGCATCGCCCGCGCCGAGGCCGACGAGGCCGCCGCCGACACCGCCCGGGTCCGCGAGGAGCGGCAGGAGGCCGCCCAGCGCGCCCGCCGGGTCGCCGACGCGCTCGCCGGGCTCGCCCACCGGCTGCGGGAGCGGGCCGGCTGGCAGGTCCGGCTCCGCGAACTGGTCGACGAGGCCGCCGAGTCCGAGGCCCGCGCCGCAGTCTGCCTGGACCTGGCCCGCTCCGCCGACGAGGACCGCAGGGCAGCCCAGCGCGCCGGGGACGACGCCCGCCGCACCGCCCGCGCCCTGCGAGCCGAGCGCGCCGAGATCGCCGGAGCCCCGGAGATCCTCCCGGAACCCGACGAGACCAAGCCCCGCACCGCGCTGCCCACCCTGCGCGAGGCCTACCGGGCCGCCTCCCAGCTGTACGAGAAGGTCGGCGTCGGCGCCGACCTGCGCGCCGAACAGGCCCGCGCCGAGAGCGACGAGAGCGCCGCCCTCGCCGAGCTGGACCGCCTCACCAACAAGGTCCGCACCCGGGCCGCCCAGCTCCTGGAAGGCACCGACGGAGCCGACGGCCCCTCCCGCCAGGCGGCGGCGGCCCGCGCAGAGTCCCACGTACAGCTGCTGGAGACGCGGGCCTCCACCGCCAGCGAGCAGCTGGGCCGGTTCCGCGGCGAGGCCGAGCGGCTCGCCCCCGACGACGAGCGGCCGCACCACACCGAGCTCCCCGACGAGCTGGTCCCGGCCGACGCGGAGCAGGCCCAGGCCTTCCTGCGTACGGCCACCGCCGAACTGACCGCCGCCACCGCCGCGTTGGACACGGCCCGCGCCGCCCACAGCGAGCTGCTCCACGCCCACCGCACCGCCGAGGACTCGGCAGGCGGCTTCGACGAGACGGCAGCCCTCCTGCGCGACCTCCTCCGCGACCACGGGACGGAGGACGGCACCGAAGGCCCCGACCCGTACCCCGGCACCCTGGAGGAGGCCCGGCAGTCCGCCGCCGAGGCCCGCCGCTCCCTGCGCGGCTGTAGCACCGACCTCTCGGCAGCCGAGAGCGCCGTACGGGAAGCGAGCGACATCCTCGTCCGGCACGCCAACTCCACCCGCTACGAGCAGGTCCGCACCCCGGCCCGCCAGCAGATCCGCGAACTGCCCGCATCCGCGCTGCCGGAGCACGCCCAGAAATGGGCCGACGCCTTCGCGCCCCGGCTGCGCGTCCTGACCGACGAGCTGGTCCAGCTGGAGCGCAACCGCGACTCCATCGTCGACCGGCTGCGCGGCCTGGTCGAGTCGGCCCTCGCCACGCTTCGCTCGGCTCAGCGGCTCTCCCGGCTTCCCGAAGGGCTGGGGGAGTGGTCGGGGCAGGAGTTCCTCCGGATCCGCTTCGAGGAGCCCGACCAGGCCACCCTCACCGAACGCCTCGGCGAGGTCATCGACGAGGCCACGCACGCCGCCCTCAAGAAGAACTCCGACCTGCGCCGGGACGGCATGTCCCTGCTGCTGCGTGGTGTCGAGGCGGCCCTGCGGCCCAAGGGCATCGCCGTGGAGATCCTCAAGCCGGACGCCGTGCTCCGCGCCGAGCGGGTTCCGGTCGGGCAGATGGGCGACGTCTTCTCCGGCGGCCAGCTGCTCACCGCCGCCATCGCCCTCTACTGCACGATGGCGGCGCTGCGCAGCAACGACCGGGGCCGCGACCGCCACCGGCACGCGGGCACGTTGTTCCTGGACAACCCGATCGGCCGCGCCAACGCCACGTACCTGCTGGAGCTCCAGCGCGCGGTCTCCAACGCGCTCGGCGTGCAGCTGCTCTACACGACCGGCCTCTTCGACACGACCGCGCTCGCCGAATTCCCCCTCGTCATCCGGTTGCGCAACGACGCCGACCTGAGGGCCGGGCTGAAATACATCAGCGTGGAGGAGCACCTGCGCCCCGGGCTGCCGCAGCAGGACCCGGACGGCGAGACGGTCCATGGCGAGATCACGGCGACCCGCATGTTCAAGCGGAGCACACAGCAGGCCGCGGAGCCGCGGCCGGAGGCGTAACCCCCGGCTCCCGCGGACCCGATGAGGCAGCGGGTCCGCGGGCAGGCGTCACGCCCGGAGAGAGGTCCGCGGGCAGCTAGGCCTCAGGCCCGGGAGAGGTCGCCGGCGTTCCTGCGGCCGCGTATCCCGCCGCCCGCCTCGCCCCGCTCCGCCGCTCGCGCGGCCCGCTGGGCCCGCCGCCGCTCCCGGCGCATCTGCCGGGCGGTGCTGCTCGGCTCGGACACCACGCCGTGGCGTTGGTTCCACACCTGCCGGGTGACCCAGACGTCCAGCACCGCCCAGGTGGCGACCACCGTGCTCGCCACACTGCTGAGCACCATCGGGAAGGCCAGCCAGGAGCCGGTCAACGTGCTCAGGAAGGCGACCATCGCCTGGATGATCGTCAACGACATGATGAGGACGGCCCGCACCGCGGCCGTCCGCACCGCATCGGGCATCCGCCGCTTCCTGGCCGGCTCCTCCACCCACAACTGCCGCGGAACCCGCGCCCCGTACGCGGCGTCCGCCCTCGCGGTGCCGACCGGTGCTCCGGCGCTCCCGCGCTCCTGCGTGCTCAAGGTCCTTCAACTCCCCACCGCCGTCCGACTTCAGGGTGGCTGCCCGGCTCACTCCGGTTCTACGCGGGCGGATGGACTCCGTACCGCCGCGCGCCCCCGCCTTGCGTCTACCCCGTACATATGGACGAACCACCCGCTCCGAAGATTCCCGCTGAAAGCCACCGCAGAGCCCCAGAATGCTACGGATCGAATAATTCCAGCCAACTGATCCGGGCCCGAACTCGGGGGTTCGGTGGGGATCCTCTGTCGTTTTCGCGAATTTAATCTCCGGGAATACCGGGACAACTCATGATCAAATCCTGGTCGGACGGCCGAAAATCATCCGGACGTGTCTTCGAGTTGTCTCTGTGTCAGTAGTAGGCTCGCGCCGTTTATTGACGCAGGACGGACCCTCGCCCGCGTTGTCCGATGCGCGCCGGTGTATGTACGGCGGGCGTCGGGGCAGGGTCGAGGGACGACCGGGAGAAGACCACCCCCGCGGTGCGGGGCCGATCTGGGGGAGGCCATGCGCTTTCGCGGGAAGTCCATCCGCAGGAAGATCGTGGCGTTGCTGCTGGTGCCGCTCGTCTCCCTCACGGGCCTCTGGGTCCTCGCCACCTACGTCACCGGCCGCCAGGCGAGCGAGCTGATGAGCGTCAGCACCACCGTCGACAAGGTCGCCGGCCCCCTGGAGGAAGCGGTCCGGGTCGTGCAGGCCGAACGCCGGCAGACCCTGGTCTTCCTGGCCGACCCCCGCGCCTCCGACGCCCTGCCGCTCCTGCTGAGCCAACGCGCCGACACCGACCGGATCGTGGCGGAAGTCAGGGACAGCGCCCGGCAGAACGACGTCCGCGAGGCCCTCGACGCCGAGGCCCGCACCCGCCTCGACGCGATCCTGAGCGCCGTCGACGGCCTGGACTCCCTGCGCGAATCCGTCGAGAAGCGCACCATCGGCCGGACGAAGGCGCTGGACTTCTACAACGGTCTCGTCGACCCCGCGTACCGCTTCCTCAACGGTCTCCACACCACGGAGAACGGATCGCTGGACAAGCAGATGCGGGCGCTCGTCGGGATATCCCGGGCCCGTGAGATGCTGTCGCGCGAGGACGCGCTGGTCGCGTCGAGCCTCATCGCGGGCCGCTTCACCACCGCCGAACTGCGCCAGGTATCCGGCCTGGTGGCCCAGCGCGATCTGCTCTACGAGGTCAGCCTCGAAAACCTCCCCGCCGCCGAACGCCGCCGCGTCGAGCAGTTCTGGAGCAGCCCGGACGCCGAACCGCTGCGCACCGCCGAGGACACCCTGATCGCCGCCGGGCCCACCAAGCGCCTCGGCGCCGTCGACACCGAGCGCTGGCAGGAGGCGGCCCCGCCCGTGCTCGACCGGCTGGCCGACGACTCCACCGAGATGGGCAACCGCTTCCAGGACCGCGCGGAACCGGCCGGATACCGTGTCCTCGCCCAGGCCGGGATCGCCGGAGTCCTCGGCTTCCTGGCCCTGATCATCTCGATCTTCGTCTCCGTACGCATCGGCCGTGAACTCGTCCGTGACCTCTCCCGGCTGCGCAAGGAAGCCCACGAGGTCTCCGGCGTACGCCTGCCGAGCGTCATGCGGCGGCTGGCCTCCGGCGAACAGGTCGACGTCGAGACCGAGGCCCCGCACCTCACCTACGAGCGCGACGAGATCGGCCAGGTCGGCCAGGCGCTCAACACCCTCCAGCGCGCCGCTGTCGAGGCCGCCGTCAAGCAGGCGGACATGCGCCGAGGCGTCTCCGAGGTCTTCGTCAACCTCGCCCGCCGCAACCAGGTCCTCCTGCACCGCCAGCTGACGCTCCTGGACACCATGGAGCGCCGTACCGAGAACAGCGACGAGCTCGCCGACCTGTTCCGCCTCGACCACCTCACCACCCGTATGCGGCGCCACGCCGAAGGGCTCGTGATCCTCTCCGGCGCCGCACCCTCCCGCCAGTGGCGCAAGCCCATCCAGCTCATGGACGTGGTCCGCGCCGCCGTCGCCGAGGTCGAGGACTACGAACGCATCGAGGTGCGACGGCTGCCCCGGATCGGCGTGGGCGGCCCCGCCGTCGCCGACCTCACCCACCTCATCGCCGAACTCCTGGAGAACGCCACCGTCTTCTCACCCCCGCACACCGCGGTCCAGGTGCACGGCGAACGCGTCTCCAACGGCTTCACCCTCGAGATCCACGACCGCGGCCTCGGCATGCCCCCCGCGGTCCTCCTCGACGCCAACCTGAGGCTCGCCGAGACCCCAGACTTCGAGCTCTCCGACACCGACCGCCTCGGCCTCTTCGTGGTCAGCCGGCTCGCCCAGCGCCAGAACGTCCGGGTCTCCCTGCAGAAATCGCCGTACGGAGGCACCACCGCGGTCGTGTTCATCCCGGCCGCCCTCCTCACCGAGGCCCCCGAAACCCACGGCACCGGCTTCCGTCTCGACCGCCGCGCCGAGCGGGCCATCGGGAGCGGCCGCACCGACGGCGAAGCCCCGTCTGCCGACGGCACCACATCGGGCGGCGACCGCAGGGCCAACGGCCGGTCCGCCGTCCTCTCCCCGGTCCCCACCGGGCTCACCGGACCGGCGGTGCTCGACGGCCCGGTGGAGCTGGAAGCCCCGGTCGGCCCTCTGGACCTCACCGGCGACCGGCTGGACCGCGCCTCGGACCCGGCCCTCGATCCGGCCCTGGGCCCCGTACTCGACGGCGTCTGCGACCTGGAGGACACCGAGAGCGAGCGCGGCGGCATCTTCCGCGCCCGCGACCTGCGCCGCGACGACGGCAGGGACCCGCGCCGCGAGGACGACCGAGGCCCGCGCGGTGACGACGGCCGGGACCGGCGCCGGGCCACCGGCCGCGAACAGCACCAGCAGGCCCGCGACCATGGCGAGGGTCCCACGGCCGAGGTCCGCCCGATGCGCCCCGCGGGCCCGGTACCGCTGCCGCGCCGCACCCCGCCGACCCTCGTCACCGACCGGGGCCGCCGCGTGGACGACCAGGGCCCGGACCGAGACCTGGACCGGGACGGCGCCGAGCCGCCCGCGACCGCACCCCGCACCCCGACCGGCCCGGTCGCACACACCACCCCCTGGGCGGCCCGCGCCGCCCAGCGCACCCCCGCACCGTTCAGCGCCGCCGAACCATCCCGCACCACCGAACCCCCGCACACCCCAGAACCACCCCGCACCACCGAGGCGCGCCCCGAGAGCTCTCCGGCGTCGAGCGCCCCCGACACCGTGGGCGGCCTGCCCCGCCGGGTCCGGCAGGCCAGCCTCGCCCACCAGCTCCGTGCGGAGTCCGCCGACCGGACTCCGCATCGGGCGCCCGTGGACACGGTCGACGACTACGACCGTGACGCGGACGAGGTACGCAACCGCATGGCTTCACTCCAGCGCGGCTGGCAGCGCGGTCGTCGGCAGAACGCCGAGGACACACACGACGCGACCGGCCCCGAGGGAACAGCACCAGGAACCACTCCGGGAGGGGACGGTCGATGACCGCACCGAACGCCGCAGCACCCAACCCCGCACGCCACGGCTCGGGCGAGCTGAACTGGCTGCTCGACGAACTCGTCCAGCGCGTCGCCAGCATCCGCAAGGCGCTGGTGCTCTCCAGCGACGGGCTCGCCACCGGCACCTCGCAGGATCTGACCCGGGAGGACAGCGAGCATCTGGCCGCCGTCGCCTCCGGGTTCCACAGCCTCGCCAAGGGCGTGGGCCGCCACTTCGACGCGGGCCGGGTGCGCCAGACCGTCGTCGAACTGGACGAGGCGTTCCTCTTCGTGACCGCGGCCGGGGACGGCAGCTGTCTCGCCGTCCTGGCCGACGCGGACTCCGACGTGGGCCAGGTGGCGTACGAGATGACGCTGATGGTCAAGCGCGTGGGGGCCCACCTGGCCAACGCCCCACGGACGACCGGTCTGCCCGCCGGAGGGTGAGGGGCGGGCATGAGCGCTGACTCCCGCCGGGGCACGACCCCCGGATCCACGGACTCCGGATCCACGGGTCTCGGGGCCACGGGCCCCGGATCCCCGGACGCGGCCGCCGACCCCCAGTCCTCGCGGTGGTACGACGCGGAGGCCGGGCCGGTCGTCCGCCCGTACGCCATGACCCGGGGGCGTACCAGCAGCGCCTCCCGGCACCGGCTCGACCTGATCGCCCTCGTCGTTCCCGAACCGGCCGCCGAGGACCCCGGCCGGGACCAGACGCTCGCGCCCGAACACGTCACGATCGTCGAACTCTGCAGCGACATGCCCCAGTCGATCGCCGAGCTCGCCGCCGGACTCGACCTCCCGGTAGGGGTGGTACGGGTCTTGGTCGGCGATCTCGTCGAGGACGAACTGGTGCACGTCACCCGCCCCGTTCCCCCGGCCGAGCTGCCGGACGTGAACATTCTTCGCGAGGTAATCAATGGCCTTCGGGCGCTCTAGCCGCGTCAAGCAGCGGCCCGTCGAGCCCGTCACCCTGAAGATCCTGGTGGCGGGAGGGTTCGGCGTCGGCAAGACGACCGCGGTGGGCGCGGTCAGCGAGATCAGACCGCTGCGTACGGAGGAGCGCCTGAGCGAGGCGGGCCGCCCGGTGGACGACCTGGAGGGGGTCGAGTCCAAGACCACCACCACGGTCGCGATGGACTTCGGCCGGATCACGGTCCGCGAGGACCTGGTCCTCTACCTCTTCGGCACGCCGGGCCAGGACCGCTTCTGGTTCCTCTGGGACGAGCTGGCCCAGGGTGCCCTGGGAGCGGTCGTCCTCGCCGACACCCGGCGCCTGGAGGACTGCTTCGCCGCGGTCGACTACTTCGAACGCCGTCGGATCCCGTTCACCGTGGCCGTCAACTGTTTCGAGGGGGCGGGGCAGTTCCCCGCCGAGACCGTGCAGGCAGCCCTCGATCTCGACCCCGAGGTCCCGGTGCTGCTGTGCGACGCACGGGACCGCTCCTCCGTACGCGACGTCCTGATCGCGGTCGTCGAGCACGCCCTGGAGCGCGCGGCACGGGACCGCCCGCCCGTCGCCACCTGACGGCCCTGCGGTCGCACGCGTCGGCCCGCACCCCCGCCGACAGGGGTACGGGCCGCACTCGCAGCCCGGCGGGCCGGGCTGCGAGTGTTCTGCGTTCGTGACGAACCGTCAAGTCATGCCCAGGCGAGAGGTTTTCTCAGCAGACGGCCACCACCGCCGAACCGTGCCCGAAGAGCCCCTGATTCGCCGTGATGCCCACTCTGGCCCCCGGCACCTGGCGGTCTCCGGCCTCTCCGCGCAACTGCCAAGTCAGCTCGCACACCTGCGCGATCGCCTGCGCGGGCACCGCCTCCCCGAACGAGGCGAGCCCCCCACTCACGTTGACCGGGATGCGGCCGCCCAGCGCGGTGGCTCCCTCCCGTACCAGCTTCGCGCCCTCACCCGGACCGCACAGCCCGATGTCCTCGTACCACTCCAACTCCAGTGCGGTGGACAGGTCGTAGACCTCCGCCAGCGACAGATCCTCCGGCCCGATCCCCGCCTCCTCGTACGCGGCCCGGGCGATCGAGGACCGGAAGCTCTCCGACGACGGCTCCACGGCCACCGCCGAGTCGGTGCCGATGTCCGGCAGATCGAGGACGGTCCGCGGGAACGTCGGCGTCACGGTGGAGACGGCCCGGATCCGCACGGGATCGGCCGCCCCGCGCCGCCGCGCGAACTCCATACTGCACAGCACCAGAGCGGCGGCCCCGTCGGAGGTGGCGCAGATGTCCAGCAGTCGCAGCGGATCGGCGACCACGGCGGAGGCGGCGACCTCCTCCGCCGTCACCGGCGTCCGGTAGCGGGCGTACGCGTTCACCGCCCCCGCCGCCGAGTTCTTCACCTTGACCAGCGCGAAGTCCTCCGGCGTATCCCCGTACAGGGCCATCCGGCGGCGCGCGTACAGCCCGAAGTACGCCGGGTTCGTCGCCCCGAGCACCCGGAACCGCAGCCAGTCCGGGTCCTCCGGCCGCTCCCCGCCCGCCGGGGCGAAGAACCCCTTGGGCGCCGCGTCGGCCCCCACCACCAGGACCACGTCCGCCATGCCCGCCAGGATCTGGGCCCGCGCGGTGTTGAGCGCCTGTGCCCCCGAAGCGCACGCGGCGTACACGGAGGTCACCCGCGCCCCCTGCCACCCCAGCGCCCGCGCGAACGTCGCCCCGGCCACGTACCCCGGATAGCCGCCCCGGACCGTCTGCGCGCCGACCACCGACCCCACCTCGGGCCACCCGATACCCGCGTCGTCGAGAGCGGCACGCGCGGCGGCACGCCCGTACGCGACGAAGCTGCGCCCCCACTTGCCCCACGGATGCATCCCGGCCCCGAGGACAGCCACATCGCCGGTCACGGCAGGGAACCCTTCTCTGCGACGGGTCGCCAGTTCCACGTCGTGTGTACGGTGCCGGCTGCCCGGTCCTCGTCCAGGAGACCCGGCACCACCTCCACCACCGAGCCCACGGGCAGATCGTCCACGCCCAGCCCGGGCGCGGCCTGGCCCAGCACCACCATGCGCTCGGCCGCAAGCTCGACGGCGACCAGGGTGTACGGCACCCAGGGCACCTCGGGGTCGCTGACGTACGGGGGAGGGGGCCGGTAGCGCCCGTCGGTGCAGGACCACACCGTGCCCCGCCTCGAAAGCGGAACCTCCTCCAGCTCCCCGCCGGGGCAGCCCGGATTGCGGCAGTGACCGTCCTCGCGGGGGAAGTGGACCGATCGGCAGCCCGAACAGCGCGTGCCCAGCAGTCGGAACTCCTCCTCCGCGGTGTCCTCGGTGAACCAACCGGCCACCACGGGTATGCGCGTTCGCGGCAAAGCCCCTCCCGGGCACTGAATCTGATGGAACGTCAGAAGTGTGCCACGGGCGGCCGTCCCCGGCGAGAGGGGCGGACGTGAGAGCCGTTCCGCACGCGGCTCAGCCGTTCTCGGCCAGCCACTTCGCCGCGGTCTCGGCCAGCTCGGCGTCCCGCCCGGCCAGCATCATCCCGATCATCCGCGCGTCCCCACGCAACGACCACGCCGGATGCCCGAGCGTCGCCGGATTGTTCCTCTCGATCAGGAAATGCGCGGGCCAGGCCGTGCCGTACCCGATCAGAGGCAGCGCCGCCAGATACCGCTTCCGGCCCCGCACCAGCCCGTAGGCGGCGATGGTGAGGCCGGTGAGCGTGCCGGTCAGATGGACCCAGCGGGTGGCGGCACGAGAGTGCATCGCGACGTAGTACGGCCAGAATTCCTCGTACGAATCGAACGTCTGCTGTGACATACGGGCACCGTAGCCGCCCGACCGGCAACCGAACACGCCTCTTTCGCGTCCGAAATGAAGAACGGGCGGCCGGAGCCCACGGGGGTGGTCCCGGTCGCCCGTTCCTTTCATCGTCCTGCTACCGACCTGCGGTCCACCGGAAAGTCGAAGTAGGTGTCCGGGAACAGCTCGGGCTTGTAGGTGAAGTGCCACCACTCCTCGGGCAGGTTCACGGACCCCACCTCGGTCAACGTCCTCTTCAGGGACTGCCGGTTCGCGCGCTGCACCCCCCGAATCCGGGGGTCGTCCGATCCACCGAACGCAACGCCACGAACCCGTCGGGCGCCTTCGGTTCGGGGCGGACCTGTGCCGAAACCGATCCGGGCCGGGCCTGCGTCGGAGCGGGGGAGACGGCCGCGGTGGCGAGGGCAGTGGCGGCGACAGCGGTGGCCAGGGCGCGGAGAGCGGTACGCATTCCTGTCATGGTCACACCGTCTATCGGCTTCGGCGCCCCGGCGAAAGGACGATCGGATACAGTCCGCCCGTGTCCGAGCCCACCAACAGCCCCGCCCCGACGACCGGTCGGCAGCCGACCCCGTACGTCAGGGACTCCCACTGCTCCACCTGCGGAGCCCCGTACCCCGCCCTGGCTGCTCCCGGCACCTGGCCGCGCACCTGCCCCCGCTGCGGCACCACCGTCTACCGCAACCCGCTCCCGGTCGCCGTGGCGCTGCTCCCCGTGACCCGCCCGGCCTCGGCCGGACTCGTCGTCATCACGCGCACCATCCCGCCGCAGAAGGGCGGCACGGCACTGCCCGGCGGCTTCATCGACCATGCCGAGGACTGGCGCCACGCGGTCGTCCGCGAACTGCGCGAGGAGACCGGGATCGAGGCCGACGAACGGGACGTCCGCCTCGCCGACGCCCTCAGTGACACGGCCGGCCACCTCCTGCTCTTCGGGCTCCTCCCGCAGCGCCCCCTGACGAGCCTGCCGCCCTCCGTCCCCACCCGCGAGACCTCGGGGTACGAGATCCTCCAGGCCCCGCGCCCGCTGGCCTTCCCGCTGCACACGGAAGCGGTGAACGCCTGGTTCGCGGGCCGCTACGGCTGAGTCCTTGTTACTCCGCCACCCCCCGGACCCGCACCGGAAGCCCCACCGCCCCCGCCCCCTCCCCGCCGTCCCGCTCCACCACGACCCGTTCGCCCTCCCACCGCGACACATACCGCTCCGCTTCGGCCTCGGCCCACCCGTCACCCGGGTCCCGGACCACCAGCCCGCCCCCCCTACGCCCCGGCGCCGGCGCCCACACCTCCAGCTCCAGCTCACCGTCCGCGTCCCGCACCGGAACCACCGCCCCCGCCCGGGCCAGCACCGGAATCCGGGAAAGCGGCGCGTCCACCACCACCGGTCCCGGCCCCTCGTACGCCCGCCCGGTCACCGTGTCGTACCAGCGCCCCCGCGGCAGCCGCACCACCCGTCGGTCCGCACCGGCCTCCATCACCGGCGCCACCAGCAGCGCATCGCCCAGCAGGAACGTGTCCTCGCACCCCCGCAACGCCCGGTCACCGGGCGCCGCCCACCACACCGGCCGCACATAGGGCGCCCCCGACAGCCGCGCCACGTGCGACAGCGTCACGAAGTACGGGTGCAGCCGCTCCCGCTCCACCAGCGCCGCCCGCGCGTGGTCCAGCACCTCGGGCCCGAACTCCCACGGCTCCCGGCGCCCCGCGTCGATCGCCGAATGGGTCCGGAACAGCGGCAGGTAGGCGCCCAGCTGGAACCACCGCAGATACAGCTCCGGCGACGGGAACCCGTCGAACCCGCCCACATCCGGACCCGAGTACGGCACCCCGCACAGCCCGAGACCCAGCACCAGCGAGAGCGAGGCCCGCAGCCCCGGCCACCCGGTCGACACATCACCGGACCAGGTGCCCCCGTACCTCTGCATCCCCGCCCACCCCGACCGCGAGAACAGGAACGGCCGCTCCTCGGGACGCAGCCGCAGCAGCCCCTCGTACCCGGCACGCGCCATCGCCAGCCCGTACACGTTGTGCGCCTCGCGATGATCACCACCCGCGCCCTCCAGGACATGCCGGGCCGAACGAGGCAGTGACGGATCCCCGAACGCGGTGAACGACACCGGCTCGTTCATGTCGTGCCAGACCCCCGAGAAGCCCTGCCCAAGCCGCTCCTCGTACAGAGATCCCCACCATTCCCGCACAACCGGATCGGTGAAATCCGGATAGACGCACGCCCCCGGCCACACCTCACCCACCACCACCCGCCCCCGCGCGTCCCGGACGTACGCCCCACGCTCCCCGAGCGCCACGCCCGCGTCGAACACCGCGTCCCCCGGCGCCGCCTTCACCGCCGGATCCACGATCGACACCAGCCGCACGCCCTCCTCGCACAACTCCTTCGCCAGCCCGGGCAGCGAAGGGAACCGCCCCCGGTCGACCGTGAACACCCGGTGCGCGTCGTAGTGGTCGATGTCCAGATGCAGCACGGACAGCGGGAGCCCCCGCTCCCGGTACCCGGCCACCACCCGCCGCACCTCCCGCTCACTCCCGAACCCCCACCGGGCGTGCTGCGGCCCCAGCGCCCACGACGGCGGCACCGCCGGCGCACCCGTCAGCGCCGTCCACCCCCGCAGCACCCGGGCCGGCGTCCCCGCCACCACCCAGCACCGCAGCGGACCACCCTCCATCCGCACCTCACAGGTCCCCGGCCGGTCGTGCCCGGAGCCCGCGCCCTCCTCGCCCTCCCGCACCACCACCCGGCCCGCCCAGGTGTTGTCGTGGAACGCCAGGTGCGTCCCCGCGTCCGACACCACCACCTGCACCGGCATCGTCAGATACAGCGGATCGTCCCCCGGACCGAACCGCCCGCCCGGGTCCGTGTTCCACAGCCCGTACGCCCCGTCCCGCAGCCGGGGCCCCGACGCCCGCCCGCCGAGACCGAAGAACCGCGCGTCCGCCGGCACCTCCGACCGCTGCACCCACCGCACCGCGCCCCCGCCCACCGGCTCCCACCAGCGCGGCGGCAGCTCCCGCCGCAGCAGCACCCCGCCCGGGGTCCGCAGCTCCACCGCACCGGTCCGCGACACCACCACGGTCAGCCGCTCGGAGACCACCTGCCAGCCGCCGTCCTTGTCCGGCTCCAGCACCGCCCGCGGATCCGCCGCCGGCACCTCACCCGCCAACGCGTACGACGGCAGCGGATCGGCCCCGTCCCACGCCCAGAACACCGCACCGCCCACCGCCACCCGGATCCGCAGCTCCGAACGGGCGAACCGCACCACACCCCCGCCCGGACCCGGCTCCGCCCCCACCAGAGCACCGGGCACCCGGGCCCGCTCCGCACCGCGCGGAGGCAGCGCACGCGCATCCGCCGACCGGCGCCGCCAGGCCGCGCGCACCGTACGCAGCCCCCGTACCGAACCGACCAACCTCACCCGACGCACCAGGTCACGACCGTCCATGGCGCACACCCTGCCACCCGCCAGGACCGCAGAACCCCCCGTTCAACTCCCGTTCACCCACCTCGGCCGAGGAATCGAAGCCGGCATCACGCCGGGCCACCCTGGTGCCGAAGACGATCACATGGCATCGTCCGTGTCAGCCGCTCACGCGCACACCCCAGCCCGTGCGCGCCCACACGCCACCCGCGTACCCGTCCAGCCAGGGAGCCGCCCCATGACCGCAGCCACGCCCGACGCCCCCCTCTGGCAGCCCAGCCCCGAGCGCATCGAGGCCGCGGCCGTGACCCGCTTCCAGAGCTGGGCCGCGAGCCGCTTCGGGGCTCCGGCCGAGGGCGGGTACGAGGCCCTGCACCGCTGGTCCGTCGACGAGCTCGACACCTTCTGGCAGGCCGTCGCCGAGTGGTTCGACATCCGCTTCTCCAGGCCGTACGAGAGCGTCCTCGGCGACCGCACCATGCCCGGCGCCACCTGGTTCCCCGGCGCCACCCTCAACTACGCCGAGCACGCCCTGCGCACCGCGGAGAACCCGGCCCGCGCGGACAGCCCCGCCCTGCTGTACGTCGACGAGACCCACACCCAGGTGCCCATCAGCTGGGCCGAACTCCGCCGCCAGGTCGGCGCCCTCGCCGCCGAACTCCGCGCCCTCGGCGTCACCCCCGGCGACCGTGTCAGCGGCTACCTCCCGAACATCCCGCAGGCCGTCGTCGCCTTCCTGGCCACCGCGGCCGTCGGCGGCGTCTGGACCTCCTGCGCCCCCGACTTCGGCGCCCGCAGCGTCCTCGACCGGTTCCAGCAGATCGAACCCGTCGTCCTCTTCACCGTCGACGGCTACCGCTACGGCGGCAAGGAGCACGACCGCACGGAGACCGTCGCCGAACTCCGCCGCGAGCTGCCCACCCTGCGCGCCGTCGTCCACATCCCGCTGCTCGGCACCGACGCCCCCGAAGGCGCCCTCGCCTGGGCCGCCCTCACCTCCGCCGACACCGAGCCGGTCTTCGAACAGGTCCCCTTCGACCACCCGCTCTGGGTCCTCTACTCCTCCGGCACCACCGGCCTGCCCAAGGCCATCGTCCAGTCCCAGGGCGGCATCCTGCTCGAACACTTCAAGCAGCTCGGCCTCCACTGCGACCTCGGCCCCGAGGACCGCTTCTTCTGGTACACCTCCACCGGCTGGATGATGTGGAACTTCCTCGTCTCCGGCCTCCTCACCGGCACCACCGTCGTCCTGTACGACGGCAGCCCCGGTCACCCGGACGTCAGCGCCCAGTGGCGGATCGCCGAACAGACCGGCGCCACCCTCTACGGCACCTCCGCCGCGTACGTCATGGCCTGCCGCAAGGCCGACATCCACCCGGGCCGCGACTTCGACCTCTCCCGCGTCCAGTGTGTCGCCACCACCGGCTCCCCGCTCCCGCCCGACGGCTTCCGCTGGCTCCACGACGAGGTGGCCGAGGACCTCTGGATCGCCTCGGTCAGTGGCGGCACCGACGTCTGCAGTTGCTTCGCCGGAGCGGTCCCCACGCTCCCGGTCCACATCGGCGAGCTCCAGGCCCCCTGCCTCGGCACCGACCTCCAGTCCTGGGACCCGGCCGGCAAGCCCCTCACGGACGAGGTCGGCGAACTGGTGGTGACCAACCCGCTCCCGTCCATGCCGATCCGCTTCTGGAACGACCCCGACGGCAGCCGCTACCACGACAGCTACTTCGACATGTACCCCGGCGTCTGGCGCCACGGCGACTGGATCACCATCACCGACCACGGCTCGGTGATCATCCACGGCCGCTCCGACTCCACCCTGAACCGCCAGGGCGTCCGCATGGGCTCCGCCGACATCTACGAGGCCGTGGAACGGCTCCCCGAGATCCGCGAGTCCCTCGTCATCGGCCTCGAAGAGCCTGACGGCGGGTACTGGATGCCGCTCTTCGTCCACCTCGCCGAAGGCGCCACCCTCGACGACGACCTGCGCGCCGCGATCAAGGCGACCATCCGCGAGAACCTCTCCCCGCGCCACGTACCGGACGAGGTCATCGAGGTCCCCGCCATCCCGCACACCCTCACCGGCAAGCGCATCGAGGTCCCGGTCAAGCGCCTGCTCCAGGGCACCGAGCTCGCCAAGGCGGTCAACCCGGGTTCCGTCGACAACCTCGACCTGCTCCACTTCTACGCCGAACTGGCCGCGAACCGCCGCCGCTAGGCCGCTTGTCAGTCCCCCTGGTTACGCTGAGTGAGCAAGGATTCACCGCGCACAGGGGGACACATGGCGCAGCAGGACAACACCAAGCACAGCTCCGCACCCAACGCGAAGCACCGCATCAAACCCGGCACCAAACAGGGCACCACCCTGCGACGCACACTGCGCCGCGAAGCCCCCAGCACCGTCGGCCTCCTGGTCGACGCCCAGGACTTCGCGGTCATGCGCCGCTACCGCACCTTCCCCTTCGACGACCACACCGCCTATCTGCACCAGGTCGAGGGCCTGCTCAAGACACTGGCCGCCCAGGGCGTGCACACCACGATCGCCCTCTTCGACCCCGAGGACTACGCGGAGTTCTGTGCCGAGTCCGGACTCGACGCGGACACCGGCGCCAGCCGCAGCCGCTTCACCGCCGAGATCGCCGCCGCCGGAGCCACCGTCGCCTACACCGGCCAACGGCTGAGCGACCTCATCCCGCTTCTGGTCTCCCGCGCGGTCCGCCAGGCCACCTGGGAGTACGCCACGCTCCTCCTCGCCGACCTCGGCGCCTGCGTTGACTGCGGCCAGGACATCGGACGCGCGGCCTTCGACCGGGCCTCCCACCTCCTGACACGCCTGCTGGAAACGGCAGGGCCGGGCACTCACCACCTGGTCTGCTCCACCCCGACGGAGAACGACCAGCTCCTCGCGGTGCTCCACACCTACCGAGACGCCACGGGACCGGCCTGCCTGGACACCTCGGAAGGAGCGGAGTTCGCCACCGTGCTCGCAGTGGCGATCGCCCTGGAGTCGCCCGGGGGAGTGGTGCTCCGCACCAGCACCCCCGACAGCCCGGACCGCGTCCACGGCTGGCGACTGGCGACTGGCGCCCTCGCCCCGCTCACCGCGGGCGAGGTCTTCAACGCCTACTGCACCGACGCCGAGACCGGAGAGCCCGTCTCCCCGGAATCCGGCGTGGAGTACAGCGCCGGCTTCGACATCGGAGCCGACCCCGCGGAGAGGCACCACTGACGAGGGCACACAGAAGGAGGGGCTCCCCGCCCCATGGCGGGAAGCCCCTCCGACAGACAACGCCGTGCGGCTACTCGCCGGACAGCACAGCCTGAGCGGCGTCGCGCGCCTCTTCGGCGGAGTCGGCCGACCGGGCGGCGTTGGCCGCACGCTCGCACTGGGCCAGCGTGTACTTGGCCAGCGTGGCGCGCACATAGGGAATGGACGCGGCACCCATGGAGAGCGAGGTGACACCCAGACCGGTCAGCACACAGGCCAGCAGCGGATCCGCGGCGGCCTCACCACAGACACCACAGCTCTTGCCCTCGGCGCGAGCCGCCTCGGCGGACAGCGCGACGAGATCCAGCAGCGCCGGCTGCCACGGGTCCTGGAGCCGCGACACCGCACCCACCTGACGGTCGGCCGCGAAGGTGTACTGCGCCAGGTCGTTGGTTCCCAGCGACAGGAACTCGACCTCCTGGAGGATCGACCGTGCCCGCAGAGCGGCGGACGGAATCTCCACCATCGCCCCGAACTTCGCCTGCAGTCCGGCCTCACGGCACGCGTCCGCGAACGCCTTGGCGTCGATGCGGTCGGCCACCATGGGCGCCATGACCTCCAGGTACACCGGCAGACCCTCGGCGGCCTTCGCCAGTGCGGTCAGCTGCGTACGCAACACCTCCGGGTGGTCCAGCAGGCTGCGCAGCCCCCGGACACCGAGCGCCGGGTTCGGCTCGTCGGCCGGCGTCAGGAAGTCCAGCGGCTTGTCGGCGCCGGCGTCCAGTACGCGCACGACGACACGCCCCTCGGGGAACGCTTCCAGCACCGCACGGTAGGCCGCGACCTGCTTCTCCTCGGAAGGAGCCTGCTTGCTGTCGTCCAGGAAGAGGAACTCGGTGCGGAACAGCCCGACGCCCTCGGCCCCCGCCTCGACCGCCGCGGGCACGTCGCCCGGACCGCCGACATTGGCGAGCAGCGGCACCTTGTGCCCGTCGGACGTTGCGCCCGGACCGGTCGAGGAGGACAGCGCCGCCTTACGAGCAGCGGCGGCGGCCTCCATCTCCGCACGCTTCTCGGCGCTCGGATCGACGAAGATCTCGCCGGTGCTGCCGTCCACCGCAACGACCGTGCCCTCGGCCAGCTCACCGGCGCCGGGCAGAGCCACCACGGCCGGAACACCGAGCGCCCGCGCCAGGATGGCACTGTGGCTGGTCGGCCCACCCTCCTCGGTGACGAAGCCGAGCACCAGAGTCGGGTCGAGCAGCGCCGTGTCCGCCGGCGCCAGATCGCGGGCGATGAGCACGTACGGCTCGTCGCTGTCCGGAACCCCGGGCATCGGCACACCGAGCAGCCGAGCCACGATCCGGTTCCGTACGTCGTCGAGGTCGGCGACCCGCCCGGCCAGGTACTCCCCGGCATTGGCGAGCAGCGCCCGGTACGCGGCGAACGCGTCGTACACCGCGCGCTCAGCGGTGCTGCCCACGGCGATACGCCGGTCGACATCGGACATCAACTCGGGGTCCTGGGCCATCATGGCCTGCGCCTCGAGCACATGCTGTGCCTCACCGCCGGCCAGATTGCCGCGCGCGATCAGATCAGCCGCGACGGCCTCCACCGCCTGCCGGGCGCGCCCCTGTTCGCGACCGGCCTCCTCCGCGGGAATCGATTTGGCGGGTGGCTCCAGCACCGCCGTACCCATGTGCCGAACCTCGCCGATGGCCACACCGTGGCTCACGCCGACGCCTCGCAGCGTTGTCTCCATTTCACCCGTCTCCGGTTGTGCGGCGACCGAGCCACCGCGGTGGTTGTGCAACTGGCTTGTCACTGCGCCCGAGGTGTTACTGCCAGCCGAAGAGCGTGTCGCCGACTTTCACGTCCCCGTCCTCACGGACATCGGAGAGCGACTCGGCGGTGGCCTCCAGGGCCACGATCGGGCAGATGGGCGACTTACCGGCCGCCTCGACGCCGGCCGGGTCCCAGCGCACGATGCTCTGGCCACGGGTCACCGTGTCCCCCTTGTTGACGAGAAGTTCGAAGCCCTCGCCGTTGAGCTGGACGGTGTCGATACCGAGGTGCGTCAGAACCCCGTGCCCGTCGGCGTCGACGACGACGAACGCGTGCGGGTGCAGAGAGACGACGATGCCGTCGACCGGGGACACGGCCTCGGAGGGCTCACGTACGGGGTCGATGGCGGTGCCGGGACCGACCATCGCGCCGGAGAAGACCGGGTCGGGAACCGCGGTGAGTCCGATGGCGCGTCCAGCAAGAGGGGACGTCACGTTGGTCATGGGGAGCCTCCCAGGAGGTGGAGATTCAGGTGTCGCCGCCGCGGCTGATGTGGGGGCGGCGTACTGCTCAGCAGAGTAAGTCATATGAAGTCCCGGTTCCGCCCGAGACCGCCCGGTTGACAGGCCTAGGAGTGCCCCGCAAGCGATTTGCCTCGATGCCCGGCGGCCTGTACTGTCGTACTCCTGCCTGACCCCAACGCGACTTTGAGTCGGGGGTCGGCGGCGACCTTTAAGCCTAGATCCTAACCCTGAACCTCTCTTTGGCATGCCCGAGGGACGTGGTCAGGGAAACGGAGAAGGCCTGATAGAGTCGGACTCGCCGAAAGGGAATACCGCGAAAAGCGAATTACCTGAAGCGAAGAGCGAGACCCGCTTCGACCGGGAATCGGACAGATAAGAGTCTGATAGAGTCGGAAAGGCAAGAACGAAGGGAAGCGCCCGGAGGGCCCCGGTGAAACGGGACCGAAGGAAGCGTCCGTTCCTTGAGAACTCAACAGCGTGCCAAA
>NZ_LIXI01000011.1:0-335000 GCF_001905595.1 Streptomyces sp. CB00316 | reverse complement strand
CGGGGGTTTCCGAATGGGGAAACCCGGCAGTCGTCATGGGCTGTCACCCGCTGCTGAACACATAGGCAGTGTGGAGGGAACGAGGGGAAGTGAAACATCTCAGTACCCTCAGGAAGAGAAAACAACCGTGATTCCGGGAGTAGTGGCGAGCGAAACTGGATGAGGCCAAACCGTATGTGTGTGATACCCGGCAGGGGTTGCGCATGCGGGGTTGTGGGAGTTCTCTTGATCAATCTGCCGATTGGTCGGCAAGTCAGAAACCGTTGGTGTAGGCGAAGGACATGCGAAAGGTCCGGCGTAGAGGGTAAGACCCCCGTAGCTGAAACATCAACGGCTTGCTTGAGAACCACCCAAGTAGCACGGGGCCCGAGAAATCCCGTGTGAATCTGGCGGGACCACCCGCTAAGCCTAAATATTCCCTGGTGACCGATAGCGGATAGTACCGTGAGGGAATGGTGAAAAGTACCGCGGGAGCGGAGTGAAATAGTACCTGAAACCGTGTGCCTACAAGCCGTGGGAGCGTCGCTGGCAGCACTTGTGCTGTCAGTCGTGACTGCGTGCCTTTTGAAGAATGAGCCTGCGAGTTAGCGGTGTGTAGCGAGGTTAACCCGTGTGGGGAAGCCGTAGCGAAAGCGAGTCCGAATAGGGCGTTTGAGTTGCACGCTCTAGACCCGAAGCGGAGTGATCTAGCCATGGGCAGGTTGAAGCGGAGGTAAGACTTCGTGGAGGACCGAACCCACCAGGGTTGAAAACCTGGGGGATGACCTGTGGTTAGGGGTGAAAGGCCAATCAAACTCCGTGATAGCTGGTTCTCCCCGAAATGCATTTAGGTGCAGCGTCGTGTGTTTCTTGCCGGAGGTAGAGCACTGGATAGGCGATGGGCCCTACCGGGTTACTGACCTTAGCCAAACTCCGAATGCCGGTAAGTGAGAGCGCGGCAGTGAGACTGTGGGGGATAAGCTCCATGGTCGAGAGGGAAACAGCCCAGAGCATCGACTAAGGCCCCTAAGCGTACGCTAAGTGGGAAAGGATGTGGAGTCGCAGAGACAACCAGGAGGTTGGCTTAGAAGCAGCCACCCTTGAAAGAGTGCGTAATAGCTCACTGGTCAAGTGATTCCGCGCCGACAATGTAGCGGGGCTCAAGCGTACCGCCGAAGTCGTGTCATTCATACACATAGGGCCAACGCCCGTATGGATGGGTAGGGGAGCGTCGTGTGCCGGGTGAAGCAGCCGCGGAAGCGAGTTGTGGACGGTTCACGAGTGAGAATGCAGGCATGAGTAGCGATACACACGTGAGAAACGTGTGCGCCGATTGACTAAGGGTTCCTGGGTCAAGCTGATCTGCCCAGGGTAAGTCGGGACCTAAGGCGAGGCCGACAGGCGTAGTCGATGGACAACCGGTTGATATTCCGGTACCCGCTTTGAAACGCCCAGTGCTGAATCAGGCGATGCTAAGTCCGTGAAGCCGGCCCGATCTCTTCGGAGTTGAGGGTAGTGGTGGAGCCGATGAACCAGACTTGTAGTAGGTAAGCGATGGGGTGACGCAGGAAGGTAGTCCAGCCCGGGCGGTGGTTGTCCCGGGGTAAGGGTGTAGCCCGTGTGGTAGGTAAATCCGTCACACGTTGAGGGTGAGACCTGATGCCGAGCCGATTGTGGTGAAGTGGATGATCCTATGCTGTCGAGAAAAGCCTCTAGCGAGTTTCATGGCGGCCCGTACCCTAAACCGACTCAGGTGGTCAGGTAGAGAATACCGAGGCGTTCGGGTGAACTATGGTTAAGGAACTCGGCAAAATGCCCCCGTAACTTCGGGAGAAGGGGGGCCATCACTGGTGATAGCACTTGCTGCTTGAGCTGGGGGTGGCCGCAGAGACCAGCGAGAAGCGACTGTTTACTAAAAACACAGGTCCGTGCGAAGCCGTAAGGCGATGTATACGGACTGACGCCTGCCCGGTGCTGGAACGTTAAGGGGACCGGTTAGTGCACTTTCGGGTGTGCGAAGCTGAGAACTTAAGCGCCAGTAAACGGCGGTGGTAACTATAACCATCCTAAGGTAGCGAAATTCCTTGTCGGGTAAGTTCCGACCTGCACGAATGGCGTAACGACTTCTCGACTGTCTCAACCATAGGCCCGGTGAAATTGCACTACGAGTAAAGATGCTCGTTTCGCGCAGCAGGACGGAAAGACCCCGGGACCTTTACTATAGTTTGATATTGGTGTTCGGTTCGGCTTGTGTAGGATAGGTGGGAGACTTTGAAGCGGCCACGCCAGTGGTTGTGGAGTCGTCGTTGAAATACCACTCTGGTCGTGCTGGATGTCTAACCTGGGTCCGTGATCCGGATCAGGGACAGTGTCTGATGGGTAGTTTAACTGGGGCGGTTGCCTCCTAAAGAGTAACGGAGGCGCCCAAAGGTTCCCTCAGCCTGGTTGGCAATCAGGTGTTGAGTGTAAGTGCACAAGGGAGCTTGACTGTGAGACCGACGGGTCGAGCAGGGACGAAAGTCGGGACTAGTGATCCGGCAGTGGCTTGTGGAAGCGCTGTCGCTCAACGGATAAAAGGTACCCCGGGGATAACAGGCTGATCTTCCCCAAGAGTCCATATCGACGGGATGGTTTGGCACCTCGATGTCGGCTCGTCGCATCCTGGGGCTGGAGTCGGTCCCAAGGGTTGGGCTGTTCGCCCATTAAAGCGGTACGCGAGCTGGGTTTAGAACGTCGTGAGACAGTTCGGTCCCTATCCGCTGCGCGCGCAGGAATATTGAGAAGGGCTGTCCCTAGTACGAGAGGACCGGGACGGACGAACCTCTGGTGTGCCAGTTGTCCTGCCAAGGGCATGGCTGGTTGGCTACGTTCGGAAAGGATAACCGCTGAAAGCATCTAAGCGGGAAGCCTGCTTCGAGATGAGTATTCCCACCCCCTTTGAGGGGTTAAGGCTCCCAGTAGACGACTGGGTTGATAGGCCAGATGTGGAAGCCCTGTAAGGGGTGGAGCTGACTGGTACTAATAGGCCGAGGGCTTGTCCTCAGTTGCTCGCGTCCACTGTGTTAGTTCTGAAATAACGAACGGCCGTGTTGTTGTCCGGTGTTGGTTAATTTCATAGTGTTTCGGTGGTCATTGCGTTAGGGAAACGCCCGGTTACATTCCGAACCCGGAAGCTAAGCCTTTCAGCGCCGATGGTACTGCAGGGGGGACCCTGTGGGAGAGTAGGACGCCGCCGAACAATTTTTCCGGGAAAGCCCCGCACCNCCCTAGTACGAGAGGACCGGGACGGACGAACCTCTGGTGTGCCAGTTGTCCTGCCAAGGGCATGGCTGGTTGGCTACGTTCGGAAAGGATAACCGCTGAAAGCATCTAAGCGGGAAGCCTGCTTCGAGATGAGTATTCCCACCCCCTTTGAGGGGTTAAGGCTCCCAGTAGACGACTGGGTTGATAGGCCAGATGTGGAAGCCCTGTAAGGGGTGGAGCTGACTGGTACTAATAGGCCGAGGGCTTGTCCTCAGTTGCTCGCGTCCACTGTGTTGTTCCCGGGTTGCGAACAGTTATCGCACCGGTTGAACAGTTTCACTACTTAATTGAAGAGTGTGCTTGTTCGCTAGAACCCGATAGGGTTTCGGTGGTCATTGCGTTAGGGAAACGCCCGGTTACATTCCGAACCCGGAAGCTAAGCCTTTCAGCGCCGATGGTACTGCAGGGGGGACCCTGTGGGAGAGTAGGACGCCGCCGAACAATCTTTCAAGGACCCATGGTCCCAGCGTTCACGCTGGGACCATGGGTCCTTTTGTTTTTGTCGAAGCGCGTCGGAGGGTCGGCTGCGCGAGAATGTCTGTGGTACCCGAAGACAGGAGTCACACCCATGTCCACCAACTCTCCCGACGATCGTCCGGAGCGCGAGCCGCGTCGCCGGGACGGTGGTGACCGGGGCGGTTACCGCGGTGGTCGTGACGACCGGTCCGGTTCCGCAGCGCCTCGCCGTGACAACGACCGCGGCCCGCGCCGTGACGACAGCCGGCCGACCGGTGGCGGCTTCCGCCGCGATGACCGTGACCGCGACCGGGATCGTGGGCCGCGTCGCGATGACAACCGCGGCGGTGGCTCCGGTGGCGGCTTCCGCCGTGACGACAACCGTGGAGGCAACTCCGGCGGTGGCTTCCGGCGGGATGACAACCGGGTTGGATCCTCCGGTGGTGGGTTCCGTCGCGATGACACCCGTGGAAGTGGCTCCGGCGGTGGGTTCCGTCGTGACGATGACCGTGGTGGCCGCCCCAGCGGTGGCGGCTTCGAGCGTCGTGATGACCGGCCGCGTGGGCCCCGTCGTGACGACGACCGCCCCAGCGGTGGCAGCTTCCCCCGTGACGACCGTGGCGGCAAGGCCGGGAGCGGCTTCCGTCGCGATGACAACCGCGGTGGCGGCTCCGGTGGTGGCTTCCGCCGTGACGATCGTGGTGGCGGCAGGCCCACTGGTGGCGGGTTCGAGCGTCGTGATGACCGGCCGCGTGGGCCGCGTCGCGATGACGACCGCCCCAGCGGTGGTGGCTTCCGCCGTGACGACAACCGCGGTGGCGGCTCCGGTGGTGGCTTCCGCCGTGACGACAACCGTGGCGGCAACGCCGGTGGTGGCTTCCGCCGTGACGACAACCGTGGCGGCAACGCCGGTGGTGGCTTCCGCCGCGATGACAATCGCGGTGGCGGCTCCGGCGATGGGTTCCGGCGTGACGACGACCGTGGTGCCCGTCCCAGCGGTGGCGGCTTCGAGCGTCGTGACGATCGGCCGCGTGGCCCTCGTCGTGACGACGACCGCCCCAGTGGCGGCGGCTTCCGGCGCGATGACAACCGGGGCGCTGGTTCCGGTGGTGGCTTCCGCCGTGACGACCGCGATCGGGACCGGGACCGTGGGCCCCGTCGCGATGACGACCGTGCTGGTTACCGCGGTGGTCAGCAGCGTGAGGACAGCCGTGGTGGCCGCCCGAGCGGTGGTGGGTCCGAGCGTCGTGACGATCGGCCGCGTGGGCCCCGTCGCGATGACGACCGTCCCAGTGGCGGCGGCTTCCGCCGTGACGACAACCGTGGTGGCGGCTCCGGCGGCGGCTTCCGCCGCGACGACCGTGACCGTGGCGGGGACCGTGGTGGTTACCGCGGCGGGCAGCGCGACGACCGTGACCGTGGCGGTTTCCGTGGCCGGGACGACCGTGACCGGGACCGTGAGCCGATCAAGCGGCTGCCCATCCCGGATGACGTCACCGGTGACGAGATCGACAAGGACGTACGCCAGGAGCTCATGAGCCTGCCGAAGACCCTGGCCGAGGATGTCGCGCGCAACCTCGTCATGGTGGCCCGGCTGATCGACGAGGACCCGGAGGAGGCGTACGCGTACGCCCGTATCGCCCTGCGGCTCGCCTCGCGCGTCGCCGCCGTGCGCGAAGCGGCCGGGTTCGCGGCCTACGCGACGCAGAAGTACGCGGAGGCGCTCGCCGAGTTCCGCGCGTCCCGGCGGATGACCGGGTCCGTGGATCTGTGGCCCGTCATGGCGGACTGCGAGCGCGGCCTCGGCCGGCCCGAGCGGGCGATGGCCATGGCCGGTGAGCCCGAGGTGCAGAAGCTGGACAAGGCCGGCCAGGTCGAGATGCGGCTCGTGGCTGCGGGCGCCCGTCGGGACATGGGGCAGATCGATGCCGCCATCGTCACGCTGCAGAGTCCCGAGCTGGCCTCCAGCTCCATCCAGCCGTGGACGCCGCGTCTGCGCTACGCCTACGCGGACGCGCTGCTGGAGGCAGGGCGCGAGGACGAGGCCCGTGAGTGGTTCGGCAAGGCCCTGGAGGCCGACAGGGACGGCTCGACCGACGCGTCGGACCGGCTTGCCGAGTTGGACGGGGTGGCGTTCGTCGATGTCCTGGGTGACGACGAGGGCGTGGAGTCCGTCGAGACCGAGGGACCCGTCTCCTCCTCTCTCGCCGACTCGCCTGAGGGCGACGACGTGGACGAGCGGGGCGACGGGGCGGGCAAGGCCTAGTCGCTGACAGCGGCTGGCTGACACAGGAAAGGGGCGGGATTCCCGAGGGAACTCCGCCCCTTTCTCGTGCCCGGCGGCTTCTCAGTCGATGGTCAGGCTGCGCATGACCAGGCCCGTCGCCGGCTTCGGGCCGAAGGACGTCGACTTACGGGGCATGGTGACGCCCTGTCTGGCCAGGTCCCGGACGACCTCTTCGCGTACCGGGTGCATGAGCACCGCCGTGGCGCCGAGGCGTTCGGCCTGTTCGACGGCGGCCTCGGTGTCGTGGATGTAGCCGATGTGCTCGGGAGCGTCGGGGATCCGCCAGACGTCGTCGAGCAGCGCCGAGTGCAGGACCGTTGCGTCCAGGGTGCGCCACGCCACGGGGCGGTCCGTGCGGATCGTACGGGCCAGCAGGGCCGGGTCCGGGCGGTCCACCAGGTGGAAGCGGCCGTCACCGGCGAGGAGAAACGCGTTGCCCTCGACAGCCGCGCCGGCCAGGGCGTCGAGCGCGCGGGGGAGCGGGCCTGCGACCGTACGGATCCGGAAGAGGCCCGTGAGGCCTTCGAGCGCCCGGGCAACCGGCAGGCCGCGCAGCAGCCGGTGGATCGCGCGGACCTGGAGCGGGTGGCGGGTCGTGTCGACGAGGAGGACGAGGCCGAAGTCCCAGGGGCCCGGGGCGGTCTGTTCCCGCTGGAGCCGGAGGTAGGTGGCCCAGCGGTGGTGGCCGTCGGCGATCAGCGCCTGGTGCCGGGCGAGATCTGTCTCGATCGCGACGCGCTCGGCAGGGTCGGTGACGGCCCAGAGGCGGTGGTGGAACCCGTCCTCCGTCGTGGTGGAGAGCAACGGGGGGCGCTCGGCCGTGCGCTCGATGACCGCCGCGGCCCCCTCCTCGGCCCCGCCGCTGCGGTAGGTCAGCAGCAGCGGTTCCAGGTGGGCCCGCATCGTCCGCATCAGCTCCGCGCGGTCCGCGACGATGTCGTCCATGACGTCCTCGTGCGGCAGCACGATGCCGTCGGCGGCAGGGGAGAGGGCCAGGGCGCCGATCAGGCCGCGCTGGAGGATCTCGTCGTTGCGCTGCTCGTAGACGTACAGCGTGGGCGCGGGGTCCGGGGCGATCACGCCTTCGGCCAGCCAGCGCTCCAGCGTCTTCGCCGCCTGCCGGTGCCGGTCCTCGGCGGTGTCCGCCTGGGGGAGGATGAGGCGCACGATGTTGTGCGGGTCCGCCGATTCCAGGTGGTGCAGACCGTCGGGCCTGACGACCACGTCGTACGGCGGCGAGGTCACCGCGGCCAGGCTGCCGACCCGCTCGGGGACATAACGCAGTCCACGGAACGGGATCAGCCGCAGCCCCTGCTCGTCGGGACCTGAAGTGTTCATCTGAGCATCGTATGTGTGCACGGGGCATGCGCGATGATCGGGGGAGAGGCATGAATGAGGAGCGGAGCCATATGAGCCAGCAGCACGACCGGTACCGGCCGGCGGGGAGCAGTACGGCGCTGAGCGCGGCGTACGACACGGCTCTCCTCGACCTGGACGGGGTGGTGTACGCGGGGGGCGAGGCGATCGTCCACGCCGTGGAGTCGCTGGGCACCGCGAGGGACGGCGGGATGCACCTCGCGTACGTCACCAACAACGCCCTGCGCACGCCGGACGCGGTGGCGGAGCACCTGACCGAGCTGGGCGTGCCCGCCGAGGCCGCCGATGTGATCACCTCCGCCCAGGCGGTCGCCCGGCTGATGGCCGACCAGCTGCCCGCCGGATCCCGGGTGCTGGTCGTCGGCGGCGAAGGGCTGCGGGTCGCGCTGCGGGAGCGCGGTCTGGTGCCGGTGGAATCGGCGGACGACGACCCGGTGGCCGTGGTCCAGGGGTACGGCGGGCCGGATCTGGCGTGGGGGCGGTTCGCCGAGGCGAGCTACGCCGTCGCGCGCGGGCTGCCGTGGTACGCGTCCAACACCGACCTGACCATTCCGGGCGCCCGGGGTATCGCGCCGGGCAACGGTGCAGCCGTGGAGGTCGTACGGATCGCCACCGGCGCCGAGCCCCAGGTCGCGGGAAAGCCGTTGCCGCCGATGCACCGGGAGACCGTGCTGCGGACCGGGGCGAAGCGGCCCCTCGTCGTCGGGGACCGGCTGGACACGGACATCGAGGGCGCGTTCAACGGGGGCGTGGACTCGCTGCTCGTGCTGACCGGGGTGACGGATGCGGCCCAGCTGCTCGCCGCACCGCCGCAGCACCGGCCGACGTATGTGGACCGGGATCTGCGGGGGCTGCTGACCGGGCAGCCCGATGTCACGTCGGAGCGTTCGGAGGGGGACGCGGGAGAGGTGTTCCGGTGCGGCGGGTGGACCGCGGCCGTACGTGACGGGGAGGACCTGGTCCTGGAGGGCGAGGGGGATCCGCTCGACGGGCTGCGGGCGCTCTGCGGGGCCGCGTGGACCTTCGCCGGGGAGGCGGCGTTCGGGCTGGACACGGAGGAAGCCGTCGCCGCGCTCGGGCTGTGACCGGCCCTCAGGGGGTGTGCCCGGACGGCCTGGGCGAGGGGCGCCAGGAGGAAGATAGGTTAACCTAACTTGGTGTTGGCCGGTGGTCCTTCCGGCCCTGATCCGCCGGACACCCCCTGCCTCCGGGAGTACGACCATGCAGCGCCTCACCGCACGATCGGTGACCCTCGGCTACGACCAGCGGGTCATCGCTGAGGATCTCTCGGTCGAGATACCCGACAACTCCTTCACGGTGATCGTCGGGCCCAACGCCTGCGGCAAGTCGACCCTGTTGCGCTCGCTCGCCCGGATGCTGAAGCCGAGCCGGGGCCAGGTGCTGCTGGACGGGCAGGTCATCCACCAGCTGCCCGCGAAGAAGGTCGCCCGCACGCTGGGGCTGCTGCCGCAGTCCTCCATCGCACCCGACGGCATCACCGTCGCCGACCTCGTCGCCCGGGGCCGCTACCCCCATCAAGGGTTGCTCCGGCAGTGGTCGCCGGAGGACGAGCGGGTGGTCCAGGAGTCCATGGAGTCGACCGGAGTGGCTGCTCTCGCCGACCGCTACGTCGACGAGCTCTCCGGCGGCCAGCGGCAGCGGGTCTGGATCGCCATGGCCCTGGCCCAGCAGACGCCGCTGCTGCTGCTCGACGAGCCGACGACGTACCTCGACATCCAGCACCAGATCGATGTCCTCGACCTGTGTGCGGAGCTGCACGAGACCCAGGGGCGCACGCTCGTCGCCGTACTTCATGATCTGAACCACGCCGCGCGGTACGCCACGCATCTCATCGCGATGCGGGAGGGGGAGATCGTCGCGGAGGGGGCGCCTTCGGACGTGGTCGACGCGGAGTTGGTGGAGCGGGTGTTCGGGATGCGGTGTCAGGTGATCGACGACCCTGAGACCGGGACGCCCCTGGTCGTGCCCGCGGCCCGGAAGGCGCGTCAGGCTGCCGCCTGAAGGTCGGTGAACGGGTGGGGGTGGCGCCCTGGTGGGCGGCTTTGTCCTCCATTGCCGGACGGGCTTGATGCGCTACAGCAGTGATCTCAGTCTCAGCAGGTCCCGGAAGCCCGCCTCCAGGCGTACGCGGCCCGATGCCCACGCCTTCGCGAAGTTCAGGTCGCCGTCGACCAGGGCCACCAGGTCGTCACCCGTCATCATGAGCCGGATCTCGGCCTTCTCGCGGGGCGGGCCCTCGACGGTGCCCTGCACCCGGATCCGGCCGTCGGCCAGGCGGCCGGTGAACGTGATGTCGAGGTCCTTGATGTGACAGCTCAGCGAGCGGTCGAGCGCGGCGGCGCCGCGTACGTCGCCGTCGGCCGTCGCGAGGTTGTCGGAGAGTTTGTCGAGCGCGCTGCGGCACTCCGCCATGGTCGCCATCGTCCTCGACGGTACACCGGCCCGTCGCGGTAGCGTTTCGGCATGAGCGACTGGACGCCGGAGGCGGGAACCCCGCCCGTGAGCACGCCCGAGGAGCCGGACCTGCCACAGGACGGGCCCGTGGCCGACGCGGCCTCCTTCGAGCCCGCCGAGCCCGCACCCCTGGGCGTGGAGCGCACCCCCACCGGCCGGGCCGAGGTCGACGCCCTGCTGGAGCGGCTGGCCGACGCGGACCACCTCCCGGCGGACGGGCACACCGAGGTGTACGAGGATGTACACCGTGGGCTCAAGGATGCGCTGACCTCGCTGGACACCCGTCCGGCCGCCACACCCGGGCCCAGGCCCGTCACACCCGCGTACGACACGCACGACCACAGGAGCTGAACCGAACGTGGCAGGAGTGGCACGTCGCCGCCTCGACGCCGAGCTGGTACGCCGCAAGCTCGCCCGCTCGCGCGAGCACGCGAGCCAGCTGATCGCCGCGGGGCGGGTCACCGTCGGCCGGACCACCGCTACCAAACCCGCCACCCAGGTCGAGACGGCCGCCGCGATCGTGGTGACCGAGGACGACGACGACCCCGACTACGTCTCGCGCGGCGGGCACAAGCTGGCCGGGGCGCTCGCCGCCTTCGTCCCGCTCGGGCTGGCCGTCGAGGGGCGGCGGGCCCTGGACGCCGGCGCGTCGACCGGCGGGTTCACCGATGTCCTGCTGCGGGCCGGGGCGCGGCAGGTCGTCGCGGTCGACGTCGGGTACGGGCAGCTCGCCTGGTCGCTCCAGTCGGATGAACGCGTCGTCGTCAAGGACCGTACCAATGTGCGGGAGTTGACATTGGAGGACATCGACGGGGAGGCGGTCGGCCTGGTGGTGGGGGATCTGTCCTTCATTCCGCTCGGGCTCGTGCTGCCCGCCCTCGCCCGGTGCGCCGCGCCCGACGCGGACCTGGTCCTCATGGTCAAGCCGCAGTTCGAGGTGGGCAAGGAGCGGCTCGGCAGCGGCGGGGTGGTGCGGAGTGGGGAGCTGCGCGCCGAAGTGGTACGTGAAGTGGCGCGCCGGGCCTGGGGACTCGGGCTCGGCGTACGAGGGGTGACGGCCAGTCCGCTGCCCGGCCCCTCGGGGAACGTCGAGTACTTTCTGTGGCTGCGGGCCGGCGCACCTGAGCTGGATCCCGCGGATGTCGACCGTGCAGTGGCGGAGGGGCCTCGTTGACGACGAATGCGGCACGAACAGTCTTCCTTTTGGCGCACACAGGCCGCCCGGCCGCGATCCGCAGCGCGGAGCTCGTCGTGCAGGGTCTGCTGCGCAACGGGCTCGGCGTACGGGTCCTGGCGACCGAGGCGACCGATCTGCCGCTCCCGGACGCCGTGGAGACGGTCACCGACACATCGCCCGCCGCAGTCGACGGCTGCGAGCTGCTGATCGTCCTCGGCGGTGACGGCACCCTGCTGCGTGGCGCGGAGTTCTCCCGCGCCTCCGGGGTGCCGATGCTCGGCGTCAACCTGGGCCGCGTCGGCTTCCTCGCCGAAGCCGAGCGCGACGACCTCGACCAGGTGGTCTCCCGGGTCGTCACCCGTGACTACGACGTCGAGGAGCGCATGACGATCGACGTCATCGTGCACAGCAACGGTGACATCGTCCACACCGACTGGGCCCTCAACGAGGCGGCAGTGCAGAAGGTGTCGCCCGAGCGGATGCTCGAAGTCGTGCTGGAGATCGACGGCCGCCCGGTCACCGGGTTCGGCTGCGACGGGATCGTCTGCGCCACCCCGACCGGCTCGACCGCGTACGCCTTCTCGGCGGGCGGGCCCGTCGTCTGGCCCGAGGTCGAGGCGCTGCTGATGGTCCCGATCAGCGCCCACGCCCTGTTCGCCAAGCCACTGGTGACCTCCCCGACCTCGGTGCTGGCCGTCGAGGTCCAGCCGCACACCCCGCACGGGGTGCTGTGGTGCGACGGGCGCCGGACCGTGGAGCTGCCCGCCGGCGCGCGGGTCGAGGTGCGGCGCGGGGCGGTGCCCGTACGGCTGGCGCGGCTGCACCAGGCCTCGTTCACGGACCGTCTGGTGGCGAAGTTCGCGCTGCCCGTCTCGGGGTGGCGGGGCGCGCCCCACTGACCGCTCCGACGGCGCCCGACGGCCTCCGTGATCCCCGGGAGAGTGAATCCGGGAGCGGGGGCCGTCGCGCGTCCGCCTCGGAACCTCGTAAGGTCATGTCCGTGTTGGAGGAGATGCGGATACGGTCGCTCGGAGTCATCGACGACGCGGTGGTGGAGCTGTCACCCGGTTTCACCGCGGTGACGGGTGAGACCGGCGCGGGCAAGACCATGGTCGTCACGAGCCTCGGGCTGCTGCTCGGCGGGCGCGCCGACCCCGCCCTCGTACGGGTCGGGGCCAAGGCCGCGGTCGTCGAGGGCAGGATCACGGTGTCCGAGGGCGACGCGGCGGCGCTGCGGGCAGAGGAGGCCGGGGCGGAACTCGACGACGGTGCGCTGCTCATCAGCCGTACCGTTTCGGCGGAAGGACGCTCACGGGCCCATCTCGGCGGCAGATCCGTGCCGGTGGGGGTCCTCACCGAGCTCGCGGACGAGCTGGTCGCCGTGCACGGGCAGACCGACCAGCAGGGGCTGCTCAAGCCCGCGCGGCAGCGGCAGGCGCTGGACCGGTACGCCGGGGACGGTGTGGAGGTCCCGCACGCGAAGTACGCGGCGGCCTATCGGCGGCTGCGCGCCGTCGCCACCGAGCTGGAGGAGCTGACCACCCGGGCCCGGGAACGGGCCCAGGAGGCGGATCTGCTGCGCTTCGGGCTGAACGAGGTCGCCGCCGTGGAGCCGTTGCCGGGGGAGGACACCGAGCTGGCCGCCGAGGCGGAACGGCTCGGGCACGCGGAGGCCCTCGCCTCCGCGGCCTCCCTCGCGCACACAGCGCTGGCGGGGAACCCGGAGGACCCCGAGGGCGTCGACGCCACGACGGTGGTCGCCGCCGCCGGGCAGTCCCTGGAGGCGGTCCGGGCCCACGACCCGGCGCTGGCCGCGCTGGCCGACCGGATCGGGGAGATCTCCATCCTGATCGCCGACGTCTCCGGCGAGCTCGCCGGGTACGCCGACCAGCTGGAGGCCGATCCGCTGCGGCTGGCCGCCGTGGAGGAGCGGCGGGCCGCGCTCACCACCCTGACCCGTAAGTACGGCGAGGACGTCGCTGCCGTGCTCGCCTGGGCCCAGGAAGGCGCGGGTCGGCTCACCGAGCTGGAGGGCGACGACGAGCGGATCGGCGAGCTGACGGCCGAGCGCGACGCGTTGCGCGCCGAACTCTCCGCTCTCGGACAGACGTTGACCGACGCCCGTACGGAGGCCGCCGCCCGGTTCGCCGAGGCGGTGACAGAGGAGCTGGCCTCGCTCGCGATGCCGCACGCCCGGGTCTCCTTCGCCATCCGGCAGACCGAGGCGGCGGACGAGGCGTCCGGCATCGACATCGGCGGACGGAGCGTCGTCTACGGCCCTTCGGGCGCCGACGAGGTGGAACTGCTGCTCGCTCCGCACCCCGGGGCCCAGCCCCGGCCGATCGCCAAGGGCGCCTCGGGCGGTGAGCTCTCCCGGGTGATGCTCGCGGTCGAGGTCGTCTTCGCGGGCTCCGACCCGGTGCCGACGTACCTCTTCGACGAGGTCGACGCGGGTGTCGGGGGCAAGGCGGCGGTCGAGGTCGGGCGGCGCCTGGCCAAGCTCGCCCGCTCCGCCCAGGTGGTCGTCGTGACGCACCTGCCGCAGGTGGCGGCCTTCGCCGACCGCCAGCTGCTGGTCGAGAAGACCGTGGACGGCTCGGTGACCCGGAGCGGGGTCACGGTCCTGGAGGGCGAGGACCGGGTCCGGGAGCTGTCCCGGATGCTGGCGGGCCAGGAGGACTCCGAGACGGCCCGCGCCCACGCCGAGGAGCTGCTGGCGACGGCGCGCAAGGACGGGTGACGACGGGTGCGGGTCCGGGCGGGGGGTCTCCCGTCCGGACCCGCACGCGTATCCAGGTCTGCCCGAGGGGGTGCGGCCGGGGTGTTCGCCGGGCTGCTGATCGGGGAGCGGGCGGTGGACGGGGTGCTGACGGGTGTGGTCATCGCCGGCACCGCCCATCTGGTGAACCTCGTCGATGTGGGGCCGGGGGCGGGGCCTCGGGGGTGCTGAGGCGCGCGGCGGGGGCTGCGGGACGGTGAAGGGGTTGCGGAACGCCGGCGGTGGCAACATCGCGCCCTCTGATTCACCCGTGAGAGTGATGCGATGTGGCCGGTTGTCGCTGCGTGCCCGGCAGCAACGTTCCGGCAGTCCCGGAACGTGCGTACGGACTGGCATCCTTGGCGCTGTACCTACCGCCGACTCCGGGACCCCGGGAGCCAATCAACGTGTCACAGCTGCGTACGGTCCAAGTCCTGGGCGGCGGCAGTGCGGGCAGCAGCGCGCACGTCAGTTCGCTCGCCGCGGGGCTGGTGGCGCGCGGGGTGCAGGTCACCGTCTGCGCCCCGCCCGCGGTGGACCACGCTTACGACTTCACGGCGACCGGGGCCCGCTTCCTGCCGGTGCCCCGGCGCAGCGACCCGGCCGCCGTCGCCGCGCTCCGCGCCGCCTGCGCGGGGGCCGACGTGGTCCACGCCCACGGGCTGCACGCCGCCTCCCGGACCGCCTTCGCCCTGAGCGGGCGGACCGTGCCCCTGGTGCTGACCTGGCACACCCGCCGGTACGCCGAGGGGGCGCGCCGCCAGATCCTGCATCTGCTGGAGCGAAGGGCCGTACGGGCGGCCGCCGTTGTCCTCGCCCCCTCCTCCGACCTGGTGGACCGGGCGCGGGTCCGAGGGGCCCGCGACGCGCGGCTGGCCCCGGTGGCCGCCCCGGTACCGCGCTCCGCCGGCACCCTGCACGACGGCAAGGCGCGGGCCGAACTGGGCGCGGTCGAGCGGCCGTTGCTGATGGCTGTCGGCAGCCTCGTGCCGCACCACGGCTTCAACACCCTGCTGGACGCCGCCCGTGTCTGGCGCGGGCTCGACCCCGTGCCCCTGCTCGTCATCGCGGGGGAGGGGCGCGACCGGGCCTCTCTGCAACAGCGCATCCGGGACGAGGAGTTGCCCGTGCGGCTGATCGGATGCCGGGACGACGTCGGCGAGTTGATCGCCGCCGCCGACCTGGCCGTGCTGCCCAGCCGCTGGGAGGGCCGCTCCCTGCTGGCGCAGGAGGCGCTGCGGCTGGGGGTGCCGCTGGTCGCGACCGAGGTCGGCGGTGTGCCCGAACTGGTCGGTGAGGCCGCCGAACTGGTGCCGTCCGGCAACGCCGAGGCGCTCGCCCGTACGGTCGTGCGGCTGCTGGGAGACCCCGAGCGGTGCGCGTGGCTGGCCGAGGCCGGGCGGGAGCAGGCGGCGAACTGGCCGACCGAGGACGACACCATCGCCCATGTGCTCAGTGTCTACGACGAGTTGGCGCAGCCGCTCGCTTCACAATCCTAGTAGGGCAGCGGTCACGACAAGGACCCTAGCGCGTGTGGCGGCGGGCCCGCAGCGCCAGGCTGAGGGCCAGGACCGTCTGCGGGTCGTCCAGGTCCGTGCCCAGCAGTTCGCCGATCCGGGCCAGCCGGTTGTAGAGCGTCTGGCGGTTGAGGTGCAGCTCGCGGGCGGTCTCCGCCTTGCGGCCCGCGTGCGCCAGATACGCCTGGAGCGTCGGCAGCAGCGGCGGGCGCGAGGTGCGGTCGTGCTCGCGCAGCGGACCGATCGCCCGGTTCACGAACGCCGCCAGGTCCGGGTGGTCCCGCAGCCGCCACAGCAGCAGGTCGGTGTCGAGGCGCCGGGCGTCGTACCAGGGCCGGTCGTCCAGTCCCTGCGCCGCCGTGGCCGTCTCCGAGGCGTGCCGCAGCCCCGCGCCCGCCGCCGCCCAGCTTCCGGCGACACCGACCACGACCACCGGCGGCTGCGACCCGGCGCGGTCGAGGCCGGCCCGCCCCACGCCCGCCCGCAGTGCCGCGGCGACCCGGTCCGCGACCGCCGTGCGCTCACCCTCCGAGCGCAGCCCGAGCAGCAGCGGGACCCGCCCCTCCACCGGCCGCACGCCCAGCAGCACCGGCACGCCGACCGGGGCCAGCTCCTCCAGCACCGCGCGGGCCAGCAGCGCCCAGTTGCCCGAGGGGGACAGCTCGGGCGCCAGCCGCATCACGACCGGGAGGAGCGGGGTGTCCCCGGGCCGGAAGCCGAGCACCCGGGCCTGGGCCGGGGCGTCCTCCGGGGTGATCCTGCCCTCCGCGAGATCGGTGAGGAAGTCGCCCCGGCCCCGCGCCGCCAGCTCCTCCTCCTGCCGGGCCTGCATCAGGACCACGGCAAGCAGGCCCGCCGCCCGCTCGGCCGCCATCCGGTGCACGGTGGCCAGCGGGCCCGAGACGGCGAGCAGCACCAGCCGGGCCCGTACGGCACCGGTGTCCGGACCGCCGCCCGGTACGTCCACCAGGAGCGCACCGACCGGCGGCGACTCCCGGGCCGCCCGGTCGCCGCGCATGCCCTCCCAGACCTGGAGCGGGTCCGCGCCCACCGGACCCGTGCCCGTGGACGCCGCGTACAGGAGCTGCCCGTCCGGCGTCTCCAGGAAGACCGGGTTGGCGGTGAAATCGGCGAGGATCCCGAGGACCTGCGGCACCCCGCCACCGTCCAGCAGCGCCCGGGTGGCGCGCCGGTGCACCTCCTCCGCCTGCTGGAGCAGGGCGTAATGCCCGTTGACGATCTCGGTGTGCACCTCCTCGGTCACCGCGACGAACGGCACCTCGCGGTGGAGCTGCACCAGCGGAAGACCCGCCGCGCGGGCCGCGTCCACGATGGAGGCGGGCAGCCTGCTGAAGCGCGGGCCCAGCTCCACCACCAGGGCGGCGATGCCCCGGTCGGCGAGGCGGCGGACGAACGCCCGCTGCTCGGCGGGGCGGGTGCCGAGGCCCAGGCCCGTCGTGAGGAGCAGCTCGCCGCCCTTGAGGAGCGAGGCGATGTTGGGCACCTCGCCCGCGTGCACCCAGCGCACGGTGCGGCTCAGCCGGTCCGCGCCGGCCACCACCTCAGGGAGCCCCGCACGCAGCCCCGGCAGCTCCAGTGCCCGCTGCACGGTGATTCCGCTGTGGCTCTCCACGTACCCGGCCCGCTTTCCCCTTGTTCGGCGCCCGTACCCCGGGCGGTCGTCCTGTTCAGGACGCTACCGCCCGGGGCGCGGGGTGCGCATGGCAGGGGAGGCGTGGGAGGCGGTCGCCTGGCGCGACGGGCGGTAGCCACCGCCCGGTCGGCAGTTCGCGGGCCACGCCCACTTCACCGCCATGCCGAGCCGCGACGGTCGGATCCGCGGCCCGTACCTCCACCTGGAGCGGCTGCGGTCGGCACCGGTGGAGCCGGCCGGCCGGGCCATGCCCGCTGAACCGGTCCGCTCCCACCTGCGTACCGCACTCCGCGCAGGCCCGGCCGGCCCACGTCGGTGAGGTGGGCCGGGACCGACCTCCTCCGCGAGACCGTCGCCGAGGGCTTCGGCGACGCCGGCCTTCCCGGACAGGGAAGGCCGGTTCAGCGAGGAGACCCTCAGCCCACGTACGCCCCGCTCGCCGTCAGCCGCAGGGCCGTGTCGATCAGCGGGACGTGGCTGAACGCCTGCGGGAAGTTCCCCACCTGGCGCTGGAGGTTGGAGTCCCACTCCTCGGCCAGCAGGCCCAGGTCGTTGCGGAGCGCCAGCAGCTTCTCGAAGAGCTGGCGCGCCTCGTCGACCCGGCCGATCATCGCGAGGTCGTCGGCCATCCAGAACGAGCAGGCCAGGAACGCGCCTTCGTCGCCGGCCAGACCGTCGACGCCCGCCTCGTCGCCCTCGGTGGGGTAGCGCAGGATGAAGCCGTCCTCCGTGGACAGCTCCCGCTGGATCGCCTCGATCGTGCCGATGACCCGCTTGTCGTCCGGCGGCAGGAAGCCCATCTGCGGGATGAGCAGCAGGGAGGCGTCCAGCTCCTTCGACCCGTAGGACTGGGTGAAGGTGTTGCGCTCCTTGTCATAGCCGCGCTCGCAGACGTCCCGGTGGATTTCGTCGCGGAGCTCGTACCACCGCTCCAGCGGGCCCTCGACGTCCCCGGACTCGACCAGCTTGATCGTCCGGTCGACCGCGACCCATGCCATCACCTTGGAGTGCACGAAGTGGCGGCGCGGACCGCGCACCTCCCAGATGCCCTCGTCGGGCTCCTCCCAGTGCTTCTCCAGGTACTCGATCAGCTTGAGCTGGAGGCCCATCGCGTAGTCGTTGCGCGTCAGCCCCGTCATGTGCGCCAGGTGGAGCGCCTCGGTGACCTCGCCGTAGACGTCGAGCTGGAGCTGGTTGGCGGCGCCGTTGCCGACGCGGACCGGGCCGGAGTTCTCGTAGCCGGGCAGCCAGTCCAGCTCCGCCTCGCCGAGCTCGCGCTCGCCGGCGATGCCGTACATGATCTGGAGGTTCTCCGGGTCGCCCGCCACCGCCCGCAGCAGCCACTCACGCCACGCCCGGGCCTCTTCCCGGTAGCCGGTGCGCAGCAGCGAGGAGAGGGTGATCGCGGCGTCCCGCAGCCAGGTGTAGCGGTAGTCCCAGTTCCGTACGCCTCCGATCTCCTCGGGGAGCGAGGTGGTCGGCGCGGCGACGATGCCGCCGGTCGGGGCGTACGTGAGGGCCTTGAGGGTGATCAGGGAGCGGACGACCGCCTCCCGATAGGGCCCGTGGTACGTACACTGATCGACCCATTCGCGCCAGAACAGCCCGGTCGCCTCCAATGACCCCTCCGGGTCGGGGAGGGCGGGCGGCTCACGGTGCGAGGGCTGCCAGCTGATCGTGAAGGCCACCCGGTCGCCGGGTCCGACGGTGAAGTCGGAGTAGGTGGTCAGGTTCTTGCCGTAGGTGTCCGCCTCGGTGTCCAGCCAGACGGAGTCCGGCCCGGCGACGGCGACCGTACGGCCGTCCACCTTGTGCACCCAGGGGGTCACCCGGCCGTAGCTGAACCGCATCCGCAGTTCCGAGCGCATCGGCACCCGGCCGCTGACGCCCTCCACGATCCGGATGAGCTGCGGTGCCCCGTCTCGCGGGGGCATGAAATCGGTCACCCGTACGGTGCCGCGCGATGTGTCCCACTCCGATTCCAGGATGAGGGAGTCACCGCGATAGCGGCGCCGGTCCGCGGAGGGCGGCTCGGCCCCTTCCGGCCTCGCGGGACCCAGACGCCAGAAGCCGTGCTCCTCGGTGCCCAGCAGTCCTGCGAAGACGGCGTGCGAATCGAAGCGGGGTAGGCACAGCCAGTCCGCTGTGCCGTCCCGGCAGACCAAGGCAGCGGTCTGCATGTCTCCGATGAGTGCGTAATCCTCGATGCGCCCGGCCACGTGCGTCTCCAGTCGAACGGCCATGTCGCCCCGTCCGGGGCGCTTACTGGGGTCTAGGGGGTCGTAGGGTCTTTCACCCTGGAGGAACCGACGAGTTCCTGTACCGGTAGCGGGCCAATTGGTGCCGCCGCCCGGCCGTCTCGGCAGCGAGTGTCCGAGCAGGATACGACGCGGTACGAAGATCCGCGCGACGGTCCCCGCAACATCTCTGAGCTGATCGGGTGGGACGTGAAACGACTGAGGTGATGCTGTGACGTCCCTGTGCAGGGTGTGGCCGGAAGCGGCCTCCCCTCGTCGCTGATACCCTGGTAGCCCGTGGACCGGTGGTCGTTCGCGACAGCGCACGAGGCCCCCGAACCGCAGCGACGGCGCCCCCGGAACCCCCGGTTCGGCGGCCGGTACGCACCTCACAACCGCGACCACGGGAGCCCCCTTTGGCTATGCAGCCCACATCCACGACGACCAAGCACATCTTCGTCACCGGGGGTGTCGCCTCCTCCCTCGGCAAGGGTCTGACTGCCTCCAGCCTGGGTGCCCTGCTCAAGGCGCGTGGCCTGCGGGTCACGATGCAGAAGCTCGACCCCTACCTCAACGTCGACCCCGGCACGATGAACCCGTTCCAGCACGGTGAGGTGTTCGTCACCAACGACGGCGCCGAGACCGACCTGGACATCGGGCACTACGAGCGCTTCCTCGACGTGGACCTCGACGGCTCCGCCAACGTGACGACCGGCCAGGTCTACTCGCAGGTCATCGCCAAGGAGCGGCGCGGCGAGTACCTGGGCGACACCGTCCAGGTCATCCCGCACATCACCAACGAGATCAAGCACCGCATCCGCCGCATGGCCACCGACGACGTGGACGTCGTCATCACCGAGGTCGGCGGCACGGTCGGCGACATCGAGTCGCTGCCGTTCCTGGAGACCGTCCGCCAGGTCCGCCACGAGGTCGGCCGCGACAACGTCTTCGTCGTGCACATCTCGCTGCTGCCCTACATCGGCCCCTCCGGCGAGCTGAAGACCAAGCCGACCCAGCACTCGGTCGCCGCCCTGCGCAACATCGGTATCCAGCCGGACGCCATCGTGCTGCGCGCCGACCGTGAGGTCCCGACCTCCATCAAGCGCAAGATCTCGCTGATGTGTGACGTCGACGAGGCCGCGGTCGTCGCCGCGATCGACGCCAAGTCGATCTACGACATCCCCAAGGTGCTGCACACCGAGGGCCTGGACGCCTACGTCGTCCGCAAGCTCGACCTGCCCTTCCGGGACGTCGACTGGACCACCTGGGACGACCTCCTGGACCGCGTCCACAACCCCGACCACGAGGTCACCGTCGCCCTGGTCGGCAAGTACATCGACCTGCCCGACGCCTACCTCTCGGTCATCGAGGCCATTCGCGCCGGCGGCTTCGCCAACAAGGCCCGGGTCACCATCAAGTGGGTCACGTCCGACGACTGCCGCACCGCCGCCGGTGCCGCCGAGCACCTGGGCGACGTCGACGCGATCTGCATCCCCGGAGGCTTCGGCGAGCGCGGGGTCGACGGCAAGGTCGGCGCCATCCGCTACGCCCGTGAGAACAAGGTCCCGCTGTTGGGCCTCTGCCTGGGCCTCCAGTGCATCGTGATCGAGGCGGCCCGCTCGCTGGCCGAGATCCCCGACGCCAACTCCACCGAGTTCGACGCCGCCACCTCCCACCCGGTCATCTCGACCATGGAGGAGCAGCTCGCCTACGTCGAGGGCGCGGGCGACCTCGGCGGCACCATGCGGCTCGGCCTCTACCCGGCCAAGCTCGCCGAGGGCTCCCTGGTGCGCGAGGCGTACGCGGGCGAGCCGTACGTCGAGGAGCGCCACCGCCACCGCTACGAGGTCAACAACGCCTACCGCGGTGAGTTGGAGAAGAAGGCCGGACTGGTCTTCTCCGGCACATCCCCGGACAACAAGCTCGTCGAGTACGTCGAGTACCCGCGCGAGGTCCACCCCTACCTGGTCGCCACCCAGGCCCACCCCGAGCTCCGCTCCCGCCCGACCCGCCCGCACCCGCTCTTCGCCGGTCTGGTGAAGGCGGCCGTCGCGCGCAAGACCGGCGCGGCCGAGTAGTTCCGAGGCATTACGGTTGACCGGGGTACGGATCCCATGCGGACACGTGCCCCGGTTTCTCGTTTTGTACGTGGTACGTGGGAGGACGCAATGGGTATCCAGGACACGCCCGAGGAGTGGCAGGTCACCGCGACCGTCACCCCCTTCACCGGCAACAAGACCAGCGTCCGCACCGACCAGGTGGTCATGCCAGACGGCTCCGTCCACGGGCGTGACTACCAGGTCCACCCCGGCTCCGTCGCGATCCTCGCTGTCGACGAGGACGACCAGGTGCTCGTCGTACGCCAGTACCGCCACCCGGTCCGCCAGCGGCTCTGGGAGATCCCCGCCGGACTGCTGGACGTCCCCGGTGAGAACCCCCTGCACGCCGCCCAGCGCGAGCTGTACGAGGAGGCACACGTCAAGGCCGAGGACTGGCGGGTGCTGGCCGACCTCTACACCACGCCCGGCGGCTGCGACGAGGCCGTACGGATCTTCCTCGCCCGCGGGCTCTCCGACGTGGAGGGCGAGCGGTTCGCGGTCTCCGAGGAGGAGGCCGACATGGAGCAGGCCCGCATCCCGCTGCCCGAGCTGGTGCGGTCGGTGATCGCGGGGGACCTGCACAACAACTGCCTGGTCGTCGGGGCGCTCGCGCTCACCGCCGTCCTCGCGGGCGACGGCGTCGACTCGCTCCGCCCGGCCGAGGCGCCCTGGCCGGCCCGCCCGTTCGAGGCCTGACGGTCCGTCCGTCGCTTCTCCCCGGCACCCCGATCGGATGATCGTAAGAAATGCTGATCCGATCGGGGGAAGTTCCCTCGGGCTCCGCCCCGCTCCGCAGTGATCCACACCACCGCTGAACTACGCTCGAAAGGCCCCGACCGGAGTTCCGGCGGGCACCGCGTGCAGCGAAGTGGAGCGTGGCTCGTGACCGATCAGGCGGTGGACACCAGCGGCCCGGCGGAGACTGCGGGGACCGAGGAGCCGTCCGGCGCCGCCCCGCCCCGATTCTTCGGCCGGGAACGCGAGTTGAAGGCCCTGCGGGCGGACATCGAACGCGCCGGACTGGACACCCTGGCCGGCCGCAAGACCCCCCGCGCCCGGGTCCTCCTCATCGCGGGCCGCCCCGGCTCCGGCCGCAGCGCGCTGGCCGCCGAACTCGCGGGCTCCCTCACCGGTACGGGCACGGCCCCGGCCGACGCGTCCGGACCCGGAACCGGAACGGGCTCCCTGCCCTGGGCCGTTCCCGGTACGGGCTCCGGCGACTACCCCGACGGGGTGCTCCGGGTCGGCCTCACCGAACCCGGCGGCGAGCGGGTCCCCACCGAACGCACCGCCGCCGAGATCCTGGACCTGCTCGGCCTCGCCGTCCCGCCCGGCGCCGACCAGGACGAGCTCTCCGAGATGGTCCGCGAGGCCCTCGCCGTACGCCGGCTCGTCCTGCTCCTCGACGACGCGGCCGACGCCGAACAGGTCGACCCGCTGCTCCCGGAGAACCCGGACTGCCTGGTCGTGGCCGTCGCGACCGGCCCGCTGACCGGCATCCCCGACGTCCGGCCCTGCACCCTCGGCGGCCTGGAGGCGGGCGCCGCCGTCCAGTTGCTGTCCCGCGCCATCGGCCAGGTCCGCATCACCGTCGACCCGCGCACCGCCGAGAGCCTGGCCGAGGAGTGCGGGGGGCAGCCCGCCGCGCTCGCCCTGATCGGCGGCTGGCTCGCCGCCCACCCCATGGCCTCCGTCGCCGACGTCACCAAGCAGCTCCACGAACTCCCCGACGCCGGCGACCAGCAGCCCACCGGCGCCCGTCCCCTGGCCCGCGCCTTCCGCCTCGTCCACGACTCCCTGCCGTCGGCCGCCGCCCGGATACTGCGCCTCCTCGCCCTCGCGCCCGCCGGGCTCGCCGACGCCCACACGGCCTCCGCGCTGGCCGGCTGCTCGGTCTCGGCCGCCGAGAAGACCCTGGACGACTTCGTACGGCTCGGGCTGCTGCGGACGGACGGCGCCGCCCACCCGCAGTACGGCGTGCCCGGCTGCCTCGCCCCGATGCTGCGGGCCCTCCTGGAGGACCGGGACCGCCCGGCCGAGATCCAACTCGCCCGCGCCCGGATGCTGGAGCGGACCGTGCGCCGGCTCCAGGCCTGCCGGGCGGTCACCGAGGCGGAGGGGACCACCGCCCACCGCAAGCTCGCCGGGCTGCCCCGCTCCCTGCGCTTCCCCAGCGCCGAGGAGGCGGGCGTCTGGCTCCTGCTGCGCCAGCCCGCCCTGCTCGCCTCGGCCCGGCTCGCGGTGGCCGACGGCGAGCTCGACACCCTGGCCCGCCGACTGGTCGCCGCCCTGGTGCGGGCGCTCGCCGTGCACCGGGGCACCGAGGCCGCCGCCCCCGAGCTGTACGGGCTGCACGGCCTGGTCCTGGACGTGGCCGAACGCCGCAACCTCCCCCGCGAACAGGCGGCGGCCCTGCTGAACCTCGCCGACCTGGACGCCCGCACCGGCCGCCCCCGGGACGCCCTGACCCGCTACCGGGCCGCCCTGGACGCCGGACGGGCGGCCGGCGACCTGTACGCGACGGGCCGCGCGATGGAATCCGTAGGCAGTACGTACGCCGAGCTCGGCGACTACCACCGGGCCTCCGACTGGTACGGCCGGGCGCTCGCCCAGCGCCTCACCCAGGGGGAGCGGGCGGATGAGGCACGCCTCTACGGACGGCTCGGCGCCGTCCACAGCTACGCCGGGCGGTACGGCGAGGCGCTGCGGAACTGGCGGGCCGCCGCAGCGGGCCACCGCAGGCTCGGCGACCTGGCGGCCCAGGCGCGGGCGCTCAGCGAGGCGGCGCGGGTGCAGGAGTACGCCGGGCGGCCGCACGACTCGCTGCACACCTGCCGGGAGGCGGCCGAGCTGGCCCGTCGCGCCGACGACGTGCGGCTTCAGGCGGCGCTTCAGCTCCGGCTGGCCGACACCCTGGACCGGCTCGGTGACCCGGCGGCGGCCCGGCTGCACCGGGCCGCCGCCGACAGATTGCTGGGCGCGAAGGGTTCTGCCTACGAAATCCGCAGTGCTTCGACAGAAAGTTAATGCTTTGTAAGGCTAGACAGCGCGAAGTCCTTCATTAGACTGGCTCTGCCGCGTTCCTCCGTGGCGTCTCCATTTATGCTGTATGTGTCCGGGTCTGTTCTGTCGTGCCCGGATTACCCTCCGAGCCAAGGACCGTGATCGACGTGAAGGTCGGCATCCCCCGCGAAGTCAAGAACAACGAGTTCCGGGTGGCGATCACCCCCGCCGGAGTGCATGAGCTCGTCCGTCACGGCCACCAGGTCGTCATCGAGAAGGGCGCCGGCGTCGGCTCGTCCATCCCGGACCAGGAGTACGTCGCCGCCGGCGCGCAGATCCTGGACACCGCAGACGAGGTCTGGGCCACCGCCGACCTGCTGCTCAAGGTCAAGGAGCCGGTCGCCGAGGAGTACCACCGCCTCCGCAAGGACCAGACCCTCTTCACCTACCTGCACCTCGCCGCCTCGCGCGAGTGCACCGACGCGCTGCTGGCCTCCGGCACCACCGCCATCGCCTACGAGACGGTCGAGACCGCCAACCGCGCGCTCCCGCTGCTCGCCCCGATGTCCGAGGTCGCGGGCCGCCTCGCCCCGCAGGTCGGCGCGTACCACCTGATGCGCTCGGTCGGCGGCCGCGGGGTGCTCCCCGGCGGCGTCCCCGGCACAGCGGCCGGCCGTGCCGTCGTCATCGGCGGCGGTGTCTCCGGCTGGAACGCCACACAGATCGCCGTGGGCCTCGGCTTCCACGTCACGCTGCTCGACCGTGACATCAACAAGCTGCGCGAGGCCGACAGGATCTTCGGCACGAAGGTGCAGACCGTCGTCTCCAACGCCTTCGAGCTGGAGAAGGCCGTCGTCGAGGCCGACCTCGTCATCGGCGCCGTCCTGATCCCCGGAGCCAAGGCCCCGAAGCTGGTCACCAACGAGCTCGTCGCCAAGATGAAGCCCGGAAGTGTACTTGTCGACATTGCAATCGACCAGGGCGGCTGCTTCGAGGACTCGCACCCGACCACCCACGCCGAGCCGACCTTCCAGGTCCACGACTCGGTCTTCTACTGCGTCGCCAACATGCCCGGCGCGGTGCCGAACACCTCCACCTACGCGCTCACCAACGCCACGCTGCCGTACATCGTGGAGCTGGCGAACCGCGGCTGGGCCGACGCCCTGCGCCGCGATGCCGCCCTGGCCAAGGGCCTCAACACCCATGAGGGCCAGGTCGTTTACCGCGAGGTGGCCGAGGCGCACGGTCTCCCGCACGTCGAGCTGAGCGCTCTGCTCGGCTGACGGGTCAACACCTCCCGTCAACATCGGGACTCCGGCCGGACCTTGCCGAGCAAGGTCCGGCCGGAGGTGTATCGGGCCCCGTGAGGCCCTTGTGCAACTCGCCTCGAACGTAACCCTTTACCCGTTTCGTGTAGCGGCGAAATGTGCGGCTTGGTCGCTGTGCACCCTTGACAGCGAGGCGTTCGATTGCCGACACATCGGGCCGGGTCCGGCGGATTGTGTTGCTGCGGACCGGTGACACGCCATAGAGTCGCCAATCGTCGGCATGGTGCCACGCTGACCTATCGATAAGTTTCCTGGTCACGTCCAAGGAGGTAAGACGACTTGTGAATGAGTCGACAATTACTCCCGGGGGTGGTCAACCAGGGATGCCCGCACGGGGTCTGAGCCCGATCGGGCTCGAAGCTGTCGGCTCCGTCGCTGTCCGCACCTTCACCACCCAACAGCACATGACGACAGCCCCCCAGATGATGGACGGCCTACACGTGAACGCCACGGCCGGCAACGAGAGTGGCCGGAACACCGACCGCTTCGCCGACTTCGCCGAGGTGCCCGAGGGGCACTTCTACGACCCCGACGCCGAGTACGAGCCCGATCCGGAGTACGCGGCCACGCTCGCGCCCGACGCCGCACGCCAGCGCCGCGAGCGCATCGGCCCGACCGGACGGCCCCTGCCGTACTTCCCGATCCCGGGCCCCCTGACCGACCACGGCCCCGCGAAGATCATCGCGATGTGCAACCAGAAGGGCGGCGTCGGCAAGACCACGTCGACCATCAACCTGGGTGCCGCGCTCGCCGAGTACGGACGCCGCGTCCTGCTCGTCGACTTCGACCCGCAGGGCGCCCTCTCGGTCGGCCTCGGGGTCAACCCGATGGAGCTCGACCTCACCGTCTACAACCTGCTCATGGAGCGGGGCATGGCGGCCGACGAGGTCCTGCTCAAGACCGCCGTCCCCAACATGGACCTGCTGCCGAGCAACATCGACCTCTCGGCCGCCGAGGTGCAGCTCGTCAGCGAGGTGGCCCGCGAGTCCACGCTCCAGCGTGCCCTGAAGCCGCTGATGGCCGACTACGACTACATCGTGATCGACTGTCAGCCCTCGCTCGGCCTGCTCACCGTGAACGCCCTGACGGCCGCTCACAAGGTCATAGTGCCGCTGGAGTGCGAGTTCTTCGCGCTGCGCGGGGTGGCGCTGCTCACCGAGACCATCGAGAAGGTCCAGGAGCGGCTCAACCCCGAGCTGGAGCTCGACGGCATCCTCGCCACCATGTACGACTCCCGTACGGTGCACAGCCGTGAGGTCCTGGCGCGCGTCGTCGAGGCCTTCGACGAGCACGTCTACCACACGGTCATCGGGCGCACGGTCCGCTTCCCGGAGACCACGGTCGCCGGTGAGCCCATCACCACGTACGCCTCCAACTCGGTCGGTGCCGCCGCCTATCGCCAGCTCGCCAGGGAGGTGCTCGCCCGGTGTCACGCCGAGTGAGTCTGCCGGGGGCCGACGAACTGTTCCGTACGACCGGGGGAGGGATGGGCCTCCAGTCCTCCTCCCCGGCGGACCGGCGACGCAAGGCGAACGGCGAGCCCCGGGTGCCCGCACCGGCCGGGGAGAGCGACCCCTCGGGCCAGGGCGGCGCTCCCGCCGAGAGCCGTGAGGAGCACGCCTCAGCCGACGCGGAGGACTCGCGTGGCCGGGGCGGCGGGGGCGACCGCCAGGCCGCCGCTGCCTCCGCCCCGCCGTCCGGCGACCGGTCGGCCTCCGCCGCCCCGGCGGAGCAGTCCCCGGCCGTCCAGCAGCAGCGCAGGCGCGGCGGTGGACGCGGAGCCAACCGGCGTCCCAGCGGCCGCGAACGCCACGACGAGAAGATCACGGTCTACGTCTCCGCCGAGGAGCTGATGGACCTGGAACACGCCCGGCTCGTCCTGCGCGGCGAACACGGCCTCGCCGTCGACCGCGGCCGCATCGTCCGTGAGGCGGTGGCGGTGGTCCTCGCCGACCTGGAGTCCCGGGGCGACGCGAGCATCCTCGTGCGGCGGCTGCGCGGCCGCTGACCGGCGCCGCGCCGGTAGCCTGCCGGGTGGGGCCCGCCGACCGGCGGGGCCCGTCCGCGCCCCGCACCACCTCTGGACCACCATGCCCCCGCCCCACGACCCCGCCGCCCCGCGCCGCCGTGCCCTGGGGCGGGGCCCGGGGGCGGTGACGGCGCCCGCGGAGGCTCCCGCGAGGGCGGAGGAGGCGGCTCCCGAGCCTGAGGGGGAGCGAGGAGCCGTTCCCGTACCGGAAGTGGAGCCGGAGCCGGTACAGGCCCAGCCTGAGCCCGTACGGGGGCCGGAGGACCTGCCTGAGCCGGAGCCCGGAGAAGCGCAGGAAGTCCCCGACGGCAAGCGCTTCACCGTCCGGCTGGTGAACTTCGAGGGCCCCTTCGACCTCCTCCTCCAGCTGATCTCCCGGCACAAGCTGGACGTGACCGAGGTCGCGCTCTCGAAGGTCACCGACGAGTTCATGGCGTACATCCGCGCCATGGGCCCGGACTGGGACCTCGACCAGACCACCGAGTTCCTCGTCGTCGCCGCCACCCTGCTGGACCTGAAGGCCGCCCGGCTGCTGCCCGCCGCCGAGGTGGAGGACGAGGCGGACCTGGCGCTCCTGGAGGCGCGGGACCTGCTCTTCGCGCGGCTGCTCCAGTACCGCGCGTACAAGCAGATCGCTGACATCTTCAGCGGCCGCCTGGAGTCCGAGGCCCGCCGCCACCCCCGTACCGTCGGCCTGGAGGACCAGCACGCCGAGCTGCTGCCCGAGGTCGTCATCAGTATCGGGCCCGACGGGTTCGCCAAGCTCGCGGTCAAGGCGATGCAGCCGAAGCCGAAGCCCCAGGTGTACGTCGACCACATCCATGCCCCGCTGGTCAGCGTGCGGGAGCAGGCGGGCATCGTGGTGGAGCGGCTGCGCGAGGCCGGGGCGGCGGTGAGTTTCCGCACGCTCACCGAGGACGCCCCCGACACCCTCACCGTGGTCGCCCGCTTCCTGGCCCTGCTGGAGCTGTACCGGGAGAAGGCCGTCACCCTGGACCAGGACGAGGCGCTGGGCGACCTGATGGTGGCCTGGTGCGGCGGGGCGGACGCGGAGCCGGTGGTGGCGGACGAGTTCGACCAGGAGATCCAGGATCGGAGCGGGGCCGTCGAGGAGGAGGACGTACGGGAATGATGGACCAGCCGACCCAGGTGGACGGCGGGAGCGCCGTCGCCTCGCTCGACCTGAAGCCCGCCCTGGAGGCGGTCCTCATGGTCGTCGACGAGCCCGCCACCGTGGACCAGCTGGCCAAGGTGCTCCAGCGGCCCCGCAGAGCCGTGGCGGACGCGCTGCGGGAGCTGGCCGACGAGTACACCGTGCAGCGGCGGGGCTTCGACCTGCGGCTGGTGGCGGGCGGCTGGCGGTTCTACACCCGCCCCGAGTACGCGGCGGCCGTCGAGGGCTTCGTCCTGGACGGCCAGCACGCCCGGCTGACCCAGGCCGCGCTGGAGACCCTGGCGGTGGTCGCCTACCGCCAGCCGGTGAGCCGTTCGCGGGTCTCGGCGGTGCGCGGAGTCAACTGCGACGGCGTCATGCGGACCCTCCTCCAGAGGGGCCTGGTGGCCGAGGCGGGCGCGGAACCCGAAACAGGTGCGATCCTGTACAGGACGACGAACTACTTTCTGGAGCGAATGGGCCTGCGCGGCCTGGACGAGCTCCCGGAACTCGCGCCCTTCCTCCCCGAGGCGGACGCGATCGAGGCTGAGACGCTAGAGGGTGTGCCGTCGTTCGATCCGGACGCACCGGACACCCCGGATACTCACGCAGACGACAAGACGGAATTTTGATGCGAAGCAGTGGCAGGAACAGCGGAAGCGGCAGCGGCCGGAGCGGCGGCGGCGCGGGCAGTGGCGGCCGCAGCGGCGGCGGCTCCTTCCGCCAGGGCCAGGGCGGCGGCGGCCAGGGCGGCCGTCCCGGCGGCCAGGGCGGCGGCGGACGCGGCGGCAGCGGCCAGGGCGGGCGGCCCGGAGCCTCGGGCGGTCGTCCCGGCGGCCAGGGCGGACGCGGCGGCGGCCAGGGCGGTCGTCCCGGCGGTCAGGGCGGGCGTCCCCAGGACGGGCGTACCAGCTACCAGGGCGGACGGGACGAGGACCAGCGCCCCCGCCGTCCCCGCCCCGAGGAGCGCCGCTACGACGTCGGCAACGACGCCCCCGGCGCCCGCGCCGAGCAGGACGGCCCCCGCAAGGGTCGCGGCGCGGCGGCCCGCGGCGGCGCCAAGGGCGGTCCGAAGCCCGCACAGGGCGGCGGCCGCACCGGCGGTTTCCGTCGCGCCGCCCCCTCGCGCCCCCGCGAGCTGGACGCCAAGATCGAGCAGCGCAACCGCGACCGGTACGCCGACAAGCCCGAGATCAACCTCCCCAAGACCCACCCGGGCGCCGAGGAGGAAGGCGAGCGGCTGCAGAAGGTCCTCGCCCGGGCCGGCATGGGCTCGCGCCGGGCGTGCGAGGAGCTGATCGAGCAGGCCCGCGTCGAGGTCAACGGCGAGATCGTCGTCGAGCAGGGCAAGCGCGTCGATGTGCACAAGGACGAGATCAAGGTCGACGGCCTGACCGTCGCCGCCCAGTCCTACCTGTTCTTCGCGCTGAACAAGCCCGCGGGCGTCGTCTCCTCGATGGAGGACCCGGACGGCCGCCAGTGTCTCGGCGACTACGTGACCAACCGCGAGACGCGGCTGTTCCACGTCGGCCGTCTCGACACCGAGACGGAGGGCATCATTATGCTCACCAACCACGGCGAGCTGGCCCACCGCCTCACGCACCCGAAGTACGGCGTGAAGAAGACCTACCTGGCCGCCATCCAGGGCCCCCTGCCGCGCGACCTCGGCAAGCGGCTCAAGGACGGCATCCAGCTGGAGGACGGCTACGCCCGCGCCGACCACTTCCGCGTGGTCGAGAACACCGGCAAGAACTACCTGGTCGAGGTGACCCTCCACGAGGGTCGCAAGCACATCGTGCGCCGGATGCTGGCCGAGGCCGGCTTCCCGGTCGAGCGCCTCGTACGGACGTCCTTCGGACCGATCCCGCTCGGCGACCAGAAGTCCGGCTGGCTGCGCCGCCTCACCAACACCGAGGTCGGCATGCTGATGCGCGAGGTCGGCCTCTGACAGCTCGTCCTCCACCAGCTCTTCCCCAGGCCCGCGGCCGGTATCTGTTCGAAAAATTCGCACAGATACCGGCCGCGGGCCTTTTGCCACCCTCGCCGATCCTTTATAGTCAGAATGACTATTAAAGAGGAGGTGGGCCCGTGAGCCTCGCGGACGTACTGGATCCCCTGCGTCAGCCCCTGGTGACCGTCTTGGAGGCTCCGGTCGTCCGCACCGCCCAGGACCACTGCGAACGGCTGACCGTGCTGGTCTGCGCCGCCTCCGTGGAGTCCGTTCCGCTCGACGAACTCCTCGCCACCGGCTGGGACTTCACCGCCCCGCTCCCGGAGAAGCGATGAGCACCGGCGTACCCGAGGGGTACGACCCGCACGCCTTCCCGCCGTTCGCGGTCACCGTCGACCTCGCGGTCTTCACCGTCCGGGACGGGGCGCTGCACGTGCTGCTGGTGGAACGCGGCCAGGACCCGTTCCGGGGGCGCTGGGCGCTTCCGGGCGGCTTCGTCCTCCCCCGCGAGTCCGCCGACGAGGCCGCTCGCCGCGAGCTCGCCGAGGAGACCGGCCTCGGCCCGGACGCCGTGGGCGCCCTCCATTTGGAACAACTGCGCACCTACGCCGACCCGGACCGCGACCCGAGGATGCGGGTCGTCTCCGTCGCGTACGCGGCCCTCCTGCCGGACCTGCCCGAACCGCGCGGCGGCGGCGACGCGGCCAGCGCGAAGTGGTGGGACGCCGCCTCCACCGGCCCGCTGGCCTTCGACCACGACCGCATCCTCACCGACGCCCGCGGCCGGATCGGCGCCAAGCTCGAATACACCTGCCTGGCCACCGAGTTCTGCCCCGCCGAGTTCACCCTCGGCGAGCTCCAGCAGGTCTACGAGACGGTGTGGGGCGTCGAGCTGGACCGCCCCAACTTCCGGCGCAAGGTCCTGAACGTGCCGGGCTTCGTCCAGCCGGTCGACGGCCCGCCGCGCCGCACGGGCGGCCGGGGCAAACCTGCCGCGCTGTACCGGGCGGGCGGAACCACGACCCTGCACCCGCCCCTGCTGCGCCCGCCGCCCACAGAACCACCCCTCTCGCGCCCGGAAGGACGAACGCCATGACCACGGCCACCCGAAGACTCACCAAGCAGGCGGCCACCGGCTCGCTCACCGGGCTCGCGCTCGGTGACGCGCTGGGCTTCCCGACCGAGTTCAACGACGTGCCCGCCATCCTCGCCAAGTGCGGCCCCTGGCGGCACATGGACCTGCCGACGCCCGCCATCGTCACCGACGACACCCAGATGACGATCGCGCTGGGCCGGGGCATCCGCACCGCCATGGACAGCGGACTGCTCACCCCGGAGCGGCTGGTGGACCCCGTACGCAGGGAGTTCATCGCCTGGTACCACGCGCCGGAGAACAACCGTGCCCCCGGCAACACCTGCCTCACCGCCTGCCGCATGCTGGAGTTCAGCCCGGTCTGGCAGGAGGCGAGCCAGACGCGCTCCAAGGGGTGCGGCGCCAATATGCGGGTCGCCCCCGTCGGCCTCGTCCCCGGCCTGAGCGACGAGCAGCGCGCCGGTGCCGCCCAGCTCCAGGCCGCCCTCACCCATGGCCACCCGACCGCCCTGGCCGCCTCCGACCTGACCGCCCGCGCGGTCTTCCTGCTCGCCCAGGGCGCCGAACCGCTCGGCCTGATCGGCCGGCTGCGCAGCTACGCGTACGAGAACAGCGGCCGCTATCACACCCGTTGGCTCGGCGACCTGTGGCGCCACGCCGGGGACACCTCGCCCGAGGCGTTCATCAGCCGCGGCTGGGACGAGTGCCAGAGCGCGCTGGCCGCCCTCCAGGACGCCCTGCGCGACCCGTCGCCGGAGACCGACCCGTGCGAGCGCACCGGCGACGGCTGGATCGCCGAGGAGGCCCTCGCCACGGCCCTGCACTGCTTCCTGCTCTTCCCCGAGGACCCGCTCACCGCCCTGCGCCGAGCCGCCTGCACGCGGGGCGACTCCGACTCGATCGCCTGCCTGGCGGGCGCCTTCGCCGGAGCCCACCTGGGCGCGGGGGCCTGGCCCAAGGAGTGGTCGGAGCGCATCGAGTACCGGAGCGACCTTCTCTCCCTGGCGGCGCTCTGGGACGCTTGAGCGATGAGCACCCCACCCCTCACCCTGGCGCGGGCCGGTCTGCCGGTCGCCGACCTGCGCCCGGACCTCGCCCACGCCCCCGGCCCGCTGGTCTTCGCCACGGTCTCCGGTGCCCACCTCTACGGCTTCCCCTCCCGGGACTCGGACGTGGACCTGCGGGGGGTCCACGTCCTGCCCGCCGAGGACCTGGTGGGGCTGCACGAGCCGGAGGAGACCCGGACCCGGATGTGGGAGCGGGACGGGATCGAGATGGACCTCGTCACCCACGACCTGCGGAAGTTCGTCCGCCTGATGCTCCGGCCGAACGGCTATGTCCTGGAGCAGCTGCTCTCCCCGCTGGTGGTGCACACCAGCGGCCTCCACACCGAACTGGCCGCCCTCGTCCCCGGCGTACTGACCCGCAACCACGCCCACCACTACCGGGGCTTCGCGGGCACGCAGTGGAGGCTGTACGCGAAGACCGGTGAGCTCAAACCGCTGCTCTACACCTTCCGCGCCCTGCTCACCGGCATCCACCTGATGCGCGGCGGGGACCTGCTGGCCCATCTGCCGACGCTGCTCGACGAGGTCGACGCCCCCGCGTACCTGCCCGGCCTGATCGAGGCGAAGGCGGAGGCCGAGCACGCGGCGGCGACGGACCTGGACGGGGGTGCGGTGGCCCGGGACATCGAGGAGCTGCACCGCGTCCTGGACGAGGCTCAGGAAGGCTCCCGGCTGCCGGAGGCCGGGACGGCTCTGGAGGACCTGCACGACCTCGTCGTACGGGCGAGGCTTGTGCCCTGACGGCGGGTCTCCCGACCTCTAGGCCGACGCCCGCCGGGTCCGTACCAGGAAGTCCTCCACCGCCGCCCGGTCCGGTCCGGGCGGCAGCGGGGAGGCGTCCGCCGCCGCGTCGTTCTCCTCGGCCAGGCGGTTCATCCGGCGCTCCACCTCCGGCCAGGGCACCTCGCCCCGCTTCACCGCCAGCAGCTCCTCGCGCGCGTCGCCGACGTCGATGTGCAGCTCGCCGGTGCGCAGCAGGTCCCGGCCGCTCGCCAGCAGCCGCAGCAGGTGCATCGCGTGCTTCCAGCGGGGCTCCCCGTACTGCCGTACGTCGGCCTCCAGCTTCTTCCGCTGGCCCAGTGCGTAGCGGACGAACGTGGCGTGGGCCAGGCGGGAGAGGAACGCCCCGCGCAGCTCCAGCAGTTCGCGGCCGGTGTCGTCCACGTACTCCACCAGCGGGGAGTGCAGGCACTCCAGCACGTTCGGGTTGGCCCGCAGCGCCAGCTCGCAGAAGCGCTCCACCTCCCAGGAGAACTGCTCGGGAGCGGGGCCCTCGATGTGCGCCGGGGGTTTCGTGAGGCGCCAGAACAGCGGGGTGGGGGCCACGAACACGCCCCGCCGGTCGGTGTCGCTGTCCTCCGTCGCCAGACCGAACGCGCGTGAACCCATGACACACGCGTAAACCGTGTGGTCGCGTACGAGAGCCTCGTCGGCTGCGGTGATCATGGCGGCGAGGGTACGGGGGTGGCGGGCCGACCCGCCCCCGAATTCCGGCCGCCCGGCTCGCTCGGCCGGCAGCGGGCGGGGCGCCGGGCCGGCCTCGACCGCCGCGTCCGTGATGGAGGACCTGCTGCACCCGGCACCACCATGGCCAGCACGGATCACCCTCTTCACGCCTCGACGACTGGAGAGCCCATGGACGCACGGCGAAGGGCGTTCTGACCGCGGGCGCGGCGGGCGCCGCCGCCCTGGTGACCGGCTGCGGATCGTCCGGCGAGCGCGCAGGTGAGGCAACCGGGCTGGCCGAAGACTTTTCCTGTACAGTCGTCCAGGAAATTGCCCCCTGGGAGGCTGACGCCATGCACATCGCAGCTCAGGTCCTGGTCGCGCTCGTCGCGCTGATCCACGCCTACTTCCTCGTCCTGGAGATGTTCCTCTGGGACACCGACCGCGGCCGCAAGGCCTTCGGTACGACTCCCGCCTTCTCCCGTGAGAGCGCCACCCTCGCCGCCAACCAGGGCCTCTACAACGGGTTCATGGCCGCCGGACTGGTCTGGAGCCTGCTCGCCGCCGACCCCGTCGCCCTCCAGGCGCAGGTCTTCTTCCTGAGCTGCCTGATCGTCGCCGGGGTCTACGGGGCCGTCACCGTGAGCCGGAAGATCCTCTACGTCCAGGCCGTGCCGTCCGCGCTCGCCCTCGGCGCTGTCCTGCTCGCCGGGTGAGCCTCCGTTGCCGCCCGCAGTGACCGACGGCAGCGCCGACCCCCGTACCGCACGCACCCGGGCCAAGCTCCGCACCGCCCTGCTCGCCGCCTGCGAGCACCGGCCACTCGAACAGGTCAGCGTGGCGCAGGTGGCCCGCGGGGCCGGCGTCGGGCGCGCCACCTTCTACCTCCACTACGACGACCTGCACGCCCTCGCGGTGGACGCCTGCGCCGAGGCCGTCACCGAAGCCGTCGACGCCCTGCACGCCTGGGACGGCGCGCCGCCCGGCCCGGATGCGCCCCCGGCCCCGCTCGCCGCCCTCCTCGCGTCCGTCCACACCCGGGCCCCCGTCTACCGCAGCCTCCTGCGCGAGGGCGGCGGCGGGCCGCTCGGCGAGCTGCTCCACCGGGAGCTGCGGCAGCGCAGCCTCGGCGAGCTGCGCGCCCGCCGCCCGGCGGACACCGGACACGACCTCACCGCGAGCGCCGTCGCCGGGATCTTCACCGGGGCCCTCGCCGACTGGGTGCACGGGCAGGTCACCGCGACGCCCGAGCAACTCGCCGGCCGGATCTGGCGCATGCTCCTCGCCGTCCACGCCACCGCCCGTCTCACGGAGAGAGCGCGATGACCGGGCCCGGCGCCACCCCTCTAGGGTGATCGGGAGCGGGCTGACATGAACGAACAAGGAGTACGACGTGGCGGTACGAGCGGTCCGAGGAGCCGTCCAGCTGGAGCGGGACGAGGCCGGGCACATGGACGAGCGGGTCGGTGAGCTGCTCACAGCCGTCCTGGAACGCAACGAGCTGGTCGCCGACGACCTGATCAGTATCTGGTTCACCGCCACCCCGGACCTGCACAGCGACTTCCCGGCCGCCGCCGCGCGCGGCCTCGGGATCGTCGACGTACCCCTGATCTGCGCTCAGGAGCTGAACATCGAGGGCGCCATGCCCCGCGTCGTCCGCCTCCTCGCCCACGTCGAGACGTATCTCTCGCGGGCGGAGATCAGTCACGTCTACCTCGGTGCCACCGCCGCCCTGCGCAAGGACATCGCCCAGTGAGAACCGCCCTCGTCATCGGAACCGGGCTCGTCGGCACCTCCGCCGCCCTCGCGCTCTCCGGCCGCTCCGTCCGCGTCCACCTCGTCGACCACGATCCCGAGTCGGCCCGCACCGCCGCCGCGCTCGGCGCCGGTACGGACGAGCCGCCCGCCGGCCGGGTCGACCTCGCGGTCATCGCCGTACCGCCCGCCCACACCGCCACCGTCCTGGCCCGGGCCATGCGTGACGGGGTGGCCCGGGGCTACCTGGACGTCGCCAGCGTCAAGGGCGGCCCGCGCCGCGAGCTGGAGGCGATGGGCCTCGACCTCACCCCGTACATCGGTACGCACCCGATGGCGGGCAAGGAGCGCTCGGGGCCGCTCGCCGCCACCGGTGACCTCTTCGAGGGGCGCCCCTGGGTCCTCACCCCCACCCGGGACACCGACACCGAGGTCCTCAACCTCGCCCTGGAGCTGGTCGCCCTCTGCCGGGCCGTCCCGGTGGTGATGGACGCCGACGCCCACGACCGGGCCGTCGCCCTCGTCTCGCACACCCCGCAGCTGATCTCCTCCATGGTGGCCGCGCGGCTGGAGGAGGCCGACGAGACCGCCGTACGCCTGTGCGGACAGGGCATCCGTGATGTGACCCGGATCGCCGCCTCGGACCCCCGGATGTGGGTGGAGATCCTCTCCGCCAACCCCGGGCCGGTCGCCGAGGTGCTGGCCGGGGTCGCCGCCGACCTGGAGGAGACCGTGACCGCGCTGCGCGGCCTGCACTCCGCCGACGAGGAGAAGCGACGCGCGGGCACCGACGCCATCGAGGACGTCCTGCGCCGCGGCAACGCGGGCCGCGTCCGGGTCCCCGGCAAGCACGGCGCCGCCCCCGCCGCCTACGAGACCGTGGCCGTCCTCATCGGCGACAAGCCGGGCGAGCTGGCAACGATCTTCGCCGACGCCGGCCGGGCCGGGGTCAACATCGAGGACGTCCGCATCGAGCACGCCACCGGGCAGCAGGCGGGCCTGGTCCAGCTCATGGTCGAACCGAGCGCGGCCCCTGTGCTCGCCGCGGCCCTGACAGAGCGCGGCTGGTCGGTCCGCAGCTGAGCCCGGTAGGGGCCGGCTCGCGGCACCACCCCCGTACGGGGACAGCACCGCCCCCGTACGGGGACAGCACCGCCCCCGTACGGGGACCGAGCCTCGCCCGTACGGGGTACAAGGGCACGCCCGGCACTCGGTAACCTGGTACAAGGCCGCCCCCACGCCTGTCCGTCCCCACCCCGTGTACCAGGAAGGTGTCCACCACCGTGGAAACCGCAAGCTCCGCCGTGATCGTCGCCATCGACGGGCCTTCGGGTACCGGAAAGTCGAGCACCTCCAAGGCCGTCGCCGCCAAGCTCGGCCTGAGCTACCTGGACACGGGCGCGCAGTACAGGGCCATCACCTGGTGGATGCTGACCAACGGCATCGACGTGGACAGCCCCGCCGAGATCGCGACCGCGGCCGCCAAGCCCGTGATCATCTCTGGCACCGACCCGACCGGCCCGACGATCACCGTCGACGGCGAGGACGCCTCAGGCCCGATCCGCACCCAGGAGGTCACCTCCAAGGTCAGCGCCGTCAGCGCGGTCCCCGAGGTGCGCACGATCATCACCGAGCTCCAGCGCTCCATCGCCGCAGGCGCCGTGGGCGGCATCGTCGTCGAGGGCCGGGACATCGGCACCACCGTGCTGCCCGACGCCGACCTCAAGATCTTCCTCACCGCCTCCCCGGAGGCCCGCGCCGCCCGCCGCAGCGGTGAGGTCAAGGGCTCCGACCTCGCCGCCACCCGCGAGGCCCTGATCAAGAGGGACGCTGCCGACTCCGGCCGTAAGACCTCCCCCCTCGCCAAGGCGGACGACGCGGTCGAGGTGGACACCACCGAGCTGACCCTCCAGCAGGTCATCGAGTGCGTCGTCACCCTCGTCGAGGAGAAGCGGACCGCCGCGTGAGTGACGCCACGGGGGCGCCCACTCCGCGCGGAGCCGCGGTCGGGCGAGGGATCGGCATCGGCCTGATGTACGGGCTGTGGAAGCCGCGCGTGCTCGGCGCGTGGCGCGTGCCCGCCGCCGGACCCGTCATACTCGCGGTGAACCACTCCCACAACATCGACGGACCGATGCTGATGGGGACCGCGCCCCGGCCGGTGCACTTCCTCATCAAGAAAGAGGCGTTCGTCGGCCCCCTCGACCCGTTCCTGCACGGGATCGGCCAGATCGAGGTGGACCGTACGACCGTCGACCGCACCGCCATCGGCCACGCGCTGGGCGTCCTGGCGGACGGCGGGGCGCTCGGGATCTTCCCGGAGGGCACCCGGGGCGAGGGCGACTTCGCCTCGCTGCGGGCCGGACTCGCGTACTTCGCGGTACGGGGCGGGGCGCCCATCGTCCCCGTCGCGGTCCTGGGAAGCACGGAGCGCCGCGGACGGTTGATACGGGGGCTGCCCCCGCTGCGCAGCCGGGTCGACGTCGTCTTCGGTGACGCGTTCGACGCGAGCGCCGGCGACGGGCGGCGCACCCGCAAGGCGCTGGACGAGGCGACCCTGCGGATCCAGGCGAAGCTCACCGCCCACCTGGAAAGTGCCAAGCGCCTCACCGGGCGATGGGCCAGACTTGACCTGACTTGAGTAGTGGACAGCGCTGATCGCGGTCCATCGATGATGATGCAAAGAGGAACGGACTTCATGAACGACCAGATTCACTCCGACGGCTCGGACCACGAGCACGGAGAACTTGGCGATGCCGAGTACGCGGAGTTCATGGAGCTCGCCGCGCAGGAGGGCTTCGACCCCGAGGAGGTCGAGGGCGCCCTCGGTGAGGCCGGTCACGGCCCGCTCCCCGTGCTCGCCATCGTCGGCCGCCCCAATGTCGGCAAGTCGACCCTGGTGAACCGGATCATCGGCCGCCGTGAGGCCGTCGTGCAGGACAAGCCCGGCGTCACCCGCGACCGCGTCAGCTACGAGGCCGAGTGGGCGGGCCGCCGCTTCAAGGTCATGGACACCGGCGGCTGGGAGCAGGACGTGCTGGGCCTCGACGCCTCCGTCGCCGCCCAGGCCGAGTACGCCATCGAGACGGCCGACGCCGTCGTCTTCGTGGTCGACGCGACCGTCGGCGCCACCGACACCGACGAGGCCGTCGTCAAGCTGCTGCGCCGGGCCGGCAAGCCCGTCGTGCTCTGCGCCAACAAGGTCGACGGCCAGAGCGGCGAGGCCGACGCCACCGCCCTGTGGTCGCTCGGCCTCGGCGAGCCCTACCCGGTCTCCTCGCTGCACGGCCGCGGCACCGGCGACATGCTGGACGCGGTCCTCGAAGCCCTCCCGGACGCCCCGGAGCAGAAGTTCGGCACCGCGCTCGGCGGTCCCCGCCGCATCGCGCTGATCGGCCGTCCGAACGTCGGCAAGTCCTCCCTGCTGAACAAGGTCGCGGGCGAGGACCGGGTCGTCGTCAACGAGCAGGCCGGCACCACCCGCGACCCGGTCGACGAGCTGATCAAGCTCGGCGGCATCACCTGGAAGTTCATCGACACGGCCGGCATCCGCCGCCGCGTCCACCTCCAGGAGGGCGCGGACTACTACGCCTCGCTCCGTACGGCCGCCGCCGTGGAGAAGGCCGAGGTCGCCGTCGTCCTGATCGACTCCAGCGAGTCCATCAGCGTCCAGGACCAGCGGATCATCACCATGGCCGTGGACGCCGGGCGCGCCCTGGTCGTCGCCTTCAACAAGTGGGACACCCTCGACGAGGAGCGCCGCTACTACCTGGAGCGCGAGATCGAGACGGAGCTCGCGCAGATCGCCTGGGCCCCCCGCGTCAACGTCTCGGCCCTCACCGGCCGGCACATGGAGAAGCTCGTCCCGGCGATCGAGACCGCGATCGAGGGCTGGGAGACCCGCGTCCCCACCGGCCGGCTGAACGCCTTCCTCGGTGAGATCGTCGCCTCCCACCCGCACCCGATCCGGGGCGGCAAGCAGCCGCGCATCCTGTTCGGCACCCAGGCGGGCACCAAGCCGCCGCGGTTCGTCCTCTTCGCCTCCGGCTTCCTGGAGCACGGCTACCGTCGCTTCGTCGAGCGTCGGCTGCGTGAGGAGTTCGGCTTCGAGGGCACCCCGATCCACATCTCGGTCCGCGTCCGCGAGAAGCGCGGCCGCAACAAGTAGCACCGACGGGTACGTGAGAGGCCCGGCACCCCACGGGGGGTGCCGGGCCTCTCACGTACCCGCTCTCAGGACTCCCGCGCCCCGGGCGGGAGCGCCGCCGGCCGGGGACGTCCGGCGTGCCGACCGACCCGCTGCCAGGAGCCGAGGGTCCCGGTGTGCTGGCTCTGGACGCTGCCGCCGGTCCCGGCGTGGCGGCTCTGACCGGCCGGGGTGGGGTGACCGCCGCCCAGCGGGGCCCTGGAGGCGAACAGCCCGGCGCCGAAGGCCGGGAAGCGGAGGTTCTCCTCACCGCTCCGGTCACCCGGCAACGCCCGGAACGAGCGGCGGTACTCGGAGTACAGCGCGTCGTAGATCGGGGTGGCGGACGTGCCCACCGATGGCTCCTGCGAGGGACGCATGGCAGGAATCTGGCTCTGGTACTGGCGGGAGGGGTCGTATGAGTGCACGTAGGTGCCAACGACGTCATCGCCCGTCGGATGCGGTCCCGCCGGAGAAATCGCTGTTCGGCCGGGGTGCCCGAGCGGGGCGGACATGATCAGGTCCCGGCCAGCGGCATGGACGCGGCGACCAGGACCCCGTTGACCGCGGCCTTCTCCAGGGCGTCCCGGAGCAGGTCCTCGCGCGGCTGCTGGCCGATGGTGCCGGCCGGTGCGGCGAAGACGAGGACCGTCTGCGACTTGTTGACCGCGGCCCGCCAGCCGTCGGTCACCTGGAGCGGCTGGTGGGCCTGCCACCAGGCGACCGGGTTGCCGCCGCCGGAGCCCGGCTGCAGCACGGCGTGCAGCTGGCCCACGGCGAGGAGCACCGACCAGCCGGGCAGCACCTCCGGCAGCCGGTTCAGGTCGGGGGCCGGGTGGAAGCCCTGCTCCAGCAGCAGCTGGAGGAACTCGTCGCCCCCGCTGCCGTCGGTGCCGGGCCGGGCGACCGGTCCGGTCGGTTCGACGACCAGGGCCGGGCGGACATCGTCCTCGATGAGAACGAGTCCGCTGGTGATGCCGAGGACGGCCTGTTCGGGCATGCGTCCCTCCGTGTTCTTCTGCTCGCTGCCGGTGATACTGCGCACCGCGCCCTGGAGCTGGTCCTCCGCGACCTTGACGACCTGCGAGGGGATGCACGTCGCGTGGGCGAACGCGAGTACGGCGGTCTCGTCCCCGATGAACAGCACCGTGCTGGTGCGTTCCTGGTCGGAGTCGCCGGGAGTGCGGCAGGAGGTGCAGTCGTAACTGCCGGGAGTGTCGTCGCCGACGAGCAGCCGGTCGGCTTCGTCGTCGCCGATCTCGGCGCGTACGTCCTGGCTGACGTCGAGCATGCGCGGCACGGGTGGCTCCTCGAACTCGGTGCGTGGGCCGGGGGGTTCCCGGCTCATGAAGAGACAACGCGGGATCCGTGGCCGGGGTCACGCACCGGCGGGGACGGAAGTGAGGACCGCGTCGACAGATCGCTACATCAAGGAGTCGACCGCCATGTCCCGAAAGCCGGGAAGCCGGGAAGCCGGGATGCCGGGATGCCGGGAAGCCGGGATGCCGGGAAGCCGGGGGCCGGGATATCCGCCGGTAGTTTTCGCCGGACGCAGGCAACCCGTCCGCCTTTCCTTACGTCAAGCACGGAGGGAAGCGTCGCTGAAAGGAGTGACGGGCAGGCGGCCGGACGGTGAACCGGTCGCCACCGACGTATGCGTCGGATTCCGGGCGCCGACGGTGGAGCGGATTCACGGCTTCCGTAAAGCTGCTGGTCAGCCACGGTTCCGGCGGTGCGGCGGGGGTATTCGGACACCGCGACGCATTCCCCGGCGGAATCCAGCCGGATTCCGGACACATTCCGGGGGTGAACCGCCGGGACGTACAGTCGCAAGAGACGGCCAGACCAGGGGGAAACGGCGGCGCCATGCATATTTCATTTCTTCTGCACAATGCGTACGGCATCGGGGGGACGATCCGCACCACCTTCACCCTCGCCCGCACCCTCGCCGCACAGCACGACGTCGAGATCGTCTCCGTCTTCCGGCACCGCGAGGCCCCCGCGTTCGGCGCGCCCGACGGTGTGACCCTGCGCCACCTCGTCGACACGCGGAAGAAGAGCGCGACGTACGACGGTGACGACCCCGAACACGCCCGGCCCGCAACGGTGTTCCCGCGCGGCGACAGCCGGCACAAGCAGTACAGCAAGCTCACCGACGCCCGGATCGCCGCCCATCTCCAAGGGCTCGAAGCCGATGTCGTCGTCGGCACCCGGCCCGGCCTCAACGTCCACATCAGCAGGCAGACCCGCCGCGGCCCGGTGCGCGTCGGGCAGGAGCACCTCACGCTCGACAACCACGGCTACCGCCTGCGGCGCGAGATCGCCCACCGCTACACGCTGCTGGACGCCGTCACCACCGTCACCCGCGCCGACGCCGAGGACTACCGCAGCCGGATGAAGCTGCCCGGCGTACGGATCGAGGCCATCCCCAACGCCGTCCCCGAGCCCGCCTGTCCGCCCGCGGGCGGCGACCTGAAGTGGGTCGTCGCGGCCGGCCGGCTGCACCGGGTCAAACGCTACGACCTGCTGGTACGGGCCTTCGCCCAGGTCGCCGCGGTCCGCCCCGACTGGCGGCTGCGGATCTACGGCGGCGCAGACGCCTCCGGCGACGAACAGACCACGCTGCGCGCGCTCATCGACCAACTGGACCTGCACAACCATGTGTTCCTGATGGGCTCCGCCACGCCCCTGGAGGCCGAGTGGCCCAAGGGGTCGATCGCCGCCGTCACTTCGGACCGCGAGTCCTTCGGCATGACCATCGTCGAGGCGATGCGCGGCGGACTGCCGGTCGTGGCCACCGACTGCCCGCACGGACCGGCCGAGATCATCGAGGACGGCACCGACGGCCGTCTCGTGCCGGTGGGCGACACCGACGCGATCGCCGCCGCGCTGCTCCAGCTGATCGAGGACGACGGCCTGCGCCACCGGATGGGCCGCGCCGCGCTGGCCGCGTCGGAACGCTTCGACCCGGCGCGGATCGCGGAGCGCCACGAGCGTCTGTTCACCGAACTGATCGCCCAGGGCGCCCGAGGCCGGGGCCACGGCCCCCTGCGCACCGCGCTGCACCGCACCCGGGGAACCGTGCTCGACGGGGCGTACGCACTGCGCTACAAGGCCGCCGACGTGCTCCGCAAGGGGAGGACCGCATGACCGCCACTGCCACCGCCACCGTCCGCGCCGACTGCGCCGCCGATCCGGCCGGAGCGCTCACCTTCGACCTGGCCGCCGCCCCTGCCCCCGGCCCCGAGGCCGTGCTGCTCCTGCGGCGCAGGGGAGCGGCGGGCACCACGGTCCGGCTCCCGCTGACCAGCACCGCTCCCGGGCGGCTGCGGGCGGTGCTGCCGCCCTCCGCCGACGTGCCCGAGGGGCGCTGGGACGCGTACGTGGAGGAGCCAGGCTCCGAGCACCCCCGTACCGTCCTCCCGGGGCTGCGGGATCTGCGCGCCCTCGTCGACCGTACCCCCGACACCGGAACCGCCACCGTCCGATCCCGGGTCCCCTACCCCACCCTCGACGGCCGCCTCGCCCTGCGCTGCTGGGTCCGGGCCCCACACGCCGAGGGCGGCGCCATCCGCGTCGGCCCGTCCGGCATGAGCGCCGAGGGCGAGCTCTACGGGATCGAGGCGGGGGAGGGGGCCGTGGTGGAGGCCCGGCTGCCGGGAGAGCCCGCCCGGGTCCACCGGGTGCCGCTCACCGCCTCCGGGCAGCCGGGCGTCGGCTTCGCCTTCACCCTGCCCTACGCTCCGCTGGCCGGCGGGCCCGTCACCGAGGAGCAGCTCTGGCGGCTGTGGCTGATCCCCTCGGCCGGCGCGAAGGCGGTCAGGATCTCCCGCATCCTCGACGACGTCTGGTCCCGGGAGAAGACCTTCGTCTACCCGAGCCGCCGGGTGGCGGACGGCGTCCTCGCCACCCCCTGCTACACCGCGGCGAACGACCTCTGCGTTCGGCTGGTACCCGGGACCGCCTGATCCGCTCGCGGACAGGGGCTGTCCGCAAGCCCTGGCAGACTCGGCCCCATGTTGGAGACCTCGGCACGACTGCTGCGCCTGCTCTCACTGCTGCAGGCCCACCGGGACTGGTCCGGCGCCGACCTGGCCGAACGGCTCGGCGTCACCCCGCGCACCGTGCGCCGGGACGTCGACAAGCTGCGCGAGCTCGGGTACCCGGTGAACGCCAGCCCCGGCACCGGCGGCGGCTACCAGCTCGGGGCCGGGGCCGAGCTGCCGCCCCTCCTGCTCGACGACGAGGAGGCCGTCGCGGTCGCCGTGGGGCTGCGCACGGCGGCGGGCCACGGCATCGAGGGCATCGGCGAGACCTCCGTACGCGCTCTGGCCAAGCTGGAGCAGGTGCTGCCGAACCGGTTGCGGCGCCGGGTGAGCGCGCTCGGCGCCTTCACCGTGCCGATGCTGCGCGGGGCGGAGACCGACACCGTCGATCCGGCGCTCCTCACCGAGCTGGCCGCGGCCTGCCGGGACAGCGAGCGGCTCCGCTTCTCCTACCGCTCCCACGGCGGCTCGGACTCCCGCCGGACCGTGGAGCCGCACCGGCTCGTCTGCACCGAGCACCGCTGGTACCTGGTCGCCTGGGACCTGGACCGGGCGGACTGGCGGACCTTCCGGGTGGACCGGATCACCCCGACCCCGCCGCACGGCCCTCGCTTCACCCCCCGGCCGCCGCCCGCCGAGGACCTGGCCGCCTACGTCTCCCAGGGCGTCTCGGTCTCCGCCTACGCGGCGCGGGCGGTGCTCCTGCTGAAGGCTCCGGCGGAGGAGGCCGCCCGGCACATCTCGCCCTCCGCCGGGGTGCTGGAGCCAGTCGACGAGCGGACCTGCCGGCTGACCGCGGGGGCGCCCGACCTGGAGGTCCTGGTGATCCATGTGCTGCTCATGGGAATCGACTTCGAGGTGGTCGAGCCGCCCGAACTCACGGAGGTGATGACCCGGGCCCGGGACCGCCTCACGCGGGCGCTCGATGCATCCGGATCGTGAGATACCGCCTGCCGTCGGCGGAGACGGGGCCCGGGGAGAAAGTGTGAGGAAATGTAAGACAGGTATAAGGGAATATGAAATTCAGGTGTCCCGGTCATTCGGGTGACGAGCTCCCGGCGGTAAAAGCGGCAGGTCACCCCGGATGTTTCCGGAGCGTGCGCACCGGTCTCGCCGTAGGGTCGCACGAGGCGGCCGACCCTTTCGTATCCGTGCTTCCGGGCGGGCCGTTCGAGTGAATAGGCCGGGATATACGGGTGTGGGGATTCTGTGACACAAGCGTGACCGTGACGGCACGCCGGGATGCCAGGGGGGCGGCACACGGGGATGCCGGAGGACGGCACGCGGGGTTGCGGCAGCCGGCCCCGGGGGCCGGCGCCTTCCGTCCTCGTCCGCGGCCGCCTACGGTGGGGGGTATGGCCTCTCTACCGACCCCTCCCGCACAGCCGGACGACGCTCCCGAGTCGTACGTCGGCCTCGGCGCCGACATCGCCGAGCAGCAGGCGAGAAGCCGTGGCTGGGACACCGTCCGAGCGGTCCCGCCGGGCACGATCCTGACGATGGAGTTCCGTTCCGGACGGATCAACTTCCAGGTCGAGGACGCCACGGTGACCCGCTGCTGGGTCGGCTGACCCCCGCACGTCCCACCACGTCGACACGGCGAAGGCCCCGACCACTGGAACCCAAGGGTCATGGTCGGGGCCTTCGCCGTATCGACGATGTGCGTCAGGCGGCCTATCCGGTCCTGATCCGCCGGACACCCCCTAGCCGCCCGTCAGCGGGCCCGTCGGGGCCGGGCTCGCGGTGCCCCGGGAGCCGTGCTCCGGGTGCGGTTGCGGGCGGCGGGTGCCCACCGGAGCCGGCTGCGGCCGCTCCGGGTAGACGGGGGGCACGTGGTGTGCCCGCGGCCGGGCCCCGGTGGCCAGGTGCGCGGCGGGAGTGCCCGCGCCGGCCGCGAGGGCCGCGCCCTCGGCGGCGATCGACTGGGGGAGCAGCACCGGCTGCGGGACGCCCTCGGGGGCCCGTGCCGGACCGCCCGCCCTGCGCCGCTCGCGCCACTGCTCGCGCACGTCGAAGATCCAGCTCTCCGCCCGGGCGATCAGCGGCTCGAACCAGGGCAGCGCCAGCAGGATGAGCAGCCCCGCCGCCCAGCCCAGCACCACATCGCTGAGCCAGTGCGTGCCGATGTAGACGGTGGTGAGGCCGACGCCCAGCGAGACAGTGGCGGAGACCGCCGACAGGTAGCGCCTGGCCCGGGGCGTGGTGGCCAGATAGGCGAGGATTCCCCAGGTCACGACGGCGTTGGCGGTGTGTCCGGACGGAAATATATCGCCGCCGGCGAACATCTCGGCCGAGCCGATCTGCGTCGCGTAGTGCGGGCCGAGCCGCCCCAGGCCCAGCTTGACCGCGCCCACCGTCACATTGAGCAGCAGCAGCGAGGTGCCGAGGACCAGCAGCGGCCGCAGCGTGTGCTGGCGCCAGGAGCGCCAGCCCAGCCAGCAGGCGACCATCACCGCTGTCGGGCCGCGCTGGCCGAGCACGACGTAGTAGTCGAGGAAGGCGTGCAGTTCGGGCCACTGCTGGTAGGGCCGGAACAGCATGACCTTCCAGTCCAGGACCACCAGCCAGGACGTCACGAGAACGGCGAAGACGATGGCGAGATAGAACGCCATCGTCCCGCCGAAGAGGGCGGCACGGTGACGGCTCATCCGCGGTGCCACTATCTTCGGCGGTTCCGGCTCCCGGTCCAGGCGGGCAAAGATGTCGGTACGCACCCGATCGACGTTACAGCGAGTGAGTGTGAGTGCAGGCCAATCCGGGCGCTTTGTGATGACGATGTGATGTGGACTTCGTCTCGAAGCGGTTACTTTTTCCGGGCGCGGAGAAGAATCTCCGTGATCTTGAGGTCAATTCCCCCGGGGTTCCGTTCGGGAGCGTGTTTGATCTGCCGGGTATTTCGCACACAGGAATCCGCGGGAATTGATCCGGCCATTCGGGGCAGGCGCATGCCGCTCCACGGGGCCCGGCGGCGGGCGGTGCGGGGCCCACCCGCGGGACCCCTGTGGCGTACGACACACTGTGTGGCGGACCGGCGTATGAGGTGGGCCACGTGTCACCTGGCCGAACTCGCGTACGCTGACGGCTCACTCGCCCGTCGATGCCGGGCCCCCGAGGACACGACACACCACGTCCCCGCCGGTCCGCCGAGCGCGAGGAACCCATCGGGAGGTACGTAGATGTCCGGGACGACCACGGCCGGAGTCCGGCTGCGCCGAGCCGCCGACGGCGCCAACCGCTGGGTCGTCCTCGTCGTCCTCTGCCTCAGCCTGCTGGTGGTCGCCCTCGACGCGACCGTGCTCCATGTCGCGGTCCCCTCGGTCACCGAGGACCTGCGCCCGAGCGCCACCGGACTCCTGTGGATCGTCGACGCCTACCCCCTCGTCTGCGCCTCGCTGCTCATCCTCTTCGGCACGCTGGGTGACCGGATCGGCAGACGGCGGGTGCTGCTCATCGGCTATGCGCTGTTCGGCGTCGCCTCCCTGCTCGCCGCCACCGCCGACACCTCCGCCATCCTCATCGCGGCCCGCGCCCTGCTCGGCGTCGGGGGCGCGATGATCATGCCCGCGACCCTGTCGATCCTGCGCCAGGTCTTCCCCGACCGGCGCGAACGGGCCATGGCCATCGGGGTGTGGACCGCGGTCGCCGCGGTCGGCGCCGCCACCGGGCCGGTCGTCGGCGGCTTCCTGGTCGAGCACTTCTGGTGGGGCTCGGTCTTCCTGATCAACATCCCGCTGATGGCGCTCATCCTGCCGCTGGGCCGCTGGCTGCTGCCCGAGTCGCGCGGCGCCGACGACGGCCCGTGGGACGTGCTGGGCGCGCTGACCGCGGCGGCCGGAGTGCTCGGGGTCGTCCTCGGTGTCAAGAGCCTGGGTGGCGGCGCGAGCCTCATGGACCCGGTCTCGCTGGGCCCGCCGGCCCTCGGCCTCGCGCTCCTGATCCTCTTCGTACGCCGCCAGAAGCGCCGTACGTACCCGCTGATCGACATCGCCATGTTCGCCCGCCCGGCCTTCTCCACCGCCGTCGGCTGCATCGTGCTCGCCATGCTGGCCCTGGTCGGCCTCCAGCTGATCGCCGTCCAGTACCTCCAGCTGGTGCTGGGCCTCAGCCCGATGGAGACCGGGCTCCGGCTGCTCCCGCTGACCTTTGCCGCGATGGCCGCGGGCGCCACCGGCTCGTACACCCTGCGCCGGGTGGGCCCCCGCAAGATGGTCGGCTGGGGCTTCGTCCTGACGGCGTCCTCCGTGCTGCTGCTCACCTCGATGGGCCACCACGACCGGCCCGCCCTGCTGACGGTGGGCTTCGTCCTCCTCGGCTTCGGCCTCCAGTCGACGCTCTTCGGGGCGTACGAGTCGATGCTCAGCGACGCCCCCGCGGAACGGGCGGGCGGGGCCGCGGCGATAGGGGAGACCTCCTACCAGCTCGGCGCGGGCCTGGGCATCGCCCTCCTTGGCAGCGTCATGAACGCCGCCTACGCCCCCGGCCTCGCCTCCCTGCGCGACCAGGGTGTGCCCGCACGCGCGGGCGCGGAGGCCTCCCACTCGCTGGGCGAGGCCTACCAGGTGGCCGCGCAGCTCGGCGGCCCGACGGGGGAGCTGCTGCGCTCCACGGCCCGGCACGCCTTCGTCGGCGGGCTGCACGTCACGCTCTTCGTCAGCGCGGGTCTGCTGCTGCTCGGCGCGCTCGCCGCGCTGCGCCTGCCGAGGGCGATGGACTGTCCGCCCAAGGAGGTCTGCCTCCTGGGCGAGCGCCCGGCCCCCGAGCCCGGGAGCTCCGCCGGCCGCCCGGATTTCGGCCCCACGGCCGCCGAACACCCGGTCGCCGAGTCCCAGGTCCCCGCCGCCGTCCCGGCTCCCGCTCCCGAGCGTTCGGCCCCGCGCCTGAGGCTTCCCGCGCGGCGCGAACCGGCCGAGGCCACCGGCTCTGGACGAGCGGCACGCTGAGCCGTAACGTCTCCACGACGCTCTGACTACCACTGCTAGTTTTCGGAGGGCCGCGGCCGACCCCCGCCCCCCTCGGACACCGTGCGAGCCGCCGGAGGCACCCTCATGTCCAGCACCGATTCCGCGAAGCCGTCGAAGCTCCCGCCGTTCGACGCCATCGACCCCCTCGGCATCGACGATCTGCTCGGCCCCGACGACCTGGCGATCCGGGACACCGTCCGCACCTGGGCCACCGACCGGGTCCTGCCGCACATCGCCGAGTGGTACGAGAAGGGGGAGCTGCCCGGCATCCGGGAGCTGGCCCGGGAGCTCGGGGCGCTGGGCGCGCTCGGCATGTCCCTCGACGGATACGGCTGCGCCGGGGCGAGCGCCGTTCAGTACGGCCTGGCCTGCCTGGAGCTGGAGGCCGCCGACTCCGGTATCCGCTCGCTCGTCTCCGTACAGGGGTCGCTCGCCATGTACGCGATCCACCGCTTCGGCTCCGAGGAGCAGAAGCAGCGGTGGCTGCCCGGCATGGCGGCGGGCGAGATCATCGGCTGCTTCGGGCTGACCGAGCCCGATCACGGTTCCGACCCGGCCGGGATGCGGACGTACGCCAAGCGCGACGGCGAGGACTGGGTGCTCACCGGGCGCAAGATGTGGATCACCAACGGCTCGGTCGCCGGGGTGGCGATCGTGTGGGCGCAGACCGACGAGGGCGACGAGGGCCGGGGCATCCGCGGCTTCGTCGTGCCCACCGACGCCCCCGGCTTCTCGGCGCCGGAGATCCACCACAAGTGGTCGCTGCGCGCCTCGGTCACCAGCGAACTCGTCATGGACGGTGTCCGGCTCCCCGCCGACGCGGTGCTTCCGGACGCGAAGGGGCTGCGCGGCCCGCTCAGCTGTCTGAGCCACGCGCGGTACGGGATCGTCTGGGGCGCCATGGGCGCGGCGCGGGCCAGCTTCGAGTCGGCCCTCGACTACGCGAGGACCCGGGAACAGTTCGGCCGGCCGATCGGCGGCTTCCAGCTCACCCAGGCGAAGCTGGCGGACATGGCCGTGGAACTGCACAAAGGCATCCTGCTCGCCCATCATCTGGGCAGGCGCATGGACGCGGGGCGGCTCCGCCCCGAGCAGGTCAGCTTCGGCAAGCTCAACAACGTGCGGGAGGCGATCGAGATCTGCCGCACCTCGCGCACGATCCTCGGTGCCAACGGGATCTCGCTGGAGTACCCGGTGATGCGGCACGCGACGAACCTGGAGTCGGTGCTCACCTACGAGGGCACCGTCGAGATGCACCAGCTGGTGCTGGGCAAGGCGCTCACCGGTCTCGACGCCTTCCGGTGACCACGGCCGTCCGTGGGACGCGCCGACCGGAGGCGCTGACCGGAATTTTCCGGCGAGCGCCCTGCTCAGCTCTGGTTGAAGAAGCCGTCGGCCTTGCGGCCGGCGGCTTCCCCGGCGACCACCTGGGTGTCGGCCGGGGAGAGCAGGAAGACCCGGGTGGCCACCCGGTCGATCGAACCGCGCAGGCCGAAGATCAGCCCGGCGGCGAAGTCCACCACGCGCTTGGCGTCGGCGGGGTCCATGGCCGTGAGGTTGACGATCACCGGGACACCGTCCCGGAACAGCTCACCGATGGCCCGTGCGTCCCGGAAGCTGTCCGGGGTCACCGTGGCGATCCGACGGTCCTGCTCCTCGGCCGCCTCGGTGGCCACCTGCGCCCGCGGGTCGGTGACCCAGGCCTGGTTGCCTGTGCCCGTCTCCGTACCCTCGGCGTACTCGTCGTCGTAGTACCGCTCGTCGTTGTCCTCTACGAGGCCCAGCCACGCACTTGCCTTGCGCACCGATCCCATGGACGCCTCCTCTCAACCGCGGTTCCTTGGTGTTCCGCATCTCTTTCGTATCCCTATGGTCGTCCATGATGCGGATACCGCGCCAAGTGGATAGTCGCCGCACAGGTGATTCGTGACGGTACTGGTGCAGAACATGTGGCGGTTCGTCAAGGTTCCTCCTGCGTAAGGCCGGTTCTGGTGGGAAAATATGATGCTCCGGTCCGTACGGGTGACATGGGGGACGTACGGGTGAACGGATCACTCGATACGATGCACGGCGCTCGGGTGCGCGAGTGGCGCGCACCGGTCGGAACGGCTCGCGGGGGATCGGCATGTTCGGAATCGTGAGGCCCTGTACGCACCGGCTCTCCGAAGGTCTGCGGACCGAGTGGATGGCCCATCTCTGCGGCCTCTGCCTGGCCCTGAGGGCGGATCACGGGCAGTTCGCCAGGATCGTCACGAACTATGACGGTCTGATCGTCTCGGTGCTGACGGAGGCTCAGGCCGGCGCCACTCCCGCCGGGCGCCGCACCGCCGGGCCGTGCCCGCTGCGCGCCATGCGGACCGCCCCGGTCGCCATGGGGGAGGGGGCCAGGCTCGCCGCCGCCGTCTCACTCGTCCTCGCCTCCGCCAAGGTGCGCGACCACGTCGCCGACCGGGACGGGTTGTTGGCCCGGCGGCCGGTCGCGGCGGCCGCGCGGCGGGTGGCGGCGGGCTGGGACCGGGCGGGCGCCCGTACGGGGGCGGCGCTCGGCTTCGACACCGCCCTCCTGGTCGACGCGGTCGACCGGCAGACCGGCATCGAGACCCTCGCCGGGCCCGGCACCCCGCTGCTGACGGTCACCGAACCCACCGAGACGGCAACCGCGGCCGCCTTCGCGCACACCGCGGTCCTCGCCGGGAAGTTGCGGAACGCGGCCCCGCTCGCGGAGGCCGGACGTCTCTTCGGGCGGCTCGCGCATCTGCTGGACGCCGTGGAGGACCGGGAGGCTGACGCCGCGTCGGGTGCCTGGAACCCGCTCGCGGTGACCGGCACGTCGCTGACCGAGGCGCGCCGGCTCTGCGACGACGCGCTGCACGGCGTACGGCTCGCGCTGCGCGAGGTGGAGTTCACCGACGGCAAGCTCGTCCACGTGCTGCTCGCCCACGAACTGCGCCGCTCGGTCGACCGGGCGTTCGGCACGTCGTCCTGCTCGCACCGGGGGCTCGAGGTGCCGCAGGCCTCCTTCGGGCCGCCACCCGGGAACCCGTACGGCCCCACCCCCGGCGGTCCCGCCGCCCCGTCCCCGCCCCGGCCGCCACGCGAGAGGCGCGGGCTGATCGCCGGGTGCCTGGTGTGGGCCGGGCTCGCCTGCACCTGCCAGATGTGCTGCGGGACCTTCGAGGACCCCTGGAGCCGGGAGCGCCGGGATGCGCTGTGCAATGACTGCGGAGACTGCTGCGAGGCGTGCGACTGCTGCGGCCAGTGCGGCGAGGGGTGCTGCTGTTGCGGCGATTCCTGCGGGTGCGACTGCTGAGCCCGCAGGAGTCTCCGGCCCTGGGCTACTTCGGCTCGGGGCTCTTCAGCTCCGGCGGTGAGCTCTGCGACCTCTCGATCGCGGACTCGGTGGTGCCCCGCTTCTCCAGGGGCTAATCCGGACCGCGCCGACCTCCGGCTCCACGCTGCGGTCGCACCTCGGCCTGGCGGAGCCGGTGTGGAAAGGTTGATCGCATGAGCACGGACGCACAGCAGGACCAGCGGGCCGGGGAGCCGGACGCCGCACAGGAGTGGCAGGAGTGGCACGAGGGGCGCGTCCTCGCGGTCGCGGCCCCCTACGGCCCGCTCTCGCTGACCGGAACCCACTGGTTCTCCGATCACCCGGAAGGGCGAATTCCGGCCGTCCCGGGGCAGTGGCGCGAGGACGGCGACGAGGTGGTGCTGACCGCCACCGCCGAGGACGGCGTCGTGGTCGACGGCAAGCCGCTGACCGGCGAGGTCCGGCTCGGTGCGGACCGCGGCCCCATCGGCGACTCCCGGGTGGGGCAGGGTGAGCGGCGGCTGGTGGTGCTCCGCCGCGAAGGGCTCTGGGCCGTAAGGGACTTCGATCCGGCCTCACCGTCGCGGCACGCCTTCTCGACCATCGACGCGACCCCGTACGACCCGGACTGGGCGCTGTCGGGAACCTTCCGTCCCTACGCCGAGGAGCGGGCCGTACGGGTACCCAACGCCGACGGGGTCGAGCGGGGTCTCGGGCTCGGCGGGGAGATCGCCTTCACGGTGGAAGGGGACGAGCACACGCTCCAGGTGGCGGTCGAGCCGGACGGCTCGCTGTGGGCCGTCTTCGCCGACGCCACCAGCGGGAACGGCAGCTACCGCTTCCGCTTCCTGCGTCCCGGCCCGCCGGCCGGCGACGGCAGCGTGAACGTCGACTTCAACCGCGCGCTGCTGCCGCCGTGCGCCTTCGCCGATCACTTCATCTGCCCCTTCCCGCCCCCGGGCAACACCCTCACCGTGCCGGTCCCGGCGGGGGAGCGGAACCGCCTGGACGCCTGAACCCGCGTGAAGCCCAGGCGCCGGCCTCCGGCAGCCCGAGAGCTGCCGGAGGTTGGGGTGCGGGTGGGGCGCAGGTGGCCGAAAGGCATGCTTGCGCTGCCTGTCCGGACCCCTTGATACTCCCGTCAGCGATTGTCAGGGGCACGGCAATTCCGGAATCCGGACAGGCCCCCGACTGCGCCTCACGGGCCCGCCACCCCACAGGAGGGCCCCCGATTCCCCTCGGAGGAACCCGAAGTGAGGATCAAGCGCACCAACCCCCGCCGCAACCATGCGAGACGCGTCCGTACCACGGCCGTCCTCGCCGGACTCGCCGCCGTCGCGGCGTTCACCGTTCCCACCGCCAGTGCCGAACCCACCGGTACGTTCAGCGCCACCCAGCTGTCCACCGCGAGCGACGCCGTGCTCGGCGCCGACATCGCGGGCACCGCCTGGAACATCGACCCGAAGACCAACCGCCTCGTCGTCACCGTCGACAGCACGGTCACCCAGGCGGAGATCGCGCAGATCAAGAAGGCCGCGGGCGCCAACGCCTCCGCCCTCACGATCGAGCGCACGCCCGGGAAGTTCAGCAAGCTGATCTCCGGCGGCGACGCGATCTACTCCAACACCGGCCGCTGCTCGCTGGGCTTCAACGTCCGCAGCGGCTCCACCTACTACTTCCTGACCGCCGGCCACTGCACCAACGGTACGGGCACCTGGTACGCCAACTCCGCCCGCACCACCGTGCTAGGGACGGCCTCCGGCTCCAGCTTCCCGAACAACGACTACGGCATCGTGCGCTACACGAACAACACCATCCCCAAGGACGGCTCGGTCGGCGGCCAGGACATCACCAGTGCCGCCAACGCCACCGTAGGGATGGCCGTCACCCGCCGCGGCTCCACCACCGGCACCCGCAGCGGCTCGGTGACCGGCCTCAACGCCACCGTCAACTACGGCGGCGGCGATGTCGTGTACGGCATGATCCGCACCAACGTGTGCGCCGAGCCCGGCGACTCCGGCGGCCCGCTCTACTCCGGCACCCGGGCGATCGGTCTCACCTCCGGCGGCAGCGGCAACTGCTCCTCCGGCGGTACGACCTTCTTCCAGCCGGTCGTCGAGGCCCTGAACGCCTACGGCGTCAGCGTCTACTGACCGGCGCACCGGCCCACCCGACCGGCGCACCAGGCTCCCCGGCCGACGTACCGGTCGCGCCCGGCGCTGTCCGTACATACGAGCCCCCGTCCGGAATTCCGGACGGGGGCTCCCGCGCGCCCCCAGGCTCTTGAGAGGATGTCGCCACGACCGGTCGCACGGGAAGCGCCGACACCAGGGGGTTCCAGGTCCGTGAATCGCATCGGAATCACCGGTCACCGCTCCATCCCCGACGCGGCCCGGACCCACGTCCTCGCCGGTCTGCGTGCGGCCCTGTGCGGACTCGACGGTGCCACTGAGGCGCTCTCCAGCCTGGCGGTCGGCGCCGACCAGCTCTTCGCCGGCCTCGCCCTCGACTGCGGCGCCAAGCTGACGGTGGTGATCCCCAGTGGCGACTACGAGGCCTGCTTCGAGACCACCGCCGACCTGGCCCGCTACCGGCTCCTCAAGTCCCGCGCGGCCCAGGAGGTCCGGCTGGACTTCTCCCACTCAACCGACGAGGCGTACTACGCGGCCGGTGCCTACATCGCCGACCACTGCGACCTGCTGCTCGCCGTCTGGGACGGCCGCCCGGCACGGGGCCTCGGCGGCACGGGAGACATCGTGACGTACGCCCGTACGCTGGGCCGCCCGGTCACCGTCATCTGGCGGGACGGCGTGGAGCGGGGGTGACGGCCGCTCAGGTGCGGTGCCGCACCAGCCAGTCCGTGTGCTCCGGCGAGACGATCCGCTCGGTCTCGAAGACCGCCACGGGCCACTGCCGCTCGGTGAGCGTGGTCTCCATCGCGGCCTGCATCGACTCCAGGTCGTCCTCCACCAGGGAGTGGGCGGAGATCAGCGGGTGGTGGCGGCGCAGCTCGTTCCAGGCGAGACAGGCCGCCGCGGCTGCGGACAGCACCCCGGTCAGCCCGAGGGAGCGCCCCACCCCGAAGGTCTGCAGCACGCTCAGCGCCAGCGCCGGCAGGGTCAGCGCGACGACCGCCCCGGACCAGACGAGCGCGCCGCGCCGGGAGACCAGCCGCCGTCTGCGGTACCACCGCCGCTGCTCGATGAGCCGGTCCCGTACATACGTCTCCTTGCGTACGGTGAAGGCCTTGTCCCGTAACTCCCGCATGGACTCCGTGATGACCGCCCCGTCGGCGTCCGTCATCACCTCGCGCGGATCGGCCCAGCCCACCTTCCTCAGTTCCTGGAGCCCCTCCTCCAGCCGGTTGGCGAACAGCGCCTCGGGGTGCGGGGCCGCGGTCTCGAAGGGCGAACCGTGGACCGCGTAGCGCCAGCAGAGGGACTTGATGAACTCCGCTGCGGAGCGGTTGAGTTGCCAGTGCGACTTCGCCTTGCGGCGCGAGGCGAGGTAGGTCGTGAACAGGACACCCAGGTACGCCAACACGGCTGAGCCGTGGAGCAGTTGGACGGCGAGGCCGTCCTCGGCGTGCCATGGGAGCGCGGCGGGCACCGTGCCCGCCACGAGCAGTGCCAGCTGGACCCTGGTGGTGTTCACGGCCTCGCGCTGCCGGGAGACCGCGATGGCGTCCGTACGGTGGAAGAGCGCGGGCAGGTCGGCGTTCCTGAAGACCATGCTCTGAAGAGGTCCGGGAATCGCCGTCATGTTCACTCCCGTATCCCATGCAGTCGGGGTTCCGTTGTCGGAATGAAGGATTCCGGACCATTTGGAGCAGTCCCGTATGTCGCTCGGCTTACGAGGGTGCGACACGAGTTGCACACCTAGGTCATGAGAGTAAAGTCGTGCCGCCAGGCACTGCAATGGTGCAACTGCCGGTGTTGTCCCCCTGACCGGAACGAGCCCCCTGAGGACGGCCGTGAAGACCTACGAATCATCCCCTCTCTTCGCTGATGCGAAGACACGTCGTGTGCCGCTCGCCAAGATCGACATTTCCGGTGGCTCCGCCGCTCGGAAGCTTGCGCGAGTGATCCCCACGGCCGCCGGCCGCCCCCCTCGGATTTCCACCTTCAACTCGGCTCTCTGAGGCGCGCCGCACTGTCGGATTTCGGTGCGGAACGCTGGACTAGACTGGTGGAATGACAGGACCCGCGGTCCCATTCCGCGAAATCGTTCTGAAGGTTCACAGCAGGTGCGATCTTGCCTGCGATCATTGTTATGTCTACGAACATGCTGATCAGAGCTGGCGAACCCAGCCGAAGACAATCTCTGACCATGTTGTTTCCCGGACGGCTCAACGCCTGGCGGAGCACGCCAGGACCCACGCCCTGCCCTCCGTGTCAGTGATCCTGCACGGAGGGGAGCCCTTGCTCGCGGGACCGGCCCGACTGCGCCGCGTCTGCGAAAAGTTCACCTCGGCCCTGGCGGGCCTCGCCGAGCTGGATCTGCGCATCCACACCAACGGCCTCCAGCTGAGCCCCCGTTACCTCGACCTGTTCGACGAGTTCGACGTCAAGGTGGGGATCTCCCTCGACGGCGACCGCGCCGCCAACGACCGCCACCGCCGCTATGCCGACGGGCGCAGCAGCCACCCGCTGGTCCTCAAGGCCGTGGAACTGCTCCGGCAGGACCGCTACCGCCATCTCGACCTCGGCCTCCTGTGCACGATCGACATCGCCAACGACCCGGTCGCGGTCCTCGACGCGCTCACCGAACTCGAACCGCCGCTCATCGACTTCCTCCTCCCGCACGCCACCTGGGGCGAGCCGCCGCCACGCCCGGACGGATCCCCCACCGCCTACGCCGACTGGCTCCTCACCATCTTCGACCGCTGGCAGGAGCAGGGGCGCCCGGTGCCGGTCCGCCTCTTCTCCTCGGTGCTCTCCACCCTGAGCGGCGGCCCCAGCCTCACCGAGTCCCTCGGACTCGCCCCCACGGACCTGGTCGTCGTCGAGACCGACGGCCGGCTGGAACAGGTGGACTCCCTCAAGAGCGCCTACGAAGGCGCCGCGGCCACCGGGTTCGACGTGTTCACCCACAGCTTCGACGAGGTCGCGGCGCACCCCGGGGTCCGCGCGCGCCAGCTCGGCCTGGCCGGCGTCAGCGAGACCTGCCGCCGCTGCCCCGTCGTACGCTCGTGCGGCGGCGGGCTCTACACCCACCGCTACCGCTCGCCGGGCGGCTTCGACAACCCGTCCGTCTACTGCGCCGACCTGGCCGCGCTGATCCGGGGCATCGAGGACCGGACCGCCGCCGCCACCGAGGCGCCCGCCGTCCGCGACCCGTGGGAACTGCTCGCCGCCCAGCAGGATCTGACCCGCACCCTGCTCGCCGCCCTCCATGACGGCCTCGACGGCAGCGGCGGGGAGGTCTGGGAGTCGGCGTGGGCGCTGGCCGCCGAGGTCGAGAGCGACCCGGCCGGGCAGACGGCCCTCGACCTGGTCCTCGCCCACCCCTACACCCGCACCTGGCTGCTGGACACCCTGGAGGCGGTACGGGCCGGCCGGCCGGTGGAAGGCCCCCCGGTGGAGCGGCTCGCCGCCTCGGTGGCCGCCGCCGCCGTGCACGCCGGGCTCGACCTGGCCGTCCCGGTGGTCCACCGCGCCGGCCGCCTCTTCCTGCCCACCCTCGGGGAGGTCCGGGCCGGCGGGACGGGCGAGGCGGGCACGGCTCTGGTGCGGGCCGACGGCGAGGGGTTCACCGTCCGCACCGAAGGGGGCGCGCTGCACATCGCGCGGGGGGCCGGGGAGGGCCCGCGCTGGTCGCCCGTACGCCGCCTCGGGGCGGCCCGGGGGCCCGGTCCCGTACAGGCCGCCGATGGGCCCGGTCCCGTACCCACACGCGTACTGGACGATCTCGATCCGTACCGCACCTGCTTCGGCACGCCCGCCGCCGAACGGCTCTCCCCGTCGGCCGCCGACGCCTGGTCCGCCTCCCTCGCGGCCGCCTGGGAGCTGCTGGCCCGGACCGTCCCGGAGCAGGCGGCCGAGGCGGCAACCGTCCTGACCACGCTCACCCCGCTCGCCGGGGGCGCGCCGGTCCGGACCGGCCGCCACGGGTACGGGGCGCTCGGCATCGCGGCCGGGGGTGATGCCCACGCCTTGGCGGCCGCCCTGCTGCGCGGATTCCGGCAGGCGAAACTTCGGGCCCTGGCCGAGGTCACGGACCTGTACGCCTCGGACGGTTCCTGGGATCATCGGATGCCCTGGCAGGAGGAGCCCGTTCCGTTCTCCCGGCTGTTGTCGGAGACTCATGAGCGGGTCGGGCTCGGCCTCTTCGCACCACGGTTCCTCGCCGGGGTCCCGCAAGCGCTCGACATGATCGAAGAGGCGGCCGAAACGACCGTCGACGGAAAGCAATTGCTCGCTGTGATGCGCAAAGAGATCAACGGTACACACGGGACATCCGGGAGGAACGGTTGCAAGACCGATACGGAGCGCGCCGCAATGCGGTGAACAGGGGAACGGTTGACTGAAAAGTAGCGTTCAATGACCGAACGGCAGGGGGGTGGAGCGTAGTCCGCTCCGGAATGATGAATTCGCTCGCATTTCCTTTCCTACTCCTCAAATGCGAGTGCTCACACAGGACGGGGGTCGTGTGCACGCATCGACGCAGCAGCGAGCGGCGGACCATCGGCCGTACTTCTTTCTGAGCTACGCCCACACGCCGGGCCACGGCAGCGGAACGGACCCCGATATGTGGGTCGAACGCCTTTTCCGTGACCTGTGCGGCCATGTGCTGGCCATGACGGATCTTCCCGCCGGCGCGTCCCCCGGCTTCATGGACCGCGAGATACGTTCCGGCGAGGGCTGGTCGGAACGGCTCGGCGAAACCCTCGCCACCTGCCGGGTCTTCGTCCCGCTGTTCTCGCCGCGCTACTTCGCCAGCGAGATGTGCGGCAAGGAGTGGCACGCCTTCGAGCAGCGCGCCATCCACCACCGGGCCCGCTCCAACCAGCCCGCCGAGGCGATCGTCCCGGCCCTGTGGGTACCGGTGCCGCCGAGCCAACTCCCGGGATCGGCCGAGCGGTTACAGTTCAACCACCGCGACTTCGGCGACCGGTACGTCACCGACGGCCTCTACGGCCTCATCAAGCTCAGACTCTTCGCCCAGGAATACGAACGGGCCGTCTACGAACTGGCCAAGCGCATCGTCCGGGTCGCCGACACCGTACGCATCGACACCGGCAGACCCGTCGACTACCGCCTCGCCCCCAGCGCCTTCGGCTCCCCCAGCAGTGGGGTCGGCGCCCCCCGGCCGATGCGGATCACCATCGCCGCACCCACCCGCCACGACCTGCCCGACGGGCGCAACGGGGACTACTACGGCGACCACCCGCAGGACTGGAACCCCTACCACCCGGCCGCCGCCCGCCCGCTGGCCTATGTCGCCGAGGAGCTGGTGCGCTCGCTCAACTACCAGGCGCAGATCACCTCGTTCGACGAGGAGTCGGGCAGGCCCGAGGGGAAGTCGCCGCCCACCACCCCCGAGATCCTCCTCGTCGACCGCTGGGCTCTCCAGGACGAGGACCGCCGCCGCAGGCTCGCCGCCTTCGACGCGGAGGACCGGCCCTGGGTGACCATGATCGTGCCGTGGAGCCGAGAGGACCACCAGAGCCGGGCGGCGGAGGCCGAACTGACCGAGAAGCTCGAAGCGACCATGCCGGCCAAGATGCGTCATGGACGGACCTTCTGCCGCGCCGCGGCCAGGGGGGTGCCCACGATGGAGGCGTTCGGCCAGATCCTGCCCCAGGTCGTCGAGGTCGCCGCCCAGCAGTACCTGAAGCACGCGAAGGCCTACCCGCCGGTCACCGGCGGAGGGCACGGCGAACGGACCCGGCTGACGGGCCCCATGGGCCACACCAGCTACACACCCGATCCGCACGACCCTGCGACGGAAGCGGAGGACCTATGAGTGCCGGTCGTGACGGGCGCATCGTCACCTTCTACTCGTACAAGGGCGGCACGGGGCGCACCATGGCCCTGGCCAACACCGCCTGGATCCTCGCCGCCAACGGCAAAAGGGTGCTGGCCGTCGACTGGGATCTGGAGGCACCCGGACTCCACCGGTTCTTCCACCCCTTCCTCGACCCCGCCACCCTCGGCGCCACCACCGGCGTGATCGACCTGATCACCGAGTACGCCTGGGCCGCGACCAGCCCCGCCCAACGCGCGGAGGACTGGCACCGCGACTACGCCCGCATCCAGCCGCACGCCGTATCGCTGACCCCGGAGGCGCTCGGCTGGGAGTTCCCGCAGGGCGGCACCCTCGACTTCGTCTCCGCCGGACGCCAGAACCGCGAGTACAGCGCGACCGTCTCCACCTTCGACTGGGACAACTTCTACGACCGGCTCGGCGGCGGCCACTTCTTCGACGCGCTGCGCGAGGACATGAAGTCCAACTACGACTACGTCCTCATCGACAGCCGGACCGGCCTCAGCGACATCGCCGACATCTGCACCGTCCACCTCCCTGACGTCCTCGTCGACTGCTTCACCCTCAGCGACCAGTCCATCGACGGCGCCGCCTCCGTCGCCCGCCAGATCGCCGAGCGCTACACCGGCCGGCCCATCTCCATCTTCCCCGTCCCCATGCGCATCGACGAGGGCGAGAAGGAGAAGGCGGACGCCGGACGGGCGCTGGCCCGGCTCAAGTTCGACCGGCTGCCCCGCGACCTGTCCGGGGACGAACTCACCGCCTACTGGGGTGCGGTGGAGATCCCCTACCGCCCGTACTACGCCTACGAGGAGACGCTCGCCACCTTCGGCGACGAGGCCGGGCTCACCAACTCCCTCCTCTCCGCCTTCGAACGGCTCGCCGCGGTCATCACCGACCGCGAGATCACCTCGATGCCCCCGGTCGGCGAAGAGGTACGCCTGCGGATCCGCGACGCCTTCACCCGGCGCCGGCCCGCCCTGCCCGCCGACCTCTTCCTCAGCTACGTGGCGGAGAACCGGATGTGGGCCGACTGGATCGAATCGGTCCTCACCCGGGCCGGCTTCCGGGTCGTCCCGCGCGACGTCTCCGCCGAACCGGTCGCCCCGGAACCGGCCCTCACCGCCGCGAGCGCCGCCCGTACCGTGGTGCTGCTCTCCAGCGCCTACCTCAAGTCGCAGCGCGCGGTCGACCTGTGGGAGCGGGCCGTCGCCGAGGACCCGGGCGGCGGCCGGCGCCAGCTGCTGCCGCTGCGGGTCGGAGACGTACGGCTGTCCGCCCCGTACATCGACCGCAACCCGGTCGACCTCTTCCGGCTGGACGAGGTCCACGCCACCACCGCCCTGATGCGCGCCCTGGACCGGCCGGTGCAGCCCGCCGACGGGGTCTCGCCCGGACCGCGCTTCCCCGGCACCGTCCCCAGGATCTGGAACGTACCGCCCCGCAACCCGGGATTCACCGGCCGCTCCCTCGTCCTGGAGCGGATGCGCGACCAGCTCGGCGGCGGCATGGCCGTCGTCCTGCCGCAGCCCCAGACCCTGTACGGACTCGGCGGCGTCGGCAAGACCCAGGTCGCTCTGGAGTACGTGCACCGCTTCATGGCCGACTACGACCTGGTCTGGTGGATATCGTCCGAACAGGGCGACGACGTGGTCGCCTCGCTGGCCGAACTCGCCGTCCGGCTCGGCGCCCAGGGCGGCGAGAACATGGCGGCCGCGTCCCAGGAGGCCGTCGACCTGCTGCGGCGCGGGGTGCCCTCGGAGCGCTGGCTGCTGGTCTTCGACAACGCCGACGACCCCGAGACGCTGCGCCGCTACTTCCCGCAGGGCGGCTCCGGCCACATCCTGGTGACCTCCCGCAACCAGAGCTGGTCCCAGCACGGGGACGCGCTGCCTGTCGACGTCTTCCTGCGGGAGGAGTCGATCGAGCACCTCCAGCGCCGGGCCTCGGGCCTGACCGACGAGGACGCCGACCAGGTGGCCACCGCCCTGGGGGACCTGCCGCTCGCCGTCGAGCAGGCGGCGGCCTGGATCGCGGAGACGGCCACCCCCATCGACACCTACCTCGAACAGCTCGCCCAGCAGGCGCCCCAGGTGCTCGCCCTCAACCAGCCCGCCGGCTACCCGGAACCGGTCGCCGCGACCTGGAACATCTCCATCGCCCGGCTCCAGGAACGCTCGCCCGCCGCGGTGCGCCTCCTCCAGCTCTGCGCCTTCTTCGCCCCCGAGCCGATCTCCGCGAACCTCCTCTACAGCAAGGAGATGATCGAGGCGCTGAAGCCGTACGACTCCTCGCTCCAGGAGAAGCTGGTGCTGGGCAGGGTCATCCGGGAGGTCGGCCGGTTCGCCCTCGCCAAGGTCGACCAGGTCTCCAACTCCATCCAGGTGCACCGCCTCGTCCAGGCCGTGATCAAGGCCCAGCTCAGCGAGGAGGAGCAGCGCGAGGCCCGGCACGTCGTCCACCGCATCCTGGCCGGCGCCCGGCCCGACGACGACGAGCCGATCGACAACCCGGAGACGTGGCCGCGCTTCGCCACGATCTGGCCGCATCTCGGCCCCTCCGACGCCCGCAACTGCAAGGAGCCGGAGACCCGCAGGCTCCTGATCGACCGGGTCCGCTACCTGTGGAAGCGCGGTGACGTCAGGACCGCGGGGACGCTGGGGGAGGAGCTGCGGCAGACCTGGCTGGAGATGCTGGGCGAGCGCGACCTGCAGTACCTCTACCTGTGCTTCCACCTCTCCAACATCCTGCGTACACGGGGGCGGTACGTGGAGGCCAAGGAGCTCGACGAGTTCACCCTGCGTCGGCAGCGGGAGGTGCTCGGCCCCGAGCACCCGCACACGTACATGACCACCAGCAGCCTGGCGATCGACCTGGGGCTGCTCGGGGACTACGGCCGGGCGATCGAGCTGGCCACCGAGGCCCACGACGGCTTCAGCCAGATCTTCCACGACTCGCACCCCAGGACCCTGGCGGCCGCCAACAACCTGGCCCTGAACCTGCGCAGCATCGGTCAGTACGCCCGGGCCCGCGAGATCGACCAGGACGTCTACGACCGGCGCACCGAGGTGCTCGGCGCGAAGCACCCCTACTCCCTCTCCTCCGCGATGAACCTCGCCCGCGACCTGCGGGAGGTCGGCCGGTACGAGGACTCCGTGGGCCTGCTCAGCCGCACCTACGAGAGCTTCAAGGAGACGCTCGGCCGCACCTACCCGACGACGCTGAGCGCGGCCAAGAGCCTGGCGGTGTCACTACGACGGGCCGGCCGGTTCGAGGACGCCCACCGGCTGACGGTCGCCACGCGCGCCCGGTACCGGGCCAAGTACACCTCCGCCAACCCCGACTCGCTGGCCTGCGACCTCAACCTGGCGGCCGACCTGTTCGCCGCCGGTGACGCGGTCCAGGCCAGGGACACGGCCCAGGAGGTCGTGGACCAGTACATGAAGGTGCCGGGGGAGAAGCACCCGTACACCCTGGCCGCCCAGAACAACCTGGCCGTCTACCTCTCGGGGACCGGGGAGGCGGAGCGGTCGGAGAAGATCCTGGCGCACGTGGTGGCCTCGATGCGGGAGCGGTTCGGCCGGGAACACCCGAACACCCTCTTCTGCGTCATGAACCTGGCCAACGCCACGGCGGACCGCGGCGATCTGCCCCTGGTGCTGGAGACGGAACAGCGGCTGGCGACCCAGCTGACGGCGGCGCTGGGGGCCCACCACCCCGAGACCCTGGCGATGATCTCGAACATGGCGGTCACGCTGGACGCGATGGGGCGCGAGGACGAGGCAGCGCAGCTGCGGAGTGAGCTGCTGGGCGAACTGGCCCGGCAACTCGGCGACGAGCACCCGCTGACCCAGCGCGCCCGGGACGAGCGGCGCTTCCGGCGCGAACTGGAACCGCTGGCGGTGTGAGAGCGGGCGACCGGGCCCGTTGCGGCGGGCCCGGCCGACCGGGTCACCCCGGCGCGGTGGCGGGCAGCGGCTCGCCCGGGGGCTCCCGCTCGTCCAGCAGCCAGTTGAGGATGCGGGGGAGCACGGAGAGCGCGTCGAAGTGCGCCGCCGCCGGTTCCAGTACGGCGGTGGCGCCCGGGATCTGCCCGGCGAGCCAACGGGAGTGGCCCACGGGCGAGAACACGTCCTTCACCCCGTGCCAGAGCAGCACCCGGCCGGTGATGTGGGCCGGATCGAACCCCCAGGGACTGCAGAACGCGATGGCGTCGTCGATCCAGCCGTACGCCGACGTGCGCAGCCCCTCGCTGTAGTTGCGCAGCAGCATGGACCGGATTCCCGCGTCGTTGACCACCATCCGGTCGGAGTCGGTCAGCTCCCGGCGCAGATCGTCCAGGAGCCGGACCGGGTTCTGCCGGATCTGTGCCGAGCGGACGATGAAGGACTCCGCGAGGGAGTCCGGGTCGGCGGCGGCCGTGGAGTACGCGAGCACGTTGGACGCGGCCATCCCGTCGAACCAGTCGAGACCGGCCGCGCCCCAGGGCGCCAGCGTGACCAGAGCGGCGGTACGGGTCACCCGCTCGGGCAGCAGCGCCGCGCAGGCCAGCGCGTGCGGGGCCCCGCCGGAGCGGCCCACGACGGCGAACCGCTCCAGCCCCAGCCAGTCGGCGATCGCCCGGACGTCCTCGACGACATCGCTGACCCGGCGGCCCTCCTGCCGGTCGCTGCCGCCGTACCCCGGGCGGTCGTAGGTGATCAGTTGCGTACGGCGCTGATAGAGGACCATGCCGCGGGGAGCGGGCCCGAGGCGGCTGCCCGGCGTCCCGTGGAGCAGGAACACCGGTCTGCCCCGGGGGTCCCCCCGCCGTTCCACCATCAGATGCCGCCCGTCCGCCGCGCGCACCCGATTGCGCACCCGCGCCTCCTCAGCTCGGTCACCCGGCGTCTGCCGACCTTTTGATGATGACCCATCAGGGCGGTGACTGACACTCCTCGTCGACGTCCGGTCAGCCCGTTGTGGGGGCGAAAACAGGACAGGACTAGTCCTCACCCAGGGGCCGTCGGCGGTTGCACCGAGTGTTCGCGAACGGAACCGACATGGCATGACCCGCGGTAAGTGAACATCACGCGGGTGAAGCGTCGGTGTCGTGTGCACGTCCGGAAGTCGGCCTTGTGTGCTACCGGCCCTGTCGGAATAGTGAGCGCCCCATCCTCCGTGTACGAGCACCCCACTTGCTCCGTGCACGGCCCCACAGGAGGTCGAAGTTGAAGCATCGACGCATATCCAGGAAGCGCGCGACGGTGGCCGGATCGGCCGTGGCCGCCCTGGTCGTAGCGGGTTTCACGTTCCAGTCTGCGAACGCCAGCGATGAGGTACCCGAGTTCACGGCCAAGACGCTCAACGCGGACGCGGCCGGAAAGCTCGCCACCACGCTCGACCGGGACCTGGGCGCGGACGCGGCCGGCTCGTACTACGACAGCAAGACGAGGGCCCTCGTCGTGAACGTCGTCGACGAGGGCGCCGCCGAGCAGGTCCGCCGGGCGGGCGGCAAGGCCAGAGTCGTGGAGCACTCCCTCGCCGAGCTGAAGTCGGCCCGGCAGACCCTCACCGACAAGGCGACGATCCCGGGCACATCCTGGGCCGTCGACCCGGTGAGCAACAAGGTCCTCGTCACCGCCGACAGCACGGTCGACGGCGCGGCCTGGAAGCAGCTCTCGGCCGTGGTCGAGGGTCTCGGCGGCAAGGCCGAACTGAACAAGACGGCGGGCGAGTTCAAGCCGCTGATCGCGGGCGGCGACGCGATCTTCGGCTCCGGTTCCCGCTGCTCGCTCGGCTTCAACGTGGTCAAGGACGGCGAGCCGTACTTCCTGACCGCCGGCCACTGCACCGAGTCGGTCACCAGCTGGTCGGACACCCAGGGCGGCCCGGAGATCGGGGCGAACGAGGGCTCCAGCTTCCCGGAGAACGACTACGGCCTGGTCAAGTACACCTCGGACATCGCGCACCCGAGCGAGGTCAACCTCTACAACGGCTCCACCCAGGCGATCACCCAGGCGGGCGACGCGACGGTCGGCCAGCAGGTCACCCGCAGCGGCTCCACCACCCAGGTGCACGACGGTGAGGTCACCGCGCTGAACGCCACGGTCAACTACGGCAACGGCGACATCGTCAACGGCCTCATCCAGACGACGGTCTGCGCCGAACCGGGCGACAGCGGCGGCGCCCTCTTCGCGGGCGACACCGCGCTCGGCCTGACGTCGGGCGGCAGCGGCGACTGCTCCTCGGGCGGCACGACGTTCTTCCAGCCGGTCCCTGAGGCGCTCGCCGCCTACGGGGCCGAGATCGGCTGACGTAACACCGGACCACGGCACCAAGGAAAGGCCCCCGGTCCGGGGGCCTTTCCTGCGCTCAGGCGGCCTGGGCCAGGTTGCCGGAGTCCGCCTTTGCCGGGGCGATGCCGAAGACGTTCACGGCCTGGTAGTAGGTCCAGGCCGTGCTGTTGCACGACGTCCGCTTGGCGCCGGAGTAGGCGGCGCACACACGCTTGAGGTCCTCGTAGAAGGCGGAGTCGATGCGGGCCTTGTTGGCGGAGAACGTACCGGCGGCCTTGTAGTTCCGGTAGCCGAAGTCGTGGCGGGCACAGGCGGTCTGGAAGGGGAAGCCGAAGGGGTTGTCGGGGGAGCTGCTGCAGTAGTCCGTCGACCAGTCGAAGCCGTACGCGGCCCAGGCGCCCTGGTTCTTGCGGGCCGTGTTCCAGGCGTTGTGGCTGGAGGCGCTCGTCTGGGTCCAGGAGCTGAGCACCTGGGGCTTGTCTGCGGGGGCGGCCGAGGCGGAAGGGGTGGTGATCAGGGCGAGCGGGAGAGACAGGGCGACTGCGGCGAGCGGAGCCATGAATCGACGACGCATGAGCGACCTCCGTGGGGGTGGAAAGGGGCTGTCCTGGCTGTGCTCCTCGTCGGGTGGTACGAGGCCGCTCCAGAATGTCGCCATGCACCTGTCATGACTAGTCGTCGCGCCGACCTGACATCAGGAATTGGGGTGGACGTCAGATGGGGGGCCGACTCCGGAGCATATTCCTGACCGGCAGTCATAAAACCGTCTCCGATGGTCAAGTTGGCGGTGCGGGTTCGGGCCCGTAGCGGCGTTCCACCGGCCGCTGCCAGGGAGGGGGACAGCGGATGAACACCACCACACGCGACCAGGTCATCGCCGACGAGCAGAAGGCCGTGGACCGCGCGTACGACTGCTACGCCGAGCGGCTCGCCGAGATGACCGGGGCGGCGGCAGCCACGGCCGCCGCCAGCAACAAGGACGGCATCGCCAACCGGCTCGACGCCGAGGAGAAGGCGGCGGCGTACGACGGACTCGGCGGAGAATCACTGGTCACCGGGCGTGTGGACGCGCCGGACGAGCCGGGAGGCGAGCCCAGGCCCTGGTACATCGGGCGCAGGGCCGTCCCCGACGTCCGGACCCGGGACACCGTCGTCGTGCTGTGGACCAGCCCGATGGCGACGAAGTGGGCCGCGGTACAACCGCAGACGCCCGGCGACATCACCCTGCGGCAGGACTACTTCGACGAGCACGGGCGGTGCGGGGGCCCACCGTGAGCGCCGCGACCGTTTCCGCAGCCTCCTCGTCGACCGGCTCCTGCGGGAACTGGCCGCCCTCGCCCCGCGCCGTGGCGCGGACGGCACGATCCGCCGCAGCCTGGAACGCAACCGCCAGGTGGAACGCCTCATCGACCGCGCCTGGCCCTCACCGGGCGCCCGGGAGGCCCTGCGCAGCCTCTACGACTCGCCCGAGCTGTTACGCGCCTGTGCCGACGGCATCCTCGACGAGGAGGAGCAGGCCGCGCTGCACCGCCCCCGGGCCGACCGGGCCGAGGACGATCCGTGGACCCTGGACGACCAGGTCTGCCTTGAGGAGCTCCGCCACCTCATCACCGGCGAGCCTCCGCGGCGCTACGGCCACATCGTCGTCGACGAGGCCCAGGACCTGACCCCCATGCAGGCCCGTGCTCTGCGCCGCCGGGTCGCGAGGGGCGGCTCGATGACCGTGCTCGGCGATCTCGCCCAAGCCACCGGCCCGTATCCGTATCCCGGATGGGACCGGCTGGGCACGCTCCTGTCCGACCACGGTGACTGGCGCGTCGAAGAGCTGACCACCAGTTACCGCGTGCCCGCCGAGATCATGGAGTTCGTCGCCCCGCTGGCCCGCGCGGTCGCCCCCGCTCTTCCCTACCCGCGGGCGGTGCGGGCGGCCGGAGCGGACGCCGTACGGACGGTTGCCACCGAGCCGTGGAAGCTGCTCGGCGACACGGTCGCCCAGGTCGTCCGTCTGGTGGGCAGCAATGACGGACGCACGCTGCGTTCCGTGGCCGTCATCGTGCCCGACGACTCCGGTTGGCTCGAAGGGATCGGCCGGCATCTGGACGCCGCCGACGGGATCACGGAGCAGGAACGGGAGGCGGTCTCCGTCCTGGCCGCCCGCCAGGTCAAGGGCATGGAGTACGACCACGTCCTCGTCGTCGAACCCGCCACCATCGCCGATCGGGGGCCCTCCGGGCTGCGCCAGCTCTACATCGCGCTGACCAGGAGCACACAGAGCCTGACCGTCCTGCACACCGCGCCGCTCCCCGCTGCTCTGACGGACACAGGCGGCGGCCCGGCGGCACCGCGGCTCCGCGTCCCCGACTCCGGGACCGAATCCGAATCCCGGGCCGGCGCCGGCACCGAATCCGTACCGGCGGCGGAGAGCGGCATCCCGGCGGTCGGTTCGGACGTCCGGATCCGGGTGGTCGGCCACGCCACCGGCGGCAACTACCGGGTCGAGGCCATCTCACCCCCATGGACCGCCCCCTGCTCATGGCCGTACGCCACGGCTCCGCGCCGCCCACCGCCGGTGCGGAACTGGACGCCTGGGTGCTCCGCCACCTCTCCGGCGTCAGCTTCGTCACGGTCGACGAACGCGGCCGCAGGCCCATCTCGCCCACCATGGCCCCGCGCTGCGCGGCCGCGCTCGGAGTCGTCGCGGAACTGGCCGACGGGAGCGTTCCGGACGACTTCCGCCCGCGGCTCTCGGAGCTCAAGGGCATGGCCAACCGCTGCCTGCGCCTGGACCAGCACGACTGGCTGGACGTCTGGCGTGTCCTCGGCTCCCCGGACAGGTCACGTCTGAACGCCCTGCGGGACCTCGCCGCCCACCGCGTTCCGGCTGCCGGCTCGCCGGACCTGGACCGGTTCCGGGCCGAGCTGGAGCGCAGCGGCTGGGCGGAGGACCTGGACAAGGCCCGGAGGACCATCGAGGCACGCATCCACGCCGCGACCGGCCCGGTGACGGAGGGCCAGCTCCCCGTTCCCGGGCACGAGAACCCTGTGCCGCCCGAGCCGTTCGAGTCGTCCGAAACGCCCCCGCCGTCCGAGCCCGAGGAAGCTGAACCCATACCACCACGACAGCCGCCCCCGCCGCACCGGAAAAGACGGAGTCGAGCACGGGTCTTCCCCAGCTCCTGGAGACCTCGGCCGCAGCGGACCGCACCTGCAAGACCCACGAGGCGGTGCGCTTCGAACTGAAGGCGGCCCTTCTGCGCGCGGATCGGCAGCCGGAGCCCGAGCACCCGGTCGTCGACGTCGCCTGTGTGACCGACGAGGAGCACCTGCTCTACGAAGTGCTCGGCGCGGACCTCACCTCGTACGCCGATCTCCGCTCGGGAGCGGCCCGCCTCCGCGAGATCAACCACGCCCTGGCCGTCGGCGCCGACCGGCTCTGCCTCGTCCTGGCCGGTCCTCCGGTGGAGGAGTGGGCGCCCGCCACGGTCCACGAGTCTTCGGCGTCCACGTCCTGTGGCGTACTCCGCAGCGGAGCTGGGGCGGCCAGGACGTCGCCGCCGCCCTGGGAGACGGCCTGGTGTGAAGCGGCCGGGTGTGTGAGCGGCCGGGTGTGAAGCGGATTCAGACCGCCGTCGACCCGCCGGCCGACGGCGCCGTCCCCGCGCTCCCGTCATCGCGCCCGGCACCCCGCCGCATCGACAGCAGCAGGGTCAGCGCCGTCCCCACCACCGCCCAGGCGGAGAGCACCAGCAGCGGGCCGGTGACCGCGTTGCCCCGGAAGTAGGCGATCGAGCGGGCCACCCAGGTGCCCGCGCCCGGTGGGAGGGCAGGGCCGATCGCCCGCCAGAAGTCCGGGAGCATCGGCAGCGGGAAGGCACCGCCCGCGCTCGGGTTGCCCGCGATGACGATGATCAGGACGGCCAGGCCGATGCCGACGATGCCGGTGAGGGCCTCCAGAGCGAGTGTGATCATGCCGACCGAGAAGACGACCAGGGCTCCGAGGCCGGCCAGGCCCCAGACGCTGCCCGGCAGGGCGCCGAGGATCGGGCCGATGATGATCGCGCCGCCGATGCCGCCCGCGACCGCGTACAGCGCCATCACGGCGGTCCGGATCAGCGCGCGCTGCCGGTTGGCGGGCTTGGTTCCGGCGCTGATCGCCAGGATCGAGGCGCAGAGGTAGCCGCCGACGCACCAGCCGACCACCAGGTAGAAGGACGAGAGCCCGTCGAAGTCTTCGGCGGAGGCCGGTGCCACGTCCACGGTCCGTACGGTCCGCTGCTGGGAGCCCTCGACCTGGGTGAGGATCCGCTCCAGGGCGCTGGACAGGACGGTCCCGCCGCCGGAGGCGACCAGCAGGGTGTCGGTGCGGCCCTCCGGCGAGACGATCAGGGCGCCGTCGATGTCGCGGTTCATGATCTGCTCGCGAGCCTCGGCCTCGCCGCTCACCGTGCGGGGGTCCAACGGTCCGCCGGGAAGTCCGTCGAGCCGGCTGACGAGCTGCTGGGACATCTGCTGCGGGGCCACCACCCCGAAGGCCACATCCGTCGGCTTCGGCTTGTGCAGCGCGCCGATGTAGGAGGCGATGAACAGCAGCTGGAGTCCGAGTACGCCGATGACGAGCAGGGCGGCCCGTGGAGTGACGGCGTTCTTCACCTCGTCGACGAAAGTCATGCCCCCACCGTCCGGGCGGGCTGATGGGGGCGCAGGCGGGGTGGGGCCGAATGGCTCAAGGGCGCAGAAGCCGCCGCGGGCCGCCGGGTGCACACTGGATATCGTACGAATGTTCGAAGCTGGTCTATGGTGGAGGGCAGGGGGTGGTGAGTGGCAGAGCGGACGGAACGGTTCAGGAGGTGCGGATGTCCGGTTTCACGCATCTTCATACCGTCTCGGGGTTCTCCCTGCGGTACGGGGCCTCGCACCCCGAGCGGCTCGCCGAGCGTGCCGCCGAGCGGGGGATGCGCGCTCTCGCGCTGACCGACCGTGACACCCTCGCGGGGGCGGTCCGGTTCGCCAAGGCCTGCCAGGAGAAGGGCGTCGAGGTCCGGCCGGTCTTCGGGGTGGACCTCGCGGTGGCCTCGTACGCGGAGGGGGTGGGGCCGGCTGTCGTGCGCCCGCGTACCCCCGCGCGCGGCGGTGCCTTTGTCGATGAATCCGCACCCCGTGTCACCTTCCTCGCCCGGGACGGCGCACGCGGCTGGGCCGAGCTGTGCCGGCTCGTGACCGCCGCCCACGCGCGGGGTGCCGGGGGTGCCATCGGTGCGCTCGACGGGTCCGGGCGGCCCGGCGTCACCGGGCCGCCCCTGGTCGGCCTCGCCGCGCTGCCCGCCGACGGGCTGACCGTGCTGCTCGGGCCCGCCTCCGAGGTGTGCCGGGCGCTCGTCGCGGGCCGCCCCGACCGGGCCGCCGCGCTGCTCGCGCCCTGGCGGGAGATGTACGGCGACGACCTGCGCCTCGAAGCCGTCCACCACGGTCGCCCGGGCACCGGGCCCGGATCGCTGCGGCTGGCCGCCCGTACCCTCGGCTTCGCCGCCGACCAGGGCGTACGGGCCGTGCTGACCAACGCCGTACGGTACGCCGACCCGGGGCAGGGCCCCATCGCCGACGTGCTCGACTCCGCCCGCAGGCTCGTCCCCGTCGACCCGCGCCGCTCGCCCCTGGACAGCGGTGAGCGCTGGCTCAAGGGCGAGGGCGCGATGCGGGAGACCGCCGAGCGGATCGCCTCCGCCGCCGGTCTCGGGCAGGGCGCCGCGGCCCGGCTGCTGGCGGAGACCCGGCACACCGCCGACGCCTGCCGGGTCGACCCCGCCGCCGACGTCGGGATGGGCTCCATCCACTTCCCCGAGCCGCACCTGGTCGGCGCCGGCCGGCGTACCGCGCACCGGGTGCTCACCTCCAGGGCCTCCGCCGGGATGGTGCTGCGCGGCTACGACCGCGACCGCGCGTACTGGGACCGGATGCACGAGGAGCTCGACATCATCGCCCACCGCGGTTTCGCCTCGTACTTCCTGACTGTGGCTCAGGTCGTCGATGACGTAAGGGAGATGGGCATCCGGGTCACCGCGCGCGGCTCCGGCGCGGGCTCCCTGGTCAACCACCTCCTCGGCATCGCCCACGCCGACCCGCTCGAACACGGGCTGCTCATGGAGCGCTTCCTGTCCAAGCGCCGCTTCGTCCTGCCCGACATCGACATCGACGTCGAATCGGCCCGCCGGCTCGACGTCTACCGCCGGATCATCGAACGCTTCGGACCCGAACGCGTCGCCACCGTCGCCATGCCCGAGACCTACCGGGTGCGCCACGCCATCCGGGACGTCGGCGCCGCGCTCTCCATGGACCCGGCCGAGACCGACCGGTTGGCCAAGGCGTTCCCGCACATCCGGGCCCGCGACGCGCGCGCCGCGATGGAGGAGCTGCCCGAGCTGAAGGAGGTCGCGCGGAACCAGGACCGGTACGGGCGGCTCTGGGAGCTGGTGGAGGGGCTGGACGCGCTGCCGCGCGGCGTCGCCATGCACCCGTGCGGGGTCCTGCTCTCGGACGCCGGGCTGCTGCACCGTACGCCGGTCATGCCCACCAGCGGCGAGGGCTTTCCGATGGCGCAGTTCGACAAGGAGGACGTGGAGGACCTCGGGCTGCTCAAACTCGATGTGCTGGGCGTACGGATGCAGTCGGCGATGGCTCACGCCGTCGCCGAGGTGAAACGCGCCTCGGGCGCGGAGGTGGATCTGGACGCCGTACTGCCGGGCGACCCGGAGACGTACCGGCTGATCCGCACCGCCGAGACGCTGGGCTGCTTCCAGATCGAGTCGCCAGGCCAGCGCGACCTGGTCGGCAGGCTCCAGCCCGCCACCTTCCACGACCTGGTCGTCGACATCTCGCTGTTCCGGCCCGGGCCGGTCGCCGCCGACATGGTGCGGCCGTTCATCGAGGCCCGGCACGGCCGCGCGCCGGCCAGCTATCCCCACCCCGACCTGGAAGAACCCCTGCGCGGCACCTACGGCGTGGTCGTCTTCCACGAGCAGATCATCGAGATCGTCGCCATCATGACCGGCTGCGGCCGGGGCGAGGCCGACCGGGTGCGGCGCGGGCTCTCCCACCCCGAGTCGCAGGGCCGGATCAGGGTCTGGTTCGCGCGCCACGCGGCCGCCCGGGGGTACGACGCCGAGGTGATCGCCCACACCTGGAAGATCATCGAGGCGTTCGGCAGCTACGGCTTCTGCAAGGCGCACGCCGTCGCGTTCGCCGTGCCGACGTACCAGTCCGCCTGGCTCAAGGCGCACCACCCGGCCGCCTTCTACGCCGGTCTGCTCACCCACGACCCCGGGATGTACCCGAAGCGGCTGCTGCTCGCGGACGCCCGGCGGCGCGGGGTGCCGGTGCTGCCGCTGGATGTGAACCGGTCGGCGGTCGCCCATCGAATCGAACTGGTGTCTGATGATGGGAGGCGGAAAGAGGTGTGGGGGTTGCGGCTCGCGCTCTCCGACGTCCACGGCATCAGCGAGGCCGAGGCCGCCCGGATCGAGGAGGGGCAGCCGTACAGCTCACTGCTGGACTTCTGGCAGCGGGCCCGCCCGGGCCGCCCGGTCGCCGAACGGCTCGCGCAGGTCGGCGCGTTGGACGCCTTCGGTGCCAACCGCCGCGACCTGCTGCTGCACCTCTCCGAGCTGCACCGCGCCCACCGGAGCTCCGGTTCCGGCGCCCCGGGCGGGCAGCTCCCGCTGGGGGACGGGCACCGCACGGGCTCCGTCGGGCTGCCCGACCTCAGCGAGGCGGAGCGGCTGAGCGCCGAGCTCGGGGTGCTGAGCATGGACGTCTCCCGCCATCTGATGGGGGATCACCAGTCCTTCCTGGAGGAGCTGGGCGTGGTCTCCGCCAAGCGGCTGCGCGAGGCCCGGCACGGTGAGACCGTGCTGGTCGCCGGGGCCAAGGTGGCCACCCAGACGCCGCCGGTCCGCTCCGGCCGCCGGGTCATCTTCACCACCCTGGACGACGGCAGCGGCCTGGCCGACCTGGCGTTCTTCGACGACAGCCACGCCGCCTGCGCGCACACCGTCTTCCACTCCTGGCTGCTGCTGGTGCGCGGCGTGGTGCAGCGACGCGGCGCGCGCAGCCTGAGCGTGGTGGGCGCGGCCGCCTGGAACCTCGCCGAACTGGCCGAACTGCGCCGCACCGGAGGGCTCGACGCGGTGGCGGCGCGGCTCGCGGAGGAGGCGCCGCAGGAGGGCGGCGAGGAGGAGGCGCCCGGGCCCGGGCGTCGTATACGGATGGAGACCGGTTACGAGATGAACCCCTGGGCCGACCTTCAGCCACCCGGCGAAGGGCCGCCCACCGGAAGGAAGTTGTGGCACCAGTCGCAGGGGAGCGCGGGATGAACGACGGAGCGGGAGGAGGCCCGGACGTCCTGTACCTGCGGTTCCGCAGGACCGCCGGCGGGCCCCCCGGCAGTGCCGGCTACACCGGGCTGCTCGCCCTGCTCGACGCGTTCACCCCGGTCGTCGAGGCAGCACCGCCCGACGGGGCGCTCGCCGATGTGGGCGGCGCGCTGCGCTACTTCGGGCGGGACGCGCAGGGTCTGGCCTCGGTGATCCGGGTCCGGGCGCTCGCCCTGCACGGTGTGGACTGCGCGATCGGTGCGGGAACCAACCCCATGGTGGCCCGGATGGCCGCCCGGCGGGCTGCGCCGGGGACCACCTTCGTGGTGGGCCGGGGCGAGGAGGCGGCGTTCCTCGCGCCGCTCCCGGCCGCCGCCCTGGACGGCGTCGGGGCGGCCACGGCGCGCACCCTGTGCGGTTACGGGCTCGACTCCGTCGGCCGGATCGCCACCGCACCCCTGGCCACGCTCCAGCGCATCACCGGCGTACGCACCGGGCGTGAGCTGTGGGAACGGGCGCGGGGCATCGACCGGACGCGGGTCGTCCCGAACGCGGCCGCCCGCTCCATCGCCGCCGAACGCTCCTTCCCCCGCGACGAACTGGCCCCCGAGCAGCACCGCCGTGCCCTCCTCTCGCTCACCGAGGAGCTGGGGGCGCGGCTGCGGGGCGAGGGGCAGGTGTGCCGGTCGCTGGCGGTCTCGGTGCGGTACGCGGACCGGGCCGGCTACGCGACGCTGACCCGGAGCCGGACGCTGGGGGAGCCCACCGCGCACTCGGCCGCGCTCACCGCGCTCGCCTACCGGATCCACGAGTCCTTCGGGCTCCAGCGGGCCCGGGTGCGGGGGATCGCGCTGCGCGCGGAGGGGCTGGCCGACGCCGACCGGGCCTCCCGCCAGCTCACCTTCGACCCGGCGGACGAGCGGTCGCGCCGGATCGAGGAGGTGGCGGACCGGCTGCGGGAGAGGTTCGGGCCGGGTGCGGTGAAGCCGGCGGGACTCGCGGCCTGAATGACGCGGTCGACACGCCGAGGGGGCCGGCGGATCAGGGCCGGGGCACCACTAGCTGATCTGCGAAGAGGCCGCATCATTTTTTACCGACGCGTAACTTCCCACCCGACCTTACTCATGCGTAATTTGGCATGAGCACATAAAACTTGTGGTCCGGGCCACAGGGCGCACCGCCATCGCACCTCCCTTGAGCCGCAAGGAGACCACACGATGCTGCCCTGGTTCCGTGCTGCGCGCACCCCACGCACGCGCAGCGTATTCGCCGCCCTGCTCCTCGCCGTCACCCTTCTCGTCGCCCCCACGGCGACCGCGACCGCGGCCACCCCCACCGCCGCCGCGGCGGCCACCTCCCGTGGCTGGAACGACTACTCCTGCAAGCCCTCCGCCGCCCATCCGCGCCCCGTCGTCCTGGTCCACGGAACCTTCGGGAACTCGGTCGACAACTGGCTGTTCCTCGCCCCCTATCTGGTCAACCGGGGCTACTGCGTCTTCTCCCTCGACTACGGCCAGCTCCCCGGCGTGCCGTTCTTCCACGGCCTCGGCCCCATCGACAAGTCCGCCGAACAGCTCGACGTGTTCGTCGACAAGGTGCTCGCCTCCACCGGAGCGCCGAAGGCCGACATCGTCGGCCACTCCCAGGGCGGCATGATGCCGAACTACTACCTGAAGTTCCTGGGCGGCGCCCCCAAGGTCAACGCCCTCATCGGCCTCGCCCCGGACAACCACGGCACCACGCTGCTCGGCCTCACCAAGCTGCTGCCGTACTTCCCCGGCGTCGAGAAGTTCATCAGCGACAAGACTCCCGGCCTCGCCGACCAGGTCGCCGGATCCCCCTTCATCACCAAGCTCACCGCGGGCGGCGACACCGTCCCCGGCGTCCGCTACACCGTCATCGCCACCAAGTACGACCAGGTGGTGACCCCGTACCGCACGCAGTACCTGGACGGACCGAACGTACGCAACGTCCTGCTCCAGGACCTGTGCCCGCTGGACCTGTCCGAGCACGTGGCGATCGGGACCATCGACCGGATCGCCTTCCACGAGGTGGCGAACGCCCTCGACCCGGCGCGCGCCACCCCGACCACCTGCTCCTCCGTGATCGGCTGACGTACGACGTACGACGTCCGAGGCACGACGGGCCGAGGTCGCTGTCCGGTGGGGCGGACAGCGACCTCGGCCCGTGTTCATGGCCGACGCTTCATGGCCTACGCGTGGATCAGCGGCTGTGACGGCCGGAGGCGGTGGCCCGACGGCGCTGCGAGGAGAACAGCGCGGCCGCACCGACGGCGAGCGCGGCGGCCCCGCCCATCGCGAGGTAGGTGCTGGCGGACGAACCACCGGTCTCGGCGAGCGCATCCTCCTGACCGGCCGCGTTGGTCTGCGGCGCGTTGCCCTCAGCGGCAGCGGCATCGGCGTCGGCCTCGGCCTCGGGCTCGGCGGCCGGTGCGGCGGGAGCGGCGGCGTTTATCTTCGCCCCCGTCCTCGCGTCGTCGTCGCCGTGCCCGTTGTGCTCGACGGAGGACTTCTCGGCGCCCTCGGTGATCGCGTCCTCGGAGGGGGCGGAGGGGGCGGGCGCGGGAGCACTTTCCTGAGGCTTCGGCGCCTCACCGGCGGGCTTCTCCTCTTGAGCGTCACCGCCACCCGCGCCGCCCGCCGACCCGCCGCCGAAGACCACGTCCGAGCAGGCGTAGAACGCCTCGGGGGAGTCGGAGCGCTGCCACACCGTGTAGATCAGCTGCCGCCCCGCCGCGTTCGGGACGGTCCCGTCGAACACGTACGAACCGTCCACCAGCGCCGGGTCGGTGGCCTCGGCGAAGGGCTTCGCCTCCAGGTCCGACCAGGCCAGCGGCTTCGTCGGGTCGTAGCCGGGCTTGGTGAGGTACAGCTCGAAGGAGCCCTTGTGCGGGGCCGTGGCCCGGAACTTGAAGGTGTGCTTGCCCGCCTTCACGGGGGAGGCCGGCCAGTCGGCGCGCGGCAGGTCGAGCCCCTTGAACTTGTCGTTGGCCGCGCTGCACAGCTTGCCGTCCGGGATCAACTCACGGTGCTTGCCCGCCGCGTTGGCGATGTTCACCCCGTTCCAGTCGTACAGCGCCTGTGTACCGCCCGCCGCGACCGCCGCCTTGCACGCCGCCGACACCGGGCTCTCCGGCCCCTCCGCGAAGCACGCGGACACCCGGCTCACCGGGTCGGTGAGCGAACCGTGGGCCAGCGCCGGAGTGGCGGTGAGGCCGGCCAGCGCGAACGGTGCGAAGCCGAGGGCGACGATCCCGGCGGCCTTGCGACGAGCGGTCATGGAGGGTTCTCCTTCAAAGCGGCACAACGGTGGGGCGCCAGGTCTTCAATCCGTCCCGGCGATCAGCAAGCTAGCCGCTCGGAAGGGTCAAAAACCCTGCTGGGACGGGTGGAGGGGATCCTTATGGTGCCTTTAAGGAGGGGCTAAGTGGGCGCTCAGGTGGGGGGCTGGTCAACACCCCCTTCTCCATCACCGTCCACGCGATCGTGGCGCTGATCCTGGCCTGGCCGCTGGTGTACCGGCGGGTCGCCGTACGGTGTCGGAACGGCCGGAAACATCCCACGAGATCCGGCCCTGTCAGTGGTGGCTGGGAGTATCGACGGCATGACGACGATCGACTGGGACGCGGCGGCCGGATCCTTCGACGAGGAGCCCGACCACGGGCTTCTCGACCCCGCCGTACGCGACGCGTGGGCCGGGCGGCTGGAGAGCTGGCTGCCCGCCACCCGCGGTGACGTGCTGGACCTGGGATGCGGTACGGGGAGCCTCTCGCTGCTCGCCGCCGGTCAGGGCCACCGGGTCACCGCCGTCGACCGTTCGCCCGGGATGGCCGAGCTGGCCCGGGCCAAGCTCGCCGGGACCGGCGCCGAGGTCCTGGTCGGGGACGCGGGCCTGCCGCCGGTGGGGCAGCGGGCGTTCGACGTGATCCTGGCCCGGCACGTCGTCTGGCTGCTGCCCGATCCGGCGGCCGCCCTGGCCCACTGGTTCGGGCTGCTGAAGCCGGGCGGGCGGCTGGTCCTGATCGAAGGGGTGTGGGGCGGTGTCGGGCTCTCCGCCGCCCGGGTCACCGCCCTGCTCGCCCCGCACACCGAGCGCGTCCACCACGAGGACCTGGCCGGTGACGCGCGGCTGTGGGGCAAGGAGGTCGACGACGAGCGGTACGCGTTGGTGGTCCGCGCCGAGCCGCGCCACCGCCACACCGAAGTGGTCGACGTCCACCTGATCCTGCGCCGGGGCCCGGATGTCCTGCTCGCCCGCCGGGCCGACACCGGTTACGCGGACGGCCTGCTGCACATGCCCTCCGGCCACGCCGAGGACGGGGAGGACGTCCGCGAGGCGATGATCCGGGAGGCCGCCGAGGAGATCGGTGTCGTCCTGGATCCGGACGAGGTGCGGGTCGCACTGGTGATGCAGCACCGGGGGCCCGGCGGCGGGGCGCGGATGGGCTGGTTCTTCGTCGCGGAGTACGACGCGGAGCACCCGCCGCGCAACGCGGAGCCGGAGAAGTGCTCCGAGCTGGACTGGTTCCCGCTGGACGCCCTGCCGGACGACATGGTGGCGTACTGCCGTGCCGGCCTGGACGGTTACCGGGCGGGCGAGCACTTCATGATCCACTGGCACGAGGACGGCGACCCGATCGCCCACCGGCCTGACGGCCCGCTCCGGGCCGTGGCGCTGCCGCCCGCCGCCGAGCGGACCGGCCGGGTGCACCACATCGAGCTGTGGGTGCCCGACGTCGCGGGGGCGGAGCGCCGCTGGGGCTGGCTGCTGACCCGGCTCGGCCACCTCCCGTACCAGCGCTGGGCGAACGGCCGCAGCTGGCGGCGTGGTGAGAGTTACGTGGTCGTCGAGCAGTCGCCCGACCTCTCCGCCGGCCACCATGACCGCCGCCGCCCCGGCCTCAACCACCTGGCGTTCCACGTCGCGGACCGGGCCACGCTGGACGCCCTGACGGCCGAGGCCTCCGCGCACGGCTGGCGGCTGCTCCACCCCGACCGCCACCCGTACGCCGGGGGTGACGGCCACTGCGCCGCCTATCTGGAGGACGAGGCGGGGTACGAGGTGGAGCTGGTCGTGACGTCGGAGCCCCGCCCCTGAAGCGCCGTCGGCGGTGAGGTGAGGGGTTGGTCAGGCCAGCAGTCCCCTCAGGCCCTCCGTCCCGGCCAGCCGCTCCAGCTCGTCCAGGGCTTCGGCCGCCGATCCGGCCGCCTCGGGGTCGCGTGCGGCCAGGCCGCTCGCCTCGAACTCGTCCTCGTCCAGCCGGAGTACGGAGGAGCCGTCCGCCGACACCCACAGGTCCAGGTCCAGGTCCTCGACCGCCAGCACCCCGTCGGCCAGGACGGCCGGCCGGGTGATGTCGCAGTACCAGCCCTTCAACTCGCCGCCACCGGTACGGACCTCCTTCACGGCGAACCACCGGTCGCGCCAGTAGTGCTCGGTGAACACATCGCCCGGCTCGAACCGGACGAAGCCGAAGTCCCGCACCCCGGGCGCCGCCCACGGCGCCCGGACGGTGACCCGGGTGCCGTCGTCGCGGACCAGCTCCGCCGGGTACCTGATCTTGGTGCGGCCCGCCTTGGTCAGGGCGACGACCACGCCCTTGGACCGAGGTGTGCGTGGCTCAGCCGAGGGTGCGGGCATGGCGGACCTCCGTGGCGCAGACCGTGTAGCCGAGCCACTTGTTGATGGCCAGCATCGGGCCGTTGCCCGTGTCGTTGGCGGTGTAGGCGTCCGTGTACCCGGCCGCCCGCGCCCGGTGCAGCGAGCCGTTCTTCGCCAGCTTGGCCAGACCCTGCCCCCGGAACGCCCGCAGGGTGCCGGTCATGTAGCTGGAGTACGTCCGGCTCCCGTCGGTGCCGGCCGCGCTGAACGCCGCCACCCGGCCGTCCACCAGGACCACCGTGGTCAGGGCGGCGTCGAAGGTCGGGTGACGCCAGGTGTTCGTCAGCCAGTCCTCGTAGTCGTCCAGCTCGGTGGGGATGTCGCTCGGCTCGTCCAGCGTCACCTCGGCGTCCGCCTCGAAGAGCGGCCGGGGATCGTCGACGAAGTCGGAGCCCGGCCTCAGCTCGACGCCCGCCGGGACCTCCTGGAGCGGCGGCAGGGCGCCGCCCGTCAGGTCCAGGTGCTGGAAGTGGGCGGAGCGGCCCGGCCGGTAGCCCCGGCCGCGGGCGAACTCCAGGCTCTCCGGCGTGTCCAGCACCCAGGCGTGCACGACCGTGGCCCCCGCCTGCGCCAGATGCTCCTCCGCCGTGCTCAGCAGCAGCGAGCCCGCCCCGTGGCCCGTGTGGCGGGGGAGCACGTGCGGGGTGCAGGAGCCCTGACCCGGCTCCGTGCTGTCGTGGGCGATGCCGGCCTGCGCGGTGCCGATGATCTCGCCGTCCCGCTCGGCCACCAGCAGCCGGTGGTGCCGGTCCGGATGAGCGTGGGCCAGATCGTGGGTCACCTGCTCGGGGGTGGACACCAGGTAGGGGACCGTCGCCCGCCGGACGCGGGTCCACGCCTCCGCGTCGGACGGCCGGAAATCGCGCACAATCACAGTCATGCGGCGGAGGTTACGCGCGGCCCCGCCGCGACCGCCTTCCCTTTTTTCCCGCCGTGTCAGCGCCCGTGGGGGACAATCGGCCGGTGACTGAGAAGCCCGCGACCGAGAAGCCCGCGACCGAGAAGCCTGAGACCCAGAAGATCGCCCTGGACCCGGACTCCGGCATCGCCCCGTACGAGCAACTGCGAACCCAGCTCTCCGAACTGGCCCGTTCCGGCGTGCTCCCGGTCGGCCACCGGCTCCCGACCGTACGCGGCTTCGCCGAGGAGCTGGGCCTCGCCGCCAACACCGTGGCCAAGGCCTACCGCGCCCTGGAGGCCGACGGGGTGATCGAGACCCGGGGCCGCAACGGGACCTTCGTCGCGGCCGCCGGGGGAGCGGCCGAGCAGAAGGCGGCGACCGCCGCACAGTTGTACGCCGAGACCGCCGAGCGGCTCGGCCTCACCCGGCAGCAGGCCCTGGCACTGGCCAAGGACGCGGTGCGGGCCGCGTACGGGGACTGAGGCCCGCGCGCCCGCGCCCACCCCCGTACCGGCTACAGGTACAGCCCCGCGTCCGCCCCCGCGTCCTGCTTCGGCACCGACGCGGGGCCGGTCCCCCGGCGCAGCGCGTACAGCTCCGCGAGCGAGCTGCCCTCCCGGCTCACGCCCTCCTCCGTGCCCAGCCAGGCCACCGACTCCGGGCGGGTCAGCGGGCCCACCTCGATCCGGGCCAGGCAGCGCCCCGGCCGGACGACCGCCGGCTGCAGCCGCTCCAGGTCCTCGTTGGTGGTGACCCCCACCAGCACGTTCCGGCCCTGGCCGAGCAGACCGTCCGTCAGGTTCAGCAGCCGGGACAGTGCCTGGCCCGCGGTGTGCTTGGCCTCGCCGCGGATCAGCTCGTCGCAGTCCTCCAGGAGCAGCAGCCGCCACCGGCCCTTCGCCGTGCCGTCGTCCTCGCCGATCGCGATGTCCATCAGGTAGCCGACGTCGTTGAGGAGCCGTTCCGGGTCCTGTACGCAGTCGACCCGGCACCAGTCGCGCCAGGAGCGGGCCAGGGTGCGCAGCACGGACGTCTTGCCGGTGCCGGGCGGCCCGTGCAGCAGGAGCAGCCGGCCCGCGATGTCGTCCGGGGTGACCCGCATCAGCCGGTCCATGGCATCGGCCACCGGGGCGGTTTTAGTTGGGGCGGACCTCGTCCCAGCTCCCGGCGGTGATGCGCCGGGTGGTGCGGTACGGGCCGCGGCGTGGGGAGACGTACCAGAAGCCCATGGTCACGTTGTCGGGCTGCGGCTCCGGTTCGTCCCTCGCGCCGTCGGTCGCCTGCCCGAGGACCTTCTTTGCCAGCTCGGCGCTGGTCGCGGTGACCGTGACGTCCGCGCCCCGGTTCCACCGGGAGTACGGCTGCTCGCCCGTCGCGAAGCGGCCGAGGAAGAGCGCGTCGACGACGTCGGAGGGGGAGTCGCTGTCGTCGACGGTGAGCCGGATCGGCAGAGCGGACTCGGGGTTGGCAGACATGGCGCCCATGATCCGGCACGGGACCACCCCACGCACCCAGGTTTCGCCGGTCAGGCCCGCCGCCACTACCGGACGCGCCGTCACCGTACGCGGGCCGGAGATGACGCCACGGCACCGGCGCGTCAAGGCGCGCCCGTTGAACTCCTGGGGGCGGACGGAAGCACTCACCACTTATTTTTGGCATGAACACTTCCAGAGAAGGGGGTGCGCTGCTACTACGGAGTAACGCAGATACCCCCTGCTCAAGGAGTCCCCCATGAAAATGTCCAGACTCGTGGCGTTCTCGTCCTCGCTCCTGCTCGGTGCCGCCCTCGCCCTGACCGGTGCGGGGATCGCGAACGCCGACTCCTCCGCCCAAGCCGTCGACTATGTCGCTCTCGGCGACTCGTACTCCTCCGGCGTCGGCGCCGGCAGCTACGAGAGCTCCAGTGGCGACTGCAAGCGCAGCACCCGTGCCTTCCCCAGGCTCTGGGCCAACGCCAACTCCCCCGCCAGCTTCGCCTTCACCGCCTGCTCGGGCGCCAGGACCAACGACGTCACGAGCGGTCAGCTCGGACCCCTCAACGCCTCCACCGACCTCGTCTCGATCTCCGTCGGCGGCAATGACGCGGGCTTCGCCGACGTCATGACGACCTGTGTCCTGCAGTCCGAGGCCACCTGCCTCAACCGCATCGCCACCGCCCGCGCCTACGTCGACTCGACCCTGCCCGGCCGCCTCGACTCCGTGTACTCCGCCATCAAGGCCAAGGCCCCCTCCGCCCGGGTCGTCGTCCTCGGCTACCCCCGCTTCTACCAGCTCAGCGGCAACTGCGTGGCCGGCCTCAGCGAGAAGGAGCGCTCCGCCATCAACGGCGCGTCCGACTACCTGAACGCCGCCACCGCCAAGCGCGCCGCCGATCACGGCTTCACCTTCGGTGACGTCAGGACGACCTTTACCGGGCACGAGATCTGCTCGGGCAACTCGTGGTTGCACAGCGTGAACTGGCTCAACATCGGTGAGTCCTACCACCCCACCGCCGCCGGACAGTCGGGCGGCTATCTGCCCGTCTTCAAGTCGGCTGCCTGACGGGCGAGTTGCGGCGTTATTCGCCGCCCTGTGCGGGAGGTCCCGGCGTCGGGGCCTCCCGTCCCGTCGAACATTCCATCCGAACTGTCCGAAGTCGCCCTGGAATCGTGCGGATTCGGTAACTGGTCGTCAACCTCCGTATGTGTGTGCTCGATCCTGTGGGCGGGATACCGGTGTGTCACCGTGGGGCGATAGGGTTAACCTGCCCGGACCGGGTGCCCTCGTACGGGTGGGGAGTGACATGGAACAGATAACGGTGCGGAGCAGGCCTCGGGTGCCTGCCATCACATACGGAAGCGGTGCGACCAGTACGCGCCTCGACCGCCATCTCGCGGTGCTCGGCGGCCCTGTCGTCCCGCAGCGCGAGTCGGCGGAAGCGACGCTGCTGATGCGCGAGCTGACGTCGCGTGATGCCGCGCACACCCGCCGGAGCAGGAGCGCCCGTGTGTCGCTCTTCGCGCCGCTGCGGCGACTGCGGCGTTCGCTCTTCGGCAGCCGCCACTGACCGACGCCGCGTCAACCACTGGGCCGGCCCACCGCTCGGGGCGGCCCACGTCCTGACGTCTGCCGCCTCAAGGGGGTGGCTCAGGCGATCACTCCGTCCCGGCGCAGCACCGATGTCTGTTCGTCCGTCATCCCCAGGGCCCGCAGCAACGCATCGGTGTGTTCACCCAGCGCCGGTACGGCACCCATCCGAGGTTCCGCGCCGCCCGGCAGCGTGATCGGCGGCAGCAGCGCCCGCAACGGCCCGACCGGTGACTCCACTTCCCGCCACCGGTCCCGCGCCGCGAGCTGCGGGTGCGCCGCCACATCGGCCACCGTGTTCAGCCGGGCACAGGCGATCCCCGCCGCGTCCAGCGCGTCCAGCGCCTCCTGACCCGTCAGCCGTGCCAGCGCCCGCCCCACCACCTCGTCGGTCCGCTTCCGGTTCGCGGTCCGCGCCGTGTTCGTCGCGAAGTCCGGGTTGTCGGCCAACTCGGGCCGGACGAGCACCTTTTCGGCGAGCCGACGCCACTCCCGGTCGTTCTGCACGGAGAGCAGCACCTGTTCACCGTCGGCAGTCGCGTAGGCGTCGTACGGCGCGATCACCGAGTGCGCGAGCCCCGTACGCGGCGGCGCAGCGGCCCCGTGCATCCCCTGGTGCAGCGGGTGCCCCATCCACTCGGCCAGCGCGTCCAGCATGGAGACCTCCACCGGCCCGCCCCGCCCGGTCGTCCCCCGCCGCAGCAGCGCTGCCAGCACCCCGGAGAACGCGTACATGGCCGCCGCGATGTCCGCCGCCGGAACGCCCGCCTTCACCGGCTGCTCGGCCGTCCCCGTGACGGAGACCAGGCCCGCCTCGCACTGCACGAGCATGTCGTAGGCCCGCCTGTGCGCGTACGGTCCGCTCTCCCCGTAGCCGGAGATGTCCACGGCCACCAGCCGCGGGTGGGCCGCACAGAGCGTGGCGGCGTCCAGCCCGAGCCGGGCCGCCGCGCCCTGGGCCAGGTTCTGTACGAATACATCGGCCCCGGCGACGAGTTCACGCACCACCGCCAGGCCGCGCCGGTCCTTCAGATCGACCGCCAGGGACTCCTTGCCCCGGTTGCACCAGACGAAGTGCGAGGCGAGACCGCGGGCCGCCGTGTCGTAACCGCGCGCGAAGTCGCCGCCGTCGGGGCGCTCCACCTTGATGACCCTGGCGCCGAGGTCGGCGAGCTGGCGGGTGGCGAAGGGAGCGGCGACCGCCTGTTCGACGGCCACCACGGTGATGCCGTCGAGGGGGAGTGGCGATGTGTTCATGGCCCGTGCTTACCTTGTTGACCGGACATCTGCCACTCCCGCCCCTCAACAGCAGGCTCATAGCAGCGCGAACTGCCCCTCCGGCCCCTCCTCCTGGTGGCCGAGGACCGAGGCGGGCCGCCGTACGGAGGGCGGAACCGGCAGCACCCCGGCCGCCCGCAGCTCGTCCCGGGAGATCAGGGACGCCCGCTCCAGCCGGGCCCGCAACGCCTCCTGCCGGGGCCGCAGCCCGTTCAGGAGGGCCAGTACGGTGATGAGCTCCAGCAGCTCCGAGGTCCACTCCGGGGTCCACCCGCGCGCCCCGACCGCGTCCAGCCCGTCCGCCCCCGCGCCCTCGGGAAACGCGCCCACCGCTGCCGCCGCCCGGCGTTCGAACCAGAGCTCCAGCACCCGTACACCGCCCACCGTGAACTCCCAGGCCCCCGCAGGCACCGGCGAGATCCGGCCATCGCCGATGACCAGGGCCTCGGCCTCCGTGTCGTACACGATCCCGGCGGGCCTGGGCGGGAGCGCCGCCCGCACGTAGGGCCTGCGCCCGCCCGGCAGCCGGGGCCGCTCCCCGCCCCGGGCCCCCCGCAGTTGCAGCCGCACCAGCTCCCGGCCGAGCGACACCCCGGCCGCCCACACCTCGGCGTCAGCGGGCAGCGGGACCCGGCAGCCGGAGGGGGAGGGCAGGGCGGCGGCCAGGATCCAGGCCAGTACGGACTCGGGGCCGGCCTCCTTCGGCCCCAGCCGCGTACGCACCACGTCCAGCAGACCCGGTGCCAGGTTGGGGTCGGTGGCGTCGGGCCGCCGGTACAGCGGCCGGATCCGGCCCGGCCGCCCGGCGGGGGCGTGCCCGGCGGGGAGCAGGTGGGTCACCGACAGGGCGGGCCCGGCGGTCCGGGGCACGTAGCCGTGCTCGACCGCGAAGAGCTGCCGCTCGTCGCCGACCCGCCACAGCTCCGGCCGGGCCGCGTCGATCAGCCGGTGGTCGGGGAGCAGCCACTGCTCGTCGAACGGGCCGTGCGCGATCCGTACGGGGTCGGGGCAGGCGCCCGGTTCACGGGCGAAGCGACCGGTGCCGGTGGACCGGCCGGGCAGGGCGGCGACCGGGGTGTGCGGCGTACGGGAGCGGCTCGGGCAGAACAGCCGCTCCTGCTCCGCGCCCTCGGCGGCGGCCAGGCGCTCCCAACGGGCCCGCAGGGCGGCGGGGTCGGGGCCGCTCACCCAGGAGCGGCCGGTTCTCAGCGGCCGTACCGACCACGGCATCAGCTCGTCCAGCTCCACGGACCGCGTGTCCTCGCCCGATCCGGCCGCCGCCGTCGCCGCCGTCCTGCGCGCTGCCACCGAGCCGCCCTCCCAGTCCGCTGACCCTGCCCCTGCCGGCCGGCCCTGTCCGCCGCGACCCGTTCGCATCGTAACGGCGGGGCCGGGCGCCCCCTAGTGGGCCTCCACCGTCACGGAGAACGAGAACCGGTCGCCCCGGTAGCGGATCCGGGCCACATCCACGACGCGTCCCTCCACGTCGTACGTCACGCCCGTGTAGTGCAGGATCGGGCTGAGCAGCGGGACCTGGAGGAGCTCGGCGGTGACCGGGTCGGCGAGCCGGGCCTCCACCGTGTCGGTGATCCGGGAGATGCGAACGCCGACGACGTCGCGCAGCACCTTGGTCATCGGCCAGCGTTCGAGGTCGGCCACGTCGATGCGGGCGGCGACATCGGGGCGTACCGCGTTCTCCGCCCAGTTGGTGGGCTCGTCGCTCTCGCCGTCACGGCGCAGCCGCCGGTAGCTGACGACCTCGCCGCACTCCGGGAAGAACTCCGCGAGGTCACCCGGCACCGGCACCGCCCCGTGACCGAGAATCGTCGTCGCCTCACCGGACTGCTGGGCGACGATCGCGTCGACCGAGCCCAGCAGCCGGACCGGGGAGACCCGCCGGGCGCGCGGTTCGATGAACGTGCCGCGCCGCCGGTGCCGGCTGATCAGCCCCTCCGTCTCCAGCTCCTTCAGCGCCTGGCGCATCGTGAGCACGCTGACCCCGTAGTGCGCGGCGAGCTGCTCCTCGGTCGGCAGCCGGGGGGAGGCGTCCTGCGGGCGGCCGAGTATGGAGGCCCGCAGGGACTGGGAGACCTGGTACCAGAGCGGCAGCTTCCGGTTGAGGACGAGTGAGTCGGGGGCGAAGGCGGGCGGGTGCGCCCGGCCCACCGCGTTCACGCCGGATCGCCTCCGTGCCGCCGCGTCTGCGCACGCCCCCGCTTCGGCCGTCCCAGCCTCGGTGGTCGTCTCATGGCTCTCTGTCACGTCGTCGTCCCCGTCCCGTCCCTCCGGGCCCCTCCGGGCCCCTCCGGCCGCCTGGCCCGTCTACGGCCGGAAGTTGCGGCTCAGACCCTGCCACACGTCGTCGTAACCGCGCTGCAGATGGCCGGCCCCGGCCGCCTGCGGGGTCGCGATGACCGGCCACCGGGTCTCGAACATGAAGGCCAGGCCGTCCTCGATCTTCTGCGGCCTCAGCTCCGTCGCGCTCGCCCGGTCGAAGGTCTCGCGGTCCGGCCCGTGGGCGGACATCATGTTGTGCAGCGAGCCGCCCCCGGGGACGAAGCCGTCCGCCTTCGCGTCGTACGTGCCCTCGATCAGCCCCATGTACTCGCTCATCACGTTCCGGTGGAAGTACGGCGGCCGGAAGGTGTCCTCACCGACCAGCCAGCGCGGGGCGAAGACGACGAAGTCGACACCGGCCAGGCCGGGGGTCTCCGACGGTGAGGTCAGCACCGTGAAGATCGAGGGGTCGGGGTGGTCGTAGCTGATCGAGCCGATGACGTTGAACCGGCGCAGATCGTAGACGTACGGGGCGTGGGTGCCGTACCAGGCGACGACATCGAGCGGGGAGTGGTCGTACGCCGCCGACCAGAGGTTCCCGCAGAACTTGTTGACCACCTCCACCGGCCGGTCGTCGTCCTCGTACGCGGCGACGGGGGCCAGGAAGTCCCGGGCGTGGGCCAGCCCGTTGGCGCCGATCGGCCCGAGGTCCGGGAGCACGAACGGGCGGCCGTAGTTCTCGCAGACGTACCCGCGTGCGGTCTCCTCCAGCAGCTCCACCCGGAAGCGGACGCCGCGCGGGATCAGTGCGACATGGCCCGGTTCGGCCCGCAGCAGGCCCAGTTCGGTGCGGAGCAGCAGCCCGCCGCGCTCCGGGACGATCAGCAGTTCACCGTCCGAGTCGCTGAACACCCGGTCGGTCATGGAGGAGTTGGCGTGGTAGAGGTGCACCGCCATGCCCGTGCGCTGGGTGGCGTCACCGTTGCCGCCCAAGGTCCACAGGCCGCTGACGAAGTCCGTGCCGGGCGCGGGGTCGGGGAGCGGGTTCCAGCGGAGCCGGTTCGGGTCCGGCACGCTCTCGGTGAAGGGCGCGGTGCGCAGATCACCGTTGTCGGTCCGGGTGAAGGCCGGGTGTACGGCGGAGGGGCGGATCCGGTAGAGCCAGGAGCGGCGGTTGTCGGCGCGGGGCTCGGTGAAGGCGGAGCCGCTCAGCTGCTCCGCGTAGAGCCCGAGGGGGGCGCGCTGGGGGGAGTTACGGCCGTGCGGCAGTGCCCCCGGCACCGCCTCCGAGCTGTGTTCGTTGCCGAAACCGGAGGAGTACGTCAGTCCCTCCGCCGTCTTCCTCGCCTGCTCGATGCCGCTCATCCCGCACTCCCGGTGCCCACGAAGCCCTCGGATCCGCCGGACAACGAATCCTATGGGACACCGTAGGAATAGAAGGCGGGCGCGTCAACGGCTTCGATCACGCCATTCGGGGGGTCCGGTCACCGGTCCGGGGCGTGGGGTGGCTTCCGAGGGGCTTGCGGAGAGCGCCCGGGAGGTGCACGGCATCATGGGTCCGTGCCCCACCCGAACCCGAACCTCCGCCGCGCCCCCGTGCAGCAGCGCAGCGCCGACCGGCTCGCCCGGATACTCGACGCCTGCGCCGGACTGCTCGACGAGACCGGCTACGAGCAGCTCTCCACCCGCGACGTCGCGTTGCGCGCCGAGGTGCCCATCGGCTCCGTCTACCGTTTCTTCTCCAACAAACGGGCCCTGGTCGACGCCCTGGCGCTGCGCAACCTGGACCTCTACGCCGAGCGCATCACCGCCCGGCTCGGCTCCCTCCCCGCCGAGGACTGGCGCGGGGCGATCGACGCGGTGCTGGACGAGTACCTGGCGATGAAGCGGACCGTGCCCGGCTTCGCCCTGGTCGACTTCGGGCCCCCGTCGCCCGCCGAGGAGGCGTCGGACGACGCCAACCGCCGCCTCGCGGGCCGGCTCGCCGACCTCCTCGCCGGACACCTCGGCCGCCACCCCGGCCCGGAGCTGCTGCGGGCCATCCTGGTGAGCGTCGAGGCGGCGGACGCGCTGCTCCAACTCGCCTTCCGTACGGACCCGTCGGGCGACCCGGCGATCGTCGCCGAGACCCGGACGCTGGTACGGGCGTACCTCGCGCAGATCCTGGACTGAGGGCGCCGGGGGCCTCGGGGGCGGGGTGCCAAGTGCCCGCCTCCAGCACCTCCCCGCCATGCGTACCGGTCGGTATGCTCACCCTGCCGGGTCGCTCGTCCCTCGCCCGGCCGCAAGCGCGCGCCGTCAGCGCCGCCACCGCCGTCGCCCCGGGGAGGGCCCATGTCCCACGCATCCCGTACCGCACCGCGTATCTGCCCCCTCTGCGAAGCCACCTGCGGCCTCACCCTCACCATCGAGGGGACCACCGTCACCGGTGCGCGCGGCGACCGCGACGACATCTTCAGCCGGGGCTTCATCTGCCCCAAGGGGGCGTCCTTCGGAGGCCTGGACGCCGACCCCGACCGGCTGCGCGTCCCGCTCGTGCGCGGGGAGGACGGGGAGCTGCGGGAGGCGACCTGGGACGAGGCGTTCGACCGGATCGCCGCCCGCGTACCCGCCCTCGTCGAGGCCCACGGCCCGCAGGCCGTCGGCGTCGTCCTCGGCAACCCCAACGTCCACACCATGGCGGGCTCCCTGTACCCGCCCCTGCTCCTCGCGGCCCTGCGCACCCGCAACGTCTTCACCGCGAGCACCCTGGACCAGATGCCCAAGCACGTCTCCAGCGGGCTGCTCTTCGGAGACGCGCACGCCATTGCCGTACCGGACCTCGACCGCACCGACCACCTCCTCCTGATCGGCGCCAACCCGCTGGAGTCCAACGGCAGCCTCTGCACCGCCCCCGACTTCCCCGGCCGCCTCAGGGCGCTGCGGAGGCGCGGCGGCACCCTCACCGTCATCGACCCGCGCCGCACCCGGACCGCCCGCCTCGCCGACCGGCACGTCGCGATCCGGCCGGGAGCCGACGCGTTGCTGCTCGCCGCCATGGCCCACGTCCTCCTCCAGGAGAAGCTCGCCGACCCCGGCCCGCTCGCCGAACATCTGGAGGGGGCGGACGAACTCGCCACCGCCCTCTCCGACTTCACCCCGGCCGCGGTCGCCGCCGCCTGCGATGTGGAGGCGGCCACCATCACCGCCCTCGCCCGCGAACTGGCCGCCGCACCCACCGCCGCCGTCTACGGGCGGATCGGCAGCTGCACCGTCGAGCACGGCACGCTCGCCAGCTGGCTGGTGGACGTCCTCAACATCCTCACCGGCAACCTCGACCGCCCCGGCGGTGCGCTGTTCCCCCTCTCCGCGACGGCCCGCGCACCCCGCCCCGCCGCCCCCGGCAAGGGCCCCGTTCCCGGCAAGGGCTTCGCGCTCGGCCGCTGGGCGAGCCGGGTCTCCGGCCACCCCGAGGCCAAGGGCGAACTCCCCACCGCCGCCCTGGCCGAGGAGATCGAGACCCCGGGCGAGGGCCGCATCCGCGCCCTGGTCGTCCTCGCCGCCAACCCCGTCCTCTCCGCGCCCGACGGCGACCGGCTGGACGCGGCGCTCGCCGGTCACCTCGACTTCATGGTCAGCGTCGACCCGTACCTGAACGAGACCTCCCGCCACGCCGACGTCGTGCTGCCCCCGCCGCCGCCCTCGCAGAGCGCCCACTTCGACTTCGCGTTCAACTCCTTCGCCGTGCACAACCAGGTCCGCTACACCCCGGCCCCCGTACCGCTGGAGGAAGGCCGGATGGACGAGAGCGAGATCCACGCCCGACTGATCCTCGCGGTGAGCGGGATGCACGGCGCCCCGCCCTCCGCCGTCGACGACCTCGCCATCGCCACCGCGATCACCAAGGCGGGCGCCCCGAAGGAGCTGGCCGACGAGCTCACCGGCGGAAGCGGCCCCGAACGCCGCCTCGACCTCATGCTGCGGCTCGGCCCGTACGGTCTGACGCTGGAGCAGCTCCTCGCCCACCCGCACGGCATCGACCTCGGCCCGCTGAAGCCCCGCGTCCCGGAGATCCTGCGCACCCGCTCCGGCCGCATCGAACTGCTCCCCGCCCCGATCGCCGCCGACCTGCCCCGCCTGCACCGGGCGCTGGGCGTAAGGCCCGCCCCGCTCGTCCTCGTCGGCCGCCGCCATCTGCGCTCCAACAACAGCTGGATGCACAACGTCGGTTCGCTCAGCGGCGGTTCCAATGTCTGCACCCTCCAGGTCCACCCCGACGACGCGGCACGGCTGGGGCTCGTGGACGGCGCCACCGTACGGATCGAGTCGGCGGGTGGCGGGATCGAGGCCCCCGCCGAGATCACGGACACCGTACGCAGCGGAGTGGTGAGCCTTCCGCACGGCTGGGGCCACAGCCGCCCCGGGACCCGTATGGCGGTCGCCGCCGCCCACCCCGGGGCAAACGTGAACCAGCTGCTCGACGGCACCCTCCTGGACCCGCTGTCCGGCACCGCCGTACTGAACGCCATTCCGGTGACGGTGACCCCGTCCCCGTAACGCCACCGCGTTGACCTGGAGTTTTGCTCGTATTGCTCACGCGTAGACGTCTTGTTGACTCTTCGGGGAGGCCCCTAACGTCGTCCGGACCGACCGCCGAGACCGGTGGGAGTTCAAGGACGAACGTTAGGTATCCCCCATGCTGACAATCCTCGGCTTCGCCATGATCGCGACCTTCCTGGTCCTGATCATGACGAAGAAGATGTCGCCGATCGCGGCGCTGGTACTGATCCCCGCGCTGTTCTGTGTCGCCGTCGGACAGGGAGCGAAGCTCGGCGACTACGTCATCGACGGCGTCGGCAACCTGGCGCCGACCGCCGCCATGCTGATGTTCGCCATCGTCTACTTCGGCGTGATGATCGACGTCGGCCTCTTCGACCCGATCGTCCGGGGCATCCTGCGGTTCTGCCAGGCGGACCCGATGCGGATCGTGGTCGGTACGGCGGTGCTCGCCGCGATCGTCTCGCTGGACGGCGACGGCTCCACCACCTTCATGATCACGGTCTCGGCGATGTATCCGCTCTACAAACGCCTCAAGATGAGCCTCGTCGTGATGACCGGTGTGGCGGCCACGGCGAACGGCGTCATGAACACCCTTCCCTGGGGTGGCCCCACCGCCCGCGCCGCGACCGCGCTCAAGCTGGACGCCGCCGAGATCTTCATCCCGATGATCCCGGCGCTGGCCGTCGGCCTGCTGGCCGTCTTCCTGCTCTCGTACGTGCTGGGCCTGCGCGAGCGCAAGCGTCTGGGCATGCTCACGCTGGACGAGGCGCTGGTAGGGGAGCCGGAGCAGGAGGCCGTGCCGGCGGGGGCGGGCGGCGCCGGGGAGGACCGTCCGCGCAAGGCGTCCGGCGGCTCGGCTTCGGCGGGCCTCACGCAGGACGATGACGAGGAGGACGAGGAGGAGTTCAAGGGCCTCGACCCGAACCGCTCCACCCTGCGGCCCAAGCTCTACTGGTTCAACGCCGGTCTGACCATCGCCCTGCTGACCGCCATGATCATGGAACTGATGCCGATCCCGGTGCTCTTCCTCCTCGGCGCCGCCCTCGCGCTGACCGTCAACTTCCCCCACATGCCCGACCAGCGGGCCCGGATCGCAGCCCACGCCGACAACGTCCTCAACGTCTCCGGCATGGTCTTCGCCGCCGCCGTCTTCACCGGCGTCCTCACCGGCACCGGTATGGTCGAGAGCATGGCCGACTGGGTGGTCGGGGCCGTCCCCGACGCGATGGGTCCGCACATGGCCATCGTCACCGGGCTGCTCAGCCTGCCGCTCACCTACTTCATGTCGAACGACGGCTTCTACTTCGGCGTCGTCCCCGTGCTCGCCGAGGCCGGAGCGGCCCACGGCGTCTCCCCGCTGGAGATCGCCCGCGCCTCCCTGGCCGGCCAGGCGCTGCACATGTCCTCGCCGCTGGTCCCCGCCGTGTACGTGCTCGTCGGCATGGCGAAGGTGGAGTTCGGCGACCACACCCGCTTCACCGTCAAGTGGGCGGTGCTCACCTCGCTGGTGGTGCTCGGGGCAGGCATCCTCTTCGGCACGATCTGATGTCACCGGCGCCGATGGCCCCGATGCCACCGACATCCTCACCGCCTACCCGCCGGTCGGCGAGCACCGGGGGATCGCCCCCGGCACTGCTGCTCAGCCCGCGGGCCGCCGCCACCATCGCCTGCCGCCTGGTGATGACCCCGATGCTGCGGCCCCGTTCGCCCTGCTCGGCGGCCTGCTGCTGGCGGCGGCGGGGCTGGGCCTGCGCGGCGGACGAGCGGCCCGGGCCTCCTCCGCACCGGCGGAGCCCATGCCCGTACGCGACCGGGAAAAAGGGAACAGGTTGACCACGCGTCCCTGGCCAACCGGAACCGCGTCCGCGACACAGCCCCACCCAACCCCGTACGCCCCACACGTCCCAACCTTCGCGCGAGTCATTCCCACACCCCGCCCGGTGGGCTAACTTCCCTCCACAGCCGCTCCCCACCGCGACGTACACCTCGTACACCTTCATCCCGGGGACACCTCATGACGCGCGCCATCTCCCTGCACCACGTCAGCAAGAGCTACGGCCGGGACCGGCGTGCCGTCGACCGGTTGACGCTCTCCATCGACCCCGGCGAGTTCGTCGTCCTGCTCGGCCCCTCCGGCTGCGGCAAGTCGACCGTGCTGCGCATGATCGCGGGGCTGGAGGAGATCAGCGAGGGCGAGCTGCTGCTCGACGGCGAGTTCGCCAACCACATGCCGCCGCGGACACGCGGTATGGCGATGGTGTTCCAGAACTTCGCGCTGTACCCGAGCATGACGAACCGCGCCAACATCGGCTTCCCGCTGAAGCTGGAGAGCCCGCGCGAGGACAACAGCGCACGGATCGAGGCCACGGCCCGGATGCTCGGCGTCGAGCACGTACTCGACCGCTACCCGGCTCAGCTCTCCGGCGGCGAGCGCCAGCGGGTGGCGATGGGCCGGGCCGTCTCCCGCAGGCCCTCCGTCTTCCTGATGGACGAGCCGCTCTCCAACCTGGACGCCAAGCTCCGCAGTCATCTGCGCGCCGAGATCGCCCTGCTCACCAGGGAACTGGGCGTCACCACCATCTACGTGACGCATGATCAGGCCGAGGCGATGTCCCTCGGGGACCGGGTGGCCGTGATGCGCGGCGGCGTCCTGCAACAGGTCAGCCCGCCCAGGGAGGTCTACGCGCTGCCGGAGAACGTCTTCGTGGCCGCGTTCATCGGCACCCCGCGGATCAACCTTCTCCAGGCCGTCGTCCACGCCCCGCTGGAGGGGCGGATGTCGATCGACCTCGGCCGGCAGCGCCTCGCCCTGCCCGAACCCCTCAGCCCCGACCACCAGTTGCTCCGCATCCAGCAGGGCCGCCGGATCATCGTCGGGCTGCGTTCGGAGGCGGTCCGGATCGCCCCGCCCAGCCATGCCCGCCCTGGCGAGGTGGCGCTCAGCGGGATCGTGGAGCACGTCGAGTACCAGGGGCACGAGGCGCTGGTCCACCTCAACACGGGTTCGCAGGCCGCCATCGTTCCGGACCTCGAATCGGCCCAGCCCCGCGCCACGCCCCGCCGCCGCAGAGCCGCGGCGGGCCGTTCCGGCGGCAGCCAGGGCGGCCTCGGCGGCTTCGGAGGCCTCGGTGTCCTGGACCGGCTGAAGGGGCGGGCCGGGGCGCGGATCAGCGGCCCGGTCGTCGCCCTCGACGAACCCGCCCCGGAGCCCACCGCGGTCCGCAGCCCGGACCGGCCCTCGGTGATCGCCGGTGACCTGGTGGTGCGCACCGGCCCCGACATGCGGCTGCGGACCGGCGGCCAGGTGCCGCTGCTGGTGGACCTGGCCCACCTGTACGTCTTCGACCACTACGGCCGCCGCATCTGCCCGCTGCCGCAGGACGTGCCAGGGCTGGACGGCTGAGGCTTCCCCCTCGGACCGGGCGCGTCTCCCGGCGTGACCGGCGTCTCCGGAAGCTCCCTGGCGCCGGAAAACTAACGGCGCTAGTTTGGGGGCGGGTGCGAGGGCACCTCGTACCCGCCAGAGCGCCGGCACAGCCCGTCCGGGAGGAAACAGCCATGAAGGCCCACGACCAGATGTACATCGGCGGCGCGTGGCGGCCCGCCATCGGCCAGGACACGATCGCGGTCGTGAACCCGGCCGACGAGCAGCTCATCGGCCACGTGCCGGCGGGCACGGCCGAGGACGTCGACGCGGCGGTGAAGGCCGCCCGCGCCGCGTTCCCCGGCTGGGCCGCCACCCCGCCCGCCGAACGCGCCGCCCGGCTCTCCGCCCTGAGTGACGCGCTGGCCGCCCGCAAGGACGAGCTGGCCGAGACGATCACCGCCGAGCTGGGCTCGCCGCTGCCGCTCTCGCAGATGGTCCACGCGGGCGTCCCGGTCCTGGTCGCCGCCTCGTATGCCGAACTGGCCGCCTCGTACGCCTTCGAGGAGAGGATCGGCAACTCCACCGTCCTGCTGGAGCCGGTCGGGGTCGTCGGCGCGATCACCCCCTGGAACTACCCGCTCCACCAGATCGTCGCCAAGGTCGCCCCCGCGCTCGCCGCCGGCTGCACGGTCGTCCTCAAGCCGGCTGAGGACACCCCGCTCACCGCCCAGCTCTTCGCCGAGGCCACCGAGGCCGCCGGGCTGCCCGCCGGGGTCTTCAACCTCGTCACCGGCCTCGGCCCGGTCGCCGGCCAGGCGCTCGCCGAACACGAGGGCGTCGACCTGGTCTCGTTCACCGGATCGACCGCCGTCGGCAGGCAGATCGGCGCCACCGCCGGAGCCGCGATCAAGCGCGTCGCCCTCGAACTCGGCGGCAAGTCCGCCAACGTGATCCTGCCCGGCGCCGACCTCGCCAAGGCGGTGAACGTCGGCATCGCCAACGTGATGACCAACTCCGGCCAGACGTGCAGCGCCTGGACCCGGATGCTGGTCGACTCCGAGCGGTACGAGGAGGCCGTGGAGCTCGCGGCCCACGCCGTCCTCAAGTACGCCCCCGGCGAGCGGGTCGGCCCGCTCGTCAACGCCAAGCAGCAGGCCCGGGTGAGCGGTTACATCCGCAAGGGCATGGAAGAGGGCGCGCGGCTGGTCGCGGGCGGCCCCGACGCGCCCCTGGAGACCGGCTACTACGTCAGCCCCACCGTCTTCGCCGACGTCACCCCGGACATGACCATCGCCCAGGAGGAGATCTTCGGCCCGGTGGTCTCGATCCTCCGCTACGAGGACGTGGACGACGCCCTCCGTATCGCCAACGACACCGTGTACGGGCTCGCGGGAGCCGTGTGGGCGGCCGACGACGAGGAAGCGGTGGCCTTCGCCCGCCGGATGGACACCGGACAGGTCGACATCAACGGCGGCCGGTTCAACCCCCTGGCCCCCTTCGGCGGTTACAAGCAGTCCGGCGTCGGCCGCGAGCTGGGTCCGCACGGTCTGGCGGAGTACCTCCAGACCAAGTCGCTCCAGTTCTGAACGCCCGCATCCCTCCCCGTACAAGGAGTCTGCTCGTGGTCCGCGCCGCCGTACTGCCCGCCGTCGGAGCTCCGCTGGAGATCACCGACATCGTCCTGCCCGAGCCCGGCCCCGGCCGGGTGCGCATCGCGCTCGCCGCGGCGGGGGTCTGCCACTCCGACCTGTCCCTGACCAACGGCACCATGCGGGTGCCGGTGCCCGCAGTCCTCGGCCACGAGGGCGCCGGTACGGTCCTGGCGGTCGGCGAGGGCGTCACGCATGTCGTCCCCGGCGACGGCGTGGTCCTCAACTGGGCGCCCTCCTGCGGCGCCTGCTTCCACTGCGGGATCGGCGAGGTCTGGCTCTGCGCCGACGCCCTGAAGGGGACCGCCAACCTCCACGCCCGTACGGCCGACGGCACCGACCTCCACCCCGGCCTCAACGTGGCGGCCTTCGCGGAGGAGACCGTCGTCGCCGCGAACTGCGTCCTCCCCGCCCCCGACGGCATCCCGCTCACCGACGCCGCCCTCCTCGGCTGCGCGGTCCTCACCGGCTACGGGGCGATCCACCACAGCGCCAAGGTCCGCGAGGGCGAGAGCGTGGTCGTCTTCGGGATCGGCGGCGTCGGCCTCGCCGTGCTCCAGGCGGCCCGGATCGCGGGCGCCTCCCGGATCATCGCGGTCGACGTCTCCCCGGCCAAGGAGGAGCTGGCCCGGCAGGCGGGAGCCACCGACTACGTCATCGCCTCCGCCACCACCCCGCGCGAGATCCGGAAACTCACCGGCGGCCAGGGCACGGACGTCGCCGTGGAGTGCGTCGGCCGGCCCGCGACCATCAGGGCCGCCTGGGAGTCCACCCGGCGCGGCGGACGTACGACGGTCGTCGGGATCGGCGGCAAGGACCAGGAGGTCACCTTCAACGCCCTGGAGATCTTCCACTGGGGCCGGTCCCTGACGGGCTGCGTCTACGGCAACAGCGACCCGGCCCGCGATCTGCCGGCGCTGGCCGACCACATCCGCGCGGGCCGCTTCGACCTGTCGATGATGGTCACCGAACGCATCGCCCTGGACGGCATCCCCGCCGCCTTCGACAACATGATCGCGGGCAAGGGCGGCCGGGCACTGGTGGTCTTCTAAGCGCTCAGAAGTCCGTCGTCCGGGACGTCGACGTCACCGGCCCCAGCAGCCGGGCGTCCATCTCGCCCTCCTCGAACAGCCGGGAGGCCGGGCCCACGATCAGCGGGTCCGGCACCCCGACCACCTCCGGGTCCTTGCCCGGGTAGTCGAAGCGGTCCAGGACATGCCGCATCGCCTCCAGCCGGGCCCGCTTCTTGTCGTTGCTCTTCACCACCGTCCACGGCGCGTCGGCCGTGTCGGTGTGGAAGAGCATCAGCTCCTTGGCCTCGGTGTACTCGTCCCACTTGTCCAGCGAGGCCAGGTCGACGGGGCTCAGCTTCCACCGCCGTACGGGGTCGATCTGCCGGATCATGAACCGGTTGCGCTGCTCGTTGCGGGAGACGGAGAACCAGAACTTCACCAGGTGGATGCCGTCCCGGGCGAGCATCCGCTCGAACCCGGGCGCCTGGTGCATGAACTCCAGGTACTCACGGGTCGTGCAGAACCCCATCACCCGCTCCACCCCGGCCCGGTTGTACCAGGAGCGGTCGAACAGGACGATCTCCCCCGCGCTCGGCAGATGCGCCACGTACCGCTGGAAGTACCACTGGGTGCGCTCACGCTCGGTCGGCTTCTCCAGCGCCACTATTCGGGCACCACGCGGATTGAGATGCTCGGTGAACCGCTTGATCGTGCCGCCCTTGCCCGCCGCGTCCCGCCCCTCGAAGAGGATCACCAGCCGCTCGTCGCGCTCCTTCACCCAGTGCTGGAGCTTCAGCAGCTCGATCTGGAGGGCGCGCTTGGCGTTCTCGTAGTCGCGGCGCCGGAGCTTGTACGCGTACGGGTAGTCCTCCCGCCACGCGTCCCGGGCGTGGCCGTCCGGCTCGACCAGGACCGGGTCGTCGTCACCGCTGTCGGCCACGCGGAAGCCGTCGAGGTACGGCCCGCCGTAGCGGGCCGCCCGCGCGGCCTCCTCGCGGGCGGCCTTCTTCTTCGTCCCGTAACGGTCGTCACTGCTGCTACGGCCGCTACGGTCGCCGTGCTCCCCGGTACTCCGCGTCATGACGGTTTCCCTCCACCGGCCGGGCCGGATTTCCGCGTGTGGGCCCAGTCTGCTGACGGCTCCGGGAGACCGCCACCCCGGCCAGGCAGAGCAGCCCGCCGAGAACACCGAGCAGGGTCGGCACCTCGTCCAGCAGCACCCACGCCATGAGCACCACGATCGCCGGCACCGCGTACGTGGTGGCGCCCATCCGGCCCGCGGTGGTCCGGGCCAGCGCGTAGCCCCAGGTGGTGAAGGCCAGCGCGGTCGGGAAGACGCCCAGGTAGATCATGTTCAGCGTGGCGGACATCGGCGCGTCGGCCGCCTCGGAGATCAGCACCCCGGTGAACGGCAGGCAGGCGACAGCGCCGATCAGGCAGCCGAAGGTGTTGATCTGGAGCGAGGAACCGTACGCGAGCGCCGGCTTCTGGCTCACCACGCCCAGCGCGTACACCACGGCGGCCAGCAGGCAGAGCGCCACGCCCAGCACGGACGAGCTGCCGTGCCCGGACATCGCGAGGCCGACGACGACAGCGCCGGAGAACGAGATGCCCATGCCCAGCAGCAGGCGGCGGGGCAGCCCCTCGCCGAGCATCCGGGCGCCCATCAGCGCCATCAGGATCGGCCCGATGTTCACCAGCATCGCGGCCGTCCCGGCGTCGACCTCCTGCTCGCCCCAGTTGAGCGCCACCATGTAGAGCCCGAACCACAGCACCCCGGACGTGATGATCCCGCGCCAGGCCCCGCGTCCGGGGAGCCCCTCGCGGCGCACGAGGAGGATCGCCCCGAGCACCAGCACGCCCGACAGCAGCCGCCCGAGGGCCAGGGCGCCGGGGGAGTAGGCCTCGCCCGCACTGCGGATGGAGACGAAGGCGGAGGCCCACAGGACCACGGTGGTGCAGGCGGCGGCGGTGGCGCGCCAGGATCGGGCGGGGGCGGATTCGGCCGGGGCGGCCGAGGTCGTCGTCATGGCCACGACCGTAAAGCCGAAACGCTTCGTCCCCCACCGAATTGCCGGGGACCGTCAATCGACGGGCCGCCCCTCCCGGCTCGCCCGCGCCGGGCAGCACGTGCGAGGCCAGCTCCTCCAGCAGGTGCGCGACCCTCTCACCGGGCCGGCTCCCCGGCGGTCCAGGCCCGGCCGTCGAGCAGGGCGAGGCAGAAGGAGGCCCGGGTCCCGTCCGCGAGCAGGGCGGCCGGCGCGGCGAGGCGCGTCGCGGTGGCGTCATGCGGGCGGGCCCACGTCGGGCGGCCGGCGGCCGGCGGGTCGTGGTGAACGGTCCATGGGCCCAGGGCGCGTCAAGGACGGTTGGGCGCCCGCCGAACCGTTTCCGTGGGCCGCGCGTACTCCTCGTACTGGAGCGCCAGCCCGTCCAGCAGCGCCCGCAGCCCCGTCTCGAACGCCCCCTCGTCGACCTGGCGGCGGTGGTCGGCCAGCAGGTGCGCCTGGCCCAGGTGCGGGTAGTCGGCCGGGTCGTACGCACTCTCGTCGTCGACGAAGCCCCCGGCGAAGGAGCCCAGCGCTGACCCGGTGATGAAGTACCGCATCAGCGCCCCGATCCGGGTCGCCTGCGCCGGCGGCCACCCCGCCCCCACCATCGCCCCGAACACCGCGTCGGCGACCCGCAGCCCCGCCGGGCGGCGCCCCGGGCCCCGGGCGAGGACCGGGACGATGTGCGGGTGCGCGGCGAGGGCGGCCCGGTAGGAGAGCGCCCAGTCGTGCAGGGCCTCCCTCCAGTCGCGGGGGTCCGACGCCTCGAACATCGACAGGTCGACCTGTACGGAGACGGCGTCGGCGACCGCGTCGAGGATCTCGTCCTTGTTGCGGAAGTGGTTGTAGAGCGATGGCCCGCTGACCCCCAGCACGGCCGCCAGCCGGCGCGTGGAGACGGCGTCGAGCCCTTCGGCGTCCACGAGCGCGCTCGCCGCCTCGATGATGCGGTCTCTGCTGAGGAGGGGCTTGCGCGGTCGGGCCATGCGGCTCATAGTAGGCGCTGCGAACAAGAAACTAGCAGTGCTAATTAAGTGGTCCACGAGAAGTGGTGGACGAGAAGGTGGGGTGGCGCGCGATGAACCTGGAGCTCAGCCAGGAGCAGGAAGCCGTCCGGCGGCTGGCCGAGGAGTTCGTGGCCCGTGAGGTCACGCCGCACGCCGTCGCCTGGGACCGGGCCGAGAACGTCGACAGGTCGATCGTGAAGAAGCTCGGCGCGCTCGGCTTCCTCGGCCTCACCGTCCCCGAGGAGTACGGCGGCTCCGGCGGCGACCACCTCACGTACTGCCTGGTCACCGAGGAGCTCGGCCGCGGCGACTCCTCCGTGCGCGGCATCGTCTCCGTCTCGCTCGGCCTGGTCGCCAAGGCCATCGCGTCCTGGGGTGGCGAGGAGCAGAAGCGGCAGTGGCTGCCCCGGCTCACCTCCGGCGAGGCGATCGGCTGCTTCGGCCTCACCGAGCCCGGCACCGGCTCGGACGCCGGGAACCTCGCCACCAGGGCCGTACGCGACGGCGGTGACTACGTCATCAACGGCACCAAGATGTTCATCACCAACGGCACCTGGGCCGACGTCGTTCTGCTCTTCGCCCGTACGAACGACGCACCCGGCCACCGCGGCGTCTCCGCTTTCCTCGTCCCCACCGACACCCCCGGCCTCGCCCGCCGCACCATCCACGGCAAGCTCGGCCTGCGTGGCCAGGCCACCGCCGAACTGGTCCTTCAGGACGTCCGCGTACCGGCCACCGCCCTCCTCGGCTCCGAGGGCAAGGGCTTCACCGTCGCCATGTCGGCCCTCGCCAAGGGCAGGATGTCGGTCGCGGCGGGCTGCGTGGGCATCGCCCAGGCCGCCCTGGACGCCTCCGTTCGGTACGCCGGTGAGCGCGAGCAGTTCGGAAAGGGCATCGCCGGCCACCAGCTCGTCCAGGAGCTGCTCAGCGACATCTCCGTGGACGTCGAGGCGGCCCGGATGCTCACCTGGCGGGTCGCCGACCTCGTCGACCGGGGCCAGGAGTTCGCCACCGCCGCCTCCCAGGCCAAGCTGTACGCCTCCGAGGCCGCCGTCCGCTGCGCCAACAACGCCATCCAGGTCTTCGGCGGCTACGGCTACATCGACGAGTACCCGGTCGGCAAGCTGCTCCGCGACGCCCGCGTGATGACGCTCTACGAGGGCACCAGCCAGATCCAGAAGCTCATCATCGGCCGCGCGCTGACGGGAGTCTCCGCGTTCTGACCGCAACCGCCGCCACCCCGGCTCGCACGCCTGTCTGAGTACCCGGCTGAGTACGCGCACGGATGTGGCGCACGCCACGTCGGCGGATGCTGAGCCCATGAGTGACACGACATCGGTCAAGCAGCAGAGCACCGCCGCCTTCTACGGTCAGGCCGTCGCCTCCTTCCTGGTGGCGATGGGCGCGGTGGCCCTCGGTATCTTCTTCCTCGACGCCGACGCCTGGGTGCGCGGCTTCCTCGCCATCGGGGTGCTCTACCTCGTGACCTCCTGCTTCACCCTGGCCAAGGTGATCAGGGACCGGCAGGAGGCCGGGCAGATCGTCAGCCGGGTCGACCAGGCCCGCCTGGAGAAGATCCTCGCCGAGCACGACCCCTTCCAGAAGCTCTGAATCCGCACCGCCCCATGAGACGCCCCTAAGCGCTTGCTCAGGTTCGGGGTATGGTGTTCGTCCTGTTGACGGAGAGGGGCTCTGGGAGATGAGTACGGCGGAGGAGACGAGCGGCGACGACGCTCCCTGGGGCGAGGTCACGCCCGAGGCGGCCAGACGGCTCCTCGTCGCCGCGGTCGACGCCTTCGCCGAGCGCGGGTACCACGCGACCACCACCCGCGACATCGCCGGCCGGGCCGGGATGAGCCCGGCCGCGCTCTACATCCACTACAAGACGAAGGAAGAGCTGCTCCACCGGATCAGCAAGATCGGCCACGACCGGGCGCTCCACGTCCTCCAGGCCGAGGCCGACCGGGACGGCACGGCGGCCGACCGGCTCGCCGGAGCCGTACGGTCCTTCGTCCGCTGGCACGCCGAGCGCCACACCACCGCGCGCGTCGTCCAGTACGAGCTCGACGCCCTCGGCCCCGGGCACCGCACCGAGATCGTCGAACTGCGCCGCAGGAGCGACGCGGTGGTGCGCCGGATCATCAGCGAGGGGGTGGAGGCGGGGGAGTTCGACGTCCCCGACATCCCCGGCACCACCCTCGCCGTGCTGTCCCTCTGCATCGATGTGGCCCGCTGGTTCAACGCCCAGGGCAGCCGCACGCCCGACGAGGTCGGCGCGCTCTACGCCGGCCTCGTCCTGCGGATGGTCGGAGCCCCGCCTCAACTCTGAGGGTTGTCTTGGCCCGGGCGGACGGTGGGGCGTACTACGTGATGGAGGCGGGCCGGGTCACGTCGTCGGGGGAGGGGGAGGGGGCGCGGGCGCGGGCGGTCCGGGAGGCGGTGAGCGTGTGAGCGCCTCCCGGAACGTCCGCGGCGCTGCTCAGAAGTAGTAGCGCGACACCGACTCGGCCACACAGGCCGGCTTCTCGCTGCCCTCGCGTTCGACCGTGACGAGCGCGGTGATCTGCACGCCGCCCCCGGCCTCCTCGACGCTCGTGAGCACCGCGGTGGCCCGCAGCCGTGAGCCGACCGGGACGGTGGAGGGGAAACGGACCTTGTCGGTCCCGTAGTTGATGCCCATCTTCATGCCCTCCACCCGCATCACCTGCGGCACCAGCGCGGGCAGCAGCGAGAGCGTCAGATAGCCGTGCGCGATGGTCGTGCCGAACGGCCCGGCCGCCGCGCGCTCCGGATCCACATGGATCCACTGGTGGTCGCCGGTAGCGTCGGCGAACAGGTCGATCCGCTTCTGGTCGACCTCCAGCCAGTCGCTGTGTCCGAGCTGCTCGCCCACTCCGTCGCGCAGCTCCTGTGCGGACGTGAAGATCTTCGGCTCTGCCATGTTCCGGGTCCCTGCCTTCCGGCTCGCCGCGCCGTCCGGCGCGATGTCTAAGCGCTTGCTCAGCATCCTTGCGCGGTGGCTTCCTGTCAACGATCCGGGGTGGCGTCCGCCGGGGGAGCAGTAGGGTCTGAGGAGTGCCACAGATCCCACAGACACTCCACGAGCTCTCGGTCGGCCAGCTCTCGGCGCGCAGCGGCGCCGCGGTCTCCGCTCTGCACTTCTACGAGTCCAAGGGCCTGATCAGCAGCCGCCGCACCAGCGGCAACCAGCGCCGCTACTCGCGCGACGCACTGCGCCGCGTCGCCTTCGTCCGGGCGGCCCAGCGCGTCGGCATCCCGCTGGCCACGATCCGGGACGCCCTCGCCTCCCTGCCCGAGGAGCGCACACCGAACCGGGAGGACTGGGCCCGCCTCTCCGAGGCCTGGCGCCAGGAACTAAACCAGCGGATCACGCAGTTGCACCGGCTGCGCGACCATCTGACCGACTGCATCGGCTGTGGCTGTCTGTCGCTGGAGAACTGCGTGCTGTCCAACCCCGACGACATCTCCGGTGAACGGATCACCGGCTCGCGCCTGATGCCCGAGCGCAGGCCGGACCTGACGGAGGAGCAGGAGCACGGGGCCTAGGGCCTCTCGTTTGGATCAGGCCGGGCTCGCGGGCCCCGGCACGCACATCTGCCGCGTTGTCGTCAATCACCATGGCTCCGCCATGCCTCGATCCTCCGCCTTGCAGCTGCACGCCCGGACCCCGCTCGCTGATCCGGCCTGATCCAAACGAAGGACCCTAGTGGGCCACGCGGCCGTTCCCGGATGCCGCCTGCTGTAACCGCACCGCCGCGGCGACCAGTTCCGCGTTCGAGCGCGCGGGGCGGCCGTCCGGCAGCACCGTCACGTCCTCCGCGCCGATCCGTGCCCCCAGGCCGAGCCGGAAGGCCAGCGCCGCCACCGGCCACGCGCCGCCGTCCTCCCCGTGCAGCAGCACCGGGCGGCCGTGCGCGGTGCCCACCTCGGCCAGGAGCAGCCGGGCCGAGCCGGTCGCCGTCGCCGGGTCGGTGTCGGTGACCTCGGCCAGCACCCGCAGGACCCGGGGTGCCAGGGAGGACCGGCGGAAGAGGCGGTGCCCCTCCGTGCCCGACCAGAGCCCGGCCTCCACGCCCACGCCCCGCTCCAGCAGTGCGGCGGCCAGCTCCTCGGCGCCCGGCTCGTGCCAGTTGACCGAGGCGTGGTCGGGCAGCACCGACCACGCCCGTACGCGCTCCACCCGGCGTCGCGGATCCGGCTCGGCCCAGGCGCCCGTCGTCACCCCGACCGAGACGCGCACCGCCGCCCGTATCGCCGTCAGCGTCGCGGCCACCGCCCGGGGCGAGAGCGTGTCCCGCCCACAGGGGGTCCGCGGATGCACATGGATGTCGGTGGCACCGGCGGCGACGGCCTCGGCCGCCGACCGGGCCAGCGCTTCGGGGGACGGGGGCACGGCCGCCGAGGCATCCGCACCGCGCCGGCCGTTCAGGCAGACCTGGATCATGTCCCCGATGGTGACATCCGCCACTGACATTGATGCTGATACTCAGGTCCCGGTGACGTCCTCCCGGCAGCCCGGGGACGTGTCCTACACCGCTGCCGCCGCGGCGAGCCTCCGGTGCCGCACCAGCCGGGCCCTGGCCAGCGTGCGGTCCGTCAGCACCGGCTGCGGCACCGCGATCCCGCACGCCGTGCACACCGGACCCGACCACGGCTCGTGCCCGCGCTCCCTCTCCTGGCGCCACTCGATCCCGGTGTCCGCACAGACCGGGCATGCGGAGCCGGGCCCGGAGCCGAGCGCCGCGATCAGCCGGCGCAGCACCTCGGCGAGCGGCTCGCTCGGGTGGACCCCCGGATCCGCGCAGCGCGCCACCCCGTGGCCACCCCACGTCCGGCGGTGCCAGTCGTCGAAGGCGCCGGGCCGCCGCAGGCCCTCGTGCTTCTCGCGCCGCCGCCGCTCGGCGAACCCCGCCTCGTAGGCGAGCCAGATGGCCCGCGCCTCCTCCAGCTCCTCCAGGGCGTCCAGCAGGCGCGCCGGATCGGGTGCCCGGTCCTCGGGATCGATCCCGTGCCGGGCGCACAGATGGTCCCAGGTCGCCCGGTGACCGTACGGGGCGAACCTCTCCAGGCACTTGCGCAGCGAGTACCGCCGCAGCGCCAGATCGCCCAGCGGATCACGGACCTGTCTCGCCAGACTCCGGAAACCGGCCACGTCTGCCACCTCCGTCGTTCGTCCGTCGGCGTCAAGGAGTGGACGTACGCCTGCCCGTTTCGGCTCCATCGAAAGATGGAAACCGTCCATTGGCTGAGACTCCCCATGTCGGGCGGGGACCACGGACGGAAGCGGAACGGCGCGCGGACGGGTGGTGCGACGGCGCGCGGCCGTGCGGGGGGCCGTCGGGGCTCCGGCACCCGGCAGCCGTTCGCAGCCACCCACCGACCAGGGAAATCGGTGGCCGAGGCCCGGGCGGGTGCGGTTGGGTGCCGTTATGACAGCAGTCTCTCCCCGCCTGGAAGAGGTCACGCCCGACACGGTGCTCGACGCCTGTCGGCTGGAAGTCGCGCCCGCGCAGCGAAAGTTCGTCTCGCCGGTCGCGCAGTCCTTGGCCGAGGCCTACGTGCATCCCGACGTCGCCTGGCCCCGGCTGATCCGTGACGGTGACCGCGTCGTGGGCTTCGTGATGGCCTTCTTCGACGTCACGTTCGACTACGACGCCGACGTGCCGGACGCCCCGCGGCGCTCCGGTCTCTGGCGGCTCGCCGTCGCCGCCGGGGAGCAGGGCCGCGGGTACGGGCGGTTCGCCGTGGGCGCGGTGAACGAGGAGATCCGCCGGCGCGGCGGGACGGTCTCGACCGTGACCTGGCATCCCGGTGAGGGCGGCCCGGAGGAGTTCTACCTCAAGCTCGGCTACCGCAAGCGGGGTCTGACCGACGACGGCGAGTACCTCGGCGACCTGGACCTCACGGGCTGAGACAGGCAGGCCGGGGCGCGTTTGTGCGAGCGCCCCGGCCCCGCCCGCACTACCCCCCGTACCGCAGATACCTCCGCCGCTTCGCCCGGAACGCCGTCAGGTCCGCCCGCCACGCGTTCACCACCTCGTCCGTGTCCGCCCCCGCGTCGATCATGGTGCGGACCCTGGTGTTGCCGGTGAGCTTGTCGATCCAGTGGTCCGGGCGCCAGGCGAACCCGCTCCACGTCCGCTTCGCCGTCACCAGCAGGGCGACGCCCGTACGGACCGGGTCGAAGACCTCCCGGTCCTGGACGTGCACCTGCACCCCGCCCACCGTCTTCCCCTGGAACTTGGAGAACGTCGGCGCGAAGTACGCCTCACGGAAGGCGACCCCCGGCAGCCGCAGCGCGTTCGCGGCGGCCGCCCAGCGGTGGTCGATGCCCTCCGCGCCCAGCAGCTCGAAGGGCCGTGTGGTGCCCCGGCCCTCGGAGAGGTTCGTGCCCTCGAAGAGGCAGGTGCCGGAGTAGACGAGGGCCGTTTCCGGCGTCGGCATGTTCGGGCTCGGCGGTACCCACGGCAGCCCGGTGGCGTCGAAGAAGTCCGAGCGCCGCCACCCCGACATCGTCACCACCTCCAGCCGCGCGGGGTTCTCGTGCAGGAACTCCGCGTTGAAGAACAGCGCCAGCTCCGCCACCGTCATCCCGTGCGCCTGGGCGATCTCCCGGCGGCCGACGAAGGTGGCGAACGCCGGATCCAGCACCGGCCCCAGCGCCGCCCGCCCGGTCACCGGGTTCGGCCGGTCCAGCACCACCAGGCGCTTGCCCGCGAGCGCGGCCGCCTCCATGCAGTCGTACAGCGTCCAGATGTACGTGTAGAAGCGCGCGCCCGCGTCCTGGATGTCGAAGACGACCGTGTCCACGCCCGACGCGGTGAAGACGTCCGCGAGCGGCTGCCCGCTCTTGAGGTACGTGTCGTAGACCGGCAGCCCGGTCGCCGGGTCGTCGTACCGCCCCTCCGATCCGCCCGCCTGCGCGGTGCCCCGGAAGCCGTGCTCGGGGCCGAAGACGGCGGTCAGGTTCACGCGGGGGTCGGGGTGCATCACGTCGACGATGTGCCGTACGTCGGCGGTGATGCCGGTCGGGTTGGTGACGATGCCGACCTTCTGGCCCCGCAGCAGCCGGTAGCCGTCGGCCGCCAGCCGGTCGAAGCCGGTACGGACCCGGTCGCGCCCGGGTCGCGGCCCGGGGCCACGTGCGGCAGCGGCGGCTCCACCGGTGCCGGCCGCCGTCGCCGCGAGCGCTCCCACGGCCAGCACACCACGTCGGGACAGGCTCATTCCGCTACCTCCATAAGCGCGCCGACTGTCATGGCCCCGCACGCTAGCGCGACCGCAGGCTGCACGGAACGACCCGGGCCGCGCCGGTTCCCCGAGCCGGACCGCCGCCCCCGCCGACCTGCCCGGGGCGCTTCCCGACCCTTCCCCGATCACATACCGACCGGTTAGTCTGCCGATGCGGGGGGCCGCGGAGCAGGCATACGGAAGGCGGGACGACGATGGTTACGGCGGATACGGTGCGAGACGCCGGCGTGGTGGTCACAGGGGCCGGAGGCGGCATCGGCGCCGCTCTGGCCCGCGGGTTCGCCGAGCAGGGCGCGCGGGTGGTCGTCAACGACCTGGACCTCGCGCGCATCGAGCCGCTCGCGAAGGAGATCGGCGGGACCGCCGTCGCCGGGGACGCGTCGGATGTCGTGGAGGCGGCCAGGGACGCGCTGGGCGGCACGGTGGACGTCTACTGCGCCAACGCCGGACTCGCCTCGCCCGGCGACGCGTTCGCCGACGAGGAGGTCTGGGCCGCCGCCTGGGACGTCAACGTGATGGCCCATGTGCGGGCGGCCAAGGCCCTGCTGCCGCAGTGGCTGGAGCGCGGCAGCGGTCGCTTCGTCACCACCGCGTCCGCCGCCGGGCTGCTGACGATGATCGGCGCGGCCCCCTACAGCGTCACCAAGCACGGGGCCGTCGCCTTCGCCGAGTGGCTCTCGCTCACCTACCGCCACCGCGGCATCAAGGTGCACGCCATCTGCCCGCAGGGCGTGCGTACGGACATGCTCACCGCCGCCGGTTCGGCCGGCGAGCTGGTGCTCGCACCCGGCGCGATCGAGCCGGACGCCGTCGCCGACGCGCTGTTCGACGCGATGGAGGCCGACCGCTTCCTGGTCCTGCCGCACCCCGAGGTCGCCGGGTACTACCAGGCGCGCGCCGCCGATCCCGACCGCTGGATGGGCAACATGAACCGCCTCCAGCAGAAGTGGGAGGAGGTGAGCGGCGCATGAGCGAGACGGGATCCGGTGTCTCCCGATACGCGGCCAAGCCGTGGCTCGCCCTCCTCAGCGACGCCCAGCGCGCCGAAGTACACCCCGCCGAGACCGTGCTCCACGCTTTCCGGGACGCGGTCGGCCGGGCCCCCGAGGGCCACCCGGCCCTCGCCTACTTCGACGGGCGCCTGACCTACGACGAGACCGACACGCTCTCCGACTCGGTGGCCGGACACCTCGCCGCCCGGGGCCTGCGGCGCGGCGACCGGGTCGCGATCATGCTCCAGAACAGCCCGCACTTCGTCCTCGCGCTCCTCGGCGCGTGGAAGGCGGGGGCCACCGTCGTACCGCTGAATCCGATGTACAAGGCCGGCGAGGTCGGGCACGTACTGAAGGACGCCGGGGTCACCGCGCTCATCTGCTCGGACCGGGCCTGGGCGGCGTATCTGCGGGAGACCGCCGAAGCCGCCCCGGACCTCACCATCGCGCTGACCGCCTGCGAGCTGGACCTCCAGAGCGTGGACGACCCCCGCGTGCTCGGCTTCGAACGGCTCCCCGCCCCCGGCCCCGACGACCTCGCCGACGACCTGCTCACCGTCGCCCGGGCCGGCCACGCGCCTCCGGACGGCCGGGAACTCACCGCCGACGACGTGGCGCTGATCAGCTACACCTCCGGAACCAGCGGCACCCCCAAGGGCGCCATGAACTCACACGCCAACATCATGATCAACGCCGAGCGGCAGCGCACCGGGCACCCCGTGGCCGAGGGCTCCGCCTACTTCGCGCTCGCCCCGCTCTTCCACATCACCGGCATGGTCTGCCAGCTCGCCGCCTGTATCGCCAACGCGGGCACCCTGGTCCTGGCCTACCGCTTCGAGGCGGGTGTCGTCCTCGACGCCTTCGCCGCCCACCGCCCCGCGTACACGGTCGGCCCCTCCACCGCCTTCATGGCCCTGGCCGCCCACCCGGACGTCACCCCGGACCACTTCGCCTCCTTCCAGGTGATCTCCTCCGGCGGCGCCCCGCTGCCGCCCGCGCTGGTGGAGAAGTTCCGCGCCGGCTTCGGCGCGTACATCAGCAACGGCTACGGTCTCACCGAGTGCACCGCCCCCTTCGCCTCGGTCCCGCCCGAGCACGAGGCGCCCGTGGACCCGGTCTCCGGCACCCTCTCCGTCGGCGTGCCCGGTCCCGACACCGTCGTACGGATCCTCGACGAGGCGGGGCAGGAGGTGCCCTTCGGGGAGCAGGGCGAGATCGCGCTGCGCGGCCCCCAGGTCGTCTCCGGCTACTGGAACCTTCCCGAGGCCACCGAGACCGCCTTCCCGGACGGCGAGCTGCGCACCGGTGACATCGGGTTCATGGACGCGGCGGGCTGGCTCTACGTCGTCGACCGCAAGAAGGACATGATCAACGCCTCCGGGTTCAAGGTCTGGCCCCGTGAGGTGGAGGACGTCCTGTACACCCACCCGGCGGTGCGCGAGGCTGCCGTGGTGGGCGTGCCCGACGCGTACCGGGGCGAGACCGTACGGGCCTATGTCAGTCTGCGTCCGGGCGCATCCGTCGAACCGGGCGAGCTGGGGACGTACTGCAAGGAAAGGCTCGCCGCGTACAAGTATCCGCGCGAGGTGGAGATCCTGGCCGAGCTGCCGAAGACGGCGAGTGGGAAGATCCTCAGGCGGGAACTGCGTTCCTCCCGCTAGAACCTCGTCGAAACAGCGAACGCACGGTATGAAAGGCAGGTGGCGGCCCATGGCCAAGGCGACGGAGCAGAACGGCACGCCCGTCCCCCAGAGGCTGCTGGCCGCCGCCACCCGGCTCTTCGCCGAGCGCGGGTACGACCGCACCTCGGTGCAGGAGATCGTCGAGGCGGCGGGCGTCACCAAGGGGGCGCTCTACCACTACTTCGGCTCCAAGGAGGACCTCCTCCAGGAGGTGTACGCCCGGGTGCTGCGGCTCCAGCAGGAGCGGCTCGACGCCTTCGCGGGCGCCGAGGCCCCCGTCGAGCAGCGGCTGCGCGACGCGGCCGCCGACGTGGTCGTCACGACCATCGACAACCTGGACGACGCCGCGATCTTCTTCCGCTCGATGCACCACCTGAGCCCGGAGAAGAACAAGCAGGTCCGGGTGGAGCGCCGCCGCTACCACGAGCGGTTCCGGGCGCTGATCGAGGAGGGCCAGCGCAGCGGGGTGTTCTCCACCGCCACCCCCGCCGACCTGGTGGTCGACTACCACTTCGGCTCGGTCCACCACCTCTCCACCTGGTACCGCCCGGACGGCCCGCTCAGTCGCGAACAGGTCGCCGACCACCTCGCGGATCTGCTGCTGCGGGCGCTGCGCCCCTGACACCGCCGACCGAACCGGCCCTGAACTCCGCACTGTTCAGGGCCGGTTCAGCGCTTTCAAACACGGTTCGGTGTTCGTTAATAGAGCTGACATGTCCGTTTTCCGCTCTTGACGGAACACTGTCACCTCATTGACCATCGGTCACGCGTCGCACGGGCCGTCGGCCCCGCGGTGCGCACCACCAGCTCCAGGACCCGGCCGTACGTTCCACGCGGCCGGGTGCCCCCCGCACGTTCCGTCAGTCCCCGAACGGAATCCGGAGCCCCACCATGAGAGCGAACCGCCTCACCCTGCGCAGATCCCCGGCGGCCGTCGCCGCCGTCACTCTCGCAGCCCTTCTCGGGACCGCCGCGCCCGCCGCGCAGGCCGCCCCGGCGACGACCACGGCGACCGCCGCCGTCGCAGCGCCCGACATACCCCTGGCCAACGTCAAGGCCCACCTCACCCAGTTCTCGACGATCGCCGCGAACAACGGCGGCAACCGTGCCCACGGCCGCCCCGGCTACAAGGCGTCCGTCGACTACGTGAAGGCCAAGCTCGACGCGGCCGGATACACCACGTCCATCCAGCAGTTCACCTCCAGCGGCGCCACGGGCTACAACCTGATCGCCGACTGGCCGGGCGGTGACCCGAACAAGGTCGTCTTCGCCGGAGCCCATCTCGACTCCGTCTCCTCCGGCGCCGGGATCAACGACAACGCCTCCGGCTCGGCCGCCGTCCTGGAGACGGCCCTGGCCGTCTCGCGCGCCGGCTACCAGCCCGACAAGCACCTGCGGTTCGCCTGGTGGGGTGCGGAGGAGCTGGGCCTGATCGGCTCCAAGCACTACGTCAACAACCTGCCGGCCGCCGAGCGTTCGAAGATCTCCGGCTACCTCAACTTCGACATGATCGGCTCGCCGAACGCCGGCTACTTCGTCTACGACGACGACCCGGTCATCGAGAAGACCTTCAAGGACTACTTCGCGGGCCTCGGCGTACCCACCGAGATCGAGACCGAGGGCGACGGCCGCTCCGACCACGCCCCGTTCAAGTCGGCGGGCGTCCCCGTCGGCGGTCTCTTCACCGGTGCCGGCCGGACCAAGACCGCGGCCCAGGTGCAGAAGTGGGGAGGAACGCAGGGGCAGGCCTTCGACCGCTGCTACCACTCCTCGTGCGACACCACGGCGAACATCAACGACACCGCCCTGGACCGCAACAGCGACGCCGCCGCCCACGCGGTCTGGACCCTCTCCGCGGGCTCCACGGGCGAGCCGCCGGCGGGCACGGTCTTCTCCAACGACGCCGATGTGGCCATCCCGGACGCCGGGGCGGCCGTGACCTCCTCGGTCACCGTCTCCGGCCGGACGGGCAACGCGCCCGCCGCACTCCAGGTGGGCGTGGACATCAAGCACACCTACCGCGGTGACCTCGTCATCGACCTGCTGGCTCCGGACGGCGCGGCCTTCCGGCTGAAGAACTCCAGCAGCGGCGACTCGGCGGACAACGTCATCACGACGTACACCGTCAACGCCTCCGCCAAGGCGGCGAACGGCGTCTGGAAGCTCCGGGTGCAGGACATCGCCCGGCAGGACACCGGCTACATCGACAGCTGGAGGCTCACCTTCTGATCTCCCGGCGCCCCTGCTGTGGCCCCCTCCCCGGGGAGGGGGCCACACGTGTTTCACAGGTAGCGCTTGATCTCCCGCCGGGCCAGCGACCGCTGGTGCACCTCGTCCGGCCCGTCCGCCAGCCGCAGCGTCCGCGCCGACGCCCACAGCTCCGCCAGCGGGAAGTCCTGGCTCACCCCGCCCGCGCCGTGCAGCTGCACCGCGGAGTCCAGGATGTCCACCACCGCGCGCGGCGTGGCGATCTTGATGGCCTGGATCTCGGTGTGCGCGCCCTTGTTGCCCACCGTGTCCATCAGCCAGGCCGTCTTCAGCACCAGCAGCCGCAGCTGCTCCACCGTCACCCGGGCGTCCGCGATCCAGTTCTGCACGACGCCCTGCTGGGCGAGCGGCTTGCCGAACGCCGTACGTTCCACCGCCCGGCGGCACATCAGCTCGATGGCCCGCTCCGCCATCCCGATCAGCCGCATGCAGTGGTGGATCCGCCCCGGCCCCAGCCGCGCCTGCGCGATGGCGAAGCCGCCGCCCTCCTCACCGATCAGGTTCGCCGCGGGCACCCGTACGTCGTGGAAGACCACCTCGGCGTGGCCGCCGTGGGAGTGGTCCTCGTACCCGTACACCTGCATGGCGCGCCGCACCTCGAGCCCCGGGGTGTCGCGCGGCACCAGGATCATCGACTGCTGACGCCGGATGTCGGCGCCGTCCGGGTCGGTCTTGCCCATCACGATGAAGACCGCGCAGTCGGGGTTCATCGCCCCGGAGATGTACCACTTGCGGCCGTTGACGACGTAGTCGTCGCCGTCCCGGACGATGCGGGTCTCGATGTTCGTCGCGTCGGAGGACGCCACATCCGGCTCCGTCATCGCGAACGCGGAGCGGATCTCACCGGCCAGCAGCGGCTCCAGCCACTGCTTCTTCTGCTCGTCGGTGGCGAACTGGAAGAGCACCTCCATGTTCCCGGTGTCCGGGGCCGCGCAGTTCAGCGCGGTCGGCGCGAGGTGCGGGGAGCGGCCGGTGATCTCCGCGAGCGGCGCGTACTGGAGGTTCGTCAGCCCGGCCCCGTACTCCGCGTCGGGCAGGAAGAGGTTCCACAGCCCCTGCCGCCGCGCCTCGGCCTTCAGCTCACCCACGACGGCCGGGGTGTCCCACGGCGAGGCGAGCAGAGCCCGCTGTTCGCGGTCGGTCTTCTCGGCCGGGTGGACGTAGTCGTCCATGAAAGCGAGCAGCTTGTTCCGCAGCTCCTCGGTACGGGCGTCGAATGCGAAGTCCATGGGTGTTCAGCCTTCCTGGAGGGTGGTGAGGCCGTGCTCGATGAAGACCGGGACCAGATCGCCGATCTGGTCGAAGCCGGCGCCGACGGTCTGGCCGAGGGTGTAGCGGTAGTGGATGCCCTCCAGGATCACGGCGAGCTTGAACCAGGCGAAGGCGGTGTACCAGGAGATGGCGGAGGTGTCCCGGCCCGACCCGGCGGCGTAGCGCTCGACCAGCTCGGCGGGGGAGGGGTGCCCGGCGGCGCCGCTGGTGGTGGAGACGGGGGAGTGCGGCAGATCGAGGTCGGAGCTGTACATCACGAGGAGCCCGAGGTCGGTCAGTGGATCGCCCAGGGTCGACATCTCCCAGTCCAGGACGGCGTTGATGCGGTCGTCCGGGCCGAGCAGCACGTTGTCCAGGCGGTAGTCGCCGTGGACGACGGTGGGCGAGGGGGATGCGGGCAGCTCACGGCCGAGGGAGGCGTGCAGCTCGTCGATGCCCGCCAGGTCTCGGTTGCGGGAGGCGTCCAGCTGCTTGCCCCAGCGCCGCAACTGCCGGTCCAGGAAGCCCTCCGGCCGCCCGAAGTCGCCCAGCCCGACGGCCTGCGGGTCCACCGCGTGCAGGTCGACCAGGGTGTCGACGAGGGCGAGGACGGCGGCCCGGGTGCGCTCGGGTCCCAGCGGGGCGAGCTGCTCGGCGGTGCGGTACGGGGTGCCCTCGACGTGTTCCATGACGTAGAAGGGCGCGCCGAGCACCGACTCGTCGTCGCAGAGGAGCACCGGCTCCGGCACGGGGACGGCGGTGGGGTACAGGGCGCTGATCACCCGGTGCTCGCGCTTCATGTCGTGCGCGGTGGCCAGCACGTGGCCCAGCGGCGGTCTGCGCACCACCCAGCGGCCGGTCCCGTCGGTGACCGTGTACGTCAGGTTCGAGCGGCCGCCCTCGATGAGCCGCGCTTCGAGGGGTCCGCTCACCAGCCCCGGCCGCTCGCGGTCGAGATGGCCGCGCAGCAGCTGCGGATCGAGACCTGGTGGGGGGGCTGAGCTCATGGTGCGCACCTCCGGGGCGACGGAACGATCGCTGACCATGATGCCGACCAGTCGGTATGTCGTCCAGTGGGCTCCCTCAATCAAGCTGGGAACCACGTCCCGAATCCGGTGATGGATCGCATCCCTGAATGTCGTTCACGTATGCATGTCGCCTGATGGTCGAAGCGTCCGCAGCCTCGCCGCGGGGCACCCATGGGACCGCCACCGACGACGCCGCCTACCGCGAGCGCGACGCCGCCGCGGCGATGCGCGGGGGCGACCCGGAGTGGGTGACGCCGGTGATCCCGCGCTGGTGAGAGGCGCCGTGCGCTCTGGGTTGCGGTGACCCCGCCCTGCGCCGAAGGTCGAGAGATGAAGGCGATCAGCTACAGCGCGTACGGCTCGGCCGATGTCCTGGAGTACGGTGAGCGGCCCGACCCCAAGGTCGGCCCCGACTCGGTCCTGGTGAAGGTGCGGGCCGCCGCCGTCAACCCGGTCGACTGGAAGGCCCGCGAAGGCTACCTCCAGGGCGGCCTCGAAGCCGTCTTCCCGGTGATCCCCGGCTGGGACGTCTCCGGAGTGGTCGTGCAACCGGGGATCGCCGTCGACGAGTTCGGGGTCGGGGACGAGGTGATCGGCTACGTCCGCGAGGACTTCCTCTCCCGCGGTACGTTCGCCGAGTACGTCGCCGCCCCCGTCCGCACCCTCGCCCGCAAGCCCCTCAGCCTGAGCTTCGAGGAGGCCGCGGGCCTGCCGCTGGCCGGGCTCACCGCGTACCAGGTGCTGCACCGCACCCTGAGGATCCGCGACGGTGACACCGTCCTCGTCCACGCGGCGGGGGGCGGCGTCGGCTCGCTCGCCGTCCAGCTCGCCCGCCACACCGGCTGCCGGGTCATCGGCACCGCGAGCGCCCGCAACCACGACCATGTGCGGAGCCTCGGCGCCGAACCCGTGGAGTACGGGGAGGGGCTCGCCGACCGGCTGCGGGAGCTGGCCCCCGAGGGCATCGACGCGGCCTTCGACACGGTGGGCGGCGACGCGCTGCGGGTCTCGGCCGAGACCCTCGCCCAGGGCGGTCGGCTCGCCTCGATCGCCGACAGCGAGGTCTTCTCCTACGGCGGCCGCTACGCCTTCGTCCGGCCCGACGCCGCCGACCTGGCCCAGCTCGCGGAGCTGGCCGAACGGGGCATCGTCACCGTCCATGTGGACCGGGTCTTCCCGCTGGAGCAGGCGGCCGAGGCGTACCGCCTCAACCAGGAGGGACGCACGCGCGGCAAGATCGTGGTCACGGTGGACTGGGACAGCTGAGGGAACACGGTCCGCCGCACTCAGAACAGCATGGCCACCGCGAACACGGCGAACGCCACCGTGCACAGCGCCGCCGCCAGCGCCCCGCGCGGCGCGAGCGGCTCCGGCCGGGCCACGCCCATGCGCCGCACCCTGAGGTGGGCCACCGCCAGGAGCCCCAGCCAGGCCACCGCCGTCAGCGCCACCGCCACCAGCGCGGCCGGGGACGCGCCGCTGTGCAGCGCCTGCCGCCCGGCGAGCAGGGCCACCACCGTGGCCGTCAGCGTGGTACGCCGCCAGGCGAGCCGGGTCCGCTCCGGCTGGAGCCCGGGGTCCCGGTCCACCGCCGCCGTCACCGGCCCTCCCAGCCGAAGAGGACCACCACCACCATCGCGACGGCCACGACCGCCACCGCGATCCCCAGCAGCGTCGGGAACCGGGATGCCGGCAGATCCTCCCCGCGCCGCATCGCCCGCTCGCACCGCAGCCAGTGGTTGACCGCCCGCAGCGCGCACAGCACCCCGGCGGCGAGCAGCCCCAGGGCGAGTCCCGCCCGGACGCCCCAGACCAGCTCCGGCAGGAACTGGTCCACGGCGAAACCGCCGCCGATCAGGGCCAGTGCCGTCCGGATCCAGGCGAGGAACGTCCGCTCGTTGGCCAGGGAGAACCGGTAGTCGGGGGTAGCCCCCTCGTCCCGGACCCGTTGCGGCGCGAACCACAGACGTGCGCTCTGCGCGATCTTGTTCACATGGGCACCCTAGGCCAGGAACTGCTCCGCCGGCTCGCCGCCTCCGGCGGGCAGGGCCTCGTAGGCCGCACGGCCGAGCCCGAGCCTGACGCCCCCGACGAGGCGTCGGCCCGTACGGCAGACGGAGACGACCCGCGGGCGTACCGGCGCGCTGAGCCCGGCCGGAGAGCGCCGCTGCCCCGGCGTCGCGGATCAGGCGGACCGGTGGGTCTGCAGCCGCCGGTACGCCTCCACCCCGTCCGGCACCCACGGCCACCGACCGAGACGGTCCTCCAGGTCCGTGTCGTCCAGGAAGGTGTGCCAGGCGACCTCCTCCACCTGCGGGGCCACCGGAAGCTCGCACCGCACCTGGTAGACGGCGGACCACCAGGAGCGCTTCTCACCGGTGTAGAGAAAACGGAACAACGGCTCGGGCTTCGGCAGCCCCGAGACCCCCAGCTCCTCCTCCGCCTCGCGCAGCGCCGCCTCGTCGTAGGACTCGCCCGCGCCCACCACGCCGCCCACGAACATGTCGTAGTGCGAGGGGAAGAGCAGCTTGGTCGCCGTCCGGCGGTGGACGAAGAGACGCCCCTGCGCGTCGCGCGCCTCGATGAAGACACAGCGGTGGCGCAGGCCCCGGGCGGTCGCCTCGCCGCGCGGGGCCTGGCCGATGACCTCGTCGTTCTCGTCGACGATGTCCAGGATCTCGTCAGAAGACGTCATGCGCTTCATCCAACAGCACCCGGGTGGTTGACGTGGCAGCGGCCGGTACCCAAGATCTGACGCACGGGTAACTTGCACGCCCGCCGAGCCTTCCGAGCCCTCCGGGCTTCCCCGAACAGGATGGAACCCATGGCGTACGACGCTGATGTGATCGTGATCGGGGCAGGGCTCGCCGGACTCGTGGCCACCGCCGAACTGGTCGACGCCGGCCGTTCCGTGATCGTCCTCGACCAGGAGCCCGAGCAGTCCATCGGCGGGCAGGCCCACTGGTCCTTCGGCGGCCTCTTCCTCGTCGACTCGCCCGAGCAGCGCCGGCTGCGGATCAAGGACAGCCGGGAACTGGCCCTCCAGGACTGGTACGGCACCGCCGGGTTCGACCGCAAGGAGGACCACTGGCCCAAGAAGTGGGCCGAGGCGTACGTCGACTTCGCGGCGGGCGAGAAGCGCTCCTGGCTGCACCAGCAGGGGCTGCGGATCTTCCCGGTCGTCGGCTGGGCGGAGCGCGGCGGCTACGACGCGACCGGCCACGGCAACTCCGTACCCCGCTTCCACATCACCTGGGGCACGGGCCCCGGCGTCGTCGCCCCCTTCGAACGGCGGGTCCGCGAGGGCGTCGCCAAGGGGCTCGTCCAGCTGAGGTTCCGCCACCGCGTCACCGGCCTCGCCCGTACCGCCGGGGCGCTGGACACGGTCACCGGCGAGATCCTGGAGCCGAGCGCGGCCGAGCGAGGCACCGCCAGCAGCCGGGAGACCACCGGCGCCTTCGAGCTCAGGGCCCAGGCGGTCATCGTCACCTCCGGGGGCATCGGGGGCAACCACGACCTGGTCCGCTCCCAGTGGCCCGAGCGACTCGGCACCCCGCCCGACAAGCTGCTCTCCGGCGTCCCTGCCCACGTCGACGGGCTGATGCTGGGCATCGCCGAGGAGGCGGGCGCGCACCACATCAACCGGGACCGGATGTGGCACTACACCGAAGGCATCGAGAACTGGAACCCGATCTGGTCCAAGCACGCCATCCGCATCCTGCCCGGCCCCTCCTCCCTCTGGCTGGACGCCCGCGGCAAGCGGCTGCCGGTCCCGCTCTTCCCCGGCTTCGACACGCTCGGCACCCTCGAACACATCATGCGCTCCGGCCACGGCTACACCTGGTTCGTGCTCAACCAGCGCATCATCGGCAAGGAGTTCGCCCTCTCGGGCTCCGAGCAGAACCCGGACCTGACCGGCAAGTCGGTGCGTGACGTGATCGGCCGGGCCCGCGCGGACGTGCCCGCCCCGGTGAAGGCGTTCATGGACCACGGAGCCGACTTCGTCGTGGAGAAGGACCTCGACGCCCTGGTCCGAGGCATGAACGCGGTCAGCGGCGACAGTCTGATCGACGCGGAGGAGCTGCGCCGCGAGATCACCGCCCGGGATCGGGAGATCGCCAACCCCTTCACCAAGGACCTCCAGGTCACCGCGATCCACGGCGCCCGCGCCTACCTCGGCGACCGCCTGATCCGTACGGCGAAACCGCACCGCATCCTGGACCCGGCGGCAGGCCCGCTCATCGCCGTACGCCTCAACATCCTGACCCGTAAGTCCCTGGGCGGTCTGGAGACGGACCTCTCCTCCCAGGTCCTGACCGCGGACGGCACCCCGCTCCCCGGCCTGTACGCGGCGGGGGAGGCGGCGGGCTTCGGCGGCGGCGGAGTCCACGGCTACCGCTCCCTGGAGGGCACGTTCCTGGGCGGCTGCGTCTTCTCGGGCCGAGCGGCGGGCAGGGCGGCGGCGAAGGCCCTGTAGACCCGTCAGCGCCGAGCGGACCGGGGCACGAAATCAAGCCCTTGCGGCGATTGAGGAGCGGGGCCCGGGGCAGCGCCCCGGAGCTTCACCCGGAGACCCCGCCCCCGTCCAACCGCTCCACCACCCGAAACCGCTCAGCCACGATCATCGTCCCGTCGTCCACGGTGAACGACGGATCCCCCATCGCCTCCCGCATCTCCTCCCCGTGCCAGAACGCCTCGTGCCCCGCACGCCATTCGGCCACCGACCGATACCCCTCGCCCTCATCCAGCGCATGCCGCAGATCGACCTCCCCGAGCGGCAGCACCCGTACCTCCGTCATCTCCAGCACCGCCACCTCCCGCCCCTCCGAGTCGATCAGCGCGGACAGTTCGCCCACCGGCGGAAGTTCCTCCCCCTCCAGCTCGTACTCGGCCAACAGCCCGGAGGTGGACACCTTTTCGCCGGAGAGGACCGCCGCCACCAGCCGGTCGCGCAACGGGCCGGGAAAGGCGAGGAGAAAGGGTTTCAGAGGTTCGCGAGGCTCCATGCCGCCAGTGTGTCAGGCGTCACTCCCCGCCCGCCCACCGCACCCGCACGCTGGGCAAACACCTTTCCCGGCACGACGACTTCCAGCCAACTATTAGGAACGGAAGAGGAGTTGGTAGAGACCACCTCTTGACTCGGAGTGTTCCCTGCCGCTTTGCTGTGCGCGATCATCTGCTCGCACACCGCGTCGAAAGAAGTCTGCGGCATGTCCCCGCCTCCGCCGCCCCTGGGCCGCTCCCGCCGCCGGGGCGGCCGCTCGGAGCACGCCTTCGACCCGGCTCTGGACGACCGCGAACTCATCGACGCCCGCAGCCAGTTCACCCAGGGACGCTGGGGCGACGCCCGCGCCCTGCTGGTGGCCACCGGGAAGGACTGGGACCGCCGGGGACACCGCCTCCTGGCCCTCGCCGAACTCCCCTCCGCCGCGGACTGGGCCGGCGACTGGCTGCTCGCCGAACCCGAGAGCGCCGACGCCACCACCCTCCTCGGCTGCGCCTGTGTCGTACGGGCCCTGCGGCCCAAGGCCAAGGCCGACGATGCCGTGCGCGCCCGGCAGGCCTGTCTCGCCGCCGCCCGGATCACCCCCGACGACCCCACCCCGTGGCTGGCCCTGCTCCTCCTGGACCGGGGCCGCGACGACGGCGGTGACGAGACCGGCAGGCTCTTCGAGGAGGTCCGCTCCCGCCACCCCGAGCACCACCACGCCCACCACGTGATGACCGCGCAACTGGCCGAGAGCCGCCCCGACAGCGGCCAGGACCCGCTGCACGAGGTGTACGACTTCGCCGCCTGGGCCGCCGAGCAGGCCCCGGCCGACTCGCCGCTCGCGGTGCTCCCGGTCGTCGCCCACGCCGAGCGCTACCGCGTACTCGTGGCGGCCGGCAGTGAGCCGGACGACCCGGTGGCGTCCGGGCACTGGTCGGGACGGCGGGCCCGGCAGGTGATGAAGGCGGCCTTCGACTGGTGGCTGGAGTGGGAGCGCGAGGACCACCCCCGCCACCGCGTCGACCTCAACTTCCTGGCCCACGCCAAGGTCTGCGAGGGCCGGACCGCCGAAGCCGCCGCCCTCTTCCACCGGATCGGCCCGCACGCCACGGCCGCCCCCTGGTCCTACTCCGGCCGCGACCCGTACGCCGCGTTCACCGCCGCCCGGGACCACGCACTCGGCACCCCCTGACCAGTGCCTCACCGAACCGAAGACCGAGGACCCAGAACCGAAGAAGGGACCGACCCCGCCATGTCGACGGGCAGTTCATATCCAGGCAAGACCCGGCAGGCCGGCACCACCAGGCTGACGGGCGATACCGGCGGGATCAACACCTACAAGGGTGAGGAACGCGCCCTGCGGGCCGACCGCCTCGGCACCCCCGGCCTGCTGCTCTCCGTGCTCGCCGCCAGCGCCCCCCTGATGGTGGTCGCCGGGGTGATGCCCACGGTCTTCGGCGTGATGGGCATCGTCGGGCAGCCCCTGCTCTACGTGATCCTCGGCGCCGTCCTGATGCTGTTCAGCGTCGGCTACGCGGAGATGAGCCGGCACGTCCACAACGCCGGTGCCTTCTACGCGTACATCGCCCGGGGCCTCGGTCCGACGGCCGGTGCCGGAGCCTCGCTGGTGGCGCTGGTGGCGTACAGCGCGATGCAGGTCGGCATCTACGGGATCCTCGGCTTCGAGGTCTCCGTCATCCTCTCCACGTACGCCGGCATCGACGTGCAGTGGTGGATACCCGCACTGATCTCGGTGGTCGTGGTCGGCATCCTCGGCTGGCTGAAGATCGACCTCAACGCCAAGGTGCTCGGCGTCCTGCTGGTCATCGAGTGCCTCCTCGTCGTGATCTTCGACATCGCCGCCGTCGCCGAGCCGGGCCCCGAGGGGCTCTCGTTCGCGGCGTTCAACCCGGAAACCCTCACCGGCGCCGGCCTCTCCACCGCGCTCTGCTTCTGCATCGCCGCGTTCGTCGGCTTCGAGCAGGCACCGGTCTACGCCGAGGAGACCAGCCGCCCGCAGATCGTGGTCTCCCGGGTGATGTTCCTCGCGGTGGGGTACGCGGCGCTGTTCCTCGCCATCAGCTCCTGGGCCCTGACCGTCGCCGCCGGACCCGGCTTCATCGCCGACACCTCCCTCAAGGAGGGGCCGGGCATGCTGTTCCAACTCACCGAGGAGCGGCTCGGTTCGACCTTCACCGACGTCCTGCACATCCTCTTCGTCACCGGCATGTTCGCGGCGCTCCTCAGCTTCCACAACGTGGTCGCCCGCTACGCGTTCGCCATGGGGCGTGAGGGCCTGCTGCCCGCCCGCTTCGGCCGCACCAACCGGGCCAGCGGTGCCCCCGGCACCGGCTCGCTGCTCCAGTCCGTCATCTCCGTCGTCATCGTGCTGGCCTTCGCCTTCGCCGACGACAACCACATCGGTGACCCCACCGTCCCCGTCCTGCGCCTGTTCACCTGGATGGGCAACGTCGGCGCGCTGGGCGTCATCCTGCTGATGGCCGCCGCTTCGTTCGCCGTCATCGCCTTCTTCGTCAAGCGCGGCGCGGGCCGCGCCCAGGCTCCGCGCCTGGTCGCCTCGGGCCTGGCCGGTATCGCGCTCCTGTCGATCGCCGTCTTCACCGTCCGCGACTTCGACGTCCTGGTGGGCTCCGGCGACGGCTCGGCCCTCAACTGGCTGCTGCCCGGCGTGATCGTCCTCGCCCTCGTCGGCGGGCTCGTCTACGGTGCGGTCCTGCGCAAGGCCAAGCCCGAGGTGCATGCCCGGATCGGCCTGGGCAACGAGGCGTTCCAGCTGGAGAAGGCGGCCGAGAGCGAGGCCACCCGCCGCTGAACACCCCGTACGTACGTAAGAAGCCGCCCGCCCCAGGGGAGTCCGCCGGGGCGGGCGCTTCTGATCTGCGGGGGGCGCTACAGCAACAGCGACAACACCATGATGAAGGCCATCGCGACCACCGAGATGATCGTCTCCATCACCGACCAGGTCTTCACGGTCTGGCCGACGTCCATCCCGAAGTACTCCTTCACCAGCCAGAACCCGGCGTCGTTCACATGGCTGAAGAAGAGCGAACCGGCGCCGACCGCGAGGACCAGCAGGGCCGCGTGGGCGGTCGACATGTCGGCCGCGAGCGGGGCGACCAGGCCGGCGGCGGAGATGGTGGCCACCGTGGCCGAGCCGGTGGCGAGGCGGATCGCGACGGCGATCAGCCAGCCGAGCAGCAGGGCGGGGATCGACCAGTTCTCGGAGAAGTCCAGGATCATCTGGCCGACGCCGGCGTCGATCAGCGTCTGCTTGAAGCCACCGCCGGCGCCGACGATCAGCAGGATCCCGGCGATCGGGGCGAGCGACTTCTCCACCGTCCCGGCGAGTTTGCCCTTGGTGAACCCGGCAGCCCGGCCGAGGGTGAACATCCCGAGCAGGACGGCGGCGAGCAGGGCGATCAGTGGCGAGCCGACCACGTCCGTCACCCGCTGGACACTGTTGTCAGGGTCGTCGACGACGATCTCGACGAGCGCCTTGAGCAGCATGAGCACGACCGGCAGCAGGATCGTCACCAGGGTGGCGGCGAAGCTGGGGCGGCGGTCCAGGTCCTCGGACGGGCGCTGCGGGATCATCCTCTCCGGGGGTTCGATGTCCACCCAGCGCGCGGCGTAGCGGGCGAAGACCGGTCCGGCGATGATCACGGTCGGGAGGGCGACCAGCACACCGAGCGCCAGCGTCACACCGAGGTTGGCGTCCAGGGCGTCGATCGCGACCAGCGGGCCGGGGTGCGGCGGGATGAGCCCGTGCATCACGGAGAGTCCGGCCAGAGCAGGGATGCCGATCCGCATCAGGGAGTAGTCGCCGCGCTTGGCGACGAGCAGCACCACCGGGATCATCAGCACGATCCCGACCTCGAAGAAGAGCGGCAGCCCGATGATCGAGGCGATGAGGACCATCGCCCACGGCATGGCCCCCCGGCTCGCCTTCGCCAGGATGGTGTCGACGATCTGGTCGGCCCCGCCGGAGTCGGCGAGCAGCTTGCCCAGGATGGCGCCGAGCGCGATGAGGACGCCGACGCTCGCGACGGTGGAGCCGAGGCCGGCGGAGAAGCTGGTGATCGTGTCGGCCGGGGCCGCTCCCGCGAAGGAGCCGAGCGCCAGCGAACCGATGGTCAGCGCCAGGAACGCGTGCATCTTGAGCCTGGTGATCAGGAGAACGATGACGGCGATGCCCGCCAGGACGGCGATGCCCAACTGCGCGTTGCCTGCCGAAGTGATCGGTTCGGCGGCGTCCGCTGCCAGCGTCTCGACGCTGAGACTGGTCACGGTGATGATCCTTAGGTGTCGAGCCGGCGCAGTGCGGCGACGGCTCGCTGGGTGATTTCATCGGGGGTGCCGGACACGTCGACGTCCACCCCGGCCTCGTCGGCCTGGAGCGGCTGCAACGTCGCGAACTGGGAGTCGAGCAGCGCGGTGGGCATGAAGTGGCCCTTGCGGTCCGCCATCCGCTCCTCGATCAGCGCCCGGTCGCCGGTCAGATGCAGAAACAGGGCGTCGGGCGCCTTGGCCCGCAGCCGGTCCCGGTAGGACCGCTTGAGGGCCGAGCTGGAGACGACCCCGCCGAGCCCCGCCCGCCCGTGCGCCCACTCACCGATGGCATCGAGCCAGGGCCACCGGTCGTCGTCGTCCAGCGGGGTGCCGGCCGACATCTTCCCGATGTTCGCCGGCGGGTGGAAGTCGTCGCCCTCGGCGTACGGAACGCCGAGTTCGGCGGCGAGCAGGGGACCGATCGTGGTCTTGCCGGTTCCTGCTACGCCCATCACCACGACGACGTGGGGGATGCTCATGAGGTGCCTCGCTGTCTTCGTCGACATCGGTCCGTCGCGCTACTGAAACCCATTAGGTACGACTTATTCAAGAGCTTGTGATGTATACGTCGTACTTTTTGTTCCCGAGGATCGCCCCGTAGGCTTGACCCATGACCACACAGAGCCAGGGGCTGCATACACATGTGCTGGACACCCTGGGTCTGGAGATCTCCTCCGGCCAGTGCCCGCCCGGCAGCGTCCTGCGCACCGACGAGCTGGCCCAGCGTTTCGACGTCTCCCGTACGGTCATCCGTGAGGTGATCCGGGTCCTGGAATCGATGCACCTGGTCGAGTCCCGCCGCCGCGTCGGCGTGACGGTCCGCCCCGCCGAGACCTGGAACGTCTACGACCCCCAGGTCATCCGCTGGCGCCTGGCCGGCTCCGACCGCCCGCGGCAGCTGCGCTCCCTCACCGTGCTGCGTTCCGCGATCGAACCGGTCGCCGCCGGGCTCGCCGCCCGCCACGCCACCGCCGAGCAGTGCGCCGCGCTCACCGAACGCGCCCTCGGCATGGTCGCCACCTCGCGCGGCCAGCAGTTGGAGGGCTACCTCGAACACGACATCGCCTTCCACCGGATCGTCCTCAACGCCTCCGGCAACGAGATGTTCGCCCGGCTCGGGGACGTCGTCGCCGAGGTCCTGGCCGGCCGCACCCACCACCAGGTGATGTTCGAGGACCCCGACCCGGCCGCCGTCACCCTGCACGTACGGCTCGCCGAGGCGGTCCGCGAGGGAGACCCGGAGGCGGCCGAGCGGATCACCAAGGAGATCGCGGTGGGTGCCCTGCACGAGCTGGACGTCCTGGCCCCGTAGGGGGTGTCCCGGGGCGTACGGTTGTCCGCGATCGATCTTCGCGAAAATCCGGGAGCAGGGAGAGCACGGTATGGCGCAGCAGGTGCAAGGGGTCATCGCACCGGGGAAGAACGAGCCGGTGCGGGTCGAGACGATCGTCATCCCCGACCCCGGTCCCGGAGAGGCCGTCGTGAAGATCCAGGCGTGCGGCGTCTGCCACACCGACCTCCACTACAAGCAGGGCGGCATCAACGACGACTTCCCCTTCCTCCTCGGCCACGAGGCGGCGGGCGTCGTGGAGTCGGTCGGCGAGGGCGTCACGGACGTCGCTCCCGGCGACTTCGTCATCCTCAACTGGCGTGCGGTGTGCGGGCAGTGTCGCGCCTGTCTGCGCGGCCGCCCCTGGTACTGCTTCGACACCCACAACGCCCAGCAGAAGATGACCCTGCTCGACGGCACGGAGCTGTCGCCCGCCCTCGGTATCGGCGCCTTCGCCGAGAAGACCCTGGTCGCCTCCGGCCAGTGCACCAAGGTCGACCCCGAGGTCTCCCCGGCCGTCGCCGGACTGCTCGGCTGCGGCGTGATGGCCGGCATCGGCGCCGCCATCAACACCGGCCAGGTCGGCCGCGGCGACTCGGTCGCCGTCATCGGCTGCGGCGGCGTCGGTGACGCGGCCATCGCCGGGGCCCGGCTGGCCGGAGCGGCGAAGATCATCGCGGTCGACATCGACGACCGCAAGCTGGAGACGGCGCGGAAGATGGGCGCCACCCACACCGTCAACTCCCGCTCCACCGAACCGGTCGAGGCGATCCGGGCCCTCACCGACGGCAACGGCGCCGACGTCGTCATCGAGGCCGTCGGCCGCCCGGAGACGTACGAACAGGCCTTCTACGCCCGTGACCTCGCCGGAACGGTCGTCCTCGTCGGCGTCCCCACCCCGGACATGAAGCTCGAACTGCCTCTCCTGGACGTCTTCGGCCGCGGCGGCTCGCTCAAGTCCTCCTGGTACGGCGACTGCCTGCCCTCCCGCGACTTCCCGATGCTCGTCGACCTCCACCAGCAGGGCCGTCTCGACCTGGCCGCCTTCGTCACCGAGACGATCGGCCTGGGCGACATCGAGCAGGCCTTCGCCCGGATGCACGACGGCGACGTCCTCCGCTCGGTGGTGGTCTTCTGATGGCCGGCCGCATCGACCACCTGGTCACCTCCGGCACCTTCGCCCTCGACGGCGGCGAGTGGGACGTGGACAACAACGTCTGGATCGTCGGCGACGACACCGAGGCGATCGTCATCGACGCCGCCCACGACGCCGCCGCCATCGAGGCCGCGCTCGCCGGCCGTTCGCTGCGCGCCATCGTCTGCACCCACGCGCACAACGACCACATCGACGCCGCCCCCGCCCTGGCGGAGGCCACCGGCGCCCCCATCCTGCTGCACCCGGACGACCTTCCGCTCTGGCAGCAGACCCACCCGGACCGCGCCCCCGACGGTGAACTGACCGACGGCCAGGAGCTGGAGGTGGCGGGCACCACCCTCAAGGTCCTCCACACCCCGGGCCACGCCCCCGGCGGCATCTGCCTCTACGCCCCCGAGCTGGCCACGGTCTTCACCGGCGACACGCTCTTCCAGGGCGGCCCCGGCGCCACCGGCCGGTCCTTCTCGGACTTCCCGACGATCATCGACTCGATCAGGGACCGGCTGCTCACGCTCCCGGGTGACACCACCGTCCGCACGGGTCACGGCGACCCCACCACCATCGGCGCGGAAGCCCCGCAGCTCGACGACTGGATCAAGCGCGGCCACTGAGGACCGCGTACGTCACCCCTCCGGCCAGGCGGAGAGCCGCAGCCCGCTCACGAAGCGGCGCGGCTCCCCGCTGACCGGATCGGTGAACTCCAGCCGCCGCGCCAACAGCTGCAAGGGCCGGGAGAAGTCCTCCACCGCCCCCTCCGCCGCCGGCTCCACCACCGGATACAGCGGATCGTGGACGATCGGCACCCCCAGCGCCTTCATATGGACCCGCAGCTGATGCGTCCGCCCGGTGGCGGGCAGCAACCGGTAGCGGCCCAGCCCGCCCCGCCGCTCCGCCAGCTCCAGCCGGCTCTCACTGTTCGCCTCACCCGGCTCCTCCCGCGCGGCGAGCACCCCGCGCTCCTTCACGATCCGGCTCCGTACGGTCCGGGGGAGGGACAGCTCCGGGTCGTACGGGGCCACCGCCTCGTACTCCTTGCTCACCAGCCGGTCCCGGAACAGCGTCTGGTACGCGCCCCGCTCCTGGGGCCGCACCACGAAGAGCACGAGCCCCGCCGTCAGCCTGTCCAGCCGGTGCGCGGGCTGGAGCGCGGGCACCCCCAGCTCCCGGCGCAGCCGGGCCACCGCGGTCTCGGTGATGTGCCGCCCCCGGGGCGTGGTGGCGAGGAAGTGCGGCTTGTCGGCGACCACGAGATGCGCGTCCCGGTACACGATCCCGATAGGGAAGGGCACCGGCTCCTCGGCCGCGAAGTCCCGATGGAACCAGATGCTCCGCCCGGCGACGTACGGCTCACCGCCCCGCACAGCGCCCCCCTCGGCGCCCACGAACCGCCCCGCGTCGAGCATCGCGCGAACCCGCTCGGCCCCGATCGCCCCACCGAACCGCGCGACGAGATACCCCCCGACGTTTCCCCACACCCCGCCGGGATCCTCGGGCAGCCGCACCCGTACGGCATCGATCCCGTCCCGCTGGGGCAGGGGCCCGACGGACGCCTTCCTGCGGCCCCTCATCCCCGCCCCTTTCCCGCCGAACCCGGTGACGCAAAAGAGCCCCACCGAAGTGGGGCTCCCGCTGGTGTCCGAGGGGGGACTTGAACCCCCACGCCCGATAAAGGGCACTAGCACCTCAAGCTAGCGCGTCTGCCATTCCGCCACCCGGACAAGGTGTCTGTCTCGCGGGCCGTGCCCGTTCCGACGTGGAAAACCATAGCAAACATTCGGGGGTGCTCGATCACGCCCCGATGGCTGTGAACGGTGCGTGACGGGGGGTGCACGGCCTTGGGTGTGGGCGGTGGGCGCGGGAGGATGGGGAGGAGCACCACGGCGACAGCGGAAGGAAGCAGCGTGAGCGAGAGCAGCACGGGCAGCACCGTCGGCGGCGGCAACGCCGAGAGGGAGGTCGTGGACCTCTGTCGTGACCTGATCCGGATCGACACCAGCAACTACGGCGACCACTCCGGCCCCGGTGAGCGGCTCGCCGCCGAGTACGTGGCGGAGAAGCTCGCCGAGGTGGGTCTGGAGCCGCAGATCTTCGAGTCGCACAAGGGCCGCGCCTCCACCGTCGCCCGGATCGAGGGCGAGGACCCGTCCCGGCCCGCCCTGCTCATCCACGGACACACCGATGTCGTCCCGGCCAACGCGGCGGACTGGACGCACGACCCGTTCTCCGGGGAGATCGCGGACGGCTGTGTCTGGGGCCGGGGTGCCGTCGACATGAAGGACATGGACGCGATGACCCTCGCGGTCGTACGCGAACGGATGCGCACGGGCCGCAAGCCCCCGCGCGACATCGTGCTGGCCTTCGTCGCGGACGAGGAGGCGGGCGGCACGTACGGCGCCCGCTACCTGGTCGACAACCACCCGGGGCTCTTCGAGGGCGTCAACGAGGCGATCAGCGAGGTCGGCGGGTTCTCGTTCACCGTCAACGAGAAGCTGCGCCTCTATCTGGTGGAGACGGCCCAGAAGGGCATGCACTGGATGAAGCTCACCGTGGACGGCACCGCCGGGCACGGGTCGATGATCCACAAGGACAACGCCATCACGGAGCTCTCCGAGGCGGTCGGGCGGCTGGGTCGGCACAAGTTCCCCGTCCGCGTCACCAAGACGCTGCGGCACTTCCTGGACGAGCTCTCGGACGCGCTCGGCACCGAGCTGGACCCGGAGAACATGGACGAGACGCTGGCCAAGCTGGGCGGCATCTCCAAGCTGATCGGGGCCTCCCTGCAGAACACCGCCAACCCCACCCAGCTCGGCGCCGGCTACAAGGTCAACGTCATCCCGGGCCAGGCCACCGCCCACGTCGACGGCCGGTACCTGCCGGGGTACGAGGAGGAGTTCCTCGCCGACCTGGACCGGATCCTCGGCCCCAACGTGAAGCGCGAGGACGTGCACGCCGACAAGGCGCTGGAGACCACGTTCGACGGCGCGCTGGTCGACGCCATGCAGACCGCGCTGGTCGCCGAGGACCCGATCGCCCGGGCCGTGCCGTACATGCTCTCGGCCGGCACCGACGCCAAGTCCTTCGACGACCTCGGCATCCGGGGCTTCGGCTTCGCCCCGCTGAAGCTGCCGCCGGAGCTGGACTTCGCCGGGATGTTCCACGGTGTCGACGAGCGGGTCCCGGTGGACGGTCTGCAGTTCGGCGTGCGGGTGCTCGACCGGTTCATCGACAACTGCTGACCGGCCCGCACGAACCGCCGACCGGTCCCGTGCGTGATTCGACTGCCTGTGCGTACGTGACCGAAAGGGTGAAACGCGCCGTTCACGCGTAGCCCCGCTCCACCCTCCTCGTTACAAGGTTTGCGGTCCGCGGCTGGGACCGCACTTTCCAACTAGGAGGAATCATGATCAAGAAGGTCGTCGCAGTTGCGGCTGCTACCGGTGGCCTCGTTCTCGCGGGTGCGGGCATGGCTTCCGCCGACGCGGGCGCCCAGGGTGCGGCCATCGGCAGCCCCGGCGTGCTCTCCGGCAACGTCGTCCAGGTCCCGGTCCACGTGCCGATCAACCTGTGCGGCAACACGGTCTCCGTGATCGGGCTGCTGAACCCCGCCTTCGGCAACACCTGCGTCAACGCCTGACGCTGGTCGTCAACCCGTAAGGGTTTGAGCTCGGCCGGTCCCGGAGTGCGTGCCATGCACTCCGGGACCGCTCGGCATTCGGCTCCCGCACGGTCATGTCCGGGGGTTTTTCGGAAGGCAGAAGGCAGGAAACGAACCTATGCGACAGGTCACTCGTAAAGGCCTGATCACCATGGCGGCGGCGGGCGGGGTCCTCGCTCTCAGTGGCGGCTACGCCCACGCCGACGCCGGGGCGGCCTCGACGGCCACGGGCTCGCCGGGCGTGCTGTCCGGCAACTCGGTCTCGGTCCCGATCGACATCCCGGTCAACGTCTGCGGCAACTCGGTCACCGTCGGCGGTCTCATCAACCCCACCTTCGGAAACGACTGCGAGAACGGGCCGGCGGAATCGCGCCAGGACTCCGGACCGCAGAACCGTATCGGCGGCGGCTCCGGCGAAGGAGCCCAGGCCGGCAACGGGGCACAGGCGGGGAACACCACCGCGACCGACCGGCACGGCGAGCCCGGCACGGGTCGTCACCGGGCAGGTGGCGCCGGTGCGGAAGCGGTCGCGCAGGGCTCGCCCGGCATCCTCTCCGGCAACGCGATCCAGGCGCCCATCAGCGTCCCGGTCAACGTCTGCGGCAACAGCGTCTCCGTCATCGGGCTGCTGAACCCGACCTTCGGCAACAGCTGCTCCAACGACGCCGAGCCGCCGCCCCCGCCGCCGGAGGAGCCGGAGAAGCCGCCGGTCACGCCGGAGACGCCGGTGGACCCGCCGGTCGAGCCCCCGGCCTACCAGCCGCCCGAGCCGAATGTCCCCGGGCCCCAGCTCGAGCCGGAGGAGCAGCTCGCGCAGACCGGTGCGGGGGGCATGGAGATGCTGATCCCGGCGAGCGCCGGACTGCTGCTGGCCGGGATGGGATCGGTGCTCTACCGCCGCTCCCGCAGCGCCGCCTGATCCAGGCGCGCACACCGGTCGGCACCGCAGGACGAGACCGGCAGGACGAACACGGACGGGCCCCGCATCCGCGGGGCCCGTTTCTGTTCTCAGGCGGCGCGTGACCCTGTCACCAGGTGGCTCGAAGCTGACGGATGATCCGTCGGCGCAGCCGCACCCTGCGGCTGCCGTCGCGGCGCAGCGTCAGGCGGTCCAGCTCCCAGTGTCCGTACTCGGCGTGGTCGGTCAGCAGTCGGGCCGCTTCCTTGCGGGAGACCCCGCGCGGCACGTACACGTCGACAAATTCGTATTCCGGCATCGCATCTATTGTGCGGGCAGAGCCCCGGTACGGATAGCGTCTGCACTATGTCTGATGCTGCGCAGCCCACCGCTGCCGAGGTACGTGCCGCCGCCGAGGCGGTCAAAGCCGCGATCGACCGTCACCTCGACGCGGTCGAACGCCGTACCGGGGACGACGACCCCGCCGTCTACGAAGCGTTCAACTCACTGGCCGCTGCGGCCGAGGTCTACGACGAGCTCCTCTACGACCGCTACGACGAGGTCACCCCCTTCGAGATCCCCGGCGCGGACGACTCCCTGCCGCCCTACGCCGGACCGGCCGAGCCCAGCGCGCTCAGTGTGCTGATCCGGCGCGACTACGCGGTCGCGGAACCCCAGCGGCTGCTCGCCCAGGCCCAGCGCCTCGCCGACATCGACGAGGGACCCGGCGCCGACGGCGCCACGACCCCGGTGGTCGGCACCAGCGTCCACGCCGCGCTCGGCATGCTCTTCGGCGAGTACGAACCGGACGAGATCGCCTCCCGGCACAAGGAGTTCGGCCTTGAGGAGGGAGACTCCACCCTCTGGGTCTCGGCCGCCGATGCGCTGCCCGAGCCGGGGGAGTGGCTCGGCGCCCCGTTCGAGGACGCCGATCCGGAGCTGGTGGTCTGCCGCTTCGACGTCAGCGCCGTCTTCGACGAGGAGGAGCTGGACGAGGAGCTCGACGAGCCGGCGGCGGGCCGCGCGTGACATGACAGCGGGCCCGGGCGCACGTTGCCCGGGCCCGCTGTCATGCGTCGCTCAGGAAACCGAGGTGGGCGTCGGGAGGGCCTCCAGAAGCGGCCGCAGGCGGGTCGTCCGCTCCTGGGCCGGGATCTGCGCCACCGCGTGCGGGAGCGCCTGGTCCACCCCGTGCACCACGGACAGGTGGCGCTCGCCCCGGCCGAACGCGGTGTAGACCCACGGCCGACTCAGCCCCGCCGCCGCGTCGCCCGGCAGCACCACCACCACGGCGGGCCAGCGCATCCCGGCCGCCTGATGGGCACTGAGCGCCCAGCCGTGCCGCACCGCCGACTCCACCCGCTCCTGCGGTACGACGACGGGGACGCCGCCGCAGTCCAGGTGCAGCCCCTCGGCGTCGGCCGAGCGCACCACGCCGGGGACCGCACGGCCGGGCGCGGGGACATGGATCACGCGGTCCCCCGGGTCGAACCCGCCGAAACGGCCGGGACCGGGGTTGAGCCGCTGCTTGAGGGCCTCGTTGAGCGCCCGGGTCCCGGCCGCCCCGCCGTGGCCCACGGTGATGACCTGGGTGTCGTCGGCGGGGATGGAGAAGGCCCGGGGCACCGAGTCCGCGACCAGCTGCACCGTGCGGTGGACGGCCTCGCCCGCATCGCGGACCGGGACGATCACGACCTCCTTGCCGGGGGCCTCGACCTGGGTCAGCTCACCGATGCCGATGCCGGAGACCAGCTCGCCGATCGGACCGGGGTCCGGCGTACGGGAGACGACCTGCGGGCACGCGCGTGCGGCCAGCACGTCCGCGAAGACCCGCCCGGCACCCGCCGAACCCAGCACACCGGGGTCACCGCTCAGCACCAGCCGGACGCCGTCCGCCAGCGCCTCGACCAGGACGGCCGCGCCCTCCACGTCCAGCTGGGGGGCGTCCAGCACCACGAGCAGGTCCAGGGCGAGCGCCCCGTCCTCGTCGCGGCCGGGGCCCTCGGCGCCGGAGAGCAGCCCGGCCAGGGTGACCGCCGCGTCCGGGGCGCCGACCGCTTCGGCCAGCCGGCGGCGGCCGCCCTCGCTGTGGGTGGCGCCCAGGGCCCGCAGCCCCAGGCCCCGCGCCGCCGCGATCAGGGCGGCGGGCTCGGCCCGCGCCGCCTCGCCGCCGCTGTGCGCGACCAGCCCGGCGGTGGCCGCCGTACGGATCAGCTCGGCGGCCGAGGGGGAGGGCGCGACGGCTGCCGCCTCCGCCCAGTCGGCGCCCTTCTCGCAGGCGTTCATGAGGCGGGCCAGGCCGTCGGCGAGGCTCTCCTCGGCCAGCGCGTACCGGTCCAGGCCCAGCAGCACCTGGACCGGCTCCGGTGCCTCGGTCTCCGCCGGTGCCTCGCCGTCCTCCTCGTACGCGGCGGCCGGCTCCGTGGGCTCCGTGCCCTCCTGGAAGACCAGGGCGACACCCTCCTCCACGGCGTTGCGCACGGCCTCCTCCGGGTCGTTCACCGCACGCTCGGCGAGCGCCGCCCGCACGGCCTCGGCGTCCAGCGCCGTGTGGCCCTGGAGGGCGGCACGCTCCAGCAGCCAGCCGACCAGCGCCGCCGTGCGGCGCCCGTCGTCCGGGCCGCACGCGGCGCCCAGCAGGGCCCGGGCGAAGCCGTCCGCCTGCTCGGGGCGCACGCCCGGGACCGCCAGCAGCTGCCAGGGGTCGGCGCGCAGCAGCTCGGCGGCCTGTTCGCCCAGGGTCCCGGTGGCCGGGCGGGCCAGGGCCGGGGGGGCCTCGCCCTCGGCGAGGACCGCCCGCACCGCGTCCGTGGCCTCGGGCGACGCGGTCCGGTCGACGGGGGCGGCCGGGGTGGGCGTGGGGTGGGGAGGCTGGCCGGCGGGCGCCGGGGCGGCGCGGCGGGGCGCGGGTGCGGCGGCGGGGGAGTCGAAGAACTCCGCGCCCGCCTTCTCGCCGCTCTCCACGGCCCGGACGGCCGCCAGCAGGTCGGCGGCGGTGCCGCTCAGCTTCGTACCGGCGGGGACGGGACCTTCCTTATCGGCCTTGCGCTTCGCGATCTTCTCGCGCAGTTCACGCTGGGCGGCCAGCTCGGCCTGCGCCTCGGAGAGCGCGGCGGCGGCCGCCGCGTCGCCCTCTTCGCCGGTGGGAGCATCACCGGCAGCCGCGTCACCTACGGGCGGATCCTCCGTAGAGGTCTCCGCGTCGTCGGAGCCGTCCGCTGCGGGCTCCGTGTCTTCGGCGGACTCGTCGGCGTCGGGCGCTTCGGCGTGCGCGGGGCCTTCGGCGTCGGTGGCCGCCGGGGGCTCGGCGCCCTGCGGTGTGTCCGTGCCGAGGGTGCCGGGGGTCTCCCCGGGAAGCGCAGTCACAGCGTGCTCCAGTCCTGGTCGGGATAGCGGTGCACGGGCGCCGACACGTCGTCGAGCGCCTGGCAGATCTCGTAGGGAAGACTAAGCGCCTCCACTGACAAAGCCTCCGCGAGCTGCCCGGCGTTGCGCGCACCGACGATCGGGGCGGCCACCCCCGGCCGGTCCCGCACCCAGGCCAGGGCCACGTGGAGGGGGCTCGTCGCCAGGCCGTCCGCCGCCGTCGCCACCGCGTCGGTGATCCGGGCCGCCGCGTCGTCCAGATACGGCTCGACGAAGGGGGCGAGCCGTTCGGAGGCGCCCCGGGAGTCGGACGGGGTGCCCTGGCGGTACTTGCCCGTCAGCACGCCACGGCCCAGCGGAGAGGAGGGCAGCAGCCCGATCCCGAGGTCCAGCGCGGCGGGCAGCACCTCCCGCTCGATGCCCCGCTGGAGCAGCGAGTACTCCATCTGCGTACTGGCCAGCCGGGTGCGCACCCCGGGCGCGGCGAGCTGCCAGGTGGCGGCCTTGGCCAGCTGCCAGCCGCAGAAGTTCGACACACCCGCGTAGCGGACCCGGCCGGAGGAGACGGCCAGGTCCACCGCCTGGAGCGTCTCCTCCAGCGGGGTCGCCGGGTCGAAGGCGTGGACCTGCCACAGGTCCACGTAGTCCGTGCCGAGCCGTTCCAGCGAGGCGTCCAGGGCGGCCAGCAGGTGCCCGCGTGAGCCGTTGAAGCGGCGGTAGGGGTCGGGGACGTTGCCCGCCTTCGTGGCGATGACCAGATCGTGGCGCGGCACCAGGCCGCCCACGAGCCGCCCGAGCAGGTATTCGGCCTCCCCGCCCCCGTACACATCGGCGGTGTCCACCAGGGTGCCGCCCGCGTCCCAGAAGGCCTTGAGCTGGTCGGCGGCGTCGTCCTCGTCCGTGTCCCGGCCCCAGGTGAGGGTGCCGAGCCCGATCCGGGACACGCGTAGGCCGGTGCGGCCGAGATGCCTCTGCTCCATGGGCGCTGAGATTACTGGCCATGGCCCCACCGGGTGCAGGCCTGTGGACAACGGGAGGTCGCGTGGGCCTGCCGGATCGCCGCCACCCGCGCTAGAGTCCCCCGGAAGGGACGTTACTGATCAGTAAGGGGAGCGGCTATGCGGCTCGGCATCAATCTCGGTTACTGGGGCGCGGGGATGGACGGCGACAACCTCGCCGTCGCCCAGGAGGCCGATCGCCTCGGCTACGACGTCTGCTGGGCCGCCGAGGCCTACGGCTCGGACGCACCGACCGTGCTGTCCTGGGTCGCGGCCCAGACCGAATCCATCGACGTCGGCTCCGCGATCATGCAGATCCCGGCCCGCCAGCCCGCCATGACCGCGATGACCGCCGCCACCCTGGACTCGCTCTCCGGCGGCCGCTTCCGGCTCGGCCTCGGCGTCTCGGGCCCGCAGGTCTCCGAGGGCTGGTACGGCGTCAAGTTCGACAAGCCGCTGGCCCGCACCCGCGAGTACGTCGAGATCGTCCGCAAGGCGATGACCCGCGAGCGCCTCTCCTACGAGGGCCGGCACTGGACGCTCCCGTTGCCCGGCGGCCCCGGCAAGCCGATCAAGCTCACCGTCCACCCGGAGCGTGAGCACATCCCGCTCTACATCGCCGCGATCGGCCCGAAGAACCTGGAGCAGACCGGCGAGATCGCCGACGGCGCCCTGCTGATCTTCCCCTCCGCCGAGCACCTGGAGGAGACCGCGCTCACCTATCTGCGCGCGGGCCGGGAGAAGGCCGGGAAGACCATGGAGGGCTTCGACGTCTCCCCGACGCTGCCGCTCGCCATCGGTGACGACGTCAAGGGCCTCGCCGACATGTTCCGCCCGTACACCGCCCTGTACGTCGGCGGGATGGGCAGCCGGAAGCAGAACTTCTACAACCAGCTCGCGCAGCGCATGGGGTACGAGAAGGAGGCCGCCGAGATCCAGGACAAGTACCTGGACGGGGACAAGGCCGGGGCCGCCGCCGCCGTACCGCACCAGTTGATCGACCAGACCACGCTGCTCGGGCCCATCGAGCGCATCGCCGAGCGGATGCAGGCGTACGCGGCCGCCGGGGTCACCACGCTCAACCTCGCCCCCGCCGGGTTCACCCTGGAGGAGCGGCTCACCGCCCTGCGCGCCGGCACGGACGCCCTGGAGCGCTCCGGGCTCGCGTAACGCCCCCAGACAGCGCTGCGGCCGTGGTGGGGGCTCGGGGGTCTTCCCCGCCACGGCCGTCACCGGGAACAACGCGCCGTACGCCGCGGGGTTGCGCCGGGCCGCGCGGCCCGGCCCCGTACCCTCGCCGCCGTTGCTCCGGTTGCCGACCGCTCCCCGGAGCACTTGACTGCTGCTCTGCGCACTACTGCCCCGCGGCGCCTGCTCCATGGGGTCCGGTACGAAGGTGGCCCTCATGCTCTCAGCCCGCAGCCTTTTCCAGGAGATCCTGGACGACGACGAGGCCTACCGGCTCTTCTGCTCCATCGCCGCCAGCGGGGAGTCCCAGGGCGGCTGGGAGAACGCCCGCATCGCCGCCCTCGTCCCGGAGAGCCGCCGCGCCCTGGCGCCCAGGATCGTCCGGCACGGCGCCGACGAGGACAAGCACGGCCGGATCTTCAACGCCCTCCTGAAGAAGCGCGGGCTGCGACCGGCCGACGTCCCCCCGGAGACCGACTACACGATGCTCCTGGAGCAGCAGGGCATCGGCCTCGCCCACTCCCGGCTGCGCGGCGAGGAGCGGCTCACCGAGCGCGACATCATCACCTATCTGGCCCACAGCAGGATCACCGAGCAGCGTGCCTCCGAGCAGATGCGGCTGCTGCGGCGGCACTTCGCCGACCATCCCGACATCGGGCGCGCGGTGCGGATGATCTCCGACGACGAGGACAACCACCTCGCGTACTGCCACGAGGAGCTGCTGCGGCTCGCCCGGGAGGGCCACGGCCGCACCATCCAGCGGATCATGCGGGAGTGCGCCCTGGCGGAGATCCGCGTCTACCGGGACGTCAGCCTCGCGGTGATGGACCACATGGGCCGGCTGCTGGGCTGGCCGCGCCCCAAGTCCGTGGCCCTGGCGGCCGGAATCCACGCGGTGTACGCGTACGAGCGTCTGATCGGCTGGCGGCGCATGGTCGGCCTGGAGATGCCCGAGCGGCGCGACGCGCTCGGCGGCCGGGCCCTACCGGAACCGGAGTAGGCGTGACCCCGTACGCGCATGCGTGATCCTCACAGCCACCCGCGGCGCTTGAACTGGCGGTGCAGGCCGACCACCGCCAGGGTCATGGACAGGATCACGGCCGGGTACGTCCACGCCCAGTGCAGTTCCGGCATGTGGTCGAAGTTCATGCCGTAGATGCCCGCCACCATCGTCGGGACGGCGGCCATGGCCGCCCACGCCGAGATCTTGCGCATGTCGTCGTTCTGCCGCACCCCCATCTGTGCGAGGTGGGCCGAGAGGATGTCCGACAGCAGCCGGTCCAACCCCTCCACCTGCTCGTTGACCCGCGTCAGGTGGTCGGCGACGTCACGGAAGAACGGCTGCGCCTCCTGGTGGACGAACGGCACCCCGGCCCCCGCGAGCCGGGTCATCGGCGCTGTGAGCGGGCCGGTGGCCCGGCGGAACTCCAGGACCTGCCGCTTGAACGTGTAGATGCTCGCCGCCGTGTTCGAGGAGTCGCCGCTCCCGCTCGGGGCGAAGACCTCGGTCTCCAGCTCCTCCAGGTCCACCTGGAGCTCACCGGCCACATCGATGTAGTGGTCCACCACCGCGTCGCTGATCGCGTAGAGCACCGCGGTCGGCCCGTGCGCCAGTATCTGCGGGTCCGCCTCCAGACGGCTGCGGACATCCGCCAGCGGGGCGCTCTCGCCGTGCCGGACCGTCACCACGAACGAGTCCCCGATGAAGATCATCAGCTCATCGGCGCTCACCGTGTCGCTGCTCGACTCGTAGACGACCGGCTTCAGCACCGCGAACAGGGAGTCGTCGTACACCTCCAGCTTGGGGCGCTGGTGCGCGCGCAGCGCGTCCTCGACCGCGAGCGGATGCAGACCGAACTCGTGACGCACCAGGTCGAATTCCCGCTCGGACGGCTCGTGCAGGCCGATCCAGAGGAAGGCGTCGCCGGCCCCCCGGGCCTTCTGGAGGGCCTCGGAGAAGTCGTCGGGCCCATCGGTCCGGCGGCCGTCCTGGTAGATGGCACAGTCCACGATCATTTCAGCATCCTTGGGAGGTTTAAGGACCACAACGTACAAGGTGGGCGGGGTCAGCTCACCGCTCCCTCCTTCCCCAGGGAGGCGTCCTCGCACCGGCGGCAAGGAGGCATCTAGGCTGCCGGTATGCCCACGCTGATCCTCGTACGCCATGGACGCTCCACCGCCAACACCGCCGGAGTGCTCGCGGGCCGCACACCCGGGGTCCTCCTCGACGAGCGCGGTACCGAACAGGCCGCCGCCCTGCCGGCGCGGCTGTCCGCCCTCGCCCTCGCCGCCGCCGTCAGCAGCCCCCTGGAGCGCTGCCGCCAGACGCTCCAGCCGCTCCTCGACGCCCGGCCCGGACTGCCCGTGCACACCGAGGAGCGCATCAGCGAGTGCGACTACGGCGACTGGTCGGGCCGCAAGCTCGCCGAACTCTCCGACGAACCGCTGATGTCCGTCGTCCAGCAGCACCCCTCCGCCGCGGCCTTCCCCGGCGGCGAGTCGATGCGCGCCATGCAGGCCCGCGCCGTCGACGCCGTACGCGACTGGAACGACCGGGTCGAGGCGGAGCACGGCGAGGACGCCACGTACGTCATGTGCTCGCACGGCGACGTCATCAAGTCCCTCGTCGCCGACGCCCTCGGTATGCACCTGGACCTCTTCCAGCGCATCCACGTGGACCCCTGCTCGGTCACCGCGATCCGCTACATGCGGCTGCGCCCCTTCCTCTTGCGGGTCGGCGACACCGGCGACCTCACCCCGCTGGCACCGCGCGAACAGCCCGTCGGGGCGGACGCCCTGCCCTCCGGCGCGGGTGACGTCACGTCGGACGCGGCGGTCGGGGGCGGCGGGGGCGCGCCGTGATCTCCGCGGGCAGTAGGGTGGACGCGCCGTAGCGCCGCTATCCACCCAACGATTCTCAAGGGAGACAGGACGTGTCACGTCAGGTGTTCCTCTACGACCCACCGGACCGATTCGTGGCCGGTACGGTCGGGTTGCCTGGCCGCCGTACGTTTTTCCTGCAGGCCTCCTCCAAGGGGCGGGTCACCAGCGTCGCCCTGGAGAAGACCCAGGTGACCGCCCTGGCCGAGCGGATCGACGAACTGCTCGACGAGGTGGTCCGGCGTACCGGGGGCAACTCGCCGGTGCCCGCCGTGGCTCCCACCGACGTCACCGACACCGCTCCCCTCGACGTTCCCGTCGAGGAGGAGTTCCGGGTCGGCACCATGGCCCTGGCCTGGGACGGCGACGAACAGCGCATGATCGTCGAGGCGCAGGCCCTCGTCGAGCTCGACGCGGACTCCGAGGACGACCTCGCGGAGGCCGAGGAGAAGCTCCTCCAGGACGAGGAGAACGGCCCGCCGATGCTCCGCGTCCGGCTCAGCGGCGCCCAGGCCCGCGCCTTCGCCAAGCGCGCCCTGGACGTCGTCAACGCCGGCCGCCCGCCGTGCCCGCTGTGCAGCCTGCCGCTCGATCCGGAAGGACACGTATGCCCGCGCCAGAACGGATACCGTCGCGGAGCCTGACGGACACCGAGCTGCTCACCCTGCTCACCGAGGGCACGCTCACGGTGCTCGGGCAGGTCGGCGGGGCGTCCAACGCGGTGCTGCACTGCACCGTCGCGTACGAGGGCGAGGAGCGCACCTGCGCCTACAAGCCGGTCGCGGGGGAGCAGCCGCTGTGGGACTTCCCCGACGGGACGCTCGCGCAGCGGGAGGTGGCCGCGTACGAGATCTCCCGGGCGACCGGGTGGGACCTCGTGCCGCCCACCGTGCTGCGGGACGGGCCGTACGGGCAGGGCATGTGCCAGCTCTGGATCGACGCGCCCGAGCCCGCCGACGGCGTACCGGAACTGCTGGCCCTCGTCGAGGACGACGAGCCGGGCGAGGGCTGGAAGGCGGTGGGTTCCGCCGACGTGGGGGGCGGGAGGACCGCGCTGCTGGTGCACGCGGACGACCCCCGGCTGCGCAGGCTCGCCGTGCTGGACGCGGTGATCAACAACGGTGACCGCAAGGGCGGCCATCTGCTGCCGGCCCCCGGCGGGCTCCTGTACGGCATCGACCACGGGGTCACCTTCAACGCGGACGACAAGCTGCGCACCCTCCTGTGGGGCTGGGCCGGCGAGCCGCTCGGCGAGGCGGCGCTGCGGGTGCTCGGGCGGCTCGCCGGTGAGCTGGCGGCGGGGGAGCCCCTGGCCACCCGGATGGCGCAACTCATCACGACGGCCGAGCTGGAGGCCCTCCGGGAGCGGGTGGCGGGGCTGCTCGACAGCGGGGTGCACCCGAAGCCGAGCGGCCAGTGGCCGCCGATCCCGTGGCCGCCGGTCTAGGGGGCCTTGCCGGCGGCGAACACCCTGGCCGTACAGTCTTTCGACGGTCTACCGCAAGAGTGTCTCTTCGGACAGGAATCCGGATCCGGTTCGTATCCGGAAGCGTCGTCCGGTTACGCTCATGACATGCATGCCTGGCCCGCTTCTGAGGTCCCCGCCCTGCCTGGCAAGGGCCGCGACCTTCGGATCCACGACACCGCGACCGGCGGACGGATCACCCTTGACCCCGGTCCCGTCGCCCGCATCTACGTCTGCGGCATCACGCCGTACGACGCGACCCACATGGGTCATGCGGCGACCTACAACGCGTTCGACCTCGTTCAGCGCGTGTGGCTCGACACCAAGCGGCAGGTTCACTACGTCCAGAACGTCACCGACGTGGACGACCCGCTCCTGGAGCGGGCCGCGCGCGACGGCCAGGACTGGACCGAGCTCGCGGAGCGCGAGACGGCACTCTTCCGCGAGGACATGACCGCCCTGCGGATGCTTCCCCCGCAGCACTACATCGGAGCGGTCGAGGCCATACCCGGCATCGTGCCCCTCGTCGAGCGGCTGAGGGAGGCGGGCGTCGCCTACGACCTCGAAGGCGACGTCTACTTCTCCGTCGACGCCGACCCGCACTTCGGAGAGGTCTCCGGGCTCGACGCGGCGGCGATGCGCCTGCTCTCCGCCGAGCGCGGCGGCGACCCGGAGCGTCCCGGCAAGAAGAACCCCCTCGACCCGATGCTCTGGACGGCCGCCCGCCCGGGCGAGCCGAGCTGGGACGGGGCCTCCCTGGGCGAGGGCCGCCCGGGCTGGCACATCGAGTGCGTCGCGATCGCGCTGGACCACCTCGGCATGGGCTTCGACGTCCAGGGCGGCGGCTCCGACCTCGCCTTCCCGCACCACGAGATGGGCGCCTCGCACGCCCAGGCACTGACCGGCGAGTACCCGTTCGCCAAGGCGTACGTGCACGCGGGCATGGTCGGTCTCGACGGCGAGAAGATGTCCAAGTCCAAGGGCAACCTCGTCTTCGTCTCCACCCTGCGCCGCGAGGGCGTGGACCCGGCGGCGCTCCGGCTCGCCCTGCTCTCCCACCACTACCGCGCCGACTGGGAGTGGACCGACCAGGTCCTCGCCGACGCCGTCGAGCGCCTCGCCCGCTGGCGCGCCGCGGTCTCCCGCCCCGACGGCCGGCCGGCCGACGCACTGGTCGAGGAGGTCCGCGAGGCCCTCTCCGACGACCTGGACACCCCCGCGGCGCTGGCAGCCGTGGACCGCTGGGCCGAGCTCCAGAGTGCGGAGGGCGGTACGGACGAGGGGGCACCCGGCCTCGTCTCCCGTACCGTCGACGCCCTGCTCGGGGTCGCACTGTAGGACGGAGGGCGGCCCGCCGCCGCCCGGCCCACCAAGGCCGGCCCCGGACTTCTCCGTGAAGTCCGGGGCCGGTCACCGGCAGGCCGTGCGAGGTCACTCCTCGTCGGGGGTTTCCTCCCCGGGCGCCTCGTCAGGTCCCTTGTCCTCGGGCTTCTTTCCCTGGCCGGGCCGACCCGGTCCGGCCTCAGGACGCGGCGGCTTCGGCGGCCGGGTGCGGCCGCTCGACGGATCCCGCAGGTACGTCGAGTCCCCGCTCTCCGTCGCGTGGCCGCCGGGACCCGGTCCGGGGCCGCCGTCCCGGCGCCGCAGATACCGCTCGAACTCCCGGGCGATGGCCTCGCCGGACGCCTCGGGCAGCTCCGCGGTGTCCCGCGCCTCCTCCAGCGTCTGGACGTACTCCGCGACCTCGCTGTCCTCCGCCGCCAGCTGGTCCACACCGACCTGCCAGGCCCGCGCGTCCTCCGGCAGCTCGCCCAGCGGGATGTGCAGCCCGATCAGGTCCTCCAGTCGGTTCAGCAGGGCCAGCGTCGCCTTCGGGTTCGGCGGCTGCGACACGTAGTGCGGCACCGCCGCCCACAGGCTCACCGCCGGCACCCCGGCATGGGTGCACGCCTCCTGGAGGATGCCCACGATGCCCGTCGGACCCTCGTACCGGGTCTCCTCCAGGTCCATCGTCCGTGCCAGGTCCGCGTCGGAGGTGACCCCGCTCACCGGCACCGGCCGCGTGTGCGGGGTGTCACCGAGCAACGCGCCCAGGATGACGACCATTTCGACGCCCAGCTCATGGGCGAAGCCGAGGATCTCGTTGCAGAACGAGCGCCAGCGCATCGACGGTTCGATCCCGCGCACCAGGACGAGGTCCCGCGGCTTCTCCCCGCCGACGCGCACCACCGAGAGACGGGTCGTCGGCCAGGTGACCTTGCGCACCCCGTTCTCCAGCCACACGGTGGGCCGGTTGACCTGGAAGTCGTAGTAGTCCTCGGCGTCCAGCGCCGCGAACACCTCGCCCTTCCACTCCCGGTCCAGGTGGCTCACCGCTGTGGAGGCGGCGTCACCGGCGTCGTTCCAGCCTTCGAACGCGGCCACCATGACCGGGTCGATCAGCTCGGGCACCGACTCGAGCTCGATCACCCGGGCCTCCTTCCGAAGTCTCCATACGTACGGAGCAACCTTACGGCTTCGGGCCCCCCGGGCCGCAGCCCGTTTGCACGGCCGGGTGAACCTTCCATCAGGCGTCAATCATCGGCCCGATCGGTGCATCAGCCCGTATCCGTCCGGGGACACACGCGTACGCGGACGGGGTCGGCTCCCGTCAGGAAGCCGACCCCGTCCGTCGTACCCGTGGGGAGGTCAGTCCCGGTCGGCCAGCAGCTTCTCGACGCCGTCGCGGACATCGTCCGTCGCCAGGCCCCGGATCGTCAGCGTGGTCCGGCGGCGCAGTACGTCGTCCGCCGTCTCGGCCCACTCGTGGTCGCGGGCGTAGGCGACCTGGGCCCAGATCTCCGGGGCGTCCGGGTGTACGCGCTCGGCCAGCTCCGGGCTCTCGTTGGCCAGGCGCGCGATGTCGAAGGCGAGCGAGCCGTAGTGCGTGGCCAGGTGCCGGGCGGTGTCCGGCGCCATGCGGGGGCCAGGGGTGCCGCCGTCGATGAGCAGCCGGTGCGCGACCGCGTTCGGGTTGGCGATCCCGGGCAGCGGCAGCTTCTTCGGCAGCCGGTTCATCGGCTCCATGTCCTCGGCCAGCGGGTGCCCGGGCAGGGCGGCCAGCTTGTTCATGACGGTGCGGCCGATGTGGCGGAACGTCGTCCACTTGCCGCCCGCGACCGACAGCATCCCGCCGCGGCCCTCGGTGACGACCGTCTCGCGCTTGGCCTTGGAGGTGTCGCCCGGACCGCCGGGCAGCACCCGCAGACCGGCGAAGGAGTACGTGATCAGGTCGCGCGAGAGCTGCTGGTCCTTGATCGAGAACGCCGCCTCGTCGAGGATCTGAGCGGTGTCCGCCTCGGTCACCGAGACGTCCGCCGGGTCACCCTCGTACTCCTCGTCCGTCGTGCCGAGGAGCAGCATGTCCTCCCACGGCAGCGCGAACGTGATCCGGTACTTGTCGATCGGGGTGGCCAGCGCCGCCCGCCACGGACGGGTCCGCTTGAGGACCAGGTGGGCGCCCTTGGAGAGGCGGATGGAGGGGGCCGCGTTCGGGTCCTCCATCTTCCGCAGGTGGTCGACCCACGGGCCGGTCGCGTTCAGCACGAGGCGGGCGGTGACGCCGAACTCCGTGCCGTCGACGCTGTCCTCGAGGTCGGCGCCCGTGACGCGGCCCCGGGTGAAGCGGAGACCGGTGACGGCCGCGTGGTTGAGGACGACCGCGCCCGCGTCGACGGCCGCGCGGACCGTCATCAGCGCCATGCGGGCGTCGTTCATCTGGTCGTCGCCGTAGACCGCGACGGCCTTCAGGTTGTCGGTGCGCAGCTCGGGCACGTCACGCTGCGCCTTGGCCGGGGAGATGACGTGGCCGACGCCGTCGCCGAACGCGGAGAGCGCGGAGTAGGCGAAGACGCCCGCGCCGAGCTTGGCCGCGCCGTGCGGGCCGCCCTTGTAGACGGGCAGGTAGAAGGTGAGCGGGTTGGCCAGGTGAGGGGCCACCTCGCGGGAGACCGCGCGGCGCTCGAAGTGGTTCTCCGCGACCAGCTTGACCGCGCCGGTCTGGAGATAGCGCAGACCGCCGTGGAGCAGCTTGGAGGAGGCGGAGGAGGTGGCGCCGGCGAAGTCACCGGCGTCCACCAGAGCCACCCGCAGCCCGGACTGCGCGGCATGCCAGGCGGTGGAGATGCCCAGGATGCCGCCGCCGATGACCAGGAGGTCGTAGGTCGCCCGGGACAGCTGCTCCCGGGTCTCGGCGCGGCTCGGCAGGGAGCCGGAGGCCGGGTGCGTTCCGAGGGCGGGAACGCTCTGCAGGGTGGTCATGGAATGCTCCTCGTCAGCTTTCTTCGTCCTCGATCCAGCCCATGGTCCGTTCGACGGCCTTGAGCCAGCTCTTGTACTCGCGGGCACGGGTGTCCGCGTCCATGCGGGGGGTCCACTCGGCGGCCCGGCGCCAGTTGGCGCGCAGCGCGTCGGTGTCCGGCCAGAAGCCGACGGCCAGGCCGGCGGCGTAGGCCGCGCCGAGGCAGGTGGTCTCGGCGACCATGGGGCGCACCACCGGCGCGTCCAGGAAGTCGGCGAGCGTCTGCATCAGCAGGTTGTTGGACGTCATGCCGCCGTCGACCTTGAGCGCGGTCAGCTCGACGCCGGAGTCCTTCGTCATGGCGTCGCTGATCTCGCGGGTCTGCCAGGCGGTGGCCTCCAGGACGGCACGGGCGATGTGCGCCTTGGTGACGTAACGGGTGAGACCGGCGATCACACCGCGGGCGTCGGGACGCCAGTAGGGGGCGAACAGACCGGAGAAGGCGGGCACGAAGTAGGCGCCGCCGTTGTCCTCGACCGAGGAGGCGAGCGTCTCGATCTCGGCGGCCGACTTGATCAGGCCCATCTGGTCGCGCATCCACTGCACCAGCGAACCGGTGACCGCGATGGAGCCCTCCAGGGCGTACACCGGGGGCTTGTCGCCGATCTGGTAGCCGACGGTGGTGAGCAGCCCGTTGTACGAGTTCACCGGGTTGGAGCCGGTGTTCATCAGCATGAAGGTGCCGGTGCCGTACGTGGACTTGGCCTCGCCCTCGGCGAAACAGGTCTGGCCGAACAGGGCCGCCTGCTGGTCACCGAGCGCGGAGGCGACGGGCACGCCGTCGAGGATGCCGCCCTTGGCGTGGCCGTACACCTCGGCGGAGGAGCGGATCTCGGGGAGGACCGCGGCCGGGATGCCGATGGAGTGGAGGATCTTCTCGTCCCACTCCATCTTGTGCAGGTTCATCAGAAGGGTCCGCGAGGCGTTGGTGACGTCGGTGACGTGGACGCCGCCGTCGGTGCCGCCGGTCAGGTTCCAGATGACCCAGGAGTCCATGGTGCCGAAGAGGATGTCGCCGGCCTCGGCGCGCTCGCGCAGCCCCTCGACGTTGTCGAGCAGCCAGCGGACCTTGGGCCCGGCGAAGTACGAGGCGAGCGGCAGCCCGGTCTCGCGGCGGAAGCGGTCCTGGCCCACGTTGCGGCCGAGCTCCTTGCAGAGCGCGTCGGTACGGGTGTCCTGCCAGACCAGCGCGTTGTGCACCGGCTCACCGGTGTTCCTGTCCCACAGGAGCGTGGTCTCGCGCTGGTTGGTGATGCCGATCGCCTTGACGTCGGCGGAGGTGATGCCGGCCTTGACCATGGCCCCGGCGACGACCTCCTGCACGTTCTCCCAGATCTCGGTCGCGTCGTGCTCGACCCAACCCGGCTTGGGGAAGATCTGCTCGTGCTCCTTCTGGTCGACCGAGACGATCCGGCCGTCCTTGTCGAAGACGATGCAGCGGCTGGAGGTGGTGCCCTGGTCGATGGCCGCGATGAACGGGCCGGTGCCGTGGGTGCCGGTGGTGTGTGCGTCGGTCACGGTGTGCTCCCGGAAGTCTGTGGGTGAAAGGGGTTACGGCACTGATACCCGCGTGGGCTAGGCGAAGGCGAGGTTGTAGAGCCCACCGGCGAGTGCGCCGCCGATGAGCGGACCCACGATGGGTACCCACGCGTAGCCCCAGTCGGAACCACCCTTGTTCGGTAGCGGCAGCACCGCGTGCACGATGCGGGGGCCGAGGTCACGGACCGGGTTGATGGCGTAACCCGTGGGGCCGCCGAGGGAGAGACCGATGCCGACCACGACCAGGGCGGTGACCAGGGCGCCGAGCACGCCGAGGCCGTTGCCCTCGTCGTTGAGGCCCTGGGTCAGGATCGCCAGGACCAGCACCACGGTCGCGATGACCTCGGTGACGACGTTCTGCACGCCGTTACGGATCTCGGGGCCGGTGGAGAAGATCCCGAGCACCGGACCGGCCTTGGGCGCGGCGGCCTGGTCGACCATGCCCTCGTCGGTGGGCTGCGCCTTGATGATCTCCGGGTCGGTGAGGTGGGCGTGGAACTGCCCGTAGTACACCGCGTAGACCAACAGGGCGCCGACCATCGCGCCGAGCAGCTGCGAGCCGAGGTAGAGGGGCACGTCGCCCCACGCGGTACCGCCCTTGATGGCCAGGCCGAGGGTGACCGCGGGGTTGAGGTGAGCGCCCGAGACGCCGCCGGCCAGATAGGCGCCGGTCAGCACGGCGAAACCCCACCCGAAGGTGATGGCCAGCCAGCCCGCGTTCCGGGCCTTCGAGTGCTTCAACGTGACGGCGGCAACGACACCGGCACCGAGCAGGATGAGTACGGCGGTACCGATGGTCTCGCCGATGAAAATGTCGGAGCTGGACACCCGCGACTCCTTCGTCCTTCGTCCGGGGGAGAGCGGAACACCGGGTCCCTCCGGTGGTCCGCGCCCCAGGTGGGTATCCACGAAGCGTGGGCAGCCCACCTGTAAGGGCTTGGCCGGCCCTTGGCACTGTCACACCCTAACGCGTATTGCCGTTAGGCGTTCGACAATGCCGACCGTTGAACGGCAGTGTTTCCCCCGAGTGAAGGAAGCGTCAAGGGTTCTGTGGCCGAGGACTCGGTGCGCGACGCGATCGTTACCCCACGATGCGCCCGGACGCGCGCGGGCGCACCCCGGCGCACACGGCATGCGTCACGGGGGTGGCTGCCCGGCTTTCAGGGGCGGCCCGGTGCTCAGCGGTGGCCTGACCCTCAGGGGTACCCCGGTCTCAGAAGCGCCCGGCGCCCAGGTCCCGGGAGACCGCCCGGGCACAGTCCCGTACGGCCGCGATCAGCTCGGGCCGCAGCACGCCGCCCGGCGCCACCCGCTCCACCGCACCCGTCACCGCCACCGCGCCCACCGGCATCCTGCGCCGGTCGTGGATCGGGGCGGACACGGCGGCCACCCCTTCCCAGGTCTCCTCGGCGTCGGCGGCCCAGCCCTGGGCGCGGATCAGGTCCAGCATCGCCTCGAACTCGTCGGCGGCCGTGACCGTGCGGCCGGTGAAGGAGCGGCGCTCCGCCTCCATGACCTCGCTGTGCGCCACCGGGTCGTACGCGGACAGCACCTTGCCGAGCGCCGTGGAGTGCAGCGGCTGCATCGCCCCGACCTCCAGCACCTGGCGGCTGTCGTCGGGCCGGAAGACGTGGTGGACGATGAGGACGCCGTGCTGGTGCAGCACGCCGAGGTGGACGCTCTCGCCGCTGGAGCGGGCCAGGTCGTCCGTCCAGACCAGGGCGCGGGCCCGCAGTTCATGGACGTCGAGATAGCTGTTGCCGAGGCGCAGCAGCTCGGCGCCGAGCTGGTAGCGCCCCGATGTGGCGTCCTGCTCGACGAACCCCTCCAGCTGGAGGGTGCGGAGGATTCCGTGGGCGGTGCCCTTGGCCAGCCCCAGGGAGGAGGCGATGTCGGACAGCCCGAGCCGCCGCTCGCCGCCCGCCAGCAGGCGCAGCATCGCGGCCGCCCGCTCCAGCGACTGGATGTTCTTGGCCATCGCGCCGTACTCCTCCACCTCGGTTCGACAATGCTGAACACTATCGGTCGATGCCGACCTGCGCCGGACTCCGGGGGAAAGTCTCCTCCTGACGGCCCGCCGCCCCCGCACCCGCACAGCATGCAGTCCGCCTCATGGACGGACCGACCACGCGTCGAGGTGTCCGGCTACGCTGACGGGGTGCGCCTTCCCCGAGAAGGACGCAAAGCCGACAGCCGTCGCATCCCTGGGAGATCATCCATGGCCTCGTTGCCGACACCCGCCGCCGACAGCCGGACCCGCGTAGAAGCCCTGCGCGAGGCGCTCGCCACCCGGGTGGTGGTGGCCGACGGTGCGATGGGCACCATGCTCCAGGCGCAGGACCCGACGCTTGAGGACTTCGAGAACCTCGAAGGCTGCAACGAGATCCTCAACATCACCCGCCCCGACATCGTGCGCACCGTCCACGAGGAGTACTTCGCGGTCGGCGTCGACTGCGTCGAGACCAACACCTTCGGCGCGAACCACTCCGCCGCCAACGAGTACGAGATCGCCGACCGGATCTTCGAGCTCTCCGAGTCCGGCGCCCGGATCGCCCGCGAGGTCGCCGACGAGTTCTCCGGCAAGGACGGCCGCCAGCGCTGGGTCCTCGGCTCCATCGGCCCCGGCACCAAGCTGCCCTCGCTCGGCCACATCTCCTACGACGTCCTGCGCGACGGCTACCAGAAGAACGCCGAGGGTCTCCTCGCGGGCGGCTCCGACGCCCTGATCGTCGAGACCACCCAGGACCTGCTGCAGACCAAGTCCAGCATCATCGGAGCGCGCCGGGCCATGGACGCGCTCGGCATCGACGTGCCGCTGATCTGCTCCCTCGCCTTCGAGACGACCGGCGTCATGCTGCTCGGCTCCGAGATCGGCGCCGCCCTCACCGCCCTGGAGCCGCTGGGCATCGACCTCATCGGTCTGAACTGCTCCACCGGCCCGGACGAGATGAGCGAGCACCTGCGCTACCTCGCCCGCCACTCCCGTACGCCCCTGATGTGCATGCCCAACGCCGGCCTGCCCGTCCTCACCAAGGACGGCGCGCACTTCCCGCTCGGCCCCGAGGGCCTCGCCGACTCCCAGGAGCTGTTCGTCCGGGACTACGGCCTCTCCCTCGTCGGCGGCTGCTGCGGTACGACCCCGGCCCACATGAAGGCCGTCGTGGAGCGGGCCCGGGGGCTCACGCCGACCGAGCGCGACCCGCGCCCCGAGCCCGGCGCCGCCTCGCTCTACCAGACGATCCCCTTCCGCCAGGACACCGCCTACCTGGCGATCGGGGAGCGCACCAACGCCAACGGCTCCAAGAAGTTCCGCGAGGCCATGCTGGAGGCCCGCTGGGACGACTGCGTGGAGATGGCCCGCGACCAGATCCGCGAAGGGGCGCACATGCTCGACCTCTGCGTCGACTACGTGGGCCGCGACGGCGTCGCCGACATGAGCGAGCTGGCCGGCCGCTTCGCCACCGCCTCCACCCTCCCGATCGTGCTGGACTCCACCGAGCTGCCCGTGCTCCGCGCCGGCCTGGAGAAGCTCGGCGGCCGTGCCGTGCTGAACTCGGTGAACTACGAGGACGGCGACGGCCCCGAGTCCCGCTTCGCGCAGGTCAGCGCCCTGGCCGCCGAGCACGGCGCCGCCCTGATCGCCCTGACCATCGACGAGGAGGGCCAGGCGCGGACGGTCGAGCACAAGGTCGCCATCGCCGAGCGGCTCATCGAGGACCTCACCACCAACTGGGGCATCCACGAGTCCGACATCCTCATCGACACCCTGACCTTCACCATCTGCACCGGCCAGGAGGAGTCCCGCGGCGACGGCATCGCCACCATCGGGGCGATCCGCGAGCTGAAGAAGCGCCACCCGGACGTCCAGACCACCCTGGGTCTGTCCAACATCTCCTTCGGTCTCAACCCGGCCGCCCGGGTCGTGCTGAACTCCGTCTTCCTCGACGAGTGCGTCAAGGCGGGCCTGGACTCCGCGATCGTGCACGCCTCGAAGATCCTGCCCATCGCCCGGCTGGAGGAGGAGCAGGTCAAGGTCGCCCTCGACCTGATCTACGACCGCCGTGCCGAGGGCTACGACCCCCTCCAGAAGCTCATGGAGCTCTTCGAGGGCGTCAACATGAAGTCGATGAAGGCGGGCAAGGCCGAGGAGCTGATGGCCCTCCCGCTGGACGAGCGGCTCCAGCGCCGCATCATCGACGGCGAGAAGAACGGCCTGGAGGCCGACCTCGACGAGGCGCTCCAGGACACCCCGGCCCTGGACATCGTCAACAACACGCTGCTCGAAGGCATGAAGACGGTCGGCGAGCTGTTCGGCTCCGGCCAGATGCAGCTGCCGTTCGTCCTCCAGTCCGCCGAGGTCATGAAGAGCGCGGTGGCACACCTTGAGCCGCACATGGAGAAGACCGACGACGACGGCAAGGGCACGATCGTGCTCGCCACCGTCCGCGGCGACGTCCACGACATCGGCAAGAACCTCGTCGACATCATCCTCTCCAACAACGGCTACAACGTCGTCAACCTCGGCATCAAGCAGCCCGTCTCCGCGATCCTGGAAGCCGCCGAGGAACACCGCGCCGACGTCATCGGCATGTCCGGCCTCCTGGTGAAGTCCACCGTGATCATGAAGGAGAACCTCCAGGAGCTGAACCAGCGCAAGATGGCCGCCGACTTCCCGGTCATCCTCGGTGGCGCCGCGCTGACCAGGGCCTACGTCGAGCAGGACCTGCACGAGATCTACGAGGGCGAGGTCCGCTACGCCCGCGACGCCTTCGAGGGCCTACGCCTGATGGACGCGCTCATCGGCCTCAAGCGCGGTGTGCCGGGCGCGGCCCTGCCCGAGCTCAAGCAGCGCCGGGTCCCCAGGAAGGACGTCGCGGCGGTGCTGGAGGTCGAGGAGCCCGAGGGTCCGGTGCGCTCGGACGTCTCCACCACCAACCCCGTCCCCGAGCCGCCGTTCTGGGGTACCCGGGTCATCAAGGGCATCCCGCTCAAGGAGTACGCCTCCTGGCTCGACGAGGGCGCCCTGTTCAAAGGCCAGTGGGGCCTCAAGCAGGCCAGGACCGGCGACGGACCGACGTACGAGGAGCTGGTGGAGACCGAGGGACGCCCGCACCTGCGGGGCTGGCTCGACCACCTCCAGTCCAACAACCTCCTGGAGGCGGCCGTCGTCTACGGCTACTTCCCCTGCGTCTCCAAGGGCGAGGACCTGATCCTCCTGCGCGAGGACGGCTCCGAGCGCACCCGCTTCACCTTCCCGCGCCAGCGCCGAGGCCGCCGCCTCTGCCTCGCGGACTTCTTCCGCCCCGAGGAGTCCGGCGAGACGGATGTGATCGGCCTCCAGGTCGTCACCGTCGGCTCCCGGATCGGCGAGGCCACCGCCGAGCTGTTCTCCGCCAACTCCTACCGCGACTACCTGGAGCTGCACGGGCTCTCCGTCCAGCTCGCCGAGGCCCTCGCCGAGTACTGGCACGCCCGGGTCCGCAGCGAGCTGGGCTTCGCCGGGGAGGACCCCGCCGACGTCGAGGACATGTTCGCGCTGAAGTACCGGGGCGCACGGTTCTCGCTCGGTTACGGTGCATGCCCGGACCTGGAGGACCGCGCGAAGATCGCCGACCTCCTCCAGCCGGGCCGGATCGGCGTGGAGCTCTCCGAGGAGTTCCAGCTCCACCCGGAGCAGTCCACCGACGCCCTCGTCATCCACCACCCCGAGGCGAAGTACTTCAACGCACGGTAGCCGCCCCTTCACCCCGCTGCTTCGCGTCGTTCGCGCACCGCAGGCGGACACGTCGTAGACTGGTCGGTCCAGTGCAGGCCGGTCGCCCTCCCCTCCGGGAGCGGCGACCGGCCTTCTCGTCCCTTACGGAAGGTGTGCCGGATGACGAGTACGGTCCCCGCGTCCTTGACCCGCACGGCCGAAGGCGCCGCCCTGCAGGCGGTCCTCCTCGACATGGACGGCACCCTGGTCGATACCGAGGGCTTCTGGTGGGACGTCGAGAAGGAGGTCTTCGCCGACCTCGGACACCGTCTGGAGGAGCCCTGGCGGGACGTCGTCGTCGGCGGGCCGATGACCCGCAGCGCCGGTTACCTGATCGACGTCACCGGCGCCGACATCTCCCTGGACGAGTTGACCGTGCTGCTCAACGACCGCTTCGAGAAGCGCATCCGGAACGGCGTGCCGCTGATGCCCGGCGCCGGGAGACTGCTCGCCGAGCTGGCCGCGTCGAAGATCCCCACCGCGCTCGTCTCGGCCTCGCACCGCCGGATCATCGACCGGGTGCTGGACTCCGTGGGCCACCACCACTTCGCGCTCACGGTCGCCGGTGACGAGGTCACGCGCACCAAGCCGCACCCCGAGCCCTACCTCACCGCCGCCGCGGGCTTCCGCGCCGACCCGTGGCGCTGCGCGGTCATCGAGGACACCGCGACCGGGGTGGCCGCTGCCGAGGCGGCGGGGTGCCGGGTGGTCGCCGTACCGTCCGTGGCCCCCATCGCACCCGCCTCCGGCCGGGTCGTCGTCGGCTCCCTCGAAGACGTCGATCTCGCCTTCCTGCGGAAGCTCGTCACCGCCACGGGCTGAAGGGTCCGTGTGCGTTCCGGCAGTTTTCCGTGGATGTGAATCAGCCACGGGCCACCTGTGTGAAGAGGCGGGGTGGGTGAGCTTCCTCACCCGAAAGCCCTTCATGGCCTGCCGTGATCGGTTGATCTGTCCGGAATGGTGATCAAATATCGCCCTCCTCTCAGGCGAGGGGAGGGTAGCCCGCTCCGAGCGCGGTCGGGGCGGTCACCGGCGGCTACTAACTTTGATTCCTCACCCACCGTGATGAGGGAGAACGTACGTATGAACCGCAAGACCCTGGTGCTGCCGGCCGTCGTCGGCCTGCTCGCCCCCGTGCTCGCCGCCTGCGGCAGCACGGACAGCGGCGCCGGTGGCGGCAGCGCCATCGTCGTCGGCACCACGGACCAGCTCGTGGCCTCCGAGGAGAACCCCGCTCCTCTCGACCCGGCCATCGGGTACGAGGCAGGCGTCTGGAACGTTCTGCGGCAGACCGTGCAGACCCTGACCACCGTGCCCAACGGCGGCGGCGAGCCGGTACCCGAGGCCGCCGAGAGCTGCACCTTCACGGACAACGCGAACGAGAGCTACCGCTGCACCCTGCGCGCGGGCCTGAAGTTCGCCGACGGCACCCCCGTCACCGCCGAGGATGTGAAGTTCTCCATCCAGCGGGTCATCGACATCAACTCCGACAGCGGGCCGGTCGGGCTCCTCGCCAACATCGACACGATCGAGACCAAGGGCAACGACCAGGTGATCTTCCACCTGAAGACGCCCGACGCGACCTTCCCGTACAAGCTCGCCACCCCCGCCGCCGGCATCGTCCCCAAGGGGAAGTACCCGGGGAAGGAGGCGCGCGAGGGCTTCCAGGTCGACGGCTCGGGGCCGTACACCATGAAGCCGCAGGTCGAGGACGGCCGGGTCACTCGGATCGCCTTCACCAAGAACCCCTCCTACAAGGGCGAGCTGAAGGTCCTCAACGACAAGGTCGAGATGGACCTCTTCCCCGACGCCGAGACCATGGGCAAGGCGCTGGAGGAGAAGAAGATCCACATGATGACCCGGGCCATGTCGCCCGAGCAGGCCCGCGACATGCTGGTGAGGCCGAAGGAAGGCATCGAGCTCACCGAGATGCCCGGCCTCGCCATCAGCTACCTCGGGTTCAACACCAAGGACCCCGTGGTCAACAAGTCCGTCCGGCAGGCCATGGCGCAGATCATCGACCGGGGCGAGATCGCGGGCAAGGTGTACGGCACCACCGCCGAGCCGCTCTACTCGCTGATCCCCTCCAGCATCACCGGCCACACCAACGCCTTCTTCAACAAGTACGGCGAGCCCAGCGCCGCCAAGGCCGCGCAGACCCTCAAGAACGCCGGGGTCAAGACGCCGGTGAAGTTCACCCTGCACTACACCAACGACCACTACGGATCCGCCACCGCCAAGGAGTTCAAGGCGCTCCAAGCGCAGCTGAACGGCTCGGGCCTCTTCGACGTCGACATCCAGGGCAAGGAGTGGTCGAAGTACCGGCCGGAGCAGAAGCGCGGCGACTACGCGGCCTACGGCATGGGCTGGTTCCCCGACTTCCCGGACCCGGACAACTACACCGCCCCGTTCCTGGACAAGAACAACTTCCTCAACTCCCCCTACCGGTCGCAGGAAGCGCAGAACGTCCTCATCCCGAAGTCGCGCCGCGCGGCCGACCGCAGCGCCGCCGCCACGACGTACGAGAAGCTCCAGGACATCGTCGCCACCGACGTCCCCGTCCTGCCGATCTGGCAGGGCAAGCAGTACGTGGCCTCCCGCAGCGGGGTCGCCGGGGTCGAGCGGTCCGTCAGCGCCACCTCCGAGCTCCAGCTCTGGGAGCTCAACAGGACCAGCGCCTGACCGCCCGGAACCACGAAAGCCGTCCGGCCCGCCCCGATCCTGTCCGCGTTCGCAGGACGGGCGGGCCGGACGGCCTCGTAACCAGGTGACCAGGGGGCTTCTACTGGGCGCCCGGACGCACCAGGCCGCTCTCGTACGCGTACACCGCGGCCTGCACCCGGTCGCGCAGGCCGAGCTTCGTCAGCACGTGGCCCACATGCGTCTTGACCGTCGTCTCGCTGACGAACAGGTCCGCCGCGATCTCCGCGTTGGACAGGCCGCGCGCCACCAGCTTCAGGACCTCCACCTCACGGTCCGTCAGCGTGTGCAGGGCGTCCGGGACCGGGTCCTCGCCCGAGGGCAGATGGTCCGCGTACTTGTCGAGGAGCCGGCGTGTGATGCTCGGGGCGAGCATCGCCTCGCCCGCCGCCACCACCCGGATCGCCTGGACCAGCTCGTTGGCCGGAGCGTCCTTCAGCAGGAAGCCGCTCGCCCCCGCCCGCAGCGCCTCCACCACGTACTCGTCGAGATCGAACGTGGTCAGCACCAGCACCTTCGCCGGGCCGTCCTTGCCGGGGCCGGTGATCTGGCGGGTCGCCTCCACCCCGTCCATCCGCGGCATCCGGATGTCCATCAGCACCACATCGGGCTGGAGCGCCCGCACCTGGTCGATGGCCTGCAGACCGTCACCGGCCTCACCGACCACCGCCAGATCGCCCTCGGCCTCCAGAATCATCCGGAAACCGGTGCGCAGCAGCGGCTGGTCATCGACCAGTAGGACGCGGATCGCCACGGAAACTCCTCACAGGCCCTCAAGAGCCACGGGTCGGCCGGCCTCGGCCCGGTCGGGGGGGCCCATTCTGCCCTGGTCATCCTCGCCCGACTCCGCCGGGCGTACCGACAGCGGGTATACCGGGGGAGTCCCGCCGAATTCCGGACACACCGCCTGGTGGTCGCACCAGCCGCACAGCTTCGTCGGGCGCGGGCGCCAGTCACCGGTCTCGGTGGCCAGCGAGATCGCCTCCCACAACGCGAGCAGCTTGCGCTCCACCCGCTCCAGGTCCGCCACGACCGGGTCGTACGTCAGCACATCGCCGCTGCCCAGGTAGACCAGCTGCAGCCGGCGCGGCACGATCCCCTTCAGCCGCCAGATCACCAGCGCGTAGAACTTCATCTGGAAGAGCGGGCCGTCCGCATACTCCGGCCGCGGCGCCTTCCCCGTCTTGTAGTCGACGATCCGCACGTCCCCGGTCGGCGCCACATCGATCCGGTCGATCACCCCGCGCAGCCGCAGCCCCGACTCCAGCTCCGTCTCGACGAAGAGCTCACGCTCGGCCGGCTCCAGACGCGTCGGGTCCTCCAGCGAGAACCACCGCTCCACCAGCCGCTCCGCCTCACCCAGCCAGCGCGACAGCCGCTCGCCCTCGGCGTCCCCGGCGAACAGGTCACCCAGCTCCGGCTTCGACTCCAGCAGCCGGTCCCACTGGCCGGGGATCAGAGCCCGCGCCCGCGGCGCCGTACGGTCAGCCGCCGGGGCGTCGAAGAGCCGCTCCAGCACCGCATGGACCAGGGTGCCGCGGGTAGCGGCCTCGCTGGGCTGCTCCGGCAGTTTGTCGATGACCCGGAAGCGGTAGAGCAGAGGGCACTGCATGAAATCGCTCGCCCGCGACGGCGACAGAGATGTGGGCGGCTGCGGCGGCCGGGGCACGGAGGTCATGTCTCAAGACCCTACGGCCCGCCACTGACAGCCGGCGGCATACCATCGACGGCAGACCCTCGCAGACAGCATCATCGTGGCGCAGGCCACGTACCGAACCGAAGGGACCCCGTGGACGAGAGCGGCGACAGCGGGCGGCCGCAGCCCGGCGCAGGGGGAGGGGACCCCTCCGCCGCCCCCGGCAGCGGCAAGCCGAAACGGCCCGCTGATCCGGGCGGCGGTCTGCTCATGGGCCGTCCCTTCGGCGTGCCCGTGTACGTCGCGCCCAGCTGGTTCGTGGTCGCCGCCCTGATCACCTGGGTCTTCGGCGGCCAGCTCGACCGGGTGCTGCCCGAACTCGGCGGCGCCCGCTATCTCGTCGCCCTCTTCTTCGCGATCGCCTTCTACGCCTCCGTACTCGTCCACGAACTGGCCCACACGGTCGCCGCCCTGCGCTACAAGCTCCCCGTCCGCCGCATCCAGCTCCAGTTCTTCGGTGGCGTCTCCGAGATCGAGAAGGAGACCGAGACCCCCGGCCGCGAGTTCATCCTCGCCTTCGTCGGCCCCCTCCTCTCCCTCGTCCTCGGCGGTGTCTTCTACGGCGCGATGCAGCTCGTCGAGCCCGGCACCGTGCCGGGAGTCCTGATCGCCGGTCTGATGATCTCCAACCTCATCGTGGCCGCCTTCAACCTGCTGCCCGGCCTGCCCCTCGACGGCGGCCGGATGCTCCGCGCGATCGTCTGGAAGATCACCGGCAAGCCCATGAGCGGCACCATCGCCGCCGCCTGGGTCGGCCGGGGCCTCGCCGTCACCGTCCTCATCGGCCTGCCGCTGCTCACCCACACCGGTGCGCTCGGCAGCGCCAACGAGGAGATCGGCGGTGTGGAGACCGTCATGGACGCGCTGCTCGCCGCGATCCTCGCCGGCATCATCTGGACCGGCGCCGGGAACAGCCTGCGCATGGCCCGGCTCCGCGAGCACCTGCCCGACCTCCGGGCCCGCACCCTCACCCGGCGCGCCGTCCCCGTCGAGTCCGCCACCCCCCTCTCCGAGGCCCTGCGCCGGGCCAACGAGGCGGGCGCCCGCGCGCTGGTCGTCGTCGACGGACAGGGCAACCCCAAGGGCGTCGTCCGTGAGGCCGCCATCGTCGGCGTCCCCGAACACCGCCGCCCCTGGGTCGCCGTCAGCGGCCTCGCCCAGGACCTCACCGAGGGTATGAAGGTCCCCGCCGAACTCGCCGGAGAGGCACTCCTGGACCGGCTCAAGGCCACCCCGGCCACCGAGTACCTGGTGATCGAGGAGACCGGCGAGATCTACGGAGTCCTCTCCACCGCCGACGTGGAGCGCGCCTTCGTCAAGGCCATGGCCCGCCCCGAGGCCTGAGCGCCTCCCGGCCCCGTCGAGAGCGCAGCCCGGGCGGTCGGCGGCCGGGGAAACACCGGTACGCTGGTCACATGTCTGAACCGACCGGTGCCGCCCGCCGACGTGGGCCCTTCAAGGTCGGGGACCAGGTACAGCTCACCGACCCCAAGGGACGCCACTACACCTTCACGCTCGAAGCCGGGAAGAACTTCCACACCCACAAGGGTTCTTTCCCGCACGACGAGCTGATCGGTGCTCCCGAGGGCAGTGTTGTCCGAACCACGGGAAACGTCGCCTATCTCGCGCTGCGCCCCCTGCTCCCCGACTACGTCCTCTCCATGCCCCGCGGCGCCGCCGTGGTCTACCCCAAGGACGCGGGCCAGATCCTGGCCTTCGCCGACATCTTCCCCGGCGCCCGCGTCGTGGAGGCCGGGGTCGGATCCGGCTCGCTCTCCACCTTCCTGCTGCGCGCCATCGGTGAGCAGGGCATGCTGCACTCCTACGAGCGCCGCGAGGACTTCGCCGAGATCGCCCAGCAGAACGTCGAGCGCTACTTCGGCTCGCCGCACCCCGCCTGGCAGCTGACCGTCGGGGACCTCCAGGACAACCTCTCCGACACCGACGTCGACCGCGTCGTGCTGGACATGCTCGCCCCCTGGGAGTGCCTGGAGGCCGTCTCCAAGGCCCTGGTGCCCGGCGGCATCCTCTGCGCCTACGTCGCCACCACCACCCAGCTCTCGCGCACCGTCGAGTCCATCCGCGAGATCGGCTGCTTCGCCGAACCGCAGCCCTGGGAGTCGATGATCCGCAACTGGCACGTCGAGGGCCTGGCCGTCCGCCCCGACCACCGGATGATCGGCCACACCGGCTTCCTGGTCACCGCCCGCCGGCTCGCGGACGGCGTCGAGCCGCCGCTGCGCCGCCGCCGCCCCTCCAAGGGCGCCTACGGCGAGGACTACGACGGACCGGGCAGCCAGAGCCGCGGAGGCTCCGCCGACCGCGGCTGACCCGCCCAACGAACCGGCGCCGCCGCGCAGTTCCCCGACCGACCGGGGAACTGCGCGGCGGCGCCTTCGCGTTGCCGCTCGGGCGCGCGCCCCGGTGGTGAAACCGGCGCACACCCCGCCGTTCCCCCGGCGTGTGAGGTGTGGCACGATGCTGGCCACCCCTCGGGGGCGGACCCACCCTTCCCCCGGGCTCCCAGGAACCACATGGAGACACACCGCGTGCAGACCTCCGCGCTCCCGGACCTCGCGCACAACGGCACGAAGCCGGTGCACTGGCTCGCCACGGCCGCGGCCATGGCCGGCGTCGTCGCCCTGGCCGGGCTGCTCCAGCCCCGCACGGCCACCGCCACCGCCTCCGAGCAGCGGACCACCACGCCCGTTGCCGCCCCGGACCCGGCGGAGGTGGACTTCCCCCTGGAGTGCGGCGGGGCCGGGACCACCGTGGCGAAGCAGGCGCCCGGAGACCTCGACGGCGACGGGCGGCCGGAAACCGTCGCCGTGGTGCACTGCGACGCGGGCTCGGGGACCCCGCCGAGCGGCATCTACGTCCTGACACAGGCGAGCGGGGCCGCACCGAGGGTCGTGGCGACTCTGGTGGACCCCGCCGACAGGAAGACCGTCGGGGACCTCGCCGTACGCGAGGGGCGCGTCCTGGCGACCCTGCTCGGCTACTCCTCGCTGGAGGTGCCCCGCTGCTGCCCCGACCAGGAGGAACAGGCCTCCTGGCGGTGGAAGGGCAACGCCTTCGTCCGCACCTCGGGAGACCTCGCGCGCAGCGTCTGAGCGGCTGCCCGTACGGGTCAGGCCGCGTCCGGCCCGTACACCTCGACGCTGTCCGTGACGCGCCGTACGTGGATGCAGTCCCCGGGGCACTCCTTGGCCGAATCCACCACGTCCTGGAGGAGCGGCAGCGGCACCGGCGTGGTGGCCCCGGGGGCCTGGAGGAGCTCGTCGTCGCCGCTCTTCACGTACGCCAGGCCGTCGATGTCCAGCTCGAAGACCTCCGGCGCGTACTGCACGCAGATGCCGTCGCCCGTACAGAGGTCCTGGTCGATCCAGACCTCCAGGTCCTGTGTGTCACCGTCGCCCGGCGAGTCCTGCTGCACGGTCATGTGTCCTGCCGTTCCTGCGTATCCGAACCAATTGGAGCCAGCCCTGACGGGTGTTGAACGCTTCGACGATACAACCGGCGGCTTTCCGATGCCGAAGGGTGGGTATTCCCTTGACGTGAGGGAGAGCGCAAGGGTGAAGATCGGACACGCCCCGCAGTCTTTGTGATCTAGGGGTTTCAATCACCACCCACCCAGGTAGGGTCAGGAAGCGTCCAGCTCCCCATGGAGGAGGTGAGGACCGTGGCAGCCCACGACGACGACATCAACCGCGGCATCCGGCCCGCGCGAGGGTCAGAAGACCCGGCCGGCCAAGTTGCCTATCTCGAGCAGGAAATCGCCGTCCTGCGACGTAAGCTCGCCGACTCTCCGCGTCATACGAGGATTCTCGAAGAGCGGATCGTCGAGTTGCAGACGAATCTGGCAGGCGTGTCCGCACAGAACGAGCGGCTCGCCAACACGCTCCGTGAGGCGCGTGACCAGATCGTGGCCCTCAAGGAGGAGGTCGACCGGCTCGCTCAGCCGCCGGCCGGCTTCGGAGTGTTCCTGCAGGCCAACGAGGACGGTACCTGCGACATCTTCACCGGGGGCCGCAAGCTCCGGGTGAACGTGTCCCCCAGCGTCGAACTGGAGGACCTCCGACGCGGCCAGGAGGTCATGCTCAACGAAGCGCTCAACGTGGTCGAGGCCATGGAGTTCGAGCGGGCCGGGGACATCGTCACCCTCAAGGAGATCCTCGAGGACGGCGAGCGCGCCCTGGTGGTCGGGCACACCGACGAGGAGCGGGTGGTACGGCTCGCCGAGCCGCTGCTGGACATCACCATCCGCTCCGGTGACGCCCTGCTGCTGGACTCCAGGTCCGGTTACGTCTACGAGGTGGTCCCCAAGAGCGAGGTCGAGGAGCTCGTCCTCGAAGAGGTTCCGGACATCGACTACGACAAGATCGGCGGTCTGGGCGACCAGATCGAGCTGATCCGCGACGCGGTCGAGCTTCCCTACCTCCACCCCGACCTCTTCAAGGAGCACGAGCTGCGACCGCCGAAGGGCATCCTGCTCTACGGTCCGCCCGGCTGCGGCAAGACGCTCATCGCCAAGGCCGTCGCCAATTCGCTCGCCAAGAAGGTCGCGGAGGTGACCGGGCAGCCCGCGGGGAAGAGCTACTTCCTCAATATCAAGGGGCCCGAGCTCCTCAACAAGTACGTCGGCGAGACCGAGCGGCACATCCGCCTGGTCTTCCAGCGTGCGAGGGAGAAGGCGAGCGAGGGTACCCCCGTCATCGTCTTCTTCGACGAGATGGAGTCCCTCTTCCGTACCCGCGGCAGTGGCGTCAGCTCGGACGTGGAGAACACCATCGTCCCGCAGCTGCTCGCCGAGATCGACGGTGTGGAGGGTCTGGAGAACGTCATCGTCATCGGCGCCTCCAACCGCGAGGACATGATCGACCCCGCCATCCTGCGACCCGGCCGGCTCGATGTGAAGATCAAGATCGAGCGTCCGGACGCCGAGGCAGCGAAGGACATCTTCGCGAAGTACCTGACCCCGTCCCTCCCGCTGCACGCGGACGATCTGGCCGAGCACACCGGCTCCCGGCCGGCCGCCGCGCACGCCATGATCCAGTCCGTCGTGGAGCGGATGTACACGGAGTCCGAGGAGAACCGCTTCCTCGAGGTCACGTACGCCAACGGCGACAAAGAAGTCCTCTACTTCAAGGACTTCAACTCCGGCGCGATGATTCAGAACATCGTCGACCGGGCAAAGAAGATGGCCATCAAGGCATTTCTGGAACACGGTCAGAAGGGCCTTCGCGTCTCCCATCTCCTCCAGGCCTGCGTGGATGAGTTCAAGGAGAACGAGGACCTGCCCAACACCACCAACCCGGACGACTGGGCCAGGATTTCCGGTAAGAAGGGTGAGCGGATCGTCTTCATCCGCACACTCGTCACCGGAAAGCAGGGCGCGGACACCGGGCGCTCCATCGACACCGTGGCCAATACCGGCCAGTACCTGTAATACGCCAACCGGCTGCGGATGCCCGGAGGGGCATCCGCAGCCGCTCGTTTTCCCCTGTTCCGGCCACGTCGGAGCAATGTCGTAATTGATCTCCCCACCGGCGCAGAGGCGCTCTAGGCTCTGCGGTACCGCCGAGTCGCGCAGTGCGGTGACGGGCACCGCATACGCACCGGACAAGCAGCGGTACTTGAGCGTCGCTCCCGGACGGGGCCGACGCCGGGCAAGGAGGGCCGCATGACCGTACGGCGAGTAATGGGCATCGAGACGGAGTACGGGATCTCCGTCCCCGGCCACCCCAACGCCAATGCCATGCTCACCTCGTCCCAGATCGTCAACGCCTACGCGGCGGCGATGCACCGGGCGCGACGCGCCCGCTGGGACTTCGAGGAGGAGAATCCGCTGCGCGACGCGCGAGGCTTCGACCTCGCCCGTGAGACCGCCGACTCCAGCCAGCTCACCGACGAGGACATCGGCCTGGCCAATGTGATCCTCACCAACGGTGCCCGGCTCTACGTCGACCACGCGCACCCCGAATACAGCTCACCGGAGATCACCAACCCGCTCGACGCGGTGCTCTGGGACAAGGCCGGCGAACGGATCATGGCCGAGGCCGCCGAGCGGGCGGCCGCCATCCCCGGCGCCCAGCCGATCCACCTCTACAAGAACAACACCGACAACAAGGGCGCCTCCTACGGGACGCACGAGAACTATCTGATGCAGCGGGAGACCCCGTTCTCGGACATCGTGCGCCACCTGACGCCGTTCTTCGTCTCCCGCCAGGTCGTCACCGGCGCGGGGCGGGTCGGCATCGGCCAGGACGGCCATGAGCACGGCTTCCAGATCAGTCAGCGCGCCGACTACTTCGAGGTCGAGGTCGGCCTGGAGACCACGCTCAAGCGCCCCATCATCAACACTCGGGACGAGCCCCACTCCGACGCGGAGAGGTACCGCCGGCTCCATGTGATCATCGGCGACGCCAATCTCTCGGAGATCTCGACCTATCTGAAGCTCGGCACCACGTCCCTGGTGCTGTCCATGATCGAGGACGCCTTCATCAGCGTCGACCTCGCGGTCGACCAGCCCGTACGCACACTGCACCAGATCTCGCACGACCCGGACCTGCGGCAGCTGATCACGCTCCGCAGCGGCCGGACACTCACCGCTGTCCAGCTCCAGATGGAGTACTTCGAGCTGGCCCGCAAATATGTGGACGAGCGGTACGGCGCCGACGCCGACGAGCAGACCAAGGACATCCTGGCCCGCTGGGAGGACACGCTCAACCGGCTGGAGACCGACCCGATGAGCCTGGCCGGGGAGCTGGACTGGATCGCCAAGCGGGAGCTCATGGAGGGCTACCGCCGCCGCGACTCGCTGGACTGGGACGCCCCCCGGCTGCACCTGGTCGACCTCCAGTACGCCGACGTACGGCCCGACAAGGGGCTCTACAACCGTCTGGCGGCCCGTGGGCGGATGAAGCGGCTGCTGGACGAGGACGACGTCACCAGGGCCCGCACCAAGCCTCCGGAGGACACCAGGGCCTATTTCCGGGGCCGCTGTCTGGAGCAGTACGCCGACGACGTGGCGGCCGCCTCCTGGGACTCGGTCATCTTCGACCTGCCGGACCGTGACTCGCTCCAGCGGGTGCCCACCCTGGAGCCGCTGCGGGGCACCAAGGAGCACGTCAAGGATCTCCTCGACCGCTGCCGTACGGCGGAGGAGCTGGTCCGTACGCTCTCGGGCGGCTGAAAGGGGTCCGGGCTGGGAATCAATCACCCGAGGCCCGGACGTTGAACAACTACCGGGCCAAATGTCGGACCCCGTGGGTAGGGTCTGATCAAGAGCTTCGATTGCTTCGAACCGAGCGGGGTGAGCTACATGGCGACCAAGGACACCGGCGGCGGACAGCAGAAGGCGACGCGTTCCACCGAGGAGGCCGAGGAGCAGGCGCAGGACGCGCAGGCGTCCGAGGACCTCGCGGAGCGCCAGGAGAAGCTGAGCGACGATGTCGACTCGGTGCTGGACGAGATCGACGACGTCCTCGAAGAGAACGCCGAGGACTTCGTCCGCTCCTTCGTTCAAAAGGGTGGACAGTAGTTCACGAGTGTGAACGCTCGGTAGAGTTCCGGGCGACTGCGGCATCCGGGGGAGACGGGGTGACGGCGTCCGCCGTGGCGGACGCCGTCACCCCGCTCGCCAAGCGGTGGAGCCCCTGCCGCTCCGCGAGCGCGGGATCGACGCAGATCCCTCCGCCGAACATGTGGATCACCGCCCCCAGGCGGGTAGGGTCCGTGGCGTACGTTGCTTCAACTGCAATTCGGCCATCGGCAAGTTGGGGGATGATCCTGACTCTCTTGCGCAGGGCCATCGCATACCTGGAGGGAAACGCGTGGAAGCCAACACTCGTAGCACCGGGCGTCTACCAGCTGCCTTCCTGACGCCGGGTTCGTCCTCGTTCATGGACTTCCTGTCCGACCAGTCGCCCGAGATGCTCCCCGGCAACCGGAGTCTGCCGCCGCTCCAGGGGGCCATCGAGGCACCGCACGGGACGACCATCGTCGCGGCGTCCTTCCCCGGTGGCGTCGTCCTGGCCGGTGACCGGCGCGCCACCATGGGCAACATGATCGCGCAGCGCGACATCGAGAAGGTCTTCCCGGCCGACGAGTACTCGGCGGTGGGCATCGCCGGCACCGCCGGGCTGGCCGTGGAGATGGTCAAGCTCTTCCAGCTGGAGCTGGAGCACTTCGAGAAGGTCGAGGGCGCCCAGCTCTCCCTGGAGGGTAAGGCCAACCGGCTCTCCACCATGATCCGCTCCAACCTGGCCATGGCCATGCAGGGCCTTGCCGTGGTGCCGCTCTTCGCGGGGTACGACGTCGACCGCGAGAAGGGTCGCATCTTCTCGTACGACGTCACCGGCGGCCGCTCCGAGGAGACCGGCTACGCCGCCACCGGCTCCGGGTCGATCTTCGCCCGCAACGCCATGAAGAAGCTCTACCGCGAGGACCTGACGGAGGAGCAGGCTCTCACCCTGGTCGTGCAGGCGCTGTACGACGCCGCGGACGACGACTCGGCGACCGGCGGCCCGGACGTGGCCCGCCGGATCTACCCGATCGTCACCGTCATCACCGACGAAGGCTTCCGGAGGCTGGGCGACCAGGAGTCCGCCGACATCGCGCGCTCCATCCTGGAACGCCGCCTGGAGCAGCCCGACGGCCCGCGCGCCGCGCTGCTCTGACTGGGGCTCCGAGCCCTCCGAGATGCACTCGTCACTGACAGAAAGGGACGGATAGCCGGTGTCGACGCCGTTCTATGTCTCACCCCAGCAGGCCATGGCCGACCGGGCGGAATACGCCCGCAAGGGCATCGCCCGTGGTCGCAGCCTCGTTGTGCTGCAGTATGCCGACGGCATTGTGTTCGTCGGTGAGAACCCGTCCCGCGCGCTGCACAAGTTCAGCGAGATCTATGACCGGATCGGCTTCGCGGCCGCCGGCAAGTACAACGAGTACGAGAACCTCCGCATCGGCGGCGTGCGCTACGCCGACCTGCGCGGATACACCTACGACCGCGACGACGTGACGGCCCGTGGGCTGGCCAACGTCTACGCGCAGACGCTCGGCACCATCTTCTCCAGTGCTGCCGAGAAGCCCTATGAGGTGGAGCTGGTCGTCGCCGAGGTCGGCTCCGCGCCCGAGGGCGACCAGATCTACCGGCTGCCGCACGACGGTTCGATCGTGGACGAGCACGGCTCGGTCGCGGTCGGCGGCAACGCCGAGCAGATCAGCAGCTTCCTGGACCAGCGCCACCGCGACGGCATGACGCTCGCCGAGGCGCTCAAGCTGGCCGTCCAGGCGCTCTCCCGGGAGCCGGGCGGCGGGGAGCGGGAGATTCCCGCCGAGCGCCTCGAAGTCGCGGTGCTGGACCGTACGCGGCCCCAGCAGCGCAAGTTCAAGCGGATCGTCGGCCGCCAGCTGACCCGCCTGCTCGACGCGGAAGCGGCGAGCGCCACCCCGACGGACGCCCCGTCCGACACCGAGGAGACCGACACCACCGACTCCACGGACACGGGCACGGGTACGGACACCGGCACCGCGTCCGGCTCCACCGAGGAGTAGGCCGAGCACACCGCACACCTCACAGATGCCCCCGGGCCCCGGCCCGGGGGCATCCGTCATTCCCGGGCGGCGGGCGGCGGCGCCGTGGAGCCCCGTACGACCAGCCGCACCGGCAGACTGCCCGGCTCGGCGGCGCGGCCCTCCAGCGCCGTGAGCAGCGCCGCCATGCCCCGCTCGCCGACCTGCTCGGCGGGCAGCCGCACGGTGGTGAGCTCCGGCTCGACGGCGGTGGCCAGGGCGAGGTCGTCGAAGCCGGTGACCGAGAGGTCGTCCGGCACCCGCAGCCCGAGCCGGCGGGCCGCCTTGCAGGCCCCGGCCGCCAGGATGTCGTCGTCGCATACCACCGCGGTCGGCCGCTCCCCGGCGACGGCCAGCGCCTGCTCGGCGGCCTCCCGCCCGGCCCGTACGTCGAGCGGGGACCGTACGGTACGCACCGTGGCGCCCGGCACCGCGCCCACCGCGTCCCGCAGCGCCTGTGCCCGGACCGCGAACGTCCAGGTGTCCACGGCGGACGCCAGATGCACGAACCGGCGGTGGCCGAGGTCCAGCAGATGCTCCGTCACCTGGCGCATGCCGTCGGCGATGTCCAGGTTCACGTGGGCCGCCGCGTCCGTGCCGGCCGGGTCGCTGTCCAGCATCACCAGGGGCAGGTCGGTCCCGTGCAGGGCGCTCAGCGCATCGGAGGCCATCGAGGAGGCGATCACCCCGTCCAGGGCGGCGCGGGCCGAGGCGAACGGCGCCCGGGCCGGTCCCGCGCCGTCCGGTGAGGGGTAGAGCACCACGCCGAAGTCGTGCTCGGCGGCCACGGCGGCGGCCCCCGTGTACACCCGGGCGAAGAACTCGCTGGTCAGGGCGGGGACCACCAGCAGCGCGGTCCTGGTGCGGCCGAGGCGCAGATTACGGGCGGCCAGATTGGGCCGGTAGCCGAGCTGCGCCGCGTGGTCCCGGACCCGCCGGGCCGTGGCCTCCGACACCCGGCCCGGCCACTTCTCGCCGAGCACCAGCGAGACCGTCGCCTGCGAGACACCCGCCGCTCGGGCCACGTCGCGGCTGGTGGGCCGGGACGGGGTGGGCTGATGGGGGTCGGTCACTCGGGCCTCCGCGCGGGGTGGTTCCGTGGCGCCGCGAGGGTGGACCCGCGGACTGCGGACATGGTACGTATGCACCTCGAAGTTATACGTAAAACCTCGGATGGCGGCAGCCACGGTGGCCGGTGTGGCCTACGCGGACGACCACGGCCGCGAGTCGGTGTACGGCTGGCTGATGGCCGCGCTCGGCCTCGGAGCCCTGATCGGGGGCCTGGGCTACGGGGCGCGACAATGGGCGGGTGCGCCCGAGCGGCGGCTGCGCGTCATCGTCGGCCTGCTGGCGCTGGGCTACCTGCCGTTGACGCTCACCCCCTCGGTCCCCGTCATGACCGCGTTGGCCGCACTCGCCGGAGTCTTCCTCGCCCCGGCCATCGCGTGCTCGTTCATCGTGGTGGACCGGCACGCTCCGCGCGGCACGGTGACCGAGGCGTTCTCCTGGCTCGTCACCACCTTCGGCGTCGGCGCGGCAGCCGGAACGGCCGTGGCGGGACCGGCCGTCGAGCTGGGCTCGACGGCCTGGAGCTTCGGCGTGGCGGGGGTCGGCGGCGTCCTCGCCCTGGTGGTCCTGCTGGCCACGGGGAAGGTCCTCGCAGCTCCCGTACGCGACCCCGCCGTCGTGACCGGATCGGAAAATGATCGAAACGGTGCTGCCGAACCCGGTTTCAGCACCGGCCGTAAGGCGTAATGTTCAGTCATGGACCGCCGCATTTTCGGGCTGGAGAACGAGTACGGCGTCACGTGCACGTTCAGGGGACAGCGCCGACTGTCACCTGACGAAGTGGCGCGCTACCTCTTCCGCCGTGTTGTGTCATGGGGCCGCAGCAGCAATGTCTTTCTGCGGAACGGCGCCCGCCTCTACCTCGACGTGGGATCGCATCCGGAATATGCAACCCCCGAATGCGACAACGTGACCGAACTGGTCACGCACGACAAGGCGGGCGAGCGCATTCTCGAAGGCCTGCTCGTCGACGCCGAACGCCGCCTGCACGAGGAGGGAATCGCGGGCGACGTCTATCTCTTCAAGAACAACACCGACTCGGCGGGAAACTCCTACGGGTGCCACGAGAACTACCTCGTCGCCCGGCACGGAGAATTCTCCCGGCTCGCGGACATCCTCATCCCCTTCCTCGTCACCCGGCAGCTCATCTGCGGCGCGGGCAAGGTGCTCCAGACGCCGCGCGGAGCCGTCTACTGCGTCAGCCAGCGTGCCGAGCACATCTGGGAGGGCGTCAGCTCCGCGACCACCCGCTCCCGGCCGATCATCAACACCCGCGACGAACCCCACGCCGACGCGGAGCGGTACCGCCGCCTCCACGTCATCGTCGGTGACTCGAACATGTCCGAGACGACCATGCTGCTCAAGGTCGGCGCCACCGACCTGGTGCTCCGCATGATCGAGGCGGGCACCGTGATGCGCGACCTGACCCTGGAGAACCCGATCCGGGCCATCCGCGAGGTCAGCCACGACCTCACCGGCCGGCGCAAGGTGCGCCTGGCCAGCGGCCGCGAGGCCTCGGCCATCGAGGTCCAGCGGGAGTACTACGAGAAGGCCGTGGACTTCGTCGAGCGCCGGGGCATCCGCACCGGCACCGTGGACCAGGTCCTGGAGCTGTGGGGCCGCACGCTCGACGCCATCGAGGCCGAGGACCTCGACCGGATCGACACCGAGATCGACTGGGTCATGAAGTACAAGCTCATCGAGCGGTACCGGGCCAAGCACAACATGACCATGTCGAACCCGCGGGTCGCCCAGATAGACCTCGCCTACCACGACATCCACCGTCGCCGCGGTCTGTTCTACCTCCTGGAGAGGAAGGGCCAGACCGCCCGCATCTGCAACGACCTGAAGATCTTCGAGGGCAAGTCCGTGCCCCCGCAGACCACCCGGGCGAGGCTGCGCGGCGACTTCATCCGCCGGGCCCAGGAGCAGCGGCGGGACTTCACCGTCGACTGGGTCCACCTCAAGCTCAACGACCAGGCGCAGCGCACGGTGCTCTGCAAGGACCCGTTCCGCTCCGTCGACGAGCGCGTGGAGAAGCTGATCGCGGGCATGTGAGCGGCTCCGGGGGCACTACCTCGGCAGGCCGTGGCGTGACAGGGCCCCGTACGTTCCTCGTACGGGGCCCTGCCCACGGCCTAGAGTGGTTCGGACTCAACCACAGTGCCCCCTGAGATCTGAGGAACCAGTGCGCCGAATTGCCGGCCTTCTCGTCGCCCCCCTCCTACTGCTGTCGGCAGTGGCCTGCGGCAGCGACGACAAGGCCTCCGACTCCGCCTCGTCCAAGAACGGCGTGCCCGCGATCACCGCAGGCGCGAAGTTCGGCGAGAAGCCCACCCTCTCCAAGGGCAAGGGAGAGCCGCCCAAGGAGCTGAAGACCGAGGTCATCAGCGAGGGTGACGGTGCGAAGCTCAAGAACGGCGACGCGATCCAGGTCAACTACCTCGGTCAGTCGTGGGACTCCGACAAGCCGTTCGACAACAGCTTCGACCGCAAGCAGCCCTTCGACCTGACGCTGGGCGCGGGCATGGTCATCCAGGGCTGGGACAAGGGTCTCGTCGGCCAGAAGGTCGGCAGCCGCGTCCAGCTGGTCATCCCGCCGGACCTCGGCTACGGCGAGCAGGGCCAGGGCGACATCAAGCCCAACGCGACCCTCGTGTTCGTCGTCGACATCCTGAAGGCCACCCAGATCCCGGCCACCGCCAAGGGCACCGAGGTCGCACAGGACAACATCGACCTGCCCAAGGTCGGTGTGAAGACCGACGGCAAGGCCCCGACGGTCACCATCCCCAAGAGCGACCCGCCGAAGAAGCTCGTCTCCAACTACGTCCTGGAGTCCGACGGCGAGGTCGTCAAGGAGTCCGACAGTGTCGTGGTGAACTACGTCGGCATGATCTGGAAGGGCGCCAAGGAGTTCGACAACACCTACTCCACCGGCAAGACCCAGACCTTCCCGCTGTCGCAGGTCACCCTCAAGGGACTCAAGACCGGTCTGATCGACAAGAAGGTCGGCAGCCGGGTCCTCCTCGTCATCCCGCCGGACCAGGCCTTCGGCGACCAGCAGCAGCAGGCGATCCCGAAGAACTCCACGCTGGTCTTCGCCGTGGACATCCTCGCCAAGGTGTAAGACTGTCCCGGTTGACCAGTTCATCATTTAGAGGAGCAGTTCAGTGAGCATCGAGAAGCCCGAGATCGACTTCCCGGGTGGCGAGCCGCCGGTCGACCTGGAGATCAAGGACATCTGGGAGGGCGACGGCCCCGTCGCCAAGGCCGGCGACCAGGTCAAGGTCCACTACGTGGGCGTGGCCTTCTCCACCGGCGAGGAGTTCGACGCCTCCTGGAACCGCGGTACGCCGCTGGCCTTCAACCTCGGTGCCGGCCAGGTCATCGCCGGCTGGGACCAGGGCGTGCAGGGCATGAAGGTCGGCGGCCGCCGCCAGCTGACCATCCCCGCGCACCTCGCGTACGGCGACCGCGGCGCCGGCAGCGCGATCGCCCCGGGCGAGACGCTGATCTTCGTCTGCGACCTGATCTCGGTCTGATCCGTTCCGGTCGGTGAGGGCCCCCACCAGTCGGTGGGGGCCCTCACCGCTGGCCGGCCCACGGGCCCGCTTTGGTCCCGACACCCCGGGGCGGTACGGTCGACGGTCGTAGAGCACAAGAGAAAGGGCGTCGATGGCGATTGCCAAGGCCGAGCGGTTGATGAACCTCGCGCTGTGCCTGCTGGGGACCCGGCGCCCGCTCAGCAAGCGCGAACTCCGCGGCTCCATCGAGGCCTACCTCGAAGCGGGCTCCGACGACTCCTTCAACCGGATGTTCGAGCGCGACAAGGACGATCTGCGCGAGCTCGGCCTCGTCATCGAGACCGTCGAGAACCTCGACGGTGACACCGGATACCTGGCCCGCCGCGACAGCAACCGGCTGCCCCCCATCACCCTGGACGCCGAGGAGGCCGCCGCCCTCGGCCTCGCCGCCAAGGTCTGGCAGCAGGCCCGCCTCGCCGGGGCCGCCAGCGGCGCCCTGCAGAAGCTGCGTGCGGCCGGCATGCCCGAGGCCGAGGACGCGTACGAGGTGCACAGCGCCCTCGAACCCCGCATCCCCGTCCACGAGGCCGCCTTCGAACCCCTGATGCTCGCCTGCCGCGACCGCCGCCCGGTGACCTTCGACTACCGCAAGGCGAACTCGGCGGCCCCCGTCCAGCGCCAGGTCGAACCCTGGACCCTGGAGTGCTGGCGCGGCCACTGGTACCTCGCAGGCTGGGACCGCGGCCGCGGCGCCGAACGCGTCTTCCGGCTCTCCCGCATCACCGGCAAGGTCCGCTCCCGCGCCGGGGCCTTCACCGCCGAGGTGCCCGACGTCGTCACGGTCCGCGAGACCGTCGAGAGCTGGGCCGGCGAGACCGCCACCCGCACCGCCCGGATCAGGCTCCGCGCCGGATCCGGCTACCCGCTGCGTTCGCGGGCGATATCCGTCCAGGAGCGCGGCGACGGCTGGGACGAGCTGGAGATCCCGTACGGACACGGGCTCGACGCCTGGCTCGTCGAGTTCGGTCCGGACGTCGTCGTGGAGGAACCCGCCGATCTGCGGGCCGATGTGGTGGACCGGCTGCGCGCCGTGGCCAAGGACTAGGGGAATCCAGCGATGGCTACGAACGCGATCGACCAGACCCGCCGGATGCTCTCCCTGGTGACGTACCTGCGCGAGCGCCCCGGCGCCCATGTCCAGGACGTGGCGCGGGCCTTCGGGATCACCGAGGACGAGCTGATCTCGGACCTCGACGTGCTGCCCATGTGCGGGACCAGCTTCCGAGGCGGCGACCTCCTCGACATCGACACCGACGGCGACCGGATCTGGTGGCACAACCCGGACGACGTCGCCGAGCCGCTCCGGCTCGCCGCCGACGAGGCCACCGCCCTGCTCGTCGCCGCCCGCGCCGTCGCGACCCTGCCCGGCCTCCGCGAGGGCGACCGGCAGGCACTGGTCCGCGCCACCGCCAAGCTGGAGACGGCGGCCGGGGAGTCCGGCGCGGCCAGCTCCCGCCTCTCGGTGACCTTCGAGGCGGAGGGCGGCGTCTTCGCCGACGTCGACCGGGCCATCTCCGAGCGCCGCCGCCTCTGGCTGCGCTACTACTCGCCCGCCCGCGACGAGCTCACCGAGCGCGAGGTCGACCCGATCCGGCTCTTCGCCGTCGGCCACACCTACATGGAGGGCTGGTGCCGGCTCTCCGAGGCCCGCCGGACCTTCCGCCTGGACCGGGTCGCCGAGATCCGCCTCCTCGACGCCCCCGCCGCGCCGCCGGAGCTGGAGCTGCGGGACCTCTCCGAGGGGCTGGTCCAGCCCGCGGCCGAGGACCCCGAGGTCGTCATCGAGGTCGGCACCGGCGGCCGCTGGGTCGCCGAGTACTACCCGCACGACTCCGCCGAGGAACTGCCCGACGGCGGACTGCGCATCACCCTGCGCACCCCCGACCCGGCCTCGCTGCGCCGCCTCGCCCTGCGCCTCGGCGGCGAGGGCCGCATCGTCGCCCCGCCGGAGCTCGCCGAGAGCGCCCGGACGGCGGCCCGCGAGGCGCTCGCCGCCTACGACACGGTCTGAGACCCGGGAAGGGGAGAACACGATGAACCGGACGTCCCTGTTTCCCGCCGCCGCTACCGGGATCCGCACGGCACCGCTGCCCGGCACCGGTCCCGTCCCCGTGCCGGTACCCGCCGCCGTACGCTTCCGGGCCGCCTGCCCCGACTGCCGCGGGCGCTTCGAGCTGGCCGCCGCGGCACTGCGCCTGGCGATCGGCGCCACCAGCCGCACCACCTTCTACACCTTCACCTGCCCCGAGTGCGGCGCCTCGGTCCGCAAGCCCGCCGGGGAGCGCATCATCGAACTGCTCACCGGCGGTGGCGTACGGACCCTGCGCCTGCACACCGCCCTGTAGCACCCCGACCCACCCCGACCACAGCGCCCGGAAGCCCGTAGGAAGAGGCACCGCCGAATGTTCTGGCCCATGCTCGCCATCGCCCTCGGATTCCTGGGTATCGCCGTGCTCGGTGTGCTCGGCATCAAGGTCTTCGTCGAGGCCCAGCGTCTCGGCCGACAGATCACGGTCACCACCGAGCGGATCAACCGGGCGTCGGGGGACCTGGAACGGGCCGCGACCCGCCTCGCGGCCACCGGCGACGGCCTGCGATAGCGGTCCCGGGATCGGTATCGAGGACCTCGACTTCAGCGCCGAGACGACCCGGGAGAAGCACGGCCGCAGGAAACGCTTCCGGCAGCTGATCTCCGGCATCCCCACCGGGAAACTCAAGGCCCGACTGGTCTCCATGGCCGCCGAACAAGGCCTGGCCATCATCGCGGTAGACCCGGCCTACACCTCCATGTGGGGCGGGCAGCACTGGCAGAAACCGCTGGCCAAGAGATCGTGTCGGGCATCGGACCGCCCAGGCCGCACCAGTGCACGACAGCGTGAGGGAACCCGCCCACCCGCCACGGACCACGCCCCTGCAGACGTGCCACCGAACGGGACGCGAAAGCGGCAAACCAGCGCACCCGAAACCGTTCGGGATGCGCCCAGAACAACATCAGTGGACCCAAGGCCCACTCATGCACACCGGCTGGGAACGGTACGCTGCAAGGGTCGGCCCAGGCAGGGAGGTGCGGGCCGCAAGCCGCAGTACGCACGGGCATTGCCTCGCGTTTACCACCGCGGGTTACGATCGCTGCCAAGCGCGACGATCGGACGTATGCCCGGTCGAACGGGTAGCGAGCCCACCCTCCAGCCGCCTCAGTGAGAAGGAAGTCGCACATGATCGGCAACCTGAAGCCCCTCGAGATCGTTCTGATCATCGCTGTCATCCTGCTGCTCTTCGGTGCCAAGAAGCTTCCCGACATGGCGCGTTCGCTCGGCAAGTCGGCCCGCATCCTCAAGAGCGAGGCCAAGGCGATGAAGAAGGACGACGCGGCGACCGCCACGCCCACGACGGAGACCGTCGCGGACCCGGCTCCTCCGCAGTCCACCACCGCGCGCACCATCCAGGCCGCTCCGGGTGACGTCACCAGCTCCCGCCCGGTCAACGAGCCCAAGCCCACCACCCAGAGCTGACCGCTGACGCGCTTCGCCGACAGCCGCCGCACGAGACGAGGGAAGTGGGTTGCTCAAGTCCGCCCGCAAGCAGGAGAAGGACGAAGAGGGGCGGATGCCTCTCCTCGATCACCTGCGTGAGCTGCGTAACCGGCTGCTGAAGGCCGTGCTGGCGATCGTCGTCGTGATGATCGTGGCGGCGTTCTTCCAGAAGGAGATCTACGAGTTCCTTCTGGCCCCCATCCAGGACTCGGTCGGCTGCAAGAACGGCGTCGTCACCACGGTCGACGGCAAGTCCTGCGCGCTGCTGAAGACCGACACCCTCATCGGGCCGTTCACGAACGCGCTCAAGGTCGCGCTGATGTCCGGTGTGCTGCTGGCCACCCCGGTCTGGCTGTACCAGCTGTGGGCCTTCGTCGCCCCGGGCCTGCACAAGGGCGAGAAGCGTTACGCCTACGCTTTCGCCGTCGTCGGCGCACCGCTCTTCCTGGCCGGTGGCTACCTCGCCTACGCGATCCTGCCGCAGACCGCCGAGATCATGCTCGGGTTCAGCCCCGACGATGTGCAGAACCAGATCGGGCTCGACAGCTATCTGGATCTGCTCGTCCGCATGGTGATCGTCTTCGGTCTCGCCTTCGAGCTGCCCCTGCTGCTCATCGCGCTGAACATGACGGGCCTCATCACCGGCAAGCGGATGCTGGGCTGGTGGCGCGGGATGATCGTCGGCCTCACCGCCTTCGCGGCCATCGCCACGCCTGGCGGTGAGCCCATCTCGATGCTCCTGCTGGCCGGTCCGCTCGCGGTGCTCTACTTCATCGCCGTCGGCTTCTCCCTGCTGAACGACAAGCGGCGCAAGCGCAACAACCCCGACGCCGAGCTCAGTGACGACGAGGCGTCCGAGCTCGATCTGACGCCCGAGCCGGTCGGAGGGATCGAGCCCGTGGGGGCCCCGCGCCCAGCGCTGCCGGAGCAGGCGTCCGGCGAGGCGGACGGCTCCCGTTCGCACCGCCTCAACGGTTACGACGACATCACCTGACCTTGTAGGGTCCGGCGGGTGACCAGCGAGATCACCCTCTTCGTCAATCCCACCGCAGGACGCGGCCGGGGCGCGCACGCCGCGCAGCCGGCCGCTTCCGCGCTGCGGGACGCCGGATTCTCCGTCCGTACGGTGCTCGGCGAGGACGCCGACGACGCCCTGCGCCGGGCCCGCGAGGCCGTGGCGGCGGGGACCGGTGCGCTGATAGCCGTGGGCGGGGACGGGCTGATGTCCTTCGCCCTCCAGGCCGTCGCGGGGACGAGCACGCCGCTCGGTGTCGTCGCCGTCGGCACCGGCAACGACTTCGCCCGCGCCCTGGGCCTGCCGGTCCGGGACCCGGCCGCCGCCGGAGCGCTGGCCGCGCGGGCGCTCAAGGAGGGGAGCCACCGCTCCATCGACCTCGGGCGGGCCGGGGAGCGCTGGTTCGGCACCGTGCTCGCCTCCGGCTTCGACTCCCGGGTCAACGACCGGGGCAACCGGATGCGCTTCGTCGGCGGCCGGTTCACGTACGACCTCGCGATCCTCGCGGAGCTGGCCGCCTTGGCGCCGATCCCGTACCGGATCAGGCTGGACGGGGGAGAGGCCCGCGAGATCGAGGCCACACTCATCGCGGTGGGCAACGGCCCCACGTACGGCGGAGGCATGCGGATCTGCGCCGGGGCCGAGATGGACGACGGCCTCTTCGACGTGACGGTGGTGGGGGAGTGCTCACGTGCCACCCTCCTCAAGGTGTTCCCGAAGGTCTACAAGGGCACGCATCTGAGCCACCCCGCCGTCACCGTGCACCGGGTCTCCTCGATCGAGCTGGCGGCGGCCGGTGTCACGGCGTACGCGGACGGTGAGCCGCTGGGCGCCCTGCCGCTCACGGCGACCTGCGTACCGGGTGCCGTACAGGTGCTGTCGGGGTGAGGGGCCATGGGGATTTAAAGATCGGGCTGAGTGTCAGAGGTGACGGGTAGGCTCGTATGCAAGATGACAGAGGACCTCTCACCAGCTGAGCGATACCAGGCATCCCGCGCCCGTGCGGCCGAGATGGCGACGGCCCTCGGGCCCTTCCGGGAGATGTACGAGTTCGGACTGGACCCGTTCCAGACCGAGGCGTGCCAGGCCCTTGAGGCGGGCAAGGGGGTGCTGGTCGCGGCCCCGACGGGGTCGGGAAAGACGATCGTAGGCGAGTTCGCCGTGCACCTGGCGCTGGAGCAGGGCCGCAAATGCTTCTACACCACGCCGATCAAGGCGCTCTCCAACCAGAAGTTCGCCGATCTGGTCAAGCGGTACGGCGCGGACAAGGTCGGTCTGCTGACCGGCGACAACAGTGTCAACTCCGAGGCGCCGGTGGTCGTGATGACCACCGAGGTCCTGCGGAACATGCTGTACGCGGGCTCGCAGTCGCTCTCCGGCCTCGGTTACGTCGTCATGGACGAGGTGCACTACCTCTCGGACCGCTTCCGTGGCGCGGTGTGGGAGGAAGTGATCATCCACCTCCCGGAATCGGTGACTCTGGTCTCCCTGTCGGCGACCGTGTCCAACGCCGAGGAGTTCGGCGACTGGCTGGACACCGTGCGCGGCTCCACCGAGGTGATCGTCTCCGAGCACCGGCCCGTGCCGCTCTGGCAGCACGTCATGGCCGGACGCAAGATGTACGACCTCTTCGAGGAGGCCACCGACCACGGCGGCCGCGGCGCCGGACGCCGTGAGGTCAACCCGGACCTGGTCCGTCTCGCCCGCCAGGAGAACCAGCAGGGGTACAACCCTCGCGACCGCCGCCGGGGCAAGATGATCCGGGAGGCGGACCGCGAGCGCGAGCGGCGCCAGCGCAGCCGGATCTGGACGCCCGGCCGGCCCGAGGTCATCGAGCGTCTGGACAACGAGGGACTGCTGCCCGCCATCACGTTCATCTTCAGCCGGGCCGGCTGCGAGGCCGCCGTCCAGCAGTGCATGTACGCCGGGCTCCGGCTCAACGACGAGGACAAGCGCCGACTGGTGCGCGAGATCGTCGAGGAGCGGACCGCCTCCATCCCCGGCGAGGACCTCCATGTCCTCGGGTACTACGAGTGGCTCGAAGGACTGGAGCGGGGCATCGCCGCGCACCACGCGGGCATGCTGCCGACCTTCAAGGAGGTCGTCGAGGAGCTGTTCGTACGGGGACTGGTGAAGGCGGTCTTCGCCACCGAGACCCTGGCGCTCGGCATCAACATGCCCGCGCGCTCCGTGGTGCTGGAGAAGCTCGTCAAGTGGAACGGTGAGCAGCACGCCGACATCACCCCCGGCGAGTACACCCAGCTCACCGGCCGGGCCGGCCGCCGCGGCATCGACGTCGAGGGCCACGCCGTGGTTCTGTGGCAGCGCGGCATGGACCCGACGGCGCTGGCCGGCCTCGCCGGGACGCGTACGTATCCGCTGCGCTCCAGCTTCCGCCCCTCGTACAACATGGCGGTCAACCTGGTGCAGCAGTTCGGGCGGCACCGGTCGCGGGAGCTGCTGGAGACCTCGTTCGCCCAGTTCCAGGCGGACAAGTCCGTCGTGGGGATCTCCCGGCAGGTGCAGCGCAACGAGGAGGGTCTGGAGGGCTACAAGGAAGGCATGACCTGCCACCTCGGTGACTTCGAGCAGTACGCGCGGCTGCGCCGCGACCTCAAGGACCGGGAGACGGAGCTCGCCAAGCAGGGCGCGGCGCAGCGGCGGGCGGCCGCGGCCTCCTCGCTGGAGAAGCTGAAGCCGGGCGACGTCATCCACGTGCCGACGGGGAAGTTCGCCGGGCTCGCCCTGGTGCTGGATCCCGGTCTGCCCGCCGGGCGTGCCAACGGGCACCGCGGGTTCGACCACCACGACGGGCCGCGTCCGTTGGTGCTGACCGCCGAGCGGCAGGTCAAGCGGCTGGCCTCGATGGACTTCCCGGTGCCGGTGGAGGCGCTGGACCGGATGCGGGTCCCGAAGTCGTTCAACCCGCGCTCTCCGCAGTCCCGGCGCGATCTGGCCTCCGCACTGCGGACCAAGGCCGGGCACATCGTGCCCGACCGGCACCGCAAGGGGCGGGCGCCCGCCGCCGACGACCGCGAGATCCTCCGGCTGCGGACCGAGCTGCGCGCCCACCCGTGCCACGGGTGCGACGAGCGCGAGGACCATGCGCGCTGGGCCGAGCGCTACCACCGGCTGCAGCGGGACACACGGCAGCTGGAGCACCGCATCGAGGGGCGGACGAACACGATCGCCCGGACCTTCGACCGGATCGTCGCGCTCCTGACCGAGCTGGACTACCTCCGGGGTGACGAGGTCACGGAGAACGGGCGGCGGCTGGCCCGGCTGTACGGGGAGCTGGATCTGCTCGCCAGCGAGTGTCTGCGGGAGGGGGTGTGGGAAGGGCTGAACCCTGCCGAGCTCGCCGCCTGTGTCTCGGCGCTCGTGTACGAGGCGCGGCAGGCCGACGACGCGGTCGCGCCCAAGGTGCCGTCCGGGCCCGCCAAGGTCGCCATGGGCGAGATGGTGCGGATCTGGGGGCGGCTGGACGCGCTGGAGGAGGACTTCAAGATCAACCAGACGGAGGGGGTCGGGCAGCGTGAGCCCGATCTCGGCTTCGCCTGGGCGGTCTACATGTGGGCCTCCGGGCGCACGCTGGACGAGGTGCTGCGCGAGGCGGAGATGCCGGCGGGGGACTTCGTACGGTGGTGCAAGCAGGTGATCGACGTGCTGGGGCAGGTGGCTGCGGCGGCTCCTCGGGAGGGGAGTGCGGGGGCGAGTTCCGTTTCTCGGAATGCGCGGAAGGCGGTTGACGCTGTGCTGCGGGGGGTTGTGGCGTACAGCTCTGTCGGCTGACGCCGTTGGGTGGGAGCGGTTGGGGGTGTGGGCGCCTGCGGCGGTTGTTCCCCTACCCGCCCCTTCCCGAAACCGGGCCTCCACCCCGGGCCCCGCTCCTCAAGCGCCGGAGAGGCTGGGGCGGGGCTGTTGTGCTGACGGCGGGGGCTTTCAGGTGCGGCGGTTTCTCGTTGCGGCTCCGGCGCAGACCAGGCCCAGCAGCACCGTCAGTCCGCCGACGATGATGTTGTTGATCACGACTCCGGCGTCCGGGTTGCTCCCGACCACCCAGGCCGACACGATGACCCACGCACCGATCGCGCACATCGCCCAGCTCAGGCCGTACATCCGCTCCGGCATCGCGGTGAAGCCGAGAGCCAGGACGGCGATCGCGATACCCATCACCAGGTTGTGCGTCACCAGGGCGGGCTGGCTGGCCGTGAAGTGGAGCACCCAGGGGGAGACGGCGCAGTAGAGGCCGACGAGGAACACCGGCGCATCCACCAGGGCCACATCGCGGCCGCCCATCATCCTGTCGTACCGTGCGCTCATTTCGGAGGCGTCGGGGTGTCCTGCCATGTCACCCCTGACACCACTCCTGGAGTCCGAGACGTTGCTCATGAGAATTCGTCCCCTTCGGTCCTGCGGGCCCCGACGTCGTGCGGAGTGTGCGCCAGGCACCCATGCGTCTAGTTTGCTCTTATCTGTTCCTTATGCGCACCCCTGGGGCCTCGCTGTTCAGACGTTCCGCGAGGGCGAGCAGGTCCTTCGGCTCGCCCGCCGTCCAGCACCGCCATCTGCGTGTCGCCCGTGGCCTCGCCGGCTCCCGGCCTCCGCCTCCGCAAGGGAACGGCGAAGGGCGGTGGGCCGCGATCCCCTGCGGCCCACCGCCTTTTCGTCACGCCCTTGCGGTTACTTCGGGGGCATCAGGACCGAGTCGACGATGTACACCGTCGCGTTGGCGGTCGGGACGTTGCCGCAGACGACCTTCGAGGCGTCGTTCACGGTGTACTCCGTGCCCGAGCCGGCCGTCGTCAGCTTGCTCTTCTCCAGCGTGTCGAACGAGCCCTTCTCCAGCTGCATCGGTGTCAGCTTCTCGCCCACCACGTGGTAGGTGAGGACCTTGGTGAGCTCGGCCTTGTCCGCCAGCAGCGCGTCCAGGTCGGCCTTCGGGATCTTGGCGAAGGCGTCGTCGGTCGGGGCGAACACCGTGATGTTCTCGGCGTTGTTGAGGGTGTCCACCAGACCGGCCTGCTTCACGGCGGCCACCAGCGTCGACAGCTCCGGGTTGTTCGAAGCGGCCGTCGCGACCGGGTCCTTCGCCATGCCGTCGAACGAGCCCGCACCGCCCTGCGGCACGGAAGCACACCCGGGACCGAACGGCTTGTCCGTGGGCATGGAGTCATCGGCCGAGGCGCTCGTGGACGCGGCCGCGCTGGGGGTCGAGCCCGCCGCCGAGTCCTTGGAGGAGTCGCCCGAGGAGCAGGCGGTCAGAGCCAGCGGCAGCACGGCCGCGGTGGCCACGGCGACGGCGATGCGACGGAAGTGGAGGGTGTTCATGGTGGTTCTCCTGGATCGAAGGTGCTGAGCGGGGGAGGGAGATGAACGTTGCTCAGGGGCGGGGGGTGGGGAGGGCGAGGGGAAGTGGTGGCGGCAACGGGGGGTGCTGGTTGGCTTCCGGCGTTCCACGGTCCGGTCCACGGTCCGTTCCGTGGTCTGTTCCACGGTCCGTTCCGTGGACCGTTCCGTGGTCCGCCTCCCAGCCGCGGGAGACGGACCCGGTGCCGGAGCCGGTCGTCCGACCAGGAGCCGCCTCGCTCCTGCGGCCGGTCCGGCGCCCCCGACCGGTGGCGGCGCACCGCACGAACGGCTCCCCGGCCGTCCGGACGGCGCCGCCGCCGACCGCACCGCAGACCGGATCCGCCGACGGGGTGGGTCGCCGGCCCGCCCCGCCCGCCGCGGTGACCGGCGCCGGCCGGTGCACGTGGGGCGCGGAGGGCGAGGGGGCGGCGCACCGGGCACCGGGCCCGGTGGTCCGGCCGCCGGGCGCGGCGAACGTGGCGCGCGCCGGGCGGGACCGCCGGGACCCGAGGGCCCCGTCCGTCCGCGGAGTGTTCCGATCTGCTCTCACGTAAGGGATTCGGCGCGGGGCCCCCAGCGGATTGGTCCGGCGGGGGCATTCACTCGATCGAATTAGTTCCGATCATCGACCAATCCTTCCGGCCACTTGCGACGAATGCAGTCCGAGGAGCGTCTCCGTACTGCTCCGAACAGCGCAGGAGGACCGGAGGGAGCCGGGGATGGCAGGGGAGCGGCGGCGGACAGCCGTGGTGGGGAGCGGAGTGGCGGGACTGACCGCCGCCCATGTCCTGCGCAGGGCGCACGACGTCACGCTGTACGAGGCGGACGACCGCGTCGGCGGCCACGCCCACACGCACGAGCTGGCGGCGTCCGACGGCCGGGTGCACCGCGTCGACTCGGGCTTCATCGTGCACAACCGGCGGACCTACCCCCACCTGTTGCGGCTCTTCGACGAACTGGGCGTCGCCACCCAGGAGTCGGAGATGTCGATGTCCGTACGGTGCGAAGGGTGCGGCCTGGAGTACGCGGGCGCCCGCGGGCCCGCCGGACTCTTCGCCCGGCCCCGCTCGGTCTTCCGCGGCCCTTACCTGCGGATGCTCGCCGAGGTGACCCGTTTCCACCGTGCCGCCCGCGCGCTGCTGGAGCTGCCGGAGAGCCCGGCCACCGACATGACGCTCGGGGAGTTCGCCCGGCGCGGCCGCTTCTCCCCGTACTTCCACGCCCACTTCCTCACCCCCATGGTCTCCGCCGTCTGGTCCTGCGACCCGGTCACCGCCCTGCGCTACCCGGCCCGCTATCTCTTCGCCTTCCTGGCCCATCACGGCATGCTCACCATCGGCGGCTCCCCGGTCTGGCGGACCGTCACCGGCGGCTCGCGCGCGTACGTGGAGCGCGTGGTCAAGCAGCTCACCGCCGTCCACACCGCGACCCCGGTCCGCACCATCACCCGCCACGCGGAGGGCATCGACCTCACCACCGAGGACGGTACGACCACGCCGTACGACGCCGTCGTCATCGCCACCCACCCCGACCAGGCGCTCCGGCTGCTGGCCGACCCGACCGGCGCCGAACGCGCCACGCTCGGCGCCTTCACCTACTCCCGCAACCCGACGCTCCTGCACACCGACACCACGCTGCTGCCCCGCAGCCGGGGCGCCAGGGCCTCCTGGAACTACCTGATGCCCTCCTGCGCCGCCGACGCCGACCGGGTCACCGTCAGCTACGACATGAACCGGCTCCAGCGGCTCGACGCGCCCGAGACCTTCGTCGTCACGCTGAACGGCTCCGACCGCGTCGACCCCGATTCCGTACGGGCCCGCATGGTCTACGAACACCCCGTCTACACCCCGGAATCCGTCGCGGCCCAGGCCCGGCTGCCCGCTCTCTCCGGGCCCGTCACCGCCTACGCGGGGGCGTACCACGGCTGGGGCTTCCACGAGGACGGCTGCCGTTCGGGGGCCGAGGCCGCCGCGGCGCTGGGGGTGGAATGGTGAGCGGCTCCGGAGGTGCCCTGTACCCGTGCACCGTGACGCATGTACGGACCCGGCCCCGCAGGTACGCGCTGCGGCACCGGACCTACCTGTGGCTCATCGACCCGGACGCCCCGCCCCGGCTGCCGCGCGCCCTGCGGCCGCTGGCCCGGTTCGAGGCGCGGGACCACTTCGGCGGGACCGCGCCCACCATCCGGGCCGGGCTGAGCCGGTTCCTGGAAGCCCGTGGTGTGGACCTCGCCGACGGCACCGTCGCCATGCTCACCCAGGCCCGGGTCCTCGGCCATGTCTTCAACCCGCTCACCGTCTACTGGTGCCGCCGCGCCGACGGCTCCCCGCTCTGCGTCGTGGCCGAGGTGCACAACACCTACGGCGAACGGCATGGCTATCTGCTGCACCCGGACGGCGAGCACCGGGCCACGACCGGCAAGGAGTTCTACGTCTCGCCGTTCTTCCCCGTCGACGGCGGGTACCGGATGCGGCTGCCCGAGCCCGGCGACCGGCTGGACCTGAGCGTCCATCTGGAGCGTGACGACGGCCGCCCGTTCACCGCGACCGTACGGGGCACCCGCCGCCGGGCCACCTCCCGGGCGCTGGCCCGTCTCGCCCTGCGCCACCCCTTCTCCACCGTCGCCGTCTCCCTCGCCATCCGGCTGCACGGCATCCGGCTCTACCTGCGCGGCCTCCCCGTGCAGCCCCGTCCCCAGCACCGCCCACAGGAAGGCATGCAGTGACCGCGCCCACCCACCAGCTGCCGGCAGACCCGACCTCCGACCCGGCAGCACCCGTCCCCGCGCAGAGGGGCCACGACTACGGACCGGCCGACCGGGCGGACCAGCGGCCCCCCGCCACCGACCCCGAGCGCTGGCCCGACATCGTCACCCGGCCCCGCGCCTCCCGCGCCAGGACCGCCGTCGCGGAACGCATCGTCCGCCGCGCGCTCGCGAAGCTCCCCCTGCGCGCCCGGCTCGCGGGTGTGGAGGACATCGGCCTCGGCGGGCCGCTCATGGACATCCGCGACCCCGACGCCTTCTTCGGGCGGATCGGCGCGAGCGGGCTCATCGGCTTCGGCGAGTCCTACATGGCCGGTGAGTGGGACGCCCCCGACCTGGTCGCCGTCCTCACCGTCCTCGCCGACAACGCCGCCGAGCTCGTCCCCGCCCCCCTCCAACGGCTGCGCTCCCTCTGGGCGTCGCGCAAGCCGGCGGCGCAGCTCAACACCCCCGAGGGTTCGCGGGAGAACGTCAGCCACCACTACGACCTCTCCAACGACCTCTTCGCGCTCTTCCTGGACGAGACGCTCTCCTACTCCTCCGCCGTCTTCCGCGGCTTCCCCGCCGAGCAGTCCCTGCTGCCCGCCGCCCAGCACCGCAAGATCGACCGGCTGCTGGACGCCGCCGGGGTCCGCGAGGGGACCCGGCTCCTGGAGATCGGCACCGGCTGGGGCGAACTCGCCATCCGGGCCGCCGCCCGTGGCGCCCGCGTCACCACCGTCACCCTCTCCGCCGAACAGCGCGAGCTGGCCCGTACGCGCATCCGCGAGGCCGGCTCCGAGGATCGGGTCGAGGTCCGGCTCCGCGACTACCGGCAGGTCACCGGCGAGTACGACGCCATCGTCAGCGTCGAGATGATCGAGGCGGTCGGCGAGGAGTTCTGGCCCGTCTACTTCCAGACCCTGGACCGGCTGCTCGCCCCCGGCGGCCGGGTCGCCCTCCAGGCCATCACCATGCCGGACGACCGGCTGCGCGCCAGCCGGTCCACGTACACCTGGATCCACAAGTACATCTTCCCGGGCGGGCTGCTGCCCTCCACCGAGGCGATCGAACGGGTCACCACCGAGCACACCCGCCTGCGGACCGCCCGGCGCACGGGGTACGGCGCGCACTACGCCGAGACGCTCCGCCTCTGGCGCGAACGGTTCACCGAACGCTCCGCCGAGGTCGACGCCCTCGGCTTCGACGCCGTGTTCCGCCGTATGTGGACCTTCTACCTGGCCTACTCGGAGGCCGGCTTCCGCTCCGGCTACCTCGATGTGCAGCAACTGCTGCTGACACGTGACCCCGCCGACCGGACCGGCGGGGTACCGGCCGGCGGCCCGACCCACCAGGAGTCCCCGTGACCAGCACCGCCACCAGGCCCCCCGCGAAGCCCCCCGTCCGCCGCACCCCCACCGGCGCCGCACAGCGGCTTGAACCCCTGGCCGAGCGGCTGCTCGGCGGCGGACTGCCGGTCCGGGTACGGATGTGGGACGGCAGCGAGGCCGGCCCCGAGAACACCCCCACGGTCCATGTGCGCTCCCGCCGCGCCCTGCGCCGCCTGCTCTGGGAGCCGGGTGAACTCGGCCTGGCGGAGGCGTACATCACCGGGGAGATCGACCTCGACGAAGACCTCGGCGAGGGGCTGCGCGCCATGCGCCGCGCGATGGACGAACGCGGCCTCACCCCGCCCGCGCCCTCCCTCTCCGACCGTCTCAGAGCCGCGGGCACCGCCCTGCGCCTCGGCGCCGTAGGACCCCGCCCGCCGGTCCCGGCAGCCAGGGCCGGGCTGCGCGGGGCGCTGCACAGCCCGGCCCGGGACCGGGCGGCGATCAGCCACCACTACGACCTGTCCAACGCCTTCTACGCGCTGCTCCTCGACGAGACCATGGCGTACTCCTGCGGCTACTGGACCAGCGACGCTCCCGGCTACGGCCCCGCCGACGCCCAGCGCGACAAGCTGGAGCTGATCTGCCGCAAGCTCGGACTGCGGCCCGGCGCACGCCTGTTGGACATCGGCTGCGGCTGGGGCTCCCTGACCCTCCACGCGGCCCAGCACCACGGCGTCCGGGTCACCGCCGTCACGCTCGCCGCCGAACAGGCCGCGTACGTACGGGGGCAGGTGACGGCACGTGGTCTGGAGGAGCTCGTCGAGGTCCTCAACATCGACTACCGCGACATCGCCGAGCGGCCGCAGACCCGGGGGGCGTACGACGCCGTCTCCACCATCGAGATGGGCGAGCACGTCGGGGACGCCGAGTACCCCGCCTTCACCCGGATCCTGCACGACTCCCTGCGCCCGCAGGGCCGGGTGCTCGTCCAGCAGATGTCGCGGGGCGCCAACGCCCCGGGCGGCGGCGCGTTCATCGAGTCGTACATCGCCCCGGACATGCACATGCGGCCGGTCGGGGAGACCGTCGGGCTGCTGGAGGGAGCGGGTCTCGAGGTGCGGGATGTGGAGGCCCTGCGCGAGCACTACGTCCTGACCGTGTATGCCTGGCGGCGGACGCTGGAGGAGCGCTGGAGGGAGTTCACGGCGCTGGTGGGGGAGGAGACCGCGCGCGTCTGGCGGCTCTATCTCGTCGGCGGCGCCCTCGCGTTCGAGGAGCGGCGCATGGGCGTCGACCAGATCCTGTGCGTACGACCCGACCGGAACGGTAAGGCGGCGATGGAGTCCACCCGGGCCGGCTGGTACGGAGCGGACCGGTGAGCGGCTTCGCCTGGGCCGCGTTCGCGAGCGGGCTCGCGGGCGCGGCCGGCGCCGCCCTCGCCGTCATGCTGGTCACCTTCGCCGTCGCCCTGAAGAAGGGCGTCCACCGCATCGTCGACGTCGCCTGGGGCCTCGGCTTCGCCGCCGTCGCCCTCGTCTCGTACGGCCTCTCGGCCGGGGAGGGCGACGACGGGCGGCGGCTCCTGGTGACCGTACTGACCGTGGTCTGGGGGCTGCGGCTCGCCGTCCACATCGGGCGGCGCGGGCGCGGCCACGGGGAGGACCCGCGCTACGAGAAGATGCTGGCCAAGGCCCCCGGCAACCCGAAGCTCCACGCCCTGCGCAAGGTCTACCTCCTCCAGGGCGCGCTGGTCTGGCTGGTCTCGCTGCCGGTGCAGGCCGCGCAGTATCTGACCGGGCCTCTGGTGTGGTGGGCCTGGGCGGGTGCGGTGCTGTGGGCGGTCGGGCTCGCCTTCGAGGCGATCGGGGACCACCAGCTCGCCCGGTTCAAGGCCGACACCGCCAACCAGGGGAAGATCATGGACCGGGGCCTGTGGTCGTGGACCCGGCACCCGAACTACTTCGGTGACTTCCTCGTCTGGTGGGGGCTGTTCCTCTTCGTCTGCCAGGCGCCCGCTGCCGCCGCCGCGACGGTCGTGGCCCCGCTGGTGATGACGTTCCTGCTGACCAAGGGGAGCGGGGCGGCCCTGCTGGAGCGCCATATGGCCGAACGCGCCGGGTACGCCGACTACCAGGCCCGGACGAGCGGGTTCTTCCCCCGGCCCCCTCGGCGCGGGTGAAATGTGTGGAGGGCCTGTACGCGCTCAGGCGTACAGGCCCTCAGTCCAGCCCGCGCGCCCTCTCGAACCGTGCCCGCGCCTCGCCCAGGTCCACCACCGGCTCCGGATAGTCGAGCCGCTCCTTCACCTTCCACGGCTCGTGGACCGCGGCCCCTTCCACCCCCGCCAGCTCCGGCACCCACCGGCGTACGTAATCGCCGCGCGGGTCGTAGCGCTTGGCCTGGGCCACCGGGTTGAGCACCCGGTTGGGCCGGGTGTCCGTGCCCGTGCCCGCGACCCACTGCCAGTTGAGCTGGTTGTTCGCGATGTCGCCGTCGACCAGCAGCTCCAGGAAGTGCCGGGCGCCCACCCGCCAGTCCACGTACAGCGTCTTGGTGAGGAAGCTCGCGGCGAGCAGCCGCCCCCGGTTGTGCATCCACCCCTCGTGCGCCAGCTGCCGCATCGCAGCGTCCACCACGGGATACCCGGTCCGCCCGGTCTTCCAGGCGGTGATCTCGTCCTCGTCGGAGCGCCAGCGGTCCCGGCGCGGCCGGTAGTCGGACCAGGAGGCGTCGTGGCGGGCCGCCAGCACCTGGTGGTGGAAGTCGCGCCAGGCGAGCTGCCGGACGAACGCCTCGCCGCCCGGTCCGCCCTTCTCCTGGGCCCGGGTGGCCAGTTCGGCGGCGGAGACCGTACCGAAGTGGAGGTGCGGGGAGAGCCGGGAGGTGGCGTCCCCGGCGAGGTCGTCGTGGCCGTCGGCGTAGTCGCCCATGTCGCCGTCGAGCCAGGACGTCACCAGCTTGCGGCCCGCCCCCTCGCCCCCGTCGGCCAGGGCGGGGGAGACCTCCTTGACGTCGTTCCGCGCGGGGAGCGGGTCGGAGGAGAGCTCACCGTCCGGCAGCCGGAGCGTGCGGGGTGCGGTCAGCGTGCCCCGCACCCCCGCCGCCTCCCAACGGCGGAAGTACGGGGTGAACACCGCGAAGTGGTCCTTGCCCGCCGGGACCACCCGGCCCGGAGCGAGCGCGGTGACCACCGCGTCATGGATGCGCAGCTCGCAGCCGCTGTCCGCCAGGGCGGTACGCAACTGCTCCTCACGCCGTGCCGCGTACCCGCTCACCCCGGCGGCCATGTGCACCGCCCCCGCCCCGGTCTCCTCGACCAGCCGGCGCACCTCCTTCGCCACCGCGCCCGCACGGACGATGAGCCGGCCGCCCCGTTTCCGTAGTCCGGCGTCCAGGTCCGCCAGGCAGTCGGCGAGGAACGCGAGCCGGTTGGGGGCGTCGAACCCGGCCCGGTGGACGGCGTCGTCCCGGACGAAGAGCGGGACGACCCGGTCCGCGTCCCGCAGGGCGGAACGCAGCACCGGGTTGTCGTGCAGACGCAGATCGGAGGTGAACAGCACCACCGCGACGTTCATGGAACGCAAGCTCCTTGCGGACGAGGGCAGAGGGGAGGGAGGTCAGGCGGTCGGGAAGTCCATCAGGGCCACCGGGTCGGAGGTCGGTTCGGCCGATCCGCCCGCCGGTTCGACCGTGATGCCCATCCCCGACGCCCGGTCCACGGGCCCGTCCAGCAGCACCGCGTCATCGCTCGCCGAGGGGTCCATCAGACCGGCCGAACGCATGGTGCCCTCGTCGTTGAACCAGAGCTGGTACACCTTGCCGCTCGGAGGCCGCTCCATCCCCGAGGCCAGGAACACCGCCCGGTTCTCCTGCTCCGAGACGACGACGGTGCCGCGAGCGCCGCCGGTCAGCTCGCCCGAGCTGGTCTTCGCGTCCGGCGCGGAGAGTACCTGGGCCAGCTGCTCGTTCTGCCGCTGGGCCTGGTTCGCCTCCTGGCGGGCGTCCTGCGCCACCTGGTTCTGCCACACCGCCACTCCGCCGAAGGCGGCCGCCGCCGCGATGCAGGCGGCCAGCGCGTAGGTGGACCAGCGGCCGGTGCGGCCACCGCCGCCCGTACGCCCCGGTCTGCCGTGCGACGGCACCTCCTGGCGTACGGTCGTGATCTCCCGCAGGACCCTCTCGCGCAGCTCGCGCGGGGGACTCTCGGCGACGGCGAGACCGAGCCGGGCGGCCGTGGCCGAGAGCTCCCGCACCTCCTGGGTGCAGGCCTCGCAGTCGTCCAGGTGCCGCTCGAACTCGCGGCGCTCGTCCTCCGGCAGCGCATGCAGTGCATAGGCCCCGGTCAGCGTGTGCAGTTCGGCCGTGTTCATGCGCTCACCCCCAGGCAGTCGCGCAGCCGGATGAGGCCGTCGCGGAGTCGTGTCTTGATGGTGCCCAGCGGCACGGTGAGGAGTTCCGCCACCTCACGGTAGGTCAGGCCCCGGTAGTAGGCCAGGGTGACGGACTGCCGCTGGAGTTCGGACAGGGTCCGCAGACAGCGGCGTACCTGCTCTCTCTCCAACCGCGTCTCCACCTGTTCGGAGACCTCGTCGAAGGCGGGCGTGCGGTCCAGGAGCGCCGCCCTGTGCTCCCGCGCCGCCGACGCCTCCGCCGAGCGGACCCGGTCGACGGCCCGGTGGTGGGCGAGGGTCAGCACCCAGTTCATGGCGCTGCCCCGGGAGGCCTGGAAGCGGGGGGCGGTCCGCCACACCTCGACCAGGACCTCCTGGGCGACCTCCTCCGACTGGGCCGGGTCGCGCAGGACACCGCGTACGAGGCCGAGCACGGGCCCGGAGACCGCGTCGTACACCCTGGCGAACGCGTCCTGGTCCCCCCGCGCGACCAGCACCATGAGTTCCTGCAGGTCAGGCTCTGGCGAGGGCACCCCGCTGATCTGTACGGCTTGGTTCACGCGGGTTTCCTCCCGGGACGTCATCGGTTCCAAGAATTGATTCGGAGCCGACTGCCGTCCGGATTGGTCCGATGCCCGCGATCTTTCCAGAACCGGTCCCCGCCCGACCGTACGACGCAGCGGCGCGTTTCAGCCGTGCTGCTCCTGCGGCCGGTCCGCGCCCCGCCGGGTGGCGCGCAGTGCGAGGAAGAGGAGCAGCCCGAACGGCGAGAGCAGGACCGTCAGCACGAGCAGCGGGCCCATCAGCCACGGGGAGAAGCCGAGCTTCCGGCTCTGGAGGAACACCCACTGGCCGACCAGCAGATCCCAGGCGATCACCTGCGCCCACAGGGCTCCTGCGCCTTCGGCCAACGCCGTCAGCTCCCGTAGGGTGTCGATGTCCGGGCTGCTCACCGCCGTCCAGAGCTCCGGGAAGACCTGAACGGCCAGGACGGTGTAGACGGCGAGAAGCGGCAGGACCGTCAGGGGTGAGGAGGCTACCCGCATGGTGACGGACCAGGTGGGGGCGAAGATCATCAGCAGCCAGAACGGTGCCGCCAGATAGAACGTGATCTCGAAGAGGGTGCCGGTCATGCCGTGAACTCCTTGCTGTCGGAGGCCGGTTCGGTCTCTGTGCGTACGGATACGGGTTCGGGGACGGTGCGCAGCGCCGCCCACACCCCGGCCGCCACCGCCGCCAGAAGCACCCCGGCGGCTGTGAGGGTCGCGGAGTCCGGGTGGATGAAGGGCTGCCCCCGCAGCGCCTGCCAGGTGGTCAGCGCGACGAGCCCCGCGTACCCGACGGTCACAACCCGTACGAGACGCAGCCGCACCCCGGCATCGCGCAGCCGGGCGAACCGGGGTGCGAGCAGCACCAGCGCAATCAGGAACAGCGGGATCAGCTGGAGCGCGTGCATGCCCAGGAAGTGCGGGATCCTCAGGTCGCCGCCGGTCGTGGACCAGCCGGTCAGCGGCATCGCGGGTCCGCCGTCCGGTACGCCGACGGAGTGGGCGCCGATCACGTCGGCGGAGTCCAGGTTCCCGGCGGCCCGCTGCTCCGCGGTCGGCTGCGACATCGGGAAGCCGACGGCCGCGCCCGCCAGGGCGATCAGCGCACCGCCCCGGATCGCCCAGGCCGTCGCCCGGTCGGCCAGCCGGTTGCGCAGCAGCAGGACGGCGATGACGAGGGTGGCCGCCCACAGGACGACGACGGTGAGTCCCATCACCGTGTACAGGTTCGCGTCGAACGCGGTCTCGGCGTTGAAGTGGCTGCGCTTCCCGCGGATGACCTGACCGGTGATGATCACCATCTCGAGGACGCTCGTGAGGACGACGACGTTCCCCGCCCACCAGCCGGTCCGGCGCCCCCAGGTCGTCTGCGCGAGCATCCAGGCCAGGGTCAGGCTGTAGGCGCTGAAGGAGACGGAGAACTTGAACGGCTTCGCCCAGATCGGGGCGCCCACCAGGACCCGGTCGTCGACCACGAGGCCGACGGCACAGACGAGTGCTCCGAGGGCCATCGCGGCGGAGGAGACGACCAACGGGCGATGCCAGGAACGCCACGACATGAGGGACCGCCTGTGAGGTTGTCCTGAACCGACATATAGATAGTGGCGCTTACCGCTATCCATAAGGTCACTATCTATGATGGCGGTCTGATCTGGCAAGGGTGGAAAGGCGGACACGCGGTGCGCATCGGCGAGTTGAGCCGTAGATCCGGGGTTCCGGTACCGACGATCAAGTTCTATGTACGGGAACGGCTTCTGCCCGCTGGGGAGCTGACGAGCCCCAACCAGGCGGACTACGGCCCCGAACACGAACGGCGGCTGCGCCTGATCCGGGTCCTGCTGGAGGTGGGCGGCCTCTCGCTCGCGGCCATCGGTGAGGTCCTGGCGGCCGCGGACGACCCCGGACAGCCGGTGATAGAGGTGCTGGGCCGAGCGTCGGAGGGTGTCCCTCCGCTCGGCGAGGGCGAGGCCGGGCCGGAGCTGGAACGGGCCCGGGAGGATGTGGCCGAGCTGCTGGTGCGACGCGGCTGGCAGATCGAGGAGGGGGCCACGGCGGCCGAGTCGCTGGCCGGAGTGATCGCCGCTCTGCGCCGGGTCGGGCACGGCGGATTCGCCGACCTGCTGGAGGTCTACGCCGACGCGGCCGAGTCCGTCGCCCGCGCCGACCTCGACTACGTGCAGCGCCTGGTGTCCCGTGAGGAGCTGGCGGAGAGCGTGGTGGTGGGGACGGTCCTGGGGGAGGCGATGTTCGGTGCCCTGCGCAGGCTGGCCCACGAGGACGTCTCGGTCCGGCGCTACGAGTCGCGGGAGACCGACGGGGGTGCTGCGGAAGCCTGATGTCGTGCCGCGCCCCCGACGGGTGGGGCAGCCCCGGGTGCGCGCGGACCCCGCCCGCCGAGGACGGCGGACGGGGTCCGGTTACTTCCCGGGTGCGAGGGGGCCTACGCGGCCGCCGCCGGCCCCTCCTGCTCTCGCTCCACCTGCTCGTTCCACTCGCGCTTGACCGCGCGCCAGGCGTCGTCGTTCTGGCCGAGGCGCCAGTAGCCGGAGATCGACAGCTGGGCGAGCGGAATCTGCCGCTCCACGCGTAGATAGCGGCGGATCTCCTTCACGAAGCCCGCCTCCCCGTGTACGAACGCCTGGACCTCGCCCTCGGGGAAGTCCAGCCCCTTCACCGCTGCGGTCAGCAGCTCGCCGACCGGCCGGTCGGCGCGGTGCAGCCAGGTCACGGCCACCCCGTCGGGCGTCACGATCTTCTGCTCCTCGGAGGCGTCCGGCACCTCGACGAACGCGTGCACCAGGGCGCCCACCGGCATCTGCTCCAGCGACGCGGCGATCGCCGGGAGGGCGCTCTCGTCGCCGACCAGGAGGTGCCAGTCGGCCGAGGCCTGCGGTGTGTAACCGCCGCCGGGGCCGAGGACGGTGACCTGCTCGCCGGCCCGGGCGCGCTGCGCCCACGGTCCCGCGAGGCCCTCGTCGCCATGGACGACGAAGTCGACGGCCATCTCCCGGGCGACCGGGTCCCACGAGCGGATCGTGTACGTACGGGTCGTGGGCCACAGCTCGCGCGGGTGGCTCTCGCGGATGGCCGCGATGTCGAACGGGTGCGCGTAGTCGGCGCCCTCGGGCGCGAAGCACAGCTTGACGTAGTGGTCGGTGAAGCCGTCCAGGGAGAATTCGGCGAGCCCCTCGCCGCCGAGGACCACGCGCACCATGTGCGGGGCGATCCGCTCGGTGCGCACGACCTGCGCCCCATGGGCCTTGGGTCCTTGCCGGGCCGGCCGCTCTGCCACGAGGTGCTCCCTGGGTTTCGACGTACAGGCGCGCTCGTCGGTGGACGGGTGCGTGCGGCGTACGTATCGGCGCCCGGGGCCGGACACCTCCGGCCCCGATGACTTAGGTATGCCTAAGTTAACACCTCAGGCCTGGAGTGTGGTGAGGAGCCGCCGAAGCGCCCCGCCCAGCCCCCACTGGTCGGCAAGCGCTTCCAGCGCGGCCGGGTCGCGAGGCTCGCGCGGCAGTGCCGGGTCGAAATCGGGCAGCGGCACGTCCTGGGCCACCCGCACGACCTTCGGTGCCACCGCCACGTACTCCCGAGCCTCGTCCAGCCGCTTGCGCTGCGAGGGGGTGAGCTTCGCCTTCGGGTCGTCCACCGCCGCCATGATCCCGGCCAGGTTCCCGTACGCGTCCAGCAGCTTCGCCGCCGTCTTCTCGCCGATGCCGGGCACGCCCGGGAGCCCGTCGCTCGGGTCGCCGCGGAGGAGGGCCAGGTCCACATAGCCCGCGCCGTCCACCCCGTACTTCTCGCGGAGCCACGCCTCGTCGGTCATCTGGAGCGTGCCGACCCCCTTGAGGGGATAGAGCACCCGCACCTGCCGGGCGTCGTCGACCAGCTGATAGAGGTCGCGGTCGCCGGTCACGATGTCCACGGGCCCGGTCGCCCGGGCGGTGAGCGTGCCGATCACGTCGTCCGCCTCGTACGGCGTGACGCCGACGCGGGCGATCCCGAGCGCGGCCAGCACGTCCTCGATGATCGGGACCTGCGGGGAGAGCGTGTCGGGGATCTCCTCCTCGTCGGTCCGCCCCGCGGGCGTCTCGACGGCCACCCGGTGTGCCTTGTACGTGGGGATCAGGTCCACCCGCCACTGCGGGCGCCAGTCGTTGTCCCAGCAGGCGACCAGCTCGTCCGGCCGGTGGTCCTGCACCAGGCGGGCGATGAAGTCGAGGAGGCCGCGCGCGGCGTTGACCGGGGTCCCGTCCGGTGCGCGCACCGAGTCGGGGACGCCGAAATAGGCGCGGAAGTAGAGGGAGGCGGTGTCGAGGAGCATCAGGCGTCGCGTCACGGAACCGATGATGCACCACACCACTGACAGTCGCCGTCGATGGCTCCCGGTGACCGGAAACCGCCCATGCCGTGACCTGGATCACTGTTGCGTTTGGGCTGTGTAAGCACGGGCAGACGCGCCACCGGAGCGGACCACGTCGCCTTTTCACCTTGTGTACGTGCCATGCGGACCGAACCCGCACCGCTCCTCGGTCTGCCGGCGGGGGTGGCAGACCGTTTTTCAGTTCAACCCGTGAGGTGTATGTGTCCAGGCTGCAAGCCGAGAACTTGTACAAAGTGTTCGGCCGACGACCCGATCAAGCCGTGCGAAAGCTCCAGAGCGGCACCGACCGCGACGAGCTCCGCGCCGACGGAGCGACCGCAGCGGTGATCGACGCCTCCTTCACGGTGGAGCCGGGCCAGATCTTCGTCGTGATGGGCCTGTCCGGCTCGGGCAAGTCCACGCTGCTCCGGATGCTCAACGGGCTGCTCGAACCCACCGCCGGACGCGTGCTCTTCGACGACCAGGACCTCACCGCCCTGAGCCCCCGCGAGCTGCGTCATGTGCGCTCCTCCAAGATCAGCATGGTCTTCCAGCACTTCGCGCTCTTCCCTCACCGGAGCGTCCTGGACAACGCGGCGTACGGCCTGGAGGTCCAGGGTGTACCCCGTTCCGAGCGGATCAGGCGTGCCACCGAGGCGCTGGAGCTGACCGGCCTCGCCGGCTGGGAGAACTCCTGGCCCGACGAGCTCTCCGGCGGTATGCAGCAGCGCGTCGGCCTCGCCCGCGCCCTGGCCACCGACGCCGACCTGCTTCTCATGGACGAGTCCTTCAGCGCGCTCGACCCGCTGATCCGGCGCGACATGCAGGACCAGCTCCTGGAGCTCCAGAAGCGGCTGAAGAAGACCATCGTCTTCATCACCCACGACCTCAACGAGGCCATGCGCCTGGGCGACCGGATCGCCGTGATGCGCGACGGGAGGATCGTCCAGCTCGGTACCGCCGAGGACATCCTCGTCACCCCGGCCAACGACTACGTCGCCTCCTTCACCCAGGACGTCGACCGCTCCCGGGTGCTCACCGCGGGCGCCATCATGGCCGAGCCGCACACCGTCATGGGCTCCACCACGACCGACGGCAAGGAACTGCGCACCCCCCAGGACGTCCTCGCGGCGGCCCCCGCCACGGTCGCGGAGTCCACGCCGATCATCGAGCTGTTCACCCCCTGCTCGCAGAGTGCGGACCCGGTGGCCGTCACCGACGCCAAGGGCAAGCTCGTCGGCGTCGTCCCCAGCTCCCGGCTGCTCGCCGTGCTCGGCGACCCGATGACGCCCACCGAGGCGCTCAAGGACTCCGCGGCACCGCACAAGACGCTCTCCGACAACGATGCCGCGAGGAAGGTGGCCAGTGTTTAGGCTCCCTCTCGGCGAATGGGTCGACTCCGCCGTCGACTGGCTCCAGACCCACCTCGCCTGGCTCTTCGACGCGATCAGCTCCATCGTCGCCGGCATGTTCGACGGCATAGCCGCCGTGCTCTCCGCCCCACACCCGCTCCTCTTCGCCGGCATCGTCGCGATCATCGCCTGGTGGCTGCGCGGTCTGCCGGCCGGGTTGCTGGCCTTCGTCGGGTTCGCCCTCATCGACTCCGTCGAGCTGTGGGCCGAGGCGATGGACACCCTCACCCTGGTGCTCGTCGCGACCCTGGTCACGCTGCTCATCGCCGTACCGCTGGGCATCTGGGCCTCCCGGTCCAGATCCGTCAGCGCGGTGATCCGGCCGGTCCTGGACTTCATGCAGACCATGCCCGCCATGGTCTACCTGATCCCCGGCGTCATCTTCTTCGGCGTCGGCGTGGTCCCCGGCATCATCGCCACCATCATCTTCGCGCTGCCTCCGGGCGTCCGGATGACCGAGCTCGGCATCCGCCAGGTCGACGGCGAACTCGTCGAGGCGGCCGAGGCCTTCGGCACCACCTCGCGCAACACCCTGCTGCGAATCCAGCTGCCGCTGGCGCTGCCCACGATCATGGCGGGCATCAACCAGGTCATCATGCTGGGCCTGTCCATGGTCGTCATCGCGGGCATGGTCGGCGGCGGCGGCCTCGGTGGCTCCGTCTACCGCGCCATCGGCAACATCGACGTCGGGCTCGGCTTCGAGGCGGGCATCTCCATCGTCATCCTCGCCATGTACCTCGACCGGATGACCGGCGCGCTCGGCCGCGAGGTCTCCCCGCTGGGCCGCCGCGCCGCCGCCAAGGCCCAGGCCTCCGTCGAGGGCTGGAGGATCTGGGCCTACCGCCCGCAGCCCGTCGTCGCGGTCGCCGGCATCGTGGCCCTCGCGCTCGTCGCGGGCGGCATGGGCATCTTCGGCGGCTCCGCCAAGAACACCGCCTCCGGCGCGGACGCCAAGGTCGGCGACGGCAAGAAGATCTCCATCGGCTACATCCCGTGGGACGAGGGCATCGCCTCCACCTTCCTCTGGAAGGAGATGCTGGAGCAGCGCGGCTACGAGGTCGACGTCAAGCAGTACGAGGCCGGCGCGCTCTACACCGGCATGGCCAACGGCCAGATCGACTTCCAGACCGACTCCTGGCTCCCCACCACCCACGCCAGCTACTGGAAGAGGTACCAGGACCGCCTGGAGGACATGGGTGCCTGGTACGCCCCCACCTCGCTGGAGCTCGCGGTCCCCGCGTACATGAAGGACGTCCGGTCGATGGACGACCTGAAGGGCCGCTCCGCTGAGTTCAAGGGCCGGATCGTCGGCATCGAGCCGAGCGCCGGTGAGATGGGCCTGCTCAAGGACAAGCTCCTGCCGGGCTACGGCCTGGACAAGGAGTACAAGCTCATCGACGGCTCCACGCCGTCCATGCTGGCCGAGTTGAAGCGCGCGTACGCCAAGAAGGAACCGATCGTCGTTCCGCTCTGGTCGCCGCACTGGGCGTACAACGAGTACGACCTCACCAAGCTCAAGGACCCCAAGAAGCTCTGGGGCGAGGGCGACGGCGTCCACACCCTGGCGCGCAAGGGCTTCTCCGCCGAGAACCCCGTGGTCGCCAAGTGGCTCAAGGACTTCAAGATGAGCGAGAAGCAGCTCACCAGCCTTGAGGCCGAGATCCAGAAGAGCGGCTCCGGCAAGGAGCAGGAGGCCGTCCGCACCTGGCTGAAGGCCAACCCGGGCGTCGCCGACAAGTGGTCCCCCGCCCCGGAGGACGCCAAGGCCGCCCCCGGGGGCAAGGACGAGCGCGACCGCGCCCTGGAGGTCGCCTGGTTCCCCTGGGAGGAGGACATCGCCGCCACGTACCTGTGGAAGGCGGTCCTGGAGGAGCGCGGCTACAAGATCAACCTCAAGCAGTTCGAGGTCGGTCCGATGTACGCCGCCATGTCGCGCGGCCAGATCGACGTGCAGTTCGACGGCTGGCTGCCGTACACGCAGAAGAACTACTGGGACAAGTACGGCGACAAGCTGACCAACCTCGGCTCCTGGTACGGGCCGACCTCCATCGAGGTCGCGGTCCCCGACTACGTCAAGGACGTCAAGACCCTCGACGACCTCAAGGGCAAGGGCTCGGACTTCAAGGGCCGGATCGTCGGCATCGAGCCCGGCACCGCCACCATGGAGAACCTCAAGACGAACGTCCTGCCGCAGTACGGCCTGGACAAGGAGTACAAGGTCCTGGACTCCTCCACGCCCGGCATGCTCGCCGAGCTGAAGCGCGCGTACGCCAAGAAGGAGCCCATCGCCGTCCTGCTCTGGACCCCGCACTGGGCGTACAACGAGTACGGCATGACCAAGCTGAAGGACCCGAAGAAGGTGTTCGGTGACGGCGACCGGCTGCACACCATCGCCTCCAAGGAGTTCCCGAAGCAGTACCCGCAGCTGACCAAGTGGTTCAAGGACTTCGAGCTGGACGAGAAGCAGCTCGGCGGCCTGGAGAACGAGATCCAGAAGCGCGGCGCGGGTCACGAGGAGGAAGCCGTGAAGGCCTGGATGGGCGAGAATCCGGACATCGCGGACACCATGGCACCCCAGTAAGGGCTGCCGGGCAGAAAATCGCAGGTGAGGGGTGGGTACCGCCGTCGGGCGGGGCCCACCCCTTCCGGCTGTCCGGGGGCCGATTACCGGACGTCTCGCGCAACCATGTGCGTAAGGTGCTGGCAGCCGGGAGGATGGCTGAGGTGGGAGGGAGCCCGGACATGGACGACAAGGACACCCCGCGGGTGGGTGCCGCGGTCCGCCGTCGGCGCCGCACCCTGGGCCTCACGCTGGCTGTGGTCGCCGAGCGCAGCGGCCTCTCCGTGCCCTTCCTCAGCCAGATCGAGAACGAGCGCGCCCGCCCCAGCGCCCGCTCCCTCGACCGGGTCGCCGAGGCCCTGGAGACCACCACCTCGCGGCTGCGGGCCGCCGCCGACTCGGCACGCGCGGTCGATGTCGTACGGGGTGAGGAGGGCGACGGCGTACGCCGCGTCGTGCGCGGCCGTCACCAGCTCAGCGCCCTGGAGTTCACCGGCGAGCAGGACCTCGGCCGCGAGTTCCAGCACCGCAACGACGAACTGATGTACGTCGTCGAGGGTGCCGCCGAGGTCGAGGCCGAGGGCCAGGCGTACCGGCTGGAGCGCGGCGACACCCTGTTCCTCTCCGGCGGCGTACGGCACCGCTGGCGGGCCACCCGGCCCGGCACCCGACTGCTGCTCGTCGCGGTCGCGGAGCACATCGACGCGACGTACGACTCGCGCCGCTGAGGGCCGGGAGCGCTGGTGCGTGTCGTCTCCCTGGTCCCCTCCCTCACCGAGGCGGTCGCCGTCACCGCCCCCGGGCTGCTCGTCGGCGTCACCGACTGGTGCACGCACCCCGAAGGTTTCACCGCCGTCCGGATCGGCGGCACGAAGAACCCGGACGTGGCCGCGATCACCGACCTCGCGCCCGATCTCGTCATCGCCAACGAGGAGGAGAACCGCGCCCCCGACCTCGCCGCACTCCGGGAGGCCGGGCTCGACGTCCTGGTCACCGAGATCCGCACCCTGGACGAGGCCTTCACCGAGCTGGACCGGGTCCTCACCACCGGATGCGGCCTGACCCGCCCCCGCTGGCTCGTCGAGGCCGAGGAAGCCTGGGCCACGCTCCCCGCCCCCGCCGCGAGCCCGCGCCCCGCCGTCGTACCGATCTGGCGCCGTCCCTGGATGGTCCTCGGCCGCGACACCTTCGCCGGTGACCTGCTGGCCCGCCTCGGCGTGCGCAACGTGTACGCGGACCACGTCGAGCGCTACCCGCGCATCCCGGTCGACGAGCTGAACGCCTCCGGCGCCGAGCTGGTCGTACTGCCGGACGAGCCCTACCGCTTCACCGCCGACGACGGGCCCGAGGCCTTCCCCGGCCTGCCCGCCGCCCTCGTCAACGGCCGCCTGCTCACCTGGTACGGGCCGTCGCTGCTCCAGGCGGCGCAGGAGCTGCCGTCAGCGCTCCGCTGACCACCCCGCCTACGGTCCGGACCCCCGCCACCGCCCACGCCACCACCAGGAACACGTAGAGCGCCACGGCCAGCCAGGTCAGGGCGTCCAGACCGGTGTGCCGGGCCAGTCCGGCCGCCCCCGTCACACACGTACCGACGGGGAACGTGAACGCCCACCAGGTCATCGCGAAACCCATACCCTCACGCGTCGCCCTGAGGACCATCGCCGCAGCCAGCGCCAGCCACAGCAGCGCGAAGCCCATGACCGGCACCCCGTAGAGCACCGCGAACGCACCGAACGCCGAGGCGTAGGGCCCCGCCACCGCACCCGGAGCCGCGTCGGCCAGCTGGTTGACGGCGGTCGTCGACTGGCCCAGCGGCCCCAGCACCAGGAAGAGCGTCGGGGTCGACGCGAGCGGCGGCGGCCCGTGGTGGACGAGCCGGGCGAAGACGAGCGGCAGCACCACCAGCGTGGCCAGCAGGGAGAGCCCGAACATCGCGTAGCAGGCCAGCAACAGCGCCTCCCGCCCCTGCCCGGCCGGCACATGGGCCACCAGCAGCGCGCCCTGCGAGGCCGAGACCATCGGCGCGACCAGCGGCAGCAACCAGACCGGCGACGCGGTCCCGGGCGCCGGACGGTGGCGTACGACCATCAGGTACGGCACCACCGCGGCGGCCACCAGGCCGATCGCCGTCCCCGCGGCGAACAGCACCACGTCCACGGCGAGCGCGGCCCGTACGCCGATGACGTCCGCGCCCACCGTCAGCGTGGCCCCGCCGACGGCGAGCAGCGCCATGGCCAGGCACCCGTAGAAGGGGGCGACGGCCGGGTCCAGGAGATGGGCGCGGGCCTGGTCGCGGTGGTGGAGCCAGTGGCCGGTCCGGGCGGCGAGGACGACCGCGAGGAGGACGGCCGACAGCGCCCACACCACCGTGCACGCGCCCCGCAGACCGGGCACGTCCACCGGGAGCGCCACCCCGGCGCTCGCGACGATCGCGGTGCCCATGACGCTGGCGTACCAGTTCGGGCCGATGTGCCGCAGGGACGGCAGCCGCCGTACGACCGGCCGCGTGTCCGTCCACCCGGCTGCCGGGCGGGGGAGGAGATCGGTGGTCCGGGTCCGCGGAAAGATGGCCATGCCACGATTCTTCGCGCGGGCCGGCTCCGTCCACCAGGGACTCCGCTCCTATGAGGTCATAAGCTGGCTTTATGCCCAGCGACGACCAAGCCCCCCGCGCCCCCCTCTCCCACCGGGTCCCCGACCTCGGAGCGCTGGAGCTGCTGCTCGCCGTCGCCCGCCACGGCAGCCTCGGGCGGGCCGCCAAGGACGTCGGCATCACCCAGCCCGCCGCCTCCAGCCGCATCCGCTCCATGGAACGGCAGCTCGGCGTCGCCCTGCTCGACCGTTCCCCGCGCGGCTCCCGGCTCACCGACGCGGGCGCGCTCGTCACCGACTGGGCGCGCCGGGTGGTGGAGGCCGCCGAGGCGTTCGACGCGGGGGCGCAGGCGCTGCGCGACCGGCGGGACTCCCGGCTGCGGGTCGCGGCCAGCATGACGATCGCCGAGTACCTGCTGCCGGGCTGGCTGATCGCTCTGCGCGCCGAGCGCCCCGACACCGCCGTCTCGCTCCTCGTCGGCAACTCGGCGGACGTCGCCCGGCGCCTGATCACCGGCGAGGCCGACCTGGGCTTCGTGGAGGGCCTGTCGATACCGGAGGGCCTGGACGCCACCGTCATCGCCCACGACCGCCTCGTCGTCGTGGTCGCCCCCAGCCACCCGTGGGCCCGCCGCCGCACCCCGCTGCTCCCCGACGAACTGGCCACCACCCCGCTGATCCTGCGCGAGCGCGGCTCCGGCACCCGGCAGGTCCTGGACGCGGCCCTCACCGTCCACGGCGGCCTCGCCCAGCCGCTGCTGGAGCTCTCGTCGACGACCGCCGTGAAGGGCGCGGCGGAGAGCGGCGCCGGACCCTGTGTCCTGAGCGAACTGGCCCTCGGCGAGGAGCTGTCGTCCCGCCGCCTGGTCGGGATCCCGGTCGCGGGCGTACGGCTGCGCCGCCAGCTGCGGGCCGTCTGGCCGGCGGGCCACCGCCCCACCGGACCGGCCCGCGACCTGCTCTCCCGCACCGGGCGGTCCACGGACACCTCCGGGCCCGCAACCGCTTCGAACACGCTGTGAAGGCCGCCTAGGGTGGCTCCATGAGCTTCGCGACGCCGCCCGGCTGGTACCCGGACGCGGGGACATCCGGTACCGACCGCTGGTGGGACGGCACGGCCTGGACCGCGCACACCCGCCCGTCCGCCGCCGCGCACTTTGCACCGTACGAACCGTCGCACCCGCCGTACGCTCCCCAGGCGTTCGGGCCGCCGACCACACCCCCGCCTCCCCGGGGCGGCAGCCGAACGCGAGCCCTGGCGATCACCCTCTCGGGCCTGCCGGTCCTGGGCGCGGCCGTCACCGCCGCCATCCTGCTGGGCCCCGACGACAGCGGTACGCGAGCGGCTCCGGGCCCGACCGCCTCCGACCCGCCCCCCACCGCACCCGCCACCTCCACGGCGCCCACCCCGGAAGACAGCCCGGGCGGCGACCCCCGCGTACTCGTCGACCAGCTCAACGGGATCACGCTGGTGGTGCCCGACGGCTGGGAGAAGGCGAAAAACACCTCCGACGACGCCCCCACCATCCGTACCGCCGTCTCCTACGACTGCCCCGGCACCTCCGCGTCCTTCTGCTACCGGGGCACCGTCTCCACCCGCACCGCCCGGGCCGGCCGGACCGACCCCAGGGCGATCGCCGCAGCCGACATCACCGCCGCCGCCGACCGGGCCTACGAGGAGGACATCCTCGGCCGGCGCATCCACGGCGGCATCACTTCCCACCAGGTGCTCAAGGCGGAGCCGGTGGCGGTCGCCGGACGCACCGGGTACCTGGTGCGCTGGCGGGTCGTCACCGCGAAGGGCCCCGGCGGGGTGGTGCAGTCCGTGGCCTTCCCGTCGACCGTGGGCAGCGAGACCCCGGTGATCGTCCGGCTCGCCTTCGACGCGGACCGGCCGGAGCTGCCGGTCTCCCTGATGGACACGATCACGAGGTCGATCCGCCCGATCGGGGACGGCGCGACGAGCGGTGGCGTGGGAGCGTCGATCGGCCCCTGAGCACTCTCAGCCCAGGTTCAGAGGAAGGTCTTCCCCTCGCCCCGGTACGTCGGAACGGTCGCCGTGATCCGATCGCCCTCGATCAGCTGGAGCGCGTCGAAGCGCTCGCACAGCTCACCGGCCTTGGCGTGCCGGAACCAGACCTTGTCACCGATCAGCAGGTCGTCGGCGGGGGAGCCCAACAGCGGCGTCTGGACCTCGCCCGCGCCTTCCTGCGGGTCGTAGCGCAGCCCTTCCGGGAGGTACGGAACCGGGGAGCGGTCCGCCCCGGCCGCGCCGGAGGCCGGGTAGCCGCCGCCGAGGACCGTCACCACGCCCACGCCCGGCCGGCGCACCACGGGCTGGGCGAACAGGGCCGCCGGGCGGGCGGTGAACGACGTGTAGTTGTCGAAGAGGCGCGGCACGTACAGCCCCGAACCCGCCGCGATCTCCGTCACCGCGGCCTCGGCCGCCGTGTGCTGCACGCTGCCGGTGCCGCCGCCGTTGACGAACTCCAGGTCGGGGGCGACCGCGCGGACCGCCCGGACCACCTCGGCCCGGCGGGCCGCCAGCTCCCTACGGGCGGTCGCCTGCATCAGCCGGATCGCCCGGGACCGCAGCGGCCGCCCCGCCAACGAGTCGCCGACCCCGGCGACATGACCCTCGTACGCCATCAGCCCCGCCAGCCGGAAGCCCGGCCTGCGCGCCACCGAGCGGGCCAGCTCGGCGAGTTGCGCGGGGGAGCGCAGCGGCGAACGGAGCGCCCCGATCCTGATCCGGCCGCCCAGCAGCTGGAGCGAGGTGTCGAGCTCCAGGCAGACCCGGATCTCCTCCTGGCCGCCGGCCCGGGAGGCGTCGATCAGCTCCAGCTGGGAGTGGTCGTCCACCATCACCGTCACCGCGGCGGCCAGCTTGGGATCGGCGGCCAGCTCGGCGAAGGCGCTCCGGTCGGCCGACGGATAGGCCAGCAGCACGTCCTCGAACCCGGCGCGCGCCAGCCACAACGACTCCGCCAGCGTGTACGACATGATCCCGGCGAACCCGGGGCGCGCGAGCACCCGCTCCAGCAGGGCCCGGCACCGCACGGACTTGCTCGCGACCCGGACCGGCTTCCCGCCCGCCCGGGCCACCAGATCGTCGGCGTTGTCGTCGAAGGCGTCCAGATCGACGATCGCGATCGGGGCGTCGAGATGGGCGGTGGCCCGGTTGTACCGGGTCCGGTCAGCGGCGCGGGCAGTCATGGCCGCAGCTTGCCAGAGAGCGCTACCCCTGGGTAGGGGACGTTCGGGGCAGATCCGCCGAGGCCGGGCGTCCCGTTCCCCGCCGTGCGCCCGCAGCCCGTAGAGTGACGGGCACGCGAGCACCAACGCGCCTGACGGTGGCGGTGATCCGTGGTCGGTACGGGGACGTGAACCAGGGGGCCGGATGAGTACCGAAGCGCAGCGCGCTCCCGTGCCGCCCCGCCCGACGACACCACCGGCCCCGGCGGTCCCTCCACCTGCGCAGGCCCCTCGCGGCGCGGGCGCCCCGCAGACGTCGGGCGCCTCACCCACCCCGCCGGCCCCGCGCCCCCCGCAGACACCGCCCACCACCCCCGTACCGCCGAACACAGCACCCCCCACCGCCTCGTCGGCACCCGCGCCCGCCCCGTGCCCCACGCACCCCGGGGCCGGGCCGCCTCCCGCCTTCACCATCCAGAAGCGCAGGCCCGTGGGGGCCGTCGACATGACCCCGGCACCGGGAGCCGTCCCGCCGCCCCCGGGCGCGTACCGCGTACCGGCCCGCTACGGCTACCCCGAGACGCCCGTGGAGACCACCACCCGGCTCCGCCCGGTCCCGCCCCGGCAGCGGTGGAGGGCCCCCGTGGCCGCGGCCTGCGTGGTCCTCGGGCTCGGGCTGATCGGCGGCGCGGCCACCGGGGCCTGGCTCACCGGCGACTCCTCCGCCGAACCCACCCGGACCCCGTACACCGAAGGCCGTACCGTCTGGCACAGCGTCCCCGTCGACACGCTCTTCCCGCGCACCCTCAAGGGCACCGGGGCCGGGCCCGGCGGTACGAACCGCACCTGGACCCGGCTCGCCGTCGCCGCCGACAGCGACTGCTCCAAGGGGCTCGACCCGCTGCTGCGCACCACCCTCCGGTCCGTCGGCTGCGAGCGGATGGTGCGGGCCACCTACACCGACTCGACCCGCTCCGCCGTCACCACCGTCGGCATGGTCGTCACCGAGGCCGACGCCGCCGGGATGCAGTCCCTGAGCACCCGGTTCACCGAGCAGAAGCTCGCCGCACGCAAGGACCTGATGCCGCGTACGTACGCCCCCGAGGGCACCGTCGCCGCCGGCTTCGGCGACCGGCAGCGGGCCAGCTGGATCGTCCGGCCGCTGACCGAGATCCCGGTCGTCGTCTTCGCCGTGTCCGGCTTCGCCGACGCGCGTACCGTCGCCGAGCCGCAGCCCGCCGAGGCGGCGACCCGGACGCCCGCCACCTCGGACGTCGCCCAGGCCGGCCTCGGCCACGAGGCGAAGGGCATCGCGGACCGGGTGGAGCGAGGGCTGCGCAGGACCGTAACCGATCTTGTGGAGCCGCCCGCATGACCCGACGACGACCCCACCGCGTCCTCGCCGCGGTCTGCGCCGCCGCCGTCCTCGCGCTCGCCCCCGCACTCCCCGCCCAGGCGGACGCCATCCGCGACCAGCAGTGGGCCCTGGCGGCCATGCACACCGACCGCGCCTGGCAGACCACCCAGGGCGAGGGGGTCACCGTCGCGGTCCTGGACACCGGGGTCGACGGCACCCACCCCGACCTCGCGGGCCAGGTGCTCCCCGGCGAGGACCTCGTCGGCTTCGGCGCCACCAAGGGCGACCCCTCCTGGGCCCTCCACGGCACCGCGATGGCCGGGATCATCGCCGGCCGCGGCAACGGCCCCGGCCGCGCCGACGGCATCCTCGGCATCGCCCCCGAGGTCAAGATCCTGCCCGTGCGGGTGATCCTGGAGTCCAAGGACCCGGCCCGCGCCAAGGCCCGCAAGACCCGTGGCACCGCGCTGGCCCAGGGCATCCGCTGGGCCGCCGACAACGGCGCCGACGTCATCAACCTCTCCCTGGGCGACGACAGCGAGTCCGCCCACCCGGACCCGGGCGAGGACTCCGCCATCCAGTACGCCCTGTCCAAGGGCATCTCCGTGGTCGCCTCGGCGGGCAACGGCGGCGAGAAGGGGGACCGGATCTCCTACCCGGCCGCCTACCCCGGCGTGATCGCGGTCGCCGCCGTCGACGAGTACGGCACTCACGCCTCCTTCTCCACCCGCCGCTGGTACGCCACCGTCAGCGCGCCCGGCGTGGACATCGTCGTCGCCAACCCGGACGGCCACTACTACATCGAGTGGGGCACGTCGGCGGCCGCCGCGTTCGTCTCCGGTGCCGTCGCCCTGGTCCGCGCGGCCCACCCCGGCCTCGACCCCGCCCAGATCAAGAAGCTCCTCGCCGACACCGCCCGCGACGCCCCCGCCGAGGGCCGCGACGACGCCCGGGGCTACGGCATCGTCGACCCGGCGGAGGCCATCGAGGCGGGCTCCCGGCTGCGCCCCGGGGAGCTGAGCGCCCAGACCGCCACGGCGGGCCACGGCAAGAAGTTCTTCGGCCCCGGCCCGACCCCGCCCCCCGCCGACGACACCCCGGTCAACTGGGCGGCCCCGCTCGCGGGCGGTCTGGGCGCGGCCCTGCTGGCAGCGGCCGTCGTCCTGTGGCGCGGCCGGAACGCGCCGGGCCATCGCTGACCGGACCGCGCGGCCCCTCGCGCCCGCCGCCCTACGGCCGCTCACCGCGCCGCACGACGACGACCGCCGCGAGGCCCAGGGCCAGGCCGAGCGCGGTCGGGGGCGAGGTACTCCACACACGGCGCCGAGGGCCTGGCCCCGACGCTCATGCTGCCCCACGAGGGCGCGTTGGTCGCCCACGGCCTGAACGTCTTCCCCGACCCCTTCACGCACGCCCGCGACGAGGGCCGCGCCCTCCTGGCGACGGCAGGGCGAGGTGGCGGCGCCCGAGCCTCGCCTGCCGACCACGCCTGGGCCCCGCCCCTGCGGCGGAGGCCCCGCCCCCCAGGCACTACGCTCGTCCCGTGGCGCTCAAGAACATCCCGGACTCCGGCTTCTCCGACGACGACGGCTCGGCCTCCCCCGCCCTGACCAGCGCACTCGACGCCTGGTCGCGGGACCGGAGCGCCGTCGGCCCGGTCCTGGCGGCGCTGCGCGAGGCCCGGCTCCTGGTCCCCGTCGTCGCCGTCCTCGGCGAGGTCGAGGAGGACGAGAACGGCTTGCGGCGTGAGAAGACCAGCGACATGGCCGTCCCGACCCTCAAGGCGGGTGACCGGCGCGCACTGCCCGCCTTCACCTCGACCCACTCGCTGGCCCGCTGGGACCCCGAGGCCCGCCCCGTCGCCGTACCGCTGCACCAGGCCCTCCAGGCCGCCGCGCACGAGAAGGCCGACACCGTGGTGCTGGACCTCGCCGGGCCCGTCGCCTTCGAGCTGAGCGGCCAGGCCCTTCTGGCGCTCGCCGAGAACCGCACCAGCACCGACCCGCTCCAGGACCCCGCGGTGATCGACGCCGTACGTGAGGTCGTCGCCGCCGAACCCGCCGTGCTCCGCGCGCACCTCGGCCCGGGCCGGGCCGACGGCACCCTCGCCCTGGTCCTCGCCCCGGACGCGGTCCCCGCCGAGGCGGTCCGCCGGGTCGCCGAGGCGCTCTCCGGCAGCGAGGCGCTGAGGGCCCGGCTGGTCGGCGGGCTGGACCTGGCCCTGCTGCCGGCCGGAGCCACCGCGCCGGGGGAGCCCCTGTTCAGCCGCTGAGCCCGGACATGCGAGAGCCCGCCGCCCCGACGAGGGGAGGCGGGCTCACGCACGTACGAACAGGTGTTCAGCCGTAGACCGGGCCCGTGTACTTCTCGCCGGGGCCCTGGCCGGGCTCGTCCGGCACCAGGGAGGCCTCGCGGAAGGCGAGCTGAAGCGACTTCAGGCCGTCGCGCAGCGGGGAGGCGTGGAAGGTGCTGATCTCCGTGGTGGAGGCGTCCAGCAGGCCGGCCAGGGCGTGGACCAGCTTGCGGGCCTCGTCGAGGTCCTTGTGGTCCTCGCCCTCCTCGGTGAGGCCGAGCTTCACCGCCGCCGCGCTCATCAGGTTGACGGCGACCGTCACGATGACCTCGACGGCCGGGACCTCCGCGATGTCGCGGGCCATGGCGTCGAAGCCGGGGTTCTCACTGCTGGTGGGGGTCGCGTCGCTCATGCCCACACGATAAGGCCCGGCGGCGGCCGCCCTTCGCCCGGGAGCCCCGCGGACTCAGGATTAGCGCCCCCGCGACCGGGCTGCTAACCTTGTGTAACGACCGGCCGGACACCTATGTGCTCGGCCCACAAGTGGAGGCTCCGATCTCCCACCTGACCGTCCTCGCGGACGGCGGGTCACCGGTCAGGCGGTCCCCATCGTTCCGTACGGACGATGGAGCCGCTCGATGCGCCCCGCGGTTGACCGCGGCGGTGCTCCGGTAGTTGATGGAGCCCCGCCTGTGTCCCGTCCGGGGCATTTTTGCCGTTCCGGCTCGGTTGGTCTTGAGACACACACGTAACGCGGCTGTCCGCCAGGCGGTCGCGTGGTGCTACCGAGGAGGATCCATCAGCGCCGAGCCCCGCATCAACGACCGGATTCGCGTTCCCGAGGTCCGACTTGTCGGTCCCAGTGGCGAGCAGGTCGGGATTGTTCCGCTTGCCAAGGCCCTGGAACTCGCACAGGAGTATGACCTCGACCTGGTCGAGGTGGCGGCGACAGCCCGTCCGCCCGTGTGCAAGCTCATGGACTACGGGAAGTTCAAGTACGAGTCGGCCATGAAGGCCCGTGAGGCGCGCAAGAACCAGGCGCACACGGTCATCAAGGAGATGAAGCTCCGGCCGAAGATCGACCCGCACGACTATGACACCAAGAAGGGTCACGTCGTCCGGTTCCTCAAGCAGGGCGACAAGGTCAAGATCACGATCATGTTCCGTGGTCGTGAGCAGTCCCGCCCGGAGCTGGGCTTCCGACTGCTCCAGCGTCTTGCTTCGGACGTGGAGGACCTGGGCTTCATCGAGTCCAACCCGAAGCAGGACGGCCGGAACATGATCATGGTTCTGGGCCCGCACAAGAAGAAGACCGAAGCCATGGCCGAGGCCCGTGAGGCCCAGGCCGCCCGCAAGGCGGAGCGTCAGGGCACGACCGACGCCGCGCCCGAGCACGACACCGCCGAGGCTCCGGCCGAAGCGGCCGAGACACCTTCCGAGGCGTGACCTTCGGGGGCTGCCATCCAGGCGCCCCCGGGTCCCCCGGAATCCCCATAGAGATCTGACGCCCCTGCAGTCCGGTGCCCGGCACCGTGAGGGGCGCCACTGACGAGGAGAGAACGGCGCGATGCCGAAGAACAAGACGCACAGCGGTGCCAGCAAGCGCTTCAAGATCACCGGCTCCGGCAAGGTGCTCCGTGAGAGGGCCGGCAAGCGCCACCTTCTCGAGCACAAGTCGTCCAAGAAGACCCGCTCGCTGACCGGCACGGTCGTCGTGGCTCCGGCCGACGCCAAGAAGATCAAGAAGCTTCTCGGCAAGTGAGGTCCGGCCCCCGGACCTTCTCCGGGGGCACGACCTCGATCACACCGGGACCAATTCGTTTCCGGGCCGTGTGAAGACACCCACGGCCCCGCTACAAGGAGTCAACTAGTGGCACGCGTCAAGCGGGCAGTCAACGCCCACAAGAAGCGCCGGGCAATCCTCGAGGCGGCCAAGGGCTACCGCGGGCAGCGCTCGCGCCTGTACCGCAAGGCCAAGGAGCAGGTCACCCACTCCCTGGTCTACAACTACAACGACCGCAAGAAGCGCAAGGGCGACTTCCGTCAGCTGTGGATCCAGCGCATCAACGCCGCTGCCCGCCAGAACGGCATGACGTACAACCGCCTCATCCAGGGTCTGAAGGCCGCCAACATCGAGGTGGACCGCAAGATCCTGGCCGAGCTCGCGGTCAACGACGCCAACGCGTTCGCCGCTCTCGTCGAGGTCGCTCAGAAGGCCCTCCCGAGCGACGTCAACGCCCCGAAGGCCGCCTGATCCAGGCGCCACCTTCCAGGTACGTGAACCGGACCCGCAGGCGCACGCCGTCTGCGGGTCCGGTGCGTTGCCGCTGAACTTCACCGCCGTCACCAGAGAGGCTCGTCGCCGACCATGGGCACCCCCGAACTGATCTCCCCGCGCTCCCCGCGCGTCGCCGCCGCCCGCCGGCTGGCCCGCCGCAACTTCCGCGGCAAGGAGCGCAGGTTCATCGCCGAGGGGCCCCAGGCCGTGCGGGAGGCCGCCGCCCACCGGGGCGGGGACGGCGAGCCGACGCTCATCGAGCTGTTCGCCACCCCCGAGGCCGCCGACCGGTACGCCGACATCGTCGACGCCGCCCACGCCGCGGGGGCCAGGGTCCACCTGGCGGGCGACGACGTCCTCGCCGACGTCTCGCAGACCGTCACCCCGCAGGGGTTGATCGGCGTCTGCCGCTTCCTGGACTCCCCGTTCCAGGAGATCCTGGACGCGAAGCCCACCCTGGTGGCGGTTCTGGCCAACGTCCGCGACCCCGGGAACGCCGGTACGGTACTGCGCTGCGCCGACGCGGCCGGTGCCGACGCCGTGGTGCTGACCGATGCCTCCGTGGACCTGTACAACCCCAAGTCCGTACGGGCGTCGGTCGGTTCGCTCTTCCACCTGCCCGTCGCCGTCGGCGTCCCCGTCGAGCAGGCCGTGCGGGGGCTCCGGGACGCCGGGGTGCGCATCCTCGCCGCCGACGGGGCCGGGGACGACGACCTGGACGACGAGCTGGACGCCGGCACCATGGGCGGGCCCACCGCCTGGGTCTTCGGCAACGAGGCCTGGGGGCTGCCCGAGGAGACCCGGGCGCTCGCCGACGCCGTCGTCCGCGTCCCCATCCACGGCAAGGCGGAGAGCCTCAACCTCGCCACCGCCGCCGCCGTCTGCCTCTATGCCTCCGCCCGCGCCCAGCGCCCGCGCCGCACCCCCGACGCGTAATCGCAGGCCGTCCGACGGCCCGTCACCGAACGGTCCCGGCCATTCCGCTTCCCCGCCCACCGGCGCACTCCCACCGCGCGCCCCCACAGGGTGTCGCGGGCTCGCCGACGGCTAGTAGGGTGACGAACTCGGGGGCCCACTGCACCGGTTCGAGAGGTGGGGATAGGGGAAAATGGCTGTCGGCATGAGCTCGCCGCGACCGGCGCACACCGCTGTCGGCAGCGCGGACGGCACCGGCTTCGGACACCTGGACGCCCTCTCCGCCGGCCTCGACCCCGACGACCTGCCCGACGGGCTCGTCGTCGCCGACGGGAGCGGCCGTGTCGTCTGCTTCAACGCCGCCGCCACCCGCATCACCGCCACCCCCCGTGCCGGGGCGATCGGCCGCCCCCTGGACGTGGCCCTCCCGCTGGAGGACCTCAAGGGCAAGCGCTGGTGGGCGCTGACCGACCCGTACGGCGGCCTCGCCACCCGTAACGGCCAGCCTGAGCGGAACCTGCTGCTGCCCGGCGGCCGCGAGGTGCTGGTCTCCGCCCGGTACGTACGCGAGCATCCGCTCGGCCCGGTGTGCCGGGTCGTCGTCTCGCTGCGCGGCACCGAGGCCCGCCGGCGTACCGAACGCAGCCACGCCGAGCTGATCGCCACCGTCGCCCACGAGCTGCGCTCCCCGCTGACCTCGGTGAAAGGGTTCACCGCCACCCTGCTCGCCAAGTGGGAGCGGTTTACCGACGACCAGAAGCGGCTGATGCTGGAGACCGTCGACGCCGACGCCGGCCGGGTCACCCGGCTCATCGCCGAGCTCCTCGACATCTCCCGGATCGACTCCGGCCGCCTGGAGCTGCGCCGCCAGCCCGTCAACATCGCCGCCGCCGTCGCCCGCCACATCCAGGCCCTCATCGCGGGCGGCCAGGCCCCCGACCGCTTCCGGGTCCGCGCCCGGGGGCCGCTGCCCGATCTGTGGGCCGACCCCGACAAGATCGACCAGATCCTCGGCAACCTCCTGGAAAACGCGGTGCGCCACGGCGAAGGAACCGTCACCATCGATATCGCCCCCGCACCCGCGCCGGGTGCCTGCGACGAGATGGGAACGGCGGTCACCGTGAGCGACGAAGGCCCCGGCATCCCCGAGGAGTCGATGGGCCGTGTCTTCACCCGCTTCTGGCGGGGGAGCAAGCGCGGCGGCACCGGACTGGGCCTCTACATCGTCAAGGGCATCGTCGAGGCGCACGGCGGGACCATCACCGTCGGCCGGGGGCCCGGCGGCGGGGCCGAGTTCCGTTTTATTCTGCCCGTGAGCATGCCCGCCTACCTGGTGTGAGCAGCCCACGGGCGCCCCGACCGTCCTGCGGCCTTTAGACTCGACCTTTGGCACCTTTGCGTCCTCCAGTCGTCGAGCGGGGTCGCGCCACCAGCCAATCGGAAGCACGGGAAGAGATGTCGGCACCGAACAAGTCGTACGACCCAGTCGAGGTCGAGGCACTGAAACCGGAAGAGATCGAGCGCATGCGGGACGAGGCGTTCGCCGCCTTCGCCGCCGCCGGCGACCTCGACGCGCTCGCCCAGGCGAAGACCGCGCACACCGGAGGTACCTCGCCCCTGTCGCTCGCCAACCGCGAGATCGGCGCCCTGCCCCCGCAGGCCAAGGCCGAGGCGGGCAAGCGCGTGGGCCAGGCCCGCGGCGCCGTCTCCAAGGCCCTGGCCGCCCGCCAGGCCGAGCTGGAGGCCGAGCGCGACGCCCGGGTGCTCGTCGAGGAGGCCGTGGACGTCACGCTGCCCTACGACCGCGTCCCGGCCGGCGCCCGCCACCCGCTGACGACCATCATGGAGCGCGTCGCGGACGTCTTCGTGGCCATGGGCTACGAGATCGCCGAGGGCCCCGAGGTCGAGGCGGAGTGGTTCAACTTCGACGCCCTGAACTTCGTGCCCGACCACCCGGCCCGCCAGATGCAGGACACCTTCTTCGTCCAGGGCACCACGCCCGACGGGAAGGCGACCGAGGGCGACGAGTCCGGCGTCGTGCTGCGCACGCACACCTCGCCCGTCCAGGCCCGCTCGCTCCTGGAGCGCAAGCCGCCCGTCTACGTGGTCTGCCCCGGCCGGGTCTACCGCACCGACGAGCTGGACGCCACACACACCCCGGTCTTCCACCAGATCGAGCTGCTCGCCGTCGACGAGGGCCTCACCATGGCCGACCTCAAGGGCACCCTCGACCACATGGTCCAGGCGCTCTTCGGGCCGGACATGAAGACCCGGCTGCGGCCGAACTTCTTCCCGTTCACCGAGCCGTCCGCCGAGATGGACATGGTCTGCTACGTCTGCCGCGGCGAGTCCGTCGGCAACCCGGACCGGCCCTGCCGCACCTGCGGCAGCGAGGGCTGGATCGAGCTCGGCGGCTGCGGCATGGTCAACCCCAAGGTGCTCACCGCCTGCGGGGTCGACCCCAAGAAGTACAGCGGATTCGCCTTCGGGTTCGGCATCGAACGGATGTTGATGTTCCGCCACAACGTCGAAGACATGCGAGACATGGTCGAGGGCGACGTCCGGTTCACCCGGCCGTTCGGGATGGAGATCTGATGCGCGTCCCGTTTTCCTGGCTGCGGGAGTACGTCGACCTGCCGGCGACGGAGACCGGCCGTGACGTACAGGCCAAGCTCGTCTCCGTCGGCCTCGAGGTCGAGACCGTCGAGCAGATCGGTGCGGGCCTCAAGGGCCCCCTGGTCGTCGGACAGGTCCTGACCATCGAGGAGCTGGAGGGGTTCAAGAAGCCCATCCGCTTCTGCACGGTCGACGTCGGCTCCGCCAACGGCACCGGCGAACCGCAGGAGATCGTCTGCGGCGCCCGTAACTTCTCGGTCGGCGACAAGGTCGTCGTGGTCCTCCCGGGCGCGGTCCTGCCCGGCGACTTCGCGATCGCCGCGCGCAAGACGTACGGCAAGACCTCGCACGGCATGATCTGCTCCACCGACGAGCTCGGCATGGGCGACGACGGCACGCACGGCATCATCGTGCTGCCGCCGGAGCACGAGGTCGGCACCGACGCGATCGAGCTGCTCCAGCTCGTCGACGAGGTCCTCGACATCGCCGTCACCCCGGACCGGGGCTACTGCCTCTCGATGCGCGGTGTCGCCCGCGAGACCGCCATCGCGTACGGGCTGCCGCTGCGCGATCCGGCGCTCCTGGACGTGCCCGCGCCCAACGCGTACGGCTACCCGGTCCAGATCTCCGACCCGATCGGCTGCGACCGCTTCACCGCCCGCACCGTGACCGGTCTCCAGCCCGAGGCCCGCTCCCCGATCTGGATGCAGCGCCGCCTCCAGAAGGCCGGGATGCGGCCGATCTCGCTGGCCGTCGACGTCACCAACTACGTGATGCTGGAGCTCGGCCAGCCGCTGCACGCCTACGACCGCACCCGGGTCGACGGGCCGATCGGAGTGCGCCGCGCGACCCAGGGCGAGAAGCTCACCACGCTGGACGGCACCGTGCGCGTGCTGGACGCCGAGGACCTGGTGATCACCGACAACCGCGGGCCGATCGGCCTCGCGGGTGTCATGGGCGGCGCCAACACCGAGATCGCCGACGCGGACGGCGAGTCGGCCCTCACCACCGAGGTCGTCATCGAGGCCGCGCACTTCGACGCGATCTCGATCGCCCGCACCGCGCGCCGCCACAAGCTGTCCTCCGAGGCGTCCAAGCGCTTCGAGCGCGGCGTCGACCCGCAGGCCGCAGCGGCTGCCGCGCAGCGCACGGTGGACCTGCTGGTCCTCCTCGCGGGCGGCACCGCCGAGGCCGGGGTCACCGAGATCACCGCGCCTCACGCGCCGCGCACCATCGCGATGCCGGCGAACCACCCCGACCGGGTGGCCGGTGTGGAGTACGGCCGCGAGACCGTCGTCCGCCGCCTCCAGGAGGTCGGCTGCGACGTCTACGGGCAGGACGAGCTGATCGTCACCGTCCCGTCCTGGCGGCCCGACCTGAACGAGCCGAACGACCTGGCCGAAGAGGTCATCCGTCTCGAGGGCTACGAGAACCTGCCCTCCACCCTGCCGAAGCCCCCCTCCGGCCGCGGTCTCACCGACCGCCAGCGGCTGCATCGCCGCATCGGCCGGGTGCTGGCCGGAGCCGGATACGTCGAGGCGCTGAGCTACCCGTTCATCGGTGACGCGGTCCTCGACCAGCTCGGCCTGGAGGCGGACGACGCCCGCCGCCGTACGGTCAAGCTCGTCAACCCGCTCTCCGACGAGGAGCCGGCGCTGCGCACCACGCTGCTGCCGGGCCTTCTCGGCGCACTGCGGCGCAACGACGGCCGCGGCAGCCACGACCTGGCGCTCTTCGAGACCGGCCTGGTCTTCCGGCCGACCGGCGAGGAGAAGCGGGCGGTCCGCCTGCCCGTCGACCGCCGTCCCACCGACGAGGAGATCGCCGGACTGGACGCGGCCCTCCCGCGTCAGCCGCGCCGCGCCGCCGTCGTCCTCGCGGGCGCCCGCGAGCAGGCCGGCTGGTGGGGCAAGGGCACCCCGGCGACCTGGGCGGACGCCGTCGAGGCCGCCCGGTCCATCGCGGCCGAGGCCGGCGTGGAGGTCACCGTCCGCGCCGACCAGCATGCCCCGTGGCACCCGGGCCGCTGCGCCGCGCTGTACGTCACGGTGAACGGCGAGGAGACCCTCTTCGGGCACGCGGGCGAACTCCACCCGCGCGTCATCAAGACGCTCCACCTGCCCGAGCGGACCTGCGCCGCGGAGGTCGAGCTGGACGTCCTGGAGCAGGCCGTCGACGGAGCGCTCCAGGCACCCCGGATCTCCACCTTCCCGGTGGCGACCCAGGACGTCGCGCTCGTCGTCGCCGGGGACATCCCGGCCGCCGACGTGGAGCGGGCGCTGCGCGAGGGCGCGGGTGAACTCCTCGAATCGCTGCGGCTGTTCGACGTCTTCACCGGCGAGCAGATCGGCGGGGGCAACAAGTCCCTGGCGTACGCGCTGCGCTTCCGCGCCGCCGACCGCACGCTGACCGTGGACGAGGCATCGGCCGCCCGCGACAGCGCGGTGGCCCTGGCCGCCGAGCGCACGGGCGCGGTGCTGCGCGGAGCGTAGTAGCCGCCAAGGAGTTGAGAAGGGGCGTATCCGGCCACCGGATACGCCCCTTCTCCTTGTCCCGCCGGGCGGCTGAGGGACCGCACGCGGACCGGACACGGAACCGGGAGGAAGCGCGGTTCCGGCCCCGACCCGCAGCCACCCTCCTTCGTCGTTGGGCAGTGGGTCGTGCGGTCCGGCGTCCGTCCGCACGGCCACGGAGTGTCGGGCAGGCCGGCGGTGCGGACGGACGCGGGTGCGGGTCGTCAACCGTTACGAGGGGGAGCCGACGACCCGGCCGCCTCTTGCGAGGAGCTCATTCAACCGAGCCCCGCCCCGGTGCGGCAGAGCGCACAGCCCGACGGTTCGGGCATTCCGTTCACACCCCGTGTGAAACGTGCTGGACTAGGCTCATCGCGACACGCACCTGGGGGGACGATGGAGCCGAATGTCCTGCTCGAATCCCTGATCGACGAGGCCGGGATGTCCCGGGCGGGGCTCGCCGGTCACGTCAACCGGGCGGGCCTGGCCCGCGGCCTGAGCCTGCGGTACGAACACACCGCGGTCTCCCGCTGGCTGAAGGGCCAGCGCCCACGCGGCCAGGTGCCGGACCTGATCTGCGAGGTGCTGGGCGGCCGGCTCGGACGCCCGGTCGTGCTGGACGACATCGGCATGGGCGTCCCCGGCGGCTACGGCACCGATACCGCACCCCACAGCGCCTCCCTCTCCGGCTTCGTCGAGCGGGCCACCGCGCTCTGGCGCTCGGACGAACAGCAGCGCCCGCATCTGGCCACCGTCCCCGCCGTCACCGGGACCACGGCGGTGATGCCGGTCTGGGAGTGGGAGAACCCGCCGGAGGACACCGATGTCTCCCGCCCGGGCCCCGGCCGGGTCAGCGCCGCCGACATAGAGACGCTCCGGTCCGCGCGCGACCACTACGAGCAGATGTACCGCAAGGCGGGCGGCATCGCGACCAGACCCCGGATCGTCCGCTTCCTCAACGCCGAGGCCGCGCCACTGCTGCGCGGCGGCTACAGCGACGAGGTCGGCCGCCGCCTGCACCGGGCGACGGCGGCGCTGGTGGCGATGGCCGGCATCTGCGCGTACGACTCCGACGCCCACGGCCTCGCCCAGCGCTACTTCCACCAGGCACTGCGGCTCGCCAAGTCCAGCGGGGACCGGGCGCTCGGTGGCTATGTGATCGCCCTGCTGGTCACCCAGTCCCTCTTCCTCGGCGACCACCGCCGCTCCATCGCCTTCGCCGAAGCCGCGCTGCGGGCCGCAGGCGACCACATCACTCCGGCGCTCGCCGCCGATCTGCACGCCATGCAGGCCAAGGCGTACGCCCACCTCGGCGACGCGGCGAGCGCCCGCGCCTGCATCCGGCGGGCCGAGGCCCAGGCGGGCCGGATCCACACCGGGCGGGAGCCGGACGAGACCGGGTACGTCCAGCCGGGGCTGGTCGACGTCCAGGTGGCGGAGGCGCTGCTCAGCCTCGGGGATCTGCCCGCAGCACGGGAGCACGCGGCCTCCGCGGTGCGCGCCCCGGCGCACGACCGGGGGCGCGTGCACCGCCTCGCGATGCTCAGCCATATCGAACTGCTCCAGGGCGAGCCGGACCGGGCGGCCACCACCGCCGCCGAAATGGCCGAGCGGGCCCGGGGCATGGAGTCCCAGCGGCTGCGCGACCGGCTGCGCCAGGTGCGGCGGGAGCTGGCGGAGAGCGGCTGCGCCGACGCCGTACAGACGGCCGGCCTGATCGACGGGGCGCTCCGCGTGCCTCTGTGAGCTCCGCCGCGCACCCGCCGTTCGTTCCGCTTGGCGGCTGACCCTGCTGGCATGTTGCCCCCAACATGTCGAAAGGCGGCAGAACCGTGCAGTGGACGAACGTAAGCGAACAGAATGTGTATCAGAACCGTTGGTTCCAGGTGAACCTGGCGGATGTGGAGTTGCCCGACGGCAGCCACCTCGACCACTACGTCATCCGGCTGAGGCCCGTCGCCGCGGCCACCGTCGTCAACGCGGCGGACGAGGTGCTGCTGCTCTGGCGCCACCGGTTCATCACCGACAGCTGGGGGTGGGAGCTGGCCGCGGGCGTCGTCGAGGACGGCGAGGACATCGCGGCGGCGGCGGCCCGCGAGATGGAGGAGGAGACCGGCTGGCGCCCCGGCCCGCTGCGCCCCCTGCTCACCGTGGAGCCCGCCAACGGCCTCACCGACGCCCGCCACCACCTCTACTGGGCAGAAGAAGCGCAGTACACGGGCCCTCCGCAGGACGCCTTCGAGTCCTCACGCCGTGAGTGGATACCGCTGAAGCTCATCCCGGACATGATCGCCCGGGGCGAGGTGCCCGCGGCGAACATGGCGGCGGCGCTGCTGATGCTGCACCACTTGCGGCTCTGAACGCATGTGGAGCCGGCCTCGGGGTGCCCGGGACCGGCTCCACGAAGTGGCGGGACAGTCAGGGGTACGGGTAGAAGCCCGACCCCGTCCTGCGGCCGAGGCGGCCCGCGTCGACCATCCAGGGGAGCAGCGGGGAGCAGCGGACAGCGGGGCGGCCTCTCCGACCGGGGCGGGGCGCCACCAAAACCGGGCCCCGGCCGCTGCGCGCCGCACGGCGAGCGGGCAGGTGTCGGACGCCACGGTGGCGAGGGTGACGCGTTCGGTGTCCTCCAGCCGGTACCGACGCCTGCTGAGCGGGTACCCCTGAGCAGTCGAGCAGTCGAGCAGTCGAGCAGTCGAGCAGTCGAGCAGGCACGCAGGCACGCAGGGCACTCCTCCGCATGGTCTGAGGCTTTCCCGAATGTCATCTGCTCAGGTGCACGGCTCGGTTACACCCGTCGGGAACTCTCGGCCCGTAGGGCCGCGACTTCGCCTCGCAGTTCGGTCAGTTCCCGGTGCAGTGCCTGGATGGCGACGATGGCCACCCCGTTGGCATCGGTGCAGCCAATCGTCCGGTCGTTCTCGCCGACCCCGAAGGCTTCCCACCAGTCCTGCGCCATGGGGCCCAGGTGGCGTACGTGTGGCGGGTCCCAGTGGTACCGCCACGTGCTGACCGGTAGCCGCACCACCTGTTCCAGTACCTCGTAACCGTTGACCGGACCGCTACCGCTCACCGCACCCGACACAGCACCGGACGCCAGACCAGCCGCGGAAGCCCCCCGCCGCAGGCGCATCCTGCCCAGGGCGTGCATCCACAGCCTGGCCAGGACCCTTCCCGACCGCCGGTAGCTCATCGCTCCCAGACCACCGCTGTGACCTCAGTCTTCAGTGCACGGTCCGAGAAGAGCAGGCTGCCCCCGCCACCGCGGTTCTCCGGACTGTTCACCGGAAGCTGGACCAGACCGCTGCCCACCCCGCTGCCGTGAGTCGTCATGCCGACCGCCGTGACCGCACGGTCCTGGTTGATCATCGTGGTGTCGTAAGCGGCGTTGCCGGCCGCCAGGATGTTCGTGCTCGCGAAGGCCGGGCCGCTCAACGCACCCGTACCGGTAGCCGCCGTGGCTGTCAGCACCAGCAGACGACGGGCAACGCGCTTCGTGGACATCGAGCATCCCTCCATCCGGGACGCCGAGTGCATCCGCGAAACCCCTAACGGCCCATCGCCCCAAAGGGCACGTCGATTTCCGCGCTGCCCTGGCCGCACGCTTGCGAACAGCACCAGCCAGGTCGCTCAGTCACACATGTGACCGAGCGCAGTAGTGGGTGGTCGCCGACTACGGTGCTTCGGGACCGCACACGGTCCTGACCTCGGGCAACGTGCCCCGGTGGGCCCGGCGGGGTGAGCGCGCCGGGCCCGCCGGTAGGACGGTCAGTAGGCGTAGAAGCCCGACCCCGTCTTGCGGCCGAGCCGGCCCGCGTCGACCATCCGCTGGAGCAGCGGGGGAGCGGCGTACAGGGGCTCCTTGTACTCGGCGTACATCGAGTCGGCGACCGAGGCCACGGTGTCCAGGCCGATCAGGTCCGCGAGCTTCAGCGGGCCCATCGGGTGGGCGCAGCCCATCTCCATGCCGTTGTCGATGTCCTCGCGGCTCGCGATGCCCGACTCGAACATCCGGATCGCCGAGAGCAGGTACGGGATCAGCAGCGCGTTGACGACGAAGCCGGACCGGTCCTGGGCGCGGATCGGGTGCTTGCCCAACACGCCCTGCACGACGGCCTCGGCGCGCGCGATCGTCTCGTCCGACGTGGTCAGCGCCGGAATCAGCTCGACCAGCTTCTGGACGGGGGCCGGGTTGAAGAAGTGGATCCCGATGACCCGGTCCGGACGCGAGGTCGCGACGGCCAGCTTCACCAGCGGGATGGAGGAGGTGTTGGAGGCCAGGATCGCGTCCTGCCGGGTCACGACCTGGTCCAGGACCTGGAAGATCTCCGTCTTGACCTGCTCGTTCTCAACGACGGCCTCGATGACGAGGTCGCGGTCGGCGAACTCCCCGAGGTCGGTGGTGAAGCTCAGGCGGCCGAGGGTCTCGTCCCGCTCCTGCTCGGTGATCTTGCCGCGTTCGGCGGCCTTCGAGAGGGAGTTGTGCAGCCGGGTGCGGCCGATCTCCAGCGCCTCGCCGGTGGTCTCGGCGACCTTCACTTCGAGGCCGCTGCGTGCGCACACCTCCGCGATACCTGCGCCCATCTGGCCACAGCCGACCACCCCGACGCGTGCAATGTCGGCCATAGTGTCCGTCACCTCGTGCCTTTCGATGTTCTCCGCATTGCAGGGTCCCGTGCGATTCCGGTGCCCGCTTCGACGCCACGACGTTACTCCGCGAGCCCACCCCCGTGACCTGCGGGTCGTCCGGCTACGGACGGGCATGATCCTGTTACGTACAGCGAGGGGGGTGGTGTTCGACGTGAAGGGACGAGTGTGGCGCATGCGACGTACAGGAATGACCCGGAGATCGCTCGTGGCGGGTGCGGCCGGACTGGTGGCGGCGATGACGACGGGCGGTGACGCGGTGGCCGCGCGGACGGCCCGGGCGGTACGGGGAGGAGGCGGCGGCGAAAACCGGTTCGCGCGGGGTGAGCTGCGCGGCGTGTGGGTCGCCACGGTCGCCAACCTGGACTGGCCTTCCCGGAAGGGCCTGACGGCGGCCGCGCAGGAGGCCGAGCTCATCGCCCACCTGGACCGGGCGGTCCGGCTGCGGCTCAACGCGGTGGTCCTCCAGGTCCGCCCCACCGCGGACGCCCTGTGGCCCTCACCGTACGAACCGTGGGCCGACTGCCTCACCGGCGTCCAGGGCCAGGACCCGGGCTGGGACCCGCTGGCCACCGCCGTCCGGGAGGCGCACGACCGGGGTCTGGAGCTGCACGCCTGGTTCAACCCGTACCGGGTGGCGAACCACACGGACCCCTCCCGCCTCACCGCCTCCCACCCGGCCCGGCGCAACCCCGGCTGGGTCCTGCCTTACGGCGGGAAGCTCTACTACAACCCGGGCCTGCCGGAGGTCCGCCGCTTCGTCCAGGACGCCATGCTGGACGCCGTGCGCCGCTACGAGATCGACGCGGTGCACTGGGACGACTACTTCTACCCGTATCCGGTGGCGGGCCAGGCGTTCAAGGACGACGCCGCCTACGAGCGGTACGGCGCCGGCTTCCCGGACAGGGCCGCCTGGCGCCGCGACAACGTGGACCGGCTGGTACGTGAGATGGGCGAGCGGATCCGGGAGACCCGGCAGGGGGTCCGCTTCGGCATCAGCCCCTTCGCGGTCTGGCGGAACAAGGCCACCGACCCGCTGGGCTCCGACACCCGGGCGGGCGTGGAGACGTACGACGACCTGCACGCCGACACCCGGAAGTGGGTCGAGGAAGGGTGGATCGACTACATCTGCCCGCAGATCTACTGGCACATCGGCCTCGCCACCGCCGACTACGCCAAGGTCCTCGCCTGGTGGGCCGCGACCGTGCGGGGCACGGGCGTGGGCCTGTACGTGGGGGAGGCGCTGTACAAGGCGGGTGACCCGGCCCAGCCCGTGCCCTGGCAGGACCCGGCGGAGCTCTCCCGGCACCTCACCCTCGCCCGGGACCACGAGGAGGTGGGCGGGCACGTCTTCTTCTCCGCCAAGCATGTGGCGACAGACCGGATCGGCGCGATGGCCCAAGTGGTCGCCGACCACTACCAGGACGTGGCCCGCGCGCCGCGCTGACCCGGTGGTGTGAGGGGCCGGGGTCCGCTCGGACCCCGGCCCCGGTCCCTCCTACTGCGGCTGCCGGCCCTGGGGCGCCTCGATGTGCTGGACGACGCTGTCGGGGCCGGGGGACATCAGGTGTTCGTGGCCGTCGGGAAAACGGAGCCGGTACGGAGGGGCGCCCCCGTCCCCGAGCACTTCGATGATCTCTGCGACCCGGTCGTGCTGTCCCACGGTCCTGCCGTGCATCAGCAGCCGGTCGCCCGCGTGTGCCTCCATCGGGAGTGACCTCCTCACGGTGACGGTCCGCCTGTCCGTACGGCCAAGTCTATGACCGTACGGGCTCGGTTTCCCCTGCTGAACGCGGCGCCGCCCGGCCCCGGCGGCCCGTCCGCTGGGTGGCGGCGATGCAGACCAGCACCGCCACCGCCGCTAGGGGAGCCGCCGCCGACACCTCCTCGCCGAGCAGCAGGAACGACCACGCCAGCGTCAGCAGCGGCTGCGCGAGCTGGAGTTGACTGGCCCGGGGGACACCGATCGCGGCCATGCCCTTGTACCAGACGTACAGCCCGAAGAACGTCGACCCGGCGGCCACCCATACCAGGCCGAGGACGCCGTGCGCGGTGAGGTGGACCGGCTCCAGCGGCAGGGCCACCGCGCTGCCCGCGACCGCGAGCGGCAGGCAGAGGATCAGCGCCCAGCCGATCACCTGCCACCCCGGCATCACCCGGGCCAGCCGGCCGCCCTCGGTGTACCCGGCCGCGCACACCAGCAGCGCGCCGAACAGATACAGGTCGCCCGAGGTCAGGGCGCCGCCGCTCTGCTGCACGGTGAAGCCGATGACGACGGCCGCCCCGGCGAGGGCCGCGACCCAGAACGTACGGGAAGGGCGTTCGCCGGTACGGAGGGATCCCAGCACCGCGGTCGTCAGCGGCAGCAGCCCCACGACCACGGCCGCGTGCGAGGTGGTGGAGGTCTGGAGGGCGAGGGTCGTCAGCAGTGGAAACCCGATCACCACACCGCCCGCCACCACCGCGAGCCCGCCCCAGTGGCGGCGCGCGGGCACCGGTGCCCGGACCGCCAGCAGGAAGCCACCCGCGATCAGGGCGGCGAGCGTGGAGCGCAGAGCGACGAGGGACCAGGGGCCGAAGCTCTCCAGGCCCCAGGCGGTGGAGGGGAAGGTGAGCGAGAACGCCACGACGCCGAGCGCGGCGAGGAGCGTGCCACGGCGGGCGGGGGCCTGCGCGGTGTGCGGCGGCGCGTCCGGGGCGAGGGCCTTGGCAGTGTGCTGCGGCGCGCCGGGACCGGGCGTCGGGGAGGTCTCCGTACCGGCATCGACCGCTATCGTTCCGGAACCGGTAGCGCTATCCTGTGCTCTCATGCAAGAGCGTAGCAGCGTCGCCGAACTGGTCACTTCCCTGCGAGCCGAGCTCAACCGCTACTCGCCCGGTGGGAAGCTGCCGTCCAGCCGCGCGCTCGTCGAACGCTTCCGGGTCAGCCCGGTCACCGTCTCCCGCGCCATCGCCCAGCTCGCCGCCGAAGGGCTCGTCACCACCCGCCCCGGGTCCGGCGCCTTCCGGGCCGAGCCCCGCGCCGAGATCCCCGCCCCCGGCGACACGTCCTGGCAGGAGGTGTCGCTGAGCGGCGACGGCGGACCCGAGGTCGTGCCCCGTACCGTCGACGCCTCCGGGGTCCTGGCCACCCTCGCCGCACCACCGCCCGGCACCATCGAGTTCAACGGCGGCTACCTCCACGCCTCCCTCCAGCCGGAGCGGGCCCTGGCCGCCGCCCTCGCACGGGCCGGCCGCCGCCCGGGTGCCTGGGGCCGCCCGCCCACGGACGGGCTGCCCGAGCTGCGGTCCTGGTTCGCCCGCGAGATCGGCCCGGCCGTCTCCGGCGCCGACGTCCTGATCACCGCGGGCGGCCAGAGCGCCCTGGCCACCGCCCTGCGCGCCCTCGCCCCGCCCGGCGCCCCGGTCCTGGTCGAGTCGCCCACCTACCCCGGCATGCTCGCGGTCGCCCGCGCCACGGGGCTGCGCCCGGTCCCCGTCCCGATGGACGCGGACGGGGTCCGGCCCGAGCTGCTCGCCGACGCCTTCCGCGCCACCGGGGCCCGGGTCTTCGTCACCCAGCCGCTCTTCCAGAACCCCACCGGAGCCACCCTCGCCCCCGCCCGCAGGCCCGAGATCCTGGCGATCGCCCGGGCGGCCGGGGCGTTCGTCGTCGAGGACGACTTCGCCCGGCGGCTCGTCCACGAGGGCGCCGGACCGCTCCCGGCGCCGCTGGCCGCCGACGACCCCGACGGGGTGGTCGTCCACGTCTGCTCGCTCACCAAGGTCACCTCGCCCAGCCTCCGGGTCGGCGCGCTGGCCGCCCGGGGCCCGGTGCTGGAGCGCCTGCGCGCCATTCAGGTCGTCGACAGCTTCTTCGTACCGAGGCCGCTCCAGGAGGCCGCGCTCGAACTCGTCGGCTCCCCGTCATGGGGCCGCCACCTGGCGGCGGTGGCGGCGGAGCTGGGGAGCCGCCGTACGGTGATGGCCGCCGCCCTCCACTCCGAACTGCCGGAGTTCGCCCTGCCCCACGTGCCGGCGGGCGGCGGCAGCCTCTGGGCGCGGATCCCGGCGACCGGCGCGGGAACGGGCCCCGACGAGGCGGCCGTCGCCTCCGCCGCCCTGCGCGCCTCGGTCGCCATCGCCCCGGGCGGCCCGTACTTCTGCGCCGAACCCCCGGCGGGACACGTCCGGCTGAGCTTCGCCGCGGTCTCCGGAGCGGCCGAGATCGCGGAGGGCGTGCGCCGGCTCCGCACGGCATACGACGGGCTCCGGGCGCCGGCGCCGTCCGGCGGCTGACCGGACGCGGTCAGGGCCCTCTTGGCGCCCTCTTGACCGGACAGGCGTTCGGCACCACGATCCGGCCATGACGCATCCGGCCATGACGCATCGGGTCACCCTGGTCGCGGCGGCGCGCACGTCGCCCCGCCTGGCCGAGCGCTTCGACGACGACCGGCCGCTCGACCGGGCCGGCTGGCACGAGGTACGGCTGGTCGCCCACACCCTGATCCCGCTCGGGGCCGCCGAACTGCGGTACTGCTCGCCCACCCCCCGCAGCCGTGCCACCGGCGACGCGCTCGGCTACGCCCCGATGGCCCAGCCCGCCCTCCGCGACTGCGACATGGGCCGCTGGCGCGGTATGGCCCTGGCCGAGGTCGCCGCCCGCGAACCGGCCGCCGTCGACGCCTGGCTCGCCGACCCGGGCGGCTCCCCGCACGGCGGCGAGTCCCTCCTCGCCTTCATCCGGCGGATCGGAGGCTGGCTGGACACCCGCCCGGCCTGCGACGGGTTCATCGTCGCGGTCGCCGAACCCGCCGTGATCCGCGCGGCCCTGGTCTACGCGCTGAACGTGCCGCCGACGGCGTACTGGAACGTGGACGTCCGCCCGCTCTCCACGATCACGCTCGCCGGCGCGCCCGGCCGCTGGAGCCTGAGCCTGGAGTCCGGCGTCCGCTGACCCCGTCGGGCACGCGCTCTTCCTTCCAGTCCGACCGGTCGGTACGTTGCAGGGGTATCGGTCCCGTAACGTACAGAAGGAGCCCAGGTGCCGCAGATCCACGGCCACTGCGACGACCGTTTCGCCGGCGTCCGGCACGCCTTCGAGGAGAACTTCACCGCCCGCGGCGAACTGGGCGCGGCGGTCACCGTCCTCGCCGACGGGATCCCCGTGGTGGACCTCTGGGGCGGCTGGGCGGACGAGGCCCGCACCCGCCCCTGGGAGCGGGACACCCTGGTCAACGTCTGGTCCACGAGCAAGGGCCCCACCGCGCTCTGCGCCCACATCCTCGCGGACCGTGGCCTCCTCGACCTGGACGCGCCGGTAGCCACGTACTGGCCGGAGTTCGCGGCCAACGGAAAGGAAGCCGTCCTCGTCCGCCACCTCCTCTCGCACCGTTCCGGGGTCGCCGGGGTCGGCACGCCGCACACCCTGGACGAGCTGTACGACTGGGAGCTGACCTGCGCCCGGCTCGCCGCCACCGCGCCCATGTGGGAGCCCGGGACCCGGTCCGGCTACCACGCGATCTCGTACGGCTTCCTCGTCGGTGAGGTGGTCCGCCGGGTCAGCGGGCTGCTGCCCGGGGAGTTCCTGCGGCAGGAGATCACCGGACCGCTGGGCATCGACTTCACCTTCGGCCTCCCCGAGAAGGAGACCCACCGGCTCGCCGAACTCGTCCAGGAGCGCGCCGACCGCGACGCCCAGGCCGCCCTGCTGGCCCGGATGGCACCGGTGGCCGTCGCCTCCCTGCTCAACCCGCCCACCGGCCGGGCCGCAGCCAACACCCCCGGGTGGCGCGCCGCCGAGATCCCCGCCGCCAACGGCCACGGCACCGCCCGCGCGGTCGCCGCGCTCTACGGGATCCTCGCCGGACGCGGCAGCCTCGGCGGCCACCGGATCCTCTCCGAGCGGTCCGCCGAACGGGTCCGCGAGAGCCAGGGCGCCTGCCGCGACCTGGTCCTGGGCGACGCCTTCGCCCACGAGACGGAAATCGCCCTCGGCCTCTGGCTGAGCGGCCGCAACCGCTCCTACGGCCCCGACCCCCGGGCGATGGGCCACGACGGGGCGGGCGGTTCCTGCGGTCTGGCCGACCCGGATGCGGGAATCGCCCTCGGGTACGTCATGAACCGGATGGGCTCCGGCGTGGCCGACGACCCCCGCAAGACGGCCCTGGTCGACGCGGTCTACGCGGCCCTCGGGGACGCCGGCCGGGAGTGAGCGGAAGGCGACATTCCACACCACCGACCCAACCCGGGTTTCGCCTGCGGTTGCCAGGAATGTGAGGATGTCACCATGACAACCAAGGTCTACTTCGACATCACCATCGACGACGCGCCCGCAGGGCGGATCACGTTCAACCTGTTCGACGACGTCGTCCCCAAGACGACGGAGAACTTCCGCGCGCTCGCCACCGGCGAGAAGGGCTTCGGCTACGCCGGCTCGTCCTTCCACCGCGTCATCACCGACTTCATGCTCCAGGGCGGGGACTTCACCCGCGGCGACGGCACCGGCGGCAAGAGCATCTACGGCGAGAAGTTCGCCGACGAGAACTTCAAGCTCAAGCACGACCGCGTCGGCCTGCTCTCCATGGCCAACGCCGGCCCGAACACCAACGGCTCGCAGTTCTTCATCACCACGGTGCTCACCCCGTGGCTGGACGGCAAGCACGTGGTCTTCGGTGAGGTCGCCGACGACGACAGCATGAAGCTGGTTCGCAAGATCGAGGCGCTCGGCTCCTCCAGCGGCCGCACCCGCGCCAAGGTCACCATCGCCGAGTCCGGCGTTCTCTGACCGGAACGGGGCCTTCGGGCCCGGGATGCCGTATCCCGGCACCCCGGCCTCCCGGCAGGCAGGAAGCCCGGCCGACGCACCGCGTCGGCCGGGCTTCCTGGTCTTTGCGTCGTCTGCGTCGTCCGCGGTCAGTGCGACTGGGCGGCGCGCTCCGCGTTGCGCTCCTTGATGCGGGCGGCCTCCTTGCGGACCTCCGCCTGGGTGGCCCGCTCCTTCTGGAGCCACTCGGGCATCTCGTCCTTCAGGGCGTCGACCTGCTCGGTGGTGAGGGCGTCGGTGACCCCGCCGCGGGCGAGCCCCGCGATGGAGATGCCGAGCTTCGCCGCGACCACCGGACGGGGGTGCGGTCCGTTACGGCGCAGCTCGACCAGCCACGCGGGCGGGTCGGTCTGGAGGGCGTTGAGCTCGGTGCGCGAGACGGCACCCTCCTGGAACTCGGCGGGCGTGGCCTGGAGGTACACACCCAGCTTCTTCGCCGCGGTGGCGGGCTTCATGGTCTGGGCGGTCTTGTGCGACGTCATGGGTCCAGGGTATCGACCATGGGACACACCTCCGACCACTGACCGCCGACCGGTGGCCGACCACCGGCGGGGCGGCCGGTAGCCTGGATCCGTGACAGGCTCGGACACCCCCTCATCCTTCAGGCTCGCGTACGTACCCGGCGTGACGCCGACCAAGTGGGTGAGGGTCTGGCACGAGCGGCTGCCCGGCACCCCCCTGGAGCTCGTCCAGGTCTCCGCGGCCGAGGCCCCGCGGCTGCTGGCGGACGGGGGAGCGGAGGCCGGGCTCGTACGGCTGCCGGTCGACCGGGACGTGCTCAGCGCGATCCCCCTGTACACCGAGACGACGGTCGTGGTGATCCCCAAGGATCACGCCGCCACGGCCGCGGAGGAGGTCACGCTCCCCGATCTGGCGGACGAGATCGTCCTGCACCCGCTCGACGACCTCCTCGACTGGGAGGCGCTCCCCGGCCGCCCCGCGATCGAGCGCCCGGCCACCACGGCGGACGCGATCGAGCTGGTGGCGGCGGGCGTGGGCGTGCTCCTCGTCCCGCAGTCCCTGGCACGCCTGCACCACCGCAAGGACCTCACCTACCGGCCGGTCCTGGAGGCCCCCGAGTCCCGCGTGGCCCTGTCGTGGCCGCAGGAGGAGCCCACCCCCGATCTGGTGGAGGAGTTCATCGGCATCGTCCGGGGGCGCACGGTCAACAGCACCCGGGGCCGCGCCGCCACCCCGCCGCAGCCGTCGGCGAAGGAGAAGGCGAAGGCCAAGCGGGCCGGCACGGCCGCCGGCTCCGGGCGCAAGCCCGCACCCGGCGGGAAGCAGACCGGCACCGGCCGCCGCGCGGGCGCCCCCAAGGGAGGCAGGGCCGGCCAGTCGGGCGGCAAGCGCGGAAAGCCGCGCGGCCGCTGAAGCCGCTCTCCCCACCCCCGTACGACCGCGAGTGGTGTCCCTTCCGTTCCCCACCAGGCTCGCTCGCGCGACACCACTGACAGTGGCGAGATCGCCACGGTTCAAAGGATCGCGCCATGCGGTGCCGGGCGGGCTTGCCGCCGCGCGTGAGGGTGCGCCGGTACTCGCTCGGTGTGGTGCCGAGGATGCGCGGGAAGTGCAGCCGCAGATTGGCGCCGGTGCCGAGCCCGATGCCGGCGGCGATCTGCTCGACGCTCCGCTCCGAACGCTCCAGCAGTTCGCGGGCCACGTCGATGCGGGCGCGCATCACCCACCGCATCGGGGTGCCGCCGGTCTCCTCGACGAAGCGCCTGGAGAACGTGCGCGGCGAACCCCCCGCCAGCCGCGCCAGTACGTCGAGGGCGAGGGGCTCGCCGAGCCGACGAAGGGGCCACTCCCGAGTGGCGGCGAACCGCTCGCCGAGCGGCTCGGGCACGCTGCGCGGCACGTACTGCGCCTGACCGCCGCTCCGGTAGGGGGCCGCGACGAGCCGCCGGGCCGCGTGGTTGGACGCGCTCCTGGGCATCCGAGCAGTGGAGAAGCTCTACGCGAACCGCTTCATGCCCGGTGGTAGCGAGTGGATCCCGTTCCTGTCGGACCGGGACGGCTGGACGGGAAAGTTCATCGACGTGCGGGACGGGCGTATCGGCAGGTGGTTCGTGGGCGAGATCACGATCACGGGCGAGTACGCATCACTGGGTCACTATCTCGACTCCGTGGCGGAGACGCTGACGAAGATCGCCGATGGAAACCATCCGGTCCGTGAGGTCGCCGAAGGGCGACTGGTCTGGTCGTGAAACGAGGGACCCCACGTCAGCCATGACGCGACGCTGTGTGTCGCGTAAGCCCCCACTCGCGCTGGACCTCCGGCGCCTGAGCGCCCTCAGTCGGCCCCGCTTCCCGGGCGTCGGCCGCTGATTGCATAAAAGTGCAGCGCTGCGTATAGTCATGCCATCGACGAGGAGGGTTCCGATGGTGGCACGCGCAGCGGTGGCAGGGGCGAGCGGATACGCCGGCGGTGAGCTGCTCCGACTCCTGCTGGCGCACCCCGGCGTCGAGATCGGTGCCCTCACCGGACACTCCAACGCCGGGCAGACGCTCGGCTCGCTCCAGCCGCACCTGCGGCCCCTGGCGGACCGGGTGCTGGAGCCCACCACCGCCGAGGTCCTCGCCGGGCACGACGTCGTCTTCCTGGCGCTGCCGCACGGGCAGTCCGCCGCCGTCGCCGAGCAGCTCGGGGACGAGGTCCTCGTGGTCGACATGGGGGCCGACTTCCGGCTCAAGGACGCCGGTGACTGGGAGAGGTTCTACGGGTCCCCGCACGCCGGGACCTGGCCCTACGGGCTGCCCGAGCTGCCGGGCGGGCGGGCCGCGCTCGCCGGGGCGAAGCGGATCGCCGTGCCGGGGTGCTACCCGACCGCCGTGTCCCTCGCGCTCTTCCCGGCGTACGAAGCGGGCCTCGCCGAACCGGAGGCCGTGATCGTCGCCGCGTCCGGCACCTCCGGGGCGGGCAAGGCGGTCAAGCCGCATCTGCTCGGCTCCGAGGTCATGGGCAACATGACCCCGTACGGCGTCGGCGGCGGGCACCGCCACACCCCCGAGATGATCCAGAACCTCAGCGCCGCCGCCGACGGGCCGGTCACCGTCTCCTTCACGCCCACCCTCGCGCCCATGCCGCGCGGCATCCTCGCCACGTGCAGCGCGAAGGCCAAGCCGGGAGTGAGCGCGGAGTCCCTGCGCGCGGTGTACGAGAAGGCGTTCGCGTACGAGCCGTTCGTGGACCTCCTGCCCGAGGGGCAGTGGCCCGCCACCGCCGCGGTGTACGGCTCCAACGCCGTACAGGTCCAGGTCGCCCACGACCCGGCCGCCGGACGGATCGTGGTCATCTGCGCCCTCGACAACCTCGCCAAGGGCACCGCGGGCGGTGCCCTCCAGAGCATGAACATCGCCCTCGGGCTTCCCGAGGACACAGGTCTGACCACGATCGGAGTGGCACCGTGAGCGACGAGCGCGCAGCCGTCGGGCTGCGGAGGGCCACGAAAGCCGCGCCGCCCCGCTGCGCGGTCGGAGAAGCGAAGAAGGAGATGCAGTGAGCGTCACGGCAGCACAGGGATTCTCGGCGGCGGGCATCGCCGCGGGGATCAAGGAGAGCGGTAACCCGGACCTGGCCCTCGTGGTCAACCACGGGCCGCGTCGCGCCGCCGCGGGCGTCTTCACCTCCAACCGCGTCAAGGCCGCCCCGGTGCTCTGGTCCGAGCAGGTCCTCAAGGGCGGCGAGGTCACCGCCGTCGTCCTCAACTCCGGTGGCGCCAACGCCTGTACGGGCCCCAAGGGGTTCCAGGACACGCACGCCACCGCCGAGAAGGTCGCCGAGGTGCTGGAGGGTCACAGCGCCGGCGAGGTCGCCGTCGCCTCCACCGGGCTCATCGGCATCCTGCTCCCCATGGACAAGCTGCTCCCCGGCATCGAGCAGGCCGCCGCCGCCCTCAGCGAGCACGGCGGTGAGAAGGCCGCCATCGCCATCAAGACCACCGACACCGTGCACAAGACGGCCGTCGCGGGCGGCGAGGGCTGGACCGTCGGTGGCATGGCCAAGGGTGCGGGCATGCTCGCCCCCGGCCTCGCCACCATGCTCGTCGTCCTGACCACCGACGCCGATGTCGAAGCCCCCGCGCTGGACGCCGCCCTGCGCGAGGCCACCCGGACCACCTTCGACCGGGTCGACTCCGACGGCTGCATGTCCACCAACGACACCGTGCTGCTGCTCGCCTCCGGCGCCAGCGGCATCACCCCGGAGCAGGGCGACTTCGCCGAGGCCGTACAGGCCGTCTGCGCCGACCTCGCCCGGCAGCTCATCGGCGACGCCGAGGGCGCCTCCAAGGACATCCGGATCGAGGTGATCAACGCGGCCACCGAGGACGACGCCGTCGAGGTCGGCCGGTCCATCGCACGGAACAACCTCCTCAAGTGCGCGATCCACGGCGAAGACCCCAACTGGGGCCGTGTCCTCTCCGCCATCGGCACCACGAAGGCCGCCTTCGAACCGGACCAGCTCAACGTCGCCATCAACGACGTCTGGGTCTGCCGGAACGGGGGAGTGGGGGAGGACCGCGACCTCGTCGACATGCGCTACCGGGAGGTCAAGGTCACCGCCGACCTCGCCGCGGGCACCGAGTCGGCCGTCATCTGGGCCAACGACCTCACCGCGGACTACGTCCACGAGAACAGCGCGTACAGCTCATGAGCGCCGCGCGGAAGCACACCGCACTCCCGAAGGCGCAGATCCTCATCGAGGCGCTGCCCTGGCTGACCCGGCACAACGGCAGGACCGTCGTCATCAAGTTCGGCGGCAACGCCATGATCGACGAGGAGCTGAAGGCCGCCTTCGCCCAGGACGTGGTCTTCCTGCGGCACGCCGGGCTCAAGCCCGTCGTCGTGCACGGCGGCGGCCCGCAGATCAGCGCCCAGCTCGACAAACAGGGCCTGGTCAGCGAGTTCAAGGCCGGGCTCCGGGTCACCACCCCCGAGGCCATGGACGTCGTACGGATGGTGCTCGCCGGACAGGTCCAGCGCGAACTGGTCGGCCTCCTCAACCAGCACGGCCCCCTCGCCGTCGGCATGACCGGCGAGGACGCCCACACCATCACCGCCACCCAGCACCGGCCCACCATCGACGGCGAGTCCGTCGACATCGGACGGGTCGGCGAGATCACCGCCATCGACACCGGGGCGATCCAGGCGCTGCTCGACGACGGCCGCATCCCGGTCGTCTCCTCCATCGCCCGCTCCGCCGACGACCACCACGTCTACAACGTCAACGCCGACACCGCGGCCGCCGCGCTCGCCGCCGCCCTGAACGCCGAGACGCTGATGGTCCTCACCGATGTCGAGGGGCTGTACGAGGACTGGCCCAACAGCGACGACGTGATCAGCCGGCTGACCGCCAGTCAGTTGGAGAAGCTGCTGCCCGAGCTGTCCAGCGGCATGGTCCCCAAGATGCAGGGCTGTCTGCACGCCGTGCGCAACGGCGTCGAGACGGCCCGGGTCATCGACGGCCGGGTCCAGCACTCGATCCTGCTGGAGATCTTCACCGACGAGGGCATCGGCACGATGGTCGTGCCGGACGCCCCCATCGATGTACACGGAGTACCTGAACAGGGGGAATCATGACCGGCGCAGAGGCCGCTGGACTCACTTCGCGCTGGCAGGGCGCGCTGATGGACAACTACGGCACGCCCCGCCTGCCGCTCGTCCGCGGCGAAGGCGCGTACGTCTGGGCCGAGGACGGCACCCGCTACCTCGACTTCGTCGGCGGCATCGCGGTCAACGCCCTCGGCCACGCCCACCCGGCCGTCGTCGAGGCCGTCTCCACCCAGGTCGCCTCCCTCGGCCACGTATCGAACCTCTTCATCGCCGAACCGCCGGTCGCCCTCGCCGAGCGGCTGCTCCAGCTCTCCGGCCGCCCGGGCCGGGTCTTCTTCGCCAACTCCGGCGCCGAGGCCAACGAGGCCGCCTTCAAGATCGGTCGGCTCACCGGACGCACCCACATGGTCGCCACCGACGGCGGCTTCCACGGCCGGACGATGGGCGCGCTCGCCCTCACCGGCCAGCCGGGGAAGCAGGAGCCCTTCCGCCCGCTGCCCGGTGACGTCACGCACGTTCCGTACGGGGACGTCGACGCCCTGCGCGCAGCGGTGACCGACGACACCGCCCTGGTCATCATCGAGCCGATCCAGGGCGAGAACGGCGTCGTCGTCCCGCCCAAGGGCTATCTGGAGGCCGCCAGGGAGATCACCCGGGCGACCGGCACCCTGCTCGTCCTGGACGAGGTCCAGACCGGGATCGGCCGTTGCGGCCAGTGGTTCGAGCACCAGGCCCACCAAGGCGTGGAGCCCGACCTCGTCACCCTTGCCAAGGGGCTCGGCGGCGGACTGCCGATCGGCGCGACGGTCGCCTTCGGCCCGGCGGCCGACCTGCTGAAGCCGGGTCACCACGGCACGACGTTCGGCGGCAACCCGGTCGCCTGCGCCGCCGGGCTCGCCGTCCTGGACACCCTCGCGGCCGACGGCGCGCTCGACGAGGTCAAGCGGCTCGGCGAGAAGATCCGCGACGGCGTGGAGGCGCTGGGACATCCGCTGGTCTCCCACGTCCGCGGCAGTGGCCTGCTGCTGGGTATCGTGCTCACCGGACCCCTCGCACCGCAGGTGCAGCAGGCGGCCCAGGGAGCCGGCCTCCTGGTGAACGCGCCCGCCCCCGATGTCGTACGGCTCATGCCGCCGCTGATCATCGGTGACGCGGAGGTGGACGCGTTCCTGGGGATCCTGCCGAGCGCTCTCGACGCGGCACACGGGGACGGACGATCCGGAGCATGACCCTCCGGAGAATGAGGCGACGACGATGACCGAGGCGCAGGAGACCGAGCACGGCGGACCGTCCGTGCCGCAGACCCGCACCGCCCGCCACCGCCGGATCGTGGACATCCTGAACCGGCAGCCGGTCCGCTCGCAGAGCCAGCTGGCCAAGCTCCTCGCCGACGACGGGCTGAGCGTCACCCAGGCGACGCTCTCCCGCGACCTCGACGAGCTGGGCGCGGTCAAGATCCGCAACACCGGCGGCGAGCTGATCTACGCGGTGCCGAGCGAGGGCGGATTCCGCACCCCGCAGGCGCCGCTGGGCGGATCGGCCAAGGAGGAGCGGATGCGCAGGCTCTCGGCCGAACTGCTGATCTCGGCGGAGGCTTCGGCCAACCTGGTGGTGCTGCGTACGCCGCCGGGTGCCGCCCAGTTCCTCGCCTCGGCCATCGACCAGGCCGAACTGCACGACATCCTCGGCACCATCGCCGGCGACGACACGCTCATGCTCATCAGCCGCGACCCGAACGGCGGTCAGGCGCTCGCCGACCACCTGCTGAGGCTCGCTCAGAACGACCGCTGAGCCGTTCTGTTCAGTAGCGCGTGATCGCGGTCGGGCCCGAGCTGGTCCCGACCGCGATGTGCGGTTCGCGCGCCGGGTCCGCCCAGGCCAGGATCTCCGCCATGGCGTCCGCCGGTACGGAGACGCACCCGGCGGTCGCCCCACGCCCGTTGACGTGCAGGAAGATTCCGGCGCCCCGGTTGCGTACCGGCTTCTCGTAGTTGAAACCGATCACCAGCGCGTGGGCGTACTGCGTGCCGTACGAGACCAGGTGCTCGGCCTCGTCCGCCCGGCAGTCGGCGGGGCGCGGTTCCACCCAACGGTTGTACGACGCCGAGGCGTTGTCCTGGCACCACCAGGAGTCCTCGTTCACCTCGCGGTACGCGTACCGCGTCCCGGCCGGGGCATCCTCGACGCCGAAGGCGTACGGCAGGTCGTACAGCCCGGTCGGGGTGGTGCTGGTGCCCTGCTCGCGGGTCGCGCCGTCGGCCAGCCCGTTCGCCCCGAACCGCGCGGGCGTGGACCCCGCCGCCACCCACCTGCCCCCGCGCCGCTCCCACCAGGTCACCGTGCCCGTCGTGGAGGCGGTGTCCGGGGCCTCGGCGGTGATGAGCTGCGAGCCGCCGCCCGTGTCCGCCAGCCGGTCCGGCAGGGGAGGGGCGTCGCAGGGCCCGGCCCCGAGGGAGCCGAGCGACAGGGTGAGGAGTACGGCGAAGGTCAGCAGAGGTCGGCGCATGCTCCGGACCGTACGGCTGCCGGGGCCGACGGCCCACCGGACCTGCTCCGTACGGCCCAGCGGCCCCCTCCGCGAGTGTCACCGCAAGCCGCGCGACTCATGGGAGTCACCGGCCGGAAGGGCTGCGCCCGGGGCTCGGCCTGCTGGGCCGCCGGGTTCTGCCGCTACGCCGGGCGACGGCATCCGGCGAGGAGGGTCGCGACCATGCGCTGGGCGTCGGCCTGGTCGTAGTCGGGGCCGGTGATGCAGAGGTTCCCGATGGCGCGCATGAGCGTGTAGGCGGTGATGCCGGGGCGGATCTCGTCGTCGGCCGCGCAGGCGTCGAGCAGCGTCGCGCAGGCCGGGACCAGGGTGTCGAGCATGAGGGCGTGGAGGTTCTCCAGCCCCGGATCGCCGGACCCCAGGGCGGCACCGAGGCCGTGCTTGGTCACCAGGAACTCCACGAACGCGTCCACCCAGCGGGTGAGGGCGGTGAACGGGGAGGCCGATTCCGCCAGAAGCTGGGGCGCGAGTGCGGTGCAGGTGTCGATCTGGTGCCGGTAGACGGCGGTGACGAGGTCCGCCCGGGTCGGGAAGTTCCGGTAGATCGTGCCCACGCCCACGCCGGCGCGTTCGGCGATGTCGCGGACGGGGGCCTGGACTCCCTGCTCCACGAAGACCGCCGACGCGGCTGCCAGCACGCCGTCGCGGGTGCGCTGCGCCTGGGCTCGGCGTACTCCTACCGGTTCCGGCACGGGATCCTCCATTGCTCGCGGAACAATGTTCCGCTAAGTTGGCGGAACGACGCTCCGCCAAAGTATGGCAGAGCGGCACCATGGAGAAAGCGCAGGTCCCCCCATGTCATCCAGCCCCCTCGGCCGGCCGATCGTCGCGGTCAAGCCCATCGCCGTTCCCGCGCCCGGTCGCGGTGTGGGACTTCAGGTGAAAGTCACCGCCCCGCAGTCGGGCAGGGACCTGCCCGTCATCGTGTTCTCCCACGGCAACGCGTGGTCCCTGGACGGATATGGGCCCCTCGCCGACCGGTGGGCGGCCGCCGGGTTCGTCGTGGTGCAGCCCACCCACCTGGACTCCCGCCGCAACGGCATCGGGTGGGAGGATCCCCGCTTCGCCACCATCTGGCGCGTCCGCATCGCCGATCTCCACGCGGTCCTCGACGGCCTCGGCGACATCCTGTGCCAGGCCGGCGGCCTGGAGGCCCGCGTCGACCGTGAGCGCGTCGCGGTCGTCGGCCACTCCTGGGGCGCCCAGACCGCCGGCGCGATCCTCGGCGCGCGGGTGCTCGACGCCGACGGCGTCCCCGGCGAGGACTTCTCCCATCCCGCGGTCTCGGCCGGCGCGCTGATCGCCGCGACCGGAACCGGCGACACGCTCACCCCGTTCGCCGCCGAGCACCTTCCGTTCATGCGGCCGGACTACTCGACCATGACCACCCCGGCCCTGGTCGTCGCGGGCGGCAAGGACCGGTCGCAGCTCTCCACCCGGGGGCCGGAGTGGTTCACCGACGCCTACCACCTCAGCCCGGCCCCGAAGGGCCTGCTCATCATCGCCGAGGGCGAGCACACCCTGGGTGGCGTCGCCGGCGAGATGGCCGCCGAGACCACCGACGAGGACCCCGCCCGCGTCGCCCTGGTCGCCGACGCGGTCTCCGCCTACCTCCTCGACGCCTTCAGGCTCGACGACGCCGCGTGGGCCGCCCTCGGTGACGCCGCCGCGGCCGGTGGCGGTGCGTGGAGCGTCGCCGGCAAGTGAGCCCGGCCGGTCCGCGCGGCCGTCCCTGCCGCACCTGACCTGCCGTTTTGACAAAACATACGGACCACTGCATAGTTATACCCATCAGTGATTGCACCGTAAGGAGAAACCCGTGACCGAGCGCGTCGTACTCGCCTACTCGGGCGGCCTGGACACCTCCGTCGCCATCGGCTGGATCGCCGAGGAGACGGGCGCCGAGGTCATCGCCGTTGCCGTGGACGTCGGCCAGGGCGGCGAGGACCTGGACGTCATCCGCAAGCGCGCGCTCGCCTGCGGTGCCGTCGAAGCCGAGGTCGCGGACGCCAAGGACGAGTTCGCCGAGGCGTACTGCCTCCCGGCGATCAAGGCCAACGCCCTCTACATGGACCGCTATCCGCTGGTTTCGGCCCTCTCCCGGCCGACGATCGTCAAGCACCTCGTCGCCGCCGCCAAGAAGCACAACGCCGGGATCGTCGCCCACGGCTGCACCGGCAAGGGTAACGACCAGGTCCGCTTCGAGGCCGGCATCTCCGCGCTCGGCCCCGACCTGAAGTGCATCGCCCCGGTCCGTGACTACGCGATGACCCGGGACAAGGCGATCGCCTTCTGCGAGGACAAGAACCTCCCGATCGCGACCACCAAGAAGTCCCCGTACTCCATCGACCAGAACGTCTTCGGACGGGCCGTCGAGACGGGCTTCCTGGAGGACATCTGGAACGCGCCGATCGAGGACATCTACGAGTACACCTCCAACCCCGCCACCCCGCGCGAGGCCGACGAGGTCGTCATCTCCTTCAAGGAGGGTGTGCCGGTCGCCATCGACGGCCGTCCCGTCACCGTCCTCCAGGCGATCCAGCAGCTCAACGAGCGGGCCGGCGCCCAGGGCATCGGCCGGATCGACATGGTCGAGGACCGGCTCGTGGGCATCAAGTCCCGTGAGGTGTACGAGGCGCCCGGCGCGATCGCGCTGATCACCGCCCACCAGGAGCTGGAGAACGTCACCGTCGAGCGCGAGCTGGCCCGCTACAAGCGGCAGGTCGAGCAGCGCTGGGGCGAGATGGTCTACGACGGCCTGTGGTTCTCCCCGCTGAAGCGGGCCCTGGACGGCTTCATCAACGAGGCCAACCAGCACGTCACCGGCGATATCCGGATGACCCTGCACGCGGGCCGCGCCGTTGTCACCGGCCGGAAGTCCGACGAGTCGCTGTACGACTTCAACCTCGCCACCTACGACTCGGGCGACACCTTCGACCAGTCCAAGGCGCAGGGCTTCATCGAGCTCTTCGGTCTCTCGTCGAAGATCGCCGCGAAGCGCGACCTCGCCTGACCCTCCCTCGTTGTACAGCCGCCTCCCCGTCCGCACGCGGCAGGGAGGCGGCCGCATATCCGCACCTTGCCTTCGCTTTCGTCTTTGCCTTGGTCTTGGCCTTTGCTTTTTGAGGAGCACGCAGTGAGCAGCAACAACGGTGACGTCCGGCTCTGGGGCGCGCGTTTCGCCGACGGACCGGCCGAGGCGCTGGCCAAGCTGTCGGCCTCCGTCCACTTCGACTGGCGGCTCGCGCCGTACGACATCGCCGGCTCCCGCGCCCACGCACGCGTCCTCAACAAGGCGGGCCTGCTCACCGAGGACGAGCTGAACCGGATGCAGGAAGGCCTCGACCACCTCGAAGCCGATGTCGCGGACGGCTCGTTCACCGGCACCATCGCCGACGAGGACGTCCACACCGCCCTGGAGCGGGGACTCCTTGAGCGTCTCGGCCCCGACCTCGGCGGCAAACTGCGGGCCGGCCGGTCGCGCAACGACCAGATCGCCACCCTCTTCCGGATGTACCTGCGCGACCACGCCCGGATCATCGGCGGCCTCATCGCCGACCTCCAGGGTGCGTTGGTCGGCCTCGCCGAGGCCCACCCGGACGTGGCGATGCCCGGCCGCACCCACCTCCAGCACGCCCAGCCGGTGCTCTTCGCCCACCATGTGCTCGCCCATGTGCAGTCGCTGTCCCGGGACGCCGAGCGGCTGCGCCAGTGGGACGAGCGCACGGCCGTCTCCCCGTACGGCTCCGGGGCGCTCGCCGGCTCCTCGCTCGGGCTCGACCCGGAGGCGGTCGCCGCCGACCTCGGCTTCGAGCACGGTTCGGTCGCCAACTCCATCGACGGCACCGCCTCGCGGGACTTCGTCGCCGAGTTCGCCTTCATCACCGCGATGATCGGCGTCAACCTCTCCCGGATCGCGGAGGAGGTCATCATCTGGAACACGAAGGAGTTCTCCTTCGTCACCCTCCACGACGCCTTCTCCACCGGCTCCTCGATCATGCCGCAGAAGAAGAACCCGGACATCGCGGAGCTGGCCCGGGGCAAGTCCGGCCGCCTCATCGGCAACCTGACCGGCCTCCTCGCCACGCTGAAGGCCCTGCCGCTCGCGTACAACCGGGACCTCCAGGAGGACAAGGAGCCCGTCTTCGACTCCTGCGACCAGCTCGAAGTCCTGCTCCCCGCATTCACCGGCATGATGGCCACCCTCACCGTCAACCGCGAGCGCATGGAGGAGCTGGCCCCGGCCGGCTTCTCGCTCGCCACCGACATCGCGGAGTGGCTGGTCCGGCAGGGCGTTCCGTTCCGGGTCGCGCACGAGGTCGCCGGCGCCTGTGTCAAGGAGTGCGAGCGGCACGGCATCGAGCTCGACGAGCTCACCGACGAGCAGTTCGCCACGATCTCCGAGCACCTCACCCCGGAGGTCCGCACGGTCCTCAACGTGCGGGGCGCCCTCGCCTCCCGTAACGGTCGGGGCGGAACGGCCCCCTCCGCCGTCGCCGTACAGCTCGCCGAGGTGAAGAAGGACCTGGAGGCGCAGAACGCCTGGGCGACCGCGCGCCGGTAGCCGTACCGCGTCACGTGCGTACGGTTGCGCCCGGGCGGTGTACGTACGGTGTCGTCGCAGGTGTACGGAAGGTGTCGCGGGCTACGTTGACCGGGGTAGGAGTATCCGCAACCGACCCCGAGGAGCCCGCGATGCCCTTCACCGCCCTGGCCACCGCGACGACCCCGACCGCCCATATCGGACTGGGCCTGGCAGCCGTCGGCAGGCCCGGATACATCAACCTCCACCGCGACCAGGACTTTCCCGACGGCCGGGACGCGGAGACCCTGCGTGCCCGTACGCACGAGCTGCTGGACGCGGCGTACGCGCAGGGCGTCCGGTACGTCGACGCGGCCCGCTCCTACGGCCGCGCGGAGGAGTTCCTGGGCGAGTGGCTGGACGCCCGGCCCTCGTTCGCCGACCTCGTCGTCGGCTCCAAGTGGGGGTACACCTACACCGCCGACTGGAGCACCGAGGCCGAGGCGCACGAGGTCAAGGACCACAGCCTCGCCACCTTCGAGCGCCAGCGCGCCGAGACCCGCGAACTCCTCGGCGACCGGCTCGACCTCTACCAGATCCACTCGCTCACCCCGGACAGCCCGGCCCTCGCCGACAAGGAACTCCACGAGCGCCTGGCCGCCCTCGCCGCCGAGGGGGTCGCCGTCGGCTTCTCCACCAGCGGCCCCAACCAGGCCGACGCCATCCGGGCCGCGCTCGCCCTCACGGTCGACGGCAACCCCCTCTTCCGTACGGTCCAGGCCACCTACAACGCCCTGGAGACCTCGGCCGCCCCCGCCCTCGCCGAGGCCCACGACGCCGGGATCACCGTGATCGTCAAGGAGGGCGTGGCCAACGGGCGCCTGGCCGGCGACGAGGCGCCCGCCGTGTTCCGCGAGATCGCCGCCGACGCGGGGGTGGGCGGCGACGCGGTCGCCCTGGCGCTCGTCCTGCACCAGCCCTGGGCCGGGGTCGTCCTCTCGGGCGCCGCCACCGTCACCCAGCTCGCCGGGAACCTGCACGCAGCCGTCGTCGACCTCGACGAGGAGCAGCGGGACCGGCTGGACGCGCTGGTGGAGGAGCCGGAGTCGTACTGGCGCCACCGCGCGGCCCTTCCCTGGCACTGAGGAACCGCGCCGCTCAGGAGCTCGTGAGGACGACGAGCTCCTGGGTCACCCGGGTCATCGCCACATACCGGTCGACCGCCCCCTCGACACCCTCACCGAACGCTTCCGGGTCGACGAGCACCACCAGGTCGAATTCGAGGCCCTTCGACAACTCCGGCGTCAGCGACCGCACGCGGGACGTCGCCCGGAACGTGGGAGCGCCGATGACACACGCGATCCCCTCATCGTGTGCGGCGAGCGTCCGCAGTCCACGACGAGGGCGCCCCGGGAGCTCGCGCGGATGACGGCGTCCTGATCGGCCTGGATGGTGCCCAGCACGTCACGCATCCGCTCCGAGGCGGGTGGTGCCGAGGCTCGCGACGAAAGCGGACCGGTCGTCGAGCGCGGCATGCCCGGCGGCGATCAGCGCCGGGTCGGCCTTGGGGGAGAGACGGTCGGGGAGGTGGGAGGCGCTCCATGGGGGGTCTTGCCGCAAGCCCCCCCCACAGACCGCAGAATCGACGGCCGGAGTTCCCCCCGGGCCCTTCCCGCTCGCCCGGTTCCCAGACATCCCACGACTGAACGGACGCCGTGAACCCCTTCCCCACCAGTACAGGCCCGTTGATCTCCGCATCTCTTCAGTGAGACAATCGTGTCTCACATGGGTTAAGCTCGTCTCATGACTCTCGACCGTGAGCAGGTGCTGCGCAGCGCCGCCGCCCTGTTGACCCACAAATCGACCGCCACCATGGACGAGGTCGCCAGAGCTGCCGGTATCGGCCGCGCCACCCTCCACCGTCACTTCGCCGGACGCGACGCACTGGTGAAGGCGCTGGAGGATCTCGGTATCCAGGAGTTCGAGGCGGCCCTGGACGCCGCCCGGCTCGACGAAGGCACCTCCGAGGAGGTGCTGCGCCGCCTCATCGCGGCCGTCGAGCCCAGCGCCGGCCTGCTCTCGTTCCTCGTCACGGAGAACCAGCTCTTCGAGGGCGACCAGGTCAACGAGGGCTGGAACCGGGCCGACGCCCGGGTCTCCGCCTTCTTCCGCCGCGGCCAGGAACGCGGCGAATTCCGCATCGACCTCACCCCCGCCTGGCTGACCGAGGCCCTCTACGGGCTCATCGGCACCGGGGCCTGGGCCGTCCAGGTGGGACGGGTCGCCGCACAGGACTTCCAGTACATGATCGTCGAGCTGCTGCTCGGCGGAGCCCGCCGGAGCGTGGAGCAGTGACCAGCATCGACCAGCACCCGAAGATGACGGACGACGTGCGCCGCCCCGGGCGGTGGATCGCGCTCGCCGTGCTCGTCCTCGCCGTGCTGCTGGTGGCCGTCGACGCGACCGTCCTCGGCCTCGCCACCCCGTTCCTCAGCGAGGACCTCGCCCCCACCGGCAACCAGCTCCTCTGGATCGGCGACGTCTACTCCTTCGTCATCGCCGGTCTTCTCGTCTCGATGGGCTCCCTCGGCGACCGCATCGGCCGCAAGAAACTGCTGCTGATCGGCGCCGTGGCGTTCGGCGCGGTCTCCGTGCTCAACGCGTACGCGACCACGCCCGAAATGATGATCGTGGCCCGGGCGCTGCTCGGTGTCGCGGGCGCCACCCTGATGCCGTCCACCCTCGCCCTGATCCGCAACCTCTTCCACGACCCGCGCGAGCGCAGCCTCGCCATCGGGATCTGGGGGGCGATGGCCTCGGCGGGTGCGGCGGTCGGGCCGGTCGTCGGCGGGTTCCTGCTCGAACACTTCTGGTGGGGTTCGGTCTTCCTGATCAACCTGCCGGTGATGGCCGTGCTCGTCGCCGTCGGCATCAAGCTGATCCCGGAGTCCAAGAACCCGGCCCCGGGCCCGTGGGACATGCCCAGCGTCGCGCTCTCCCTGGTCGGCATGATCGGCATCGTGTACGCCATCAAGGAGACGGCCTCGCACGGGCTGGGCTGGGGGCCGGCCGCGGCGGCCGTACTCGGCGCGGCCGCGCTCACCTGGTTCGTCCGCAGGCAGCTCCACCTGCCCTCACCCCTGCTGGACATGCGGCTCTTCCACCACCGGGGCTTCTCCGGCGCTGTCCTCGCCGACCTGCTGACCATCCTCGGCCTGTCGGGCCTGGTCTTCTTCCTCTCCCAGTTCCTGCAACTGGTCCAGGGCCGGGGGCCGCTGGAGGCCGGCCTGGCCGAACTGCCCGCCGCCATCGGTGCGGTGACCGCCGGCCTGCTGGCCGGATTCGCCGCCCGCCGGTTCTCGGTGCGCTCGGTCGTGGCGGGGGGACTCGGCGCGGTCGGTCTCGCGCTGGGCACGGTGACCCTCCTCGACCAGCACACCGGCTACCCGCTGCTCGGCTCCATGCTGCTGGTCGTCGGCGTCGGCGCCGGGTTCTCCTTCACCGTCACCGCCGACGTCATCCTCTCCAGCGTTCCGCAGGAGCAGGCCGGTTCGGCCTCCGCCGTCTCGGAGACGGCGTACGAGCTCGGGGCCGCCCTCGGCATCGCCCTGCTCGGCTCCATCGTCACCGGCGTCTACCGGGGCTTCCCGACCCCGGCGGGCATCCCCGCCGATGTCGAGTCGGCGGCCCACGAGTCGCTGGGCGGGGCCGTCGAAGCGGCGACCGCCCTGCCCGCCGCCCAGGCGGGTCCGCTGGTCTCGGCGGCCCAGGAGGCGTTCGTCGACGGGATGCGGTCCGCCGCCGGCGTCGGGTCGGCGGTGCTCCTCGCGGCAGCCGTCGCCGCCTGGTTCCTGCTGCGGGGCCAGAAGCTGGAGGACGGCGTCGAGCACCCGTAGTTCCCGCATACGGGAGGGCCCGCACCCCGGCGAGGGTGCGGGCCCTCCCGCGTAAAAGGCCCGACGAAATCAGGCCGCCTTGGCCTTCGTCGCGTACATGTCCACGTACTCCTGGCCGGAGAGCCGCATCACCTCGGACATCACCGAATCGGTCACCGCCCGCAGCACATAGCGGTCGCGGTCCATGCCCTCGTACCTGGAGAACTCCATCGGCTCGCCGAAGCGCACCGTGACCTTGCCCGGCCGCGGCAGCCCGGCGCCGCCCGGCTGGAGCTTGTCGGTGCCGATCATGGCGAACGGGACCACCGGGGCGCCCGTCATCAGCGTCAGCCGCGCGATCCCCGTACGGCCCCGGTAGAGCCGGCCGTCGGGGGAGCGGGTGCCCTCCGGGTAGATCGCGAAGGCCTGGCCCTCCTCCAGCACCCGGCGCCCGGTCATCAGCGCCGCGACCCCGCCCCGGCCGCCGTCACGGTCCACCGGGATCATGCCGCAGCCGGTGAAGAACCAGGCCATCAGGCGGCCCTTGAGCCCCTTGCCGGTCACGTACTCGTCCTTGCCGATGTAGAACACCGGCCGGTCGCAGCAGATCGGCATGATCATCGAGTCGATGAAGGTGAGGTGGTTGCCCGCGAGGATCACCGGCCCGGTCCCGGGAATGTTCTCCGCGCCCTCCACCTGTGGGCGGAACATCAGGCGCAGAATCGGTCCGAGCACTGCCTTGATGACCGTGAGACGGGACAACGGTTCCTCCGGTGTCGTGGCCGGGCCGGCCGGGGCGAGTGAGGTGGTGCGGGGTGTGGCGCGCGGTGGTGTCCGGTGGTGCGAAGTGTTGGACTGTGCAGGTGAGGACGATACTCGCGGGTATGCACTGATCGCACATCGGGTTCACGGAGTGGATACGCGATGTTGACGTGTGTTTCCGCCATGTTCGCCCCTGATCCGCCCCGCGGACCCGCCCGGCTGCCTACGATCGGGCCCGCCCGACAGATTTCAGGCCAGTACCGAGCGAGGAGCATTCATGACGGAGCGTGTGTCCGGCACCCCCGGACGGCGGGCCCTTCTGGGCGCCGCGGTCCTCTCCACGGCGGCCCTGGGCCTCGCCGGTACGGCACAGGCACAGGCCGCCGACCGGGGACGCGGCGGCCACGGGGGCGGCCACGGCTCGCTGCGGGACCTGCCCGTACCGACGGTGATCGGCCATCGCGGGGCCAGCGGCTACCGGCCCGAGCACACCCTCGGCTCCTACCAGCTGGCACTGGACCTGGGCGCGCACATCGTGGAGCAGGACCTCGTGCCCACCAAGGACGGCCACCTCGTCTGCCGGCACGAGAACGACATCACCGCCACCACGGACGTCGCCGACCACCCCGAGTTCGCCGGTCGCAAGGCCACCAAGAGAATCGACGGCGTCAGCTACACCGGCTGGTTCACCGAGGACTTCACCCTCGCCGAGCTCAAGACCCTGCGGGCCACGGAGCGCATCCCCGGCAACCGCCCCGACAACACCCTCTACGACGGCCGCTGGACGGTCCCCACCTTCGAAGAGGTCCTGCGCTGGGCCGACCAGGAGGGCCGCAAGCGCGGAAAGCCCGTCTGGCTGTACGTGGAGACCAAGCACCCCACCTACTTCCGGAGCCTGGGCCTCGGCCTGGAGGAGCCGCTGGCCCGGCTGCTGCGCCGCTACGGCCGGGACCGCAAGAACTCCCCGCTCATCCTCCAGTCCTTCGAGCCGAGCTCCGTCCAGCGCCTCGCCCGGCTGGTCGACACCCCGCGCATCGTGCTGCTCTCCGGCCCGGCGACACGCCCCTGGGACTTCGTCGAGTCGGGTGACCCGCGCACGGTGGCCGACCTCGTGAAGCCCGCCGGGCTGAAGTGGATCGCCTCCTACGCCCAGGGCATCGGCCCCACGCTCGACCTGGTCATCCCCAAGGACGCCGCGGGCCGGCTCACCACGCCGACCACATTGGTGAAGGACGCGCACGCGCGTGGCCTGCTCCTGCACCCCTACACCCTGCGCAACGAGAACAGCTTCCTGCCCGCCGACTTCCGGCGCGGGAGCGACCCCAACGCCTACGGTGACGTCTTCGGCGCCGCCGCCGCGTACTTCGCCACCGGCATCGACGGCGTCTTCTCCGACCACCCGGACACCGCCCTGCTCGCCGCGGCGGACTTCGTCGGGCGCTGAGCTCCTCCCGGTGCTGACACGCGTACGGGCCCGGCGTCAGCGCCGGGCCCGTACCTGCCCCGGTCGGGTGGTGCCGTGCGCGCGGGGCAACCGGCCGGGCCACCACCACGTCCGCCGGGGCATGACGCTTCTCGATCATGAACCCGACCGGACCGCCGCCACCGTGCTCGTCGTCCGCGCCTTACAGCCCCTGGTGCGGGCGGAGGCGAGAGCCGAGGCACCCGCCGCCGGTCTCGACCCCGCCGACCTCGAACAGACCGTATGGCTGCGGCTGCTGGAGCGCCCCACCGCCGCCGTGCCGCCCCGCGACCCGGTCCGCTGGGTGCGCGACACGGTCCGCGCGGAGGCCCGCAAGGGGCGCCGCACGGTCCGGCGGGAACGCCCGTACGCCGGAACGGAACCCGCCGCCCCGGCCGCCGGCAGCCCGGAGGGAGCCGCGCTCGGGGCCGCCGAACGCCGGGCCCTGCGCGCCGCGATGGCCCGGCTGCCCGGGCGTTGCGCCCGGCTGCTGGACGCGATGCTGGCGCCCACCGACCCGACCTACCGCGAAATCGCAGGGGAGTTGGGTATGTCACAGGGGAGTTTGGGTCCGATCCGTTCCCGTTGCCTTGGATGTCTGCGCAGAATGCTGGCGGCGGAGGTTGTCGCCCCTGAACTGCGGGGAAGAGGGCGGTAGGCAACCGGGCGGACAGGTGAGCGGGAGGCGTGCACACATGGGCATGAGCGTGATCATCTCGGCGGCGACGGCACAGGACGTGGAGCAGATCTTCCGGCTCCAGTACCTCTGTTTCCAGCGCGAGGCCGAGCTGTACGACAACTACCGGATCGACCCGCTCGTCCAGACCCTCGACACGGTACGCGGCGAAGTCGCCGACGACCTGGTCTTCGTGGCCCGCCTCGGCGACGAAGTCGTGGGCTCGGTACGCGGATTCACCGACCCGGACGGTACGGGCCAGATCGGCAAGCTCTGCGTCCACCCCCGGCTCCAGGGGCACGGGCTCGGCACCCGGCTGCTGAACGCGGCGGAGGCGGCCCTGGCGGCCGACCGCGCCGCGACCCGCTTCCGGCTGCACACCGGACACCGCAGCGAGAGCAACCTCCGGCTCTACCGGCGGGCCGGATATGCCCAGGTCGGCGACGCCACGGGGACGGACGGCGTCCGGCTCATCCTGCTGGAGAAGGAAGCGGCGGCCCAGGAGTTCGTGGCCAGCGCCTGACAGGGCCGTGCCTGACCCGGTTCCGTGTCAGGCCGTCTTGGCGCGCCGCAGCCAGATCATCCCGGTGACCGGCAGGATCACCGGGATGAACAGATACCCCATCCCGAAGTCCGACCAGACGGTGGAGTCGGGGAAGGCGGACGGCTCGGCCAGCGTCCAGGCGCCGACGACGAGGACGCCCAGCAGCTCGGCGGCGCAGCACACCAGCGCCGCCCGGCGGGCCCTCTCGCCCCCGCGCACCAGCGAGTACGTGATGAACCCGTACACGACGGCGGCGACGGCCGAGAGCGAGTAGGCGAGCGGCGCCCGGTCGAAGCCCCGGATCACCTCGACGATGGAGCGCGAGGCCGCCGCGACCGTGAACACCCCGTAGAACCAGACGAGCACCCGCCCGGGACCCGTGCCCAGCTCGAAGGACGGCTTCGGCGCCACATCCACCTCGGGGCGTTCGGTGTCACTCACGTCAGTTACCCCAGATGTCGTAGAGCCGTACTTCGAGGACCGCCAGCACGAGAGCGCCCGCCGCCACCGTCACCGAACCCCAGCGGGTCCGTTCGGACAGCGACAGGACACCTGCCGCCGGCACGGCCGCGAACGAGCCGATCAGATAGGCGATGAACACCGCCATCCCCTGCTCCGGCCGCTCCCCGCGTGCCAGCTGCACGATGCCCACCACCAGCTGGGCGAAGGCCAGCAAGGTCACGACGGCCATCCCGATGAAGTGCCAGTCCTTCGTCGGCTGGTCCTTGTAGGCGGCGTGTCCGCACCAGGCGGCGAGGGCGAGCGCGGTCACGGCGACCGCGACCGTCAGGGCGTCAAGCATGTAGCGAGGGTATTACGGCCGCACCGCCCGCCCGCGTGCGGCCCCGCCCGGCCCCCGGTCCGGCGGCGCCGTGGTGCCGCTGCCCGTGGCCTTGACCACAACGACCATCTGCACCACCCACGCGGCCGACCGCCCCCAGGGTCGGACAGCCTCCCCGCCCACCCCTGTACGTGCAGGTCAGAGCCTTGCGGTCGGACGTCGTCGGGTCGTCCCGAAACGCCGCCACCGACCATCCACGTCTGTCCGGAATGCGGACAGCCGGGTTCGTGCCCAGGCGTACGTCTGTTTTACTGGGGCGCATGACCACGACGAGCAGCCGCACCCCTGCGACCGAGGCGATCAGTACGCCCGGTGCTCGTTGTATGTGTCGAATGCGCGCCTTCTGAGGGCCCCCGCCTGAGCCTCGCGCCCCGAAGCGAGAGCGAGCCTGCGCCGTTCGCCCCCCGTGGAACGAGCCGCCCGAGCATGCGCTGTCCCCGGCCGACCGCCGCACACAGCCGTGCTGAGACGTAACCGGCCGACCAGCCCGAAGTCAGTCTCTTCAGACGTTTGCCCCGTGCCCGGCGGACACCCGCGCCGCGCACTCGACAGTGACGGAAACCCCTGTGATCACCACGACGGGCCTCACGAAGGTCTACCAGTCGCGCGACCGTGAGGTCACCGCGATCGACGGAGTCGACCTCCACGTCCGCGAGGGCGAGATATACGGCGTCATCGGGCAGAGCGGCGCCGGGAAGTCCTCCCTCATCCGCTGCGTCAACCTGCTGGAGCGCCCCACCTCCGGCACGGTGACCGTGGCCGGCCAGGACCTCACCGCCCTCGCCGGGCGCGGCCGCCGGGCGAGCGCGGAGCTGCGCGCGGCCCGTACCCGCATCGGCATGGTCTTCCAGCACTTCAACCTGCTGGACTCGCGCACCGTCCTGGACAACGTGGAGCTCCCGCTGGAGATCCTCGGAGTCTCCGGCCAGGAGCGCACCCGCAAGGCCAAGGAACTCCTCGACCTGGTCGGCCTCGCCGACAAGGCGAAGTCCTACCCCAAGCAGCTCTCCGGCGGCCAGAAACAGCGCGTGGGCATAGCCCGCGCCCTGGCGGGCGACCCCAAGGTGCTGCTCTCGGACGAGGCGACCTCCGCCCTCGACCCCGAGACCACCCGTTCCATCCTTCAGCTGCTGCGCGACCTCAACCAGCAGCTCGGTCTGACCATCCTGCTGATCACCCACGAGATGGACGTCGTCAAGACGATCTGTGACTCCGCCGCCCTCATGCGGCGCGGCCGGATCGTGGAGTCCGGCACGGTCGGCGGACTGCTCGCCACCCCCGGCTCCGAGCTGGCCGGCGAACTGTTCCCGGTCGGAGGGACCGCCTCCGGGCCCGACCGTACGGTCGTGGACGTCACCTTCCACGGGGAATCCGCCACCCAGCCGGTGATCTCCCAGCTCTCCCGTACGTACAACATCGACATCTCGATCCTCGGCGCCGCGATGGACACCGTCGGCGGCAAGCAGATCGGCCGGATGCGCATCGAGCTGCCCGGCCGGTTCGAGGAGAACGTCGTCCCCATCGGCTTCCTGCGCGAACAGGGCCTCCAGGCCGAGGTCGTCGAGGGCGAGAACGGCCCCCGGGCCCACGGCGCGACCACCGCGGCCGTCGTGCCGGAGCAGACCCCCGCCGCGATCACCAAGGAGGTCGTCAAGTGACCTGGTCCGAAATGCAGCCCCTGCTGACCCAGGGCACCTTCGACACCCTCTACATGGTGCTGTGGTCGGCGCTGGTCACCGTCCTCGGCGGACTGCCGCTCGGCGTCCTGCTCGTCCTCACCGACAAGGGCGGACTGCTCCAGAACACCGCGGTGAACAAGGTCATCGGCGTGATCGTGAACATCGGCCGCTCGCTGCCGTTCATCATCCTGTTGATCGCCCTGATCCCCTTCACCACCTGGGTCGTCGGCACCTTCATCGGCCCCACCGCGATGATCGTCCCGCTCGCCGTCGGCGCCATCCCGTTCTTCGCCCGGCTCGTCGAGACGGCGATCCGGGAGGTCGACCACGGGCTCGTCGAAGCCGTGCAGTCGATGGGCGGCTCCATCCCCACCATCGTCCGCAAGGTGCTCCTGCCGCAGGCGCTGCCCTCGCTCGTCTCGGGTGTCACCACCACTCTCATCGTGCTCATCGGCTACTCCGCGATGGCCGGTGCGGTCGGCGGCGAAGGACTCGGCTCCAAGGCCGTGACCTACGGATTCCAGCGCTTCGACAACCAGTTCATGCTGATCACCGTCGCACTTCTCATCGTGCTCGTCAGCGTGATCCAGCTGATCGGCGACATCACCGTCCGGCTGCTGGCCCGCCGCGGACGCACCGCCTCCTGAACTTTCCGTCCCCATCAAGCCCGAACTCCTTGTCCGGGCGCACCACCAAGTTGAGAAAGAGGCACTTTTCGTGCGCAAGAACATCAAGATCACCGCAGCCGTCGCTTCCGCCGCCGCCCTCGCCCTGGGCCTCAGCGCCTGCGGTACGGACTCCGACCCGGCCGCCAGGAGCGAGAGCGGCGCCAAGGCCGACACCTCCAAGGCCCTGGTCGTCGCCGCGTCCCCGACGCCGCACGCCGACATCCTGAACTTCGTCAAGAAGAACCTGGCGGAGAAGGAGGGCCTCAAGCTGGAGGTCAAGGAGTTCACGGACTACGTCCTGCCGAACACCGCCACCCAGTCCGGCCAGGTCGACGCCAACTTCTTCCAGCACAAGCCGTACCTGGACGACTTCAACGCGAAGAACAAGACCACCATCGTCCCGGCCGTCAACGTGCACCTGGAGCCCCTCGGTCTCTACTCCAAGAAGATCAAGGACCTCAAGGACATCAAGGCCGGCCAGACCGTCGCCGTCCCCAACGACACCACCAACGGCGGCCGCGCGCTCCAGCTGCTCGCCGAGAACGGCCTGATCACGCTCAAGGACGGCGTCGGCACCACCGCCAAGCTGAGCGACATCACCGACAAGAAGGGCCTGGAGTTCAAGGAGCTGGAGGCCGCCACCGTGCCCCGCGCCCTGAACGACGTGGACGCCGCCGTCATCAACGGCAACTACGCCCTGGAGGCCAAGCTCTCCCCGGCCGAGGACTCCCTCGCCCTGGAGAAGGCCGAGGGCAACCCGTACGCCAACTTCCTGGCGGTCAAGGACGGCAACGAGAAGGACCCGCGGGTCGAGAAGCTCGCGCGGCTCCTCAACTCCGACGAGGTGAAGAAGTTCATCGAGGACACCTACCAGGGCTCGGTCATCGCCTCCTTCGGCGCCCCGGCCACGTCCTGACCCCCGCCAAGTCCTGACCTCCATCAGGCACTTGCTCATCGGAGCCCCGCCCCTTCCCCCGGGAAGGCGCGGGGCTCCGTCGTGCGGACCCGCCCCTGCACACCGCGGATGCGATGCTGCATGCTGTGCTTTTACCCGGTCTTCGCTTTTACCCGGTCTTCTGCATGGAGCTGCGCATGACTACCACCTTTCCGTCCATCTCCATCAGCACGGACAGGTTGGTGATGCGCCCCTTCGAGATGGCCGACATCCCCGCGTACATCGAGATGATGAACGACGAGATGGTCACCGCCTGGACCGACGGACCGCACCCGTACACCCAGGTCGACGCCGAACGCTGGGTCCGCAGAATCGCCCCCGGGGAACGCACCTCGGGCCACGGCATCGCCCTCGCCGTCACCGAGTTCCTCACCCAGCGGCTCGTCGGCAGCGTCCGCCTCCTCAACACCGACTGGCGCACCCTGGCCACCGAGGTCCGCTACATCACCGCCCCCTGGGCGCGCGGCGAAGGGTACGCCACCGAATCCGTGCTGGCGGTCGCCGAATGGCTCTTCCGCGACCAGGGCTTCGAACGCATCGAGCTGCGCACGCCCGCCGACAACACCGCCTCCCAGCAGGTCGCGCAGAAGCTCGGCTGCATCAGCGAGGGCGTCCTGCGCAACGCCCGGATCGCTCGGACCCGGACCGAGAACGGCACCGACGGCGGCTGGACCGATATCCGTACCGACCTGATCGTCTGGGGTCTCCTCCCCGAGGACCTCGAAGGCGTCGCCGAGCAGCTGGCCGACGCCGGCGGCTACGGCACGTACAACGACTGGAAGTGACCCCGCACGGGCCGGGCGGTGCCGGGCCGAGGCCACCGGCCGGACCCCGAGCCCGACCAGGTACTCTCACCCCTGCCCGCCACCGCCGGGCAGTCCCGCCCCCTCCGACACCCCCAGGAGACAGACGACGATGGCCGACCGGGTCACGGTGATCGGCTGGGACGGCTCGCCACTGACCAGAGCGGCCACGGCCGCGCTCTCGGCCGCCACGCTCGTCGCGGGCGCCGCCCACCACCTCGTCCTGCCCGAAGTGCCCAAGGGCGCCGAGCGCATCCGGCTCGGCAGCGTCGACCTGGCCGCCCGCCGCATCGCCGGCCACCGCGGCAGCGCCGTCGTCCTCGCCGACGGCGACCCCGGCTTCTTCGGTGTCGTCCGCACCCTGCGCGCCCCCGAGCACGGGCTCGAAGTCGAGGTCGTCCCCGCCGTCTCGGCCGTGGCCACCGCCTTCGCCCGGGCCGGGATGGCCTGGGACGACGCCCAGGTCGTCGTCGCCCACCCCCGCACCCTGCGCCGCGCCGTCAACGTCTGCCGGGCCCACCACAAGGTCGCCGTCCTCACCTCACCGGGCGCGGGCCCCGCCGAACTGGCCCTCCTCCTCGAAGGCGTCCACCGCACCTTCGTGATCTGCGAGGAGCTCGGCACCGACCGCGAACGCGTCACCGTCCTCACCTCCGACAAGGCCGCCGACCACACCTGGCGCGACCCCAACGTCGTCATCGTCATCGGCGGCGGCCCCGAGACCACTGCCACCGGCGCCTGGTTCGCCGGCCGCGAGCCCGCCTACCCCCAGGGTGTCCGGGGCTGGGCTTTGCCCGCCGACGCCTACCGGGAGGCCGGAGCGACACGCATGCAGGAGTCCGGCGAGGGGGAGTCCCCGAATCTGCGCGCCGCCCAGCTGGCCATCCTCGGCCCCCGCACCGGCGACCTGGTCTGGGACATCGGCTGCGGCAGCGGTGCCCTGGCCGTGGAGGCGGCCCGCTTCGGCGCGGCCGTGCTGGCGGTGGACGCCGACCCGGGAGCCTGCTCCCGTACGGACGCCGCGGCCCGCGCCTTCGGCGTACCGCTCCAGATCGTCTGCGGCCGGGCCCCGCACGTCCTGGAACGGCTGCCCGAACCCGATGTCGTACGGGTCGGGGGCGGCGGCGTCCCGGTGGTCCGGGCCGTCGTGGACCGGCGCCCGGAGCGCATCGTCACGCACGCCTCCACCCGGGACGAGGCCGAGGCCCTCGGCGCGGCGCTGACCGGCAACGGCTACACCGTCGCGTGCTCGCTGCTCCAGTCCGTCGACCTGGACACCGAGGTGTGGACCGAGCGCGAACGGTCCGTCGTGTTCCTTCTCTCCGCACGGCGTTCGGACGTCGCCCCCTGACCTCTCCGCCCGGTACGGGAGGTAGGCTGGCCGATTGTTGTACCGCGCCCGGACGTTCGTCGCTTCGTTCGTCAATGTCCGGAAAAGTGGACTGTTTTGTTCCGCTCTGTGGTACGGCACCAACCGGGGGACGCGCGACGTGGCGCAGTCCACAGCGAGCCGTGGCGGAACTTCCTGCCACGGCGGCGAACGGCCGCGAGAATAAGAAGAGGTCCGCGGGCGTTTCGTGCCGCGCGGCGAGCCCGCTCGTTCGCATGACGAGCACCGGCGTGCCGTGGTTCGGCGTCCCGGGCGAAGGGCCGAAGGAGCACTGACGATGGGCGAGGGGTACGCATGACTGACACCGGCCAGATCCCGGGCGAGGGACTGCCGGAGAACGCAGGCATGGTGGAGCAGCCGGGCATCCCCGCCCCGGACGCGTACACCTTCCTCGACCCCTCCGAGCACGCACCCGAGGACGACGACCTCCTGCTGATGCCGGCCTCCCAGGGCGCGTGGAGCGACCCGCAGACGGTCCAGACCCCGGCGGCCCCGCAGGCTCAGGCCGCTCCGGCGCCGGCTCCCCAGCCCCCCGCAGCCCAGGCCCCTGCCGCTCCGGCTCCGGAGGAGACGGCACAGCAGTTCCAGGCCCAGCGGCAGGAGCCGCAGTACGCGACGCAGCCGCAGGTCCCCGCGCAGGGCCAGGAGGGGCAGGCGCCCGCCGAGGCGGTGCACGGCACGCACGAGTCCGGCGGCCGTGACACCGGCTCCGTCGACGTCAGCGGTGTACGGATCCCGGCTCCGGCCCCCGCGCCCGTGCAGACCCCGACGCCGGTCGGCGCGCACGCGCAGGCCCCCGCCCGCCGCCCCCTGCAGCGGGGCCCGGCATCGGCCGAGGCCCCGTCGTACGGCGGCGGTACGCAGGGTGGCGGCGTGGTCCGCTCGCTGGCCGACCGGGGCCCGGCCGGAGCGGTGAGGACGGCTCCTCCCGTCCGCCACGCGAGCCCGCCGGTGCCCGGCCCCGAGTATTTCGAAGCCCAGGCCTCGCTGCTGCCGGGCCCGCAGCTGGGCGAGATCCCGCCGCAGGGCGCGTCGCCGTGGGGGCCGCCGCCGCAGCAGCCGCAGACCGAGCCGGAGGCGCCGGTGACGGCCGCGGTCGAGGCCGAGCAGCCGGCGGTGTCGGTGGAGACCTCTGCCGGCCCGGCGCCGGTGGTGGAGCCTGAAGCGGCGGCCGAGGCCGTTGTCGAGGCCGAGGCTCCTGCCGAGCCGGTCGCGGTGCCCGAGACCGCAGCGCCGGCGGCACCGGTCGAGGCCGAGCAGCCGGTCGCGCCGGAGGGCGTGGCCCCGCCCGAGCAGGTCGTGCCGCAGCCGGTGCAGCCCGAGGCGGTCGTTCCTGCCGAGCCCGAAGAGCCGGTGCAGCCCGAGGCGGTCGTTCCTGCCGAGCCCGAAGAGCCGGTGCAGCCCGAGGCGGTCGCTCCTGCCGAGCCCGAGCAGCCGGTGCAGCCGGAGCAGCAGGTGCAAGCCGAGGCGGTGGCTCCGGTTCAGGTGGAGCAGCCGGTCGAGCCCGAGGCTGTGGTCGAGCCCGCGCAGGTCCCCGAGCCCGTCGTCGTGCAGCCCGAGCCGGTGGAGCAGGTGGTCCCGGCAGAAGCGGTCGTCCCGGAGCCGGCCGTCGCCGAGCAGCCTCAGGCTCCGGCGGAAGCGGTGGCCCCGACGGAGCTGCCCGCAGAGGCGCCTGCGGAGGTGCCGGTGGAGGTGCCCGCCGCGCCCGCTGATGTTCCGGCCGAGCCCGAAGCGCAGTCCGTCCCGGTGGACGCCGCCGTTCCGGAGCCCCAGGCTCCCGTACAGCAGCAGGAGCTTGCCGCCGACCCCGCACAGCCGGTGGAGGCCGCAGAACCGGCCCCGGCGGTCGAGGAGGCCGTGGAGGCCCCCGAGCCCGCCGCCGTTACCCTCGTGCCCGCCGAGGTGCAGCCCGAGCCCGAACAGGCGGCGCCGCGGCCGGCCCCCGAACCCGCCGCGGAGGCGGAGCCCGTGCAACCCGCCCCTGCCCCCACCGTCGACCCGGAGCCGGTGGCCGCAGCCGCAGCCGCAGCCGACGCCGAGGACGGCACCGGCCCCGAGGTCATCGAGACCCCGGAGCTCGAAGAGCAGCCGGTCGAGCAGCCCGCCGCGGAGGCGGCGGCACCCCAGGAGCCCTTCACCCCGCCCGCACCCGGCTACGACGACGCCGAGCGCGAGGCGGTGCTCCGGGTCATGCGCGAGCGCCGGGACATCCGCAACGGCTTCCGCAGCGACCCGATCCCGCACGAGGTCCTGCTCCGGGTGCTTGAGGCCGCGCACACCGCGCCGAGCGTCGGCCACTCGCAGCCGTGGGACTTCGTCGTCATCCGGTCCGCCGAGACGCGCCGTTCCATGCACGAACTGGCCCAGCGCCAGCGTGAGGCGTACGCCGAGTCGCTGCCCAAGGGCCGGGCGAAGCAGTTCAAGGAACTGAAGATCGAGGCGATCCTCGACACCCCGGTGAACATCGTCGTCACCGCCGATCCCACCCGGGGCGGCCGCCACACCCTCGGCCGCCACACACAGCCGCAGATGGCTCCCTACTCCTCGGCGCTCGCCGTGGAGAACCTGTGGCTGGCGGCCCGTGCCGAGGGCCTCGGCGTCGGCTGGGTCAGCTTCTTCGACGAGCGTGAGATGGTCCGTGCCCTCGGTCTGCCGGAACACCTCGAAGTCGTGGCGTACCTCTGCGTCGGTTATGTCGACGAGTTCCCCGAGGAGCCCGAGCTGCTGCAGGCGGGCTGGTCCAAGCGCCGCCCGCTCTCCTGGGTCGTCCACGAGGAGACGTACGGCCGGCGCGCGCTGCCCGGCGAGGAGCCGCACGACCTGCTCCAGGAGACCGTCTCCGCCATCCGCCCGCTCGACGCGAAGGCGCTCGGCGAGGCGTGGGAGCGGCAGAAGCGGATGACCAAGCCGGCCGGGGCGCTCGGCATGCTGGAGATCATCTCCGCGCAGCTGTCCGGCCTCTCCCGGATGTGCCCGCCGCCGATCCCGGAGCCCGCGGCCGTCGCGATCTTCGCCGGTGACCACGGAGTGCACGCCCAGGGCGTCACGGCCTGGCCGCAGGAGGTCACCGCGCAGATGGTGGCGAACTTCCTGGGTGGCGGAGCCGTCTGCAACGCGTTCGCCGCGCAGGTCGGCGCGGAGGTCTGCGTCGTCGACGTCGGCGTCGCGGCGGACCTGCCCGCGACCCCGGGCCTGCTGCCCCGCAAGGTGCGCAAGGGCACCGCGGACTTCACCACCGGCCCCGCCCTCAGCCGGGAAGAGGTCCTCGCCGCCATAGAGGTCGGCATCGAGACCGCCCGCGACCTGGTGGCGGCGGGCAACAAGGCGCTGCTCACCGGTGAGATGGGCATCGCCAACACCACCGCGTCCGCCGCGCTGATCTGCGTCTACACGGGGAGCGACGCCTCCGAGGTGACCGGCCGGGGGACCGGCATCAACGACGAGATGCACGCCCGCAAGGTCGACGTCGTACGCCGAGCCCTCGACCTCCACCAGCCGGACGCGTCCGACCCGATCGGCGTGCTCGCGGCGGTCGGCGGCCTGGAGCACGCCGCGATGGCGGGCTTCCTCCTCGGCGGCGCCTCCTTGCGTACGCCGGTGATCCTGGACGGCGTGAGCGCGGGCGCGGCGGCCCTGGTCGCCCGGGCCATCGCCCCCGAGGCCCTGGCCGCCTGCATCGCCGGCCACCGCAGCGCGGAGCCCGGCCACGTGGCAGCCCTGAACAAACTGGGCCTGCGCCCCCTGGTCGACCTCGACCTCCGCCTGGGCGAGGGCACGGGCGCGCTGCTGGCGCTGCCGATCGTGCAGAGCGCGGCACGGGCGATGCACGAGGTGGCGACGTTCGACGCGGCGGGAGTGACGGAGAAGTAGTCCCTCGGCCCGCCGGGGGGTGGCGGCCCCAGCTCTTCGAGGGCTTGCCCTTCCAGCCCCTCCGGGGCTCGCCGTCCCAGCCCCTTCGGCGTTTGAGGAGCGGGTCCGGGGCGGAGCCCTGGTTCCGGGAAGGGGCGGGGTGGGGGGCAGGCCCGCCGCAGGCGCCCCCACCGCCCCCACCCCCCACCACCCCGTATCGTGTTCCCCACCCAGCACCCCCCCACTTCCGCACGTCACAGCCGCTCCACCGCCGCAGCGGCCCCTACGCAGCACCCCGCACGAGGAGCCCGCACCGCCATGGCCGAGCACGCAGACCACGCAGGTCACGCCGAGAGCGCTGGTCGCACCGACCACGCCGATCACCCCGCGTACCCCGTCGGACTGCGCCTGCACGGCCGCCGCACCGTCGTCATCGGCGGCGGCCAGGTCGCGCAGCGCAGGCTGCCGCAGCTCATCGCCACCGGTGCTGTCATCACCCTCATCTCCCCGTCCGCGACGCCTTCCGTCGAGGCCATGGCGGACGCGGGGGAGATCCGCTGGGAGCGCCGCCGCTACCAGGACGGCGACCTCGCCGACACCTGGTACGCCCTGGTCGCCTCCTCCGACACCGCCGCCAACGATGCCGCCTCCGCCGAGGCCGAGCGCACCCGCACCTGGTGCGTACGGGCCGACAACGCCGAGGCCGCGACCGCCTGGACCCCGGCCACCGGCCGCATCGGCAACATCACCGTCGCCGTCCTCAACACCACCCCACAGGGCCGCGACCCCCGCCACTCCGCCGCCCTCCGCGACGCCATCGTCGAGGGCCTGCGCGACGGCACCCTCGCCGCCCCGCACCACCGCACCCGCGCCCCCGGCGTCGCCCTGGTCGGCGGCGGCCCCGGCGACCCGGACCTGATCACGGTGCGCGGCCGCCGCCTCCTCGCCGAGGCCGACGTGGTCATCGCCGACCGCCTCGGCCCCCGCGACCTGCTCGACGAACTGCCGCCGCACGTCGAGGTGATCGACGCGGCGAAGATCCCGTACGGCCGGTTCATGGCCCAGGAGGCGATCAACCAGGCGCTGATCGAGCACGCCAAGGCGGGCAAGGCCGTGGTCCGGCTCAAGGGCGGCGACCCGTTCGTCTTCGGCCGGGGCATGGAGGAGGCCCAGGCGCTGGCCGCCGAAGGCATCCCGTGCACCGTCGTCCCCGGCATCTCCAGCACCATCTCCGTCCCCGGGGCGGCCGGTATCCCGGTCACCCACCGGGGCGTGGCCCACGAGTTCACCGTGGTCAGCGGCCATGTCGCGCCCGAGGACCCGCGATCGCTGGTCGACTGGGAGGCCATCGCCCGGCTGCGCGGCACCCTCGTCCTGCTGATGGCCGTCGACAAGATCGGTGCCATCGCCGCCGCCCTGATAGCCCACGGCAAGGACCCGGCCACCCCGGTCGCCCTCGTCCAGGAGGGCACCACCGCCGCCCAGCGCCGGGTCGACGCGACCCTCGCGGACGTCGGCGAACGCGCGGTCGCCGAGGACGTGCGCCCGCCCGCGGTGATCGTCGTCGGCGATGTCGTCGCGGTCGGCCCGGACTCCGCACCGCAACAGGCCGACCCGTCGGCCGAATGAAGTCGGACCCCACCAGGTAACCCGCGGTTACACATCTCCTCCCAGGCGTTGGCACCGCACACCGGACAAGGCAGTATCACCCTGTGGCAGATCTCATCACCCTCGACGACCCCGACGACCCGCGCCTGAGCGACTACATCGGCCTGACCGACGTCGAACTGCGGAGACGGCGCGAGCCCGCCGAGGGCCTCTTCATCGCCGAGGGCGAGAAGGTCATCCGGCGCGCCCGGCACGCCGGCTACGAGATGCGGTCGATGCTGCTCTCCGCCAAGTGGGTCGACGTCATGCGCGACGTCATCGACGAGGTCCCGGCCCCGGTGTATGCCGTCGCCCCCGAGCTCGCCGAACGGGTCACCGGCTACCACGTCCACCGCGGGGCGCTCGCCTCCATGCAGCGCAAGCCGCTGCCCACCGCCGACGAACTCCTCACCACCGCCCGCCGGGTGGTGGTCATGGAGTCGGTCAACGACCACACCAACATCGGTGCGATCTTCCGCAGCGCCGCCGCTCTCGGCATGGACGCCGTCCTGCTCTCCCCGGACTGCGCGGACCCGCTCTACCGCCGCTCGGTCAAGGTGTCGATGGGCGCGGTCTTCTCCGTCCCCTACGCGCGCCTCGAAGCCTGGCCCAAGGGGCTGGAGACCGTGCGGGGAGCGGGCTTCCGGCTCCTCGCCCTCACCCCCGACCCCAAGGCCACCAGCATCGACGAGGCGGCCCCGCACCGGCTGGAGCGGGTCGCGCTGATGCTCGGCGCGGAGGGGGAGGGGCTGTCCACGAAGGCGCTGATGGCCGCCGACGAGTGGGTCCGCATCCCGATGGCGCACGGCGTCGACTCGCTGAACGTCGGCGCGGCGGCCGCGGTCGCGTTCTACGCGGTGGCGACGGGCCGCCCGGAGAGCTGAGACGGGCTGAGGCGAGGCCTCAGAGCAGCTCGGGCCGCACCTGCCCCGGCACGTGCGCCCGCTGCTCCTGCGACACCGTGCTCGGCCTGTTCGGCTGCTCGCCCCCGCCCAGCCCGCGCGCCGGTCCCTGACACCCCTGCGCGGCCGCGATCCCCAGCGCCACCAGCAGCGTGACCACCACGAACACCACCAGCCGCTGGCGCAGCAGCCGGGGATTGGCCGGACGCCGTCCCGCCGAGGTCGTCCGGGCCCCGGAACGGGTCCCCGGCCTGCCGTGCGTCGTGCCCGGCCGCTTCCCGGAACCCGTGGTGCCGCGCGGCGCCCGCTGCGGCCGGGACCCACCTGTGCGCGGCGCGCCCCCGGCCCCCGAACGCGAGGACGCCGGACGCCGGCCCTGCTGCGGGCGGGACGCGGAGGAAGGGCCTTCCGCGCGGCGGGTGTGCTGTTCGGTGTACGGGCCGTCGAGCCGGCCGGTGGGCCGGTCCGCGTCCTGGGCCGAACGCTGGGCGGGCGGCCTGCTCTCGTGCAGGCCCTGCGCCTCGCGCGCCGCGATCTCCTTGAGCCGCATGGACAGTTGGAGCGTGCTCGGCCGCTCCTCCGGATTCTTCGCCAGGCAGGCGCGGATCAGGGGGGCCAGAGCGTCGTGCACCCCGTGGAGCTGCGCCTCCTCGTGCACCACGCGGTAGAGCATGACCTCGGAACTGCCGTGCCCGAAGGGGGAGTCGGCCATCGCCGCGTACGCCAGGGTCGCGCCGAGCGAGAAGACGTCCGTCGCGGGGGTCACCGCCGCGCCCCGGACCTGCTCGGGCGCGAGGAAGCCGGGCGACCCCACCGCCGTACCGACGTGGGTCAGCGTGCTGGCCCCGGTCGCCCAGGCGATGCCGAAGTCGATGATGCGGGGGCCCTTGGGGGAGAGCAGGATGTTCGACGGCTTCAGATCCCGGTGGACCACGCCCGCTTCGTGCACCGCGACCAGGCCCTCGGAGAGCGCCGCGCCGATCGAGGCCACCTCGGCGGCGGCCAGGGGGCCTTCCTCGGCGACCTTGTCGTGCAGCGAGGGGCCGGGGACGTACTGCGTCGCGAACCACGGGCGGTCCGCCTCCAGATCGGCGGCGACGAGCCGGGCCGTGCAGCCGCCCCGGATCCGCCGCGCGGCGGACACCTCGCGCGCGAACCGCGAACGGAACTCCTGGTCCTCCGCCAGGTCGGGCCGGATCACCTTGAGCGCCACCCGCTGACCGCGCCGGTCGGAGCCGAGGTAGACCACGCCCATGCCGCCCGCGCCGAGCCGCCGGTGCAGCCGGAACGAGCCGACGAGACGCGGGTCCTCGCGCCGGAGCCGCATCATCGCCATCGTCTGCCCATCCCCGCTGCCTGGTCCGCCTGACGAGGCACAGCTTACGTACCCCGCGCCCGGTGCGCTCAGAGGCCGCGCCCTCACCGGGGATTCGATTGTCCGTGCGCGACGGGAGAAGTGAAGGGCGGTCAGCGGGCGCTACTTCCGGGCCCGTCGGCCGCCGTGAGGCGGCAAAGGGCTTTCGAACAAGAGGTGTTGGATCCGGCCATGGTGGCCGGGACGAGTCGGTCGGAGAGGGTGTCGATACCACCCGGACGTACACGGCGATGGCCCTGAGAGGCTGCCGCGGAGGCCGATGCACCCTCCTTCGGAGAGTGGGGGGAGTGAGTGAAGTCACCCGCCGCGACCCTTCCCGGGGGTGGTGGCCCCCTGGGCCCCTCCGGGATGACCCCAGGACCGCGTGGGCCGTCTCCACCCAGGGGAGTACGCCGACCACCGGTGGCTCATCCTCCGGGAGGCCCGGGATTCGGTACGCGGGCATGACGCCCCGTGCTCACCGGTTGCCTAATGTTGAGATCAAGCGGCGGGCGCAGCACTCGTCCCCCGAGGTCACACGCCCGTCGCTCCACATCAGGTCAGGAGAGGAACCATGTCGGACACGGCAACGCGGACCATGATCCGCACGCAGGGACGCAAGGCCTACGCCTCGTTCGGCGCCCGCCCGTCCGGCACCCGTCACCCCTTGGTGGCGACGGCCATGGTTCTCCCCCTGGCGGCCCTGCTCGCAGTCGCCTTCGGCGGCTGGGACGCGGTGGTCACACAGGCGTCGTCCGTGGCTGTGATGCTGGGGCGCTGAGCGGCGCCAGGGGTCCGGAAGAGCGGTCCGGAGCCAGGTATCGGGCCAACAGCCCCGTGGGGACGGGGGTGCGGCGGACGGCAGCGTTTGTCCGGTCAGCTGGGGAGCTGACCGGGCATCGCGCTGTCCGGGCCGGTTTCACGTGTCCGCATGCCCCGGGACGGGGACGGGGACACGCCGGTACGAACCAGGCGAGGCCCGCGCGGGCGCCCCGCCCGGCGGACTCCACCGCCTTCCGCCCCCGGCTGCGGCGTACGCTCAGCGGGGACCGGTGGCAGGGCCGGGACCGACCGTTGCCGGGGAGACGTTGCGTATGACCTCAACCTCAGTCGACCGTGAGCCACCCACTCCCGCGTCCGCCTCCCGCGAGCCGGTCATCCGTGAGCTGGGCACCCTGGCCCACCGCCTCCGCCTCCACCACCCGCCCGAAACTCCCTGCACCTGCGAGCCGCCTCAACTCCTGGCCGACCGGCCGGACGGCACCGTGGTCCGCAGCGGCCCGGTCGTGGCCAAGGCGCACGCCGCCGACATCGACCGCGACGCCCTGGCGGCCCGCCTCGCCCTGGCCTCGGCGCCGCAGCTGTCCGGCATCCTCCTCGCGCCGCTCACCGCCCCGGGCCCGCCCGATACGGCGGGAGCCGTCCCCCGCCCCGTCACCTTCTGGCCGTACGGCACCCCCGTCGACCCCAGGGACCCCGACGCGGCCCCCTGGGCAGACGCCGCCGTCCTGCTCGCCCGCCTCCACCGAACCGCTTCTCCGCTCCCGCTCCCGGCCCCGCCGATGCGCGGCCCGGTCAAGGCGGCCCGCGCGGTCGACCGGATGATCGCCGCCCTCCCCGGCGACGCCGCGGTCCTCCCCGTACAGGCCGCCTGGCACGCCCTGCCGGCCTGGGCGCGGGGCGAGGCCGCGTCCCCCGCCGCACGGTCGGGCTTCCTCTGCCACGGGGACCTGCACCTGGGGCAGCTCGTCCGCCATCCCGCTCCGGACGGGCCCTGGTTGCTCATCGATGTGGACGACGCTGGGCGGGGGGACCCCGCTTGGGACCTCGCCCGGCCCGCCGCCTGGTACGCGGCCGGGGTGCTGGCCCCGGAGGACTGGCTGCTGTTCCTGGACGCCTACCGGTCGGCCGGGGGGCCCGCCGTGCCACCCGAAGGGGACCCCTGGCCGCAACTGGACGTCCCCGCCCGTGCGCTGACCGTCCAGACGGCGGCCGTCGCCCTGGCCAAGTGCGCGGCGGAGGGCCGGGAGCCGGACGAGATGGAGCAGCTGATGATCGATTCCTGTGCCCGAATCGCTACGTTCCCACCCGAGTTGGCGGCCGGGTCCGCGTCGTAGGCTGAACGGACCGCCGCCGGACAGGCTTTCCGGCGGCGGCACAACGAGGGCGAGGAGCCGAGCCGAATGATGCAGTGTCCCAAGTGTCACGCGCAGATGCAGACGTACAACCGCAACGGTGTCCAGATCGAGCAGTGCAGCGGCTGCCGGGGGATATTCCTGGACTACGGCGAGCTGGAGTCGCTGACCCGCCTGGAGTCGCAGTGGGCCCAGCAGGCCCCGCCCCCGCCGCCCGCCCCCCAGGCCTACCCGCAGGCGGCTCCGCCGGCCCACGCCCCGGCCTGGGGCGCTCCGCAGTACGGCCAGCAGCACGGCGGGCACTACGGCCACCGCCGCCAGAAGGGCTTCGGGAGGATGCTCTTCTCCTCCTGACAGGGCACAGGCACGAAAGAACCCCCGGTCGTCGATACGACCGGGGGTTCTCGGTGGTGCGCGATACTGGGATTGAACCAGTGACCTCTTCCGTGTCAGGGAAGCGCTCTCCCGCTGAGCTAATCGCGCGGGACGACCGTGCTTTTACCGCGTGCGCGATACTGGGATTGAACCAGTGACCTCTTCCGTGTCAGGGAAGCGCTCTCCCGCTGAGCTAATCGCGCGGGGATCCTTGCGGATCAGTGGACGATACTGGGATTGAACCAGTGACCTCTTCCGTGTCAGGGAAGCGCTCTCCCGCTGAGCTAATCGTCCTTGGAGGTGGAGACGGGATTTGAACCCGTGTAGACGGCTTTGCAGGCCGTTGCCTCGCCTCTCGGCCACTCCACCAGGGGTGGGGGTTCGGGAAGATCCCCCACCTTCTGCGAGCGGACGACCAGGTTCGAACTGGCGACCTCAACCTTGGCAAGGTTGCGCTCTACCAACTGAGCTACGTCCGCTTGTCTTTCCCGGACCGCTTGCGCATCCCGGCGACGTGTTGAACTCTAGCGGATTCCCGGGCCAGTACAAAAACGCGTTTGCGCAGATGGTCGCCGTAGCGCCGCCGTACCGCCGCCCCGACGCAGGTCATCGCGGGCGGTTCTAGACTCAGCAGGGTGTTCCCCCTCGCTCCCATGGCCCGCTTCGGCGGCCTCGTCGCCTCCGGTCTCCAGGATGTGACCCACGATCCCTCGGCTCTGGACTCGTCCGGTTTCTGGGCGGTATGTGCCGACTTCGAGGGTCGTGCTGTCTGTGCCCGCTTCTCCTCCGTGCGCCGGGAGGAGGTGCCCGCCCCCGTGCCCGGAGCCTGGCGCGGGCCCGCCGCCGCGGAGTGGACGACCTCACTGGACCGTGACGCCTACACGGCGGGCGTACGGCGGATCCGTGCGTACATCGCCGCGGGCGAGGTCTACCAGGCCAACCTCTGCCGCGTCCTCTCCGCGCCGCTGCCCGACCCCCTCCGGGCCGATGTCGACGCCCTGGCCGCCCTGCTCGCGCGCGGCAACCCGGCACCGTACGCAGGAACGATTCGCCTGCCCGGCCACGGGGTGGAGGTCGCCACCGCGTCCCCCGAGCTGTTCCTCCGCCGGGACGGGCGGACCGTCGAATCGGGACCGATCAAGGGGACCGGGCGCACCGAGGGCGATCTGCTGGAAAAGGACCACGCGGAGAACGTGATGATCGTGGACCTGGTCCGCAACGACCTCGGCCGCGTCTGCGCGACCGGCAGCGTCACCGTCCCGGACCTCTGCGTCGTGGAGAAGCACCCGGGCCTCGTCCACCTCGTCTCCACCGTGCGGGGCGAGCTGGCCGAGGGGGCGGGTTGGCCGGAACTGCTCGCGGCGGCGTTCCCGCCCGGCTCCGTCACCGGGGCCCCGAAGTCCAGCGCGCTGCGGATCATCGAGGAGCTGGAGCGGTCACCGCGCGGGCCGTACTGCGGCGCGGTCGGCTGGGTCGACGCCGACCGGGGAACGGCCTCGCTGGCCGTGGGCATACGGACGTTCTGGATCGACCGGACCGGCCCCTCGCCGCTCCTGCGCTTCGGCACCGGCGCCGGCATCACCTGGGGCTCCGACCCGGAGCGTGAATGGGACGAGACCGAACTGAAGGCGTCGCGGCTGCTCGCTGTAGCGTCGGGCACGTTCGAGCAGACAGGGTTCGAGCAGACAGGAAGGACCGATTCATGAGGATTTGGGTCAACGGCGGACTGCGGGACGCCGATGATGCCCGGCTGTCGGTGCTGGACCACGGGCTGACTGTGGGCGACGGCATCTTCGAGACGGTCCGTACCAGCGAGGGCCGCCCCTTCGCCCTCACCCGCCACCTCGACCGCCTCACCCGCTCCGCGCGCGGCCTCGGCCTGCCCGACCCGGACCTGGACGAGGTCCGGCGCGCCGTGACTGCGGTCATCGACGCCAACCCCGTTCCGCTGGGGCGGCTGCGGATCACGTACACCGGCGGGCTCTCCCCACTCGGTTCGGACCGCGGCACCGCCGGGCCCAGCCTCGTCGTCGCGCTGGACGGGGTGAGCCGGCGCCCGGACACCACCGCGGTGATCACGGTCCCCTGGACCCGTAACGAGCGCGGCGCGCTCACCGGGCTCAAGACCACGTCGTACGCCGAGAACGTCGTCGCCCTCGCCCGGGCCCGTGAGCGGGGCGCCTCCGAGGCGCTGTTCCCGAACACGGCCGGCCGGCTCTGCGAAGGGACCGGGTCCAACGTGTTCGTCGTGCTCGACGGCCGCATCCACACCCCGCCGGTCGCCTCCGGGTGCCTCGCGGGGATCACCCGAGCACTGGCCGTGGAGTGGACCGGGGCGGAGGAGAGCGACCTGCCGATGGAGGTGCTCGCCGAGGCCGACGAGGTCTTCCTGACCTCCACGCTCCGCGACATCCAGGCCGTTCACCGCGTGGACGACCGGGAGCTGGCGCCCGGGCCCGGACCGGTGACGTCGAAGGCCATGCGGATCTTCGACGAGCGGGCCGGGAACGACCTGGACCCGTAAGCCCTTTCCGGCGGGGCCGGAAAAGCGCGTGACGTGGGACCGTCCAGGGGATACAAACCGTTGATGACCACGACACTCCGGCCATCCGGGCCGCTTCAGCAAGGCGCCGACGGTGCGCGGGCGCGCAGTTACGACGTGTGCGACAACGGCCGTCCCGTCGGCGCCGTATCGATCAGCACCGACGACGCGTTCGGCGCCTCGGCCGGGGTGGTGCGCTCCCTCAGCGTCGACAAGGCGAGGCGAAGGCGCGGCCGGGGCACCATCGCCGCGCTCGCCGCCGAGGAGGTGCTGCGGGGGTGGGGCTGCACCCACGTACGGACCGAGGTCCCGGCGGACAACGATCCCGCCCGACGCCTTGCGGCCGCGCTCGGCTACACCGAACGCAGCCGCAACATGGTCAAGACCCTCGGCCCGGACACCGTCCCCCTCCCCGAGGGCCTCACCTCGCGCCCGATGAGCGAGCGGGAGTACGCGGACTGGCTGCGCGAGGCGGTGCGGTCGTACGCGCAGGAGTGGACCGACCGGGGCGTGCCGCCCGAGCAGGCCCGGCTCAAGTCCGAGGCCGACCACGCCGGGAACCTCCCGGAGGGGCTGGCGACCGAGGGCGTGCGGTTCCGGGTGCTGGTCCACGGCGGTGAGGTGGTCGGCCATGTCTGGCTGGCCCTGCGGGAGCTGGAGCCCGGCCGGACCGCCGGCTTCGTCTTCGACGTCGAGGTGCGCGAGGAGCACCGTGGCCGGGGCTTCGGGCGGGCCCTCATGCTCCTCGCCGAGGACGAGACCCGTTCCTGGGGCCAGGACCGGCTCGGCCTGCACGTCTTCGCGGCCAACACCCCGGCACTGCGGCTGTACGAGTCGCTCGGCTACGCGACGACGCTGTTCAACCTGGCCAAGGCGCTGTAGGCGGCCTCGGTCGTCCGTGCACCTGCCTCAGCCCTGTGCGGCCAGGCGGCGGTCGATGATCTCCTCGATCCGCTCGCGCAGCCCTTCCTGACTCTTGCCGCCGTCCAGCCGCTCGTCGCCGATGACATAGGTGGGAGTGCCGGTGACCCCGATCGCCTTGCCCTCCGCCTGGTCGGCGTCGACGATCAGCAGATGGCGGCCGTCGATCAGCGCGGTGTCGAACTCCTCCGCGTCCAGATGGAGTTCACGGGCCACGTCGAGCAGCACCGGCTCACCGGCCTTCCCGAGCTCCTCGGTCCTGGCGAGGAGAGCCTCGATGTACGGCCAGTCCTTGCCCTGGACGGCGGCCTCCTCGGCGGCCTGCGCGGCGGCGTAGGCGTGCTTGTGCTTCTCCAGCGGGAAGTGCCGCAGCCGGATCTCGACGCGGTCGCCGTACCGGGCACGCACGGCGCGTACATCGCTGAGGGCCTGGTGGCAGTCGGGGCATTCGAGATCGCACCAGATGTCGAGGACGACCGGTGCCGCAGGGGTGGATTCGCTCATGGGGCCAGTCTTTCAGGACGTACCGGCAGCTCCCAATCGGCACCCGCGGCCCATGGCGGTGACCGGCACCTGCGGAGGAGCCCGGCCCTGAAATGTCCCTGAAGTGGACCGGCGCCGTGGCCCCTGTGCCGGTCGTCGGTGCAGGATGGAGGGGACGTTCCCCCTGCGCCTGGAGGCCACGATGCTTGCCGAGACCATCTGTTCCGCGGCGTCGGCGGCGGGCCTGGGCATCGCCGCGATCACCGCGTACCGCAAGCGGTTCCTCACCGCGACCAGGATCGCCGCCTACTCCCTCGTACCCGTCGGCCTCGTCCTGACCGGCGTCGTCGAGTGGCTCTCGGGCATCGCGTTCAAGCCGAGTGTCTGGATCGGTTTCGGCGTGCTCGGCCTCGCCTGGGCGCTCTTCATGACCACCCGGGCCGTCGAGCGCCGCAGCGGCACCACGCGTGCGGAGCGCAAGGCCGCGCGGGCCGCCGAGCGCAACGAGGCCGTGGCCCCGGGCGCCTCCGCGCCCTCGCTCGGCGCCGGCAGCCAGGCCCGGCCGTCCTCGGCGTCGTCTGCGGCCGCGAAGCCGAAGAAGAAGCAGGAGGCGGCGGCGCCCGGCGACGACTTCAGCGACATCGAGGCGATCCTCAAGAAGCACGGCATCTGACGAAGGGCGCGGCATCCGAGGAAGCGACGGCATCCGAAGGAGCATGACCGGCGCGCCCAGCGTTCCGAATGCCTGACGGCATCTCGGACGCCGGAGCGATTCCAGAGGGCCACGGGACGGTGAACTCCCGGGGCGATGGGTCAGGTTGACCGCCAACGGGTCGCGGGTGAGTCATGATCACCCCGAGATGCTGGACACATCCCGGGGCGAAGCCCCCGCACCCCCTGCCGAAGAGCCCCGTGGCTGCCTCTTCGCGCTTTCCCAGCCACCCCTGATGATCTTCCTGACGGTCGTCGGGAGCCTGCTGCTGATGGCGGCACTGCACGACCTGTTCCTGTTATGACCCGGCCTCCCGGCGCCGGGCCCGGTACGCGGCGACATGGAGCCGGTTGCCGCAGGTGCGGCTGGAGCAGTAGCGCCGGGAGCGGTTGCGCGAGAGGTCGACGAAGGCGCGCCCGCAGTCGGGCGCCTCGCAGCGCCGCAGCCGCTCCTGTTCGCCGGCCACGATGATGAAGGCCAGCGCCATGCCGCAGTCGGCCGCGAGGTGGTCGGAGAGGGATGCGTCCGGGGCGAAGTAGTGCACGTGCCAGTCGTAGCCGTCGTGGTCGGTGAGCTGGGGTGTGGTCCCGGCCGCGGCGACGAGCCGGTTGACGAGGTCGGCCGCGCTGCGGGCGTCGGGCGCGGCGAAGACCTCGGCGAAGCGGCTCCGGACGGCCCGTACGGCTTCGAGGTCCTTCTCGCCGAGGGTGCCGACGCCGCTGATGTGGTGGCGCTCGGCGAAGGCGTACAGCGCCGGGAGATCGGCGAGCCCGTCCTCCGGCCCGTCCACGAGTCCGTCCGTCGGGCCGTCCTCGGGCGGCTCGCTCTCCGGTGCGGTGTTCACCAGATCCACCACCGTGTCGAGGGCGATCCGGGTGTCGTGAGGGATCAGCACGCTTCGCTCCCTGGCCTCCGGCGGGCGGGCGCCCGCCGATGGCGGCTGACTCTACTGGCTCACCCGGCCGCTCCCCGGCCCGGTGCGGGCCTGCGGGAGCGGAGGCACTCCACGGCCACCGGCCCGCTCCTGGGGACGTGGTGCACGCACAGGCGCCGTCACCGCGGTGGATTCCGCGGCGCCGGCGCCGGTGTCTGCCTTATGTGGTTGTCCACGCGACGCCGTCTCCCCGAGTCGGACGGCGCCGGGCAGCTCTCGGCCTGGCTCAGCTCTCGGCCAGGATGTGGGAGAGCTCCGTGTCGAGATCGAAGTGACGATGCTCGGTGCCGGGCGGAACCGCGGCGTCGGTCCTTTTCAGGAACGACTCCAGGGCTCGCGCCGGAGCTTCGAGCAGGGCTTCTCCCTCTGGAGAGCTCAGGGCGATGCATACGACGCCTTGACCGTGACTACGAGATGGCCAGACGCGGACGTCTCCGGTGCCGGTGGGCCGGTGCAGCCCTTCGGCAAGGAGGTCACGGGCGAAGACCCACTCGACCGTCTCCTCCGCTCCGGTGTGGAAGGTGGCGTGCACGGCATAGGGATCGGCCGTGTCATACCGCAGGCCCGCGGGTACAGGCAGTGAGGACTCGCTCGACACAACGAGGCGCAGGTGCAGCTCGCAGCTGACCGTGGTGTTCATAAGCGCCAGGGCCTTTCGCTCAGTGTGCGCTCGGGGATTCGCACGTCGGCGAAATCGACATGCCACCTACGGTGGTGTTGTAAACCCCTCTGACCCATTTGTGATGTTTCGGGTCCCTCGCCCAGCGGTGTGTAACTTTGAGTCATGCGCCCATTCAAGTGACGATGACGGGTCGGGTAGGTTGAGCTCCATGAATGCGGAGAGTGACGAGCGGATCGAGGCCGCCGGGAAGGCGGCCCCGGAGTCCGCTACGGGGGGCACGACCAAGGTGGAACGCGAGCTGGGATCGCGGGCGCCGGGGTTCATCAAGGCGTCCAAACCGCTGCACCTGAGCTGGCAGGTCGGCGTCTTCGTCGTCGGCCTGGGCGTGGTGGTGGCCGGTGTGCTGATGCTGGTGCTGCCGGGGCCCGGCTGGCTGGTGATCTTCGGCGGCATGGCGATCTGGGCGACCGAGTTCGTCTGGGCCCAGCTGGTGCTGCGCTGGACGAAGCGCAAGGTCACCGAGGCCGCCCAGCGGGCGCTGGATCCCAAGGTCCGGCGGCGCAACATCATCCTCACCACGGTGGGGCTCGTGATCATGGCGGTGCTGGTCGGGATCTACATCTGGAAGTTCGGCCTCGCCCTGCCGTGGACGGTCGGCGAGTAGGGCCGCGGACGGCCGGCGAACAGTGCCGGGGACGGTCCGGGGGCACCGCTGACATGGGGTAATGTTTGCGGTGCGCCCGGGCGATTAGCTCAGTGGGAGAGCGCTTCGTTCACACCGAAGAGGTCACTGGTTCGAACCCAGTATCGCCCACCCGGAACAGAGGCCCCGAGACTTCCGAGTCTCGGGGCCTCTGCGTTCCCGGTCCCAGGGCCCTCTGCGTTCCCGGCACCAGGGCCCCCCGGGATCCCGGCGCCGGGGACCGCTCACCGCATCCGGCCCAGCAGGTCCTTCAGCCTGCGTGCGTCGCGCAGCCGCTGCTCGTACGTGGCCCCCACGGCCAGCAACAGCAGCCCGGCCAGCGCCGGCGGCAGCCAGCGCGGCAGTGCGCCGGCCACCTGGACGACGTACGGCGCCAGCTCGTGCAGGGTGTCCAGGGCCAGCACCGCGCCGCCGAGCAGCAGCAGCGCCTGGAGCCGGTACCTCGCCCCCAGCAGAGTGATCACCAGCGCCGCCACGCCCAGCAGCAGCGGCCGCAACCAGTCGGGGTCGGTCCAGGCCACGGCCAGGCTCGGCAGCAGCGTCGCCGCGAGTCCCGGCCCGTACGCCGTCCAGGAGGACGCCTCGGGGTCCTTGCGCCGCCGCAGTACGCCGACCACCAGCGCGGGCACCGTCACCGGCAGGGTGTACGCCTCCGGGGCCGACACCTCCGACGCCGCCAGCCGGACCCAGGTCGCCGCCACGAACAGCACCGCCGCCACGTACCCCGCCGCCGGCCGCCGCTCCGGGCGCACCGCAGCCCCCGCCGCCAGCACCCCGCACAGGGCGAGCACCAGGGCCAGGAACGGTGCCTGCGGCACCGCGAGCCCGACGGCCACCAGCGCACCCAGCGCCCCGGTCAGCTCCACGGGCGACGCCACCGGGTGCAGCCGCAGCCGCGCACCCAGCAGCACCGTCACCGCGGGCACCACGAGCAGCAGCGGCGCGGCCTGATGCGGGGCGAGCTCCAGGGAGCGGGCCGCACACCCGGTCAGGACCGTGCCCCACACCACCGCGGCCACCGCGAACACCGCCTGCTCCACCACCGCGCGCGCCCGCAGCGCCGCCCCCGCGAACAGGACCGTCAGCGCCCCGAACACCGCGTACGTCGCCGCTTCCGAAGCGAGAGACAGCAACCCCACGCTCACCGCCCCGCCGACGGCGCCCACGAGCGCGGTCACCGTCACGGCGGACCGCCCGCCGCCCGCAGCCCCAGCCTCGGCCCCATCACCCTCGGCCGTGCCCGCGTCCCCGGTGCCCCGCTCCGCACCCCGGACCGCCACCAGCAGCAGCCCCGCCACCAGCACGGTCTCCACGGCCACCGCGACCTGGTACGGCGCACCCAGCGTCGCCAACGCCAGCAGCGGCGTCCCCCAGCCGAGGGCCAGCGCCCCCGCGCCCGCCGCACCGCGCGCCTTCGCACCCGGCGTGACCAGCGGAGCGGCGACCCGCACCAGCGACGGCCACCAGCGGTAGGCCGCCCCGAGCAGCCCCGCCACCACCGCGAGCACCACCGGAGCAGCGGCCGTCCCCGACCACCGCATCGACTCCCCGAGCGCGCCCCGGAACCCGTCCGGCGCCCCCGCCCACACCTCGGCGACCAGCTCGACCGGCCCCAGCAGCACCGCGGCGACCGGAGGCAGCGCCCACAGCAGCGCACCGGCCACCACCACGCCCGCCGCCGCCAGCACGCCGCGCCCCGCGCTCCGCGGCAGCCGGGCCCGTACGACGGGCAGCAGGGCGAGGCCGCAGAGCAGATACACCGGAACGTTCCAGGTGCCGGGCACCGCCGTCCGCAGCACGCCGCCGACCGCAGTCACCGCCGCCAGGCCGGCCACCACACCGCCCGCCTGCGCATAGCCGTTCGGAGCGCGCCACGCCCCGGCCAGCGCCGCCACGGCCGCCGTCAGCAGCAGCGTCCCCGGCAGCACGGCCCCGAGCGGTCCATCGGCCGTCAGGGACTCCCCGAGCCCCGTCAGCAGCGAGGCGGACCCCATCACCGCCATACCGATGCCCGCCGTGACCCGTACGCCGAGGCCCTTGCCCCACAGCGCGATCGCGCCGTCCACCACGGCCGTCACCAGCACCGCCCAGCCGACCACGATCGCCGGAGCACCGGCTGCCCAGGCCCCCAGCAGCAGCGGCCACTGGACGAAGAACACGGCCGCGGGCAGCGGCAGGCGCAGCTTGTCCAGGGCCAGGCCGTAGGCCGCCCAGAGTGCGGCGAGCACCGCCGAGGCCACCGCCGTGAACGTGAGCCCGTCCGCGTCCGGCGCCGCGACCGCGTGGACCGCGTAGACGTCCAGCAGCGTGAGGACCAGGGCGAGCGCCGCCAGCGCCTCCGCCGTGGCCGCGAGCTTCCGGCGCAGCAGGACCACCGGGGCCGCGAGGGCGGCCAGGGTCACCAGCGCCAGGACGGCGGACCGGCCGCCGATGCCCATGGAGCCCCAGCTGACGAGGGTGAACGCGACGGCCGCGACCGTCAGCAGCAGGCCGCCCAGCGCCAGCAGCACGTTCTGCGCGCTGTGCGGCGTGGAAGGCTTCGCGGCGCGCGGCGTGGACCCCCACGGCTGCCCCGGCGCCCAGCCGTGGCCGACGGGCGGCGTACTCCAGCGGGCCGCGTTCGGCGCCTGCGGCTCCAACGCGCCGACCAGCCAGGCGCGACGGGTCAGCAGGTGGGCCCTGCGGGCGTCCAGCTGAGATAGTTCTCGGTCGAGGAGCGCCAGTTCCTCGGCGGGCGGCGGCACATGTTCCATGTACGGGAGTGTGACCCCGGCCCTCCGCCCCGTACATGCGCTCGGATACTCAGATCCCGCGTTTCCGCGTCTGTGTACGTTCCGCGTCTGTCCGGCCGTCGCCCGCGCCGGAAGCGGTTTGAACGAAGCCCGCCGATCCCTGTATGGTTCAACCCGTTCCCGGGCGATTAGCTCAGTGGGAGAGCGCTTCGTTCACACCGAAGAGGTCACTGGTTCGAACCCAGTATCGCCCACCGGGGAAAGCCGGTCCGTCAGCATCACGGCGGACCGGCTTTCGCATGTCCGGGCTCTGGAGAACCCTACGCCGCCGCAGGCAGCTCCGGGCGCAGCGGCCACGCCGGATCCACCGGCTCCGGTGTCCCGCTCCTCGCGAACCACGCCTCCAGGCCGCGCGCCTGTGCCGCGTGCCAGGTGGCCTGGAGGGTGTGCAGCTCGGCGGGGGAGAGCCGCTCCAGCCGGGACGAGAAGCGCCGGCATATCGCGCGCACCAGCTCCAGCGAGGCCGAGGCGTCCGCCGCCGCGTCGTGGGCGCCGCCGAGCGGCACCTCGTACAGCCGGCACAGATCGGTCAGCGTGCGGCGGCCCTTGCGGTAGCGGTCCAGGTGTTTGTCCAGCACCCGGGGGTCCACCACCCGCAGCGGCACGTCCGTCATGTACCCGGCCAGTGACGAGGCCCTGTGCCGCTTCAATTCGCGGTCCAGCAGGGTCAGGTCGAACGGTGCGTTCATCACGACCAGCGGGCGGCCCGTCGCGCAACTCTCGGCCAGCGAACGGGCGATCTCGTCCATCACCGGCGCGGGCCAGCGGCCGTTGCGCTGAAGGTGATCGTCGGTCAGACCGTGGATCTCGGTCGCGCCCGCGGGCACCGGGATCCCCGGGTTGACCAGCCAGCGGGTGACGCGGACGCGTCCGCCCGTCGTGTCCTGCGCGACGAGGGCGGCCGAAACGATCCGGTCCTGCTCGACGTCCACGCCTGTCGTCTCCGTGTCAAAAGCGGCCAGCGGCCCTTCGAACCAGTGCATCATCCCCGAACTCCTCGCACCTGCACGGCAGATGGAGTGATTCCTCTGCCCGATATCGGTGATACCCGTGCTGTTTGCCTGATACGCCGTTTGCGGGCGTTCTCCTGCGGTGACAACACAGTTGAGAGTCAGGGAAGTTGCTCCTAGATCACCTCTGACGTCAGATCTGACGGCACGTCCGGAAGGCATACGGAGCCATGGCGCTCGCGCAGCCCGACCCCGGGGGGCCGCCCGCCCACGCCGAAGGGTTCGGGCCGGTGCAGCAGCGGAACGACGTACCGCTGCGCGGCTCCCTCGCCACCACCGCCTGCATGGAGACCCTCCAGGTGGGCTATCTGCACGCGGTCGCGGCGGCGGCGGGATGTTCGCTGTCCCAGCCCTTCCCCGACAACGGCATCGACTGGCACGTCAGCCACGGCGCCGCCGCCCACACCGTCGACGACGAAGTGACCATCAAGGTGCAGCTCAAATGCACCTACCAGATACCGCCCCACCCGGCGGGCGGGGCGTTCTCCTTCACGCTCGACAACGCCCATCTCGTCAAGCTCGCCCGCACCCCGGTCTCGGTGCACAAGATCCTGGTGGTGATGATCGTGCCCCGCAGTCAGGACGAGTGGCTGAGCGCCGGGCCCGGCAGCCTCGATCTGCGGCACTGCTGCTACTGGACCAACCTGGCCGGCCACGCGGTGACGGGCCGGTACCGGACCACCGTGCGCATCCCGACCTCACGGATCTTCGACGACCGCGCACTCTGCGACATCATGGCCCGGGTCGGGGCCGGAGGGAGACCCTGATGCACCGGTCGATGGACGAACCGACGGGCCCGGCGGAGCTGTTCGGTGCCCGCTCGCACCCCGCCGTGAGCAGGGAGTACGCCGCCCTGGACGGCAACGGCACCCCGCTGCCCGACCCGGCGGTGCTCACCGCGCTCCTGCACCGGTACGGCTGGCAGCGGCGCGGGGGAGCGGCCGGGCGCTACAGCCGCTGGTCCCCGCCCGGCCCCTCCGCCGACGCCAGTCTCCTGGTGCCGGAGAACGCCGCCTTCCCCGACGCCGAGGACCTGCTGGCCGAGGCGCTCACCGCGCTCTCCCGCAGCGCGGCCCCGTCCGCCCGGGACGTCCTGGTCTCGCTCGCCGTGCCCAGCGACGAGGTCCGCTGGTGGCGCGAGGTCCCCGAATCGGCGGCCGGAGCGGCGGGCGCCTCGGGATGGGCCGAGGCGGATGAGCTGCGGTCGGCGGCCCGCCAGATCCTCCTCGCCGGGGCGCTCGCGGCCCGAGGTCGGGCCGGCTACCACGGGGCCCGGCACCGCAGGAAGGCCCGGGTGGCGCTGGAGGGCACTCTCATCGGGCCCGCGCCGGGCGGGCGCCGGCTCACGGCGTTCGTCCCCGTCGCCTCGGGGCGCGCCGTCGCCGTCCAGCTCTGCCACGCCCTGCACGCCACCCGGGAGGCCGTCGACTACCAGCGGGCCACCGGAGGCATGGAGGCCTTCGACAGCGCGGTGGCGGCGGGCGTCAGCCGGGAGCTGACCGAGGCGCTGGTGACCCTGGTGCGCGGTACGGAGGGGGCCGGGGTCGACCTGCGGTGGGCGCCCGCCGCCGGTACTCCGGACGGCTGCCCGGCCCGCCCGGCACCGGTCGAGTTCTCCCCGGGCGACCTGCCCGCCCTGCGCTCCGCCGGGGCCCGCTACCTCCGCGAGGAGCCCGCCGTCCCGGTCCGGATCACCGGCGCGGTGGTCCGGCTGCGCCGCTCGGGGCCGCGTGGCGCCGGGATCGTACGGCTGCGGGTGCTGGCGGGGGCGGAGGTCGCGCACGTACGGGTGGAGCTGGACGAGGAGGCGTACCGGATCGCGGGCCACGCGCACCTCGTCGGGCTGCCGCTGCGGGTGGAGGGGCGGCTGGAGCGGCGGGGCGGCTTCCGGCGGCTCACCGGGGCGTCGCAGGTGGCGCCCGTCCAGGTCGACGAGGCCGAGCGGGACCGGCTGATGAAGTCGCTCCAGGAGAACGTGGACTTCTTCGAGGAGGCGTGCGCGGGGGAGGAGCCCTTGTAGCGAGGGGGAAGGCGTTCGCATCGGGGGTGTGGGGCTCGGTACGATTCGTGTTGCTTGGCCATACGAAGGCAAGCGACCCCCTCAGTCAGGAGAGACCGGTGTCAGACGTCCGTGTGATCATCCAACGCGATTCCGAGCGGGAAGAGCACGTGGTGACGGCGGGCACGACGGCCGGCGAGCTCTTCCCCGGTCAGCGCACCGTCGTCGCCGCGCGCATCGGCGGCGAGCTGAAGGACCTCTCCTACGAGCTCCAGGACGGCGAGAGCGTCGAGCCGGTGGAGATCTCCTCCGAGGACGGCCTCAACATCCTGCGCCACTCCACCGCGCACGTCATGGCCCAGGCCGTGCAGGAGCTCTTCCCCGAGGCCAAGCTCGGGATCGGCCCGCCGGTCAAGGACGGCTTCTACTACGACTTCGACGTCGAGAAGCCGTTCACACCCGAGGACCTCAAGGCCATCGAGAAGAAGATGCAGGAGATCCAGAAGCGGGGCCAGAAGTTCTCCCGCCGCGTGGTCTCCGACCAGGACGCCCGCGAGGAGCTCGCCGGCGAGCCGTACAAGCTGGAGCTCATCGGCATCAAGGGCTCCGCCTCCTCGGACGACGGCGCGGATGTCGAGGTGGGCAGCGGCGAGCTGACCATCTACGACAACCTGGACCCCAAGACCGGTGACCTGTGCTGGAAGGACCTCTGCCGTGGTCCGCACCTGCCGACCACCCGGTTCATCCCGGCGTTCAAGCTGATGCGCAACGCCGCCGCGTACTGGCGCGGCAGCGAGAAGAACCCGATGCTCCAGCGCATCTACGGGACCGCCTGGCCGACCAAGGACGAGCTGAAGGCGCACCTGGAGTTCCTGGAGGAGGCCGCCAAGCGCGACCACCGCAAGCTCGGCAACGAGCTGGACCTCTTCTCCTTCCCCGACGAGATCGGCCCGGGCCTCGCGGTCTTCCACCCCAAGGGTGGCGTCATCCGCCGGGCCATGGAGGACTACTCGCGCCGCCGTCACGAGGAGGAGGGCTACGAGTTCGTCTACAGCCCGCACGCCACCAAGGGCAAGCTCTTCGAGAAGTCCGGCCACCTGGACTGGTACGCCGACGGCATGTACCCGCCCATGCAGCTCGACGACGGGGTGGACTACTACCTCAAGCCGATGAACTGCCCGATGCACAACCTGATCTTCGACGCGCGTGGCCGCTCCTACCGCGAACTCCCCCTGCGCCTCTTCGAGTTCGGCACCGTGTACCGGTACGAGAAGTCGGGCGTCGTGCACGGCCTGACCCGCTCGCGCGGCTTCACGCAGGACGACGCGCACATCTACTGCACCAAGGAGCAGATGGCGGAGGAGCTCGACCGCACGCTCACCTTCGTGCTGAACCTGCTCCGCGACTACGGGCTCACCGACTTCTACCTGGAGCTCTCCACCAAGGACCCGGAGAAGTACGTCGGCTCGGACGACACGTGGGAAGAGGCCACGGAGACGCTCCGCCAGGTCGCCGAGAAGCAGGGCCTGCCCCTGGTCCCGGACCCGGGCGGCGCCGCGTTCTACGGCCCGAAGATCTCCGTGCAGTGCAAGGACGCCATCGGCCGCACCTGGCAGATGTCGACCGTGCAGCTCGACTTCAACCTGCCGGAGCGCTTCGACCTGGAGTACACCGGCCCGGACGGCTCCAAGCAGCGTCCGGTCATGATCCACCGTGCCCTGTTCGGCTCCATCGAGCGATTCTTCGCCGTGCTCCTGGAGCACTACGCGGGCGCCTTCCCGGTCTGGCTCGCCCCGGTCCAGGCGGTCGGCATCCCGATCGGCGACGCCCACATCCCCTACCTCCAGGAGTTCGCCGCCAAGGCGCGCAAGAAGGGGCTGCGGGTGGACGTGGACGCCTCCTCCGACCGGATGCAGAAGAAGATCCGGAACCAGCAGAAGGCCAAGGTGCCCTTCATGATCATCGCTGGCGACGAGGACATGGCCAACGGCGCCGTCTCCTTCCGCTACCGCGATGGTTCGCAGGAGAACGGCATCCCGGTCGACGAGGCCATCGCCAAGATCGCGAAGGCCGTCGAGGACCGCGTGCAGGTCTGATCCGTACGGACAGGAACGGCCCCCGGAGCGCTAACTCCGCTCCTGGGGCCGTTTCTCGTCCTCCCGCGTGAACACCTGGATCAGCCACGACGAGAACGACCCCGTCACCGCCCCCAGCAGCGCGAGACCGCACGCCATCAGCCCCGCCGCCACCGTCCGCCCCCAGAACGTGACCGGCGCGGCGTCCCCGTAACCGACCGTCGAGAGCGTCGCGCACGCCCACCACACCGCGTCCCCGAACGTGCGGATCGAGGCATCGGGGGCCAGGTGCTCGAAGTGGTACACCGCGAGCGAGGCGGAGAAGCCGAGCAGGACGGCGCTCAGGCTCGCGTACGACATCACCCGGGCGTACAGGTTCAGCCGCGGCCGGTCGCGGCGCTTCTGCACCGCCGTGTAGACCTTGACCATCTGCAGCGGGCGCAGCAGCGGCAGCAGCAGGACCAGGGTGTCCAGCCCATGGGTGCGGACGAAGCGTGCTCCCTGGCCGCTGAGGCGCAGCCGGACCGCGTAGTCCGCCAGGAAGATCAGCCACGTCGACCAGACCAGGATCAGGGCGATGTCGTGCCACGGCTGCGCGTCGTGCGGGGCGAGGACCCGGACCGCGTACCCGGCGAGGAAGAGAAGCGAGGCGGCGAAGAGTGGAAGCTCCGTGCGCTGCTCCCAGCGGGTCGGCGGGGCGGGGGCCTCCGGGGCGGGTCGCTGGCTCATCGCCTCAGCATCGCGGGGCGGGCTCGGGCACGGCCCCGGCGACACGCTCCGCGCGGGTGACGCAATATGCTGACCGGCATGACGAGTGAGCCGGAGCAGCAGATCGGCGTGGGGACGCCGGACGCGTTTCAGCGTCTGTGGACGCCCCATCGGATGGCGTACATCCAGGGTCAGGACAAGCCGAGCGGCCCGGGCGCCGAGGACGGCTGCCCGTTCTGTTCGATTCCGGCGAAATCCGACGAGGACGGGCTCGTGGTGGCACGCGGCGAGCACGTCTACGCGGTGCTGAACCTCTACCCGTACAACGGCGGCCACCTCATGGTCGTCCCCTACCGGCACGTCGCCGACTACACGGAGCTGGACGGTCCGGAGACGGCGGAGCTGGCGGACTTCACCAAGCGGGCGATGGTGGCCCTGCGCGCCGCCTCCGGAGCGCACGGCTTCAACATCGGGATGAACCAGGGCTCGGTCGCCGGCGCCGGAATCGCCGCCCATCTGCACCAGCACCTGGTGCCGCGCTGGGGCGGGGACACCAACTTCATGCCGGTCATAGGCCACACCAAGGTGCTGCCGCAGCTGCTGGGCGACACCCGGGCGATGTTGGCCGGTGCCTGGCCGACCGGCTGAGTATCCGGGCGGTACGGAAGAGGGACCCCGCCGATTCTGCCGACACCGGGCCGACAGTGTCCGATCCTGCCGTGGGGCCCTCTTCCGTCCGTACGGTCACGCGTCGTAGACGTCGGCCTTGCGCGGGGACGGGTCCTGGACGAGGCCGCTCAGTATCATCGAGCGGCTGTCGAAGCGCTCGGTGTCCACGCCGTTCTCCGCGAGGACCCGCATCGCCGCCGAGTGGACCACGCGCAGCACCGGCGTGGCCGCCCGCATCGCGTCGTCCGCCATGAAGCGGTGGTTCCACGGCTTGGCGGCCCAGGCGTGCCGCAGCCCGAAGGGCTCCGGAAGCACTATCTTCCCTCCCAGGTAGTCCAGCAGCGGCGGATACCAGGTGAAGGGCGCCCGCAGGGCGAGCCGGACGACCTCCCTCGCCTCCACCACCGGCAGCTGGATGTCCCGGGTCTCCCAGAACCTCACGGTCTTGTTGACCGTCTTGGTCCGGGCGGCGGGCTTGGCGAAGAACAGCCCGTGCACCGGGCCCAGCGCGTGTCCGGTGACCTCGATGCGCAGCGTCTCGTGGAGCACGGTCACCGTGATCATCATCGTGATGACGAGCTGGCCGTCCCACAGGGTGAACTGCACGCCCAGGTAGTGCCGGTCGCCGCTGCCGAACTGCTGGTGGTTGCAGATCCGCTGTATCTCATGGGGCTTCACCTGGAAGGTCGCGACGTCCTCCCCGTCGGGTCGGGAGACGGAGTCGGCGTTCTCACCGATGGGGGAGACGACCCAGTGCTTCACGGACGGCTTGGGGAAGCCGCCGGTGTTCAGCGGGCCGCGCTCCAGCATCTTCAGCTGGTCGTGGATGATCCGGATCAGGTCCCAGCTGCGGAACTGGTGGATCTCCTTCGTCGGGTCCTTGGGCGTCAGCTCCTCGGCCAGCTGCCAGCTGCCCCAGCGGGTGCCCATGCCCAGGATGCCCTTGGGGCCGGCGTAGAAGACGGCGTTGGACTGCTGCTCGGCGGAGAGCTTCTCCAGCCCTTGGCGCAGCGCCTCGCGCGCGGTCTCGTTGGGGTTCTTCGGCACCGCCTCCGGGATCTTGGCGATCACTCCGGTGCCCGACAGCAGCCCGTCCCAGCGGGCCCGCAGATCCCTGGCGGAGGTCTCCGCGGTCCGCTTGGCGAGGAACCAGCCGATCAGCGGGGCGACGATCGCCCCCCGGACGTAGAGGGTCCAGAACCCGTCCGTCGGCAGCTTCCACAGCAGGATCAGCGCGCCGACCCCGAACGCGGCGAGCAGCACCGTGCCGACCGCCCGGAACGCGCCGTCCTTCGACTTGGCGAGAGCGTCCTTGATGCGGAAGGCGACGACCCAGGCGATCATCCCCGGCAGGAACAGGAAGCCGAACACCGCGGTCACCATCGTGAGCCGGGTGTCGCGCGCCTTACGGAGGTTGGTCGCCGACAGGCAGTGCTCCACCACCGTCTGCGGATCGGTGCCGAAGGACTGGATGAGCGCCTTGCGGGAGCCGCCCAGCATGCGCTCCTGGACGGCGCGGGAGAAGGCCTCGCCGAGATTCGGCTTGAAGTAGTCGGACTTGAAGAGCTTGGAGGCCCCCGGCTTCACGGTGGATTTGTGCCACTCGCTGTTGGCGTCGAGGATCACGTCCACCGGGCTGTCCCGGTAGGCGGCGGAGGCCAGGGCGTTGGTCGCCACCGACTGGCCGCCGGACCCCTGGATCGGGATCTGGGCCCCGGGTGAGAAGTCGAATACGTCGTTGGCCACTGTCTGTCGCCCCCACTCGCCGCACGGTCTGCTCCTGCGGTGTGCCCAACTACCGTACGCGGCATACCTTCTGAGCTGCGCCCACAGCGTATCGTCCGGACCCCCGCACCGTCCGTCACCCAAAGGGACGCCGGGAGTGTTTGCGACAGTGCGCCGTTCACGCGCCGGGTGACCCGTCCCCCTGCTCCGCGCGGATCCGGTCGGCGAGCTGCGGCGGCATCGCCTCGAACCGGGCGTGCGTACGGTCGAACCGGCCGGTGCCGTGGGTCAGGGAGCGCAGGTCGAGCGCGTACCGGCCGATCTCCGTCTCCGGCACCTCGGCCCGTACGAGGGTGCGCCCGCCCTGCCTCTGCTCGGTGCCCACCACCCGGCCGCGCCGCCCCGACAGGTCGCTCATCACCGGGCCCACATAGTCGTCCGGGACCAGCGCGGTGACCTCGCAGACCGGTTCCAGGAGCTGGATACGGGCGTCCGCCGCGGCCTCGCGCAGGGCGAGCGCGCCCGCGGTCTGGAAGGCGGCGTCGGAGGAGTCCACCGAGTGCGCCTTGCCGTCTAGGAGGGTGACGCGTACGTCGACGAGCGGGTGCCCGGCGGACAGGCCCCGGGCGGCCTGGGCCCGTACGCCCTTCTCCACCGACGGGATGAACTGGCGCGGCACCGACCCGCCGACGACCTTGTCCACGAACTCGATGCCGCTGCCCGCCGGCAGCGGATCCACCTCGATCTCGCAGATCGCGAACTGACCGTGTCCGCCGGACTGTTTGACATGCCGCCCGCGCCCGGCTCCCCGCCCGCCGAACGTCTCGCGCAGCGCGACCCGGTGCGGTTCGGCGTCAACCTGGACGCCGTAGCGGCTGCGCAGCCGGTCCAGGGCGGCCTCCTGGTGAGCCTCGCCCAGGCACCACAGAACGACCTGGTGGGTGTCCGGGTTCTGTTCCAGGCGCAGGGTGGGGTCCTCCGCGACCAGCCGTGCCAGAGCGTGGGAGAGCTTGTCCTCGTCCGCCTTCCCACGCGCCCGTACGGCTGTCGGGAGCAGCGGGTCCGGGGTCGACCACGGCTCGATGAGGACCGGGTCGCCGGAGGCGGAGAGGGTGTCGCCGGTCTCCGCCTCGCCGAGGCGGGCCACGCAGACCAGATCGCCCGCGACGCACCGGTCCACCGGGTGCTGCTGCCGGCCGAACGGCGAGGTCAGGGCCGTCACCCGGACCTCCGCCTCGTGACCGGGGCGCGGCTCCTGACCCGCGGATTCCAAGCCGTGGCCGCACAGGTGCACGGAGTCGTCGGGCCGCAGGGTGCCGGAGAAGACCCGGACCAGGGAGACCCGGCCCGCGTACGGGTCGGACGACGTCTTGACGACCTCCGCCAGCAGCGGGCCCTCCGGATCGCAGGCCGGGGCGGTCCTGGGCCCGCCGGAGGGTGTGGTGACGGCGGGCGGGGTGCGCTCCAGCGGGGTCGGGAAGCCGCGCGTGATCAGTTCCAGCAGCTCCACGGTGCCGATGCCCTGCCGGGCGCCCTCGGCCGCGGGGGCGGCGGCCAGCACGGGAAAGAAGACACCCCGGGCGACGGCCCGCTCCAGGTCCGCGACCAGTGTCGCCATGTCGATGCCGTCGCCTCCGCCGTCGAGGTAGCGGTCCATCAGCGACTCGTCCTCGCTCTCGGCGATGATCCCCTCGATCAGCCGGTCGCGGGCCTCCTTCAGCGGTGCCCCCTGGTCGGGTGCGGGCGGCAGCTCGGCCCCCTCCCCGGAGGAGTGGTCCAGGATCCGCTGAGTGAGCAGCCCGGTCAGCCCGGTGAGCGGGGCGTGCCCGTCGGGGCCCTCGGCACCGAGCACCGGCAGATAGAGGGGGAGTACGGCGTCGGGGTCGTTCCCCCGATACGTCTCCGCGCAGATCCGGGTCATCTCCTCGAAGGAGGTGCGCGCGGTGTCGAGATGGGTGACGACGATCGCCCGGGGCATCCCGACGAGCGCGCACTCCTCCCACACGGCCCGGGTGGTCGCGGCCACGGACTCGGCCTCCTGGGCCGCCGAGACGACGAAGAGGGCCGCGTCCGCCGCCCGCAGACCGGCCCGCAGCTCCCCGACGAAGTCGGCGTACCCGGGGGTGTCCAGCAGATTGACCTTGCAGCCGTCCCACGCCACCGGGACCGCCGAGAGGTGGACGGAGCGGTGCCGGCGCCGCTCGATCTCGTCGTGGTCGGAGACGGTCGCCCCGTCCTCGACCCGGCCCGCCCGGTTGAGCGCCCCCGCGGTCAGGGCCAGGGCCTCGACCAGCGTGGTCTTGCCCGATCCGCTGTGGCCGACCAGCACCACGTTCCGTACGGCGGAGGGGTGGCCGGCCGCCGGTACGCCTCCGGCGGCCCCGGGGTGTGCGTGCGTCTTCTCGCCCATGGTGTGCCTCCCGGTGGATGACGCGGTACGGGAGGAGGAGCAGCCGACCGCGCTGGATGGCGGATACGGGGAGAGCCGCCGAGGCGGCCTCGGTCCTTCGAGCTTGGCACCCGGGCGCCGACGCGTCCATACGTCGGGCGCGGGCCCGGGTCTTCCCGCGACCCTTCTGTCGACCGGGCATTCCCGCGACACCTCTGCCGAAGGGTGCCCGTCCGGTGGAGGGCACCGGTCGTGACTACGATGGGCCAGCCGGTGGCCGAAGGGGCCGCTCGGCCAACCGAACCCTCGGGAAAGCCATGCTGAACAAGTACGCGCGTGCATTTTTCACGCGTGTCCTCACACCGTTCGCCGCCCTGCTGCTCCGCCTCGGGGTCAGCCCCGACGCGGTCACTCTCATCGGCACGGCCGGAGTGATGGCAGGTGCGCTGGTCTTTTTCCCGATGGGGGAGTTCTTCTGGGGCACCATCGTCATCACGCTCTTCGTCTTCTCCGACCTCGTCGACGGCAACATGGCCCGGCAGGCCGGGATCTCCAGCCGCTGGGGCGCGTTCCTCGACTCGACGCTGGACCGGGTCGCCGACGGGGCGATCTTCGCCGGCTTCGCCCTCTGGTACGCGGGCAGCGGTGACGACAACGTCCTGTGCGCCGTCGCCATCTTCTGCCTGGCCAGCGGCCAGGTGGTCTCGTACACCAAGGCGCGCGGCGAGTCGATCGGCCTGCCGGTCGCGGTGAACGGGCTGGTGGAGCGCGCCGAGCGCCTGGTCATCTCGCTGGTCGCCGCCGGTCTCGCCGGACTCCACGCCTTCGGCGTCCCGCACATCGACATCCTGCTCCCGATCGCCCTGTGGATCGTCGCCGCGGGCAGCCTGGTGACGCTGATCCAGCGCGTGGTGACCGTGCGCCGGGAGTCCGCGGAGGCCGACGCGGCCGCCGCCGTCTCCGCCGCCGAGGGGTCGGCCGAGCAGGGGAGCGGGGCCGACCGGTGAGCGCGCTCAAGGGCCGGATCACCGACGGTCTGTACGGACTCGGCTGGGGCGCCGTGAAGAAGCTGCCCGAGCCCGCCGCGGCCGCCCTCTTCCGCACCATCGCCGACCGGAGCTGGAAGCGGCGCGGCAAGAGTGTCCTGCGCCTGGAGTCGAACCTGGCGCGCGTCGTCCCGGACGCGAGCCCTGAGCGGCTGGCCGAGCTGTCGAAGGCCGGGATGCGTTCGTACATGCGGTACTGGATGGAGTCGTTCCGGCTGCCGACCTGGACCCCGGAGCGCATCAGGGCGAGCATCGACGTCAAGGACGTCCATCTGGTCACCGAGGGCCTGGATGCCGGGAAGGGCGTAGTCGTCGCCCTGCCGCACCTCGGCAACTGGGACCTCGCCGGAGCCTGGGTCACCACCGACCTGAAGGTCCCCTTCACCACCGTCGCCGAACGGCTGGAGCCCGCGACCCTCTACGACCGGTTCGTCGCCTACCGCGAGGGCCTGGGCATGGAGGTCCTGCCGCACAGCGGCGGCGCGGCCTTCGGCATGCTGGCCCGGCGGCTGCGCGCGGGCGGCCTGGTCTGCCTGGTCGCGGACCGGGACCTCTCCGCCTCCGGGGTGGAGGTGTCCTTCTTCGGCGCCACCGCCCGGATGCCCGCCGGACCGGCCCTGCTCGCCCAGCACACGGGCGCGCTGCTCCTGCCGGTGACCCTCTGGTACGACGGGACGCCGGTGATGCGAGCGCGCATCCACCCGGCGATCGAGGTGCCGGAGGAAGGAACCCGCGCCGAGAAGACCGCCGCCATGACGCAGGGGCTGGCCGACACCTTCGCCGGCGGCATCGCCGAACACCCGGAGGACTGGCACATGCTCCAGAGGCTCTGGCTGGACGACCTGGACCCCCGGGGGGAACCCACGTGAAGATCGGCATCGTCTGCCCGTACTCCTGGGACGTACCGGGCGGCGTGCAGTTCCACATCCGGGATCTGGCCGAGCACCTCATCGGGCTCGGTCACACCGTCTCCGTCCTGGCCCCGGCCGACGACGAGACCCCGCTGCCGCCCTACGTCGTCTCGGCGGGCCGGGCCGTCCCCGTCCCGTACAACGGCTCCGTCGCCCGGCTGAACTTCGGCTTCCTCTCGGCGGCCCGAGTCCGCCGCTGGCTGCACGACGGCACCTTCGACGTGATCCACATCCACGAGCCGACCTCCCCGTCGCTCGGCCTGCTCGCCTGCTGGTCGGCGCAGGGCCCGATCGTGGCCACCTTCCACACCTCCAACCCGCGCTCCCGGGCGATGATCGCCGCGTATCCGATCCTCCAGCCCGCCCTGGAGAAGATCAGCGCACGGATCGCGGTGAGCGAGTACGCGCGGCGCACCCTGGTGGAGCACCTCGGCGGGGACGCCGTGGTCATCCCGAACGGCGTGGACGTCGGCTTCTTCGCCGAGGCCGAGCCGAAGGCCGAGTGGCAGGGCCGGACCCTCGGATTCATCGGCCGCATCGACGAACCCCGCAAGGGGCTGCCCGTCCTGATGAATGCGCTGCCCGCCATCCTCGCCGCCCACCCCGAAGCCCGGCTGCTGGTCGCCGGACGCGGCGACGAGGAGGAGGCGGTGGCCTCGCTGCCGAAGGAGCTGCGCGAGCGCGTCGAGTTCCTCGGCATGGTCAGCGACGAGGACAAGGCCCGGCTGCTGCGCAGCGTCGATGTGTACGTGGCCCCGAACACCGGCGGCGAGAGCTTCGGCATCATCCTGGTCGAGGCGCTGTCGGCGGGTGCGCCGGTGCTCGCGAGCGACCTGGACGCCTTCGCGCAGGTGCTGGACCAGGGGGCGGCGGGCGACCTCTTCGCCAACGAGGACGCCGACGCGCTGGCCGCCGCCGCCATCCGGCTGCTGGGCGACCCGGAGCGCCGGGCCGGACTGCGGGAGCGGGGCGAGGCCCACGTACGGCGCTTCGACTGGGCGACGGTCGGGGCCGACATCCTCTCGGTGTACGAGACGGTGACGGACGGGGCCGCCTCCGTGGCCGAGGACGAGCGGTCGGGGCTGCGGGCCCGGTTCGGGCTGGCACGGGACTGAGCCCCAGGGCCTTCTGCCGAAGGGTGCCGGGGCCGCCCGTCGAGAAGACCAGGCCCCCGCGACGGTAGCGTGTGCGACCGTGACCGTAACCCTCTTCGTCTGGATCGTCGTCGCCCTCATCGCGATCGGTGTCTACCTCAGCTGGACCGCCGGCCGCCTGGACCGCCTGCACTCCCGGATCGACGCCGCCCGCGCCGCACTCGACGCCCAGCTGCTGCGCCGCGCCTCGGTCACCCAGGAGCTGGCCACCTCCGGCGTCCTGGACCCGGCCGCCTCCATCGTGCTGTACGAGGCCGCGCACGCCGCCCGGCAGGCCGAGGAGGACCACCGCGAGGTCGCCGAGAGCGAGCTGAGCACCGCCCTGCGCGCCGTCTTCGGCGAACCGGCCCAGGTGGAGGCGGTGAAGGAGGTCCCCGGCGGGGAGGAAGCGGCCACCGAGCTGGCCGCCGCCGTACGCCGCGTACCGATGGCCCGGCGCTTCCACAACGACTCCGTGCGCGCCGCCCGCGCCCTGCGCCGGCACCGCACCGTGCGGCTGTTCCGGCTGGCCGGGCACGCGCCGTTCCCGCTCGCCTTCGAGATGGACGACGCCCCTCCGGTTGCTCTGGCGGACCGCCCGGGGACCTGAGACCGGACCGCCCGGGGACCGGGGCCCACCGCAAAACGATCCACGGCCTCTCCATTGGCCCTTGCTGTGGACCGGTCCCGCAGCGTTTGCTCGGCGATGCAGTATCCAGCGTCTTTCACCGAGTGAGGTCCCGTGTCCACGCTTCCCAGCACCCCGCAGTCCGCCGAGTCCCCCGCCATCGGCACCGCCCGCGTCAAGCGCGGCATGGCCGAGCAGCTCAAGGGCGGCGTGATCATGGACGTCGTCGACGCCGAGCAGGCGAAGATCGCCGAGGACGCGGGCGCCGTGGCCGTCATGGCCCTGGAGCGGGTCCCGGCCGACATCCGCAAGGACGGCGGCGTGGCCCGGATGTCCGACCCCAACATGATCGAGGAGATCATCGGGGCCGTCTCCATCCCCGTCATGGCCAAGTCCCGCATCGGCCACTTCGTCGAGGCCCAGGTGCTCCAGTCCCTCGGCGTCGACTACATCGACGAGTCCGAGGTCCTGACCCCGGCCGACGAGGTCAACCACAGCGACAAGTTCGCGTTCACCACCCCCTTCGTCTGTGGCGCCACCAACCTCGGCGAGGCCCTGCGCCGCATCGCCGAGGGCGCGGCCATGATCCGCTCGAAGGGCGAGGCCGGCACCGGCAACGTCGTCGAGGCCGTCCGCCACCTGCGCCAGATCAAGAACGAGATCGCCCGCCTGCGCGGCTTCGACAACAACGAGCTGTACGCCGCCGCCAAGGACCTCCGCGCCCCCTACGAGCTGGTCAAGGAGGTCGCCGAGCTCGGCAAGCTGCCGGTCGTGCTGTTCTCCGCCGGTGGCGTTGCCACCCCGGCCGACGCCGCGCTGATGCGCCAGCTCGGTGCCGAGGGCGTCTTCGTCGGCTCCGGCATCTTCAAGTCCGGCGACCCGGCCAAGCGTGCCGCCGCCATCGTGAAGGCCACCACCTTCTACGACGACCCGAAGGTCATCGCGGACGCCTCCCGCAACCTGGGCGAAGCCATGGTCGGCATCAACTGCGACACCCTGCCCGAGTCCGAGCGCTACGCCAACCGCGGCTGGTAACCACTGATGAGCGACACCCCTGTGATCGGCGTCCTCGCACTTCAGGGCGACGTACGGGAACACCTGATCGCCCTGGCCTCGGCGGATGCCCAGGCCAGGCCGGTCCGGCGCCCCGAGGAGCTCGCCGAGGTCGACGGCCTGGTCATCCCGGGCGGCGAGTCCACGACCATGTCCAAGCTGGCGGTCCTCTTCGGCATGATGGAGCCGCTGCGTGAGCGGGTCCGCGCCGGGATGCCGGTCTACGGCACCTGCGCCGGGATGATCCTGCTGGCCGAGAAGATCCTGGACCCGCGTTCGGGCCAGGAGACCTTCGGCGGCATCGACATGATCGTGCGGCGCAACGCCTTCGGCCGGCAGAACGAGTCCTTCGAGGCCGCGGTCGAGGTCGACGGCATCGACGGCGGCCCGGTGGAGGGTGTCTTCATCCGGGCCCCCTGGGTGGAGTCCGTCGGGGCGGAGGCCGAGGTCATCGCCGAGCACGGCGGCCACATCGTGGCCGTACGGCAGCGAAACGTCCTCGCCACGTCGTTCCATCCCGAACTGACCGGCGACCACCGCGTGCACGCTCTGTTCGTGGAGATGGTGCGCGCAGTGAAGTGAGCGAACCCCGGTAGGATCTCTCGGGTTCGACTCGATTTTGGTGACGCGAAGGAGAAGGCAGATGTCCGGCCACTCTAAATGGGCTACGACGAAGCACAAGAAGGCCGTGATTGACGCCAAGCGCGGCAAGCTCTTCGCGAAGCTGATCAAGAACATCGAGGTCGCGGCGCGCTCCGGCGGCGTCGACCCCGATGGCAACCCGACCCTCGTCGACGCCATCCAGAAGGCGAAGAAGAGCTCCGTCCCGAACAAGAACATCGACTCCGCGGTCAAGCGCGGCGGTGGTCTCGAAGCGGGCGGCGCCGACTACGAGACGATCATGTACGAGGGTTACGGCCCCAACGGTGTCGCGGTGCTCATCGAGTGCCTCACCGACAACCGCAACCGCGCCGCATCCGACGTACGTGTCGCGATGACCCGGAACGGCGGCTCGATGGCCGACCCGGGCTCCGTCTCGTACCTCTTCAACCGCAAGGGCGTCGTGATCGTCCCCAAGGGCGAGCTGGGCGAGGACGACGTCCTCGGCGCCGTCCTCGACGCGGGTGCCGAGGAGGTCAACGACCTCGGTGAGACCTTCGAGGTGGTCAGCGAGGCCACCGACATGGTCGCGGTGCGCACCGCGCTCCAGGAGGCGGGCATCGACTACGACTCCGCCGAGGCCAACTTCCTGCCGACCATGCAGGTCGAGCTGGACGAAGAGGGCGCACGCAAGATCTTCAAGCTCATCGACGCGCTGGAGGACAGCGACGACGTGCAGAACGTCTTCGCCAACTTCGACGTGTCCGACGAGGTCATGGAGAAGGTCGACGCCTGAGGCGCGACCGGCGCAGCTCGGCGCGACGGGCCGACGGGGACACCCCGTCGGCCCGTCGTCTTGTCGGATGCGACGGATTGTCAGCGCGAGCCGATAGCCTGCGGGAACAGATGAACGAGTGGGCAGGGCGAGCGTCGAGGACAGGGGGCTCCATGCGGGTTCTGGGGGTTGACCCGGGGTTGACCCGGTGCGGTGTCGGCGTGGTCGAAGGGGTCGCGGGCCGTCCGCTGACCATGATCGGCGTCGGTGTCGTGCGTACCTCCGCCGACGCGGAGCTCGGCGACCGGCTCGTCGCCATCGAGCAGGGCATAGAGCAGTGGCTGGACGAGCACTCCCCGGGTCACGTGGCCGTGGAGCGGGTCTTCGCCCAGCACAACGTCCGTACGGTGATGGGCACGGCCCAGGCCAGCGCGGTGGCCATGCTCTGCGCCGCCCGGCGGGGAATCCCGGTCGCCCTGCACACGCCCAGCGAGGTCAAGGCCGCCGTCACCGGGTCGGGCCGCGCGGAGAAGACGCAGGTCGGCGCAATGGTGACCCGGCTCCTCAGGCTGGACGCGCCCCCCAAGCCCGCCGACGCCGCCGACGCCCTGGCACTCGCGATCTGCCACATCTGGCGCGCGCCCGCACAGAACCGCCTCCAGCAGGCGGTCGCCGCCCACCGCACCCCGGGCGCGTCCCGTCCGCAGCCCACGCCCGGCATCTCCCGTACGCCCGCCGCCCCCCGCACGTCCCGCACGATGAAAGGCCGCACCGCATGATCGCCTTCGTCTCCGGCCCGGTGGCCGCCCTCGCCCCGACCACGGCCGTCATCGAGGTCGGCGGCATCGGCATGGCCCTCCAGTGCACCCCGCAGACCCTGGCCGGCCTGCGCCTCGGCCAGGAGGCCAGGCTCGCCACCTCCCTCGTCGTCCGTGAGGACTCCCTCACCCTGTACGGCTTCGCGGACGACGACGAGCGCCAGGTCTTCGAGCTGCTCCAGACCGCCAGCGGCGTCGGCCCCCGGCTGGCCCAGGCCATGCTCGCCACCCACAGCCCCGATGCCCTGCGCCTGGCCGTCTCCACCGGCGACGAGAAGGCCCTCACGGCCGTCTCCGGCATCGGGAAGAAAGGCGCCCAGAAGCTGCTGCTGGAGCTCAAGGACCGGCTCGGCGCACCGGTCGGCGCGCACATCGGCCAGCAGGGCGTCGGCGCTCCCGTCACCTCGGGATGGCGCGACCAGCTCCAGGCCGCGCTCATCGGCCTCGGCTACGCGAGCCGCGAGGCGGACGAGGCCGTCAGCGCTGTGGCCCCGCAGGCCGAGGCGGCCGTCGCCGAGGGCGTCGCACCCCCCGTGCCGCAGTTGCTGCGGGCCGCCCTGCAGACTCTCAACCGCGCACGCTGACCGGCACCGAACCACCGAAGAGGCCCTTGATGAACTGGGACGAGACCGGACCCGAGACCGACGAGCCGACCGGGCCCGTCTTCGACGACCGGCTGGTCGACGCGGACGCGGACGGCGAGGACACCGCGGTCGAGGCGGCCCTGCGCCCCAAGGACCTGGACGAGTTCGTCGGCCAGGAGAAGGTCCGCGAACAGCTCGACCTGGTCCTCAAAGCGGCCCGCGCCCGTGGCGCCACCGCCGACCACGTACTGCTCTCCGGCGCCCCCGGCCTGGGCAAGACCACGCTCTCGATGATCATCGCGGCAGAGATGAACGCCCCGATCCGGATCACCTCGGGCCCCGCCATCCAGCACGCCGGCGACCTCGCGGCGATCCTCTCCTCCCTCCAGGAGGGCGAGGTCCTCTTCCTCGACGAGATCCACCGCATGTCGCGGCCCGCCGAGGAGATGCTCTACATGGCGATGGAGGACTTCCGCGTCGACGTCATCGTCGGCAAGGGCCCCGGCGCCACCGCCATCCCCCTCGAACTGCCGCCGTTCACCCTGGTCGGCGCCACCACCCGGGCCGGCCTCCTGCCGCCCCCGCTGCGCGACCGCTTCGGCTTCACCGGCCACATGGAGTTCTACGCCCCCACCGAGCTGGAGCGCGTCATCCACCGCTCCGCCCGCCTCCTGGACGTCGAGATCGACGTCGAGGGCGCTGCCGAGATCGCCGGTCGCTCCCGGGGCACCCCCCGTATCGCCAACCGCCTGCTGCGCCGCGTCCGGGACTACGCCCAGGTGAAGGCCGAGGGCACCATCGACCGGGAGATCGCCGCCGCGGCCCTGAAGGTGTACGAGGTTGACGCGCGCGGACTCGATCGGCTGGACCGTGCGGTCCTCGGCGCCCTGCTGAAACTCTTCGGCGGCGGGCCCGTCGGCCTGTCCACCCTCGCGGTCGCCGTGGGAGAGGAGCGCGAGACCGTCGAGGAGGTCGCGGAACCCTTCCTCGTACGGGAAGGACTGCTGGCCAGGACCCCGCGCGGGCGGGTGGCGACCCCGGCTGCCTGGGCGCACCTGGGGCTCGTTCCGCCGCAGCACGGCGTAAAGGGACAACAGGGCCTGTTCGGGGCTTGACGCGTCACAGGTTCGCGCGCACAGGAACCACGGTGCCATGCTGGGCGTTGTTCCAACGATGCGGACTCGCTTAGACTCCGCCGATGCCGCCCTTAAAGGTCGGTGTACCCACCCCCGTATATACAGGCCGCATTCCAACGCGGTCGTGCGAAGGAATTCCCGTCCCGTGGATATCTTGACTCTCCTCCCCTTCATCGTGCTCATCGGGGCCATGTTCCTGATGACCCGCTCCGCCAAGAAGAAGCAGGCGGCGGCCGCGCAGATGCGCAACGCCATGCAGCCGGGTACCGGCGTCCGGACGATCGGGGGCATGTACGCGACCGTCAAGGAAGTCCACGACGACACGGTGCTCCTCGAGGTCGCCCCCGGTGTGCACGCCATCTACGCGAAGAACTCGATCGGTGCCGTTCTGGACGACGCGGAGTACAACCGCATCGTGCACGGCGACGACGAGGAACTGGACGCGGACGGCACGGTCGTTCCCGACGACGCCTCCTCGCTGACCGGTGAGCCCGACGCGGACAAGGCGGACGTCGCCAAGATCAACCTGGGCAAGGACGAGGCGGCCGACAAGGACGCCGAGGACGGGACCGGGGACGCGGCCGCCAAGGACGTGAAGGACGCCAAGGGCGACGGCGAGGCCGACGCCAAGTAGTTCTCACGGTCCCGGGGACGCCGCGCGCCGATGGGTGCGCGGCGTCCCCGGGACCGTGCAGGTCGTCTGCGGGGGCGGGTCCCCACAACACTTCGTGGCCGCTCGGGCGCGTACCCGGCGCGGGGCGGTTGGACAGGGAGAAACGAGAAGGTGGCAGCACCCAAGAAGGGCCGAGGGCCGTCCGGCGGTCAGGGGAGGCCGGGGCGTGCCCTGGCTTTGATCCTCATCGCCATGGTCGCGCTCACCGGCGGGATGTTCCTGTCCGGGCACACCACGCCGCGGCTGGGCATCGACCTCGCCGGCGGGACGTCGATCACGCTGGAGGCACAGAACCAGCCCGGCAAGCCGAACGCGATCAACCCGACCAACATGGACACCGCGGTCGGCATCATCGAGCGGCGTGTCAACGGGCTGGGTGTCTCCGAGGCCGAGGTCCAGACCCAGGGCGATCGCAACATCATCGTCAACATCCCCAAGGGGACGAACTCCAAGCAGGCCCAGGAGCAGGTCGGTACCACCGCCCAGCTCTACTTCCGGCCCGTTCTGACGGTGGCGGCGAGCGGCCCCGAGCAGCCGGCGCCCACCGGCACCGCGACACCGACCCCGTCGGGCAGTGCGACGCCGAGCGGCGAGGCGTCGTCCCCGAAGCCTGACGACAAGGGCGAGGAGGCCACCGGTTCGGAGGCCACCCCCTCCGCGAGCGCCACCACTCAGGGCCGCGCGGTCACCGGGGGCCTGAAGAAGGCCCCCACCCCGACCCCCACGGACTCCGGCGAGCCCAAGCCGTCCGGCACACCAGAGGCCTCGCCCTCGGCGGACCCGGCGACGGCCAAGCTCCAGGAGGAGTTCGCCAAGCTCGACTGCACGGATCCCGAGCAGCGCACGAACGCGGGCAAGAACGCCCTGCCCACCGACTCCATCGTCGCCTGTGGCTCGAACGTCCCCGGCAGCTACGAGAAGTACGTGCTCGGCCCCGCCGAGGTCTCCGGCAGCGACGTCGACGACGCCGAGGGCGCCATCGACCAGCAGACCGGCGAGTGGATCGTGTCGATGGAGTTCACCTCCGCCGGCGCCAAGAAGTTCCAGACGATCACCAGCCGGCTCTCGCAGCAGCAGCCGCCGATGAACCAGTTCGCGATCGTCCTGGACGGCGAGGTCGTCTCCGCCCCCTCCGTGCGGACAGCACTCAGCAAGAACGCCCAGATCTCCGGCAGCTTCGACCAGGAGTCCGCCGCGGACCTCGGCAACATCCTGTCCTACGGTGCGCTCCCGCTGACCTTCGAGGAGGTCAGCGTCACCACCGTGACCGCCGCACTCGGCAGCGAGCAGCTCAAGGGCGGTCTGATCGCCGGCGCCATCGGTCTGGCGCTGGTCGTGATCTACCTGGTCGCCTACTACCGCGGGCTGGCGTTCATCGCCCTGCTCAGCCTGCTTGTCTCCGGCGTACTGACGTATACGATCATGTCCCTGCTGGGCCCGGCCATCGGCTTCGCGCTGAACCTCCCGGCGGTCTGTGGCGCTATCGTCGCCATCGGTATCACCGCGGACTCCTTCATCGTGTACTTCGAACGCGTGAGAGACGAGATCCGCGAAGGCCGCACCCTGCGCCCCGCCATCGAGCGCGCCTGGCCTCGGGCCCGGCGCACCATCCTGGTCTCCGACTTCGTGTCGTTCCTGGCGGCCGCGGTGCTCTTCCTCGTCACCGTCGGCAAGGTCCAGGGCTTCGCGTTCACGCTCGGCCTGACCACGCTGCTGGACGTCGTCGTGGTGTTCCTCTTCACCAAGCCCCTGATGACGCTGATGGGCCGGACCAAGTTCTTCTCCCACGGCGGTCCCTGGTCCGGTCTGGACCCGAAGCGGCTCGGCGCCCAGCCGCCGCTGCGCCGCTCGCGCCGTGTCAGCGCTTCCACCGAACCGAAGGAGGCGTGAGATGTCGCGACTCGGCAATCTCGGCGCCCGGCTCTACCGAGGCGAGGTCGGTTACGACTTCATCCGCAACCGCAAGATCTGGTACGGCGTCTCGATACTGATCACCATCACGGCCATCATCGGCGTGGCGGTCGGCGGCCTGAACATGGGCATCGAGTTCAAGGGCGGCGCGGTCTTCACGACCGACACCCGGGCCAAGATCTCCACCGCCGAGGCCACGGAGGTGGCGACCGACGCCTCCGGCCACCTGGCCATCGTCCAGGAACTCGGCAACGGCGGTCTGCGCATCCAGATCACCGAGGTCGGCACGGCCAAGGCCAACGAGATCAAGGAGACCCTCTCCGAAGAGCTCGGTATCCCGGCCGAGCAGATCAACGCGGACCTGGTCGGCCCCAGCTGGGGTGAGCAGATCGCCAACAAGGCCTGGACGGGTCTCGGGGTCTTCATGGTCCTGGTGGTGATCTATCTGGCGATCGCCTTCGAGTGGCGGATGGCCGTCGCCGCCCTGATCGCGCTGATCCACGACATCACCATCACGGTCGGTGTCTACGCGCTGGTCGGCTTCGAGGTCACCCCGGGCACGGTGATCGGTCTGCTGACCATTCTCGGATACTCCCTGTACGACACGGTGGTGGTCTTCGACAGCCTCAAGGAGGGCCAGAAGGACATCACCAAGCAGACTCGCTTCACGTACAGCGAGATCGCCAACCGGTCGATCAACAGCACACTGGTCCGCTCCATCAACACCACCGTGGTGGCGCTGCTCCCGGTGGCCGGCCTGCTGTTCATCGGTGGCGGTGTCCTCGGCGCCGGCATGCTGAACGACATCTCGCTGTCGCTGTTCGTCGGCCTCGCCGCCGGTGCGTACTCCTCGATCTTCATCGCCACGCCGCTCGTCGCCGACCTCAAGGAACGCGAGCCGCAGATGAAGGCGCTGAAGAAGCGGGTCCTCGCCAAGCGCGCGGCCGCCGCCGCCCGGGGCGAGTCCCCCGAGGACGACGGCCCCGCGTACCGGAACGAGGTGACCACCGAGGACGCCGAGACCGCGGGCGCCGTGGTGGGCCAGCGGCAGCAGCCCCGCGGCCACGGCCGCATGCCGGGGAAGCGCTGATGACCAGCACCACCGAATCCACCAGGGAGCTGCTGCTCAGCCGGATCCGCGATGTCGCGGACTATCCGAAGCCGGGTGTGGTGTTCAAGGACATCACCCCGCTGCTGGCGGACCCGGTGGCCTTCACGGCGCTCACCGACGCCCTCGCGGAGCTGTGCGTACGGCACGGCGCCACGAAGATCGTCGGTCTGGAGGCGCGCGGCTTCATCCTGGCCGCGCCCGTCGCGATCCGGGCGGGCATCGGCTTCGTCCCGGTCCGCAAGGCCGGGAAACTGCCCGGAGCCACGCTCGCCCAGGCCTACGAGCTGGAGTACGGCAGCGCCGAGATCGAGATCCACGCCGAGGACCTCGAAGCCGAGGACCGGATCATGGTCATCGACGACGTCCTGGCCACCGGCGGCACCGCCGAGGCCTCGCTGGAGCTCATCCGGCGGGCCGGCGCCCAGATCGCGGGCGTCTCGGTCCTCATGGAGCTCGGCTTCCTCGCGGGCCGGGCCCGGCTGGAGCCGGGGCTGCGCGGCGCTCCGCTGGAAGCGCTGATCACGGTCTGAGAACCACCGAGCGGGAAGGGCGGGCACCCGGGAACATCCGGGTGCCCGCCCTTCGTTCTCCAAGCTCTCACCGTCCCCGGGCGAGGTCCCGCCGGGGGATCGATACCATGGGCTCTCCGGGTACCCCGGATCCGCACGAGGAGCGCTCTTGCCAGACGAGGCCCAGTCAGCCGCCGCCCCGCAGCCCGACAAGCCCGTGGCGTCCCCCGCCACGCCCGGGAAGGCCGCGCCCTCGAACGCGCCGAAGCCCGCGCCCCCGGAGCCCGAGGCACGCCCCACGAGCCCCCAGGATTCCCCCAAGCCCGCCGGACCGACGAAACCGGCCACGCCCGGGCGCCCGGAGCCGAAGGCCCAGCCCCCCGCCGGACCGGCCGCCACACCGCAGCAAAAGCCTCCGGCCCCCACGCCCCCGCCTTCTGTGAAGCCCGTCGTCCCGGCCGGATCCGCCCCCCGCTCCGGCGGTTCCTCCAACCGGGTGCGGGCCCGCCTCGCCCGACTGGGCGTACAGCGCTCCAGCCCGTACAACCCGGTTCTCGAACCCCTCCTGCGCACGGTCCGGGGCAACGACCCCAAGATCGAGACGGCCACCCTCCGCCAGATCGAGCGTGCCTACCAGGTGGCCGAGCGCTGGCACCGCGGCCAGAAGCGCAAGAGCGGCGATCCATACATCACGCACCCGCTCGCCGTCACCACCATCCTCGCCGAGCTGGGCATGGATCCGGCCACCCTGATGGCCGGGCTGCTGCACGACACCGTCGAGGACACCGAGTACGGCCTGGACACCCTCAAGCGTGAGTTCGGCGACCAGGTCGCCCTCCTCGTCGACGGCGTCACCAAGCTGGACAAGGTCAAGTTCGGCGAGGCCGCGCAGGCCGAGACCGTACGCAAGATGGTCGTCGCCATGGCCAAGGACCCCCGGGTCCTGGTCATCAAGCTCGCCGACCGGCTGCACAACATGCGCACCATGCGCTACCTCAAGCGGGAGAAGCAGGAGAAGAAGGCCCGCGAGACGCTGGAGATCTACGCCCCGCTGGCGCACCGGCTGGGCATGAACACCATCAAGTGGGAGCTGGAGGACCTCGCCTTCGCGATCCTCTACCCCAAGATGTACGACGAGATCGTCCGCCTCGTCGCCGAGCGGGCCCCCAAGCGCGACGAATACCTCGCCATAGTGACCGACGAGGTCCAGTCCGACCTGCGCGCCGCCCGCATCAAGGCCACCGTCACCGGCCGCCCCAAGCACTACTACAGCGTCTACCAGAAGATGATCGTGCGAGGCCGCGACTTCGCCGAGATCTACGACCTGGTCGGCATCCGCGTCCTCGTCGACACCGTCCGCGACTGCTACGCGGCGCTCGGCACCGTCCACGCCCGGTGGAACCCGGTGCCCGGGCGGTTCAAGGACTACATCGCGATGCCCAAGTTCAACATGTACCAGTCGCTGCACACCACGGTGATCGGCCCCAGCGGCAAGCCCGTCGAGCTCCAGATCCGTACGTTCGACATGCACCGCCGCGCCGAGTACGGCATCGCCGCGCACTGGAAGTACAAGCAGGAGGCCGTCGCGGGCGCCTCCAAGGTGCGCACCGACATCCCCAAGAACACCGGCCGTGGCCAGGACACCGTCAACGACATGGCGTGGCTGCGCCAGCTCCTGGACTGGCAGAAGGAGACCGAGGACCCCAGCGAGTTCCTGGAGTCCCTGCGCTTCGACCTCTCGCGCAACGAGGTCTTCGTCTTCACGCCGAAGGGCGACGTGATAGCGCTGCCCGCCGGCGCGACCCCCGTCGACTTCGCGTACGCCGTCCACACCGAGGTCGGCCACCGGACCATAGGAGCACGCGTCAACGGGCGGCTCGTCCCGCTCGAATCGACCCTCGACAACGGTGACCTGGTCGAGGTCTTCACCTCCAAGGCGGCCGGCGCCGGACCCTCCCGGGACTGGCTCGGCTTCGTCAAGTCGCCGCGCGCCCGCAACAAGATCCGGGCCTGGTTCTCCAAGGAGCGCCGCGACGAGGCCATCGAGCAGGGCAAGGACGCCATCGCGCGGGCCATGCGCAAGCAGAACCTGCCGATCCAGCGCATCCTGACCGGCGACTCCCTGGTCACCCTCGCCCACGAGATGCGCTATCCCGACATCTCCTCGCTGTACGCGGCGATCGGCGAGGGCCATGTCGCGGCGGCCGGCGTCGTGCAGAAGCTGGTGCAGGCCCTCGGCGGCCACGACGAGGCCAACGAGGACCTCGCCGAGTCGACCCCGCCCTCGCACGGCCGCAGCAAACGCCGCGCCAACGCCGACCCCGGCGTCGTCGTCAAGGGCGTCGAGGACGTCTGGGTCAAGCTCGCCCGCTGCTGTACGCCCGTCCCCGGCGACCCGATCATCGGCTTCGTCACCCGGGGCAGCGGCGTCTCGGTGCACCGCGCCGACTGCGTCAACGTGGAGTCGCTCTCGCAGCAGCCCGAGCGGATCCTCGAGGTCGAGTGGGCCCCCACCCAGTCCTCGGTCTTCCTGGTCGCCATCCAGGTCGAGGCGCTGGACCGTTCCCGACTGCTGTCCGACGTCACCCGGATCCTCTCCGACCAGCACGTGAACATCCTCTCGGCGGCGGTCCAGACCTCCCGCGACCGGGTGGCCACCTCGCGCTTCACCTTCGAGATGGGCGACCCGAAGCACCTGGGCCACGTCCTGAAGGCCGTACGCGGCGTGGAGGGCGTCTACGACGTCTACCGGGTAACCTCGGCCCGCAGGCCGTAACAGCACATACGGGGGAGGGGCCCCGGTACGCATCGCGTACCGGGGCCCCTCCTTTTGCAGACGGCGTCAGCCGCCGAACTCCTCCAGGCCCTTCAGAGCCTGGTCCAGCAGCGCCTGCCGGCCCTCCAGCTCCTTGGCCAGCTTGTCCGCGCGGGCGTTGTTCCCCGAGGCGCGCGCGGTGTCGATCTGGCCCCGCAGCTTGTCCACGGCCGTCTGGAGCTGACCGGTCAGACCCTCGGCGCGGGCCCGCGCCTCCGGGTTCGTCCGGCGCCACTCGGACTCCTCGGACTCCTGGAGTGCCCGCTCCACCGCCTGCATCCGGCCCTCGACCTTGGGCCGGGCGTCACGCGGTACGTGGCCGATGGCCTCCCAGCGCTCGTTGATCCCCCGGAAAGCGGCCCGGGCCGCCTTCAGCTCCTTCACCGGCACCAGCTTCTCGGCCTCTGCGGCGAGCTCCTCCTTGAGCTTGAGGTTCTCGCCCTGCTCGGCGTCCCGCTCCGCGAAGACCTCACTGCGGGCGGCGAAGAAGACGTCCTGGGCGCCGCGGAAGCGGTTCCAGAGGTCGTCCTCGGCCTCGCGCTGGGCGCGCCCCGCCGCCTTCCACTCGGTCATCAGGTCCCGGTAGCGCGCGGCCGTGGTCGCCCAGTCCGTGGAGCCGGACAGCGCCTCGGCCTCGGTGACCAGCTTCTCCTTGGCCTTACGGGCGTCCTCGCGCTGGGCGTCCAGCGCGGCGAAGTGGGCCTTGCGCCGCTTGGAGAACGCCGAGCGGGCGTGCGAGAAGCGGTGCCACAGCTCGTCGTCCGACTTACGGTCCAGGCGGGGGAGACCCTTCCAGGTGTCCACCAGCGCCCGCAGCCGCTCACCGGCCGACCGCCACTGCTCGCTCTGCGCCAGCTCCTCCGCCTCGGCGACCAGCGCCTCCTTGGCGTGCTTGGCCTCGTCGGTCTGCTTGGCCTTGAGGAGCTTGCGCTCCTCGCGCCGCGCCTCGACCGTCGCCACGAGCGCGTCCAACCGCTTGCGCAGTGCGTCCAGGTCGCCCACCGCGTGGTGCTCGTCCACCTGCCGGCGCAGTTGGTCGATGGCGGTCGTCGCGTCCTTCGCCGACAGATCGGTGGTCTTCACCCGCCGTTCGAGGAGGCCGATCTCGACCACAATGCCGTCGTACTTGCGCTCGAAATAGGCCAGGGCCTCCTCAGGGGAACCGGCCTGCCACGATCCGACGACCTGCTCGCCGTCGGCTGTACGCACGTACACGGTGCCCGTCTCGTCGACGCGGCCCCACGGGTCGCTGCTCACAGCGCCTCCTCCACCTGATGCCTGCGAGGGGGTTCGCCCCCCGGGCATCGTCCACAGTTTCCTCGGGCGGGCCTCGCCCGCCCTGCACAACGCCAATCTAGGCGACCGGCCGCCCGGCTGTCCGCACTCAGCGCGGCTGAAATTATCCGCTCCCGCCCGCGGCCCGGGGTGAGGGGGCGTGCGGCCGGATCAGCTCTTCTTCACGGTCGCCTTCTCGATCTCCACGGCCTTCTTCGGCGCACCGTCGCCCGCGCCGCCCTCGACACCCGCGGCTCCGACCTCCTCCACGTTCTTCAGCGAGGCCTTGTCGAGCTTGCCGAACGGGGTGTACGTGGGGGGCAGCTTGGTGTCCTTGTAGACCAGGAAGAACTGGCTGCCGCCGGTGCCCGGCTGGCCGGTGTTGGCCATCGCCACCGTGCCCGCGGGGAACGTCACCGTGCCGTCGTCCCCTGCCTTGCCGAGCGCCGTGAGGTTCTCGTCCGGGATGTTGTAGCCGGGACCGCCGGTGCCGTCACCCTTCGGGTCGCCGCACTGGAGGACGAAGATGCCCTGCGTGGTGAGGCGGTGGCACTTCGTCCCGTCGAAGTAGCCCTTGTCGGCGAGCGCCTTGAAGGAGTTCGCGGTGTGCGGGGTCTTCGCCGCGTCCATGGCGAACGCTATGTCGCCCTGACTCGTCCCCAGCGACATCGTGTACGTCGCCTTCTTGTCGATCGTCATCGGCGGCTGGGGAGCCTTGCTCTCGCTCTCCGAGGGCGTCGGCTCCGGGCTTGGGCTCGCCGCCGCGTCGGCCTTCTTGTCGCTCTTGCCGTCGTCCTTGCCCGCCACGACGAACGCGCTCACACCCACGACGGCGACCACGGCCACCGAGGCCGCGACGATCGCGGTGATGCGCCTCGTCCTGCGACGGGCTTCCTCCCGGCGCTTCTGCTGGCGCTCGAACTTCTCCCGGGCGAGCTGCCGCCGCCGCTGTTCGCTGCTGGACACCGGTTGGGCTCCTTGTGACGTCGTGAGATCGGGGCTGGGCTGCCCGTACCGTATATGGGTTACCTGTGTCATGAGGAGCGCCGGTAGGCTCTGATCTGCTGCATCCTTCACCGCTGCCGCATCCTCCGGACGAACATTAAGGACGATCGTGCTCATTGCCGGGTTCCCCGCCGGGGCCTGGGGGACCAATTGCTACCTGGTCGCCCCCGCCGCCGGTGAGGAGTGCGTGATCATCGACCCGGGCCACCAGGCCGCCCAGGGCGTCGAGGAAGCGCTGAAGAAGCATCGGCTCAAGCCCGTCGCCGTCGTGCTCACCCACGGCCACATCGACCATGTCGCCTCGGTCGTCCCCGTCTGCGGCGCCCATGACGTCCCCGCCTGGATCCACCCCGAGGACCGCTACATGATGAGCGACCCGGAGAAGGCGCTCGGCCGCTCCATCGGGATGCCGCTCATGGGCGAGCTGACCGTGGGGGAGCCGGACGACGTCAAGGAGCTGGCCGACGGCTCGAAGCTGACCCTGGCCGGGCTGGAGTTCGGCGTCTCGCACGCGCCCGGCCATACCAAGGGGTCGGTGACGTTCGGGATGCCCGAGGCCGCGGACATTCCGCCGGTCCTCTTCTCGGGCGACCTGCTCTTCGCCGGCTCCGTCGGACGTACCGACCTGCCCGGCGGCGACCACGCCGAGCTGCTCGAGTCGCTGGCCCGAGTGTGCCTGCCCCTCGACGACTCGACCGTGGTGCTGTCCGGCCACGGCCCCCAGACGACCATCGGCCGCGAGCGCGCCTCCAACCCGTTCCTGAACGGTCTGGACGCGGCGCCGCGCCGCGGAATGTAGACGAGAGACGTATCCGTGAGCACCTTCCAGGCCCCCAAGGGCACGTACGACCTGACCCCGCCGGACTCCGCGAAGTTCCTGGCGGTGCGCGAGGCCATCTCCGCGCCCCTGCGCGACTCCGGCTACGGCTACATCGAGACACCCGGATTCGAGGACGTCGAGCTCTTCGCGCGCGGTGTCGGTGAGTCCACCGACATCGTCACCAAGGAGATGTACACCCTCACCACCAAGGGCGGCTCCCAGCTGGCGCTGCGCCCCGAGGGCACCGCGTCCGTCCTGCGCGCGGCTCTGCAGGCCAACCTGCACAAGGCGGGCAACCTCCCCGTCAAGCTCTGGTACTCCGGCTCGTACTACCGCTACGAGCGCCCGCAGAAGGGCCGCTACCGCCACTTCTCGCAGGTCGGCGCCGAGGCCATCGGCACCGAGGACCCGGTCCTGGACGCCGAGCTGATCATCCTGGCCGACCAGGCGTACCGCTCGCTGGGCCTGCGCCAGTTCCGCATCCTGCTGAACTCGCTCGGCGACAAGGAGTGCCGCCCCGTCTACCGGGAAGCGCTCCAGACCTTCCTGCGCGACCTCGACCTCGACGAGGAGACCCGCCGCCGCATCGAGATCAACCCGCTGCGCGTCCTGGACGACAAGCGGGCCGACGTACAGAAGCAGCTCACCGACGCGCCCAAGCTCCGCGACCACCTCTGCGACGCCTGCAAGGCGTACCACGAGGAGGTCCGCGCGCTGCTGACGGCGGCCGGAGTCGTGTACGAGGACGACGAGAAGCTCGTCCGCGGCCTCGACTACTACACCCGCACCACCTTCGAGTTCGTCCACGACGGCCTGGGCTCCCAGTCCGCGGTGGGCGGCGGCGGCCGCTACGACGGCCTCTCCGAGATGATCGGCGGCCCCGCGCTGCCGTCGGTCGGCTGGGCCCTCGGCGTGGACCGCACGGTCCTCGCGCTGGAGGCCGAGGGCGTCGAGCTCGACCTGCCCGTCACCACCAGCGTCTACGCGGTCCCGCTCGGCGAGGAGGCCCGCCGGGCTCTGTTCGCCGTCGTCACCGAGCTGCGCCGTGCGGGCATCGCCGCCGACTTCGCCTTCGGCGGCCGCGGTCTGAAGGGCGCGATGAAGAGCGCCAACCGCTCGGGCGCGCGCTACACCCTGGTGGCCGGCGAGCGCGATCTGGCCGAGGGAGCCGTTCAGCTGAAGGACATGGAGTCCGGCGAGCAGAGCGCGGTGCCGCTCGCCGAGGTCGTGGCGGAGCTGACGAAACGGCTGGGCTGAGACACGGCGGAACGGAGCGCGGGCGGGAGGGCTTTCACGCCTCCCCGCCCGCGTCCGGCCGTTCACAGCAGCCCCTGCCGCATCGCCCCTGTCACCTCCGTCGTCCGGTCGTTCACGCCCAGTTTCCCGAAGGCCCGCAGCAAAGGCCCGCAGCAGACGGGTCTTCACCGTCGACTTTTCGATGAACAGCCGCCGCCCGCACGGCCTCCGCCAGCTCCGCCCGCCCCAGGTCCTTGAGCAGATAGCCGGACGCCCCGCCTTCAGGTCCCGCGGGTTGTCGCTGTCGCCCTCGTACGTCGTCAGCACGACCACCCGGCACGGCAGCCCCGCCGCCCGGATCCGGCGGATAGACTGCACGCCTCCGCCGCCCGGCATCCGCAGGTCCATCAGCACGATGTCCGGCAGCAGGTCAGCACGGAGCGCCTCGGCCCGCGGACCCGGCGTACGGTCACCGTCGTGCCCGAGCCGGGAGTGCTCTGCACGGCGCCCGCCTCCGCCCAGACCGCGCCGAAGTACCCGTCCCAGGGGCGCAGCGGTCGGGCCCATGCATCGGGGTCCCGCGCTCCTCAGGCGCCGAGGGCTCATCGTGCGAACGCGCCGGCGGACACAACGGCCCTCCTCCGACGCCCGGACCGGTGCGGGAAGGGCGGGGGGCCTCGCGGGTGGCCGATTCCCCTGCCGTCAACCCGGCGGGTGCCGATTCATCCTCATGTACAACCACCGTGTGTTCGGTCATGGGCCCGAGCATCCTGTGGTGGCCGCGATTTACCGGACGCCGGCCGTACACCTTTATGTCCACCGAACGGCTGACCCGTCCGGAGGTGCGGCACAATGACCGTGCCCGGCTGACCACTCAGTGATGGAACGGCGATATGACGACTGCAGCGGTAGACCACCTCTCCCCGTCCGACCAGGACGAGGACGGCGGCAAGCGCACCTTCGGGGCCGGACGGGGGCTCGCCCTGCTCCTGGTGATCACCGGCGCGGCCGGTCTGCTGGCCTCCTGGGTCATCACCATCGACAAGTTCAAGCTGCTGGAGGACCCCTCCTTCACGCCGGGCTGCAGCCTCAACCCGGTCGTCGCGTGCGGCAACATCATGAAGAGCGAGCAGGCCTCGGCGTTCGGGTTCCCCAACCCGATGCTCGGCCTGGTCACGTACGGCATGGTCATCGCCATCGGGGTGGGCCTGCTGGCCGGCGCCCGCTACCGCAGCTGGTTCTGGCTCGGCCTCAACGCGGGCACCCTGTTCGGCGTCGGCTTCTGCACCTGGCTCCAGTACCAGTCGCTGTACAACATCAACTCGCTCTGCCTGTGGTGCTGCCTGGCCTGGGTCGCGACGATCATCATGTTCTGCTACGTGACCACGCACAACATCAAGCACCGCATCCTTCCCGCGCCCGCGTGGCTGCGCAGCGGGCTGACCGAGTTCCCCTGGGTGCCGCCGGTGCTGTGGATCGGGATCATCGGGATGCTGATCCTGACGCGCTGGTGGGACTTCTGGACCAGCTGAACGGCACCCGCCGATCGGGGCACTGTCAGTGGGGTCGCATAGGCTTCATGGCGTGGAGCCCGACCTCTTTACCGCAGCCGCCGAAGACCGCCAGGAGAAGGACCCGTCCAGCAGCCCCCTCGCTGTCCGGATGCGTCCGCGCATCCTCGACGAGGTCGTCGGCCAGCAGCATCTGCTGAAGCCGGGCTCGCCGCTGCGCCGGCTAGTCGAGGGGAGCGGCGGCCCGGCCGGTGCGTCGTCGGTGATCCTGTGGGGCCCGCCCGGCACCGGGAAGACGACCCTGGCGTACGTGGTCAGCAAGGCCACCAACAAGCGGTTCGTGGAGCTCTCCGCGATCACCGCGGGCGTCAAGGAGGTCCGGGCCGTCATCGAGAGCGCGCGCCGCGCCACCGGTGGCTTCGGCAAGGAGACCGTCCTCTTCCTCGACGAGATCCACCGCTTCTCCAAGGCCCAGCAGGACTCCCTGCTCCCCGCCGTGGAGAACCGCTGGGTGACCCTGATCGCCGCCACCACGGAGAATCCGTACTTCTCGATCATCTCCCCGCTGCTCTCGCGCTCCCTGCTGCTCACCCTGGAGCCGCTCACCGACGACGACCTGCGCGATCTGCTGCGCCGGGCGCTGACCGACGAGCGCGGGCTCGGCGGAGCCGTCACCCTGCCCGAGGACGCGGAGGCGCATCTCCTGCGCATCGCGGGCGGCGACGCGCGCCGGGCGCTCACGGCCCTGGAGGCGGCGGCCGGTGCGGCGCTCGCCACGCACGAGGCGGAGATCACGCTGGAGACGGTCGAGGCGACCGTCGACCGGGCCGCCGTGAAGTACGACCGCGACGGCGACCAGCATTACGACGTGGCCAGCGCGCTCATCAAGTCCATCCGCGGCTCCGACGTGGACGCCGCCCTGCACTACCTGGCCCGGATGATCGAGGCGGGGGAGGACCCCCGGTTCATCGCTCGGCGGCTGATGATCTCCGCCAGCGAGGACATCGGCCTCGCCGACCACACCGCCCTGTCGACGGCGGTGGCGGCCGCCCAGGCCGTCGCGATGATCGGCTTCCCGGAGGCGGCGCTGACCCTCAGCCACGCCACGATCGCCCTCGCGCTCGCGCCCAAGTCCAACGCGGCGACCCTCGCGATCTCCGCCGCGCAGGAGGATGTGCGCAAGGGGCTCGCGGGACCCGTCCCGGCCCACCTGCGCGACGGCCACTACAAGGGCGCCGCCAAGCTCGGCCACGCCCAGGGCTATGTCTATCCGCACGACGTCCAGGGCGGCATCGCCGCCCAGCAGTACGCCCCGGACGCGGTCCGCGACCGGCAGTACTACACCCCCACCCGGCACGGCGCCGAGGCGCGGTACGCGGACGTGGTCGAGCGGGTCCGCGAGCGCCTGGGCCGTACTCATGGAGGCGCTGACCCGTCCTGACCCGCCCGGTGGCGGGTCAGGGATCAGGACGCGGCCGCCTCGAAGAGGGTGTGCATCGCCCGGCGCAGCTCGGTGACGTCCCGTACCGGCTCCGGAAACTCGAAGCGGGCGTCGAAGCACGACCTCTTGTCCTCCACGAAGCGCACCCGCAGCCCGAAGCGGTCCAGCGCCACGGGCACGGCGGTGGGCCGGCGGGAGGAGCAGGCCCGCGCCGTGCGCTCGCCCAGCAGCCCGCACAGGGTGCGCATCCGGTCGTCGTGGGCCGAGTGCAGGTGCTGGAGCAGTTCCACCTCGTGACCGGCCAGCGGATCGGGGGCGGCGTCCCGGAAGTCCTCCGCCTCGATGTCCTCGGCGCCCCAGAGGTCGTCCACGTACGCCTCTCCGAATTCGAGGCGCAGCATCATGCGGCCCGGTTCCGCGAGGCCGGGTACGGGGGTGAGCCAGCCGGAGACCCATGCGCGGCCGCGGATGCGGTGGGGCACGGAGACCGGGGCGACGTCCGTGATCTCCAGCACGGCCGGCAGCTCGTCGCCCTGCGCGTGTGTCGCGGCCCGCACAGCCGGGGAATCCGCGGGGAATTCGAGGAACAGGTCACCCTCCGGACCCACGCTCCTGCTGTCCGGGACCAGAGGTTCGACGCGGGCCAGATCGAGCCCCGGTACGACGAGCAGCGCGGAACAGGTACTCTGTACGAGAGTTCGTGTGCGCTCGGCTGCTGACGGCATCCGAGTGTTTTCAAGCCCGCTGGGACGCGGCTGACCACGATCAGATCGGCCTTCCGTCGTAGCAGCACCTTCAGGTGTGCTGCCGCTGTCTGTGCTGTCCGTGACGTGAGTGGTGTTCCCAGGGCGAGACATGCGATCTCCTTGAGTAAGGTAAGCCTAACCTAACCTACAACGGAGGTCTGGAGAACGTGCCTAACCAGTCGCGTCCCAAGGTCAAGAAGTCGCGTGCCCTCGGCATCGCTCTGACGCCCAAGGCTGTCAAGTACTTCGAAGCTCGTCCGTACCCGCCGGGCGAGCACGGCCGTGGCCGCAAGCAGAACTCGGACTACAAGGTCCGTCTGCTGGAGAAGCAGCGCCTGCGTGCGCAGTACGACATCAGCGAGCGCCAGATGGCGCGCGCCTACGACCGTGCCAAGAAGGCCGAAGGCAAGACGGGCGAGGCGCTGGTCGTCGAGCTCGAGCGCCGTCTCGACGCCCTGGTCCTGCGTTCGGGCATCGCCCGCACCATCTACCAGGCCCGTCAGATGGTCGTCCACGGCCACATCGAGGTCAACGGTGGCAAGGTCGACAAGCCGTCCTTCCGCGTGCGCCCCGACGACGTCGTCCAGGTCCGCGAGCGCAGCCGCACCAAGGTCCCCTTCCAGGTGGCCCGCGAGGGTGGCTACGACACCGACGGTGAGACCCCGCGCTACCTCCAGGTGAACCTGAAGGCCCTGGCCTTCCGCCTGGACCGGGACCCGAACCGCAAGGAGATCCCGGTGATCTGCGACGAGCAGCTCGTCGTCGAGTACTACGCCCGCTGATCCAGGCGTAGCCGCTCTCACCAGCGCTCCGGCCCGCCCCTCCCTGTCATCCGGGAGGCGGCGGGCCTTCGCGTTCCCCCGGCAGCGGGACCACCCTCCGCCCCGGGCGTTTCGCGGCGCTCCCGGGCACCGCCCCACCCAGCGCCCGCTCGATCGCGGTGGCGAGATCCAGCCGCTTCCCGGCCCGCAGCCCCGCCTCGTACGCCGCGTCCCCCAGCTCCTGCCGCACCTGCAGCTCCAGCGAGAGCGCGGTGGCCAGCAGGTCGTCGAAGGTCCGGCCGATCGACAGGCGCTCCCCGAGCATCCGCCGCGCGCTTAGCGCCCGGTGGCGGGGCGGAACGCCGCGACTGCCGCCGGTCGCCAGCCGGAACCGGTCGTCCAGGCGCAGCAGCACCTGAGCGACCGAGAGGGCGCGCAGCCGCCCCGCCGCCAGTTCCAGCGCCAGCGGAATCCCGTCGAGGCGGTGGCAGAGCTCCAGCGCGGCCGCCCGGTCCGCGGCGGTCGGCTCCCGGTCCGGCCGTACCGAGCGGGCCCGCTCCGAGAAGAGCTCCACCGCGTCCTCGTCGCACATGGGGGGCGAGGGTGAACGTCACTTCACCGTGCACCAGAAGAGGGCGGCGCCCGGCCGCGAGTACCCGGAGCCCCGGCGCCCGGCGCAGCAGTTCCCGTACCAGGTCGGCGCAGGCGTCGACGAGGTGCTCGAAACCGTCCAGCACCAGCAGCACCGGAGCTCGCGGAGGTTCTCGACGAGCACGGTGCGCGGCGGTCCGCCCGTGTGGTCGGTCAGCCCGAGCGCCTCGACCACGGCGTGCTCCAGCAGGCTGGCCTCGCGGACCGGGGACAGCTCGGCGAGCCAGACCCCGTCGCAGTACCGTTTCTCCGTCAGTGCGGCGACCCTGCCGGCACACCGGGTCTTGCCCGCGCCCGCCACTCCGACGACGGTGACGAGTCTGGACTCCTCCAGCAGCCCGCCCAGCGCCGCCAGTTCGGTCTCGCGGCCCACGAACCGGTCCAACTCCGCCGGGACGTTCCCGGCCGGGGTGGAACGCGAGGAGTCCGGATCATCCGGGCCGGTGAAGGGGTGCTGCAGGCGTCGCATGAAACACGCAGGGTGCTGGCCCGCATGCTCTCCGTACGAGCTTGCCGCCGGGCCCCGTCCCCGAGGCCGGAGAATGCCGCGGGGCCCGCCGGGAATGCGGTACGGGAGGAGATGTGCGGCGCGATAGGCTCGTGGGACGACGATCGGGCGCACGGGCAGGAGCCCGCCGCACCGACGAGGCAGGCCCCCGCCGGGGCCGGGCGACAGGCAGAAGCTACAAGCGACGAGCAGAGAGCGGTGCACAGTGTCCGGTGGAGAGGTGGCCGGGATCCTCGTGGCCGTCTTCTGGGCGATCCTGGTCTCGTTCCTCGCCGTTGTGCTGGTGAGGCTGGCCCAGACACTCAGGGCGACCACCAAGCTGGTGGCTGACGTGACGGAACAGGCCGTTCCGCTGCTGGCCGACGCCTCGGCGACGGTGCGTTCCGCCCAGACCCAGCTGGACAAGGTCGACGCCATCGCGAGCGACGTCCAGGAGGTCACCTCCAACGCCTCCGCGCTCTCCACCACCGTCGCCTCCACCTTCGGCGGACCGCTCGTCAAGGTCGCCGCGTTCGGCTACGGCGTCCGGCAGGCCCTTGGCCGCCGCACCGCCCCCGAGCCCGAGCCGGAACCGGCGCGGAGCCGCTCCTCCCGCCGCACGGTGATCGTCGGCCGGACCGTACCTTCGGCGCGCGGACGCAAGCGCGAACGCCGAAACACCCGCGGACAGAAGGACTGATCCAGCGATGTTCCGCCGCACGTTCTGGTTCACCGCCGGCGCAGCCGCCGGTGTCTGGGCCACCACCAAGGTCAACCGCAAGCTCAAGCAGCTGACGCCCGAGAGCCTCGCGGCGCAGGCCGCGGACAAGGCGATCGAGACCGGCCACAAGCTCAAGGACTTCGCACTCGACGTCCGTGAGGGCATGGTCCGGCGCGAAGCCGAACTGGGCGGCGCCCTGGGCCTGGAGGCACCGGTCGACCCCGACCTCCCCGTGCAGCGGCACTACGCCGTCGAGGCGGCCGAGCCCGCCGCGCACCCGTACACGTACCGCAAGCTCCCCTACAACTCGAACAACCGGAAAGAGGACCACTGATGGAGTCGGCTGAAATCCGCCGCCGCTGGCTGAGCTTCTTCGAGGAGCGCGGTCACACCGCCGTGCCTTCGGCGTCGCTCATCGCGGACGACCCGACTCTGCTGCTGGTACCCGCGGGCATGGTCCCCTTCAAGCCGTACTTCCTCGGCGAGGTCAAGCCGCCCGCCCCCCGCGTCACCAGCGTGCAGAAGTGCGTGCGTACGCCGGACATCGAGGAGGTCGGCAAGACCACCCGCCACGGCACCTTCTTCCAGATGTGCGGCAACTTCTCCTTCGGGGACTACTTCAAGGAAGGCGCCATCCAGCTCGCCTGGGAGGCGCTGACCAACTCCGTCGAGGACGGCGGTTACGGTCTCGACCCCGAGAAGCTCTGGATCACGGTCTACCTCGACGACGACGAGGCCGAGGCCATCTGGCGCGACAAGATCGGCGTCCCCGCCGAGCGCATCCAGCGCCTGGGCAAGAAGGACAACTTCTGGTCCATGGGCGTGCCCGGACCCTGCGGCCCGTGCTCCGAGATCAACTACGACCGCGGCCCCGAGTTCGGCGTCGAGGGCGGCCCCGCCGTCAACGACGAGCGCTACGTGGAGATCTGGAACCTGGTCTTCATGCAGTACGAGCGCGGCGCCGGCGACGGCAAGGAGGACTTCCCGATCCTCGGGGACCTGCCCTCGAAGAACATCGACACCGGTCTCGGCCTCGAACGCCTCGCCATGATCCTTCAGGGCGTACAGAACATGTACGAGACCGACACCCTGCGCGTCGTCATGGACAAGGCCACCGAGCTGACCGGCGTCCGCTACGGCGCCGAGAAGGGCACGGACGTCTCGCTCCGCGTCGTCGCCGACCACATCCGTACGTCGGTGATGCTCATCGGCGACGGCGTCACCCCCGGCAACGAGGGCCGCGGCTACGTCCTGCGCCGCATCATGCGCCGCGCCATCCGCAACATGCGCCTCATGGGCGCCACCGGCTCGGTCGTCAAGGATCTGGTCGACGTCGTGATCGACACGATGGGGCTCCAGTACCCGGAGCTGATCACCGACCGCAAGCGCATCGAGACGGTCGCGCTCGCCGAGGAGGCCGCCTTCCTCAAGGCCCTCAAGGGCGGCACCAACATCCTGGAGACCGCCGTCACCGAGACCAAGGCCGCCGGCGGCCAGGTCCTCGCCGGCGACAAGGCGTTCCTGCTCCACGACACCTGGGGCTTCCCGATCGACCTGACCCTGGAGATGGCCGCCGAACAGGGGCTCTCCGTGGACGAGGACGGCTTCCGCCGCCTCATGCAGGAGCAGCGCGACAAGGCCAAGGCCGACGCCCGCGCCAAGAAGACCGGTCACGCCGACCTGTCCGCCTACCGCGAGGTCGCCGACACCTCCGGCGCCACCGAGTTCACCGGCTACACCAGCGTGGCCGGCGAGTCCACCATCGTCGGCCTGCTGGTCGACGGCGTGCCCTCGCCCGCCGCCACCGAGGGCGACGAGGTCGAGGTCGTCCTCGACCGCACCCCCTTCTACGCCGAGGGCGGCGGTCAGCTCGCCGACACCGGCCGGATCCGGCTCGACACCGGCGCCGTGATCGAGATCCGCGACGTACAGAAGCCGGTCCCCGGCGTCCACGTCCACAAGGGCGTCGTCCAGGTGGGCGAGGTGACGGTCGGGGCTCCGGTCTTCGCCTCCATCGACTCCGCCCGCCGCCGGGCCATCGCCCGCGCCCACAGCGCCACCCACCTCACCCACCAGGCGCTGCGCGACGCGCTCGGCCCGACGGCCGCCCAGGCCGGCTCGGAGAACTCCCCGGGCCGCTTCCGCTTCGACTTCGGTTCGCCCGCCGCCGTTCCCGGCGCGGTCCTCACCGACGTCGAGCAGAAGATCAACGAGGTCCTCTCGCGCGAACTCGACGTCCAGGCCGAGGTCATGTCGATCGACGAGGCCAAGAAGCAGGGCGCCATCGCCGAGTTCGGCGAGAAGTACGGCGAGCGGGTCCGGGTCGTCACCATCGGCGACTTCTCCAAGGAGCTGTGCGGCGGTACCCACGTCCACAACACCGCCCAGCTCGGCCTGGTCAAGCTGCTCGGCGAGTCCTCCATCGGCTCCGGCGTGCGCCGTATCGAGGCCCTCGTCGGCGTGGACGCGTACAACTTCCTCGCCCGGGAGCACACGGTCGTCGCCCAGCTCCAGGAGCTGGTCAAGGGCCGTCCCGAGGAGCTCCCGGAGAAGATCGCGGGCATGCTCGGCAAGTTGAAGGACGCCGAGAAGGAGATCGAGAAGTTCCGCGCGGAGAAGGTCCTGGCGGCCGCCGCCGGACTCGTCGAGTCCGCCAAGGACGTCCGGGGCGTCGCCCTGGTCACCGGCCAGGTCCCCGACGGCACCTCCGCCGACGACCTGCGCAAGCTGGTCCTGGACGTGCGCGGCCGGATCCAGGGCGGCCGCCCGGCCGTCGTGGCCCTGTTCACCACGGCCAACGGCCGCCCGCTCACGGTCATCGCCACCAACGAGGCCGCCCGCGAGCGCGGTCTCAAGGCCGGTGACCTGGTGCGTACGGCCGCCAAGACGCTCGGCGGCGGTGGCGGCGGCAAGCCGGACGTCGCCCAGGGCGGCGGCACCAACCCGGCCGCCATCGGCGACGCCGTCGCCGCTGTCGAACGCCTCGTCACCGAGACGGCGTGACGAGCGGCATGACGCGGATGCGCCGGGGCCGACGGCTCGCGGTCGACGTCGGGGACGCCCGGATCGGGGTCGCCTCGTGCGACCCCGACGGGATCCTGGCCACGCCGGTGGAGACCGTGCCGGGACGCGATGTCCCGGCCGCCCACCGGCGGCTCCGCCGACTCGTCGAGGAGTACGAGCCGATCGAGGTCATCTGCGGGTTGCCGCGCTCCCTCGGCGGCGGCGAGGGCCCGGCGGCAGCCAAGGTCCGCGACTTCGCCCAGGCGTTCGCCCGTTCGATCGCACCCGTTCCGGTGCGCCTGGTGGACGAGAGGATGACCACAGTGACGGCCGCTCAGGGCATGCGCGCCTCGGGCGTGAAGTCCAAGAAGGGCCGGTCTGTCATCGACCAGGCTGCCGCTGTGGTGATCCTTCAGAACGCTCTGGAGTCCGAACGGGCGTCTGGCAATCCCCCGGGCGAGGGCGTCGAAGTGGTTGTCTGATCGCGATACGGTAACGTTCCGCGCGATGCGTCGGTGGTTCGAACAAACACCGCACAGCGAAGCGAAGAGGCGGAACGTCGTCTCGCGGCTCTAGGGGATCGATGACTGAGTATGGCCGGGGCCCCGGCTCCGAACCGTGGCATCCCGAGGACCCCTTGTACGGGGACCAGGGATGGGGAGGCCGCCAGGCCGACCACGGCCAGGGCCAGTACGGCGACCAGCAGCAGTCCTATCCGCAGGACCCGTACGCCCAGCAGCACCATCACCAGCAGTACCCGCAGCAGCAGTCGTACGACCAGCACCAGCAGTACGACGCGCAGCAGCAGTACGAGCAGCCGCACCAGCACCAGCAGCAGTACGGCGCGCAGCAGCAGGACCCGTACGGTCAGCAGCCCCCGGCCCAGCCGCAGTACGACGGCGGTTGGGACTCCGGGCAGCGGGCCGCCGTACCGTACGGGGCCGAGCCCCAGGACCCGTACGCCCAGCAGCAGCCCGGCTACGGCGAATCGCACGACTACTACGGCACGCCCGAGGCCTACCCGCCGCCGCAGCCGCCGGGCCGCCGCGAGGCGCCCGAGCAGCAGCAGAAGCCGTCGACGGACTGGGACCCGGACCAGCCGCAGGAAGAGACGCATCCTTTCTTCACCGGCGCCGACGAACCGGCCGCCCGCGAGCCCCGCGACGACGACGATGACCCGGACGACGACTCCTCACGCTCCTCGCGCCGGGACCGAGGCGGCAGTGAGCGCAGGGGCGGCAAGGGCAAGAAGAAGAAAAGCCGCAACGGCTGTGCCTGCCTGGTCGTCTCGCTCGTCCTGGTCGGCGGCCTCGGGGGAGTGTCGTACGTCGGCTACACGTACTGGAAGAAGCAGTTCGGCGCCCCGGCCGACTTCGCGGGGTCGGGCACCGACGAGCAGGTCGAGGTCGAGATCCCCGAAGGCTCGTACGGCTACGACATCGCCAACATCCTGCGCAAGAAGGGCGTCATCAAGTCCTCCGACGCCTTCGTGGCAGCGCAGAACGACAACCCCAAGGGCAAGTCGCTCCAGGCGGGCGTCTACCTCCTGAACAAGGAGATGTCGGCGGCCAGCGCGATCGAGCTGATGCTCGACACGAAGAGCCAGAACCTCCTGGTGATCCCTGAGGGCACCAGGAACAGCACGATCTACGCGAACATCGACAAGCGCCTCGAACTCGAGAAGGGCACCACGGCGAAGATCGCCAAGACCAAGGCGGAATCGCTGGGCCTGCCCGACTGGGCCGATGACAATCCGGACGTGAAGGACCCTCTGGAAGGCTTCCTGTACCCGGCGGCCTACCCGGTCGCCAAGGGGTCGAAGCCGGAGGACGCGCTCAAGCGGATGGTCACGCGGGCGAACAAGGAGTACGGGAAACTCGGCCTGGAAGGCAGCGCGAAGAAGCTCGGTCTCGAGAACCCGTGGCAGCTCGTCACCGTGGCGAGCCTCGTGCAGGTCGAGGGCAAGTACAAGCACGACTTCGACAAGGTGTCACGGGTCGTCTACAACCGGCTCAAGCCGGGCAATATGGAGACGGTCGGCCGACTGGAGTTCGACTCCACGATCAACTACATAAAGGGTCAGAGCACCCTGGACGTCGGGGCTGTCGACACTCTGCGGCAAATCGACGACCCCTACAACACGTACAGGATCGTCGGCCTGCCTGCCGGCCCGATCAGCAACCCGGGTGCCGATGCCCTGCACTCGGCGCTGAATCCCACCCCTGGCCCTTGGTACTACTTCGTCTCGATCAACGAGGACAAGACGATCTTCTCGGTCACCAACGATGAGCACAACCGCAACCGGGCGAAGTACGAAGCGGAACGGAAGAAGTCGGGCCAGTGACCCCTACTCGCAGAGCCGCCGTCCTCGGCTCGCCCATCGCCCACTCGCTCTCCCCGGTACTGCACCGCGCCGCCTACGCCGAGCTCGGCCTCGACGACTGGTCCTACGACCGGTTCGAGGTCGACGAGGCGGCGCTGCCCGGGTTCGTCGAGGGGCTGGACTCCTCCTGGGCAGGGCTCTCCCTGACCATGCCGCTCAAGCGGGCGGTCATCCCGCTGCTGGATGAGATCAGCCCGACGGCCGCCTCGGTGGAGGCCGTCAACACGGTCGTGTTCACCGAGGACGGCCGACGGGTCGGCGACAACACGGACGTCCCCGGCATGATCGCCGCCCTGCGGGAACGCGGGGTGGAGAAGGTCGAGTCCGCCGCGATCCTCGGCGCCGGCGCCACCGCCTCCTCCGCCCTCGCCGCGCTCGCGGTGATCTGCGCCGGACCGGTCACGGCCTACGTCCGCAGCCGGGAACGCGGCGACGAGATGCGGGGCTGGGGACAGCGCCTCGGCGTGGACGTCCGGGTCGCGGACTGGGCCGAGGGGGCTCAGGCGCTCAGCGCGCCGCTCGTCATCGCCACGACCCCGGCGGGCACCACGGACTCCGTGGCCGCCGACGTACCGCAGAACCCGGGCATCCTCTTCGACGTGCTGTACGAGCCGTGGCCGACGGCGCTGGCCGCAGTCTGGTCGGCACGCGGCGGCGTTGTCGTCGGCGGACTCGACCTCCTCGTGCACCAGGCGCTGCTCCAGGTCGAGCAGATGACTGGACGCCCCGCCCCGCTGGCAGCCATGCGGCAGGCCGGGGAAGCCGCGATCGCGGCGCGCTGACACGTTCGACCTGATGAAGAGGCGTCCGGTTCCTGGACCGGCGGCCGGACACCGAGCACAGTCGTGGGAGGATCAAAGGCGGCGGGCCGGGGCCGCGCACCCGGTCGTGCCGTCGGATTTTTTCAGGCGCGAGCATGAGGGAGCACCTTTGAGCAGGTTGCGCTGGCTGACCGCGGGCGAGTCGCACGGGCCCGCACTGGTGGCGACGCTGGAGGGACTTCCCGCCGGTGTCCCGGTCACGACGGAGATGGTGGCGGAGGCGCTCGCCCGGCGACGGCTCGGCTACGGCCGCGGTGCCCGGATGAAGTTCGAGCAGGACGAGGTCACCTTCCTCGGCGGCGTACGGCACGGCCTCACCATGGGCTCCCCGGTCGCCGTCATGGTCGGCAACACCGAGTGGCCCAAGTGGGAGCAGGTCATGTCGGCGGACCCGGTCGACCCGGACGAGCTGGCCCAGCTGGCCCGTAACGCGCCGCTGACCCGGCCCCGCCCCGGCCACGCCGACCTGGCGGGGATGCAGAAGTACGGCTTCGACGAGGCCCGGCCGGTCCTGGAGCGCGCCAGCGCCCGGGAGACCGCCGCGCGCGTCGCCCTCGGGGCCGTCGCCCGCTCCTACCTCAAGGAGACCGCGGGCATCGAGATCGTCAGCCACGTCGTGGAGCTGGCCGCCGCGAAGGCGCCGTACGGCGTCTACCCGGTCCCCGCCGACGTGGACAGGCTGGACGCCGACCCGGTCCGCTGCCTGGACGCCGACGCCTCCAAGGCGATGGTGGCCGAGATCGACCAGGCCCACAAGGACGGCGACACCCTCGGCGGGGTCGTCGAGGTGCTGGCGTACGGCGTGCCCGTCGGGCTCGGCTCGCACGTGCACTGGGACCGCCGCCTGGACGCCCGGCTCGCCGCCGCGCTCATGGGCATCCAGGCCATCAAGGGCGTCGAGGTCGGCGACGGCTTCGAGCTGGCCCGGGTCCCCGGCTCGAAGGCGCACGACGAGATCGTCGCCACCGAGGCCGGCATCAAGCGCACCTCCGGCCGCTCCGGCGGCACCGAGGGCGGGCTCACCACCGGCGAGCTGCTGCGGGTCCGCGCCGCGATGAAGCCCATCGCCACCGTGCCGCGCGCCCTGGCCACCGTGGACGTCACCACAGGCGAGGCCACCAAGGCCCACCACCAGCGCTCCGACGTCTGCGCCGTCCCGGCCGCGGGCATCGTGGCGGAGGCGATGGTCGCCCTGGTCCTGGCCGACGCGGTCGCGGAGAAGTTCGGCGGCGACAGCGTTCCCGAGACCTCCCGCAACGTCCGGTCCTACCTCGACCACCTCCAGATCCGATGAGCGGCCCCCTGGTCGTCCTCGTCGGCCCCATGGGCGTCGGCAAGTCCACCGTCGGCGAACTGCTCGCCGCCCGGCTCGGCACCACCTACCGGGACACCGACGCGGACGTCGTCGCCGAGGCGGGCAAACCGATCGCGGAGATCTTCTACGACGAGGGCGAGGAGCACTTCCGCGCCCTGGAGCGCCGGGCCGTCGCCGCGGCCCTCGCCGGACACGCGGGTGTCCTCTCCCTCGGCGGCGGAGCCGTCCTGGACGAGGCGACCAGGGAGCTGCTGGCGGACCGCCCGGTCGTCTACCTCTCCATGGACGTGGACGAGGCCGTCCGCCGCGTCGGCCTGGGCGCCGCCCGCCCGCTGCTCGCGGTCAACCCGCGCCGGCAGTGGCGCGAGCTGATGGACGCCCGCCGCCCGCTCTACGAAGAGGTCGCCACCGCGGTCGTCGCCACCGACGAGCGCACCCCCGAAGAGGTCGCCCAGGCGATCATCGACGCACTGGAACTGCCGGAGGGCCAAGCCGCCCCCGGCGTGGAGAGCACCGGCATGACGCAGCAGAGCCCCACCCGTATCCAGGTCGCAGGCTCGGCGGGCTCCGACCCGTACGAGGTCCTCGTCGGCCACCAGCTCCTCGGCGAGCTGCCCCAGCTCATCGGCGACCGCGCGAAGCGGGTCGCCGTCCTGCACCCCGAGGCGCTCGCCGAGACCGGTGATGCGGTCCGTCAGGACCTCGCCGACCAGGGGTACGAGGCCGTCGCGATCCAGCTGCCGAACGCGGAGGAGGCCAAGACCGTCGAGGTCGCCGCCTACTGCTGGAAGGCGCTCGGCCAGACCGGCTTCACCCGCACCGACGTCATCGTCGGCATCGGCGGCGGCGCCACCACGGACGTCGCCGGGTTCGTCGCGGCCACCTGGCTGCGCGGGGTGCGCTGGGTCGCCATCCCCACCACCGTGCTCGGCATGGTCGACGCGGCCGTCGGCGGCAAGACCGGCATCAACACCGCCGAGGGCAAGAACCTCGTCGGCGCCTTCCACCCGCCCGCCGGGGTCCTCTGCGACCTCGCCGCGCTGGACTCGCTGCCGGTCCACGACTACGTCTCCGGCATGGCCGAGATCATCAAGGCCGGCTTCATCGCCGACCCGGTCATCCTCAACCTGATCGAGGCCGACCCCGAGGGCGCCCGTACGCCCGCCGGGCCGCACACCGCCGAGCTGATCGAGCGGTCGATCCGGGTCAAGGCCGAGGTCGTCTCCAGCGACCTCAAGGAGTCCGGGCTCCGCGAGATCCTCAACTACGGCCACACGCTCGGCCACGCCATCGAGAAGAACGAGCGCTACAAGTGGCGCCACGGAGCCGCCGTCTCCATCGGCATGGTCTTCGCCGCCGAGCTGGGCCGGCTCGCCGGACGCCTCGACGACGCCACCGCCGATCGGCACCGCACCATCCTGGAATCCGTGGGCCTGCCGCTCACCTACCGCGGCGACCAGTGGCCCAAGCTCCTGGAGAACATGAAGGTCGACAAGAAGTCGCGCGGCGACCTGCTGCGCTTCATCGTCCTGGACGCCCTCGGCAAGCCCACCGTCCTGGAGGGCCCCGACCCGGCCGTGCTGCTCGCCGCCTACGGGGAGGTCTCCGCGTGACCCGGAGGGTCTTCGTGCTCAACGGCCCCAACCTCGGCCGGCTCGGCTCCCGCGAACCCGACGTCTACGGGGCCACCTCCTACGCCGGACTCGTCGAGACCTGCACCGCGCTCGGCGAGGAGCTCGGCTTCGACGTCGACGTGCGCGAGACGAACGACGAGGGCGAACTGATCCGCTGGCTCCACGAGGCGGCGGACGGTTCGATTCCGGTCGTCCTCAACCCGGGCGCCTTCACGCACTACTCGTACGGGATGCGCGACGCGGCCGCCCAGCGCACCGCCCCGCTGATCGAGGTGCACATCTCCAACCCGTACGCCCGCGAGGAGTTCCGGCACACCTCCGTGGTCGCCCCGGTGGCCACCGGCACCGTCGCAGGGTTCGGCATCGGCTCCTACCGGCTCGCCCTGCGGGCCCTCGCCGACGAACTGACGGACTGACACCCGCACCGGCCCGCGTGGCCGACGGGCACTCCGCGCCCCCCGGGCCGTTCACCCTGAGACGGCCCGGGAAGGTACGGTAGCCGTCCCATCAGCGTCAGTTGCAGTTACGAGACGGAGTGGCACCGGATGCAGCACGCAGTGGGGGCCCCGCTGCCGCCGCCCCAAGGACCCGGTAACGGGCCTGCCGGCTGGTCGCACCAGGCCCAGCACCCCGGTCACCCCGGACCGCCGGGCCCGCCCCCGATACCCCCGCCGCCCCTCGCGCACGGACAGGCACCCCAGCCTCCCGCGCACGGACAGGCACCCCCGCCTCCGGCCCCGGGTCACGCGCCGCAGCCTCCCGCCCCCGGCCAGGCCCCCCAGCACGGCTGGAGCGGCACCGGACCCATCCCGCCGCCCTCCGGCGGCCAGGCCACCGGACACGTCCAGCTGCCCCCCGGCGGGCCCGTGGCGCTGCCCGCACCCCCCGCCGAGCCCGGCACCGGCGGCGCCACGCTCGCCGTGCTGCTGATCGGCCCCGCCGGCGCGGGCAAGACCACCGTGGCCCGGCTCTGGGCGGCCCGCCGCCGGGTCCCCACCGCCCACGTCTCCCTGGACGACGTCCGCGAATGGGTCTGCTCCGGCTTCGCCGACCCCCAGGCCGGCTGGAACGACCACTCCGAGGCCCAGTACCGCCTGGCCCGCCGCACCTGCGGCTTCGCCGCCCGCAACTTCCTCGCCAACGGCATCTCCTGCATCCTCGACGACGCCGTCTTCCCCGACCGCCCGGTCGTCGGCCTCGGCGGCTGGAAGCGCCATGTGGGCCCCGGACTGCTCCCCGTCGTGCTGCTGCCCGGCCTGGAGATCGTCCTGGAGCGCAACGCCGCCCGCAGCGGCAACCGCAGGCTCTCCGACGAGGAGGTCGCCCGTATCCACGGCCGGATGGCCGGCTGGTACGGCTCCGGGCTCCCGATCATCGACAACTCCACCTACGACGTGGAGACCACCGCCCGGGTCCTGGACGACGTGCTCGCCCGCTCCATCGCCTCCCCGCCCGCCTGGTAGCGCCTCCCTGGCGGCGCCCCGGCGGCCGTCCCCCCGGTCGGATGCGCTGGCCGGGCGGGGAGCCGCCCCCACTCGTACGCTCGGAGCATGTCTGAGGTGCACGCCGTCCGACGCGGGCTGCTCCGCGACCGGTGCGCCGCCGCGGGGTCCGCGGCCGCCCTGGTCTCCCGCCCCGCCAACGTCCGCTATCTCGCGGGCGGAGCGCCGCCCGGTGCGGTGCTGCTGCTCGGCCCCGGCGAGGACGTTCTGCTCTGCCCTCGCCCCCCGGCCGGTGAACCCGGCCACGGGCGGCCCGACGAGGCGCTGCGGGTCGATGTCCTGCCCGTCCCCGACGGGGACCCGGTCGTGGAGGCCGCGGGCCTCGCCGCCGCCTCGGGCGCGGACTCGCTCGCCGTGGAGGAGCACGACCTGACCGTGGCCCGGCACCGCGCCATGGGGAAGGCCGCACCGCGCCTCAGGCTGGCCGATCTGGGCTTCACCGTGGAGCAGCAGCGGATCGTCAAGGACGAGGAGGAGATCGGCTGTCTGCGCATCGCCGCGGAGATCACCGACCAGGCCCTCGGAGAGCTCCTCGAATCGATCCTGGTCGGCCGCACCGAGCGCCATCTCGCGCTGGAGCTGGAGCGCCGCCTGGTCGACCACGGGGCGGACGGCCCCGCCTTCGCCACCTCCGTCGCCACCGGCCCCAACTCCGGCCAGGGACGCCACCGGCCCTCCGACCGCCGGGTCGAGGAGGGGGATTTCCTCTCCGTCCGGCTGGGCGCGAACTACCACGGCTACCGCTGCGAGATCGGCCGGACCTTCGTCATCGGCACCGCCCCCGCCCAGTGGCAGATCGAGCTCTACGACCTCGTTTTCGCCGCTCAGCGGGCAGGCAGGGAGGCGCTGGCGCCGGGCGCCGCCTACCGGGACGTGGACCGCGCGGCCCGGCATCCGCTGGAGTCGGCGGGGTACGGAGAGGGCCTCCAGCCGAGGACCGGGCACGGTGTGGGGCTCGAAATCGAGGAGGACCCGCAATTGGCACCGACAGCCATGGGTAAACTGGACGCTTGTGTGCCGGTCACCGTCGGACCGGGGGTCCACCTCCCGGGCCGGGGCGGTGTCCGGATCGATGACACGCTCGTCGTGCGCCCCGAGGCGGACGGCGGACCCGAGCTACTCACCATGACGACCAAGGAACTGCTCGCGCTCTAGCGCGCATCCCCGGTCGTTCCACCAGCTTCAGTCCAGGAGATTCCGCAACCGTGGCTTCCACGAACGACCTCAAGAACGGCCTGGTGCTCAAGCTCGACGGAGGCCAGCTCTGGTCCGTCGTCGAGTTCCAGCACGTCAAGCCCGGCAAGGGCCCCGCCTTCGTGCGCACCAAGCTCAAGAACGTGCTCTCCGGCAAGGTCGTCGACAAGACGTTCAACGCCGGCGTGAAGGTCGAGACGGCCACCATCGACCGCCGCGACATGCAGTTCTCGTACATGGACGGCGAGTACTTCGTCTTCATGGACATGGACACGTACGACCAGCTCATGGTCGACCGCAAGGCCGTCGGCGACGCCGCCAACTTCCTGATCGAGGGCTTCACCGCCTCCGTCGCCCAGCACGAGGGCGAGGTGCTCTACGTCGAGCTGCCCGCGGCGGTCGAGCTGACCATCCAGCACACCGACCCGGGCGTCCAGGGTGACCGCTCCACGGGTGGCACCAAGCCCGCCACCCTGGAGACCGGCTACGAGATCGGCGTGCCGCTCTTCATCTCCACCGGCGAGAAGATCAAGGTCGACACCCGCTCGGGCGACTACCTCGGCCGGGTGAACAGCTAACCGTGGCTGCCCGGAACAAGGCCCGCAAGCGCGCCTTCCAGATCCTCTTCGAGGCCGACCAGCGCGGTGAGTCCGTGCAGAGCGTCCTCGCGGACTGGGTCCGGCACTCGCGGACCGACGACCGTCAGCCGCCGGTCGGCGAATTCACGATGGAGCTGGTCGAGGGGTACGCGCAGTACGCGGACCGGATCGACGACCTCATCGTCACCTACGCCGTGGACTGGGAGATCGACCGCATGCCGGTCGTCGACCGCAGCATCATCCGGCTCGGCGCGTACGAGCTGATCTGGATGGACGAGACCCCGGACGCCGTGGTGATCGACGAGGCGGTCCAGCTCGCCAAGGAGTTCTCCACCGACGAGTCGCCGTCCTTCGTGAACGGCATGCTGGCCCGTTTCAAGGATCTCAAGCCGAACCTCCGCCGGGAGCAGTGACCCCCGGCGCGGTGGCCCCTCGGGGCCGCCCGGCCACGCACGCCACGAAGGGCCCACGGTCAGCCGACCGTGGGCCCTTCGGCATACGTGCCACCGGTACGGACAAAAACACCGGGCCGGCGGCAACCCGAAGGCTCCCGCCGGCCCGGCGGCACGTTTCTGCTGTGGGGCCCGCTGTGGATGGCGGACCCGGACCTCTCGGTCTCAGCTCTCGTCGTGGGAGACCGCGCGGCGCGCGTCCGCGTCCAGCACGCCCCAGCTGATCAGCTGCTCCGTGAGCACGGAAGGCGACTGGTCGTAGATCACGGCGAGGGTGCGCAGGTCGTCCTGGCGGATCGAGAGCACCTTGCCGTTGTAGTCACCGCGCTGGCTCTGGATGGTCGCCGCGTAGCGCTGCAGCGGACCGGCCTTCTCCGGCGGGACGTGGGCGAGGCGCTCCAGGTCCAGGACGAGCTTCGGCGGCGGCTCGGCGGCCCCTCCCGGAGTCGTACCGGGCAGCAGCTCCTGCACCGGGACCCCGTAGAAATCCGCCAGCTCGGCGAGGCGCTGTACGGTCACGGCACGGTCGCCGCGCTCGTACGAACCGACCACGACGGCCTTCCAGCGACCCTGTGACTTCTCCTCCACGCCATGGAGGGAGAGGCCCTGCTGGGTGCGGATGGCACGGAGTTTGGCCCCGAGCTGTTTTGCGTATTCGCTGGACATATGGCTCCCCGGACGCTGGAACAGTGTGCGGCTCCGCCGCGTGGCTGGTAACTCACTGTGAGGTTACGCAGCGTTACTTGGATGCGTCAAGCCGGATGGTCCGGACCGGCACCTCCAGGGGGCGGGGCCAAGGCCTTACGCAAGCCCTGGTAACGTGGATGACGTAATTTCGACGTCCTTTAAGGTCCGTCCCGTGAGGCGGAGAAGGAGGTCCGTTTCTTATGGACGCACAGCACGACGACACCGGCAACGCGGCACGCCCCGTTCTCGAGGCCCCCGACATCGCCCGTGTTCTGACCCGTATCGCCCACGAGATCGTCGAACGCGCCAAGGGCGCCGACGACGTGGTGCTGCTCGGCATTCCGACGCGGGGCGTCTTCCTCGCCCGCCGGCTCGCCGACAAACTCGAAGAGATCACCGGCCGGAAGATGCCGGTCGGCTCCCTCGACATCACCATGTACCGCGACGACCTGCGGCTGCGCCCCGCGCGCGCCCTGGCCCGTACGGACATCCCCGGCGAGGGGATCGAGGGAAAGCTGGTCGTCCTGGTCGACGACGTGCTCTTCTCCGGTCGCACGATCCGCGCCGCACTCGACGCCCTCGGCGACATCGGCCGCCCGCGCGCCGTACAGCTCGCGGTCCTCGTCGACCGCGGTCACCGCGAACTCCCGATCCGTGCCGACTACGTCGGCAAGAACCTCCCCACGTCGCTGCGGGAGACGGTCAAGGTCCAGCTCGCCGAGGAGGACGGCCGCGACGCCGTGCTGCTCGGTGTCCAGCAGGCCGTTCCCGCGGACGCGCAGTAGCCCGAGCCCTCCCGTACGGCCTTTCGGGGGACGTACGGCTTGCTCCTGCGCGCCCGCATGCCTTCAACCCTCCTCCAGCCACCGGAGAACCCCAGATGAAGCGCCACCTCATCTCGGCCGCCGACCTCACCCGCGACGACGCCGTCCTGATCCTCGACACCGCCGAGGAGATGGCCCGGGTCGCGGACCGGCCGATCAAGAAGCTCCCCACCTTGCGCGGTCGTACCGTCGTCAACCTCTTCTTCGAGGACTCGACCCGGACCCGTATCTCCTTCGAGGCCGCCGCCAAGCGGCTCTCCGCCGACGTCATCAACTTCTCAGCCAAGGGCTCCTCCGTCTCCAAGGGCGAGTCCCTGAAGGACACCGCGCTCACCCTGGAGGCGATGGGCGCCGACGCCGTCGTCATCCGGCACGGAGCCTCCGGTGCCCCCTACCGGCTCGCCACCTCCGGCTGGATCGACGGAGCCGTGGTCAACGCCGGCGACGGCACCCACGAGCACCCCACCCAGGCATTGCTGGACGCCTTCACCATGCGGCGCCGGCTCGTCGGAGCCGACGTCGGCCTCGGCCGGGACCTGGACGGCCGCCGGATCACCATCGTCGGCGACATCCTGCACAGCCGTGTCGCCCGCTCCAACGTCCACCTGCTCACCACCCTGGGTGCACACGTCACCCTGGTGGCCCCGCCCACCCTGGTCCCCGTGGGCGTCGAACAGTGGCCCTGCGACGTCAGCTACAGCCTCGACGACGTGCTGGCGAAGTCCGATGCGGTGATGATGCTGCGTGTGCAGCGCGAACGGATGAACGCCGCCTACTTCCCGACCGAGCGCGAGTACTCCCGCCGCTACGGCCTGGACGGCCAGCGCATGGCGAAGATGCCCGAGCACGCCATCGTCATGCACCCCGGCCCGATGGTCCGCGGCATGGAGATCACCGCCGAGGTCGCCGACTCCGACCGCTGCACGGTCGTCGAGCAGGTCGCCAACGGCGTCTCCATCCGGATGGCCGTCCTCTACCTGCTGCTCGGCGGCTCCGACACCGCCCTGTCAACCCCCGCCCGTACCGAGGAGACCAAGTAACCATGAGCAAGATCCTTATCCGCGGTGCGCGCATCCTCGGCGGCGAGCCGCAGGACGTGCTGATCGACGGCGAGACCGTCGCCGAGGTGGGCACCGGCATCGAAGCCCCCGACGGCGCCACCGTCGTCGAGGCGGCGGGCCAGATCCTGCTGCCCGGCCTCGTCGACCTCCACACCCACCTGCGCGAGCCCGGCCGCGAGGACTCCGAGACCGTCCTCACCGGCACCCGGGCGGCGGCGGCGGGCGGCTTCACCGCCGTGCACGCCATGGCCAACACCTTCCCCGTCGCCGACACCGCCGGCGTCGTCGAGCAGGTCTGGCGGCTGGGCAAGGAGTCCGGCTACTGCGACGTCCAGCCCGTCGGCGCCGTCACCGTCGGCCTGGAGGGCAAGCAGCTCGCCGAGCTCGGCGCGATGCACGACTCGGCCGCCGGGGTGAAGGTCTTCTCCGACGACGGCAAGTGTGTCGACGACGCGGTGATCATGCGCCGAGCCCTGGAGTACGTGAAGGCCTTCGACGGCGTCGTCGCCCAGCACGCCCAGGAGCCCCGCCTCACCGAGGGCGCCCAGATGAACGAGGGCATCGTCTCCGCCGAACTCGGACTCGGCGGCTGGCCCGCCGTCGCCGAGGAGTCGATCATCGCCCGCGATGTCCTCCTCGCCGCGCACGTCGGCTCCCGCGTCCACATCTGCCACCTCTCCACCGCCGGATCCGTGGAGATCGTCCGCTGGGCCAAGTCCAAGGGCTGGAACGTCACGGCGGAGGTCACCCCGCACCACCTCCTCCTCACCGACGAGCTGGTCCGCTCCTACAACCCGGTCTACAAGGTGAACCCGCCGCTGCGCACCGAGGCCGACGTCATGGCCCTGCGCGAGGCGCTCGCCGACGGCACGATCGACTGCGTGGCCACCGACCACGCCCCGCACCCGCACGAGGACAAGGACTGCGAGTGGGCGGCGGCCGCCATGGGCATGGTGGGGCTGGAGACCGCGCTCTCCGTCGTCCAGCAGACGATGGTGGACACCGGCCTGATCGACTGGGCGGGCGTCGCCGACCGCATGTCGTTCCGCCCCGCGGCCATCGGCCGTCTCGAAGGACACGGCCGTCCCGTCTCGGCGGGTGAGCCCGCCAACCTCACGCTGGTCGATCCGGCATACCGTGGAGCCGTGGACCCCGCGGGCTTCGCGTCCCGCAGCCGAAACACCCCCTACGAGGGGCGTGAGCTGCCGGGCCGCGTCACCCATACCTTCCTGCGGGGCCGTGCCACGGTCGTCGACGGGAAGCTCGCGTGACAACACTGACCCCCCTGTACCTCCTGGCCGCCGAGCAGAAGTCGGCGGAAGTGACGGACTGGTCCGCCCGCATCGCCTGGGTGATCGGCCTGCTGGTCTTCATCGCCCTCGTCTACTGGCTGATGCGCCAGGGCTGGAAATGGCGCGGAAGCCTCCAGTCCGACCTGCCCGAGCTCGCGACGACCCCCGAGGGCTTCGCCGACGACGAGGTGCTGCTGACGCTCATCGGGCGCTACCACGCCTCCACCACCGCCGGGCAGTGGCTCGACCGGATCGTCGCCCACGGCCTCGGCACCCGCAGCCGCACCGAGCTCACGCTCACCGCACGCGGCCTGGACGTCGTACGCCCCGGCGCCAGCGACTTCTTCATCCCGGCCGAGGCCCTGCGCGAGGCCCGTCTCGACAAGGCGCTCGCAGGCAAGGTCCTCCCCGAGGGCGGCCTGCTGATCATCACCTGGGCGCACGGCGAGACCCAGATCGACTCCGGCTTCCGCTCCGACCGCGCGGCCGAGCACCAGGCCTGGGTCGACGCCGTCAACCACCTCACCAGCACCACTACGGAAGGCACCGCACGATGACGATCTCCACCCGGGGGGCACAGGCTCCCGCCGTTCTCGTTCTGGAGGACGGCCGTGCGTTCCACGGTCGTGCTTACGGGGCCGTGGGGGAGACCTTCGGCGAGGCGGTGTTCTCGACCGGGATGACCGGTTACCAGGAGACCCTTACCGATCCGTCGTACCACCGTCAGGTCGTGGTCATGACGGCCCCGCACGTGGGTAACACGGGTGTGAACGACGAGGATCCGGAGTCGGCTCGTATTTGGGTGTCGGGTTATGTGGTCCGTGATCCTGCGCGTAAGCCGTCGAACTGGCGCTCGCGGCGGTCGCTCGATGAGGAGTTGGTTGCGCAGGGTGTGGTCGGGATCAGTGGTGTGGACACGCGTGCGCTGACCCGGCATCTGCGGGAGCGGGGTNTCCGGACGGCAGCCCAGTTCCGGTTGGAGTGCGTCCCGGAGCGGGGAGCGCGCGTGGCCTGCGGGCTGGATCGATGAGGGGCAGGGACAGGGGAGGACCTCCGCTGCTCGCCGTTCTCGTTCTGGAGGACGGCCGTGCGTTCCACGGTCGTGCTTACGGGGCCGTGGGGGAGACCTTCGGTGAGGCGGTGTTCTCGACCGGGATGACCGGTTACCAGGAGACCCTTACCGATCCGTCGTACCACCGTCAGGTCGTGGTCATGACGGCCCCGCACGTGGGTAACACGGGTGTGAACGACGAGGATCCGGAGTCGGCGCGTATTTGGGTGTCGGGTTATGTGGTCCGTGATCCTGCGCGTAAGCCGTCGAACTGGCGCTCGCGGCGGTCGCTCGATGAGGAGTTGGTTGCGCAGGGTGTGGTCGGGATCAGTGGTGTGGACACGCGTGCGCTGACCCGGCATCTGCGGGAGCGGGGTGCGATGCGGGTGGGGATCTTCTCCGGTGACGCGGTCGCGGATGAGGGGGCGCTGCTGGCGAAGGTCCGCCAGGCGCCTGAGATGAGGGGTGCGGACCTGTCGGCCGAGGTCGCCACCGAGGAGGCGTACGTCGTCCCGGCGATCGGGGCGAGGAGGTTCACGGTCGCGGCGGTCGATCTGGGGATCAAGGGGATGACGCCGCACCGGATGGCGGAGCGGGGTATCGAGGTGCACGTGCTGCCCGCCACGGCGACGCTGGAGGAGGTGTACGCGGTCGGGCCGGACGGGGTGTTCTTCTCCAACGGTCCGGGCGACCCGTCGACGGCTGATCACCCGGTCGCTCTGATGCGGGGTGTGCTGGAGCGTTCGACGCCGCTGTTCGGTATCTGTTTCGGGAACCAGATTCTCGGCCGGGCGCTGGGGTTCGGGACGTACAAGTTGAAGTACGGGCACCGGGGGATCAACCAGCCGGTGCAGGACCGCACGACGGGCAAGGTCGAGGTCACGGCCCATAACCACGGGTTCGCCGTGGATGCTCCGCTGGACGAGGTGTCCGATACCAGGTTCGGGCGGGCGGAGGTGTCCCATGTGTGTCTGAACGACCAGGTGGTGGAGGGTCTTCAGCTGCTGGACCGGCCGGCGTTCAGTGTGCAGTACCACCCGGAGGCGGCGGCCGGTCCGCATGACGCCGCGTATCTGTTCGATCGTTTCGTTTCTCTGATGGAGGGCCAGCGTGCCTAAGCGCTCCGATATCCAGTCCGTCCTGGTCATCGGCTCGGGTCCGATCGTTATCGGTCAGGCCGCCGAGTTCGACTACTCCGGCACCCAGGCCTGCCGGGTCCTGAAGGCGGAGGGGTTGCGGGTGATCCTGGTGAACTCCAACCCGGCCACGATCATGACCGACCCCGAGATCGCGGATGCCACGTATGTGGAGCCGATCACCCCGGAGTTCGTCGAGAAGATCATCGCGAAGGAACGCCCTGACGCGCTTCTGCCGACTCTGGGTGGTCAGACGGCGTTGAACACGGCGATCTCGATGCACGAGCAGGGGGTGCTGGAGAAGTACGGGGTCGAGCTGATCGGCGCGAATGTGGAGGCGATCAACAAGGGTGAGGACCGCGACCTGTTCAAGGGGGTCGTCGCGGCTGTCAAGGAGAAGATCGGCTACGGGGAGTCGGCCCGCTCGGTGATCTGCCACTCCATGGACGACGTCGTCGCCGGGGTCGACACCCTCGGCGGCTACCCCGTCGTGGTCCGCCCCTCCTTCACCATGGGCGGCGCCGGCTCCGGTTTCGCCCACGACGAGGAGGAGCTGCGCCGTATCGCCGGCCAGGGTCTGACTCTTTCTCCGACCACGGAGGTGCTTTTGGAGGAGTCGATTCTGGGGTGGAAGGAGTACGAGCTGGAGTTGATGCGGGACAAGAACGACAACGTGGTGGTCGTCTGTTCGATCGAGAACTTCGACCCGATGGGTGTCCACACCGGTGACTCGATCACCGTTGCTCCCGCGATGACTCTGACGGACCGCGAGTACCAGCGGCTGCGGGATGTGGGTATCGCGATCATCCGTGAGGTGGGTGTCGACACCGGTGGGTGCAACATCCAGTTCGCCATCGATCCGGTCGACGGGCGGGTGATCGTGATCGAGATGAACCCGCGTGTTTCCCGCTCCTCGGCGCTGGCGTCGAAGGCGACGGGTTTCCCGATCGCCAAGATCGCCGCGAAGCTGGCTGTCGGCTACACCCTGGACGAGATTCCGAACGACATCACGGAGAAGACCCCGGCCTCCTTCGAGCCGACCCTCGACTATGTGGTGGTGAAGGCTCCGAGGTTCGCGTTCGAGAAGTTCCCGTCCGCGGATTCGACGCTGACGACGACGATGAAGTCGGTGGGGGAGGCGATGGCGATCGGCCGGAACTTCACCGAGGCCCTCCAGAAAGCGTTGCGCTCTTTGGAGAAGAAGGGCTCGCAGTTCGCCTTCACCGGCCCGATCGGCGACAAGGCCGAACTCCTGGCCGAAGCGGTGAGGCCCACGGACGGGCGGATCAACACGGTCATGCAGGCGATCCGTGCTGGTGCCACGCAGGAGGAGGTCTTCGACGCGACGAAGATCGATCCGTGGTTCGTGGACCAGCTGTTCCTGATCAAGGAGTACGCGGACGAGCTGGCGGCTGCGGACAAGCTCGATCCTGGGCTGCTGGCCGAGGCGAAGCGGCACGGGTTCTCCGATGTGCAGATCGGTGAGATCCGCGGACTGCGCGAGGACGTCGTCCGCGAGGTCCGGCACGCGCTCGGTATCCGCCCGGTCTACAAGACGGTTGACACGTGTGCGGCGGAGTTCGCGGCGAAGACCCCGTACTTCTACTCCTCCTACGACGAGGAGTCCGAAGTCGCGTCGCGCACGAAGCCGGCGGTGATCATTCTGGGGTCGGGTCCGAACCGGATCGGGCAGGGCATCGAGTTCGACTACTCCTGTGTCCACGCCTCCTTCGCCCTGTCCGAGGCGGGTTACGAGACCGTGATGGTCAACTGCAACCCCGAGACGGTCTCCACCGACTACGACACCTCCGACCGGCTGTACTTCGAGCCGCTCACCCTGGAGGACGTCCTGGAGATCGTCCACGCCGAGTCCCTGGCCGGGCCGATCGCCGGGGTCATCGTGCAGCTCGGCGGCCAGACCCCCCTCGGCCTGGCCCAGGCGTTGAAGGACAACGGCGTGCCCGTGGTCGGGACGCCGCCGGAGGCGATCCACGCCGCTGAGGACCGTGGCGCGTTCGGTCAGGTCCTGGCCGAGGCCGGACTCCCGGCGCCGAAGCACGGCACGGCGACCACCTTCCACGGTGCGAAGGCGATCGCGGACGAGATCGGCTACCCCGTCCTCGTCCGTCCGAGCTACGTCCTCGGCGGCCGTGGCATGGAGATCGTCTACGACGAGGCGCGTCTGGAGTCCTACATCTCCGAGTCGACGGAGATCAGCCCCACCCGCCCGGTCCTGGTCGACCGGTTTCTCGACGACGCGATCGAGATCGACGTCGACGCGTTGTACGACGGCACCGAGCTCTACCTCGGTGGTGTGATGGAGCACATCGAGGAGGCGGGGATCCACTCCGGTGACTCCGCCTGCGCGCTGCCCCCGATCACCTTGGGCGGGTTCGACATCAAGCGGCTGCGGGCCTCGACCGAGGCCATCGCCAAGGGTGTCGGGGTGCGCGGTCTGATCAACATCCAGTTCGCGCTGTCCGGGGACATCCTCTATGTCCTGGAGGCCAACCCCCGTGCCTCCCGCACGGTCCCCTTCACCTCGAAGGCGACCGCCGTGCCCCTGGCCAAGGCCGCCGCCCGGATCTCCCTCGGCGCGACCGTCGCCGGACTCCGGGCCGAGGGGCTGCTGCCGAGGACCGGTGACGGTGGCACTCTGCCGCTGGACGCGCCGATCTCCGTGAAGGAGGCGGTCATGCCGTGGTCGCGGTTCCGGGACATCCACGGCCGGGGTGTCGACACCGTCCTGGGGCCGGAGATGCGCTCCACGGGTGAGGTGATGGGCATCGACTCCGTCTTCGGGACGGCGTACGCGAAGTCGCAGGCCGGGGCGTACGGGCCGCTGCCCACCTCGGGGCGGGCGTTCATCTCGGTCGCGAACCGGGACAAGCGCTCGATGATCTTCCCGGCCCGTGAGCTGGTCGCGCACGGTTTCGAGCTGATGGCCACCTCGGGTACCGCGGAGGTGCTGAAGCGGAACGGGATCAACGCCACGATCGTGCGGAAGCAGTCCGAGGGGGAGGGGCCGAACGGGGAGAGGACGATCGTCCAGCTCATCCATGACGGGCAGGTCGACCTCATCGTCAACACCCCCTACGGCACCGGCGGCCGGCTCGACGGGTACGAGATCCGTACCGCCGCCGTCGCCCGCTCCGTCCCCTGCCTGACCACCGTCCAGGCACTCGCCGCGGCCGTCCAGGGCATCGACGCCCTCAACCGCGGCGACGTCGGCGTCCGCTCACTCCAGGAACACGCCGAACA
>NZ_LIXI01000010.1 GCF_001905595.1 Streptomyces sp. CB00316 | reverse complement strand
GCAACGACCGGTTGAATCCGGTCAGTACACGAGTTCCCGGCTCGCCGAGCACCTGGACGCCGCCGGCATCGCGGCCTCGATCGGCTCGGTCGGCGACGCCTACGACAACGCCCTCATGGAGAGCACGATCGGCCTGTTCAAGACCGAGCTGATCAAGCCCCGACGTCCATGGAAGACGCTTTCCCAGGTCGAACTCGCCACCGCCGAGTGGATCGACTGGTACTGCCATCGCCGACTCCACGGTGAGATCGGGCACATCCCACCAGTTGAATACGAAACCAACTACTACCTCGCGACCGCGGAACCCCAGGTCACCACCACAATCTGAAGTCTCTACAGAACTCCGGAACGGTTCAGTAGTTGAGCACCGCAGTTTGCGGAGGAGTCGCCAGGACTTGAGAGTCGCCATGGCCTGTTCGCCGAGGCAGCGGATCTTGGCGTGGCTGCTGTTGTGATGGCGCTTCCATCTCTTCAGGCGGCGACCCCCCGGAACGAGATGCGCCGGCTCTGGCACGCCTTGTCCGCCCAGCACTTGAGGCCCGCATTGGTGAGTGCGTCGACGATGCCGTGAGTACGCGCGGCGGTCAGGTCGTGCGTTGAACCTGGAAGCGCGGGCGAGGCCCACAGCAACCGCCCGAACGGGTCTGTCAGGACCTGGACGTTCATGCCGTGGCGTTTTGTGTGTCGCCGTCCAGCCGCAGCCACGACGACGACCGCCCACTGCCGGCGTTGCGGGTGCGGACTTCCAGCGTCACGGTGACTGTTGCGGCCGGGTCGGTCCAGGTGATGCCGAGCATGCTGAACGGCTTCGCGTTGCCCTGCTTCAGTGCCCCGCTGCGGCCATCCCCGCTCGCCCGCAGCGGGGCGGTGCGGGTATCGGCCTTTACCGGGCCGGGCTTGGCGTCCGCTGTGGTGCTTCCCACGGGGCTGCCGGTCGCGGACTGGAACACCAGCACACCGGATATACCCGTCGCCACGACAGCAGCCGCGCCCCCCTACGATTCTTCGCCGCTTCACGCAACCCCACCCCCTTCAACTGATCCGTCCGCACCCAAGCGGGCCAGAGCCCAGTGGCCTGCGCACGGCGCGCGCCTGAAGGGAACACACGTCTCTCGCACGAGCCCCTCGTGCGTGCTCACACCAGGCTGATGCGCTCCTTTCACCAGCGCATCCAAGTGCTAGCCGTGCACCAGACCAGATAGGCAAGAGATGAATGTCACTTCACTTTTAGGGACCTTGAAGTCGATCTTGCCGCTCTTGTCTCAGTTCTCTGCCTTTTCTCCCCCGATACCTTCACATCTACATCGCATGAGTGATGGAGATGTGTCTACGAGATCGAGGGATCGTGACGATTCATATACCTGCGCCGGAGAAGCGCGGGCGGCCTTGGTCCGGGGGGAGTCTGCGCTACATAGCGGGGAGTCTTGCCGTGGCCCTGTCCGTTACGTTGCTCGACGGCACCATCGCGATGGCCACCCAGCGCCAGGTGCCTGCCGCACCGGAGAAGCCGACTGCCGTCACGCAGGCTGCGGACATTCCGTCCGCTCGTGTGGCCGCCCGTCTGTCGGGCAAGCGGGTGGAGGTGCTGTCGGAGCGTACGGAGACCTCCACGACCTGGGCGAACAAGGACGGTTCGCTCACCACCGAGCTGACGGCCGGTCCGGTCCGCTTCGAGGACGGGGCGACCGGCGAGTGGCGCGATGTCGATCTGGACCTGGTGGCGGTGGCCGGCGGCGCGGTGGAGCCGAAGGCGCACCCGGAGGGGTTGAAGCTCTCCGGCCGCACTGGAACCCTGGCCGCTTCGCTGAAGGCGGCACAGGCGGCGAAGGCCACCGATCTGGTGACCCTCGGCGAGGGCGACGAGCAGATCACGCTCCAGTGGAAGGGCGGCCTGCCCGCCCCGAAGCTGGACGGTAACCGCGCCGAGTACGTCAACGCCGTGCCCGGCGCGGACGTCGTGGTCGAGGCGACGCGTACCGGGTTCGAGCAGTACGTCGAGATCAAGCAGAAGCCCACGACCGACGGCTACACCTACACACTGCCGCTGAAGGCCAAGGGCCTCAAGGCCGCGCAGCAGGCCGACGGCAGCGTGGTGTTCACGGACAAGAAGAACAAGAAGACCGCGGTGATGCCCGCGCCGGTGATGTGGGACTCCACCGTCGACGAGGCCTCCGGTGAGCACACCCGCCGCGTTCCGGTGGCGATGAAGGTCGTGAAGAGGGGGACGGCCATCGACCTGGTCGTCACGCCCGACCCGGAGTTCCTCGCCGACCCCGCCACCAAGTACCCGGTCATCGTCGACCCGTCCACGTCGGCGCTCTCCAACGTCTTCGACACCTATGTCCAGCAGGGCGAGACCCGCGACTGGTCCACCGACACCGAACTCGACCTGGGCAATCCGGGCACGAAGAACGCCGACGGCACCCCGCGCACCGCCCGGTCGTTCATCTCCTGGAACACCGCGCCGATCTCCGACGCGCTGGTGATGGACGCGAAGTTGTCCCTGTGGAACTTCCACTCCGCCAACTACACCGGCACGTCCTGCCCCACCCAGCCGTGGGAGGTGTGGTCCACCGGGGCCGCCTCCACCTCCTCGCGCTGGACGGCCCAGCCGGCGTGGACCGCGAAGAAGGCCACCTCCTCGGAAACTCTGGGCAATCCGTCCTGCTCGACCCAGCCCGACGGCTGGATTAACGCCAACGTGACCACGATGGTCCAGGAATGGGCCTCCGCGAAGGCATCCCGCTCCCACATGGGCCTGCGCGCTACTGACGAAAGTGTCACGGGGCAGTGGAAGCGGGTCAACTCTGCCAACGCCGCCACCAACCCGCCCAAGCTGGTCGTCACCTACAACTACCGGCCCCGCACCGGCACGAAGCAGGAAGCCGGTCCGCCGTTCTTCTCCTACGGCGGCGCCTACACGGTCAACACGGTGCGCCCCACCCTGCGCGACACGTTCGTCGACCCGAACGGTGACAAGATCCAGGGCGCTTACCAGATCTTCGACGACGCCACCAACACCCAGGTCGGCGAGGTCCTGCGCTCCGGGTTCGTGGCGTCGGGGCAGCCGGCCCCGGTGACCGTCCCGGCGGGGGTGCTGGCCAACGGGAAGACGTACAAGTTCCGCAGCAGCCCGTACGACGGGACGCATTACAACCTGGGCTGGTCGGAGTGGAAGACCTTCACGGTCGACACCACCGCCCCCTCCGCCCCCACAAAGATCGTCTCGACCGACTATCCGACCGGGCAGTGGGTCAAGGGCGCCGGCCAAGCCGGCACTTTCACCGTCACCCCGCCTGCGGGTAGCGACCACAACTGGCTGGAGTGGTCACTGGACGGGCTGACCTGGACCAAGGTCGCCACCGGCGGAACCTCCGGCACCAAGGCCATCAGCGTCACCCCGCCGAAGGACGGCACCCACACTCTCCAGGTGCGGGCGGTCGATAAGGCCGACAACAAGTCCGAGGCCATCGACTACACCTTCCACGCTGGTCCGGGTGGCTTCGTGCAGCCCGCCGAGGGTGTGCGCACCGCGCGCCGCCTGCCGCTGGTCGCGGAGGCGGACGGCGGAAAGTACGACAAGGTCTCCTTCTCCTGGCGCCGCTCCGAGGCCGACCCGTGGGCGCGGATCCCGGCCGGGAACGTCACTTCCGGCGGAACGCCGCTCACCACCTGGCCGGTGGCCCTGCAGAACGGGCGCAACGCCGACCTTGTCTGGAACGCCGCCGACACCGTGAACCCCGACGGCACCGTCCAGATCCAGGCCGAGTTCACCGGACCGAGCTCCGCCACGGGCAGCACCCAGCCGCTCACCGTCGTCGTAGACCGCAACGCCCAGGGCGCCGCGCCCGGCCGTGTCGGGCCGGGCGCGTTGAACCTGCTGACCGGTGAGTACACGCTGTCCGAGTCCGAGGCTTCCCACTTCGGGATGTCGGTCAGCCGCACCGCCTCCTCGCTGACCCCCGATCTGGGGGCGGAGCAAGACGGACAGGTACCGGTCTTCGGCAAGCAGTGGTCCGCGGGGATGAACGCGGAAACGACCGAATCCGACTACACGCACGTCCGCAGGATCTCCGACACGGCGGTGGCCGTCGTGACGGGTGCTGGCGACTCCGTCCACTTCACGGCGAACGCGGCGAAGACCGCCTGGATCGCCGAGCCGGGGTCCCCCAAGCTGACCCTGAAGGGCACCGTCACGGGCAGCTTCACGCTGACCGACACCGACGGCTCGGTCACAGAGTTCAGCAAGCTCGACGCGGCGTCCACCGTCTGGAACGTCTCGTCGACCATGCTCGACGGCAAGGACGACTCGACGGTCACCATGCTCTCGGAGACGGTGACCGTGGACGGCAAGAAGCTGGCCCGTCCACACCGTGTGATCGCGCAGGACTCGGCCGTGCCCGCGGCGACGTGCGCAACGACGCCAGCCACCAAGGGCTGCCGCGTCCTGGAGTTCGTGTACGCGACCTCCACCACGGCGACGGGCTCGACCCTCGGTGATTACACCGGTCAGGTCAAGGAGATCCGACTGTGGGCGACCGCGCCGGGTGCCGCCTCCGCGACGGCCAAGACGGTCCAGTCGTACGCGTACGACAACCAGGGCCGACTGCGGGAGACCTGGCAGACGCAGATCTCGCCCGCGCTCAAGACGAGCTACGGGTACGACGCCGCGGGCCGGGTTACGACCTACACCGCTCCCGGGCAAATGCCCTGGACCCTCACCTACGGCAAAGCGGGAACCTCTCCCACAGCCAGTGAGGGCATGCTCCTCAAGGCGTCCCGCGCCGCGCTGAAGCCCGGCACGGTCGACACCGTCGAGGGCCAGGCCGTGACGAGCGTCGTCTACGAGGTACCGCTGACCGGCTCCGCCGCGCCGCACAAGATGGGCGCCGCCGACGTGAAGGCATGGGGACAGGGCCAGGCCCCCACCGACGCCACCGCCGTCTTCCCCGCCGACTCCGTGCCTGCCGGTCACATCGGCAACCAGCTGACCGCGGCCGACTACCGGCGGGCCGGCATCCACTACCTGGCCGCTTCCGGCGACCTGGTCAACGTGGCCGCCCCGGGCGGCCACATCTCCGCCTCGGAGAACGACCGCTTCGGCAACACCGTGCGCGGGCTGACCGCGGCTAACCGCTCCCTCGCTCTCGGCCTCACGGTTGAGGACCGGGACATCCAGGCCGACCTCGGCATCGCCCAGCTCACCAGTGCGGAGCGGGCCGAGCTGCTCTCGTCCCGGTCGGTCTACAACGCCGCCGGCACACGCAAGCTGGAGGAGTTCGGACCACTGCGCCGAGTCGAGCTGACCGCCGACCTCAAGTCGGGCACCACTGTGCTGGTTCCCGCGGGTACCTCCGTGACCGCCCGGCCCTGGACGGTCAACGAGTTCGACACGGGCCGTCCCACCGACGGGACCGCGACGATCAAGGACCAGGTCACCAAGACCAGCACCGGTGCCCAGGTCCGTGAGCACCCGACCGTACACGGCGAGACCCGCCAGACGCAGACCGTCTTCGACTGGGCCAAGGGCGTCTCGGTCAAGACCATCCAGGACCCCGGTGGCCAGGCGCTCACGACCGAGACGGTCCACGACGCCCAAGGCCGGGTCGTCAAGCAGCTGATGCCCGGCTCCAACGGCACCGACGCGGCCACCCGGGTGACCACCTACTGGTCCGCGACGGGCGTCGGCGCCTGCCAGGGCCGCCCTGAATGGGCGGGCAAGGCATGCTCTACCGGCCCGGCAGGCGCGGTCACCGGTGGCGGTTCCAACCCGGCGCACCTGGTGACGAGCACCACCGAGTACGACTGGTGGGGCAACGCGGCGAAGACAGTGGACACCGCCAACGGCGTCACCCGTACCACCACGACCACGCACGACGTGGCGGGCCGCCCCGCCCAGGTCTCGATCACCGGTGGCGTGGGGGTGGCTGTTCCCCAGGTCTCCATCGAGTACGACCCGGCCAACGGCGAGGCGGTCAAGTCCGTTTCCTCCACTGGCGGGACGATCACCCGGGTCTACGACAAGCTGATCCGTCTGATCTCCTATACGGACGCCGATGGCGGCCGGACCCAGGTGCAGTTCGATGCCCTGGACCGTCCGCTCAAAGCCACCGACTCCGTGCCGTCCACCGTGAACTTCTCCTACGACCACGCGGCCGAGCCGCGCGGTCTGCCGACGAAGACCAGCGACTCCGTGGCCGGCGACTTCACCGCGGCATACGACGCCGACGGCGGCGTGGTGAGCGAGAAGCTGCCGGGCGGCTACTCGCTCGCTCAGACCAGGGACACAGCAGGTTCCGCGATCGCGCGAACCTACACGCGCGACAGCGACGGGATGGTCGTGTTCTCCGACCGGACCAGCGAGTCCGTGCACGGCCAGGTGACCGCGCAGGCGGCCTGGTCCGACCAGAAGTACACCTACGACAAGGTCGGTCGCCTCAGCACCGTCAAGGACACCGCGGACACCGTCTGCACCACCCGCTCCTACGGTTTCGACCAGCGCAGCAACCGCACCTCCCTGACGGCCGCGACCGGTGCGCCCGGCGCCGACTGCCCCACCACCGGAGGAACCACCAAGACCCACACCTACGACTCCGCCGACCGAGCCAGGGACGCGGGCTGGACGTACGACGCCTTCGGCCGCACCTCAACCTCGCCCGACCACGGCACGATCGGCTACTACGCCAACGACCTCGCCCACCAGCAGACCGCGAACGGCAAGCGACAGACCTGGCAGCTGGACTCCGACCTCCGCTTCCGCTCCTGGAAGGCCGAGACCGGCAGCGGCAGCAGCTGGACCCAGACGGCGTCCAAGCTGAACCACTACGACAGCGACAACGACAACCCGCGCTGGGTCGTGGAGGACACGGCAACCGGCGCGGTGACCCGCAACGTCGAGACCGTCACCGGCACGCTCGGAGCGACCACCGACAAGACCGGCAACACGGTGCTCCAGCTCACCAACATCCACGGTGACATTGCGCTGCAGCTACCGCTCGACGCCGACAAGGCGCCGGTAGCACTCGACAACGACGAGTACGGCAACGCGCGCTCGGGCCAGCCGCAGGCACGATACGGTTGGCTGGGCTCACAGCAGCGCCCCGCCGACACACCCAGCGGCCTCATGCTCATGGGCGTCCGCCTCTACGACCCGTCCCGCGGCCGGTTCATGCAGACCGACCCGGTGTACGGCGGTTCGGCCAACGCCTACGACTACTCCAACGCCGACCCGTGCAACTCCACGGACACCAACGGCCTGTACCCGAAATGCGGCACCCGTCGCATCCAGAACGGCTACGGGATGCGCATCATCACCAGTAAGCGTGGTGGCGGCATCGCGAAGAACGGCTACCGGTACATGGGTTACTACATCAATGTGCAGGTGACGGGCTTCGCCAACCGCTACCTGGCGAGGAACGCCACCCAGGCCGAGACCTGGGGCGTCAAGCCGGGACGGAGCAACAAGATGGTCAAGCTCCAGAGCAAGAAGAGCTGGTACACCCCGCTGAAGCTCCAGTGGGCGGTCCACTACAACATCCAGGTGAAGCCCGGCACCCGCATTTGGTCGGGCGGTATGGTCGCGGTCTTCGGCTACAACGGATACGTCTCGAACATGACGGACAACTGCATGGCCAAGTGAACTGCCTGGCCTGGTGTTGAATGGGTGGCGCGTCCCACAGGGGTGCGCCACCTCCGTCTTTTCCGTACAGTCCGCAGAGGGCCGTACGCAGCCCGGAGGTGGGGAACGGAGAGTGATGGAAGGCAAAACGATGAGGCGACCGCTGGCCGCAATCGCCCGGGAGGCCCTTAGCTCCGGCCCCACGGTGGCCGCCGCTACCGGCCCGGTCGTCGCGGATGTCTGGACCGAGGACGACCTCGGATTCGTCCTGCTCGTCCACCGCAGAGACGACGGGTACCTCGCGGAGGAGCTGTTCTACTCCCTGCGCAGCTCCGACGAAGACACTGAAGCGGCAGGCTGGGCCGACTGCGACCACCTCGGCGGCGGACTGCTGGGTTTTGATCCGGCGGACCCAGCGGCGCGAGAGGAGATCCTCGCCCGCCGCGCGATGGCGGTGGTCACCGAATCCGAATCCCTGGTGCACACCGGCAGGGTGCCCGAGGACGACGGCGACGAACTCGTCCGTGTTGCGGAGCTCTTCGTCACCCCGGAGGCCGAAAGCCTCGAAGTGGAGAACCTGACCAGGCCCTCCCGCCACATGCGTCGTCTCTTCTTCCCATTGGCCCTGGTCGTCCTCCTCCCCGGTGACCGCCTGCGCATCCGCGCGGTCCGTGCATCCGGGACCGGGTACACAGCCGTCGGCGACGACCTCGAGCTGGCGCACCCGCCAGGTCCGGCGCCGGACGGCGGCAGCCCAGGCTGGTATCTGACGGGTCCGCAGCAGCCTTAAGAGGGCGTTTGAAGTAGGCGGATTACCCCTTGATGCCCTGTTATCTTCCTGTGGTCTCGCCCGTTATGCGCCTGGCGGGGTTGTCGATCGAGGCGATGTGGATCATGGCTTCGGAGCTGGTGGTGAGGGTCTCGTAGTCGCGCGCGAGGCGGCGGTGCATCATGATCCAGCCGATACTCCGCTCGACCACCCAGCCGCCTTTTCGCGACGTGGAAGCCGCGCTATTCGGGGTTATGGTTGACGACTTCGACGTCGTTCCGAGGCGGGCGCCGTGCTCGACGACGGCGTTCTTGAAGCCGGTGTCGACCCAGCTTTTCGCGATGGTCGGGTAGGCCGCTTTGGCCTGGTCGAGGAGGCGTATTCCCATGGCGTTCTCGGAGAGGCCGGCGCCGGCGACGGTCACGGATCCGATTCCAACCTGACGACGGTGTCCGTCACTTGGGCGGCTCTGCGGCGCGATGAAGCTCCCGGTCGGAGGTGTCACGACCAAGATCCACCGCGCCCCACCAGGAGCTGCGCGTGCTTGTCTACCCGTGGTCAATTGATCTGTCCAGCCGCACGCTGCGCTACCTGAGCGCTCAACTGCATGCCCGGCGGCGGGAGGTCGGAACGCGCTGGCGGCGTCTGCCCGCGGGCCGACAGGCCCTGCTCGCCTTGGCCCACCTGCGATGCGGCGATACCTATGCCCAGCTCGCCGCCGGGTTCCGCATCGGCATAGCGACCGTCTATCGCTACATACGCGAGGTCATCGACGTTCTGGCCGCCCTCGCCCCGACCCTGACCGAGGCGATGAAGATCATCCGGACCAAGGCGTTCGTGATCCTGGACGGCACCCTCCCGCCGATCGACCGGATCGCCGCCGACACCCCGTACTACCCCGGCAAACACAAGCGCCACGGCATGAACGTCCAGGTCCTCACCGATCCGTTCGGACGGCTGCTGTGGACGTCACCCGCCCTGCCCGGGTCCGTCCACGACCTGACCGCCGCACGGACCCACGGGATCATCGACGCGCTCGCCGCGGCCGAGCTGAAGTGCTGGGCGGACAAGGCGTACCAGGGAGCCGGCCACCCCGCCCGCGTCCCGTTCCGAGGCCGCCGCCTCAAGCTGTGGAAGCGTCGGCACAACAGCATGCACGCCAAGATCCGCTGCCTCGGCGAGCAGGCCATGGCCACTCTGAAGGGCTGGCGCCTTCTGCGGAAGCTCCGCTGCAGCACCAACCGCATCACCGCGATCGTCCAGGCCGTTCTTGCCCTTCACCACGCGTTAGCGTGAGGTTGGAAAAGGCTCACTGGTTCAGCAACAACAAGGCCAAGGGACGCGGCTGGTTCAAGTGCAGTCTTTGGACCTGCTACCTCGACCCCGGTGACATAATCGTGGTCACCTGGGAGGCAATGGCCACGCTGTCTGGGAAGAAGCACGCCTGGAGCGCGGGGCAGACATTCTCCGGCGGGGGGCGCTATCACCGACCGTGGGTCTGTCAAACGAACGGTGTAACTCGGGCTGTTGAGGGTTACTGGCGTGCTGCGGAGAGTCGGCCGTCGAAGGTGATGTCGAAGGCGTTCAGCGCTGTCTTCCAGCGCATGGTCCAGCGGGCTTGGCCCTTGCCGGTCGGGTCGAGCGACATGATCGCCATGTAGACGCACTTCAGGGCGGCCTGCTCGTTCGGGAAGTGGCCGCGGGCCTTGACCGCCCGTCGGATCCGCGCGTTGACGGACTCGATCGCGTTGGTGGTGCAGACGATGCGGCGGATCTCGGTGTCGAAGCGGAGGAAGGGAGTGAATTCCTCCCAGGCGTTCTCCCAGAGCCGGACGATAGCCGGATACTTCTTGCCCCACGTGTCGGCGAACTCGGCGAACCGCTCGAGGGCCGCGTCCTCGGTTGCCGCGGTGTATACGGGCTTGAGGACACGCGCGATCTTGTCCCAGTCCTGGCGGGCGGCATAGCGGAAGGAGTTCCGCAGCAGGTGGACCACGCAGGTCTGCACGATGGTGCGGGGCCAGACGGTGTCGACGGCGTCGGGAAGGCCCTTGAGCCCGTCGCAGACGAGCATGAGGACGTCGTTCACGCCGCGGTTCTTGATCTCGGTGAGGATATGCATCCAGTGCTTGGCGCCCTCGCCGCCGTCACCGGCCCACAGCCCGAGGATGTCCCGTCGGCCCTCGGCCGTGACCGCCAGAGCCACGTAGATGGGGCGGTTGGCGACCGCACCGTCGCGGATCTTCACGTGGATGGCGTCGATGAACACCACCGGATAGACCGCGTCCAGGGGCCGGTTCTGCCATTCGGCCATGCCCTCGAGGACCTTGTCCGTGATCGTGGAGATCGTCTGACGGGATACGTCGGCGCCATAGACCTCGGCCAGGTGGGCCTGGACCTCGCCGGTCGTCAGACCCTTCGCCGCAAGGGAGATGACCATCTCGTCCACGCCGGACAGACGCTTCTGCCGCTTCTTGACGATCTTCGGTTCAAAGCTGCCTTCCCGGTCCCGGGGCACGGTTATCTCCACCGGGCCGACATCGGTCAGCACGGTCTTGGCGCGGGTGCCGTTACGTGAGTTGCCGCCGTTCTTCCCTGCCGGATCGTGCTTGTCATAGCCGAGGTGGTCGGTGATCTCGCCCTCGAGGGCGGACTCCAGGAGTCGCTTCGTCAGCTGCTGGAGCAACCCACCCTCGCCGGTCAGCTGAAGGCCCTCGGCCTGAGCCCGGCCCACCAGCTCGTCAATCAGCCGGTCGTCCACAGACTTCGCCGGCACCGCCCCGGACGGCTCTACCGACTCGGCCTCTGTCACGTTGTTGCTGGTCATCGATGCATCTTCCATGATCAGGAGTTACACCGAACGTTTTACAGTCCCGGTCCCGGACCCTGAACGGCCTGACGAAGCAGGGGCACAGTCACGACGAACTCGCCCGGCAGATCCTTGCCGTGCAGTTCCACGGCTACGATTCGCAATCGTGGCGGCCGATCCCGTACACACTGCCCTCCCAGTCCTTCGCCTTCTACCTGGTGCGCCGCGCCATGTCCCGTGACGCGGTGATCGTCCTCGGGTGCATCGCGGCCACCTGGAAGATCGCCGTGCCGGAGCTGGCGTCGTATCCACATGTGGTGACGCCGAAACAAAACCGGAGCGTGCAGATCAGCCGGGGCAACTTCAGCCCTGAGGACTTCGAGCGGATCGAGCACGCCCTCAAGAGCTGGGCGCGCACCGCGGTGCGGTGCGCGCCCAGGGGGAGGGGCGGTCAGAGGCCGGCACGCGCTTCGGCCAGCTTCACGTCCGCCGCACGCATCTCCCCGCATGCCTGCGGGTGCTTCTGATCCATCTCCTCAAGCCGTACCGGCGACTTGCACAGAGCCGTGGTCGCCTTCAGGTCCAGTTCGGCGTCGAACTCGTACGGCTTTTGCGAACCGATCGGCGCCGGTCGCGGTGACGACTTCACATGCGCCATCGCCGCGATCTTTCCTTCGACCCCGCCGAAGTAGATCCACAGCCGGTCGCCGTCCCTCATTCGCTTCAGCGGCTTCCCGAGCCACCACTCGGTCGGACCGGAGTCTTCGCGCGCCAGCCTCGCGACCCGCGCTGGGGTGGAGGGGCCGTTCTCGATCGTGTCGCGCTCCGGGTCCAGGCAGTACAGCCAGTCCCGAGGGCTGACGACCTGGTAGACGGCGCGTCCGCCTCGGTTCGGAATCTTTTCCAGCACCTCCTGCTCAGTCAGCGCCCGCAGCAGTGCGCGGGCCCGCTTGTCGTCGATCTCCCAGCCGTAGCTGTTCATGGTGGCGACGACGCGGGCCGCGTCCCACTCTCCGTCCTCGCCGGTCACCCGGCTCTCCAGCACATCCACCTGGGTCAGCCGTGTCTGATTGCGTGGCCGGCCGTGCCGTTCCAGCAGGTCGTACAGCTTTGCCGCGCCCATGCTCGCGGCGATGCCGAGGGCGCTCCGGTCCACGGTGCCGCTTTCGTCGACCGCCACGATGGCCCTTTCCCGCCAATCCTCCAGGCCCTCAAGCAGTCTGGTCACGGCTTCGATGTCCCGCCACAGATCATGAGGCGCAGCCTGCTCCGACAGCAGCACCTTGTCTTGCAGTGCGGCGCGCACCACTCGAGCGAGCTGGTCGGAGGAGATCACGACGCTCTCCTGGCTTCCGTCGTCACCGAAATTAAAGCCAACCCGCGTCGCCATGGCGACTCCTTTTCTCTGAATTGGAGAGGAGGTTACATCCTGCTTCTGTCGGCGCGCCACCGCTTCGACGGCACTGGGCAGTTGGGGCGTCCCGAAGTGACCGGTTAGGCCGCGGGCGCGGCCCGGCGTGAGGCCATCGAGGTCCTGGCCGCCCGCGCCCCGACCATGGCCGAGGCCATGAAGACCGTTACAGCCAAGGCGTGCGTCATCCTGGACGGCACACTGCTGCCCATCGACAAGATCACCGTCGACACCCCGTACTACTCGGGCAGACATAGACGGCGCGGCATGAACGTTCAGGTCCTCACATTCGGCCGACTGCCGTGGGCTTCCCTGGTCCTGCCCGGCTCCACCCCAAGACCTGACCGCTGCCCGCTAGCGCGGGATCGTCGACGCACTCGCCGCCACGGGACTCAAGTTGTGGGCGGGACAGGGCGTACCAAGGCGCCGGACGGCACATCCGAGTCTCCTTCCGGGGCCGTCGGCTCCAGCGCTGGAAGCGACGGCGCAACAACAGCCACGCCAAGATCCGGTGCGTCGGCGAGCAGGCCATGGCCGTCTTGAAGGGCTGGCGCCTCCTGCGGAAGCTCCGCTGCGGAACCAACCCGACTTCGTGAAGGCCGTCCTCGTCCTTCACTACGCCTCAACGTGAGGTTGGAAAAGGCTCAGTATCTAGAAGAGGCTCCCCGCCGCTACAAGGCCAGCTAGGCTTCTCGGTCAAGTAGTCGCACGAAGCTGGCGGAAGCACAACTTAAGGGGAACTCTCGTGCTAGACCCTGTAACCGCTGCAATTGTGAGTGGCGCGGCCGCCAACCTTGCCGCCACCGGCATCAGCTACGGCGTTTCTCGTTTCAGTGACGGAGTGCAGAGCGCACGCGGACGTCTTTGCAGGGCCCTTAGTCGTGCCACCGATGAAGATCAAGCCGACGCTCTGAATACATACGACAGCGCAACGGCTCAACTGGTATTGCGCTTGACCGGAGAGCAAGACATTCCTCTTGCAGAAGCTGAACTGACCACCCTGCTGAGGCTGATTCTCACCAGCTATGCCGAGCGCTACCCACAGGCTCGACCAGCCATTCAGAGTCTCGCCGCCCCAGCGGCTGATTCTGCGTCGATCACACAAACCGGGTACGACCGGGCAACAGTCGTCGGCAAGGTTGATGGTGGCCTCACCATCAACCACGGATAGAACCTCAGGGGATGTGACCAACGAGCTCGTACACGGACCCAGCATGAAAGTCATTCACTGGCCCTACATCCGCGATCACCTCGATGCCATCGGGGAGCACAGTCCGGATCTTGCCGGAACTCTCGAGTGGGCGCTCTATACGGATGAAGAAGAGAAGACGATCAGACTCACAGGAGATGATCGCGATCGCGACGAAGGGCAGCGGCACCAGTCTTGCGACACGGTGGTTGCCATCCGTCAAGCAGCCGAACTGCTCGGCACCCTATCCGAACTTCAAAAACTGGCGCGAAATACCCTCAAGCAACAGGATTTTGGAGATATTGAGCAACATAGAGAGGGTATTACTTCCGAAATTACCGCGATCGCCACAGGTGCAGCAGGTACCCTCACTGCACGCATGATCGACTTCTCTCCAGCAGCGCTGCGTGCCGAGGTTGCTCAGCTCTACAAGCATGGCCCTCGAGAACTGATTCGCGCGAGCCTCGCTACGGTGTTCGAAGATGCGCGCATTCTGCGTGATCTTGCCCGCGAAGCGGCGGGACCGTTCCAGGCCAGCACTGAAGGTGAAGCCGCGTATATCGCCCGCATCACCCGTGCCGAGCTGGAAAACAGCGAGAACTCCCTGGCCGACGCTTGGGCGTATCGGCTCGCCTTGTACGTGGTCGCCTACCCCGAGGCCCTGCCCACTCTTGTCGATTTCACCGACGGTTCCCTTCTCTACGAACATCCTGGTGGGGCCCCAACCAGAGTGAACCTTCGGCCTAGTGGTGATGAGCAGGAAACCGCGCCCATCCATCAGACCGCGAACCACCGAGCCGCCTCGGTCGGAACCGCTCAGACCGTGAATATCAATCACTACAGCCCTACCGATGAGAAGGACGCTTAGTCGCTGTAGCTACGGAGCCAGATGAGTTGGAATTGCATCCTGCCCTGACCTCGCTCCTCGCGACGGGGCAGTCGCGCTAAACCGCTGAGCCCTCGGATTCTAATTCCGCTCGCCGACGGAGATCCGCACGGGTTTGCTGCGCGGTGGGCGGTAGGACAAACGACTGTTGCTCTGGCAGTGCCTACCTCGGGGGCTACGCGATGCGAAACCGGTCCAAGTCTGCGGTTGAGTCTGCTTTCCTGACCGTTCAGGACCCCGCGAAGCACATGGGCATCTCGGTGAACACCCCCCTACATCTGGCGCCACAGTTGACAAGGGCCGCCCTGCTTAAGGATGGGGACGTTGGGCAGATGGCGGGTCCCCTCGTCGATCAGACGTGGTCGTCTTGACGCGACCGGCATCGGACGTCGCGAGGTCGCTACGGCGACAACTCTGCGTAAAGAGTGATGGCCTATCAGGTTATTCTGACGCACCGTCATGCAATCAAAATCATCTTGCACGTGCGTTGCACAAGGTGCTGAAAAGCAACAGTGATCAGTGAAGGGCCGTGAAGGTAAGTATTCGCAGGTCAGATGGCACGTTGCTGTGTTGTGCCCCCTGGGCTCAAGGGGCACAACACCCCGCCCCTCAGATGTCCCGGAAGATCTCGATCTGTGCCCCCACCGAGTTGAGCCGCTCCGCCAGCTCCTCGTACCCCCGGTTGATGACATAGACGTTGCGCAGTACGGACGTCCCCTCGGCCGCCATCATCGCCAGCAGCACCACCACGGCGGGCCGCAGGGCGGGCGGGCACATCATCTCTGCGGCGCGCCAGCGGGTGGGGCCCTCGACCAGGACCCGGTGCGGGTCGAGGAGTTGGAGGCGGCCGCCGAGGCGGTTGAGGTCGGTGAGGTAGATCGCGCGGTTGTCGTAGACCCAGTCATGGATCAGGGTCTGGCCGTGCGCGGAGGCCGCGATGGCGGCGAAGAACGGGACGTTGTCGATGTTGAGGCCGGGGAACGGCATCGGGTGGATCTTGTCGATCGGCGCCTCCAGCTTGGAGGGCCGGACCGTCAGGTCCACCAGCCGGGTGCGGGCGTTGTCGGCCGCGTACTCGGGGGTGCGATCGCAGTCGACGCCCATCTCCTCCAAAACCGCGAGCTCGATCTCCAGGAACTCGATCGGCACCCGGCGGATGGTGAGTTCGGACTCGGTCACCACCGCGGCGGCCAGCAGGCTCATCGCCTCGACCGGGTCCTCGGAAGGGGAGTAGTCCACGTCCACGTCGATCTGCGGGACCCCGTGCACGGTGAGTGTCGTCGTGCCGATGCCGTCGACCCGGACGCCCAGCGCCTCCAGGAAGAAGCAGAGGTCCTGGACCATGTAGTTGGAGGAGGCGTTGCGGATGACCGTCGTGCCGTCGTGGCGGGCGGCGGCCAGCAGCGCGTTCTCGGTCACGGTGTCGCCGCGCTCGGTCAGCACGATGGGACGGCCGGGGGAGACCGAGCGGTCCACCTGCGCGTGGTACAGCCCCTCCGTGGCGGCGATCTCCAGGCCGAACCGGCGCAGCGCGATCATGTGCGGCTCGATCGTGCGGGTACCCAGGTCGCAGCCGCCCGCGTACGGCAGGGTGAACTGCTCCATCCGGTGCAGCAGCGGGCCCAGGAACATGATGATGGAGCGGGTGCGGCGCGCGGCGTCGGCGTCGATCGCCTCCATCTCCAGCTGTGCGGGCGGCACGATCTCCAGGTCCACGCCGTCGTTGACCCACCGGGTGCGCACCCCGATGGAGTTCAGCACCTCCAGGAGCCGGAACACCTCCTCGATCCTGGCCACCCGGCGCAGGACCGTGCGGCCCTTGTTCAGGAGCGAGGCGCACAGCAGCGCGACACAGGCGTTCTTGCTGGTCTTGACGTCGATGGCGCCGGAGAGTCGGCGACCGCCGACGACCCTCAGGTGCATGGGCCCGGAGTAGCCGAGCGACACGATCTCGCTGTCGAGAGCTTCTCCGATGCGGGCGATCATCTCAAGGCTGATGTTCTGGTTGCCGCGCTCGATGCGGTTGACGGCGCTCTGGCTCGTGGCGAGCGCCTCGGCCAGCTGCGTCTGTGTCCAGCCCCGGTGCTGCCGGGCGTCACGGATGAGCTTGCCGATGCGTGCGAGGTAGTCGTCTGACATGGCGGCAGGTTATCTCAGATATGAGATGAGGCTGGTGTGGGGGTGTGCCGTTCGAGTGAGGAGTGAGGGGAGTGCAACGGTCGCCCGCGCCGCCATCGTCCCCCGGGCGGGGCGATGGGGCGCGGGACGTGCGGCCGTACGGGGCGCGGGGGCCGGATCAGCCGGCCCGGGCCGCCAGCCACTCCAGCGCCTCCACGCCCGCGCCGAGCACGGAGATGTGCCCGTCCGCCGGGCGCACCCGCAGTTCGGCCGTCTGGCTGCGGTCGGCGAGCCATCGGCTGTGGGCGGCCGGTGCTATCCGGTCCTGGCCGCCGTGGAGCAGGAGCAGGGGCGCGGTGACCCGTACGGGGTCGAAGCCCCACGGGGCGACGTACGCGAGGTCGTCGGTGATCAGGCCGTCCGGCCCGCCCTCCAGGGCCGGCCCCACCACCTGGTCGAACCAGGACCACGTACCGGCCAGCGCTTCGTGGTCGGCGGCGGTGAACATCTCCGGGTCGTACCCGGCGCCCGCCTCGTACGCCTCCTTCGCCGCACGCCCCTCGGCCGCCGCCCGCAGGGAGGCCGCCGAGGACGGCACCATGCCCGCGAACCAGTCGAGCCCCTCGGCGTCGTACGGGGCGAGCCCCGCTGCCGTCGCCACCCCGGTGACCCGGTCGGGCAGCAGCGCGCCGCAGGCCAGCGCGTGCGGACCGCCGCCGGAGTGCCCCAGGACGGCGAACCGGCCGATGGCCAGCGCGTCGGCGATGGCCCGCACGTCGGCGGCGGCCGACGCGATGTCCCGGCCGGGGAGCGGGGACGAACCGCCGTAGCCGGGACGGTCGTACGACACCCAGCGGACGGACAGCTCCGCGGCGGCGGGGAAGAGCGGCGCGGGCGGTGAGCCGATGTTCGGTGTGCCGTGGTGCCAGAAGACGACGAGCCCGTCGTCCGGGCCGCCGTCGCCGCCGGTGTCGTACACATGGACCCTGCGGCCGTCGCCCAGCCGCAGATCGCTCTCCCTGACCCTCACTCCGCCACCCTTCCGTCACGCAGAACGCATCCGCCGCCCGACCCTACCGACCGCCTGCGACAGCGGGCCCCCGGATCACTCCGCCCGCAGAGGCAACCCCCAGGTTCGCCTCCCCGTCTCGATCTCCGAGAGCGCGTTCGAACCGGAACAGACCACCGGAACGGACGCGCGCACGAACAGGGTTGAGGAGGAGCTTTGATACGTGGCCGGAGAGCATGGGCCACCGCGATAGCGGTGCTGACGGTGGCGGGGGTGGCGCCGACGGGGGCGTACGCCGCCCCGGCGCCGCCGGAGATACCCGGCGCCACCGCGACACCCCAGCCCGGCGACGCGCTGCCGCCCGGCTGGCGCATCGCCGGTGAGGACGGGCAGAGCCACCTGGAGTGGCGTGCGCCCGAGCCGGTCCCCATGGGCGACGCCCGCGTGGAGTTCCGCGCGAACGGCGAACTCGTGGGCGTACCCGAACCGCAGGACGACGGCCGGACCTTCCGGCTCCCCATGGACGAGGTCCGCACCGCCGACCTCGGCGGCCTCGCGGTCGAGGCGGCCGGGCGCCGGCTCGACGAGGCTCCGGGCGCGGGCGCCCGCCAGGCCAAGCCGCCCGCCCCGAAGCTCCCGCCCAAGCTGCCCGCGGGAGCCGTCGACCCGGGCAAGCCCGGCAAGTACGCCACCACCACCGGTGAGTACAACCTCGCCTCCGTCAAGCTCCCGGGCTTCCCCGCACCGGTCGAGATGCGCGGTGTCGTCGTCGCCCCGAAGAAGGCATCCGGCAAGCGCCCGATCGCCCTCTTCCTGCACGGCCGCCACTCCACCTGCTACATCCCCGGCAAGAACGAGGAGACCTCCGGCGACTGGCCCTGCGCCAAGGGCAGCAAGCCGATCCCCAGCCACCGGGGCTATCTGCGCGACCAGAAGCTGCTGGCCTCCCAGGGGTACGTGACCGTATCCATCTCCGCCAACGGCATCAACGGCCAGGACTGGAACGCCGAGGACGGCGGCGCGCAGGCCCGCTCCTCGCTGATCCGCAACCACCTCGGCCGCTGGGCCGACTGGGCCGCCAAGCCCTCCTCCGCGCCCGCCGCCGTACGCAAGGGCCCGAAGACCGACCTGTCCCGGGTGCTCCTCGTCGGACACTCGCGCGGCGGCGAGGGCGTCAACCGCGCGGTGATGGACAGCCTGTACAAGCCGTCGGCCGCCCAGGACGGCTACCGGTCCAAGGCCCGCTGGAAGATCCGCGGCACGGTCCACATCGGCCCCACCATCTTCGGCCAGAACCCGGTGCCGGACGTCCCCTCGCTGACGATCCTGCCCGGCTGCGACGGTGACGTCTCCGACCTCCAGGGCCAGGTGTTCACGGACGGCACCCGAGGTGTCAGCCGGGGCAAGGCGCTGCACAGCTCGGTCTACATGGTCGGCGCCAACCACAACTACTTCAACAGCGAGTGGACGCCCGGCCAGGCCCAGGCACCGGCGAACGACGACTTCTGGCGCGAGCCCGAGTCGCCCGACCCGCTCTGCTCGCCCGGCGCCGCCGGACGGCTCTCCGCCAACCAGCAGCACAAGGCGGGCGCGACCTACATCGCCGCCGCCGCACGACTGTTCGTCGGCGGTGACGACCGCGTACGTCAGCTCGTCGACGGCACCGGCCGGCGCGCCCCCTCCGCCGACCCGGCCCGCGTGCTGACCCACGCGGTCGGCGGCAACCGGGGCGCCGGCTTCCTCCCCGACGACCCGCGGGGCGCGCTCAAGGTCAGCGGCGCCAAGCTGTGCGACGCCGTCGCCCCCGGCCGTACCGCCTGCCTGAGCGAGAGGGACCCAGGCTCCTCGCCGCACTTCGCGCAGTGGCGCCCCGAGCACGAGGCCGGCCGCCGCGCGGTCGCCCTGGACTGGAAGAAGCCGGGCACGGTCGCCCGCGTCACCTTGAAGAAGCCGGTCTCGGTCAAGGGCGCCAAGAGCCTCGCGCTCCGCGTCGCCGTACCCCCGAACACCCGCGGCACCCGCTTCGACGTGCATGTCAAGGACGCCACGGGCAAGCGGGCCAAGCTGGGCAGCGTCCGGATCGACGGCCTCCCCGGCACCGACCGCACCACCTCGTACTGGGCCCGGGAGGTCCGCGTCCCGCTGACCGCCGCGACCCGCGCCAAGCTGAACCTCGGCAAGATCGCCTCCCTGGAGCTGACCCCGAAGTCCCGCTCCGGCAAGGCCTGGCTGATGGACGCCTGGTCGTGGCAGCCCGGCACGCCCGCGGTGAAGGCCGCGCCCCTCGCCCGCGTCGACATCGGCCGTCTCACGGTCAAGGAGGGCGACTCGGGCTTCCGGACGTACCAGGTGCCCGTCCGCACCACCGGCAAGAACGCCGGAGCGGTCCGGCTGTACGTCGTCGACCCGGAGACCGGCAAGTCGGCCGGCCGGCTGGTCAAGGTCGGCCCCGGCACCGCCGGGATCAAGGTCAAGGTGAAGGTCGAGGGCAACAAGCGCTACGGCTGGGACAAGCCCCACGACATCCTGGTCAAGGCGGTCCGGGGAACGGTCATCGGCGCCGACGCCGGCGGCGTCATCGCCGTGAACGACGACCCGATGCCGAAGGTGAGCATCAAGCCGGTGACGGCCGACGTCACCGAGGGCGCGCCGCTGACGTGGCGCGTCTCCCTCTCGGAGAAGGCGGACATCGAGATCTGGGCCCTGGCCCAGCTGGTCCCCGTCACCGGCGGCCGGCCGGAGCTGTCCACGGCCGACGTCGACCAGGAGTGGCTGTCCCAGCTCGTGGAGAGGATCCCGAACCCGGCGGTCCCGCTCTCGAAGGTCGAGTACGGGACGCTGTGGACGACGGTCCCGGCGGGCGAGAAGTCCGCCGACCTGACCGTCCCGACCATCCGTGACCAGGTGAAGGAGCCGGCCGAGTACGTCCGCTTCCAGCTCACGGACGACGAGGGCGCGCCGCTGGGCCCGCCCTTCGAGGGCATGGTCCGCGACGCGCCGTAGTCCTGCCTGCTGTACCGCGTCCGGCCCCTCCGCGACCCTGTGGAGGGGCCGGACCTCTGTGCAGGCCGCAGGGCTGTCCGCCTCAGCGTGGTCAGCGAGCTGGTCGCCCTCCTGACCATCGGCCTGGTCCGTCCGTGGGGCGAGGTCGTACCGTGCTGGATCCCGCTGATCGGCGGGCGGAGGGTCCGCCCCTGGCCGCCGTCGTCCCCGCGGGGCCGGGCGCGGCGGGCCTGACCCTGATCCGGGCAAACACTCCCCTCTGGTGGACCTACCCGCACGCGGACATGACGGCCACCGGGAACCTGGTCGTCGGCATCCTCTGTCAGCCGCTGTTCCTCTGGGCCCGCTGGCCGCCGTCACGCTCTCCTACCACCGTCGGCATCGCGTCCGGCGGCGCGGGTAGGAGTGAGGAAGGGTGTCCTTTGACAGCGAAGATAGTCGGGCGCGATTTCCTGACCTTGGGCGACTAGGTTCGATGGCAAACGATCACTCTCGGGCAGTGCCCCTTGTGGTTAGGGGGTGCCGGTAAGAACGCTGTCACCAGCCGCAAACGGCGGTGATCAGTCCTTCGCTGAGTTGCCCGTCAACTCCGTCCGGCCGTGGGCTTCGGAGCTCAGATTCTTCTCAAGTTGGCGGCCACCCGGCATCCAGCCTGGCAGCGTGGGTGGTATGGGTCCCGTCGACTGGGGAAGCGTCCCCACCTGGTTCAGCGCCATAGGCACCACAGGCGCCCTGTTCGCGGCCGTCGGAATCATCGTCCGCGATCACCGCAAGACCGACCGTGCAGATGCTGCCCGAATCGCCTGCTGGTTCGACAAACCCGACGTCGAGTACGCAGACCGGACCGTACGCACTGGCTCACTACGCATTCACAACGCCGCCGACCGGCCCGTCTTCGCGGTACGCGTTATCGTCGGCCCACACGCGTACGGATACGTACAAGAGCCGGTCGCCCAGGTGCTCCTGCCCGGGAAAAAGACAGAACACGACGTCCCGTTCTGCCGTTGGGGAGACGGCCCGACCTCACTCGGGCCTGTCGTGGTGTATTTTCGCGACGCCGACAACATCGAATGGGTACGCGACTTCCATAAGGGGACCCTCTACCGCCGATACCGGCGCCGTCGGCGCATACGCGGCTACCTGCTTCGCCAGTGGTGGCTGACCAAGGAGCACAGGTGGAAGGTGCTCAACCCGAGGTTCCGCCGCAGTATCGCCCCCTACCGGCATCCCGACTGGCGCGAATCCCCCGACGACCTCTGACTCGCGGGAAGACAACACCGGAGTAAGCCGCCGACCAGCCGCCAGCCGCACAGGTCACCACCTTCATCTTGCGGCTGGTGGCAGCGTTCTTACCGGGACCCCAATAGATGCGGTGACGCCAGCACGAGCATGAACGGCAGCGCGGAAGACCCACACAAGGTGGCTTCTGATCTCACCTTGGCTGGACCCCCTCTTGGCTCGCCTCCCGAAGTCACTGAAATTGACCGTTTGGAGAGCGGGGGTGATCTTTCGCGGCAATCTGCCGTCGGCGGCAGTACTGATGGACGAACCGGCGGAGCATCGTGTAGGACACGGACTCCTCGTAGTAGTCCATGAGCCTCAGCCATATCTGTTTCGGTCCGAGGCCCTCGTCCGCCATGGCCCCGATGGCCTTGATGAGGTCGCTGTCGAAGCCTCCATAGCTTCGGTCGACTCCGCGGGGAGGCGGTTGCATCGTGTCCAGGGCAAGGCGGACGAGGCGTCGGGGAACTCGGTGCCGCAGAGCCAGGTCCTGGATTGTGTGGCCTCGGCGGGCGTCGATGTAGATGAGCAGGGGGAGGTTGGGATCGTCGGCGAAGGGGTCCGTTCGCGCTGTGCGCGGGTTGGGTTTCATGCGGCCGCGCGGGGAGCAGGCGTCAGCGAGGGCCCGGTCCAGGGACTCCTCGGAACGTCCGGAAACGGCGGCCAGGCGGTCGAGCTGAGGCTTGCCGAACCAGAAGGGCGGCCCATTGAGGAAGCAGTGCAGATAGCTCGGCTTGAGATGGTTCGCGCGTGCCAGGCGGCGGACGTAAGAGTCGGTGATCTCACCGGCGTGAGGGCGTAGTCGAACGGGCAGTGGAGCCAGCGGGCGGGGCATCTCGGGCGCTGGGGGAGTCACTTCAGGAGGCCCTTCCCCGGGGCTTCCGCAGCATGGTCCAGGGGGATGGCGTCGAGCCCTGCCTTGGTCACGCGCTCGGTGCCGTTGAGGATCGCGTCGATCGCGGCGCCCCGAATCGCGTGGGACAACGCGCCGATCATGCCGTCGGTTCGTTTGTGGAGGTACCGGTCCAGCTTGACCAGGCTGACCGGTGGATGGTCGTGCAGGAGAAGGGTCTCCTCCATGGTCGCGACCAGGCCCTTCCACTCGGCGCCGTAGGGGAAGGGGCGGGTGGGGACGAGTGTGAACCGGCTCGCGATCTGGGCACCGCGGGTGCCGGCCAGCAGTTCGCTGGTTTCGAGGTTGATGCCCGCGTAGACGAACGTCGCGGGGAGACGTTCCGAGAAGTACTTCAGAGTGTCGGAGACCTCGGCACCAGCTCGTGTGATCTGCGAAACGTTGTGGATTTCGTCGACCAGGACCAGCCCGGTGCGGGTATCCGTGCAGACGCCGACCACTGCTTCGATGATGTCGGTCATGTTCGATCTGGCCCTGACTGGCAGACCCAGGAAGCGCGCGAACTCAGCCGCGATCATGCGCGCGGTCGCTGCGGGCGGGACGGTGATGTAGAGCACCGGGATGCGGTCCGCGACGTTCGGGTGGCGGGCCCGGTCGAGGAGTTCGTGGGCGAGCCCGAGCTGAGTGAGGGCGCTGGTCTTGCCGGTGCCGGGCAGTCCGGAGACCATCAGGCCGCGGCGGGCGCTGATCGCGTGCCGGTTGAGCAGGACCAACCGCCGCCCACAGACCACCGTCTTCTCGACGAACGAGGTGGCGACCACGAGCATGCGGGCGTGATGGTCGAGCCGGTCCTCGTCGTAGAGCGCCCGCTCGACCGGAGACAGACCGTTCAGCTCGGCCGGGGTCAACAGCACGGGGGGATTGGGCGGGCCGACGGCGAACCTCCGCCACCCCTCCAGGGTGGTCAGTTGCTCGTTGGCCTTGGCATCGGCTTCTTGTAGCGATGTGCGTCCGGTCGCTGGTTCGGAGATGGTCACGGACGCCTCCAGGGGTTGGCAAGCGGGTCGAACAGTCCCAGCGGGATGACCTTCGCGGACTCGGTGTCCGCCTGGTCGTCCTGGACCGCTTCGGCGGTGATCGGATCGGGGACCGGCCGGTCGGAGGCCGTGGCCCGGGTCCGCGCGGCGACGCGCCGGGACCGTTTTGCCCCACGGCCCTTCATCTGGGCAGGTCCGTCGTGTGTTCGCCGCAGCAGGTCCGCGGCGACATCGGCGATCTGCTCCTCGGTCCCTCCTGAGACCTGGTCACGGGCGTGGTCCCAGGCCATCTCGCCGAACGGGACGCCGACACGGTGCAGGTGTTTCCAGAACACCGTGATCCACCGGGCTGGCTCGCTGAGGCGGTCGCGTACCCAGACCCGGGAGACGTCGTAGGGGTCGTAGTGGATCTCCCACAGCCCCTTCTTCTCCGCCACCCCGGAGTGCTGGCGGCGCAGCGGGGTCAGCTCGGCGTCGTCGTAGGTGCGGTGGTTGATCCGGATGCCGTAGGAGTTGATTGCCTGCCAGCGTTCGGGCAGCAACTCGACGTAGTCCTCGCCGCTGAAGAGGGCCGGGATGTAGCCGCACGATTCCAGCAGCATCGCGTACTTCTCATTCGGCGTGAACGCCCGCTTGGGTGAGTCCGGGTCCCGCAGTGCGTCGTGCCGGCGGTTTTGCCAGATGACGATCCACTCGTCCAGCAGGCCCTGGAGCTCGGGCAGGGACCACAGCGGTCCGTTCTCCAGGCCGCGGCCCCGGCGGTCCACCGAGCGGCCGGTGTAACCCGCGACGAACTGCGCGAACAGCGTCGCCACCGAACCCAGCGTCTTCTCGATCGCACCCTTCTCGAAGGGGGACGCCTTGTGCGTCGGCTGGAGGCTGATTCCCAAGTAGCGGCAGGAAGCACGGAAGTTGTTCGAGATGAAGACCTTGCCGTGGTCGCAGACGATCGTGTCCGGCACGATCACTGGCCTCGCAGCCGCGTGCTCCAACCGCTCGTCCAGGGACATCAGCCGCCGGTGCGGCAGCACAGATCTCGACATCCGAAGTGCATCTGACCAGCCAGGACGCATCATCTCAGGGGTGATACTCCGGGCCAGCAGCGCGGATGCGTCGGCCGCCTTCGTCGTCGGCCGCAGGACTGCGGCGGCCAGTGACCTGGTCGCCAGGTCGATCATGGCGGTCAGCTCGACCTTCTCAGCAATGCCGTCGTCCAGCCGGACCAGGACGTCCAGCGGCGTGGAGTCGATCTGCATCCACTCGCCCGGCGCGCAGGCCGGCACCTCTCCGAACGGCCTTGCCGGACGAGCGTTCAGCGACCGGCGTGTGGTCGCCGAGCCCGTCGCATGGGTGCCGGTGGCTAGCTTGTCGAACAGCCGGTAGAGCGTGCGCTGCGAGGGAACCTCGATGTCCGGCGCGTCCTCCCGCATGGCGAGGATCTGGGTCGCTCGCCAGACCACGAAGCCGATCGTCCTCGACGACGCCTCGGCCGTCTCGTCGATCGCCTGCTGCATCGCCTCGACCACCGCCGGGGCCACCCGGCCGAAGGACGGCATCTGCTTGGCCGACCGGCCGTCGGCCAGTCCGACCAGCCCGTCCCGCTGATAGCGCTGGCGCCGCTGCTTGACCCCGCTAGCCGTCATCGCGTGCCCGGCCGCCGTCAGCTCGGCAGCCTTGGCCCGCTCCCGCTGAGCCAGCGAGTTCCGCTCCGGGTCGAACTCCGGCCGCAGCACCCTCCCCGCAGGAGCATCCGGCGGCAAGCCGTCCAGCACCTCCAGAATGTGCCTCTCCCACCAGCGTGCCTGCTCCGCAGCGGTCTGCGGGAACTCCGCGATCCTGGCCGACGCAGGCACCTGCCGTTCCTTCCCGGCCCCCGTCACTGAACACTTCCGTCCGCCAGGCGCACGACGGTGGACGGCCCCAGCAGCCCGGCCGTCAGCCCCTCGGCGGCCAACTCGCGCAGCCAGAGGAGATGGAACAGGACGGGGAGCGTCTCAAGCCGTTCACCGGCCGCATCCGCACCGGCCATCAACGGGGCCGGTTCCGCGAATAGCTCCCGGAGACGATCCACGACCGGCCCGCGCCGACACCGGGGATGCCGGTAGCGCGACAGCCACCGCACGTTCGCCAGCAGCACTTCCTCCGGAACCCCGACCCGCTCGAAGCTCCATCCCGCCTGACGGCAGGCCCGGCGCGTCACCTCGAACGCCTCCGCGTCCCTCGGTTCGATCCGCTCATCGGCGCGGACGTCGACGACCACCGCCGAGCCGTCCGCGCGACGTACGAAGTAGTCCGGCGCGTGCCGACGCTCCCGCTCGCCGTCGTGCCAGTGCAGCCAGAACGGCTGCGAGGCGATCCCCGCCACCTCGGGATCGAAGTCCATCAGCACAAGCCGGTCCCGTTCCAGCCAGGACTCGAAGCCGACGTGCCGCCCGGTCGTCGCCGCCCAGTACCAGCCCGGGAAGTGACGCTCACCTCGCGACCAGCGAAACGGCCGCACTGCGGCCACGTCCTCGAACCGTGTCGTCGCGCAGTCCAGCAGCGGACGCCGCCGAGACTCGCGTACCGCATCCACGTACGACAGCTCGACGTACGGCTCGGCAAGATCCATCCCCACCGGTACGGCCATCCAGCACCCCCAGGACGTCACCTCGTACGACTAGGTTCGCTGGCAAGGAAGCCGGAACGACTGGGTTCGCTGTCAAACGCCTCGATTGGATGACAGCGGTCAAAGGGCACCTGGGCATGACCGGGCGGCGGCTATGTACTAGAGTTATCTCGACATCGAGATATCTGCCGAGGCGCACCGCAGCCGCCGCCCGGTAAGGCATGCCTAACTAAGCCTTACCTTAGCGGATGGTCGGGGCCGTAGGCGGCACAACGCGGCGCCCGCTGCCAATGAGGCGCGGCGCGGTAGAACGCGCACATTGAAGAAGGAGACTGTCGTGTCGGCGAACAGCTTCGACGCCCGCAGCACGCTGCGCGTGGGCGACGAGTCGTACGAGATCTTCAAGCTGGACAAGGTAGAGGGCTCCGCGCGCCTCCCGTACAGCCTGAAGGTCCTGCTGGAGAACCTGCTCCGTACCGAGGACGGCGCGAACATCACCGCCGACCACATCCGTGCCATCGGCGGCTGGGATTCCCAGGCGCAGCCCAGCCAGGAGATCCAGTTCACGCCGGCCCGCGTGATCATGCAGGACTTCACCGGCGTGCCGTGTGTCGTGGACCTCGCCACCATGCGTGAGGCCGTCAAGGAGCTCGGCGGCGACCCGGCGAAGATCAACCCGCTGGCCCCGGCCGAGCTGGTCATCGACCACTCGGTCATCGCCGACAAGTTCGGCACCAAGGAGGCGTTCGCCCAGAACGTCGAGCTGGAGTACGGCCGCAACAAGGAGCGCTACCAGTTCCTGCGCTGGGGTCAGACCGCCTTCGACGAGTTCAAGGTCGTCCCCCCGGGCACCGGCATCGTCCACCAGGTGAACATCGAACACCTGGCCCGTACGGTCATGGTCCGAGGCGGCCAGGCCTACCCCGACACCCTCGTCGGTACCGACTCGCACACCACCATGGTCAACGGCCTCGGTGTGCTGGGCTGGGGCGTCGGCGGCATCGAGGCCGAGGCCGCGATGCTCGGCCAGCCGGTCTCCATGCTCATCCCGCGCGTCGTCGGCTTCAAGCTGACCGGCGAGCTCCCGGCCGGCACCACCGCCACCGACCTCGTGCTGACCATCACCGAGATGCTCCGCAAGCACGGCGTCGTCGGCAAGTTCGTCGAGTTCTACGGGCAGGGCGTCTCCGCCACCTCCCTCGCCAACCGCGCCACCATCGGCAACATGTCGCCGGAGTTCGGCTCCACCGCCGCGATCTTCCCGATCGACGACGAGACGCTGAAGTACCTGCGCCTGACCGGCCGCGACGAGCAGCAGGTCGCCCTCGTCGAGGCGTACGCCAAGGAGCAGGGCCTCTGGCTGGACCCGGCCGCCGAGCCGGACTTCTCCGAGAAGCTGGAGCTCGACCTCTCCACGGTCGTCCCCTCCATCGCCGGCCCGAAGCGCCCGCAGGACCGCATCGTCCTGGCCAATGCCTCGCAGCAGTTCGCCCAAGACGTGCGCAACTACGTCGCGGACGAGATGGAGGCGAGCAAGGAGTCCTTCCCGGCCTCCGACGCCCCGTCCAACACGCCGAACGGCGCCCCGTCCAAGCCGGTCACCGTCACGGCCCCCGACGGCTCGACGTACGAGATCGACCACGGCGCCGTCACCGTCGCCGCGATCACCTCCTGCACCAACACCTCGAACCCGTACGTCATGGTCGCCGCCGCGCTCGTGGCGAAGAAGGCGGTCGAGAAGGGCCTGACCCGCAAGCCGTGGGTCAAGACCACCCTCGCCCCGGGCTCGAAGGTCGTCACCGACTACTTCGACAAGGCGGGCCTGACCCCGTACCTCGACAAGGTCGGCTTCAACCTCGTCGGCTACGGCTGCACCACCTGCATCGGCAACTCCGGCCCGCTGCCGGAGGAGGTCTCCAAGGCGGTCAACGACAACGACCTCGCCGTCACCTCGGTGCTCTCCGGCAACCGCAACTTCGAGGGCCGGATCAACCCCGACGTCAAGATGAACTACCTGGCGTCCCCGCCGCTGGTCGTCGCGTACGCCATCGCGGGTTCGATGAAGGTCGACATCACCAAGGACGCCCTCGGCGTCGACCAGGACGGCAAGCCCGTCTACCTGGCCGACATCTGGCCCACCGAGGCCGAGGTCAACGACGTCGTGGCGAACGCCATCGGCGAGGACATGTTCAACAAGTCCTACCAGGACGTCTTCGCGGGCGACGCCCAGTGGCAGGCGCTGTCGATCCCGACCGGCAACACCTTCGAGTGGGACTCCGAGTCCACCTACGTGCGCAAGCCCCCGTACTTCGAGGGCATGACGATGGAGACGACCCCGGTCGAGGACATCACCGGTGCCCGGGTGCTCGCCAAGCTCGGCGACTCGGTCACCACCGACCACATCTCCCCGGCCGGCGCCATCAAGGCCGACACCCCGGCCGGCAAGTACCTCACGGAGCACGGCATCGAGCGCCGTGACTTCAACTCCTACGGCTCGCGCCGAGGCAACCACGAGGTCATGATCCGCGGCACGTTCGCCAACATCCGCCTGCGCAACCAGATCGCGCCGGGCACCGAGGGCGGCTACACCCGCGACTTCACCCAGGCTGACGGCCCGGTGTCGTTCATCTACGACGCCTCGCAGAACTACCAGGCCGCCGGCACCCCGCTCGCGATCCTCGCGGGCAAGGAGTACGGCTCCGGCTCGTCCCGTGACTGGGCCGCCAAGGGCACCGCGCTCCTCGGTGTCAAGGCCGTCATCGCCGAGTCCTACGAGCGCATCCACCGCTCGAACCTCATCGGCATGGGCGTCCTCCCGCTCCAGTTCCCCGAGGGCCAGAACGCCGAGACCCTCGGTCTCACCGGCGAGGAGACCTTCTCCTTCACCGGCGTCACCGAGCTGAACAACGGCACCACCCCGCGCACGGTCAAGGTCACCACCGACACCGGTGTGGAGTTCGACGGCGTCGTCCGTATCGACACCCCCGGCGAGGCGGACTACTACCGCAACGGCGGCATCCTGCAGTACGTGCTCCGCAGCCTGATCCGCAAGTAGGCGGACCAGGACGACCGAGTGGAAAGGGCCGCACCCCGGGTTCTCCCCGGGGTGCGGCCCTTCGGCGTCACAGCGCACCGGACACGGCCCCGGAGCCCTACATCGGGTCCCGCGTCACCTGCTTGACGCGGCACTTCGTGCCCGTCGGCACCTCGCCGACTCCCTGCGCCTCCACCTCCACCGACGCGCCGGGGGCCACGTCGTCGGTGGTCGCGACGCCGTCGGTCAGCACCGCGCCCTTCGCATCCAGGAACTCGACGAACACGACGTAACCCGCCGGGCTCCCGCTCCCGTTCACGATCTTCAGATCGGCGTGCGGCCAGCCGATCAGCGAGTCCCGCGTGCACTTCGTGACGGTGACGTCCCCCTCGGCGGCCGGCCCGGACGCGACGGGCTCGGGCTCCTCCTCCACCGGCTCCTCCTCGTACGGCTCGGAGGAGGGCGCCTCCGACCGCGCGGGCGGCAGCGCGATGGAGTCCGAGACCGAGTCCATCAGGGAGTAGACCAGCGCCACCAGCGCCCCCGCCACGACCAGTCCACCGCCCACGGCGAGCGACACGATCAGCCCCGTGCGCGGCGTGCCCGGCGGTGCGGCGGGAGGCCCCCAGGGCGACGGCTGCGGCTGTTCGGGCGGCGGAGGCGGCGAGTTGTCGGACATGGGGTCCCCCCACGGGATGTCGGTCAGGTGAGGGACTTACGGTACGTGGCTCCACCGCCCCACCACCCCACTGATCCTGTCAGTAACAGCAGCAGCACCGGCAACACCAGCACTGACGGCAACACCAGCACCGACGGCAACACCAGCACCGACGGCAACACCAGCACCGCCGGCATCATCGGCAACGTCGGCGCCACCCCCGTACCACCCGTACAGAAAGTGAACGGACCACCATGGGCGAGCTGATCCTCATCCGGCACGGTGAGACCGAATGGTCCCGCTCCGGGCAGCACACGAGCTGGACCGACCTCCCGCTGACCGCCACCGGCCGGCGCCAGGCCCGCGCCCTCGTGCCGCTGCTCGCCGAGCGGAACATCGGGCTCACCCTCGTCAGCCCCTCGATCCGGGCCCGCCGCACCGCCGAGCTGGCCGGGCTCCACGCCCCCCGGGTCACCCCCGAGCTGCGGGAATGGGACTACGGCGGCTACGAGGGCATCACCACCCAGGCGATCCGCCGCACCCGCCCCTTCTGGAACCTCTGGACCGATGGCGTCGACCCCGGCTCCGACGAACACCCCGGCGAGAGCCCCGCCGAGGTCGGGCAGCGCGCCGACCAGGTGCTCGCGGGCGTCCGGTCGGCCGCCGAGGGGATCGGGAGCGCGGACATCGCGCTCGTCGCCCACTCGCACTTCCTGCGCGTCCTCACCGCCCGCTACCTCGGCCTGACCCCGGCCGAGGGCCGGCTCTTCCAGCTCGCCACCGGGGCCGTCTCCAGGCTCGGCACCGAACACGGCCGGCCCGTCGTCGCCGCGCTCAACGTCGCCCTTCCCGAGAGCCTGCACGAGGCCTGAAACGCCGACGGCCGGTGCCCCGTGCTCGGGTACCGGCCGCCGACGTGCGTCACGCACAGGTCAGGAGAGCAGCTCCACCTCCGCCAGCGTCGCCGGACCCGTCAGCACCAGCCGGTACTGCGCGTACGCGCCGGGCTGGTCCACCGAGAAGGCCCGGGTCTGCTTGTCCCAGGCGAAGGACTGGCCGGAGCGGCGGTCGAGGTCCGTCCACTTCCTGCCGTCGGGCGAGCCCTGGAGCGTCCAGCCCGTCGGGGCCTTGTCCGCCGCCGACGACGTCAGCGTGTACTGGAGCGCTTTGGTGGACGCGCCGGCCGGCAGCTCGACGGAGGTGACATCCGCCGCCGTCGCCGAGGTGTTGTCGAACAGCGCCCCGTCGCCCTTCAGCACATCGCCCTTGGGGGCCGGGGCCTTGTCGTCCTGCTGGATGGAGACCGGGGCCGCGTCCTTGCCCGTGCCCCAGGCGGACGGCTTCGGACCCATGTCGAACTCCAGCGTGCCGCCCTTGGCCAGCACGTCGTGCGGGAGCGCGGTGGAGGTCCACTTCTTGCCGTTGACCTTCACGCCCTGCACGTAGATGTTCTTCGCGCTGTTCTTGGGGGCCTTGACGGTCAGCTTGCGGCCGTTGTCCATGCGGACGGTGACCTTCCTGAACAGCGGTGAGCCGATCGCGTACTCCCCGCTGCCCATCACCAGCGGGTAGAAGCCGAGCGCCGAGAAGAGGTACCAGGCCGACTGCTCGCCGTTGTCCTCGTCGCCGTGGATGCCCTGCCCGATCTCGCTGCCGACGTACAGGCGGCCCAGCACCTCGCGGACCTTCTCCTGCGTCTTGTACGGCTGCGAGGCCGCGTTGTACATGTACGTGGCGTGGTGGGCGACCTGGTTGCTGTGCCCGTACTGGCCCATCCGCACGTCACGCGCCTCGGTCATCTCGTGGATGACTCCGCCGTAACTGCCGACGAACTCCGGGCCCGCCGTCTCCGGCGTCGAGAAGTACGTGTCCAGCTTCTTGCCGAGCCCCGCGCGGCCGCCGTACAGGTTGGCCAGGCCCCGGCTGTCCTGCGGGGCGGTGAAGGCGTAGCCCCAGCCGTTGGTCTCGGTGTAGTCGTAGCCCCATACGCGGGGGTCGTACTGGTCCGACGGGAGGCGCCAGTCGCCGTTCGGCTTCCTGCCCTGGAAGAAGCCCGCCTTCTCGTCGAAGAGCTTGACGTACTTCTGCGCCCGGTTCAGGAAGTAGGCGGACTCCTCCTTGTACCGCGCCTTCTTCGTCTTCTTGTAGAGCGCCTCGCCCATGCGCGCGATGCCGTAGTCGTTGAGGTAGCCCTCCAGCGACCAGGAGAGGCCCTCGTGGGTCGCGGTGTTCGCGTAACCCGTGAAGACGGAGGTCTCCATGCCCTTGCGGCCGACGCCGGCGGAGGGAGGGGCCACCGTGGCGTTCTTGACCGCCGCGTCGTACGCCGCCTCCGCGTCGAACTTCACGCCCTTGACGTAGGCGTCGGCGAAGGCCACGTCCGAGCTGGTGCCGGTCATCAGGTCCGCGTAACCGGGGGAGGACCAACGGGAGGTCCAGCCGCCGTCCTTGTAGTGCTGGACGAAGCCGTCCACCAGCTCGCCTGCCTTCTTCGGGGAGAAGAAGGAGTAGGCGGGCCAGGTCGTGCGGTAGGTGTCCCAGAAGCCGTTGTTGACGTACACCTTGCCGTCGACGATCTTCGCGCCGGTCTGCGTCGGGGTGTCCGTGCCGGCCGGCTTGGAGAAGGGGCTCGCGTACTTGTTCTTCCCGTCGACCTTCTCGTGGCCGGAGTTCGGGTAGAGGTAGAGGCGGTAGAGGCTGGAGTAGAGCGAGGTGAGCTGGTCGGCGTCGGCGCCCTCGACCTCGATCGTCCCCAGGACGTCGTCCCAGGCCGCCTGCGCCGTGCGCTGCACCTTCTCGAAGGACGTGGACTCCGGGATCTCCGTCGCCAGGTTCTTCTTCGCCTGGTCGACGCCGATCAGCGAGGTCGCCAGACGCAGGTTGACCGTGCGGTCCTTGCCCGCGTCGAAGCGGAAGAAGCCGGTGACGTCGTCGCCCCCGCCGCCCTTCAGCTTGCCGCTGTCCGTCACCGGCGCGTCGAAGACGCCGTACACGAACATGCGGGTCGCCCCGGTGGACAGGCCGCTCTTCACGTCCGTGTAACCGGAGAAGGAGCGGGACCTGGCGTCCAGAGTCAGACCGCCGGCGTTCGACACGTTGTCGAAGACCAGGCCGGCGTCCGTGCCGGGGTAGGTGAACCGCATCCGGGCCGCGTGGTCCGTCGGCGCGATCTCGGTCTTGAGGCCGTTCTCGAACGTGACGCCGTAGTAGTGGGGCTTCGCGATCTCGTTCTCGTGCCGGAACGGCAGCGCACGCGCCGTGCGGGCGGCGTCCGGGGTGCCGGCCGCGGCCGTGGGCATCACCTGGAAGGTCTGCCGGTCGCCCATCCAGGGGCTCGGCTCATGGCTGGCGCTGAAGGCCTGGAGCGTGGGGAGGTTGTCCTCGTTGTTGCCCCGGTGGTAGTCGTACAGCCAGCTCAGCGAACCGGCGTTGGTCACCGGAGTCCAGAAGTTGAAGCCATGGGGGACCGCGGTGGCCGGAATGTTGTTGCCGCGGGAGAAGCCGCCGCTGGAGTTGGTGCCGCGGGTGGTCAGCGCGTAGTCCGAGAGGTGCGCCTTGCGCTTCTCGGGTGCCTTCGGGGCGATCGCGATGTCGTCGACCCAGCCCTGGAACTTCGCCGGTCCCTTGGGGGAGTCGTACGCCACCAGGATCCGGTCGACCGTCTTGCCCGCCGCCACCGTGCCGATGCGGGAGGCGACCTTGTTCCACTGGTTGACGTACAGGCGCTTGGCGTCGGCCTGGCCCTGCGGGGTCAGCAGTCCGCCGTGGCTGTCGGTGGCCTTCAGCCCGCTCAGGTACGTGCCGTCGGTGAAGGCCAGGTCCACCGCGATGTGGGTCGCGGGGTAGTTGAGGTCCGTCTCGCCCATCTGCGGATAGACGAGGTAGGAGAGCTCGGTGTCCTTGGTGACGGCCGTGTTCACGTCGAAGACCTTGTTGTACGAGTACGCGCGGCCGTCCGGCGTGTGCGTACCCGCGTAACGCAGTGCCTTCCTTCCGGTGAATCCCGCACCAGCCTTCGCGGTGGGCGAGCCGGAGGGGCCGCGGTCGGCCTGGCTGCGCATCTCGTCGGGGACGGGATCGGAGGTGTCACCGTTCGAGAACTGAACGTCGGCGAGCTGGAGGATGTCCGGCGTGCCGTTGTTGGCGGTGATCTCCAGGCGGAAGTGCCGGTAGGCGGTGCCGGAGGCGAAATCGTACGACTTGGTCTCGTGCCGCTTGGCGAAGCTCTCGCCCGTGCGCCGGTCGAGGTCGGTCCACTCCTTGCCGTCGGCGGAGCCCTTGAGCGTCCAGTCCTTCGGGTCGCGCGGGGCGTGGTCGTTGGCGGAGGTGAGCGCGTACGTCACCACCTCCACCGGCTCGTCCAGGTCGAACTCGACCCAGCCGGTCTTCGCGAACGCCAGCCACTTGGAGCCCGGTTCGACGTCGACCAGGTTCTCCTTGACCTCGCCGCCAGCGGTGTTCTCGGCGCTGGCGAGGACGTCGGTCACCCGGCCGGTGACATTGCCCGGTATTCCGGCGGAGAATCCGCCGTCGACACCCGATGAGCGCTCTGTGCCGTCCGGTCCTTCTTCTACCGTGTTGCGCCAGTCCGGCTGCTTCTCGTCCGCCTCGAACGAGGAGCGGAACGTCCTTTCGCCGGAAGGCTTCTGCGGCACCTGGGACGGGCCGGCGACGGCGGCCGTGGGGGCCGCGAGGGCCAGGGCGAGTGATGCCGCGAGGACGGCGGCCGTGCGGCTCCGTCTCGTACGGGCGGCGCTGCTGAAGACCTTTCCAGCGCCATGGTGGAGACCTCGTGGTGGCTGCATAACCGAGCCGTTCCTCCCCGGAGCGTGCTTGGACAACGTTGTCATAGCGGGATGCAAGGTCCAGTAGGGAGCCAAGTGAGAGGACGTGTCAAGGGTGTTGCCGAAGGCGCGCGGTGCGAATCGGCCGTAACGGGAAAAAGCTGCCCCTGGGCGAGGGCGTGAGGTGCCGAGGAGTCCACGAGGTCTCAACTCGGGAAAGACTGCCGTCCCAACGTGCATTCGATCTTGCTCAGTTGGCGACAAGTGGACTATACCTGTCGCCATCTGCACAGCCGTTTCCGACGGATGCGCACACGGGGGAACGAGGAGACATTCGCGGGGGAGTCATGGACGCCCTGGCGGTACGGTTCTCCGACCACCCCCACTCCGCCGGTTCTTCATCTCCGGTACACCTGCATACCTGCACGACCCGAGCGCAACCGACCGCGGTGGCGGGGCCCTTCGCCTGAGGCGAATTTTCGACGGGTGACCGGTACACCGCCTGAGTCCTGGAGAAGGCGAGGACTTGAGCATGGGATCCACCTCCGCTCAGAACAATGAGGGCCTTGGCCGTCGCGATCTGATCAAGCGTTCTGCCGCACTCGGCCTGATCGCTGTTCCGACGATGAGCTTCCTGTCCGCCTGCGCGAGCGGCGACAGCGGCAGCGACGACAAGGTCGAAAAGGGCGAGAAGACCGACAAGAACCCGCTGGCCGTCAACGGCAGCGCCCCGCTGGAGATCGTCATCTTCGACGGCGGGTTCGGCACCAAGTACGCCGAGGACGCCCGGGACGTCTACAAGAAGACCTACCCCGAGGCGCAGATCAAGTTCTCGGCGACGCAGAAGATCCAGTCGGTCCTCCAGCCGCGCTTCAACGGCGGCACGCCGCCGGACCTGATCGACAACTCCGGCGCCCAGCAGATGGACATGGGCGTCCTGGTCGGCAAGAAGCAGCTCACCGACCTCACCCCGCTGCTCGACGCCCCCTCCATCGACGACCCCGCCAAGACGGTCCGCGACACCCTGCGGCCGGGCATCGTCGAGATGGGCCAGTTCGACGGCGACCCGGTCTGGATCATGTACTACGCGTACACCGTCTACGGCGTCTGGTATTCGCAGACCGCGCTGGACAAGCTCGACGCCACGTACCCGGAGACCTGGGACGACATGCTCGCGCTCTGCGCGAAGGCGAAGAAGAAGGGCATCGCCGGCTGGACCTACCCCGGCAAGCACCCCTACTACATCCCGTTCTCGCTCTACCCGTTCATCGGGAAGATCGGCGGCGTCGAGGTCCTGAACGCCATCGACAACCTGGAGCCGAAGGCCTGGGAGCACCCCGCGGTCAAGGCCGCCTTCGAGGCGTACTACGAGCTCTACGCCAAGGGTTACGTCCTCAAGGGCACCCCGGGCCTGGACCACCGCGGTTCGCAGGGCGCCTGGGCCCGCGGCAAGGCGCTGTTCATCCCGAACGGCTCCTGGGTCGAGAACGAGGAAGCGGCGATCATCCCCAAGGACTTCAAGCTGTCCGTGGGCGCTCCCTCCAGCCTCGACTCGTCGGACAAGCTGCCCTTCGGCACCATCTGGGCGTCCGGCGGCGAGCCGTTCATCGTCCCGTCCAAGGCGAAGAACCCCGAGGGCGGCATGGAGCAGCTGCGCATCATGCTGAGTGAGGCCTCCTCCAAGTCCTTCACCACCAACACCAAGTCGCTCTCCGCCTTCAACGGCGGCACCGACGGCATCGAGCTCTCCGACGGCCTGAAGTCCGGTGTCGCCGCGCTGGAGAAGGCGGGCACCAATGTGGTCAACCCCCGCCTGCAGGACTGGTACGTGAAGCTCCAGAAGGAGCAGATCGGCGTCGCCGCGCTCGGCGAGATGATGGCCGGCCGCGCCACCCCGGCCGAGACCATCAAGAAGATCCAGGCCTTCGCCGACGCGACCGCCAAGGACCAGTCCATCAAGCACTTCAAGCACGCGTGATCACGCGTCACCAGCGGCGGCAGCTCGGGGAAGGTCGGAGTCGGTAACGATGCAACACGGTAAATACCGGTTCATAATCGGGTTCCTGGTGGTCCCGATGGCGTTGTACGTCATCTTCGTCATCTGGCCCTTCATCCAGTCCATCTACTACTCGTTCACGGACTGGACGGGGCTGAGCCCCGACTTCAAGATGGTCGGGTTCGACAACTACACCAAGATGCTCGACGACGACATCTTCTGGAAATCGCTGCAGCACAGTGTGCTGCTGGCCGTTCTGCTGCCGCTGGTGACGCTGGGCCTCGCGCTCTTCTTCGCCTTCATGCTCAACGTGGGTGGCCGGCGCCGCAAGGGCGCCGCCATCGCGGGCGTCCGGGGCTCGGGCTTCTACAAGATCGCCTACTTCTTCCCGCAGGTGCTCTCGATCGCGATCGTGGCCATCCTGTTCCAGTTCGCCTTCGACCCGGCCCAGGGCATGATCAACGGCACGCTCAAGGCCGTGGGCTTCGACGACGTACCGGACTGGCTGGGCGATCCGAACCTGGCCCTGTGGGTCATCATGGGAGTCCTCGTCTGGTGCACCACCGGCTTCTTCGTGGTGCTGTTCTCCGCGGGCATGGCCTCCATCCCCAAGGACTTCTACGAGGCCGCCCTGCTGGACGGGGCGAGCCGCTTCACGACCTTCTTCCGGATCACGCTCCCCCTGCTGTGGGACACGGTCCAGTCCGGCTGGGTCTACATGGGCATCCTGGCGCTCGGCGCCGAGGGCTTCGCCATCGTCCACATCATGAGCGTCGGCCCCGGCGGGCCCGACTACTCGACCACCGTCCTGCCGCTGTACGTCTACCAGTCGGCGTTCCGTGACGGACAGGCGGGCTACGCGACCACGATCGGTGTCGCCCTGCTCCTCGTGACCCTGGCGTTCGCCGCCATCGTCATGCGGGTGGGCCGGCGCGAGCGGCTGGAGTTCTGATGAAGACCACTGACACCCCTCCCTCCGGTGCCTCCGGGCCCTCCTCCGGCACCGACGCGGCCAAGGTGCCCGCCCAGCGCACCGGCCCGGCCGCCAAGGGCTCGCCGGCCCCCGCGAAGAGCAGCGAGGGCCAGGTCCTCAACGTCTTCTCGCACGGGATGCTGATCCTGTGGGCGATCATGGTCGTCCTGCCGCTGTTCTGGGCGGTGATGTCGTCGTTCAAGACCGACTCGGACATCTTCAACACCCCCTGGTCTCTGCCGAGCTCGCTGAGCTTCGACGCCTGGGGCCGGGCCTGGAGCCAGGCCCACATGAGCGAGTACTTCCTCAACACCATCCTGGTGGTGGGCGGGTCGCTCGTCGGCACCCTGGTACTCGGGTCGATGGCCGCCTATGTGCTGGCGCGCTTCGAGTTCCCGGGCAACCGCTTCATCTACTTCTTGTTCGTCGGCGGCATGAGCTTCCCGATCATGCTGGCGCTGGTCCCGCTGTTCTACGTCATGGACAACATGGGGCTGCTGAACACGATCCACGGCCTGATCCTCGTGTACATCGCCTACTCGCTGCCGTTCACCGTGTTCTTCCTGACCTCGTTCTTCCGTACGCTGCCGACCTCGGTGGCGGAGGCGTCGATCATCGACGGGGCCTCGCACACCCGGACGTTCTTCCAGGTGATGCTGCCGATGGCCAAGCCCGGCCTGATCAGCGTCGGCATCTTCAACTTCCTGGGGCAGTGGAACCAGTACATGCTGCCGACGGTGCTCAACACCGACCCGGAGAAGCGGGTGCTCGCCCAGGGCCTGGTGGAGCTGGCCTCCAGCCAGGGGTACAAGGGCGACTACTCCGGCCTCTTCGCCGGCCTGGTGATCGCGATGCTCCCGGTGCTGGCGGCGTACATCATCTTCCAGCGCCAGGTCGTCTCCGGTCTGACGGCGGGTGCGCTCAAGTAGGTCACGCGTCCGCAGAAGAAGGTCACATATCCACGACGGCCCGGTGCCCCGGCGGAGAACTTCTCCGCCGGGGCACCGGGCCGTCGTGGGGTGCGCGGGTGCTCAGGTCTTGACGGAAGGTACCCCCGAACGGTCAGCTTAGAGTTCACATGTTGGAGGAAGCCGGGGTGTCATCGCTGCTGCCCCGGCCGGGGCGGTCCTCTGGACCGCCCGCCAAGGGCAGGAGTGGATGAGTCGATGGAGACTCCCGGGTCGCAGACATCGCTGCACAGGGCCAATCTGGAGCGGGTCGTACGCGCCGTACGTATGGCGGGGTCGCTCACCCAGGCGGAGATCGCCCGGAGCACCGGGCTCTCCGCGGCCACGGTCTCCAATATCGTCCGGGAGCTGAAGGACGGCGGAACGGTCGAGGTCACGCCCACCTCGGCGGGCGGACGCAGGGCCCGCAGTGTCTCGCTCAGCGGTGACGCGGGCATCGTCATCGGCGTCGACTTCGGCCACACGCACCTGCGGGTCGCCGTCGGCAACCTGGCCCACCAGGTGCTGGCCGAGGAGTCCGAGCCGCTGGACGTCGACGCGTCGTCCGCCGAGGGGTTCGACCGGGCGGAAGTGCTGGTCAAGCGGCTGATCGAGGCCACCGGAATCGGCCCGGACAAGGTCATCGGCGTCGGCCTCGGCGTGCCCGGACCCATCGACGTCGAGTCCGGAACGCTGGGCTCCACCTCGATCCTGCCGGGCTGGACGGGCATCAACCCCAGCGAGGAGCTCTCCGGCCGCCTCGGCGTCCCGGTGTACGTCGACAACGACGCCAACCTCGGGGCCCTGGGCGAGCTGGTCTGGGGCAGCGGGCGGGGCGTCAAGGACCTCGCGTACATCAAGGTCGCCAGCGGCGTCGGCGCCGGTCTGGTGATCGACGGGACCATCTACCGGGGCCCCGGCGGCACGGCCGGCGAGATCGGGCACATCACGCTCGACGAGTCGGGCCCTGTCTGCCGCTGCGGCAACCGCGGCTGCCTGGAGACCTTCACCGCCGCGCGCTACGTCCTGCCCCTGCTCCAGCCCAGCCACGGCCCGGGGCTCACGATGGAACGGGTGGTCCAGCTGGCCCGTGAGGGCGATCCGGGGTGCCGGCGGGTGATCGGCGACGTCGGCCGCCACATAGGCAGCGGTGTCGCCAACCTGTGCAACCTGCTCAACCCCAGCCGGGTCGTGCTCGGCGGCTCGCTGGCGGAGGCCGGGGAGCTGGTTCTGGGGCCCATACGGGACTCCGTGTCGCGTTACGCGATCCCCAGCGCCGCCCGGCAGCTCTCCGTGCTCCCCGGGGCTCTGGGCGGCCGTGCCGAGGTGCTGGGCGCCCTGGCCCTCGTGCTGAGCGAGATGGGGGATTCAACCCTTTTGGAGAGCACTCTCCCCGCAGCGACTCCTGTCTTCACTTAGATAACGAATGGCACCGTTGTCATCTCGTTAAGGATTTACTCCTTGACGCTGGCGCTGCGGCCGAGTTGACTTCCAGCCACCTCGGCCGCAACGTCGCGGCCTCGTCAGGGAGGTTCGAGAATGAACACGCGTATGCGTCGTGCCGCCGTTGCCGTTGCCGCCACCACGATGGCGATCTCGCTGGCCGCTTGCGGGAGCGCCAAGGAGTCCGGTGACAAGGCCGAACAGGGCTCGGAGAAGAAGGGCGACGACCTGAAGATAGGTCTGCTCCTCCCCGAGAACCAGACGGCCCGTTACGAGAAGTTCGACCGTCCGATCATCGAGAAGAAGATCGGCGAGCTCACGGACGGCAAGGCGAAGGTCATCTACGCCAACGCCAAGCAGGACGCGCCCACCCAGGCGCAGCAGATCGACACCATGATCACCAACAAGGTCGACGCGCTCATCGTCGGCGCGGTGGACGCCAAGGCGATCGAGAACAGCATCAAGAAGGCCAAGGCCGAGGGCATCCCGGTCGTCGCCTTCGACCGCCTCGCCGAGGGCCCCATCGACGCGTACACCTCTTTCGACAACGAAGAGGTCGGCCGCGCACAGGGCACCGCGCTGCTGGAGGCCCTGGGAGACAAGGCCGACGGCGGCACGATCGTGATGATGAACGGCGCGATCACCGACCCGAACGCCGCGCTCTTCAAGAAGGGCGCCAAGTCGGTCCTCGACGGCAAGGTGAAGTACGGCAAGGAGTACGACACCAAGGAGTGGAAGCCGGAGAACGCCAACGCCAACATGGAAGCGGCGATCACCGCGCTCGGCAAGGACAAGATCGACGGCGTCTACTCCGCCAACGACGGCATGGCGGGCGGCATCATCACCGCCCTGAAGGCCGCCGGTCTGCCGAAGCTCCCCCCGGTCACCGGCCAGGACGCCGAGCTGGCGGGCGTGCAGCGCATCGTCACCGGTGAGCAGTTCATGAGCGTCTACAAGTCCTACCCGGCCGAGGGCATCGTCGCCGCCGAGATGGCCGTCGCACTCGCCAAGGGCGAGAAGCTCGACTCGATCGCCACCTCGAAGGTCGACAACGCCAGCCAGAAGGACATCCCGACGGTCCTCGTCCCGGTCATCTCGCTGACCAAGGACAACATCAAGGACACCGTCGTCAAGGACGGCATCTGGACGCTGGACGAGATCTGCTCGGGCAAGTACAAGGCCGCCTGCGACAAGATCGGCCTGAAGTAGGCCCCTGGGGGCGTCCGGCCGGTCACGGCCGGACAGGGCGCCCCCCGCCGTACGCCCGACGCGTCCTCGCGAAGGCGCCACGGCATCCCCGCCGCGCCCGCGCCCGCCGCACACCGGCCCGCGCGCCACGAAGCCTGTCCGGTGTCCTGCCCACCAACCGTCCCGCTACCGGGCGGGGCGCCGGACGGAACGCTTCCCCCTGTTTCTTTTCTTCTGCTCGACCGCCGCGCCTTCCCCCGCGCGCGGCATCCCCCGCCGGTCAGGCGGCGAAGGAGATGGTTCACGTGACCGCTACGCCCGTGTTGGCGTTGCGAGGGGTCTCCAAGCGATTCGGTGCCGTCCAGGTACTCACCGATGTAGAGCTTGAGGTCCACGCCGGTGAGGTGGTCGCCCTGGTGGGCGACAACGGCGCCGGTAAATCAACGCTGGTCAAGACGATCGCCGGAGTGCACCCCATCGATGAGGGAGTCATCGAGTGGGAGGGCAGGGCCGTCCAGATCGACAAGCCGCACGACGCCCAGAACCTCGGCGTCGCGACCGTCTATCAGGACCTCGCGCTGTGCGACAACATCGATGTCGTCGGCAACCTCTACCTGGGCCGGGAGCTGCGCAAGTTCGGCATCCTGGACGAGGTGGAGATGGAGCGCCGCTCCCGCGAGCTGCTGTCCACGCTCTCGATCCGCATCCCGAGCGTCCGCATCCCGATCGCCTCGCTCTCCGGCGGCCAGCGCCAGACGGTGGCCATCGCCCGGTCCATGCTCGGTGAGCCCAAGCTCGTCATCCTCGACGAGCCGACCGCTGCCCTCGGCGTCGAGCAGACCGCCCAGGTACTCGACCTCGTCGAGCGGCTGCGCGAGCGCGGCCACGCGGTCATCCTCATCAGCCACAACATGGCCGATGTGAAGGCCGTCGCCGACAAGGTCGCCGTGCTCCGGCTGGGCCGGAACAACGGTGTCTTCGATGTGAAGACCACCTCCCAGGAAGAGATCATCTCCGCCATCACGGGCGCCACGGACAACGCCGTGACCCGACGTGCGGCGCGCAACGCGGAGGTTTCCAAGTGACCACCGACAAGTCCGCGACCTCGCTGGACAAGACCGCCGCCCCGGCGGACGCGCCGGTCGGCAACCCGGACGCGGCCGAGGGCGCCGCCACGGTCGTCGACCCCCGCCTGCTCATCCGTGAGCAGGGCTTCGCCGGCTACATCACCGAGTTCAAGCGCAAGATCAGCGGCGGTGACCTGGGCTCCATCCCGGTGGTCGTCGGCCTCGCGATCATCGCCATCGTCTTCCAGAGCATGAACTCCGAGTTCCTCTCCGCGAAGAACATCAGCGACATCGCCACCAGCATGGTGGCCACCGGCATGATGGCCGTGGGCATCATCTTCGTCCTGCTGCTCGGCGAGATCGACCTCTCGGTCGGCTCGGTCAGCGGTGTCTCCGGCGCCCTCGTCGCGGTGCTCAGCGTCACCCAGGGCATGAACGAGTGGCTGGCGATCCTCGTCGCCGTCGTCAGCGGCGCGGTGATGGGCGCGATCCACGGCTTCTTCTTCGCCCGGATCGGCGCACCGGCCTTCGCCGTCACCCTGGCCGGCCTGCTGTTCTGGCTCGGCTTCATGCTCCAGCTGCTCGGCGACTCCGGCACCATCAACCTGGACGGCGACGGGGTGGTCGGCAAGCTGACCACGTACTACTTCACCGATGTCGCCGCCGCCTACGGGCTCGCCGCGATCGCGGTCGTCGGCTACTTCGCCGCCGCGTTCCTGGACACCCGCCGCCGTGAGGCCGCGGGCATCCCGTCCCGGCCGATCGCCGACATCGCCGTGCGCACCGGCGTCCTCGCGGTGTTCGCGTTCGCCGCGGCGTACATGTTCAACCAGTACCGCGGCCTGCCGCTCGCCCTGGTGCTCTTCCTGATCGTCCTGGTCGCCACGGACTTCCTGCTGCGCCGCACGGCATACGGGCGGAAGATCTTCGCGCTCGGCGGCAGCGTCGAGGCCTCCCGGCGTGCCGGTATCAACGTCACCGCGATCCGGATCTCCGTCTTCTCCATCGCGGGGACGTTCGCGGCGATCGGCGGCCTGTTCTGGGCCTCCAAGATCGCGGCGGCCAACCAGGGCTCCGGCACCGGCGACCTGCTGATGAACGTCATCGCGGCGGCCGTCATCGGCGGCACCAGCCTCTTCGGCGGCCGCGGCCGCACGTGGAACGCGCTGCTCGGTGTCATGGTGATCGTCTCGATCCAGTACGGACTGTCGCTGGAGGGCATCGCCACGCCGATCCAGTACATGGTCACCGGCGCCGTGCTCCTGGCCACGGTCGTCATCGACTCCGTCACCCGTAAGACCCAGAAGACCGCAGGCCGCGCCTGACCGCGGATCCGCGCAGGTGCCCGGCGCCCCACGGGGGTGCCGGGCACCTGCGCGTCCCCGGCCGGCCGCGTTCGAACACAGGCTCCCGATGCCGGGGCCCGGTAGTGGAACATTAGACTCATCGGATCGGCACGCTCGATCAGCTCAAACGCAAGGAGGCACGGGTGGATCTGCTGACCCGCATCAAGGGACCGCGCGACCTGGACCGGCTCAGCCTCGGTGAGCTGGAGGAGCTCGCGGAGGAGATCCGCACCTTCCTCGTGGACGCGGTGTCCAAGACCGGCGGACACCTCGGCCCCAACCTGGGCGTCGTCGAGCTCACCATCGCCCTGCACCGGGTATTCGAGTCGCCCCAGGACAAGGTGCTGTGGGACACCGGCCACCAGGCCTACGTCCACAAGCTGCTCACCGGCCGCCAGGACTTCTCCCGGCTCAAGAGCAAGGGCGGCCTCTCCGGCTACCCCTCCCGTGCCGAGTCCGAGCACGACATCATCGAGAACAGCCATGCCTCCGGGGTGCTCGGCTGGGCCGACGGCCTGGCCAAGGCGAACGAGGTCCTGAAGAAGGACGACCGCGTCGTCGCGGTCATCGGTGACGGCGCGCTCACCGGCGGTATGGCCTGGGAGGCGCTGAACAACATCGCCGCCGCCAAGGACCGCCCGCTCGTCATCGTCGTCAACGACAACGAGCGCTCGTACGCTCCGACGATCGGCGGCCTGGCCAACCACCTCGCCACCCTCCGTACCACCGACGGTTACGAGCGGTTCCTGGCCCGCGGCAAGGACATCCTGGAGCGCACGCCCGTCGTCGGCCGCCCGCTCTACGAGACCCTGCACGGCGCCAAGAAGGGCCTGAAGGACTTCATCGCGCCGCAGGGGATGTTCGAGGACCTCGGCCTGAAGTACGTCGGTCCCATCGACGGCCACGACATCGAGGCCCTGGAGTCCGCGCTCCAGCGCGCCAAGCGCTTCGGCGGCCCGGTCATCGTGCACTGCCTCACCGAGAAGGGCCGCGGCTACACCCCGGCCCTCCAGGACGAGGCCGACCGCTTCCACGCCGTCGGCAAGATCCACCCGGACACCGGTCTGCCGATCTCCACCTCCGGCCTCGACTGGACCTCGGTCTTCGGCGAGGAGATGGTCAAGCTCGGCCACGAGCGCGAGGACATCGTCGCGATCACCGCGGCCATGCTCCAGCCCGTCGGCCTCGGCAAGTTCGAGGAGGCCTTTCCGGACCGGATCTACGACGTCGGCATCGCCGAGCAGCACGGCGCGGTCTCCGCGGCGGGCCTCGCCACCGGCGGTCTCCACCCGGTCTTCGCGGTCTACGCGACCTTCCTCAACCGCGCCTTCGACCAGGTCCTGATGGACGTCGCCCTGCACAAGTGCGGCGTCACCTTCGTCCTGGACCGGGCCGGCATCACCGGCACGGACGGCGCCTCGCACAACGGCATGTGGGACATGTCGATCCTCCAGTGCGTGCCCACCCTCCGCATCGCCGCGCCGCGCGACGCCGACCAGGTCCGTGCCCAGCTGCGCGAGGCCGTCGCCGTCGACGACGCGCCCACCGTGGTCCGCTTCTCCAAGGGCGCGGTCGGCCCGGCGGTCAAGGCCGTCGGCCGGGCCGGTGGCATGGACGTCCTGCGCGAGCCGAAGGCCGCCCGCCCGGACGTCCTGATCGTCTCCGTCGGCGCGCTCGCCCCGATGTGCCTGGAGATCGCCGATCTGCTGGACGCCCAGGGAATCTCCAGCACCGTCGTCGACCCGCGCTGGGTCAAACCGGTCGACGAGGCCCTCGCCCCGCTCGCCGAGCGCCACCGCGTCGTCGTCACCGTCGAGGACAACAGCCGCGCCGGAGGTGTCGGTTCCGCCGTCGCCCAGGCCCTGCGCGACGCCGACGTCGACGTACCGCTGCGCGACTTCGGCATCCCGCCGGTCTTCCTCGACCACGCCTCCCGCGGCGAGGTCATGGCCGAGATCGGACTGACCGCCCCGGACATCGCGCGCCAGGTCACCGGTCTGGTCGCCAAGCTGGACGGCCGCTTCGAGAGCCACGCGGTGGAGCCCGCCCGCGACTGACCCGCGTACCTCTCCGTAGGGCCGACGGGCCGGGAGAACCGCCCCTGTACGGGTGGTTCTCCCGGCCATTCGCATGAAACGGGCCAGATGGCGTGATCGCGCGCCACCCGCTCCCCATCATGGCGTTCACAACGAGTGCGTGGAGGTACGCAGGTGAGCGCGCAGGTCACACCACCCCGCGGAAGGGGCATGTTCCGCACCAAGTCCGTCGAGCAGTCGATCCTTGACACCGAGGAGCCCGAGCACGCGCTCAAGAAGTCCCTTTCCGCCCTTGACCTGACCGTCTTCGGCGTCGGTGTCATCATCGGAACCGGAATCTTCGTCCTCACGGGCAAGGTCGCCAAGGAGACGGCGGGCCCCGCGACCGCCCTCGCGTTCGTCGCGGCGGGTGTGGTGTGCGCCCTGGCCGCTCTCTGCTACGCCGAGTTCGCCTCCACCGTCCCCGTCGCCGGCTCCGCGTACACGTTCTCGTACGCGTCGCTCGGCGAGCTGGTGGCCTGGATCATCGGCTGGGACCTGGTGCTGGAGTTCGCCCTGGGCACGGCGGTGGTCGCGGTCGGCTGGTCCGGCTACGTCCGCTCGCTGTTGGACAACGTCAACTGGACTATGCCCGAGGCGCTGTCAGGACCCGATGTGGCGGAGGGGTTCGGCTTCGACCTGCTGGCTTTCATCCTGGTGCTGATCCTGACCGCCATCCTGGTCGTCGGCATGAAGCTCTCCGCCCGGGTCACCGCGGTCGTCGTGGCGATCAAGCTCGGCGTGGTCTTCATCGTGATCATCGCGGGCCTCTTCTTCGTCAAGGCCGAGAACTACAGGCCCTTCATCCCCCCGGCCGAGAAGCAGCCCGCCGGTTCCGGCTGGGACGCCCCGCTGGTGCAGCTGATCTTCGGCTACGAGCCGACCAACTTCGGCATCATGGGCATCTTCACCGCCGCCTCCATCGTCTTCTTCGCCTTCATCGGCTTCGACGTGGTGGCCACGGCGGCGGAGGAGACCAAGCTGCCCCAGCGCGACATGCCGCGTGGCATCCTCGGTTCGCTCATCATCTGCACGGTGCTCTACGTGGTGGTCTCGATCGTGGTCACCGGCATGCAGCACTACAGCGAACTCTCCGTCAGCGCCCCGCTCGCGGACGCCTTCAAAGCCACCGGCCATCCGTTCTACGCGGGCGTGATCAGCTTCGGTGCGGCGGTCGGTCTGACCACGGTCTGCATGATCCTGCTGCTCGGCCAGACCCGGGTCTTCTTCGCGATGAGCCGTGACGGCCTGCTGCCGCGCTTCTTCTCCAAGACGCACCCGCGCTTCCGCACCCCCTACCGCCCGACGATCCTGCTCGGCGTGCTGATCGCGATCATCGCCGGGTTCACGAGCATCGACGAGCTGGCCACCCTGGTGAACATCGGCACGCTCTTCGCGTTCGTCGTCGTCGCGCTCGGCGTCCTGGTCCTGCGCCGCACCCGCCCCGACCTGCCCCGCGCCTTCCGCACCCCGTGGGTGCCGGTGCTGCCGATCGCCTCGGTGGCCGCCTCGGGCTGGCTGATGCTCAATCTGCCGCTGGAGACCTGGTTCCGGTTCGCCGTGTGGATGGCGCTCGGCGTGCTCATCTACTTCGTGTACGGGCGTTCCCACAGCCTGCTGGGCAAGAAGGGCCGTTAGGGTGTGTCCGGCCCTGATCCGCCTGAGGCTCCCTGGGGCCGTACCGTACGGGGCCCGACGCACCGGGCCCCGTACGCCTCGACCCGCTGCCGCAGCCCGCGGTCGGCGGTGACGACGACGCAGCCGCGCTCCGGGGCTGCGGACGCCGCCAGTTCGGCGATCAGGTCGTCACCGCTGCCGGGGGCCGGGGCGACCTCGACCCCGGCGACGGACTCGACGCCCCGGGCCGCCCCTTCGACGACGAGCACGATCCGGGCGGGATGGGGCAGCCCCGGCAGCCCGTCCGCCGCGTACGGGACCAGGGAGTCCCGCAGTCGCTCCGCCGCCCCGCGCCGGTCGCGCCACCAGCCGTCGGGCACGGACCCGACCACGTTGGCTCCGTCCACGATCACCAGTACCGTCGCCTCCTCGCTCATCCCGGCAGGGTGCCACGGGGAGCGGCGCGATGTACCGTCAGCCGCCGGTTGCGGGGGACTTCTTCGCCTCCTCGGGGATCGCCGTGTCCTCGCGGATCGCCTTCCACAGCTGACCGGCCTGCGGCTCGGCGGCGACCACGCGGTTCGGGTCGACCTTGTCGTACGCCACCGGCAGCATGATCGTCTCCATCGATGCCGGGTCCACGCCGTTCATGGAGCGGCCGAACTCCGCAAGCGAGGTGAGCGAGGCGAGCCCCGAGTCGGTGGTGAGCGACTTGGTGACCGAGTTGGCGATCTTGTACGAACTCGCCGGACTGCCCAGCAGATCCTGCGACTTGACCTCGCTCAGCAGAGCGATGAGGAACTGCTGCTGGAGCCCGATGCGGCCGAGGTCGCTGCCGTCGCCGATGCCGTGCCGGGTCCGGACGTACGCGAGGGACTCGGTGCCGTCCAGCCTCTGCGGGCCTGCGGTGAGGTTCAGCCCGCTCGCCTTGTCGTCGATGTCCTGCGGTACGTCGACGGTGACGCCGCCGATGGCGTCGACCAGGTCCTTGAACCCGGCGAAGTTGATCTCCAGGTAGTGGTCGATGCGGACGCCGGACATCTTCTCCACCGTCTTCACCACACAGGCCGGACCGACTTGGGCGTAGACGGAGTTGAACATGACGCGGTCCTTGGCGGGCACCGTCGATCCGCCGTCCTTGACGCACTCGGGCCGGGTCACCAGGGTGTCGCGCGGTATGGAGACGGCGACGGCCTTGGAGCGGCCCTCGGGTATGTGGACGACCAGCGCGGTGTCGGAACGGGCGCCGCTGAGGTCTCCGCCGCCGCCCAACTCCCTGTTCTCCGCGCCGGCTCGCGAGTCCGAGCCCAGGACCAGCAAATTCTGCCCACTGGTGGGGAGCTTCTCCGGGCGGTCCTCGCCGAGCGCCTTGTCGATGTCGACGCCCTTGATGTTGCCGTCGAGCTGACTGTAGAGCCAGTAGACGGTGCCGCCGCCCGCGAGCAGCAGGACGAGCAGGACACCGAGCGTGATCTTCAGGCCGCGGCGGCGCCTGCGCGGTTTCGCCGCGCGTCGGGAGGCGCGGGGGCGGGGTGTCGTCTCGTCGTGCCTCATTGTGCTCGAGTCCTCAAATCTCTTCGCCCAGGGGAGCAGGGGAGCAGGGGAGTACGGGGGACTCGGGTGGGGGAGTGTGACCGGTCCGTGAATGTTCGACTGACCGAGCACTATAGAACAGATGAGCCCTGGCGCGGAGGGGCCGATGCGGATAAAGGGGCAGGGGTACGTCGAACTTTATTCGCTCATGACCTGGTTGATAACGGGCGGTGCAGGCTACATCGGGGCTGACGTCGTGCGCGCCATGACGGCGGCCGGTGAGCCCGTCGCGGTCTACGACGATCTCTCCACCGGAGACCGTGCGCGCGTTCCTGTTCTCCTCGTCGGCGGCCGTGTACGGCATGCCGGTCGTGCAGCGGGTGATGGAGGAGACGCCGTGCGCCCCGGTCAACCCGTACGGGGAGACCAAGCTGGCCGGTGAGTGGATGGTGCGGGCGGTGGGGCGGGCCCACAAAATGGCTACCGCCCCGATGCGCTACTTCAACGTGGCGGGCGCGGCGGCCCCCCACCTCGTCGACCCCGGTGTCTTCAACCTCGTGCCCATGGTCTTCGAGAAGCTCACCCAGGGTGCGGCGCCGGTGGTCCTAGGGTCCCGGAACGGATCTGACGGTCAACATCGGCCGCGGGGAAGGCGTTTCGGTACGCGAGACGATCGACCTGATCGGCGAGGTGAGTGGGTACGGGCCCGCCGCCGAGCCGGTCTCCGCCCCGCGCAGGGAGATCGAGAAGGCCGGTGGTCTACGACCCCTTCCACGGCCACCTGGGGTACGACTGGTTCGACTACGTCCTCGATCCGGGCACCGGACCGGGAGTGCTGCGCACCACGGCACCGCGACGCTGACGCAGTACAGAACGCAAAGGGGCCCGGCTCACCGTACGGTGAGCCGGGCCCCTTCCCGCAGTCAGTGGCTAGGCAGGCACGCTCGCCACGCCCTGCGCCAGGAACGGCTTGCCGTTCACCCGCTGGGAGACGCCCTCACGGTCCAGGTACGGCGTGATGCCGCCCAGGTGGAAGGGCCAGCCCGCACCGGTGATCAGGCACAGGTCGATGTCCTGCGCCTCGGCGACGACACCCTCGTCCAGCATCAGGCTGATCTCCTGCGCCACCGCGTCGAGCACGCGGTCGCGGGTCTGCTCCTCGGTGAGGACTGTGTCGCCCTGCTTGAGGAGGGCGGCGACCTCGGGGTCGAGGACCGGCGCGCCGGAGTCGTAGACGTAGAAGCCGCGCTTGCCGGCCTTGACGACCGCCGCGAGGTTCTGCGAGACGGTGAAGCGCTCCGGGAAGGCGCGGTTCAGGGTCTCGGACACGTGCAGGCCGATCGCCGGACCGACCAGCTCCAGGAGCACCAGCGGGGACATCGGCAGGCCGAGCGGCTCGACGGCCTTCTCCGCGACCTCGACCGGGGTGCCCTCGTCGATGACGTTCTGGATCTCGCCCATGAAGCGGGTGAGGATGCGGTTGACGACGAACGCCGGGGCGTCCTTCACCAGGACCGCCGTCTTCTTCAGCTTGCGGGCCACACCGAACGCCGTCGCCAGCGAGGCGTCGTCGGTCTGCTCGCCGCGGACGATCTCCAGCAGCGGGAGGATCGCGACCGGGTTGAAGAAGTGGAAGCCGACGACCCGCTCGGGGTTCTTCAGCTTCGACGCCATCTCTGTCACCGAGAGCGAGGAGGTGTTGGTGGCGAGGATCGCGTGAGCCGGGGCGACCGCCTCGACCTCCGCGAACACCTGCTGCTTGACGCCGATCTCCTCGAAGACGGCCTCGATGATGAAGTCCGCGTCCGCGAAGCCCTCGGCCTTGTCGAGCACACCGGAGACCAGGCCCTTGAGGCGGTTGGCCTTGTCCTGATTGATGCGGCCCTTGCCGAGCAGCTTCTCGATCTCGGCGTGGACGTAGCCCACACCCTTGTCGACGCGCTCCTGGTCGATGTCCGTGAGGACGACCGGGACCTCCAGGCGGCGCAGGAACAGCAGCGCCAGCTGCGAGGCCATCAGGCCAGCGCCCACGACGCCGACCTTGGTGACCGGGCGGGCCAGGTTCTTGTCCGGGGCACCGGCCGGGCGCTTGGCGCGCTTCTGGACCAGGTTGAAGGCGTAGATGCCGCTGCGCAGCTCGCCGCCCATGATCAGGTCCGCGAGCGCCCGGTCCTCGGCGTCGAAGCCGGCGGAGAGGTCGCCGTCCTTCGCCGCCGCGATGATGTCCAGCGCGCGGTACGCGGCCGGGGCGGCGCCGTGCACCTTGGAGTCCGCGATGGCCCGGCCGCGGGCGACGGCCGCGTCCCAGGCCTCGCCGCGGTCGATCGCGGGGCGCTCGACGGCCAGCTCGCCCTTGAGGACGGACGCGGTCCAGATCAGCGACTGCTCCAGGAAGTCCGCGCCCTCGAAGATCGCGTCGGCGATCCCGAGCTCGAAGACCTGCTTGCCCTTGAGCTGACGGTTCTGGTTGAGCGAGTTCTCGATGATCACCGAGACCGCGCGGTCCGCGCCGATCAGGTTCGGGAGCAGCGCGCAGCCGCCCCAGCCGGGGACCAGGCCGAGGAAGACCTCGGGCAGCGAGAACGCCGGGATGGCGGTGGAGACGGTGCGGTAGGCGCAGTGCAGACCGACCTCGACACCGCCGCCCATCGCCGCGCCGTTGTAGTACGCGAACGTCGGGACCGCGAGGCCGGCCAGGCGGCGGAATACGTCGTGGCCGCCCTTGCCGATGGCCAGCGCGTCCTCGTGGCGGCCGAGCAGCTCGACGCCCTTGAGGTCGGCGCCGACGGCGAAGATGAACGGCTTGCCGGTGATGCCGACGCCGGTGATGGTGCCGTCGGCGGCCTCCTTCTCGACCTGGTCGATCGCGGCGTCCAGGTTCGCCAGCGACTGCGGTCCGAAGGTGGTCGGCTTGGTGTGGTCCAGGCCGTTGTCCAGCGTGATGAGCGCGAACCGCCCGCCACCGGACGGCAGGTCCAGGTGGCGTACGTGCGCCTGCGTGACGACCTCGCCCGGGAACAGCTCGGCCGCACCCTTCAGAAGCTCAGTGGTGGAGCTCACTTGTTGCCTCCGTCAGCGTTGAAGTGCGGGTTCTCCCAGACGACCGTCGCGCCCATGCCGAAGCCGACGCACATCGTCGTCAGGCCGTAGCGGACCTCGGGCTGCTCCTCGAACTGCCGGGCCAGCTGCGTCATGAGCCGGACACCGGAGGAGGCCAGCGGGTGGCCGTACGCGATCGCGCCGCCGTACTGGTTCACACGGACGTCGTCGTCGGCGATGCCGTAGTGCTCCAGGAAGGCGAGCACCTGCACGGCGAACGCCTCGTTGATCTCGAAGAGACCGATGTCGTCGATGGTCAGACCGGCCTGGGCCAGCGCCTTCTCCGTCGCCGGGATCGGGCCGTAGCCCATGACCTCCGGCTCGACGCCCGCGAAGGCGTAGGAGACCAGGCGCATCTTGACCGGGAGGCCCAGCTCGCGGGCGACGTCCTCGGCGGCGAGCAGGGAGGCGGTGGCGCCGTCGTTGAGACCCGCGGCGTTACCGGCCGTCACGCGGCCGTGGGCGCGGAAGGGGGTCTTCAGGTTGGCCAGGGACTCCATGGTGGTGCCCGGGCGCATCGGCTCGTCGGCGGTGACCAGGCCCCAGCCCGTCTCGCCGGCCTCGGCGTTGGTGCGGCGTACCGACACCGGTACGAGGTCCTGCTGGATCTTGCCGTTGGCGTAAGCCTTGGCGGCCTTCTCCTGCGAACGCACCGCGTACTCGTCGGCGCGCTGCTTGGTGATCGTGGGGTAGCGGTCGTGCAGGTTCTCCGCCGTCATGCCCATGAACAGGGCGGACTCGTCGACCAGCTTCTCCGACACGAACCGCGGGTTCGGGTCGACGCCCTCGCCCATCGGGTGGCGGCCCATGTGCTCGACGCCACCGGCCACGACGACGTCGTACGCGCCGAAGGCGATGGAACCGGCCGTCGAGGTGACGGCGGTCAGCGCGCCCGCGCACATGCGGTCGATCGAGTAGCCGGGGACGGACTGCGGCAGACCGGCCAGGATCCCGGCGGTACGGCCGAGGGTGAGGCCCTGGTCGCCGATCTGCGTGGTCGCGGCGATGGCGACCTCGTCGATCTTCTTCGGGTCCAGGTCCGGGTTGCGGCGCAGCAGCTCCCGGATGGCCTTCACGACGAGATCGTCGGCGCGGGTCTCGTGGTAGATGCCCTTCGGGCCCGCTTTGCCGAACGGGGTGCGGACGCCGTCGACGAAGACGACGTCCCGGATGGTACGAGGCACGATGGCTCTCCTCCAGGGTGCGGGATGGCACTGCTGCGGGGCACGCCCGTGGGGCGCACCGCCTGCCCTCATGCTACTTGCGGGTAACCAGACTGCCCACCCCTCATGGCCGGAGCGTCGAAGGTCACATCGCCCGGGAACCCGCCGAAGCGACCTGCGAGACGGCGGAAGAGCCTGTCGAACCTGGCGTGATTTCGACCATCGGTGCGGATTGCGAACAGGGCCCGGACAGCGGAAAGCCCCGGCCGGCGACCGGGGGTGTCCTCCGCACAGGGATCAGGTGCTGGTGTCGAGGGCCCGGACGAGCAGCGGCCCGACCTGCTCGATCTGCCAGTTCCGGGCCCCGTACGCCGCGAGCGTGTCCTCGACGGCGCTGGGCGTCAGGATCTTCGGCGGCTCCCAGCAGACCCGGCGCACGGTGTCCGGGGTGATCAGGTTCTCCTGGGGCATGTGGAGCCGCTCGGCCAGCTCGGAGACGGCCGCGCGGGCCGCCGAGAGCCGGGCCGCGGCCGCGGGGTCCTTGTCGGCCCAGGAGCGCGGGGGCGGCGGCCCGGCCGGCTGCTGGCCCGGCTGCGGCAGCTCCGACTCCGGCAGCGCCTTCGCCCGCTCCACCGCCGCCTGCCACTGCTCCAACTGACGGCGGCCCATCCGGTGGCCGAATCCCGGTAGTGCGGTGAGCGCCTGCAGGTTGGCGGGCAGGGCCAGTGCCGCCTCGACGATCGCGGCGTCGCCGAGCACCTTGCCGGGGGACACGTCGCGGCGCTGGGCCACCTGGTCCCGGGCGTTCCACAGCTCGCGGACGACTGCCATCTGACGGCGGCGGCGCACCTTGTGCATGCCCGAGGTGCGCCGCCAGGGGTCCATGCGGGGCGGGGCGGGCGGCGCCGAGGCGATGGCGTCGAACTCCTCCCGGGCCCACTCCAGCTTCCCCTGCCGCTCCAGCTCGTCCTCCAGCGCGTCGCGCAGGTCGATCAGGAGTTCCACGTCGAGCGCGGCGTACCGCAGCCAGGGCTCGGGCAGCGGGCGGGTGGACCAGTCGACGGCGGAGTGGCCCTTCTCCAGGGCGTAACCGAGGACGTTCTCCACCATGGCGCCGAGGCCGACGCGCGGGAAGCCCGCGAGCCGTCCGGCCAGCTCGGTGTCGAAGAGCGAGGTGGGAGCCATGCCTATGTCCCGCAGGCAGGGCAGGTCCTGGGTCGCGGCGTGCAGGATCCACTCGGAGCCGGTCAGGGCGGTGGACAGTCCCGTGAGGTCGGGGCAGCCGACCGGGTCGATGAGCGCGCTGCCCGCGCCGTCGCGGCGCAGCTGCACGAGGTAGGCGCGCTGGCCGTAGCGGTAGCCGGAGGCCCGCTCGGCGTCGACGGCCACCGGGCCGGTGCCCGCGGCGAAGGCCGCGACCACCCGGGCGAGGGCGTCGTCGGAGGCCACCACCGGGGGGATGCCCTCGCGAGGTTCCAGCAAGGGGATCGGCGCCGGGGCGACGTCGTCCGGGGGAGCGCCCCCGGTGGTTCGCAGTGAACTGTCTGCTGCGGTCTCTTGGGCGTCGGTCACGCGTCAAGGGTATCTGTGTATACGCGCCACCCGTCGACGGAACGTTCCGTCGACGGGTGGCCATGCGCGTATTCCAGCCGGAGACGCATCGGTGCACGTCCCGGCGGGGGTGGGGGTCAGTGGATGATGCCCGTCCGCAGGGCGACGGCGACCATGCCCGCGCGGTCCCCGGTGCCGAGCTTGCGGGCGATGCGGGCGAGGTGGGACTTGACGGTCAGGGCGGAGAGGCCCATCGAGACGCCGATGGCCTTGTTGGACTGGCCTTCGGCGACCAGGCGAAGCACCTCCACCTCACGTCCGGACAGTTCGCGGTAGCCGCCCGGGTGGCTCGGGGACCCGGGGGGCCGGCGGTGCATACGGGCGGCATTGGCGCCGATGGGGGCGACGCCAGGGCGGGTGGGGTGGCCGATGTTGGTTCGGGTGCCGGTGACGACGTAACCCTTCACGCCGCCCGCGAGGGCGTTGCGAACGGCGCCGATGTCGTCGGCGGCGGAGAGGGCGAGACCGTTCGGCCAGCCTGCGGCGCGGGTCTCGGACAGCAGGGTCAGCCCGGAACCGTCGGGCAGGTGGACGTCGGCAATGCAGATGTCGCGCGGATTGCCGACGCGGGGACGTGCCTCCGCGATGGACGACGCCTCGATGACGTCACGTACTCCGAGGGCCCACAGATGGCGGGTGACGGTGGAACGGACGCGCGGGTCGGCCACGACGACCATGGCCGTCGGCTTGTTCGGGCGGTAGGCGACCAGGCTTGCGGGCTGCTCAAGGAGAACGGACACCAGGCCTCCTGGGGGGAGTGGCGGGACGGGGGCCGGCTCGGGGGATGAAGCCGGGGCGAACCGTGCTTGAAGGGTCATTGACCTCTTCGGCAGCAGACCCGTCCTCCTTTAGAGGAAGATCACGATTTGATGAGTAACAATTCGGGCAAATAGGACGCGCGATCGATTGTACGAAAAGAGAGTCGGCATGTGTGCGAAATGGGTGACGGGGTGTTACGAAACCTGCGGCCCGCGCCGCTGCGGCAGCGTCACCACCGCGGCTTCCGTCGGGTCCGACGGCGGCAGCCCCGCGATCTGGCAGAGCAGATCACCCCAGGCCATCAGGTGCGATGCCGCGTCCGGCACCCCGCCGCGCCCCTCGCGCGGCGTCCACGAGGCCCGGATCTCGATCTGCGTCGCCGGACGGCGCGCGGACAGCGCACCGAAGTAGTGCGATCCGGCGCGTGTCACCGTCCCTCCGGCTTCCCCGTACGACAATCCGCGCGCGTCCAGCGCCCCGGTCAGCCAGGACCAGCACACCTCCGGCAGCAGCGGATCGGCGGCCATCTCCGGCTCCAGCTCGGCCCGCACCAACGTCACCAGCCGGAAGGCGCCCTGCCAGGCGTCGTGCCCCGCCGGATCGTGCAGCAGGACGAGCCGGCCGTCCGCGAGATCGTCCTCGCCGTCGACCACCGCCGCCTCCAAGGCGTACGCGTGGGGCGCCAGGCGCTGCGGGGGCCGTGTGGTCTCCACCTCCAGCTCCGGGCGGAGCCGGGCCGAGCGCAACGCGTCGACCGCAGACCGGAACGCGGGCGGACCGGAAGTACCCTCCGCACTGTCCTTGCTGTCAGCGCCATCGGAATGATCGGAAAATTGTCCCTGAGCCGGAGCCATGCCGGGAAGAGTAGGCGGAACGCGCGCCTCGTGCAGGGAGAGACACCCGTGCGGCGCCGGGCTCCTTCGCCATGCGTGCGAAGATTTGGTGCGTGAGTGCCAACACCAGCCCCACGGGCCAGCAGACGACGACCGCCGCCAGCAACGACGCCACGCAGGACTCGGCGTTCCTGAAGGCATGCCGGCGCGAACCCGTGCCGCACACGCCGGTCTGGTTCATGCGGCAGGCGGGGCGCTCGCTGCCCGAGTACCTGAAGGTCCGCGAGGGCATCGCGATGCTCGACTCCTGCATGATGCCGGAGCTGGTCACCGAGATCACGCTCCAGCCCGTACGCCGCCACAAGGTCGACGCCGCGATCTACTTCAGCGACATCGTGGTGCCGCTGAAGGCCATCGGAATCGACCTCGACATCAAGCCCGGCGTCGGCCCCGTCATCGCCGAGCCCATCCGCACCCGCGCCGACCTGGCCCGGCTGCGCGACCTCACCCCCGAGGACGTCCCGTACGTCACCGAGGCCATCGGCATGCTCACCGCCGAGCTGGGCGCCATCCCGCTCATCGGCTTCGCCGGGGCTCCCTTCACCCTGGCCAGCTACCTCGTTGAGGGCGGCCCCTCGCGCAACCACGAGCGCACCAAGGCCATGATGTACGGCGACCCGCAGCTCTGGGCCGACCTCGTGGACCGGCTCGCCGAGATCACCGGCGCCTTCCTCAAGGTCCAGATCGAGGCCGGCGCCTCCGCCGTCCAGCTCTTCGACTCCTGGGTCGGCGCCCTGGCCCCCGCCGACTACCGCCGCGCCGTGCTCCCCGCCTCGGCCAAGGTCTTCGACGCCGTCGCCCCGTACGGCGTCCCCCGCATCCACTTCGGCGTCGGCACCGGCGAGCTCCTCGGGCTGATGGGCGAGGCCGGGGCGGACGTCGTCGGCGTCGACTGGCGGGTCCCGCTGGACGAGGCCGCCCGCCGCGTCGGCCCCGGCAAGGCGCTCCAGGGCAACCTGGACCCGGCCGTGCTCTTCGCGCCGACCCCGGCCGTCGAGGAGAAGACCCGCGAGGTGCTGGACCAGGCCGCCGGTCTGGAGGGCCACATCTTCAACCTGGGCCACGGCGTCATGCCGACCATGGACCCGGACGCGCTCACCCGGCTCGTGGAGTACGTGCACGAGCAGAGCGCGCGCTGACGGCAGGCGTATCGCGGCGCGGGAGGCCTCGTCAGCTTCCCGCGCCCCGCACCGCCGCCACCGTCTTGCGGGCCGCCACCAGGACCGGGTCCCAGACCGGCGAGAACGGCGGGGCGTAACCGAGGTCCAGCGCCGTCATCTGCTCCACCGTCATCCCGGCCGTCAGCGCCACCGCCGCCACGTCCACGCGCTTGGCCGCCCCCTCGCGGCCGACGATCTGCACCCCGAGCAGCCGCCCCGTACGCAGCTCCGCGATCATCTTCACCGTCATCGGCTTCGCCCCCGGGTAGTACCCCGCCCGCTGCGTCGACTCGATGGTCGCCGTGACATAGCGCAGCCCGACCGCACGGGCGTCCTTCTCCCGCAGCCCGGTCCGGGCGATCTCCAGGTCGCAGACCTTGCTCACCGCCGTACCGACGACACCCGGGAACGTGCCGTAGCCGCCGCCGACGTTCGACCCGATGACCTGGCCGTGCTTGTTGGCGTGGGTGCCCAGCGCGATGTGCCGGCTGCGGCCCGCCACCAGGTCCAGGACCTCCACGCAGTCGCCGCCCGCCCAGATGTTCTCGTGGCCCACCGCCCGCATCGCCAGGTCGGTGAGGAGGCCGCCGTGCGGCCCCACCGTGAGACCCGCCTCCCGGGCCAGCTCCGCCTCCGGCTCCACGCCGATGCCGAGGACGACCACATCCGCCGGGTAGGTCCGCTCCTCCGTCGCCACCTCGCTGACGCGGCCGTCCGGACCCGTGAGGATCTTGGTGACGGAGGCGCCGTTGACCGTGGTGATGCCGAGCCCGTCCATCGCGTCGTGGACGAGCGCGCCCATGTCCGGGTCGAGCGTCGCCATCGGCTGCTCGCCCCGGTTGAGGACCGTCACCTCGAAGCCGCGCCTCAGCATCGCCTCGGCCATCTCGACGCCGATGTACCCGGCGCCCACCACGACCGCCCGTCGGCGCCCCTCGGAGCCCACGGAGTCCAGCGAGTCCAGGAGCGCCTGCCCGTCGCCCAGGGTCTGCACCCCGTGCACGCCCGGTGCGTCGATGCCGGGCAGCTCCGGGCGGACCGGACGGGCCCCGGTGGCGATCACCAGCTTGTCGAAGCCCGTCCAGTACGCGTCCCCGCTCTCCCGGTCCAGCGCCCGCACCCGCTGCCCCGCCACGTCGATCTCCGTGACCTCGGTGCGCATCCGCAGATCGATGTCCCGCTCCCGGTGCTCCTCGGGCGTCCGGGCGATCAGGTCGTCCGGCCCCTCGACGTCCCCGCTCACCCAGTACGGGATGCCGCAGGCGGAGTACGAGGTGAACGCGGAGCGCTCGAAGGCGATGATCTCCAGCTCGTCCGGCCCCTTCAGCCTGCGGGCCTGCGACGCGGCGGACATGCCCGCCGCGTCGCCGCCGATGACCACGAGTCGCTCCGCTGCCATGTCCGGGTCCCTTTCGCCGTGCCGGCCGTGTCAGCCGTCAGGGAGCCCAGGCTACGGCGCCGGGGCCTCAGGCGGCCGGAGTGGTCTCCGGCTCCGGCTTCGGTGCCGGCGGGCCCGTACGGGCCCGCCGGCGCGCGCGCAGCACCCGCCACAGCACCAGCAGCAGCGCGGCCGTCACCAGGAACGGGGCCGAGGCGCCGATCGCCACCGCGATCCACCGGAACATCGTCACGAACGCGTCCCAGCCGCCGCCCAGTGCGTCCATGAACCCCGGGTCGTCGTCCGTCCCGTCCTTGCGCGGGGCGTCCGGCTCGGTCAGCTCCAGCGTGATCGTCGCCAGCGAGGTGCGGTCCTCCAGGCTCGACTGCTGGGCCAGCAGCGACTCCAGATCGGCCTGACGGCTGCTCAGCTCACCCTCCAGGGCGACGACATCGGTGATCTTCTCCGCCTGGTCCATCAGCTCCCGTACCCGCTTCACACTCGCGCGCTGGGTGGCGATCCGGCTCTCCACGTCGACGACCTGGTCGGTGACGTCCTTCGCGTTCGAGGAGCGGGAGAGCAGCTTCCCGGAGCCGGTGAGCTTGCGCAGCACCTCCTGGTAGCTGTCCTGCGGTACGCGCAGCACGAGGTTCGAGGACTCGTGCCGGTCGTCGATCCGCTCGGTGTTCTCGGACGCCACCAGGCCCCCGCTCGCCTCCACCGCGCTCCGGGCGGCGGCGGCCGCCTTCGGTGCGCTCTTCACCTCGACGAGGAGCTCGGCGGTCCGGATGACATGGCTGCCCGCGGCCCCCGGCTTCGGCGCCTTGTCCTCCTGCTTGCCGTCCTCCGCCTCCGCCTTCGCCCCCGCCGGAGCGGCGGACGCCGCCGCGCCCTCCGGGGCGTACTGCTCGTCCACGAGCCCCTTCTGCGCGCCGGCCTTGAGGTCGCTCGACCCCGCGCTCTCGTCGGACGCGCTGCCGCCGGCGCCGCAGCCGCCGACGAGCAGCACCGCGCCGAGCGCACCTGCCGCCAGGGCGGCACGGAGACGGGAGCGGCGGTGGTGGAAGCGGTGATCGTTATCGCTGTTCATAACAGGTCCCCCCAGGACGCGTGTTGATACTGCCGGTTCGACGTGGGCCCTCCCGAACCGGTTTCCGGCCGTGGGTTTCGAAGTGGTCACGGTCGGTGCCCGGAAAGGGTTTGAGAGAGTGGACCCATGCAGCGTTCACATCAGGATGCGGACCCGTCCGCCCGCCACGTCGTCGTCATCGGCGGAGGCATCGCCGGACTGGCCGCCGCCCACCGCCTGGTCGCCACCGGCCTGCGGGTCACGCTCCTGGAGGCGACGGACCGGCTCGGCGGCAAGCTCATGACCGGCGAGGTCGCGGGCGTCCAGGTCGACCTCGGCGCCGAGTCGATGCTCGCCCGCCGCCCCGAGGCGGTCTCGCTGGCCGAGGCGGTCGGCCTCGGCGACCGCCTCCAGCCGCCCGCCACCGCGACCGCCTCCCTCTGGACGCGCGACGCGCTGCGCCCGATGCCCAAGGGGCACGTCATGGGCGTCCCCGGCGACCCGGCGGCCCTCGACGGGGTGCTGTCCCCCGAAGGCCTCGCCCGGATCGCCGAGGAGCGCGACCTCACCCCGACCCCCGTCGGCGACGACGTGGCCGTCGGCGCGTACGTCGCCGACCGGCTCGGCCGCGAGGTCGTCGACCGCCTGGTGGAGCCCCTCCTCGGCGGGGTCTACGCGGGCGACGCCTACCGGATCTCGATGCGGGCCGCCGTACCGCAGCTCTTCGAAGCGGTGAAGGAGGGCGGCCCACTGCTGGAGGCCGTCCGCCGCATCCAGGAGCGCGCGACGGCCCGGCAGCAGGCCGGCCCCGTCTTCCAGGGCATCGAGGGCGGCATCGGCACCCTGCCGGACGCGGTGGCCAACGCCGTACGGGTCGCGGGCGGCGCGATCCTCACCGAGACACCCGTCCTCGGCCTGACCCGGACGGACGCGGGCTGGGCGGTCCGCACCGACAACGGGGTGATCACCGCCGACGGCATCGTCCTGGCCACCCCCGCCTGGTCCGCCTCCACCCTGCTCGCCGCCGAGTCCCCGGCCGCCTCCGCCGAGCTGACCGGCGTCGAGTACGCGTCGATGGCACTGGTCACCCTGGCCTTCCGCCGTACCGACATCGAGGCGTACGAAGCCCTGCGCGGCCGCTCCGGCTTCCTCGTACCGCCTGTCGACGGCCGCACCATCAAGGCGTCCACCTTCTCCAGCAACAAGTGGCAGTGGGTCGCCGACGCCGCCCCCGACCTCTTCGTGCTCCGCACCTCCGTCGGCCGCTACGGCGAGGAGGACCACCTCCATCGCGAGGACGGCGAACTCGTCGCCGTTTCCCTGCGCGACCTCCGAGCGGCCACCGCACTTGCCGCACGCCCCGTCGACACCGAGGTCACCCGCTGGATCGGCGGACTGCCGCAGTACCCGGTCGGCCACCACAACCGGGTCGCCCGCATCCGCGACGAGGTGGCGAAGCTGCCCGCCCTACGGGTCTGCGGCGCGGTCTACGACGGAGTCGGCATCCCCGCCTGCATCGCGAGCGCGCAGCGCGCGGCCGACGAGATCGCGGGGGAGATCATCGCCACGCCCACCCTGGTTCAGGGCACCGGGAGCGAGGCGGGACAATAGCCGTATGAGTGCTCCTGAGACTGTGACATCCAGCAAGAGTCCGAACGCCGGAAAGAAGGCCAAGGACCTCAACGAGGTCATCCGCTACACCCTCTGGTCGGTCTTCAAACTGCGCGACGCACTGCCGCTGGACCGGGCGGGGTACGCGGACGAGGTCCAGGAGCTGTTCGACCAGCTCGCGGCCAAGGACATCACCGTGCGCGGCACCTACGACGTCTCGGGTCTGCGCGCGGACGCGGACCTGATGATCTGGTGGCACGCGGAGACCTCGGACGAACTCCAGGAGGCGTACAACCTCTTCCGCCGCACGAAGCTCGGGCGCGCTCTGGAACCGGTCTGGTCGAACATGGCCCTGCACCGGCCCGCCGAGTTCAACAAGTCGCACGTCCCGGCGTTCCTCGCCGACGAGACGCCCCGCGACTACATCAGCGTCTACCCCTTCGTCCGGTCCTACGACTGGTACCTGCTGCCCGACGAGGACCGCCGCCGCATGCTCGCGGACCACGGCAAGATGGCCCGGGGCTACCCCGACGTCCGCGCCAACACCGTCGCCTCGTTCTCGCTCGGCGACTACGAGTGGGTCCTCGCCTTCGAGGCGGACGAGCTGTACCGCATCGTCGACCTGATGCGTCACCTGCGCGCCTCCGAGGCACGGCTCCACGTGCGCGAGGAGGTCCCGTTCTACACGGGCCGCAGGAAGAGCGTCGAAGACCTGGTGGCCGGGCTCGCATAGCCAGCGAGTTCCCGCACCACCCCAACCCGGAAGATCAGAAGACGGGCACCAGGCACCGACCGTGCCGCCCGCCGTTCCAGCGACACCGGGTTCGGCTCGAGGGCCCTGCCGGAGTGCACTCCGGCAGGGCCCTTCCGCTTTCCTAGTCCAGCGAGACGGGGTTCGGCTCCGCGCGCGGGGCGCACTCCGCGTCCCCCGCCGGCGTCGCGCCCGTCAGCAGATAGCGCCGCAGATGGTCGTCCACGCAGGTGTTCCCGGCCCCGCCGACGCCGTGCGTCCCCGCGTCCCGCTCGGTCACGAGCACCGCGCCGCGCAGCCGCCGCTGGAGCTCCAGGGCCCCCTTGTACGGGGTCGCCGCATCGCGCTCCGCCGCCAGGATCAGCACCGGCGGCAGCTCGCCCCACCCGGTGGAGACGTCCCTGGGCTGCTGCCGGGGCGCGGGCCAGAAGGCGCACGGCAGGTTGGTGAAGGCGTTGTCCCACGTCTGGAACGGGGCGATACGGGCGAGGTCGGTGTGGTCGCGGTCCCACACCTCCCACTCCTCGGGCCAGGGCGCGTCGTTGCACTCGATCGCGGTGTAGACGGCCCGGGCGTTCTCGTCGTCCTTCGCCGTGATCGCGCGCGGCGACATCTGGGTGACCAGCGGCTCCGCGTTGCCCCGGACGTACTCGGAGAGGGCGGTGGCCCGCATCGCCCAGTAGTCGTCGTAGTACGCCGCCTCCCGGAACGCCGCGTGGAACTGCCCCGGCCCCACCTTCCCGCCCGCCGGCTTTGCGGCGAGAGCGGTGCGGACGTCGTCGTAGTGGCGCTGCACGGCCTCGGGCGTGGAGCCGAGCCCGTACACGTCGTCGTGCTTGGCGACCCACCGCCGGAAGTCCTCCCAGCGGGACTCGAAGGCCAGTGACTGGTCGAGGTTGGAGCGGTACCAGATCTGCTCCGGGTCCGGGTCGACCGCGGAATCGAAGACCATACGGCGTACGCGTGAGGGAAAGAGGGTCGCGTACAAGGAACCCAGGTACGTGCCGTACGAGGCGCCCATGAAGGTGAGGCGCTCGTCCCCGAGGGCTGCGCGCAGCACCTCCAGGTCACGGGCGTTGTTGAGCGAGGTGTAGTGGCGCAGCGCCTCGCCCGCGTGCTGCTCGCAGCCCCGCGCGTACGCCCGGGCCTCGGCGATGCGCCGCTCCTTGTACGCGGCCGTGGGGTGGGCGGGGGAGTCGGTGGGGCTCTGCGCGAAGGCGGCGGGGTCCTGGCAGGAGAGGGGGGCGGAGGCGCCGACGCCGCGCGGGGCGTAGCCGACCATGTCGTACGCCTCGGCGACCTCCTTCCACTCGGACATCTCGCCCATCAGCGGGAAGGTGATGCTGGAGGCGCCGGGGCCACCCGGGTTGTAGACGAAGGACCCCTGCCGGCCGGCCACCGGTCCGGTGGCGAGGGCGCGGCTGACGGTGAGGTCGATGGTCCGCCCGTCCGGCCGCGCGTAGTCCAGCGGGACGCTGACGGTGCCGCACTTCAGGATGTCCGGCAGCATCTCCTCCTCCGGACACGCGCCGAAGGAGATCCCGGCGGCCGCGGCGCGGGCCGCCGCCACCGCCGTACCGCGCTCCTCGGCTGAGGCCTGTCCGCGGCCGTCCTGGGCGGTGGCGGGGACGGCGGCCAGGGCGGACAGGACCAGGGAGCCGATCGTTGCGTACAGCGGTACTGCTCTCACGGCGGGACCTCTCTGCGGACGCGGAGAGGGGATGGTGGGGTGCGGGACGGGTGAAGTACAGCACCGGGCCGGTGTGTTGCGGGGAACGACCCGGTTGCCGTACTCCCTCTACCGTTCGTGTTTCAGGAGCACCGGTCGCGGTTCAGGAGCTGCTGCCGCAGCTGGAGCCGCCCGAGCTCCCGCCGCAGCTGGACCCTCCCGAGCTGCCCCCGCAGCTGGAGCCCGAGCCTCCGCAACTGGATCCGCCCCCGCAGCCACCTCCGCCCCCGCCCCCGCCTCCGCAACTCGTGTACCCGGGGCCCGCGTCCGCGCACCACACCGTGGTCGCCGCGAAGGCCGTCGCCCCTGCCGTACCCCCCACGTACCCGGGCGACCGGCGCCCCGAGAAGCCGGCCCGCGACCGGCGGGTCCGCAGGTGCAGCCGTGCCGCCGCGATGAGCTGGGCCTGGAGCACGGGGTCGGGGAGTGCGCGCAGCCCTCGGTTGGCGACGAGGTGCGGCGGCGTCAGCACATAGGCGTTCGCGGCCCGGAACGCCTGCGCGGCCCGGCGGCCCGCCCGGGTGATCCGGTTGGCGGCGGACGCGGCCACGACGAACCCGCCGATCCCGCCGAGCAGGATCGCGGGCAGCATCTTCAGGACGAACGGGAACGACATGTCGTACGGGTCGTCGAGCGACATGTACTGGACGACCGTGAGGATGATGGAGAGCGGGAACGCGACGAAGCAGCTCACGCCCTGGATCAGCGCCCACCGCCGTACGGGACGGCTGTCGGCGGGCCGGACGAGCAGCCCGCGCTGGGCCAGCCCGTCGCCGATCTCCTGCACCGCCGGGTGGTGCATCACCGCCTCCCGCACCGTGTGCAGCGCCCCGCTCGGCGCGGCCGACAGTGCTTGCAGCACGGCGCGTTCCACCGGATCCTGCGCGTGCGCACGCTGTACGGAGATGATGCCGGGGCCGCCGACGAGCACCCGGCCGTCCGCGTACAGCGCGGTGAGCGCGGTGTCCGTGACCCTGGCCGGGCCGCCGTTCAGGAACGCCGCCTCGTAGAGGTCGTGGACGGCGGGGGAGGGGCCGGCCGACGGGCGGCGGGACCGGGAGACGGCCACCTTCGCCAGGAGCAGCACGGTGGAGAGGACGACCGCGAGGGTCAGTACCAGTGCGAGCGTGTTCATGGCGGTCACTTCCCTGCGAGGACGGCACGCGCCGCCCGGACGATACGGGTGGTCCGGCCCGGCGGGCGGGGCCCGGAGCGGTCCTCCCACCAGTGCGTCAGCCGGCGCTGCGCCACGGGGTCGGGGAGGCCGCCGTGGACCAAAATCCGCTCCACGAAGTGCAGGGCGTCGCGCCGGTAACCGTCGCTCATCGGACGGGACCTGGCGTAGTCGAGGAAGGCGGCGCGGTAGCCGTCGCCGAGGATCTCCGGCAGCTCGGGCGCCACCTTGGCGACGACATCGGCGCGCTTGGCGGCCAGCGCCCGGCTCTGCACGCGCAGCCGCCGGTGGTCGAAGCCCTCGGGCGCCGGGGTGCCCGCGACGAGCGCGGAGAGCAGTGCGGTCTGGGCGACGGCGGTACGGTCGCGGGCTCCGGGGCGTGCGGGGCCGGGCGGGGCGGTCGTCTCCGTCCAGGTCCCCGTACGGGCCCCGCTCGGGCCGCCCGCCGCCCGCAGCGTTCCCCGGATCGTCTCCAGTTCGGCCGCCAGCTCCGCTCCGGGCGGGAAGGCGTCGTCGCGCTCCAGCAGGACGCCCGGCGGGTCGACCCGGGAGCGCAGCTCGGCCAGCACGTCCAGGACCGGGGCGGTCACCGGGTGGGCGTGCGTGTCGTGCCAGACGCCGTTCTTCTCGACGCCGCCCGCCACATGGACGTACGCGATGGCCTCCACCGGCAGCTCGTCCAGCGCCTTGACCGGGTCCTCGCCGAGGTTGACGTGGTTGGTGTGCAGGTTGGCCACGTCGATCAGCAGCCGCACCCCGGTCCGCTCGACCAGCTCCGCCAGGAACTGCCCCTCCGTCAGCTCCTCGTCGGGCCAGGAGACCAGCGCCGCGATGTTCTCCAGCGCCAGCGGCACGGGCAGCGCGTCCTGGGCGATCGCCACGTTCTCGCAGAGCACCTCCAGCGCGTCCCAGGTGCGCGGCACCGGCAGCAGGTGGCCCGCCTCCAGCCTCGGCGACGCGGTAAGCGGCCCCCCGGCCCGTACGAACGCGATGTGCTCGGTCACCAGCGGCGTACCGAGCAACTCGGCCCGCGCCGCCAGACCGGCGAGCCGCTCGGCGTCCGGGCGCTCCGCGCCGCCCAGGCCGAGCGACACGCCGTGCGGTACGACGGTCACGCCCCGTTCCCTCAAGCGCACCAGGGAGTCCGGGAGGTGGTCGGCGCAGAGGTTCTCCGCCACCACCTCGACCCAGTCGACCCCCGTGAGCGCCTCCACCTCGGCCGCGATCTCCGGCCGCCAGCCGATTCCGATGCCCAGCTTCATGGTGTCCCCCTCCTCCGCTCTGTCCCGGGGTGATGGCCCCGGCGAGCGGCGTCCAACCCGGACAGGGGGACGTTCAGAGGAGGATTTGAGGTTCCGGGGCCCCGGTGTCGTTACGGCATCGGAGGCATGGTCGGTGGCACCGGGCGCGAGGTGAACGACTGGTCGCCGGTCGGCGTCACCGGCACCGGCACCGGCGGCACCTGCCCGCCCTGCGGCATGGACGGCCCCGAGGGACTGGCGGTGGACCCGCCGGCCGCCTCGCGCGCCAGGGCGTCGAAGTCGACGAAGCCGGTGCCCTCCAGCATGGTGATGTGGTCCAGCACGGTCTGGTTCGCGTCGCTGGCGAGCTGCCGGATCAGGGTGTTGCGGGTGGTGTGCCGGACCTGGCCTATCAGGCCGAAGACCTTGCCGTGGGCGGCCCGCAGGATGTTGGCGAACTTCCGCTCGTACTCGTCCCCGCTCGCGGCAGTCAGCTCCGCGAGCCAGGCCTGCTGCTGCTCGGTCGGCTGGTTGGGCAGCTCGACCCCGAGCTTCGCGGCCACGTCTCGGGCCCGCCGGTCCAGGTCCGTGTGGCCGACGACCAGGTGGTCCCCGGCGGCCTTCGTCGCCTCGCTGGGCGCCCGCTCGATCGCCTGCTGCCCGGCAGGGAGCTCCCACAGGCCGGCGAGCCGCACCTTGACCAGGAAGTCGCGGTCGGTCGCGGAGAGCGGGCCCCACTGGGTGGCGACACTGGAGGCGTTCAAGTTCGCCTCGCCGGTGCCCGAGCGGTCCGCGTAGGACCAGACGGGGAAGGCGAGTGCGCCCACCGTGGCGACCAGTGCCGCGATGATGAGGGCTGTTCCGTTGATGCGTCGCAACAAGGTTTCTCCCGGGACGAGGCGTGACAGCGTCGATCAGGCGTCAATCAACCGCCGACCGACCCGCCGTGCAGGCTACTTGGCGGTAATGCCGATGGGGCGGTATCGGGAGATACGCAGTCGGGCGCAGAAGTGTTCAGCCGCGGGCGGACCGTTTCCGGCTGTGCGGAGTGTCGAGCTGGTCGGCCAGACCGGCCAGACCGGCCAGCCCGTCGGCGTACAGGTCGAACCGGTCCGACGCGGTGGGCGGGTCGCCGACGGGCCGGGCGACATAGGCGGTACGCAGCCCGAGGCGCTGGGCGCCGCGCAGGTCCCAGGCATGCGCGGCGACCATCAGCAGCCGCTCCGGCGGCAGCCCGGAGACGGTGACGGCCAGCCGGTAGACCTCCGGGTCCGGTTTGTAGGCCCGGGCGTCCTCGGCGGACAGGGCCTGGTGCCAGCGCAGTCCGGCGTGGGCGTTGAGCCCCAGCAGCGCGGTCCGGCTCGCGTTGGAGAGCCCGAGGATCGGGAACCGCTCTGCGAGTCTGGCGAGCCCCGCGAGGGTGTCGGGCCACGGCGGCAGCCGACGGGCCGACAGGGCCAACGCCGCCACGGCGGCCGGGTCGTCGACTCCGGCGGTCTCGGCGACGAGCCGGGCGGCTTCCCGGTCGAGGGCGTCACTGGTGAGGTAGGGCCGGTCCCCGTCGAGGACGCGGCGCTGCTCGCGCTCGATGTGCTGCTGCCACAGCAGCAGGAGCGGCTCGGTCCCAGCACCGTCGAGCGACGGGTCGAGTGCACGGATCCCGGCACGGAGCCCCGCGGGTTCGTCGACGAGGGTGCCGAGGACGTCGAAGACGAGGGCGTCGATGTCCAACTCCCCCATGGACTTGGTCTCCTGGTCTCCGAGGTGGTGTGCGTTCACCGGCGGGTCCGTACGCCCGGGAGCGGGCAGAGACGCAGGCCCTCCTCCGCCACGACTGTGGGCCCCGGCGCGATCTCGGTGAACCCCGCGTCGCGCACCACCGGCAGGCCGCTCGTGGTCAGCTCGCGCCAGCGCTCCGGTGTGGCCGTGACCACGGAGAGCGGGAACCCCGCCTCGCGCCACGCCTTGCGCTCGGTGTCGGACAGCTCCCACCAGGCGAGTTGGGCACCGTGGCCGACCTGCGCCATCGTCTTGCCCGCCGACATCTCCAGCTCCGGGTTGAGCCACAGCACAGGGCCCTCGGGGTCGGGGGCGGCGGGCGGCTCGGGGTCGTCCAGCTCGGTGCCCGACACCTGGAGCTTGGCCAGCTCCTTGGGCCAGCCGTCCAGGGGGATCGGTGGGTACACCCGTACCTCCGCGCTCCCGCCCGTCACCGTGATCCCCGGCAGCGCGGCCGCCTTGCGCCACTCCGCGCCGCGCGCCCGGCGCACCACCTTGCGGATGCGGGCGTCCTCCCAGTCCCGCATCGCTCCGGCCCACTCGCCCTCGCCCGTGGACCGCTCGTCGGACAGGATCATGAGCACCGCGCGGGCGGCGGTGCGCAGGGCATCGGTCCGGGCGGGCGGGGCGGCCTTCTCCAGGTGCACCACCAGGGGGAGCACGTACTGCGGGGCCTCGTCCCGGTCGGTGGGACCGTGGTGGAAGGGGCTCGGGGAGACGGGGCTCTGGGAGGTGTCGTCGCTGCTCACCGTCCCAGTCTGCCAGGCGGCGGGTGTCACCTTCTTGGCTTGACGGGCCGGTCCGGGTGAGGATGCTCCGTATGAAGAGCGATCTCTTTTCCAGCGAGCACATGGCCCAGCCGGCCACCGCCCCCGGCATGACCCTGCAGAACTCCAAGTCGATCAAATACGCCGTCAACGGGGAGATGCACGCCCGCCAGGGCTCGATGATCGCCTTCCGCGGCAACCTCCAGTTCGAGCGCAAGGGCCAGGGCATCGGCGGCATGCTCAAGCGCGCGGTAACCGGCGAGGGCCTCGCGCTCATGGCCGTACGGGGGCAGGGCGAGGCGTGGTTCGCGCACGAGGCCGCCAACTGCTTCATCCTGGAGATGGACCAAGGCGACCAGATCACCATCAACGGCCGCAACGTGCTCTGTTTCGACGCCACCCTCTCGTACGAGATCAAGACCGTGAAGGGTGCCGGAATGATCGGCGGCGGTCTCTTCAACAGCGTCTTCACGGGCTACGGCAAGCTCGGCCTGATGTGTGAGGGCACCCCCATCGTGATCCCGGTGACGGGCGCCCAGCCCGTCTACGTGGACACGGACGCGGTCGTCGGCTGGAGCCAGCAGCTCACGACCACCCTGCACCGCTCCCAGAGCGTCGGGTCGATGGTGCGCGGCGGCTCGGGTGAGGCCGTGCAGCTGATGCTCCAGGGCGAGGGATTCGTCATCGTGCGGCCCAGCGAGGCCCGGCCGGAGAAGGCGACCGGCTGACCCGGTGCGAGCCGGGTCCGTCGACCGCGCACGCCCGGCGTGCCGTTGCCCGGTCATCCCTGACCGGGCAGCCCGGCACGCACGTGGGACCACGGAGGTCCGGGCGTCCCCTCAGTCCTGCTGCTCCAGGGAGTCCGCGAACGCGCGCAGCGCGTCGGCCAGTTCCTTCTTGGTGGGCAGCTGATCGACCTTCTTCTCCAGGTCGTCGATGCGCCTGGCGACCTCCGCGAGATCGGCCGGGGTCGTCGGCGTGGGGCCGGGCCCGCTCGTGGGCACCGGCCCGCTGGGGCTGGAGCTGGGTTCGGATCCCCCGGTTTCTCCGGAACCGCCGCCGTCCGTTCCCCCGGAGCCGCTGACGGTGCCGCCGTCCGACCCGCCGGAGCCGCTGACGGTGCCGCCGTCCGACCCGCCGTCCGTTCCGCCGGAGCCGCTGACGGTGCCGCCGTCGGAGCCACTCGAGCCGTCAGGCGGGGTCTCGCCGGGCACCGACGACGGACTCACGGGCCCGCCGTCCGAAGTACTCGCGGCCAGCGCGCCGCCCACCCCGAACACCCCTACCGCGGCGGCAGCGATCAGCGCCACCGCCACTCTATTCGAACGCATGTTCCTTATTGCTGTCATATCTCACACAGTAGCCATCGCACCTGGCGGACGGGCGGATTCCCGCGGACTCGGCCGCCAGAGCCCCCGGGTCACTCCGGCCGGCGGGAGCTCTTGATGGCCTCGACGAAGTCACCGCGCTCGAACCCGGGTACGTGTGCTCGTCGGTGACGGCCTCGTGGCCGATGCCGAGGACATCCAGCCCGCCTTTCCGTGATGGGAGGGTTGCTTCTCCCGGCTGCCAGGCCTGGCCCCGTGACGTACGCCGGGGCCGGACCCTGTCCGTTCGGCCGTGGGGTCCATCAGCCCTCCATCAGCTCCGACACCTTCACGAACCGGTAGCCCCGCTTTCGCAGCTCCGGAACGATTCTGCTGATCGCCTCAGCGGTGACCGGCGCCGCGCTGCGCGTGCAGTGCATCACCACCAGCGACCCCGGCCGCACCTCGTCCAGCACCTGCTCGGCCACCGCCCCCGCGTCCGTCGCGAACGCGTCACCGCTCACCACGTCCCACTGCACCGCCGTCACGTCCGCCGGGGTCAGCGCGCGCAGGGCCGCGTCGTCGTAGCAGCCGCCGGGGAAGCGGAAGTACGGCACCACGTTCCGTACCCCGGCCTGCCGGAACGCCGAGAAGGCCCGCTCCACATCGCGGGCCATGGCGTCCTTCGCGACCACCGGCAGGCCGTAGCAGTCGGCGGTGAAGGCGTAGTGGCTGTACGAGTGGTTGGCGACCTCGAACAGGTCGTCCGTGCCGATCCCCTTCGCCTGCGCCGGGTACTCCTCCGCCCACCGCCCGGTCATGAACACGGTCGAGGGCACCTTCAGCCGCCGCAGCAGCGCGATCAGCTCCGGGTTGTCGAAGCGCTCGCCCGCCTTCGCCCTGGGGCCCTGATCGGCCGTCATATCCGCGTCGAAGGTGAGCGCCACGACCTTCTCGGCCGCGGCCTCCTCCGCCGGGCCTCCGCCCGTCGGCCGCCGCTCGTAGACCGGGGTGCGCCCGGCGGGGCCGGGGGCCATCGTGGGCGGCTTCTTCGGGAGTACGGAGGCTGCAGCGGGAGCGGGAGCCGTAGGGGGAGGGGTAGGCGTGGGTGCGGGGGCGCCGCCGCCCTCGCACCCGGCCAGGGCGCCGCCGAGCAGCACCCCCGCGACCGTCAGGCAGAGCGTCTTCCGTTTCCGTGCAGTAGTGATCACTCACGGAACGTATCCGACATTCTGCTTATCGGCTTATACCGGCACCCCGGTATGGCGGCCCCTTCTGCACCGCGGGCCCCTCAGCGCCAAGGCCCCGTCACCGCGAACGTCGTCCCCGGCGTGTAGCAGTTCACGTACATCGTCGAGTCGTCCGGCGAGAACGTGACCCCCGCGAACTCGCCCCATTCCGGCTCCTCGGGCGTCCCGATGTTCTGCCGCCCGCGCGCCATCGTGTACACCTCGCCCCGCCGGGTCACCCCCAGCACGTGCTGCGCGCCACCGCCGTCCTCGCAGACCATCAGGCCCCCGTCGGAGGCCAGGCAGATGTTGTCCGGGGACTCGCCGGGGAGCTGGATGTCGGTGTCCGGGCCGAAGACCACGACCAGGGTGAGCCGGCGCTTCTTCGGCTCGTACCGCCAGACCTGGCCGTAGTGGTCGGCCGCCGAGCCCTCGTCACTGCGGGCGAAGCTGGAGACGAAGTAGACGGACGAGCCGCCCCAATAGCAGCCCTCCAGCTTCTGGGCGTGCGTGATGCCCTTCCGGCCGAAGTCCTGGAGCCGGATCGGGGTCTCGGCCGCCAGCGGGTCCGGTACGGGCACCCACCCGACCCGGTCGAAGCTCGCCCCGGTCTCCTGGACCACGGAGAGGTCCGGCAGTCCCGGTACCCGCATCGCCTCCAGCACCCCGCCCGCCCGCAGGGAACCGGTGCCGCCGAGCGGCTTCTCGGGGAGGAAGCGGTAGAAGAGGCCGAACGGCTTGTCGAACGCGTCCTCCGTCTCGTACACGATCCCGTTCTTCGGGTCGACCGCGATCGCCTCGTGCTGGAAGCGGCCCATCGCGGTCAGCGGGACGGCCCCGGTGCGGCGCGGGTCGGCGCCGTCCACCTCGAAGATGAAGCCGTGGTCCTTGGTGTATCCGTTGGTCCCGGCCTTGTCCTCGGTCTCCTCGCAGGTCAGCCAGGTGCGCCAGGGGGTGGGCCCGCCCGCGCAGTTGACCGCCGTTCCGGCGATGGCGACCCGTTCGCCGAGGACCTTGTTCCGGCCGTCGAGCTCCAGGGACGTACAGCCGCCCCTGGCCGCCGGGTCGTAGGTCAGGCCCGCGACGGTCGGGACGCCGGTCTTCGCGGTGTGCCGGTTCTCGTGGTTGCGGGACGAGGTGGACCCGGCCGTGGCGGCCCGCGAGGGCGATCATGCCGTCGTGGTTGCCGGGCACCACGCCCTCGCCGGAGCGCAGCGGGTCGCCTTCCCGGGACAGTACCCGGTAGCGGAAACCTTTCGGCAGGTCGAGCAGGCCGTCCGGGTCGGGGACGAGGGGGCCGTAGCCGCCGTGGCCGCGGGCGGCGGCCGTGCCCGCGAAGAGTTCGGAGAAGGCCCCGGTGAAGGCGATCGCGGCCGCTGCGCCGCTGCCTGCCAGGGCCTGTCGTCGTGTCGCGGTGTGCCGGGGCGCGGGCGCTGCGGTCGTTGTGTTCCGGGTTTCGGATGACATCAGGCAACTCCCTGTTGGCGGACAGGTGACGTGACCCGCATGTGTGTAGCACGCACTAAGGCGCGGGGGAACCATGCGCGCCCCCGCGCCTCGCGTTGCAGCTGGGACGGCCCGGCCGGGGCCGCCGAAGCACCGGCCGGCGCTCGTGGGCTCCGCCCGGGCCGCGCGGGGTCAGGCCAGGGAGGCCGACAGCGTGATCGTCGTGCCCGTCAGCGCCTGGCTGACCGGGCAGTTCGCCTTGGCGTCCTCGGCCGCCTTCACGAAGCCGTCCTCGTCGAGGCCGGGGACCTCGCCCTCGACGGTGATGTGGACGCCGGTGATGCCCGTACCGGGCTGGAAGGTCACCTCGGCCTTGGTGTTCAGCTTGGTCGGCGGGGTGCCGGCCTTGGCGAGCCCGTTGGAGAGCGCCATGGAGAAGCAGCTGGAGTGCGCGGCCGCGATGAGCTCCTCGGGGCTCGTCCTGCCGTTCGGCTGCTCCGAGCGGGCCGGCCAGGAGACGTCGTACTCACCGATGCCGGAGGAGTCGAAGGTGACGATCCCCTTGCCCTCGATCAGGTTGCCTTCCCAGACCGTGTGCGCCTGACGCGTGGTAGCCATACTGGATCCCTTCAAACGGTGTATGCGGTTGTACGGGAGTCGTACGCGGTTGTACGCGAACGGAGTTGCGGGCACGCCGCCGAACGGGCACCCGGTGTCACCCCCCGAACCTACTGCGCCACCAGGCCCTTCGCGTCACGTGCCAGTGCCGTCAGCCGCGAGATCGCCCGGAAGTATTTCTTCCGGTACCCGCCGTTCAGCATTTCGTCGCTGAACAACTGGTCGAACGGCACCCCGGAGGCCAGCACCGGCACCTCCCGGTCGTACAGCCGGTCGGCCAGCACCACCAGGCGCAGCGCGGTCGACTGGTCGGGCACCGCGCTCACCCCGGTCAGGCAGACCGCGCCCAGCTCGTCGGTCAGCGCCCCGTACCTGCTCGGGTGCACCCGCGCCAGGTGCTCCAGCAGCCCCGGGAAGTCGTCCAGCGACGCGCCCGGCGTGGCGTACGCGGAGCGGGTGACCTGCTCGTCGGAGTACGGCGGCGGGGCCTCGGGCAGCCCGCGGTGCCGGTAGTCCTCACCGTCGATGCGCAGCGGGCGGAAGTGCGCGGACAGGCCCTGGATCTCGCGGAGGAAGTCGGCGGCGGCGAACCGGCCCTCGCCGAGCTTGCCCGGCAGCGTGTTCGAGGTCGCGGCCAGCGCCACCCCGTGCTCCACCAGCCGGCTGAGCAGCGAGGAGACCAGGACGGTGTCGCCCGGGTCGTCGAGCTCGAACTCGTCGATGCAGAGCAGCCGGTGCCCGCTCAGGGTCTGCACGGTCTGCTGGAAACCGAGCGCACCGACCAGGTTCGTCAGCTCGACGAACGTACCGAACGCCTTCAGCGACGGCTCCGCGGGCGTGGCGTGCCAGAGGGAGGCGAGCAGGTGGGTCTTGCCGACGCCGTAACCGCCGTCGAGATACACCCCGCGCGGCCCGGTCGGCGCGGCCGGCTTCTTGCTCCCGAACCACTTGCGGCGTCCGGTACCCGTCGCGTGCGACCCGCCGAGCCCGGCCGCGAAGCCCGCGAGGGCGGTGACGGCCTCGCTCTGGCTGGGCTGGTTCGGGTCGGGTACGTAGGTGTCGAAACGCACCGAATCGAAGCGCGGCGGCGGCACCATCTCCGCCACCAGACGGTCGGCGGGGACGCGCGGCTCGCGGGCGCACAGGGACAGCGGGGCCGTTTCGGCAAGGGGGCTCTGCCCCGGAAACGCGGTGGAGGACGACACAACTCTCCACCTTAAGGCCCGTGCCAGACTGCACCCCATGCGAAGCCTGTTCCCTGTGACGGACCTGACAACGAGCACCTCGGGAGGCGAGGACCCGTCCGGGCCGCTCGCCTACCGTGAGGACCGCGAACCCGGCCGCGAAGGCCGTGCCGACCGCGAGTGGAGCCTCGACGAGCTGGCCGACGCGTACGCCTACCCCACGGACCTCCCCGCCGCAGGGCCCGGGAGCTTCTGGCTGCGCGCCAACATGGTCTCCACCCTCGACGGCGCCGCCCAGCACGACGGCCGCTCGCAGCCCATCTCCTGCGCCGCCGACATGCGGATCTTCGGCACCCTGAGGGCCCTGGCCGATGTGGTGATCGCCGGAGCCGAGACCGTACGTCTGGAGGGGTACCGCCCGGCCCGCGCCCGGGAGGCCTTCGCGGCGCGGCGGGCGGCGGCCGGGCAGGGACCCGCGCCCGCCGTCGCGGTGGTGACCGGCTCGCTGGACCTGGACTTCTCGCTGCCCCTGTTCACCGAGCCGCTCGTCCCGACCCTCGTGGTGACCGGTGCCGGGGCTCCCGCCGACCGGATCGCCGCGGCCCGCAAGGCGGGCGCGGAGGTGGTGATCGCCGGCGAGGGCACCCGGGTGGACCCGGCGCGCGCGGTGCGCGAGCTGGCGGACCGGGGTCTGCGGCGGCAGCTGACGGAGGGCGGTCCCCGGCTGCTCGGCCAGTTCGTGGCGGCGGGGGCGCTGGACGAGCTCTGCCTGACGCTCTCGCCGATGCTCACGGCCGGGGACGCGCAGCGGATCGCGGGAGGCCCCGGAGTGATCGTGCCGGAACGTTTCGCCTTGGCGTCCCTCCTGGAGGAGGACGGGTTCCTCTTCGGGCGGTACCGACGGAGGGGTGTGCGGTGACCGAGGGGAGGGACCTGCGGTAACCGGGGGAGGGACACTTAGCGGAATTACCCGTTCCGGTTAGCTTCGGCTGGGCACACTTACCTCTGCAGTCCCCGTGGAAGCACGGGGAAGGATGGTTTCAGCAAACGACCGCCGACGGCCGAGCCGGCTGTCGGCGAGACGCAGAAGCGGAAGGGCGCCTGTCGTGTTCACAAGCGTTTTGATGATCGAGAAGCCGCTCACTCCGGAGGACGTGGACTTCGTCACCACCCTCCACGGCGAGGAGCGGATCTCGTTCGTCGTTCTGTTGCAGCCGCGCGGCGACCAGGCCGATGCCCTGCTGCGCGCGATCGACGACGTGGCGATGGGGGAGCTCAGGGAAGCCGTGCGCGAGGGTGAGGAACCGGAGGGCAAGGAGGCCCGCGAACCCGCCGAGATCGGCCTGGAGTACTCGCTACGGGCCCTGCGCGAGGCGGGGGCCGAGGCGGTCGGACAGGTGATCGAGGCCCACCCCCTGGACAAACTGACCACCGTCGTGGAGGAGGCGAGCGCGGACGAGGTCATCGTCCTGACCGCCCCGCACTACGTGGAGGAGTTCTTCCACCGCGACTGGGCCTCGCGGGCCCGGCACAAGGTCGGCGTCCCGGTGCTCAAGCTCTTCGCGCACAGCGAATAGGCTGGCCTCGCGGTCCGGGTTGGCCCTCGGCCGCGACTCGAAATCCGAACCGACGCGCAGGAGCACAGATGGCACCCGGCATTCCCGCCGCCATGGAACGACCGCACTTCATCGGCATCGGCGGCGCCGGAATGTCGGGCATCGCGAAGATCCTCGCCCAGCGCGGAGCGAAGGTGGCGGGCAGCGACGCCAAGGAGTCCGCCACCGTCGGGTCGCTTCGGGCGCTGGGGGTGACCGTGCACATCGGGCACGAGGCCCGGCACCTGGCCGACGACGCGTCCTGCGTGGTCGTCTCCAGCGCCATCCGCGCCGACAACCCGGAGCTGCTGCGCGCCGCCGAGCTGGCCGTCCCGGTGGTGCACCGCTCCGACGCGCTGGCCTCCCTGATGAACGGCCTCCGGGCCATCGCGGTCGCCGGAACCCACGGCAAGACCACCACCACGTCCATGCTGGCCGTCGCCCTCTCCTCGCTGAGCCTGGCCCCCTCGTACGCCATCGGCGGCGACCTGGAGGGCCCCGGCACCAACGCCACGCACGGTGAGGGAGACATCTTCGTCGCGGAGGCGGACGAGAGCGACCGCAGCTTCCAGAAATACGACCCCGAGGTCGCGATCGTCCTCAACGTGGAGCTGGACCACCACGCGAACTACGCCTCGATGGACGAGATCTACGACTCCTTCGAGACGTTCGTCGGCAAGGTCGTCCCCGGCGGCACCCTGGTCATCTCCGCCGACCAGCCCGGCGCGGTCGAGCTGACCCGCCGGGTCCGCGACCTCTCGGACCTCAAGGTCGTCACGTACGGCTCCGCCGAGAACGCCGACGTCCGCGTCCACAAGGTCACCCCGCGCGGCCTGACCAGCGAGGTCACGGTCCTGCTCAACGGCAAGTTCCTCACCTTCACCGTCTCGGTCCCCGGCAGCCACTACGCCCACAACGCGGTCGCCGCCCTCGCCGCCGGGGTCGCCCTCGGCATCCCGGCGCACAACCTGGCCTCCGCGATCGGCAGCTACACCGGGGTCAAGCGCCGCCTCCAGCTCAAGGGCGAGGCGGCGGGCGTGCAGGTCATCGACTCGTACGCGCACCACCCCACCGAGATGACCGCCGACCTGGAGGCCATGCGCGGCGCCGCCGCCGACGCCCGCATCCTGGTCGTCTTCCAGCCGCACCTGTTCTCCCGTACCCAGGAGCTGGGCACCGAGATGGGCCAGGCCCTCGCGCTGGCCGACGCCTCCGTGGTCCTGGACGTCTACCCGGCCCGCGAGGACCCGATCCCGGGCGTCACCAGCGTCCTGATCATCGACGCGGCGAAGGCAGCCGGCGCCGAGGTCACCGCCGTCCACGACCAGGCGGACGTCCCCGCCGCCGTCGCGGGAATGGCCAAGCCCGGTGATCTCGTTCTCACCATGGGAGCGGGCGACGTCACCGACCTCGGCCCGCGCATCCTGGACCACCTGTCGAGCTGAGGAGCGAGCCGTGCCGTACGACGTCGAGAAGCCGGACGAGCAGTGGCGGGCGGAGCTGTCCCCGGCCGAGTACCAGGTCCTGCGCCAGGCCGGCACCGAACCCGCCTTCCGTGGCGAGTACACCGACACCAGGACGGCGGGCGTCTACTCCTGCCGGGCCTGCGGGGCGGAGCTGTTCCGCTCCGACACCAAGTTCGAGTCGCACTGCGGCTGGCCGTCCTTCTACGACCCGAAGGACACGGACGCGGTCGAGCTGGTCGAGGACCGCGCCCACGGCATGGTCCGCACCGAGGTGCGCTGCGCCCGCTGCGGTTCGCACCTGGGCCATGTCTTCGAGGGCGAGGGCTACCCGACCCCCACGGACCAGCGCTACTGCATCAACTCGATCTCGCTGACGCTGGCACCGGACGAGAGCTGACGCCGCAGGGCGTCCCTGACAGCCGAGTGCCCCGGCCCGGACTCTGAGGTTCCGGTGGCCGGGGCACTGTCATGGGGCCGCCCGCCCCGAAGGGCGCGTCCCCTTCGACTGTCATTCGCCGTCGTCACTCTTCTCGGCCGCCTCGGACCGCAGCAGCGGGTGGATCACCCCGGGGAAGACCCGGGCCCGTACGACCTCCTCGGCCGACCCGCCCTGCACGACGGTCTCCGCGACACCCCAGGGCCGCCCGGCCAGGCGGACGGTCAGGGTGTACGAGGAGGAGCAGCCGGTGCACTCGTAGCGGTCGGCCCAGATCTCGACCTCGGTGGTGGAGCCCGGGTAGCGCTTCACATGGCGGTGGAGGGCGTGGCAGTGGTCGCAGGTCTCACCGGGCTCGCAGGTCCCGCCGCACGGACAGGGCACGTCAAAGGTGTCGGCGGGCTTCCAGCGCTGCACGAGGACGGCCTCGCGGGTGGCGCCCATGTCCTTCATGGCCTTGAGGTTGCGGGCGGCGACGTTGTACGACTCGCCGGTGGCGGCCATCCGGTCGCGGATGACGTCCTTGCGTCCACGGTTGGTCGTCATATCGGCTCCTCCTGGGGTTCACGCAGCCCGCCAGGAGGCCCACGAGTCAATCAGTACCTCTTTACGTTACCCGCCCGGCACCGGCGCCCGGACCGGGCGGGCGTTCTGCGGTCGGTGAGGCTAGAAGTTCGAGGTGCCCCTCGCCCACCACAGTGTCATCGTGTCTTCTGTCGGATCGAATCGGCGACTCAAGCACAGAATCGTCTTGGACGCCGCCCGGCCGGGCGGCGTCCAAGCGATGGCTGGGCGTGACGTTCCGAACGTCAAAGACCCTCGTTCGGATTCGCGACGGACACGTATACCTCCCGGAAGGTGCCGCCCGTCTGAGACCGCGTGTGCTGTGGATGCGTCCAGCCTGGCGTTGTCGGAGGCATCAGGCACACTGCGCCGTATGAACTCGGTGACCGCGCACGACTACGCCTGGACCCATACCTCGCCGCTCTTCCGCCACATGATGGGCAGCGGATACACCCTGACCCTGGTACGGGGGCGGACCCCGCGCGAGGTGCTGCGTGCGATGGAGGCGGAACCGCGCGGCACCGGGCAGGGAACGGCCGGGCTGATCGAGGCGGACGGCGCTCACCGCGCCGAACGGGAGGACGGCTACTGGGACGATTCCTACGTCGCGGGCGCCTTCAGCGCTCCGGGCGAGAACGGCGACTGGACACTCGTCCTCGCCTTCGATGGCGGACTGGGGCTCGCGGTGCCGTGCGTGGAGGAACTGTCGAAGGACGGCCGGATCGTGGCGCACTCGACCAACGGTGGCAAGCCCATCGACCTCTTCCACTGGTTCGAGGACAGCGAGCTCCGCACCACGTTCGAGTTCCCCTGGTCGCGCGACGGCAACACCCCCGATGAACTGGTCCGCGTGCTGCAGGAGGTCGGCGCGCCTCTGACCTCCGAGGGAGAGCACGACGAGCGCGCCCCGGACGTCGACCGGAAGGCGGCGGTTCTCGCTCTGGCCGAGAGGCTCACCGGCGTACGCCTCACCGAGTCCCTCCTCCAGGACGCCGTGTACGAGCTGGGGCTCGTCCCCGAACAGCCCGCCGAGGAGTGGACCGGCCCGGTCATCGACATCCCCGATGCCCACGTGGCGCGCCTGCACGCGAAAGTGACCCACCAGGAGATCGCGACGGCGCCGGACCGCGCAGGGGCGGAGGCGAACACGCGAGTGGTGATCACCTTCAAAGAGTCGTCGGTCAAGGGCCGTTCGGAGCGCGAGACAGGTGAGTGAGGAGCGGGCGAGTGCGTGCAGTGCGCCTCGGTGGCGATGGCGACGTCGCTCACCGAGGACGACCTGATCAGCCCTGCGGGCGTGCCTGCTGCGTCCGGGTCAGTTGGCCGTCGACCGGCGCAGGATCTCGACCGTGCTCGTGAGCCAGCGGGTGACCGCTGCGCGTTCCACGTCGTCCACGAGGCCTTGCATCGCCTCGGCCAACTGATGCGCACGCGCGGGCTCCGAGGCCCTGCTCGATGGAGGCGACGGTCTCGGGGGAGCACCCGACGAGCGGAGCGAACTGCTCCTGCGTCAGGCCCGCCCGCTTGCGGAAGTTCTTGACGACTTCTCCGAACATCTGGAGGCTGTACTGCGGTTCGGGTTCGCCGCTGCGTCCGCCGCCGTTGCTGAAGGTCCCGTACGTGCTGTCGATGCTCCGTGCCGTGCGTCATGTACGGCCACCTCCCCGTGCGCTGTCCTGGTTCGTAACCCGTTCACGCTCACGGAACGTGATCCGTACTGTCTACCCTTCGCACCCGTACGCTGACTCAGCGTACGGGTCGGTGACCTGGTGGCGGGCGTCCGAGGCCCGCAATCTGGAGGCATGGAAGCACCTACGAGGACCCAACCCGATGTAACCGTACGTGTGTTCAGGCGGCGGTTCAGCTCGAATCCGCGCGGTGCCCGGCTCGCCCGCCGCGTCGGGCTCTACCAGTTGCACACCTGGGGCATCCCGTACCTCAGTGACGCCTCGGAGTCGGCGGCCCTGATCATCGGAGAGCTGACGGCCAACGCCGTGACCCATGGGCGGGTCCCCGGCCGCGACTTCGAGCTGTGCCTGCGGCACGCGCCCGGCGACCGGGAGACTCTCGGGGTGCTGCGGATCGAGGTGTCCGACACCCGTACCGAGTGCCGGCCCCCCGGGCCCGGCGAGATCACCGCACCGGAGGACGGGGACGACGGCGGGCGCGGCATGCTGATCGTGGACGCGCTGGCGGACCGCTGGGCCGTCGTCGACCGCGAACCGCCCGGTAAGACGGTCCGTGCGGAGCTGGACCTGCTGTACTGACCGCCGTCGGCGGCGGGGGCCCCGGTGGCGGTGCGGTCAGCGGTCGGAGTAGCTGAAGTCGCCCATGGTCCAGGCGCTGACGTCCTCGATCGCCACGCGGTACATCCCGCCCGTCTCGGGGATGCCCACCGAGCCCTGCAGAATCCGCGCCACGTGGAAGTGCAGATGCGTGGGCTGCCCCTCCTTGCGGGCGGCGGCGGTGAAGGCGGCGGAGAACTCGCTCAGCTGGGCCGAGTCCGCCAGGACCTCCGACACCCGCTGTCTCCATACGGCCTCGGGGGCCAGCCGGCCGGTGATGACGGCACCCCCGGCGACGACGGTCAGCGACATCTGGTTGCTGTTTCCGGACTCCACCAGGGCGGCGACATCAACGAGCAACTCGTCAGGCTTCGACATGCACACGATTCTAGTCGGCGGCTCCGGCCCTGTGGTGTGGCCCCGCCCGGCCCGTTCGCACCGCCCGCGCGCTCCGGCCGGGCCAAGCGCTCTGCACCGTCATGCGCACTTGAGCTCCTTCTGAGCGAAGGCGGTGAACTGGCTGAGGAGGCCGGGGAGGGTTTTGCGCTCGTTCTGGCCGCGGGCGCCACTCAGATGGATCCGTAGTTCCACGTATTTCGCGCCGACGAGATCAATGATTCGATTCGTCCACTTTGCATTTTCCGCGATGCCTTCGTTGTACTCCTCGTTCTCGTGCGTCTTCAGTTCGACGATCGCGTGCGCCCTCGCCTCGGACATCATTCCTGCGATCTCGCCGCCGGAATGGACGGCGTTACGGATCGCCTCGCCCATATCAGTATGGCGCTCGGGGTGGCTGAATACATCGCTCACCAGTGCCGTCGTGTAGGCCTGCTGCGCATGGGAGATCGCACCATAGGCGTCGGGATCCTGGCCGACCGAGCCGAGGAACCTCGTCATCAAGTGCTTCTCGAATTCGGCCGGTTCGCCGAACGGCTTGATCTGGCCCGCCGCGTTCTCGTCGGTCGCCTGGAGGTCCGGCATGTACTCCGCCGCCATGTTGCCGAACTGCGGGGCCAGTGCGCTCAGTGGGGCTTCCGGGTCGCCCGCCTTGGCCGATACGAGTTCTGGGTTCGCGCCGATCTTCTCGACGACCTTTTCCATGACGCCGCTCATGTCCTTGGTGTGGCGTACCGGAGGTGCGTCGTCGTCGCCGGGGACGCGGCCCGTGACCGCCGCCTCCAGGGCGTTGCCCATGGCCCTCTGGCCGACCGAGGAGCCGCTGTCGGCCGTGGTGTCGTACCAGTCGTCCGTCGGCTTCTTGTCGAGCAGGTAGTCGACGACGCTCTGCGCGTCCTTGCCGCTCGTCACCTTGTCCTGCAGGGTGACGATGCCGTCCTTGTTGGTGTCCTCCCGCAGACCCTCGCTGAAGAACTCCGCCGACGCCGTGGGGTGCCTGCTCATGGCCTCCATGAGGCCGGTGACCGGGTTGAAGCCCCTTCCGCCCTCCGTGCCCAGGTTGATCGCCATGTTCTGGTCGTAGGGCAGATTCTGGGACCAGATCCCGGGGTTCTTCTTGTCCATGGCGATCATGTCCCGGCCGACCGACGTCAGGAACTGCTGGTCGTACGTGCCACTCCGCAGCAGTGCGCCGAGGGCTTGATAGCCGAAGACCTTGGTGCCGACGCCCGCGAAGCCGGAGACATCGATCTCCTTGCGGCCCGCCTTGAGCAGTTGCGTGGTCCAGGTGGCATCCAGGTGGTTCGGTACCGACGTCGTGGTGGCCAGGCCGAGCATCGCCCCCATGTCGCTCTGGATGTTGCGGACCACGCTCACCCGGTCCTGCCCGGCCGGGCCGAGGGACGTGGAGTCCAGGGACATCCGCGTGAATGCCTCCAGTGTGCCCTCAGCCCCCAGCTTGCGGTAGAAGGCGGTGGCGAACTCGGGGTCGTTGCGGTTGTCGTCGATGATCTCTTCGAGTTTGCGCAGCGCCTCGACGTTACGGGCTGTGCCGCCTTCTCCCGTGACCTGCTTCAGCAGCTCCGACGCGTGGCCCACCTGCTCCGCGTCGAGTGACTTGTACGTGGGTCGGCTGAAGTCGTGCTCGCTCTTGATGTTGGCTTCCAGGGCACGTTTCAGGGACTCGTCGGCATCGGAGCAGTCCTCGACGAGCCGGTCGATCCTCTTCTGCCAAGAGGTGATGGCAGCCTTCTGCTTGCGCAATGCCTCTGGATAGTCCGGGTCGTTACGCGCGCCCGGGAAGTTCTCCAGGTCGTGCCGGGCTGACACCTTGCCGGTCGCGCTGACCATCACGCCGGCTGCGGGGCCCTCTTCGTCGCGAATGGCGACCAGTGTCTTCTTGGCGTACGCGAAGGAAGTGTGGGCGTCCACCAGGAGGGACTTGATGCCCCGCGCCTGGGCCACCGCGTCGTCGAACTCCGCTGCCGTCTTTCCGATGAACGCCTTGGTGACGCCCGCGTTGACGCCTTCCCAGGACGCCTTGCTCGCCCTCGCCTTCATGCCGTTCCGGGCGTCTTCGGCGAGTTTCTCCAGCTTGGTCACCATCGTGGTCCAGTCGTCGACTGCTGTCTTCAGCTTGCCGACAGGTGCGTGCACCACATCGTCGAAGTTCAGCACGGTTCCCCCATGAACGGCTGGTCGGAGCGCGGCGGAGCGGAGTCACCCGCCAGGCGCCAGCTTATCCGGAGCGCGGATGAGCAACGTTTGCATGTGTGATGTGCGGCGAAGGTCGACCGGTTGAGGGGACGCCCTCTGCCCCCTCAGCCCCGCCGTACCCGCCCCGCGATCCGCCGCCCCAGACGGCCCAGCGAGCGTGACCGGTTCCAGTCGCGGAAGGCGTTCGCCCGGCCGCTGCTGCCCGTCCGGCCCACCGTCTCCTCCACCTCCGCCACGGCCTCCGCCGTCATCCCGCGCACCGCCGGGCGCAGCACCTCGTCCAGGAGGGCGGCGGCCGTGGTCGTCCAGGCTGTGCCCGCGTGGGGGTGGGCGGTCCAGTTGGTGAAGCAGTCGGCCGCGTAGGCGGGGTGGGTGCGCAGGCGTGCGCGGGTCGGCTCGGCGCGGGCCGCGCGGTCGTAGGCGGCGATCAGGTCGGCGTCGTCGCTGCGGACGAAGGCGTACAGTTCCGCGCCCGGCCGGTCCGGTGCCAGCAGACGCTCCACCAGGGCCGTGAACGCCCGCTCCTGGACCGCAGGTTCGAGCGGGGCGGCCCGGTCGCGCAGGGTGCGGACCTGCTCCGTCCAGCCGGGTTCCGGTGCGCCGGTGCGCAGGTCGCGGCAGAGTTCGAGGAGCTGGAGCGCGGCGCGCTCGCGGCCGCCGATCTCCTGCGGGAAGGCCCGCAGCAGGTCGTGGGCCAGCGCGGTGCCGTCCTCCGTGTCCGCCGGGGCGCCGAGCGCCGCGTCGACCAGCCGGGCCCACGTCCCGGCCGCCCGGTGCGCGTCCGAGGTCGCCGCCTCCAGCAGCAGCCGGGCCTCCTCCACCGTGGGCGCCCGGTCCTCCCAGACCAGGCCCACGGCCGTACGCAGGACCAGCGGCTCGGCGAACGGGGAGAGGCCGGCCGCCCGCAGGACCCGGTGCCAGACAGCCGTCCGGTCCCGGCCGAGGGTCGTCATCGCCCCCGGCACCTCGGCGCACATCCGCAGGTGCGGCAGGGACTGTGTCCCGGTGAACGGCAGCGCGACCCGCTCCAGGAGCCGGGCCACCGCCCCGGGGTCCTCCGGCGCGATCCGGTCCAGCGTGCCCAGCAGCGCCGTCCGTACGTCGAACTGCTCGTCCAGCAACTCCAGGAGGGCCGGGGCGAAGGCGGGGGTCCCTTCGGACCCGTCCACCTCCGTCAGGATCGCCCGGACCAGCCGGTCGACGGCCTTCGGTAGTACCTCTGTGCCGTTCACGCCCAACAGCCTTGCCACTCGCAGCAGTTGTACGGTCCGTGCCACCGGCCGCGCCCCGCCCGCACCGCTCTCCAGCTCGGTCAGGATCTCCGGGCCCAGCACTCCCGCGATCGCCTCCCCGTCCGGGCCCACGAACGCGTCCCGGCGCGGCAGCTCCAGCGAACCGTTGCCGCCCCGCACCGCCTCCGTCACCAGCATCGCGGCGAGCGGTGCGGTGACCGAGGCCGGGCACCGCCCGTCCAGTGCCCCGAACAGCCGTCCCACCGCGTCGAACTCGGAGCCCGTACGGTCATCGATCCCCGGCGACGTCAGCGCCTCCACCAACTGGCCGGTCCGCTTCGCGTCCAGCACGTACGGCCGCTCCGCCGCCCAGCCGGCCGCCGCCGCACGCTCCTCGGGACCCAGCGCGACCCCCGCGCACAGCGCGATCACGGCCAACGGCCCGGCGGCGAAGGGTTCCCCGGGCAGCCCGCGCGCCTCCTCGAACAGCTCCGGCGCCCGGCTCCGCCACACCCGGGCCGCCGTCCGCGCCCACGCGTCCGGCGCGCCGTCCACCGGGGGCCGGTCCGCGCACACATGGACCCGCAGCCCCGCCTCCCGCGCCACCGCCGCGTCCTCGGGCAGCGCACCCACCACCCGCAACGCCGAAGCGCCCGGCCGCCGCGTGTACGTGGTGAACGTCAGCCGCTCCACGTTCTCCCTCGGCAGGGTCACCGCCGCCAGCCCCAGCCAGCGCGCCACATCCGCGCTCTGCCTCTCCACCAGCACCACCGGCCCGCCCGCCTGGGCCACATCCTCGCTCGCCCGGCGCAGATCGGCGAGCACGGCCGCCAGCCACGGACCCCGCGACACGGCGAAGTCGTCGAGCCCTTCCCGTACGGGCGCGGGGCCCGGCGGCAGCATGCCGAGCGGGTCGGACAGCCCGCCGCCGCCGACCGGCGTCGCGGAGACCCAGTGCGGCGAGCGCCATGCCTCCACCGGCAGCCGGTCGCCCGGCAGCGGGACGCCCGGGGGTATGTGCACCGCGTGCGTGTGGAACCGGACGGGCGCCGTGCCGTCGCCGCGCGCCGGAGCCGTACGGCCGACGAAGCGGCTGCCGTCGGACAGGACCGCGTACGTGAACGCCTGCGGCAGCGAGCGGAGTTCGGCGTCGGCCGGCCGGTGCGGGACTCCGCCGGGGAGCGCGTACCCGACCAGCGGCTCCATCTCCGCGAGCAGCGCCGCCGACACCCCCGGCCCGACCGCCGTGAACCGGCCCGCCGCCTCGTCCCCCGGCGCGGCGGAGATGTGGTGCACCTGTGCAAGGCTCAATTGTCGGCCCTCTTCGTCCTGCCGCGACCGGGTCCCCGCTCCACCCACACGCGACCGGGTCGGGGGAGAAGTCCACGGCCGCGGGGGCGACGTTATCAAGGACGGGGGCGGTATCCCTACGCTGCGTCAGGTGCTGGCCCCAGGGCCGTTCCAGGACACGTGAGCGGCCGTTGTGTAGAAGACTGTGGGGGGTGCGCCGGCCCGGGCGCGCCGGAAGGGGGGAAACGATGCGGCAGGTGCCCAGTCTGCCCACGTACGACAAGGACGCGACCACCAGACTGCTGTGCTCGTCGGTGCACCTGGACGACGCGTTCGCCCGGTACGCGCACCAGGAGCTCTCGGGGGACCGTCTCACCGCGACCGGCCTGCCGCTGGGCGTGAACCTGCTGGCCCTGGCCCGCCACGCGAGCCGTGCGACCGGGCGGACCGACCTCCGCGACCGCAGGCTGGCCTGGCTCTGCGCGGTGTGGTGGCTCGCCGTGCTGAGCGTGATCGGCGGCCTGGTGAGTGGTGCGCCCGGCCTGGCGGAGGCGGCATTCGCCGTGCTGCTGCTCGTGCTCGGCTGTACCTGGTGGCTGGTGCGCCGGGCCGAAGCCCAGGCCCGCGGCGACGCCCTCGCCGTGCGTTACTCCGCCGCCGCCCGCCCCCAGGACCTCGCACCCGAGGTGGCCGACGAGGCCGAACGGCGGCTGCGCGGGCTGCGACGCCCGAACATGGTGCCGTACACCCAGAGCGCGGAACGGCAGAACCCGTTCGTCGGCAGCGGGGACAAGATCAAGGAGACGGTCTGGCAGCCGATCGACATCAGCCGCCCCGCCGACGCGCCCGGCGGCGGCAAGGCGACCCTGGTCCCCTTCGACGCCGTCGACCTCCACACGTACCTGGCAAGGGAGTTGGGGAACCTCGCCGGTCTCGAAGGGCTCCGGGCGCAGAACCGGCTCTACGTGCTCGGCCCCCAGGTCTTCTACCTCGGCGACGAGGTGCTGCCCGACCGGCTGCGGCCGCCCAACAGCGAGATCCCGCCGCCGCTGGTCAAGGCGGGGCTGCTCAAGCCCGGCGCGGGGATGCGGACCTACCTCAGCCTGGAGCGGGTCGGCGAGGGCGGCCGGGTCATCGTCTCCATGCACCTGCGGGCCCGACTCCAGCACCCCAGCCTCTCCTGGGAGGTCGCGGCCTACTGCATCCCGCCGCTGCACGCCCGCTACTACGGCGCGGACTACATCCCGCGCGACGGGTTCGAGCGCTGGTGGAGCCTGTTCCGGTTCGCCACCTCGCACACCTGGTCCGGGCTGACCGGCGCCCCCGGGCGGGTCGGACGCCGTAACGCCGAACTCAAGCGGCGCGCCCGCGAGCTGGAGAAGGCGCGCAAGGAGATCACCAAGAAGCACGCGCTGCACGACTACGGCACCACGGACAGCCTGCGCGAACGGGTCGCCTCCTGGGACCAGTTGGGGCACTCCGAGCGCACCGACTCGCAGGACTTCCTGCACCGGCTCCAGCAGGGCGTGCTCATCGCGACCGAGCGGTTCCTGAAGGACCACAACGTGGACACCAGCTCCTTCGACCAGGCCCAGCAGGTCATCAACACCCAGACGTACAACATCTCCGGCGACATCACCGGACCCGCCAACATCGGCAACAACGGACAGATCTCCGCCGCCTACGGGCAGGGAGCCCAGGCCCCGGCGGCCGCGGGCCCCACTCCCTGAGCCCGCACCCACCGATCACCAGGAGCGACATGAGCACGTACAACTTCCACGGCGACATCTCCGGCCCGAGCAACTTCGGCGACCACGGAAAGATCGAGGTCGCCTACGGCACACCCCCGGCCGAGGCGCTGAAGCTGGCCGCCGACCTCGTCCGGCTCGTCCGCCAGGAGGCGGGGCGGCCGGAGCTCGCGGCGCAGGCGGAGATCGTGCGCGGCGAGCTGGTCCGGGCGGGGGAGGAGGGGCGCCCCGCCGACCAGGGGCGGATCCGACAGGCGCTGGAGACGCTGACGGTGGGGCTCGCGGCGGGCAGTGGCGGGATCGCCCTGGCCCAGGAGATCGGGCGCCTGGTCGGGCTCTGAGATGGCACCCACCGATGTCGACGTCGCGATAGCCGGGGCGCGGGCCGGCGCCGATGTGGTCCGCGGCCTGTACGGCCGGCGGCTCACCCGGATCGACAAAGGCGCCGGGGACTTCGCCACCGCCGCCGATGTGGCGGCCGAGGAGGCCGTCCTCGATGTGCTCCGCGCCGCCCGGCCCGGTGACGCGGTGCTGGGCGAGGAGGGCGGGCAGCAGGGGGCCGGTCCTGCCGAGGCCGTACGCCAGTGGCTGGTCGACCCCCTGTGCGGCACGCTGAACTACGCCGTGGGCAACCTGCTGGTCGCCGTCAACGTGGCGCTGCGCGACGGGGCGGCGGCGGTGGCCGACCCTTTCGGCGGCGAGGTCTACTTCACCGACGGGCAGAGGGCCCACGTACGGCAGGACGGGGCCGACGACGCGCTGCTGGCGCCCACCTCCGCCACCCGGCTGGTGGACGTCAACCTCGATCCGCCGTTCCCGAGCGCCCCGGGGTTCCGTGCCGTGGAGCTCCTGGCCCACCCCGGGTTCGCCGAACGCTTCCGGCCGCGCGTCGTCTCCACGACCCTGGCGCTGGCCTGGGTCGCCGCCGGAAGGCGCGCCGCGTACGTCACCGACGGCGGCGACCTCTCCGGGAGCGTGCACTTCGCCGCTGGTATCGCCCTGTGCCGGGCGGCCGGGTGTGTCGTCACCGGGGTCGACGGCTCCCCGGTCGGCGAGGGCCACGGGCTGGTGGCCGCCGCCGACGAGGAGACCCACGGGCTGCTCATGTCGATGATCCGCGGCAGCTGAAGCCGTGACGTGCCCCCCGGAGCTCCAAGGCTCCAAGGCTCCAGGGCTCCAGGGCTCCAGGGCTCCAGGGCCACAGGGCCACAGGGTGTCACTTCGCGTGGACCGCCGCCTGCGCGCCGCCCAGGTCGAGCCGCAGGCCCGCCCGGAGCGGGACCGTCTGGCCCGGGGCGATCTCCTGCGATGTGCCGTCGGAACGCGTCCCCGTCCAGCTCGTCGACGACCGGTTCGCCAGCCCGAACTTCCCCGGCCTGCTCGGGTGTTCGGTCAGCTCGGCCACCAGTGTGGCGTCGCTGTAGTCGTGCCGGGTCGGCTCCGGCGCCAGGTGGTGTTCGTGCACCCGGGCGTTCCGGCGCAGCCGGACGTGGCGCTCGGAGCGGGGCGGGGGCGTGATGATGCTGAGCCGGGGCGGCAGGATCAGGGGGCTGCCGCAGGACCAGCACGTCCCCGCCGTGTTCGCTGTGGGCTGCGTCATGTTCTGGCGGCCGCAGTCGGCGCAGTCCACGATGGCGTCCAGGACCGACCGCAGCGCGTCCCGCCACTGCGACTCGCGCACCCGGGCGGTCGGCTGGTGCAGGCCCACGGTGAAGTTGTGCGTGAACAGGTCCTGGAGCGCCGGGGGAGCCGCCGCCCAGGTGTGCAGGACGGTGGACTGCTCGACGGGGTCGGGGGCGTTCGCCTGGTCGACAGGGTCGAAGACGAACAGCGGCTGCTTCCCGTACAGCCGCTTCTCCGCCGCCTCGTCGAGGCAGTGAATGTCCAACTCCCGCCTGCCCTTCAGCGGGTGATGATTCATCAACAACATGAACAGCAGCACCGACAGCGAGTGGAGGTCGGACTGGGTGCCCGGCCTGGCCCCCGCTTCGCCGCGCACCAGCTCGGGCGCCATGAACTCCATGGTCCCCGAGATACCGGTGGTGTCCCCCTCGACCACGGCGTTGTCGTTGTCGCAGACCAGGACGTCACCGGTGGCCGGGTCGAAGAAGATGTTGCCCCAGGAGATGTCCCGGTAGGCGATCCCCCGCGAGTGCAGGGCCTGGTAGGCCTCCACCGTGTAGAGCGCGGCGGCCAGCAGAGCGCGCGGCGTGGTCCGCAGCCTGCGGCGGAAGAGATCGGGCAGCCCCTTGAACCGGTCCGGCCGCAGATCCATCAGATAGCCGAACGCGCCCGTGGTCGACGGCACGTACGCCGTCGGCCACAGGAAGCGGTCGTCGTCGAAGTCCCGGGCGACCAACTCCTTCACGATGTCGGACTGCTCGGGCGTAGCGCAGGACGGGTAGTACCACTTCAGGGCGCGCTCGCCGGACGCGGTCGCCACCCGGTACACCTCCCCCTGACCGCCGGCACCGAGCATGTCGATGACGCGGACGGACTCCCCGTCGTCAGCGGTGAGGAGTGTTCCTCCGTCGAGCATGCCGGTCATGCGTCACTCCGTGGTCTCTCTGCCGCGGCGCCGTGGTCCGCCGCGTCGGGGCCGGGCCGCCGGGCGGCGACCAGGGTCGTGTCGTCGCCGGAGTAGCGGGCCGCCTCGGCCAGCCACCCGGGCAGGGCGTCGCGTACGTCGTCGGGTCCGCCGTCCTTCGCGAGGCGCTGGTCGAGCCCGGTCATGAACTGGGCGAAGCCCTCGTCGGAGGCGAAGCTCTTGGAGAGGCCGTCGGTGGACAGGGCGACCAGCCGCGGAGTGCGGTTCCGCGCGACGACCGGCGCCCAGTGCACCCGGATCATCTTCCAGGCCTGCCGGCTGCAGAGGGACTCCGTCTCGTCGCCGAGATCCGCCTCCACCGGAGCCAGCGGCAGCACGATCGCCCCGTCGGCGTCGATCACCGTCAGCTCACCGTCACCCAGCTGCCAGGCCGCGAACATCTGCGGGGTGAGCACCGCACCGACCAGCGTGGCCCCGTACAGCAGCAGCTTCTGCCCCTTGTGCGGCGGCTCGGCCGCCGGATTCACCGTCTCCGGGTAGCGGTCCCAGTGGGCGAGCACCTGCTCCTGCCAGGCGGCCACCAGCTGCCGGGGCAGCTCGTTGCGCGCGTAGTTCATCAGCCAGCTCAGACTGTGCGTCGTCCCGTCCGGGCCCTCGGAGCGCGCCAGTTCGGCGAACCTGCGGGCCTGGACGGCGAACAGGTCGACCGCGCACCGCGCACCGATGTGGCTGCGGGCGTGCGCCGCCGAGCCATGGCCGTCCGCCACCGAGAGGATCAGTGGATCGCCCTGCGACCCGGATCCCTCGGCGACGTACCAGTCCTGGTTGATCTGCTTGTTGACCCCCCGCACGCTGTGCTCGAGCGTCTCCCACAGCGGCCGCTCAGGAGCGCTCACCAGACGTCGTCATCGTCGTCGTCCAACTGCGGGGGCGCGTAGGGCGGTTGCTTGACCGTGGCGTCGGTGGGGGCCGCCACCGGCTGGGAGGCGGCCTTGACCGCGGCGGTCGAGGCCCAGCGGATCGCCGCCGCCAGCTGCTTGGGGCTGTTGGCGTCCAGCGGCTGGAGCTCGGGGTTGCCCAGGAACTCCTGGAGCACGCTGCGGTCCGCGTCCGCCCCGATCGCGATGGCCACCCGCACGGCCTTCTTGCCCCACGGGGTGGCGTCCAGCGCCCGCAGACCAGACTTCCAGTCGTCCGTCGGCACCCCGTCGGAGACCAGCGCCAGCACCGGCTTCAGGGCCCGCTGCGGCATCGGCGGGGTCTGGAACTCCCGGGAGACGACCTCCAGCGCCTCCCCCAGGTTGGTCATGCCGTCGACCTGGACGTCCTGCCAGGTGAAGTCGTCGACCGGCACCGGGTCCTTGTGGTGCCACCGCGCCTCCGTGGAGAACGTCAGCGTACGCAGCAGGAGTTGGGCCGCCGGGTTGTCATGGGCCACCGACCGCATCTCGGGGACGGCTTCCCGGATCGCGTAGTTGAGCTGTCCGATCTTCTCGCCCTGCATGGAGTAGGAGCAGTCCAGCAGCCAGATGAAGTGGACCGGCCGGTTCGCCATGGGACCGCCGGGGATGTCACTCACTCGAAGCCCTCCTTGTCATGGTGTGTGATACGTCGTGCTGTCGGGGAAGATCGGGGTGCTGTCATTCGCTCAGCCAACCGGGCAGCAGGTCTCCGAGGTGCACCAGCCCCCAGCCCAGGAGCCCGCCGAGCGTGAGCACGGAGGCGATGACGAGCAGGGCGAGGAGCAGCCGACGCCCCCGCGCGATGTTCGGTGTGACGACCGGCATGGGCGTGGACCGTCCCTCTCTTCTCGGACGTGACCGACCTTAACGACCACGCCAGGCTCCGTCAGCGGGTTGAACGATCTTGTACGGGGGCGTCGCGCGGGCCGGGCACGGACGGGGCCGCCCGGTCGGCCGCAGGGCCCTCGGAAGAGCCTTGGGAGAGCAGCTTGCCGACCCGTAGGCCCGTGCGGGCCAGAAGCCACAACACCGCCTCCGCCGCCCGCTGCTGCTCGCTCACCAGGGGTCCCGTACCGGTGGCCGCGTAGGCGCTGAGCGCCCAGTACCGCCGGGTCCGGAAGCGGTGCCCCAGGTCCCGTACGAGCGGGTCCAGGCCGATCGTGGCCAACCAGGGGCCGATCCCCGTCGCGGGGACCCGCAGGCGCTCGATCCGGTCGAGCACATCCCGCTTGGTGACCACCACCGCCAGCGGCAGTCGGCCGCGCCGACGCCGTCCGGTCAGCGCCGAGAGCTCGCCGGTGAACGTCTGGTACGTCTGCCACGGCCCCGGCTCCGAGGGGTTGGCCGCACGCGCCAGCTCCTCCTCGGCGGCCGAGAGGGACCGGCGCACCTGGGGCTCGGCCAGGACGTCGACGACCAGGACCACCCCGTCCGCGTGGGCCAGGTACTCCTGGCGGCGCGTGGAGTCCACGTCGTACAGGGACTCGCCCATCGGGTCGTAGAGGTAGACCAGCCGGTGCCTGCGGCGGTGGGTGACCCGCAGCATCAGGGCCCGGGGCTGGCCACCCTGGGTCTTGCGCACCCAACCGACCTGCTTGAGCTGCCCGTTGAGGTCCAGGACGTCGCGGCGGTCGTCGTCCGTCGCGAACGTGACCTTCAGCGCGCTCCGGCCGGCCGTCGCGTGCAGCCCGGAGACCGCCGCCGCCATCAGCATCGTCTTGCCCGACGAGGTCCCGCCGATCACCGGCACGTGCACGGTCCGCAGCCGCCCGATCCCGGCCGGGAGCGACCGGTCGCAGTGCGGGCACTCGACCGCGAGCCGGTCGCGGCCGGCCAGGGACACGGTGGTGAGCCGGCGCCTGCACGCGCAGACGTGCCACAGCGCGCCGAACCGGCCCGGCCGCAGCTCCCGGTGTGCCTTGCCGCAGCCCGGGCAGCGGTGCACGGCGAGCGGGAAGGCCTGGTAGCAGCCCGGGTAGGGGCACTTCATCCGGACCCGCCGCACCAGCGCACCGGCCCGGTCCGCCCCGCGCAGGACGGCGACCCCGGCCGCCGCCACCAGCCACACCAGGCCCACCAGCAGCCACATCACGAGGTGGACCAGCACCAGGACCGCCGAGGCGAAAAGCGCCCCGGTGATCGCGCCGAGGGCGGTGCCCGGGGCCAGGAGGCGGACGACGAAGCGGGCGATCCAGTGGCCGAACCGGTAGCCGGTGGACGGCTGGTGCCCGGTGAACATGCGGCGGGCGGTGACCGCCATCCAGCGGCCCAGCAGCCGGTGCCGTAGGGCCGAGGCGGCGGCGCGGGTGGAGGTGTACGCGTCCACCCACATCAGCTGCGACCAGTACGCGCGCTGCGCGGGCTCGGTCCCGACGAGGGGGATCCGGGGATCGGGCGTGCCGGGCGTCCGGGGGCCCAGGACCTTCGCGGAGGCGCGCAGCGCCAGGAAGAGGAACTCCCAGAACGCGCGGAAGAGGCACACCCCCGCCCAGACGGCCACCGTCAGCCAGAGCGCCGCTGTGAACAGCCCGCTCATCGGACGCCACCGTCCCGGTACCGGTCGTCGGAGCTGGAGCTGGAGCTGGAGCTGGAGCCGGAGCTGGAGCTGGAGCTGGAGCTGGAGCCGGAGCTGGAGCTGGAGCCTCGGCGGTGGGGTGCGGCTTTGCCCAGGCGGCCGTCCCGCCCGCCGAACCGCAGCCCGAGCCGGCCCAGCGCTCCGGGCCGGTTCCAGGCGCGGAAGTCCTCCGCGTGCCGTGCGCCCCTCTTGGCGAGGGCGGCTTCGACGGCGGCCAGATCCTCGGCGGCCAGCGCCCGAGCGGCCGGACGCAGCACCCCGTCCAAAAGGGCGCTCCGGACCTTGCCCCAGGCCCCGCCCGCCTGGGGGTGGGCGTTCCAGTCGACGAAGCGGTCCGCGAAGTAGCGCGGGTCACCCAGCAGTCGGCCGTGGTCCGCCTCCTCGCGGGCGGCCCGCTCGTAGGCCGCGCAGAGGTCGGTGTCGCCGCTGCGGATCAGGTCGTCCAGCTCGCGGCCCGCCCCGGGGCCGGTCAGCAGCCGCCGGGCGAGGCGGCCGCAGACGTGGTCCAGCACCGTCGGGTTCACCGGTTCGGCGGCCCTGCGCAGGCCGAGGAACCGGTCCACCCAGCCGGGCCCCGCGCCGCCCGCCCGCAGGTCGCGCGCGAACTCCAGCAGCAGGAGCGCCGCCCGGTCGCGTGGCGCCAACTGCGTGGAGAAGGCCGCGAGGAGCTCGTGCGCGAGTTCGTCCGCGTGCGGGTCTCCCGGCCGGCCGTTCAGCGCAGCCGTGACCAGGAAGGGCCAGGTCTCCGCCGGGCGGTGGACGTCGGCCCCGGTCTCGGCGAGGACGTACCGGGCCTCCTCCGGCGTCGGAGTGTCGGACCCCCACACCAGACGGAAGGCGACGCGCAGGAGCGGCGGATGCGCGAAGACGGAGACCCGTGCCGACTCCAGCACGGCACGCAGCTCACCGTTCCGGTCGCCGCCCCCGCCCCCGGCCGGGCCACGGGCCTTCCAGCCGCACATGCGCAGATACGGCAGCGCCTCCCGGCTCCCCAGCTCCACCGGAGCACGCTCCAGCAGCACGGTGACCGAGGCGGGACCGGCCAGGGCCGCCGCGTCCAGCTCCCGCAGCAGGGCGGTGTGCAGGTCGGGGCGGTCCGTCAGCGTCTCGTGGAGCTCACCTCCGTACGCGGACGGATCGGCCAGCAGCGCGGCTGTCAGCCGGTGTGCGAGCCGGGTGACGAGGTCGGAGCAGTCCACCGCGAGGAGACCGGCCACCCGCAGCAGCCGCAGCGGACGCGCGAAGCCGCCCGCCGTGTCCGCGATCCCGGCCCGCAGCTCCGGGCCCAGCTCGGCCGCCAGCTGCCGGGCCACCTCGTCGGTGAGGGCGCCACGGTCCGGCGGGCGTACCGGCTCGGCCGAGCGGACGGTGGCGGTGAGCAGGCGGGCGGCGAGCGGGGCGGCGGTCCCCGGTCGCAGGTTCCCGCCGACTCGGGCGAACAGCTCGGCCAGGGCGGCGGTTTCGGCCGCCGGTACCGCCTCCTCCTGCCGGGGCGCCGCCAGGGTCTGTACGAGCCCGTCCAGCTCCTGCTCGTCCAGCTCGGCGGGGTGTTCGCACGCCCATAGGGCGGCCGCCGTGCGGTGCGACGACGGCAGGTCGATCCCGGCGCACAGGGCGAGAGCGGAGGCGGGTCCTGCCGTGAAAGGCTCTCCCGGCAGGCGGTGGGCGTGCTGGAAGAGTTCGAAGGCGCCGGCCGACCAGATCCGGGCGGCGGCCAGCGCCCAGGGGGCCGGTTCCGATCCGTCGGGGCCGGGCGCCGGCCCGTCCGGGGAGGGCGGGGCGGAACAGTCGTGGACCCGGTAGCGTCGCCCGGAGCCGGAGAGCCCGTGCGCGTCGTCCGGCAGCACGCCGACGATCCGCTGCCCGGCGAGGTGCGGGCGCCGGGTGTACGTGGTGAACGTCAGCCGGTGGGCGGCCTCCCGAGGCAGCGCCGCGCTTGCCAGGGCCACCCAGCGGGCCACATCGGCACTGTCCCGCTCCACGAGGACGACCTGGGGCGCCGTCTCGTCCTCGGCCTGGCGCTGGAGGTCGGTGAACACGGCGGCCAGCCAGGGCGCCCGGGAGGCGGCGAAGGCGATCAGTCCGGCCGGGTCCAGCAGGGTGGAGGGCGGCAGCGCGGCCAGGGCCGGCGGGGTGCCTCCCTCCGGGGTTGACGCGGCCCATCCGGGGGACTCCCAGGCGCTGACGGGCAGGGCTCCGTCCGGCAGTTGCTGCCCCGGGGCCAGGTGCACGGCGTGGGCGTGGAAGTTGCCCCAGCGGCCGCTGTAGTCGGCGCCCGTGTAGACCGTACGGGCCAGCAGCCGGCTGCCGTCGGACAGCTCGCTGTAGCTGAACGCCCGTGGAAAAGCTTCGAGTTCGGCTGTGGAGGGGCGCGAGGGTGCGTCGCGCGGCGGCTCGTAGCCGATGAGCTGTTCGGCCTCGCGGAGCACCGACTGCGGCAGCCCCGGGGTGAGCGCGGTGAAGCGGAACCCCGAGCCTTCCGGGCCGGGCGGCGCCGAGGTGTAGTGCAGCTGTCCCAGGCTCATGCGTCGGCCTTCCCCATGCGGTCCCGGCTCTCCCGTTGCTCCTCCGGCCTGCTCCTGCGCACCGGGACCAGGCCGCGCCGCCCCAGCAGCCACAGCAGCGGGTCCTCCACCCGCAGCGGCTGCGGGCCGGACTTCGGGGCGTCGGCCGGTGCGTCGGCGGGCGGCGGTGCGCCCAGCGCCGAGAGGCCGAAGTACGACAGCTCGGCGAAGTCGTTCTCCAACTGCCGGCAGAGCACCCCGGAGTCCCAGTCGCTCAGCAGGGACCGCAACTCCTCGTGCACGGCCAGCCGGTCGTCGTCGTCCAGTTCGCCACCGGTGTGGGTGGCGTTGCGCAGCAGCGGTGAGTGCGCCCCCAGCAGCGCCCGCAGCGCGTCCGTCTTCGTCACCGCGACGGCCATCGGTGTGGTGACCCGGCCCCGCGACACGCTCCGTCCGTGGGAGCGGAGTTGGGCGGCGAGGTCGGAGGCGATCTGCTGCGGGGACGTCTCGACCGCGGGCAGCGGCGGCCCGTCGGCGGACGCGCCGCGGTCACGCACCGAACCCATCTGGAGCGGGTCGACGAGCAGGATGATCCCGTCGGCGGCGGCCAGGTACTGGGTGTAACGGGCCATCGCCTCCGCGCTCTTGAGGTCCTCGCCCGCCGCGTCGAAGAAGACCAGCGTGGTGTGCCTGCTGCCCTTGGCGAACCGCCCCCGGCGCGGCACGCTCAGCCGGTAGAGCAGCGGGTCGTTGAAGCCCATGGCGGCCGGACGCGTCGTGTCCGGGAGCCGCAGCCGCTCGTACAGGTCCTCCTCCATCTCCCGGTCACGGCGCTGGGTCTCGGCGCCCATCGCGGGCAGCGAGATGTTGTACTCCCGGCCCACCCGGCCCCGCAGTTCGTTGACGAGCACCGAGACGTAGGTGCTCTTCCCGGAGGCCTTGGCGCCGACCAGGGCGATGATGCGACTGTCCTGGTCGCAGTACTCGCTGGGGAAGTCGTTGTGGCAGCGGCGGCAGACCCGTACCGACGTGGCCACCCCGCACTTGGGGCACGGCTGGCGGGCGGAGGTGCCGCGCAGGGTCGCCAGGGTGCGGGGCGCGGGGAAGACCGGGCCCCGCAGCCGCCGGGACGGCGGCAGGCTCGGGCCCATGAAGTCGGCCCACGCGTCGTCGGGTTCGGCGTCGCACGGGGCGCCGCCACGTACCCCGGTGGCCATCATCAGACAGCGGTAGGGCAGGCGCGCGGCCGGTGCGCGGTCGAAGCAGTAGGGACAGATGACGGTCGTCATGTCAGCGCACCACCAGGGTCGTGGGAGAGGGTTCGTCGAGGCGTACGTCGGCGGCCCCTTCGCCGAGGAGGAAACCGCGCAGGGCGTACGGGGGCCGGAGGCCGGAGGGCACGGGCAGCTCGACGGGGCTGCCGGGGCTCAGGGTGCCTGCGTCGACCCGGAGCAGGGTCGTGCCGTCCGTGTGGGTGCGCGGCCGGAGGGGATCCCGGCCGTTGCCCGGCCTGGCCACCAGAACGAACTCCGGCAGATCGGCCGGGAGTTCACCGGGGCAGGACAGGGTGACCCGCAGCAGCGAGGGCCCCCGGCGCAGCGCCCGGCGGGCACCGGGAACGATGCGGTAGCTGACGGCGATGTCCGCCGGGACGCGGGTCTCGCCGCCCGGCGGAGGGACGACCACCGCGTCCGCCGTCCGGGGCGCGGCGGAAAGGGTGACGGAGAACGCGGAGGGTGCCACGTCCACGTACAGCCCTTCCCGCACGTAGGTGCTGCGGGCCACCACCCGGTGCACGGTGCTCGTGCCGTCCTGGTCCACGGTGGCCGCGACCTCGCCCGCCTCCGCAGGCCAGTCGAACGTGACGCGGGCCCGGCCCCCGCCCACCCGCTCAACCCGGACCCCCGCCACGGCGGGCGGGCACTCGACGACCAGGCCCGGCCCCGCCACCGCGCGCGGGCCGAGCACGGCCAGGGCGGACACGTGGGTGACCGAACCCGGAGGCGGCACCAGACCACCGCCCGCCCCCGCCTCCCAGGGCAGCGGGGCGGGCCAGGGGCGCGCCGGGTCGTCGGTCAGCTCGGCCCCCGGCTCCGGCGGCCCGGCCGGCCAGGCGACCAGGCGTACGTCGGCGTCCTCCCCGCCGCTCCAGGAGAACCGGACGGCCCCCTGACCGACGCTCGCGTCGAGCCGGTCCACCGGGGTGGGCCAGGGATCGACGGAGACGGGGTGCTCCGCGCCCGGGGACTCGACGACGGCCCCGTCCGGCGACCGGTAGCGGCAGTGGACGCGGAGCACATACGCGCCGACACCCAGGCCGGTCGCGGTCAGCGCCCCCGAACGCGCCGCGACGCCGTCCACCGGGCCCTCGGGGCCCACGAGTTGAACCCGTACGCCGAGCGCGCCCGAAGGCTCGGTCCAGGTGGCCTCGACCCGGCCCCGGCCCGTGGTGGACCGCAGCCCCGACACGTCCGGGGCGACGAGCAGCACGTCGGAGACGACGGGCGGGCCGTCGATCCGGCCGTCCCGCAGAGGTAGGGCGGCATAGCGGACCTCCTGGCCGAACGGGGGACCGGGGTCCACCCAGCCGCCCGACGCGGAGGCCTCCGCGATCTCGGTGATCCGGGTCGGGCCACCCGGCACCCGGGTCAGCCGGATGACCCGCCGGCCGTTCGCCGCGTCGTCGGCCAGGGGCGCCGGGGAGAGCGCCACGGTCACGCTTTCCGGCGCGGGGCGGACCGCCAGCACCTCATGGGGCTCGGCAGGACCGCCCTCCCCCGGCCGATGCAGCCGCACCAGGCCGAGCAGGGCCCGGGGGCAGTCGGAGGCCAGGCGGGCGGCCAGGAGAGTGCGGTCCTCGGCCGCTCGGAGGTCGCCCGATCGCTCGGCCTCCCGCGCCGCGTCGAGGGCGTCGTCGGCCTCCTTCACCCGCTCGGCTATCTCCGCCAGCCGTCGGCGCAGCAGCGCGTCGCCTCCGCCGCCCGCCGGAAGCAGGGCCGCCAGCCCGGCGGCGCACCGCACCTTCCCGTCGGCCCACGCGTCCTCCAACTCCTCCACCGCACGCCGCTGTTCACCGTCCAGCCGGAGGTGGGCCGCGGCCACGCGGACGAGGGCACCCGCCTCCTGCGGGCAGACCCCGAGTGCGACGGCGGTGCCGGGGTCGGAGCCCTGCGGGTGGGCCTGGAGAAGTTCGGCGAGCTGGTAGAGGAGGATGCGGCGCAGGGCGGCGGGGTCCTGGAGCTGCACCGCCTCCAACTGGGCGAGGAGCGGCCCGTACGCCCCGCCGCGCGCGGCGGCCACCTGACGCAGCCGGTCGGCGCCGATGTGCTGCCAGCGGCGCGCTCCACCCTCCTCGAAGATCCCGTCGAGCACCCGCAGCACCCGCCCGTGCTCGACCAGAGCGTCGCCGATGTGGCGTAAGCCCAGGGCCCGTTGCTGAGCGACCAGTCGGCCGTACCCCGGGACGAGCGGGGAGAGCGGCAGCCCGCGCAGGGCACGGCGCAGCCCGAGGTCGTGCCCGAACTCCAGCCCCACCGTGCGCCCCCGTGCTCACCGCTCATGCTCCCACCACCCATCCCAGCAGATCCGGGGCCCGCGCGACGGCGTTTCACCATCTTGCGGCCCGAGCGAGATCGGCAAGGGGGCGGCGGCCGGGGGCCGCCGCCCCCTGCTCCCGGTCCGGGGCCGTCCTTACGCCAGCGGCTCCACCCACACATTCCGGTAGCGGATCCTGCTGCCGTGGTCCTAGAGCTTGATCGCCCCCGCCCCCGCCCCCGCCCCCGCCGTCGCGGTCTCGGCCGTGGTCAGTCAACAACACAGGTCTCGACACGCCAGGTCCGGCATCCGGGCGGGATCTTCCTCTACCGGATCGCGGGGGCCGCCCTCGCATGCTGGGCCCGTACGGCGAGCCGCGACCGCGGAACGAAGGCCCGCGGACGGCACCGGTCCGTGAAGCGTTACCCAGGCGTGAAGATCTCCTGCGACCCCGCTTAAGAAATCCTCGATGGACCGGGGACACCGCCGTACGGCAGCCTTCTGGGTGACGGCCGGGGACGGCGCGTGGAGCCGCACGGGCGTGTTCCGTCCCGTCCCGCCGTACCCCCGCCCCCACCATGGGGGTGGAACCCCCGAAGACCACCCCGGGCCGCAGGGCTCCTCCGACAGGCCCCAAGGCCCGGGGTACCCACCACCCGCGTACCACGTGCAGGGAGCCGCAGCCGTGAAGGCACTCGTCAAGCAGAAGGCCGAACCGGGACTGTGGCTGATGGACGTGCCGGAGCCGGACTACGGCCCCGGGGACGTCCTGATCAAGGTCCTGCGTGCCGGGATCTGCGGCACCGACCTGCACATCCGCGCCTACGACGGCTGGGCCCAGCAGGCGGTCACCACCCCGCTGATCCTCGGCCACGAGTTCGTCGGCGAGGTCGCGGCCCTCGGCTCCGACGTCGCGGACATCGCGGTGGGCGACCTGGTCAGCGGCGAGGGCCATCTCGTCTGCGGCAAGTGCCGCAACTGTCTCGCCGGACGCCGCCACCTCTGCCGCTCCACTGTCGGCCTGGGGGTCGGCCGGGACGGGGCGTTCGCGGAGTACGTGGTCCTGCCCGCCTCCAACGTGTGGGTGCACCGGGTCCCCGTCGACCTCGACATCGCGGCGATCTTCGACCCGTTCGGCAACGCCGTACACACCGCGCTCTCCTTCCCGCTGGTCGGCGAGGACGTCCTGATCACCGGCGCCGGCCCGATCGGCATCATGGCCGCCGCCGTCGCCAAGCACGCAGGCGCCCGCAACGTCGTCATCACCGACGTCAGCGAGGCCCGCCTCGCCCTCGCCCGCAAGGTCGGCGTCAGCCTCGCCCTCAACGTCGCGGACCGCACCATCGCGGACGGCCAGCGCGAGCTCGGCCTGCGCGAGGGCTTCGACATCGGCCTGGAGATGTCCGGCCGCCCCGAGGCGATGCGCGACATGGTCGCGAACATGACGCACGGCGGCCGGATCGCGATGCTCGGTCTGCCCGCCGAGGAGTTCGCCGTCGACTGGTCCCGGATCGTCACCTCGATGATCATCATCAAGGGGATCTACGGCCGCGAGATGTACGAGACCTGGTACGCCATGTCCGTCCTGCTGGAGGGCGGCCTGGACCTCGCCCCCGTGATCACCGGCCGGTACGGGTTCCGCGACTTCGAAGCGGCCTTCGACGACGCGGCGAGCGGCCTCGGCGGCAAGGTCATCCTCGACTGGACCGTGTGAGTCGACTGGACCGCCTGGGCCGTCTGCCCCGTCGAACCGACCCGTCGAGCTTCTTCTCGAACCTCTTCTCGCATCCCTTCTAAGGAATCCAGCATGTTCGAATCCGTACGCGACGATCTGCGCACCACCCTCGACGAGATCCGCGCCGCCGGCCTGCACAAGCCCGAGCGCGTCATCGGCACCCCGCAGTCCGCGACGGTGGCCGTCACCTCCGGCGGCCGTGCCGGTGAGGTCCTCAACTTCTGCGCCAACAACTACCTGGGCCTCGCCGACCACCCCGAGGTCATCTCCGCCGCCCATGAGGCGCTGGACCGCTGGGGCTACGGGCTCGCCTCGGTCCGCTTCATCTGCGGAACCCAGGAGGTCCACAAGGAGCTGGAGGCGCGGCTGTCGGCCTTCCTCGGCCAGGAGGACACGATCCTCTACTCCTCCTGCTTCGACGCCAACGGCGGCGTCTTCGAGACGATCCTCGGCCCCGAGGACGCGGTCATCTCCGACGCCCTCAACCACGCCTCCATCATCGACGGCATCCGGCTCTCCAAGGCCCAGCGCTTCCGCTACGCCAACCGCGACATGGCCGACCTGGAGAAGCAGCTCAAGGAGGCGTCCGGCGCCCGCCGCCGTCTGATCGTCACCGACGGCGTCTTCTCCATGGACGGGTACGTCGCCCCGCTCCAGGACATCTGCGACCTCGCCGACCGCTACGACGCGATGGTCATGGTCGACGACTCGCACGCCGTCGGCTTCGTCGGCCCCGGCGGCCGTGGCACGCCCGAGCTGCACGGCGTCATGGACCGGGTCGACATCATCACCGGCACCCTCGGCAAGGCGCTCGGCGGCGCCTCCGGCGGCTACGTCGCGGCCCGTGCCGAGATCGTCGCCCTGCTGCGCCAGCGCTCGCGCCCGTACCTCTTCTCCAACTCCCTCGCCCCGGTCATCGCCGCCGCCTCCCTCAAGGTCATCGACCTGCTGGAGTCCGCCGGCGACCTGCGCGACCAGCTCAACGCCAACACCGCCCTCTTCCGCACCCGGATGACCGAGGAGGGCTTCGACATCCTGCCCGGCGACCACGCCATCGCCCCCGTCATGATCGGGGACGCGGCGAAGGCGGGCCGGATGGCGGAGCTGCTCCTGGAGCGCGGTGTGTACGTGATCGGATTCTCGTATCCGGTCGTCCCGCAGGGCGCCGCGCGCATCCGTGTCCAGCTCTCCGCCGCCCACTCCACCGCCGACGTCAACCGCGCCGTGGACGCCTTCGTCGACGCCCGGGCCGCCCTGGCCGCGGAGGCGTGACCACCAGGTCGGGGCCTCGGCCGCGACCTGGGACAATGGGCACATGATCGATGCGCGGCGGCTGCGAATCCTCCGTGCGGTGGCCGACCACCGCACGGTGACCGCGGCCGCCGCCGCGTTGTACCTGACGCCCTCCGCCGTCTCCCAGCAGCTCGCCGCCCTGGAGCAGGAGACCGGCCACCGCCTCGTCGAACGCGGCGCGCGCGGCGCCCGGCTCACCGCCGCCGGGGAGATCCTCCTCAGCCACGCCAACGTGGTCCTGGCCCAGCTGGAGCGAGCGGAAGCGGAGCTGGCGGACTACAGTGCGGGCGTCGCCGGTACGGTCACGGTCGCCGCGTTCGCCACCGGCATCGGCCTCGTCCTCGCCCCCGCCCTCACCGAGCTGGCCCGCACCGCGCCCGGCATCCGGGTCAAGGTCCAGGACGCGGAGGGCGACGCGAGCGTCCCGATGGTGCTGGACCGGCAGGTGGATGTGGCGGTGGCCGTCGAATACCGGGGCGCGCCCGCCGAGGACGACCGGCGCCTCACCCGGGTCCCGCTCTACTCGGAGCCGTTCGACGCGGTGCTGCCGGTGGACCACCGCCTCGCGGGCCAGGACCAGGTGGCGGTCGCCGACCTCGCCAAGGATCCGTGGATCGGGCCGTACCCGGGCAACCCGTGCCATGAGGTGGTGGTCCTGGCCTGCGAGTTCGCCGGGTTCGAGCCGCGCCTGGAGCACTCGTCGGACGACTTCCGGGCGGTGGTGGCGCTGGCCGGGGTGGACGCGGGGGTGGCCCTGGTGCCCCGCTCGGCGCTGCGCGGGATGGAGCTGACCGGGGTGGTCGTCCGCCCCGTGGAGGGCAGCGCCCCCACCCGCCGCGTCTTCGCGGCCGTCCGCCAGGGGGCCGAGGGCCATCCGCTGATCCGGCCGGTGCTGGACGCGATGGAGGCGGTGGCGGTACGGGAGGCGGGGCTGGCCCGGGCGTGAACAGCTCGTGCGAGTCGGCGTGCCGCTCGGCCGGGGCGGCGCTCGCCGCGGCCTCCGTGGCCTCATGCTCGGCGGAGGATCCCCGGCCGCGCCTCAACTGTGGGCCGCAGGGCGACGGTCACTCCGCCGGCTGCAGCAGGTCCCAGCGGTTGCCGTACAGGTCCTCGAAGACCGCGACCGAGCCGTACGTCTCGTGCCGGGGCTCCTCCAGGAAGCGCACCCCCGCCGCGCTCATCCGGGCATGGTCGCCGGCGAAGTCCTCGGTATGCAGGAAGAATCCGACCCGGCCGCCCGTCTGCGCCCCCACGATCGCCTCCTGCGCCCCGTCCTTCGCACGGGCCAGCAGCAGCCCACCGCCGAACGCCGCCCCGCGCGGGCGCACCACCACCCAGCGGGAGCCGTCGCCCCGGTCGGTGTCCTCGACCAGCTCGAAGCCGAGAGCGTCGCGGTAGAAGGCGAGGGCCTCGTCGTAGTCGCGGACGACCAGGGTGACCAGGGCGATGTGGGACATGGGGTTCCTTCCACGGTGTCGGGTAGTTCAGTTATACGTAACACTAACGCTTCCCGTCCCCGCCCCCGGACAATGCCCCCATGGACATCCTGGATGCCACGACTCCGGGCGGCCTCGCCGACGTGACGGCCCGGGCGCGCCGCCTCAGCCAGACCGGCGGGCGCCGCATCCTCGGCATCGCCGGACCACCCGGGGCCGGGAAGTCCACCGTGGCGCAACGGCTGGCCGAGGCCCTGGAGGGGCGCGCCGCCCTCGTCCCCATGGACGGCTTCCACCTCGCCGGCGCCGAGCTGGACCGCCTGGGCCGGGCCGACAGGAAGGGTGCCCCCGACACCTTCGACGCGGCCGGGTACGCGTCCCTCCTGCGGCGGCTGCGCGACCCGGACCCGGACCACGTGGTGTACGCCCCCGCCTTCGACCGGGCCCTGGAGGAGCCGGTCGCCGGGGCCCTGGCCGTACCGCCGGACATCCCGCTCGTCATCACCGAGGGCAACTACCTGCTGCTCGACGAGGGGCCGTGGGCGCCGGTGCGCGGGCTGCTGGACGAGGTCTGGTTCCTGGACCTCCACCCGGAGGTCCGGGTGCGCCGGCTCGTGGAGCGCCATGTGCGGTACGGGAAGCCTACGGCGTACGCGCGGGCGTGGGTGGAGCGCTCCGACGAGGTGAACGCCCGGCTGGTGGAGAGCGGCCGGGACCGGGCCGACGTGGTGGTACGGCTGCCGTCGTGACCGGGCTGCCCGCCGGGTGGGGTGTACGCCTTTGAACCTGCTCGCGTACGCCCCGCCCGGCGGGCAGGATGCTGGAAGCCACGTCCTGCCGCACCCCCCGCACCCTCTCAACGCCAGGAGGCCCCGATGCCCAGCCCGAACCCGCCCGCGCCGCACCCCGTGCCCTTCACCGCCGAGGTCTACCGGGCCCGGATGGCGAAGGCGGCCGAGTCCGCCGCCGAGGCCGGGCTGGCCGGGGTGGTCGTCGCACCCGGACCCGACCTCGTCCACCTGACCGGCTACCAGCCCGTCTCCACGGAGCGCCTGACCCTCCTCGTGCTGCGGGCCGGGGAGGAGCCCGTCCTGGTCGTCCCCACGCTGGAGGCACCCGACGCGGCGGTCGCCGCCGGGGCGCCCGCCCTCGCCCTGCGGGACTGGACGGACGGCGTGGACCCGTACGCGGTGGCCTCTCCGCTGCTCGCGCCCCAGGGCCGCTTCGGCGTCAGCGACAACGCCTGGGCCATGCACCTCCTCGGCCTCCAGCGGGCCCTGCCCGACACCACGTACACCGCCCTCACTGAGGCGCTCCCGATGCTCCGGGCGGTGAAGGACGCCGCCGAGCTGGAGCGCCTGACGGCGGCGGGGGAGGCGGCGGACGCCACGTACGAGGAGATCCTGAAGGTGCGGTTCTCCGGTCGCCGGGAGATGGACGTGGCCGCCGATCTCGCCGCGCTGCTGAGGCACTTCGGCCACTCCCAGGTCGACTTCACCGTCGTCGGCTCGGGCCCCAACGGCGCCAACCCGCACCACGAGGCGGGTGGGCGCACCATCGAGCACGGCGACATGGTGGTCCTGGACTTCGGAGGCCTGAAGCACGGGTACGGCTCCGACACCTCCCGTACGGTCCATGTCGGCGAGCCCACCGCCGAGGAGCAGCGGGTCCACGACATCGTCCGCGAGGCCCAGCGGGCGGGCTGCGCCGCCGTCCGGCCCGGCGTCGCCTGCCAGGAGATCGACCGCGCCGCCCGCGCGGTGATCACCGAGTTCGGCTACGGCGACCGGTTCATCCACCGCACCGGCCACGGCATCGGCGTCACCACCCACGAACCCCCGTACATGATCGAGGGCGAGGAGCAGCCGCTCGTCTCCGGCATGTGCTTCTCCGTGGAGCCGGGCATCTATCTCCCCGGCCGCTTCGGGGTCCGCATCGAGGACATCGTGACCGTCACCGAGAGCGGCGGCCGTCGCCTCAACGCCACCTCGCGTGAGCTGGCGATCGTGGAGTAGCCCGACGTGCAGGACACCGCCTGGGGAGGAGCGCGCCCCCTCCCCAGGCGGCGGGCCTCAGTCCGAGTCGCGGGGGTCGAACGACTTGGTGTCGACCTTCAGCGGCTTCGGGAACGCTCCGGCGACGGCGTCCCAGCGGACGAACTTGAAGTTGGTGCCCTCGCGGTCGCCGTCGGCCGGGGTGGCCTCGCCGTCGTGGGTCACCAGCATGCCCTTCGGGAAGGCTCCGCCCAGGGGCACGTTGACCACGGTGGAGCCGTCGGAGTGCTGCACGCCGTCGGTGGCGCCGTCGGTGATGGCGAAGGAGCCGATGTAGTCGTTCTTCTTCTCCCGGCCGTACACGGCGAAGGTGTCGTCGCCCTGGCTGGAGGCGAGGACGTATCCGGTGCCGTCAGCGGCGTGGTAGAGGGTGATGCCCTCCGCGTCGGCGCCCAGGTGCTCACCACCGAAGCCGGGGTCGTTCTGCGGGTCGAGAACGCATTCCTCCTCCGCGTCGTACGTCCACGGAGTGCCGTACTCACGCACGCGGTCGATCAGCTTCGGCTTCTCGAACTTCTCGTCGTCGAGCCCGATACGCCACAGGCCCACGGTCTCCTGCGCGGCGTACAGGACGTGCCTCTCCTGGTCCACGGCCATGCCCTCGACCTGCGGGCGCTCGCCCGGGTCGGCGCACGGCGTCCACCTGGTGCCGTTGGGCAGGGTGAAGGTGTCGGGCAGGTCGAGGGTGTCCTCGGTCTTGTAGCCGACGCGCCCGCCACGGTCCTTGAGCTGGAGCAGCCGCAGGCGAGTCCGCTCACGCTGGGAGACCACCACGTAGGCGTCGTCGTCGTCCTTGAAGGCGGTCAGCCCGTACGAGGTGCGTTGGTCGTCCACCTCCGCCTCGTCGGCGGCGAAGACCGGGGCGGTTCCGGGGGCGGTCACATCCTTGAGCGGGGGTTTGCCTGCCGCGACAGCGGCCGGGTCGATGGCGTACGCGCGGACACGGTCGCGGCCCCGGTCGCTGACCAGAGCCAGGTCCGTCTTCCTGCCGCCCAGCTCGAAGCCGTAGATGACATCGACGTTGTTGAAGCGACCGGCGCCGGTGCCCTCCGTCGGAGCCTTGGGCGCCGGTACGTGCTGAAGGCGTCGGCCGTCGAGGCCGTAGACGTCGAGACCGGCTTCCTTCAGAGTGCCGATGACGATGCTGATCCCGGGGTTCTCGGGGTGGACCCAGACAGCCGGGTCGTCTGCGTCGGCGCTGCCGCCGGCCTGGTCGTCGTAGACCGTCGGGGTTTCGACGGTGGCCGTGAGAGTCACCGGGGCGGTGGGCCCGGTCACCAGGGCGAACGCGGTGACCAGTGAGGCCGTGGTGCTGAGTGCGAAGGCGCTCACGTTACTCCTCGGTAGGTGTGTGAACGCCTGAAACGCTATGCAGAGTTCGCGAAGCGAGCGGTACGGGACCGTGAATGCCGTGTGACCTCTCGGGGCACCCTGTGCGCCCACCAGCGGTCACCTTCCCGCCCGCGTCGCGTTCTTCGGTGTTCTCCCGCCGGACTCCCGAGAGCGCGACGTGAGCGAGTGTGACGCCTCGGCCGCGCATCAGGGAGTTCAGTCGTCCGCCAGCACGACGCACGACTTGGGCGGCAGATGCAGCACCCCGTCCGCACCCGGCGCCCCGACCGGCTCCCAGGCCGCCACCACCCGTCCGCCGACGCGCCGGTGGCGGCCGGAGCCGAGCGGGATCGTGGCCGGGCCGTCCGCCAGGTTGACCGCGATCCGCAGATCGCCCCTGCGGTACGCCAGCCAGCGGGCGTCCTCGTCGAACGCGGTCTTCACCGCGGCGAGGTCGGGGTCGTGGAGGTCCGGCAACGTCCTTCGCAGCGCGATCAGTTGGCGGTACCAGGCCAGCAGCCGGGCGTGCGGTTCGCGCTCCGGCTCGGACCAGTCCAGACAGGAGCGGTCGCGGGTCGACGGGTCCTGCGGGTCGGGGATCTCCTCCTCCGCCCAGCCGTGCGCGCCGAACTCCCGCCGCCGGCCGTTGCGCACGGCCTCCGCCAGCTCCGGGTCGGTGTGGTCGGTGAAGAACTGCCACGGGGTGCGCGCCCCCCACTCCTCGCCCATGAACAGCATCGGCGTGAACGGGCCGGTGAGCACGAGGGTGGCGGCGCAGGCCTGGAGGCCGGGGGAGAGGGAGGCGGCGAGGCGGTCGCCGAGGGCCCGGTTGCCGATCTGGTCATGGGTCTGGGCGTAGCCGACGAAGCGGTGGGCGGGGGTGCGGGACACGTCGACCGGGCGGCCGTGGGTGCGGCCCCGGAAGGTGGAGTACGTCCCGTTGTGGAAGAACGCCGACGTGACCGTCTTGGCCAGGGCGGCGAGCGGGGCCCGGGCGAAGTCCCCGTAGTAGCCCTGGGACTCGCCGGTGAGCGCGGTGTGCAGGGCGTGGTGGAAGTCGTCGTTCCACTGGGCGTGCAGCCCGAGGCCGCCCGCCGGACGCGGGCTGGTGGTGCGCGGGTCGCAGAGGTCGGACTCGGCGATCAGCCCCAGCGGCCGCCCCAGCTCCAGCGCGAGCGCGTCGACCGCCGCCGACAGCTCCTCCAGGAAGGTGAGCGCCCGGGTGTCGGCGAGCGCGTGCACCGCGTCCAGGCGCAGCCCGTCCAGCCGGTAGTCCCGCAGCCAGGCCAGCGCACTGCCCAGCAGGAACGCCCGTACCTCGTCCGAGCCCGGGGCGTCCAGGTTGACCGCCGCGCCCCATGGCGTGTGGTGGGTGTCGGTGAAGTACGGGCCGAAGGCGGGCAGGTAGTTGCCGGACGGGCCCAGGTGGTTGTGGACCACGTCCAAGACCACCCCGAGCCCCAGCCCGTGCGCCGTGTCGACAAAGCGCTTGAGCCCCTCGGGCCCGCCGTACGGCTCGTGCACCGCCCAGAGCGAGACCCCCTCGTACCCCCACCCGTTGGTGCCGGGGAACGGGCAGACCGGCATCAGCGACACATGGGTGATGCCCAGCTCCGCCAGATGGCCCAGCCGCGCCGCCGCCGCGTCGAACGTGCCCTCCGGCGTGTACGTCCCCACGTGCAGCTCGTACAGGACCGCGCGGTTCAGCCGCCGCCCCGCCCAGCCGTTACGCCAGGCGTACGCCCCCTGGTCGACGACCGCGCTCGGCCCGTCGGGTCCGTCCGGCTGGCGCCGCGACCGAGGATCGGGCAGCAGCGGCCCGTCGTCCACCCGGAACCCGTAACGCTCCCCGTCCGCCGCCTCCGCCTCGGCGCTCCACCACCCCTCCCGCCGCGGGTCGCGCTCCATCGGGTACCGGACCGCCGCCGCCTCCAGCACGACCGTGTCCGCCTCGGGGGCCCACACATCGAACCGCATCCACCACTCCTCGTCCGTACCGGGTCGTCAGATCGCCGGATCGCCGCGCGGACCGGGGGAGAGGTCGCCGTGCCCGGAGCACCTCAACCCACGACCGCGCACCCCTAGAACCGGCCCGTCACCGGCCACTAAGGTCTGGTCCTGATCATTGCCCGGCCTGCTCCCCGCTCATACAGGTTTCGTTCATCCGTACGACTCATGGAGGCCGCGATGCCCGTACCGCAGTTCCCGCCCGGCTTCCTGTGGGGCGCCTCCGCCTCCGCCTTCCAGACCGAAGGTGCGGTGGACGCCGACGGCAAGGGCCCCTCGGGCTGGGACGCGTTCGCCGCCCAGCCGGGCCGGATCAAGGACGGCACCGACACCACCCGGGGCACCGGCTTCCACGCCCGCTACCGCGAGGACGTCGCCCTGCTCTCCGGGCTCGGCGCCGACGCCTTCCGGTTCTCCATCAGCTGGCCCCGCGTGGTCCCGGGCGGCAGCGGCGCCGTCAACGCCGACGGCCTCGACTTCTACGACCGGCTCGTCGACGAGCTCTGCGCCCACGGCATCACCCCCGCCCCCACCCTCTACCACTGGGACACCCCGCTCCCGCTGGAGGAGGCCGGCGGCTGGCTCGACCGGGACACCGCCTACCGCTTCGCCGAGTACGCCGGAATCGTCGCCGAGCGCCTCGCGGACCGGGTCCCGATGTGGATCACCATCAACGAACCCGCCGAGGTCACGATGCTCGGCTACGCGCTGGGCGGGCACGCCCCCGGCCGCACCCTCCTCTTCGACGCCCTGCCCGCCGCCCACCACCAGCTCCTCGCCCACGGCCTCGCGGTCCGCGCCCTGCGCGCGGCGGGCGCCGACAACATCGGCATCGCGCTCTCCCACGCCCCGGTCTGGACGGCCGGCGACTCCGACGAGGACCGAGCGGGAGCCGAGCTGTACGACACCCTCACCAACTGGCTCTTCGCCGACCCCGTCCTCACCGGCCGCTACCCGGACGAAGGGATCGCCGGCCTGATGCCGGGCCCGGTCGCCGACGACCTCAAGGTCATCTCGACCCCGCTCGACTGGTACGGCGTCAACTACTACAACCCCACCCTGGTCGGCGCGCCCCGGCCGGAGGCCCTGGAGACCTTCTCCGGCTTCGCGATGCCCGCCGAACTCCCCTTCGGGATACGCGAGATCGAGGGGTACGAGAAGACCGGCTTCGGCTGGCCCGTGGTCCCCGAAGGGTTCACCGAGATCCTCACCCTGCTGCACCGCCGCTACGGCGACCGCCTCCCCCCGCTCCACATCACCGAGAACGGCTGCGCCCTTGACGAGCCGCTCGCCGACGACCGCCGGATCGCCTATCTGGAGAGCCACCTCACCGCCCTGCGCGCGGCGATGGACGCCGGGGTCGACGTACGCGGCTACTTCACCTGGTCGCTCACCGACAACGTGGAGTGGACGGAGGGGGCCTCGCAGCGGTTCGGGCTGGTGCACATCGACTACGAGACCCTCACCCGTACGCCGAAGGCCTCGTACGCCTGGTACCGCGACCTGATCCGAACGCAGAAGACGCAGATGCGGATCCAGGCCGCCGAAAGGGCTTACGCACGGCCCCCCGAATGATCAATACTCCCGCCATGGTCGCTTCATGGTGGTCCCGGGCCCGGCTGGGGATCTTCGTTCACTGGACGCCCGCCTCCGTCCCCGGCTGGGCCCCGCCCTACGTCCCGCCGGGCGAACTTCCGGTGGCGGGCCGGCGTGCGCCGCTCGGCTGGACCTCGTACGCGGAGTGGTACGAGAACTCCCTCCGTTTCCCCGGCTCCCCGGCCGCCGCCCACCACCGCGCCTCCTACGGCACCCGCCCCTACACCGACTTCGGCCGCGACTTCGAGGACGGGCTCGCCACCTGGGACCCGGCGGCCTGGGCGCGCAGCTTCCGTGAGGCGGGCGCCGGGTACGCGGTGCTGGTCACCAAGCACCACGACGGTTTCTGCCTCTGGCCCTCCGAGACCCGGAACCCGCACCGCACCGGCTGGCACACCACCCGGGACGTGGTCGGCGAGTTCGCCGAGGCCGTTCGGGCCGAGGGCCTGCGGTTCGGTGTCTACTACTCCGGCGGGCTCGACTGGACCTTCGACGACCGGCCCATCGGCACCGCCGCCGACATGTTCTCCGCCGTCCCGCGCGGCCGCTACCCGGCGTACGCCGACACGCAGGTGAGGGAACTGATCCGGCGCTACCGCCCCGACATCCTCTGGAACGACATCGCCTGGCCGGCCTCCGCCACCGAGATCCGCTCCCTCACCGACTTCTACCGCTTCACCGTCCCCCACGGCGTCGTCAACGACCGCCTGCTCCCGTACGCCCCGCACTGGCGGGCACTGAATCTGCCGGGTGCCAAGTCCCTCTACGACTGGTGGGACCGGCGCACGGTGGCGCAGGGCGAGGGCTTCGTACCGCGCACCCCGCCGGACTTCGACTTCCGTACGCCGGAGTACGCCCGGTACACCGGCTCCGACCCGTACGAGATCACCCGGGGCATCGACCACAGCTTCGGCTACAACCGCAACTCCGGCCCGGACGCCTTCATCGGCCGCCGCGCGCTGACCTCACTGGTCCGCGACACGGCGGCCGACGGCGGAAACCTGCTGCTCAACGTGGGGCCGCGCGGCGAGGACGCGACGATCCCCGCCGAACAGCAGCTCCGTCTCGACTGGCTCGCCGAGGAGGCGGCGAGCGGGTCACTCACCCCTGGGCGAACACCAGGTCGATGCGCTCCTGAGTGACGGGATGACCGGCGCGGGCGAACGCGGCCGCCATCGGCGCGTTCCCGCAGTCCGTCGCGCCCGCGATGGACTCCGCACCCTGTTCGACCAGGAAGCGGGTGCACTCCACCAGCAGGTCGTAGCCGTACCCGTGCCCGCGCGCCTCGGGGACGACGCCGATGAAGCCGATGCACGGCCCGGACGGGTTGTGCGCCGGCACGTGGATGCCGGCCACACCGCCGTCCGGCGTGTACGCCAGCTGCCACCACTCACGGGGCGAGGGACACCAGCGGAAGAAGTCCAACTCCTCCTGGGCCGCCGCGTCCAGACCGCCCGGCCCCTCGATGGCCCGCCGGGCATGGGCGTCCAGGGTGACCGAGTGGACCCGGCGCAGTACGTCGAGGATCACGGCGTCGTCCGGCTCGGGGCGGAAGGTGAGCCGGCCCGGCCGCTCGGGCAGCGGACAGCCGGGGGTCCACACATAGCGGAAGCGCTCGACGAGAACCTCCATACCGGCCGCTCGCGCCGCGGCGATCCGCGACTCGGCGGCGGCCCGGACGTCGGGTGCCTCCCGCCAGCCGGGCGGCACCAGCAGGGAGTATTCGCTGCGGAAGGGGGCCCGGCGCAGTAGTTCGGCGCCCGCCTCCTCCTCGCCCGGCGCGAAGTCGAACCAGTCGAGGGCGATGGGCGCGGTGTCGTCGGGGGCGCCCCACCAGGCGGCCCTGGCCACCACGGTGTTGTCGCGCAGGGCGACCCAGGTCCAGTCGGGGCGGTACTCGCCGCCGTCCGAAACGGTGGCGTAACGGTGGCCGAAGGCGCCACGGCCGACGAGAGCGTTGTCGTGAAGGGAGTGGAAAAGATTGGCGTCGCTCGGGGTGAGCGCGCGAATGACCGGATCGGTCATGGAAAGAGTCCTCCAGGGACGAGATATCGCGCTCCCGGTCGGACGTCAGGCTTTCCGAGACGTCAGACGGGGTCCGACTCCGCCCGGTGGGCGGAGCGGGAGCGCGGGGACGAGAAGCTGCGGATGCCGGTCATGCCGGTGGTGTTCTCACGCACGGTCTCGCCTCCCTCCAGGACTTCCAGGACTTCCACGGCCCGGGCCTACGTCGGTGCCGACCGTAACCGGGGCCCGGACACGGTGTCCACCGATTATCCCGCCGAGCCCCGGTGCAGGTCGGCACGGGCGGGAAGCGGTGCTGTTCTGGACACGTCGGGTCCCTCGGCCCGACAATCGTCGATGTGACGTCCTCCTTCGAGTTCCACACGTATCCCGCGCGGCTGTCGGACGCCCAGCGCGACCGTGTCCTCGGCGTGCTCAGAGAGGGTGCCGCACAGGGCAAGCTGTCGCACGACACCTTCATGCGGCGCATGGAGCTCGCCCTTGTCGCCCGCCGCCCCGAAGAACTGGCGGCCCTCACCTCGGACCTGGACACCGGCAGCCGCATCTCGCAGGGGCTGGTCAGGGCCGTCGGCGGGATATCCGCCTTTCCGGGGCGGCTGCGCCGGGCCTGGCAGACCGAGCGGCTCCCGAAGCTGCTGCTGCCCGCGCCGAGCCCGTATCCGCTGCTCATCGGCCGCGACCCGGCCAACGGACTGCGTCTCAACCACGAGACGGTCTCCCGGCTGCACGCCGAACTCACCGTGCGGAACGGCCGCTGGGTCCTGCGCGACCTCGGCTCCACCAACGGCACCTGCGTCAACGGCCAGCGGCTCGTCGGCTCCATCCCGGTGCGCGACGGGGACCAGGTGAGCTTCGGCCGGATGAGCTTCCGGCTGACCGCCCCTTCGCTGCGCCCGCCCGCCTGATCCGCCCCCTCTCAGGGCTGCCGCCCCCCCCCCCCCCCCCCCCCCCCGGGACACCGGAACGCGCCCTCTCCACCCCATCCGCCCCGGCGTCCCCTCACCCGAACGGGCGTACGCCGACTGCGCCGGGCCCCCGGCGGTGGTCCGCTGAGAGGCAGGTGCGTCGACAGGCGACGCCACGACCGCAGGGGGCGACGAGGGATGCCGGCCGACCGCTCCGAGGCGCTGCCCCCCGCCCGCCGCCCGCACCGGCTGGCGGGCGGGCAGCCGGGACTGCTGGAGCCGGGCGCCTCGACCGACCCGTACCGCCTGCGCCTCTACCGGATCCTCCGCACGGACTTTCCGCTCGGCTACGACCCGCCCCTCGGCGCCTGGCTGCTGAGCCGGTACGCGGACGTGGCCCTGGCCCTCACCGACCCCCGCTTCACCGGCTACCCGCGCGACGGGGCCCCGCGCGGCCCGGTCCCCACCCCGCTGGGGCTCTGCCGGGGCAGCCTGGTCTGTACGCCGCTGCCCGGCAGCGGTCCGGACCGGTTCATGGACAGCACCCCGGCCGCCGCCTCCGCCGTGGAGCGCACCGCGTACGTCCTGGCCCGCCGGATAGCCGGGCGCGACCAGGCCGACCTGGTCGGCGAGTTCTGCCGGTGGCTCCCCGCAGGGCTCTCCTCGCCGGAGCTGAACGCACCGGTCCGGACCGGCGTGGGCACCGCCGACTGCGCCCGGCACCCCGGGCTCCGGGAGCGGGCCCTCGCCTCGTTCCTCGCGAACATGCTGGACGACCCGGACCTGCTGGCCGCCGTGGCGGGCGGAGCAGGACCAGGGGCAGGGGCCGGGATGCTGCTCGGCCGGGCCTGGACGGAGACGCTGCGCCGTGACCCGCCCGTCCAGATCGTGCTGCGCCGCACCCGCACCGAGGTCCGCGTCAGCGGCGGCACACTGCCCGCCGGGGCTCCCGTCGCCTGCCTCATCGGCGCGGCGGGGCGCGACCCGGCCCGGTTCGCCGCCCCCGACCGGTTCGACCCGCTGCGCGCCGACGCCGACCCCCTGCTCACCGGCCCGGCCGGCTGCCCCGCCGCCCTGCTCGGCCGGCTGGAGGCCGGACATGGACTGCGCGCCCTGCTGACGGCGATGCCCGGCATCCGCTGGGCCGACGGCTTCCGTCCGGTCTCCAGCGGGGTGCTCACGCGGGGACCGCGGACCCTCCTCGTGCGTCCGTCCTGACCGATCTACCGGGACCGGGCGCCCCGTACCCTCCGGTCCGGGCGTCACCCCCGTACCCGCCGCAACAGCGCCACCGGCCGTTCCCGGAACAGTTCCCGGGCCGCCACCGCACCCCCCGCGAACTCCCGCCCCGGCGAGGACGAGGCCGCCAGCACATCCCGCCACGGCCCCCCGTCCGGCAACTCCACCACCGTGTCCCGCCACCCCCCGTCCTCCGCGAGCCGCAGCGACAGCCGGGTCACCGCCACCACCACCTCGCCGGACCGGGAGAACGCCACCACATGCCCGGCCGCCGCACCCCGCGCCTCCAGCGGCACGTACGTCCCCGACTCCCCGAACACCTCCGGCAGCTCCCGCCGCAGCCCCAGTGCCGCCGCCGTCACCTCCTGCTTCTCATCCGCCGGCTCGTCCGGCCGCCGGAACGGGCGCCGGTTGTCCGGGTCGACCAGGGCCAGATACTCGCTCTCCGTCCCCTGGTACAGGTCCGGCACCCCGGGCATCGTCAGCTGCACCAGCGCCGCCCCCAGCACGTTGGCCCGTACATGCGGGGCCAGCGACTCGGCGAAGCCGGCCACCAGCCCCCGGGCCGTACCGGAACCGTTGCCCGGGCCCGCCGCGACGAAGTCCGTCACCGCCCTCTCGTACGCCTCGTCCGGCTCCGTCCAGCTCGTGAACAGCCCTCCCTCGCGCACCGCCTTGAGCAGGGCGGGCTCCAGCCGGGCGCCCAGCTCCTCGGCGGGCAGCGGCGCGCAGCCGTAACCGGACTGCCAGGCCTGCCACGCCAGCTGCGGATCCGGCGCCGCGACGGGCGTGACCGCCGTCAGCTCGGCCACCAGCCCGGCCCACCGCTCCGGACACTCCGACAGGACCGCGATCCGGGCCCGGACATCGGCGCTGCGCTTGGTGTCGTGCGTGGTCAGGACCGTCCCCGTGGCGGGCCACTCCCGCGCGATCCGGGTGGCGAAGGCGTGGAACGCGTCCACCGTCACCGCGGGCTGCCCCGGGTCCCCGCCCACCTCCGTGGCCGAGATCAGAGGCACGTACCGGTAGAACGCCGTGTCCTCCACCGACTTCGCGTGCAGCGCGGACGCGGTCTGCGCGAACCGGGCGCAGAAGGACGCCTGTTCCTCGCCGTCCCCCAGCCGCCCGAGCGCCAGATCCCGTACGACGTCGACGGCGGCGGCCTCCTCCGGCACGGAGAACACCGCCTTCGCGTCCCGTACGGCATCGTCCGGAAGCGTCTCCTCCGCGATCCGGGTCGGCGGTACGCCCGCCGTGACGTACGGCCGGTAGACCGGCACCCGCACCAGCAGCTCCCGGATCGCCGTCCGCAGCGCCCAGGGCGCGTGGTCGCGCAGGGCGGGGTCGGCGGCGCAGACGGAGGCCGCCAGCCGGGTCAGCCAGGCCGTCTCGGAGGCCAGTTCGTGGGTGGCCACCCGGTACGCGGCCCGGCGGACGGTCGCCTTCCAGTAGCCGCCCCGGTCGCCTGGCGGGCCCGCGAACTCCCGGTAGCGGCCGAGCAGCTCCGCAGCGCCCGCCGGGTCGGTGAACAGCCCGTCGATCCGGTGCAGCGCGTCGTACCCCGTCGTCCCGGCGACCGCCCAGCCGGCCGGGAGGGGTTCGTCGCCGGTGAGGATCTTCTCCACGACCGTCCACCGGCCGCCGGTGGCCTCGTTCAGCTGCCGCAGGTACGCGGCCGGGTCGGCCAGGCCGTCCGGGTGGTCGATGCGCAATCCGTCCAGCACCCCGTCGCGGAGGAGTTCGAGTACCTTCCCGTGGGTGGCGTCGAAGACCTCGGGGTGTTCGACGCGGACGCCGATCAGCTCGGAGACGGTGAAGAAGCGGCGGTAGTTCAGCTCGGTACGGGCCAGCCGCCACCAGGCGAGCCGGTAGTGCTGGGCGTCGAGAAGCTCGGTCAGCGGAAGGTCCGCCGTGCCCGCCCGCAGCGGGAACTCCTGCTCGCCGTAGCGCAGCACTTCCGCGTCGACGTCGACGCTGAGGGCTTCCAGCTCGCCGCCGAGCGGACCGGCCAGAACAGGGAGCAGCACCTTGTCGCCGCCCGCCGCCCAGTCGATGTCGAACCAGCTGGCGTACGGGGAGGCGCGGCCCTCGCGGAGGACCTCCCAGAGCTGGCGGTTGTGGCGGGGCACGGCGGCCATGTGGTTCGGCACGATGTCGAGGACCAGCCCGAGCCCGTGCTGCCGGGCGGTGGCGGCGAGGCTGCGCAGCCCCTCCTCGCCGCCCAGCTCCTCCCGTACGCGGCTGTGGTCGACCACGTCGTAGCCGTGCCGGGAGCCGGGGACCGCCTCCAGGACGGGCGAGAGGTGCAGATGGGAGACGCCGAGCGCGGCCAGGTACGGCACCGCCTTCTCGGCCGCCGGAAAGGGGAAGTCGGGCTGGATCTGAAGCCGGTACGTGGCGGTGGGCGTCATGCACTTCTACGTACCCCGCCCGGGGCGACCTGTGTCACCCCGGGCGGGACGCTCACCCTTGTCGAACCTGTGGGCAGGGCTTCAGGCGGGCCGCTTCAGCACGGTCAGGCTGCGCCCGATCAGGGTCACCTGTTCGCCCTCGGCCACCTTCGGCCCCGTCCCCGGAGGCACCCCCTCCGGCCGCGCGGTGTCCACGACGACCTGCCACTGCTCCCCGTGGTCCACCGGGACGGCGAACTCCAGCGTCTCGGCGCTCGCGTTGAACATCAGCAGGAACGAGTCGTCGGTGATCCGCTCCCCGCGTGGCCCGGGCTCGGAGATCGCCTGGCCGTTGAGGAACACGGTCATCGCCTTGGCGTGGGCCGCCTGCCAGTCCCGCTGGGTCATCTCCTGGCCCTCCGGCGTGAACCAGGCGATGTCGGAGAGCTCGTCGTGCGTGCCCTCCACCGGCCTGCCGTGGAAGAAGCGGCGGCGCCGGAAGACCGGGTGGTCGCGGCGGAGCCACACCATGGAGCGGGTGAACTCCAGCAGGTTCCGCCGGAACTCGTCGTCGGGGGCGCCCGGGTCGGGCCAGTGGATCCAGGAGAGCTCGTTGTCCTGGCAGTAGGCGTTGTTGTTGCCCTTCTGCGTCCGGGCGAACTCGTCCCCGTGGCTCAGCATCGGCACGCCCTGCGACAGCATCAGCGTGGCGATGAAGTTCCGCATCTGCCGGCCCCGCAGCTCCAGGACCTCCGGATCATCGGTCTCACCCTCGGCACCGCAGTTCCAGGACCGGTTGTGGCTCTCCCCGTCCCGGTTGCCCTCGCCGTTGGCGTCGTTCCGCTTCTCGTTGTACGACACCATGTCGTGCAGCGTGAAGCCGTCGTGGCAGGTGGTGAAGTTGATCGAGGCGAGCGGGCGGCGCCCGTCGTCCTGGTAGAGGTCGGAAGAGCCCGTCAGCCGCCCGGCGAACTCCGCCAGCGTGCGCGGCTCGCCCCGCCACAGGTCGCGGACCGTGTCGCGGTACTTGCCGTTCCACTCCGTCCACAGTGGAGGGAAGTTGCCCACCTGGTAGCCGCCCTCGCCCACGTCCCACGGCTCGGCGATCAGCTTCACCTGGCTGACCACAGGGTCCTGCTGGACCAGGTCGAAGAAGGAGGAGAGCCGGTCCACCTCGTGGAACTGGCGGGCGAGGGTCGCCGCCAGGTCGAAGCGGAAGCCGTCCACGTGCATCTCGGTCACCCAGTACCGCAGCGAGTCCATGATCATCTGGAGTACGTGCGGGGACCGCATGAGCAGGGAGTTCCCGGTGCCCGTGGTGTCCATGTAGTACCGCTGGTCGTCGGTCAGACGGTAGTAGGAGGCGTTGTCGAGACCGCGGAAGGAGAGCGTGGGGCCCAGGTGGTTGCCCTCGGCGGTGTGGTTGTAGACGACGTCGAGGATGACCTCGATGCCCGCCTGGTGCAGGGCCTTCACCGCCTGCTTGAACTCCAGCACCTGCTCCCCGCGCTCGCCCCAGGAGGCGTACGCGTTGTGCGGGGCGAAGAAGCCGATGGTGTTGTAACCCCAGTAGTTGGCGAGCCCCATGTCGACCAGACGGTGGTCCTGGACGAACTGGTGAACGGGCATCAGTTCGATCGCCGTGACGCCCAGTTCGGTGAGGTGGGCGATGACCTCCGGGTGCGCGAGCCCCGCGTACGTACCGCGCAGCTCGGGCGGGAGCCCCGGATGGAGCATCGTCAGGCCCTTCACATGGGCCTCGTAGATCACGGTGCGGTGGTAGTCCGTACGGGGGCGGCGGTCGTCGCCCCAGTCGAAGTACGGGTTGACCACCACCGAGCTCATGGTGTGCGGCGCCGAGTCGAGGTCGTTGCGGGCGTCGGGCTTCCCGAACGGGTAGCCGTACACCGACTCGCCCCACTCGATCTGCCCGGCGACCGCACGGGCGTACGGGTCGAGCAGTAGCTTCGCGGAGTTGCACCGCTGCCCGTTCTGCGGTTCGTAGGGCCCGTGCACCCGGAAGCCGTACCGCTGACCCGGCATCACCCCGGGCAGATAGGCGTGGCGCACGAAGGCGTCGGTCTCGCGGAGCTCCACCGCCGTTTCTGAACCGTCGTCGTGCAACAGGCACAACTCGATCCGGTGGGCGGCCTCGGAGAAGACCGCGAAGTTGGTGCCGGCGCCGTCATAGGTGGCGCCGAGGGGATAAGCGTGTCCCGGCCAGACCTGCATAGATGAGACTCTTCCACTTCTGATCCGGGTGCGGTGGCTTTCCTCGGCCCGTTACTCCCCGAATACTCCCCGAAAGTGGGGCGCGCACCTAGTACGTCACACGGTGCGGCCGGGTCCCGTCGTCCGGCTCCGGCCACACCGGTCAACTTCGGACACCGGGGTGCCGCCCCGGACGCGATTACGGACACGCCCGGCCGGGCGGCGTCCGGATCGCGGCCTTCGTCGGGGTGCCTAATCACTATGAATCAGCTCACTCCACCCGATCTCGCCACAAGGAACAGGCCGCTGCGAAACGGGAGTTGGGAAACCGGCCCGGCCATCGGGCTGCATCGGATCCCGCTCCCGGAGTACCCTTCCTTGATCGTTGGGTGGGGGAGTGGAAGGCGGTACGCGGGTGAGCTCGGGAGGGTTCGAGCTACCCCCAGGTGACGCAGGTCACGAGGGGGAATCGACCGATGCGCCGCCCGGGGCGGTGTCCCTTGCGCAGCCCATGGAGATCGGTGCCGAGCTGGAGTGGGGCGCCGAGGCCTGGAGCGAGGTACGTACCCGTGCGCAGCGGGCCGGGCGCGCCTACATCTGGCTGAATCTGGTCGAACAGAGACTGCGCGCGGTCGTCGCCGCGGTGCTCCGGCCGATCTACGAGCCGGTGCACGGCGACGACTGGGTGGTGGCCGCGGCCGGACCGGCCGGGCAGGAGTGGGTGCAGCGGGCCGTCGCCGTGCGCGAGGTGTCGCGGCGCAAGGGCTATCTGCTGGACCCGGCCGACGACAACGTCCTCAGCTTCCTCACGCTCCCGCAGCTGCGGGAGCTGATGGTCCAGCACTGGCCGTGCTTCGAGCCGTACTTCGACGACCGGCGGGACGTCGAGCTGGCCCTCGACGAGCTGGAGGTGACCCGCAACGTCGTCTCCCGCAACCGCGCTCTGAACGAGGCGGTGCTCGCCCAGGCGGAGCGGGCCTCCGCCCGCCTCCTGGACATCCTCGGCAGCGGGGCCTCCGTGCCCTCCGCCGACCGGCTGCCGGTGGACGCGGTGGAGGAGCTGGTCGGCGACCGGTACGCGGACGTGGTCTCCGTCCACCCCGACCGGGTCCGGCTCCAGCGGCAGCTGCCGGCCGAGGACCTGTTCGGCGGGGCGCGGCGGCTGGACGCCATCGGCATAGGCCTCAACCTGCTCGTCCAGAACTTCTCCGGCCGTCGGCTGGTCCGGCTCGCCGAGTCGGGGTGCCGGGTCCGGCTGCTCTTCATCAACCCGGCCAGCAGTGCGGTGAAGCGCCGGGAGCGGGAACTGGGCCTCAAGAAGGGCGAGCTGAGCCGCTCGGTGGAGATGAACATCCTCCACATGCGCCGGGTCCGCTCCAGGCTCCGCGACCCGGGTGCCTTCGAGATCCAGGTCTTCGACGAGACCCCGCGCTTCACCGCGTACCTGGTGGACGGCGACGGGGCGGACGCGGTGGGTGTCGTCCAGCCCTATCTGCGGCGGGCCCGGGGCATGGAGGCGCCGGTGCTGGTGCTGCGCGGCGGAGGGCGGCGCACGGTGGTGCGGGCCGGGCAGGACAGCGAGAGCGGCCTCTTCGAGACGTACCGGGAGGAGTTCGAGTCGGTCTGGACGGACTCACGCCCGGTGTCGTAGGGCTCCCGCCACCCGTCCCCGTCGTTGTCAGTGCCGCGTGCGAAGGTGGTCATCACTCGGGGGAGAGCACCACGGGGGAGCACCACGAAGGAGGTATCGGGATGAGCTGGCATCAGGGACCACTGGTCGGCTTCGACCTGGAGACGACGGGGACCGACGTCGAGACCGACCGCATCGTCACCGCCGCGCTGGTCCGGCTGGAGCCGGACGGGACGGTCGCCGAGCAGCGGACCTGGCTGCTCGATCCGGGGGTGGCGATACCCGAGCAGGCCTCCGCGATCCACGGCATCGGCACGGACCACGCCCGCAAGCACGGCGCCCGGGCGGCCTCGGCCGTGGAGGAGATCGCCCACGCGGTCGCCGAGGTACTGCGCTCCGGTGTGCCGCTGGTGGTGATGAACGCGCGCTACGACCTCTCGCTCCTGGACCGCGAATGCGGGCGGTACGGACTGGACTCCGTCGAGCAGCGGATCGGCGGCGTGCCCTCGCCCGTCATCGACCCCCTGGTGATCGACAAGCACGTCGACAAGTACCGCAAGGGCAAGCGGGCCCTCCAAGCCCTGTGCGAGCACTACGGTGTGACCCTGTCCGACGCCCACGACGCGACCGCCGACGCGGTGGCGGCGGTCCGCGTGGTCCGCCGGATGGGCGAGCGCCACCGCCCGGTCAGCACCCTGCCCCCCACCGAGCTCCACGCCCTCCAGGTCCGGGCGGCCGCCGAACAGTCCGCCTCGCTGCAGGCGTACCTCCGCCGTACGGCGAACCCGACGGCTGTGGTGGAGCAGGCCTGGCCGGTGATCCCGCGGAGCGGGTGACCGGACGGCGTGTCAGTTCGGGGCCGGGGACGCCGTGTCGTCGGCCTTGATGTCGAAGTTGATCTGCTCTCCTTCGACCGAGGTGACCTTGACCGACACCCCCAGCGTGCTGCCGTCCTTCGCCGTGAGCGTGCAGCGGGTGGTGGTGCCCACCTTTCCGGCAAGGTCTTCGGGACAGGTGATGGCCGGCTTCGGCTGGTTCATGGTGGCCGCGAGCTTTTCGGAGACTGTCGTGGCGAGCTTGTCCGAAGACAGCTTCGGCTCCGAGTCTCCGACGCTGACCGACCCCGAACAGCCGACGAGCAGCGCGCCGACGGCCACGGCCGAGAGGCTCCATGTCACCGCGGTCAAACGGGCTATGGGCATGGGGAGGCTCCATTTCGAGTGATGGGAGAGAGTCGGCGGAAGCATACGCGGCACCGTGCCGCCGGTGTGTCGCCGGAGGGGCCGACGGGCCACTCAGAGCCTGCCGAAGATCACTCCACGCCAGGTCCAGCCCGACTTCAGGGTGGTGTTCCGCAGAGGGCCCGTCAGTTGCGCGCTGTCGAAGCTGAATGACTCGGCCGCTTCGACGCGGCCGTTCTCCCCTCGCTGGAGCGTGTACCGTCGCGAGACAGTCCTGCCCCCGCCGCGCCCGTACTCCGCCGAAATCCGGAGCCGCGGAGGATTCCCGACGCGGGTGACTTCCCAACTCTCCTCGACGGCACGCACCTCGGGGACGTCCTCGGCCAGACGCATCCGGATCCGGGTGGCGTGCGTCAGCTGGGATTCGATGAAGAACGTCTGCCAGGCGGGCTCGGCGATTCGCCACTCAGCCACCAGATCGGCGCCGTACGCCGCGCCGTCACTGATGATGTAGGGGGCATCCGGCCGGTTGAGACCGAGTAGGGCTGTCCGCAACTCCTCGGCCGGTCGCGGCGCCACCCCGGCCTCGGGGTGTCTGGTTCCGGTCAGCCTGTCGAAGAATCCCATGAGCTCAACCTATGAGGGGTTGGATTGCCGGTGCAAGAAAGGTCATTCTGGCGGAGGCCCTACGACGTCATATCGGTGTCCGGGCGGACTGTGCGCACGAAGTCCCGGAAGTCCTCGATGACGGCGCTGTGCTGGGCCGAGGTCACCGTCAGGATCAGACGGATCACCGCCCGCTTGCTCGGATCGGTGACGTCCAGCATGGCCAGGTAGACCTGTGACTGGACGAGGTTGCGGAGCGTACCCCCGGCGACAACTGAGACGGCAAGGGTCTGGGTGAGGCCAGGGGCGTCCTCGGAACCGACCTTCCGGCGTTCGGCGATGTCGACCGAGGCGGCGGACCTGCGCAGGTTCTCCACCGATTCGTCGGCGATCTCGGGGAGCGTTGCCGCGTCCAGGCGGAACTCGCCGTCGATCGTGATGTTGGCGGTGAATCCCGCATCCGGATGCGGGTGCAGGGCGACGAACGCCGCGCCTGTCGCGCCTACCCCGTCCGGCGGCGTGGCGCGCCAGCCGTCCGGTAGTTCGAACGCGATCGGTACAGGCAGAGTGGTGGTCATTCCGGTCTCTCCTTACGGTATTGGTGTGCTCAGGGCAGCGGGTCCGCTGTGGCGTGCGTCAGAACAGGCTGCCGAGCCCGTCTCCTACCCAGCTCGCCGCGTCGCCCACGGTATTGACGACCTTCCCCGGGTCGACGGTGAACTCGAACCCCACGGCGCCACCGAGGCCCGGGGAAATGCCCACCTTCGGGCCGAAGTGCCAAACGTCGTTGGCATCCTTGCTGGCGTTGAGACTCGCCTCGGCGCCAGGACCGGCCCAGCCCTCGGCTGTGACACCCACGCCGATTCCACCGGTGTCCGCGCCCGCACCGACGGCGGCCTTGGCGCCGGCGAATGCCTCGGCGCCCAGAGCTACGCCGTCCACACCTGCTTGCGCGTTGACCCCGGCCTCCACCCCCGCCATGGCCTCAGCCCGGCCGTACACGCCGACGGGGCCAGCGTCGGCGGTGCCGCTGGCCGAAGCCTCGCCGCCCGCGAAGGCTTTGGCCTCGGCCTGAGCGCCCTCGTTCGTGACGCCGGCGGCCGCCGATGCCTTGGCGCCCGCATAGGCTTCGGCTTCACCGGCCAGCTCCATCGGAGCGTTGGTGAGCGTGCCCTCCGCTTTGGCGCGGCCGAGGTCGGCGTGTGCCTCGGCTTCGGCCAGCTTCCCCTTCCCGATGTTCGGACCGCTGGCGTCCGTCCCGACTGCTGGTCCCGAGGCCTCGGAGTCGGTCTCGGCGACCCATCCGTCCTTCTTGCCGGGCTTGGGGTCCGGCTTACCGGCCTTCGCGAGATCGCCCTCGGCCTGGGTGTTGAACCCGCCGATGCCGATACCGTCGATCGAGGCATCGCTCGTAGCGCGGGACAGCGCCCGCTTCACGCTCTGGTCGGCGTCGTCGACGGCCTTGACCGCCTTGGCTATCTGATCGGTCCAGCCCTGCGCCTTCTCCCGGGCGTCGGCCAGCAGACGGGTGTGGTCGGGGTCGTGCTGGAAGACGTACCGCTCCTGCGGGGAGAGGTTGTCGTACCCGACGTAAGTCGCCTTGCCGAAGCTGTCGACCTTGTATTCCTTCTTCTCGGCGTCGGCGACCAGATTCTTGACCGCTTTCTGCAGACGGGTCAGCTCGGTCTGCGCATCCGTGAGGAGGCTGGCGATGGCCAGCGCCTCGGTCTTCGCAGCTTGGAACTCGAAAGCGATGGCCGCAGCACTGTTCTGCTGGGCACCGAATGCCTGGCCCTGCCAGCTCCCGTTGGCCAGCACGCCTTGCACGTTCTGCGCGTAATTGGTCTTCAACTCACCGAAGCGCTCGCCCATCTTCTCCCACGCCGCAGCCACGTCCGTGAAGGAAGACAGATCAGCCGTCACCACGTCCTGATAATTCAGCGTCATGGCGGTGCCCGTCACATCTCGTCGAGGCTGCTGGGGAGCCTTATGGAGTTGACCTGAGCGCCGGTGGCGAGGTCCTGGTTCTGGAAGATGGTCTTCGCGCCCTCCAGTCCGTTCAGCTCTTGCTGCAACCGTCCCATCAGCCGGTTCACCTGCGCCTGCCAGGCGCCCAGCGCGTCGGAGACGCCCTGGGCCGAGGCCCAGACGGGGAGCCCTTTCAGTCCGGTGTCCTGCTTCACCAGAGGGCTCGGGGGAGTCGCCGACGCGGCGAGGAACGGAGTCCGCACCGAGCCACCGCCGACAGCTATGCGGCCGGCGGCCTGGGTATCGGGCATCAGGTGCTCTCTTATGTACTTCGTCGCGCGCTTCTTGTCGCTCGCCGAGGTTGCGAGCTTCTGCTCGCCGCCTTCTCCGGTTCCCATAACCAACCCCCTTTGCAATCTCACCTGTTCGACCTCACGGCCAGGGCGCATCGTACGTACAGATCATCGGGCACCGGAACTGCACCCCCGCGCCCGTTCAGAAGGGGTACCAGCGAACCTCCGCGTCCCCCTCGCGTAGCGATGCCACCCTGCGGCGGAATTCGGTGAGCGCCTTCGGGTTGGCGGGGGCGTGCTGGGCGACCCAGGCGCAGCTGGCCGTCTCGCGGGCGCCGCGCAGGACCGCGCAGCCCTCCCACTCCCGCACGTCCCAGCCGTACGCGGTCGTGAACGCGTCGTAGGCCGCGGGGGCGAGCCCGTAGCGGTCGCGGGAGAGGGCGAGGACGACCAGGTCGTGTTCCCGCAGGTCCGTGGCGAAGGTCTCCAGGTCGACCAGGACCGGGCCCTCGGGGCCGACATGGACGTTGCGGGGGAGCGCGTCGCCGTGGATCGGGCCCGGGGACAGGTGCGGGGTGAGGGCGGCGGCCGCGGCCGCGAAGCCGTCGCGGCGGGCGCGGAGGTAGTCGGCGTCGGCCGGGTCGATCGTGTCGCCCGCCAGGGTCAGCCAGCGCTCCACCCCGCCGAGCAGCTCACGGCGCGGAAGCGTGAAGTCCGCCGGGGCCGGGAGCGCGTGCACCCGGGAGAGCAGAGGCGCCAGGTCGCGCGGCTCAGCGGGGCGTACGGGGTCGGGCAGGCGGTGCCACAGCGTCACCGGGTGGCCCTCCACCAGACGTACCCGGTGCTCGGCGGCCCGCACGGCCGGAACGCCCGACGCGGCGAGCCACTCAGCGACGGCCACCTCCCGCTCGGCCCTGGCCGCCAACTCCGGGTGGCCGGTGGCGTCCCGTCCGACCTTCACCACCAGACCGTCGGCCGCGAAGACCGCGTTCTCGCCCAGCGCCAGCAGCTCCGCCGCGCCCGAAAAACCGGCGGCCGTCAGCACCTCACGCGCACGCATCTCGTCCATGGGTGCGATTTTCGCATCCGCGCAGGCCACCTTGACGAACCGACGGCCCGTCAGCACGAGCACCGGGGCCGCCAGAACAGCCAGGACGGGATAAAGCGCGCCCGCGACCGGGTGGTGACCGGCATTATCCACGACCAGGTCAACACCGACCGCAGCGCGGCCCGTACGGCGCTGGGCATGGGCGGATCGGACGCCCTGTCCGGCTTCTTCGGCGGCCGGTACGCCATGCTCCCGCTCGGCTTCGCCTACCGCCAGCAGGTCGTCGAGCAGGCCCCCGAAGGCTTCGCGTGGACGGTCCTGCCCGCCCGGCGGGCAGCGGGGGACTGGCTCAAGGTGTGAGCCCGCAGACTCTCTCCGTCGCCGAGGACAGCCCGCACAAGGAGGAGGCCGTCGCCTTCATCGACTTCCTGCTGCGGCCGCCGAACATGGTGCGCCTGGCCCGGGGCGACTGGATGCTCCCCACCGGCACGACCGCCCTCGCCCACCCCTCCCTGCACACCGAAGAGAACGGTTGGGCCACCGGGAGCGCGCTCGCCGGGCATCTGTGCCCGGCGCCCGCGCAGACCGTACGGGGCTACCCCGAGTGGAAGGACAAGGTGGCGACCCCCGCGCTCCAGGAGTACTACAGCGGCGCGATCGGCGCCGGTGAGCTGCGGAAACGGCTGGTCGTCGACGGCAACCGGGTCCTGGCCCGCTACCAGCGCTGAGGAGGACATCGGAAATATTCAGACGAGACGTATCGTCTCGTTTATGGTGGGAGGCATGACGGAATCCCCGCGTGCCCACATCGCCATGTTCTCCATCGCCGCCCACGGACATGTGAACCCGAGCCTCGAAGTGATCCGCGAGCTCGTCAGCCGTGGGCACCGTGTCAGCTACGCCATCCCCGCCTCGTTCGCAGACAAGGTCGCGGCCACCGGAGCCGAGCCGGTGATCTACACCTCGACCCTGCCGACGGACGACGACCCCGAGGCCTGGGGCACCGAGTTGATCGACAACCTCGAACCCTTCCTCGCCGACGCCGTCCAGGCCCTCCCGCAGCTGACCGCCGCCTTCGAGGGCGACGAGCCCGACCTCGTCCTGCACGACATCACCTCCTACCCCGCCCGCGTCCTCGCCCATCGCTGGGGCGTCCCCGCCGTCTCCCTCTGGCCCAACCTGGTGCCCTGGGAGGGGTACGAGGAGGAGGTCGGCGAGCCCATGACCGCCGAGCTGAAGCAGACCGAGCGCGGCAAGGCGTACTACGCCCGCTTCGAGGGCTGGCTCGCCGACAACGGCCTCGGTCATGTCTCCAGCGACGACTTCGTGGCCCGTCCGCGCCGCGGCCTCGTCCTGATCCCCGAGGCGCTCCAGCCCAACGCGGACCGGGTGGACCGCGCGATGTACACCTTCGTCGGCGCCTGCCAGGGCGACCGGGCCGACCAGGGGGAGTGGGAGCGGCCGGCCGGGGCCGGGAAGGTGCTCCTGGTCTCGCTCGGCTCCTCGTTCACCAAGCAGCCCGCCTTCTACCGGGAGTGCGTCGCGGCCTTCGGTGACCTGCCCGACTGGCACGTGGTGCTCCAGATCGGCGCGCATGTCGACCCGGCCGAGCTCGGAGACGTACCGGCGAATGTGGAAGTGCACGCGTGGGTGCCGCAGTTGGCGGTGCTGAAGCAGGCCGACGCGTTCATCACCCACGCCGGTGCGGGCGGCAGCCAGGAAGGGCTCGCCACGGGGACGCCGATGGTGGCCGTGCCGCAGGCCGTCGACCAGTTCGGCAACGCCGACGTGCTCCAGGCGCTCGGGGTGGCCCGGCATGTCCCGATGGCGGAGGCCGACGCGGCGACGCTGCGCGAAGCCGTGTTCGCCCTGACCAACGACCCGGAGGTGGCGGAGCGGTCCGCCCGGCTGCGGGAGCGGATGGCGAAGGAGGGCGGCACGCCCCGCGCGGCCGATCTGATCGAGGCCGAACTGTCGCTCTGAGCGGATCGGCCGCACTGATATCCGGACGTTGTGCGCCCCGTCCTGCCCGCCGTGCGACACGGTGGTGCGGGGTGGGGCGTCGGTATGTGCGATGCCGGTGATCGTTGCATCTGCACGCATCCCCCGGGTGGCTCCACATCTCCGGCAGGGGACTTCACCCCTCTCGCGTACTTCTTCACGCACGTTCACAGGTCTTCACGCGTACCCGTGTGCGCCTCACGACGTCCCTTCCGGCCGCGCGGGTGCGGTCCGCAGTGGCGAAACGGACTCGGCCACGTCCCTGAGCTGGTGATTCATCGGTGAGTGAGCGCCTTCGCGAGGCGTCGATCCGGCTTTGTCGCTTGCGTGTTGACGACCGCCGCCCGTTGTGACCCGCCATGGCCGATTTCCTATTACGAAACCTTGTTGAGTAAGTCACAGCTGCAAGGGGGTCTTGATCTGTGCTCGTCAATCGGTCAGGGTTTCGAGCCAACCCCCGGAGATCTTCCGGCCGGAGGTCAATCCCCCCACAGAGATTGACGAGGAGACCCCTCTTCATGGCCAAGCGCCAGCGCACCACCACCCGCCGGACCAAGCTGACCGCCGCGATCACTGCCGTGGCAGCCGCAGCCGGAGTCACCCTGTTCGGAACCTCGTTCGCCGGAGCCTCGCCGGCCCCCATGGGCACGGTCTACGGCGCGGACGCCGAGAGCGCCGTCTCCGGCAGCTACATCGTCATGCTGGGCGAGAAGGCGGACAAGTCGAAGCTCGCCAAGGAGTACGGCGGCAAGCTCCAGCGGAACTACTCCTCCAGCATCAACGGCTTCTCCGCCAGCGGGCTTTCGGAGACCGAGGCCAAGCGCCTCGCCGCCGACCCGTCCGTCGCCAAGGTGGTGCAGAATAAGAAGTTCAGCATCAACGCCACCCAGGAGAACCCCCCGTCGTGGGGTCTGGACCGCGTCGATCAGACCGAGACCGCGGGCGACAACGCGTACACCTACCCCGACACCGCCGGTGAGGGTGTCACCGCGTACGTCATCGACACCGGTGTCCGCGTCACCCACGAGGACTTCGAGGGCCGCGCCACCTCGGGCTTCGACGCCGTGGACAACGACGACGACGCCGACGACGGCAACGGGCACGGCACCCACGTGGCGGGCACCATCGCCGGGGCCGCGCACGGCGTCGCCAAGAAGGCGAAGATCGTCGCCGTCCGTGTCCTGGACGACAACGGCTCGGGTACCACCGAGCAGGTCATCGCCGGCATCGACTGGGTCGCCGCCAACGCGTCCGGCCCGTCCGTCGCCAACATGAGCCTCGGCGGCGGCGCCGACCCGGCTCTCGACGAGGCCGTCCAGAAGGCCATCGCCGCCGGTATCACCTTCGGTGTGGCTGCCGGCAACGAGTCCAGCGACGCCGGCCAGGGCTCGCCCTCCCGCGTTCCCGAGGCGATCACCGTAGCCTCGTCCACGGAGGGTGACGAGCAGTCCTCGTTCTCCAACTTCGGCCCCGTCGTGGACATCTACGCCCCGGGCTCGGACATCACGTCGACCTGGAACGACAGCGACACCGGCACCAACACCATCTCCGGTACGTCCATGGCCACCCCGCACGTCGTCGGCGCGGCCGCGGTCTACCTGGCGGGGAACCCGGACGCCTCCCCGGAGGCGGTCGCCACGGCGCTGACCGAGGGAGCCACCCCGGACGCCATCTCCAACGCGACTGAGGGCACGGCGAACAAGCTCCTCAAGATCGTCGAGTAGGACCCGCTGCCGGACGGAGGCGCCCCACCGCCCCCGTCCGGCACCACTCGCGCACAGCAGCCGCCGCGCCCTCCCCCACCGGGCGCGGCGGCTGCGCGCCGGAGGAAGGATCGTTCTAGATGATCGATTCCAAGGGGTCAGTGGTCATAGGCGGTGAGCGAGCGTAGGACGGGCTGCCCAGTGTGGTCGTTGTGCCAGATCGCGGCGGTCAGCGCGAGGATTCGCTGCATGACGCGGGCGACGACGCCGCCGGGTGTGCGCCCTCGGTGCTGTTCGAGGTCGAGTTGGCCCTTGAAGGTCTCGTTGACCGACTCGATGACCTGCCGCAATGGCTTGAACATGGGTGCGCCGGGCCGCTCCGGCTCGCCCTTGCGAGCAGGTCCAGCAGGGTCTCGCGCTCGTCGGCCTTGGCCCCGGTCAGGGCGAAGGCGACGGGCAGGCCCTGGAGGGTGCACACCAGGTGCAGCCGCAGGACCCAGAAGAAGCGGCTGTGACTGGCGCAGTACCCGTACTCGGCCCATCCGGCCAGGTCGGAGCGTTTGACGGTCTCGCGTGAACGGCCACACTCCACCGGCGTGGAGTCCACGATCCACACGTCGTCGCTCCATGCCGAGCTATCGGTGGCCAGCAGCCGGGTGACCCGCTGAAGCAGTCCGGCGGCCTTGCGTAGACGCTTGTTGTAGCCGGGCTGCTTGGGCAGGTACGGGAAGAGATGCCGCAGGTGGGCGCGGGCATGCCGGAGCCACCTGGCCTCTGAGGTGAAGCCGGGCATGGCCTGCGTCATCGCCAGCGTGACCAGCTCGGCGTCGGTGAGCCGCGGGGTGATCCCCACGGCTGGCCGCCATGGCGCGAGATGCGGGGACGCCTTCAGCAGGTCGTCGGTCTTCACATAGAGTGCGGTCGCGAGGGAGTCCGAGTCTGGTGTCACAACCTGTCTTTGGGTTCCCTTGTCTCATCAGCTGTGGGTTCCCGTTTCTCGTGGCTGGCGCCGGGTGGACCTCGCCCGGTTGCCGCAGCCGAGGGAACACCATGCCTGGTCACGGCGCCTGGCCAGGAAGAACATGCCGCAGCTGGGGGCGTGGCAGCGCCGCACCCGCTGACGGTCTGGACCCGCGGCCAGGACGAGCGTCTCGCGAGCGACGACGGCGTCGGCGCCGCCACCCTGCTCCTGCTGTGCGAGCAGGCCGTCGCCGGTCATCCGGAAGACGACGGGGGCGGACGAGGCGAGTTCGTTCAGGCGGGTCCGCAGGCTGTCGGTGAGCGGCCGCTGTCCGGCTGTCGCGTCCAGCGCGTCGCGGACCAACTCACGCAGCCGCTCCAGCTCCTCCAAGGAGAGGGCGGCCAATCTGCGGTCGGCGGCGCGGGCGCGCCATCGCCTGGTGAGTTCCCGATCGGCGAGGAAGTCGACGTCGCCGCGCCCCGGGCCTGCGCCGACGACGACGGTGTTGGCCAGGTCGAGGACCGGGTCCTCGCCGATCCACGGCATTTCCTGCAGGTCCCGGATGGTCATGTCCCTCAATCTACTGGATTCAGGTCAGCGAACCCGTGATAACTTCAGCTCACGGGTTTGATCCGCCAAGTCCGTGAGTCGCGTGGTCGACGAAGGGTGATGCCATGAGTGCAACCATCGAGTACGTCAGGTTCGACACCGACGACCCTGCCGCCCTCACCGCCCACCGAGAGCAGCTCGTGGAACTACTCAAGGAGCTCTACGGCGACGGCTTTCAGGGCGCCCACCTCGCCCAGTTCGACGACGGCACCGTCCTGGACTTCATCATCTGGTCGTCCGCCGCCGTCGCCGAGCGCGCGGCCAAGGAAATGCCGACCGACCCCCGGGCACAGGGCTTCTTCAGCCGAATCGGCACAGTGCACGAGATGCGGCACGCTCAGGTACTGCACACCGCATAGCCCCCGAGATCAAGGAGAATGACGCTGTGCCCTCGGCAGACGAACTACTCAGCGCGGACACCGTCGCCGACCTCGCCCGATGCCTTACGCGAGCCGGTGACGGGATCACGGCGCAGGAGACCCGGGGGTGCGGCGCCGTCCTGGACGGGCTGAGCTTCACCGAGCGTGTCGCCCTGATCAGAAATGCCGTTTTGGCTGATCTTCCGGCGGACTACCCGGCCTTCGCGAACGTATTGCGCACCGCACTGCAGGACAGCGATTTCACCGGATGGATGATCTTCCCTGTCACCGAGGCCGTCGCCGTACGGGGCCGGGACGCCTTCGAACCGGCGCTCGCCCTGCTGGCAGAACTCACCCCGCGCCTGACCGCGGAGATCGCCGTCCGGCCCTTCCTCCGTGCCGACCTGGAACGCGCGCTCCACGTCATGACGCCGTGGACCGCGCATCCCGACCTCCACGTCCGCCGACTGGCCAGTGAGGGCACGCGGCCAAGACTGCCCTGGGCGCCCCAGCTTCCGGAACTGATCGCGGATCCGACACCCGCACTGCCCCTGCTCGACGCGCTGTACCGGGATGACTCCGAGTACGTCCGCAGATCAGTGGCCAACCACCTCAACGACATCAGCCGTGACCACCCCGACATCGCCACTGGTATCGCGGCGCGCTGGCTGAGCGACCCGGCACCGACGACGACCCGGTTGGTACGGCACGGCCTGCGCACCCTGATCAAGTCCGGCCACGCCGGCGCCCTTACGCTGCTCGGCTACTCCCCGGACAGTCCCGTCGCCGTCGAGGGCCCGCACGTCCACGCCTCAGAAATCCGGGTCGGCGACCACCTGCTGTTCGACTACTCGGTGACCAACACTCACGATCAGATCGCCCACCTCGTCATCGACTACGTCGTCCTCCACATGAAGGCCAACGGGACCCGAACTCCCAAGGTCTTCAAACTCACCACGCGGTCCCTGGCTCCCGGCGAGACGTGGCGCGCGACACGCAGACACTCCTTCAAGCCGATCAGCACGCGGCGCTACCACCCGGGTGTCCATCTGGTTCAGCTCCAGGTCAACGGCCGATCCCACGGGGAAGCCTCGTTCACGCTGCACTGCTGAGGGCAACCGCCTCGCATCCCGCTTCGGTGGCGTATCTGCCATCGCGGCGCCACCCCAATGGGGCGTCCGCCACCAGAAGCGGGAACCTGCATCCGCGCAGCTATCCCTTGGAATCGATCATCTAGTGTGTGGGGCCATGACGACGAAGTACGCGGCGTTGCTGCGCGGGATCAACGTGGGCGGCCACAAGAGGGTCCCGATGCCGGAACTGCGCACCGTGCTCGGGGAACTGGGGCACACCGACATCGCCACCCACCTGCAGAGCGGCAACGCCGTCTTCCGCAGCGAGGACGAGGACGAGAGCGCGCTCGCTCATGCCCTGGAGCAGGCCCTGCACCAGCGGTTCGGCTTCCCCGTCGGCTGCGTCGTCCGCAGCGGCTCCTATCTCGCCGCCGTCGCCGACGCCTGCCCCTTCCCCGCCGCCGAGCTGGAGGGCAAGCAGCTCCACGTCACCTACTTCGACCGGCCCGTGGAGAGCGGACGCTTCGCCGGAGTCGACGCACAGGCCTACCTGCCGGAGGCCTTCCAGCTCGGTGACCGCTGCCTCTACCTGTACGCCCCCGACGGGCTCGGCCGCTCCAAGCTGGCCGAAGCGCTGGCGCGCCCCCGGCAGACGGAGGGCCTCACCGCCACCACCCGCAACTGGAACACGGTGGCCAAACTTGTGGAGATGACACGTGTCTGAGCCGTCGCCCGCCGTGGCCGCAGCCATCGAAGGCGAACTCCGCCTGCTGGACCCGGTGGTACGCGCTTCCGCGGATCTCCTCGCCGTCCTGCTGCACCCCGAGTTCCGGGAGATCGGCACCAGTGGACGGCTCTGGGACCGGGAGTCGATCATCGAGGCGCTCACCGCCGACGACGCCCCGCGCCCCGGTCCGCTGACCGCCTCCCGGATGCGGGGCACGCAACTCGGCCCGGATCTGGTCCACCTCACCTTCGACACGGAGTCCAAAGGGCTGCGCTCGCACCGCAGCTCCCTGTGGCGGCTGACCGGGGCGGGGTGGCGGCTCTACTTCCACCAGGCGACCCCCTTCGTCGACGACCCGTTCGCGGAGGCCTGAGCCGCTCCCGGGATCGGCCGGGGGCGAGTTCGGGAGGCTCACCGACTTCCGCGACGGGCTGACGGACCGGGCCCGCCGTGCCTCATGATGGGGCAGCCATGCCGAGGGCCGCAGAGACACGCGACGACCGCCCCGCCCGGGATTCCGGGGCCGGAGCGGCGGTCGACGCTGCCCGGGCCCTGGTCTTCGCGGCGACCAGCACGGCCCTCGCGCTCCGCGCACATCACCTGTCCTCCGGGCAGGCGGTGCCGGGATGGTCCGTGCCGCTCGCGGCCGGGATGCTGTTCCTCCTCGCCCTGCCCGTCGTGCGACGGTGCGGGGCTCTGCCCGTGGTGCTCGCGGCGACCGGCGCGGGACAGGCCGCACTGCACCAGCTCTTCGTGGCCGTACACAGCGGCACGGCCGCCGCGACGCACCGGCACGGCACCGCACTGGACGTCCACCATGCCTGGCACGCGGACCACCGTCCCGCGGTGGTGATGACGGCCGCACACACGGTCGCCGCGCTGCTGGTGGGCTGGTGCATGCAGCGCGCGGACGCCTCCTGCCGGACGGTGGCCCGGCGTCTGGACCACACGCTGGACCGGTGGCTGGTCGGGCCCGCCCCGGCGGGTCCGTTCCCGGGGCGGCGGCCCCGGACCGGGCCGATGCGGGCATGGTCCCCGCCATCCCCGTACAACCGCACAGCGCTGTACCACACGGTGGTACGCCGGGGGCCTCCCGCGACGCGCTGGTCCGCGCCGCTCGCCCGGGGCGCGCTTCCGCGTGCCCGCACACCGTCACATCACCCGGGAGATCTCTGTGTCAACCTCTGTACGCGTGCGAACCGCCCGCCGGTGGGCCGGCGTCGCCGCTGCCGCGATAGCCGCCACCCTCGCTCTCGCCACCCCGGCCTCCGCCCACGTGGAGGTCGCCTCCGAGGGCGCCCGAGCGCTCGCCGAGAACGTCACGCTGAACTTCGACGCGGCGACCGAGTCCGACTCCGCGGGCATCACCAAGCTGGAGGTGTTCCTCCCCGAGGGGATCACTCCCGCCGACGTCACCTACGGAAAGGGCCCCACCGGCTGGAAGCTCGCCGCGACCGAGAAGGGCTTCACCGTGTCGGGCCCCGCCGTGGCGGTCGGCAAGGACGTCACGTACTCCGTCGTCGTCCGGCAGCTGCCGGACGCGAAGTCGCTGGTGTTCAAGACGCTCCAGACGTACGACGACGGGCGCGTCGACCGCTGGATCGAAGTGGAGGAGTCCAGCGGCGGCGGGCACGGACACTCCGCGCCCGTGCTGGAGCTCCAGGAGGCCGCCCCCGGCGCCGAGCCGGTCGCCCCCGTCCCGAGCGCGAGCCCCACCTCCGCGACCCCCTCGCCGTCAGCCCCGCCCGCCCCCGGGCCCGCGGACGCGAAGCCGACGGCGTCGGACCGGGCGACGGCCACGGCGGAGGAGGACGGCTCGTCGCCCGCCGTGCCGATCGGCATCGCCGTCGCCGTACTGGCTCTGGCCGGTGGCGGTCTGTGGTGGTTCCTCAAGAGCCGCCGCACCGGCACGGCCTGACCCGTCCGGTCCCACGGCCCCTGCCTCCTGTGCCGTGGGACCCGCCGTCGAGCCGTACCCCCGACCGGGGGTCCCGGCGAACGACGATCCACGTCGACGGCACGGCCTGGTCGGGCCCGGTCCTGAACGCGATCCCGCGCGGCGAGGAGGCGGCCGAACTCTTCGACGGTTTTTGGGGCCTCGCCAACCACCAGGGCTTCTTCGAGCTCAAGTGGGCCCGCTCGGGCGGCCTGTCCTTTCGAGTGAGCCGCAAGGCCCCTCACGCCGACAGCGATGCCCCCACCAGCACCCGCGCCTCGTCGTACCGGTCCAGCAGCAGTCGCGCCAACTCCGGCGCCGGGCCCAGGACATCGGCCAGCACGTCCGCACCGGCCGCCCCGGCGCCCGCCGCGATGCGGTCCGGGAGCCGGCCGGGGGCGATGACGTAGGGCGCCACCGCCACCCGCTCCACGCCCTCGGCCCGCAGGGCCCGTACCGCGTCCTCGGTGCGGGGAAGAGATGCGGAGGCGAACGCAGGCCGCACGGCGCACCAACCGGTGTGCCGCAGCTCCCGCGCGATTTCAGCGATCACTGCGATCGCCTCCGGGTCTGAGGATCCCGCCGAGGCCAGGACGAGGCCGGTCCGGGGGATGTCGCCGGGGCGGACCCCGGCCTCCCGCAGCCGCCGCCCCAGGGTGGCGTCGAGCAGCGGGGACGGGCCGAGGACCTCGGCCTGCCGGATGTGCAGCCTCGGCAGCCGGGCGCGGGCCTCGCGCAGCACCGAGGGGATGTCGGTCTTGGCGTGGAACGCCCGGGTCAGCAGGAGCGGCAGCGCGACGACCTCGTCCGCCCCCTCCGCGGTCAGGCGCTCCAGCACCCGGGGCACGGAAGGGGCGTTGAACTCCAGGAACGCCGTCTCCACGCGCAGCCCCGGCCGCTGCGCCCGCACCCGCTGGGTGAGGGCGTCCACGGTCGCGGCGTGCCGCGGGTCGCGGCTGCCGTGGGCGATGACGAGGAGGACGGGGTGGGACATGGCGTGACTCAGTTCTTGACGAGGAGGCCTCGGCTGCGCAGCACCCACCGCTCCAGCGGACTGAAGATCAGCAGGTCGATCGCGATGCCGACGAACAGGATGAGCAGGATCGAGAGGAAGACCCCGGGCATGTCGAAGTTGCTGCGGCCGTTCTCCAGCAACTGCCCGAGTCCCAGTCCCAGTTCGGGGGAGGAGGCGATGATCTCGGCGGCCATCAGCGAGCGCCAGGAGAACGCCCAGCCCTGCTTGAGCCCCGCCAGATAGCCGGGCAGCGCGGCCGGCAGCACGATGTGCCAGGTCCCGCGGATGCCGGTCGCCCCCAGCGTGCGGCCCGCCCGCAGGAACAGCGGCGGCACCTGGTCGACGCCCGAGACCAGCCCGTTGGCGATCGAGGGCACCGCGCCCAGCAGGATCACCGCGTACATCATGCTGTCGTTCAGCCCGAGCCAGATGACCGCCGGGGCCACCCACGCGACCGACGGCAGCGACTGGAGCCCGGACAGGATCGGCCCGATCGCCGCCCGGATCAGCCTCACCCGGGCGACCAGCAGCCCCAGCGGCGTACCGATGGCCACCGCGAGGAGGAAGCCGAGCAGACCGCGCGAGACGCTGGTCCAGACGACCTCCAGGAGCGTGCCCTTGAGCCACATGTCCGTGGCGCTGTCCCACACAGCGGACGGCGGCGGCAGCTTGTAGACCTCGGTGACCTGGGCGCGGACCAGCAGCTCCCAGACGATCAGGACCAGCGCCACCGCCACCACGGGTGGCAGCACCTTGCTCTGCAGGACCTCACGCACCGGCGTGCGGCGGATCTGCACCGCGTCCAGGGCGTCGAGACCGGCCTCCAGGCCTGCCAGATCGTCGGGCTTCGCGTCGACGGGTCCGGCCGTCCCGCCCGGCCGCTTCCGGTCGGACGTGATGTCAGTGCTGGCCATGTCGGCGGATCTCCCCACGCAGTTCTTCGGTGATCTCGACGGACAGCTCCGCCACGGCGGTGTCCTCGATGCGGCGCGGCTGCTCGATGTCGACCGTCCACTCGCGGGCGATGCGGCCCGGCCGGGACGAGAGCAGCACGACACGCTGCGCGAGCCGCACGGCCTCGCGCACGTTGTGCGTGACGAAGAGGACCGAGGCGTTCGTCTCATGCCAGATCCGGGTCAGCTCGTCGTGCAGCACATCGCGGGTGATGGCGTCCAGCGCCGCGAACGGCTCGTCCATCAGCAGCAGTTGGCAGTCCTGGGCCAGCGCGCGGGCCATCGCGACCCGCTGCCGCATACCGCCGGACAGCTCGTGCACCCGCTTGCCGTACGCGCCGCCGAGACGGACGAGTTCGAGCAGCCGCTCGGCCTCGGTGCGGCGCTCCGGCTTGGGGACCCCGCGCAGCCGCAGGGCCAGTTCGATGTTCTTGCCCGCGGTCAGCCACGGGAAGAGGGCGTGCTCCTGGAACATCAGGGCCGGCCGCCCGCCGGGCGTCTCGATGGACCCCGCGGACGGGCGGTCGAGTCCGGCCACCAGGTTCAGCAGCGTCGACTTTCCGCACCCGGAGGCTCCCAGGAGGGTGACGAACTCACCCGGAGCGACATCGAGGGTGATGTCGTCCAGGACGAGCTGCTGCCCCGTGGGTCCGGCGAAGGACTTCGAGACGTGCGCGAGTCGGGCGGCGTGCTCGACCGCCGTACGGTCCTCGGCCTTGGTGAGGGTGGTGGTCGCCATGGTCGTCACCTCCTGGGAATCCTGGGAATCCGATGGGTCCCGGTGCTGATGGTCGGGTGGTAGGGCTACTTGACGCCGAGACCGGCGTCGGAGACCTCGGTCTGACCCTCAGCCTTGAGGATCTTGTTCAGCGGGCCCAGGTCGTAGATGCCGTCGAGCTCCGGCTCCTCCAGCAGACCGGCCTTCACCGAGTGGCCCGCCTGCGCCCTCAGCGTGGTGGCCAGCGGGTCGTCGGTGATCTCGATGGATTCCCACGCCGGGTCGAGGACCTCCTTCGGCAGCGGCTTGCCGCTCAGCTTCTCCAGAGCCTTGTTGGCGGACGCCTTGGCCTCCTGTGGGTTGGCGTTGATCCACTTGTTGGTGGACACCGAACCCTTGACCACGGCCTCGACGACGTCGGGGTGCGCGTCGAGGAACTTCTGCGACACGACGATGTGCGTGATCACGAACTTCTTGTCCGGCCACAGGTCCGTCTCGTCCAGGAGCACCTTCGCACCCTCGGAGACCAGCTTCGAGGCGGTCGGCTCGGGGACCCACGCGCCGTCCAGCGAACCGGACTTGTAAGCGGCGGGTGTCACCTTGTTGTCCGAGCGGACCACGGAGACGTCGCCCTTGCCGCTCTGCGGGTCGACCTTCCAGCCCCTCTCGGAGATCCAGTTGAGGAAGGCCACGTCCTGGGTGTTGCCGATCTGCGGGGTCGCGATCCGCTTGCCCCTGAGGTCGTCCAGGGTCCTGATCTTCTTCGGGTTGACGACCAGCCTCACCCCGCCGGAGGCCGAGCCGGCCACGATCCGCAGGCCCTTGCCCTGGGATCTGACGTAGGCGTTGATGGCAGGGGAGGGGCCGATGAAGCCGATGTCGATCGAACCCGCGTTCAGCGCCTCGATCTCGGAGGGACCGGCGTTGAAGGTCGTGGACTCGACCTTGGTACCGCCGAGCTCCTTCTGGATGGTGCCCTCCTGGATACCTACCAGGGCCGTGACGTGAGTGAGGTTCGGGAAGTAGCCGATCTTCACGGTGTCCGCGGAGAGCTTCTGCCCTCCGGCGGAGACGTTCGCCTTCTTCGCGTCGTCGTCCTCGGCTTGGGAGCCGTAACCGCAGGCTGTGGCGGCCAGGGCGAGCAGCGGCAGGGCCGCGACGGCGGCCAGGGTGCGGCGAACGGCGGAACGGGCGGCAGGCACGGGAGGCTTTCCTCTGGTTGGCCCGGTGCTCGCGTCCCGCTGTTGGTCAGGGGGGCGCGGCCGGGAGATCGGCAGGTCTTCGGCGGTACGGGTGCGGGGGGTTCAGGGCGCGCGAGCGGTGCGCGTACGTCATCACGCACATCGCCCCACGCCTCCCTGGCCGCTGCCGAGGGCGCCGCTGCCCACACGGCCGCCCTCCTTCGCGAAGGTGGAGAAGAAGTCGTCGGCCATCAGAAGTCCCATTCGGCGTCGTCGTCCGTCACGACCGGTTCGGGGGCCGTGGCGAACGCGGCCCCCGCCATGCCGGCGCTGAGCGTCGTTCCGTCCGCGGGGTCGATCAGCAGGAACGATCCGGTACGCCGGGAGTCGGCGTACGCGTCGAGCGCGAGCGGCTCGGCGGTCCGCACGACGACCCGGCCGATGTCGTTGGCGACCAGCTGTCCGGGGGCCGGGTGCTGGGAGAGGTCGTCCAGGGTCAGCCGCGACGGGATGTCCTTGACGATCGCCTTGACCGTACGGGTGGTGTGCTTCAGCAGCACCCGCTGGCCCACGGAGAGCGGCTGGTCCGCCACGTGGCAGACGGTCGCCTCGACGTCCCTCGTGACCGGCGGCGCGTCGTCGAGCGGGGCGATCAGGTCGCCGCGCGAGATGTCGATGTCGTCGGCCAGCCGGAGCGTCACCGACTGCGGCGCCCAGGCGATGTCGACGCTCTCGCCGAGCGTGTCGATGCCCGTGATCGTGGTGGTGCGCCCCGAGGGGAGTACGGAGACGGCCTCGCCGACCCGGAAGACCCCGGCGGCGATCTGACCGGCGTACCCCCGGTAGTCGGGGTGCTCGGCGGTCTGCGGGCGGATCACGTACTGCACGGGGAAGCGCGCGTGGCAGGCGGTGAGGTCATGGCTGACCGGCACCGTCTCCAGGTGCTCCAGGACGGTCGGCCCGCCGTACCAGTCCATGTGCGCGGACGGCTCCACCACGTTGTCCCCGGCCAGCGCCGAGATCGGGATCGCGGTGATCTCCGGGACCCCGAGCGAGGCGGCGTACGCGGTGAAATCCTCGGCTATCGCGGCGAACACGGGCTCCGCGTACTCCACCAGGTCCATCTTGTTGACGGCCAGCACGACGTGCGGGACGCGCAGCAGCGCGGCGACGGCGGCGTGGCGGCGGGTCTGCTCGACGACCCCGTTGCGGGCGTCGACCAGGACCACGGCCAGCTCGGCGGTGGAGGCGCCGGTCACCATGTTGCGGGTGTACTGCACATGGCCCGGGGTGTCGGCGAGGATGAACCGGCGGCGGGTGGTGGCGAAGTAGCGGTAGGCGACATCGATGGTGATGCCCTGCTCGCGCTCGGCCCGCAGCCCGTCGGTCAGCAGCGCCAGGTCCGGCGTCTCCTGGCCGCGGCTCAGCGACACCTGCTCGACGGCCTCCAGCTGGTCGGTGAGGATCGACTTGGAGTCGTGCAGCAGACGTCCCACGAGGGTGGACTTGCCGTCGTCGACCGACCCGGCGGTGGCGAACCGGAGCAGAGTGGTGGCCGACAGCTGTTCGGCCGAGAGAGCCGACAGGATGGGTGTGGTCATGGTTAGAAGTACCCCTCGCGCTTGCGGTCTTCCATCGCGGCCTCGGACATCTTGTCGTCCGCGCGGGTCGCGCCCCGCTCGGTGAGCCGGGAGGCGGCGATCTCGGTGATCACGGCCTCCAGCGTGGTGGCGTCGGAGTCGACGGCACCGGTGCAGGACATGTCGCCGACCGTGCGGTAGCGCACCAGACGGGTCTCGGTGGCCTCGTGCTCCTTGGGCCCGCCCCAGCCGCCCGCCGTCAGCCACATGCCGCTGCGGGAGAAGACCTCGCGCTCATGGGCGAAGTAGATCTCCGGGAGCTCGATGCCCTCGCGCTCGATGTACTGCCAGACGTCCAGCTCGGTCCAGTTGGAGATCGGGAAGACCCTCACGTGCTCACCGGGGGCGTGCCGCCCGTTGTAGAGCTGCCACAGCTCGGGGCGCTGGCGGCGCGGGTCCCACTGCGAGAACTCGTCGCGCAGCGAGAACACCCGCTCCTTGGCGCGCGCCTTCTCCTCGTCGCGCCGCCCGCCGCCGAACACCGCGTCGAAGCGGTGCTGCTGGATCGCCTCGGTGAGCGGGACGGTCTGGAGCGGGTTGCGGGTACCGTCAGGGCGCTCGCGGAGCTTCCCCGCGTCGATGTACTCCTGCACGGAGGCGACGTGCAGTCGCAGGCCGTGCTTCTTCACCGTGCGGTCGCGGTACTCCAGGACCTCGGGGAAGTTGTGCCCGGTGTCCACGTGCAGCAGCGTGAACGGCACGGGCGCCGGCGCGAACGCCTTGAGTGCCAGGTGCAGCATCACGATGGAGTCCTTGCCGCCGGAGAACAGGATCACCGGCCGCTCGAACTCCCCCGCCACCTCACGGAAGATGTGGACCGCCTCCGACTCCAGGGAGTCCAGGTGGCTGAGCGCGTACGGATTGACCGTGCCTTCCGGCACGCTGGTGACGGTGCTCACGCCAGGCCCCTCTCGGTGAGCAGCGCGTGGAGCGCCGCCGCTGACTCCTGCACGGTCTGCTGGTGCGACTCGATCCGCAGGTCGGGCGATTCGGGCGCCTCGTAGGGGTCGTCGACCCCGGTGAGCCCGCTGATCTCGCCCGCCGCCTGCTTGGCGTAAAGACCCTTCACGTCCCGTACGGAGCACACCTCGACGGGCGTCGCGACGTGCACCTCCAGGTAGGTGGTGGACTCGGCGGCGTGCCGCTTGCGGACCGCCTCGCGGCTGTCGGCGAAGGGGGCGATGACGGGGACCAGCACCTTCACGCCGTTGGCGGCGAGGAGTTCGGCGACGAAGCCGATCCGGGCCACGTTGGTGTGCCGGTCCTCGCGGGAGAAGCCGAGCCCCTTGGAGAGGAACTCCCGGATCTCGTCGCCGTCGAGCACCTCCACCTTGTGGCCCTCGGTCCGCAGCCGGCCCGCCAGCTCGTACGCGATGGTGGTCTTGCCCGCGCTCGGCAGACCGGTCAGCCAGATCGTGGCTCCCGTCTCCGTCACGCTCATCGAACTCTCCTGATCAGTCGTCATCAGCCGTGCAGCCCGCATTCGGTCTTGCCGCGGCCGGCCCAGCGGCCGGCCCGTGCGTCCTCGCCCTCCAGCACCCGGCGGGTGCAGGGCGCGCAGCCGACGGAGGCGTAACCGTCCATCAGCAGCGGGTTGGTGAGCACCCCGTGCTCGGCGACGTAGGCGTCCACGTCGTCCTGGGTCCAGCGGGCGATGGGGGAGACCTTCACCTTGCGGCGCTTGGCGTCCCAGCCCACGACCGGGGTGTCGGCCCGGGTCGGGGACTCGTCGCGGCGCAGCCCCGTCGCCCACGCTGCGTACGCGGTCAGGCCGTCCTCCAACGGCTTGACCTTGCGCAGCGCGCAGCACAGGTCGGGGTCGCGGTCGTGCAGCTTCTCGCCGTGCTCCGCGTCCTGCTCGGCCACCGTCTTCCGGGGGGTGATCGTGATGACGTTGACGTCCATCACCGCGTCCACCGCGTCCCGGGTCCCGATGGTCTCGGGGAAGTGGTAGCCGGTGTCCAGGAAGACCACGTCGACGCCTGGCATCACCCGCGAAGCCAGATGCGCGACCACGGCGTCCTCCATGGAGGAGGTGACGCAGAAGCGCGGCCCGAAGGTGTCGGTCGCCCACTTCAGGATCTCTGCGGCCGAGGCGTCCTCCAGCTCCCGGCCCGCGCTCTCGGCCAGCTTCTGGAGCTCGCTGTCCGTCAGCTCGTCGCTCAGCAGAGTGTCCGTCATATCCGGCCTCCTTCACCGTCGTTGCGCTGCACGCCGCGGGTCAGCAGACCGAGGAACTTCAGCTGGAACGCACGGTTGCAGGAGGCACATTCCCAGGCGCCGTGGCCGGTCTCGTTGGGACGCAGGTCCTCGTCGCCGCAGTACGGGCAGTAGAACGGGGCGGCTCGCTCGCTCATGACAGCGACTCCGCACTGGCGCGCGCCGCCCAGGTCGCGAAGCGCTCGCCGTCCTCGCGCTCCTCCTGGAACCGGCCGAGCACCCGCTCGACGTAGTCCGGCAAGTCGGCCGAGGTGACCTTCAGACCACGGACCTTGCGGCCGAAGCCGGCCTCCAGGCCGAGCGCGCCACCGAGGTGCACCTGGTAGCCCTCGACCTGCTCGCCGTTCTCGTCCAGCATCAACTGGCCCTTGAGACCGATGTCGGCGACCTGGATACGGGCGCAGGCGTTCGGGCAGCCGTTGATGTTGATGGTGATCGGGTGGTCGAACTCCGGGATGCGGCGCTCCAGTTCGTCGATGAGGGAGGCGCCGCGCGCCTTCGTCTCGACGATCGCCAGCTTGCAGAACTCGATGCCGGTGCAGGCCATCGTGCCGCGCCGGAACGGGGAGGGCGTGACCCGCAGGTCGAGCGCCTCCAGCCCGGCGACCAGGGACTCGACCTGCTCCTCGGTCACGTCCAGCACGATCATCTTCTGCTCGGCGGTGGTCCGCACCCGGCCGGAGCCGTGCTGGTCCGCCAGGTCGGCGATCTTGGTGAGCGTGGTTCCGTCGACCCGGCCCACCCGCGCGGCGAAGCCGACGTAGAAGCGGCCGTCCTTCTGCCGGTGCACGCCGAGGTGGTCGCGCCAGGTCTGGGCGGGCTGCTCGGGTGCGGGGCCGTCGACCAGCTTGCGCTGGAGGTAGTCGTCCTCCAGGACCTGGCGGAACTTCTCGGCGCCCCAGTCCGCGACGAGGAACTTCAGACGGGCGCGGGTGCGCAGCCGCCGGTATCCGTAGTCACGGAAGATCCCGATGACCCCGCCGTACACGTCGGCCACCTCGTCCAGCGGCACCCAGGCGCCGAGCCGGACCCCGAGCTTGGGGTTGGTGGAGAGGCCGCCGCCGACCCAGAGGTCGAAGCCGGGGCCGTGCTCCGGGTGGTTCACGCCGACGAACGCGATGTCGTTGATCTCGTGCGCCACGTCCAGCTGCGGCGAGCCGGAGACGGCGGACTTGAACTTGCGGGGCAGGTTGGAGAAGTCGGGGTTGCCGATGAAGCGGCGCTGGATCTCGTCGATCGCGGGGGTGCCGTCGATGATCTCGTTCTCGGCGATGCCCGCCACGGGAGAGCCGAGGATCACGCGGGGCGTGTCACCGCAGGCCTCGGTGGTGGAGAGGCCCACCTCTTCGAGGCGCCGCCAGATCTCCGGCACGTCCTCGATCCGGATCCAGTGGTACTGCACGTTCTGTCGGTCGGTGAGGTCGGCGGTCCCGCGCGCGAACTCCTGGGAGATCTCCCCGATCACCCGCAGCTGCTGCGTGGTCAGCCGTCCGCCGTCGATGCGGACGCGCAGCATGAAGAACTCGTCGTCCAGCTCCTCCGGCTCCAGCACAGCGGTCTTGCCGCCGTCGATTCCGGGCTTGCGCTGGGTGTACAGCCCCCACCAACGCATGCGTCCACGCAGGTCGTTGGGGTCGATGGAGTCGAAGCCGCGCTTGGAGTAGATCGTCTCAATACGTGTCCGTACGTTGAGACCGTCGTCGTCCTTCTTGAACTGCTCGTTCCCGTTGAGGGGGGTGTGGTGGCCCACGGCCCACTGACCCTCGCCACGGTGGCGTCCGGCCTTGCGGCGGGGCGTGGTGGTCGCAGGCTGTTCCGGGGTAGCGGCCATGACAGTACGTCCTTCGGGACTGCAGGAGGGCGGCTCTGAACGGCACACTCGCGCTGAGGCGCGGCGGTGCGCTGGTTCGGGCAGAGGTAAGAGGAGTGCGGCGGCGCTGGGACTCTCAGCCCGCCGGACAGATGGCGCTGGACATGCGGCAGAGGTCGACGTGGCGTCGACTCACCAAGGCAATTCCAGTTCCAGACATGACGGAAGCGTGTCACGCGGATCTCGGGGCAGTCCACCACTATCCACGATGTGGACGACTTGGTCTCGGAAGGTGAGACGTTGTGGTGCCGGTCACACATTGCATCCGTGGTATTGGGGACAAATCGCCCCGGGGTGGGGCCGGTGAGGGCCCCGGTGAAGGGTTCGGGGGCACGATCAGGCGCCGTACGCTCCCGGCCACGGCCCCGGGGTCGCCACGTCCGGCTCCACCTCGGTCTTCGTGTCGAAGAGCCGGAAGCCCCGGCGCAGATAGTTGTCCATCGCGTACGGGCCGTCCTTCGAGCACGTGTGGAGCCACACCCGCTCCGTCGGCGGCCGCTCGGGCCATCGCTCCGCCAGGTCCCAGGCGCGCGCCACCCCGCACGACAGGAGGTGGCCGCCGATCCGCCGTCCCCGGAAGACCGGGATCAGCCCGAAGTACATGATCTCGACCACACCGCCGTCCTGCGCGTCCAGCTGGACGTACCCGGCCGGCGTCCCGTTCACGTACGCCACCCAGGTCTCCGCCCCGGGCCGCTGAAGCAGCTCCTGCCACTGGGCGTACGTCATCCCCAGCCGGTCGGTCCAGTGGATGTCGCCACCCACGGCGGAGTAGAGGAACCGGCTGAACTCCGGCAGCACCACCTCGGAGCGGACGATGCGCAGATCGCCCTCCGGTACGGCGGCGGGCCGCAGATCGGCGGGCGAGGTCTGTTCCAGCGACCAGATGGTGACCTCGATGGTCGCGTCGGTGGCGTCGGTCACCTCTATGGCCTGTGCGGGGCGCTGCGCGGGGTTGCTCATGGCGGCCAGAAAACCATGCCGCCGGCGGCCGGCGCACAGCGGGCCTGCCCATCGGTGCCGGTCAGGCCTGCACCGCACCCCGCCGCGCCCCCGTCACCACCGGCGCCTTCGAGTGCGGCAGCAGGTCGGCCGGGTGCTCCGGGTGGACGACCTCCACCTCCACCCCGTCTCCGAAGCGGTACGGGCGGTGCGCCAACACCTCCGCCAGATGGCGCCGCAGCCGCGAGATCTCGGCCCGGACCGTCACCGTCCGGGTCGCGTCCCCGAAGAGGTCCTGCGCCAGCTCGGAGGCGCTGCGCCCCTCCCGGTGCACCGCCAGCGCGTACAGCAGCTCCGCGTGGCGCGGCGAGAGCCGCTGTGTCGAGGTGCCCAGAGGTCCCATCAGGTGCACCGCGAGCGCCCGCGGCCGGCTCAGGTCGAGCACCGCCCGGCGCGGCGCCCCCTCGGCCGTACTGTCCGACACCTGCACCAGCCAGCCGCCGGGCAGCGGCTCCACCCGGCACATGCCGAGCGAGGGCAGCCACACCCTCCCCGCCACCAGCGACTTCGGCAGCGGCAGACGGTCCACCGGCGGCATCCCCGTCACCGCCGCCAGCCACCCGTGCGTGTCCACCGCCAGCGCACGCCCCCCGAGCCGGCACAGGATCGGCGCAGCCACCGCGCGCAGCCGCTCGATCGTCACCAGGTGACGGGTGCGGATCTCCCCCTCGGCGAGCCGCGCCACCGAGTCCACCAGGGCCAGCGTCGCCGGATGGAAGGTGGAGGCGGGGCCGCTGATGTCGACGATCCCCACCAGCCGCCCGTCCCGGGGGTCGCGTACCGGGGCCGCCGCGCAGGTCCAGTTGTGCAAAGCCCGGATGAAGTGCTCGGCCGAGTGGACCTGGACGGGCGCGCGGGCGGCCAGCGCCGTACCGATCGCGTTCGTCCCCGTCGCCCCCTCCGCCCAGGCCGCCCCCTCCTCCAGGCAGATGTCGTGCGCCCGGTGGAGCACCCCGGAGTTGCCCTGTCGCCACAGCACCCGGCCCTCCACGTCCGTGACCACCATGATCTGCTGCGCGGCGTCGGCGATGGACGCGAGCCCCGCCCGCAGCAGCGGCATCACCTCCCCGAGGGCCGTGCTGTGCCGCCGGTGCTCGATCTCCTCCGCCTCCAGCAGCTCGCTCTCCGGCGACTGCTCGGGGTCGATACCGCTGCGTACCACCCGCTCCCAGGAGGCGTCGATCTCCGCGCGCGGGGCGACCGAGGACCGATCGCCCGCCAGCCGGGCCTCCCTGGCCCGGTGGAGCAGCCGGGTCGCGCGGTCCGCCTCCTGGCCGATCACCCGCACCACTCCGGAAGAACTCGTCCGACTCATGGTCCCCCCCTTGTTCCCCCGGAACACTCCGCCCCATCCTGCCGCTGCCCGGACGTACCCACCGCGCAGTCCACACAATGGTTGCAACCCTTTGCAACTCTGGCGATGCCCCACCAGAACGTACGAGAGTGGCAGCGTGCCGGTCGCCGGGCCCGTGCCCGGCGACCGGCACGGTTCAAGCATGGAGGGTGGTGCCGTGTCGGCGCAGCACCACCCTCCGTCGCTTGCCCCGGGCCCCTACTCGGCGACCGGCCGGGCCCGCGCCACCACCGAGGCCAGGTCCAGGCTGTGCGGCAGCGTCCCGAACGCCGCGCCCCAGTCCCCGCCCAGGCGCGAGGCGCAGAACGCGTCGGAGACCTCCGGCCGCGCCCACCGCACCAGCAGCGAACCCTGGAGCACCAGCGCCATCCGCTCCACCAGCCGCCGGGCCCGCGCCTCGATCCCCTCCAGGTCCGCCAACTCGGTCAGCAGGTCCTTGATGGCCGAGTCCAGCCGGTGATCGGCGCCGCGCGCCTTCCCGACCTCCCGCAGGAACGCGTCCAGCGCCTGCGGCTCCCGCTGGAGCGCCCGCAGCACGTCCAGCGCCTGTACGTTGCCCGAGCCCTCCCAGATCGAGTTGAGCGGCGCCTCACGCAGCAGCCGCGGCATCCCCGACTCCTCCACGTACCCGTTGCCGCCCAGGCACTCCAGCGCCTCGCCGACGACCGGGGTGCAGCGCTTGGTGACCCAGTACTTCGCGGCGGGCACCGCGATCCGCAGGAACGCCCGCTCCTCCTCGGTGTCCGTGTCGTACGCCGCCGCCAGCCGCATCGCCAGGACGGTCGCCGCCTCCGACTCCAGCGCCAGATCGGCCAGGACGTTGCGCATCAGCGGCTTGTCGATCAGCAGCCCGCCGAACGCGCTGCGGTAGGTGCTGTGGTGGATCGCCTGCGCCACCGCCTGCCGCATCAGCGCCGCCGAACCCACCACGCAGTCCAGCCGGGTGGCCGCCACCATCTCGATGATGGTGCGCACCCCGCGCCCCTCCTCGCCGACCCGGCGGGCCCAGGTCCCGTCGAACTCGACCTCGCTGGAGGCGTTGGACTTGTTGCCCAGCTTGTCCTTCAGCCGCTGGATCGCGAACACGTTGCGCGTGCCGTCGGGCAGAACACGCGGCACCAGGAAGCACGTCAGCCCGCCCGGCGCCTGCGCCAGCACGAGAAACCCGTCCGACATCGGCGCCGAACAGAACCACTTGTGCCCGGTGAGCAGATACTCACCCTCCCCGGAGACGGGCTCCGCCCGCGTGGTGTTGGTCCGTACGTCGGTGCCGCCCTGCTTCTCCGTCATGCCCATCCCGAAGAGCACCCCGGCCTTCTCCCGTGCGGGCCGCAGCCCCTCCTCGTAGACGTACGAGGTCAGCCGCGGCTCCCACTCGGCGGCCAGCACCGGGTCGGTCCGCAGCGCGGGCACCGCGGCGTGCGTCATCGAGAGCGGGCAGCCGTGCCCCGCCTCCGCCTGCGTCCAGACCAGGAACCCGGCCGCACGCCGGACATGACCGGCCGGCCGGCCCCAGGCGTCGGTCAGCCCGGCGGCGACCGCGTGGCCCAGGAGCCGGTGCCAGGACGGATGGAACTCCACTTCGTCGATCCGGTGCCCGTACCGGTCATGGGTGCGCAGAACGGGCGGATGTTCGTTGGCCTGCGCACCCCACTCCTGTGCCTGCGCCGATCCCGCGGACCGGCCGAGCGTCCCGAGTTCCTCCCGCGCTGCGGGCAGGACGCCCGGTTCGATGTGCCGCTCGACGGCCTCGGACAGGGCCCGGTCCGCGGCGAAGACGTCATAGCCGACCAGCGGCGGAACCTGATTGGTCACTGTGTGGGTGGTGGCTGCCATGCCGATACGGTAAGGAGGTGCAGGCAGCAAATGAAACACCCGAGCGGCCACCGGGCCGACTCCACCGGGCCCGAGTCCTCTACCGCAACGTCTCCAAGCGGCGGATGGCATGGCAGTTGCTCAAGGACACCGTCAACTCGTGCATCGAGTACCGGATCCTCGGGCTGGCGGCCGAGGCGGCCTTCTTCACCCTGCTCTCCCTGCCGCCGCTGCTGCTCGGCATGATCGGGCTGCTCGGTTACGTCGACGAGTGGACGACCACCACCACGGTCGCCTCCATCGAGCGCAACATCCTCTCGGCCTCGCAGACCGTGCTCTCCGAGCGCGGGGTCAACGACTTCGCCAAACCGCTGCTGGCCGACGTCACCACCGGCGCCCGCCCCGACATCATCTCCATCGGCTTCGCCATCGCCCTGTGGTCCGGCTCCCGCGCGGTGAACGTCTTCATCGACACCATCACCGTCATGTACGGCCTCGACGGCCACCGCGGCATCGTCAAGACCCGCCTGCTCGCCTTCCTGCTGTACGTCGTCGCCCTGCTGCTGGGCGCGGTGGTGCTGCCGCTGCTCGTCGTCGGCCCCGACCGGGTGGTCGAGTTCGTGCCCTGGGGCACCGAGGTCATCGCCGTCCTCTACTGGCCGCTGGTGATACTGCTGACGATCGCGTTCCTCACGACGCTCTACCACGTGTCCGTCCCCGTCCGTTCGCCCTGGATCGAGGACGTCCCCGGGGCGCTCGTGGCGCTCGGGATGTGGGTGGTCGGCAGCTTCCTGCTCCGGATCTACCTCACGAACACGGTCGAAGGCCCCACGATCTACGGCTCCTTGGCGGCGCCCATCGCCGTCCTGCTCTGGATCGGTATCTCCGCTTTCGCCGTCCTCGTCGGCGCCGCGGTCAACGCGGCCATCGACCATGTGTGGCCCTCGCTCGCCACCGCCGCCGCCCGCGAGGCCACCGAACGCGTCCGGGCCGCGCAGGCCGCTGAGTTCGTCGCCCGGACCCGCCCGTCCGTCCGGGACAGCGGGGACGACGACGAGGACGAGGACGACGGCCCGGCGTACATGCCCTCGGAGTTCCCCGAGCGCTGGTCCCGCTTCCTGCCGCCCGACGACGTGAAGTCGCGGCTCCAGTCGACATGGGAGAAGGAGCCGAAGGGACCCAAGGAGCCGAAAGAGGCCAAGGCCAAGGAGCCCGGCCAGCCCCGGGACGACTCCGGGCCGCCGTCCTCCTGAACCTGTTCCCACCCCTCCGCGCTAGCGTGGAGACATGCCCCAGGCGCAGGAGCACGTACGGGAGCAGAAGCAGGAGCGGCACCGCTACCGGGAACGGCCCTCCCGGCTGCCCGGTGCGGTCGTCTGGACCTGGGACGCCCCCGCCCGCCCGCCGCGGGATCCCCACTCGGTGCTGCCCGACGGCTGCATGGACCTGATCTGGACCGGCGGCCGCATCGTCGTCGCCGGGCCGGACACCCACGCCTTCGAGGTGGAACCGCAGAACCGGGTCTCCTGCGCCGCGGTCCGGTTCGCCCCCGGCACCGCACCCGTACTCCTCGGCGTACCGGCGTCACTGCTGCGCGACCGACGGGCCGACCTGGCCGAGCTCTGGCCTTCGGCGGCCGTACGCCGGCTCACCGACCGGTTCGAGGGGGCCACCGACCCCGCAGCGGCCCTGGAACGGTTCGCCCTGGACCGGATCGCCGACACCGGGCCCCCGGACCCCCGGACGGTCGCCGTCGCCGAGGGGCTGCGCCGAGGCCGGTCCGTCGCGGCGACGGCGGCGGACGCCGGGCTCGGCGCCCGCCAGCTCCACCGCCGGTCCCTGGCCGCCTTCGGCTACGGCCCCAAGACGCTGGCCCGCGTGCTGCGCCTCCAGCGCGCCCTGGAGTTCATCCGCACCGGCCTCCCGTACGCCGAAGCGGCCTCGGCGGCGGGCTGCACCGACCAGGCCCACCTCGCCCGCGAGATGCGCGACCTGGCCGGAACGACCCTCGGGGCCTACTTCTCGGCGGGCGGAGCAGGAGAAGCGGAGGCCGCGGCGAAGAGCGAGACCCCGCAGCCGTCCGGGTCCAGCACCACCGCGTAGCGCTGCCCCCACACCGCGTCCCACGGCTTCAGGTGCCCCGCGTACCCGGCACCGGTGAGCTCCGCGTACAGGGCGTCCACCTCCGCCGGGCTGTCACAGACGAACGCCAGCCCCAGCCGCTCGCCGCCCGCCGGGCGCTCCCAGCTCGGGTCGAACGAGAGGATGACGTCCTCGGTGTCCCACAGCAGCCGCTGCCCGCCCGGCAGGACCACCTCCACATGCGGGGCGGACTCCGCCCCGGCCGGGATGTCGAGGCCGAGCCTGCGGTAGAAGGCGAGCGAGGCCGCCAGGTCGGCCGTGATGATGCTGATCGCGTCGAGTCGTGGAGTCATGGGACGACCGTAGCCATCGGGCCTCCCCACGGTCTTGTACGAATCGGACGCGCGTCCGCCAGAGGTCACCCCCAGCAGTCGTCGACCGAAGTCCCCGCCTCGGTCAGCGCGAGCCCCAGATCCGCCCGCTCGGTCACCCACCGCGTCGGCCGGTGGCGCGGGTCGCCCGTCGTCGCGTGCAGCGCCCGCTGGAGCTCCAGCAGCCGGGGAGCCCCGATCCGCTCGCCCCAGGCCAGCGGCCCGGCCGGATAGCCGAGCCCGGTCGTCACCGCCAGGTCGATGTCGGCCGGGGTGGCGAGGAGGCGCTCCGCGATCGAGGCACCCACCGCGACGATCGACGACAGCAGCCTCTGCGCGACGGATCCCGCCGTGTCCCGCACCACCGTCACGGCGTACGGCTCGTCGTCGCCCGCCGCCCGCGCCAGCACCGCCCGGGCGTCCCGGGCCGCCGCCGGACCGGTGGCGGCCGTCACCGCCAGGACCCGCCGCCGCCCGGCCGCGGGCAGCACCTCCACGCCCACCGTCCGCTCCGGCGGCAGCCCGCCCGCCCGGATCGCACCGGACACCGTGGTGCCCCAGACCGGCACCAGCACCAGCGCCTCGGCGGAGGGCCCGTCGCCCCGCTCGACCCGGACCCCGGCCGCCTCCAGCGCACCGGCGAGGGCCTCCACGTACGACGCGATCTCCGCGGACCCGCTCGCGGCCAGGAACACCGGCCGGTCGCCCATCCCGGCCACCGCCGGTTCCGGCGCGGGCGCGCCGGCGCCCTCGCCGTACGCGTACCAGCCCTGCCCCGTCTTGCGGCCGTGCAGCCCGGCCACCACCCGGTTCGGGGTGAGGTAGGACGGGCGCAGCCGGTCCTCGTACCGGAAGCCCTGCCAGATCGAGTCGATCACCGCGGCAGTGACGTCGAGCCCGGTGAGGTCCATCAGCTCGAACGGGCCCATCCGCAGCCCCAGCACGTCCCGCGCGATCCGGTCGATCTCCGCCGGCCCCGCCACCGACTCCTCCAGCAGCGCGAGCGCCTCAGTCACCAGCCCGCGCCCCGCGTGGTTGACCAGAAAGCCGGGGGTGTCGGCCACCGTCACCGCCCGGTGCCCGCACCCCTCCACCAGCTCGGTCAGCGCGGCCGGGATCTCCGGGCGGGTCGCCGCGCCCGGCACCACCTCCACGATCCGCATCAGCGGCACCGGGTTGAAGAAGTGCAGCCCGGCCAGGCGCGAGGGGTCCTGGAGGGTCGCCGCGATCCGGGTCACCGACAGGGACGAGGTGTTGGTCGCGAAGACGGCGGAGGAGGGCAGCGCCCGCTCCAGCTTCCCGAACACCTCGGCCTTGGTCTCCAGGTCCTCCCGTACGGCCTCGATGACCAGCTCCACGTCCGGCCCGGCCGCCCACGGGTCGGCCAGCGGCACCAGCCGCGCCACGGACGAGTCCCGGTCGGCGACGGACATCCGGCCCTTGGCCACCGCCCGGTCCAGCATCGAGACGACGAACTCCACGGCGTCCGTCACCGCTTCGGCCCGTACGTCGCCCAGCTCCACGGTGTGTCCCGCGCTCGCCGCCCACTGGGCGATGCCGCGGCCCATGGCCCCGGCTCCGACGATCCTGATACGCATGGCAGTTGGGCCCTTCCGGCGGAGATGGTGATGAAGAGGGTGTCAGCGGAGGTAGACGCGGTGCGGGTCGACATCGTCGCGCAGGAGCCGCAGCTCCGCATCCGTGGGCGGCTCCACCGTCGTCACCGTGTCGGCCACCTTCAGCTCCCAGCCGGTCGCGGCCCGCACCTGCCCGACGGTGACCCCGGGGTGCACAGCGACCAGCCGCAGTTCGTCGCCGACGCCGTCACGGGCGAGGATGCCCAACTCGGTGATGACCCGGGTGACGCCGGTGCCGAGCGGGCGGATGCCGTCCGCGAGCGCCCGGTCGGGGCCGGGCGTGGTGCAGAAGTCGAGGGTGCCGGCGAAGGAGCGCGGGGTGTGGCGGCGCATCACGACGAAGACCTCCCGGGCGTTGGCCATCACCTCGACCGCGCCCCCGGAGCCCGGCAACCGCACCGACGGGCGCTCCCACTCCCCGATCACCGAGGTGTTGAGGTTGCCCCACCGGTCGATCTGCGCGGCGCCCAGGAAGCCGACGTCGATGTGGCCGCCCTGGAGCACGGAGCCGAACAGCGCGGGCATCGTCAGCACCGCCTCGGCACCCGTGATCAGCACGGCGTCCGCGATGGTCTCCGGCAGACGGGACGGATGAGCCCCGCAGACCCCCGACTCGTACACCGCCTCGATCTCCGGCGCGACGGTCAGATGCGCCAGCTCGGCGGCGAGCGTCGGCAGCCCGATGCCCGCGAACACGGTCCGGCGGCCCGCCAGTTCGCGGGCGGCGACGACGGAGAGCAGCTCCGACGAGGTGACGGCCCCCGTGGTCTGCGTACACTCCTCGCTCACAGCCGCCTCCCGTAGTTCACCGGCTCGCTCAGCGCCTCGCCGATCGCGAGCCCGGACCAGAACTCCTCGCCGAGCTTCGCCACGTACGCCGCGTGGTCGGTGGTTCCGTACACCCACTCCTCCAGCCACTCCCGCAACCGCACCGGGTCCTTGCTGATCGCGGACCAGGCCCGGTAGAAGGCGTTGTCCCGGTCGTAGTAGCCCTGCGCGAACGAGGGATGCGCCCCGCGCGGGCAGAGGACCACCGCGTCGACCGCGTGCGCGGGGACGAGGGTGCGGTTCGGGTCCGCGCGCACCACCTCGTCCGCCACCAGCTCCTCCACCACCACGACCGCCTTCTCCGCCGCGTACACCGCCTCGGCCTGGATGCCGGTCACCCCCCAGATCTGCGTGTTGCCCCGGCGGTCGGCACGCTGGGCGTGGATGAACGTCACGTCCGGGTTGACGGGCGGCACGACGTAGATCTGCTCGGTGGTTCCATCGGCAGCCGGGTAGGGCGAAGTGACTTTACGCATACCGGGGTTGACCGACGGGAGGTCGCTGCCCGCGTACGAGCGCAGCGGGTGGAACGGCAGCCGCTGCGCACCGGCGAGGTAGCGGCAGACCATCCCGTAGTGGCTGTACTCCTCGAACGCCAGCGGCTCGGGGTCGGCGTGCTCGATACGCCGCCGCAGCTCACCGAGCGAACCGGCGGAGGAGTTCCCCACGAAGGAGGAGACCAGCCGCGTCACGCACCCCGCGGCCAGCATCTGGTCCACCACGATGTCCGCCGTCATCCGGACGACCGTGAGATCCCGGCGGCCCTGCCGGATGATCTCGTGCCCGGCGGCGGTCGGGATGAGATGGGTGAACCCTTCGAGGCTCACGGTGTCCCCGTCGTGGACGAAGGAGGCGACGGCCTCCCTCATCGACATGACCTTGCCGGCCGTCCGGTCCACGCTTCTCCTCATCGTCCGCCTACGCGGGCCCCACGGTGCCAGCGCCCATTGATGGCTGTCCAATACCGAATTAAGGTCGGATCAAGACGCAGGGCATATCAATGACGCGAGGGGTGTCCCCATGGAAGTGCGCCACCTGAACGCCTTCCTCGCCGTGGCCGAGGAGCTGCACTTCGGCCGGGCCGCCAAGCGGCTCCAGATGGCCCAGCCGCCGCTGAGCCAGCAGATCCGCCAGCTGGAGAGGGAGCTCGGCGTCCAGCTCTTCCACCGCAACACCCGCTCCGTCCGGCTCACCAGCGCGGGGGAGTCCTTCCTCGGACCCGTACGGACCGTCCTCGACGACCTGGACACCGCCGTGCGGGCCGCCAGATCGGCGGGGATCGGCGAGTACGGCCGGATCACCATCGGCTTCGCCGGGGCCTCCAGCCACGAGACGCTGCCCCAGCTCACCCGTGCCGTGCGCGCCGCCCACCCCGGGCTCGAACTCGTCATGACCGGCCAGACGTACGCCAACACCGCCCTCTCCCGGGTCGCCGACGGCTCGCTCGACCTCGGCTTCGTCCGGCTGCCGGTCACCCGGCCCGGCGTCGCCCACCGCGTGATCGACGAGGAGGAGCTGGTCTGCGCCCTGCCCTCCGACCACCCGCTCGCTCGGCGGGAGGCCGTACCCCTCGACGTACTCGCCGGCGAACCGTTCGTCTCCTTCCCCGCCAACTCCGGCTCCACCGTCCGCGACGCCATGACCGAGGCATGCGAGAGCGCCGGGTTCACCCCGCGCGTCGTCCAGGAAGCCCCCGACTCGTACACGATCCTCGCCCTGGTCGCCGCCGGGGTCGGCGTCACCCTCACGGTCACCTCCGTCCAGCACATCCAGCAGAACGGCCTGGTCTACCGCCCTCTCGCCGGTCCTCCCATCCGCCTCCGCGCTGCTCTCGCCTGGCGCGCCGACAACCCCTCCGCCGCCCTGCGCGCGGTACTCGCGGTGGCGGAGGACGCCCTGCCGACGCCCGTGCCTCACGCCGATTGAGACGCTGAGCCTCTCAACCAGGCACGCATTCGATATTGGACCGACTCAGCGCCGCAATGCGAAGGTCACTACCACCGCACGCCCGCACCCGCGCCTACCGCCACCGCCACCGCCCTCAGGACAGGAAAGGCCCCGCCGTGCCGCTCGAAGTCGTCATCTGCGAACCGCTGCGCACCCCCATCGGCCGCTTCGGCGGAGCGTTCGCGCAGCAGACACCGGCCTCGCTCGCCGCGCACGTCATCGCCGAGGTCGTCGCCCGCACGGGCATCGACCCCGACCGGGTCGACGAGGTGATCCTCGGCCACGCCTATCCGTCCAGCGAGGCCCCCGCCATCGGCCGGGTCGCCGCCCTGGACGCCGGGCTGCCCACCACCGTCACCGGCACCCAGATCGACCGCCGCTGCGGCTCCGGGCTCCAGGCGGTCCTGGACGCGGCCATGCAGATCACGACCGGGTTCAGCGAGGTCGTGATCGCCGGCGGGGTCGACGTCATGAGCGCCGCGCCTTACTACACCCACGACGGACGCTGGGGCATCAAGGGCCCCGGCCTCCAGCTCCACGACTCCCTCGCCCGGGGCCGGGTCACCGCCGGAGGTGTCCACCACCCGGTCCCCGGCGGCATGATCGAGACCGCCGAGAACCTGCGCCGGGAGTACGGGATCAGCCGCGCCGACCAGGACGCCCTGGCCCTGCGCTCCCAGCAACGGGCGGTCACCGCCACCGCCGAGGGCCGGTACGCGGCGGAGACCGTCCCCGTCACCGTACGCACCCGCAAGGGCGAAACGACCGTTACCGTCGACGAGCACCCCCGCCCCGACACCACCGCCGAACAGCTCGCCGCGCTGCGCCCGGTGATGGCCGAGTCCGACCCGGAGGCCACGGTCACGGCGGGCAACGCCAGCGGCCAGAACGACGCGGCCGCCGCCTGCCTGGTCACCAGCGCCGAGACCGCCGAACGCCTCGGCCTCACACCGCTCGTCCGCCTCGTCTCCTGCGCTCGCGCCGGCGTCCCCGCCGCCACGATGGGCATCGCCCCCGTCGCCGCCACCCGTACGGCACTGGACCGGGCCGGCCTCACCCTCGCCGACCTCGACCTGATCGAGCTGAACGAGGCGTTCGCCGCCCAGGTCCTCGCCTGCACCCGGGAGCTGGGCCTCGGCGAGAAGGACCACGAACAGCGGATCAACGTCAATGGCTCGGGCATCTCGCTCGGCCACCCGGTCGGCGCCACCGGGGCCCGCATCCTCGCCACGCTCACCCGCGAACTCCATCGCCGCGAGGGCCGCTACGGCCTGGAGACGATGTGCATCGGCGGCGGCCAGGCACTCGCCGCCGTCTTCGAACGGGTCACGCCGTGACGCCGGCCCCTGGCTGCTCGTACAGGTAGTGCCGCGTCCCGGCCAGCACCCCACGGAACCAGCTGTCCACGTCCTCCCGCTCCCATGGCCGACCGGTCGGGGGTCTCCTCCGCCTGGGCCCGCCCGGCCCAGGCGGAGGCCCAGCTCGCGTACGTACGGCCCCGGAACGGCGTCCGCATCCGAGGTGACGGGCTCTCCCCGCAGATACCGCATCGCCCCGACGCTCGCGCGCAACGACCGCCACAGCAGGCTCCAGTTGCACGGCGTCAGGGGGAGGGCCGGCGGGCCAGTTCCCGCGTCGAGCGCCCGTCCGGCTCGAGCGCGGAGAAGGTCCGGCCGGACAGTCCCCGCTGTCCGGCCGGACCTCGTTCCTGCGGCGGGTGGGTATCAGTCCCGCGCGTTACGGGTGCGGCGCATCAGCACCGTCCCGCCCAGCAGCAGCGCGGCGCTCGCGCCTGCCGCCAGGCCGAGACCGGCCGCACCGGTGTCGGCCAGGCCCGGGGTCTCGGAGCCGGGGGTGTGCGTGCCCGGAGTGTTCGGCCCGGGGGTGTTCGACCCGGGCGTGTCGGTGGGCGGCTGCTCGGCCGGGGGCTCCTCGACCGGCGGCTCGTCGACGGGGGGCTCCTGGGTCGGCGGCTCGTCGACCGGAGGCTCCTCGGTGGGCGGCTCCTCGGTCGGGGGCTCCTCCGTGGGCGGCTCTTCGGTGGGGGGCTCCTCGGTCGGCGGCTCCTCGACCGGCGGCTCGGTGGGCGGGTAGTCGTCCTTCGGGCCGCTCACGTTCGCGCACTTGTTGCCGAAGACCGGGTTGAGCGCACCGACCACGTTCACGGTGTTGCCGCACACGTTCAACGGCACGTGGACCGGGGCCTGGACGAGGTTGCCCGAGAGCACCCCGGGGGAGCCGACGGCCGCGCCCTCGGCGCCGGCACCGCCCGTGCCGTTCCCGCCCTGACCGTTCCCGTAACCGTCGTCGTGGCCGCTGGAGCTCACGTTCGCGCAGGAGTTGCCGAACGCGGGGTTCAACAGGGCGATCACATTGACGGTGTTGCCGCACGCGTTGACCGGGATGTGCACCGGCACCTGCACGGCATTCCCCGAACCGACCCCCGGCGAACCGACGGCAGCGCCCTCGGCCGACGCGTCGGCGTGCGCGGAACCGCCGGCCGCGGCCAGGAGGCCCGACGCGGCTGCCATGACGATCATGCTTTTATTCAAGGCCTGTCGCATTATTTGCCCTTCCTTAGGACATTCGCGAAACATTCGCGTGGGTGCTTCGCGCGGAGCCGTCGGGTGGTGCCGCTGTTGTGACGGATACCCGGATCCCCGCGGGAAGCCATGGTGAAAGTCGATACACGCGCGCTGGACGATTGCCCTAACGATCGAAGACCGGGCGGGAAACTCGGGGCGGCGTGGAAAATGTGTAATCACCCGAACGGATGGATTGGGTGAACCGTCCCCTGACCCCACCGCTGTTGAAGGGAAACGATTCAGCCCCAACTTTCCGTTCGATGAACGGTGTTGACCTCGCCGGGGGCGGTGCGGTGATGGGTGCGGGGTGAGGGGGCGGTCGGCGCAGGTCGACCCGTTCGGGCGAGCGCGCAAGGCGCCGCGTACGCAGTTTCTTCACGAACAGATGGTCGTGCGAACAGAGGCAGTGTTGGGGCGCGCGCAGGCATGGGCCGGTCGCACTCCCGCGCAGTGCGCCCCCGTGCCCGGCATTCGGGTGAACGCGCGGAACCAAACCGCAGGCGCCGAGTTGATCAGGGCGCTCCGCTACGGGGCGACCGGTACGAGAAGGGTTAATCGTGATCAAGAAGGTTCTGGCTACGGGCGCTGTCGCTGCCTCCATCCTCGGGCTCGGCTCGACGCAGGCCATGGCGATCGCCAACGATGGCGGCACCACGACGGTCAACGGCAACGGCGCTTCGCAGTCGTACGGCAACTCCGAGACCCACGGTGACTGGAGCCCGCAGTTCGCGCTGATCCAGGGCTCGCTGAACAAGCCCTGCATCGCGCTGCCGGCCAAGGCGAACCTCGGTTCGCTCGTGGGCCTCGTGCCGATCACGGTCCAGGACATCAACGTCCTGTCCTCCCCGCAGAACCAGCAGTGCACCGAGAACTCCACCCAGGCCAAGGGTGACGAGGCTCTGTCGCACATCCTGGAGGACATCCCGATCCTCTCCGGCAACGGTGCCGGCAACGGCTGATCCGCAGCCGCTCTACTCGGGCCCGGGCCATCGGCGTTCCTCCACCGAGCGGCCCGGGCTCGTCGTTCTTCCGGGAATGCGGCATCGTATCTTCAGCTTTTCCCGCCGTATTCCCTGTCGCACGTCCTGTCGCACGTCCGACGGGTGTTGCGGCATTCGGGCGGAGATCCGGGAATCTTCTCGTCGAACAGTTTCGATCCCGGGCGTTCATCGTTACGTAGGACAGCGCCGGAGTCGCGAGCGATCAGTACCGGCTCGGGCGGTCACGACAGTCGTGACCGCACATGGCTCCGCCGAGGAAAGGGACAAAAAAGTGAAGTACACCAAGGTTGCCGCAGTCGCCGCCGGAACGCTCATGGCGATGGGTGCCGCTGCGCCGGCCATGGCCGACTCGGGTGCCGAGGCCATCGCCGTGGGCTCCCCGGGCGTGCTGTCCGGCAACATCGTGCAGGTCCCGGTGCACATCCCGGTCAACGTCTGCGGTAACACCGTCAACGTGATCGGCCTGCTCAACCCGGCCTTCGGTAACACCTGCATCAACGCGTGAGTATCTGACCGGCCGGGCCCCGCGCCCGGAACCGGTCGGCCCCGGGACGGCATCGCCCGCCCGGGGCCTTCGCTCTGCCCGCCGGAATTCCTCGCAGCCCCGGCGGGAGAAAGTCGCACGGGCGCAGTTTCCCGCACGCGGCCTGTTCGTTATCCCTGAGGAAAGCGGCAGAAGTCACAGGTAAAGAAAGCTTGTGTGCGGCACGGAGACGTGACCGAAGCAGACGCCGCGCAGAAGGGAACCAGAAAAGTGAAGTACGCGAAGACCGCCGCACTCGTTGTCGGTTCCGTGGCTGCCCTTGGAACGGCCGCTCCCGCCTTCGCCGTTACCACCCCCACGGCCCCCAGCTTCAGCCTTGACAGCGGCCTCAACCAGGTGATGGCCAGTGCCCCGCAGGTCGTGGACCCGCTGGTGGGCGCGGCCGCCGAGGCCGCCGAGACCGTCGCCGAGGACGGCACGGTCGGCAAGCTGGCGGGCGAGGCGACCCAGGTGGCCGAGAGTGCGGCTCCGCTGCTCGGCGGAGTTCCCCTCGGCCGTTGACCGCCGCAGGACAGTCGTTCCCCCTGGTTCCTTCACCGATCCGCATCACACCCCAGAAGGGCTCTTACATGTTCAAGAAGATCATGGCCTCGGCAGCGGTTGCCGTCTCGGTCGTCGGTGTCTCCGCCGCGGCCGCCCCGTCCGCCATGGCGATCGCCAACGACGGCGGCACCACGACGGTCAACGGCAACGGTGCCTCGCAGGCGTACGGCAACTCCGAGACCCACGGTGACTGGAGCCCGCAGTTCGCGCTGATCCAGGGCTCGCTGAACAAGCCCTGCATCGCGCTGCCGGCCAAGGCGAACCTCGGTTCGCTCGTGGGCCTCGTGCCGATCACGGTCCAGGACATCAACGTCCTGTCCTCCCCGCAGAACCAGCAGTGCACCGAGAACTCCACCCAGGCCAAGGGTGACGAGGCTCTGTCGCACCTGCTGAACGACATCCCGATCCTCTCCGGCAACGGTGTCGGCAACAACTGAGACGGGGTAGCTCCGGTCCGCACCGCGTGACCCGCGTGGGGCCAGTCCGTCCGGTCCGGCGACCGTTCTTCGCCTGACCGGACGGACTGGCCCTTCGTCGTATGCCGACGCCTCCGGACGGGGCACCTGGTTGGGCCGGATGCCGTAGCCCCGGCTGACGATCCGTGCCGGGCCGGGTAGGGCCTCTCCATGGATCCGTACGACAGTCAGACCTCGCAGAGCAGAGAGCCGTGGCTCGCCCCGGGCGGCACACCGATCTACGACCGGCTCGTCGCCGAGTGGCGGGCGGCCGGACGCGACCACCCGTCGGCCGAACCGCGTCAGGAGCCCGCCGCCCGCCGCAGTAGCGGATTGGTACCGGCGGCCCGCACCTCGGACGAGGCCTCCAACAGGTGAGGCTTGGGGGAACTGGGCAGTGGCGTCGACCTTGCGCCGGATCGAACCCATTTGAGTGGTACTGCGCAACCGATCGGGGCCCCTGGCAGTTGATCAGTACGTTCCACAACGGGACGCTCCGAAAGGTGAAGTTGATGAAGAAGATGATGGCCGGCGCTGCAGTGGCCGTGTCCCTGCTCGGTCTGTCCGCAGCCGCGGCTCCCACGGCCATGGCGATCGGCAACGACGGTGGCACCACCACCGTCAACGGCAACGGTGCCGAGTCGGAGATCGGCAACGCCGAGACCAAAGGCGACTGGAGCCCGCAGAACCAGCTCGTCCAGGGCACCCTGAACAAGCTCTGCGTCGGCCTGCCCGCCAAGGTCAACGTCGGTTCGCTCGTCGGCGTCGTGCCGATCACGGTCCAGGACATCAACGTCCTGTCCAACCCGCAGAACCAGCAGTGCACCGACAACTCCACCCAGGCGAAGGGCGACGAGCCGCTGTCGCACATCCTGGACGACATCCCGGTCCTCTTGGGCAACGGCGTCGGCAACAACTGACGCACTACAGCCTGACGTTTCGAGCGCGGGCGGTCCGGGGGTCACTCCCGGGGCCGCCCGCCCTCGCTGTCACGCCACCGCGCCCTTCGCGGCACCGGAGACGGCGATGCCCACCACTCCACGGGGGGTGGTGGGCATCGCCGTCTCCGGTGACCGGGGGGAAGGATCAGCCGAGGGAGCGGACCGGGAGCAGGCAGTGGGCGGCGGTTCGGACGACCTCCTCGTCCGCCGCGAAGGCCCGCAGCTGGTCCTCGCTGACCGGCTGCCCCGGAACGGCCTCCGGCCACGGGGTGGTGGCGAACATGCCGTACACCTGGCCCTGTCCCAGCGCGGCCGCGAGCCACTCCGCGGGGGCGGGGTACTGCGCCTTGAGGTGAGGCATCGTCAGGACGGCCTGGCCCGCCTGGACGAGGAGCTTCGCCTGGATGCCCGGGGCCTCGGCAGCGTCCTGGATCGGGCCGCCGATCTGGAGGCCCGCCCGCTCCAGTGCGATGCGCAGCGCGTTCCGGCCGGCCTCCGGTCCGTCCTGACCGTCGCCCAGCGAGTAGGCGAGGAGGTAGGCGGTGTCCTGGTCGGCGCCGGGCTGCCGACTGCTCCATCCGATCAGGGTCTGGGTGCCCAACTGGGCCGGTGTGAACGTGCCGGAAGAGGTCTGAGGTGTGGTCATGACCGGCACCCTAACGGTCACGGACCGGTCGGTATGCATGCGTATCACCCGATCGTGGGAGATCAGGGAGATCGCACGGCAACTCCGGTGCGGGCGCCGGAAAACCCGTTGACGCCGCCGGGAGCGGCGGGGCTAAGCTCAGCCGCGTAAGAACCGGGGGAATCAGGAACCGGGTAATCAGGATCCGAGGGATCAGGAGGTGAGGACATTGATGACTGTCGTTGCGATGGGCACTGCCCACAACCAGAAGAGCATCGTTCTCACCCCCGTGGCCACCGGCTGACCCACTTCACGTACCTCCCGCGCCGAGCGCGCGGTGCCGGGGCCACCCTGTGAAGGGTTTCCCTTGTCTTTCTCGTTTCTTCCGGTTCCGTCCTCCTCGCACCCGCTGGCTCCGTACGGCTGGGACGGCGACTGGGCGGCCTCCTTCTCCCCCTACGCCGAGCAGGGTCTCGTGCCGGGGCGTGTCGTACGGGTGGACCGCGGTCAGTGCGACGTGATCACCCCCGACGGCCCGGTCCGGGCCGACACCGCGTTCGTGGTGCCGCGCGACCCGATGCGGATCGTCTGCACCGGGGACTGGGTGGCGCTCGACGCGGACGGCGACCCGCGGTTCGTCCGTACGCTGCTGCCGCGCCGTACCGCCTTCGTCCGCTCGACCTCCTCGGAGCGGTCCGAGGGGCAGGTGCTCGCCACCAACATCGACCACATCGTCATCTGCGTCTCGCTCGCCGTCGAGCTGGACCTCGGGCGGATCGAGCGCTTCCTCGCGCTCGCCCTGTCCAGCTCCGACGGCGCCGCGCTGCTGGGCGACGGATACGGCCCCGGCGAACACCGGCCGGAAGCGGTCGTGCTGCTCACCAAGGCCGACCTGGTGCCCGACGCGGTCACCCTGTCCCACCTCGTCCAGGACATCGAGGCCATCGCGCCGGGCGTCCAGGTGTACCCCGTCAGCTCCGCCACCGGTGAGGGGCTGGAGGTGCTCGGCGCCGTCGTGTCCGGCGGTACGAGCGTGCTCCTCGGCATCTCCGGCGCCGGCAAGTCCACCCTCGCCAACACCCTGCTCGGCCGCGACGAGATGGAGGTGCGGGCCGCCCGGGACGTCGACGGCAAGGGCCGGCACACCACGACCACCCGCAACCTCCTCGTCCTGCCGCAGGGAGGCGTCCTCATCGACACCCCCGGGCTGCGCGGGGTGGGCCTCTTCGACGCCGGGACCGGGGTCGGCGAGCTCTTCTCCGAGATCGAGGAGCTGGCGGCCCGGTGCCGGTTCCACGACTGCGGCCACCGCAGCGAGCCCGGGTGCGCGGTCCTCGGCGCACTGGAGGACGGCACCCTGCCCGACCGGCGGCTGGAGAGCTACCGCAAGCTGCTGCGCGAGAACCAGCGGATCGTCGCCAAGACCGACGCCCGGGTGCGCTCGGAGATCCTGAAGGACTGGAAGCGCAAGGGCGCCGAGGGGCGCGCGGCCATGAAGGCCAAGCGCGGCGGCCGGGTGCGGTAGTCCGCCTGGTCCGTACGGTTCGGCGTCCGAAAACCGCGAGTGCGGCAGCGGCGGCTGCCGCACACTGGACGTGTGATGGACGAACGGACCAGGTACGAGGCGGTGAGCAGCCGCGACGCACGGTTCGACGGAGCGTTCTTCTTCGCCGTCGTGACCACCGGCATCTACTGCCGGCCGAGCTGCCCCGCCGTCACCCCCAAACGGGCCAATGTGCGCTTCTACCCGACGGCGGCCGCCGCCCAGGCGGGCGGCTTCCGGGCCTGCCGGCGGTGCCGCCCCGACGCCGTGCCCGGCTCGGCCGAGTGGAACGTCCGCGCCGATGTCGTCGGCCGGGCCATGCGGCTGATCGGCGACGGCGTGGTGGACCGCGAAGGCGTTCCCGGGCTGGCCGGGCGGCTCGGCTACAGCGCACGGCAGGTCCAGCGCCAGCTCAACGCCGAGCTCGGCGCGGGACCCGTCGCGCTCGCCCGCGCCCAGCGCTCCCACACCGCCCGGGTGCTCCTCCAGACCACCGGCCTGCCGGTCACCGAGATCGCCTTCGCGGCCGGGTTCGCCAGCGTGCGCCAGTTCAACGACACCATCCGCCGGATCTACGCCCGCACCCCCAGCGCCCTGCGCGCGGAGGCGGGGACCGGGCTCGGCGGGGGCCGGGGAGCGGGGCTGCGGGCCGGGATTCCGCTGCGGCTCGCCCATCGGGGCCCGTACGCCACCGGCGCTCTGTTCGATCTGCTGGGGGAGCGGGCCGTGGCACGGGTCGAGGAGATGGCCGGACCGCCGGGGCGCCGAACCTACCGACGTACGCTGCGGCTGCCGTGCGGGATGGGGATCGCCGCCGTCGACGAGGCCTCGCCCGGTCCCTGGCTGGAGGCCCGGATCCACCTCACCGACCTGCGCGACCTGACCACCGCCGCACAGCGGCTGCGGCGCCTGTTCGACCTGGACGCCGACCCGTACGCCGTCGACGAGGCCCTGGCGGCCGACCCCCGGCTCGCCCCGCTGGTCGCCGCCCGCCCCGGGCTGCGCTCGCCGGGAGCGGCGGACCCGGAGGAGGAGGCCGTACGGGCGCTGGTGGGGCGGGAGCGGGCCGCGGAGCTGGTCGAGCGGTACGGGAAGGTGCTGGACGTGCCGTGCGGCGCGCTCACCCATGTGTTCCCCGAGCCGGGCGTCCTGGCCGGTGCCGTCACCGACCCCGCCCTGCGGACCCTGGCCACCGCGCTCGCCGACGGGGAGCTGCGGCTGGACGCGGGGGCCGACCGGGAGGAGGCCGAGAGGGCGCTCGGCACGCTGCCCGGGGTGGACCGGCGGACCGCCGCGCTGATCCGGATGCGGGCGCTCGGGGATCCGGACGTGGATCCGTACGGGACAGCGGGCGCCGAGCGGTGGCGGCCGTGGCGCTCGTACGCCGTACGCCATCTGGAGACGGCCGCCCGTCAGCCCCAGATCAGCGCGCCCAGCCAGGCCCCCGCCACCAGCAGGCAGGCGAAGAGCTCCACCAGCACCGCGTAGCCCGTCGCCCGCATCACCGAGCGCACCGACGCCCAGCCCGCGCCACGACTGCCCAGCCGCAGCCGCTCCGCCCCGTAGATCGCCCCCACGAACCCGGCGATGCCGCCGACCACGGGCACCACGAAGAACCCCACGATCCCCGCGACCCCGCCGATCATCACCGTCCGGCGAGGCGCGCCCGACTTACCCGGGCGGCGCGGCGGCAACAGCGGTTTCAGGGCCTGGTTCAACAGCATGAGGGCCGTTGCGCCGATCAGGACGCCCCAGGCCGTCGGGGTCATGTCCGTCAGCGCCCACCACAGCACCGCCGCCCAGACGATCGCCTGGCCCGGCACGCCCGGTACCAGGACTCCGACCAGGCCCAGCAGCATGACCAGGCCCACGCCGACGAGCTGCCACAGACCCATTCGACCAGCGTGCCGGAGAGCGCACCGCTCCGCGCGTCAGCGCCCGCCCGCGACCGGCGCCGACGGCGGCCCGGGCGGAGCGGACCGGGCGACCCAGCCCCGCTCGTACGCGTGCCAGCCCAGCTGGAGCCGGGTGGAGACCCCGGTCAGCTCCATCAGCCCCTTGACCCGGCGCTGCACGGTCCGCAGCCCCAGCTCCAGCTGCTTGGCCACGCTGGCGTCGGTCAGCCCGGCCAGCAGCAGCGACAGGATCTCCAGATCGGTGAGGTCAGGGCCGACGCCATCCTCGTGCACCTCGCCGCCGCCCTCGCCCAGCCGCAGCGGCATGGCCTCCCGCCACACGGCCTCGAAGAGGCCTATGAGCGACTCCAGCAGCCCGCTGGCGTGCACGACCAGCGCGGCGGGCTCGGCACCGCGCCCGGTCAGCGGGACCATCGCCGTGGTCCCGTCGGCGATCACCAGCTTCGTCGGCACCCGGTCGACCACCCGGCACTGCTCGTCCCGGCTCAGCGCGGCCGACAGCTCCAAAACCCCCGACGGCAGCGACAGCACCTCGCGCTCGACGACCACCCGGTAGGCCACCCCGCGCGAGGCCGCCCGCTCCTCGGACTCGTCCTCCATGCCGGTCACCGCGATCGGCTTGCCGGTGACCAGGGCGCACACCTCGGACGCCGCGCCCAGCCGCAACTGGTGGAAGCGCTGGGCGACCGCCGCCGACCCGGTCACCACCTCCACCAGATCGTGCACCTCGGGCTCGCTCGCCTCCGCCCGGTACTCCGCGGCCAGCAGCGCGGACGCCAGCTCCGCCTGCCCCAGCTCGTGGCGCTGCTGGATGAGCAGCGCCCCCAGCGCCACGCCCGGCGGGGCCGCCACCCAGCGGCCCGGGCGGGCCGAGGACTGTGCGGCCAGACCCCGCTGCTCCAGCCGCCGCAACACCCGCTCGGCGTCCGCCTCCGGGAGGGACAGCCGGTGCGCGAGATCGGGGAGTTCCGCCGCTCCCGCCGCCACCAGCGCGCGGTACGCGGCTTCCTGCCTCTCGTCGAGACCTAGTGCCCCCAGCATCTCCCGACCCTCCCCGGGTGTGGTGATCGCGCGTCGCGGCGCCCGTTCCAGCCGGTCGGCCGTGGCGGAAAAGGGCCACGGCGTGAACCCGCCGCGCACATCATCCCCTGTACCCCTGGTCCCTCTGCCAGTCTTGCGCCACTCCAGTACCGACGACCTGCCCATCCGATAATCACACCGACCGGTCCGCCGGGCGCCCTTCCCGTGGGGGGTGGGGCCGCCCGGCGGACCTCATGTACGAGCCACTTTTTCCTGATGTCCCGTTTTCGGGCGGCCTTCGCGGTGGACAATAAGGGCATGAGTCAGCAGGGGGAGAAGCCCGCCGCCCATGAGGACGACTGGTGGCGGAAGCTGTACGACGAGACCGCGCCGGACACCGGTCCGGGCACCGCGCCCGACAGCCTCGACGACCGCTTCGACTCCGTGTCGGACACGGTGAGCCGGGTGGTGGGTCATCAGCGGGAGGCCGGCCCGGAGACGACCGGGGACGCGAGCGCCTGGCCGGATCCCGGCCCCGGGCTGAGACCGGAGCCGAAACCGGAGCCGAAACCGGACCCCCGCACGGCCTGGGACCCGCAACAGGAGCAGGCGCCGGACGAGGACCCGTACCAGGAGCAAGCGCCCTACGAGGAGCGGGAGCTGACGTCGCACGAGGCATCCCGCCCCGAGCGGGCGCAGTCCCCGCCCCCCGCTCCCACCGCTGTCCCCGGCCCCCGTGACACCGTCTTCCCCGCTCCCTGGGAAGCCCCCGCCGGCCCGTCCGGTCCCCGCACCTTCGCCGTGCCGAAGCCGTCCGAGCCCGAGCCGCCGCCCGCCCCGCTCACCCCGCCCGTCGCCGGACCCGCGGCGACCGATCCCGGCGCCCCGCACGAACTCCCCCCGGGCTGGGCCGCGAGCGACGCACCGGCCGATGGCGGCGGCGGGGCCCGGCCCCTCGTCGACCACCTGGGGGACCGGCCGCCCACCTACGACGCCGAGCCCGCCGCCCTGCCCGCCGCCACCTCGGAGAACCTGGACGCCCTGGTCCCCGACACCGTGCTGGACGGCGCCCGGTACGGGACGTACACCCTGCGCGCCGCCTCCGTCCGGGGCGACTCCGCCCGGTTCCGCGGTGAGCCCCGGCGCGACGCGCTGCTGACCGCCCGGTTCGGGGCGGCCGAGAGCGCCCTCGTGCTCGTCGCCGTGGCCGGGGGCGTACGGGGCGGCGAGGGGGCGCATCTCGCGGCGGCCGACGCCTGCCGCTGGATCGGCGGCGCGGTGGCCCGCAGCCACGCCCGGCTCTCCGAGGACATAAGGGCGGGCCGGAGGGCCGACCTGAAGTCCGGGCTGCACCGGCTCACGGACCGGACCTACGGCAAGCTCCGGGCGCGGGCCACCGAACTCGGCCTGGAACCGGGGGAGTACACGACCAGCCTGCGGTGCCTGCTGCTCTCCGCCGACCCCGACTGCCGTACCCGGGTCTTCTTCGGCGTCGGCAGCGGTGGCCTGTTCCGGCTCCGCGACGGGCTCTGGCAGGATCTGGAGCCCGTGCTTACGGAGCAGTCCGCCGCCTTTGACGCCGGCGGCGCGAGCGAAGAGGGGCCGGACGGTGACCGGCTGACCATGGACCTCCAGATCACCACGCCCCCGCCCCCGTCTCCGTACAGCGACGGTCCCGTCCCACCGCCCGCCGAACTCTTCCGGTTCCGTGCCTCCGTGGCCCGCCCGGGCGACACCCTGCTCCTGTGCAGCAACGGGTTGGCCGAGCCGATGCGCGACGAACCGGAACTTCCTCACGAGCTCGCCGAGCGCTGGGGGCCGCCGGGGCCGCCCGGACTGCCCGCCTTCCTCGCCGACACCCAGCTCCGGATCAAGGGGTACGCCGACGACCGCACGTGCGCGGCCGTCTGGGAGGCGTAACCGCGCACGCCATGGGTTGATGGATTCCGGAGGCCGAACGTCCGGCCGATGTTTCGGCCTCCGGAGTCCGGACAACCGACAGGCACGGGGCAAGGGAAGGGCGCGCACCCATGGCCAAGCAGAACGTGGCGGAGCAGTTCGTCGACATCCTCGCCAGGGCGGGCGTCAAGCGCCTGTACGGCGTCGTCGGTGACAGCCTGAACCCCGTGGTGGACGCCATTCGGCGTAACTCGGCCATCGACTGGATCCATGTCCGGCACGAGGAGACCGCCGCCTTCGCGGCCGGCGCCGAGGCCCAGATCACCGGGAACCTGGCGGCCTGCGCCGGCTCCTGCGGGCCGGGCAACCTGCACCTCATCAACGGCCTGTACGACGCGCACCGCTCGATGGCCCCGGTCCTCGCCCTCGCCTCGCACATCCCCTCCAGCGAGATCGGGCTCGGCTACTTCCAGGAGACCCATCCGGAGCTGCTCTTCCAGGAGTGCAGCCACTACAACGAGATGATCTCCAACCCGGAGCAGATGCCGCGCCTCCTCCAGAGCGCCATCCAGCACGCCATCGGCCAGGGCGGCGTCAGCGTCGTGACGATGCCGGGCGACCTCGCCTCCAGGACCGCCCCCGAGAAGACCGTCGAGCATGCCCTGGTCACCTCACGGCCCACCGTGCGCCCCGGCGACGACGAGATCGACCAGTTCTGCCGGATGGTGGACGAGGCCAAGCGGGTGACGCTGTTCTGCGGCAGCGGCACCGCGGGCGCGCACGCCGAGGTGATGGAGTTCGCCGAGAAGGTGAAGTCCCCGGTCGGGCACGCGCTGCGGGGCAAGGAGTGGATCCAGTACGACAACCCGTACGACGTCGGCATGAGCGGGCTGCTCGGCTACGGCGCCGCCTACGAGGCGACCCACGAGTGCGACCTGCTGATCCTGCTCGGCACCGACTTCCCGTACAACGCGTTCCTCCCCGACGATGTGAAGATCGTCCAGGTCGACGTCCGCCCCGAGCACCTCGGCCGGCGATCCAAGCTGGACCTCGCGGTGTGGGGTGATGTGCGCGAGACGCTGCGCTGTCTGACACCCCGGGTGAAGCCCAAGAACGACCGCAAGTTCCTCGACCGGATGCTGAAGAAGCACGCAGACGCGCTGGAGGGTGTCGTCAAGGCGTACACCCGCAAGGTCGAGAAGCACACCCCGATCCATCCCGAGTACGTCGCTTCCGTGCTGGACGACATGGCCGACGAGGACGCGGTCTTCACCGTCGACACCGGGATGAACAACGTGTGGGCCGCCCGCTATCTGACGCCCAACGGCAAGCGGCGGGTGATCGGTTCGTTCACTCACGGTTCGATGGCCAACGCGCTGCCGCAGGCGATCGGCGCCCAGTTCACCGACCGGAACCGGCAGGTCGTGGCGATGTCGGGTGACGGCGGATTCTCGATGCTGATGGGCGACTTCCTCACCCTGGTCCAGTACGACCTGCCGGTGAAGGTGGTGCTCTTCAACAACTCGTCGCTGGGAATGGTGGAGCTGGAGATGATGGTCGGCGGACTGCCGGCCTACGGCACCACCAACAAGAACCCGGACTTCGCCGCCGTGGCCCGCGCCTGCGGAGCGTACGGGGTGCGGGTCGAGAAGCCCAAGCAGCTGCAGAGCGCGCTGAAGGAGGCCTTCAAGCACAAGGGTCCCGCACTCGTCGACGTGGTGACCGACCCCAACGCGCTCTCCATCCCGCCGAAGATCAAGGCCGACATGGTCACCGGCTTCGCGCTCTCGGCGAGCAAGGTGGTACTGGACGGCGGCGTCGGCCGGATGCTGCAGATGGCCCGCTCCAACCTCCGGAACGTGCCCCGCCCTTGACGCCCTCTCCGCTCCTGGTGCGCCCCCGGCGCTGGCCGGAGCGCCCCTGAAGGCGTGTGCGGGACGACGCCGCCCCGTGCGCCCCCCGCTGCCTCTGCCCGTGCCCTTCCTGCCGGACCGGTAAGCGTGACCGTGTGCGTGCGGGGGCATGCATCCCGTGAGGCCGTTCGACGGACGGCCGGGACAGAGGAGGTCTGATCGCTGTGCGGGCGGGGGAAATGGTGAAGCGTCAGAAGAGGTCCCAGGCCGACGAGGGGTGCGGCCCTCAGGGGCGGAGACCGGGCGGGACGGCGCAGCAGCCGGCCCGGATGCGCCGCAGGGTCGGCCATACGGAACGGGCGGCGGTGGGGGAAGTCCGGCGCGAGCTGCGGGAGTTCCTGCGACATCGCTCGGGCCCCGATCAGGTGGAGGCGGCGGAGCTGCTGCTGAGTGAGCTGGTGACCAACGCGCTGATCCACACCCGGCACGGGGCCGTGGTCACCGCGACGGCGACGCCCGCGGCGCTACGGGTGGAGGTCCAGGACTTCGAGGCGGATCTGCCCGCGCCGTACGTACCGAACGCCGACGACGGTACGCACGGCAGAGGGCTGATCCTGGTGCGGAGCCTGGCCGACGCCTGGGGGGTCGAGGCGCGGGCCCTGGGCAAGGTGGTCTGGTTCGAGCTGCGCGGCGAGAGGGCCTGAACGGCCGCCTTCGGGACGGCTGTCGAGGCCTCTCACCGCGGCACGCGCGGGTCATGACCCCGTGTACTGCTGCTCCAGATCCTTCAGTTTCTGTTCCAGCGAGTCGAGCCGGGGGAGTGTCTGGGTGTCGTCCTCGGCGGTGAGGTCGACCGTCCGCGCGTCACTTCCCGGGTTCGAAGGGCCAAGGCTCTTCGAGCTCGAACCGTCCGCCGACTGCTTCGGGCCGACGGCTTGCAGGGATGGCCGGGGTCGCAGAGGCAGCTGACCCGGCTCTGCTATGGCGGGCTCCGCGACGGGCGGCGCCGCGCCTGTCGCAGCGGGGGCGAGGGCCGGGACGTCCACCTGGTGGCCCACCCGGCCGCCGCGGCCCCAGACCCGGTTCTGCCGGTTCAGGGCCTTGATGCGGGCCCGGTCCAGCTTCTCCTGGTCGCGCCGGCGCAGCCGGTCCTGCTCCCGCTCCCTGCGGTCCTCCCGCACCTCGTCCACCGCCTCGTCCAGCGTCCGGACGCCCTCCAGGAGCATCAGCGACCAGGCGCCGAAGGTCTCCCTGGGCGCCCGCAGCCAGCGGACGATGCGGATCTGCGGCAACGGACGTGGCACCAGGCCCTGTTCGCGCAGCGCGGCCCGGCGGGTCTGCTTCAGTGCGCGGTCGAAGAGCACCGCTGCCGAGAGGGACATCCCCGCGAAGAAGTGCGGAGCACCCGCGTGGTCCATGCCCCGCGGGGCGTGCACCCAGTTGAACCAGGCGGCGGCCCCGGCGAACGTCCACACCAGCAGCCGGGAGCCGAGTGCCGCGTCTCCGTGGCTCGCCTCCCGTACGGCCAGTACGGAACAGAACATCGCGGCGCCGTCCAGTCCGAACGGGACCAGGTACTCCCAGCCGCCGGTGAGGTTCAGGTTCTGCCGGCCGAAGCCGACGAGCCCGTGGAAGGAGAGCGCGGCGGCGACGGCCGCGCAGCAGAACAGCAGGACGTAACTGGCGGTGGCGTACAGCGCTTCCTTGCGCCTGCGGCGTTCCTCGCTGCGTTCCCAGCCGTCGTCGGCCACGGCCTTGCCGGCGGCACGCTTGCCGCGTGCGACCACCGTCACCGCCGCCATGACCCCCACGAGCAGCACGGCGCCCGGAAGCAGCCAGTCAAGCGATATGTCGGTCAGTCTCATGCGCGGTCCCTTGCGTCACGTAGGGCGTTTCGTGCGCCATCGTGACGGAATTCCCGTCCCGCTCCGGGGGTTTCGGGACAAGAGCACGCCATGGGGGTGGCAGAGGCTATCGATGGGTGGAATCTTCTCGAACTGTCGAGCTATGCGACCGAGTTGCGTTCGATTCCACATCATCCGGACGGGGGGTGTGGATGGTGCCGGGATCAGGAAGCGCTGGCGAGCTTCCGTACCCGGTCCGCGTCGCAGGTGCGCGGGCAGGTCACACAGGTGTCCTCGGGGCGCAGGGTGTAGAACAGGCAGCAGCTCGCCCGGTCCCGGGTCGGCAGCGACTGCCCCTCGGGGCCGGTCAGCTCGCGGAAGCCCGCGCTGCCGACGTACGGCTTCGTGGTGCCCGGGAGCAGCAGCTCCAGCTCGGCCATCGCGCGGCGCTCCTCGCCGAGCAGGTGCGCGATGTACCAGAGGCCCTCGACGATCTCGTCCGTCGCCATCCCCCACAGCGCCCGCTTTCCTCGCCGCATGCGCGGTCCGAACCCCGTCAGCACCGGTTCCAGGTGCTCGGTGAGGGACGCCAGCACCTCGGCTCGCAGCGCCGCTTCGTCCGGGACCACCCGGGCGCCGGGCAGGGACGCCACCGGGTCGCCCGGCAGGCAGGCGAACTCGCGGACCCGTACGGTGAGGTGTCCCAGCGCCCGCTGGAAGGCGACGTCCCCGACGGGGATGCGCGGCACCCGGCGGTGCAGGAACCAGGGCACGGTCACCAGCAGGCAGGCGGGCCAGGCGTACCGGTGGAGGCCGAAGCTGGCCACCACGTCGGGGCGGGCCTGCTGACCGTAGTCCCGGAGCACCTGGGCGTTGTCCCAGGCGAGAAAGGCGTCCACGGCCGGTCCGCCGGCGGCCAGCTCGGCCGCGCCGACCCAGCCGGCGCCGGAGGGGGCGGGCACGCCCTCGTCGAGCACCTCGGCGCGCAGCCCGGGGAAGACCTCGGTCAAGCGGGCGTACGCGGCGGTCATGGGGGACGTCGCGGCGCCGGTGAGCAGCGGAGTGAGGGTCATGCAGGGACCGCCGAATCGGGATCGTTTGCAGGTAAGGCTTACCTTACCCGACGCGATCGATGTTTGAACTGCGGCCTCCTCCCTCTATCGTGCACGGGGGCCGGGCGCACGCGAGCCGGCCCCGCGGAAGGCCGAGGAGGTCCGGGTGGAGCAGGGCAGCGCGCGAGAGGGCGTACGGCCGCCGTACGGGCCCGGCGCGTACGCGGGCACCCCGGCGACCGGCCGGGTGCCCGAACAGATGCGCGTCGGCCGTTCGCAGGACGCTCCCCTGGCCCGGGGCGAGCACACCCACAGCGAGCCGCCCGCCCCGCGTGTGATCCGTCACTCCGTCCGGGGCCAGATCCTCCAGGCCCTGCGCGCCGCTCTCGTCGACGGCGAGCTGACCCCCGGCCAGGTCTACTCCGCCCCCGCGCTCGGCGCCCGCTTCGGGGTCTCCGCGACCCCGGTGCGCGAGGCGATGCAGCAGCTGGCCACCGAGGGCGCCGTCGAGGTGGTGCCGAACCGCGGATTCCGGGTCAGCGAACGCGGGCCCCGCGAGCTGGCGGAACTGGCCGAGGTACGGGCCCTGATCGAGGTACCGGTGATGCTCCGGCTGGCCCGCACCGTCCCGGCGGACCGGTGGAGCGCGCTGCGTCCGCTGGCCGACGCCACGGCCACGGCGGCGGCCGTGGGCGACCGGGCGAGCTACGCCGAGTGCGACCGGGCCTTCCACCGCGCGGTCCTCACCCTGGCGGGCAACGGGCAGCTGGTCGCGATCGCCGACGAGCTGCACCGCCGCTCGCAGTGGCCGCCGGTCGCCGGACCCGCCACCCGCCGGGCCGACCTGCTGGCGGACGCCGCCGAGCACACCGCGCTGCTCGACGCGCTGATCGCCCAGGACCTGACCGTCGTCCAGGCCCTCGTACGGGAACACTTCACCGGCGCGGACGGCTGACCGCCCGCGCGGGGAGCGGCCCTCAGGTGGCCGCCGCCGGGCGCGGCCCCGGAACCCCGACGTGCGGCGCCAGCCACGTCGGCACCCCGCCGAGCAGCCGGAACAGCCGCCCCGCCTCCGCACGCAGCCGCGCTGCCTCCGGCTCGGGCTCCGCCTCCGCCAGGGAGATCAGCGCCGGGGCCGTACCGACCAGGTAGCCCAGCTCCTCGCGGATCCGCAGCGACTCCGAGAAGCCGTGCCGCGCCTCGGCCAGCTCACCCTCCTGGAGCGACAGGGAGGCGAGGTGGCGCCAGGTGAAGGAGAGCAGCAGCTCGTCGCCGCGCGCGGCCGCCCCGGTGTGCGCCCGGCGGTACGCCGCGCGGGCCGACTGCGGGGAGTCCGCGATGTACTGGGCGATCAGCCCGCGCCGGAAGTCCAGCAGCGGCCGTCCGGGTGCGGCGGGCGCCAGCAGTGCCGCCGCCCGGCTCAGCGCGACGCTCGCCTCGTCCGCCCGGTCCCGTACGCCCAGCAGGGTCGAGGCGTAGGCGAGATGGCCCCGCTCGCAGGCGGCCCCGCCGCGCTCGTCGTCGGTGCGGGCCAGCGCCTCCGCGCCGCGCAGCGCGTCCTCGGCGTCGGTCCAGCCCTCGCCGGTGTAGAGACACCGCTCGGTCAGCAGAGCGGTGCGCTGGAGCGCCGCCGCCGGATCGCCCGCCGCGTGCGGCTCCAGCAGGGCGGCGGCATCCGTCCAGCAGGCGCGGGACCGCAGCCGCCATACCGCTGTCTGGAGCGGCGGATCGTCATCTGCTGTCGTTCCGGAACCAGACATGGCGGTATCCGCCACATTGCCCTCCCCGAGCGCGCCATTGTGCTGTTGGGTACCGCCGAATCTCAGCACGGAATGGCACGCCGGGCCAAGGGGTCCGACCGATGTCAGGTGAAGGAATTCACAAACGGGGGAGCGGGTCCGCTCTCCGGCAGGGCCCGGGAGTCAGCTCATCCGCAGGGCGAGGAAGAAGTCGAGCTTGTCCTCAAGCCGCGAGAGGTCACGGCCCGTCAACTGCTCGATCCGCCCGACGCGGTAGCGCAGTGTGTTGACGTGGAGGTGCAGCCGGGCCGCGCAGCGGGTCCAGGAGCCGTCGCAGTCCAGGAAGGCTTCCAGCGTCTCGATCAGCTCCGCGCGGTGGCGCCGGTCGTAGTCGCGCAGCGGGTCCAGCAGCCGGGCGGTGAAGGCGCGGCGGACGTCGTCCGGGACGAACGGCAGCAGCAACACGTGCGAGGCCAGCTCGTGGTGGCCGGCCGCGCAGACCCGGCCCGGCCGGGCCGCCGCCACCCGGCGGGCGTGCCGGGCCTCCTCCAGCGCGCCGCGCAGCCCCTCTGCCGAGTGCACGGCCGCGCTGACACCCAGTGTCAGCCGCCCGTCGTCGGCGAGGCCCGCCGAGAGCGGTTCGCGTACGGCGGCGAGCAGCGCGTCGGCGTGCAGCGCGGGGTCCTGCGCCGGCGGGGCTTCCTCGGTCTCCGGCCCTTTCCCGGTCGCGGGCCCTTTCCCGGCCTCCGGCGCGGCGGCGTCGTCGGTGGGGCCGCCTACCGTGTCGGGGAGGGCGGCGGGCACAGCGGGCAGCGGTACGAGGGCGATGGCCTCCTCGCCCGTGTGGGCGACGGCGATGCGGTCGGCGGAGTCGGGCCCGCTGACCGCCGGGTCGACGAGGATCTCCTCCAGCAGGGCCTGGGCGACCGGTCCGCCCGCGATGTCGCCCGGGACGCCCTCCGGCCCCGCCGTGCCCGCGGCGGTCCAGTCGACCCGGGCCACCACGACCTGCCACTGCGGGGCCACCCCCAGGCCCGGCAGCAGGACCGGGGCGGCGACGCGGAGCCTGGCGGCGATCTCGGCCGGGGCGGCGCCCGCCTGGACCAGCTCCAGGACCTCCTGGGCGAGCCGGCGGCGTACCGTACGGGCCGCGTCACGGCGGTCACGCTCGACCGCGATCAGCTGGGTGACGCCCTGGAGCAGGTCGAGCCGGGCGGCGGGCCAGTCCGAGGCGTCCGCCTCGACGGCCAGCAGCCAGTCGGAGAGCACCGACTCCCGGACGTCACGGGCGGCCGGGACCGCGCCCCGGCCGGCGTTGCGGATCGGGAAGAGCGAATACGTCGAACCGGCGATGGCCGCCCGGTACGGCCCCCGGCGTCCGGTGCGGGTCGCCGCCAGGTGGTGCCCGGCCAGGGCCGCGCCCAGCGGACCGGGCAGCGGGGCGCCCGCCCCGGCGATCTGGCGGCCGGTGGGGGACAGGACCCAGGCCCGCAGGTCCAGGTCGGAGGTGAGGAGGTCCAGGACCACCTCGGGGCCGCCGCCCGCCGGACCCGAGGTCATCAGCCGGCGGTGCCGGTCCACCACGGCCGCCAGGTCGCCCGCGCGCTCCCCGGAGACCTGGCGCACGACGTGCTCGGTGATCGTCGCGAACGCCACGGTCTCGTTGACGGCGAAGAGCGGCAGGCGGTGCTGGAGGCACGCCTCCACCAGGTCGGCGGGGATGTCGCCGAGCTCCGCCTCGCCCGCCGCGAGCCCGGCCACCCCGGCGCCCGCCAGGATCCGGACGAACGGCTCGGAGTCGCTCGCGTCCCGGCGCCAGGCGAGTCCCGTCAGCACCAGCTCGCCGCCGGAGAGGTAGCGGCTGGGGTCACGCAGGTCGGTCGTCATGACGCCCCGGACCGTGCGGTCCAGCTCGTCCTCGCCGCCGAGCAGCCGCAGGCCCAGCGCATCGGTCTCCAGCAGTGCGCGCAGCCGCATCTCGTCGCCGCCGATCTTTTCCGTAGGGGTGGGAGCAGGTGGGTGAAGCCGGGAAGGGTGGGGGACCACAGGGGTGAACGGGTACCTGTGAATTGCGGCGAGGTTACTGATACCCGCCATTCGTTCGAATCTACAAGACGAGGACGGAGACCAGCCAACTCCTTCAGTGTTTCGGTGACTGCACCCACCGGGTCCTGGCTTGTGTACTGGGTCACACACCACGTGAACACCACATGAACGAGCCACACGAGCCAGTCGAGGGCCGGCCGTCCCCAGCCCCAGCGAACGACCCGATTGAGAAGAAGAGAGCCACTCATGGACTTCCTTCGCCCCGCCAGCTGGGAGGAGGCGCTCGCCGCCAAGGCCGAGCACCCCACGGCTGTGCCCATCGCGGGCGGCACGGATGTGATGGTCGAGATCAACTTCGACCACCGGCGACCCGAGTACCTCCTGGACCTGAACCGCATCGGTGAGCTGTCCGAGTGGGAGGTGGGCCAGGAGAGCGTACGGCTCGGCGCCTCCGTGCCGTACAGCGCCATCATGGAGCACCTGCGCACCGAGTTGCCGGGCCTGGCCCTGGCCTCGCACACCGTCGCCTCCCCGCAGATCCGCAACCGCGGAGGTGTCGGAGGCAACCTGGGCACCGCGTCGCCCGCCGGTGACGCCCACCCGGCGCTGCTCGCCGCGGGGGCCGATGTGGAGGCCGAATCCGTACGCGGAACGCGGCTGATTCCTATCGACACTTTCTACACAGGCGTCAAGCGCAACGCCCTGGAGCCGGACGAGCTGATCCGCGCCGTGCACATCAGGAAGGCCGACGGGCCCCAGCAGTACTCCAAGGTCGGCACCCGCAACGCGATGGTCATCGCCGTCTGCGCCTTCGGGCTCGCCCTGCACCCCGAGACCCGCACCGTGCGCACCGGCATCGGCTCCGCCGCCCCGACCCCCGTCCGGGCCAGGGAGGCCGAGGCCTTCCTGAACGCCGCACTCGAGGAGGGCGGGTTCTGGGAGAGCGGAAAGATCATCACCCCCGCGATCGCCAAGCAGTTCGCCGCCCTCGCCTCGGGCGCCTGCAATCCGATCGACGACGTACGGGGCACGGCGAAGTACCGCAGGCACGCGGTCGGCATCATGGCCCGCCGCACGCTCGGCTGGACCTGGGAGCAGTACCGCGGCGCGGGCCGCACGCTGGAAGGAGCTGCGTAACCATGCGAGTCAATTTCACGGTCAACGGCCGTCCGCAGGAAGCCGACGACGTGTGGGAGGGCGAGTCCCTTCTCTACGTGCTGCGTGAGCGTATGGGGCTGCCCGGTTCCAAGAACGCCTGCGAACAGGGCGAATGCGGGTCCTGCACGGTCCGCCTGGACGGCGTCCCGGTCTGTTCGTGTCTCGTCGCCGCCGGCCAGGTCGAGGGCCGCGAGGTCGTCACCGTCGAGGGCCTGGCCGACTACGCCAAGCACCGCGAGGACGCCCACCCCGGCGGCGGCTGCGCCTCCGGCGCCTCCGGCGCCTGCGGCACCACCCTGGACGCCGCCAAGCGCTGGCAGTCCAAGCCCACCGACGGCCGGGCCGCCGAGCTCTCCCCGATCCAGCAGGCGTTCATCGACGCCGGAGCCGTCCAGTGCGGCTTCTGCACCCCCGGCCTGCTGGTCGCCGCCGACGAACTGCTGGAGAACACCCCCTCCCCGTCCGACCAGGACATCCGCGAGGCGCTCTCCGGCAACCTGTGCCGCTGCACGGGCTACGAGAAGATCCTCGACGCGGTCCGCCTGGCGGCCGCCCGCCAGGAAGAGGCGGTCCAGTCATGACGACTTTCCCCGAAGCCACGACGCGGCCCACGGCCTCGGCGCCCCCGAAGGCCCGGACCGTACCGGCCGGAACGCCCACCAAGATCACCCAGGGTTCGCCCACCAAGGGCGGCATCGGTGAGTCCACGCTCCGCCCCGACGGCACCCTCAAGGTCACCGGCGAGTTCGCGTACTCCTCCGACATGTGGCACGAGGACATGCTGTGGGGCCAGACGCTGCGCTCCACCGTCGCGCACGCCGAGATCGTCTCCATCGACACCTCCGAGGCGCTGGCCACCTCCGGCGTCTACGCGGTGATGACCTACGACGACCTCCCGGCCGAGATGAAGAACTACGGCCTGGAGATCCAGGACACCCCGGTTCTCGCGAACGGCAAGGTCCGCCACCACGGTGAGCCGGTCGCCATCGTCGCCGCCGACCACCCGGAGACCGCGCGCCGCGCCGCCGCCAAGATCAAGATCGAGTACCGCGAGCTGCCGGTCGTCACCGACGAGGCCTCGGCGACCGCACCGGACGCCGTGCTCGTGCACGAGGGCCGCGACGACCACCACATCGGCCACGTCCCGCACCCCAACATCGTGCACCGCCAGCCGATCATCCGCGGCGACGCCGACGAGGCCGCCGAGCGTGCCGACGTCATCGTGAAGGGCGAGTACGTCTTCGGGATGCAGGACCAGGCCTTCCTCGGCCCGGAGTCCGGCCTCGCCGTGCCGTCCGAGGACGGCGGGGTCGAGCTGTACGTCGCCACCCAGTGGCTGCACTCGGACCTCCGCCAGATCGCCCCCGTCCTCGGTCTGCCCGAGGAGAAGGTCCGGATGACGCTCTCGGGCGTCGGCGGGGCCTTCGGCGGTCGCGAGGACATCTCGATGCAGATCCACGCCTGCCTGCTGGCGCTCCGCACCGGCAAGCCGGTCAAGATCGTCTACAACCGGTTCGAGTCCTTCTTCGGCCACGTCCACCGGCACCCGGCCAAGCTCCACTACGAGCACGGCGCCACCAAGGACGGCAAGCTCACGCACATGAAGTGCCGGATCGTCCTGGACGGCGGCGCCTACGCCTCCGCCTCCCCGGCCGTCGTCGGCAACGCCTCCTCGCTCTCGGTCGGTCCGTACAAGATCGAGGACGTCGACATCGAGGCGATCGCGCTCTACACCAACAACCCGCCCTGCGGCGCGATGCGCGGCTTCGGCGCGGTCCAGGCGTGCTTCGCCTACGAGGCGCAGATGGACAAGCTCGCCGCGAAGCTGGACATGGACCCGGTCGAGTTCCGGCAGCTCAACGCCATGGAACAGGGCACCCTGCTGCCCACCGGACAGCCCTGCGACTCGCCGGCCCCGGTCGCCGAACTGCTGCGACGGGTCAAGTCCCGGCCGCTGCCGCCCGAGCAGCAGTGGCTGGCGGCGGGCAGCGAGGGCACCTCCATCGACGTGCGGGCCCTGCCCGGCGGGCTCTCCAACACCACCCACGGCGAAGGCGTCGTCCGGGGTATCGGCTACGCGGTCGGCCTCAAGAACGTCGGCTTCTCCGAGGGCTTCGACGACTACTCCACCGCCCGCGTGCGGATGGAGGTCATCAACGGCGAGCCGGTCGCCACCGTCCACACCGCGATGGCCGAGGTCGGCCAGGGCGGCGTCACGGTCCACGCCCAGATCGCCCGTACCGAACTCGGTGTCAACCAGGTCACCATCCACCCCGCCGACACCCGCGTCGGCTCCGCCGGATCCACCTCCGCCTCCCGCCAGACGTACGTCACCGGCGGCGCGGTCAAGAACACCTGCGAAGCCGTACGGGAGAAGGTCCTGGAGCTCGGCCGCACCAAGTTCGGCACCTACCACCCGGCCTGGGCCACCGCCGAGCTCCTCCTGGAGGGCGGCAAGGTCGTGACCGACGGCGGCGAGGTCCTCGCGGATGTGGCCGACGTCCTGGAGGACGAGGCGTTCGACATCGAGCTGGAGTGGCGCCACCGGCCCACCGAGGCGTTCGACCTGCGCACCGGACAGGGCAACGGCCACGTCCAGTACTCCTTCGCCGCGCACCGAGCGGTCGTCGAGGTCGACACCGAGCTCGGCCTGGTCAAGGTCATCGAACTGGCCTGTGCCCAGGACGTCGGCAAGGCGCTCAACCCGCTCTCCGTCCTCGGCCAGATCCAGGGCGGCACCCTCCAGGGCATGGGCGTCGCCGTGATGGAGGAGATCATCGTCGACCCGAAGACCGCGAAGGTGCGCAACCCCTCCTTCACGGACTACCTCCTCCCCACCATCCTCGACACGCCGACCATCCCCGTCGACGTGCTCGAACTCGCCGACGAGCACGCCCCGTACGGGCTGCGCGGCATCGGCGAGGCACCCACCCTGTCGTCGACCCCGGCCGTCCTCGCGGCGATCCGGAACGCGACGGGACTGGAGCTCAACAGGACCCCGGTACGCCCCGAGCACCTCACCGGCACCTGAGAACCGGTACCTGAGACCGGGTATCCGAGAACCGGTACCGGAGGGCCCGCCGGGTGACCTACCACCGATCGTCACCCCGTAGCCCCTGAGCGGTCCCCCCCGAACTCTCCGGGCGGTGTGCTGAGCCGAGAACGTCACACTTTTCCGCACCCCGCACCGCCCGGAGACACCAAGCACCGCACCGCTCGCGGTACTTCGCCGTACGCCGGCACACGGCAGCGCCTCACGGATCATCCGTGCCTCCGGCACATCCGTATCTGCTTCAACAGTTCGTCCCGGCCGTCCCCGGGTCGTGCAGCCGACGCAGTCATCCCAAATCCCGCATTCAGGAATCTCCAAGCGGGTGCCCCTGTGAACCTTGGGAGTCAGGCATCATGACCCAGCAGTCAGTGGAACCGAAGACCAGCGCGGAGGCCGCGGGCCCCGGCTCGCGCGTCCCCGCCGGAAGATCATGGCTCGACCGCTACTTCCACATTTCCGAACGAGGCTCCACGGTCGCGCGTGAGGTGCGCGGCGGCGTCACGACCTTCATGGCCATGGCCTACATCCTTCTGCTCAACCCGCTGATCCTCGGCGGGGAGGACGTCAACGGGAACCTCCTCAGCCAGCCGGGCCTGATCACCGCGACCGCCTTCGCGGCTGCGGCGACGACCCTGCTCATGGGCTTCGTCGGCAAGGTGCCCCTGGCGCTCGCCGCCGGACTCAGCGTCTCCGGCGTGCTCGCCTCGCAGGTCGCGCCGAACATGACCTGGCCGCAGGCCATGGGCATGTGTGTGATCTACGGTGTGGTGATCTGCCTCCTGGTGGTCACCGGCCTCCGCGAGATGATCATGAACGCGATCCCGCTCGCGCTCAAGCACGGCATCACCATGGGCATCGGGCTCTTCATCGCCCTCATCGGCCTCTACAAGGCCGGCTTCGTCCACCAGGGCCAGGCCACCCCCGTCTCCCTCGGCCCGGCCGGTGAACTCGCCGGCTGGCCCGTCCTGATCTTCTGCGTGACCCTGCTCCTCATCTTCATGCTCCAGGCGCGCAACATCCCCGGCGCGATCCTGATCGGCATCGTCGTCGGCACCCTGGTCGCCATCGTCCTCAACGCGATCATCGACATCGACGTGAAGGCGTGGAGCAGCGGCCCGCCCACCCTGGAGGGCGGCGCGGTCGCCACGCCCGACTTCTCGCTCTTCGGCAACGTCGAGTTCGGCGGCTGGGGCCACGTCGGCGTGATGACCGTCAGCCTGATCGTCTTCACCCTGGTGCTGGCCGGCTTCTTCGACGCGATGGCCACCATCATCGGCGTCGGCACCGAGGCCGAGCTCGCCGACGACAAGGGCCGGATGCCGGGCCTGTCCAAGGCGCTGTTCATCGACGGCGCCGGCGGCGTCATCGGCGGTGTCGCCTCGGGCTCCGGTCAGACGGTCTTCGTCGAGTCGGCCACCGGGGTCGGGGAGGGGGCCCGGACCGGGCTCGCCGCCGCCGTCACCGGCCTCTTCTTCGCCGCCTGCCTCTTCTTCACCCCGCTCACCGCGATCGTGCCCACCGAGGTGGCCGCCGCCGCCCTCGTCGTCATCGGCGCGATGATGATGCAGAACGCCCGGCACGTGGACTGGAGCGACCGCTCCGTCGCCATCCCGGTCTTCCTGACCGTGGTCCTGATGCCCTTCACGTACACCATCACCACCGGTGTCGCCGCGGGTGTCATCGCGTACTCCGCCATCAAGCTCGCCCAGGGCAGGGCCCGCGAGGTCGGGGCCTTCATGTGGGGGCTGACGGTGATCTTCATCGTCTTCTTCGCCCTCAACCCGATAGAGAGCTGGCTCGGCGTCCACTGACGCCTGCCGTCCGACCCCTCTTCCCCTAAGGAGACACGCCATGCTGGACATCGCCGAAGAGCTTCACCGGTGGGTCTCGCAGGGACGCGAGTTCGCCGTGGCCACCGTGGTGGCGGTCGGCGGCAGCGCGCCCCGGCAGCCGGGTGCCGCCCTCGCCGTCGACGCCGAGGGCACGGCCATCGGCTCGGTCTCCGGCGGATGTGTGGAGGGCGCGGTCTACGAACTGTGCCGACAGGCACTTCAGGACGGGAGGTCCGTCCGCGAGCGCTTCGGCTACAGCGACGAGGACGCCTTCGCGGTCGGCCTGACCTGCGGAGGCATCATCGACATCCTGGTCACACCGGTGCGGGCGGACGATCCCGCCCGCCCGGTGTTCGCCGCGGCGCTCGCGGCCGCCGCCGAGGGGGCGGCGGCCGCCCTGGCCCGCGTCACGGAGGGCCCCGACGAGCTGCTCGGACTCCCGCTCCTGGTCCGGTCCGACGGGAGTCACGAGGGCGGGCTCGGCGGCCACCCGGCGCTGGACCGGACCGCCGCGGCCGAGACCCGGGCCCTCCTGGACGCGGGCCGCACCGGCCCGCTCGCCATCGGCGCGGAAGGCTCCCGCTGCGGCCGGCCGATCGAGCTCCTGGTCGAGTCCAGCGTGCCCCCGCCCCGCATGATCGTGTTCGGCGCGATCGACTTCGCCGCCGCGCTGGTGAGGGCCGGGAAGTTCCTCGGCTACCGGGTCACCGTCTGCGACGCCCGACCGGTCTTCGCCACCGCCGCGCGTTTCCCCGACGCCGACGAGATCGTCGTCGACTGGCCCCACCGCTACCTCGCGGAGACCGCAACCGACGCCCGTACGGTGCTCTGCGTCCTCACCCACGACGCCAAGTTCGACGTGCCGCTGCTGGAGGCCGCCCTGCGCCTCCCGGTCGCCTACGTCGGCGCGATGGGCTCGCGCCGCACCCACCTGGAGCGCAACGACCGGCTGCGCGAGGTCGGCCTCACCGACCGCGAACTGGCCCGGCTGCACTCGCCGATCGGCCTCGACCTCGGCGCCCGTACCCCGGAGGAGACGGCCCTGTCCATCGCCGCCGAGATCGTCGCGGTCCGGCGTGGCGGCAGCGGCGTACCGCTCACCGGGGCCCATACCCCCATCCATCACGACAGCAGCGGACAACCACTGGCGTCGGTGGCCTGAAACACCTGGTCGACGCAGGGCGGTTAGCCGCCACGGCGGTTTCCCGCCCATGCCGAACGCAGCGGACACCCCGGATCTACCGGTAGATCAACCGCATGACTCCTTCCCCCTCCTCCGTTCCCGGCCGGGCGAGATCCGCGCGCCCAGGACGCCGTCACCGTGGACCGCCCCGACGGGGCGAGCGGCGGGTCCGCGTCCAGCAGGCGGGCACCAGGGGATCATCAGGGCCTTCGGCCTGAAGTCCTGACACGACCTGCTGAGACGTGGTCCCGGGCCCCCGCGCTCCGGGGGCGCGGAACCACCTGCGTGGAGCGAGACCGGGTACCCGGTCGGCAGCGGCACGGAGTGAGCCGGTGCCGGTGTGCGGGGGCCTGCCCCGGGTCACACCGGCACACGGTCACGTCCTTCCCGCTCAGCGCCCCGCCTGCAGCGCCCCCCACGTGGCCGGGCCCACCTTGCCGTCGACGTCCAGGCCGCGGCTGGTCTGGTAGGTGCGTACCGCGCTCTCCGTCGTCTGGCCGAAGCTGCCGTCGGCGCCCACCGTGGTGCCGAGCGCCGCCGTCAGGGAGCGCTGGAGGCGCTTCACCGCGTCGCCGGAGCTGCCGCGGGCGAGGGCGGGGGTCGTGCCGGCGGAGAGCAGGGCCGTCCAGGTCTTCGGGCCGACCGCGCCGTCGGCGGTGAGGGAGCGGGCCCGCTGGAACGCCTGGGTGGCGCTCTTGGTGTCCGGGCCGAAGATGCCGTCCGCCGTGCCCGCCGCGTACCCCTGGGCGTTGAGCAGCTGCTGGATCGCCTTCACCTGCGGGCCCGACGAGCCCGACTGCTGGAGGGTGTACGAGGGGAAGGTCAGGCTGTCACCAGGGGTGCCGGGGCTGCCCCCGACCAGCTGCATGTAGTAGTTCCAGTCCCAGTGCACTCCGGGGTCGGTGTGGTCGTTGCCGGGGACCTCGCTGTGGCCGACGATGTGCGTCCTATTCTTCGGGATGCCGTGCCGCGCGGCGAGGTGCGAGGTCAGGGCGGCGGACGAGCGGTACATCGCGTCGGTGAACCAGGCCGGGTTGTCCACCCACCCCTCGTGCTCCAGACCGATGGACGAGGAGTTGGCGCTGCGGGCGTGCCACGCCGTGTCGGAGTCGCGGACCGTCTGGGTGATCTCGCCGTCCGAGGAGCGGATCACGTAGTGGGCGCTGACCTGGGACGCCGGGTTCTGGAACCAGCTGATGGAACCGGCGTACGAGCCCTGCGTGACGTGGACGACCACCTTGTCGATGGTCGCGGTCCGGCCGGTGGCGTAGTTCTGGGACGAGGCGGGGACCCAGAGCGCAGAGGGGTAGTCGGGGCTCTGCGCGTACACCCCGGCGGCGGCGAACTCGTCCTTGTCCGGGGCGACCGGGCGGGAGGGCACCCGAACCTCCTCGCCGCCGGGGGTTGTCGCGGTCAGGCCCTGGGCGAGGAACGTGAACACCGTGTCCGCGTAGAGCGCCGCCGCCGGCCCCTCGGCCTCGCTGTACCGGGCGACCGCCGGGTACCAGGCGTTCACATCCCGCCGCTCCGTACGGTCCAGGCCGAGGCGGTCGGCGTGGTCGCGCAGGACGGCGGCGCCGCCGAGGATGTTCGTCGCGGTGTCCCGGCGCAGCCGGTCGGCCGACTCGCCGGTCAGCGCCGCGGCCTTCTCCAGCGAGCGGTTGTCGGGGTTGCTCGCCAGGTGCATCACCCCGTACCCGTTCGCCTGGCTGGGCTCGCCCGCGTGGCCGTCGAGGCGGCTCTCGCCGTAGCCGACGGCGGCCAGCAGATCACGCGGTACGCCGTACTCCCGCGCCGCCCGGTCGAAGGCGCGGTTCAGCGGTTCGGCGGCGGGCGGGGCGGGGGCGGCGGTCGCCGGCTGGCCGGTGGCGACCAGTGCGGTGACCGTGAGGGCCGCCAGGACGGACGCGCGGGCCCGGGTGCGGGCGACGACGGGACTTCTGGGCATGGGGGCTCCTGCTCTGTGGGGAATCTGTGGGGAAATCCGTGGGAGGAGAAGAGAGCAGCCCCCGGCCCGGGTGAAGGACGCGAGGGGCTGCGAGCGCACCCAGGCTAGCGAGGTGAGAAGGGCATGACAATGAAGGCCGGTTCGCGGCGTGTCGCACAACTGGCCTTACAAGCGGGGAAGTTGATGGTCAATCAGGGTCCTGTCGGGTGACAGGGCGTGTCACCCGACAGGGGGTGCGATGGGCCGATCGGCTCCGCCTGCGCTACCAGCGGTTCCGGTGGATGACGTCCGCCACCGGGCGGCGCCGGACCGGTCCGAAGTTGCCCTGCGGCCACCCCACCGGGACGGCGGCGAACGTCGCCATGTCCTCCGGGATGCCCAGCTCCTGCTTCCACTCCTGCTCCAGGAACAGATGCCAGATGGTGATGTTCGCCGCGAGGCCGAGACCCCGTGCCGCGAGCAGCAGGTTCTGGACGCCCGGATAGACGCAGGAACCCTCCGCCAGCGCCTGGAACCGCGTCTGAGAGGCCATCATCCGCTTGCTCGCCTCCGGGCCGAGGGCCTGCGCGGAGGCGATCAGCCCCTCCTCGTCGAGCCGCGGCGCCGGGAAGCGGTAGCACGGCACGATCAGCGCGGGAGTGTCGGCGAAGTGGTCGCGCTGGTACTCGATCGCCGCCACCATCCGCCCGTACGCCGCCTCGTCCATGCCCTCGGGCGCGTACTTCCCGGTCGTCGCCAGGTAGGAGTCCACGCACCGCTTCCAGAGCGGCGCGAGCCGGGCCATCACCTCACGGTCGGTCACCACGACGTACTCGTAACACTGCATGTTGCCGCCGCTGGGTCCCCAGACGGCGGCCTGTATGAGCTGATCGATCGTCTCGTCCGGTACCGCGTCCGGCTTGAGGCGGCGCATGGCACGCATGGTGGCCATGGTGTCGAAGAGAGCGGGGCCGCCGAGGGCGGACGGGTCGGCCTGAACCGTTTTCATGGTCATGATCGCGGAGTCTAGGCAGAACTCCCGGCTCAGGGGAGTGGGGTGCCTCCCCGACTTCCGAGGCCGCGGCGCTCCTCCGCCTCAGGGGCCGCGCCAGAGGTTGGCGAAGGCCGAGTTCTCGATCGTCCGCCGCTGGCGTACGGCTTCCAGCTCCATCACCGCGTCGTGGACGGCGGTCACCACGGCCGTCACCGCATCGTCGTCCGGGCCCGGCTCGTCCTCGGCGTCCTCGGGCCGTCCGCCCTCGACGCCGACCGCCGAGGCGAGGGCGGCCAGGACGGGTTCCCGCCGCTCCCAGCGCTCGGCCGCCTCGCGTCGGGCGGGGGTGTCGGCCGGCTCCACGCGTTTCGAGCCGAAGGAGAGCCGGCCGCTCCGCTCCCGGGTCAGCTCACCGTCCTCCTCCAACGCGGCCTGGTAGGCGGCCGAGAGGTCCCGGCCCCGCCGCCACAGCCAGTCCTCGATCCGCTCGTGGGGCGACTCACGGGTGAGCTGCGCCGCGGCTTCGCCCAGGAGCCGGTCCTGCGGCGTCGCCGCCTCGCCCGGCACGATGTGGTCCTCGTCCACGGTGACGGCACCCGCGTCGATCAGATCGATCAGTTCGGCTCCCGCGAGTGCGAGCGACAGGTCGCCCTGCCCCACGGAATGCGCCGGCTCCGGTTCCATGGCGATGATGAACAGGTCTTTCGCCGTGGTCATGAACGGCTCCTCTCGGAACATCGGCGGAGAATCCACAGAAGATGGGTCGATCAGTATCACGCCGCCCGGGTGGCCGGGCGCCCGTCAGCTCCTCGTCAGCCGGACCACCGGGATGTCGCGCTCGGTGCCCGCCTGGTACTGCGCGTAGCGCGGGAACAGCTCCACCAGGCCCGGCCAGACCCGGGCCTTCTCCTCGGCCGGGAGGGTCGCCGCGACGGCCGGGAAGCGCTCGGTGCCCACGCGGAGCTCCACCTCCGGGTTGGCCTGGAGATTCAGGTACCAGAGCGGCGGGCGGTCCGAGCCGCCGTTGGAGGCCACGATCAGGTAGTCCTCGCCGTCCCGCCCGTACATCAGCACCGTCCGCCGTACGACCCCGCTGCGCCGCCCCACGTAGTCCATCAGCAGACAGGGGACCCCGAGCTGAGTCGTGCCCTTCGTGCCGCCGGACGACTCGTACAGCTCCGCCTGCCGGGCCACCCAGCCGGTGGGGCTGACCTCGACCTCCGCAGCTCCGTCCGCTTCCGCCGCCATGTGCCTCTCCTTCGCCTCGTGCGGTCCGTTCCCTCACCTCGTACGGTCCGTTCCCCCTTCTCGTACGGTCCGTCCCTCCATCCTGCACCCCCGTCCGGCCGCACCGGGGGATTCGTACACCTGGACAGGGCTCCCACCGCACGGGGGAACGCGAGCCGGGAACCCCTCGGTGAAGGCGTATAAAGGGTCCTTCCGGAGCAGCCGGCGTCCCCCGATGGCCCCTCCCCACCTCACCCCCAACCGCGCGGCCGGCGTCACCGCGTCACTGAGCCCAGGAGCGCCAATGAGCACCTCGGAAGAGATCAGCGCCCTGCTGGTAGCGAAGTTCGGAACCGACCCCGAGGCGCTGCGCCCCGATGTTCCGCTGCACCGGCTGCGGCTGGACTCCCTCGCCCTGGAGGAGCTGCGGCTGCTCATCGAGGACCGGCTGGACGTCGATCTGGAGGACGTCGCGCTCACCTCGCGCGACACTCTCGGCCGGCTGATCGAGGTCGTCCACGTGAAGGCCACCGCATGAGCGCCCCAGCGGCCCCCGCGCCCTACCGCCGTACGCCGCTCGCCCCGTTCGCCGCCGCCGTCACCGGGGTCGGCCTCGTCACCGCGGCCGGTACGGGCGCCCGGGCCGCCTGGCACGGCGTCACCGAAAAGCTCGCCCCGTCCGTCGGCCCCCGCCCCGAACTGGACGGCCTCCCCTGTGACTTCTTCTACTCGGTCACCGACTGCGACCCGCGCGAGGTACTCGGGGTGGCCGCCCAGCGGCTGATGGACCGCTTCGCCCAGCTCGCCGTCATCGCCGCCCGCGAGGCCGTCGCGGACGCCGGGCTCGACCCGGCCCTCTGGGACAGCGGCCGGGTCGGCATCGTCATCGGATCGGCGCACGGCGGGCTCCCCTTCTACGACGAGCAGCACGCCGCCCTCACCGCGCGCGGCGCCCGCCGGGTCTCCCCGAAGCTCGCCCCCCTCAGCGTCGTCAACGGTGCGGCCAGCAGCGTCAGTCTGGACCTCGGCGTCCAGGGCCCCAGCCAGGCCGTCTCCACCGCCTGCTCCTCCGGCACCGTCGCCATCGGCACCGCCCACCAGATGCTCCGCTCCGGGGCCTGCGACATCGTCATCGCGGGCGGTGCCGAATCCACCTGCAGCCGCCTGCTGTTGGCCAGCGCCTGCAGCCTGAAGGCCGTCTCCACCCGCCGCGAGGACCCCACGGCCGCCTGCCGCCCGTTCGACACCCACCGCGACGGCTTCGTCGTCGGTGAGGGCGCGGGCCTCCTCGTCCTGGAACACCCCGAGCACGCCCGCGCCCGCGGCGCCACCGTCCGTGCCCATGTGAACGGTTACGGAGCCTCCAGCGACGCCCACTCCGCCGTCGCCCCGGACCCCGAAGGCCTCGGCATCGAACGGGCCCTGCGCACCGCCCTCGCGGACGCCGGGCTCTCCCCGGCCGACGTCGGACACGTCAACGCGCACGGCACCTCGACGCTCGCCAACGACCTCATCGAGGCGACCATGCTCCGCCGCGTCCTCGGCGCGAGCCCTCTCGTCACCTCCACCAAGGCGATGACCGGCCACACCCTCGGTGCGGCGGGCGGCATCGAGGCCGCGCTGACCGTGCTGGCCCTTCAGCACCAACTGGTCCCGCCCACAGTCAATCTGGACGCCCCTGACCCGCTGATCGAGATGGACGTCGTCGCCAAGGAGGCCCGCAGCGCCTCCTTCGAGTGCGCGGTGAAGACCTCGCTCGGCTTCGGCGGACACAACGCGGCACTCGTCCTCACCAGGGCCTGAACGGAAGGGAGTCGGGGAACGATGCCCGAGGAGATCATCCGGACGCTGTCGGTGGACGGCGTGCGTTACGGCTACCGCGTCCTGCCGCACGCCTCCGCCGGCGGCGCCCCCCTCACCGAACCCGCGCTCGTCCTCGGCGGCGCCCTCCAGGGCATGTACGGCTGGCCCCAGATGGACGACCACCTCGGCCCGGCCACCGACGTGGTCACCGCCGACCTGCCCGGCATGGGATCCGCCGACCCCCTGCCGCCCGGCCCCAGCGCCGACATCCTGCGCCGGGCCGTGCTCCGGATCGCCGACGACCTCGGCGCCCCCCGGCTGAACCTCTTCGGCTTCTCCTACGGCACCGCCATCGCCTTCGGCTTCGCCCGGCGCCATCCCGAGCGGGTGGCCCGGCTCGCCCTCGGCGGCGTACCGGTCCATATCGACCAGGCCCAGGTGGAGCGCTGGGAGCGGGCGCGGGAGGTGCTGGCGGGCGGGGACCGCGAGGGCTTCGCGGCGATGGCCGCGGACGCGCTGATGTGCCTGGACCCGGAACGTATCGTGCATCGGCGGGAGTTGGCCCGCCGCTACGTACGCCGCTCGTTCCTGCACGCTCTCACCCACTCGCCGCACGCGACCAACTCGCTCTACCGGGCGCTGGCCGACCGGCCGGACTTCTCCGGCGGGCTGAGTGGCGTCCAGGCCCTGGTGTTCGCCGGGGAGCACGACACGGTGACCTCGCCGGAGCGGCAGCGGGAGTTCGCGGCGACCATCGAGGGCAGCCGGTTCCTGACGGTTCCGGAGTCCGACCACTGGGTGGTCCTGGAACGGGCCGTCGAGGTGGCGGACCTGGTGTCACGGTTCTTCCTGGAGGGGCCGCCCGCGAGCGCCCCCGTCAGCCTGCCGCGTCAGGCGGGTGCCCCGGCGGGCCGGACCTGAGGGTCCGGCCCGCCCGGGCGCCTGGGGCTCAGTGCCCGGAGCCGCCGACCTTGATCCGCACCACCTGCGGGTCGTGGTCGCTCGCCTGGTCGGCGAACTCCGCGTTGATGTGCACCACGTCGTAGTCGAAGCGCCGGACCGCCGGGCTCGTCAGGATGTGGTCCAGCGTCTGTGAGTTGCCGTCGAAGACGTAGCTGTACCGCTCCGAGGGGTGCAGCGTCGTGATCAGAGGCTTGAGCACCTTGCCCTGGGTCAGCGCCGTGAACGTCGGGGAGAACTCGAAGTCGTTGAAGTCCCCGAGCGCCACCACCTGCGCCGACTTGTCCGCCTTCAGCAGGGAGGTGACGAAGGTGTTCACCTCGGCGGCCTGCTGGATCCGCTTGGTCTCCGAGGAGCGGTTCGGCTCCTGGAAGCGGCCGTGCAGCGGCTGGTCGCCACCCTTGGAGCCGAAGTGGTTGCCGATGACGAAGACCGGCTTGCCCCGGAAGGTGAACTCGCCCACCAGAGGCTTGCGGCTTGCCTCCCACGCCGGGCTCGCCGGGTTGATCCGGCCGGGCGAGGCGGAGAGCTCGACGCCCTTGCGGGTCTTCACCGCCTGGACCGGAGTGGTGGCGTCGCCGCCCGACCGGTCGGCGAAGGAGACCCGCTCGGCGTTGTAGAGGAAGACGTTGCGGATGTTGCCGCCGGGCTCGCCGCCGTCCTTGTTGTTCTCGGGGGCGATGTAGCGCCAGGCGTAGCGCGGGCCGCCCTTGGCGACGATCGCGTCCGTGAACCGCTTCAGCGTCGCCTCGGAGCCCACGGTGCCGTCGTTGACCGGCCCGTTGTCGTCCTGGATCTCCTCCAGCGAGACGATGTCGGGGGAGGAGAGGTTCGTCGCGACGCCCTCGGCCAGCGTGTCGAACTTGTCCTGCGGGTCGGCCGCGTCCAGGTTCTCCACGTTGTACGTGGCGACCGCGAGCTCGTTCCTCTTCTGCTTGCGGGTCACCTCGCGCCCCAGCTTCTTGTCGACGTGCGTGCCCAGCTCGGTGGCCTGCACGTTGTAGCCGCCGTAGGAGGCGTAGTCGAGCACACCGGTGGTGCGGCCCTTCAGCACGTCACCCACGTTCGCCGTGGGGATCGGCTGCGCCGGGTCCAGCGACATCACCTTGAGGCGGCCGGTGTTCTGGTCCGTGTACGAGGCGTAGAGCGTGCCGCCGCGCCGGGTCGGGTTCTCCTTCGGCTTGACCGTCACCCAGATCTCGTCGTACGCGGTCGTCGCCCCGGTCACCCGGGTGTCGGCGATCTCGACCCGGGCGCCCTCCAGGGCCTCGTACAGGTCCAGGGCGTAGCGCTTCGGCTCCAGGGGCAGCGCGTCGGTGGCGCCGCCGCCCGCCGAGGGCACGTAACGGCCGGGCACCGAGCGGGCGTCGAGGACGACCGGCGCGGGCAGCGCGTTGCCGGAGGAGAGGACGGTGGTGCGCGGCGCGGTGAGCTGGGTGATCGACTGGGTGCTGGTGCCCGGGTAGTACTCGGCCACCTTGCCGCTCACCAGGACCGCGTCGCCGACCTTGACGGCCGGTGCTGCGGAGCCGGTGTAGACGAACAGGCCCTCGCTGGTCCGCACGTCCTGGTCGGGCGCGGTGTCCTGGATCCAGAAGCCGCGCGAACCCGTGGTCCGTACGCCGGTGACGGTGCCCGGCACGCCGGTGACCGCCGTGCCGGCGAGCGGGGAGATACGGGTGGTGCCCTGGATGTCGTGGATCCGTACGGGGCCGGGCTCGGTCGGGCCGGGCTCCTCCGGCTCCTGGCCGCCGCCGGACGTCTCGCCCGCCGCGTTGACGGGGGTCGGGGCGCCGGCGGAGAGGTCGGCGGCGTTGTCGTCGGTGTCGGTGAGCGAGGCGGTCCGGGAGACGGAGGCGGTGGCCGAGGCGGTGGGGGCCGGGCCGCTGCCCTCCCGGACGACCGCGGAACCGTAGCCGACCAGGTCCACGATGCGGGGCTCGGCCGCGCAGTCCGCCGCCGTTTTGCAGGTGAGCGGCGTGGTGCCCGAGACCAGGGCCACGGTGCCGCTTCCGGCGGCCATGGCGATGGTGCCGGTGGCGTCCGGGGTGGGCAGGGCGACGGTGCCGCCGGTGCCCGCGGCCTGGGCGACCAGGTAGCGGCCGCCGGGGGCGATCGCCCCGGTGAGCGCGGAGACCTGCCACTGCGAACCGGCCGACGGAGCGCCCGGCAGGTACTGGACGCTGAAGCCGGCGACCTCGAACGGCGTGGAGCCGGCGTTGGCCAGCTCGACGAAGTCCCGGGTCAGCGTCGCGCCGGAGTTGCCCCCGCCGCCGTACACCTCGGAGATCACCGCGGTGGCGGACGGGGCCGCCTGGGCGGCGGGCAGGGCGGTCACCGCGAGCGCGACGGCGACGGCGCCGGTCAGCAGGACGGAACCGGATCTGGATATCTGCACGGGAGGTGCCCCTCAAGCTTGGTGGTAAGAGCCAAAAACTATGCGCGTAGAACGGGGCATGACAAGGCATCACCGGTTAATTCCCGGCGTCACCCCCATGGAGGACAGGCTGCCACGCCTCGCACGGCCCCTCGTACGGGCTCGTCGCGCGCCCGCCACGCGCCCGTCACGTGCGGCAATGTCCGGGCCAGACGCCCCCGTGAGACGGCCGTCCACCATGCGGTCAACGGTTCGGCGTCGTCGACCACCGCCCGGCCACCACCGCCCGCGCGGACCGGGTCGTCGTCCTCGACGCCCGAGCCGTCACCGAGAGCGGCAGCCATGGCGCGCGACGCCGGTCACTCCCCGGCGGTCACCGACGGCGCCTCGTCGCGCCGCCGTTCTGCGTGACCGCCGAGGAGGCCGGTCGGGGTCACTGGCGGATGCGCTCGCGGATCCAGACCCCGGCCTCCTTCAGGACCCCGGTCCCGGTCCAGTTGGAGCCGTTGCAGGTGCCGGTCTTGAAGACGGCACCGGAGCGGTGGTCGTCGGAGTAGTTCCAGTTGGTCCAGGAGATCTTCTTGCGCTTCATCAGGTCGAGGTAGCGCTGCGACATCGTGAAGTCGTTGGCGCCCTCGCCCGCGTAGTTCTGCGTCCCGAACTCCGTTACGAAGACCGGGAGTTTGTCGGAGGCCCGATCCAGGGCGCTGAGGTACGCCTCACGGTGCGACGACGCGTAGAAGTGGAAGGTGTACATGATGTTCGAGGCGCGGACCGGGTTGTTCACGACCTCCGACTCGTTCGAGCCCTCCGAGACCCCGAACGAGGACCAGGCGCGCGTCCCGACCAGGACAACCGCGTCGGGGTCCTGCGCCCGGATCACCGGGATGATCTGCTCGGAGTACGACTTGATGGCCGACCAGCTCACCCCCGAGGGCTCGTTGGCGATCTCGTAGAGCACGCCCGGGTGGTCCTTGTACTTCTTCGCCATCGCGGTGAAGAAGGTCTTGGCCCGCGCGAGGTTCGCGTTCGGGTCGCCCGGCGTGAGCATGTGCCAGTCGATGACCGCGTACATGCCGCGCGCGTGTGCCGCGTCGATGAACTTCTGTGCCCGGGCGGTGAATCCGGCCGGGTCGGTCTCGTACCCGCCCTCCTGTACGTAGGTGGAGACGCGCAGCACGTCGGCGCGCCAGTCGGTGGCCAGGGCGTTGAGCGACCCGTCGGTGACGCACTGGGCGTACCACTGGGTGCCGTGGGTGCTCATGCCGTTCAGGGCGACGGCCTGGCCCGAGGCGTTACAGAGCTGCCGACCGCAGACGGAGAGCTGGCCGTTGGCCGCGAGCGGGGTCGCGGCGGTGGGGGCGGCGGGGGCCGGTGCGGCCCCCGCCCGGACGGGGGCCAGGAGTGCGGTGACCACGCCGAGCGCGGACGCGGCGATCAGGGCCTTGCGGGTGAATCTGCGCCGGCCGGCCGTGGGGGTCGGCTCGGTGGGAGAAGTGGTGCGCTGGTACATGGTGGTGCTCCCTTCGGGTGGGGGTGGGAGACGCCATGGCGGCAGAACTGAAAGTAAAGCTTCCTTCCAATTGACGCAACAGTGTGGGGAAACTCTCCTGTCTGTTGAGGCCAAGAGAAAAGGGGCCCCTAAGAGCCCCTGGGTCTCTCGCCGTTGATCAGCCCTGCGGCAGCGGGTACACCGCCAGCGAGAACGAGTGGCCCGCCGGATCCCCGTACACCCGGACATCGCGCGGACCGCTGTTGCTGTCACCGGTGTCGACGGGCCGGGCCCCGAGCGAGATCGCCTCGCGCTCGGCCTCGTCGATGTCGTCGCTGCTCACCAGGATCCGCAGATGGGCCTGTTGGGAGTCCTCCGGGCGGGGCCAGCTCGGTGGTGCGTAGCCGTGGTCGCGGCGGATCGCCAGCCGGACGCCGTCGTTGCCGACGATCTCCACGAAATCGGGGTCGGAGCCGATCCGTATGTCCGCCGCGAGCAGACCGGCGTAGAACTCGGCCAGCTCCATGGGTTCGGCACAGTCGAGGACGAGGACGCTCGTTTTCTCCACAGTCATGCGGGAACAGGTACCCCCGGTCACCCCGGACACGCCGTGCACCGGATGTCCGGATGAGGAAAGACCCGGCCCGACCTAAGGTGCGAACCATGGCAGAGAGCGCGGCGCGTCCCGGCCCGGGCGGACGGGACGCCGACCCCGGCCCCGACCCTCGGCGCTGGAAAGCGCTGGCGGTGTGCCTGGTGGCGGGGTTCATGACCCTGCTGGACGTCTCCATCGTCAACGTGGCCCTCCCGTCCATCAGGGAAGGGCTGAACACTGCCGAGTCCGACCTCCAATGGGTGCTCTCCGGCTACGCCCTCGCCTTCGGCCTCTTCCTGATCCCGGCCGGGCGCCTCGGCGACGCGCGCGGCCGCCGGGTCGTCTTCATGGCCGGACTCGCCCTGTTCACCCTGGCCTCCGCCGCCTGCGGAGCCGCCCAGTCCAGCATGTGGCTGGTCATCGCCCGACTGGTCCAGGGCGTCGCGGGTGGCCTGATCTCGCCGCAGATCTCCGCGCTGATCCAGCAGATGTTCTCCGGGCGCGAGCGCGGCCGCGCCTTCGGCATGTTCGGCACGGTCGTCGGGATCTCGACCGCCGTGGGCCCGCTGCTCGGCGGTCTGCTCATCCAGGCGGCGGGCCCCGACCACGGCTGGCGCTGGGTCTTCTACGTCAACCTCCCGCTCGGCGCCGTCTGCCTCCTGCTGGCCCACCGCCTCCTCCCGGACACCCCCTCCGCCGGCCGGGTCCGCCCGCGCGACCTGGACCCGGTGGGCGTCCTGCTCCTGGGGGCCGGGGTCCTGGCCCTGCTGCTGCCCTTCGTCCAGGCCCAGCAGTGGCCCGGCAACGGCAAGTGGCTCCTGGTCGTCCTCGCCGCCGCCCTGCTCGGCGCCTTCGTCGCCTGGGAGGCGCGATGCACGGGCGGGCCGACCCACCCCGTGCTGGACCTCTCGCTGTTCCGACTGCGCTCCTACTGGCTGGGGTGCCTGCTGATCCTGCTCTACTTCGCCGGGTTCACCTCGATCTTCTTCGTCACGACCCTCTACCTCCAGTCCGGCCTCGACTACTCCGCCCTCCAGGCCGGGCTCGCCGTCACCCCCTTCGCCCTCGGCTCCGGGGCCGCGGCGTCGATCGGCGGCCGGCTCGTCGGGCGGTTCGGCCGCCCGCTGGTGGCGGTCGGACTCACGATGGTCGCCCTCGGCCTCGCGGGCACCGCGCTCGCGGTCCACTGGGTCCCGGGCGGCGGCGCGGGCTGGGCGATGGCCGCGCCGCTGCTCCTCGCCGGCCTCGGCAGCGGGCTGGTGATCGCCCCCAACCAGACGCTGACCCTGGCCGAGGTCCCCGTACCCCGGGCCGGTAGCGCCGGAGGTACCCTCCAGACCGGTCAACGGGTCGGCTCCGCGGTGGGGATCGCCGCCGTGGGCGCGGTGTTCTTCGCCCAGGTCGGCACGGAGGGCTGGGCCGACGCGTACGACCACGGCCTGATCGTCTCGGTCGCCTTCGTGCTGGCCGCGCTGATCGTGGCGCTGGCCGATGTCGGAGCCGACCGGCGGGGCAGACGACGTGAACGGAAAGAACGCACCGATCCGACGAGGAGCGCGGCATGAGCGACACATCCGGAAAGAGCGCCGGGAGCGACGGCAACACCTCCTACGGCCACAAGCCGTTCAAGCGGTCCCGCAGCCACTTCGCCGACCGCATCACCGCCGACGGTCAGGACGGCTGGCCCGTCGAACCGGGCCGCTACCGGCTCGCCGTCAGCCGGGCCTGCCCCTGGGCCAGCCGCGCCCTGGTCTCCCGGCGCCTCCTCGGCCTGGAGGACGCCCTCTCCCTGGCCGTCACCGACCCCCTCCAGGACGACCGCAGTTGGCGCTTCACCCTGGACGCCGGCGGCAAGGACCCGGTGCTCGGCATCCGCTATCTGAGCGAGGCGTACGACGCCCGGGAGCACGACTACCCCGGCGGCGTCAGTGTGCCCGCGATCGTCGACGTACCGAGCGGGCAGCTGGTCACCAACGACTTCCAGCAGATCACCCTGGACCTCGCCACCGAGTGGACCGGCCTGCACCGCCCCGGCGCCCCCGACCTCTACCCCGAGCCGCTGCGCGCGGAGATCGACGAGGTCATGGAGGGCATCTACCGGGACATCAACAACGGGGTCTACAAGGCCGGGTTCGCCAGCAGTCAGCAGGAGTACGACGAGGCGTACGAGGCCCTCTTCGCCCGCCTCGACCAGGTCTCCGCCCGCCTCGCGGACCGGCGCTACCTGGTCGGCGACACCATCACCGAGGCCGACATCCGGCTCTTCACCACCCTGGTCCGCTTCGACGCGGTCTACCACGGACACTTCAAGTGCAACCGTACGAAGATCACCGAGGACCCCGTCCTGTGGGCGTACGTCCGCGACCTCTACCAGACCCCCGGGTTCGGGGACACGGTCGACTTCGACCACATCAAGCGCCATTACTACCAGGTGCACACGGGCATCAACCCGACCGGCATCGTCCCCCTCGGCCCCGACCTCTCCGGCTGGACCACCCCGCACCACCGCGAACAGCTCGGCGGCCGCCCGTTCGGTGACGGGACGCCGCCGGGACCCGTACGGGACGACGAGCGGGTCACGTCGGTCGACCAGGTCTGAGCCCGGGCCTCAGCTCACCCGAGGCGGGGGCGGCTGCGCCGCGAGGGCGTCGGCGGCGAGCGGGGAGCGGGCCAGCACCACACAGCCCGTGGCGATCAGCCCGAGCCCGGCCAGCTCGGGCAGCAGCCACCAGCCGGTGCGCAGCTCCTCCTCGAAGAGCGTCACCCCGTACAGGATGCTGATCAGCGCGTCCCCGAGCGTCAGCACCGGCTGCACGGCCACCAGGCTGCCCGCGTGCAGGGCGTTCTGGAGCAGGAAGAGCGCCCCCACCCCGGCCGCGGCCGTCGCGTAGAGCTGCCAGGACGTCACCAGCGCGACGGCCCCGCCGTCCGGGCCGAGGTGCGCCATCGCGTCCTTCATCAGCGCCGCCGTCAGCGCGTAGCCGCAGGCGGCGGCCAGCCCCAGCAGGGCCGCCCTGGCGTTGCCGCGCACCCGCAGCGCGGCGACGATCAGCACCGCCTCGAACGTACCGGTCAGCAGCAGCGTCGGGACCCAGTCCGCACCCCGTACGGCGTCGGTGCCGTCGACCGGCGCGGCCGACGCGAGCCCGATCGCGAGGCCGGCGGTCACCGCGGCGACGCCGTACCAGACCGTGCGCGGCGCGCGGACCCGCATAATCCAGCCGGCCAGCAGCAGGGTCGCGGGCAGCTCGATGACGAAGATCGGCTGCACCACCGAGATCGGCCCGGTCGCCAGCGCCACCGCCTGGCAGACGGCGGCCACGATCACCAGGGCGATCCCGGCCAGCCACACCTTCTGGCGCACCAGATGGCCGATCAGGGAGAGGTGCAGCGCCTCGCTGTCCGGCACCCGCATCGCCGCCCGGCGCTGGAGCACCGAGGCGGAGCCGTTGCTCAGGGCGGTCAGGACGGCGAAGAGGACACTGATCACCGGTTCATCATGGGGCGGGCGGGGGAGGAGCGCGCGGGGCGGGGGCCGATGGGCGTAACGCCGTAACTCCCGTGATCCGTGGTCGCGGACCGTACCTGTCCGCATGCATCGCTACCGTACGGACCATGGCCGCGAAGAAGCACCCCGCCGTCCTCTCCACCCGGGCGCTGAACCGGGCGATGCAACGGGGCGGGCAACCAGTCGTACGGGACCGTCCTGGTCGACGGGTTCTTCGACGCCGTCTGGCGGGTCGACCGGGACGGGGACGCGGCGGCCCTGACCGTGCGGCCGCTGCGCACCCCGCGGCCAGGCGAGCGCGCTGAGATCACCGAGGAGGGGCAGCGGATGCTGTCGGTGATGACGGACGCGACCTCGTACGCCGTCCGGTTCGGCACGTTCCTGGACTTCGGGACGGAGGCCCTGCCCACACATGCCACGACGTCCACCTCACGCGGCGCGAGCCGCACCTCCCGGACCACCGCATCGGCCGGTTCCGGCGCTTCGACGCCTTGTCCGAGCGCGCCATGCCGAGTGCGGCCCGGTCAGGCGGCTTCGATGATGTCGGAGCCGTCCGACCGGGTCGCCGTCGCCCATTCGATGAGCAGCACCTCGTACGTCGCGGACTCCACCGCGGACCAGTCCTGGCCCGCACGTGAGTCCACGAGCGCGCGGATGGCTTCGTTCGCCTGGGCGGCGGACGCGACGGCGGGCTGCGCGGCATGACGTGGAGTCAAATCCATGCCCTTAGCTTACGGGGCACCACTGACAGCGACCGACGCCGACTCAGGCGCCGGTACGGACGCCGGTGGTGGTGCCGGTGCCGAAGGCTGTAGGGGCAGCAGTTCTCGCCGCATGCAGACCCGCGGCCAGCGGTCCAGGCCGTGCTGCGCCTCCTCCCCGCGGATCGTGCGCAGCCCGTCGGTGAGCTCGCGCTCGTGCAGCACCCGGAAGCCGATGCGCGTGTAGTACGGGGCGTTCCAGGGCACATCGCTGAAGGTGGTGAGAGTGAGCGCGGTGAGCCCCTGTCCGAGGGCGAGCGCGGCGAGCCGGTCGATCAGCGTGCGGCCGATGCCCCGGCGGGCCGCCACCGGGTCCACCGAGATCTGCTCGATGTGCAGGGCCCCGTCGACGGGATCGGCGATCACATAGCCGAGCGGCCGGTCACCGGTGGCGGAGAGGGGATCGGTGGCCACCCAGCACCGTCCGGCCCGCCGGTAGCTCTCCAGCAGGTCGAGCGGGGGCGGATCGTCGTCGGCCACGGAATGCATGCCGAGGGTGCGGAAGGGTTCCCCTGCGGCGCGCTCGATGTCCTGGAGAAGGCGGAGATCGGAGCGTCTGGCGGAGCGGATACGCATGTACTCAGTGTGCCGCGCCGGGCGGGGCACCGGTACGGGGTGGCCCGAAAACGCCCCCCGGGGAAGCGCCCGGCCGTTCAGGCCCCGGTGCTGACCAGCTCGTCCGCCGGACTGTTCACCGGCTGCGGCGCCCCCGTGAGGTCCATGACGAAGAGCGGAAGGCCGACACCGTCCGCCCGGGCCCGCGCCTCGGCCCCGTACCCCGCGAGCGAGAAGAACACCCCGGCCGCCGACGAGCCCAGGGCGTTCAGCCAGAGGCACTCCACCGCGCGCAGTTCCACCGGCCGGGTCGTGGCGTCGACCTGGGCGACGAGTCCGGTGGCCCGCAGATCGATCCCGCCGGCGGTGCGCACCCGGGGCCGGGCCACCTCGCGGTAGCCGAGCCAGGTGAGGTAGAGGGCGGCCGCGCTCACCGCGTCGTGGCCGGTACGGATCGTCCGCGGCCGGAACGAGGGGCGGGGGTGGGCGGCGGTGCGCGGCAGCGGGATGTGCGCCGGGGCGGCGGGCCGGGGCGGGGGCGCGGGCTCGTCCACCGGGCGCACCGGTATCCGCAGCAGTGCTCCGCACGGGCAGCACAGCTCCGGCTGGGGCCACTGGTCCCGCCGGTCGCAGGCCGTGCAGCGGACGGTGACCCAGTCCTCGTCCCAGGTGCGCCGCGTGACCTGGAGCGCCGGGGCGCCGGGCAGCAGCGGCGGGGCGGTGGGGGCTCCGCACGGGCACGGGTAGGCCGGTGCGACATAGGCGTGGTCCCGGCTGCAGACCGGGCACCTTACCGGCACGGACGTCACGATCGTCTCCCTCCGGCACGGCCCCGCAGGACGGCTGCGCTCCGTGCCTCCCTCGTCACCTCATCGTCCACCAGGAGCGAGGTCCTGGGGAGGGAATGCGCGCCTTTCCCGCCACTGGGCGCCGACTCCCGCTCTTGACGGCGGCCTCGTCCGCTCTTGACGGCGACCCCGCCACGTTTTAGATTGCTTCCGTATAGCAGAACTGAATTTCCGCCATGCGGAATTGGTGCTCTCAGGTGGCGCGACAGAGCCCGACTCCACCAATCCCGAGCAGGAGCTCTCCATGCCTCGTATGACCGCTGCCCGTGCGGCAGTCGAGATCCTCAAGCGCGAAGGCGTCAGCAACGCGTTCGGTGTGCCGGGTGCGGCGATCAACCCCTTCTACGCCGCCCTCAAAGCCTCCGGCGGGGTGCAGCACACGCTGGCACGGCACGTCGAGGGCGCCTCCCACATGGCGGAGGGCTACACCCGGGCCAAGGCCGGCAACATCGGCGTCTGCATCGGTACGTCGGGCCCGGCGGGCACCGACATGATCACCGGTCTGTACTCCGCCATCGCCGACTCCATCCCGATCCTCTGCATCACCGGTCAGGCCCCGACCGCCGTCCTGCACAAGGAGGACTTCCAGGCCGTCGACATCGCCTCGATCGCCAAGCCGGTCACCAAGGCGGCGACCACCGTCCTGGAGGCCGCCCAGGTGCCCGGCGTCTTCCAGCAGGCTTTCCACCTGATGCGCACCGGCCGTCCGGGCCCGGTCCTCATCGACCTGCCGATCGACGTCCAGCTCACCGAGATCGAGTTCGACCCCGAGCTGTACGAGCCCCTCCCGGTGCACAAGCCCGCCGCCTCCCGCAAGCAGATCGAGCGGGCCGTGCAGATGCTGAACGCCTCGGAGCGCCCGCTGCTCGTCGCGGGCGGAGGCATCATCAACGCCGACGCCTCCGAACTGCTCGTGGAGTTCGCCGAGCTGACCGGCGTCCCCGTCATCCCGACCCTGATGGGCTGGGGCATCCTCCCCGACGACCACGAGTTGAACGCCGGCATGGTCGGCCTGCAGACCGCGCACCGCTACGGCAACGCGAACTTCCTGGAGTCCGACTTCGTCCTCGGCATAGGCAACCGCTGGGCCAACCGTCACACCGGCAAGCTGGACGTCTACACCCGGGGCCGCACCTTCGTCCACGTCGACATCGAGCCCACCCAGCTCGGCAGGATCTTCGCCCCCGACCTCGGTATCGCCTCCGACGCCAAGGCCGCGCTGGAACTCCTCGTCGAGGTGGCGCGCGAGCTGAAGGCCGCGGGCAAGCTCACGGACCGCTCGGTCTGGGCCGCCTCCACCCAGGAGCGCAAGGCCACCCTCCAGCGCAGGACCCACTTCGACGACGTGCCGCTGAAGCCGCAGCGCGTCTACGAGGAGATGAACCGGGCGTTCGGTCCCGAGACCCGCTACGTCACCACCATCGGGCTCTCGCAGATCGCCGGCGCGCAGATGCTGCACGTCTACAAGCCGCGCCACTGGATCAACTGCGGCCAGGCGGGCCCCCTCGGCTGGACGATCCCGGCCGCGCTCGGCGTCGCCACCGCCGACCCGGAGGGCACGGTCGTCGCCCTCTCCGGCGACTACGACTTCCAGTTCATGCTGGAGGAGCTGGCCGTCGGCGCGCAGCACCGCATCCCCTACGTGCACGTCCTGGTGAACAACTCCTACCTGGGGCTCATCCGCCAGGCGCAGCGCAACTTCGACATCGACTTCCAGGTCAACCTGGAGTTCGAGAACCTCAACTCCCCGGAGCTGGGCGTCTACGGCGTCGACCACGTCAAGGTCGTCGAGGGTCTCGGCTGCAAGGCCATCCGGGTCACCGAGCCGGACCAGCTGCTGCCCGCCTTCGAGGAGGCGAAGAAGCTCGCCGCCGAGTTCCGGGTCCCGGTCGTCGTCGAGGCGATCCTGGAGCGGGTCACCAACATCGCGATGAGCGGCACCGACATCGCCTCGGTCAACGAGTTCGAGGACATCGCCACGGACCCGTCCCACGCCCCCACCGCGATCCGCCCGCTGACGGTGTCCTGAGCCCGTCTCAACTCCCCTGCGTCAGGCCCCCGACCCGGATTCTACTCCGGGACGGGGGCCTTCCCCTCGTACGGAGGTACGCTCGCCCCGGAGGCCCGCCCGGTCCGGGACGCGGGCCCACCGGTGGCCGAAGGGCGGGGAACGGACCATGGCCGACTACCACCAGGGCGAACTCACCGTCCAGCACCGGGCCGGACTGCGCGCCCCGGCGGCCGGCTCGCTCCGGGCCATCCGCGACGCGGTGCCCGACGCGGCGGCGGTGTTCCTGGCCCGCCAGCCGATGATCGTCATCGGCGCGGCCGACGCCTCCGGACGCCTCTGGTCCACCCTGCTCACCGGCGAGCCCGGCCTCCTCGGGCTGCCGGACCCGCGAACCCTGACGATCGGCGCCCTTCCCGCGGCCGACGACCCGCTCGGCGCGGCGCTCCGGGAGCCCGGCACCCGGGTCGGCATGATCGCCATCGAACCGGCCACCCGGCGCCGTATCCGCCTCAACGGAACCTCGGTCCCCGAGGCCGACGGCGTACGGGTCGCTCTCGACCAGGTCATCGGCAACTGCCCCAAGTACCTCCAGAAGCGGGAGTACGCCGTGCTCCCGCCGGACCGGGGCGGCCGCCGCACGGCGGTCGGCCGGGGAGAGGCGCTGACCACCGTCCAGCAGCTCACCCTCGCCACCTCCGACAGCTTCTTCGTCGCCACCGCCTCCCCGGGCGGCGACGCGGACGCCTCGCACCGGGGCGGCAACCCCGGCTTCCTCCAGGTGCTCTCGCCCACCCGGCTGCGCTGGCCCGACTACGCGGGCAACGCCATGTTCCTCACCCTCGGCAACCTCGAACTCCACCCGCGGGCGGGGATGTTGGTACCCGACTGGGAGACCGGCGACCTCCTCCAGCTCTCCGGCACCGCCCACACCGTCTGGGACTCAGCGGAGGCGGCCGCCGTACCGGGCGCGCAGCGCGTCGTGGAGTTCCGCGTCGAGGCCGTCCAGGAGACCCGGGACGCGGTACGTCTGCGCTGGAGCGATCCGGAATTCTCCCGGTTCAACCCGCCGGTGGCCCCGGGGTAGTCAGCAGCACGGGGAGGCCCGGACGGCATGGGCCGGAGCCCCCGCGGCCTCGGCCTTCCATCCCGCGACCCCGGTCCGCCGCTCCACCCGGCCTGTCTTCTGCTCCAGCAGCCCGGCGACGACGGCCTCCAGGCCCTTGCGGTGGTCATCCCGGGCGGTCAGCCCCGCCCACCGCCTGCCGACCGCGTTCAACCGGGGGAAGTCCACCGAGTCCAGGAATTCCAGGGCGTGCTCGCGGTACTCCGGGCGCTCGGCCCGGCCCCGCACGCGCTCCCGGCTGACCCGGATGGCGAGTTCGCCCGTGGTGTAGTGCCAGATCACGCGGTACGCGTACACGGCGTCCTCCAGCGCCATCCCGCACTCGACCGCCGCGTCGACGATGCTCTCCACGACCCACAGGGCGGACTCGCTGACGAAGTCGTCGAAGGAGAGCACCTCCACGATCCACGGACAGTCCGCGAGGAGATCGTGCAGCACCTGGGCGGCGGCGAGGAGCCGGGTCCGCGGTTCGCTCGGCAGCACCGGGCGCGGGTAGCGCCGGGCGTGCGCGTCCAGCAGCAGCAGGAGGAGCTCGTCCTTGTCCTTGACATGGTGGTAGAGGGCCATGGCCGTACTGGACATCTCCCGGGCCAGCCGGCGCATGGAGAGGCGCTCCGGACCCTCTGTGTCGAGGATGCGCTGTGCGGCGACGAGGATCGCCTCCTGCGAGAGGCGGGGCGGGCGGCCGGTTCGGCCGGAGCGTTGTCCGCGGGACTCCATACATCCATCTTTCTTCGCGAGGCAACTTGCGAACCGGCCGGATCGGGCCGAATGTTCCGGCCACCGGGGCGAATCCGCGTCCTGGGCAGGGAAGGCGGCGGCATATGCCGCTGAGGTGAATACCTGTAAGGGAAAGCTTGGCAGAAGGGTGCTGCACATAAACTGGACGACCGGGGAATGCGTGGCCGCCGCAGTGAAGTGCGCGGACGCGTCGGGATCACCTCGCGAACCGCCACGGACACGTCGCAGACCCGCCATGGGTTCGCCGCTCAAACCTGAGTTGGCCGGTAACAGCAGTATGAAAAGGCGTCAGTGACAACCCACTATCACCCCGCTACTGTTATCTTACGCGTACGTCTCAGGGATACAGGAATGGCCGGAAGAGAGGCGCCTGAAGTGGTCATCGACGGCGAGGCCGTGTTGATCTTAAAGGCAGGTGCGGGCTGCGAAAGGAATCATGCCGCCCGCAATCCTGTCGGGTGTCTGAATTCCACCCCATGTCATTCACCCCGCCGGGGAACCGCCGGGGCAACGTCCACGCGGAGCGCGATGTCGCGGACGTGTCCGGGCCACTGGCCCTGAGCCTCACGCGCCCGCATCCCGGGCACGACCCGCCCGGAGCGGCCCCGCTTCACCACCCGGCCCGCCTCCTTCCCGGAGGGCGTACGGGCCGGACCGACCGGTCCCGGAGCCACCTCGTGGATCCGGTGCGCCGTCGCGGCGCCTTCCGGGGCGCCCCCACCGGGACCTGGCGCGAGCCGCCCCCGGACACCACCAGCCGGCCGCCGTACCGACGAGGTGCGGTGCGCACGCGACACGATCACAGGAGGCGACCGAGTGTTGGCCACGTCGGGGGAACCGTTGCGCATACAGCTCTTAGGGCCGATACGTGTATGGCGGCAGGGCCAGGAGGTGCCTCTCGGGCCGCCCAAGCAGCGCGCGGTGCTCGCTCTGCTCGCCAGCAGGGCCGGCGAGGTGGTCGGTGTCGACAACATCGTCGACGCGCTCTGGGAAGGTGACATCCCGCAGACCGCGACGAACGGGGTCCACACCTATGTGGCCGGCCTGCGTCGCGCGCTGGAACCGGGGCGCAGCAGACGCGAGGCGGGGGCGATCCTCACCTCGGTCTCCGGCGGCTACTGCCTGCGGATGGACCCGGAACAGGTGGACGCCACGCTCTTCACCCGCCGCCACGCCCGGGCCCGCAGATCACGGATCGGGGCGAGCCCGGAGGAAGCCGTCCGGTGGTACGAGGAGGCCCTCGCGCTCTGGCACGGTGACGCGTACTCCGGGGTCCCGGGACCGTTCGCCGCCGTTGAGCGGACCCGGCTGCGGGACCTTAGGCTGACCGCCGTCGAGGAGTGGGCCGCCGACATGCTGGAGGCGGGCCGCCACGCGGAGGCGGTCGCAGAACTCTCCGCCGCCGTGAGCGAGGAGCCGCTGCGCGAGAAGTTGAGCTGGCTGCTCATGCTCACCCTCTACCGCAGCGGACGACAGGCGCACGCGCTGGCCGTCTACGCCGGGACCAGGAATCTGCTCAACCGGGAGCTGGGCATCGAGCCGGGCGCCGAACTGCGCAGCCTGCACCAGCAGATACTGGCCGGTCACCCCAGGCTGCGCCGGGAGGGGGAGGCCACGGACCCACACCACGGCCGAAGACGCGTGGACGCCACCCCCGACCTCTCCCGTCCGGTGCAACTGCCGCCGCTGGCACGCGGATTCATTGGGCGCACGGCAGAACTCGGGCACCTGGAGGAGCTGTTGGACGACGAGCGTGGCAGGTACGGTGTCAGCACCCCCATCGCCGTCGTCGACGGCCCACCGGGCGTCGGCAAGACGGCGTTCGTCCTGGAGCTGGCCCACCGGCTGCTGGACCGTTTCCCGGACGGCCAGCTCTATGTGGACCTCTGCGGCACGGGCCGGCAGGGCCGGCCGCTGACCGCCTCGGACGCGCTGGAACAACTCCTGACCAGCCTCGGCGTCGAGCGCTCCCGGATGCCCGCCGACGCGGCCGGCCGCTCCACGCTCTACCGCAGCCTGCTGCACGGCCGCCGGATGCTCGTGGTGCTCGACGAGGCCCTCGGCGCCGACCAGTTGAGGCCGCTCATACCGCGCGGCTCGTCCTGTGTCCTGGCCACCAGCCGACAGCGGTTCAGTGGACTGGCCGCCCGCGACGGCGCGCATGTGCTGACGATGGGCCCGCTGGCCGACCATGACGCGGCGACCCTGCTCACCAGTCTCTGCGGGGGCCGGCTCCGCGGGCAGGAAGCGGCCGTGGTGCGGCTGGTGCGGCTGTGCGGCGGACTGCCGCTGGCCTTGCGGATCGCGGCGGAGGAGTTGGCGGCCAACCCCACCGTCCCGCTCGCCGCCGTCATCGAGCGGTTCGCCGCCGCCTGCGCGGAGCGCGAGTCGCCGGGGAACCGTGAGGCGGCCCTGATCCGGCTGGTCGAGTGGGAGACCGGGTCCGGGCGGGAGGCGCAGCCGCCCGTGCAGGTGGAGATGGGCGACGTCCGCACCGTCGTCCTGCGGTAGCCGGCCGCCGGCGGGGCGGACGCGGTCCACCGCATCCGCCCCGCCGGCGAAGAGTCAGGCCGGGAGCTCCTCCGGCCCGGTCGGCATCGTGCGCAGCTTTCCGACGGGCGAGAGGATGATCGGCACGAGCATCGCGGCCGACAGCACCCCCGCGACCCACAGCGCCGCGTGCAGCCCCAGCACCCCGGCCAGCAGCCCGCCGACCGGTCCGCCGAGCGCCCCGCCGCCGTACAGCAGCATCCGCATCGCGGCCGTCATCCGGCCCATCAGCGGCTGCGGGGTGATGCTCTGCCGCAGGCTCACGATGATCACGTTGGAGATGCTGGAGCCGAAGTACTCCAGGAAGAACGACGCGACGAACAGGCCCACCAGCAGCCACGACGGCCCGCCCGCCGCCGGGATCAGCAGCGGGCCCAGGAAGATGATGGAGACCGACACCCGGTAGGCCGTCCCCACCGAGAGGCGGCGGACCACCATCCCGGCGATCAGCGCACCGAGCAGGCCGCCCACCGCCGCCGCGCCCATCACGAAGCCGACCGTCGCCGCGGACAGCTCCTTGTCCCGTACCGCGTACAGCAGGAACAGCGACTGCACCATGGTCAGGAAGAAGTTGCAGGAGCAGCCGATGAGCGCGATCGCGCGCAGCCACCGGTTGCCGAACACCCAGCGCAGCCCCTCCGCCAGCTCGGTGCGCAGCCGCCGCTTCGAGGCCCGCGCCGGAGGATCCGGCTCCGGCGCCCGGACCAGCAGCAGCGAGATCACCGACAGGGTGTACGAGAAGGCGTTGGCAGCCATCGCAGCGGGCGCCGAGAAGGCGGTGACCAGTGTCCCCGCGATCCCGGGCCCCGCCACATCGGCCGACGACAGGGTGGCGTTGAGCTTGGTGTTGGCCTCCAGCAGGCTGCGCCTGTCCTTCACCAGCACCGGTACGTAACTCATCCAGCTGACGTCGAAGAGCACCGCCGCCGTGCCGACCCCGAACGCCAGCACGTACAGCAGCGGCAGGGTCAGCAGCCCGAAGTGGTACAGCAGCGGCACCAGGCCGATGAGGACCATCCGGACGATGTTGGCGCCCAGCATCACCGGGCGTTTGCGCACCCGGTCCACCCAGACGCCGAAGACCAGGGCGAGCGCCAGGAACGGCACCAGCTGGGCGAAGCGGAGCATGCCGAGTTGCTCGGGCCCGACCTGGAAGACCAGGACCGCGGTGAGCGGCAGGGCGAGGTTGGCTATCTGGGTGCCGTACAGGGAGAGCCCTTCGCCCACCCAGAAGACCAGGAAATCCCGGTTGTGCCACAGGCTCCGGGGCGGCGGTGGCTCGGCCTCCTTCGTCCCGGAGCCGGTGGCGGTGCCCGCGTCGCCGCGGCCGTTGTCCTCGCTCACACCGAAGCTCCCCTGCGCAGTGCCTGGTTGACGATGTCCGTGATGGCCACGAGCCCCGGTTCCCGCCAGATGGAGTGATGGTCGCCCGGCACGGTGTGCTGGTCGAGCCAGCTCGCGTACGGCTCCCAGAGCAGCAGGTGCGGCTCGGACCCCTCCGCCCTGACCAGGGTGGTCGGGCCGTCGTGGACCCCGTCGATGACGTGGTCCACCATCGCGCGGGCATGGGCCCGGAACAGGGTGAACCGCTCCAGCAGGAACTCCGCGTCGAACTCCTCCGGTACGGTCCCGGAGTCCGCGATGGCCTCCAGCCGCTCCTGCGGCCCCGCCTCCGGGCCGAGCTTCGCCAGCGCCCGGTCCAGCTCCGGCGCCCCGCCGCTCACCAGACCCAGGAAGTCGTGGAGGAAGTACCGGACCAGCGCGGGCCCTGGTGGGAAGGGCTGGGTGCCGGGCAGCGCCGCGTCGATCACGACCAGCAGCGGCACCTCCTCACCCTCGGCGGCCAGCAGCCGGGCCATCTCGAAGGCCACGACCCCGCCCAGGGACCAGCCGAGCAGCTGGTAGGGCCCGTGCGGACGAGCCGCCCTGAGCGTGGCCGTATGCGCCTCGGCCAACTCCCCGATCGACTGCGCCGGTTCGCCGACCCCGTCGAAGCCGGGGGCCTCGAAGCCGAACACGGGGGTGCCGGGGTCGAGCCGCGCGGCCAGGTCGGTGTAGCAGTACGGCGAGCCGGAGACCGGGTGGACGCAGTACACGGGAGGCAGGTGGCCGCCCGCGCGGAGCGGGACGAGGCTGTCGTCGGGTGGGGCGGTCACCTTGTCCGGCCTCCGTCTTCCTGTGCTGTCGCGGGTGGCGCGGAACCGAGGAGCTCGTCGATGGCGGCGGCGACACCGCTGACGGTGCCACCGCCGTGGAGCAGACGTACGTTCACCTTGATCCCGAAGTGTTTGCTGAGCCGGCTGACCGCCCGCATGGCCTGGAGTGAATCGCCACCGGCGGCGAGGAAGGAGCTGTTCGCCCCGATCTTCGGGGCCGACAGCACGGTGGAGAAGATGTCGGCCACCGCCTTCTCCGTCGGGGTGGCCGGCGCCACGTACGACGCCTCCCCGTCCTCCGGCGGCGGCGGCGCGGGCAGCGCCCTGCGGTCGGTCTTGCCGTTGGCGGAGAGCGGCAGCCGGTCCAGGACGAGGACGACGCCCGGCACCATGAACGGCGGTAGAGCGCCCTGCAGATGGGCGCTGATCACCCGGGGCCGGACCGTGCGGCCGGGGTGCGGCACGACGTATCCGACCAGCCGCAGATCACCGGCGGCGTCCCTGCGGGTGGCGACGACCGCCTCCCTGACCGCCTCGTGGGACCTCAACACCGCCTCGATCTCTCCGAGTTCGATGCGGTGGCCGTTCACCTTGACCTGGAAGTCGGACCGGCCGAGCAGCTCGATCAGCCCGTCGGGGCCGTACCGGGCCACATCGCCGGTCCGGTAGAGCCGTTCGTTCCCGACCTCGCCGTAGGACCAGTCGAAGAACCGCTCCCCGGTCAGCTCGGGCCGGTCGAGATATCCGGTGGCCAGACCGATGCCCGCCAGATGAAGTTCGCCCGCCACGCCGGGTGGCACCGGCTGGAGGCCGTCGTCCAGGATGTACGTGCGCTGGTTGGCCATCGGCCGCCCGTAGGGGATGCTCGTCCACCCCGTGTCGACCTCTCCCACCTCGTACAGCGTGGAGTGGATCGACGACTCGGTGGCCCCGCCGAGCGCCACGAACCGGAGCCCTGGAGCGGCCTTTCGCGTCCGGTCCGGCAGGGAGAGCGGTACCCAGTCCCCGCCCAGCAGGGCCAGGCGCAGGGCCTCCAGCGGTGGGGCGCCGCTCTGCTCCAGCTGCTCCACGACCAGTTCGAGGAGCGCGGGTGCCGAGTTCCAGACCGTGATCCGGTGCGTGGCCAGCAGATCGGCCCAGTGCTGCGGGTCCTTGGCGAGCGCGGGCTCGGGCAGGACGACCGTGCCCCCGGCGGCCGTCAGCCCCAGGAACTCGTAGACGGACATGTCGAAGCTGGGGGACGAGAGAGCGAGCACCCGGTCCCCGGGGCCCACGGCATAACGGGAGTTGAGGTCCGCGATGTTGTTCATCACCCCGCGGTGGCGCAGTGCGATCGGCTTGGGCGCGCCGGTCGACCCCGAGGTGTGGATGACGTACGCGAGGTCCCCCGGGACCACCCCGCTGCTGACGTTCCCGGCCGGGGCGCCGGCCCACCGCCCCGCGTCCCGGTCCAGCTCCACGACCTGCGGACCCACATCACAGAGCCGTGACGAGAGCCCGCTCCGGGAGACGATCACCGCGCACGAGGTGCCGGTGGCCATCGCCACGATCCGCTGCTCCGGATAGTCCGGGTCCAACGGCACGTAGGCGGAGCCAGACTTGAGGACGCCCAGGACTGCCACGAGCAGGTCGGGCGACCGGTCCAGGCAGATACCCACCCGTCCCCCGACACCCGCGCCGAGCCCGCGCAGATGACGCGCCAGCCGGTTGGCCGCCGCGTTGACCTCGCCGTACGTCCACTGCTCCGCGCCACGGATCAGCGCGAGCGCCCCGGGGTCGGCGGCCGCCCGCTCCTCGAACGCCTGGTGCAGGCAGCGCTCGTGGGGGAGTTCGGCGGCGGTGTCGTTCCACTCCACCAGTGTGCGGCGCAGCTCGCCGTCGGAGAGGAGCCGCAGCCGGGAGACCACGACGTCCGGGCGGGCGAGGGCGTCCTCCATCAGCGTACGGAAGTGGGTGAGCAGACGGAGGACGGTCTCCTGGTCGAACAGCGTCGCGTCGTAACGGAGTTGGACGGTGCGGTGGACGTAGGACCCGCCGCTGCGCTCCAGTAGCACCAGCTCGTAGTCGGCCGGTTCCTCGCCATCGGCCACCGGTTCGCGGTTCTCCAGGAGGGTGCGGGCGAGACCGGCCGGTGTCGTCCCCTCGTCGATGGCGCAGCTCAGCCGGAGGGAACCGGCACCGGGCGTACGGACGCGGAAGGCGAACTCCTGCTGGCCCGTGTACCGGTGGAGCAGCGCGGCGAACCCGGCGAGCAGCAGCTCCTCCGGTGCCGTCCCGGCCGCACCGTCGAGCACGACCCGCTGCCGGGCGGTGCAGCCCGCGGGTTCGCTCCGGCGCGGCCGGTCGGTCGGCAGCAGGGCGGGGGGCGCCGAGCCGTCCTGGTGATGGAGCGTCACGCCATGCCTCCCACCCGCACACCGGAGGCCGCCGCAGCGGGCACCCCTGCGGCCTGCACCCCGGACACCGCCCCCAGGGGCAGCGGATGGCGGGCACACAGCTCCGCCACCCCCGCCCGGACCGCGTCCCGCTCCCCGGCGTCGAGGACGTACTCCCGCTCGCCCCGGACCGTCGTCGCCTCCAGCACCCGGTGCAGCAGAGCGGCACAGCTGCGCATCGCGGCCGGGCCCATGCCGCGCTGGGCCAGGATGTTGGTGCCCAGCCGCAGCCCGCTGGTGACGAGCGGCGGCCGGGTGTCGTCCGGGACCCGGTTCCGGTTGGCGAGGATGCCGCACTCCTCCAGGGCCCGTTCCGCGACCACCCCGGTCATGGGGCGGCCCGTGAGGTCGATCAGCACCATGTGGTTGTCGGTGCCGCCGGTCAGCACCCGGTGGCCGAGCGCCGACAGGGCGTCCGCCAGGGCCGCCGCGTTGTCGACGACGAGGCGCATCGTCTCCTTGAAGGCGGGCTCCGCGACCAGCGCGAGGGCCCGGGCCTTCGCCGCGATGGCCGCCGGGTTCGGCGTGCCCTGGGACAGCGGGAAGACGGCCCGCTGCATCAGCCGCGACAGCGGGGTGCGGCCGTCGGGGCCGGGCGTCGCGTGCTCACGCCCGATCAGGATCAGCCCGCCGCGCGGCCCGCCGAGCTGCTTGTAGGTACTGGTCGTCGTGGCGTGTGCCAGATCGACCGGCGTCGGATGCTCCCCGGCCGCCACCAGACCCGCGATGTGCGAGATGTCCGCGACCAGGTACGTCCCCACCGAGTCCGCAATGGCGCGGAAGCGCGGGAAATCCAGCGTGCGGGGGTGGGCACTGGCCCCCGCGATGAGCACGCTCGGCCGGTGCAGCTCGGCCAGCGCCGCCACCTGCGCGTAGTCGATCCGACCCTCGCCGTCCAGGCCGTAGTGCACGGCGTTGTAGTGCATCCCGGTCACCGAGGCCGGGGAGCCGTGGGTGAGGTGCCCCCCGGAGTCCAGGTCGAGGGCGAGGATGGTGCCGCCCGGGCGGACCAGCGCGGCCAGCACCGCCTGGTTGGCCGAGGAGCAGGAGTGCGGCTGGACATTGGCGTACACCGCGCCGAACGCCTGCCTGGCCCGCTCCACCGCGAGCCGCTCCACCCGGTCGAACTGCGAGGCCCCCGGGTGGTAGCGGGCCCCGGGATACCCCTCGGCCGTGACATTGGAGAGCGCCGATCCGGCGGCCGCCAGCACGGAGGGATCGGCGATGCTGGTGGACGCCACCATGGCGAGCGTCGCGTGCTGCTGCGCCACCTCGGCGTCCAGCAGTCCCGCCAGCTCGGGGTCGGCCGCACTCAGCGCGGCGGCCCCCTGCTGCGCCAAATCCGCCTGTGACAGGACGGGTTCAGGCACGGCTGGCCGCCTTTCCGGCCTTCGCCACCAGCTCGTCGATCGCCGTCGCGAGCGCGCCGACCGTGGCACCGCCGTACAGCAGCCGGACGTTGACCTTCACCTTGAAGTGCTTGTTGAGCCGGCTGACCGCCCGCATCGCCTGGAGCGAGTTGCCGCCCAGCTCGAAGAAGCTGGCACCGGTCCCGACGCGCTCCTGGGCGAGCACGGTCCCGAAGACCTCGACGACCTTCTCCTCGGTCGGGGTGGCCGGGGCGATGTAGGAGTCCGCCGCACCGCCCGCGCTGACCGGGGCCGGCAGCGCCGCCCGGTTGATCTTGCGGGCCGGGGTCAGCGGGAACTCCTCCAGCTCCACCCACGCGGTCGGCACCATGTACTCGGGCATCGTCCGCCCCAGGTGGTCCCGCAGCTCCGCCACCGTCGGCGAGGTGTCCCCGAGAATTGTGTAGTACCCGACGAGCTGCTTCTCCCCGTCGTCCTCGCGCAGCAGCACCAGCGCCATCCGGACCTTGGGATGGGTCAGCAGCCCCGACTCGATCTCACCCAGCTCGATCCGTAGACCACGCAGCTTCACCTGGTTGTCCAGGCGCCCGATGAAGTCGATCTGGAGGTCGGGCGTCCAGCGCACCAGGTCACCCGTGCGGTAGACGCGCCCCTCGCCGAGGAACGGGTCCGGCACGAACTTCTCGTCCGTCAGCTCCGGCAGGTTGAGGTAGCCGCGCGACAGCCCCTCGTCGCCGCCGATCAGCAGCTCACCCGGGACGCCGATCGGCACCAGGTTGAATTCCTTGTCGACCACATAGTGCAGTCGGCTGAACTCCGGGCGCCCGATCGGCGGCGAGGACTTCCACTCGCGGTGCTCACACAGGTACTCCGTGGTTGCCACCGACGCCTCGGTCGGCCCGTACAGGTTCACGAACTGGCGGCCCGGCAGGTTCCACTTGTTGACCAGCTCGGCCGGGAGCGCCTCCGCCCCGCCCATGATGTATTTGAGGTCCGGGTACGGCTCCGCCTCCACCAGCGACAGGATCGCCGGCGAAAGCCCCGCGTAGGTGACGCGCTGGTCGCGCATCAGGGCACCCAGCGACTCCGGAGACGAGGCGTCCTCCGGCGCAACCAGCACCATCGCGGACCCGCTGATCAGTCCGGCGAAGATCTCGCCCTGCGACATGTCGAAGGTGAGCGCGGGCAGTTGGAGCAGCCGGTCCGTGTGGCCCCACTCGCCGAAGGTGCGCCGGTAGGCCTCGATGAACATGCGCAGCCCGCGCTGTTCGATCATCACGCCCTTGGGCTTGCCGGTCGACCCGGAGGTGTAGAGGACATAGACGAGGGAGGTCGGCTCCGCCCACTCCTCCAGGGGCACGTCGTCGGCCTCGGCCTCCACCGTCTCCCACTCGGTGTCGATCCGCAGCACTTCCCACCCGCTGGAGGGCGGCAGGTCACCGACGTCGGCGTCCCGGGTGATGACGAGCGGCGCGGCGGTGTCCCGCAGCATGTGGTCCAGGCGCGCGTTCGGGTGCGACGGGTCGATGATCGTGTACGCGGCCCCGGAGACCATCACGCCGACGATCGCCACCAGGGCGTCCAGGTCCCGGTCCATCGCGATGGCGACGACCTGCTCCTGCTTCACACCCCGCGAGCGGATGTGGCGGGCCAGCTTGTCCGCCCGCCGGATCAGCTCCGCGTACGTCATCTCCTTGCCCCGGCACACGGCGGCGACCAGGTCGGGGTGCTCGCGCGCGATGCGGGCGATGGTGGCGTGCACCGGCTCGGTCGGGTAGTCGAAGTCGGCCCCGCGCCCGGCCTCCAGCAGCTCGCGCCGCTCCTCCTCGGAGAGCAGCGGCAGCTTGGAGACCGGTGTGTCCGGGTCGGCGGCGGCCGCGCCCAGCACCGTCCGGAAGTGCTCGACCATCGCCTCGACCCGGCGGCGGTCGTACAGGTCGGTGGCGTACTCCACGATCAGCCGCAACCGGTCCGCGCCCTCGATGAAGCTGAAGGACAGATCGAAGCGTGAGCGCCCGCCGGAGACCAGGATCGACTCGGTCTCCAGGCCGTCCAGCTGGAGCGCGTCCCCGGTGGTCGTCTCGCCGAGCAACTGCACGGCGATCTGGAACAGCGGGTTGCGGCCCGCGTCCCGCACCGGCTGCACCCGGTCGACGACATGGTCGAAGGGCACGTCCTGGTTGTCGTACACATCGAGGTTGTTGTCGGCGATCCGCTCGATCAGCTCAGCGAAGGTGATCCCGCCGGAGAGGTCCGAGCGCAGCACCGTCATATTGATGAACAGGCCGACGACGTCTTCGAGTTCGGGATCGGTACGGCCGAGCATCGGCACCCCGATCGCGATGTCGTCCTGCCCGCTGTACCGGGCCAGCACCACCTTCAGCGCCGCCGCCACCACCATGTACAGCGAGGCGCCCTGCTCCTGCGCGAGGGAGCGCGCGTGGCCGAGCAGGTCGGCCGGGAAGCTGACGGTGAAGGTCTCGCCGTTACGGGTGGGCTCCGCCGGGCGGACCCGGTCGGCGGGCAGCTCCAGCGCCTCCAGACCGGCCAGTCGCTCCTGCCAGAAGTCCAGCTCGCTCTCCCACTGCCCCGAGGCGCGCTGCTCCCGCTGGCGCTCCACATGGTCGGCGTAGGTCGCGGCCGGGGCCGGCAGATCGGCAGTGAGGCCCGCCCGCAGCTGGCGGTACGCCTCGGTGATGTCCCGGCTGATCACCCCGCCGGACCAGCCGTCGGTGACGATGTGGTGGTAGTTGAGGGAGAGTACGTGCTCCTCGTCCGCCAGCCTGAACAGCTGGAACCGGCGCACCGGCCCCGCCGCCAGGTCGAACGGGGTGTCGGCCTCGGCCTTCAGCGCCCTGTCGAGCGCCTGTTCCCGCTCCTCCTCCGTGAGCCCCGACAGATCCGTGACCGGCAGCGGGGTGTCCTCGGCCGGGGCGACGACCTGGTGCGGCACGCCGTCCACCGCGTGCAGGGTCACCCGCAGCTGGTCGTGACGGGCCACGAGGAGGTTGAGCGCCCCCTCCAGCGCGGGCAGGTCCAGCGGGCCGCGCAGCCGGTAGGCGGTGGGGACGTTGTAGGTGGTCTCCCCGGGGTTCATCTGGTCCAGGAACCACAACTGCTCCTGCCCGAAGGACAGATGCATACGGGACTCGTCAGCGTCCGACGCGCTCATGGTCACAGGACTCCGTTCGGCAGATTGCTGTTCTGTCCGCTGAAGGGAGCAGCGGACGGGGGAGCTTGGGGGGTGGGGCGGAGCAGCGGTTCGATCCGTCTCAGCCCCTCGGTCACGGCCTCGGGATCGCGGGCGAAACAGATCCGGAAGCCGTCGGTGGCCCCGAGGGTCTCGCCGGGCATCAGCAGCACTCCGGCGTCCAGCACCCGGCGGCAGAGCGACAGCGGCTGCTCCCCGGTGGTCAGCCGGAGCCAGGCGAAGGGGGTGTTCTCCGGCTCCACGAGCTGCACGGCGTCCGCGTTGCGCCTCGCGAACTCCCGTACGAGCCTCAGTCCTTGGCTGGTGATGTCCGCGTACCGGCGCAGATAGTGGTCCCGGTGGTCCAGCACATCGCAGGCCAGCGTCTCGCAGAGCACCGAATTGGCGATGGTGGAGAGGAACTTGCGTCGTGCGCACCCCTCGACGACCTCCGGCGGCCCGTACATCCAGCCGACCCGCAGACCGGGGAATCCGTACACCTTGGAGAGGCTGGAGACCGAGATCACCCGGTCGCTGGAGCGTGCGGGGGAGTCCCTCAGATCGAGCGCGTACTCCTCGTCGAGCAGCAGATAGGCGTCCCGCCGCTCCGCCAGCTCAAGCAGCCCGCGCAGATCGGCGTCGGCGATCCGCCGACCCGTGGGATTGCAGGGGGAGTTGGCGACTATCAGCCGCAGCCCGGGCCCGGCCAGCGCGGCGGCCGCCTCCACGTCGAAGGTGAGGTCCTCGCGGTAGGGGGCGCAGTCGACCTGGCACCCCAGATCGGCGGTGATGTCCCAGGACTGCTGCCACCCCGGCCGGTAGACGATCACCTGGGCGCCGGGGGCGAGCAGGGAGGCGTAGACGAGGTAGAGGGCCTGCTGGGCACCCTGGGTGATCAGTACGGAGGCGGCGTCGCCGGCGTAGAGGTCCGCGACCCGGTCGCGCAGCGCGCCGATGCCCCGGTCGTGCCCGTAGTCCAGCTCCAGCCCGGGGTCCACGGCGAGCTGGTCGAGCCGTCCCGGGAGCATGTTGCTGTCCCCGAGGTCGATGTCGAAGCGTCCGGCGGCGTCCTGGAAGACCCACCGCTGCATGGGGTACTCATCCGTGATGCTCATCGGGCGGCCTCCGCGGTGCGGTCCAGCCGGGCGCGCAGCGCCGGGGCGAACACACCGGTCGCCACCTGCTGGGACTCTCCGGTCAGCGTCACCGACCCGTCCGGCGCGAGGGCCACGGTCACACTGCCACCTGGCATACGGACCTCCACCCGGTCCTCGCAGAGCCCCAGTTCGCGGGCGGCGGAGGCGGCGGCGCAGGCGCTGCTGCCCGAGGCCAGCGCGTAACCGGCGCCACGTTCGTACACCTCGATCTCCAGGACCCTCCGGCTCACCACCCGCAGGAACTGCACATTGGTGCGCTGCGGGAAGCGGGCGTGCCCGGCGATCTCGGGGCCCAGGCTCCGGGCCAGCTCGGCGGTCGGCGCGTCCACGGGCACCACCGTGTGCGGGTTGCCGTTGTGGAGGGCGGTCACCGTCAGCTTGCGCTCCCCGACCGTCAGCGGCACGGAGAGCGTCGGTCCCTCGGCCGGCGTGCCGTCCTCGTCCAGCAGCGGCAGGGCGGCGGCATCGAACAGGGGCCTCCCCAGGCCGACTTGGACGATCCCGGCCGCCCGGTCCAGGATCTGCACGGGGCTGTCGCCCGCGGCCGTCCGGAGCGTGAACGGCTCACCGCCCGCCCACGTCCCCGGGTCCCGCTCGGCCAGGTGCAGGGCGAACATCCGCAGCCCGTTGCCGCTGCGCTCGCAGACGGAGCCGTCCGAGTTGAAGAGGGCCAGCGGGACCGGGCGCCCGGGGCGGGGCTCCTCCAGCGGGCCGTGCAGCACCCCGTCCGCGCCGATGCCGAAGTGCCGGTCGCAGAGAAGTCGTACGGACTCCGGCGAGACGGGGACGTCGGTGCAGCGGGGGTCGATCACCACGTAGTCGTTGCCCAGTGCCTGATACTTGAAGAAGTCGGTCATGACTCGTCTCAGGTAGGTGGCGGGGGACAGGGCCGCTCCCGGCGCGAGCTCGGGCCGGGAGCGGCCCCGTACATCAGGCGTCCTGCTCCTCCAGCGCCGCCGCGTCGTGCTCCTCGCCGTACCACTTCTCCGCCCAGCGGGAGAAGGCGATGATCACGATGTCGCGGTGGCCGGGCCCGCCGTCGGCGGAGAGGACGTCGGTGACGTCGTGGGCGAGCCCCCGGTCGTCCAGCAGGACCGCCTGGCCGGCGTCGAGCGTGCCCGACCAGAAGGGTGCGTCCGCCCCCGGCTTCCACAGCCGGGTGGTGCCGCCCGCCACGTTCACCTTGTTCAGGATGGCTATCATGACGAACTCGTGCCCGTCGTGGTGGACGCCCTCCGGCGTGAGCGGGCCCGGCTTGCCGCCGTCGGCGCGGGTCCGGTTCTGGTGGACGTTGATCTGCCACGGCTCGGACCGGTCCAGGCCCAGTTCGCGGATGCCCTCGGAGATCAGCGGGGTGAAGTCCACCTCGATCGGCTCGTAGACGCGGCGGATACCGCCACCGACCGGATTGAACTTCTTGTACGTGGTGTAGTCGCGGTGCGGAAGCCGCTTGAACGACCAGCTCTCGTCCTCGGCGGGCGTGAGCTTGTACTGCGAGAACCGCTTGAAGCGGGTCCCGTTCCCCATGTAGTCGTCGACCGGGCACCGGTCGTAGCTGGGCAGGATGTCGGGCGCGACCTCGGGCAGGTCGATGACGGTGAATCCTTCGGCGCCGAGCGGCATGTGCTCTCCCCTCCTGGTGGGTGGTGGCGGAATGTCAGGCGGTGACCGACGGCATGCGCTCGTCCAGGTACGTCGCCGAGGAGTTGAGGCGCCACAGGATGCCGCGGGCGATGGCCCGGCGCATCCGGGGGGACTCGGCGGCGGGCAGCACCACGTTGTGGAACCAGCCCTGGGCGTGCTGGGAGTCGATGGTGATGTGCAGCCGGTGGTAGACGATGCCGACGTCGGGCAGCCCGAGCCGCTCCCAGGCGTGCACGACCTGGACGAACCGGTCCGGCGCCATCCACTCGGTCATCCCGAGGTAGCCCACGGCCTCCGGGTACAGGGCGCGGTAGCGGCACAGCAGGACGGCCAGGTTGCCGTTGAGGAGCGAGTTGGCGGTGAGCGAGCGCTCCAGCTCCTCGTCCGGGATCTCGAAGACCTCGAAGATCTTGTTGAAGAGGGTGGTATGGACCTGGGCGTGGTCCCCGTTGCCCATCTCGTCCCAGAAGTTGGAGGCGATCTCCATCTTCGCCGCACCCGCCGTACCGACCTGCATCATCGCCAGCAGATCGTCGAAGCGGCCGTCGACCACGGACTCCTGCATCACGTAGTTGCGCAGGTCGGACTCGGTGGCCCGGTTGCGGATGAACTCGTGGTAGTAGGGGTGTTTGTACACCCGGTGCTCACGGGCGGTCTTCTTCAGCCAGGAGAGGTAGGCCCGCGGTTCGGTGGGCGCTTCCTCCAGCAGCCCCGGCTCGATCAGCCGGTCCTGCGCCTCGGCGGTCGCGGCCTCCAGCTGCCGGCCGATCTCGTGCACGACGACCGAGCCCTCGGCGGTCTCCTGGTCGGTGAGTTTGGTGTGCAGCCGGTAGACCCGGTCGAGCAGGAACTGTTGGGCGTAAAGGGCCTGTTGGTCGTTGGCGGCCGCCGCCTTGTTGATCTCGGCCACCCGGCCGAGCAGGGCGGTGCGAGCGTCGCCCGCGAACTGGGAGTCGACCTTGTCGGCGGCCGTCGCGAGTATCGCGGTGACCTCGTCGACGGTGGCCAGAAAGCCGGTGGCGGGCTCGGTCCCGGCCCGGGAGGTACCAACTTCGAGCATCTGCTTCCCCTTGTGTTCACCTGATGACTGTGACGTGCCGTATGTGCTGTGCGGGTAGCCGTCTGTCGTGCTGAGGAGAGGAGGGAGGAGGAAGGGGTATCGCACCGCACACGGCCCTGAGGTGCCGGGCAGGGTGTGTGCCAGAACGGCAGAGGCGGTCAATGCGCGCCCATAGTGCCCGCAGAGCTCTGGGCAGACTCTGTACGCGGTCTATATGGATTCAAGCCACCGGCCGGGACGCGTGGGGAGCGCGCCCGGACCTGGGCGAGGACATGCCGAAGAGGGCGCGCAGTACGGGACCGTATCCGTACTCCGCGCCCTCGTTCGGGGGTGGTGGAGAAGTGGTGCTGGGGTATGACAGGGACCGCGGCGGCGGCGATCGGAGCCGGGTGAGCGCGTCTCCTTCAGGTCAGAAGACGGTCCCCGGGTCCTTCACCACCGCACTGGCATCGCACAGCCGCCGCGGCCTCGTCGTCCTGCCCGCGCCGCGCGGCACCCCTCATCCGGGTGCGCGGTGCGGGCAGGGGCTTTGAACGCTCAGTCCTCGCGCAGGGCGCGGACGGCCTCCTCGACGCGCTTGCCGTAGTCGGTGTCGGCCGCGTGGAAGTGGGTGAGGTTCTTCTCGATCACATCGTCGCGGGTGACCTGCGAGAGGCCCCCGGCGATGTTGGCGACCAGCCGGCCCTTCTCCTCCTCCGACATCAGCCGGAAGAGTTCGCCGGCCTGGAAGAAGTCGTCGTCCTTGGCGTGGGCGGGCGCCTCGTGCGTGCCCGTCCAGCCGTGGATCGCCAGCGGGGCGGCGAGCGCCGCGTCGGTCTGGGCCGGGCCGGCGTACGAGTTGGGCTCGTAGTTCTTGTCGTGGCGCGAGCCGTGACGTGTGGCGTGCAGCCCGTCGCGGCCGTAGTTGTCGACCTCGGCCGCCTTGGGTGCGTTGACCGGCAGCTGGGTGTGGTTGACGCCCAGGCGGTAGCGGTGCGCGTCCGCGTAGGCGAACAGCCGGCCCTGGAGCATCTTGTCCGGGGACGGGCCGATGCCGGGCACGAAGTTGTTCGGCGAGAACGCGGCCTGCTCGACCTCGGCGAAGACGTTGTCCGGGTTCCGGTTCAGCACGAGGCGGCCGACCCGCTGGAGCGGGTAGTCGGCGTGCGGCCACACCTTGGTGAGGTCGAACGGGTTGAACCGGTACTCGGCGGCCTCTGCGGCCGGCATCACCTGGACGTGCAGCGTCCAGGACGGGTTGACGCCCCGCTCGATGGCCTGCAGCAGGTCCGTCTGGTGCGAGTTGGCGTCCTTGCCGACGAGCTCGGCTGCCTGCTCGGCGGAGAGGGAGCGCACACCCTGGTTGGTCTTGAAGTGGTACTTGACGAAGAACGCCTCGCCCTCGGCGTTCGTCCACTGGTAGGTGTGCGAGCCGTAGCCGTTCATGTGGCGGTACGAGGCGGGGATGCCGCGGTCGCCCATCAGCCAGGTGACCTGGTGCGTCGCCTCGGGGGCGTGCGCCCAGAAGTCCCAGACGTTGTCCGGCTCCTGCCTGCCCGTGAACGGGTCGCGCTTCTGCGAGTGGATGAAGTCGGGGAACTTGATCGGGTCCTTGATGAAGAACACCGGGGTGTTGTTCCCGACAAGGTCGTAATTGCCTTCGTTCGTATAGAACTTGAGGGCGAAGCCGCGCGGGTCACGGACAGCGTCCGCGCCACCGAGCGAGTCGGCGACGGTGGAGAAGCGGATGAACGTCTCGGTGCGCTTGCCCACCTCGGAGAGGAAGTCGGCGCGGGTGAAGCCGGTGACGTCGTCGGTCACCTCGAAGTAGCCGTACGCGCCGGAGCCGCGGGCGTGGACCACGCGCTCCGGGATGCGCTCACGGTTGAAGCGGGCGAGCTTCTCCAGGAGGTGCTGGTCCTGGAGGAGGATCGGTCCACCGACACCGGCGGTGGCGGAGTTCTGGTTGTCGGCGACCGGGGCGCCTGACTCGGTCGTGAGCACACGCTTAGCCATGTGGCGGGATGACCTTTCGTACGAGCTGCTGACGGCTTGAGGAGCGTAGATTCGCCGCGAGGCGGCGTCAACAGTTTGTTGAAATCGAAGGGTGTGGTTCCGGGCCGCGGCAGCGCCTGGGCGCGACAGGACAGGTGTCAGCGCCACCGCGGCCCGGAGTTCGTGGGGCTCCTTGCGGAGCGAGGGGTCAGACCTGGGAGCCGGAGAGCCGCTCGACCGAGCGCAGCAGCGCCGAGTGGTCCAGGCCGCCGTCGCCCTGGGCGCGCAGCGAGGCGACCAGCTGGGCGACCACGCCGCCGACGGGCAGAGCGGCGCCGACGTTGCGGGCGGCGTCGGTCACGATGCCCATGTCCTTGTGGTGCAGGTCGATCCGGAAGCCGGGGGCGAAGTCCCGCTTCAGGAAGTTGTCCTTCTTGCGGGTCAGCACGGTCGAGCCGGCCAGACCGCCGTTGAGGACGTCCAGTGCGGCGGCCAGGTCCACCCCGGACTTCTCCAGGAAGACCACGGCCTCGGCGCACGCCTGGATGTTGACCGCGACGATCAGCTGGTTGGCCGCCTTCACCGTCTGGCCGGAGCCGTGCGGGCCGCAGAGCACGATGGTCTTGCCGAGCGCCTCCAGGAGCGGCTTCGCGGCAGCGAAGTCCGCCTGCTCACCGCCCACCATGATGGACAGCACCGCCTCGATGGCACCGGCCTCGCCGCCGGAGACCGGCGCGTCCAGGACCCGCAGGCCCTTCTCGGCCGCGTTCTTGGCGAGGTCCACCGAGGTCTGCGGGGTGATGGAGGACATGTCCACCAGCAGCGCGCCGCGCTTGGCGTTCTCCAGGATGCCCTCGGGGCCGTAGGCGATGGCCTCGACCTGCGGGGACGCGGGCACCATCGTGATGACGACATCCGCGTCCCTGACCGCGTCCGCGATCGAGGGGGCGCCGCTGCCGCCGGCCGCGACCAGCCGGTCGATCTTGTCCTGCTCCAGGGTGTATCCGGTGACGGCGTAACCGGCCTTGACCAGGTTCTCCGACATGGGGGAGCCCATGATGCCGAGACCGATCCAGGCGACCTTGGGGAGGTTGTTGCTCATGAGGGTGCCTTCCTGAAAAACGTGTGTACGTAAGGGGGTTGGGCGCAACTCTCAGGTCCGCCCGGCCCGTCCGCAGCTGGTCAGCCGGCCGCTCGGGCCGACGCCGGGAGCCAGTCGAAGGACTCGGCGCTCGGCCGGTCGCCCGGCTTGTACTCCAGGCCGACCCAGCCCGCGTAACCGGCGTCCTTCAGCTCGTCGAGCAGTCGCTCCAGCGGGAGGGTGCCGGTGCCCGGCGCGCCGCGGCCCGGGTTGTCGGCGATCTGGACGTGGCCGGTCTTGGCGGCGTACGCCTTGATGACCTGGCTCAGGTCCTCGCCGTTCATCGACAGGTGGTACAGGTCCAGGAGGAACTTGGCGTTCCCGAGGCCCGTCGCCGCGTTGACCTTGTCGACGACCTCGATCGCTGCCGGTGCGCCGACCAGCGGATAGAGCGGCGACTCCGGCTTGTTGAGGGCCTCGACCAGGAGGATCGCCCCGATACGGTCCGCCGCGCGGGCGGCCAGCACCAGGTTCTCCAGAGCGAGCGTGTCCTGCACCTGCGGGTCCACGCCTTCGACGCGGTTGCCGTACAGCGCGTTGAGCGCCGTGCAGCCGACCGAGGCGGCGAAGTCGGCCGCCACCTCGATGTTGGCCCGGAAGCGGTCCGACTCCGTGCCGGGCACGGAGAGCGCGCCGCGGTCGGGGCCGGGCAGCTGTCCGGCGTAGAAGTTCAGCCCCACCAGCTGGGTGCCGGCGTCGTCGAGCGCCTTCTTGAGGGCGTCGAGCTCGACCTGAGGCGGGGTCGGGGTCTCGATCCAGGGCCACCACAGCTCGACCGCCGTGAAGCCCGCCGCGGCGGCTGCCGCGGGACGCTCCAGGAGCGGGAGTTCCGTGAAGAGGATCGAGAGGTTCACATCGAAGCGCTGGTCCGGGTATCCCATGAGGGTGTCGGCGCTCCTTCCGTATTGCGGAAGTTAGTTTCTGCTTAACGGAAGATTGCCTGGGGGGTGGTGGGGCTGTCAAGGGGGCGGAACGAAATTCGTCCCGGTGGGCGGGGTGCTGAATCGGTGGCAGGAGCCCCTTCGGGCATACGAAGCGGAAGATCCGCCCCGCCGGGGTGTGCTGGGTGCTGGGATCCGTTCGACGACGACCGGCACGGCACGCCTCCTTCCCGTGGCTGGGGGTCGGGTGGGGCCGGGTCAGGAACCGGCGTTCATGGCCCGGCTGATGTCCTGCGAGGCCCTCGCCGCCTCCTTGGCCGGATCACCCCCGGTGAGCACGGCCGTCATGATCGTCTCCCGCCTCGCCCTCGGCCCCGCCGCCGAGGTCACCCCGGACCGGGGGGCCACCACCCGGGCATCCCGCCGGGCGACTTCGCTCACGGCGACGCGATCACGTCCTCGACCAGGGGGGACATCCAGACGGGGGCCTGACCGCCGGCTCCGACGCGCGTCGCGCAGAACGCGACTGCGGTTGCACTTCTTGCCGCTCGGGGCCTGGCAGGCCAGGGTGGCGGCACATCCGAAGCAGCCGAACCCCCACACGAGGTGCCTCGCATGAACGCCGTACCCCGCCCTGCCCTCGCCCACGGTCACGGCCTCCCGCCGCCCCATCGGCGGCTCCGGCCCCACCCGCCTCTCCGAGTTACAGTCGTGGCCGAGCCGCGCTCCCGCACCCGCGGCGAGGACATCAGGGAGGCACAGTGCGCTTGAGGGTGGAATTCACCACCGAGCCCTTCGATCTCGACGAGGCGCCCGCCCACGCGGTGGTGGCCCGTGAGGTCATCCAGAGCGCCGAACTCGACGCCGTGGACGTCGGGCCGTTCGGCAACACGGCGGAAGGGGGCGCGGACGAGGTGCTCACCGCCGTGGACTCCCTGCTGCGCCGGGCCCTGGCCTCGGGTGCCACCCGGGTGTCGCTCCAGGTCAACGTGATCGGGGAGGAGGTCCAGTGACCGAATCCGCCGATCACGTTCCGGTCACCGTCGACCACCCCTTCGTATCGGCGGTCAAGCCGCTCGTCGACGCGATGGGCGCCGAGCTGCTCGGTCCCGAGCAGGCCCAGCCGGACGACGTGGTGCTCGCGTGGGAGGGCCAGGACGTCATAGCCGTACGCCTGCCCCAGCTCTCCGACTCGCTGGACCACATCCTCGCCGCGCTGGAGAGACGGCACGGGATGCCGCTCGCCGAACTGGACCGCAAGGCCAAGCAGTCCGTCGTCCGGACCCTGGAGGCACGCGGTGCCTTCTCCGTACGGCACGGGGTGGAGACCGTGGCAGGCGCCCTGGGCGTCTCCAGATTCACCGTGTACAACTATCTGAACCGGGAACATTCGGCCAAGGGTGAGTAGTTGGCCGAATCCGCCGAACCTCCGGGAAGCCGCTGTCCGCATGCCGGGACGGCGGCTTTCTTCGTTCGCGAGATTTCAACAAAGTGTTGACGTCGTGTTGCGGAGGGCGTTAGCTATCCGCAGCCCGAACAACGCACAGCGAAAAACAGCCACGGAGGCTCCCGTGACTTCGAGCTCCACGCCGGGCCTCACCCGGTTCAACACCCTGGCGGACGGCGAGGCCACCCCCGTACTGCACGAGGTCTGTGCCAGCGCGGCCTGGGGAGAGAACGTCCTCGCCGGTCGTCCGTACGCCACCGAGGAAGCCCTGCTGTCCGCGAGCGACGCCGCCATGGCCGAGCTCACCGCCAAGGACCTGGCCGAGGCGATGGCGGGCCACCCGCCGATCGGCCGCCCGAAGCCCGGCGACCCGACCTCCTCCCGCGAGCAGCGGGGGATGGCCGGCGCCTCCGAGGAGCTCAAGACCGAGATGCTCGAACTGAACCTGGCCTACCAGGAGCGGTTCGGACATGTCTTCCTGATCTGTGCCACCGGCGCCACCGGTGAGCAGATGCGCGACGCGGTGAAGTCCCGGATCGGGAACTCGCCCGAGCAGGAGCGGGAGATCGTGCGCGCCGAACTGGGCAAGATCAACCGCATCCGGCTGACCCGTCTCGTACGGGAGACCCTCGCAGAGGAAGCTCCCGTGCAGGACTCTTGAGATCTAGGAGAGTGACGGTCTTGAGTACCGACACGACCGCATCGGTGTCCACGCACATCCTGGACACCAGCATCGGCCGCCCCGCCGCGTCCGTCGCCGTCTCGCTCGCCGCCCGCAGCGGCGGCGACGCGCCGTACGTGACGCTCGGAGCCTCCGCGACCGATGCGGACGGGCGCTGCAAGGACCTGCCGGCGCTGCCGGAGGGCACCACCCATGTGCGTCTCGACTTCGACACCGAGACGTACTTTTCCAAGAAGCAAGCCGAGGCGCAGCAGGACGCCCCCCGCGTAAGGGACAGCGGCGCGTTCTTCCCGGAGGTGACCATCGCGTTCGCGGTCGTCCCGGGCGAGCACTATCACGTACCGCTGCTGCTCAACCCGTTCGGCTACTCCGTTTACCGAGGGAGCTAGCACCGACATGCCCACGATTCTCGGCCAGAACCAGTACGGCAAAGCAGAGAACCGCGTCGTAAAGATCACGCGGGACGGCGACACCCACCACATCAAGGACCTCAACGTCTCGGTCGCCCTCTCCGGCGACATGGACGACGTCCACTACTCCGGCTCCAACACGCACGTCCTGCCGACCGACACCACCAAGAACACGGTGTTCGCGTTCGCCAAGGAGCACGGGATCGAGTCCGCCGAGCAGTTCGGCATCCACCTCGCCCGGCACTTCGTCTCCTCGCAGGAGCCGATCCACCGCGCCCGGATCCGGATCGAGGAGTACGCCTGGGAGCGCATCGCGACCTCCGACGGCAACTCGAAGTTCATCGGCGCCGACGAGGTCAAGCACTCCTTCGTCCGCAAGGGCCAGGAGACCCGTGTCTCCCAGATCACCTACGACGGTGAGAACTGGGAGGTCATCTCGGGCCTCAAGGACCTGACGGTGATGAACTCGACCAACTCCGAGTTCTGGGGCTACGTCAAGGACCGGTACACCACGCTCAAGGAGGCGTACGACCGCATCCTCGCGACGGACGTCTCCGCGCGCTGGCGGTACAACTGGACCAGCGACGAGCAGCCCATGCCGAACTGGGAGAAGTCCTACGAGCAGGCGCGCAAGCACATGCTCCAAGCTTTCGCCGAGACGTACTCCCTCTCGCTCCAGCAGACCCTGTACCAGATGGGTTCGCGGATCATCAACAGCCGCAGCGAGATCGACGAGATCCGTTTCTCGCTGCCGAACAACCACCACTTCCTGGTGGACCTCGAACCGTTCGGCCTCAAGAACGACAATGAGGTCTACTTCGCGGCGGACCGTCCCTACGGTCTGATCGAGGCCACCGTGCTCCGGGACGGCGTAGAGCCGAAGATCCCGGTCGACATGACCAACCTCTGACGCGGCACTGAACCCGCCCCCGCCCGCCCGTGGTCGGGCGGGGGCCGGTCATCCCGGAGGAATCACCCATGGCACAGCCTGCAACGGGGCCGGTCGAAGGCCTGTGCGAAGCCCCGAGAACCCTCACCGCCACGGCAGTTCACCCGGTCGACGAGAAGCTACCTCCCGCCCGGCTCGTTCCCGCCGCGCTCCAGCACATCGCCGCCATGTACGCGGGCGTCGTCACCCCTCCGCTGATCATCGGCCAGGCCGTCGGCCTGGACACCGCCGGCATGACCCGGCTCATCGCCGCGAGCCTCCTGATCGCCGGAATCGCCACCATCGTGCAGACGGTGGGAGTCGGCACCTTTGCCGGGAACCGGCTGCCGTTCGTCAACGCGGCCTCCTCCGCCGGTATCGCGCCGATGCTCGCCATCGCCGAGACCAGCGCGCCCGGCCACCGACTCCCCGCGATCTACGGGGCGGTGCTCGTCGCCGGGGTCCTCTGTCTGGCGGTCGGGCCGTTCTTCGGCAGGCTGTTGCGCTTCTTCCCGCCGCTCGTCACCGGGGTGGTCATCACCCTCATCGGCGTCACCCTCATGCCCGTGCCGGTCGCCTGGGCGCAGGGCGGCGACGCCACCGCCGCCGACTTCGGCGCGATGAAGCACCTGGCGCTGGCCGCCTTCACCCTCGTCGTCATCCTGCTCATTCAGCGTTTCGGCCGTGGCTTCCTCAAGAAACGCCGCGCCGACGGCCGTACGACCGCCCGGGGCCTGCGCACGGACGGCATCGCCACCAGCGCCTTCGCCCAGAACGTCGGCGTCGTCTCGCTCGTCCCGATGCCCGTCCTCGGCGGCGCCGGCGTCGTCCTCTTCGGCTCCATCGCTGTCAGCGGCATCCGTACGCTCTCCGAGGCCGGACTGGACGACAGCTCCAACATCATCCTGGTCGCGGTGGCGCTCGGCGCGGGCGTCATCCCGCTCGCCGCGCCCACCTTTCACACCGGATTCCCGGCCTGGGCGCAGACCGTCCTCGGCTCCGGGATCAGTGCGGGAGCACTGGTCGCGGTCGTGTTCAACCTGTTCTTCCACCATCTCGGCACCCACAGCCGCCCCGCTGTGGCACTCAAATCCTCCTAGGGTCCTGCCGTGCCCACATCGCCACAGAGAGAAGAAGGAAGCGCCATGGCAGCTTCGGCAGACCCTCAGCGCATCGTCATCGAGAACTGCTCGATCGCCACCGTCGACGCCCACGACACGGAGTACGCCTCCGGGTACATCGTCGTGGCGGACAACCGCATCGAGTCCGTCGGCGCCGGCAAGGCGCCCGAGGGGCTCACGGGGGTCGTCCGGCGTATCGACGCCTCCGGGCACCTCGCGACACCCGGTCTGGTCAACACCCACCACCACTTCTACCAGTGGATCACCCGGGGCCTGGCCACCGACCACAACCTCTTCAACTGGCTGGTCGCCCTCTACCCGACCTGGGCCCGCATCGACGAGCCGATGGCCCGCGCCGCCGCGCAGGGGTCGCTCGCCATGATGGCCCGCGGCGGAGTCACCACCGCCATGGACCACCACTACGTCTTCCCGAAGGACTCCGGCGACCTGTCCGGCGCCATCATCGGGGCCGCCCGCGAGATGGGCGTACGGTTCACCCTCGCCCGGGGCTCCATGGACCGCGGCGAGAAGGACGGCGGCCTGCCCCCGGACTTCGCCGTCGAGACCCTCGACGGCGCGCTCGCCGCCACCGAGGCCACCATCGACGCCCACCACGACGCCTCCTTCGACGCCATGACCCAGGTCGCCGTCGCCCCTTGCTCGCCGTTCTCGGTCTCCACCGAACTGATGCGCCAGGGAGCCGAGTTGGCTCGCCGCAGAAGTGTCCGGCTGCACACACACGGCTCGGAGACCGTCGAGGAGGAGCAGTTCTGCAAGGAGCTGTTCGGGATGGGCCCGACCGACTACTTCGAGTCGACCGGCTGGCTCGGCAGCGACGTGTGGATGGCGCACTGCGTCCACATGAACGACTCCGACATCGCCGCCTTCGCCCGTACGGGAACGGGCGTCGCCCACTGCCCGTCCTCCAACGCCCGCCTCGCCGCGGGGATCGCCCGGGTCCCCGACATGCTCGCCGCCGGTGTCCCGGTCGGCCTCGGCGTGGACGGCACCGCCTCCAACGAGTCCGGCGAGCTCCACACCGAGCTGCGCAACGCGCTGCTCATCAACCGCCTCGGCGCTCACCGCGAGGCCGCCCTGAACGCCCGTCAGGCCCTGCGCCTCGGGACCTTCGGCGGGGCCCAGGTGCTGGGCCGCGCCGACCAGATCGGCTCCCTGGAGGCCGGCAAGCTCGCCGACCTCGTCCTGTGGAAGCTGGACACCCTGGCCCACTCCTCGATCGCCGATCCGGTGACCGCGCTCATCTTCGGCGCGGCCGCCCCGGTGACCCTCTCCCTCGTCGACGGCAAGCCGGTCGTCGAGGGCAACCACCTCACCACGGTGGACGAGGACGCCATCGCCCGCGTCACCCGCGACGAGGCCCGCCGCCTCGCGCAGATCGCCGCCGGAGCCTGACTCCCGCGGTATCCCCGACCGGCCGGTCGAGGGGGACGGCCCGAGACCGGCCGCCGTGGACCCGAGCGGGGTCCGCGGCAGCCGGTCCGGCGGACGCGCACCCGATGGTGGGCGCCCGCCGGACCGGTGATCAACGCTGCCCGCACACACCTGACCGTGCGCGCCCCCCCCCCGCACCCCCCTCTGCACGACCTGCACCACCTGAGAGAGCCGCAAGCACCACCGCACCACATACGCAGCACCTCCCTGACACCCGCGTCGCCGACGACGCGTAACCGACCGGAGGAACCGCCGTGGCCGCTGAGCCCAGGTTTCGCAAAGACGCAGACACAGCCGCCCCCGACGTGACGGACGGTGCCGTCACAGAAGCAGAAGCAGAAGCAGAAGCAGAAGCAGAAGCAGAAGCAGCAGACGGCCGGAAGCATCCGGTCGACGAGACCCTCCCCCCAGTGAGGATGTTCACCAGCGGCCTCCAGCACGTGGCCGCGATGTACGCGGGCGTGGTGGCCCCGCCGCTCATCGTGGGGCCGGCGGTCGGTCTCACCGCCAAGGAGACGGCCTTCCTGATGGGGGCGAGCCTCTTCACCGCGGGCATCGCCACCCTGCTCCAGACCATCGGCTTCTGGAAGGTCGGTGCCAGGCTGCCCTTCGTCAACGGCGTCTCGTTCGCCGGTGTGGCCCCGATGATCGCGATAGGCAAGGACCGGGGGCACGACGGCATAGCCGTGATCTTCGGCGCGATCATCGTCGCGAGCGTGCTGGGCTTCCTCCTGGCACCGTACTTCTGCAAACTGGTCCGCTTCTTCCCACCGGTCGTCACCGGCACCGTCATCACCCTGATCGGTGTCTCGCTCCTGCCGGTCGCCTTCAACTGGTCCCAGGGCGGCAACGCGGCGACGGACGACTACGGTTCGATGACCAACATCGCCATGGCCGCCGTGACCCTGGTGATCGTGCTGGCCCTGCGTAAGCTGCTGCGCGGCTTCCTCCAGCAGATCGCGATCCTGCTCGGCCTGATCATCGGAACCCTGATCGCCATCCCGGCGGGCATCACCGACTTCAGCGCCATGAGGAACGCCGACGTGGTCGGCTTCCCGACGCCGTTCGCCTTCGGTGGCCCGCAGTTCGAGATCGCCGCCATCATCAGCATGTGCATCGTGATGCTGGTCTGCATGACCGAGTCCACCGCGGACATGCTGGCGCTCGGCAAGATCGTCGGCCGCCCGGCCGACGAGAAGGTCATCGAGGGCGGCCTGCGGGCCGACACCCTCGGCAGCGCCATCAGCCCCTTCTTCAACGGCTTCATGTGCAGCGCCTTCGCCCAGAACATCGGGCTCGTGGCCATGACCAAGGTCCGCAGCCGCTTCGTCGTCGCGGCGGGCGGCGTGATCCTGATCGTCCTCGGCCTGGTCCCGGTCGCCGCCTCCGTCATCGCCGTCGTCCCGCTGCCGGTGCTCGGCGGCGCGGGCATCGTCCTCTTCGGTACGGTCGCGGCCAGCGGCATCCAGACCCTGGCCACCGCCGCACTGGAGAAGGGCGAGAACGCGCTGATCGTGGCGGCGGCCGTCGGCATCGGCCTGATCCCGATCGCGGCGCCGCAGTTCTACCACGCCTTCCCGGAGGACCTGCTGGTCGTCCTGGACTCGGGCATCTCGACCGGCTGCGTGGTGGCCATCGTGCTGAACCTCGCCTTCAACCACTTCGGCCGCAAGCCTGATGCGGAGGACGAGGAGGGGGCGGACGGCGAACATGTGGTCCCGGCGGCGGCCGGGGTGGGCGTGCACTGACGTATCCCACGCCCGATCGCACCCGGTGAAGCCCCGTGCCCCGCACGGGGCTTCGGCCGTCGTCAGCCCTTGTCGATGCGGTACCCGTCCCCGTGCACCTTCCACCGCAACGGTGTCTCCAGCTCCAGCTTCCCCTCCCGTACGAAGACCCGCTGGGCGCTCTCCACCCGGCCGGCGGCGGTGTGCGGCGGCTCCCGGCCGATCGCGGCCACCCGGGCATAGAGGAACGCGTTCAGACATGCCTGCTCGTCGCCGCTCCGCGCGGGCGGCCGGGCCGCCGCCAAGGCCTCGGGGCATATCGTGCGGAACCCGACCGAGCCTTCGGTGTCACCCGCGCCGTTCATCACCTACGCGTCGTAGTAGACCTTCCTCATGTCACCGGTGCCGGAGCAGAACCCGATGACGCCCGCCGTGTACCCCCGGCCGTCCCCGATGTCCTCGATGTACGGGTACTGCGCCTCCCAGTCCAGCGAGGAGTTCTCCGCGCTGGAGACCAGCTCCACGGCGATCCGCTTCTTCGCAGGTTCGGCCGGCTGCGTGTCGGTCTGCCCCGCCTCGGACGCGGATCCGGAGCAGCCGGTCAGGGCGGCGGCCGTGAGGAGGGTGACCGCGAGGGGGAGGCGCAGGGCGCGGACGATGTGCTTCACCCGCCCCGCCTGCCAGGCCGGGACCGGGACCGGGCCGGGGCCGTGGAGCGGACGGCCGCCCGGCGGCTGTAGCGTCAGGGGTATGGAAGATCAGTCAGTTGTGGATGTCGGCGATGTGCGCCTCGCGTACCGGACCTGGGGCGATCCGTTCGGCTCGCCCGTCGTGCTGCTGCACGGCCTCGGCGGCTCCGCCGCGGACTGGGAGGCGGCCGGCCCCCTGCTGGGCCAGGAGTGGCGGGTCTTCGCCCTGGACCTGCGCGGCCACGGCGAGAGCGACTGGCCCGACGCGTACGACCTGGAGCTGATGGCCGAGGACGTCGTCGGCTTCCTCGACGAGCTGGAGCTGAACCGGGTGGGCCTGGTCGGCCACGGCATGGGTGGCGTCGTCGCCCGGCTGGTGGCCCACGAGCACTCCGACCGGGTGGAGCGGCTGGTGCTGATCGAGACCCCGGCCCCCTTCCCCGGCGACCCTGGCCCGGCCGGGCGGCCCGAGGGCCCGGTGGACTACGACGAGAACGCGGTGCCCGCCGTACGCGACCAGCTCGCGGACCCGGGCCCGGACGCGGACGAGGGGCTCGGCGAGATCGTCGCCCCCACGATGATCATCACCGGAGGTCCGGAGAGCCGGATGCCGCAGGAGCGCCAGGCCGACATGGCCTCCCTGATCCCGGACTGCCGGCTGATCACGGTCCCCGGCGGCCACCGCATGCATGAGACCCGGGCCGACCAGGTGGCCGCGCACATCACCGAGTTCTTCACCAGCTGAGGGACGCTCCGGCGATGCCGGGGACCGTAGGCGAGCAGGGTCCGAACTGGAAGAACGCACCTTTCTGGTGCGAGAGGCACCGGAACGGAACCGTGTGGCGCGCCGGGTGTTCTCAGCCCCCCGGCCGCCAGTCGGGCCGGCGGCCGCTGAGGCCGATCACCCGGTCCAGCAGCGGGGCGTCGTCCGGCACCGGGACCGGCGGGCCGAAGATGCCCCCGCGATCCGGGTCGTCGTCGACCGGGGCGAGCAGGGCCGCGCAGGCACGCAGCTCGGCCTCCCCGGCGTCGTACGGCTGTCCGGTCGACCGGGCCAGGTCCCAGCCGTGGACGACGAGTTCGTCCAGCGCGACGGCCCCGGCGACCTCGCCGGGCAGCTCCACCCCGCCGGCCCGGGTCATGCCCGTCCAGGCGGCGGGGGAGCGCCAGGCCGCCGCGACCTGCTCCAGCCGCCGGGGCAGAACCTTGCGCCACTCGTCGTCGAGTACGGGCAGGGCGGAGTCCGGCGAGACGGCCGTGCTCGCCCCGAGATCCTTGCGGGCCGCGTCACGGAAGGCGGCGGCCAGCCCGTTCAGGTGGGCCAGCAGCTCCCGCACGGTGTAGTCCGGGCAGGGAGTGGGGCCGCCCAGCCGGTCATCGTCGATCGCGTCGAGCAGTTCGGTGACGCGCCGCGCGGCCGGCTCCAGGTCGAGGGTGGGGGCGGGGGTGGAGGCATGCGTGCTGTCGGAGTTCATGAAGGGCAGACCGTGCCGCGGCCGAGAACTCATCGGACCGGACCCGCCGGTCCGCGGCAAGGCGCGCGGCGCACACCACCACATAGCGGAAGGTTCCTCGTCGTCCTCTTGTCGGAGACCCCCGTGCCATGTCATACAGGTCTGGACCATTGCTGTCCGGATGGAAGGCACCACCGTGCAACGCCCCCACATATCAGCCGCGTTGGCCTGTTCCGCCCTGCTCCTCGCCCCCCTCCTCGTCGCCTGCGGCTCCACCGCCGAAGCCGACACGCAGCCCCCCACCACCCCCGGCGGGGTGACCGCGCAGGCCAGCAGCTCCACCTCGGTGCACGTCATGTGGGAGGCCGCCTCCGACGACGAGGCGATCGCCGGCTACGAGGTCTTCCGAGGGAAGGCCAAGGTCAGGAGCGTTCCCGCGACCAAGCACATGGTCGACGTCGACGGGCTGACGGCCTCCACCGACTACACCTTCACCGTCCGGTCCAAGGACGCCGCCGGGAACCTCTCCGCACCCAGCAAGGCCATTCCCGTCACCACCCAGGCCATCCCGCCCGAGGACGACGCGCCCCCCACCGCCCCGGCGAAGCTCACAGGCGGCGCCGAGGGAAGCCGGGCCGCCACCCTCACCTGGGGCGCGTCCACGGACGACGTCGGCGTCACCTCGTACGACATCTACCAGGAGGACTCCCGTATCCACAGCGTCCCGGCCTCCCAGACGACGGCGAAGCTCACGGGCCTGCGCCCCGGGACCGTCTACACCTTCACCGTCCGGGCCCGCGACGCCTCCGACAAGTCCTCGGCCGACAGCAACGCGCTCGACCTCACCACCGCGTCGGCCCCCGGCGCCCCCGCGAGCACCGCCCCCACCGGGCTGCGCACCGAGATCGGCAAGGAGGGGGCGGAGTTCACGGTCGACCTGTCCTGGGACCAGCCCGACACGGGCGGAGTCGTCCCCGCCTACCAGCTCTACCTGAACGGCAAGCTGACCACCACGATCGTCTGGGGCGGTGCGCCCCCGAAGGGCCGGGCCACCTACCGGCTGAACCTCGCCGACCCGCCCGGTACCCGCTACTCGGTGAAGCTCAGGGCCAAGCTCCCGGACGGCAAGTGGGGTGACTTCTCGGCCCAGCCCACGATCGTCCTGGCGGACTGACGCCTTCCGGTCCATCCCAGCGCCCTCACCATCCTGGTGGTCGTCACGGCCCGGCAGGCGTCGAGCGGCTGGATGAACCTCTGGGTCCCGACGACGGCGGTGACCATCGGCGGGGTGGCGCCGGCGAGGATCGGCTACGACAGGTACCTCCGGGTTCGTCTGGCCGCTGCCGGCCATTCTGGCCGTGCTGGTCTGCGGGTTCGCGGCGCTGGGGGCGGTGTGGACGTGAAGGGGCTTGGGCGGGCCGGGAATCATGCGTCATCCTGGGGCGGCAACGAGGTCGAGGCGATGAGCACGGGGGTGCGGCACCACCATGGTTCCGGGAACGGTGGGGCAATTGGCCATCCTGCTGGTCCTCGTGCTGCCCGGTGTCTTCTACCAGGCGGTGCGGGAGCGGCTGCGCGGCGCGCTGGCCAGTGAGCAGGAGCCGCAGAACCGGCTCGTGCGCGCCATCGCCGCGAGCGCCCTCCTCGACACCCTGTACGCGGTGGTCGCGGGGCCGTGGCTGGTGCGGCTGCTGGCCGGGGGAGGGGAGGGGCCCGTCGCCGGAGTGCTGCGGCAGCCCCGTCAGGCGGGGCTCGCCGCGCTGCTGCTGATCGTCGCCGTGCCGTCCGCGCTGGCCTGGGCGGAGGCGGTGTGGGGGAGGCGGCGTGCGGGGGCGCGGTACGAGCCGACGCCGACCGCCTGGGACGCCCTCTTCAGGGATCGTGGGTCCTGCTTCGTCCGGGTGCGCCTCAGGAGCGGCCTGTGGGTGGGGGGCTGGCTCGGTTCGCGGTCGGCCGTCTCGGCGTTTCCGCAGCCGGGTGACCTCTATCTGCAGGCTCAGTACCGGATGGGGCCCGACGGCAGGTTCCTCGGCAGGATGCCGGGCACGGCGGGTGTGTATGTGCGGGCGGACGATGTGGAAGTGCTGGAGGTGCTGCTGCCGCCGTCGGCGGGAGCGGACGGAGGGAGTGACCGGTGACGAAGAAGCACGGGACGGGCGACGGCGGGGAACGAGGGGCGGGCGACGACGCCGAGTTGGCGGCCCTTGTCGCGGAGTTCTCCTTCCGCAAGACCTATCGCCCCACCGATGAGATGGCCGAGCCGGACGACGTGCCGCACGGGCCATCGGGCACGGCGATGGGGGATGTCGCGCCCACCGCTCAGGTGGCCCCGGAGCCGGACGTGCCCTGAGCGCACACCGGCCCCTCCTCAGGGGCCCGTGTGGATGTGCGCCGCCCACAGGTGCGGTGCCTGCGCGTAGCGGTCGCGCAGGGCCCTGACCGGGCGGTGCAGGGCCGTGGCCGGATCGATGGGGCGGCCCCGGGCCAGGTCCTCGGCGAGCGCGGCGTAGAACTCCTCGGTGAGGTGCGTCGCCAGTTTGTCGGCGACGGGCCACAGGGTGCCGATCACATGCGGGTATCCGGCCAGTTGGAAGGAGGAGGCCAGCTGGACCGCCTCGTCGGACAGCGTGATGCCGCCCTGGGCCGCGGAGCAGGCGGACAGCACGGCGAGTTCCGGGTTCCCCGGACGCCGGGCCGCCGCGTCGGACGCGGTGAGCCGTCCGTCGTAGAGGATCAGCCCGCTCCGCGACGGGTTGAGCAGTTCGCTGACGCCGTGGCAGCTGAAGTGGACCCACGGGTGGGCCTCCAGCGCCCGGCCGACCGCCTCCACCGTGGCATCGGGCCCGGCCAGCAGCCGCCCCTGCGGGAACAGCTCCATGAGCAGCTCCACCTCCCGCGAGACACCCGGCAGCGGCGCGGCCCCCGGCGTCTCGGCGAGGGCCACGACCAGCGGGGCGGGGTGTGTGGAGCCGCCCGCGCCCCGGCCGCCGCGGGCCCGCACCAGGGCCCGGAGGGTCGGGGTGTACGAGGAGACCGCACGGTCGACGACCCAGGTGCCGGAGTCCGCCGCACCGCGACCGGCGGCGTGCAGTGGCAGGAAGGAGAGCCGCCCGGTGGGGCACCACCACAGGCGGGGCCACGGGTCGCCGTCACGCGGTACGGAGTCCAGGCCGAGGTGGTCGAGTACGGGCGCGGCCACGGCATCCCAGAGCCAGCCCAGCGTGCCGGATAGCGTACGCATCATGGCGACGGCCTCCTCGACGCCGTTCTCCCCGTACGCCGTGTCCACGCCCTCGATGAACTCCGCCGCCCGCGACACGGTGGCTTCCAGCGTGAGGTCGGGCAGGGGGACCACGTCGATCCCGGCATCGGCGGTCACCACGAGGGCGTCGCAGCGGTAGGTGCTGACGTTGACGACCACCACAGGCCCTTCGGCGGCGGAGGCCACCAGCTCCGCCACGGAGGGCGGTCGCAGGAAGTCATCGAGACCCGGCAGCTCCCGTATCTGTGCGATGAGCTGCTCCCAGCGCCGGGCCAGGGCGTGCCGGGCCTCGGCGATGACGGCCGCCTCCTGGGCTCCGTGGAACGGGGCCGCCGGGCCGTCGACTCCGGGGGCCGGCACCGGGGAGGGCCGGGCCGGCTCGCTCAACCGGCCCCGTATCCGCTCGAACTCGGCCGCGAGGCCCGGAGCGAGGGTGTGCAGCCGCGACACATCGGCCCGGTCCTCCAGCCCCTGGGCCAGCAACACCCCCCTGCCCTGTTCGAGGAGGGCGAGGGCACGGTCCGCCGCACCCTCGTCGAGCGCCAGCGCGGCGGCGTCGCTCGCCAGGCCCTCGCTGACCAGCAGCCGCGCCTCCTGATCGGCTCGGGCGAGGCTGCGCGGTGCGATGCCGGGCAACAGGCCGACGGCGTACGCGTACCCCTCCAGGGCGTCCGCGTCGTGCCCCGCCTTCACCGCGGCCCGCCCCCAGGCGTGGGCGGCCCGGATCCGGGCGGCGACGGGGGCGACCGGATTGTGTGCGCCGTCGCGGGCGACGCGGGCCACCTCCACCAGGTCGACCCGGTCCCCCAGTGCCGTGCGGGCCAACTGCACCCAGGCCAGAAGCATCTGGGAGGGGCCGTGCTGCGCACGGTCCGCGGACGTGCCCGCGAGGGCTTCCCGGGCGGCGGCCTCCGCCCGGTGCAGCGCCCGCCGGGCGACGTCCTCGGCGCGCTCCCGCGCCAGGGCGGCGACGATGGTGCAGGCGCTCGCGAGCTTCTGCAGGGCGTAGGGGCGCGCGGGGTGATGCTCCCCGAACCCGGCGACCACCTCTTCGAGGACCCGCCGGGCCTCGTCGGCGATGCGCAGATCCTCGTCGTGGTGGGCCCTGTTGGTCAGCAGGACCCCCAGGTTGATGCCGGCCATCTCGGCACCCGAGCGGTCGCCGTGCTCCACGGCCATGGCCTCGCGCAGGAGCCCGGCCGCCTCGTCGGCGGCGGACCTGTCGCCGACGGCCTCGTACCAGCAGCGCAGTGCCTCGGCGAGGTTGTTCAGGTGCAGGGACCGCTCCACCCCCGCCGGCGGGCTCTCCTTCACCGCGCGGCGCAGCACCGTCACGGCCTCGGCCAGCCAGACGCGGTTGCCGGTGGCCAGACCGCGGTTCATGAGGGCGCTGCCCAGGTTGGTGAGCGCCATGCCGCGGCGCATCTGGAGCACATGGGTCACGGCCTCGCGCAGCGTGGCGACGGCCAGGTCCATGAGCCTCTCGTCGCCGCTGTCGACGGCCCGGCTCCACCGGACGTAACCGAGGCCGGTGAGGAGGGTGCCCCGCAGGCTCGATGCCACAGGTTGCGGGGCGGCGAGGGCGGCCTCGTAGTGCCGCACGGCCTCGTCGCTCCACCGCGCGTCACCGGTGCGGCGGTAGAGGGCCCCCAGGCTGTTGGCGAGGCCGAGCAGGGCCTGGGGCGAGGGTGGTCCCGCCGCCATGGCGACCGCCTCCCGGTGACACCGTACGGACTCCTCCAGCGGAGCGTCGTCGGCGGTGAGGCGGGCGAGGTTGCGCAGGGCGTCCCCGAGGGCCGTGCGGCAGTCCGCCCCGCTGTACGTGGACGCGTCGGAGGCGGCCACGGCCCTGCGTAACACCGCGACGCCCTCCTCCAGTGCCTCGGTGTCCGAGCGGAACTCGGCGAGGGCCAGCAGGGCCTCACCGAGACTCATGAGCAGATGGACGGAGAAGGGGTCCTGCGCCGACGACAGGGCGACGGCCTCCCGATGGGCGGCCACCGCCTCGGGCAGGAGCTCGGTGCGACCGGTACATGTGGCGATGCTCAGCAGGCCGAAGCCGATGTTCGACCGGCGTACGGCGCTTTCGGCGCGGGGGAGCGGAGCGTGCCGCACCTCCTCGCGCAGCAGGCGCACCCCTTCCTCGTACAGGGCCGCATCGTTCGTCGCGTCGGCCCGGTCCATGAGGGCGTGGGTGTACTCCGCATGGCAGTCCCAGTGCTCCGGGCCGTCGGCCCGGAGCAGCCCGAGGCCCCGGAGCATCTCCTCGCTCCCTCTTCGCCAGGCCGCGTCGTCGTCCGCCCCGGCGCGTCGAGCCAGCGCGGCCCCGAGGGCGAACCGGGTGGTGGCCCGGAAGCTGCCGGTGGGAGGAGGCAGGGCGAGGCACTTGTGGTAGCAGTCGACGGCCTCGTCGAGGCCGTCCGTGTCGCCGGGGATCTGCAGGCAGCGCCCGAGCGCCAGCAGGATCCGGGCCCGCTCGGCGGAACGGGCCGGGACCTCCGCGGCAAGGGCCCGGAGCACCGTGACCGGGTCGTCGAGTTCCCCGGGGTCACCGGGCTCTCCGGTGGCCACGACATGCCGGACGGCCCGCTTCCACAGCAGCTCCGCGTGGCCGGTGGCGTGGAGCACCCGCCGGGCCACGTCGTCGGCCGGCGCGCACTCCGTCGCCCGGCGGGCCTGCGCGACGGCTTCGTCCAGGTCGCCCATGGAGCCGGTCGCCGTGTACCTCGCGTCCAGCACCTGCGAGAGGGCGAAGTGCGCCCGGCCACGCACCGGATGGCCGGGCGGGGCACCGTCGAGGGCCTCGCGGGCCGTGGCGTACGCGTCGTCGAGGAGCCCTGGACGGCCGGTGCGGGCGGCGACCCCGGCCAGCATCAGTCCGAGGTTGATGAGGTACGTGGCGCGTTCGAAGGCGTTCGGGGCCGTGTCCGCGGCCCCGCGGCAGGCGGCGACACCCTCCTCGTGGAGTTCGTCGCCGCTACCGCTCGCGACGGCTTCCGCGAAGAGGGCCACACCCAGGTCGGAGAGGAGCCCGGCACGGTTGGCCACGGCGGCGTCCGGCTCCGCGAGGGCCGTGCGCAGCAGGGCGACGCCCTGGGAGCGCAGCGCGGGATCGTCCAGGTGGTCGGCGGCCAGGCACAGCGCGGAACCGAGGGTGGCGCTGTGCTGCGCACGGTGGGGACTGTTCTCCGTGCAGAGCTCCACCGCCTTCCGCAGTTCGGCGACCGACTCCCGCATCGCGTCCATGTCCCCGGTCACGTCGGCCCAGTGCCGGAGCGTGTGCCCGAAGTTGCTGTGCCTGCGGGCCTGCTCGTCCCGGTCCCCGGGGGCGCAGACCACGGCGGCGCGGCCCGTGCCGACGGCGTCCGAGAGCGCCTGGCGGCCGACGCCGTCCTGGAATCCGTAGAAGAGGACGAGACCCAGGTCCGACAGGCAGACGCCCTGCTCGACGCTGCCCTGTCCGGAGACGGTGGCGGCGTGCCGCAGCAGGGTCTCGGCCATACGCAGGACCCCGGGGTCGCGGCCCCGCTGGAACACCGTCATCATCCCGACCCCGGCGTCGTACGCCAGGCCGGGGTGGGTCGCGGCCCCGTCCGGTTCGCCGGACAACGTGGCGAACAGCGGGCGCAGCCCGAACGGAACCTGCTCGGGGTCCTGTTCGTGGACCACGCCGAACCGGAGCAGCGCGGTGGCGAGCGCCCCTCGGTCGGCCGCGCCCCGGGCGGCGTAGCGGAACAGGTCGGCGTAACCGAGCGCCAGGACGCCGAGGGCCCACGCGCTCCCGTCGGGGAGGGCGATGGAGCCGAGCACCTCGTCGGCCGCCCGCGCGGCCTCCGGCCCGGCGAACCATTCCAGGACGCCGGGCTCGGCGTCCGCGCGCTCGGCCTGCTGGAGGATGCGGCGGGCGGCGTCCTCGGCCCTCGTCGGCGTCATCGGCCCCCCCCGTCGCGTCGGCCTGTCACTGTCCCGGCGGGGCGGACGCCGGTATCGCGATCACCCTACTGATGCGGAGGTCGTCTCCGGGCCGTCGATTTCGGCCTTTCCGAACGTCCATGCCGCCGGGCTGTTGCTTCGCCGGCGCGGCACGACGGGTCGGGCGGGTTCGTTCTCCCACCCCAATCACCGGCCCCACGGGTTCGGGTGAGGGGCCCTGGACAGCAGCCGCACCGCCCCCGGCGCTGTGCGGTGCCGGGGGCGGTGCGGCTGCTGTTCCGTTCACGCGGGTCAGCGCAGCTGCTCGTACGCGGGCAGCGTCAGGAAGTCCGCGTAGTCCTGGTCCAGGGAGACCTGGAGCAGGAGGTCGTGGGCCTGCTGCCACTTGCCCGCGGTGAAGGTCTCCTCGCCGATCTCCTCGCGGATCGCGGCCAGTTCCTCGGCGGCGACCTTGCGGGCCAGGTCCGCGGTGGCGTGCTCGCCGTTCTCGAAGACCACCTCCGCGTTGATCCACTGCCAGATCTGGGAGCGGGAGATCTCGGCGGTGGCCGCGTCCTCCATCAGGTTGAAGATGGCGACCGCGCCCAGGCCCCGCAGCCAGGCCTCGATGTAGCGGATGCCGACCGCGACGGCGTTGCGCAGGCCCTCGTACGTGGGCCTGGCGTCGAGCGTGTCGATGGCGATCAGGTCGCCCGCCGCCACCGAGACGTCCTCGCGGAGGCGGTCCTTCTGGTTCGGCTTCTCGCCGAGGACCGCGTCGAAGGAGGCCATGGCGATCGGGACCAGGTCGGGGTGGGCGACCCAGGAGCCGTCGAAGCCGTCGCCGGCCTCGCGGTCCTTGTCCGCCTTGACCTTCTCGAAGGCCACCTTGTTGACCTCGGCGTCGCGGCGCGAGGGGATGAAGGCCGCCATGCCGCCGATCGCGTGCGCGCCGCGCTTGTGGCAGGTGCGGACCAGGAGTTCGGTGTACGCCCGCATGAACGGGGCGGTCATCGTCACCGCGTTGCGGTCCGGCAGGACGAACTTGGCGCCGCCGTCACGGAAGTTCTTGACGATGGAGAAGAGGTAGTCCCAGCGGCCGGCGTTCAGCCCGGAGGCGTGGTCGCGCAGCTCGTAGAGGATCTCCTCCATCTCGTACGCGGCGGTGATCGTCTCGATCAGGACCGTCGCGCGGACGGTGCCCTGCGGGATGCCGACGTAGTCCTGGGCGAAGACGAAGATGTCGTTCCAGAGGCGGGCCTCCAGGTGCGACTCCGTCTTGGGGAGGTAGAAGTACGGGCCCTTGCCGAGGTCGATCAGGCGCTGGGCGTTGTGGAAGAAGTAGAGCCCGAAGTCGACCAGCGCGCCGGGCACGGGGGTGCCGTCCAGCTGGAGGTGGCGCTCGTCCAGGTGCCAGCCGCGCGGGCGGGTGACGACGGTGGCGAGCTCGTCGGCGGGGTTCAGCGCGTACGACTTGCCCGACTTCGGGTCGGTGAAGTCGATGCGGCGCTCGTAGGCGTCGGTCAGGTTGAGCTGGCCGAGGATCACGTTCTCCCAGGTGGGGGCGGAGGCGTCCTCGAAGTCGGCGAGCCAGATGCGGGCGCCCGAGTTGAGCGCGTTGATCGTCATCTTGCGGTCCGTCGGACCGGTGATCTCCACCCGACGGTCGTTCAGAGCGGCCGGGGCCGGCGCGACCTTCCAGGAGTCGTCCGCGCGGACCGCCGCCGTCTCGGGCAGGAAGTCCAGAGTGGAGGTACGGGCGATCTCGGCGCGGCGCTCGGTGCGCCGGGTGAGCAGCTCATTGCGGCGCGGCGTGAACTGCCGGTGCAGCTCGGCCACGAACGCGAGGGCCGCGTCGGTCAGGACCTCGTCCTGCCGGGGCAGGGGCTCGGCATCGACGATGGCCAGCGTGGACGGCGCTGGTGCGGACATGAGCTGTCACTCCTTCAGCGGGCGGCGGCGTCTCATGGCCGCCGGGTCGCCTGGCACGGCGTGCCATGGGCTCCGAGATACGGCCGTGGGTGCCGCCTGAGGTTCAGAGGGCTTCTGACCAGTGGATAGTAGTTTCCTCATGGTGGAAGTTCAATGGTTTGTTGATATCGAGATTCTCCGGCTCGACAGAAATGGGCCGTCGGCGGCGCGGCGTGCCAGGGCGGGTACGGAGCGTTCATCGGGCTCATTCCAGGTGGGTCAGGTCGTGTGCGGTGTCGATGTCGTACGCCTGCGCCACATCCGAACACTCCACCAGCGTGATCGCATCGCGGTGCTCGCGCAGATACGCCCGGGCCCCCTGGTCGCCCACCGCCCCCGCCGCGATGTCCGCCCACCGGTCCGCCCCGAACAGCACCGGATGACCGCGCTCCCCGTCGTACGAGGCGGCCACCAGGCTCGTCCGCGACCGGTACGCCAGACGCACCCGCGCCACCGCCTCCGCGCCGATGCCCGGCTGGTCCACCAGCAGGACGAGTGCCGCGTCCGCCCCCGTAGCGCTCGCGGCCGCCAGGCCCAGTCGCAGCGAGGAGCCCATGCCCTCCTCCCACCCCGGGTTCACGGTCACCGCCGAACCCGTCAGATCGGCCCGGGCCCGCACCTCGTCGGCCGCCGCGCCCAGCACCACATGGAGCGGGCCGCAGCCGCCGTTGCGCAGGGCCCGCAGGGCGTGCTCCACCAAAGGGCGGCCGCGGCGCTCCAGCAGGGCCTTGGGGCGACCGCCGAGCCGCCGGCCGCCGCCCGCGGCGAGCAGCACCCCTGCCACCTTGGGATTCTTCGCATGAGAAGCCATGAGCCCTGGATACCACCGAGCCGTTCGCACACGCGACACGCATGTCACTCTCAGGGGTCACCCTGATTTCTGTCCGTGGAGTGGCGCACACAGCCTGTCATGGCGTTAACTTGCGGGCGAACCCCGGTACTTGGCCACCGTCCCGGGGCTGGGGGGCCACACCGGCACAAGGACGTGTGAGGGGGAGTGCTGTGTTGCGAAGCGTGGGGCAGAAGCGGGTCACCGGCAGCGGCGAGGACCCGAGGGTGGCGGAGCTGCGCATAGCCGTCTCCCGGCTCCGCCGAGAGCTGGCCTCACTGTCCTTCGAGTTCCCGGACCGGCCCATCGCCGAGGAAGAGCTCGCGGCACTCGATGCCATGGCGGTCGGCGGGGTCCCGGAGATCCCGCGCATGCGCAGCTCGCTGCTGCTGATCGCGGGGTCGGTCGGCTCGGTCAGCGCACTCGCCGCCGCACTGCGCGACGTGCGCAACGCGGTGGACCTCTTCGGGGAGCCGCCGCGCGGGTGAGGCCGGGCGTCGCCCGGTCGACTCAGCGGCGGATCAGCCGGCGGGCCGTCGCCGCCGCGACCGCCGACGTACGGGAGTCCACGCCCAGCTTCGCGTAGATGTGCACCAGGTGGGACTTGACCGTGGCCTGGCTCAGGAAGAGCTTCTTGCTGATCTGGAGGTTGGACAGCCCCTCCCCGACCAGTTGCAGCACCTCCAGCTCCCGCCGCGTCAGCGCCTCGGCGGGTGTGCGCATCCGGTCCATCAGCCGGTGGGCCACCGAAGGGGCGAGCGCGGAGCGGCCCGCCGCCGCCGTGCGCACCGCCGCCGCCAGCTCCTGCGGGGGCGCGTCCTTCAGCAGATAGCCGCTCGCGCCCGCCTCGACGGCCGCCAGGATGTCGGCGTCGGAGTCGTACGTGGTGAGGACCAGGACGCGGGGGCCGTCGGCGACGGCGGTGATCGCCGCCGTGGCCTCGGAGCCGTGCATCCCCGGGCCCGGGCCGAACTGGAGGTCCATGAGGACGACGTCGAAGCCGCCCGCCGCCGTCAGCGCCACGGCCTCCTCGGCGGTGGCCGCCTCGCCCGCGACGCGGAAGTCCGGCTCGGTGTCCAGGACCGCGCGGAGCCCCGCCCGTACGACGGGGTGGTCGTCGGCGAGCAGCAGCCGGATGGTGCTCTCCTCGCTCATGCGGCGCGCTCCCGGTCCCGAGGGCGGCCTGCCAGCGGCAGGGTGACCGCCAGCGCCGTGCCCTGGCCCGGCGCCGACTCCACGCTCAGCGTGCCGCCCAGCGTGGCCGCCCGCGACCGCATCGCGGGCAGCCCGAAGCCGCCGTCGCCGCGCTCGTCGACCGGCGCGCCCGAGGGGTCGAAGCCGCGCCCGTCGTCCACCACGTCCAGCGCCACGGAGGTGTCCATGAAGCTCAGCGTGATCTCCGCCCGGCCCGCCCGCGCATGGCGCACCGTGTTGGCCAGCGCCGACTGGGCGGTCCGCAGCAGCGCCACCTCGTACGGGGTCGGCAGCTCCACCGGCGTACCGCTGACCGCGAACCGTACGCTGAGGTCCGGCCCGGTCGTCCGGGCGCAGAGCCGCTCCAGCGCGGCCGCCAGCGAACCGTGCTCCAGGTCCGGCGGCGTCAGCGCCCGTACGAAGGAACGCGCCTCGGCCAGGTTGGCCTGCGCGGCCTCCCGGGCGGCGCGGACGTGCGCGGCGGCGGGCGCGTCCTCGGGCAGCGTGCGCTCGGCCGCGCGCAGCAGGAGCTGGATGCTGGACAGGCCCTGGGCGAGCGTGTCGTGGATCTCCCGGGCGAGCCGTTCGCGCTCGGCGAGGGTGCCCGCCGTACGCTCCGCCTCGGCCAGCTCCGCCCGGGTGGCGACCAGCTCCACGATCAGCTCCCGGCGCCGCTCGCTCTCCCGGAACAGCGCGTCGTACCCGAGGACCGTGGCGATGGCGACGGCCGCGCCGAGCAGCGGGCCGATGAACGCGCCCGGGGCGATCTCCTGCCGGTGCGCGACGAAGCTGGTGATCGCGGCCACCGCGGTGACGGCGACGGCGGGCACGCCCCAGCGCGTCGGCAGCAGGTGCAGCTGGAGGAAGTAGAGCGGGAAGGCGACCCACAGGGCATCGGGGGAGAGGGCGAGCAGCGCCAGCCAGAGGGTCCCCAGCGCGGCGAGCCAGGTGGCGGCGGCCTTTGTGCCGGGGCGCACGGACGCGGCGAGCGCCCCTTGCCGTACGGAGGCGGCGAGGGCCCCGGTCCCCGCCAGCGCCCCCGCCGCGTACGCCCCCGCCGTCACCAGCGTCAGCGCCACCACCGCCCCCGCGTGCGGCGCGCCCTCGCCCACCGCGCGCACCGCCACCAGGGCCAGCAGGCCCGTCAGCAGCGCGTGCAGACAGAGCCGCAGGGCAGCGGTGACGTGGGTGTGCGAACGCGAATCCATGGTCCGTCCAGCGTAGCGGCGGTCCCCGCTCGGCCGGTCAATCGAAAGGTTGATCCGGGGACCGTCCCCCGCGCGATGTTTCCCCGCCCCGAACCACCGACGATGGATCCATGTTCGTCGCATGGAGAGACCTTCGGTTCGCCAAGGGCCGGTTCGCGCTCATGGGGTCGGTCGTGGTCCTGATCACGCTGCTCGTGGGCCTGCTGTCCGGCCTCACGGCCGGCCTGGCCCGGGAGAACGTCTCGGCCGTCACCGGCCTGGACGCCGACCACCTGGCCTTCGCCGCCCCGCGCGGTGACCAGTCGGTGTCCTTCACCAACTCGACCGTCCGCGAGGACGACTGGCGGGCCTGGGCCGATCGCCCCGGGGTCGAGGCCGCCCAGCCGTTGGGCATCCGCACCCTGAACGCCACCGCCCCCGGCGACCGTACGGCCCCGGTGTCGGCCTTCGGCGTCGAACCGGACGGCACGCTGGCGCCGGAAGGCATCGGCCCGGGACGTGTCGTGCTCTCCGGGAAGGCGGCCGAGGAGCTCGGCGCGGCCCCCGGCGACAGGATCGCGCTCGGCCGGGCCGAGCGGGAGGTCGCCGCCGTCGCCGAAGACGCCTCCTACAGCCACACGCCCGTCGTCTGGACCACCCTCGACGACTGGCAGCAGATCGGCCACGACGGCGCGGGCCCCGCCGAACAGGCGACCGTCATCGCCCTGACCACCACCGACGGCGCCGACCTGGCGGCCGGGGACGAGGCCGCGGAGACCCGCACGCTCTCCCTCGACGACTCCCTCACCGCGATCGGCTCCTACCAGGCCGAGAACGGCTCGCTGCAACTCATGCGCGGCTTTCTCTTCGCCATCTCCGCCCTCGTCATCGGCGCCTTCTTCACCGTCTGGACCATCCAGCGCAGCGCCGATGTCGCCGTACTGAAGGCGCTCGGCGCCTCCACGCCGTATCTCCTGCGCGACGCACTCGGGCAGGCCGTGGTGATGCTCGTCCTCGGTACGGGGCTCGGGACGGCGCTCGCCGCCGGGGCCGGGGTCCTGATCGGCGGGGGGCCGGTGCCGTTCGTGCTGGTCGCGGCGACCGTCCTGATCCCCGCCGCGATCATGATCGTCCTCGGTGCCCTCGGGGCCGCCCTGTCCATCCGGCGGATCACCGCCGTCGACCCCCTCACCGCACTCGGGAGTGCCCGATGACGCTCACCCTCACCGATGTGACCCTCACGTACCCGGACGGCGACGGGCGGCTCACCGCCCTGGACCGGGTCTCGCTGGAGGTTCCGGCGGGCACGCTCACCGCCGTCGTCGGGCCGTCAGGGTCGGGCAAGTCCAGCCTGCTGGCCGCCGCCGCGACGCTGGTCACCCCGGACTCCGGCGAGGTCGTCGTGGCCGGTACGAGGACGGGGCCGCTCACTCCGGCGGCGCGGGCGGCCCTGCGCAGGGAGCACATCGGGATCGTGTTCCAGCACCCGAACCTGCTGTCCTCGCTCACCGCCGCCGAGCAGCTCCAGGTGATGGCCCACCTGTCGGGCGGGCGGGCCGGGGGAGCCCGCCGCCGGGCGCTGGAGCTGCTGGACGCGGTGGGTCTGGCGGAGCAGGCGGACCGGCGGCCGCACCAGCTGTCGGGCGGTCAGCGCCAGCGGATCAACATCGCCCGCGCCCTGATGAACGAGCCTGAGGTGCTCCTCGTCGACGAGCCGACCAGCGCGCTCGACCATGAGCGCGGAGCGGCGGTGCTGCACCTGCTGGTCACCCTGACGCGGGAGCGCGCCACGGCCACGGTGCTGGTCACGCACGACCTGGCCCACCTGGACCGGATGGACCGCACGGTGACGATGGACGACGGGCGGCTGACCGTACCGGCGCAGGTCTGAACCCCCGGAGGTCAGTTCGCCCCGTTGCTCGCCAGCGCGTCCGACAGCTCGCCCGCGACCTGCTGGAGGATCGGCACGATCCGCTCCGTCGCGCTCTCCGTCACCCGGCCCGCCGGGCCCGAGATGGAGATGGCGGCCGAGGTGGGGGAGTTCGGCACGGAGACCGCCAGGCAGCGGACCCCGATCTCCTGCTCGTTGTCGTCCACCGCGTACCCCGCCCGGCGCACCTGCTCCAGCGCGTCGAGGAAGCCCTCGGGCGTGGTGATCGTCTTCTCGGTCGCGGCCGGCATACCGGTGCGGGCGAGCAGCGCGCGGACCTCGTCGGCCGGGGTGTCGGCGAGGAGCGCCTTGCCGACCCCGGTGGAGTGCGGGAGGACCCGGCGGCCCACCTCGGTGAACATCCGCATCGAGTGCTTGGACGGCACCTGGGCGACGTACACGATCTCGTCGCCGTCCAGCAGCGCCATGTTCGCCGTCTCGCCGGTCTCCTCCACCAGCCGCTGGAGGTAGGGACGGGCCCAGGTGCCGAGCAGCCGGGAGGCGGACTCGCCCAGGCGGATCAGGCGGGGGCCCAGCGCGTAGCGGCGGTTGGGCTGCTGGCGTACGTAACCGCAGACGACGAGCGTGCGCATCAGTCGGTGGATGGTCGGCAGGGGCAGGCCGCTGCTCGCGGACAGCTCGCTCAGCCCGACCTCGCCCCCGGCGTCGGCCATCCGCTCCAGCAGGTCGAAGGCGCGCTCGAGCGACTGCACCCCACCGCTGGCACCGGAGGGCTTGGAGTCGGCTGTGCTGGCGTGGGACGGCGGCACGTCAACGGTCCTTTCGAAGCGGAAGGCAAGGCAGCAGCCTACCGGGCGCTTCCCGATCGGCCCACAGCTGTCCGGTCGGCGTCCGTGCCGGTCAGGGGCTGTTTTGTCCGGGTGCCGAGAGTGTGGGGGCGGCCGGCGCGGCAGCTCGGTGCCGCCTCTCCTGGCCCATACTACGTTCCGCACTCCGAAATATGACTTTTACTTTGTGGAAACCTCCAGTCGGGCGACGGGGGGTGGCCCCTCGGGCCCTCTCGGAGGAAAGTGGGTCTTGACGAGGGTGATTCCCGAGTAGAAGACTCCCTCAGGAGTTTCAACAGTTCGTTGAATTCCTGGAGTGAAGGAGGCACGGGTGTCCGGTCCGGACGTGAACCTGGTACTGCGCTCGACGCGCGTCGTCACCCCCGAGGGCACCCGCCCGGCGACGGTCGCCGTCGCGGGCGGCACCATCGACGCGGTCCTGCCGTACGACACCGAGATGCCGGCGGGCGCCCGCCTGGAGGACTTCGGCGACGACGTCCTGCTCCCCGGCCTTGTCGACACCCACGTCCATGTGAACGACCCCGGCCGCACCGAGTGGGAGGGCTTCTGGACCGCCACCCGCGCCGCGGCGGCCGGCGGCATCACCACGCTCCTGGACATGCCGCTCAACTCCCTCCCGCCGACCACCACCGTCGAGAACCTGCGGATCAAGCAGCAGGTCGCGGCCCCCAAGGCGCACGTCGACACGGGCTTCTGGGGCGGTGCGCTCCCCTCCAACGTGAAGGACCTGCGCCCGCTGTACGAGGCCGGGGTCTTCGGCTTCAAGTGCTTCCTCTCGCCCTCCGGGGTGGAGGAGTTCCCCGAGCTGGACCAGGAGCAGCTGGCCCGCTCCCTGGCGGAGATCGCCGGATTCGGCGGGCTGCTCATCGTCCACGCCGAGGACCCGCACCACCTCGCCGAGGCCCCCCAGCGCCCCGGCCCCGCCTACGCCGACTTCCTTGCCTCCCGCCCCCGCGACGCCGAGAACACCGCGATCGAGGGGCTCATCGCCCACGCCAGGCGGCTGAACGCCCGGGTCCACGTGCTGCACCTCTCCTCCAGCGACGCCCTGCCGCTGATCGCCGACGCCAAGCGTGAGGGCGTCCGGGTCACCGTCGAGTCCTGTCCGCACTTCCTCACCCTCACCGCCGAGGAAGTCCCTGACGGGGCCACCGAGTTCAAGTGCTGCCCGCCGATCCGCGAGGCCGCCAACCAGGACGCCCTGTGGGCCGGGCTCGCCGACGGCACGATCGACGCGATCGTCTCCGACCACTCGCCCTGCACCACCGACCTCAAGACCCCGGACTTCGCCTCCGCCTGGGGCGGCATCTCCTCCCTCCAGCTCGGCCTGCCCGCCATCTGGACCGAGGCCCGCAGGCGCGGCCACTGTCTGGACGACGTCGCCCGCTGGATGTCCGCCGGCCCGGCCGAGCTGGCCGGACTGAGCCGCAAGGGCGCCATCGAGGCCGGACGCGACGCCGACTTCGCGGTCCTCGACCCCGAGGCGACCTTCACCGTCGACCCCGCCGAGCTCTTCCACCGCAACCAGGTCACCGCCTACGCCGGGAAGACCCTGCACGGCGTGGTCCGCTCCAGCTGGCTGCGCGGCGTCCGCATCGCCGCCGACGGCGTCCTCGCCGAGCCCACCGGCCGCCTCCTCGAACGCGACCACTGACCGCGTCCCTGGGCCGCCCGCCCTCGTACGAGACCACCGACCGTCCCCGAAAGGACCCCTCACCATGACGGACGCCGCGATACCGAGCTTCACCGGCGACGCCGCCCCGTACGCGGGCGGCGACCCGTACGCCGACCACCGCACCGCCGCCTTCCCCTTCACCCACCTCGTCGACCTGGCCGACCGGCGCCTCGGGGCCGGGGTCATCGCCGCCAACGACGAGTTCTTCGCCGAGCGCGAGAACCTGCTGAAGCCCGGCCCCGCCGTCTTCGACCCGGAGCACTTCGGCCACAAGGGCAAGATCATGGACGGCTGGGAGACCCGCCGCCGCCGCGGGGTGAGCGCCGCCGAACCGCACCCCACCCCCGACGACCACGACTGGGCCCTCGTCCGCCTCGGCGCCCCCGGTGTCATCCGGGGCATCGTCCTGGACACCGCCCACTTCCGGGGCAACTACCCCCAGGCCGTCTCCGTCGAGGCCGTCTCGCTCCCCGGCTCCCCGTCGCCCGAGGACCTCCTCGCCGCCGACGTGAAGTGGACGACCCTCGTCCCGCGCACCCCGGTCGGCGGCCACGCGGCCAACGGCTTCGCCGTCGACGCCGAGCAGCGCTTCACCCACCTGCGGATCAACCAGCATCCGGACGGCGGGATCGCCCGGCTGCGCGTGTACGGAGAGGTCGCCCCGGACCCCGCCTGGCTCACCGCGCTGGGGACGTTCGACCTCGCGGCGCTGGAGAACGGCGGCCAGGTCGAGGACGCCTCCGACCGCTTCTACTCCCCGGCCACCAACACCATCCAGCCGGGCCGCTCGCGCAAGATGGACGACGGCTGGGAGACCCGCCGCCGGCGCGACCGCGGCAACGACTGGATCCGCTACCGCCTCGCCGCGCGGTCCGACATCCGGGCCGTCGGGATCGACACCGCCTACCTCAAGGGCAACTCGGCGGGCTGGGCGAGCCTTTCGGTACGGGACGGCGAGGACGGCGACTGGTCGGAGGTCCTGCCCCGGACCCGGCTCCAGCCCGACACCGACCACCGCTTCGTGCTGGACGGTTCGGTGCGCGCCACCCACGTGCGGATCGACATCTTCCCGGACGGCGGGATCTCCCGGCTCCGGCTGTACGGATCCCTTACGGACGAGGGCGCGACGGCACTGGCGGCCCGTCACCGGGAGCTGGGCGGCTGACCTCAGGCCGGCGTGCCAACGTGATCGCAGAGGGACCGCGGCGGCGCACCGGCCTGTCCACCGCGCCTCAGAACTCCTCGTGCGTGTCCGGGTCGCCGCCGAAGCGCCGCTGCCGCCCCGACGCGATCGTGGTCAGCTCCTGCGCCGTCAGTTCGAACCCGAACAGGTCCAGGTTCTCCCGCTGCCGCCCCCGATCCGCCGACTTCGGGATCGGTACCGCACCGACCTGCGTGTGCCACCGCAGCACCACCTGCCCCGGGGTCACCCCGTGATCCTCGGCGATCGCCACCGTGGAGGGGTCCTCCAGCACCTCACGGCCCCGGGCCAGCGGGCTCCAGGCCTCCGTGACGACGCCCTTCGCCGCGTGCACCGCCCGCAACTCCTCCTGGGGGAGCAGCGGGTGCATCTCGATCTGGTTCACCGACGGCAGCACGCCCGTCTCCCGCTCCAGCCGCTCCAGATGGGCGGCGGTGAAGTTGGAGACACCGATGGAGCGGACGAGTCCGTCCTCGCGGAGCCTGATCATCGCCTTCCAGGTCTCCACGTACTTGTCGACGTGGGGGAGCGGCCAGTGGATCAGATACAGGTCCACGTACTCGACGCCCAGCCGGGCCCGCGACTCCTCGAACGAGGCCAGCGTCTGCTCGTACCCCTGGTGCCTCCCCGGCACTTTGGTGGTCAGGCGGATCTCCTCGCGCGGGACGCCGCTGCGGGCGATGCCCCGGCCGGTGCCGGCCTCGTTGCCGTAGTTCAAGGCCGTGTCGATGAGCCGGTATCCGAGTTCCAGGGCTCCCGCGACGGCCTCCTCCGCCTCCGCGTCGTCCAGCGGATAGGTGCCGAGGCCCACCGCCGGGAGGGTGGTGGAGTCGTTGAGCGTATGAACGGGTACGTCGCCCATGGTCCGTCCTGACCTTTCCGTAGCCCTTGTCGCGTCACGTCACGTCATGTCACGTCCTGCCCCGCCCCGGCCAGCGTAGGCGGGCGGCGGGGGCGGGGCAGCTCGGAGTGATCGCGGAAGGGGAGGCGGGATCGCGGTTACGGGAGGCCGGGGACGGCTCAGGCCGCGTGACCGCCGTCCACCACGACCTCCGTACCGGTGATGAAGCCCGCGTCCGCGCTCGCGAGGTACGCCACCAGCGACGCCACCTCGTCCGCCGTACCGAACCGGCCCAGTGCCGTCGCCGCCCGCTGGCCCTCGGCGAACGGCCCGCCGACCGGGTTGAGGTCGGTGTCCACCGGGCCGGGCTGGACCAGGTTCACCGTGATCCCGCGCGGCCCGAGCTCCCGGGCGAGCGGTTTGGTCAGCCCGATGAGGGAGGACTTGCTCATCCCGTACAGCGTCGATCCGGTCCCGCCCACGTACCGGCTCAGCGCGGTGCCGACCGAGATGATGCGCCCACCGTCGGCCAGCCGGTCCGCCGCCGCCCGGCAGGCGAGGAAGACCGCCCGCACGTTCACCGCCAGGACACGGTCGACCTCGGCGTCGGGCAGTTCCGCTATCGGGCCGAGGACGCCGATGCCCGCGTTGTTGACCAGGACGTCGAGCCGGCCGAGCGCGTCCGCCGCGCGGTGCACCCCCTCGGCGGCGGCCCCGACGTCCGCCGCGTCACAGCGCAGGGCGACCGCGCGCCGGCCCGTCCCCTCGATCTTCGCCACGACCGCGCGGGCCGCCTCCTCGTCCCGTACGTAGGTGACGGCGACGTCCGCCCCCGCCTCTGCGAGCCGCAGGGCGATGGCCGCGCCGATGCCGCGGCTGCCCCCGGTGACCAGGGCGGCCCGGGATGCGGAGGTGGTGATGGTGGTGCTGGACATGGTGGGGTTCCTTGCCTTCGGGGAGCGCCGCCGATCCGGCGACAGGAACCAGCAAACTCGCCCGGAGGCCCGGACACCGGCGGGAATCGGACGGGGTGTGGCCACGGCCCGCCCCGGCCGCCGTCGTCCTGTCGGGGCTTCCGCGGCTCGGAGCAACGGAATCGTCCGGCGCGCGGGCAGACCGTGCGCCGGGAAGTGCAAGCCCGTGCGCTGTCGGCGGGCGATGCTGCTGCTCGCCCGTCGTGGCGTCACCCACTCCCTCGGCTGCCACTCCGTCGATGACGGCCCCGAGGCGGCGTCACAGGGTGGCGCGGGCGTGCGGCGCCATGATGTCCGTCGCCGAGGACATGGGCCGAGCACGCTGAAGCAGTCAGCGAGGGTGCTCGCGTCTGCCTCTCCCGGACTCCTGGACGACGCCTCGGAGTGGGCCCAGCCGCCTCAGGTACGTCCGTTCCCCTATGGTCGCCGATCGCCCCTACGGCTTGATGTTCTGGTTCACGTGGAACAGGTTGCCGGGGTCGTAAGCCCTTTTGACCTCTACGAGGCGTTCGTAGTTGCCCTGGTAGTTGGCCTTGATACGGCCCTGGTCGTCCTCGGCCATGAAGTTGATGTACCCGCCTTCCTCCGAGTGTGGAGCCGTGGCCTGGTAGTAGTCGCGCACCCAGGCGGTGTTGGCCTCGCTGTCGGCAGGGTCCGGCCACATTCCGGCGATGACGGTGGCGAACGTGGCATTCCGGTAGGCGAAGGCCGTGTCCTCCGGTGCCACGCGGTGGCAGGCGCCGTTGATCGGATAGATGTGCACCGTCGAATTCATGGCGGGCAGCCGAGGCCCGTGATCGAGGTGTGCTGTGATCGCCGCATCACTGAGCTCTGTCACGAAGTTGGCCTTCCAGTAGTGCTGCAGGCCAGGCGGCACGAGCGCGTCGAACGCGCTGTTGAGTGCGGGATACGGCATGGGGCCGACGTGCTCGGCAACCACCGGTGCGAAATCACGGAACCGCTGGACGGCGCGCTCTCCCTCATGCATGGGTCCGGCCCAGCACGCGACGATGAGGATGAAGGTGTCGCCGTGCCGGTCCTCCGGGATGAACGGCAGTGGCGGGGCGATCTGGAAGGCAGGGAAGCAGCCGAGTTCCTCCGGGGCGTCGGCTATGAGTTCGCGGAACGAACGCAGAACCGTGCCGGCATCTTGCAACTCGTACAGGATGGGCCCGCCGTAGACGTCCTCGACCGGACTGAGCCGGAACTCGAACGATGTCACCGCGCCGAAGTTGCCGCCGCCGCCACGGATGGCCCAGAACAGGTCGTCGTGTTCGTGCTCGCTCGCGACGAGCAGCCTGCCGTCCGCAGTCACCACATCGGCCGAGATCAGGTTGTCGCAGCTCAGGCCCAGGCTGCGGGCGAGGTATCCGATGCCGCCACCCAGAGTGAGCCCTCCGACGCCGGTGGTGGAGACGATTCCTCCCGTGGTCGCCAGACCGAACGCGTGCGTCGCCGCGTCGAAGTCGCCCCAGGTCGCTCCGCCGTCCACCCGCGCGGTCCGTCGCTCGGGATCGACGCGGACGCCTCGCATGCCGGACAGATCGGCCACCACGCCGTCGTCGCAGGTCCCGAAGCCGGGCACACTGTGGCCACCACCACGCACCGCGAGGTCCAGCTCATTGCCACGTGCGAAGTCGACCGCAGCCATGACATCGCCCGCGTTGGCACACTGCACGACGGCAGCCGGGCGCCGGTCGATCATGCCGTTGTACACCTTGCGCGCCTCGTCGTAGCCATCGCTGTCGGGTGTGACTACCGGCCCCCGTGCACGCTCCCGCAACTGGTTGATCGATGAGGTGTTCACCAACCTCACTCCTTGCGCGTCATTTGGCACGAGTTCCGGAATCACTCAGCCCTCGACTTCCGGAGTTACTCAGCCCTCGACCACGGTCGCCCGTCGCTCCCCCGGCCGCTCTGCGACCCGGCTCCGCCCGGTCCAAGTCTCTTTCACGCTACGCCGATGAGCCGGATGCTCAACTCGACAGCCTCGGGAACGTCCACGCGGCCGGGGAACCGGTGCCAGGGCGTGTCCGCGCCCTTGATGACGTAGGCGACGAAGGAGACGACCAGACCGGCGGGGGCGAGGGCGGCTCCGCGGGCCGGGCAGGTCGCCGCCCTGCCGCTGTCAGCCGGTCTTGAGCATGGTGCGCATCTGGGCGATCTCGGCGGTCTGGGAGGTGATGATGTCGTCGGCCAGGGCCTTGGCGGGGTTGTAGGCGCCTTGCTGCTTCTCCGTCTCGGCCATGCCGATCGCGCCCTCGTGGTGCTCGATCATCAGGGTCAGGAACATGGTGTCGAAGGCGTTGCCCTCGGCATTGCCTAGCCGGCTCATGTCCTGGTCGTTCATCATCCCGGGCATGCCGGAATCGTCATCGCCGTGGCCCATGCCGTCCATGCCGTGGCCGGTGGGGACCTTCTCGCCCCACGCCTTGAGCCAGCCGGACATGGTCTCGATCTCCGAGGCCTGGGCCTTCTTGATCTTCTTCGCGAGTGTCTTGACGTCGGTGGAGGCGGCGTGGGTGGCGACCATGTCCGACATCAGGACGGCCTGACGGTGGTGGGGGATCATCCCCTGCGCGAAGGTGACGTCCGCCTGGTTGTGCCGGTCGGCCTCTGTCGACGCCGGGGCGGTCGCGGGAGTGGTTCCGGCCGTGTTCGCACTGTTGTCGCTGCCGCACGCGGCCAGGACCAGGCCGACGGCGGCCGCAGTGGCCGCCAGGGCCGCGCGGCGCGGCAGGGATCGGTTCGTGTTCATTTCGTCGGGCTCCAGTGATCGGATGCGGGAAGGAAGGGCTGGGCCGTCCGTGGTCGGCGCCCTCGGCGCGTGCATAGGAGGAGCCCTCATATCCGCAGGATCTGGAGTTCGGTGAGCATGGGTGGTGCCCGCCCTCCGGCGGGCTCGTAGTCCAGCGCGAGCGGCAGCGCGGCCGGGGTGTCGGCGATGCCGGGGGATCCGGGCAGCGCCGTGGATGCGCACCTCTGGTCCGCGTGGCCGCCGTGGCGGGTCGGGCCCGGGGCGTCGTCGGGGCACAGGCACTGCGGGCCGGCCTGCGCCGCCGCCACGTGGTGGGACATGTGCTCGGTGGCGCCCGACGACGGCAGCGCGGCGGCAGTGCCCAGAGCATGCAGGCCGACCAGCCCGAGGGTGAGTCCGGGAACCAGCAGCAGCCTGAGCCACAGCACCGGCTGGGGCCGCGGCGGCGTGCGGGGCTCGCCGACGGTCACATCTTCCCACCGTAGGCCGCACTGGCGCCCGGCGGAGCGCGGCCTGGGCCCGGTCACCTGCCACTGCCATCACCTCCGTCCACCGGAGCCGTAGGGGCAGGGCGCGGCAGGGGGAGGCGTTTGAGGGCGAGGGCGTTGACGGCGACGATGATGCTGGATCCTGACATGGACAGTGCCGCGATCTCGGGGCGCAGGATCAGGCCGGTGGCGGGTTCGAAGACACCTGCGGCGATGGGCAGGGCGATGGCGTTGTAGCCGATCGCCCAGCCGAGGTTCTGGCGCATCTTGCGCACGGTGCCCCTGCCGATGCGCAGGGCGGTGGGGACGTCGAGGGGGTCGGAGCGCATCAGGACGAGGTCGGCCGTCTCGATGGCGACGTCGGTGCCGGCGCCGATGGCGATGCCCAGGTCGGCCTGGGCGAGGGCGGGTGCGTCATTGACGCCGTCACCAACCATGGCAACCTGGCGGCCGCCGCGCTGAAGCCCGGCGATGATGGCGGCCTTGTCGCCGGGCAGGACCTCGGCGATGACGGTGTCGATGCCCAGACGCTGCGCGATCCGCTCGGCGGTGGCCTGGTTGTCGCCGGTGAGCATGACGACCTCGACGCCCAGGGCGTGCAGTTCGCGTACGGCAGCCTCGGAGGTCTCCCGCGGCGCGTCGGCGATGCCGATGAGGGCGGCGGCCTGGCCGTCGACAGCGGCGATGACGACGGTGCGGCCGGTGGCTGCGAACTCGTCCCGCCGGGCGGCCAGAGGACCGAGGTCCACGCCTTCGCGTTCGGCCAGCCGGCTGTTGCCCACGGCGACCCGGTGGCCGTCCACCACGGCGGTCGCCCCGTGGCCGGGAACGTTCTCGAAGTGCCGGGCCTGCGCCGGCCCGGCACCGCGCGACTCGGCGTGGCGTACGACCGCCTCGGCCAGCGGGTGCTCGGACTCCCGCTCGACGGCCGCGATCAGCCGCAGGATCTCGTCCTCGTCTCGGCCGGGCGCGGTGGTCACCTCGGTGACCTCGGGTTCGCCCTTGGTGAGGGTGCCGGTCTTGTCCATCACCACGGTCTGGATCCCGGCGGACGTCTCCAGGGCCATCGCGTTCTTGAACAGGACTCCCCGCTTGGCCCCCAGGCCGGTGCCGACCATGATCGCGGTGGGAGTGGCCAGGCCCAGCGCGTCCGGGCAGGTGATGACGACCACCGTGATCGCGAAGAGCATCGCGCTGCTGAAGGGGCGGTCGGTGGCCAGCAGCCAGACGGCGAGGGTGAGCGCGCCGCCGATGAGGGCGACGAAGACCAGCCAGAATGCGGCTCGGTCGGCGAGCCGTTGGCCCGGTGCCTTCGAGTTCTGTGCCTCCTGGACCAGCTTGACGATCTGAGCCAGTGCCGTGTCCGCGCCCACCCTGGTCGCTTGTACCCGCAGGGTGCCGTTGGCGTTGAGGGTCGCACCGACCACGGCGTCGCCCGGCGCCTTGTGCACCGGCAGGCTCTCCCCCGTCACGGTTGACTCGTCGACCTCGCTCTCGCCCTCCTCCACGACCCCGTCCGCGGCGATCTTCGTTCCGGGGCGGACGAGCAGCAGGTCACCGACGGCCACCTCGGTGGTGGCGACCTCGACCGGTTCGCCGTCCCGCAGGACGACGGCCTTGGGCGGGGCGAGGTCCAGCAGAGCGCGGATCGCGTCGTTGGCACCGCCGCGGGCGCGCATCTCGAACCAGTGGCCGAGCAACACGAAGGACGCCAGCACCGTGGCGGCCTCGTAGAAGACGTCCCCGCCGCCGGTGAGCGTGACGACGAGGGAGTACAGCCAGCCCGCGCCGACGGCGACCGCCACCAGCACCATCATGTCCAGCGTCCGGGCGCGCAGGGCCCGTACTGCGCCGACGAAGAAGATCGAGCACGAGTAGAAGATCACCGGCAGGCTCAGCAGGAGCGCCCACACGTCCTGACGGAGCCCGAACGGCACGGGCACGTGCCAGCCGAAGACCTCCTCGCCGATGGGGGACCAGATCACGATAGGAATGGAGAAGATCACCGCGACGAGGAAGCGGTTGCGCATGTCGGCGGCCATCGCCGCCATCGACATCCCCGCATGACCGCCATGACCGTGATGGCCGTCATCGTCCACCGTCGCCTCGTGGGGCGAGTGCATGACCTCTGGCTCGTGCCCCACGGGCGCGGGCCGCACGGCTTCGGGCGCACGTGCGGGGCCGGGCGGGTCAGGCTCGTCCATCGGGTCGCAGACGTGTGACGGCACCGACTGGCCGGCGCAGTGGTAGCCGCACTCGGTCACCCAGCCGCGCAGCTCGGCCAGGGAGGTCCGCGTCGGGTCGAAGACGACGGTGGCCGACTGCGCCACGGGGTTGACCTCGACGTCCAGGACACCCGGCCGGCGGCCCAGAACGGCGGCGACGGTGTTCTGCTGACTGGCACGCACCATGCCCCGCACGTCCAGCACCGCCGTGCTCCGATCCGTACGCGGATCGCTCGGTCCCAGTCCTGGCGGGTGCCTCATGCGCGTTCAGCTCCTAGGCGCGTACGTGCTCATCCATGTAAACGGTTCGTCTGGCAGCAGCCTGCGGCGGTCGTAGCCGCGCCGCAACGGCTGATACGGCTCGCGGGCGCATAATGGCGCATAACGGCGTGAAAGAGGAATAGGGCGACGTTCTCGTGACAGCGGCGTCAGTCGGGAGGTGCCCGCCTTCCCGCCCCCTGCCAGGTGGTCACTTCCGTCGGGGCCTGGGATGGTCGTGGTGCCTGCGGTCCATGTCCGGTATTTCCTGCATGCTGCGGTCGTCGCTTTTGTCGCGCGTGTCTCACATCATGAAGAACATCATCAGCGGGCACATGGCAACGATCCCGACCCAGGCCAGGGCCGCCAGCGGGATTCCCCGTGTGAGGGCTCCGACCCGAGAGCCGGACCACCCGTGAGCCCGAGTTCCGCCTGGTCCCGCGCGCCTCGCTGTATCCGCCCCCAAGCCGCAAACAACCCCGGGAGAGATCCGGGCGACTTCACGTCGGCACCGACCAGCTGTGCCGTGTCCTGTCAGCCGGGCTGCGCCCGGTCGAGGGCGAGCGCGTCGCCCAGTACCTGATCCACATCGCCGACAAAGCCCCTGGGCTGACGCTCCTGGAGCGGACGGTCAACGGCCGGCCCGGCCTGGTCGCCCAGCACGCCGGCGTCACCGTCACCGTGGCGGCGTTCAGCCTCACCGGCGGCCGCATCACTCGCATCCGGGCGGTCCGTGCCCCGGAGAAGCTCAGGGCACCGGCAGCGAAGCACCCTCCGTCGCCGCCGCCCGCAGCCGTCCCAGGATCGCGCGCGCCGCCTTGGCGTACCCGAGGCTGTTGTTCTGCAGCACCGACTCCGCGTTGGCCAGCTCCAGGAACGCGATCACCTCGAAGGCCAGCTGCCGTACGTCGGTGTCCCCGGCCAGTTCGCCCGCGGCCCGCGCCTCCTCGATGGTCTCCTCGACGAAGATGACCCAGCCGGTCTGTGCGGCGGCCAGGGCGTCGTGCACCTTGCCGCCGCGCGCGTCGAACTCGGCGGTGGCCGCGTAGAAGAAGCAGCCGCCCCGGAAGACCCGCTCCCGGGAGTACGCGATCCACGCCTCGCACATCCGCCAGACCCGGCCGATCCCCGGCGGGACCGAGCGGGTCGGACGCAGCACATGGTCGACGTAGACCGCGACCGCGGCGCGCACCGTGGCGAGCTGCAACGCCTCCTTCGACCCGAAGAGGGCGAACACACCGCTCTTGCTGAGCTTCAGCTCGGCCGCCAGCCGCCCCAGGGAGAGACCTTCCAGCCCCTCCACCGAGGCGATCTGGACCGCGCGCCCCAGGATCAGCTGCCGCGTCTGGTTGCCCCGCTCGATCCGCCCGTCCAGCCGTACTGCCGCCATGTGACCACTCCGTACCTCAGAGTTATCGAGGCGTCAGTCTAGAGACGGCCGGAGGCTCCCCCGGACCCCCCGCCGCCCGCTCCGCCTCCCCGTTCACCGGCGCGTCCGGCTCTGACCACGGGTGATACCGGCGGATGATCCGGGCGGGATCCGCTCCGTGAGACAGGTGTTCCTTTCCGCCACGCCCGGCGAGTAGCGTGATCGTTTCCGCGTGTGAGCCGGTGAGGTCTCCACCATCTGTCCCCCTGTGGAGAACCAGGAGCACCAGGTGTCCGCTGCCGTCGCGCCCGCACCCGCCCTCGCACCACCCCGCAGAGCCTGGCTCACCGACCTCCCGGTCCTGGCGGTCGCGGTCGTCTGGGGCGCCAGCTATCTCGCCGCCAAGGGCATCACCACCACCCACACCGTCATCGCCGTCCTCGTCCTGCGCTTCGCGATTCGTGCTGCCCGTCCTGGTGGCCACCGGGTGGCGCAAGCTGCGGGCGCTGACCGGCGCGCAGTGGCGGGGGGCCGGGCTGCTGGGCCTGGTGCTGAGCGGGATCTTCCTGCTGGAGACGTACGGGGTCGTCCACACCTCGGCCACCAACGCCGGGCTGATCATCAGCCTCACCATGGTCTTCACGCCGCTCGCCGAAGCCGCCGTGACCCGGGTCCGGCCCCCGGCCTCCTTCGTCGCGGCGGCCGGGCTCTCCGTCGCCGGGGTGATCCTCCTGACCCAGGGTGGCGGGTTCACCAGCCCTTCGGCCGGAGACCTGCTGATGCTGCTCGCCGCCCTCGCCCGTACGGTTCACGTCCTGGCCATGGCCCGCATGAAGGCGGTCCGGTCGGCCGACTCGCTCTCCCTGACCACGGTCCAGCTCGGCAGCGCGGTCGCCGTCTTCGCCGTCCTCGCCGCGCTCCCGGGGACGGGAGCCTCGCCGTGGAGCGTGGCGGCGGACTTCGGTCCCCGGGAGTGGGCGGGGCTGGTCTTCCTCTCCGTGTTCTGCACGCTGTTCGCGTTCTTCGTGCAGATGTGGTCGGTACGCCGCACATCGCCGTCCCGGGTCAGCCTGCTGCTCGGTACGGAACCGCTGTGGGCCGCCGCCGTCGGCATCAGCCTCGGTGGCGAGCGGCTCGGCGCCTTGGGGGTGGCCGGGGCCGTCCTCGTCCTGGCAGGCACCGCGTGGGGGCGCCGCAGCGCGGAAGGAGCGGACCGAGGAGCGGGCCCTACTTCTTCGTGACCGCGTCCGGCGCGATCATGACCGCGAAGCCCGTCACGATCAGCACGATGCTGACGAACAGCGCGCGGTCACCGAAGAAGTCGATGTGCTGGGCCAGCGTCCACAGCCGCAACCACCCCGTCCACTCGTAGACCAGCCCTCCCACGCCCTGCAGCAAGATGATGAACCCGACCGCCTCTATGAACTTCTTCATGCGCCGAGCTTCGTGGCACACCCGTTCGCGCCGCGTCGGCCACAGGGCCCGACCGCCGCGCCGAAAGTAGCGGGTCCCGCGACTTTGGTCGCTCCCTCGCCGCACCGGGCCCGTCCCGGGTGCCCGGCTGCGTAGCTTCGTCGATATGACGCGCAACGAGTACCCCTGGCCGCTCCCCTCGGAGATGGCCGGAGCCGAGCTGCCCGGCGACCCGGCCCGGACGCGGCGGACCGTACGCGACTGGGTCGTCGACATCACGGCTTTCCTCATCGCGGCGGGCATCGCCCTCATCGCCCTCGCCGCGATCGAGACCGAAGGGTCCACCCCGGACGCCGTGCTCGTCGTCGACTCGGTGGTCGGCGCCGCCGCCTGCTGCGCCCTCTGGTTCCGGCGGCGCTGGCCCGTCGGGCTCGCCGCCGCCCTGACCGTCCTGTCCGTCGTGGAGCCCGTCGCGGGCGGCGCCCTGATGGTCGCCCTGTTCAGCCTGGCCGTCCACCGTCCCTTCAAGCCGGTGGCGATCGTCGGCGCGGGCGCACTGATCGTGGCGCCCCTCCAGCCCTGGCTGCGTCCCGACCCGGAGACAGGCTTCGTCACCTCGGTCGTCTTCGGGGTCCTGCTGATCCTGCTGGTGCTCAGCTGGGGCATGGTCGTACGTTCCCGGCGCCGGCTCGTCCTCACGCTCCGCGAACGGGCCCGCCGCGCCGAGGCCGAGGCGGAACTCCGCGCCGAGCAGGCCCAGCGGCTGGCCCGGGAGGCCATCGCCCGCGAGATGCACGACGTCCTCGCCCACCGGCTCACCCTGCTCAGCGTCCACGCCGGGGCCCTCGAATTCCGGCCCGACGCCCCCACCGCCGAGATCGCCCGGGCCGCCGGAGTCATCCGGGACAGCGCCCACGAGGCGCTCCAGGACCTACGGGAGATCATCGGCGTGCTGCGCGGCCCCGGGGACACCGGCGAGGGCGAGCGGCCGCAGCCCACCCTCGCCACCCTGGACGGGCTGATCGACGAGTCCCGCCGGGCGGGCATGAAGGTCACCGTCGACCAGCGCGTCGACACCCCGGCGGACGCCCCCGCCGCCACCGGCCGCACGGTGTACCGCATCGCCCAGGAGTGCCTGACCAACGCGCGTAAACACGCACCCGGTACGGAGGTCACCGTCACCGTGACCGGCGGCCCCGGGGACGGGCTCACCATCGAGGTGGCCAACCCGGCCCCCACCGAACCCTTCGAGCGGGTGCCCGGCTCAGGCCAGGGCCTCATCGGCCTCACCGAGCGCGCCACGCTCGCCGGGGGCCGGCTGGAGCACGGCCCCACGCCGGACGGCGGTTTCCTGGTCCGCGCCCGGCTCCCGTGGCCCGCCGCGTGAGGCGGGGGGTGGCGGCCGCCCGGGACCGACTGGCTACGGTGGCTGTCATGAACACCCCGGCGTCCCCGCACTCTTCGGCGTCCTCCGCGTCCGCGTCCTCCCCTGTCCGGCTGCTCATCGTCGACGACGACCCGCTCGTGCGCGCCGGACTCACGCTGATGCTCGGCGGGGCCGACGACGTCGACATCGTGGGGGAGGGCGCGGACGGCAGCGAGGTCGCCGCCCTGGTCGAACGGCTGCGCCCCGACGTCGTCCTGATGGACATCCGGATGCCCGGCATGGACGGGCTCACCGCGACCGAGGAACTGCGCCGCCGCCCCGACGCGCCCGAGGTCGTCGTCCTCACCACCTTCCACGCCGACGAACAGGTCCTGCGGGCCATCCGTGCCGGAGCCGCGGGATTCGTCCTGAAAGACACCCCGCCCGCCCGGATCGTGGACTCCGTCCGCCGGGTCGCCGCCGGGGACCCGGTGCTCTCGCCCGCAGTCACCCGGCAGCTCATGGCCCGGGCCGTCGGCGGTGCGCAGGATGACCGCACCAGCCGGACCGAGCGGGCCCGCAGGCGGTTCGCGGAGCTGGCGGAGCGGGAGAAGGAGGTGGCGGTGGCCGTCGGACGCGGACACTCCAACGCGGAGATCGCGGGCGAGCTCTACCTCAGCGTCGCCACCGTCAAGACCCAGGTCTCGCGGATTCTCGCCAAACTCGACCTGAACAACCGCGTCCAGATCGCCCTGTTGGTCCACGATGCCGGGCTGCTCGACACGGACGACGAGGAGAGCGACGGCCTACGCTGACCGGACCGGTCCGGACGGGACCGGCTTGCGCCGCGTGGCCGGGCCGACCTACGCCGACCGGATCGGGCCGGCCCTACGCTGAGTGGTCCGGACCGGAAGAGAAGGCTGACCACGATGGCTGTGCTCGATCTGCGGGATCTGCCGGATTTTACGGCGAATCCCTACCCCTACTATGCGAAACTGCGCGCCGAGGGCCCGGTGCACACGGTGCGCACCCAGCACATCGAGCGCCTCCACCTGATCGTCGGCTACGAGGAGGCCCGCTCGGTCCTCGCCGACCAGCGGTTCGGCAAGGACTGGCGGACCACCGAGCGTTGGACCGCCCAATCGAACGCGATCAGCTCCAACATGCTGGAGCTGGACGCCCCGCACCACACCCGGCTGCGCAAGCTGGTCGTCCGTGAGTTCACCGCCCGCCGGATCGAGGCGCTGCGGCCCCGCGTCACCGAGATCACCACGGAGCTCCTCGACGCCATGGTCCCGGCCGGCTCCGCCGACCTGGTCGACACGCTGGCCTTCCCGCTCCCGATGACCGTCATCTGCGAGCTGCTCGGCGTCCCCGACATCGACCGGGACGCCTTCCGGACGCTCTCCAACGGCGTCGTCTCCCCGACCCCGGCCCAGCGAGAGGCCGACCTCGTCGGCGCGATGGGTGCCTACCTCGTCCAACTGATCGAGGACAAGCGCAGTTCGCCCGGCGATGACCTGCTGAGCGCGCTGATCCGGAGCCGCGACGAGGGCGGCGACCGGCTCTCCGCCGACGAGCTGGTCGGCATGGCCTTCCTGCTGCTCGTGGCCGGGCACGAGACCACCGTCAACCTGATCGCCAACGGGGTGCGGGCCCTCCTCGACCACCCGCACCAACTGGCCCTGCTGCGCGCCGATCCCGAGCTGCTCGACGGGGCGGTGGAGGAGATGCTGCGGTACGACGGCCCGGTGGAGACCGCCACCTTCCGCTTCACCCAGGAGGACGTCACGGTGGGCTCCACCGTGATCCCGCGCGGCGAGGTGGTGCTCGTCGCCCTCGCCTCGGGCGACCGCGACCCCGAGCGGTTCGAGGACCCGGACACCTTCGACATCCGCCGCGCCCCCCAGGGGCACCTGGCCTTCGGTCACGGGGCGCACTACTGCCTGGGCGCCCCGCTCGCCCGCATGGAGGCACGCATCGCGATCGGGGCCCTTCTGGAGCGCTGCCCGGACCTCGCCCGTGACCCGGCGGGCGGCGAGCCGGACTGGCTGCCCGGCCTGCTGATGCGCGGGGTGCGGCGGCTGCCGGTGCGCTGGTGAGGCCGCTGTACCCGCACAACTCTGCGAGAGGGGAGACGCCTTGACCACCCAAGCGACCCCGGAATCCGAGGAGCTGGTCGATCTCGCCGCACTCGGCCATGAGTTGATCCGCGACCCCTACCCCGTCCACGCCGCGTTACGGGCCAGGGGCCCGGTCCACCGGGTCCGCAATCCCCGAGGGCACCCACGCCTGGCTCGTCGTCGGGTTCGAGGCCGGGCGGACGTTCCTCGCCGACCAGCGGCTCTCCAAGGAGTGGGCCAAGGCCTCGGCTCGCACTGGGCGCCACCAAGGTCTCCCCAGGCACCTCGATGCTCAGCAGCGACACCCCTGACCACACCAGGCTGCGCAAACTCGTCGCCCGGGAGGTCACCCCGCGCCGGGTGGAGCAACTCGCCCCGCGCGTGCGGAAGATGACCGACGAGCTGCTGGACCGGATGCTCGCGGCCCCGGACCGGCGGGGCGTCTCAGCCGCCCGGCCCCGGCCTCACCCGCCCGGGATCTCCTCCATCGCCACCGGGCGGCGTTCGCGGCGCGAGACCTCGCAGGCCTCGGCGATCCGCAGCGCGTGCAGGGCCTCCCGCCCGTCGCACGGGTTGGCCAGCTCGCCCCGGGCGACCCGGAGGAAGGCGTATAGCTCCGCCTCGTACGCCGGGGCGAACCGCTCCAAAAACCCGGGCCACGGCTTCGGCGGTGCGCCCGGGCCCTCCGGCTCGGCCGAGGTCAGCGGCGTACGGTCGTCCAGGCCGACGGCGATCTGGTCCAGCTCGCCGGCCAGCTCCATACGGACGTCGTAACCGGCACCGTTGCATCGGGTCGCCGTGGCGGTGGCGAGCGTGCCGTCGTCCAGGGTGAGCAGGGCTGCGGCCGTGTCCACGTCGCCCGCCGCGCGGAACATCGCGGGACCGGCGTCCGACCCGGTGGCGTACACCTCGCTCACCTCGCGGCCCGTCACCCACCGCAGGATGTCGAAGTCGTGCACCAGGCAGTCCCGGTACAGCCCGCCGGAGAGCGGGAGGTAGTCGGCGGACGGGGGAGCGGGGTCGGAGGTGACCGCCCGTACGGTGTGCAGCCGCCCGAGCCTGCCCTCCCGCACCGCCGCCCTCGCCTCGGCGTACCCGGCGTCGAAGCGGCGCATGAAGCCCAGCTGGAGGACGCTGCCCGCCGCCTCGACCTCCGCGAGGGCGCCGAGCGTGCCGGGCAGGTCCAGGGCGATCGGCTTCTCGCAGAACGCGGGCAGCCCGGACCGGGCGGCGCGGGCGATGAGCGGGGCGTGGGCGGCGGTCGCCGAACAGATCACCAGCGCGTCGGGGAGGCCGTGGCCCTCGCCGGTGAACATCGCGTCCACCGGGACGGCCGAGGCTCCGGTCCGGGTGGCCGCCACGGCGGCGCGCTCCGGATCCGCGTCCGCCACCAGCAGGGAGTCCACGGCGGGGTGACGGCTCAGCACCTCCGCATGGAAAGTGCCGATACGTCCCGTTCCGATGAGTCCGATGCGCATGGCCCCAAGGTGGCCTTCGCCCGGTCATCATGTCAAGCGTTTGTCCTGACAAATGACGCCACCATGGCTTTGTCCGGACAATCGAACTAGGCTCGCCGCGTGACCGTACAAGGAGCCGAACAGCCGCTGCCGCTGAGCGTGGACCGCACCAGCCCGGTGCCGCTCTACTTCCAGCTGGCGCAGCAACTGGAGGCCGCCGTCGAACAGGGCCGGCTGACCCCCGGCACCCTGCTCGGCAACGAGATCGAGCTCGCCGCCCGGCTCGGCCTCTCCCGGCCCACCGTCCGCCAGGCCATCCAGTCGCTCGTCGACAAAGGGCTGATGGTCCGCCGCCGGGGTGTCGGCACTCAGGTCGTGCACAGCCAGGTCCGCCGCCCGCTGGAGCTCAGCTCGCTCTACGACGACCTGGAGGCGGCCGGCCAGCGCCCCGCCACCAGGGTTTTGCGTACCACCATGGAACCGGCCACCGCCGAGATCGCCGCCGCCCTCGGTGTCGCCGAGGGCACCGAGGTCCACCTCGTCGAGCGGCTGCGCTACGCCCACGACGAGCCGATGGCCCTCCTGCGCAACCACCTCCCCCCGGACCTGCTCGCCCTCACGGGGCGGGAGCTGGAGTCCACCGGGCTCTACCGGATGATGCGGGCCTCGGGCATCACCCTGCACAGCGCCCGACAGTCCGTCGGCGCCCGCGCCGCCACGGCGGGGGAGGCCCGGGCCCTGGACGAGGAGCCGGGGGCGCCGCTGCTCACCATGGAGCGGACGACGTACGACGACACGGGTCGTGCGGTCGAGTTCGGCTCCCACGTCTACCGCGCGTCGCGCTACGCGTTCGAGTTCCAGCTGTTGGTGCGCGCCTGAGCCGCCTGATCCAGCCCTTCCGGGGTGCCCGATCAAGCCCGTCCGGCGTTCGAGGGCGGAACCCTTGCGCCGGTGAGCCCGCAGGCAGAGGATTCCTGGGGCACGGGCTCCCCCGAGGGCGACCGGCGCCCACATCGACGGGTCCGTCCTCAAGCGCCGGACGGGCTGGAGGTGGCACCCCGCACGGGCTGGAAGGCGCCCCCCGGGCGGGAGCGGGCAGGGCTCGGGGATACTGGGCAGCCGGTCCGGGGCCCCGTACACTCCCCGGCCCGATCAAGCGCACAGCGAGCAGCAGTAGAAGGGCACGGCGTCGTGGCAAGGGTTCGGACAGGGGTACGCGCGCTGGGCGCCGTCCTGGCAGTGGTGCTGGCAGCCGCAGGATGCAGCAGCACCGGCGGCAAGCGGGCTGAAGAGCGCGCGGCTGAGGCCGCCGGGGGCCGGGCCGCGGTGAACACGCCCCGCTGGACCTTCGCCATGGTCACCCACTCGGGCGACGGCGACACCTTCTGGGACATCGTCCAGAAGGGCGCCGAGCAGGCCGCAGTCAAGGACAACATCAACTTCCTCTACTCGCACAACGACGAGGCCAACCAGCAGGCCCAGCTCGTCCAGACCGCGATCGACAAGAAGGTCGACGGGCTGATCGTCTCGCTGGCCAAGCCCGACGCCATGAAGGCCGTGATCGGCAAGGCCGTCAAGGCGGGCATCCCGGTCATCACGGTGAACTCCGGCTCCGCCGAGTCCAAGGAGTTCGGCGCCCTGGCCCACATCGGCCAGGACGAGTCGATCGCCGGTGAGGCCGTCGGCGACGAGCTCGACAAGCGGGACCGCAAGAAGGTCCTCTGCGTCCTGCACGAGCAGGGCAACGTGGGCCACGAGCAGCGCTGCGCCGGGGCGAAGAAGACCTTCGACGGCACGCTGCAGAACCTGTACGTCGACGGCACGAACATGCCCGACGTCACCGCGTCCATCGAGGCCAAGCTCCAGTCCGACAAGAGCATCGACGCGGTCGTCACCCTCGGCGCGCCCTTCGCCGACGCCGCCGTGCAGGCCAAGCAGACGGCGGGCAGCAAGGCCGAGATCGACACCTTCGACCTCAACGCCAAGGTCGCCACCGGCCTCCAGACCGACAAGCTCGGCTTCGCCGTCGACCAGCAGCCCTACCTCCAGGGGTACGAGGCCGTGGACCTGCTCTGGCTCCACCGCTACAACCGCAACGTCCTCGGCGGCGGCCTGCCCGTCCTGACCGGCCCGCAGATCATCACCAAGGACGACGCGGACGCCCTGGCCGACTACACCAAGCGGGGCACCCGATGAGCGGCTCCACCGCCGCCCCGCAGAAGCCGGCGGAGGTGGACGAGCGCCTCGTACGCACCTCGCCGCTGCGCAAGCTGCTCAGCCGCCCCGAGCTCGGCTCGGTCGTCGGCGCGGCGGCCGTCTTCCTCTTCTTCGCGATCGTCGCCGACAGCTTCCTCCAGGCCTCCAGTTTCGGCACCGTGCTGTACGCGGCCTCCGTCCTCGGCATCATGGCCGCCCCGGTCGCGCTGCTGATGATCGGCGGCGAGTTCGACCTCTCCGCCGGTGTCCTGGTGACCAGCTCCGCGCTGATCTCCTCGATGTTCAGCTACCGGATGACGGCCAACGTCTGGGTCGGCGTCTTCGTGTCGCTGCTGGTCACGCTCGCCATCGGCGCGTTCAACGGGTTCGTGCTGACCCGCACCAAACTGCCGAGCTTCATCATCACGCTCGGTACGTTCCTGATGCTCACCGGCCTGAACCTCGGCTTCACCAAGCTGATCAGCGGCACGGTCTCCACCAAGGCCATCGGCGACATGGAGGGCTTCGAGTCCGCCCGGGCCCTGTTCGCCTCGACGCTGACCCTCGGCGGCGTCGAGTACAAGGTGACGATCCTGTGGTGGGTGGCGCTCGTCGCGCTCGCCACCTGGATCCTGCTCCGTACCCGCTTCGGCAACTGGATCTTCGCCGTCGGCGGCGAGGCGGATGCCGCCCGCGCGGTCGGCGTCCCCGTCATCCGTACGAAGATCGGGCTCTACCTCGGTGTCGCCTTCGCCGCCTGGATCTCCGGCCAGCACCTGCTCTTCAGCTACGACGTCGTCCAGTCCGGCGAAGGCGTCGGCAACGAGCTGACGTACATCATCGCGGCCGTCATCGGCGGCTGCCTGATCACCGGCGGTTACGGCTCCGCGATCGGCTCGGCGGTCGGTGCCTTCATCTTCGGCATGACCAGCAAGGGCATCGTGTACGCCGAGTGGAACCCGGACTGGTTCAAATTCTTCCTGGGAGCGATGCTGCTCCTGGCCACCCTGCTCAACGCGTGGGTGCGCAAGCGCGCGGAGGCGACGTCATGACGGCCACTTCTGACACTACCGAGAAGACCGCCGGCCCCCTCGTCGAGCTGGACGACGTATCGAAGTTCTACGGCAACATCAAAGCCCTGGAACACGTCTCGCTGGAGGTCCACGCGGGCGAGATCACCTGCGTCCTCGGCGACAACGGCGCCGGAAAGTCCACCCTCATCAAGATCATCGCGGGGCTGCACCGGCACGACGCCGGCCGGTTCCTGATCGAGGGGGAGGAGACGATGCTCGCCAACCCTCGCGACGCGCTGGACCGGGGCATCGCCACCGTCTACCAGGACCTCGCCGTCGTCCCCCTGATGCCGGTCTGGCGGAACTTCTTCCTCGGCTCCGAACCCACCATTGGCTTCGGCCCCTTCAAGCGCCTCGACGTCCGGAAGATGCGCGGGACGACCCGTACGGAGCTCCTCCGCATGGGCATCGACCTGCGCGACGTCGACCAGCCCATCGGCACCCTCTCCGGCGGTGAGCGCCAGTGCGTGGCGATCGCCCGCGCCGTCTACTTCGGCGCCAAGGTCCTCGTCCTCGACGAGCCGACCGCCGCCCTCGGTGTCAAGCAGTCCGGGGTGGTGCTCAAGTACGTGGCGGCCGCGCGCGACGCCGGCCTCGGCGTGGTCCTCATCACCCACAACCCGCACCACGCCCACCTCGTCGGCGACCGGTTCGTCCTCCTCAAGCGCGGGGCGATGTCCGGCAGCCACACCAAGGACGACGTCACGCTGGACGAACTGACACGTCAGATGGCGGGCGGCAGCGAGCTGGAGGAGCTCAGCCACGAGCTGGAACGCACCCCTACCCCCACCCTCCCGGGCGGTCCCGCCGCGACCGACGACACCCCCTGACCGACGACCCGCCCCGGCGCGGCCCACCCCCACCCAGCGGTCGCAGGGGCCCGGCAGTGGCAGAATCGGGCGCGGCGGGCGCCGTCCGCCGCCGGGCGCGAGAGGCGACCGGCCCCCCAGACCCCGCAGGGACGATGAGCACGTACCGCGACTTCGCAGACCGCGGCTCCGCCCGCGCCACCGTCCTCAAGACCGTCGGCACCAAGGAACGCCGCTCGCACCTCACCGCCCCCCGCGTCCCCACGGTCGGGATCGACATCGGCGGTACGAAGGTGATGGCGGGCGTCGTCGACGCCGACGGCACCATCCTGGAACAGCTGCGCACCGAGACCCCCGACAAGTCCAAGAGCCCCAAGGTCGTCGAGGACACCATCGTCGAACTGGTCCTGGACCTCTCCGACCGGCACGACGTCCACGCGGTGGGCATCGGCGCGGCGGGCTGGGTGGACGCCGACCGCTCCAAGGTCCTGTTCGCCCCGCACCTCGCCTGGCGCGACGAACCTCTGCGTGACGCCATCGCCTCCCGCCTCGTCGTCCCCGTCATGGTCGACAACGACGCCAACACCGCCGCCTGGGCGGAGTGGCGCTTCGGAGCGGGCCGCGGCGAGGACCACCTCGTCATGATCACGCTCGGTACGGGGATCGGTGGCGCGATCCTGGAGGACGGCCAGGTCAAGCGCGGCAAGTACGGCGTCGCCGGCGAGTTCGGCCACATGCAGGTCGTGCCCTCGGGCCACCGCTGCCCCTGCGGCAACCGGGGCTGCTGGGAGCAGTACAGCTCGGGCAACGCCCTGGTCCGCGAGGCCAGGGAGCTGGCCGCCGCCGAATCCCCGGTCGCCCACTATCTGCTGGACCGGGTGAAGGGCAACGTCTCCGACATCACCGGCCCCCTCATCACCGAACTGGCCCGCGAGGGCGATGCCATGTGCATCGAGCTCCTCCAGGACATCGGCCAGTGGCTCGGCGTCGGCATCGCCAACCTGGCCGCCGCGCTCGATCCGTCCTGCTTCGTCATCGGAGGCGGCGTCAGCGCCGCCGACGACCTCCTGATCGGCCCCGCCCGGGACGCCTTCAAGCGCCACCTCACCGGCCGCGGCTACCGCCCCGAGGCCCGCATCGCCAAGGCGCAGCTGGGCCCCGAGGCGGGTATGGTCGGCGCCGCGGACCTCGCCAGGCTGGTGGCCCGCCGTTTCCGCCGGGCCAACCGGCGCCGCGTCGAGCGGTACGAGCGGTACGCGCAGATCTACGACCAGGCGGCGAGCACCATCCGCAACACCCGTTCGACCCGCACGGTCGACTGAACCGCGACGGCCCGCCCGGCGTCTCAGCTCCGTACGCGCTTTCGGACCCGTACCCGACCCTGTACCCGACTCCGTACCCGACCGGCCTTTGCGCCTGACGTACTCCGCTCCGCAGCACGAGGGACCTCCTGATCATGATCGCAGCCGACCACCCCGTGGCGCCGCCCCAGTCCGAGTCGCCGGGCGACGGCGGGGGCAAGCCGCCTGAGAGCCCCCGACAGGTCTTCAGGCGGCGGTTCATCACCGCCACGATCATCGTCCTGCTGATCGGCATCCCGGCGGGCTACCTCCTCGTCTCCGCGGGCCAGAGCCGCCGCTCGGGCAAGGACAAGGAGGCCGAGGCGGCCGCCGTAGGCCTCCGCGAGGGCTGGCCCTCCAAGATGCAGCGCCGGATCTTCGAGATCCCGATCCCCGGCAACGGGATCGGGGTCCAGTACTACGAGACGAACAACTGGAAAGCCAGCCGGATGTACGCCAAGTTCCGGACGACCTCCGCCGGTCTCGACCGCTTCCTGTCCGGCGTCGGCACCGGCCGCGCCGCCCTGGAGCCCGGGAAGGTCAACATCAGCCCCCGGGACACCGCCATCACCGGGTGGTACTTCAGCCCCAACGAGGACTGGGCGAGCGTCACCCACACCAACAAGAAGCCGCGCCCCACCCAGACCATCACGGTCAACATGACCGACCCGGCCAGTCCTGTCGTCTATGTCGTTTCCGCGGCGACCCCCTGACCGGGACCCGGAGGGGCGCTCACTAACCTGGAGCGAGTGAGCGAAGTGAGCGAGACGACCCCGCAGCCCCCGCGCGCCCCCCACCCCGGCGGACCCGCCCCGTACCCCGGCCCCCCGCTCCTGGCGGCTCCGGCCCCGGAGCCCGCGGCCCCGCAGCTGATGGGACCCGGGTTCCCGCAGCCCGTGGCGCCGCCGGCCACCCCCGTACAGCTGCCGGCACCTGCACCGCACCCCCCGGCGGCGGAGCAGGCGCCCGCCCCGCAGCCCCAGCCCCCCTCGCCCCGGCCCTCCAGCCCACGGCCCGCCGCCGAGGCCCCGCGCACCCTCCAGTACCGGTTCGACGGTCCTGAGGACGCCCCGGTCCTGGTGATCGGGCCCTCCCTGGGGACGACGTGGCACATGTGGGATCGCCAGATACCCGAGCTGGCCCAGCACTGGAGGGTCTTCCGCTACGACCTGCCGGGCCACGGCGGCGCCCCCGCCCACGCGGCGCCGTCCGTCGCCGAGCTCGCGGACCGGCTGATCGCCACGCTCGACGGGCTCGGTGTCCAGCGGTTCGGTTACGCGGGCTGCTCGATCGGCGGGGCCGTCGGGGCGGACCTGGCCCTGCGCCACCCGCACCGGGTGGCCTCGCTGGCGCTGGTGGCCTCCTCGCCCCGGTTCGGCACGGCCGACGAGTTCCGGCAGCGGGGGGTGATCGTCCGTACCAACGGCCTGGAGCCGATGGCCCGCACTGCGCCGGAACGCTGGTTCACCCCCGGCTTCGCCGCCGCGCAGCCCGCCATCGTGGAGTGGGCCGTGCAGATGGTCCGCACCACCGACCCCGGCTGCTACATCGCGGCCTGCGAGGCGCTGGCGGCGTTCGACATCCGTGACCACCTGGGCCGGATCGGTGTCCCGACGCTGGTCCTCGTCGGCGCCGAGGACCAGGTCACCGGCCCCGCCGAGGCGCGCACGCTGGTCGCCGGGATACCGGACGCCCGCCTCGCGCTCGTCCCCGGCGCCTCGCACCTGGCCCCGGTCGAGCAGCCCGCCGCCGTCTGCGACCTGCTCCTGACGCACTTCTCCACCGCCTGGCAGGACGCGCCCACCGCCGCCCCCGTACCGCCGCTCGTCCCCGGACCGGCCACGCCGGCCACCCCGTTCGCGCCCCTCGCAGAGATCGCCCCGGCGCCCGACGCGCCCGAGGCCGTGGGCCCGCGGGAGAGCCGCCACGAACGCGGCACGAAGGTGCGCCGCGAGGTGCTGGGGGACGCCCACGTCGACGCCGTGAACGCCTCCACCGACCCGTTCACCGAGGACTTCCAGGAGCTGGTCACCCGGTACGAGTGGGGCGAGGCCTGGAGCCGGGACGGGCTCGACCGCCGTACCCGCAGCTGCGTCACGCTCACCGCGCTCGTCGCCTCCGGCCACCTGGAGGGCCTGGCCGCGCACACCCGCGCCGCCCTGCGCAACGGCCTGACGCCGGCCGAGATCAAGGAGGTTCTCCTCCAGACCGCCGTCTACTGCGGCATCCCGGCGGCCGGCGCCGCCTTCACGATCGCGCAGTCCGTGATCCAGGAGGAAACCACCCCGCCCGCGTAGCAGGATGGAGCCATGAACGCATCGCCTCAGCCACTCACGCTCACCAAGAAGACCCACTCCTGCGTGCGGATCGAGAAGGAGGGGCGCGTCCTGGTCATCGACCCGGGCGGATTCTCCGAGGACGACGCGGCCCTCGGCGCCGACGTCCTCCTGGTCACGCACGAGCACCCGGACCACTTCGACGAGGCCAGGCTGCGGGCGGGCCTGGAGGCGAACCCGGCGGCCGAGATCTGGACCCTGCGCAGCGTCGCCGACCGGCTCTCGGCCGCCTTCCCGGGGCGCGTGCACACGGTGGGCGACGGTGACGCGTTCTCGGCGGCCGGGTTCGACGTCACCGTGCACGGGGAGCTGCACGCGGTGATCCACCCGGACATCCCGAGGATCACCAACGTCGGTTTCCTGGTGGCAGGTTCGGTCTTCCACCCCGGCGACGCGCTCACCGTCCCCGAGCGTCCCGTGGACACCCTGCTGCTGCCCGTGATGGCCCCCTGGAGCAAGATCTCCGAGGTCATCGACTACGTACGCGAGGTGAAGCCGCGCCGCGCGATCGACGTCCACGACGCCCTGCTGACGGACCTCGCGCGGCCGATCTACGACAGCCAGATCGGCGCCCTCGGCGGCGCGGACCACGGTCGGCTGGCCCCGGGCGGCGTCACGGAGCTGTGAGCCCGGCGGCCGCTGTCAGTGGGAGCCGCTAGGTTGGCTGCCATGCGCATCGCGACCTATAACGTCAATTCGATCACCGCCCGGCTGCCGAGGCTCCTGGCCTGGCTGGAGAGCAGCGGCACCGATGTGCTGTGCATCCAGGAGACCAAGTGCACGGCCGAGCAGTTCCCCGCCGAAGCCCTGCGCGAGGCGGGCTACGAATCCGCGGTCAACGCCACCGGCCGGTGGAACGGGGTCGCGCTGCTCTCCCGGGTCGGCCTCACCGATGTCGTCACCGGCCTGCCCGGCGGCCCGGAGTACGAGGGGGTGCAGGAGCCCCGCGCGATCTCCGCGACCTGCGGCCCGCTGCGCCTCTGGTCGGTCTACGTCCCCAACGGCCGGGAGGTCGAGCACGACCACTACGCGTACAAGCTGGCCTGGCTGGAGGCCCTGCGGAAGGCCGTGGCGGCCGACGCGGCGGGAGCCCTGCCATTCGCGGTCCTGGGCGACTTCAACGTGGCCCCGACCGACGAGGACGTCTGGGACCCGGAGCTCTTCGTGGGCGCCACGCATGTGACGCCGGCCGAGCGCGCGGCTCTCGCGGCCCTGGAGGGGGAGGGGCTGGGCGAGGTACTGCCCCGCCCGCTCAAGTACGACCGCGCGTACACCTTCTGGGACTACCGGGAGCTGCGCTTCCCGAAGAACAAGGGCATGCGGATCGACCTGACCTTCGGCAACCCCGCGTTCACCGCCGTGGTCAAGGACAGCTACGTCGACCGCGAGGAGCGCAAGGGCAAGGGCGCGTCCGACCACGCGCCGGTGGTGGTGGACCTGGACCTCTGACGGAGCGGCCAGGGAGCCGCCCAGGCGCAACCCAAGGTTGACACCCTCCGGACTGTCAACCTAAGGTTGACGCATGACGCAGCCACTTCCCGCGACGCCGTCCGTGCGCCTCGACGACTTGATCGAGGCCATCAAGAAGTCCAACCCCGACGCACTGGAGCAGCTCTCCGGCGCGGTCATCGCCGCCGACCACCTCGGGGACGTGGCCGACCACCTCATCGGCCACTTCGTCGACCAGGCACGCCGCTCGGGCGCGTCCTGGACCGACATCGGCCGCAGCATGGGGGTCACCCGCCAGGCCGCCCAGAAGCGCTTCGTCACCAAGAAGGGCGACGAACCGTCCGACCTGGACCCGAGCCAGGGCTTCGGCCGCTTCACCCAGCGGGCCCGGAACATCGTCTTGGCCTCCCATAACGAGGCCAAGGCCGCCGGCCACACCGAAATCGTCCCGGCACACCTGGCGCTCGGTCTCCTCGCCGAGCCCGAATCCATCGCCGCCCGGGTCCTCGCCGGTCAGGGCGTCTCACCGGACGCCCTCCGCGCGGCGGCGAGCCTCGCCCTGCCGACCGCCGCCGACGAGGTGCCGGAGCTGATCCCGTACGACGCGGACGCGCGCAAGGTCCTGGAGCTGACGTTCCGGGAGGCGCTGCGGCTCGGCCACAACTACGTGGGCACGGAGCACATCCTGCTGGCGCTGCTGGAGTTCGAGGACGGCTCGGGCCCGCTGAACGGCCTGGGCCTCACCAGGGAGGCGACGTCGGCGGCCGTCGAGTCCGCGGTGGCCGAAGCGGCGGCCGCTCTGTGGCAGCAGAGCTCCTGACGGCCTGTTCGGCGCGCGGCTCAGTGCACCGAGAACCCGCCGTCGACGAAGAGTGCCTGCCCGGTGACGTACGAGGAGGAGGGCCCGGCCAGGAACACCGCGGCTCCCGCGAAGTCCTCCGCCAGCCCGTTGCGCCCGACGAAGGTACGGGCGGCGAGCGAGGCGACCTTCTCCGGATCGGAGGAGAGTCGCTCGTTGAGTGGGGTCAGCACGAACCCCGGGACCAGGGTGTTCACGGTGACACCGTACGGGGACCACGCCTCGGCCTGGGACCGGGCGAGCGACTCGAGACCGCCCTTGGACACCCCGTACGCACCGCTGTTCACGAAGGCACGGTGGGCCTGCTGCGAGGTGACATGGATGATCCGCCCGTACCCCCGCTCGGCCATCCCGGGCCCGAACCGCTGCCCCAGCAGGAACGGTGCCTTGAGGTTCACGGCCATGGTGGTGTCCCACACGTCCTCACCGAGGTCGTCCATGGGCGGCCGCAGGTTGATCCCGGCACAGTTGACGAGGATGTCCGGTTCCCCAAACGCGGCCACCACCCCATCGGCGGCGCCCCGCACCCCCTCACCGGTCCCCAGATCAGCACTGACCCAGGCGGCCCGGCACCCTTCGCCCTCCAACTCCCCGACGGTGGCCTTCAGCTCGGCCTCCCGCCGAGCCACCACGACGACCTCGGCCCCCGCCCGGGCCAGCGCCCCGGCGATGGCCCGCCCGATCCCGGAACTGCCTCCGGTCACGATGGCGACCTTGCCGGCCAGCGAAAACAGCTCCGACACATACGTCTGCGCACTCATGCCCGAACCCTAGGTCACCATCCTCCAGGCCTCGCGGACTACGACCGCAGCTGCTTCAGAAAGCGAACCACACCCTCCAGCGCACCGAGAAACTCTGCCGCATCCATGGTGCACTTCTCGAACTGCCCGTACAGGTCCCCGATCTCGACCCGCTCCGGCTCACTCCGCCTCACGATCTCACTGGGGGAACCCAGTGTGTGGAGGGAGTGTCTCATCAACGGCTCCGGCCCGTAGTCGGTGGTGACGCCGGGTAGCGGTCAGGGTAGGAGGATGCGGTGCCGGAGGAGGTCGAATGTGTCGCGTCATCGGCCGGAGATTCCTTGCGTCCTTTCGGGTGGTTTGCGGGCTCTCCGCAGACCAGGCAGCAGGGTGCCTGAAGGATTCCTTGCGGGTCGTGCCCTACGGCCCGGGGAAGGATGGTGCGCATCGATGAGTGCGACACGACGAAACGTTCTGGGTGCCGCTCTGGCCGCGCCCTTGCTGGCGCAGTTCGCCGGGACGGCGTCCGCGGCGGATGAGAAGTACGGCACGGTCTCCGACGGCTGGGTCGAGGTCCGGTGGTCCCATCCGGTCCAGGCGGAGCTGGACCGGATGGGAGCGGTGGTCGAGGCCGTGGCCCCTGCCGAGATGGTCAAGTCCTCCGGTGGTCCGGCGGTGCGGTTCCCCGTGCGCTCCGGCAAAGGCGACCCCTCGCTGACGAAGCTGCCGAAGGCCAAGGGCAACGGTGCTCTCGACGGCGGAGTCTCGGTGCGGTCGCCGCTGGGCAACGTTCTGCTCACCGACCTGGAGGGCGCTCTGAAGGACGAACTGGCGTCGGGCAAGTGCAAGGTCAACGGCCTCGCTGTCGAACACACCTCGGCCCTCCGGTGCGGGGCGGAGAAGGGGAAACTGTCCACCGACAAGGTTCCGGTGGGCCAGCCGCTGAAGGTTCGGCTCAGTGAGGTGCCGCTGTACGCCACCGCCGAAATGCTCGAGGCATACACCGCGACGTTCGGCACGTCCACGTTCAGCGAAGACACGGTGCTGGGGTATGTGACCGTAACCGGCACGTACACTCCGCCGAAGCCGTGAGGTAAGCCTGGGCCCGGGCTCAGGACGCCCGGGTCCGGGCTCAGGGGGGCTTAAGCCGGCTTTGCTGAGCGGACTGGCTCTGTTGGCCGGGTGGGTCCGGGGAGAGTGCCGCCGAAGCGGCGTTGGCGGCCGGCGTAGATGGTGACCGCTTCCCGTAGCTGTTCCAGGCCGAAGCTGGGCCAGGGAGTGGGGTCGAAGACCATCTCGGCATAGGCCAGATGCCAGGGCAGGAAGTTGCTGATCCGCTGTTCACCGGAGGTGCGGATCAGCAGATCAACGTCCGGAAGGCCGGGTGCGTACATGTGCCGGTCCAGGTCGGCGGGGCCGATGTCCGCGGGCCGGATCGCTCCGGTGGCCGCTTCGGCGGCCAGTGCGCGGGCGGCCTCGACCAGTTCTTCGCGGCCGCCGTAGTCGACGCAGACGGTCAGCGTCAGCGTCTCGTTGTTCGACGTCATGCTCTCTACCAGGGTCAGTGCGGAGGCCAGCGACGGATCGATGCGGTCACGCCGCCCGCACCAGCGCACCCGCACCCCCAGGTCGTGCAGCCACTCCCCACCTCCGCGGGCCATCGCATCGCTCATGATCTCGAACAAAGCATCCAGTTCGTCCTGGGAACGGGTCCAGTTCTCGGTGGAGAACGCGTAAAAGGTCAGGTGCCGCACTCCCAGCCGCAGTGCGGCGTTGACCAGGCGCATCGCGGACCACTGACCCGCCTGATGCCCCCAGGAGGCCGGCCGGCCCTGCTCCGAGGCCCATCGGCGGTTGCCGTCCATGATGACCGCGACATGCTCGGGCACCGTGTCCACCCCCGCGTGCGCCCATACGGAGCGGCGGGAGGCTCCGTCGGCAGACACCAGCGGCTCGAGACCTTGAGTGAAGACCCGCTCCTGGCGGAGGGCGACCTCGTCGAACTGCAGATGAGCCCCCAGCACCAGCACGTGCAGGAACGGCTGATACTCGCGCTCCACCATTCCCGTCACCGGCGCCGCCTGCTCCAGCAGGACCTTCCAGCGGCCGAGTTGCATGCGCACCAGTTCCGCCAGCGCCCCGGGACGTTCACCGCGCACAAGATCACTCACCTCCAGTCCCAGCGCCCGCAGATCGCCGCGCGGCAGGTAGCACCGGCCGGCAGCGAGGTCCTCCGGCATATCCTCGAACTGGTCCACCGCCTGGCCCGCCTCGCCCAGCAAAGAGGTCAGCGCCAGCACCTTCGGATCCCTCAGACCTACCAGCGGGGACCACAGCTCGAAGTGCGCACCCGTCACCCCCCTCAGATATCGCCGCTGGTCCTGGAACGTCTCGAAGACGGGGGGACTGACGCAATCGGTCTCCAGGACGCCCAGATGCTCCTCGATCACCGCACGGTCGAGCTCCCACCGCCACACCGTGTCCACGAACGCCCGCAGCACCGGATGCCCGCTGTCCCCCGACCGCAGCCCCTCGCGGACGGCGGAATACCACCGGGCAAGCCGTCGCTCACGCTCTGCCGCGGTTCCGCCCCTGTCGGCGATGGCGTCAGTCCACAGAGCGAAGCCGTTGACAGCATGCATGTGCGGGCGCACCGGAGCGGGCAGCAGTTCACCCGCCCGCCACAGCGGCGCATGGGACTGCCTGGTCACCGTCTCGCACAGCTCGTAGGACTCACGCAACTCGGACGAACCAAACGAAGTCGCACCACTCGTCATGCACAGACCTCCCCTTCAACCACGCTGCCGCCAGCACACCGCACCCGTGCAGCGCGGCCGACGAAACCGCCTCCTCACCGACGATGGGCGGGCGACCCTCCCATCACTAACGAGACGCCGACCGGCTGGTACCGGGCAGCAAAGTGCTGGCGGGCCTGCAAAATCGTCGATTGGACGAGCGACTCGCTCTGCGCCTGGCGGGCCATCAGAGTCCAAGCCGTGCGCCGGGCGCGGCGATGACGACGACCGCTCGAACGAGAGTGGGGGAACAGCCGGGTCCGCTGACATCCCTGCGGTCGGCTGACCCCTGTCGTCCCTTGCTCTGACGAGGCATCTACCTACTCGTGCCACAACGCAGAGTATCTACCGAACAACCTCAGCGTCTTCTGCCAACAAGCGTGCGAGTTCGCCAATGTGAGGCTTCGTCACACCCGGTGGTTTCGGTCACGGACGAAACGGCTGGCCAAGGGGTTCAACCGGGCGAAAGCGGATGTGGTCGGTGGGTGGCCGTCAGGCGGCGGTCAAGGGGTGGCTTCGCACGGTGGCCCCAGGTGGCACCTGTGGCACGTGCGCCGTGAAGCGCCGATTGAGACGACCGACGAGATCACCGCCGAGCTGACCGTGCTCCGGGTATCTGCTCGCGGAAGGTCTGTCGGCAGCCGCGCGTGGGCCGCGTCCGAGATCACCGCGGCGTCCTTCGCGCCGGTCGTGGCCGCCCCGGGGTAGAGGCCGGCGATCTGTCGCATCGCCAGTCCGGGCGGGTAGGCGACCTTGCGGCCCGGGGCATGGGCCACGGTCAGCGGGAGAGCGCCGATGGAAGCGGGCTGGTCCAGGATCACCAGGACGTTGCCGAACTTCGCGGTCAGCTTGTCCAGCTTCGGCTCACTGTCGGGCAGCGGCTTGTCGAAGACCTTCTGTTTGCCGGCGTCGTCGGCCGCGGGACCATCCCCGCGTGCGCGGGGAGCAGCGCTACACCGAATTGGGCGGCCGTTCCAGCTTCCGGGGCGCACGGGCCAAGGCGCGCGGCTGCCGCTCGTCCAGCTGGAGGGCCCGCCGTGGACGCGGAAGGTCCAAACCTGCCCACCAACGGCGTCCGTCCGGCGTCGTCTCGACCCCGACGTCGCAGGCACCGAGGGCAGCAACAGTGCGCATGTGCTCGGCGTCTCGGAGTACCTGATCGTCGTCACCGGGCAGCATGTCCTGCCTGTGGCTGAGTGCCAGAACCATCACCTGGTTCCGTTCCTCGTCGTCGGCCAGGTGAAGCGAGACGCGTCGGCCGCCGTCCTCGGCTGCGGAGCGGAACAGCAACTCGACGACCTTCTGGAGCTGGTCGTCGTTCAGCCGATAACCCCACCGATGGAGCGCCTGCGCAACCTGTCGGCCCGCCCGGGCAGCGGCGGCCGGGCTCGCCGTGAATACCCAGTTCCGAACACTGCGGCCGCGGATCGTGACAGGGACGGGCGGCGGGGCGTCCTGCTGCTCTGGCCGAGGAACCTCTACGGGCCGCTTGGGAGGCGGCGGAGACTTGGGCGGGTAGTCGGGACGGTGTGGCGACACAGCAGCCTCCCGGCGGGAACGGAAGTCCCCATCGTAGGGCGGCGCCGCCAGACCAGAGACCGCTTCGGGCCAACGCTAGAGACATCCGCTCCGGCCGCCCTCTCGGACCTGCGCGTAGTTCCGCGCTGTACGTGCAGGAGACGGGTCCGTTTTGAACGCTGAAGCCCGCCTGTGCAGGTGCTGAGACGTGCGTGGCAGCGGGGAGCTGTTCACCAGAACGCGGGACCGTCCCAAGTGCGTGGGGAGCAGCAATGCCAGGCGGAGACCACCCAGTTCGCGGGACCAGCCCCGCAGGAGCGGAGGTGGGCCGGGGCCGTTGGACGCCGAGCCCGGTGAGGTGCTCTCCGCGCGAGCGGAGGTGAGCCGATGATGGCGCTCGCCTCGCCGTCGATCGCGATTCCTTCACTGCGACGCGCCCCTGCCGCCCAGCACCCTGACAGGAGACCTATCAGCGGGGGGAGGTAGACCGTCAGGCGTTGGCCGGTGTCCGGCTGCGGGTGGGGGAGTCCTGGGCGGTGCGACAGGTGAGGGCTGCGTGGAGGGTGGGCAGGTCGGCGGGGTGTGTCGCGTCGAGGCCGGTGAGCTTGGTGATTCTGCGGAGCCGGTAGAGCACCGTGTTGGGGTGGACGTTGAGGGCTGCGGCGGCGGCGCGCCGGTCCAAGTCGTGGCGCAGGAAGGCGGTCAGCGTGAGCAGAAGGTCGGGATAGGCGTCCAGCGGGTCGAGGAGGCGGGCGACGTGGGCGCGGGCGGGGCCGGGCCGTGAGAGCTGGTACTCAAGGGCGAGGTCTTCCAGCCGGTACAGGCCCGGGGGGCGTGCGGAGGCGGTGGCGATGTGGGCCAGCTCGGTAGCCACGGGGCACATTTCGGCGACATCGCCGAGCAGGGCCGGCACTGCCGCGGCGAGGACGGTGGCGCCTCCAGCGCGCTGGAGGCGGGTCAGGAGCTGGCGGGTGTCGTCCCAGTGAGCCGGGCCGTATTCGACGGGTTCGGTGCTGCTGGGCAGGAGGATCAGGCCGCCGTCGGGGGTCAGCGAGGACAGGGCTGCGCCACGGCTGTACAGGGCGAGTTCCGTGCGCAGGCGGCGGAGTTTGCGCATGGCCGCGGCGTTCGTGTCGATGCCGGGTGTGTGCTCGTCGGCGTGCGGCGCTATAGCCAGGGCGAGGATGAGATAACCGGGAGGGAGGGGGAGGCCCGCCGCCCTGGCCGCCTCCTGGTCGACGCGCCCTTCGAGCAGGGCTGTCAGCATCAGTTGGCGGGCACCGTGCCGTTCACCATCGGTGATCTGCATCTGTTGCAGGTAGCCGGCGGTGACGGCGGTGGTGACGTGCTGCAGGTATTCCAGCAGCAGGCTGTACATCGTGGTGACGGCCGGCAGGTCTTCGGGGCGGGCTGTCGCGGCGACATCGTCGAAGCAGAGACGGGCGCCGAGGAAGTAGGCGGAGACGATCGCTTCTGCCGGCAGCCCTTCCTCCGCCCGACGGGTCGCCGAGCTGGTCAGCAGGGCGAGCTGTTCGGGGCCCAGCATGCGGCCGCTTCTCAGCGCCTGGACGAAGTCGTCGATGCTACGGCGGATCATGCGCGCCACATCACCGGAGAGCTGCTCGGCGGGGAGCTTGCGGTAGACCGGGAGCTCCGCTGTCAGCCGCTGGAGGATGGCGGCCTCCAGCCGGGACGCGGAGCCGATCAGGTGCTCCCGCAGCCCTTCTCCGTTGGTTCCGGCCTGGATGTTGTTGTACGTGGACACAAATCACCTCTCGGAACACTGTTCTCCGGACCGGGTGCACGCGGGGCGCGGGCCAACATGATGTATCGCACCACAAACTTGCCGGCCGGTATACAGGGGCGGGCCATCCCTGGATCCCCGACCTGCGGGCGCGTCCGCGCGCCCCGATGAGTTGAAGGAGCCGCACGTGAACCTCAGTCTGCGAACCACGCTGGCAGCTGCCGTGGCTGCGACAGCCATGGCGACGACCCTCGCAGCCCCGGCCGCCGCCGAGAGCGCCGAGCCCCTCGACTACGTGGCCCTGGGCGACTCGTTCGCCGCCGCCCCCCTCGTACTGCCGGTCGATACCTCGAACCTGCTGTGCCTGCGATCCCTGGCCGACTACCCTCACGTCGCCGCCAAGGCGCTGGGAGCCAGACTCACCGACGCCAGCTGCTCCGGTGCGACCGCCGAGCACCTCACCACCTCCCAGTACCTGGGGACCAAGCCCCAGCTCAAAGCCCTCAGCGAGGACACCGACGTCGTCAGCATCACCATCGGAGGCAACGACACCGGCCTGGTCACCGCCGCCCTGGGATGCCTCAACGTGCTGCCCAAGCCCCTCGGCAGCAGCTGCGCAGCCAGGAACACCAAGGACGGCGTAGACAGCGTGAAGGCGGGAATCGACGCCTGGGCACCGAAGTTCGCCACCGCCCTGAACCAGATCAAGCAGCGCGCCCCGCACGCCAAGGTGTTCGTCATCGGCTACGGCAACTACATCCGCCCCGGCGGCTGCTTCCCCACCCAGCCCATCTGGGACGTCGACGCCACCTACATCCAGGGCGCCACCGACCATCTCAGCGCAGCACTGCGTACCACGGCCCGGCAACACGGTGCGACGTTCGTGGACACCTACTCCCTCGGCATCGGCCACGACGTCTGCGCGGCACCCGCCGACCGGTACATCGAGGGCATCATCCCCGCCCACATCGCCACGCCCCTCCACCCCAATGCCAAGGGTTCCGAGGCCATCGGCAGCGCTCTGGCTTCCTCAGTGCTCTCCGCCATCCGTACCGGCTGAACCCGCGCGTGCGGGCCGAACAGATACGACAAGCTGCCGGCCTCATGCGCAAGCCCTGAGAACGTGCGCGTGTCCCTGCAAGGGTCGGCCGGAAGGTCCCCGCGGCGCCTTCCCACCTTCGTGGGATCAGGGCAGGCTGGGGCCCGCGTCTGAGGGGTGGGCGGCCAGAGGCTCACCACTCCCTGATGTTGCGGACGGCCATCGCGCAGCTCGGTCCCCTTCACGTATGCCAGAACCCCCTTGCTGTGCGCCTGCTTCTTCTCAATCCATAGGACACTGATGAATGACTCAGCACTTATCTCCACCGGCCTGCCGATCGCCCTGGCGATCATCATGTTCGGCCTCGGGCTGTCCCTGACCACCGACGATTTCAGGAGGGTCACCCGGTCACCGAAGGCGGTGGTCGTCGCGCTGGTGCTGCAGGTGCTGGTGCTCCCGCTCGTGGCCTTCGGGCTGATCAAGATGTTCGACCTCGACCCATTGCTCGCCGTCGGTGTGATGCTGCTGGCCGCGTCCCCCGGGGGGACCACGGCCAATCTGTTCAGCCACCTCTTCCGCGGAGACGTTGCCCTCAACGTCACGCTGACCGCGATCAACTCGGTGCTCGCCGCCATCACCATCCCGATCATCACCAACCTGGCCATCGACCATTTCGACGCCCAGGGCGACCTCGGTCTGCAGCTCGGCAAGGTGGTGCAGGTGATCGCCATCGTGCTCATCCCGGTCGCCATCGGTATGGCGGTCCGCCGGCGCTCCGCGGACCTCGCCGCACGCGCCGACCGTCCGGTCCGGATCTTCTCCATCGTCGTGCTGGTGATCGTTTCGGTTGGTGCCCTGCTGGGTGAGCGGGAGAACCTGGCCGACTACATGCAGCAGGTCGGGCTGGTGACCGGCATCTTCTGTCTCGCGAGCCTCACCCTTGGCTACTCCGGTGCCCGGCTGCTCCGCCTCGACAAACCCCAGGCGATAGCGAGCTCCATGGAAGTCGGAATCCACAACACGACCGTGGCACTCACCATCGCGCTCAGCGTTCTGGACAGCACCGAGGTCGCGATCCCCATCGCCGTCTACTCGGTCCTCATGTACATCTTCGCGACAGCCTTCGGTTACGCGGTGTCCCGGCCGCACCGGAGCGCCGAGAAGAATCTGCACCAACCAACCGGATGACCACGTGGGCGTCTTCGGACGAGCCGCTGGACTCAGTGCTCGCCAGAGGCGGGTTCGTAGGCAGTTCTACGAGCAGCCGAGTGCGGGGGGAGGGCTGGAGCCCTAGGTGTAACTACCCGTGCGGTTGGGGAGGTTGGGGACGCGGTCGGCGGGTGGTTTGCCTGCGAGCACGGTGTGTCCGCCGTGGTCGGTGGTGATTGTAGGTGTGCGGCCACTTCGGGAACGCGTCGTGTCGTTCCTGCTCTGAGCGGTAGGGCTTCGCGTGGGCCCACTCGTCCAGGAGGGTGCGGTTGAGGCGTTCGACCTGGGCCGGTTGGGCAGCAGGTCGAGTTGGTGCTCCGCCGCCCCGAACGCAAGCTGCTCGGCCGGCCGGTCACCGACGCCCCGGCCGCGGACACCCTTCTCCTTCACTGCGCGCACGGCTGGGAACATCCCGGCGGAGCCACTTTCACCTCCCTGCCGCGGCTGGAGCAGGCCACCAGCTGCAGCGCAACGGACCTCCGCGACGCCCTGCACGGCCTCGCAACCGCAGGTGAGGTCCAGCTGCACCACGGCGTATCGGTGAGAGCGGCGGACCTGCCCGTGCGTGTCGGCTTCGTACCCGTCGTGGATTGGCCACGCGTCAACATGCACCGGCACCAGGGTGTGGAGCGCCACCTGGTGCAGTTCTGGCCGCCAGCATGTGAACGCCAGGGGGAGGGGGCCGGCAGGCCGACCCCCTCCTGCAGGACAGCTCAGGCACCCACCCATGAGGTGATTCTGGCGATGAATCCGTCCTCCGGGCCGTCGATGATCCGGTTCTTGGTCATGAACTGGCCCAGCAGGATGCCCGCGTCCTCACAGCAGTGGCTCGGCCGGCCGCCGCGCCCGCGGCCACATGTCGTTCTGACCGTGGCTCCCCGGCCCACGACTGCGGTAGAAGGCACCAGTGTCGGGAGGCACCTTCGTCCTGCCCTACGCTCCCCGCGCTACCAGGCGAACGCCTCCGGCGAGGGCCCCGGGGGCCCGCGCTGAGCGGCATAGCCGTCATGGCGGGGATGGGGAGCAATAGGGATCGGACGGTTCGTCGGCCTGTATACCGCAGGCGCAATGCCTTGACGTGCCCTTGTCGATCTGCCTTCATGGGAGCGCTCCCACATTTGCGTCGAGCGTCACGTCACCCGGCACCTACTTCCTGGAGTCGCAGTGAGACCAGCAACGAGTACGGCACGTCACAGGCAGAGCCCCTTGAACGTCCTGGTGAGAAGTCTGGCCGCCGCTCTCTGCGTCGTTCTGCTGGGCGCGCTTGGCCCCGCCGCTGCGCAGGCCCGGCCCGCCGCGGCGGAAGCCGCGGTCACTGGCCTGCACGTCAGCAACGGCCGCCTGCTGGAGGCCAACGGCAACGACTTTGTCATGCGCGGCGTCAACCACGCGCACACCTGGTACCCCGGCGAGACGCAGTCGCTGGCCGACATCAAGGCCTTGGGTGCCAACGCCGTACGCGTCGTTCTCTCCGACGGGCACCGCTGGACGAGGAACGGCCCCGACGAAGTCGCGGGCATCGTCGACGACTGCAAGAGCAACCGGCTGATCTGCGTCCTGGAGGTGCACGACACCACCGGATACGGCGAGGACGCTGCGGCAGGCACCCTCGACCACGCCGCCGACTACTGGATCAGTCTCAGGGACGTACTCGCGGGCGAAGAGGACTACGTCATCATCAATATCGGCAACGAGCCCTGGGGCAACACCGACCCCGCCGGCTGGACAGCGCCGACGACCGCCGCCGTCCAGAAGCTGCGCGGCGCGGGGTTCGCTCACACGATCATGGTGGACGCGCCCAATTGGGGTCAGGACTGGCAGGGTGTCATGCGCGCCAACGCCCAGACCGTGTACGACGCCGACACCACGGGCAACCTGATCTTCTCGATCCACATGTATAGCGTCTACAGCACGCCTCAGGCGATCACCGACTACCTGCAAGCCTTCGTCGACGCCCGGCTGCCCCTTGTCGTAGGTGAGTTCGGTGGACCCGCCGATCAGTGGGGGGACCCTGACGAGGACACCATGATGGCCACCGCCGAGGCACTCGACCTCGGCTACCTGGCGTGGTCCTGGAGCGGCAACACCGACCCGGTCCTCGATCTGGCCATCGACTTCGATCCCGGCCGTCTGAGCTCCTGGGGTGAGCGCATCTTCCACGGACCCAACGGCATCGCCCAGACTTCCCGGGAGGCCACTGTCTTCGGCGGTGGCGGAAATCCGGACGACACGGAGGCCCCGACGGCCCCCGGCGCTCCGGTCGCCTCCATGGTGACGGCGGCCTCAGTCACCTTCACCTGGCCCGCAGCATCGGACAACGTTGCTGTCGTCGGTTACGACGTCGTCCGGGTGAGCGGCAGCGTCGAGACCACAGCCGTCTCGTCCGCCACCACCAGTGCCACTGTGACGGGGCTTGCCGCGGACACCGTGTACACATTCGCGGTGTACGCCCGTGACGCGGTCGGCAATCGCTCTGCCCGTTCCGCCACGGTGAACGTCACCACGGACAAGAGCGGGCCCACGCCGGGCGTGGGCTGCTCCGTCGGCTACCGGGTGGTCGGCGAATGGCCCGGCGGGTTCCAAGGTGAGATCACCATCCGTAACACCGGCACCACCGCCATCAACGGCTGGAACCTCGCCTTCGTCTTCGTCAACGGCCAGAAGCTCTCCAACGTATGGGGCGGGACCGCCACGCAGAGCGGCTCGACGGTCAGCGTCGCTCCCGCCGGATACACGGCGGTGATCACAGCGAACGAATCCATCATGCTCGGCTTCACCGGCACCAGGAGCACCACCAATACAGCGCCGACGGCCTTCACCCTCAACGGCAACACCTGCACGACGGCCTGACAACGGCCGGTCCGCCGGCTGGCGGGGAACCCCGCCCCTGCCGGCCGCGGGCCTTCCTCCGTTCCCGGGCCTCCACCGCTCGGGATGACTACGCGGCCCCCCACAGCCTGGGATGACGTCGTGGGTGCCCTCCAGAGGGAGGCCGTTGGGCCGCAGGTGACCGAGGTCGCCCGCTCGGGGTCGGTGGGAGCCCCCGCTGGGCTGAGTGAAGAAGGCCCGGTCCTGCGTGGCATGTGGACGGTCACCGTCGTCGTCGGCGCCGAGTGGCCTGCCGTCGCCCACTGCGACGAAAGCACTCGGCTCTGTGACCCGTACGGCGACGCCTGGGAGAGTCCTCTGTCGTCACGTCACGGGGAGTACCGAAGCGCGGTCGCCTTCGCGCCGCGCGGCAGCCGGTACGCCGCGGGCCACCTGCGACTGGAAATGGCCGAGTAGGAAGAACCCGCGCTGCCCAGCGCCCGCTCAGAGCGCCGATACCGAAGGGAATCGTGCAGATGAGCCAGGGGTGACGGGCCCCTATTTGATCGACCAGGCCCCTTCCATTCCGCCAGACTCCTGGAGAGCGACGCGCCGGTGGGGCGTGCGTAGGGGGCGATACGGGGTGGGTGTGACCGAGCGCGGCAGGGCAGACCGTGCTGCTCAGGGCGAGACGGAGCAGGGCGTGACGGGCCACGGCATCCAGCGCGCACGCGCGGTGACGGGGGACCGGGTGGGTGGGCGACCGGACAGCGACGAGCTGCGGCCAGTCGACGGGCTGGTACGTGCGGTGCCGCGGCACGTGGCCTGCGTGATGGATGGCAATGGTCGCTGGGCGCAGTCGCGTTCGCTTCCCCGGACGGCGGGCCATCGGGCTGCGGAGACCACCGTCATTGACATCATCGAGGCGGCCCGGGCCTCCGGCGTGGAGTGGCTCAGCCTGTACGCCTTCTCCACCGAGAACTGGAGCCGTCCTGATTCGGAGGTGGACTACCTGATGCGCCTGGTGCGTCGGGTTGTGCGCAAGCACGCGCCACTGTTGCTCGCCCGCGGTATCCGCTGCCGCTTCCTCGGAGCGACGGACCCGCGCATCCCCCGTGCGCTGGCACAGGATTTCGAGGATCTGGCGACGCTGACCGCCGACAGCCGGGGGATGACCCTGACTGTCGCCTTCGACCACGGAGGACGCCGGGACATCGTGGAGGCCGCCCGGTCGCTGATTCGCAGCGGAACGCCGGCCGACGAGGTGAGCGAGCGGCTCTTCGCGGACCACCTGCCGTTCCCCGACACCCCCGACGTGGACCTGGCCATCCGCACGTCCGGCGAGCAGCGCATCTCCAACTTCATGCTCTGGCAGGTCGCCTACGCCGAGTGGATCTTCCCCCAAGCCCTCTGGCCCGACTTCCGGGCCGCGGACTTCCTCGCCTGCCTGCACACCTACCGCCGGCGTGACCGCCGCTTCGGCGGCGTGCCGCCCCAGACGAACGGACACCCGTCATGACGACCGGAACCACCACAACAGCCGGAGAAACTCCCCTGTTCGGGCCGCAGTCGCAGTTCCGCGACTTCTTCGACGACCCGCGCTGGGCACTGGCCATGATCCGCGCCACCGTGCTGGAGGCCGCCCACCCGCAGATCGGCGCCGCCCTCGCCGACAACTCCACCTTCGTCACCCACCCCTGGCGCCGACTGCGCAACACCTTCCTCAGCATGCGGCGCATGTTCGACGCCGACCCGGCGGTACGCGAACGCGAGGCCGCCCGGCTCAACAGGCTGCACGCCCGCATGAGCGGCTCCGACTCCCGCGGCCGCGCCTACGACGCAATGGACCGCGCCGCCCGCGCGTGGGTGGTCGCCACCCTCTTCGAGAGCGCCGTCACCATGTGCCGGCTCAGCGGCCAGCCGCTCGACCAGGCCACGATGGAGCGGATGTACGCCGAGTACCGTGCGTTCCTCGCCGCGCTCGACGGCGATGCCGGGGAACTCCCCGAGGACCTGAACGACTTCTGGCGGTACTTCGACAGGGTCGTCGAGGAGCAGCTGGAGAACACCGAGGCAGCCCGCGTCATCCTCTACCGGCTCTTCGACCACCTGCCCGCCCCGGCACTGCTCGACGGCATGCCGACCCTGTGGGCGGCCGGCCGGGCTGTCGTCGGTCCGCTCCTCGGCGCGATCACCGTCGCCTCGCTCCCCGAGCCCTACCGGCGCAGGGCCGGCCTGCCCGAGATGCCCGGCATCCCGACTCTCATGCAGGGCGCCTACCTCGTCGCCGGGCTCACCCGTTTCCTGCCCGAGGGCTGGATCAACGCCGAAGTCATCATCGAGACCCTCTCCCTCTCGCCCGACAGTGACGATCCCCGCGCCCGGACCGTGACCGCGCTGCGCGCCCGCATGAAGCGGGCCTCGGCCCTGCTCCGCCTCCTCACCCCACCGAGCGGCGACACCGGACCCGACCCCCGCCCGGCCCCGACGACAGCCACGGGAGAGGGCCGGCGCTCGGCAGAGGAGTTCTTCCGCCAGGTACTGGACCAGACCGGCGACGGCCACCTCGACTGGCCCGACCTCGCCGCCATGGCACGCGAACTGGCCACCCGCCTCGACCTGGACGAACCCGAGGAAACGCGGCTCTACGACGCCTTCGCCGCATGGTGGCGCGAACTCCAGGCCGCCCTCGATACGGATGGGGACGGCCGCGTCAGCGCCGACGAGTACGCCGCCGCCGTCCCCTCCCTCGCCGGGCCCGCTCTCATCCGCGTCGCCGAGGTCCTCTTCGACGCCACCGACAAGGATGGCAGCGGCACCATCGACGCTGACGAGCACCGGACGCTCTTCCGTACCGCCTTCCACCGAGACCTCACCACCAATGCCGCCGCCTACGGCCGCAGCGCCTTCGTGGGCGACTTCCTCGCCTTCATGTCAGGCCGTCGCACGAACACCTCCTATGACCCTCTGCTCACCGACGCTTGACGTTCGCGGAGCCCGGCTGGAGAGGGCAGACCGGCGGCCTGCACAGCGAGGCGGAGCAGCCGGACAACCCGCGCGCCGCCCACCTGTACGACCCTCGGGTCGCCAAGGTCTGATGGGACGGCCGCCCGGGGCACGGGCCCGGCTGCGCGCCGGAAGTGCTCGCCTTGCGGACGACGTGGCATGCGCGGTGCCTGGTAGCCGACTTCGGTGAAGGGGCGGACGCCCGGACCGCGTGGGCGACCGTCAGGTTGGCGGGGTGCGGACGTTGCGGGCGTGGTGCTGCCGCTGGCGCGGTGTCGACGCAGGGGGACTTTACTGCCAGGCTCCGGGCTCGGCACGGAGTACGGCGCGGACGGTCTGCTCGTAGTGCTGGTGGCCGCTGGCGACGCAGTGCCCTGCGATCCAGCGGGTCAGTTCGTCCGGGGCGTGCAGGGTGCCGGATGTGGCACCGCAGTTGTGTTCGGCGCCGGTGACGCAGAGCGCCGCGAAGGCCAGCAGCGCAGGGGGTCGGGGACGGTGATCACGTGGTACGCGGAATCGGTAGCGGCCTCGGGTAATGCCGCGCGCCGGTGCGTCTGCGTTCGTTGCGTCAGGCATCGCCGTCACCTCCTGGCTCTCCTTCCTCCTCCGCTTCGTCCTCCGGATCCGGGAGGCGTTGTCCCCGCGAGTCGGCGACCCTGAGTGCGTCGGCCTGGGCTTCGGTCAACCGGCAGGCCAGCCAGCGGAATTCGGTGGCCGACAAGGTCTCGCACCGGGGGCCGTGGAGTCTCGGGCGTACTCCAGCAGGTCCTTTCCCGCGCCGATCTGCACCGACTCGATGTTGTCGGCGAGGTTGGCAAGGTAGCCGCGGCCGTCGGTGCTGAGGTAACAGGGCTTGCCCTCGGGCGTGGTCCACGGCAGCAGGCGCGGCCTTGTGAGTCCTGCTGCCGCGTCGTGGAGATCCGTGCGACGCATGCGGTCCGCGTCGCTCCTGGGCTGGCTCATCGTGTACCCCCGGGCCTGGTCGCTGTTCAGGACACGAAGACCATAGATACTGATGCGCTGTCGCTCCATGTATGCATCAAGGCCGTTAGTGAGGCATAGCGCGGAAAGTGTTGCGTTGCGTGGCAGTTACTGAGGCTGAACTCGTGATGTCGTAGGGGTGACGGCTGGCCTGTGCTGCGGTATCGCCGGAGGTATGCGGTATCCACAAGGGGGCGGGTTGACCGCCGAACGGCAGCAGTTTCGCGCGGAGTTACGGCTCAAGGCGGGTTGGCCGTGCACGGGTGGGAGGACCAGCGCTGGACGCTGGCCCGGGTCAATACGGTGATCGGCCGACGCTTCACCTGACCTACACCATCCAGGGTGTGCGCAAGCTGTGATCTCGGCGGTGACCGTCTCGATCCGGGTCTCGCCGGTCTTGGGGTCGGTGGCCTTGACTTTGTCGCCGACCTTCACGTCCTCGATCGGTTTTGTCGAACCGTCGGCCATGAGGACCTTGGTGCCGGGCGTGAAGCTGTGGTTGATCGGGCAGGAACCGCCGCTTGCCTTCACCGGTCTTGCCCGACCCACCGCTTCCGCTCGTCCCGCCATTCGAACGGACCGAGCCGCCGGAGGAGCCGCCGGGCTTGGCCGTGGCCTTGGCGCAGCCGCCCGAGCCCTTGCTGACGTTGGCGGCCGAAGAGGCCACCGGCAAGGCGGCCCTGATCAGCAAGCACTCCGACGTCTACCCGGGCGACGGCGTCACCGACCTCTTCGCCCGCACCCCCGACGGAGGCTTCTGGCTCTACCCGGACGATTGGATACGGCAGCTTCAACGTCGACAAGCGGCTGCGGGTGCGGCTGCCGTCCAACGCGCCGGCCCCGGCCACCTGGGAGCAGATCAAGGCGGTCGGGGACATCACCGGCGACAAGCTGCCGGACCTGTTCATACGGGCCGGGGCGTCCTTCTAGGCGCTGACCGGTTACACCGGCGCCGGATTCCAGCAGGCGACCCGGATGGACGCCGACGCCTGGGTCGCCCGCGAGGTCATCGACGTGGCCGACATCGACCTGGACGGCACGCCTGACCTGGTGTGGCGCAACCTGGTGAACGGCAACATGTATGTGCGCCACGGCAAGCCGGGCACCGTCACGGGCAGCGTGGACCTGGTCTCGCTCACCACGGCCGCCAACTCCCGTGAGGGGGACGTCCCGTACGGGGCCAACTGGACCGAGACGAACATCTCCGCCGTCATCGGTGTCCCGGACCTGAACGGCGACCGGATACCCGACAGGTAGGCCCGCTTCAAGGCGGACGGTCAGATCCGCGTCTACCACCCGTCGAAGACGAACACCAATCCGCCGGCGAAGAACGTTCCGAGTTCGGACTGGAGCGCCTTCAAGGCATTGGCCTGAGTCGCCGCATCAGCCCCCCCGGGGCTTTCGTCGAGGCCGCTTCGGCTTCCCCCAGGTCCCCGCGCGTCCTGTGGTGCGGACCCTGGCAAGGGTGGGACCCTAGTGGTATGAACATCCCTTTCTTGGACAACTGGCGTAAGCGTCAGGGCAGTACGCAGGGGCACGCGCTCACGGCCGCCGTCGAAGCTGATCCCGACGGCGTGGCCGAGCTGCTCGCCGAATGCGAACTGCTGCGTGCCCGGGTGGGGCAGCAAGGACTCGAACTCGACGACACCCCGGCTTCGTTGGCCGCACTCGACCAGCTGCCGCCGCGCTGGCGCGACGACCCCGAGGAACTGCCCTGGCTGGGCAACGACGCCGGTCTCTACCTGGGCACCGTCATCGTGCGCACCGTTGCGGAGGCCGCGTGGGACATCTGGCCGAGCGGGCAGCCCGTGGTGCGGCTGGAGTCCGGGCGGGAGATCGACGTCGTCGCCGCCGGGCTGGACTGGGCCATGACGGGCAGCCCCGAGCTCTCGCAGGTGTACGCGGAGTCGGCGGAGAACTGATTGCCGAGGCCGAGAAATCATCACCAAGCGCAATAAACAGCCTTATGTTCCATTTGGGCGTGTCGGGTGCGAAGTCCCTTTCCGGGCTGCATAGATTGCGCTGACCTCGACACAGCGACAAGTGGGTAGGGCAGCGCATGGCCGTCGATCCGTTGATCGAACTGAGGGACGTCAACAAACACTTCGGAGAGTTGCACGTACTTCAGGACATCAATCTCACCGTCGGCCGTGGGGAGGTGGTGGTGGTCATCGGCCCCTCCGGCTCCGGGAAATCGACCCTCTGCCGGGCGGTCAACCGGCTGGAGACGATCGAGTCCGGCTCCATCCTGATCGACGGCAAGCCCCTCCCCGAGGAAGGCAAGGGCCTGGCCCAGCTCCGCGCCGAAGTCGGCATGGTCTTCCAGTCGTTCAACCTCTTCGCCCACAGGACCGTGCTGGCCAACGTGTCACTGGCCCAGCTCAAGGTCCGCAAGCGCAAGAAGGAGGAGGCCGACAGGCGCTCCCGGGAGTTGCTTGAGCGGGTCGGCCTCGCCTCCCAGGCCGACAAGTTCCCCGCCCAGCTCTCCGGCGGCCAGCAGCAGCGCGTGGCGATCGCCCGCGCCCTGGCCATGGACCCCAAGGCGCTGCTCTTCGACGAGCCCACCTCGGCGCTCGACCCGGAGATGATCAACGAGGTGCTGGAGGTCATGCAGCAGCTCGCCCGGGACGGCATGACCATGGTCGTGGTCACCCACGAGATGGGCTTCGCCCGGTCCGCCGCCAACCGCGTCGTCTTCATGGCCGACGGCCGCGTGGTCGAGGACCGCACCCCGGAGGACTTCTTCACCGCCCCGGAGAGCGACCGTGCCAAGGACTTCCTGTCCAAGATCCTCAAGCACTGACGGGGGGCTATTCGTGCCGCGTACCAACAGTTCTCGTACCACCCGTGACCGTACGGGCCGCCGTGGCGCCGCCCTCGCCCTCTGCCTCCTGCTCACCGTGCTCGCCGCGGCCTGCGGCAAGGAGGGCAGCCCGCCGGTCAAAGGACCGGCGCCCGAGGCGCTGCCCGTCTACCAGGTGAACCAGGCCTTCGAACTGCCCGCGTCGCCCACCTGGCGGAAGGCGCAGCGGCGCGGCTACCTGATCGTGGGCGCCAAGGAGGACCAGCCCTACCTGGGCGAGAAGGACCCCGCCAGCGGCATCTACTCCGGTTTCGACATCGAGATCGCCCGGATGCTGGCGGCCTCGCTCGGCTTCGAACCGAAGACCATCCGCTTCCGGACCATCGCCTCCGCGAACCGCGAGACCGCCCTCCAGAACGGCCAGATCGACTACTACGTCGGCACCTACACCATCAACGACATGCGCAAGAAGCTCGTCGGCTTCGCCGGGCCCTACTACATGGCGGGCCAGGGGCTCCTGGTGCGCACCGACGAGAACGACATCGAAGGCCCCCAGGACCTGGACGGCAGGACGGTCTGCTCGGCGGCCGGCTCCACGCCCTACCAGCGCATCGCCGAGGACTTCCCCAAGGCGGTGCTCGTCGCCTACGACACGTACTCGATCTGCGTCGACAACCTGCTGACCTACCAGGTCGACGCCGTCACCACCGACGACGCGATCCTGCTGGGCTTCGCGGCCAAGGCGCCCGACGAGATGAAGGTCGTCGGCAAGCCCTTCTCCGAGGAGCCGTACGGCATCGGCGCACCGCGCGACGACAACGCGCTGCGGGCCGCCCTCAACGACGCGCTGGAGGCGAACGAGAAGAACGGCAACTGGAAGAAGGCGTTCGAAGCGACGCTGGGGCGTTCCGGCGTGCCCGCGCCGACCCCGCCGCCCATCGACCGCTACCCGGCGAACTGAGGGGACGGCGCCAGCCATGGACGTACTGACAGACAACTTCTCCCTCTACGGCAAGGGCTTCCTCGGCACCGTCGAGCTGACCGTCTACTCCTCGGCCCTCGCCCTCGCCCTCGGCTTCGTCATGGCCTCCTTCCGCGTCGCGCCCGTCGGCTCGCTGCGGGTGCTGGGGACGGTGTGGGTGACCGTGCTGCGCAACACCCCGCTGACGCTGCTGTTCTTCGCGGTCCTCCTCGGTCTGCCGCGCTTCGGCCTCGTGCTGCCCTTCCAGCTCTTCGCCGTCCTGGCGCTCGGTTGCTACACGTCCGCCTTCATCTGCGAGGTGCTGCGCTCCGGCATCAACACCGTGCCCACCGGCCAGGGCGAGGCCGCCCGCAGTCTCGGGATGACCTTCGGACAGACCCTGGGCGAGGTCGTCCTGCCGCAGGCCTTCCGCTCGGTGATCCCGCCCGTCGGCTCCACCCTGATCGCGCTGGCCAAGAACTCCGCGATCGCCGGCGCGTTCAGCGTCACCGAGCTCCTCGGCACCTACCGGACGCTCAACGAGCTGGGCTACAGCATCATCTGGACGTTCGTCTGGATTGCCGTCGGCTACCTGATCATCACCCTCACCATCAGTGCGCTCTTCAACGTGATGGAGAAGCGCTGGGGAGTCGCACGATGACCCATGTCCCCTCGGCCACCGCGCTCTACGACATCCCGGGGCCGCAGACCCGCAGACGGCATCTCCTGTACGGGATCGTCTCGACGGCCGTGATCCTCGCCCTCGTCGGCTGGATCATCTATCTGCTCTTCGACACCGACCAGTTCACCGCCGTGAAGTGGCGCCCCTTCGCGTACAAGGGCATCCAGGAACTGCTCCTGCGCGGGCTCGGCAACACGCTCAAGGCGTTCGCGTACGCCGCGGTCCTCTCCCTCGCCCTCGGCGCGGTCCTCGCGGTCGGCCGGCTCTCCGTGCACCGACCGGTGCGCTGGATCTCCACCCTGCTGGTCGAGTTCTTCCGGGCCATGCCGGTGCTGGTGATGATCTTCTTCATCTTCGTGGCGCTGAAGGTCCAGGCCCTGCCCGCCCTGGTCGCCGGACTGACCCTCTACAACGGCTCGGTCCTCGCGGAGGTCTTCCGGACCGGGATCAACTCCGTGGACCGGGGCCAGCGGGAGGCCGCGTACGCCCTCGGGATGCGCAAGACCCAGGTCACGACGTTCGTCCTGGCACCCCAGGCCGTGCGCGCGATGCTGCCGACCATCATCAGTCAGCTGGTGGTCGCCCTCAAGGACACCTCACTGGGTTACCTGATCACCTATGAGGAATTCCTCCACGCGGGAAAGCTGATCGCGTCGAATCTCGACTACGATCTTCCCTTCATCCCTGTCGTGATGGTGATCTCTCCGATCTACATCGGCATGTGCATGTTGCTCTCGTGGTTCGCCACCTGGGTGGCGCGAAGGCAGCGGCGCAATCCGAAGACGGAGGCGGTGGGGGTGGCCCCGGCCGAACCGGGGACGCTGCTGCCAGGAGGGCAGTAGCCGGGCAGTGCCCGCCCGGCAGCAGTCGGTGATCACTTCTCGCGCAGCGGGACCGAGAGATGACTCGGGTCCGTGGAGGGCGAGGAGAAGGTCAGCTGCGCGCCGGTCGGGTTGTGCTCGATGTACAGCGGATCGACGGTGTCGATCACCAGGGCGAGCCGGTGACCGGCCGGGACGTCGTAGGCCGTGGAGAACAGCTCCAGGTCGACGGGGAACGGCCGGCCCGGCGTCTGCCCGTGGAACGTGTACGGGGCGTTGCTGACCAGCTTGCCCATACCGAGCGGGCCGACGTCGTAGAGGTACGCGACGAAGGTGCCGCTCGACTTGGTGCTGGTGACCGTGGTGTGCAGCTCGGCCGTCCCCCGGACGCGCTGCTCGGAGCCGTACCTCTCCGACTGCCAGACGCTCGCGAAGGTGCGCGGCAGCAGGGGTACGGAGACGGTCGGCGGCAGCTTCAGGAACTGGTCCAGCGCGTTGGAGAGCAGCGTGATGCCCCCGTTGGCGCCGGAGTCGACGTTCGCCCACACCTTCTTCGTACCGTCGAGCTGTATACGGTTCTTCGCCGCGCCCACCGACTTCCAGTCCGGGTAGCCCTCGTACCCCTTGTCGGTACGGGACTTGAGCTGGACCGGCCGCTCGGTGTCGATCCCGTTGCGCTCGCCCTTGAGGTAGCGGTCGAACCAGCGGCGGGTGCTCGTCCAGGTGTCGTTGGGCAGCCCGAACAGTCCGGTCAGCTCGGCGGTCGCGTGGTCGCCGGGGCGGAACTCCAGCCGCTTGGGGCCGGTGAGCTTCTCGTAGAACGAGGCGTACTGGTTGGGCGGGAAGATCGTGTCGCCCCAGGCGTTGCCCATCATGATGGCGGCGCCGTTGGCGTTGATCCGGTCGAGGTGGGTCGCGGGGGAGCGCTTGGCGCCCCAAGCGATCATCTCCGGTTCCTTGTCCAGCTTGGAGCCGAGGAAGTCCTCGAGCGTCCGGGAGAGTTCGTCGCTGGGGCGGCCGGTGATCAGCCCGGCGCCGCCGAGGAGGGCGGCGGCCTGGAGGTGTTGGGTCCGTCCGCTGTAGATCGAGTCGATCAGGTCGGCCCAGCCGCTGAGCGCGGCCACCGCCTTGATCCGCGGGTCGTGCCCGGCCGCCAGCAGGCTGATGCCCGCCCCGTAGCTGACCCCGCCCATGCCGATCCGGTCCGGGTCGGCCGAGGTGTTCGCCAGCGCCCAGTCGATGACGGCGGAGGCGTCCGCGATGTCCGGCGGACCCGCCACCTCGATTTTCCCGCCGGAGAGCCAGAAGCCGCGCGAGGTGTAACTCACCACGACATAGCCGGAGTCGGCGAGCTTCTGGGCCTGCGCCAGATACTCGATCTGTGGCATGGCCCAGCTGGTCGGGAAGACGATCAGCGGGTGCTTCACCCCGGCCGGGGCCGGCGCTCCGGACGGTCTGAACACATTGCCCTTGAGCGTGATGCCGTCGGAGCCGGGGATGTCGTGGAACGTCAGGTTCGGCGCGGAGGCGCTCGCCGAGGTGAGGGCGGGCGCCGCGCCGGCCGCCGGAGCCGCGCCGAGGGCGGCTCCGGTCAGCAGGACGACGGCGGTGGTGATCGAAGCGGTGGTGCGCAGTGCTGGTTTCGGACGTACCACGGGTCACTCCTCACGCGTGTCAGTGCAAAGTGACCCGACGGTAACCCCGGTTGTTTACCGCTGGTAACTACTGGGCGTGTTGCGTGAAGGTAACGATTGTTGGACGTGGTGTCAGTAGGTCTTCCGCTGTACGGAGGTGAGCGCGCGGCTCACTTCAGCGCACTCTTCGCCTGCCAGTCGACCCACGACACGTTCCACGCGCCGTAGCCGTTGTGCTCACCGCGCTCGCCGTGGCGGCGGCGCCCCTGATCGTCGGCGTCTACACCGACTACGAGGGCCGCCAAGCCGAGCTGACCGTGGCGCTGGCCCGCTACTGCCTGCCGCAGATCCTCTTCTACGGGCTCTTCATCCTGCTCGGCCAGGTCCTCAACGCCCGCGGCCGGTTCGGCGCTATGACCATCGGGGTGTTCGGTCTCTACATCGCCGTCGCCGCGAACTCCGACGGTGCCCTCTCCGACAGGGACGCCCACCTCCTGGGCTGGGGCACCACCGCCGGATTCGCCGTGCAGACCCTCGCGCTGCTTCCCGCGCTGCGGGCCGCGGCATTCCGCTGGCGGCCCCGCTTCGACTGGCGCGGCAGCGGACTGACCCGGCCGATGCGCTCGGCCGGCTGGCTCGTCCTGCTGGTGCTCACCAACCAGCTCGCGTACTGGGTCGTCACCCGGCTCTCCACCACCGCCGGCCAGGCGGCCTTCGAGCAGCAGGTGGCGGGCGGGGCGGGCTACACCGCTTACGGCTACGCCTACCAGCTCTGAGTCGTCCCGCAGGGCATCATCACCGTCTCGCTCGTCACCGCGCTGATGCCCCGGATGGGCCGGGCGGCGGCCGACAAGGACCTCGCCGGGGTGCGGCGCGATGTCGCGTACGCCCTGCGGACCAGCGCCGCCGTCGTCGTGCCCGCCGCCACCGCGTTCCTGGCCCTCGCGCGCTGGGTGATGGGCTCCGTCTTCGGGTACGGGCGCATCACCGACGCAGACATCACGGTGATGGCCGGAATGATGATGGCGTTCGCCCCGGGCTCGTCGCCTTCTCCGGGCAGTACGTCCTCTCCCGAGGCTTCTACGCGATGAGCGACACCCGCACCCCGTTTCTGCTCAACCTCGTGGTCGCCGCCGTCAACGCGGGCCTCTCCGCCGCCGCGTACTGGCTGCTGCCCGCCCGCTGGGCCGTGACCGGGATGGCCGGAGCGAGCACGGTGGCCTTCGTCGTCGGCTTCGCCGTCACCGGGTACGTGCTGTCCCGGCGGATCCCGGCCACCGGGGCCGGGACCCTGCTGCGCTCACCCACCCTCGGCGCCCACCTCCGGCTGATCGCCGCCTGCCCGCCCGCCGGAGGGCTCGCCTGCGCGGCCGAGGGCGCGGGGCACATGGCCGCCGTCGGGGCGGGCACCCTCGCGCTGCTGCTCGTGGTGGTGCTGCTGGCCCGACCGCTGAGGATCGGTGAGATCACCGCGATGGTGGACGGCGGCCGGGCCCGGCTGCGGCGATGAGCCCGGCTGCGCTCAGCTGCCCGCCCGGTGGGAGGCCGGGACCGTTGGTACGGGGGCCTGCGCCGCGCGGGTCACATCGCCGACGACCTCCACCACATCGGGGCCGTACGCCTGGGAGTTGACCACCTTCAGCAGCAGCGCGAACGACTTGTTGCCGTGCTTGCGCAGCAGCTTCTCGTAGTGGCGCGACACATAACGGGTCGCCGCCTGGTTGGTGATGGCCCGCTGCCCGCAGAACAGGAAGACGGGGCGAGCCTCCTGACCACCCGTCAGGCGGGCGAGCAGCACGTACTCCGAGATCCCCGGCTCCAGCCGGTAGCGCTCCGAACCGATCTGGAAGGCGACGCGGTCCGGGCCGGGGTCCGGGTCGGTGTTGATCCGCACGCCGGGGAGCAGGGTCCGCAGGTGGGCCGCCATCCGCTGGTTGGACGTCGGACCGCCGACGCAGAACTCCGTACGCTCCCCGAAACCCTGCTGCGCCACGTCGTGCGTCACGATCTGCGCGTTCGCCGCACAGTCCTTGATCAGCGCCGAGAGCTCCAGCAGCGCGAAGACGTCGTACCGGTGCACGGACCCCTCGGCGCCCGCGTACCGGTTGACCACCAGCAGGCACTCGGAGTGGGACGGCAGCCCGAAGAACGCCTGCTTACGGCGCAGCTTGCGCCGCAGGAGGTAGGTGCGGGCCAGCCAGCCCAGCGATCCGCTGACCCCGGCGGCTATCACGCCCAGCACGATGTTGCGCACGTCGTCCGTCATGGCCGGGCATGTTATCGGTCATTCGGGTAACCGTTCGAGGCGGTCCTGACGATCCGGGTGCCCGCGGGCTAGCCTGCGCGGAGATCCGTTGACTGGAGGTTCGTATGCACCGTTCCGTCGGCCGGAACATGTCGATAGTGGCCGCCCTCGCCGTCGTCGCCTCGCTCGGGGCCACCGCCCCCGCCGGCTCCGCGCAGCCCGCGCACCGGCACCCCGCGCCGCCCAAGTCCCCGGTGGCGGTGGGTCACGGGGGAGCGGTGGCCAGTGTCGACCGGGACGCGTCCGCGGTCGGGATCGAGGTGCTGCGCAAGGGCGGCAACGCGGTGGACGCGGCCGTGGCGACCGCCGCCGCGCTCGGGGTGACCGAGCCGTACTCGGCGGGCATCGGCGGCGGAGGCTACTTCGTCCACTACGACGCCGAGAAGCGCACGGTGCAGACCATCGACGGCCGCGAGACCGCACCCCGCAGCGCCGACTCCTCCCTCTTCCTGGAGAACGGCAAGCCCATCCCGTTCGTGGAAGGCGTCACCAGCGGCCTCGGCGTCGGCACCCCCGGCACCCCCGCCACCTGGGAGCGCGCACTCGACACCTGGGGCACCAAGTCCCTTCGTACGCTGCTGAAACCGGCCGAACGCCTGGCCCGGGACGGTTTCGTGGTGGACGGCACCTTCCGCTCCCAGACGGCCGCCAACCAGGCCCGGTTCGCCGACTTCCCGGCCTCCGCGAAGCTGTTCCTGCCCGGCGGTGAACTGCCTGTCGTCGGTTCGGTGTTCAAGAACCCCGACCTGGCCCGTACGTACGAGAAGCTCGGCCGCAAGGGCGTCGGGGAGCTGTATCGGGGCGAGTTGGCCGACGACATCGTGCGTACGGTCCGCAAGCCGCCCGTCGACCCGCAGGCCACCCGGACCGTCCGTCCCGGCGACCTGACCCGCAAGGACCTCGCCTCGTACCGCACGCTGAAGCAGAAGCCGACGAAGGCCGGCTACCGGGGCCTGGACGTGTACGGCATGGCGCCCTCCTCGTCCGGCGGTACGACGGTGGCCCAGGCCCTCAACATGCTGGAGCGCACCGACCTCTCGCGGGCGAGCGGGACCCGCTACCTCCACCGGCTCATCGAGGCGAGCCGCGTCGCCTTCGCCGACCGGGGGCGCTGGGTCGGCGACCCGGCCTTCGAGGACGTCCCCACGAAGGAACTGCTGAGCCAGCGGTTCGCCGATGCGCGCGGATGCCTGATCAGGGACGACGCGGTGCTGACCAGCCCGGTGGCGCCCGGTGACCCTCGGAACCCGGCCCGCTGCGGGAGCGGTGGTATGGCCGCGCCCACGACGTTCGAGGGCGAGAACACCACGCACCTCACGACGGCCGACAAGTGGGGCAACGTCGTCTCCTACACACTGACGATCGAGTCCACCGGCGGCAGCGGCATCACGGTCCCCGGCCGCGGCTTCCTCCTCAACAACGAGCTGACCGACTTCTCCTTCGCACCGGCCAACCCGGCCGTCCACGACCCGAACCTCCCGGGCCCGGGCAAGCGGCCCCGCTCGTCCATGTCCCCGACCATCGTGCTCAAGGACGGCAAGCCGGTCCTCGCCCTCGGCTCGCCGGGCGGCGCCACGATCATCACCACCGTGCTCCAGTCCCTGACCGGCCACCTCGACCGCGGGCTCCCGCTCGTCGACGCGATCGCCGCACCGCGTGCCAGCCAGCGCAACGCGGCCACCACCGAGATCGAGCCGGACCTGTGGAACAGCCCGGTCCGCGGCGAGCTCGAAGCGCTCGGCCACGCCTTCCGGCAGAACCCGGAGATCGGCGCCGCCACCGGCGTACAGCGGCTCCCCGACGGCCGCTGGCTGGCAGCCGCGGAAAAGGTGCGGCGGGGCGGCGGCTCGGCCATGGTGGTGCGGCCGGGCGGCAGGAGCTGACCCGGCCTCACGCAGCAGGGGCGGCGGGACCGGCCGTACGCGGACGCGCCGCGCACGCCCGGAACCGCCGCCGGGGGAGGGGAGAGCCGGAGATCCCGTGCCGGCAGCCGAGGAGGGGCCGCACGGGTCCCTCCGGTCGACTGGAAGGGCCGTCCCCCACGATGCGCACCCGAACGTTCGCTCTGACCGCCGTCACCTCCGCGGCCTGCGGCGCCGCCCTGCTCGGCCCGGCGGCGATGCCCGCCACCGCCGACTTCCCCGTACCTGACACACCGCCGGATGCCCGGGTGGTTCCCGCGCCGGGGGGCCTCGGGGACGCGCCGGTGAGTGCGGACCTTCCGGTGAGCGCGGAGGAACTGCTCGCCGAGGTCCGTTCCTGCCGGCAGATCTCGCGGGGCGAGTACCGCACGGACGCGAACCGCTCGAAGGCCACCGTCCCCGTCTGCGGCACCACGGACGCCGTGTTCTGGAAGGCGGACCTGGACATCGACTGCGACGGCCGGAAGACGAAAGCCTGCAACACGAAGTCCGACCCCTACTTCCAGCCGCAGACCGCGTTCCAGAGCTCCCGCGGCACACCGCTGGACTCGGCCCGGCTGCCGTTCGTGGTGGTACCGGCGCCGGGCCGGATCTGGGACTACCGGGAGTCCGGGCTGACCGGCGGCAGCGTCGTCGCCGTGATCCACCAGGACCAGGTGCGGTACGCCGTCATCGGCGACACCGGGCCCGCCGGGATCATCGGCGAGGGGTCCTACGCGCTGGCGGAGGAACTGTCCATCGACCCCCACCCGACGACCGGCGGGGCCGCGTCCGGCGTCACGTACATCGCGTTCAAGGGCTCCCGCGTCTCACCGATCGAGAGCCGCGCCGAGGCGGAGAGCCGGGGGGAGGGGCTGGCGCGGTCGTTCGTCGGACGCTGAGGGCTCCGAGAGAGCTGTCAGAGGGCGGTGAGGACGCGCGGGCCGTCCTTCGTGATGGCCACCGTGTGCTCGGCGTGCGCGGCCCGGCTGCCGTCGGTCGTCCGCAGCGTCCAGCCGTCCTCGTCGTGGCGGAACTCGTCGAGGCCGCCGGCGAGCAGCATGGGCTCGATCGCGAGGACCATCCCGTGGCGCAGCGGCATGCCGCGCCCTGGATGTCCCTCGTTCGGCACGGACGGGTCCTCGTGCATCGAACGGCCGATGCCGTGGCCGCCGTACCCGTCGAGGATGCCGTAGCCCTCCTTGCGGCAGACCGTGCCGATGGCGTGGGCGATGTCGCCGATCCGGTTGCCGACGACCGCCGCCGCGATGCCCGCCTCCAGAGCGGCGGTGGCCGCGGCGATCAGCTCGGTGTCGGCGGGGCGGGCCTCGCCGACGGTGAAGCTGACCGCCGCGTCGCCCGCCCAGCCGCCGAGGAGGGCGCCCGTGTCCACGCTGACCAGATCCCCGTCGCGCAGCGGTTCGGCGGAGGGGATGCCGTGGACGACCGCGTCGTTCACGGAGACGCAGACGGCGGCGGGGAACGGGGTGGGCGCGAAGTGCGGCTTGTAGTTCAGGAACGGCGAGGAGGCCCCCGCCTCGCGCAGCACCTCGCGCGCCGCCTCGTCCAGCTCGCGGGGGGTCACGCCGATCGCCGCGACCTCCTGGGCGCGGGCCAGGATCCGCGCGACGACGCGTCCGGACTCACGCATGGCTTCGATGGATGTGTCTGTCTTGATGTGCACCATGCCCATTACTATACCGGTCGAAGCGGTATAGTAATGACGGTATGAGAATGGTGAACCGTAGTAGAATGGCCTCATGGTCCGCACCCCTCTCACCCCTGAAGAGCGCCTCCGCGGCGAACGGCTCGGCCGTCTGCTCCGCGAGGCGCGCGGGGAGCGCAGCATGGTCGCCGTCGCGGCGAGCGCCGGAATCTCCGCCGAGACCCTCCGCAAGATCGAGACCGGCCGCGCCCCCACCCCCGCCTTCTTCACGGTCGCCGCGCTCGCCGGGGCGCTCGGCCTCTCCATGGACGAGCTGCTCGGCCGCTGCGCCCCCGAACCCTCGGTCGTGCCCCTGATCGCGTAACGGCCCGTGCGGTGCGTAGGGTCACGCCTGTGACTCTCCAGGACTTCGCGCGCAGCGAATACGTCAGCCTGACCACCTACCGCAAGGACGGCACGCCCGTGGCCACGCCCGTATGGGCCGCGGCCGAGGGCGAGGTGCTCTACGTCTGGACCCGCTCCGACTCGTGGAAGGTCAAGCGGCTCCGCAACAACACCGACGTGGTCGTCACCGTCTGCGACGTACGCGGCCGGATCGCCGAAGGCGCCCCGAAGGCCGAGGGCACCGCACGCCTCCTCGACGCGGATGAGACCCGCAAGGTGCGCAAGCTGCTGGCCCGCAAGTACACCTGGAAGTTCTGGCTCGTCGACTGGCCCGCCACCATCGCCCGCTTCGGCAAGCGCCCGCACACCGGGATCGCCGTCACCTTCTGAGCCCGGCCGCCGTCGGGCCGGGGGGCGCACGGCGGCCGGCGCGTGCACCTGCCGCAGCGCGGACGAAAGCTGCGCGTAGCCGCCCCGTAACACACCTGCGGTCGAATGCCTGCGGACTGGAAGGCTCCAGTCGACAGTCGGCGAGGGCGACGATGACGGTGCATCAGCATGCGGTGGATGTAGGCACGTTCGCGCACTACCTACGGGAGGTGACGGCACGGCTCGACCCCGGACGCGGGTGGTACCAAGTCTTCACCCGGCGCGACCCGCACGGGATGCGGTCCTGTCTCGACGGGGTGGAGATCCCGCCCTGGGACGTCGTGGAGTCGCTGCTCGCCGACCTGGCCACGGTCCACGGCGCGCACTTCGCCGAGCAGGTCTCGGTACGGGCCGCCGCGCTGTACTCCGCCGCCGCGGCCGCCCATGACCGGCGGCCCGGCGGACGCCAGGAGCTGGTCCACCGGCTGGAGTTGATGATCCGCGAGCAGGGCCGGGCGGCCGAGCGGCTGCGCACGGCCGGGGCGGGGGGCGTGGACCCGGCCGCCCCTGAGGCGCTGGCCTGGGCCCACGACGACCACCGTCGTGCCTCGGCCCGGTGCGCGGAGCTGCGCAAGCGGCTGGCGGCGGTGACGGTTCCGCACCCGTGCGCCGGGGCGGACCCGGAGGGCGGCTCCGGTCCGCGTGGCCCGGGGCGCCGGGGCGCCGAGTGGCCGGCGGGGAGGGCCGGGGAGCATCCGGCGCAGGAGGCCGCGCAGGCGCCGGAGCCCGTACGGGAGCGCGTATCGGAACCCGTTGCGGAGTACGCGCCGGAGTTCGTTGCCGAGCGCGCGCCGGAGTTCGTCGCGGAGCCCGATCCGGCTCCGGAGACCCCTGGGCCCTTCGGGCGGTCCCGGTCCCGCAGGGCCGCTTCCGCTCCCGAGCCCGCACCCAGGCGCAAGAAGCCGCGCGGCGCCCGGTTCGCCGGTCTCGACGTGGACGACGAGGAGGAGACCGCGTACGTCCCCTCGCCCGTTCCCGCCCTGCTCGTACCCCCGCCGGAGGGCGGCTCCGTCCTGCGCGGCGCCCGTTTCGGCGGTGGGCCGGCTCAGGCGGAGGAGGCCCCCGCCCCGGCCGCTCTGCCGGACCCGGGGGCCGGAGAGGCCGTGGCCACCGCCGTCGGGCGGCTGGTCCGGCTGCGGGCGCAGGGGCGCAGCGGTGAGGCCCATGTCGTGCTCTGCGAGGTGGCGGCCTGGCCCGCGCCGCGGCTGCCGGTGCTGGCGGTCGCCCTCTACCGGGCCGGCCTGGCCGCCGACTGGACGACCCTGCTCTGGGAGGCGTCCTCGCTGCCGCCCGCGGGGTTCGCCGCGGCGGCGGGGGCGCTGGCCGCGGCGGGCCGGGACGAGGACTGTGGGCTGCTGCTCCGGCAAGGGGTGGCCAGGCCCGCCGCCGAGGTCGCCGAGGCGGTCCTCGCCCTGGACGGCGCGGGCCGCGAGGGCGAGGCGCGGGCGCTGCTCGGCGCCTTCGTCCGCGTACGTACGCCCCGGGAGGCGGCCGAGATCGCGGGCGGCGGCAATGGCCGTGTCCTGCCGCACCTGCTGGCGGCGGCCCGCGAGGTGTCGGTGGAACGGGAGTGGGACCTGGTCCACGCGCTGCGGGTGGCCGGGGTGCCGGGGGTGTGAGGGTGCTGGGCGTCCGCCGCGAGGGCTCAGAGCACCTCGGAGGTGGTACGCCGACAGGTCGAGCGCCGGTCCTCGATGGCCGCCCAGCGATCCCCCTCCCGGGCCGGCCAGTCGGACACGCCCACGTACACCACCCTGCCCGTGCGTACGAGGTCGTCGAGGGCGCGCATGACCTCCTCGACCGGGGTGCAGCTGTCCCGGGCGTGCACCCGGAGGACATCCGACCGGTCCGTGCGCAGCCGCCCCAGGCTCGCTTCCGCGGACTGCACCAGGGGGTCATGGCGCCGAGCGCGAGCTCGCTGACGCGCAGACCGGTCCTGCCGAAGAGTGTGCAGCGCATGAAGGATCCTTTTCGCTCGACGGATCCCAGGTGACGCCCACAGACGCGAGCAGGCTATGAGCCGGGGCGCACTTCAGGGCAACTCCCCCAGGGTTCCGCGTGACGCGCCGCGTATGCGCGGAGTGATGCGTACCGTGACTGTTGTGGACCGCTCGGGTGCGAAACATGATCGACTCAGCCGGTTCACGGCGATGGTCTTGCCCCGCCGGACAGAGGGGCTTACGTTCTCCATTCATGCACCGATCTACGTGCGTAGAAATCGCGTAGAGGCTCTCTGACGCCGCGTCGAAGGAGCAGCTCATGTCCCACGTCGTACGCGCCGCACTCGTCCAGGCGACCTGGACCGGCGACACCGAATCCATGATCGCCAAGCATGAGGACCATGCGCGCGAGGCCGCCCGGCAGGGGGCGAAGATCATCGGGTTCCAGGAGGTGTTCAACGCCCCCTACTTCTGCCAGGTCCAGGACCCCGAGCACTACCGCTGGGCCGAACCGGTCCCGGCCGGGCCGACCGTCCGCCGGATGCAGGACCTGGCCCGCGAGACCGGCATGGTGGTCGTCGTCCCGGTCTTCGAGGTCGAGCAGTCCGGCTTCTACTACAACACCGCTGCCGTGATCGACGCCGACGGCTCGTACCTCGGCAAGTACCGCAAGCACCACATCCCGCAGGTCAAGGGGTTCTGGGAGAAGTACTACTTCAAGCCCGGGAACGCCGGCTGGCCGGTCTTCGACACCGCCGTCGGCAAGGTCGGCGTCTACATCTGCTACGACCGGCACTTCCCCGAGGGGTGGCGCCAACTCGGACTCAACGGAGCCCAGTTGGTCTACAACCCCTCGGCCACCTCGCGCGGCCTCTCCGGCTACCTCTGGCAGCTGGAGCAGCCCGCGTCCGCCGTCGCCAACGAGTACTTCGTCGCCGCGATCAACCGGGTCGGCCAGGAGGAGTACGGCGACAACGACTTCTACGGCACCAGCTACTTCGTCGACCCGCGCGGCCAGTTCGTCGGCGAGGTCGCCAGCGACAAGGAGGAGGAACTCGTCGTCCGCGACCTGGACTTCGGCCTGATCGACGAGGTCCGCCAGCAGTGGGCCTTCTACCGGGACCGCAGGCCCGACGCCTACGACGGGCTGGTGGAGCCGTGAGCGGGCTGTACGAGCGCCACCTCGCCGTCAGTCCCGAGTGGCTGGCCCTCTACTACCGCCACCCCATCGAACTCACCCATGGCGAGGGCCGGTACGTCTGGGACGCCGACGGCAACCGCTACCTCGACTTCTTCGGCGGCATCCTCACCACCATGACCGCCCACGCCCTGCCCGAGGTCACCAAGGCGATCTCCGAGCAGGCCGGGCGGATCATCCACTCCTCCACGCTCTACCTCAACCGCCCCATGGTGGAGCTGGCCGAGCGGATCGCCACCCTCTCCGGCATCCCCGACGCCCGGGTCTTCTTCACCACGTCGGGCACCGAGGCGAACGACACCGCGCTGCTGCTCGCCACCGCGTACCGCCGGTCCAACCAGATTCTGGCGATGCGCAACAGCTACCACGGCCGCTCCTTCTCGGCCGTCTCCATCACCGGCAACCACGCCTGGTCGCCCACGACCCTCTCCCCGCTCCAGACGCTGTACGTCCACGGCGGCGTCCGAAGCCGTGGCCCGTACGCGGAGTTGAGCGACGAGCGGTTCATCCGGGCGTGCGTCGCCGATCTGGAGGACCTCCTCGGCCACACCCGGGAGGCCGCGGCACTGATCGCGGAACCCATCCAGGGCGTCGGCGGCTTCACCTCGCCGCCCGACGGGCTGTTCGCCGCGTTCCGCGAAGTCCTGGACCGGCACGGCATCCTGTGGATCTCCGACGAGGTGCAGACCGGCTGGGGGCGTACCGGTGAGCACTTCTGGGGCTGGCAGGCGCACGCCGAGCACGGCCCGCCGGACATCCTCACCTTCGCCAAGGGCATCGGCAACGGCATGTCCATCGGCGGAGTCGTCGCCCGCGCGGAGGTGATGAACTGCCTGGACGCCAACTCCATCTCCACGTTCGGTGGTTCACCTGTCACCATGGCGGCCGGCCTCGCCAACCTCTCGTACCACCTGGAGCACGACCTCCAGGGCAACGCGCGGCGCGTGGGCGGGCTCCTCATCGAGCGGCTGCGGGGGATCGCTGCCGGATCGGCCGCCGTACGCGAAGTGCGCGGCCGGGGCCTGATGATCGGCATCGAGCTGGTGAAGCCCGGTACGGAAGAGGCGGATCCGGAGGCGGCCACGGCCGTCCTGGAGGCGGCACGCGCGGGCGGGCTGCTCATCGGTAAGGGCGGCGGCCACAACACCAGCGTGCTGCGGATCGCCCCGCCCCTGACCCTGACCGTCGCCGAGGCGGAGGAGGGCGCGTCGGTCCTCGCCGACGCCCTGCGCGCCGCCGACTGAACACCGTCGAGCCCCGACGGAACGACGTACGAGCGCTCACTGAACACCGTACGAGCGCTCACTCGGCACCCGTACGAGCGCCGACCGAACAGCGTACGGGGGCCCATGTGGAGGGCCCCCGTACCGCCCCAGCGAGGAGGTACCCATGAGCCGCACCGTCATCCGCGGTGGTCTGGTCATCACCGCGTCCGACGAGATCCACGCCGACGTCCTCGTCGAGGGCGGGCGCATCGCCGCACTCGCCGCACACGGCACCGACGCCGCGGAGAGCTGGAACGCCGACCGCAGGATCGACGCCACCGGAAAGTACGTCATCCCGGGCGGTGTCGACGCGCACACGCACATGGAGATGCCGTTCGGCGGCACGTACGCCGCCGACACCTTCGAGACCGGCACCCGGGCCGCCGCCTGGGGTGGGACCACCACCATCGTGGACTTCGCGATCCAGGGCGTGGGGAAGTCCCTGCGCGAAGGGCTCGACACCTGGTACGCGAAGGCCGACGGGAACTGCGCCATCGACTACGCCTTCCACATGATCCTCGCCGATGTGAACCCGTCATCGCTCAAGGAGATGGACCGGCTGGTCGCCGAAGGCGTGACGTCCTTCAAACTGTTCATGGCGTACCCGGGCGTCTTCTACTCCGACGACGGCCAGATCCTGCGGGCCATGCAACAGGCCTCCGGCAACGGCGGGTTGATCATGATGCACGCCGAGAACGGCATCGCCATCGACGTCCTGGTCGAGCAGGCGCTCGCCGCGGGCCGCACCGACCCCCGCTACCACGGAGACGTACGCAAGGTCGCTCTGGAGGCCGAGGCCACCCACCGCGCGATCCAGCTCGCCCGGGTCGCGGGATCACCTCTCTACATCGTCCACGTCTCCGCCGACGAGGCCGTGGGGGAGATCGCCGCCGCCCGCCACAAGGGGCTCCCGGTCTTCGGCGAGACCTGTCCGCAGTACCTGTTCCTCTCCACCGACAACCTCGCCGGGCCCGACTTCGAGGGCGCCAAGTACGTCTGCTCCACCCCGCTGCGCCCCAAGGAGCACCAGGACGCACTGTGGCGGGGCCTGCGGAACAACGAGCTCCAGGTCGTCTCCACCGACCACTGCCCCTTCTGCTTCTCCGGCCAGAAGGAGATGGGCCGTGGCGACTTCTCCAAGATCCCCAACGGGATGCCGGGCGTCGAGCACCGGATGGACCTGCTGCACCAGGCCGTCGTGGACGGGCACATCACCCGCCGCCGCTGGATCGAGATCGCCTGCGCCTCCCCGGCCCGGATGTTCGGCCTCTACCCGAAGAAAGGCACCATCGCCCCGGGTGCCGACGCGGACATCGTCATCTACGACCCGCACGCCGAGCAGACCCTCTCCGCCGAGACACACCACATGAACGTCGACTACTCGGCGTACGAGGGCAAGCGGATCACCGGCCAGGTCGAGACCGTGCTCTCGCGCGGTGAACTCGTCGTCGACGGAAGGAAGTTCACCGGCCGCGCCGGACACGGCATGTACACCCCCCGTGCCACCTGTCAGTACCTCGACTAGGAGATCCCGCATGGACTTCGGACTCGTCCTCCAGACCGACCCGCCCGCCTCCGCCGTCGTCGGCCTGATGCGCCGCGCCGAACGGAACGGCTTCCGCTACGGCTGGACCTTCGACTCGGCGGTGCTCTGGCAGGAGCCGTTCGTCATCTACAGCCGCGTCCTGGAGCACACCGACCGGATGATCGTCGGTCCGATGGTCACCAACCCGGGCACCCGCACCTGGGAGGTCACCGCCTCCACCTTCGCCACCCTCAACGACATGTACGGCAACCGCACGGTGTGCGGGATCGGGCGCGGCGACTCCGCGATGCGGGTCGCGGGCCGCCGGCCCAACACGCTGGCCCGGCTGGGGGAGGCCATCGACGTCATCCGGGACCTCGCGGAGGGCCGGGAGGCCACGGTCGACGGGCAGCCGGTGCAGATCCCGTGGGTGAAGGACGGGCGGCTGCCGGTGTGGATGGCGGCGTACGGGCCCAAGGCCCTCGCGCTGGCCGGGCAGAAGGCCGACGGCTTCATCCTCCAGCTCGCCGACCCCTTCCTCGCCGAGTGGATGATCAAGGCGGTACGGGACGCGGCGTCCGACGCCGGCCGGGACCCGGACTCCCTCACCATCTGCGTCGCCGCCCCCGCCTACGTCGGCGACGACCTCGACCACGCCCGTGAGCAGTGCCGCTGGTTCGGCGGGATGGTCGGCAACCACGTGGCCGACCTGGTCGCCCGCTACGGCGAGCACTCCGGCCTGGTGCCCGAGGCGCTCACCGCGTACATCGCGGGCCGCTCGGGCTACGACTACAGCCACCACGGGCGCACCGGCAACCCGGACACCGCCTTCGTCCCCGACGAGATCGTCGACCGGTTCTGTCTGCTGGGGCCCGCCGAGGCGCACATCGAGAAGCTCCAGGCGCTGCGGGACATGGGCGTCGACCAGTTCGCCGTCTACAACATGCACGACGCCCGTGAGGCGACCATCGACGCGTACGGATCGACGATCATCCCCGCACTGACCGCCTGACCCCCCACAGCCCTGTTCCGCCCCCACCGTTCTGTCCCCCCACCGCTCTGTCCCGCCCCGCCCCGCACGGCACCGCTCCCGAGCGAAGGGCTCAGCCGCCATGACCGCCACCGTGCCACCCACCCCGCCCCCCACCCCGCAGGACGCGATACCCGGCGAGGCCGCCGCGTCCGACCGCGTCGGGCTCGCCCACGGATACGTCCCCGACGACGCCCGCTTCGCCAACGACGACCTGCTGCCCGTCCCCGTGGAGCGGCGCACCTGGACGACGTACAACTTCGCGGCCCTGTGGATCGGGATGGCCCACAACATCCCGTCCTGGCTGCTCGCCTCCGGCCTGGTGGCGCTCGGCATGGACTGGAAACAGGCCGTGTTCACCATCGCGCTCGCCAATGTGATCGTGCTCGCCCCGATGCTGCTCACCGGGCACGCCGGACCCAAGTACGGCATCCCCTTCCCGGTCCTGGCCCGCGCCTCCTTCGGGCTGCGCGGCGCCAACCTCCCCGCCCTGATCCGGGCGGCCGTCGCCTGTGCCTGGTTCGGCATCCAGACCTGGATCGGCGGCGTCGGGATCTTCACCCTGCTCGGCAAGGTCTTCGGCGGCTGGGCGAACGCCGGGGAGATCGGCGGGCAGCCGTGGACGCTCTGGCTCTGCTTCACGCTCTTCTGGGCCCTCGAACTGGCCATCATCTACCGGGGGATGGACGCCCTGCGTCGGTTCGAGAACTGGGCGGCGCCCTTCGTCCTGGTCGGTGCAGTCGCCCTGCTCGTCTGGGTCGCGGTCAAGGCGGGCGGCTTCGGCCCGTTGCTGGACCAGCCGTCCGCGCTCGGCTGGGGCGCCGACTTCTGGCCGGTCTTCTTCCCGTCACTGATGGGCATGATCGCCTTCTGGGCGACGCTCTCCCTCAACATCCCCGACTTCACCCGCTTCGGCGCGGGCCAACGCGCCCAGATCTGGGGCCAGTCGCTCGGTCTGCCGACCACGATGACGTTCTTCGCCCTGCTGTCGGTCTTCGTCACCTCCGGCTCACAGGCGGTGTACGGGGTCGCCATCTGGGACCCGGTCCGGCTCGTCGCCCGAACGGACAACGTCTTCGGGCTCCTCTTCGGCCTGGTCACCGTTCTGATCGCGACGATCTCCGTGAACATCGCGGCGAACGTGGTCTCACCGGCGTACGACCTGGCCAACCTCGCGCCGAGGTTCATCAGCTTCAAGGGCGGGGCGCTGATCACGGGCGTGGTCGGGGTCGTCATCATGCCGTGGAAGCTCACCGAGACGCCCGAGCTGTACATCTTCACCTGGCTGGGGCTGGTCGGCGGGCTGCTCGGTACGGTGGCGGGCATCCTGATCGCCGACTACTGGATCATCCGCCGAACGGTCCTCGACCTGGCTGACCTCTACCGGCCCGGGGGCCGCTACTGGTACCGGGGCGGCTGGAACTGGCGGGCGGTGGCGGCCTTCGCGGTGGGCGGTGTCCTGGCGGTGGGCGGCTCGCACTCGGCTCCGGGCAAGGGACCGTTTTCGGCCGATGGATTGATCCCGTTGCTGAAGCCGCTCGCGGACTACGGCTGGGCGGTCGGGCTGACCTCTTCGCTGGTGCTGTACGTGGTGTTGACGGGACGGGAGAGTCGGGAGCGGGCCTGATGTGGCGGGTCCGCTCCTGTGCGGTGTGTGGGGGCCGGACCCGTAACCGAAGCGCGTGCTCACACCGGCTTGACGCTGCGGCCCAGCAACGCCGTCACATCCACCGTCTCGGACGCCGCCGGAGTCTCGGCGGGCACCGGCCGGTCGAAGCCGGAGAAGCTCACGGTCCCCTCCTCGTCCGCCCCCCGCACGGTGATCCGCACCGGGTACGGCTCGCCCTCGGTGGCCACGTCCACCGTCAGCCGCTCGTCCCCCTGTGTGCGGGTCACCGGGATGACGGGCGCGCCGTTCACCTCGGTCTCCCGGCCCTTCGTCAGCGTGCCGCGCTCGGCGGCGTCGGGGTTGTCCGTGATCAGCTCGCGGAAGGTGTCGAGATCGCACACCTCGGTCACCGTCAGCAGCCGGGGGTCGTCGGCCTTCGCCTTCATGTAGCGGCCGTCGAGGATCGCGTCGAAGGTGGAGCCGCCGATCGGGACGTGGGTCTCCCAGAACGCCCTGTCCGGCTTCAGCCAGACATCGTCGGCGCGCTTCACGATCTCCACGGAACCGTCCTCGCCCATGTCGACCCCGCCCGCGCAGTTGCCCTCCCGGTCGAGCGTCAGGTCGACACTCATCCGGTCTCCGCTCCCGTCGAGATCGCCCCGGGCGCTCACATGCAGGGAGGAGACCCCGAGCAGGGCGTCGCGCGAGCGGTCCGCGATCTGCTCGGCGGTGAGCGAGGCGATGTCGTCGTCAGCCTGCGCGACCGCGCCACCCGTGATGGTGAGAGCGACGGCCGCCGCGCCCGCGGCCGCCCGTGCGGCCCAACGGTGTCCGCTCACGTCGCCTCCTCCAAAAGGCCCCGGTCAGGGCATGCGAACCAGAGTGACCGGCACATTCGAGCGTACGCCGGGAGCGGGGGCGCCGCCCGGCGCGCGTACGGAGAGTGAAGCGCGGCGGTGTTTTCGGCCACGGAGTGTGGGCAGAGCTGCGGCGATCCCGCCCGGGATTCCGTACGGACGCACCACGAAGGTCACGTACGCGCAGGCACTTCCACGAAGGAGAACCATGAACCTGTTCACGGGGACGAGGAGCAAGGGTGGCGCGGCCACGGGAACGCGGTCCCGGTCCGTCCTGCGGATGCTCGCCGTCATGTCGACGGCCGCCGCGCTGGCGGTCCCGGTCACCTCGGCGACCGCGACGCCGGCCGCCGCCCCGGCCGCGATTCCGCCCGGTCTCTCCTGCCACACCGGCAAGCACGCCATCGACGAGTACACGGGCTTCGCGCTCTGTCGCAACAACGGGAGCCGGACGCAGACCTTCTGGGTCCACCTGGTCTGCGGCTGGGCACCGGACGTCGACGGCAACCGCGTCACGGTGAGGCCCGGCGAGTCGGACCAGTCCACCGCGCACTGCGGGAAGATCGGCACGGGCATCGGCGAGATCCACGTCCGCCCGTGACGCCGGGGCCGTAGGCCCGTGACACCGCGGCAGCCGGAGCGGCCGGAGTGGCCGCAACGGTTGAGCGTGCCGCCTCCTCTCGTTACCCTCCAGTAAGTACGTGTGGGCACCGGCCGGGACGACCGGCCGACCCCGCGGCCACGAGGGAGGCGGCACGCCCATGTCCTCAGCGGAGCCCACCGAGCAGACCGGCCCGGCCGTACGGTCGCAACCCGAGCAACCCGAGCACACCCCGCGTCCGGAGCCCGTACCCGGCCTCGCGGAGAGCGCACGCCTGCTCGCCGGCTCCACCACCACCTCCACCGCACTCGTCGCCGACGCCCTCGCCCGGATCGAGGACGCGCAGCCCACCCTCAACGCCTTCCGCCACCTGCGGGCCGAAGCCGCCCTCGCGGAGGCCGCCGAGGCCGACCGCAGGCTCGCGGCGGGGGAGCGGCTGCCGCTGCTCGGCGTCCCGGTCGCGGTCAAGGACGACACCGATGTGGCCGGCTTGCCCACCCACTTCGGCTGCGACGGCGAACGGCCCCCGGCCACCACGGACAGCGAGGCGGTCCGTCGGCTGCGCGCCGCCGGGGCCGTCATCGTCGGCAAGACCAACTCCTGCGAGCTGGGCCAGTGGCCGTTCACCGAGGGCCCCGCCTTCGGCGCCACCCGCAACCCCTGGAACACCGCCCACACCCCTGGCGGCTCCTCCGGCGGATCGGCCGCCGCCGTCGCCGCGGGCCTCGTCCCCGCCGCCCTCGGCTCGGACGGCGCCGGGTCCGTCCGCATCCCCGCCGCCTGGACCCACCTCGTCGGCATCAAGCCCCAGCGCGGCCGCGTCTCCGTCCACCCGCACCACGACGCCTTCCAGGGCCTCACCGTCAACGGCCCGCTCGCGCGTACGGTGGCCGACGCGGCGCTCCTGCTGGACGCGGCCGCCGGCGCCCACCCCGACGACTTCCACCGCCCGCCCGCCGTCCGCGCCGCCGAGGCCGCCCGCCGGGACCCGGGCCGCCTCCGGATCGCCCTCGCCTGGCGCCCCCCGCTCACCCTCACCGGCGCCGGACCCGACCCCGAGGTGCGCCGGGCCGTCGCCGCGCTCGCCGAGACCCTGGCCCGGCTCGGCCACCACGTCGAGGAGGCCCGCCCCCGGTACGGGCTGATCGGCCTCGCCTTCGTGCCCCGCGCCACGGCGGGCATCGCCGAACTCGCCGCCCGCCACCCCGAGCCGGCCCTCCTCGACCCCCGCACCCGCAGCGCCCTGCGGACCGGGACGCGGCTCGGGGGCCGGGTGGTGCGGGCGGCCCGCGCCCGCGAGGTGCGCCAGCACCGCCGCATCGGGGCCCTCTTCGACGCCTCCGGGTACGACGTGCTCGTCACACCGACGACCGCCGCGCCCCCGCCGAATATCGGCACCTTCGACCAGCTCAGCGCTTGGCGCACCGACGTCACGATGGCCGCCGCCTGCCCCTACGCCTGGCCGTGGAACGTCCTCGGCTGGCCCGGCATCAACGTCCCGGCCGGCTTCACCGGCTCCGGCCTCCCCGTCGGGGCCCAGCTGCTCGGCCCCTCCCGCAGCGAGGAGCGCCTGATCGCCCTGGCCGCCCAGTTGGAGGACGACCTGCGGTGGTACGAGCACCGCCCGCCGACCCCGTAACCCGGAGTGATCGAACGCTCGCCGGGACCCGTACGGACTGTGAAGCCGTACGGGGGCCTTGTGGAGCCACGGGCGGTGACGAGATATCTTGATGTCAAGCAATGTTGCAGACGTGGAGCGGAGCACCCGGTGACTGACTCGACCATCATCTATACGCACACCGACGAGGCCCCTGCCCTGGCGACCTATTCGCTCCTGCCCGTCGTCGAGGCCTACGCCTCGACCGCAGGAGTCACGGTGGAGCGCCGTGACATCTCCCTCGCGGGGCGGATCATCGCCGGCTTCCCGGAGCACCTCAAGGCCGAGCAGCGTATCGATGACGCACTCGCCGAGCTCGGCGAGCTGGCCAGGACCCCCGGCGCGAACATCATCAAGCTGCCGAACATCTCGGCGTCGATCCCGCAGCTCAAGGCCGCGATCGCCGAGCTCCAGGAGCAGGGTTACGCGCTCCCGGACTACCCGGACGACCCGCAGACCGACGAGGACAAGGACGTCCGCGCCCGGTACGACAAGGTCAAGGGCAGCGCCGTGAACCCGGTGCTGCGCGAGGGCAACTCCGACCGCCGTGCCCCCGCGTCCGTCAAGAACTACGCCAAGGCCCACCCGCACCGCATGGGCGCCTGGTCGGCCGACTCGAAGACGAACGTCGCCACCATGGGCGTCGACGACTTCCGCTCCACCGAGAAGTCCGCGGTCATCGCCGAGGACGGCTCGCTCCGGATCGAGCTGCACGGCGACGACGGCACCACCACCGTGCTGCGCGAGTCCGTACCCGTCCTCAAGGGCGAGGTCGTCGACGCGGCCGTCATGCGCGTCGCCGCGCTGCGCGAGTTCTTCACCGCGCAGGTCGCCCGCGCCAAGGCGGAGGGCGTGCTGTTCTCCGTACACCTCAAGGCCACCATGATGAAGGTCTCCGACCCGATCATCTTCGGCCACGCGGTCCGCGCCTACTTCCCGAACACCTTCGCCAAGTACGGTGACCAGCTCTCCGCCGCCGGCCTCACCCCGAACGACGGCCTGGGCGGCATCCTCAAGGGCCTCGACTCGCTGCCGAGCGTGGGCGCCGAGATCCAGGCGTCCTTCGAGGCCGAGCTCGCCGAGGGCCCGGCCCTCGCGATGGTCGACTCCGACAAGGGCATCACCAACCTGCACGTCCCCAGCGACGTCATCGTCGACGCCTCCATGCCGGCCATGATCCGCACCTCGGGCCACATGTGGGGCCCGGACGGCAACGAGGCCGACACCATCGCCGTCCTCCCGGACAGCAGCTACGCCGGTGTCTACCAGGTCGTCATCGACGACTGCCGCGCCAACGGCGCCTTCGACCCGGCCACCATGGGCTCGGTGCCCAACGTCGGTCTGATGGCGCAGAAGGCCGAGGAGTACGGCAGCCACGACAAGACCTTCGAGATCCCCGCCACCGGCACCGTGCGCGTCGTCGACACGGACGGAAACGCCGTGCTGGAGCAGGCCGTCGGCGCCGGCGACATCTTCCGGATGTGCCAGACCAAGGACGCGCCGATCCAGGACTGGGTCAAGCTCGCCGTCACCCGCGCCCGCGCGACCGGCAACCCGGCCGTCTTCTGGCTGGACGAGGGCCGTGCCCACGACGCCAACCTGATCGCCAAGGTCACCACGTACCTCGCCGACCACGACACCGACGGCCTGGACATCTCCGTCAAGACGCCGGAGGAGGCCACCGCCTTCTCCCTGGAGCGCATCCGCCGCGGCGAGGACACCATCTCCGTCACCGGCAACGTGCTGCGTGACTACCTCACCGACCTCTTCCCGATCCTGGAGCTCGGCACCAGCGCGAAGATGCTCTCCGTCGTCCCGCTGATGAACGGCGGCGGCCTCTTCGAAACCGGCGCCGGCGGCTCGGCCCCCAAGCACGTCCAGCAGCTCGTCAAGGATAACTACCTCCGCTGGGACAGCCTGGGTGAGTTCCTGGCCCTCGCGGTCAGCTTCGAGCACCTGGCCACCACCACGGACAACGCGCGGGCCCAGGTCCTCGCCGACACCCTGGACCGGGCGACCGGCACGTTCCTCAACGAGGACAAGTCCCCGAGCCGCCGCCTCGGCGGTATCGACAACCGCGGCAGCCACTTCTACCTGGCCCTCTACTGGGCCCAGGAGCTGGCGCAGCAGACCGACGACGCCAAGCTCGCCGAGGCGTTCGCGCCGCTCGCCAAGACCCTGGCCGAGCAGGAGGAGACCATCGTCGCCGAGCTGGTCGCGGTGCAGGGCTCCCCGGCCGAGATCGGCGGCTACTACCAGCCCGACCCGGCCAAGGCCGAGGCGATCATGCGCCCGTCCGCCACGTTCAACAAGGCGATCGCGAGCCTCGCCTGACACCGGGTGAGGGTGGCCGCCTCCACCCTCACCGCGTTCCGCCCCGGTCGGCCCCGTGCCTGCCGGGGCGGTTCGCGTTCTGCCCTTACGCCGGTACGCGCACCCGCCGCAGGCGAACCCCTGAGTTTCACGTGATCGGGTGATCGACCAATCCGCCCGCCCCACGGCTCCGAATGACGACCGTGAGAATCACCCGGACAGCCCTGACCCGCGGAACGCTCGCAGCCCTGAGCGGACTGCTGGCGGGATTCGCCGCCCTGACCGTCGCCGAACTCGTCTCGGCGGCCGTCAGACCCGAGGCGAGCCCCGTGACAGCGGTCGGCGGGGCGGCCATCGACCGGACGCCCGCCGGCGTCAAGGATTTCGCGATCCGGAACTTCGGCGAGAACGACAAGTTCGTCCTGCAGCTGGGCATCGTCGTCACGCTCGCCCTGTTCGCCCTCGCCGTCGGCGTGCTGGCGCTGCGCTTCCGGCGTACGGGCTCCGCCGCTGTCCTGGGCTTCGGTGTGGTCGGCGCCGCCTCGGCCGTCAGCCGCCCCGACTCCACCGGCATCGCCGACGGGCTCCCCTCGCTGGTCGGAGCGGTGGCCGGGGCGGTCCTGCTGTACGTCCTCATCGGCAGGCTCACCCGGCCGCGCCGGATCTCGGGGGAGGAGAAGCAGGAGAACGAGGGCGCCTGGGACCGGCGGGGCTTCCTGATCGCCGCCACCGCCGCGGCCGCCGCCTCCACCGTGGCGGGAGCGGTCGGCCGGACACTCAACCGCCGCGGCGCCCAGGACGCCGTCGCCTCCCGTGAGGCGGCACGGCTCCCCGCCCCGGCCTCGCCCGCCGAGCCGATTCCGGCGGGAGCGCAGCTGAGGGTGCCCGGTCTCCCCCCGTTCACCACCCCCAACAACACGTTCTACCGGGTGGACACCGCCCTGGTGGTCCCCAAGGTCGACGCCAGTACCTGGCGGCTGCGCATCCACGGCAAGGGCGTACGCCGGGACCTGGAGTTCACCTACCAGGACCTGCTGGACCGGCCCCTGATCGAACGTGAGATCACCCTCTGCTGCGTCTCCAACGAGGTCGGCGGCCCCTACATCGGCCACGCCAGATGGATCGGCGTACGCCTGGCCGACCTGCTCAAGGAGGCGGGCGTCAAGCCGCCGTCGCGGGGAGGCAAGGCGGACCAGATCATCGCCCGCTCGGTGGACGGCATGACGCTCGGCACCCCCGTCGAGGACGTCATGGACGGCCGGGACGCGATGCTGGCCGTCGGCATGAACGGCGAACCGCTCCCCTTCGTCCACGGGTTCCCCGCCCGCATGCTCGTCCCCGGTCTCTACGGGTACGTCTCGGCCTGCAAGTGGATCGAGGACATCGAACTCACCACGTTCGACGACTACGACGCGTACTGGGTGAAGCGCAAGTGGGCCCGCAAGGCGCCCATCAAGACCCAGTCCCGCATCGACACCCCCAAGCCCTTCGGGCGTCCCGAGGCCGGCACGGTCATGGTGGCCGGAGTGGCCTGGGCCCAGCACCGCGGGATCGAGAAGGTCGAGATCCGCGTCGACGACGGTCCGTGGCGCCCGGCCCAGCTGGCCGAGCAGGACACCGTCGACACCTGGCGCCAGTGGTCCTACCCGTGGAAGGCAACCCCCGGCGGCCACACCCTCACCGTCCGCGCCACCGACGGCACGGGCGAGGTCCAGACCGAGAAGCGCACCAAGACCGTCCCGGACGGTGCGAGTGGCTGGCACTCCGTCGTGGTCACCGTCGACTGACCTCACCCAACAGGCCACCCAGTAGCAGCACTTCATCCCGTCTCCCCTTACGACCGACTCAGGAGAATTCCATGAACGCCCTTCGCCACCGCCGTGCAGCCGTCGCCGTCGTCGCCGCCGTGATGCTCCCCCTCACGCTGACCGCCTGCTCGGACTCCGGCTCGGACAAGGCCTCCGACAGCTCCTCCGCCGCGGGCTCCACCCCCGAGGAGTCGAAGCCGGCCGCCGGTGACGACGCCACCACGGACAAGCCTTTCGGCCCGGCCTGTGCCGGCGTTCCGAAGGGCGGTGCGGGCAGCTTCGACGGCATGGCCAAAGACCCGGTCGCCACCGCCGCGTCCAACAACCCGGCGCTCTCCACACTGGTCGCCGCCGTGCAGAAGGCCGGTCTGGTCGACACCCTCAACAGTGCGGAGAACATCACGGTGTTCGCCCCGACCAACGACGCCTTCGCCAAAATCCCGAAGGCCGACCTGGACGCGGTCCTCAACGACAAGGCCAAGCTCACCGAGATCCTCACCTACCACGTCGTCGGCGAGAAGCTCACCCCGCAGCAGCTGGAGAGCGGCACGTTCGACACCCTGCAGAAGAGCACGCTGACCACGGCGGGCTCCGGTGAGTCGTACAAGGTCAACGACAGCGCCAACGTGGTCTGCGGCAATGTTCCGACCGCCAACGCCACCGTCTACATCATCGACACGGTGCTGATGCCCAAGTAGCCCGGCCGGCAGCCTCGCTGCCGCGACACACCGCTCCGCTGCGGGAGGGCCGCCATCAACCTCCAAGGCCCTTTTGCAGCGGGGCTTCTACGTTCCTTGGGCGAAGACCCTCCCCAGCGCCTCCTTCAACTGCCCCACCGTCGGAAGGCGGAGGCAGGCGCTGAGGTAGCCGTCCGGGCGTACGACGAACGCCGCGCCCTCCTCGACGCCGTACTGCCGCGCGAACTCGCCCCGGCTGTCGTGGTGATGGGGGACCCCCGCCGCTTCGTCCGGAGCGTCGACGGGCAGGATCCGGCACGTCTCCATTCGGCCCCGGGACAACTCCCTTGCCGCCGCCGCGAGATCGCCGGGCGTGTCACCGGCCGGATGGCTCCCGTACACCAGCAGGACGTGACCGCGCCCGCGCAGCAGGTCGAACAGGCGCACCGGGTACGCGGCGATGTCCCCGGTGAGGCCGCCGCAGTCCGGGGCCCGGTCGCCGGGCCGGAGCGCGGCCTCGTCACCCGGGGGCAGCGGCGTCACGAGCGGGCTCTGCCGGTAGTTGACCAGGAGTTGGGCCTCGCGGAGCAGCAGCGTCTCCGGAGCCGTCGGATCGGCCTGGACGCCCTCGGCGGCATGGCGCACCGTCCGGCCCACCACTTCCTCGCCCACCGGATGCCGTTCGCCGTCGTAGCTCGGCAGCAGGCGCGGGTGGGCCGCGTCCCTGACTGCCAGGGCCAGCTTCCACGCCAGGTTGCAGGCGTCCTGGACCCCGGTGTTCATGCCCTGGGCGCCGGTCGGCGGATGGACGTGCGCCGCGTCCCCGGCGACGAACACCCGGCCCTCCCCGTACCGGTCCACCAGCCGGTGGCTGATCCGGAACACCGAGGACCAGCGCAGTGCGGACGCGGTGACCGGCTCCGGCGCCAGCCGGTCCAGGACCTTCTGGATGTCGGCGAGGGCGGGCGCCGCACCGCCTTCGAGGCCGTGCGAAACTCCGTCGTCACCCGCCCCGTCGCCACCCGCCCCACCGGTGGCCTGCCGCGCGGCCGACAGCTCCGGCGGCACCAGCATCGACATCCGGTAGCGGCCCTGGCCCGGCAGCGGGATGCAGACCAGCAGATCGTCGACCGCGCCGTCCTCCCCGCGGTGCATGGACCGTACCCCGTACCCGGGCGGCAGCCCCCACCCCACCTCCACATCGGCGAGCATGTACTCCTCGGGGAACGCCCCGCCCTCGAAGGTGAGCCCGAGCGCCTTGCGAACCACGCTGTGCGCCCCGTCGCACCCCACCAGGAACCGGGAGCGGACCTCCTCCTCACCGCCGGACGACGACCTCAGTCGGCTGGTCACCCCCACGGGGTCCTGGGCGAACGCCACCAGCTCCGTCGAACGCTCGATCCGGGTGCCGAACCGCCCGAGGAACTCCTCCAGGACGCGTTCGGTCTCGTACTGCGGCAGGGCGGCGAAGCCGTACGGCACATCGGGCGGGAGGACGAGCTCGATCCGGCCCTGCTCGGCCCCGTTCACGTACGTCAGCTGTCCGCGCATCACCACCGCCGCGTCCAGCACGTCCCGCACCAGGCCCATCCGGTCGAAGAGCTCCAGGGTGCGCGGCTGGATGCCCACCGCCTTGGCGTACGGCAGCCGGGCGGGAAGGCGGTCCACGATCCGGCAGGAGACGTCCGAGCGCCGCAGCTCGGCGGCGAGCGTCAGCCCGACCGGGCCGGCGCCCGCGATGAGTACGTCGGTCGATGCACTGCGTGCCACCGGGGCCTCCCGCCGTGGGCCCCCCTGCGTACGGTCCCCTCCATCGTCCTGCCGCCGGCCGACCTCGGCACCCGGAGGGTCAGCTGGGCGCGGGCGGCGGGGTCATCGCCCACCGGATGGTCCGGGTCAGGGCCTTCCCGGCGGGGCGTACGCAGACCTCCTCGACCCCCGGCACCCGGGGCAGCCGCAGCGGCTCCCGGGCCCACGGCGGGAGCGCGGCCACGGCGTTCGCGGCGAGTACGGCGTACGGGGGGCGGGCCGCCCAGGGCAGCGGCGGGTGCAGAAGGACGAAGCGGGCCGCGTCCAGGGCCTCCTGGGTGGCGCGCAGCTCCGGTCGGTAGGCGGCGATCCGTTCGGCCAGCTCCGCCCGGTCGTGCGGCGGGTCGGGGACGCCGAGGGCGTGGGCCACCGTCGCCATGTCGTGGATGTACCCGTCGCATCCGGCGCCGTCCAACGGCCGTGCCCCGTACCGCTGGTGGGCGCGGAGGAAGCTGTCCACCTCGGCGATGTGCACCCAGCACAGGAGGTGCGGGTCGGCCGCGTGGTACGGCTCCCCGGAGGACGCGGTCCCACGCACCCGCTCGTGCACGGACCGTACGCGGTCGACCGCCTCCTGGGCGTGCTCGGCCGTGCCGAACGTGGTCACCGCCAGGAACGTGCTGGTTCGCTGGAGCCGCCCCCACGGATCGCCCTTGAACCCCGAGTGGCCCGCGACCGCGGCCATGGCGAGGGGGTGCAGCGACTGGAGGAGCAGGGCGCGGAGCCCGCCGATGAACATGGACGCGTCCCCGTGCACCCGGCGCACCGGTCGGTCCGGGCCGAACCAGCGCGGGCCGGGCGTGCTGTGGATACGGGCCCGGTTCTCCGGTCCGGAGGGCCCCGCCACCCGGGAGAACAGGCTCCGGCCGAGCCGCTCCCGTAGCCCGGATCCTGGCGCCGCCTTGTCCATGGGTCCCAGTATGCCGGGCGGCGCGTGGGACGGACGGGGCTTCGCTACGGCACCCGGGCCGTCCACTCCGGCGTGGCGAACTTCGTCCGTACGAGCTCCTCGGCGCGCGCCAGCTCGGCGTCGGTCACGCGGCCGTCCGTCAGGCCGTGGCGCTTGCGGAAGGAGTCGATCATCCGCTCGATCACGACCGGGCGGGGCAGGCCGGTCTGCCGGCGCAGCGGGTCGACGCGCTTCTTCGCCGACCGGGTGCCCTTGTCCGACATCTTCTCCTTGCCGATGCGGAGCACCTCCAGCATCTTGTCGGCGTCGATGTCGTACGCCATGGTCACGTGGTGCAGCACGGCCCCCGGCCCGCCGTCCGGCCCCACGACCCGCTTCTGGGCCGCTCCGGCGATCTTGCCGATGTCGGTGGCGATGTCGTTGAGGGGCTGGTACCAGGCCTTGATGCCCATGTCCGCCAGCGCTTCGAGGACCCAGTCGTCCAGGTAGGCGTAGCTGTCGGCGAAGGAGAGCCCGGACACCAGCGACTGCGGGACGGCCAGCGAATAGGTGATGGTGGAACTCGGCTCGGCGAACATGGCGCCACCGCCGGAGATCCGGCGTACGACGTTCACGCCGTGCCGCTCCACACCCGCCGGGTCGACCTCGTTGCGCAGCGACTGGAAGCTGCCGATGATCACGGCGGGGGAGTCCCACTCCCAGACCCGAAGGGTCGGCGGCCGCACCCCAGCCGCGACCTCGGCGGTGATCACCTCGTCCAGTGCCATGTGCAGCGCGGGCGACTGCGGTGCCTCGTGGATCAGCTGCCAGTCGTAGTCGCTCCACTCCGTGGCCTGCGCCAGCGCCCGGCGTACGGATACGGCGACGCCCTCCGCACTCAGCCCGAGCATCACCGTGGAGTCGGGCAGCGCCGCCTCGATCCGGGCCGCGAGCCCGGCGGTGTCGGTGGTGGCCGGGGCGCCCTCCAGCGCCGCGTCGATCGCGAGGATCGCGTCGTCGGGTTCGAGGAAGAAGTCCCCGGCCACGCGGACGTTCCGCAGCGCCCCGCCCTCCACGTCCAGGTCCACCACGACCAGCTTGCCGCCGGGAACCTTGTACTCACCGTGCACAGCGCCGCCTCCAGCTTCGGTACTCCGTTACGGCGGCCGGCTCGAGGGAGCCGGACACCACCGCATACAACGCGCGTCACGGTAGGGATCATCCCCGGACGGCTTCGCACCAGGGCTCCTGACCGCCGAGAACCGAACGCCGGGGCGCAGGTCGAGTGGGGCGAGTGGGGCGTCGGCGATGGCCGCCTCGCCCCGGCTTCCTCCCGGCCCGGGGTGATCGCGCGCACCGCTCCTGGCATGATCGGCCGGCATGAGCGACGCACCACGGCACATCCTCGTCATCGGCGTGGGCGCCGGCGACCCCGACCACCTGACCCTCGCCGCGGTGAAGGCGATGCGCAGGGCGCAGGTCTTCTTCGTGCTCGGCAAGGGGAGGGAGAAGGAGTCCCTGACCCGGCTGCGGCGGGACATCCTGACCGAGCACCTCACCGGCCCCTACCGGGTCGTGGAGGCCGAGGACCCCTGGCGGGACCGTACCCAGGACGACCGGGGGCGCTACACATCGGCGGTGCACGACTGGCGCCACCGCCGCGCCGACATCTGCGAGCGCCTGATCATCGAGGAGCTGGCGCCGGGGGAGACCGGCGCGTTCCTGGTGTGGGGCGACCCGTCCCTGTACGACAGCACCCTCGCGATCCTGGAGGACATCCGGGACCGCGGGACGGTGGAATTCGGCCATGAGGTGATCCCCGGGATCAGCAGCGTGTCCGCGCTCGCCGCCCGCCACCGCACCTCCCTGAACCAGGTCGGCCGCCCCGTCCACATCACCCCCGGCCGACGGCTCGCCGAGGGGTTCCCGGATGACGACGGCGACATCGTGGTGATGCTCGACGGCCATGAGAGCTTCACCCATCTGACGGGCAGAGGGCTGTGGATCTACTGGGGCGCCTACATCGGCACCCCCGACGAGCTCCTGGTCTCCGGACCGCTCGACGAGGTCGCCGAGCGGATCAGCCGGGTGCGCGCCGAGGCCCGGGAGCGTCACGGCTGGATCATGGACACGTATCTTCTGCGCCACCGGCCGGAGGGTACGGACGCCACGGGCGGCGCGGACCGGTCGAGGTAGTGGGCGCCCCCCTTGTGCCCATGGCTCGCACGGCTGAAGGGCCCCGGCCCCCGAGCGGGGGCCCGGACGGGAGGCGGCGGGGCGCGTCGAGGCGCGGGCGGCCGCCGCACCTCGTCGTCGGACCGGCCGGAGGTCAGCTCCGGGACTCGTGCGCCCGGATCACTCCGAGCCCGTGGCCGAGGCTCGGGCATTCGGCGGTCAGGTCGTTCCCCCGCACCAGATAGTTGTGCACGCGCCCGTCGGCGGGCCGCTCGACGGCCCGGTACAGGGTGCCGTTCACGGTGATCGTCCAGTCGTCGCCGTCCTGGGCCCACCCGACTGTCTTCTTCATTAGCGCTTCCCTCGCTCGTCGCCGCCGCGGGTCGGCGGCTGTGTATTGGCAACAAGAACGGCCTGTGGCGCTCAGTGGTTCCGGCTCGTCTACGCCATTTGGTTACATCTGGGTCACCGTGCCACCACGACCTGACCGGAGGTCAGCGAACCGGCGACGAACGGCGGAACAGGGTGAGGAAGGCCGGCGGGCACTGCCTGCCCGGGCCCGGATCGTGCCAGGATGCCGGATCCGGTCCCGGGCAGTGATGCAGGAGCGCCCGCTCCGCGCCCCTGTGCTGACCCTTCGGCGCCACCGGCCGGGTCGGATTGGTGCGCGGACCGTTCCGACGCCTTCTGTCACCCGTTCGGAGGGCGTTCCACGGCGGTTCGGAACGCGCCTGGAGGCCGCGTCTCATATCGCCGGCCGAAGTGTGAACTACGGTGTGCGCCCGGCGGTCGTCCCCTTGAGGTGACCGGTGCAGCTGGTTCGCCCTGTCCGCCAGGCGGGTGCCGTAAGAGGGAACCCGGTGGGAATCCGGGACTGCCCCGCAGCGGTGGGTGGGAACCACCGCCGTCATGCGCACCGGGGCACGCGACCCCGACTCGGTTCGGGGGCAAGCCGGTTCGGAAGTCCGGCCGACCGAGCGCGTTCTTCCTCGGCGGCGGAGTTAGGTTAGCCTAACCAGCGAATCCCGGTTGTGGATCTTGCACTCCGATCGAAGGGCTTCGCCATGGAGCGTGCTCAGGGCCTGCTGTTCGCCGAACTCCCCCTGGGGCGTGCGGTATGAGCGACGGTACGGGAGGAGTGTTCCACGCGGGCGGCGTCCACGGCCCCGGCCACCTGCGCGCCCTGGCCGCGGTCGTCCTGGACACCCTGGAGACCGCCGCCCGGGCCCGGGGCGGACCGTTGCCCGCCGAAGGGCCGGACGAGGTGGCCCGGCGGACCACCGACCTGGATGCCCCGGTGCTGTCCGAGGAGGGCATCGGGGCCGAGGCCGCGCTCGCGGACCTGGTACGGGCGACCGCCGAGGGGGCCGCCGACCCGGCCGACCCCGCGTGCGTCGCCCACCTGTACTGCCCGCCGCTGGCCGTGGCGGCCGCGGCGGAGCTGGCAGGGGCCGCACTCAACCCGTCCATGGACTCCTGGGACCAGGCGCCCGCCGCCGGGGCCGCACTGGGCCGAAGCCGGCGACAGCCCTTCCGCCGCCGACGATACCGGCGCCCCGGCGGCGGAAAGGCTGTCGCCATGACGTTGCCGACGCGCACGAATCCCGTGGGAGGAACCCGATGACGCCCGGACCGCGAACCCCGCCCCTCGATCTGCTGGGGGTGGGCGCAGGACCCTTCAACCTGTCGCTCGCCGCACTGGCCGACGGCGTACCCGGCCTGCGCAGCGCCTTCCACGAACAGCGCACCGCCTTCCACTGGCACCCCGGCCTGCTCATCGAGGGAGCAACCCTCCAAGTCCCCTTCCTGGCGGACCTGGTGAGCCTGGTGGATCCGATCAGCCCCTGGTGCTACCTCAATTACCTCAAGGCGCGGCGCAGGCTCTTCCCGTTCTACTTCGCCGAGCGCTTCCACATCCACCGCTCCGAGTTCGACGACTACCTGCGCTGGGTGAGCACCGAACTGCCCTCCACCCACTTCGGCCACCGCGTCGACGCCATCGCCTGGGATGCGGGGGAGGGCGCGTTCGCCGTCGACTCCACCCGGCTCGGCCCCGACGGCGAGAGCCTCGGGATCGGGCTCACCCACGCCCGTAACCTCGCCCTCGGCGTCGGCACCGCGCCCTACGTCCCCGAGCCGCTGAGGGCCCTGGAGGCGGCCCCCGTCCCCCTTGTCCTGCACTCCGCCGACTACCTCGCCCAGCGGGACCGGCTGCTCGCCGCCCGGCACGTCACCGTCGTCGGCTCGGGGCAGTCGGGCGCCGAAGTCCTGCTGGACCTGCTGCGGTTGAGGCCCGAGGGCACGGAGGGGCTCACCTGGCTCGCCCGTACCCCCGCCTTCGCGCCCATGGAGTACAGCAAGATCGGCCTGGAGCAGTTCACCCCGGACTACACGCGCTACTTCCACGGGCTCCCGCAGGCCACCCGGGACCGGCTGCTGCCCGGCCAGTGGCAGCTCTACAAGGGGGTCAGCGGGGACACCCTCGGGGACATCCACGACGAGCTCTACCGGCGCAGCCTCGGCGGCGGCTGGCCCGACGTGACCCTCACGCCCGGCATCGAGGTCACCGGCGCCACCGTCGCGGGGAGCGGCCGCATCGAACTGGCCGTGGAGCACGGCCAGCAGGAGGCCCGGGGCAGACTGACCACGGACGCGGTGGTCCTCGCCACCGGGTACCGGGAGCGCCCCGTCGATGCGCTGCTCTCCGCCCTGGACCCCTACATCGTCCGCGACGACGCCGGGCGCCCGCAGGTCGACGAGGCCCAACGGCTGGTCCTCGCACCGGAGATCGAGGGCTCTGTCTTCGTGCAGAACGCGGAACGGCATACGCACGGGGTCGGCGCCCCCGACCTGGGCCTGGCCGCCTGGCGCTCCGCCGTCATCATCAACGCGCTGACGGGCAAGGAGACGTACCCGCTGCCGGACCGGACCGCCTTCACCACGTTCGGACTTGGTGCGGACGACCGGGCCGGGGTGCCGGGCCGCATAGCCGAAGAGCGGCGGTGATACGGCGCTGGGCCGCGCGGTGG
>NZ_LIXI01000001.1 GCF_001905595.1 Streptomyces sp. CB00316 | reverse complement strand
CTTCCTCGACGAACTCCGCCTCGGCCTCGACGAACGCCTCCAGGCCCCGACCGAACTGGCCCCGCTGATCGACCCCAACCAGCACTCCTGCGGCACCGTCTACCCCCACGGCCACCACGAGCTCTCCCACCCGGAAGCCGGGATCTACCTGGTCGGCATGAAGTCCTACGGCCGCGCACCGACCTTCCTCGCCATGACCGGCTACGAACAGGTCCGCTCCGTCGCCGCCGCCCTCGCCGGCGACCTCGAAGCAGCCGACCGCACCGAACTCACCCTCCCCGAAACCGGAGTCTGCGGCGGAGCCGGACTCTTCGACGACCCGGCCACACCCCAAGCCGACGGCGGCTGCGCGACGCCGGAACCCACCCTGGTCCAGCTCGGCGGCGCACCGGTCGCCGCCACGGCCGACGGCTGCTGCGGCTCGTGACCGGCCCTCACCACCCCCGAGCGCGGGGCCGTGACCGGAACCAGAGTCCGGTCAAGGCCCCGCGCCGTGCTCCCCGCCCTGTGCGTGCCGTGGTCATCACCGTGCGGGAACCGTGGCGGTCGAGCCGCTGCACCTGATCGCGCCGGCCTCATCAGTTGTAGAGCCATTCCACAGCGATCGCGGCACGGCACCAAGCGCCTGCGGACAACGGACAAGCAGCCAACCCTGTCCATAGGTTCAGCTCGACTTCGGCTCTTCGGATCCTGGAAGTACACCTTGGTGATGTCGCCGGGATCGACGGCGATCGGCAGCCGGACAGTCGGGTCGGGCCGTACTGACGGTCATCGCCCTCGAACGGCTTGTCTGGCTGGTGGAGGCCTTCGCCCCGGACCGCATCCAGCCTCGGATCCTGGGCGCGCTCAGCCGGTTTGACCTCATGGTCACGCGGAACTGCTCACGCGTTCGCGGATCCTGGACGGCCGCCCAGGGGATGCGTCACATCGACGCTATCGACATCGTCAAAGTGACACGAAGGAGCTATGATAGATAGTGTCAAATAGACGAAAAGGCGCGTTCGCCGAAGCGCAGAGCAGAACGCAGAGAAGAAAGGGTGCGTGACGTGACCACGGCCCAGCCCCTGGACGTACAGCCGACACCCCTCGCGCTGCTGCTGCTCGGCCGCGAGGCCGACCCGAGGAGCGAGCGAGGGGTCGAGTGCCCCGGCGACCTGCCCTCCCCCTCCGACCCGGACCTGGTCGCGCGCGCCCGTGCGGCCAAGGAGAAGCTCGGGGACAGGGTCTTCGTCCTCGGCCACCACTACCAGCGCGACGAGGTCATCCAGTTCGCGGACGTCACCGGCGACTCGTTCAAGCTCGCCCGTGACGCTGCCGCGCGCCCGGAGGCGGAGTACATCGTCTTCTGCGGTGTGCACTTCATGGCCGAGTCCGCGGACATCCTGACCACCGACGCCCAGGCGGTCGTGCTGCCGGACCTGGCGGCGGGCTGCTCCATGGCCGACATGGCAACCGCCGAGCAGGTCGCCGAGTGCTGGGACGTGCTGACGGAGGCCGGGGTCGCCGACCAGGTGGTGCCCGTCTCGTACATGAACTCCTCCGCCGACATCAAGGCCTTCACCGGCAAGCACGGCGGCACGATCTGTACCTCGTCCAACGCGAAGCGGGCCCTGGAGTGGGCCTTCGAGCAGGGCGAGAAGATCCTGTTCCTCCCCGACCAGCACCTGGGCCGCAACACGGCGGTGCGGGACATGGGGATGAGCCTGGACGACTGCGTCCTGTACAACCCGCACAAGCCGAACGGCGGCCTCACCGCCGAGCAGCTGCGGAACGCGAAGATGATCCTGTGGCGCGGCCACTGCTCGGTCCACGGCCGCTTCTCGGTCGAGTCGGTCGAGGACGTCCGCGCGCGGATGCCCGGGGTCAACGTGCTGGTGCACCCGGAGTGCAAGCACGAGGTCGTGGCGGCGGCGGACTACGTCGGCTCGACGGAGTACATCATCAAGGCCCTGGAGGCGGCCCCGGCCGGCTCGAAGTGGGCCATCGGCACGGAGCTGAACCTGGTCCGCCGCCTGGCGAACCGTTTCGCCTCGGAGGGCAAGGAGATCGCCTTCCTCGACAAGACGGTCTGCTTCTGCTCGACGATGAACCGGATCGACCTGCCGCACCTGGTCTGGACGCTGGAGTCGCTGGCCGAGGGCAAGCTGGTCAACCGGATCGAGGTCGACCCGGAGACGGAGAAGTACGCGAAGCTCGCGCTGGAGCGGATGCTGGCGCTGCCGTAACGGCTGCCGCGCCCACCGCCGGGGCCCCGGTATGCCGCAGGTCAGCATGCCGGGGCTTTCGCGTGCGGGCCGGGCTCGTGGAGGACCGCGAGGACCTCCAGGCTTATGTGGAACGGTCGTCGGAGGCCGGGGACGGCACCGCGCTGATGCACGGCGGCATCGAGGGCCAGGTCTTCCGCGACCGGCTCTCCTCGCTCACCCACGCCCGGGTGGCCCTGGTCCTCTCGGGCGAGAGCGAGGGCTTCGCCCCGGACGACCTGGCCTCATCGGTCCCCGGGCTGCTTTCTCACGCCGCGCATAGCGCAGGTGGAGTACGCCGTCTCTCCACCCTCCGCGCCCTCCGGCTCCGCCTCACTCCACCCGAGGGCGTACCAGGCCCGACTCGTACGCGATGACCACCAACTGGGCCCGGTCCCGGGCCGCCACCTTCGCCATCGCCCGGTTCACATGGGTCTTGACGGTGAGCGGGCTGACCTGGAGCCGCTCGGCGATCCGGTCGTTGGAGTGGCCGCCCGCCACCAGGACGAGCACCTCCCGCTCGCGCACGGTGAGCGCGGCCAGCCGCTCCGCGTACTCCGCGCTGTCCGGCCCCTCCCCCGAACTCCCGCCCTGGGCCAGGAAGGTGGCGATGAGCCCCTTGGTCGCCGCCGGGGACAGCAGCGCCTCGCCCGCCGCCGCGATCCGGATCGCGTTGAGCAGCTCGTCGGGCTCCGCGCCCTTGCCGAGGAAGCCCGAGGCTCCGGCGCGCAGGGCCTGGACCACGTACTCGTCGACCTCGAACGTGGTGAGCATGACCACCCGCACCGCGGCGAGCGCCGGGTCGGCACTGATCATGCGGGTGGCGGCGAGCCCGTCCGTGCCCGGCATCCGGATGTCCATCAGCACCACGCCGGCGCCGGTCGCCCGCGCCAGCTCCACGGCCTGGGCCCCGTCGGCCGCCTCGCCGACGACCTCCATGTCGGGTTCGGAGTCCACCAACACCCGGAACGCGCTGCGCAGGAGCGCCTGGTCGTCGGCGAGCAGCACCTTGATGGGTGGCTGCGGTGTCTCTGCGGACTGTGTCATCGGCGCTCCCCCGTCGCGGCCGCCGGGCCGGGCGGTTCCGGTTCACCCGTGCGGGCCTCGATGGGCAGGATCGCATGGACCCGGAATCCGCCTCCGTAGCGAGGTCCCGCCGTGAGGGCGCCGCCGAGGGCGGAGACGCGTTCGCGCATGCCGAGGAGACCGTGGCCGCCGGCCGGGGTGCCGGTGCCGCCTGCCGGGTCGCTGCCGCCGCTCTCCGTGCCCGGGGGCCGGGCCGCGCTCCCCCGGCCGTTGTCCAGCACCGTGATCTCGGCGGTGGTTCCGACCCGTACGACGCTCACCTCGGCCCTCGCCCCGGCGCCCGCGTGCTTGCGTACGTTGGTCAGGGCCTCCTGGATGACCCGGTACGCCGCCAGGTCGACGGCGGCGGGCAGCTTGGGGCCCCGGTCGGCGCCGGCCACCTCGACGGGCAGCCCGGCGTTGCGGAAGGTGTCCACCAGCTCGTCCAGGACCGCGAGGCCGGGGGCCGGTTCGGTGGGGGCCTCGGGGTCGCCGGACTGGCGGAGCAGGCCGACGGTGACCCGGAGTTCGTTGAGCGCGGAGCGGCTGGCGTCCCGTACGTGGGCGAGCGCTTCCTTGGCCTGGTCCGGGCGCTTGTCCATGACGTGGGCGGCGACTCCGGCCTGCACGTTGACCAGGGCGATGTGGTGGGCGACGACGTCGTGGAGGTCGCGAGCGATCCGCAGCCGCTCCTCCGCGACGCGGCGGCGGGCCTCCTCCTCGCGGGTGCGCTCGGCCCGCTCCGCGCGCTCCCGGATCGCGTCGACGAAGGCGCGCCTGCTGCGTACGGCGTCCCCGGCGGCCGACGCCATCCCGGTCCAGGCGAAGACGCCGAGGTTCTCCTGGCTGTACCAGGGCGTGGAGCCGAAGACCATCGCGGCGACCGTCAGGATCCCCATGGTCAGCAGGCCGACCCGCCAGGTGGTGGGGCGGTCGGTGCGGGAGGCGACGGTGTAGAGCGCGATGACGGTGCTCATCACGACCGGGGCCGGCGGGTCCATGAAGACGTACTCGGTGGCCGTGAGGACGCCGGTCACCGCGAGGACCGCCATGGGGTGCCGCCGGCGCAGAACGAGAGCCGAGGCGGCCAGCACCATCAGCAGCACGCTGAACGCCTCGGGGGTGCGGGTCCCGAACGTCGGCCCCTGGCCCTTGCCCGGGTCCGCGAACGAACCGCAGATCATCGCGATCAGGACGCAGAACGCCAGGGTCGCGTCGAACGCGAGGGGGTGGTCCCGAAGCCAGCGGCGGGCGCGCGCGAACCCGGAGGGGAGGGTGGTCACGTCCAGCAACGGTACGGCGTGTCGCGTACGGGTCCGTCTCCGCGGTGTGCCGATACGACCACGGAACCGCACGGGGAGGGCGGGCGCGTACAGCACTGTGCCCCGCACCGGACAGGCCGGATGCGGGGGCACAGATGCGTGAGTGCTGGTGGAGCAGGTACGTCTAGTTCGGGATGAGCCCGTCGTCGCTGAGCATGGCGCGCACCTCTTCGAGGGTCGCGTCAGGCGCCGGCAGGATCAGCTCCGACGGCTCAAGGGAGTCGTCGGGGAGCGGAGTTCCGAGCTCGCGCACCTTGTCGAGGAGCGCGTGGAGCGTGGTGCGGAAGCCGGGGCCGTCCCCGCTGTCCATCTCCTTGAGCAGGACGTCGTCGAGCTCGTTGAGTTCGACGAAGTGACTGTCGGCCAGCTTGACCTGGCCTTCCCCCATGATCCGTACGATCATGACGCCGCCCTCACTACTGCTTGTCGAACTTGTGCGGGGACTGCTGCGACTGCTGCGTGCCGTCCTGGGCACCGCCCTCGATCGCCTGCTGCGAGGACGAGGAGCCGCCGGCCAGCTCGGCCTTCATGCGCTGCAGCTCCAGCTCCACGTCCGAGCCGCCGGAGATCCGGTCCAGCTCCGCGGCGATGTCGTCCTTCGCCGTGCCGGTCGGGTCGTCCAGGGCGCCGGAGGCGAGCAGCTCGTCGATGGCGCCGGCCCGCGCCTGGAGCTGCTGCGTCTTGTCCTCGGCCCGCTGGATCGCCAGGCCGACATCGCCCATCTCCTCGGAGATGCCGGAGAAGGCCTCGCCGATCCGGGTCTGCGCCTGGGCCGCCGTGTAGGTCGCCTTGATGGTCTCCTTCTTGGTGCGGAAGGCATCGACCTTGGCCTGCAGCCGCTGGGCCGCCAGGGTGAGCTTCTCCTCCTCGCCCTGCAGCGTCGTGTGCTGCGTCTCCAGGTCGGTGACCTGCTGTTGGAGGGCGGCGCGCCGGGACAACGCCTCGCGCGCCAGGTCCTCACGGCCGAGCGCCAGCGCCTTGCGGCCCTGGTCCTCCAGCTTGGACGACTGGCCCTGCAGCTGGTTCAGCTGCAACTCCAGCCGCTTGCGGGACGTCGCGACGTCGGCGACGCCGCGGCGCACCTTCTGAAGCAGCTCCAGCTGCTTCTGGTACGAGTAATCCAGGGTCTCGCGCGGATCCTCGGCCCGGTCAAGGGCCTTGTTTGCCTTCGCGCGGAAAAGCATCCCCATACGCTTCATGACACCGCTCATGGGCTTCGCGCGCCCCCTTCTGACGGACTGAGCTCCAGCACTCCCGATAGAACCCACAGTACGGGCCCTGTCTCCATTACCGCACTGTTCGAGTCCCGATGTGCTCCTCCCCAAGGACGACTGAGCCCGGCCGATGCTCCCGCCCAGGGTGTAGGTGACGGTCAGGGAAACCGGCGGCAAACGCCCTTTCTGCCCCTGTCGGGGTGCTTACCAGGACGCCGTCCGTTGCCGGATCGTTCCCGCCCGCGTCGACGAGCCCGTATCCCGACCCCGTACCCTTGGGTTTTGTGTTCCGTAGCCGTGCGAAGACAGAGAAGGCCCCCACCGACAAGGTGACGGCGGACCTCTCCCAGCAGCCCCGCGACCCGCAGGCCCCCAAGGGCCGCCCCACCCCCAAGCGCAGCGAGGCCCAGACGCAGCGCCGCCGTGCCGCGTCCAGCGCGCCGACCGACCGCAAGGCGGCAGTGAAGCGCCAGCGCGAAGCGCGCCGGGCCGATCTGGCCCGGCAGCGTGAGGCGCTCGCGTCGGGCGACGAGCGCTACCTCCCCGTCCGCGACAAGGGCCCGGTGCGGCGCTTCGTCCGCGACTTCGTGGACTCGCGCTTCTGCATCGCCGAGTGGTTCCTGCCGCTCGCCGTGGTCATCCTGATCCTCAGCGTGATCCAGGTGCAGAACATCCAGAGCATCTCGCTGCTGCTCTGGATGGGTGTGATCATCCTGATCGTGATCGACTCGATCGGTCTGTCGATCCGCCTGAAGAAGCAGCTGCGGGAGCGTTTCCCGGACACCCCCAAGCGCGGAGCCGTCGCCTACGGTCTGATGCGCACGCTCCAGATGCGTCGTCTGCGGCTCCCGAAGCCGCAGGTCAAGCGCGGAGAGCGGCCCTGAGCACGGAGACCTCCGGCTCCACCGGTGTCTGTCCGGCCGGCCCGGACGGTGTGGCCGCTCCCGTGGGCGTACGTGACACCGTCCGCCAGGAGCTCGTCGCCAGGCAGCTGGACGAGCAGATAGCCGGGCGGTTCCCGGTCGGTCAGCGACTGCGCATCCTGGACGTCGGCATGGGCCGGGGCGTCCAGGCGCTGCGTCTCGCGCGGGCCGGTCACTCGGTGACCGGTCTGGAGTCGGACGCCGAGCTGCTGCGGGCGGCCCGCGAGGCCCTGGCGACCGAGCCCGAGGGCATCCGGGAGCGGGCCAAGCTGATCGAGGGGGACGGCCGGGAGACCGGTGTGCACTTCCTGCCCGGCAGCTTCGACGTGGTGCTCTGCCACGGCGTCCTGATGTACGTCGAGGAGCCCGACCCGATGCTGGCCGGGCTGGCCCGGATGCTGGCGCCGGGGGGCCTGCTCTCGCTGCTCGTACGGAACGCGGACGCCCTCGCGATGCGCCCAGGCCTCACCGGCGACTTCGGTGCGGCCCTGGAGGCCTTCGACTCGGCCACGTACACGAATGACCTCGGCCTCACCGTGCGTGCCGACCGGCTCGACGCGCTGCGGGCCACCCTGGCCGGGATCGCCGCCCCCCTGCACGCCTGGTACGGGATCCGGGTCTTCACCGACAACGTGGCCGACGGGACCGAGCTGCCCGCCGGGGAGCTGGAGCGGGTGCTGACCCTGGAGGACCGGGCCGGGCGGACCGACCCGTACCGGGGTATCGCGGCGCTGCTGCATCTGTGCGGAGTGCGCGGCTAGCGGGCGGTACGGGGTCGGGGGCCTCGTTCGGCCCATCAGTACAGGCACCCGAAAGGGGGTGGCCCTGGTGAGTGTGGAGCGGGGCGGGGCCGCGGACGAGGCAGGGCTGCGGGCCGGGGACATCATCACGAAGATCAGCGACACGGCCGTCACCACCATCACCTCGCTCTCCGAGGCCCTGGCGGGCGACAAGCCGGGCGACAAGGTGACCGTGACGTACACGCGGGACGGCGACAGCAGGACGGCCGAGGTCACGCTCGGGGAGATCTGAGACCCGCAGGGGGAAGGGGCGGTACGGGAGTTCCCGTACCGCCCCTTCCCGCAGCCCTCAAGCGCCGTCGGCCTGGAGGCTCATCGGGCCGTAGATCTTGGTCGAGTCCTCGAAGAGCGTCACCTGGGCGGCACCGCCCTCCAGGAGTTCCTTCCAGAACTCACCGATCCAGGACTCAGCGTCGCCCTGGGTGGTGAACTCCTCCGGCTGCAGCGCCGGCTCCGTCTCCGTACCGTCGGACTTCTCGAACCGCCACGTCCACGCCATGTCCGCCTCCTGGGTCGCGTTGCGCCCGACTCCCGGGTCAGTTGCTGCCCGAAGCCTAGCCGGGCGCGCACGTCGCGGGGGGACACGGGAGGATCAAGGTGTGGAACTGACTCTGCTCGGCACCGGAGCCCCCGACGGGCTGCCGCGCCCCTCCTGCCCCTGTGCGGCCTGTGCGACGGCCCGTGGCCCGTGGGCGCGCGCCGCGACCGCCCTGCTGATCGACGACGCGCTGCTGCTGGACCTGACCCCGGGAGCGGTGTTCGCCGCAGCCCGCGCGGGGCATTCGCTGGGCGCGGTGCGCCAGGTGCTGCTGACCCATCCGCACGACGGTCCCGCCGTGGAGCTGCCGCCCACCCTGCCGCCTGCCGGACGGGTGCCGGACGGCCAGGTACTGACGCTGATCAGCGGGCACCGGGTGCGGGCGGTGCCGACGGACGCGCCGGGGACCGGTTACGAGGTGAACTCCCCGGACGGCGAACGGCTGCTGTACCTGCCACCGGGGGCCGCGCCCGCCGGTCTCGACGGGCGGGCCGAGCGGCCGTACGACCTGGTCGTCTGCGATGTGATCGGGCGGCCCGACGCGGTGGCGCGGCTGCGGGCGGTCGGCGCGGTCGGCCCTGCCACCGAGGTGATCGCGGTCCACCTGGACCACGACGCCCCGCCGGCTGCGGCGCTGGAGCGGCTCCTCGCGGCGGCCGGGGCGCGGGCGGTGCCGGACGGGACGACGCTGGAGGTGGGCGAGTACCCGGTGGTGCCGGACGTGCCGCGCCGGGTGCTGGTGACGGGCGGCGCCCGGTCGGGGAAGTCGCTGGAGGCGGAGCGGCGGCTGGAGACGTTCCCCGAGGTGGTGTACGTGGCGACCGGCGGGCGGCGCGAAGGGGACCCGGAGTGGGCGGCCCGGGTGGGGCTGCACCGGGAGCGCAGGCCGGGCGCGTGGCGGACCGAGGAGACCTGTGAGGTCGCGCGTCTCCTGGGCGAGGACGGGCCGCCGCTGCTGGTGGACTGCCTGTCGCTGTGGCTGACCGACGCGATGGACCGGGTGGACGCCTGGGAGGACGTGCGGTGGCGGCACGGCGCGCAGGAGGCGTTGCGGGCGCGGGTCGCGGAGCTGGTGGCGGCGGTGCGCGGGACCCGGCGTCAGGTGGTGCTGGTGACCAACGAGGTGGGTGCGGGGGTGGTCCCGGCGACTGCGGCGGGGCGGCGGTTCCGGGACGAGCTGGGGCGGCTGAACGCGGCGGTGGCGGCCGAGTGCGAGGAGGTGCTGCTGGTGGTGGCGGGGCAGGCGGTGGTGTTGCGGGGGTGAGGGGGGCGGTCGGGGCGGTGGTGTCGCGGGGGTGAGGGAGCGTCAGTACGCGGGGCCCCGGCCCCCGCGGGCCGACCGGTACTGTTCCCGGCAGGGGCCCGCCGCCGGGTGCCCGGACCGGAATCCGACGTGACGACCCGCGAGGCAGACCTCCGTGAACCTGGACGACTTCTCCGACCTGATCGAACGCCCCGACGGGGGCGTACGGCGCGACGCCGAGGAACGGCGGGAGCGGCTGATCGTCCCGCCGGGGGCCCTGGGCCGGCTCGACGAGCTGGGCGAGTGGCTCAGCGCCGCGCAGCAGTCCGTACCGGTCAAGGCCGTCGCGCAGCCGCGCGTGGTGCTCTTCGCCGGTGACCACGGGGTGGCGGAGCTGGGCGTCTCGGGGCGTGCGGGGGGCACCACCCATGAGCTGGTGCGGGCTGCCCTCGACGGGGCGAGCCCGGTGGCGGTGCTGGCCCGGCGTTTCTCGGTGCCGGTGCGGATCGTGGACGCCGGGGTCGACTGCGACCCGGAGCTGCTGCCCGAGTCCGTCGTACGCCACCGGGTGCGGCGGGGATCGGGGCGCATCGACATCGAGGACGCGCTGAGTGCCGAGGAGGCCGAGCGGGCCGTCCGCCTGGGCATGGCCATCGCCGACGAGGAGGCGGACTCCGGCACCGATCTGGTGGTGCTCGGCGACCTGAGCGTCGGCGGGACCACGGCCGCGGCCACCCTCATCGCGGCGCTGTGCGGTACGGACGCGTCGGTGGTGACCGGGCGCGGCGGTGCGGGCATCGACGACCTGGCCTGGATGCGCAAGTGCGCCGCGATCCGGGACGCGCTGCGCCGGGCCCGGCCGGTGCTCGGTGACCAGCTGGAGCTGCTGGCCGCGGTGGGCGGGGCGGACCTGGCCGCGATGACGGGGTTCCTGCTCCAGTCGGCGGTCCGCCGGATGCCGGTGATCCTGGACGGGGTCGTCTCGGCGGCCTGTGCGCTGGTGGCGCAGCGGGCGGCGTTCCGGGCACCGGACTGGTGGCTGGCCGGGCAGGTCAGCGGGGAGCCCGCGCAGTCCAAGGCGCTGGACCGGATGGCGCTGACCCCGCTGCTGGACCACGGGGTCACGGTGGGCGAGGGCACGGGCGCGCTGCTGGCCCTGCCGCTGGTGCAGGCGGCGGCCGCGTTCGCCGCGGAGCTGCCGGAGCGTACGCCGGTGGCGGAGGAGGAGACCGCCTCCGAGGACGAGAACGAGGCTGGGGCCGATGCTGACGTGAAGGCACTCGACGCGACCTGAGCGGCCGGGGGGGCCGTGACCGGGAGGCGTAGAACGGCCTCATGGAGTTCATGGTCATCCGGCTCCTCCAGCGCTCCGGCGAGATCGGGATCACTCAGGTCTCGCTCAACTTCGCCATGTTCCGGTCCGTCTTCGAGAGGGGATCGCGGCTCGGCGCGGGACCGGTGCTGAGGCTGTGGCGTGCGCTGCTGAGCTTCTTCTCGCGCTGGTGGCAGATCGAGTCGCTGTACCGGGCCTCCGCCGAGTACCGACCGACCGATCTGGGAGCCACGTTTCATGTTGTTCGAGAAGAGCGCCGACCTCCTGGCGCGCATCTCCCTCGCGGCAGGCCGCGCCGAAGGGTTCCTGGAAGCGCCGGAGCTGCCGAAGTGGCTGCACCGCGCGCGTCTCGGCGCCCCTGGATGAGCCGCTTTCCGGCGCTGCGCCGGGCCGCTCGGCGGGAGTGGGGCCCGCTCTTCACCACCGTACGGGCGGGGCTCCACGACCGCGGCGTACGGGCGCTCGCGCTGACCCTGACGGCGGTGACGCTGACCGCGACCGTCCAACTGGTCCAGAACCAGGCGTGGGGCTACGGCCCCGTGCAGAACCTGGGGGCGGTGCGGGCCGAGGACCCGGTGTGGCTCGCTCTGCTGCGTACCCCGCTGTCCCTCTTCGTCCCCGCCCTCGACCTGCCGGTGTGGGGTGCGCTGGCGCAGATCCTGCTGGTGTTCGGCATCGCGGAGGTGTGCCTCGGGCGGTGGCGCACACTCGCGATCGCGTACGTCGCCACGCTGGCGGGGACCCTGTACGCCCGGGTCGGCATCGCGCTCGGCCCGGACGCGTTCCTGGGGCTGCCGGCCTCGGACGCGCAGGTGGTGGACACCGGGCCCTCGGCGGCGGTGGTGGGGCTCGCGGTGTACGTCTGCCACGCCTACCGGGCCTGGTTCACCGGGTCGCTGGTGGTCGTCGCGATGGTGGTGGAGGTCCTGGTCAAGGACAACCTGGCGGGCCGGGAGCATCTGGCCTCCATCGCCGCCGTCCTGGTGGTCTGTGCCGTACGGGAGTGGCTCGGGCGGCGGCCGGCGGACGGCGGTCAGGGCTTGCGGGCGGGTGGCAGGGGCACCCGGTCGGGGGCGCCGCCGATGAGGTCCTGAAACCTCCGGCGCGGCCCCGCCCACCGCACATCGTGGTGGTAGGCGCGCAGCACCGCCTTGGAGCGGGCCCGATGGCGGTTGCGGTAGAACCGCTTGGCCCACGGCGAGGTGGGGCGCGCCAGCCGGAGCGCGCCGATCAACGCGACGAACGGGACGAGGGTGCCGAGCACCGCCATCCGGGTCTTGCCCTTGAACAGCGCGATCAGGACGAAGCAGAAGTTGACCGCGTACGAGGTGATGACGCCGAACCTGCTCTGCTGCTCCTCGTCGGAGACGTCGTCCACCCCGAGCGGCGAGAAGCCTGCCAGGACCAGCACCACCAGCGAGGCCGTCAGCACGACCACCTCGACGCTCCGGCGGCCCTCCTCGGTCCAGTACACGTCGTCCAGATGCAGGATCAGCGCGAACTCGTCCAGCACCAGGCCGGCCCCGATCCCGAAGATCACCGCGAACAGGCCGGCGGCCACCCCGTGCCTGCCCACAGCCACCGCGCCGAAGCCTCCGACCACCGTCAGCACGACCCCGGGCACCACGTGGTGGATGTGGATCCCGCCCGGGGTGATGTCGCGGAACGGGCCCTTCCCCGCGCGGATCATCCGCGTGATCGTGCGGGTCACGGCGAAGGTCAGCACGAAGGCGGCCAGGGCCAGGAGCAGGGGGAGCTTGCCCGGCTCGGCGATGTTGGTGTGCCACCAGTTGCCCATGCCACCCGCTCCCGATGTGCTCAACCCGGCGGCTCCATCTGCTCCGCTCTGCGGCTTTTCTGACGTTTCCGCCAATCTATCCGTGCGCGGGAGCGGCTAACCTGCCCGCGGTGACCTCCCTGAACAGCCACGGCCTGCGTTTCGCCTTCGGCACCCTCACCGTGCTGCCCGTCCGCGTGACCCGCTGGGACCGCACGACCGCCAGGGCCGGGATGCTCTGCGCCCCGCTCGCCGGGCTCGTCGTAGGCCTGCTCGCCGCCGGGCTCGGCACGCTGTCGCTGCTGGCCGGCTCGGGGCCGCTGCTCGCGGCGGTCGCCTCCGTCGCGGTGCCCGCCGCCCTCACCCGGGGGCTGCATCTGGACGGCCTCGCCGACACGGCGGACGGCCTCGGCAGCGGGAAACCGGCCGGGGACGCGCTGCGGATCATGAAGCAGTCGGACATTGGGCCGTTCGGTGTCATCACCCTGCTCCTGGTCCTGCTGGCCCAGGTCGCCGTCCTCTTCGAGCTGTTCGGGGAGGGCTGGGCGCACGGCGCGCTCGGGGCCGTCGTCGCGGCCGTCGCCGCCCGGCTCGCGCTCACCCTGGCGTCCCGGCAGGGCGTCCCGGCGGCCCGGCCGGAGGGGCTCGGCGCGGTGGTGGCGGCCACGGTCCCGGTGGGGCGGGTGGCCGTCGTGGCGGCGGTGACGGTGGCGCTGTGCGCGGCGGCGGGCGCGGCCTTCGGCCCGTACGGGGCACTGCACCACGCCCTCGCGGTGCTGGGCGCCCTGGCCGCCGCCGAGCTCCTGCTGCGCCGCTGCGTGCGGCGGTTCGGCGGGGTGACCGGGGACGTGTTCGGCGGGGTGGCGGAGACGGCGGCTGCGGCCGCTCTGGTGGTGCTGGCGCTCGGCCCCTGAGCGCCGCACGCCCGGTCGGGAACCGGACCGCGTACGGCCAGAACCGACCGCCTTACCGGTCGGGAACGGCCCGCCGCCGTAACCCCCGGCGAACGGCGCGCGTAGGCTCGATCCCGGCACATCGCGGAGGCGTCTACGATGCGCCGGGCACGGTCGGCCCACCCCTCGACCGAACTCGAACTCAACGGAAGCGAGATTTCACCACCGTGACTGCTCTCACTCTCAGCACTGCCGGTGCGGCGACGCTGCGCGCCGACGCACTCGTCGTCGGCGTCGCGAAGGGCGCTGGATCCAAGTCGGGGAACCTGGTCCTCGCACCGGGCGCCGAGGCCGTGGACAAGGCGTTCGACGGAAAGCTCGCCACCGTTCTCGCGACCCTGGGGGCCGTGGGTGCCGAGGGCGAACTGACCAAGCTGCCCGCGCCGTCCGGCCTCAAGGTCCCGGTCGTCATCGCGGTCGGCCTCGGTCCGGTCCCGGACAAGGAGGACGCGTACGACGCGGAGGCGCTGCGGCGCGCCGCGGGTACCGCCGCCCGTGCGCTGTCCGGCTTCAAGAAGGCCGGCTTCGCGCTGCCCGCCGGCTCCGTCGAGGACGCCGCGGCCGTCGCCGAGGGCGCCCTGCTCGGCGCCTACGCCTTCACCGCCTACCAGGGCGGCGAGAACAAGCTCGCCCCCAAGGACGCCAAGTCCAATGACAACGGCCCGAAGCTCCCGCTCGCCGAGGTCGTCCTGGTCGGCGCCAAGCCGCGCGACAAGGCCTACAAGGCGGCCGTGGAGCGCGCGTCGGCCCTGGTCGAGGAGATCAACCGCGCCCGCGACCTGATCAACACCCCGCCCAACGACCTCTACCCCGAGTCCTTCGCCGCCGTGGCCACCGCCGCGGGCAAGGAGCACGGCATCAAGGTCCAGGTCCTGGACGAGAAGGCCCTGGTCAAGGGCGGCTTCGGCGGCATCCTCGGCGTCGGCCAGGGCTCCGCGAACGGCCCGCGCCTGGTGAAGCTCGCCTACACCCACCCGAAGGCGGCGAAGACCCTGGCCCTCGTCGGCAAGGGCATCACCTACGACTCGGGCGGCATCTCGCTCAAGCCGGCCGGCCACAACGAGACGATGAAGTGCGACATGAGCGGCGCCGCCGCCGTGTTCGCCGCCGTCGTCACGGCCGCCCGCCTCGGCCTGAAGGTCAACGTGACCGGCTGGCTGGCGCTCGCCGAGAACATGCCCTCCGGCAACGCCACCCGTCCCGGTGACGTGCTGCGCATGTACAGCGGCAAGACCGTCGAGGTCCTCAACACCGACGCCGAGGGCCGGCTCGTCCTGGGCGACGCGCTCACCCGCGCCTCGGAGGAGAAGCCCGACGCGATCGTCGACGTGGCGACCCTGACCGGCGCGATGGTGCTGGCGCTCGGCAACCGCACCTTCGGGATCATGGCCAACGACGACGCCTTCCGTACGTCGATCCACGAGATCGCCGAGGAGGTCGGCGAGGCATCCTGGCCGATGCCGCTCCCCGCCGACCTGCGCAAGGGCATGGACTCCCCCACCGCCGACATCGCCAACATGGGCGAGCGCATGGGCGGTGGCCTGGTGGCCGGTCTGTTCCTCAAGGAGTTCGTGGGCGAGGGCATCGCCTGGGCGCACCTTGACATCGCGGGCCCGGCCTTCCACGAGGGCGCCCCCTACGGCTACACGCCCAAGGGCGGCACCGGCTCCGCGGTCCGCACCCTGGTGCGCCTCGCCGAGCGCACCGCCGACGGCGACCTGGGCTGAGTGCCCGACGTGTACGGCCCCGGGCATAGGTCCGGGGCCGTACGTGTTGTCGCAGCGAAAGCGGCAAGACTCGTTTCAAAAGCGGCAAGGCTAGAGACGGGATTTCGCTCTCGACGAACATCGACGGAATCCGTAGGTATCTACGCAGCAGTAACCCTCCGGGACGGACGATCATCCGTCCCGGACCAGGGCCCCGCGTCCCGCCCACCGTCGACAAGTGCGAAGATGGGTTCTCGGCAGGACAGGGCCCCCACCACAGGGCCGAAGACAAAGCGGCCGAACACCAGCCGACCGGCCGGTCACACCCCAGCGACGGGGCCCGGCGTACGGCGCACATGCATGGAGGACGTGACGTGGCGAACGACGCCAGCACCGTTTTCGACCTAGTGATCCTCGGCGGTGGCAGTGGCGGTTACGCCGCGGCCCTGCGCGGAGCGCAGCTGGGCCTGGACGTCGCCCTGATCGAGAAGGGCAAGGTCGGCGGCACCTGCCTGCACAACGGCTGCATCCCCACGAAGGCGCTGCTGCACGCGGGCGAGGTCGCGGACCAGGCCCGCGAGTCGGCCCAGTTCGGCGTGAAGGCGACCTTCGAGGGCATCGACATGGAGGCCGTCAACAAGTACAAGGACGAGGTGATCTCGGGCCTGTACAAGGGTCTCCAGGGTCTCATCGCCTCGCGCAAGGTCCACTACATCGAGGGTGAGGGCAAGCTCTCCTCCCCCACCTCCGTGGACGTGAACGGCCAGCGCGTCCAGGGCCGCCACGTGCTGCTGGCGACCGGCTCCGTGCCGAAGTCGCTGCCGGGCCTGGAGATCGACGGCAACCGGATCATCTCCTCGGACCACGCGCTGAAGATGGACCGCGTCCCGAAGTCGGCGATCGTGCTGGGCGGCGGCGTCATCGGCGTCGAGTTCGCCTCGGCGTGGAAGTCCTTCGGCACCGAGATCACCATCGTCGAGGGCCTGAAGCACCTCGTCCCGGTCGAGGACGAGAACAGCTCGAAGCTTCTTGAGCGCGCGTTCCGCAAGCGCGGCATCAAGTTCAACCTCGGTACGTTCTTCGAGAAGGCCGAGTACACGCAGGACGGCGTCCGCGTCACCCTCGCCGACGGCAAGACCTTCGAGGCGGAGCTGCTGCTCGTCGCGATCGGCCGCGGCCCGGTCTCGCAGGGCCTCGGCTACGAGGAGCAGGGCGTCGCGATGGACCGCGGCTACGTCCTGGTCGACGAGTACATGCAGACCAACGTTCCGACGATCTCGGCCGTGGGCGACCTCGTGCCCACGCTCCAGCTCGCCCACGTCGGCTTCGCCGAGGGCATCCTGGTGGCGGAGCGTCTCGCCGGTCTCAAGACCGTGCCGATCGACTACGACGGCGTGCCGAAGGTGACGTACTGCCACCCCGAGGTCGCCTCCGTGGGTATCACCGAGGCCAAGGCCAAGGAGATCTACGGCGCGGACAAGGTCGTCGCCCTCAAGTACAACCTCGCGGGCAACGGCAAGAGCAAGATCCTGAAGACCGCGGGCGAGATCAAGCTCGTCCAGGTCAAGGACGGTGCCGTGGTCGGCGTCCACATGGTGGGCGACCGCATGGGCGAGCAGGTCGGCGAAGCCCAGCTGATCTACAACTGGGAGGCGCTGCCGTCCGAGGTCGCCCAGCTCATCCACGCCCACCCGACGCAGAACGAGGCGATGGGCGAGGCGCACCTGGCGCTGGCCGGCAAGCCCCTCCACTCGCACGACTGATCCCCCGGTCCCGGGCGCGACGACCGACCACTTCCGCATTTTCGTAAGGAGCAACTGAAACCATGTCGGTTTCCGTAACCCTTCCGGCGCTCGGCGAGAGCGTCACCGAGGGCACTGTCACCCGTTGGCTGAAGGCCGAGGGCGAGCGCGTCGAGGCCGACGAGCCGTTGCTCGAGGTCTCGACCGACAAGGTCGACACCGAGATCCCGGCCCCCGCGTCCGGTGTTCTGACCTCCATCAAGGTCGCCGAGGACGAGACCGTCGAGGTCGGCGCCGAGCTGGCCGTCATCGACGACGGCTCAGGCGCCCCGGCCGAGGCTCCGGCCCAGGCCGAGTCCACCGAGCCGGCCGCCACCCCGGCCCCGGCCGCCGAGGAGGCGCCCACCGCCCCGTCGACCGAGACCGAGGCTCCGGCCGAGGCCCCGACCGCCGAGGCGACCACCGGCGGTTCGTCCGCCGAGGGCACCGACGTCACCCTGCCGGCGCTCGGCGAGAGCGTCACCGAGGGCACCGTCACCCGCTGGCTGAAGGAGGTCGGCGAGGAGGTCGCGGAGGACGAGCCGCTGCTCGAGGTCTCCACGGACAAGGTCGACACCGAGATCCCCGCCCCGGTCGCCGGTGTGCTGCTGGAGATCGTGGTCGGCGAGGACGAGACCGCCGAGGTCGGCGCCAAGCTCGCCGTCATCGGTGCTCCGGGCGCCGCCCCGAAGCAGGAGGCCCCGAAGACCGAGGCGCCGAAGCAGGAGGAGGCTCCGAAGGCCGAGGCGCCGAAGCAGGAGGCCCCCGCGGCTCCCGTCCCGGCACCGGCAGCTCCGGCACCGGCAGCTGCTCCGGCACCGGCAGCTCCGGCTCCGGCCGCCCCGGCACCGGCCGCCCCGGCAGCCCCTGCGGCTCCGGCTCCCGCCGCCGCCCAGCCCGCCCCCGCCACCCCGGCACCGGCCGCCGCGCCCACCGGTGACGACGGCGCGTACGTCACGCCGCTGGTCCGCAAGCTCGCGTCCGAGAACAACGTGGACCTGAGCTCGGTCAAGGGCACCGGCGTCGGTGGCCGTATCCGCAAGCAGGACGTCGTCGCCGCCGCGGAGGCCGCCAAGGCCGCCGCCCCCGCTCCGGCACCCGCTGGGACTGCAGGAGGCCATGCCGCCGCCAAGGCCGCGCCGAAGCTGGAGGCCTCCCCGCTGCGCGGTCAGACGGTCAAGATGACCCGCATGCGCAAGGTCATCGGCGACAACATGATGAAGGCGCTGCACTCGCAGGCCCAGCTGACCTCGGTCGTCGAGGTCGACATCACCAAGCTGATGAAGCTGCGCAACCAGGCGAAGGCCTCCTTCGCCGCCCGTGAGGGCGTCAAGCTGTCCCCGATGCCGTTCTTCGTGAAGGCGGCGGCCCAGGCGCTGAAGGCCCACCCGGTCGTCAACGCCCGGATCAACGAGGGCGAAGGCACCATCACGTACTTCGACGCGGAGAACATCGGCATCGCCGTGGACGCGGAGAAGGGCCTGATGACCCCGGTCATCAAGGGTGCGGGCGACCTGAACATCGCCGGTATCTCGAAGAAGACCGCCGAGCTGGCCGGCAAGGCCCGCGGTGGCGGCCTGACGCCGGACGACATGTCCGGTGCCACCTTCACCATCAGCAACACCGGTTCGCGCGGTGCGCTGTTCGACACCGTCATCGTGCCGCCGAACCAGGCAGCCATCCTGGGCATCGGCGCCACGGTCCGCCGCCCGGTGGTCATCGACCACCCGGACCTCGGCGAGACCATCGCGGTGCGCGACATGACGTACCTCGCGCTCTCCTACGACCACCGCCTGGTGGACGGCGCGGACGCCGCCCGTTACCTGACGTCGGTCAAGGCGATCCTGGAGGCCGGTGAGTTCGAGGTCGAGCTCGGCCTCTGAACGCTCCGGCTGTAACCAGCCTCACCAGCGGCGCCCCCGTCCGGAACCCTTCCGGGCGGGGGCGCCGCCGTATTGTCTAAACAGCCCGGGAGGCCTACCGCCACCATGATGATGTAGGCAGCACCGGTCTGCCCCCGAAGGAGCACCCCATGACCCCGCCCGTCGTCCACTCGCTGCGCGAACAGATCCGCGAGCACATCGTGGAGGGGATCGTCAGCGGGCGCTGGAAGCCGGGTGAGCGGATCGTGGAGCGCCGCATCGCCACCGAGCTGGAGGTCAGCCAGACACCCGTACGCGAGGCGCTGCGCGAGCTGGAGACGCTCCGGCTGATCGAGTCGGCCCCCAACAAGGGCGTGAGGGTCCGCAACCTCACCGCGGCCGACCTGGAGGAGAGCTACCCGGTACGGGCCGGCCTGGAGCAGATCGCGGCGGAGCTGGCCGCCCCGCTGCTCGGCCAGGACTGCTCGGCGCTGGAGCCGCATGTGGCGGCCCTGTACGAGGCGGACCGGCTGGCCGACGGCGAGGCGCAGGTGCGGCACACGGTGGGCTTCCACCGGGAGATGGTCCGGGCCGCCGGGAACGCGGTCCTGCTGCACACCTGGGAGGGGCTCGGCATCGAGGTGTTCACGGCCCTCTCCATCCGCTGGCTGGGCACGGTGCAGAAGTCGTACGCGGAGGAGCACCAGGCGCTCATCGACGCGTTCCTCGCCGGGGACCCGCGGATCGGGGCCTTGGTGAAGGCCCATGTGCTGGGGTGTGCGCCGCGCGCGTAAGCCTTTGCGGCCGTCCGATCATCTGGCGCGTGACCTGCTCGTCCGTGCAGGTCAGCGCCCTTTTTGCGCGCTTTTTCGCGTCACTCCGTGCCCTGTTTCGAGGCACCCCATGCCACTTTTCTTCGTATCGAGAAGTTTTGCCTTCAATCCTTTGATCGATCATCGATCAGCGACTTACAGTTCACTCCGCGGGCCCACCGGCCCCATCGCCCTGTCCTGCCAGCCAGGGACTTCTCCACCCCCCTCCTCTCCGGAAGGCGGCGATCATGACCGACCCCGTAGGAAAGCTTCCGAGCGAGCTCGACCAGCTCCCGGACCGCGACCCCGAGGAGACCGCCGAATGGGCGGCCTCCCTGGACGCCGTCACCCAGGCCGCCGGCCCGCACCGCGCCGCGTACCTGATGCGCCGCTCGCTGCAGCACGCCGAGGGCGCCGGCCTCGCGCTGCCCAAGCTGCTGGAGACCGATTACGTCAACTCCATCCCGACCGCCGCCGAGCCCGCGTTCGACGGCGACCTGGAGATGGAGTCGAAGATCACGGCGTGGAACCGCTGGAACGCGGCCGCGATGGTGACCCGGGGCGCCCGGTACGGGGTCGGCGGCCACATCGCCACCTTCGCCTCGGCGGCCTGGCTCTACGAGACCGGCTTCAACCACTTCTTCCGCGGCAAGGAGGGGGACGGCTCCGGCGACCAGCTGTACATCCAGGGCCACGCCTCCCCCGGCATCTACGCCCGCGCCTTCCTCGACGGCCGGATCAGCGAGCAGCAGCTCGACAACTTCCGCCAGGAGTCCGGTGGCGAGGGCCTGCCCTCCTACCCGCACCCGCGGCGGCTGCCCTGGCTGTGGGAGTTCCCCACCGTGTCGATGGGCCTCGGCCCGCTCTCGGCCATCTACCAGGCGCGCTTCAACCGTTATCTGACCAACCGCTCCATCAAGGACACCTCCAACTCGCACGTCTGGGCCTTCCTGGGCGACGGCGAGATGGACGAGCCCGAGTCGACCGCCGCCCTCGCCCTCGCGGCCCGCGAGCAGCTCGACAACCTGACCTTCGTCATCAACTGCAACCTCCAACGCCTCGACGGCCCGGTCCGCGCCAACTTCCGCGTGGTCCAGGAGCTGGAGGCGCAGTTCCGCGGGGCCGGCTGGAACGTCGTCAAGACGCTCTGGGGCAACGCCTGGGACGAGCTGTTCCAGCTGGACACCACGGGCGCGCTGCTGCGCCGCCTGCGGGAGGTCCCGGACGCGCAGTTCCAGACGTACGCGACGCGCGACGTGGCCTACATCCGCGACCACTTCTTCGGCGCCGAGCCCGCCCTCGCCGAGCTGGCGAAGCTGCTCAGCGACGCGAAGATCGCCGAGTGTTTCTACACCTCGCGCGGCGGCCACGAAGCACGCAAGGTGTACGCGGCGTACAAGGCGGCCGTGGAGCACAAGGGCGCGCCGACCGTGATCCTGGCCCAGACGGTCAAGGGCTACACGCTCGGCAAGGGCTTCGAGTCCAAGAACGCCAACCACCAGATGAAGAAGCTGTCGATCGACGAGTTCAAGGGCATGCGCGAGCTGCTCGGCCTCCCGATCCCCGACAGCGCCTTCGCGGAAGGTCTCGTCCCCTACGGCCACCCGGGCGCCGACTCCCCCGAGGTCCGCTACCTCCAGGAGCGCCGCGCCGCCCTAGGGGGCCCCGCTCCCGCCCGCCGGATGCACGCCTCCGCTCCTCTGCCGCAGCCCGAGGAGCGCGCGTTCAAGGCCCTGTACAAGGGGTCCGGCAAGCAGGAGATGGCCACCACCATGGCGTTCGTCCGCCTGGTGAAGGACCTGATGCGGGACAAGGAGACCGGCAGACGCTGGGTGCCGATCGTCCCGGACGAGGCCCGTACCTTCGGTATGGAGTCCCTGTTCCCGTCCGCCGGCATCTACTCGCCCCTGGGCCAGACGTACGAGCCGGTCGACCGTGACCAGCTGATGTACTACAAGGAGGCCAAGGACGGCCAGATCCTCAACGAGGGGATCACCGAGGCCGGCGCCATGGCCGACTTCATCGCCGCCGCCACGTCGTACGCGACGCACGGCGAGACGATGATCCCGTTCTACATCTTCTACTCGATGTTCGGCTGGCAGCGGACCGGCGACCAGATGTGGCAGCTCGCCGACCAGCTCGGCAAGGGTTTCATCGTCGGCGCCACGGCGGGCCGTACGACCCTGACGGGTGAGGGCCTCCAGCACGCGGACGGCCACTCGCACCTGATCGCGGCCACCAACCCGGCCTCGCTCAACTACGACCCGGCGTTCGCCTACGAGGTCGCGGTGATCGTCAAGGACGGTCTGCGGCGGATGTACGGCCCCGATGCCGAGGACGTCTTCTACTACCTGACGGTCTACAACGAGCCGAAGCCCCAGCCCGCGATGCCCGAGGGCGTCGAGGAGGGCATCGTCAAGGGCCTGTACCGCTTCAAGGAGGGCGCGCCCGCGAAGGCGGACGCCCCGCGGCTTCAGCTGCTGGCCTCCGGTACGGCGATCCACTGGGCCCTGGAGGCCCAGGAGCTGCTGGCCGCCGACTGGGGTGTCACGGCCGACGTCTGGTCCGCCACCTCGTGGGGCGAGCTGCGCCGCGACGCGCTGGAGGCCGACGAGGCGCTGCTCCGCGGTGAGGTGCGGGTCCCGTACGTGACGCAGGCGCTCTCCGGTGCGCCGGGCCCGGTGCTCGCGGTCAGCGACTGGATGCGCCAGGTCCCGGACCAGATCAGCCAGTGGGTGGAGCAGGACTGGTCCTCGCTCGGCACGGACGGCTTCGGTCTCTCCGACACCCGCGCGGCGGCCCGTCGCCACTTCGGCGTCGACGCCCAGTCGATCGTGGTGGCGTCGCTGGCCCAGCTCGTCAAGCGCGACGAGGTCCCGGCCTCGGCGGTCAAGGAGGCCCGGGAGCGGTACGGCCTCTGAGCCGCCGGCCCGGCCTGCCCCCCGGCCACCGGGGCGAGCGCGTCCGACAACGCGTCCGCCCCGGCGGCCGGGGGTTTTCGCTGCCGCCACAATGGGCCCATGCGTGCTGCCCGGCTGATCAAGATGGTGCTGCTCCTGCAGTCCCGCCCCGCCATGACCGCCGCCGAGCTGGCGGCGGAGCTGGAGGTGTCGGAGCGTACGGTCACCCGCGACGCGCAGGCCCTCTCCGAGGCGGGCGTCCCGGTGTACGCGGAGCGCGGCCGGGCGGGCGGCTACCGGCTCATCGGCGGCTACCGCACCCGGCTGACCGGCCTCGCCCGCAACGAGGCGGAGGCGCTCTTCCTCTCCGGCCTGCCCTCCGCGCTGCGCGAGATGGGCCTGGAGGACGCGGCGTCGGCGGCCCGGCTCAAGGTGTCGGCCGCGCTGCTGCCCTCCGTACGCGACGCCTCGGCCTCCGCCGCCCAGCGCTTCCACCTGGACGCCCCGTCCTGGTACCACGAGCCGGAGCCCCCGGAACTGCTGCCGGCCGTCGCCGACGCCGTCTGGGACGACCGCCTGCTGCGCGCCCGCTACCGCAAGGGCGGCGGCCGCGAGAACGGACGCAACGGTACGGAGGTGGCGCGGGAGCTCGCTCCGTACGGCCTCGTCCTCAAGGCCGGGGTCTGGTACCTCTGCGCCAAGGTGGGGGGCGACTTCCGGGTCTACCGGATCGACCGGTTCACCTCGGTGGAGCCAACCGACGAACGCTTCGAGCGGGACGAGGCCTTCGACCTGCCAGCGTTCTGGGACGACCGGGCCGCCGAGTTCGCCCGGTCCCTCCTCCGTACCGAGGTGACCGTACGGGTGTCCGAGAGCGGTGCGCGGCAGCTCGCGTTCACCGGTGACCGGGCGGCCGCCGCCACGGCCCTCTCCGAGGCCCCTCCCGCCGGCCCGGACGGGTGGCGCACGGTCGTCCTGCCCGTGGAGTCACTGGATGTGGCATACAGCCAGCTCCTTTCGCTGGGTCCCGAGTTGGAGGTCGTGGCACCGGAGGATCTGCGGAGCCGGTTCGCCGAGGCGGTCGAACGCCTGAGTGATCTATATCGCTGAAAGGCTTCTTTTCGCCGTCTGGGCGTGCGAGGGGTCCCGGCAGGCTGGATGCTGGACCCGTGATGGACGAGACGGAATTCTGGGAGATCATCGACAGCAGCCGCGAGGCCGCCGAGGGCGACCCCGAGGAGCAGGCCGACCTGCTCGTGGAACGGCTGGTGCAGCTCGACCCCGATTCCGTGCTGGACTTCGCCCGGCACTTCGAGGCCCGCTACAACCGCGCCTACCGCTGGGACCTGTGGGGCGCGGCAGCCGTACTGCTCGGCGGGGCGAGCGACGACGCCTTCGACTACTTCCGGTGCTGGCTGATCGGCCAGGGCCGGGAGGTCTTCGAGGGCGCGCTGCACGACCCGGACGACCTGGCGGAGCTGCTGGAGGAGTTCGACGAGGAGATCGACGGGGACGGCGAGGAGCTGGGCTACGCGGCCGACGAGGCGTACGAGCAGCTCACAGGCGTGGTCGCACCCGATCTGGGCCTGCCGCCCCAGCCCACCGAGCCGCTGGGCTCCCCGGTCGACTTCGAGGACGACGAGGCACTGGGGGCCCGCTACCCGGAGCTCTGGGACCGCTTCGCACCGCGCTGAACCCTCACCGCTCAGGGCGCCAGCGAGCGGCCCATCAGGACGTCGTCGACATAGCGGCCGTGCAGGAAGAACTCCCCGCTCAGCACCCCTTCCACGGCGAAGCCCTCGGAGGCGTAGAGCGCCCGGGCGGGGGTGTTGTGCCCGAGCACCCGCAGCGTGATCCGCTCGGCCCCCTGACGCCGGGCCTCGGCGAACGCGGCGCGCAGCAGGGTCCGCCCGACCCCGGCCCCGCGCGCCCAGGCCGCCACGGCCAGGCCCTGTATCTGCCGCACATGGGCGTTGCAGGCGAGCGGGGTGGACGGGACCAGGCGTATGTACCCGGCGACGCTCGTCCCGCCGGAACCGGCCGAGGACTCGGCCCCGGCCTCCGTCGCGGCCTCGGCCACCAGGAAGTCCTCGGGCCGGTGCCGCTCGTCGAAGAAGGGGTCGTACGGAGGCCGGGGCCGTGGCACGACCGCGTGCAGCGTCGACCAGGTGGACCGGTCGAGCTCACCGAGGGCTTCCTCGTCGGCCGGCAGGGCGGGACGGACGGAGACGGAGCGGGGGGCGGTGGTTGCGGACATGACGTCACTGTCCCATGCCGGGTTCTTCGCCATCCATGGTGTTTTCCCCCGTATCCGCTGCCGTGTTTCCCCCGATCCGTGGGGCAGGATGGCACCATGCCGACCTCCCGTATCGCCGTCACTGGATCGTCCGGACTCATCGGAGCGGCGCTCGTGCGCTCGCTGCGCGCCGACGGGCACGAGGTGGCCCGCCTGGTGCGACGGCCCGCCAGGTCCGGTGACGAGGTGCAGTGGGACCCCCAGCGGGGTTACGTGGACGTGGCCGGGCTGGTGGGCTGCGACGCGGTCGTCCACCTCGCCGGGGCCGGGGTCGGCGACCACCGCTGGACCGACGACTACAAGCGGGAGATCCGCGACAGCCGGGTGCTCGGCACGGCCGCGATCGCCGAGGCCGTCGCCTCGCTCGACCGCCCGCCGCAGGTGCTCCTCTCCAGCTCGGCCATCGGCTACTACGGCGATACGGGAGACCGCGCCGTGGACGAGAGCGCGCCGCCCGGGGAGGGCTTCCTGCCTTCCGTCTGCGAGGAGTGGGAGGCGGCGACGGCCGCTGCCGAGGAACGGGGCATCCGGACGGTGCACGCCCGCACCGGACTGGTGGTGGCCCGCGAGGGCGGGGCATGGGGACGGCTGTTCCCCCTGTTCAAGGCGGGGCTCGGCGGGCGGATGGGCAACGGCCGCCAGTACTGGAGCTTCATCGCGCTGCACGACCATGTCGCCGCCCTGCGCCACATCGTGGACACCGAGTCGCTGTCCGGCCCGGTGAACCTGACCGGGCCCGACCCGGTCACCAACGCCGAGGTGACCGCCGCGATGGGCCGGGTGCTGCGCCGACCGACCCTGTTCACCGCCCCCGCGCCCGCGCTGCGGGTCGCGCTCGGGGAGTTCGCGGGCGATGTGCTGGGCAGCCAGCGGGTGATCCCCGGGCAGCTGCTGGACTCCGGCTTCTCGTTCGCGTTCCCCGGCATCGACGCGGCGATCCGGGCGGCGCTGCGTTGAGCGGCACGCTCACGGGGCGGCCAGGTGTGCGACCCCGTGCCCCGGTGCACCCGGCCACGCGCGTCTGACCCACTATCAGCCATCCTCCTACCCTCGGTGCGAACTCCGGCATTCCGGGGACCTGTTGGGGGCAAGAAGCCCCCACCAGTCGCACCGACTCGGGGAGGGCCTTGTGCGCAGCACGGCACACGACGCGGACGTGATCATCATCGGGGCCGGGATCGCCGGCCTCTCAGCGGCCCATCTGCTGACCGGCGCCGGAGTCGGCGTCAGTGTTCTGGAGGCGGCCTCCACCGTGGGCGGTCGGCTGGCCACCCAGGAGGTGGACGGGTTCCGTCTCGACCAGCTCGGCCCCCTGCTCTGCACCTCCTGGCCGGAGCTGACCGCCACCCCGGGGCTCGGCACCCCGGAGCTGCGGGAGTTCGCGCCCGGGGTGCTGGTGCACAGTGAGGGCCGCCGCCACCGCACCGGTGACATACGGAGCGCGAGGGGCGCACTCAGAGCCGTACGCGCCCGATCGAGCGCCCCCCAGGCATCGCCGGGCGGCTACGGGGGCCACCTGCGGATCGCGTCCCTCAGCGGCCTGGGCGCGAGGAGCTCAGCCCTCCGGAACACCGCAACCATGGCCGAGGCGATCGACCGGGCCCGGCTCGGCGCGGCGCTCTCCCGGCTGGCCGCCACCCCGACGGCCCGGCTCCTGGCCCGCCCCGAACGGACGGCGCTCGCCGCCCTGAGGGCGGGTCAGATGCCGGCCCGTACGGTGGACGGCGTCCTGCGTCCGCTGCTCTCCGCGCTGCTCGGCGATCCCGGCCTCACCACGTCGAGCCGGTACGCGGATCTGGCCCTGCGGGACTACGCGCGGGGCGGGCTCTGCGTCCCGGCGGGCGGTTCGGGGACGCTGCCGGACCTGCTGGCGGCCGCGCTGCCGCCCGGCACGGTACGGACCGGGGTGCATGTCACGGCCGCCGACATCACCACCGTACGCACCAAGGAGCACGGTGAACTGGGTTGCCGTTCCCTCTTGTTGGCCACCGGGGCGGGGGCCGCGGCCGAGCTGCTGCCCGGTCTGCGCGTGCCCGAGTTCCGCCCGGTGACGGTCCTTCACCACACCGCGCCCGCGCCGCCGCCGACCGGCAGGTCGCTGGTGCTGGACGGGGACCGGTCGGGTCCGGTGGCGTACACGGCGGTCATGAGCGAGGTCGACCCCTCACGCGCGCCGGAGGGCCGGGCGCTGGTCACGTCGACGGTGCTCGGAACACCGCCGCCGGACCTGGACCGTTCCGTACGGACGCATCTGGCGGCGCTGTACGGGATGCCGACGGGCGACTGGGAGCTGCTGGCCGCCCACCACGACCCGGAGGCCGTACCCGCGATGGAGGCCCCGCACGACCCGCGCCGGCCGGTGCGGGTCCTGGCGGGGCTGTACGTGTGCGGCGACCACCGGGACACCAGCTCGGTCCAGGGCGCGCTGCACTCGGGGCGCCGGGCGGCGGAGGCGATCCTGACGGACCTGGGAGTGGCTCCGGCGCATCCGGGGGGCGCCCGGCTGCCGGAAGCGGCGTAGCGGCGGGCACTCCCGTTCGAAGGCGCCCGTCCGGGGGTCAGCCCAGCGCCGCCACCCGGTCGCGGTATCCGCGTACGGGGGCGGCGTCCCGGTACGGCTCCAGGCTGCGCTCGAAGGCGCGTACGTACTCGACGGCCCGGACCGAGCGCATCTCGGAGGCCTGCTGGGCGGCCTCGGCGCCCAGCAGGCAGGCCTGTTCCAGCTCGCCGAGGCCCAGCCGGGCGGAGGCGAGGACCACCCGGCAGAACAGCCGGCTGCGGGCGTACGCCGGGGCGCGCAGCTGGAGTGAGCGCTCCGCGTGCTGGGCGGCGGCCCGGTACTGCTGGAGGTCGCGGTGGCAGTGGCCGAGCTCGTGGGCGAGCTGGGCCTCGCCGAAGGGGCGGGCCCACGCCGGCGCCTCGTCCCCCGGGCGCGCGGTCTCCAGGGCGTGCTCGGCCCGGGTCAGCGCGGCGGTGCAGGCCCGCGCCTCGCCGAGGATCCCGTGGCCGCGCGCCTCCACCGAGTGCAGCAGGGCCTGGACGAGGGGCGGGGCGGCGGAGCCGATGCCCTGCTGGGCGACGCGCGCGAGCTGCACGGCCTCCCTGCCGTGGCCGAGGTAGACGGCCTGGCGGCTCATGGTGATCAGGACGTACGCCCCGTAGCCGCGGTCCCCGGCGGCCTGGGCGAGCCGCAGGGCCTGGACGAAGTACCGCTGGGCCAGGCCGTGGGCGGCGATGTCGAAGGAGGTCCAGCCGGCCAGCCGGGTGAGGTCGGCGACCGCGGCGAAGAGGCGGCGCCCGGTGGCTTCGCCGTAACTTCCGCGGAGCATCGGCTCGGCCTCGTGCTCCAGGTACCGCACTAGGGCCTGGCGGGCGTGGCCGCCGCCGTAGGTGTGGTCGAGGGTGCGGAAGAGCTCGCCGACCGAGCGCAGCGCCGCTACGTCGCCGTTGCCGACCCGCAGGCCGGGCCCGCGCTCGGTCTGTCGCTGGCGCGGGACCGCGGGGAGCGCCTCCGTACCGGAAGAGGCTCCGGAGCCGGGCAGTCCGCCGGGCAGGGCCCCCGCCCCCGCTCCTGGCCGGGCCCTCCCGGACGGGTCCGCCTTCGGCTGGCCACCGGCCGGAACGGGGTGGCCGGTGGCGGGCCGGCCCGCCGGGCGTACGGGTCCGCCGGGGCGGGGCACGCCGCGGAGGTCGGTGCGCAGACCGCCGTCCGTACGGCCCGGGGCCGGCGTCTCCGTACGGCCGCCGGGTGTCGGGGACGCGCCGGCGGCCCCGGCACCTGCCCCGCGGTGCGGCGCGGGCGGCTGGGCCGCCCCGCCGTCGCGGGCCACCCAGTCGTCGGCGCGGCCGATCAGCCAGTCGCGGCTGGGGACGACGAGACCGGCCGGGGTGAAGGCGATCTTGCGCAGCTCGGTGTGCGTCCCCGCGTCCTTGCGCCACAGGCCGCTGACGATGTCGACGGCCTCGGCGGGGGTGGCCGCGAACTCCAGCCCCGCGTAGACGGGCGCGCAGGCGTCGAGGCCGAGGTCCTGGGCGGAGAGCCGCCGCCCGAGGCGCCGGGTGAAGACCTCGGCGATCAGGGCGGGGGTCGTGCCGCGCGGCTGCTGTCCCCGCAGCCAGCGGGTGACCGAGGTCTTGTCGTACCGCAGGTCCAGTCCGTGTTCGAGGCCGAGCTGATCTACCCGGCGGGCGAGGCCCGCGTGGGAGAACCCGGCTTCCGCGATGAGAGAGGCGAGGCGGCGGTTGGGCGTGCGCTGCGGGGGTCGTTCCGACATCAGCTGTACGGTCTCCTGCCTTCGGGGGCCGGGCAGCCCCTGGGGAACGGCGCGAATTTAGCGTCCGCCGGGGCGGTCGGAGACACCCTTTGCTCCACGTTCATCCGATCGTGTGAGGATTGTGGACAGAGCTGACAGAAGGGACCGGAGCCCCTTCACGTCGGGAAGCGCCTCCTCCACCTGCCGGTGGGCCGGCCGGGTGACGGTCGTACAGTGGATGCGGGCGCGATCAGTGCAGGGTGCCGTCATCCCGGGGGACACCCCTTCGGGCACACGGCGCCCGACGTAGGGAGGCATCTGTCGTGAGCGAGCTGCGGTTCGTCCGTCTGGGCTTCGGTGACGAGGCCGTCGAGTACACGGAGGCCTGGCAGAAGCAGCGCGAGGTGCACGCGGCCCGGTTCGAGGACCTGGTGCCGGACACCTGTCTGCTCCTGGAACACCCGCCCGTCTACACGGCGGGCCGTCGGACCGCCGACAGCGAGCGCCCGCTGGACGGCACCCCGGTCATCGATGTGGACCGGGGCGGGAAGATCACCTGGCACGGCCCGGGGCAGCTCGTCGGCTACCCGATCCAGAAGCTGCCGCGCCCGGTGGACGTCGTCGCGCACGTCCGCCGCCTGGAGGACGCGCTGATCCGTACGGCCGCCGACTTCGGGGTGGAGACCTCACGGGTCGAGGGCCGCAGCGGTGTCTGGGTGCTCGGCGACCCGGTCGAGGAGCGTCGTACGCTCGGCGGGCTCTCGCTGGACTTCGACCCCAGGCTCCAGGACGAGGAGTTCGACCCACGGCTGAACGGCCCGGAGTACGCCCCGTCCAACGCGGGCCAGCGCCGCGAGGACCGCAAGCTGGCCGCCATCGGGATCCGGGTCGCCAAGGGCGTCACGATGCACGGCTTCGCGCTCAACGTGAACCCGGACAACACCTGGTTCGACCGGATCGTGCCCTGCGGCATCCGCGACGCGGGGGTGACGTCCCTCTCGAACGAGCTGGGCCGGGAGATCACCATCGAGGAGGTGCTGCCGGTCGCCGAGAAGCACCTGCGGGACATCCTGGAGAACGCGGAGCTCGCGCCCCGCGTGATCGACCAGCCGAAGGCCGCGGCCCCGGCATAGCACCGGCGATCACCGGAAGGCAGTACCGGTCAGTAGCCCCGACCGCCGCCACCGGCCGGGGAACAGGCCCCGGCGGCCGCAGGTTGGCCAGGCGTAAGGCCGTTTGATTTACGGGCGTACCCTGGTGTTGGCCGAAGAATCCCATGCGAAAACCACGCAGCAGAAAGCAAAGGGGAGCCGGAGTGTCCGCTGTCGCACCCGACGGGCGCAAGATGCTGCGCCTGGAGGTCCGAAACAGCCAGACCCCCATCGAGCGCAAGCCCGAGTGGATCAAAACGCGGGCGAAGATGGGCCCCGAGTACAAGCAGCTGCAGAATCTCGTGAAGGGCGAGGGGCTGCACACGGTCTGCCAGGAGGCGGGCTGCCCCAACATCTTCGAGTGCTGGGAGGACCGCGAGGCCACCTTCCTCATCGGCGGCGACCAGTGCACGCGGCGCTGCGACTTCTGCCAGATCGACACGGGCAAGCCGCAGGCGCTGGACCGTGACGAGCCCCGCCGGGTCGGCGAGTCCGTCGTCAAGATGGACCTGAACTACGCCACCATCACCGGCGTCGCCCGCGACGACCTGGAGGACGGCGGAGCCTGGCTGTACGCCGAGACCGTCCGCCAGATCCACACGCTCACGGCGGAGCGGGAGGCGGGCGCGACCAAGGTCGAGCTGCTGATCCCCGACTTCAACGCCGAGCCCGAGCAGCTCGCCGAGGTCTTCTCCTCGCGCCCCGAGGTGCTCGCGCACAACGTGGAGACGGTGCCGCGCATCTTCAAGCGCATCCGCCCCGGCTTCCGCTACGAGCGGTCCCTGGAAGTCATCACGCGGGCCCGCGAGGCCGGCCTGGTGACCAAGTCGAACCTGATCCTCGGCATGGGCGAGACCCGCGAGGAAGTCAGCGAGGCGCTCCAGGACCTCTACGACGCGGGTTGCGAGCTCATCACGATTACGCAGTACCTGCGGCCCACCGTGCGCCACCACCCGGTGGAGCGCTGGGTGAAGCCGATGGAGTTCGTGGAGCTGAAGGACGAGGCCGACGCGATCGGCTACTCCGGCGTGATGTCGGGGCCGCTGGTGCGTTCCTCGTACCGCGCGGGCCGTCTCTTCCAGCAGGCGATGGAGGCCCGCGGTGCGGCCACCGGAAGCCTGCCGACCGCCCAGGCCGTGTGAATCCGCTCACCCGAGCTACCGAGCAGTAACCGCACGGCCGAGGGGGCCCGTGCGCTCCCCGCAGGTGAGGGACGCGTACGGGCCGCCTCGGCGTGCGGGGCGCCGGAATGAAGGGTTCATTGGTGTTTGACCCACCGGTCACGCACTGGTAACACCAAGCAGTGACCCTAGGTGCACGTGCAGCGGCAGCTCCCACGGCCGTCGCGTCACCGCTTCCCGTACTCAGTCCGCGCCCGGGTGGCGCATCCACTCCGAGGGGGAACACCATGCAGGCCGCACCGGTCCGCGCCCACGCCCTTCCGTCCGTCACCACCGCCCTGCGCGCCGTCGAGTCGCTGCTGCTGAGCAGCGGCCAGCGCACCGCTCGCCGCAACGCCTGGACGGCCGTCCTGGAGGACCGCCGCCGGGCCAAGGACCGGGTGGAGTCCCCGTACGTACCGGACGCGGTGGCCGACCACCGTTCCTAGGTCGCTTCCACGCCACGTAAACTTCTTTTCATGGCGAGGAAGGCAAAAACTGAAGGCGCGGACAGCGCCGAGAACGCAGGGCGGCTCAAGCAGATCGCCTTGACCTACAAGATGACCAGGCGGTCCGACAGCAAGATCGGGTTCATCGTCGCGGGCGTGGGAATCGCCACGTTCGGTGTCCTCCTCGGCATCGGCTTCGTGATCGGTCACCCGGTCTACCTGGGCATCCTGGGCTTCGTCCTGGCCGTCCTCGCGATGGCGATCATCTTCGGACGACGGGCCGAGCGAGCGGCCTTCGGGCAGATGGAGGGCCAGCCCGGTGCGGCGGCCGCCGTCCTGGACCGGATCGGACGCGGCTGGACCACGACCCCCGCCGTGGCGATGAACCGCAGCCAGGACGTCGTGCACCGCTCCGTCGGCAAGGCCGGCATCGTCCTGGTCGCCGAGGGCAACCCGAACCGGGTGAAGGGCCTCCTGGCGGCCGAGAAGAAGAAGATGGCCCGCATCGTGGTGGACGTCCCGGTCCACGACATCATCGTCGGCAACGGCGAGGGCCAGGTGCCCCTGAAGAAGGTCCGCACGAAGATGCTGAAGCTTCCCCGCGTCCTGACCGGCCCGCAGGTGACCACCACCAACGACCGGCTGCGTGCGATGGGCGACCTGATGAGCAACATGCCGCTGCCGAAGGGCCCGATGCCCAAGGGCATGCGGATGCCGCGCGGCGGAAAGATGCGCTGAGCGCCAGGCGCGACGTACACAGGACGGCCCCGGACCGAGGAATGGTCCGGGGCCGCTGCGTTTCTGCGGGTGTGCAGGGGTGGGGCTGCATCGGGTCTGTCATCGGGTGTGTACGGGTGGGCTACATCCGGACCTGTACGGCGCGGCCGAGGCGGTCGTGGAGGCCGCGCCCGTCGCGGTCCCAGACGAGGGCGGGAATGACGAGCAGAAGCAGGACGGTCCGGACGAGGACGCGACCGAAGCCGAGGCGGCCGCCGTCCTCGGAGACCACGCGCAGCCCCAGAAGGCGCTTGCCGGGGGTGCAGCCGATGGTGCCGACGGTGAGGGCGCTCATGAGGAGGAAGACGCCGAGCGCCCAGTTCCCCGCCGCCTGCTGGTCACCGCGAGCGAGCAGCCCGTATGCGATCACCATGCAGATCGACCAGTCGATGAAGACGGCCCCGAAACGGCGGCCGAGCGGGGCGATGGCCCCCGGCCCCTCCTCGGGCAGCCCGAGCCGCTTGCCGCGGTAGCCGAAGTCGGCACCCATCTCTTCCGCGGCCGCGCGGGGCCCCGAGAGCCACGATCCGATTGCTTGCCTGTTGTCCACCCGCCCACGGTACTGCGCCCAGGTTTGGGCCCGGCCGGGCGGGGCACGGAAAAAGCCGCGCGGAGACAGCCGCTGAGATGCCGCTCACCCTCGCCCCGGTTAACTTGGGCGAAACAAATGGGTCATGCTTGAGAAATCACGCCTGCCTATGGTCGGGTCCAGCGTGTGCCACCGCACTGGCCGCACCACGAGCTACAACCCCGTCCCTCCCGGGTCGGGAGTAGGAGGAGTTGGATGTTCCAGAACGCCGACGAAGTGCAGAAGTACGTGGCGGACAACGACGTCAAGTTCATCGATGTCCGGTTCTGCGACCTGCCCGGGGTGATGCAGCACTTCACGATCCCGGCAGCGACCTTCGACCCGGCCGAGGAACTCGCCTTCGACGGCTCGTCGATCCGCGGTTTCCAGGCGATCCACGAGTCGGACATGGCGCTGCGCGCCGACCTGTCGACGGCTCGGGTGGACCCCTTCCGCCGCGACAAGACCGTCAACATCAACTTCTTCATCCACGACCCGATCACGGGTGAGCAGTACAGCCGCGACCCGCGCAACATCGCCAAGAAGGCCGAGGCGTACCTCGCCTCGACCGGCTTCGCGGACACCGCGTACTTCGGCCCGGAGGCCGAGTTCTACGTCTTCGACAACGTCCGCTTCCAGACGTCGGCGAACGAGAGCTTCTACCACATCGACTCCGAGGCCGGCGCCTGGAACACCGGGTCGGAGGAGAACAACCGCGGCTACAAGGTCCGCTACAAGGGCGGCTACTTCCCGGTCCCGCCGGTGGACCACTTCGCCGACCTGCGTGCCGAGATCTCCCTGGAGCTGGACAAGAACGGCCTCCAGGTCGAGCGCCAGCACCACGAGGTCGGCACCGCCGGCCAGGCCGAGATCAACTACAAGTTCAACACGCTGCTCGCCGCGGCCGACGACCTGATGCTCTTCAAGTACATCGTGAAGAACGTCGCCTGGCGCAACGGCAAGACCGCGACCTTCATGCCGAAGCCGATCTTCGGCGACAACGGTTCGGGCATGCACGTCCACCAGTCGCTGTGGCAGGGCGGTACGCCGCTCTTCTACGACGAGCAGGGTTACGCGGGCCTGTCGGACATGGCGCGCTACTACATCGGCGGCATCCTGAAGCACGCCCCGTCGCTGCTGGCGTTCACCAACCCGACGGTGAACTCGTACCACCGCCTGGTCCCCGGCTTCGAGGCCCCGGTCAACATGGTGTACTCGCAGCGCAACCGCTCCGCCGCGATGCGCATCCCGATCACCGGCTCGAACCCGAAGGCCAAGCGCGTCGAGTTCCGCGCCCCGGACCCGTCCTCCAACCCGTACCTCGCGTTCTCCGCGCTGCTCATGGCGGGCCTGGACGGCGTCAAGAACAAGATCGAGCCGGCCGAGCCGATCGACAAGGACCTCTACGAGCTGGCTCCCGAGGAGCACGCCAACGTCCAGCAGGTCCCGACGTCCCTCCCGGCGGTGCTCGAGGCCCTGGAGGCGGACAACGAGTACCTCCAGGCGGGCGGCGTCTTCACGTCGGACCTGATCGAGACGTGGATCGACTACAAGCGCACGCACGAGATCGCCCCGATCCAGCTGCGCCCGCACCCGCACGAGTTCGAGCTGTACTTCGACATCTGAGCCGCGGGGCGTACCCACCTGCGCCTGATGCCTGAGGCACCGAGGGCCGCCACCTCCTTCCGGGAGTGGCGGCCCTCGCTCGTGCTGTCGGCCGCGCTGGGCCCCGGTCCAGGTGGGACCGGGCCTCCTGATGGACGGGAAGCATGTCCTCGGGTGCCGAGGCGGGGATGATGTCGTGCGGGAGCAGACGGACCGGATCCTCGCGCCATCGACCTGCCCTCACTCAGCCTCGGCCAGCAGATCACTTCGGCTGATTCCAGGCCCCGGGGGATCGGAAGCCGACTCGTCCTCAGCGCCTCAGCGCAGCGAAGGCCGCGCCCGGCCCGCCCAGCACTCGTCCGCCGTGATGCCCAGCAGGACCACGTCCTGGTAGGCGCCCGCGAAGAACTCGTGCTGGCGCAGGCGGCCCTCCTCCACGAAGCCGAGTCTGCGGTAGAGGGCGAGGAAGGCGTCGTTGAAGGCGTAGACCTCCACCTCGCACTTGTGGCTGCGCTGTTCGGCGAACATGTAGGTGAGGACCAGTTCGGTGGCCTCGGCCGCGTATCCCCGGCGGCGGTGTTCGCGGGTGACTTCGATGCCCGTACGGAAGCGGCCGGCCCTGGGGTCCGTCTCGCCCACCGACACCGCGCCGACGAAGGCGTGCTCGAAGCGGGTCTCGATGACCAGGTGGTACGCGGCGGAGCGTGCCGGTGCCCCCGGACCGTTCGGACCAGGGGCACCGATCGTCAGCGGAAGGTGGCGTCAGCGGCCGTAGCGGATCAGGGCGCGGACCATGCGGCACGTGGTGTCGGACGGCGGGTGCATGCCCAGACGCTCGGCGGTGGTCCGTATCTTGTGGTTTCCGGCGCTGGCCGGCTGGTAGACCCCGCTGTCGAGCAGGGCGATCGCCAGGCGCATGGCCTTGAGGCGGCGGTTGTGCGAGACGTACCACTCGCGGGGGCGGCCCGCGGGCAGCCGCTTCTTCGTCGGCGGGGCGGGCAGCGGCGGGTGGAAGGGCATCGGGAGCTGTCGGTCGAGCGGCTCGGTCGTGACTGCGGCAACGGCCATCGGCATCCTCCTGGCAGGGTGGTGGAACCCTCACGAACTCCCTCTATTTTACTGCCCCCCACTGACAATCACCCCTGGCCAGAGGCGTTTTCGGCAGTCCCTCGCGTAACCTTGGCCCCATGGAGATCTGGATCAATCCGGCCTGTTCCAAGTGTCGCGGCGCGCTCACCCTCCTCGACGCGGAGGGGGCCGACTACACCGTCCGGCGCTACCTGGAGGACGTACCCTCACCCGAGGAGATCCGGGCCGTCCTGGACCGGCTGGGCCTTGAGCCGTGGGACATCACGCGGACGCAAGACGCGGCGGCCAAGGAGCTCGGGCTCAAGGAGTGGCCGCGGGACGCCGGTTCGCGGGAGCGGTGGGTCACCGCTCTGTCCGAGCACCCCAAGCTGATCCAGCGGCCGATCATCACGGCCGACGACGGGACCGCCGTGGTGGGCCGGAGTGAGGAAGCCGTGCGGGACGCACTGGGGCGCCGGTAGCCGGCAGGGGGACTCAGCGTTCGTCCGCGCCCGCGCGCTTCGCCGTGGCGAGGGCGATGCGGTTCCAGGTGTTGATCGTGAGGATCAGGGCCAGGAGCTGGGCCAGCTCCTCGTCGTCGAAGTGGGCGGCCGCCTGGCCGTAGACCGTGTCCGGGACCCCGGCGTCCGCGAGCCGGGTGACCGCGTCGGTCAGGGCCAGGGCGGCCTGCTCCCGCTCCGTGAAGAAGTGGGGCGCCTCCTGCCAGACCGCCACCATGTGCAGCCGCTCCTCGCTCTCCCCCCGCCTTCCGCGCGTCCGTGGTGTGCATGTGGAGGCAGTACGCACAGCGGTTCAGGTGCGAGGAGCGGATCTGGACCAGTTCGACCAGCGTCGGGTCCAGGCCCTCGCGGGCCGCCGCGTCCAAGCCGATCACGGCGCGGAACACCTTCGGGGCGGCCTTCGCGAAATTGAGCCGAGCGGTGGGGGCGGGGGTGGCGGTGCGGTCGTTCGGCTTGATCTCCGTCGTCGTCATGGGTACGAATCTAGGGGCACAGGCGACCGGTTGCGGGGTTCATTCTGATGGCTGGATCATGGGTCAATTCCGCGGAGATCCTGGGCAGTGATCTGCCGCTGGAGCTCTCCGGTACGGGGAACCGCCGGGCCGTCCTGATGAGCGCCCTCCGCGAGGCCGTCCGCAGCGGTCGGCTCATCCCCGGCACCCGGCTGCCGCCCTACCGTTCCCTCGCCGCCGACCTCGGCATCGCCCGTAACACCGTCGCCGACGCCTACGCGGAGCTCGTCGCGGAGGGCTGGCTCGCCGCCCGCCAGGGCTCGGGCACCCGGGTCGCCGAGCGGGCCGCGCCCGTCACGCCGGCCCACCGCCCCCGCACCCCGGAGCGCCCCTCCCGCCCCGTCCACGACCTGGTCCAGGGGCAGCCGGACCCCGCCGCCTTCCCGCGCACCGCCTGGCTGGCCTCCGCGCGGCGGGCGCTCTCCACGGCCCCCAACGACGCGTTCGGGCCCGGTGATCCGCACGGGCGGCCCGAGCTGCGGCGGGCGCTGGCCGGCTATCTGGCCCGGGTACGCGGGGTGCGGACCTCGCCGGAGCGCATCGTCCTCTGTTCGGGCGCCGCGCACGGGCTGCGGCTGCTGGCGGAGGTGGTGGGCGGCCCGTGGGCGGCGGAGGCGTACGGGCTGCCGTTCCACCGCGGGCTGCTCGCCTCGCACGGCGTCGGCACCCGGCCGGTGGGCGTCGACCGGGACGGGGCCCGGGTCGGTGAACTGACCCGCCGCGACCGGGCCGTCCTCCTCACGCCCGCCCATCAGTTCCCCACCGGCGGGCCGCTGCGTCCCGCGCGGCGGGCGGCGGTCGTCGACTGGGCACGGTCCACGGGCGGGCTCGTCGTGGAGGACGACTACGACGGGGAGTTCCGCTACGACCGGCAGCCCGTGGGAGCCGTCCAAGGGCTCGACCCCGAGCATGTGGTGCTGCTGGGGTCGGTGAGCAAGAGCCTCTCCCCCGCCCTGCGGATCGGCTGGATGGTGCTGCCGGAGCGGCTGGTGGCGCCCGTCGTCGCGGTGAAGGGCGAGCGCGAGCAGTTCTCCAGCGCGACCGAGCAGCTGACGCTCGCGGACTTCGTCGACTCGGGCGCGTACGACCGTCATGTACGCCGGATGCGGCAGCGCCACCGGCGGCGCCGGGACCAGTTGGTGGCGGCCTTGGAGCAGCGGGCGCCGCACGTCCGGGTCACCGGGATCGCGGCGGGGCTGCACGCGGTGGTGGAGCTGCCGCCCGGCACCGAGCGGTCGGTGGTGCGGGCGGCGGCCTGGCAGGGGCTCGCGGTGGAGGGGCTCGACGACTACCGGCACCCGGGGGCGGAACAGGCGGACGGTGAGCGGGACGGGCTCGTCGTGGGCTACGCCACGCCTGCCGAACACGCCTACCCGGAGGCGCTGGAGGCCCTGTGCCGGGCCCTCCCGCCGCCGGGGTGAGCCGACCTGTTACCGGCCCGCCCGGCTCTCCGCCTGTGCCAGCAACTCCGTGAGACGGAGGCCGAAGCGGGCGTCGCAGGCGTGCGGCACCCCCGTACGTACCGCCTCGGCCAGCGCGTCCACCGCTCCTCGGAACGCCGCCTCCGCGCCGTCCCAGCCCGGGATCGAGACCGTGCCGTGCTCGCCCCGCAGCTCGATGTCCATGCCCGCCGCGGCCGGCGGGGCGCTCAGGCCGAGGGTCACCGTGCTGGAGGCTCCGGAGGTGTGGCGCAGGATCAGGTGGGTGGTGTCGGCGGGGCCGCGGGCGGCGGTCAGGTGCTCGACGTCCCCCAGCACCGGGATCAGCACCGAGAGCGCGTGCGGGCCGACGTCCCACAGGCCGCCCTTCTCGCGTCGCCAGGGCGAGTCGGCGTACTCGCTGGCCGAACCCTCGGCGTAGAGCGAGCCGAGCCACTGGGCGCGGGCGGTGAACCAGCCGTCCAGCGCCGCCTGTTCGGCGATCCACGCGGCGGTCTCGGGCGCGAAGCGGAGCGTGCAGAAGACCACCGAGGCCACCTCCGCCTTCGCCGCCGCCTCCGCGACCGTGCGGGCCCCCTCGACCGTCGTGGCGACCGGCTTGTCCATCAGGAGGTGGCAGCCCGCCTCCGCCGCCCGGACCGCGAGCGGCGCCTGGATGTCCGGCGGCAGCGCGAAGGCCACCGCGTCGCTCGCCTCCAGCAGCGCGTCGATCCCCGCCTCACCGGTGTACGCCCTGGCCCCGTGGGCAGTCGCGAGGGCCTCCGCCGCCTCGGCCCGGCGGCCCCACACCCCGCTCAGCTCGACGCCGGGGTGGGCGGCGAGCGCGGGGGCCTGGGTGTTGCGCGCCCAGGGGCCCGTGCCGAGGAGGCCGATGCGCAGGGGTGCGGTGGGGGTGGTGGTGCTGGTGGTGCTGGTGGTCTCGGCGGGTGTCTTCATGGGAGTCAGTGTGCCCGGTGTGCCGCAACGGTGAGGTGCCACCCGAATGCGGTGGCGAAGAACAGGCGGGCAGGGATACGTTTCCCGGGCCGGCCGCGGGACTTCGGCTGCGACTGCCGGGCCGTGCCTGTGAAGCGATGATTTCGTTGTTCGCGCCTCCATTCCCCGGCCGGCATCCGCAGTCCTCACCGGGGGAAGTCCATGAACACGCCGCCCGAGACCCTTGCCGATCTCGTCGCCGCCTAAGACGTCCTGCTCTTCGCGAATGCGGCGATCACCGCGACCGGACAGCGCGAGTTCCGTTCGGGCGCCGTCGACCAGCAACTGTCACTGGACTTCCTGCACACCTACGTCCGGGTCAATTACCGCCGTGTGTACGCCGCTTCTCTCGCCCTCGACATCAACGACCACAATGCCGCCCGCATCGTGCTCGGCCTCCTGGAGACCGCGGGTGAGGTGGGCGCCCAGGAGCGGCGCACCGAGGGCCGGCTGATCGCCGCGCGGCTGGCGCTGCTGGCTCCGCAGCGGGTCTACCGCCTCTTCGGCGAGGTGCGCCGGGCCGGGATCAACAACCGGCGTACCCGGGCGATCATGCGCGACTGGCTGGCGGCCCGGCCGGATCCGGGGCACACGCGGTGAAGTACCGGAGCGGGGTGAAGACCGCTGCCCGCCACATCCATCTGCGCCGCGCCGAGGGGGCCGGGGCGGCGGAGGTCGGGGCGTTCCTGTTCCGGCCGGGGAAGCTGCCGCGTTACGAGTACCCCCTGCTGGACGCATGGCGGCGCGCGCACTACGAGCAGGGGGCCGTGGCCGAGCTGCCGTTCACCGTCGTGGAGGGGTTCGCGGCCCGGCACGGGATGAAGCGGGAGGCGTCCCTGAAGCGGGCCGCGCCCCGGATGACCCGGCTGGAGCGGCTGCGCACCCTGGAGCAGCGGGTGGTCTCCGACGCGCTCGCCGCCGCGTTCGTGGTGCCGCACCCGGAGGACTACCGGCTGCTGCACGCCTCGCTGGTGGAGGACCTGTACGGGGAGGGGTGCGGCGGATCCGTGCCGCCGGGTTCTCGGAACTCCTCAAGGGCAACGTATGACGAGTCCCTGCGAGGCGCCCCTCTATCGCAGGAAACCTCGGTAACACGGGGTTCACACTCGGGCAACGGACGGGAAACCGCACCTTGTCAAGCTGCGCGGCATAGACCGCTGCACCCGCAAAGGATGGCGTCCGTGACGTTCAAGGCTGAGTACATCTGGATAGACGGCACCGAGCCGACCGCCAAGCTTCGCTCCAAGACGAAGATCATGGACGGCACGCCGTCGGGCGAGGTGGCGGATCTTCCGATCTGGGGGTTCGACGGTTCCAGCACCAACCAGGCCGAGGGCCACGCCTCCGACCGGGTGCTGAAGCCCGTCTTCACCTGTCCGGACCCGATCCGCGGCGGCGACGACCTCCTCGTGCTGTGCGAGGTCTTCAACATCGACATGACGCCGCACGAGTCCAACACCCGGGCCGCGCTCCGTCCGGTCGCCGAGCAGTTCGCGGGCCAGGCCCCGATCTTCGGCATCGAGCAGGAGTACACCTTCTTCGACGGCCACCGGCCGCTCGGCTTCCCCGAGGGCGGCTTCCCGGCCGCGCAGGGCGGCTACTACTGCGGGGTCGGCGCGGACGAGATCTTCGGCCGCGAGATCGTGGAGAAGCACCTCGACAACTGCCTGGCCGCCGGGCTCGGGATCTCCGGCATCAACGCCGAGGTCATGCCGGGTCAGTGGGAGTTCCAGGTGGGCCCGCTCTCCCCGCTGGAGGTCTCCGACCAGCTGTGGGTGGCCCGTTGGCTGCTCTACCGCACCGCCGAGGACTTCAACGTCTCCGCTACGCTGGACCCGAAGCCGGTCAAGGGCGACTGGAACGGCGCGGGCGCGCACACCAACTTCTCCACCAAGGCCATGCGCGAGGGCTACGAGGCGATCATCACCGCGTGCGAGTCGCTGGGTGAGGGCTCCAAGCCGCTGGACCACGTGAAGAACTACGGCGCGGGCATCGACGACCGGCTCACCGGTCTGCACGAGACCGCCCCGTGGAACGAGTACAGCTACGGCGTCTCCAACCGCGGCGCCTCGGTCCGTATCCCCTGGCAGGTCGAGCAGGACCAGAAGGGGTACATCGAGGACCGCCGTCCCAACGCCAACGTCGACCCGTACGTCGTCACGCGGCTCATCGTCGACACCTGCTGCACCGCGCTGGAGAAGGCCGACCAGGCCTGATCCCGACGCCACGGATATCCCAGGGGCCCGCCGGTTCACCGGCGGGCCCCTTCCCCGTGCGTTCCCCACTCGTTCGACACGTGCGGAAGGAAATGTGAGCGCGATGGAGCGCAGGTGAGGAAGGTAACGCCGAGAGGCCGTATCGACGGGTGAGAGGATTCTGACGCATTGCCGCAGTGTCTGCTTCAATGGAGCCATGGTCGGCTTCCAGTACATCGCGTCGGGTCGCGGCGACCTTGAGCCGTTCTGGCCTTCCCGTCAGCACCATGATTTCGACCGGGTGTGTTGCCGCGCGTGGAACGCGCAGGCCCTCTGAAGCCGCTCACCCCGGCCTTCGGTCCGCGCGCACGACCAAGTCCGTCCTCGACGACTCCTCGCGCGAAAGAGCTGACCCTCCATGGCGAACACCCGTACTCTCTCCGCCGCTTCCGCTGTCGCCGCGGCATCGCCGGCGCCCGCTGCGGCCGACCCCACCGCCCGCTCCCTCTCGCCCGACGGGCACCGTCTGCGCGCCGTCGACCGTGACGAGGTCGCCCGGCTCTCCGATGTGGCCCACTTCCTGCCGCCGGGCGCGACCTGGCTGCCCGCCCCCCAGCACGCGCTTCCCGCCCTGCCGGGCCGGCCGCCGATGATCGGTTACCTGGTGCTCGTGCCGGCCGACCAGCAGCCGGCGCCGGAGCCGGCCGAGGAGGCGGCGTCGCCGGGGCCGGTCCGGATCGACTCGACGCGGCGTACGGCCTCCGTCGACGGGGTCACCCTCGACCTCACGTACCTGGAGTTCGAGCTGCTGGCCCACCTGGTGGCGCACCCGCACCGGGTGCACACCCGCGACCAGCTGGTGACGACGGTGTGGGGGTACGGGCACGTGGGCGACGGGCGCACCGTCGACGTCCATGTCGCCCGGCTGCGCCGCAAGCTCGGTGCGGAGCACCGGCGTTCGATCCAGACGGTCCGCCGGGTGGGGTACAAGTACACGCCCTGATCGGTCCGTTGCACTCTCGGCGGCCCCGGGCCACGGTCTCCTGCCGTGGCCCGGGGCCGTCCCTGCGGGTCACACCAGCAGGACCGTTTCTCGACCGTGCCGGTGGCGAAGTCCGTGCGTCGGAACGCTTCGAATCCAGGGACCGGGGCCCGCCCGCCCCAGCCGTCGACCCCCCGTTCGCGAGGGGCCGGCACAAGGTCCTGGGGTGGTGCTGGCTACACCTCCGGGTGGGTGGCGTACCGGCTGCCGCTCCGGGGCGGGCGGGGGCGAGACTTGCGGCACGACGGGGGCCGGCTCGGGCCCCGTGAGAGGAGAGGGATCACGATGAACGCACGCGCGACACGGATACGGCAGCCGATGCTGGCGGCGGGACGAGGACTGGTCCTGTCGGTCTACGGACTGGCGGTCTCCATGACCCTGTCCGTCCTCGCGGTGCTCTCGATCACCTTCATCCTGCTGGGCATCGGGGTCTTCACCACCCCGGTCGTACTGGAGGCGGTGCGGCGACACGCCAACCAGCGGCGGTTGTGGGCGGCCGACTGGTGCGGCGTACGGATACCGGTGCCGTACCGCCCGTTCCCGCCGGATCTGCGCAGGGGCGTCACCGGGCAGGTGGAGCGGACCACGCTGCTGCTGAAGGACCCGGCGACCTGGCGGGACCTCCAGTGGCTGCTGGTGGACATGACGGCCGGGACCGTGCTGGCCGTGGTGGCCGCGGGGCTGATGATCTACCCGATCGAGTCGGTGGTGCTGGCGGCGGGGCTGTGGCGGGTCTTCCAGGACGACCCGTACTGGTACGGGTTCGTGCCGGTGAGCAGCCAGCTCACGGGGCTGGTCGCCCTGGCGCTCGGCATCGCGCTCTTCCACCTCGGCCTGCGGGCCGCCGAGCCGGTGCTGCGGGCGCACTTCCTGCTGGCCCGCACCCTGCTGGCGCCGACGCCCGAGCAGACACTGGCGCAGCGGGTGGACCGGCTCACCGAGACGCGGCACGAGGCGGTGGACACCGCCGCTTCCGAGCTGCGGCGCATCGAGCGGGACCTGCACGACGGGGCACAGGCGCGGCTGGTCGCGATGGGAATGAACCTGGGCACGATCGAGGCGCTCATCGAGAAGGATCCGGCGCAGGCGAAGAAGCTGCTGGCGACGGCCCGGGAGTCCTCGGCGGAGGCGCTGACCGAGCTGCGTGACCTGGTCCGGGGCATCCACCCGCCGGTCCTCGCCGAACGGGGCCTCGGCGACGCGGTCAGGGCGCTGGCCCTACGGCTGCCGGTGGCCACGGAGGTGACGGTTGAGCTGCCGGGGCGGGCGGAGGCGTCGGTGGAGTCGGCGGCGTACTTCGCGGTGAGCGAGGCCCTGACCAATGCGGTGAAGCACGCCGGCGGCGACCGGATCTGGGTGGACCTGCACCACGGCGACGGGATGCTCCGGATCTCCGTGACGGACAACGGCGGGGGCGGTGCGCGGATCGGATCAGGCTCCGGACTGAGCGGAATCGAACGGCGACTCGGTACATTCGACGGCGTCCTGGCCGTCAGCAGCCCTGCGGGCGGCCCCACCATGGTCACCATGGAGCTGCCTTGCGCGTTGTCCTAGCCGAAGACCTCTTCCTGCTGCGCGACGGACTGGTGCGCATGCTGGAGGCGTACGGGTTCGAGATCGCCGCCGCCGTGGAGACCGGGCCCGAACTGAGCAAGGCCCTGGCCGATTCGGAGCCGGACATCGCGGTCGTCGACGTCCGGCTCCCGCCGTCCCACACGGACGAGGGTCTGCAGTGCGCCCTGGCCGCCCGGCGGGCGCGGCCGGGGCTGCCGGTGCTGGTGCTCTCCCAGCACGTGGAGCAGTTGTACGCCCGGGAGTTGCTGGCCGACGGCAACGGGGGCATCGGCTATCTGCTGAAGGACCGGGTCTTCGACGCCGACCAGTTCATCGACGCCGTACGGCGGGTGGCGGCGGGCGGCACGGCGATGGACCCGCAGGTGATCTCCCAGCTCCTGTCCCGCCGTTCGCAGGACAAGCCGATGGGTGGCCTCACGCCGCGCGAGCGGGAGGTGATGGAGCTGGTGGCCCAGGGCCGGTCCAACACGGCGATCGCCGCCCAGCTGGTGATCACGGAGCGGGCGATCGCCAAGCACACCTCGAACATCTTCGGGAAGCTCGGCCTGCCGCCCTCGGACGACGACAACCGCCGTGTGCTGGCGGTGCTGGCCTATCTGGACCACGGCTGAGCGCCGAATCCTGCCGTATTGACCTCCTGTGCACAGCAGTTGGGCATTCGGGCCGCTTTTCGGCTGGAGCTTCGCACGAATCGGCCGGGGGGCTGAACAGGGCGCAGGGGCCGCGCGTATGGGACGTCACGCTTCTCCCTCGAAGCAGAGGAGTCCCATGCGACGCACAGCACGTACACCCCGTACGTCCCGCAAGAAACGCTCAAGCCTGGCCAACCGGGCCATAGCCGCCTCCGCCGCCCTGATCCTGGGCGGGGGCGGGCTGGTGGCGGTCAATGTCTACGCCTCCGCGGGGGAAGGGCCGTCCGGATCGCCGCCCACCACCCGGGCCCAGAACACGGGCCGCCAGATGTCCACCATCGACTGCCCCGATGCCGGTAACGAACTGCCCGACGTGCCCGAGCAGGCCCGCCCCGAGGTCGACCGCGAACTCGCCGCGATGGATACCCAGATCACCGATGCCTACCGGCAGTTCGCCGACCGGAAGGAGCAGATATCCCGGGATCCCGGGCTCGCCGAGAACGCCGTGCTCGGCCCGTTGCGGAACAAGCGGACGGCGAGTCTCGACCGCATCGCCATTGCCATCAGCCGCGTCGGAGAGCGGCCCGCGGGGATCGAAGGTCTCGCCGGGTGCAGCCTGCGCGCCGACGACAGCGCCTCCGGCAACCCCGGGGGCGCGACGGGTGACGGCGGTAACGGCGACACTGGCGGTAACGGCGACGGCGGCCAGGACGACGGCCAGGGGCAGGACCAGGGCCAGAACCAAGGCCAGGGCGACGACCAGGGCCAAGGCGATGACCAAGGCCAGGGCGATGACCAGGGCAACGGTCAGGACCCGGGTCAGGGTCAGGGCGGTCAGGGCGGCAACGGGCCCGAGCAGTCCGATTTTGTCGACATCCAGTCCGTCCAGCCCAATGTCCAGCGCCCCCGACAGCGCCGCGGCGCCTCCCGCGGCACCTTCATCACGGACTGCGGCCGTAACGAGAACGGGAAGTTCAACCCGGACAACGTCATCGTCGCGCCCGGCGTGAGCAACGGCGCGCACCACATGCACGATTACATCGGCAACCAGGCCAACGACGCCTTCGCCGGCGACGACGACCTGGCGAACGGCGCCACCACCTGCCGCAACCAGGGCGACCGGTCGACCTACTACTGGCCCGTACTGCGCCTGCAGAACGGGCAGGACGAGGCCGACGTGGACGCCGACGGCGGGGGCAAGGACCAGAACGTCGGCGAGATCCAGACGCCGTCCCAGGTGACCCTGAAGTTCGTCGGCTCCCCCGTCAGCAGGGTCACGGCCATGCCGCGCTTCCTGCGGATCATCACCGGGGACGCCAAGGCGTTCACCAACGGCGACGCCAACGCCAACGCCTCCTGGAGCTGCACCGGCTTCGAGGACCGCCAGCTGAAGGACAAGTACCCGATCTGCCCCGAGGGCAGTCAGGTGGTCCGTACGTTCGCCTTCCAGAACTGCTGGGACGGGCAGAACACCGACAGCGCCAACCACCGCACCCATGTGGCGTTCGCGCAGGCCGACGGGCGTTGCCCGAACGGGTTCCGGGCGGTTCCGCAGCTCGTCCAGCGGATCGTGTACGACGTGCCGCCGGGGCCGGGGTTCGCCGTCGACTCCTTCCCCGAGCAGCTGCACAAGCCGATCACCGACCACGGCGACTTCATCAACGTCTTCGACAAGCAGCTGATGAAGAAGATGGTGCGGTGCATCAACGACGGGCGCAGGTGCCGCTGATACGACGCCGAGGGGGCCGGTGCCGGTGATTCGGCACCGGCACCGGCCCCCGTGACGCCCGTCCCCCTCGACCTGCGCGGTCAGCTCCCGTGGTGACCGGAGTGCCCTCCCTCGTTCCCCCCATCACCGCTCTCCCCCGAGCGGTGCGGCGAGGCGGTCTCCACCGTCCCCCCGAGCCGGCCGCGCAGCGCCGCGACCACCTTCGCGTCACCGACGGCGACCCAGCGCCGGCCGACGAGGTACGAACCGCCGTAGTCCTTGGCCTCGTTGATCCACTCGCGCTGGCCGCGGTCGGTCGCGAAGGTGGTCAGCACGTAACGCCCGGTCGGGGTCTTGCAGTTGGCCTGCCGCAGCTCCTGGGCGTCGGTCTGTACGTTGGGTTCGCAGCCGGCCCTCTCGGCCAGCTGCTCCAGGGTTCCCGTCGCGGTCGGCGGTGCCGAGGGACGGTCGTTCCCGGCGCCGTCGGCCGCGTTCTGTTTCCCGTCCGCGCCGCACCCGCTCAGCAGCAGCAGCGCTGCCAGGAGGGTGCCCGCGGCCCGGGGGCCGGCTCCGCATCGCCGTTCCGGTTCTGTCGCCATCGGCCCATCCTGCACCCAAAACCGGTCTCAGGTACGGGCGACGGCCAGGCTCGTCACATAGGACTCCCGGACCGTCCCGCCGGGGAAGGCGGCGGCCAGCAGCGCGCGTTCCCGCTCCAGGACCGCCGCGGCCACCGCCCGGTCCGCAACGAGGAAGATGGAGTGGCTGGCGAGGTTGGCGAGGTGGACGTCGAGCGTCACCTCACGGCTCCACTCCACCTGCCGGGTACGGAAGTCGGCCCCGGCGGGGAGCTCGGCCCGGAGCCTGGCGTCGGCGTCGTACGCCGCCACGTGCTGGTCCGTCTGCCCCTCGCCGAAGGTGTCCAGCACCCGCCGCTTCTGGTCCCCGATCCACGCCACGCGCGCGTCGGGGTCGTTCCACCACAGGGCGAGCGCCCCGCCGGGCCGCAGGACGCGGCGCGCCTCGGGGACCGAGCGGGCGGGGTCGGTCCAGTGCCAGGACTGGGCGTACGTGATCAGGTCCAGCGATCCGGTCCGCAGCGGCAGCCGGTTGCCGTCACCCCGGACCACGGGCACGTGCGGCAGCCCCCGGCGGAGCTGCGCGGCCATCCCACCGCCCGGCTCCACCGCCACCGCCCGGGCGCCCCGGCCGTCCAGCAGGGCGGTGGAGATACCCGTGCCGGCCCCGACGTCCGCGACCCGGGCTCCGGCCAGCGGGCGGCCGGACAGCTCCTCGATCGCGTCCAGCAGGGCGGGCGGGTAGGAGGGCCGGCTGGCGGCGTAGGAAGCGGCCACCGCGTCGAACGAGCGGGCACGGACCGAGTTCGTCGTCATCCCCCCATCATGGCCCCGTGCTCTCACGCGCGGCGGGACGGGAAATCCGTGCACGCCTCTGGTCCCCCCCGGGTACCCGTCAGTACATTGACACCATGTCTAACACGCAGCCAGCGGCGGTCGCGTCGGAGCGGACACCGCTCAAGGCCCGCAAGGTCTCCTTCGCCTGGGAGAAGACCCCCCCTGCACTGGGTGCCGGGCGACCCGTTCACCACGCACACCATCAACGTGCTCCATCTGCTGCTCCCGGCCGGGGAGCGGTGGTTCATCCATGTGTACCGGCAGATCCTCCCCTACATCCATGACGAGCGACTCCGCGAGGACGTCATCGGGTTCATCGGCCAGGAGGCCGTGCACTCGCAGGCCCATGACGACGTGCTGCCGCGTCTGCGGGAGCTGGGCCTGGACCCGACCCCGTACACCGCGCAGGTCGACTAATTCTTCGAGAAGCTGCTCGGGGACCGGACGCTGCCGCCGGGGCGGCCGTCGCGGTGGTGGCTGATGGAGCGGATGGCGATGATCGCGGCCATCGAGCCCTACACCGCCTTCCTCGGGGACTGGATCCTCAACGCCGAGGCGCTGGACCGCAAGGGCGCCGATCCGACCATGCTGGACCTGCTGCGCTGGCACGGCGCGGAGGAGGTGGAGCACCGGTCGGTGGCGTTCGAGGTGTTCATGCATGTCGACGGCGGCTACCGCCGGCGGGTGCGGACCTGGGCGGCGGCCTTCTCGGCGCTGGTCTTCCTCTGGCAGCGCGGGACCCGGTTCTTCATGGAGAACGACCCGAGCCTGCTGGACGGCAAGGCCACGTTCAAGGCGTTCCACGCCAGCGGCAAGCAGGGGACGCTGCCCAGCACGGGGGCGATCCTGCGGTCCGTACCCAGCTACCTCAGCCGGTCGTACCACCCCTCCCAGGAGGGCAGCACGGCCCAGGCCGTCGACTACCTCGCCCACTCGCCCGCGGCGCTCGCCGCCGAGGCCCGCACGACGGGAACGTCCTGACCCATGGCCCTGCCCCGTCCGCGCACCGTCGTCCTGGTCGCCGGTACCGCCCTGCTCACCCGGCGGGCGTTGCGCCGCCGGATCGCCCGGTCCCCGCTGTGGCCGCTGCCCGCCCTGACGAAGCCCGTCTCCGGGCACTCGCATCGGCAGCCGACGACCCTTCGGCGGCTGCTGATCACCGAGCGGGTCCCCGTCGCCGAGGGGGTCGTACAACTACGGCTGGAGGGAACCGCGTTGCCGCACTGGCAGCCGGGCGCCCACCTCGACCTCGTACTGCCTTCCGGGCTCGTGCGGCAGTACTCGCTCTGCGGTGATCCGGACGCCCCCGGTACGTACACGGTCGCGACCCGGCTGGTGGAGGACGGGCGGGGCGGGTCCCGGGAGGTGCACGAGCGGCTCCAGGAGGGCGTGGAGATCGAGGCGCGCGGTCCACGCAACCGGTTCCCGCTGGTGGAGGCGGAGGCGTATGTCTTCGTCGCGGGCGGGATCGGGATCACACCGATCCTGCCGATGCTGCGCTCGCTGGCCGCGCGGGGGGCGAACTGGCGACTGCTGTACGGGGGCCGGTCGCGGGCCTCGATGCCGTTCCTGGACGAGATCGAGAAGCTCGGTGCCGAGGGGGGCCGGGTCGCCGTGGTCGCCCAGGACGAGGCAGGGCACCCGGACGCCGTCGCCGCGTTGGCCGGCATCGCCGCGGGCACAGCCGTCTACTGCTGCGGGCCCGAGTCCTTGATGGACGCCGTCACCGCCGCGCTCCCCGAGGGCTGCACCCTGCACCTGGAGCGGTTCTCCGCGGCAACGGCCGACGCGGCGGGCTCCGGCGCCTTCGAGGTGGAGCTGCACCGCAGCGGCCGGACCGTGCGGGTCGCGGCCGGACAGTCGGTGCTGGCAGCCGTCCGCGAGGAGCTGCCCCATGTCTCGTACTCCTGCGAGCAGGGCTTCTGCGGGACGTGCCAACAGCGCGTCCTGGGAGGCGAGATCGACCACCGGGACGAGTTGCTGACCGACGACGAGCGCGGCGACTCGATGCTCATCTGCGTCTCGCGCTGCCGGAGCGGGCGGCTGGTGCTGGACCTGTAGAAGCCACACAGCCGCACCCCGGTTAGGCTGTCCGGATGACGACCGGGGCACGGCGCAGGATGGGCGTCGAGGAGCGCAGGCAGCAACTGATCGGCGTCGCGCTGGACTTGTTCAGCCGGCGCTCCCCCGAGGATGTGTCGATCGACGAGGTCGCCGCCGCGGCGGGCATCTCACGGCCGCTGGTCTACCACTACTTCCCGGGGAAGCAGAGCCTGTACGAGGCGGCGCTGCGGCGGGCGGCCGACGAGCTGGCCGACCGGTTCATGGAGCCGCTCGAAGGGCCCCTGGGGGCAAGGCTGTTGCGGGTGATGGGGCGGTTCTTCGACTTCGTCGACGAGCACGGTCCCGGCTTCTCGGCGCTGATGCGCGGCGGCCCGGCCGTCGGTTCGTCCACGGCCAACGCCATGATCGACGGGGTGCGGCAGGCCGCGTACGAGCAGATCATCACGCACCTGGGGGTGGAAGACCCGCCCGCTCGGTTGGAGTTGGTGGTCCGCTCCTGGGTCTCGCTCGCCGAGTCGACCGCGCTGATCTGGCTGGACGGGCGGCGGATCCCGCGCCAGGAGCTCGAGGTCCAGCTGGTGCACGACTTCGCCGCGCTCGCCGCCGTCAGCGCCGCGTACGACCAGGAGATGGCGGGCATCGTACTGCGGGTGCTCTCCCAGGAGCCGGTGGAGGGCCCGTTCGGGGACCTGCTGGGCCGGCTCTCCGCGCTCGCCCCCGCCGTACCGGCCGTCCCGGCGCCGCGGCTGCCGCGCGAAAACCCCTAGGCCGGCAACGCCCCCAGGCTGGCAGGCAGTTGCGGGACGCGGCGGGCGGCGGCCAGGAGGGCGTGGATCTGCGGGCCCGCCTGGTCGATGTCGGTCACGGGCTTGGGGAAGGGCAGCCGTACGTCGCGGTGGGTGCGCGGGTATTCGAGGCGCAGCGTCACGCCGTAGCGGTCCATCGCCAGCGCCCCCGCCCGCACCGTCCCCCGCTCCGGGCGGGGGCGGACGAGGCGCAGCAGCAGGGGCACGAGCTCGCTGTGGCCGTCGACCAGGTGCGTCAGCATGCCCGCCTCACAGGCGGCGACCGGGTCGGTCTCGGTCTGCTCCAGCTCTTCGAGGGTGGTGAACGTACGGCCTCCGTCCCTCCGCATCACTCCCCCGGGCCCCTCAGAGCCGGAGCCCGCTCTGCAGCGCCGCTGCGAGGCCGACCTCCGCGTTGTCCGCCTGGCCCCGTTCGAAGGCGCGCTGGTACGCCTCGTCGCCCACCGCCGCCCGGGCCTGGAGCTCGCAGGCCTCGCGGACCGGGCCCAGTTCCGGCGTACCGCGCTGGGGGTGGCCGACCATCCGCCAGTACGCGTGCCCGGTGCCGTACACCCGGGCGGCCTGGGCCCCCGCGCCCTGGGCGGCGATGGCGGCGGCCAGGATGTCCAGACCCAGCGCGATGCCGAAGCTGTCGCGGAGCCGGTGCTTGCCCGCGAGCATGGCCCGGGCGTGGGCGGCGGAGGCCTCCGGGCGGCCCTGGAGCAGGGCGATCAGGGCGAGCTGGTAGTCGGCGTAGGAGCGGGTCCAGTATTCGCCGCCCCGCTCGCAGGACCGGCGCAGCGCGGCGGCGGCGCGGCCGGACTCGGCGAGCCGGCCCAGGGCGGTGAGCGCGAAGACGGTGATGAGGCGGCAGCGCAGCCGGTGGGCGGACTCGAGGGGGGCGGGGTCCCCATCGGGGCCGGGGGCGGCGGACTCGCGGGCGGTGGCCCGTTGTTCCGCGGGACCCCCGTCCGGAGGGACCGTCTCCGTCATCCGCAGCACCCGTTCCGCCGCCTCCAGCGCTGCCGCGGGCTCGCCGTTCATCAGCTGGGTGAGGCCGGAGAGGTAGGTGGCGCCGAGCATGCCCTCGTCGTCGTGGTCGTACAGCGCGATGGCCGTGCAGAGCGCCCCGTACTTCTCGGCGGTCGCGAAGTCGCCCTGGAGCAGGGCCGCGACACCCAGCACCCACTGGAGCCGGGTCCGGCGCGGGCCCTCCACCGGGCCCGCGTCCAGGGTTTTTTGGGCGTAGCTGCGGGCCTCCGACAGATGGCCGCAGCAGGCCCAGAAGAAGCCGACCCGGCCCGCCATCTCCTGGGCACCCGCCACGTCGTGGGCGAGCAGGTGGTCCAGGGCCGCGCAGAGGTCCAGGTGGGTGTCGGCGACCTTGTGGTACCAGGAGATCTGGTCGGGGCCGGTCCAGCCGTCGTGGGCGCGGCGGGCGAGGCCGAGGAAGCTGGCGGCGTGCCGGTCGGCGGCGGCCCGCTCCTCGCCGAGTTCGCCGAGCCACATACGGCCGTACTCGCGCAGGGTGTCGAGCATCCGGTAGCGGGTGCCGTCGCGCTGGACGACGGACTGGGCGACGAGCCCTTGCAGCGCGCGGTCCACCCCGTCCGGGGTGAGCGGCCCCCCGGTGCAGACCTCGCGGGCGGTCTCCTCGTCGAAGTCCGTACGCAGCAGGGTGAGCCGGGCCCACAGGAGCCGCTCCAGCGGGGTGCAGAGCTCGTGGCTCCACCCGATCGTCGCGCGCAGGGTGCGGTGGCGACGGGGCCAGAGGGAGTCGTCGGCGAGGAGGTCGAGGCGGGAGGCGGCGAGGCCCTCGGCGTCGACCGGGGCGTCGAAGCGGGTCCCGATGCGGGTGGCGAGCTGGGCCACGGTGTGGCGGCCGATGCCCGCGGCGGCCAGTTCGATGGCGAGCGGGATGCCTTCGAGCCGGCGGCAGATGTCGGCGGCGGCCGCCCGGTCGCCCGGCGCGTCGAGCCTCGCCCGGGGGTCGCCCGCGCGCAGCCGGTCCTCGAAGAGCTGGAGCGCGTCGGGGGCACCGTCCACCGGGAGCGGCTGGATCCGCACGGCGTGCTCGCCCCGGGTCCCCAGCGGCTGCCTGCTGGTGACCAGGACGGTCAGGCCGGGCGAGGTGGTGAGCAGCTCGGCCAGCAGGTGGGAGCAGGGGGCCCGCAGGTGTTCGGCGGAGTCCAGGACGAGCAGAAGGCGCTTGTCGCTGAGCCATTCGCAGAGCGCCTCGACGGGCATCCGCAGGGTGTGGTCCGCCAGTCCGACCGCGTCGGAGACGGTAGGGAGCAGGAGAGCGTCGTCGTAGAGCGGGGAGAGGTCGGCCCACCATGCGCCGTCCGGGTAGCGGTCGGCGGCCTCGCGGGCGGCCCGGACGGCGAGCCGGGTCTTGCCGACACCGCCGGGCCCGATCAGAGTGGTCATCCGCCGCGTGGCCAACGCGGTCTCCAGCCGGGCCAGTTCGGCCCGCCTCCCGACGAAGCTGCTCGTCTCCTCGGGAAGGAATCCCACCTTGGTCATCATCACCGTCCGGCACGCTGGGGCAGAGGGCGCCGGTGAGCCGGCCGCCCCGGGGCGGGGCGCCTGCCGCACGGACCGGGCCGGTCCCGCCTCCCGGCGGAGGGAGGCGGGACCGGCCCGGTGGTGGACCAGGACGGCTGTCGCGGCTCCATCGCCGACGTCTGCCGTCACCGTAGTGCCGATGGGTGTCAGCGCAGGACGAAGACCGCCGCCGTGCGTCCCGGTACGGTGAAACTGGCTGATTTCCCGTCGTACCTGGCTCGTTTGACCGTAAGATCCGCACCCCTGGCCTGGACCGGGTGCAGGGCGTACGTCTTCCCCGCCGGTGCGGCGAGCCGCTGGGTGGCGGTGTCCGGGGTGGCGTTGAGGACGACGGCGAGCTTGCCCAGGCGCATGGTGATCACGCCGGGGGTCTCGTCCTTGCCGGAGAGCGGGAAGGACAGGGCGGACTGCACCTGACCGGCGGTGGAGAGCGAGAACTCCTTCTCGGTGCTGCGGATGGTGAGCAGGTCGCGGTAGGCGGCCGAGGCCCCGTCGATCTGGGCGCAGTCGGGGGCGATCGTGGCGGAGGCCGTCAGCAGCGGCTTCGCGTGCGACCACTTGTCCTGGTTGTCGGCGGCGGGCGGCAGTCCCCGGCCGAAGCCGTTGCCGTCGCGGCAGTCCCAGTGCAGGGCGTTGAACCAGTCGCCGCTGTCGTAGGAGTTGCGGTCCAGCGACTTGGAGCGCAGCAGGTCGGTTCCCGCCTGGGAGAGCGAGGGGCCCTGCGACAGGACGGAGGCGGCCATGGCCACCACCTGGGCCCTGGCCCGGCTCTCGGCCGTGGTGCCTGCCGGGAGCTTGAAGGCGAGGGTGTCGAAGAGCGTCTCGTTGTCGTGGGCGTCGGAGTAGGCCAGCGCGTCGCCGGGGACGGCCGCGTATCCGGCGGGCGCCCCGTTGTAGTCGACGTCCGAACCCTTGACCGTACGGCCGGAGGTGTCGGTGAAGGTGTAGTCGGCGAGGTTGCCGGAGAGCCCGACCTTGATCAGGTCCTGGTAGTGCAGCAGCCGGGCCTTCTGTTCGGCGCGGGTGCCGTTGGCGGGGGAGGAATTGGGGTCGGTGTAGAGACCGGTGGCGAAACCCTGGACGCCGGGGTCCTCGTCGAAGGGGCCGCCGCCGCGCACGGCGTCACGGGCCCGGTCGGAGAAGGTCGCGATGCCGGTGCCGGCCATGTTCTTCTGGGTGGCCTGGACGAAGCGGGCGTCATCCGCGATCTCGCCGAAGTTCCAGCCCTCCCCGTACAGGATGATCTTCTTCCCGTCGACGCCGTCCTTGGCGAGCGTGAGCGCGTCGAGCGCCTCGCGGACCGCGAGGACGTTCTCCTTGGGATGGTGGCCCATCAGGTCGAAGCGGAAGCCGTCGACCTTGTACTCCTTCGCCCAGGTGACGATCGAGTCGACGACCAGCTTGCCCATCATGGTGTTCTCGGGAGCGGTGTTGGCGCAGCAGGTGGAGGTGGCGACGGTGCCGTCCTCCAGGAGCCGCTGGTAGTAGCCCGGCACGATCCGGTCGAGGACGGACTTGTCGTCCTGGCCTGAGGCGACGGTGTGGTTGTAGACGACGTCCATGACCGTGCGCAGCCCGGCCTGGTTGAGGCCCTGGACCATCTGCCGGAACTCGACGGTGCGCTTGGTGCCGTCGGGATCGGAGGCGTACGAGCCCTCGGGGACGGTGTAGTGGAAGGGGTCGTAGCCCCAGTTGAAGCCGTCCTTGGCGGCGGCCTTGGAGACGCAGGCCTGCTGCTCCTCGGAGTCGGGGGCGTAGACGTGCAGGTCGCAGGCGGGCTCGGCCTGGTCCTTCTTCTTCTCCGGGACGGTCCCGATGTCGAAGACGGGCAGCAGGTGGATGTAGCTGGTGCCGGAGTCGGCGAGCTTCTTCAGGTGCCGCATGCCCTTGGAGCGGGTGTCGGTGAAGGCCAGGTACTCACCCGGGTGCTCCGCCGTGCGGTCCGTGATCGAGAAGTCCCGGACGTGGAGCTCCTGGATCTGGGCGTCCCGCAGCGGGGTGGCGGCGGGCTTCTTCAGGCCGGACCAGCCGCGCGGCGCCAGCTTCGGGTCGGTGAGGTCGACGACGAGGCTGCGGGCGGAGTCGGCGGTCAGGGCGGTGGAGTAGGGGTCGGTGACCTTGTTGGTGACCAGCTTCTGGACGGTGGGCGCCCAGACGGTGACGGCGTACCGGTAGGGCTTGCCCCGCCAGCCCTTGCTTCCGGTGACCGACCAGACGCCGGTGCGGTCGTCGCGCTTCATCGCATGCGTACGGCCGTCGAGTTCGAGGGCGACGGCCTGGGCGGTCGGGGCCCAGACGGAGAGCGTGGGCGTGGCGCCGCGGAAGACCGGACCGAGCGACGCGGAGGCGGCCTTCGTCCCGTACAGGTCGTCCAGGATGCCCGCCGTCTGTACGCCGGTGGCCGCGAGCAGTGCGCCGTTGGCCGCGCGCTGGGTCGCGATGAGCTGTCCGCGCAGGGACTCGGCGACGCGGTCCCGGTCGCGGGGGTCGACGGTGAAGGCCGGATAGTCCTTCAGGTGCGGGAACCTGGCCTTCTGCGCGTCACTGAGCGCGCCCGCACCGAGCCGCAGCCACTGGCCCTCGTCGGAGAGCGCCCCGTCCACGACCGAGATGCCGCCCTTCTTCGCGTACACGAGCTGCTGGCTGGTGGCGTCGGTCGTCTTCACCTTCCAGACGACGGTGTTCGCGTCGATCCACTGCGCCTCGGCCTTGGTGAGGTCAGGGGCCGCGCCCCCGCCGACCTGCGGGAGGAGGTAGCCGGGTTTGCCGCCGAGCATCCAGACCTCGTGGCCGTACGTCGCGAGGTCGAGGGACTGGTCGCTGGGGAGGTCCTTCTCGTCCCCCTTGTGCAGGATGTAGCTGAGCGAGGTGGCCCCGTCGACGAGCGGCACCTCGAAGGTGACCCCGTACGCGTCCTTCCTGACCGGCATCAGCGGCTTGGCCCAGTCGGTGGGCTCCTTGGCGCCGGTCCAGGTGTGCAGCCCCCAGCCGTCGTAATCGCCGTCGGGGCGGTGGTAGTTGAGGACCGCCTTCGCCGTGTCCTGCGGCGGCGCCTCGGGCGCTTCGACCGCCTGCTCGTCCTTGCCCTGCTCGATCCAGACCTGCCCGGTCACGCCGAGGTCGATGGTGCGCTGCGGACCATCGGCCGTGCCGTTCTTCTCGACGGTGTAAGGGACCGAGCTCGCGCCCTCCTCCAGGTCGATCCAGGCGAACGCACCGTACGCGTCCCGCCCGATGAACTCGGCGGTCTTGTCACCGGACGTGAGCTGCCAGCCCTCGTAGTCGCCGTCGGCGCGCTGGTAGTGGACCACGGCCCGGTCGCGCTCGACGGCGACGGGCTTCGGCGTCGGCGGGGTCTGCCCGGCGGTGGTGGCGGCGAGAGCGCTGGATGTGTGGCCCGCCCGGTCGACGACAACGGCCTTGTAGCGCAAAGGTGTTCCGGCCTTCACGGTTCCGTCGAGGTACTGGGTGACCTTGTACGGGGCGTGATCGGCCGAACCGAGCGTCTGCCACTCGCCGTTGCCCACCTGGGCGGCGAACACGACCCGGTTGAGCCGGCCGCCGTCCACGTCGGCGGTGATCTCGACGGTGCCGGTGGCGCCGGCGGCCGGGGCCTTCAGGACGATCGCGGGCTTGGCGGCCGGGTGGCCCAGCGGCTTCTCCGCCCGCAGCACGATGCTGGAGAGGGCGGGCACGGTGACGGTGACCCTCTTGTCCGCACCGCTGCGGACCGCGCCGGAACCGCCGTACAGCGTCCGGAAGTCGACCCCGGCCGACTCGGTGGTCAGCTGGACCTTCTTCGGGGTGGCCGCGTTGTTGGAGGCGACGAGGTACTCGTTGGGCCGCTCGGCGTCGATGCGCGAGGTGGCGTACACCGAGCCGGCTGCCCCTTCGACGACCAGCTCACTCTGCACCCCGTCCCGCAGGGCCGGGTGCTCCTTGGTGAGCTTGGCGAGCCGGGCGATGGAGCGGTAGACCGGGTGCTCGGTGTCGTACGCGTCCGAGGCATGGGTGCGGTCGGTGCCGAGCTGGTCGTCGTCCAGGTAGTCGGCGGTCTTCGAGGCGAAGAGGGTCTGGCGGGAGTCCTTGTCGCCGCCCGCGCCGGTGAAGCCCTGCTCGTCGCCGTAGTAGATCACCGGGTTGCCACGGCCGAGGAACATCAGCTCGTTGGCGAGGCGGGCCCGCTTGAGGAGCTCGGCGTCATCGGCCTTGGGGTTGTCCTGCTTGAGGAAGGTCCCGATGCGGCCCATGTCGTGGTTGCCGAGGAAGGTGACCTGCTCGTAGGCGTTGGCCTTGTCCGTGGTGTAGCGGTAGTCGTTGCCGTACACCGAGGCGAGCCGGTCGGCCGGGGCGCCCTGGGAGGCGAACTGCCGGGCGGCCTCCTGGAAGGGGAAGTCCAGCGTCGAGTCCAGGCGGCCCCGCGTGACGTACGGCGAGGTGATCGCCGGGTCGGCGGAGTAGACCTCCCCGAACATGAAGAAGTCGTCCCGGCCCCGCTTGGCCGCGTAGGCGTCCAGCGCGGTGGCCCACTGGGTCCAGAAGTCCAGGTCGACGTGTTTGACGGTGTCGATGCGGAACCCGTCGATGTCGAAGTCGCGGACCCACTTCTCGTAGATCTTCTGCATGCCCTTCACGACCTCGGGACGCTCGGTCCACAGGTCGTCGAGGCCGGAGAAGTCTCCGTACTCGTTGGACTCGCCGGCCCAGGTCGAGTCGCCCCGGTTGTGGTACATCGTGGGGTCGTCGAGCCAGGACGGGACCTTCCTGCCGGTGTCCGGCGTCTGCACGGGGATGTACGGGAAGGAGTCCTCGTCCACCTTCTCGATGCCGTCCCGGTCGTCGAAGGGGCGGCCGTCCTTGTCGAGGTAGGGGAAGGCGCCCTTGGGCTTGTAGCCGTAGGCCTTCTCCGCGTAGTCGACGGTGTCGGCGGTGTGGTTGGTGATGACGTCGAAGAAGACCTTCATGCCCTTGGCGTGGGCCTTGTCGATCAGCTTCTCCAGGTCGGCGTTGGAGCCGAAGTGCGGGTCGACCTGGGTGAAGTCGGTGATCCAGTAGCCGTGGTAGCCGGCCGAGGCGTCCTTGCCGGTGCCCTGGACGGGCCGGTTCTTGAAGATCGGGGCGAGCCAGATCGCGGTGGTGCCGAGGCCCTTGATGTAGTCGAGCTTCTGGGTGAGGCCCTTGAGGTCGCCGCCCTGGTAGAACCCCTTGTCGGTGGGGTCGAAGCCGTGCTCCAGGCGTGAGCCCTTCAGCCCGCCGCGGTCGTTGGCGGTGCTGCCGTTGGCGAACCGGTCCGGCAGCACGAAGTAGAACTGCTCACGCGTGAGGTCGTGCCGGGCCGGCTCCTTGGCCAGCTTGGCGTCGGAGGGCGGTGCGGGTGGTCTGGGCGACGCGGCGGCGGTGGCCGCCGGGACGACGGGCAGCAGCGCCACGCAGAGCGCGGCGACGACCCCTCGTCTGAGGGTGGTTCGGGACACGTGAGGGTGCTCCTCGGCTGGTGTCAGGAGGGTTGACCGTGGGCCGGAGGCAGCGCGCCTCCGGCCCACGGGGAGATACGGGTCAGCTGCGCCAGACGTCGGCGGTCAGCGTGACCTTTCCGGAGGTCGGGACCGTGGCGGTGCGGTTGGCGCCGCTCTCCCAGGTGACGTTGCCGTTGGCGTCCTTGCGGACGTACTTGTACGCGAAGGACGTCCCGGCGGGCAGGCTCACGTCCAGCTTCCAGACGGGGTAGGTGGCCGGGTCGAGCTTCAGGGCGTTCGCCGGGTTCCAGTTGCCGAGGGCGGCCTGGTCACCGGTGACGTAGATGTTCTGGCCCAGCTGGGTGGTGGCGTTGACGCCGAAGGAGGCGCCGGACTGGCCGTTGCCGGGGTCGGGGCTCGGGGTCGGACCGCCGCCGCCGGAGCACGTACGGGCATTCGCGTGCAGGGCCACGGCCGTACCGGCGCCGAGCGTGGCGGTGAACTGGCCGGAACCGTTGACGCTCACTCCGCGGCCGGACTGCACGTCGCAGTAGTCCCCGGCCGGCAGCGAGGTCTGGAAGGTCCGGGTGAGCGAGGAACCCTCGTGGTTGATGGCCACGTACGCCTTGGTGCCCCGGCCGAAGGCGATCTGGTCGCCGCCGTTGTCCCACCAGTTGGTGACGGCCTGGCCGCGTGCGGCGTTGCGGAGGCCGACCATGGAGGAGACCTCGCGCCAGTCGTGCTGGCACTTCCAGCCGTCGGCGTAGCAGGCGTTCACCTGGCCGCCGTTGGGGGGCCCGGCGTCGTAGTTGCTGAACTCGTAGCCGGAGTGGACGTCCGGGGAGCCGTAGGGCCAGGCCAGCAGGAAGACGTTGGCGAGCGTGTAGGCGGAGCCGTTCTTGTAGTTGAGGGTCTCGCCGTTGCGCTCCGTGTCGTGGTTGTCGACGAAGACGGCGGACTTGCCGGACTCCATGAAGCCCCAGCTCTCGCCGAAGTTCTTCAGGTTGGCGAGGTTCTCGTTGAGGAAGACCTGCTTGAGGCTACGGGCGTACCGGAACTCCTGGACGTCCCCGGTGCCGAGGTACTCGGAGGGCGAGACGGCCTCACCGGCTCCGTAGATCGCCTCCTGCTTCCAGTAGACGTTCGGGTTGGTCAGCCGGGACTTGATGTTGGCGAGGTCGGCGGCGGGGATGTGCTTGGCCGCGTCGATCCGGAAGCCGTCGACACCGAGGGAGAGCAGGTCGTTGAGGTAGCCGGCGATCTTTCCGCGTACGTGGTCCTCGCCGGTGTCCAGGTCGGCGAGGCCGACCAGTTCGCAGTTCTGGACGTTGGCGCGGTCGTTGTAGTTGGTGATCGGGGACTGGCAGTGGTTCAGGTCGTTGACCGAGTAGAGCCCCGGGTAGTCGTACTTGGTGTACGAGGAGCCGCCGGTGCCGGTGCCGCTGCCGGCCGCCATGTGGTTGATGACGGTGTCCGCGACGACCTTGACGCCCGCCGAGTGACACGTGTTGACCATGGCGGAGAAGGCGGCCCGGTCTCCGAGGCGACCGGCGATCTTGTAGCTGACGGGCTGGTACGACGTCCACCACTGACCGCCCTGGATGTGCTCCTGAGGCGGCGAGACCTGGACGTAGCCGTAGCCCGCCGGACCGAGAGTGTCCGTGCAGGCCTTGGCTATGGAGGCGAACTTCCACTCGAACAGCACGGCGGTGACGTCCTTGTCGCCCGGAGCGGCGGCCTGCGCGGGGGACGCGGTGCCGAATCCGGTGGGGATGACAAGGGCGGCAGCGGCGCCGGCCACGAGGGCGAGCGCGGCAGACAGCGGTCTGCGTGCCATGTCTTTCCTCCTGCGGGGGTGGGGGAAACGCGGGTGACGGTGCAGCCTCAGCCGGCAACGCGCCATGCCCTCAAGGCTCCTGAAGGTTCTTGCTGCAAGAATGCAAACCTTGCCGCGGACCAGACCGTACGAGGCCGCCAGGCACCGGTCAACCCTTTGGACACGCCCCGCTCACATCCACGAAACAAGCCATTTTTCTTCGCGATTTCTTGCTGCAAGACCTTTCGCAAGATATTGCGGGCCTGTTACGTTTCATCTGACTCCGGTCCGGTCGGCCGAGGGTTCCAGGTGCCGCCTCGCGGTGCCCGGACTCCACGCGCCCGGCCGGCCGGGCCGGTCACGACAAGGAGAGGCACCCGGAGTCGCAAGAACTCCCCGCCGGCCCTTCCTGGGCCGACTCCTGGTGCCTCTCCTGTACGTGTCTTCCGGGCCTCGTCAGCCCCCCGCTCGCACCGCCGCGGTCGAACCCCGTACGACCAGCTCCGGCTGGAAGACGTACTCGGTGCGCTGCACCGGGCTTCCGCCGATCTCCTCCAGCAGCGCGCCCACCGCGGCCGCCGCCATCGCCTGCACGGGCTGGCGCACGGTCGTCAGCGGTGGGTCGGTGAACGCGATGAGCTGCGAGTCGTCGAAGCCCACGACCGAGACGTCACGCGGTACGTCGATTCCTCTCCCACGGGCGGCGCGGACGACGCCCAGGGCCATCAGGTCACTGCCGCAGACGATGCCGGTGCACCCCGCGTCCAGCAGGGCGCCCGCCGCCACCTGGCCGCCCTCGACGCTGAACAGGGTGGAGCAGACGAGCCCTTCGGCCTCCGCCCGGTCCATGCCGAGCAGCGAGATGGCCGCTTCCACGAACCCGTCCCTCTTGCGCCGCGACGGCACGTACCGCTGCGGGCCGATGGCCAGGCCGATCCGGCGGTGGCCGAGGTCGGCGAGGTGGCCCACGGCCATGCGTACGGCAGCGTTGTCATCGGGCGAGACGAAGGGGGCGCTGATGCGCTCGTTGTAGCCGTTGATCAGGACGAACGGCACACCGCGCTCGGTGAGCGCGGCGTACCGTGCCGGGTCGGCCGAGGTGTCGGCGTGCAGCCCGGAGAGGAAGACGATGCCGCCGACGCCCCGCTCCACGAGCTGCTCGACCAGCTCGTCCTCGGTCGCGCCGCCCGGGAGCTGGGTGCAGAGCACGGGCGTGTACCCGTGCCCGGCCAGCACCTGCTCGACGGACTGCGCGAACGCCGGGAAGATCGGGTTGGTGAGTTCGGGCGTCACCAGTCCGATCAGTCCGGCGCTGCGCTGCCGCAGCCGTACGGGCCGCTCGTAGCCCAGGATGTCGAGCGCCGCGAGCACCCGCTGACGCGTGGTGTCCGCGACGCCCTGCTTCCCGTTCAGGACCCGGCTGACCGTCGCCTCGCTGACCGCCGCCTGGCCGGCGATGTCGGAGAGCCGGGGCGCGGCCGTGGTCCTGGGTGCGGGCAGTGTCACACCGTCCACCACACCGTGCTGTCGGCGGGAAGTACGGCCTCGGCGCCGTCCACGGTGACCGGGGAGCTGGCGAGCAGAACCCGGCCGCGGGCGGTGATACGGACCGGTGCGCCGGTGGTGTTGACGGTGCACACGAAGCCGGGGCGGGCGAGGAGGAGGACGCCCTCGGGGCCGTCCAGCCACTCCACGTCCGTGCCCGCGCCGAGGCCCGGGTGCTCGCGGCGGGCGGCGAGCGCGGCCCGGTACAGCTCCAGCGTGGAGCCCTCCACGCCGGTCTGCGCCTCCACGGAGAGCTCGCCCCAGCCGACGGGCTGCGGGAGCCAGCTGCCGCCTTCGCCGAACCCGTACGACGTACCCTCGCGGGTCCACGGGATCGGGACGCGGCAGCCGTCGCGGAAGCCGTCCTGGCCCTCGGCGCGGAAGAACGAGGGGTCCTGGCGGGCCTCGTCGGGCAGGTCGGTGACGTCGGGCAGGCCGAGCTCCTCGCCCTGGTAGACGTAGGCGGAGCCGGGCAGGGCGAGCATCAGGAGGGTGGCGGCGCGGGCCCGGCGCAGGCCGAGTTCGCGGTCGCCGGGGGTACGGATCTGGGTGCCCAGGCCCGCCGGGTTGGCGAAGCGGGTGGCGTGCCGGGTGACGTCGTGGTTGGACAGCACCCAGGTGGTGGGGGCGCCGACCGGGCGCATCGCGTCGAGCGAGAGGTCGATGACCTCGCGGAGCTCCGCGGCGTCCCAGGCGGTCCCGAGGTACTGGAAGTTGAAGGCCTGGTGCATCTCGTCGGGGCGCACGTAGTTGGCGGTGCGCTCGACGGTGGGGGTCCACGCCTCGGCGACGGCGATCCGCTCGCCGGGGTATTCGTCGAGGATGGTGCGCCAGCTGCGGTAGATCGCGTGCACGCCGTCCTGGTCGAAGAAGGGCATGACGTCGTTGCCGAGCAGCTTGAGCTGGTCGTGGGCGCCGAGGTCGGGCAGGCCCTCCGCCTTGACGAGGCCGTGGGCGACGTCGACCCGGAAGCCGTCGACGCCCATGTCGAGCCAGAAGCGCAGGATGGAGCGGAACTCGTCGGCGACGGCCGGGTGCTCCCAGTTGAAGTCGGGCTGCTCGGGGGCGAAGAGGTGGAGGTACCAGTCGCCGGGAGTGCCGTCCGGGTTGACCGTACGGGTCCAGGCGGGGCCGCCGAAGATGGACTCCCAGTCGTTGGGCGGGAGTTCGCCGTCGGTGCCCTTGCCAGGGCGGAAGTGGTAGCGCTCGCGCAGGGCGGAGCCGGGGCCCTCGGCCAGGGCGCGCTTGAACCACTCGTGCTGGTCGGAGGAGTGGTTGGGGACCAGGTCGACGATGATGCGCAGGCCCAGGCCGTGCGCCTCGCGGATCAGGGCGTCGGCGTCCAGCAGGGTGCCGAACATCGGGTCGATGGCCCGGTAGTCGGCGACGTCGTACCCGGCGTCGGCCTGCGGGGACGCGTAGAAGGGGGAGAGCCACACCGCGTCGACACCGAGGTCCCGCAGGTAGGGCAGGCGGGCGGTGACGCCGGCGAGGTCGCCCATGCCGTCGCCGTTGCCGTCGGCGAAGCTCCGTGGATAGACCTGGTAGATCACCGCGTCCTGCCACCAGCCGGTGCGGTGGCCCGGGGCGTCGTCGGACGTGCCGGTGGAGGGGGCAGCGAGGTGCTGGGTCATGTCGTCCCTGGGGTGTCTGGGTGGGGAGCGGCGCCGGTGGCCGGGTCGGGGTTTCCGGCGCCGCCGTGACGAATGCGGTGGTGCGTGCGGGTGCTGGCGTCCAGGAGGGTCTCTCAGCCCTTGACCGCTCCGGCGGACATGCCGGTGACCAGGTGCTTCTGCGCGAACAGGAACACCAGGGCGGCCGGGATGGCGATGAGCACGGAGGCCGCCGTCATGGGGCCCCACTGGGCGCCGTACTGGTTGACGAACTTCTGGAGTCCGCCGGCGAGCGTCAGGTTCTCGTCACCGACCAGGAAGGCGGAGGCGTACGCCACTTCGCCCCAGGCCGTGATGAAGGAGTAGAACGCGGTGACCGCCAGGCCCGGCTTGGCCAGCGGCAGGATGAGGCGCCAGAAGGTGCCGAACGGGGTGAGGCCGTCGACCTCGCCCGACTCGTCGATCTCGCGCGGAATGGTGTCGAAGAAGCCCTTCATCATCCAGGCGCAGAACGGCACCGAGATGGTGAGGTAGGTGATGACGAGACCCGCGGGCTGGTTGAGCAGGCCCAGGTTGGCCATGATGTTGTAGATCGGCACGATGAGGACGGCGACCGGGAACATCTGGGTGATCAGCAGCGTCCACATCAGCCCGCGCTTGCCGGGAAAGCGGAAGCGGCTGACGGCGTAGCCCGTGGTGGCGGCGACGAAGACACCGATGACGGTGGAGAGCCCGGCGATGATCGCGGAGTTGGCGAACCAGTTGAGGAACTCGGTGTCGCGGATCAGGTTCGTGTAGTTGACGAACGTCGTCTCGCGGAAGAAGTCCGTGGTGGTCGCGTACTTGGCGGGCTTGAGCGAGGTCAGCAGGACCCACAGCACCGGGAAGACGGCGATCACCGAGGCGATGATCAGGGTGAGGTGCAGCGCGACGGAGGCGAGCCGGGAGCGCTCGCCGCGGAGCCGGACCTTGCGCACGGCGTGACGGGCGGGGGCGTCGGTGGCGGAGGTGACGGTGCTCACCAGTTGTCTCCCTGGGTGCGCAGGACTCGCCGGTAGACCACGGCGAAGAGCATCAGGAGTACGAGGATCAGCACACCCCAGGTGGAGGACTGCGCGAAGTCGCGCGGGCTGATCTCGAAGGAGAACTTGTACGCCTGGGTGACGAGGATCTGGGTGGCTTCACCGGGTCCGCCGCGGGTGAGCAGGAAGATCACCGGGAACATGTTGAAGGTCCAGATGGTGGAGAGCAGGATCACCGTGGTGGACACCGGGCGCAGGCCGGGCAGCGTGATGTGGCGGAACCGCTGCCAGGCGGTGGCCCCGTCCATCTCGGCGGCCTCGTACTGCTCCGAGGGGATGGACTGCAACCCGCCGAGCAGGGCGACCATCATGAACGGGATGCCGAGCCAGACGTTGACGGCGATGACCGCGAACTTGGCCCAGGTCGGGTCGTTCAGCCACGGGACGCCGTCGATGCCGGCGCCGCCGAGGATCTTGTTGAGCAGTCCGCGCTCCTCGTTGTAGAGGAAGCGCCAGGCGAAGACCGAGACGAAGCCGGGGATGGCCCAGGGCAGGATCAGGGCCATGCGGTAGGCGGAGCGGCCGGCGATACGGCGGTTGAGGATGTTGGCGAGGCCCATGCCGAGCGCGAACGTGATGCTCACGCAGGAGACCGTCCACACCAGCGTCCAGCCGAGCGTGCCGAGGAACTGCGAACCGGTCAGCGCGTCGATGTAGTTGTCGGCACCGACGAACTTGTAGGTGGCGGGCAGTTCGTTGACGCCGATGGTGCGTGCGACGTTGCGCTCGTCGGCGTCGGTCATCGACAGGTAGATCCCGCGCAGCAGCGGGTAGCCGATGATCACGCTGATCACGACGACGACCGGGGCGACCATGGTCCAGGCGTACCAGTGGGTCGACAGACCGCGCCGGATACGGCCGGCGGCCGGTGGTGGGGTGCCAGTACCGCGGCTCCGGCCGCGGGCGACGTCATCGCCCGCGGCCTTCACCACCGACTGGCTGGTGTGGACAGCCATCAGTCGGCCAACCTTCCTGTTACTTCCAGTCCTTCAGGAGCTTGCGGTACTCGTCGCCGGTGGCCTTGGCGGCCTTCTCCGGCGTGGTCTGGCCGGTGAGGACCTTGGTGTACTCGATGCCGAGCGGGGCGAAGAGGCTGCCGCCCTCGGGGATCCAGGGGCGCTCGACGGCGGTCTCGACGACCGGCTTGAAGAAGCCGACGATCTCGCTGTTGACGGCTTCCTTCTTGGCGTACGCGGAGGTGCGCGTCGGCAGGAGGTTCAGCTCACCGGCGGTGGTGGCCTGGGACTCCACGGACGTCATGTACTCGACGAAGGCGTAGGAGGCTTCCAGGTTCTTCGAACCGGCGTAGACGGCGAGGTTGTGACCGCCCTGCGGAGCGCCGTGGGCGGCCGAGCCGGCCGGGACCGTGGCGATGCCCAGGTTGTCCTTGTCCGTGAACTCCTTGCCGGTCAGCGTGTCGGCGACGGCCCAGGGGCCGTTGATCATCATCGCGACGTCGCCGTTCTTGAACGCCTGCATCATGTTCTCCCAGCCGTCCGAGGCATCCGTCTTCGCGGTGCCGTCCTCGACCAGGGCCTTGACCGCCTTGAACGCCTTGACGCCCTCGGGCTTGTCCACGGTGACGGTCTTGGACTCGGCGTCGACCAGGTCGCCGCCCTCGCCGTAGAGGAAGGAGAGGAAGAAGTACGGGTCGTCGCCGCGCAGGTAGAGACCGGTCTTGCCGGTCTTGTCCTTGATCTTCTTGGCGGAGGCCTTCAGCTCGTCCAGGTTGGTGGGCGGCTCGACGCCCGCCTTCTCCATCAGCTTCTTGTTGTAGAAGATGCCCATGGAGTCGATGACCTGCGGGACGGCGTAGGTCTTGTCCTCGAACTTGGTGGACGCGACGGCCTGCGGCAGGAAGTCGTCCTGGTTCTTCAGGGCGGCGGTGCCGTCCAGCGGAGCCAGGTAGCCGAGGGAGGCGAAGTCCGGCGTCCAGGCGACCTCGGAGCGGATCACGTCAGGCGCGGAGCTGCCGGCCTGGGCCGCGTTCTTGAACTTGTTCTGCGCGTCACCGAAGGGGACGCTGACGTACTTGACCTTGACCTTCGGGTGCTTCTTCTCGAAGCCTTCGGCCAGCTTCTTGAAGACCTTGTCCTCGCTGCCGACGCTCGAGGTGTCCCACCAGGTCACGGTGCCGGAGAGCTCACCCGAGCTCTTGCTGCCGCCGGTCTCGTCGCCGCTGCCGCAGGCGGTCGCCGCGAGCGCCAGGGCCGCGACCAGGGCGGTGGCCGTTATGCCACGTCGCATCTGAACTCCTTCAACTGCCGTACCGCTCCGTCGCGGCGCCGGGTCGACGTGAACGTAACAAGGATGAAAGGCCACCGAAAGACCTTGCGGAAGATTTCTGCAAGCCCTGTTGATCGTTACATTCGCGTGTCCTCAAGGTTGCCGTCAAGCCCCTTGACGGGAACGGTGGAACCCTGGCAGGGGCAGGCCACGTACGGCATCTCCGCAGTGCGACGATCCGACCGCAGCCCGCAGTGAGGGGCCGCAAGAGATTGCAAGACCTTGCCGGGGCGCGGGGCTCAGCCCATGCCGGCACGGGGGTGCAGGCGCCCGGCCGACACACAGTGGGCAATCCGACACCGGCCCGGTACAGTCCACTGACATGACCGCACGGCTTGCCGATATCGCAACTCAGGCGGGGGTCAGCGAAGCGACGGTCAGCCGAGTCCTGAACGGCAAGCCGGGGGTCGCGGCGACCACCCGCGAATCCGTCCTCGCGGCGCTCGACGTCCTGGGCTACGAACGCCCCGTACGGCTGCGCCGGCGCAGCGCGGGCCTGGTGGGACTGATCACCCCCGAGCTGGAGAACCCGATCTTCCCGGCGCTGGCCCAGGTCATCGGCCAGGCGCTCACCCGGCAGGGGTACACACCGGTCCTCGCCACCCAGACCCCCGGCGGCTCCACCGAGGACGAACTCACCGAAATGCTGGTGGACCGGGGCGTCTCGGGCATCATCTTCGTCTCCGGACTGCACGCCGACACCTCGGCCGACATGCAGCGCTACGAACAACTGCGCGGCCAGGGGGTCCCCTTCGTCCTGGTCAACGGCTTCTCCGCCAAGGTGCAGGCCCCCTTCATCTCCCCCGACGACCGGGCGGCGATGCGGCTGGCGGTGACGCACCTGGTGGCGCTCGGCCACACCCGGATCGGCCTCGCGGTCGGCCCCAAGCGCTTCGTGCCCGTGCTCCGCAAGATCGAGGGCTTCCACGCCACGATGCAGGAGCAGCTGGGCCTCACGCCGGACGCGGTGGAGAAGTTGATCCAGCACTCCCTGTACACGCTGGAGGGCGGCCAGGCCGCCGCCTCCGCCCTGATGGAGCGCGGCTGCACGGCGGTCGTCTGCGCGAGCGACATGATGGCGCTCGGGGCGATCCGTGCGGCCCGCAGACTGTCGAAGGAAGTCCCCCGGGACCTCTCCGTGGTCGGCTACGACGACTCGCCCCTCATAGCGTTCACCGATCCGCCGCTGACCACCATCCGGCAGCCCGTGACGGCGATGGGCCAGGCCGCGGTGCGCACGCTGTTGGAGGAGATCGGCGGAACCCCGGCCCCGCACAGCGAGTTCGTCTTCATGCCCGAGCTGGTGGTCCGCGGCACGACGGCCTCCGGCCCCGGCACGGGACCCGTAGGTGGCGCAGGGTTCCCCCCTCGTCCTTGAGGTGCAGAACATGCGACCGGAACCCGACCGGAGGATGATCGGGGGCAGGGGAATCTCTATGGAAGACTCTCTGCCTATGGGTGAAACGGACGTGACAGCACAGGAGGACGGGAAGACCGGCTGGTCGGACCGGCTCCGCTCCCTGCGATCGCCCGGCCGCCCCCGGCTCTGGTTCGAGATCCTGCTCATCGCGGTCAGTTACTGGCTGTACTCGCTCGTGCGCAACGCCGTACCGGAGCAGAAGGCCCAGGCGCTGAGCAACGCGGACTGGATCTGGTCGGCGGAGAAGGCCCTGGGCCTCGCCTTCGAGGAAACGGTCAATCACGCGGCCAATTCCGTGACATGGCTGATCGTGTCGATGAACTACTACTACGCGACCCTGCACTTCGTCGTGACCATCGGCGTCCTCGTCTGGCTCTTCCGCCGCCACCCGGGCCGGTACGCGGCCACCCGGCTCGTCCTCTTCGCGACGACGGGCGTGGCCCTGCTCGGCTACTACCTCTACCCGCTGGCGCCACCGCGTCTGATGAGCGGCACGAACTTCATCGACACCGTGCTCGTGCACGAGACCTGGGGCTCGATGGCCTCGGGCAACTTCAAGAACATGTCGAACCAGTACGCGGCGATGCCGTCGATGCACATCGGCTGGTCCCTCTGGTGCGGCCTGACGATATTCGCCCTGGCCTCGGCGCCCTGGGCCCGCATCCTGGGCCTGCTCTACCCGACGCTCACCCTGGTCGTCATCGTGGCCACCGCCAACCACTTCTGGCTGGACGCGGTGGGCGGCATGATCTGCCTCGCCTTCGGCTACACGGTCTCCCGCGCCTGGTACGGCTCGCTGCCGCAGCACCTGCCGAAGTGGGTGCCGTCGAAACAGGGCGCCCGGCTGACGGGGGTGCGGGCGGCGGCACGGCTGCCACGGCCGGCCGCGGAGCCGGAGCCCGAGCCGGAGACGGCCGGGGCGCGAAGAGCGTAGGCACCACAGGAACGCGGGCGGACACGGTGTCCACCCGCATCGCTGTTTCTCCGCCTCGGCCGCGGTGCGCGATCCGCCCGCCCGCGACCGTGAGCCGGACCGGGGCGGGGTCGGCGGCAGCGCACCGAGCGGGGCCCGGGGCGGCGCCCCGCGAGGACGCCCCTAGACCACCGCCCCGTAGAACCGCTCCTCCACCACCGCCCGAGCCCTCCGTGTGATCCGCCGGTAGTCGTCCAACATGTCCCCGACGTGCCCCGGCTCGTACCCCAGGTACCGCCCCACCGCGGTCATCTCCCGAGGGTCCGAAGGGAACATGTCCCCCGGCCGCCCCCGCACCAGCATCACCGCGTTCCGCACCCGCGTGGCCAGCACCCACGCCTCGTCCAGCATCTGCGCGTCCTCACCCGGGATGAGCCCCGCCGCACACGCCGCCGCCAGCGCCTCGCGCGTACGCGTCGTCCGCAGCCCCGGCTCCGCCCAGCCGTGCTGCATCTGCATCAGCTGGACGGTCCACTCGACGTCGCTCAGCCCGCCCCGCCCCAGCTTCGCGTGGAGCGTGGGGTCCGCGCCGCGCGGCATCCGCTCGGACTCCATCCGGGCCTTGAGCCGGCGGATCTCGCGTACGGCGTCCTCACCGAGCCCTTCCATCGGATACCGCAACGGGTCCACCAGCTCGATGAAATCGCGCCCCAACTCCTCATCGCCCGCCATGTGTCCGGCCCGCAGCAGCGCCTGGCTCTCCCAGACCAGCGACCAGCGCCGGTAGTACGCCTCGTACGACTTCAACGTCCGCACCAGGGGCCCGGTCCTGCCCTCGGGCCGCAGATCAGCATCGATCAGCAACGGCGGATCGGCGGTCGGCAGCTGAAGAAGCCTCCGCATCTCCCCCACGACCGCGTTCGCCGCCCGGGCCGCCTCCTCGTCGCTCACCCCCTCCCGCGGCCGGTGCACGAAGAGGACGTCGGCGTCGGAGCCGTAACTCAGCTCGTGCCCGCCGAAGCGACCCATGCCGATGACGGCGAACCGGGTCGGCAGGGTGTCGCCCCACTGTTCGCGTACGGCGGCCCGCAGCGCGCCCGCGATGGTGGCGGCGTTGAGGTCGGTGACGGCGGAGCCGACCCGGTCGACGAGGGCCCCGTGGTCCTGCTCCGCCGGGCTGTCCTCGGTGCCGTACGAGCCGATGATGTCGGCGGCCGTCGTACGGAACAGCTCCCGCCGCCGCACTCCGCGCACCACCGCGACCGCCGACTCCGCGCCCCCCGCACGCCCCACCGCGGCCAGCACCTCCTGCTCCAGGTGCTCGCGGGTGCGGGGCGTGAGCCCCTCCGGGTCGCCCAGGATCGCCACCGCCTCCGGGGCCCGCAGCAGCAGGTCGGGGGCGAGGCGGCCGGCGGAGAGGACCCGGGCGAGGTTCTCCGCCGCCGCCCCCTCGTCGCGCAGGAGCCGCAGGTACCACGGGGTCTTGCCGAGCGCGTCGGACACCTTGCGGAAGCCGAGGAGCCCGGCGTCCGGGTCGGCGGAGTCCGCGAACCAGCCGAGCAGCACCGGCAGCAGGGTGCGCTGGATCGCCGCCTTGCGGGAGACCCCGGAGGAGAGGGCCTCCAGGTGGCGCAGGGCCGCGCCGGGGTCGGCGTACCCGAGGGCCTCCAGCCGGATCGCGGCCGCCTTGGCGCTGAGCCGGGACTCGGCGGGGGCCAGCTGGGCGACGGCGTCCAGCAGCGGCCGGTAGAAGATCTTCTCGTGCAGCCGCCGGACGACGGAGGCGTGCCGCCGCCACGCCTTGTCGAGCTCGGCGACCGGGTCGGTCCGCATCCCGAGCGACCGCCCGAGCCGCCGCAGGCCCGGCTCGTCCTCGGGGACCAGGTGGGTGCGGCGCAGCCGGTAGAGCTGGATGCGGTGCTCCATGGAGCGCAGGAAGCGGTACGCCTCGTCGAGCTGGGCGGCGTCCGCGCGCCCCACGTACCCGCCCTCGGCGAGCGCCCGCAGGGCCTCCAGCGTGGTCCCGCTGTGGAGCGAGGCGTCGCTGCGCCCGTGCACCAACTGCAGGAGCTGTACGGCGAACTCGACGTCCCGGAGCCCGCCGGGCCCGAGCTTCAGCTCGCGGTCTATCCGGTCGGCGGGGATGTTGTCGACGACGCGGCGGCGCATCTTCTGCACGTCGGGGACGAAGTTCTCCCGGTCGGCGGCCTGCCAGACGAGCGGGGACACGGCATCGACGTAATCCTGGCCGAGCTCCGGGTCACCGGCGACCGCGCGCGCCTTCAGCAGCGCCTGGAACTCCCAGGTCTTCGCCCACCGCTGGTAGTAGGCGAGGTGCGAGGTGAGGGTGCGCACGAGGGGCCCGTTGCGGCCCTCGGGGCGGAGGTTGGCGTCGACCGGCCAGATGGTGCCCTCGGGGGTGTTGTCGGAGCAGATCCGCATCATGTGGGCGGCCAGCCGGGTGGCGGCCTGCATGGCCTTGTTCTCGTCGACCCCGTCGCGCGCCTCGCCGACGAAGATCACGTCGACGTCGGAGACGTAGTTCAGCTCGTGCCCGCCGCACTTGCCCATCGCGACGACGGCGAGCCGGCACTGCGCCGCGTCCTCGGGGGCCGCCGTGCGGGCGATGGCGAGGGCGGCGCGGAGGGTGGCGGTGGCGAGGTCGGCCAGTTCGGCGGCGGTCTGGGCGAGGTCGGTGGTCCCGCAGACGTCGCGGGCGGCCAGGGTGAGCATGCACCGGCGGTAGGCGACGCGCAGCGAGTCCGGGTCGACGGCCTCGGCGAGCCCGCGCTCGAACTCGGCGACGCCCGGGTGCAGGTCGATCGCCTCGTACGTGACGAGCGCCTGCCAGTCGCGCGGGTGCCGGGCCAGGTGGTCGCCGAGCGCCTCGGACGCGCCGAGGACCCCGAGGAGCCGGTCGCGCAGGGGCTTGGCGGTGACGAGGGTGTCCAGCAGCATCTGCCGCTCGCCCTCCTCCTCGGCCTCCACGAGCCGGACGAGGCCGCGCAGGGCCAGATCGGGGTCGGCGGTGGCGCCGAGCGCCTCCAGGAGGACGGGATCGGAGCGTACGGAGGCGAGGTCGTCCAGCTCCAGGAGCTGCTCGGCGGCGGACGGGTCGGTGAATCCGTGCCGCAGCAGCCTGGTGAACGTACTGCTCCTGCGCCCCGGCACCGTCGTCATTGCTCGCTCTCCTGCCGCCCGAACCGATCCGCGTAGCCGCACGCCGCCCCTTCGCCGCGTCACAGCTCCCCGAGCCTAGTCCTGTGCCGACGAATTCGGGGCGGAGGCGGAGTCCACCCACCGGGTAAAGCACCTGACAGCACCCCTGACGCCCTGCGGAGGAACCATGGCCACCACCGAGCAGCCACCGGCCACCGAGCTGGACGCCCGCTACAGCAGCGAGGGCGCGACGGCCCGCCCCTGGCCGGAGGTGGCGGCCCTGCTGGGCGCGGCCCCGCTGTACTGGCTCTCCACGGTCCGCCCCGACGGCCGCCCCCATGTCACTCCGCTCATCGGCGTCTGGTGGGAGGGCGCCCTGCACTTCTGTACGGGCCCGGCGGAGCGCAAGGCGCGCAACCTCGCGGCCAACGCCGAGGTGGTCCTGACGACGGGGGCCAACGCCCTCGACTCGGGCTTCGACGTGGTGGTCGAGGGCCTGGCGGACCGGGTGACGGACCACGGCCGGCTGACCGCTCTGGCCCGGGAGTGGGAGGCGAAGTACGGCAGCGACTGGCACTTCGACGTCGAGGACGGCAGCTTCGTCCAGCCGGAGGCGGGCCACGCGCATGTGTTCGCGGTCCACCCCCGTACGGTGTTCGGCTTCGGCAAGGGGGAGCCGTACAGCCAGACGCGTTACCGCTTCAGGTGATGCACGTGGTCCGCCCGGCGGTCCCGATGACGACGGTGGCGTACAGCTCCTCGCAGACCACCACGCGCGGGACCAGCCCGGCGGCGCGGAGCACCTGTACCGCCGCGTCCCGCTGCCGCTCACTGGCCTCCACCAGCAGGCTGCCTCCGGGGGCGAGCCATCCGGGGGCCTCGGCGGCGACCCGGCGCATGACGTCGAGGCCGTCGCCGCCGCCGTCGAGGGCGACCCGGGGTTCGTGGACGCGGGCCTCGGCGGGGAGCAGCTCGACATCGGCGGTCGGCACGTACGGCACGTTGGCCAGCAGCACGTCGACGCGGCCGCGCAGGGCGGCGGGAAGGGGGTCGAACAGGTCGCCCTCGTAGACCTGCCCGAGGTCACCGATGTTGCGCCGGGCGCAGCGTACGGCGGCGGGTTCGACGTCGCAGGCGTGCAGGTCGACCCGGCCCGGGGTGGTGGACGCCTCGGTGGCGAGGGCGACGCCGAGCGCTCCGGAGCCGCAGCAGAGGTCGACGACGACGGCCCGCTCCGGGGCGAGGGCGGCGGCCTGTGCCACGAGGAACTCGGTACGCCGGCGGGGCACGAAGACCCCGGCGTCCACGGCGAGACGCCGGCCGCAGAACTCGGCCCAGCCCAGGACGTGTTCGAGCGGAAGCCCGGCGACGCGGTGCTCGACGAGCGAGGACAGATGGCCCGGGGACGCGGCGGCCTCATGGAGAAGAAGGGCCTCGTCCTCGGCGAAGACACATCCGGCGCGGCGCAGGGCGGCGACGGTGGCGGGAAGAGAACTCACGGGGTGAACCGACATGCGGGCGAACGCCTTTCGGGGAATCCGATGGGCGCTCCGCGATCGGTCCGTACCGTCCGGCCCTGCTATGCCGGTCGTGTGACGCGATCGTGCGAGGTGAGCACCCAGCCTGCTCCAGCGGTAATGGGTCTCACCTCCCCGGTCCGTCCCCGTACCGGCGCACGGGGGGTCGTAACACTACAACAGCCCGCGCCACGTGGGCGCGGGCTGTCGTTCGGCCGTCTACAGGCCGACGCTGTCGCGCAGCTTGGCCGGCGCCAGGAAACCGCCCCATCGGCACTCGGCCGCGCGTCACCGAGACCACCGCCGGCATCCGCATCGAGGCGGACCTCCCCGCAGAGCTGACGGAGACGGAGCACGCGGCCGTCCTCGCCGCTCTGGCCGCGGCCGACCACTTCGGGCACACCCGCACCCACCCGCGGATGAGCCCTCCAAGGCCCTCCCGCTCAAGCGCGTTGGGGAGCCCCTCGACCCACCCCTATGACAGCGGCAGGACCAGCCCCTACAGCACCGGCAGCAGGTTCTTCAGCTCGAAGGCCGTGACCTCGCTGCGGTACTCCTCCCACTCCTGCTTCTTGTTGCGGAGGAAGAAGTCGAAGACGTGCTCGCCCAGGGTTTCGGCGACCAGTTCGCTCTTCTCCATCAGGGAGATCGCCTCGCCCAGGTTCTGCGGGAGCGGTTCGATGCCCATCGCTCGGCGTTCCGCGTCGGAGAGGGCCCAGACGTCGTCGTCGGCGCCGGCCGGGAGCTCGTAGCCCTCCTCGATGCCCTTGAGGCCTGCGGCGAGCAGGACCGCGTAGGTGAGGTACGGGTTGGCGCCGGAGTCGATGGAGCGGACCTCTACGCGGGCCGAGCCGGTCTTGCCCGGCTTGTACATCGGGACGCGGATGAGGGCGGAGCGGTTGTTGTGGCCCCAGCAGATGTACGAGGGGGCCTCGCCGCCCGCGCCGGCCGCTCGGGACGAGCCGCCCCAGATGCGCTTGTAGGAGTTGACCCACTGGTTGGTGACGGCCGAGATCTCCGCCGCGTGCGTCAGCAGGCCCGCGATGAACGAGCGGCCGACCTTGGAGAGCTGGTACTCCGCGCCCGACTCGTAGAACGCGTTGCGGTCGCCCTCGAAGAGGGAGAGGTGGGTGTGCATGCCCGAACCCGGGTACTCCGAGAAGGGCTTGGGCATGAACGTGGCCTGCACGCCCTGCTCCAGCGCCACCTGCTTCATCACCAGACGGAACGTCATGATGTTGTCCGCCGTGGAGAGCGCGTCCGCGTACCGCAGGTCGATCTCCTGCTGGCCGGGGGCGCCCTCGTGGTGGCTGAACTCGACCGAGATGCCCATCGATTCGAGCATGGTGATCGCCTGGCGGCGGAAGTCCATGCCCACGTTCTGCGGGGTGTGGTCGAAGTAGCCCGAGCTGTCCGCCGGGGTCGGGCGGGTGCCGTCGACCGGCTTGTTCTTCAGGAGGAAGAACTCGATCTCGGGGTGGGTGTAGAAGGTGAAGCCGAGGTCGGAGGTCTTGGCGAGGATGCGCTTCAGTACGTAGCGCGGGTCCGCGAAGGACGGGGAGCCGTCCGGCATCAGGATGTCGCAGAACATCCGCGCGGTGCCGGGGGCCTCCGCACGCCAGGGCAGGATCTGGAAGGTGCCCGGGTCCGGCTTGGCGATCATGTCCGATTCGTACACACGGGCGAAGCCCTCGATCGCCGAGCCGTCGAAGCCGATGCCTTCGTCGAAGGCCTGCTCCAGCTCGGCCGGGGCCACGGCGACGGACTTGAGGAACCCGAGGACGTCGGTGAACCACAGCCGCACGAAGCGGATGTCGCGCTCCTCAAGGGTCCTGAGGACGAATTCCTGCTGCTTGTCCATTGCCACATCCTTGCAGTTCAGACGGTCCGTGCACCACCGCCCGGGGTAGGGGGACACTTCAGTATCGCGACCCGGGATTTCCCCCAGATTACGCACACGGTGTGAGAGAGAGCACTCGGCCACCCACTACGATCGGCGACCGTGGCGTACGGGGGCCGCGGCGGCTCTCCCGCCCAGCCGCGCGCACCGTTTCACCGGACCGGCCTTCCCCCCTCCCACCCCTTCGCAGAAGGACTCGACGCCATGAGTTTCGGCCCCAGCGATCCCCTGTACGCCACCCCGCCCCAGCAGCCCTCCGACGGTGCCCGCTCCACCCGTAACCGGGCCATCGCCATGGGGCTCAGCGCCGCCGTCGTGGCCGGTCTGGCCGTCTTCGGTACGTACATGGTGCTGAAGAGCTCCGAGGCCGAGGAGAACCGGGCCGACAGCTCCTCCGCCCAGGACGGCAAGCAGCCCGGCGGTGACGGCAGCGGTACCGGCGGGGCCATCGCGGGGCTCAAGTCCTGGAACGCCGCCGAGCTCGGGCGCGATCACACCGCCGGGGACGTCGACTATCCGATGACGCCTCCCGTCGGCGGCGACCACAACCCGTCCTGGCTCGACTGCGACGGCGACGTATACGAAAAGGCCGTCCCCGACGTCAACGCGGTGCACTCCCTGGAACACGGCGCGGTCTGGGTCACCTACAACACCGAGGCCGCCGACGCCGACGTCACCAAGCTCGCCGAGCGGGTCCGGAACACCCCGTTCACCCTCATGAGCCCGTACGCGGAACAGGAAGGCGCCATCGTGCTCAGCGCCTGGGGCAAGCAGGTCACCGTGGACAGCGCCGAGGACCGGCGCGTGGACCAGTTCCTCGCGCAGTACGTCCAGGGGCCGCAGACCCCCGAACCCGGCGCCCCCTGCACCGGCGGGTCGGCCGCGGTGCCGCAGTGACCGCCATGGCCGCAGGAGGGACCGGCGGCGACGCCGGGAGCGACGGGCGGAGCGGGACGCGTCGTGTGCGGTGGGTCGCCGGGGGTGCCGTGGTTCTCGCCCTGGTCTTCGCCGGGGCCGCCACCTTCGCCTCCGCGCGTGGGGGCGGGGGTAACGGTGTTCCGGCCGTCGATTCCGCCGATGCCGGGTTCGCCCGGGACATGGCCGTCCACCACCAGCAGGCCGTGGAGATGTCCTTCATCGTCCGCGACCGTACGGACGACGAGGACGTACGCCGTCTCGCCTACGACATCGCCAACACCCAGGCCAACCAGCGCGGCATGCTGCTCGGCTGGCTCGATCTGTGGGAGCTGCCCAAGGTCGCCCCGGATGGGGAGAGGCCCATGGCGTGGATGGAGGGTGGAGGAGGGCACGGTGATCATGCGGCCGGGGTCGGGGCCGGCAGTGGCGTCGGACTCATGCCGGGGATGGCCACCAAGGACGAGCTACGGCGGCTGGGGACGCGGCGCGGTGCGGAGGCCGAGGTCCTCTTCCTCCAGTTGATGACCGATCACCACAAGGGCGGCGTCTCCATGGCCGAGGCGTGTGCGTCGCTGTGTTCCGTTCCGGTGGAGAAGCGGCTCGCCCGAGGCATGGTCGAAGGTCAGCGGTCGGAGCTGGGGCTCATGCGCGACCTGCTGGCCGCGCGTGGGGCGAAGCCCCGCACCTGAGCGAAGCCCCGTACCCGAGCGGGGCCCATGTCAGCCGTGCGTCAGCCCCCGGCCCCGTATCAGCCCACCCGAACGGGTGATTGCGGTCGCGCGGCCCGGGCGCGCCGATGACGATGGGTTGCGCTCGGGGCCGCACGGCAGTGCCATCGGCACGCAGGAGGAAATCCCCCATGACGACCGCCAAAGACATCATGCACAGCGGGGCCCGCTGGATCCCCGCCCACGAGACCCTCGACCGCGCGGCGCAGCTGATGCGTGAGCACAACGTGGGCGCGCTGCCCGTCTCCGCCAACGGTGACTCGGACCGGATGGTCGGCATCATCACCGACCGGGACATCGTCGTCGGCTGTGTGGCCAAGGGCCACGACCCGTCGAAGGTGACCGCGGGCGACCTCGCCCAGGGCACGCCGCGCTGGATCGACGCGGCTGCGGACGTGAACGCGGTCCTGGAGGAGATGCAGAACCACCGCATCCGTCGGCTCCCCGTCGTCGAGAACAAGAAGCTCGTCGGCATGATCAGTGAGGCCGATCTCGCGCAGCACCTCACGGAGGAGCAGATCGCGGGCTGGGCGGAGAAGGTCTACTCGCGCAGCTGAGAAGCCAGAGCCGTTGAGTGGCCCGGTGTCCCCAGGGGTGCCGGGCCACTGTTCGCCCTCATACCCACCGGGGGTAGGGTGACGGCATGGCGAGCACGGTCGGCGGAGTCCGGAGCGGGAGTGGGAGCGTGATGTGCGGGCAGCTCCTGCTGCTCGCCGCGCTGCTCTTCGGCATCGTCACCATGCATACCGTCGGGCATCCGGCCGCTGAGCACGTCCCCTCGCCCTCGGTGCCCGTGGCCATGTCCGACGCCATGCCCGTTGCCGTGGCCGAGACCGCCTCCGATGCCGTGCATCCCTCGCACCGCTCCCCCGAACACTCCCCTATGAGCGGCATGGATCCGCTCTCCGTCTGCCTCGCCGTTCTCGGCGTCTGGGGGCTCGCCCTCGTCGGTGCCTGGCTGCTCGGGCCGCGCACGGACGGGCGGCCCCTCGGTACGCCGGTGGGTGCGGGGCTCCTGCGGGCGCCGCGGCCGAATCCGCCGCCCCCGATATCGGTGCTCGCCAGCGTTTCGGTGCTGCGCATTTAGGAGTGGGCGTTCGCCTCCGCCCTTCCCCCTGATCCGGACTCCCCCTGATCCGGACCGACCAGCAGTTCCCAGAGGTGTATTCAGCATGCCCACGCAACCCACCCGACGCGCCGTGCTCGGCGCCGCTCTCGCCGTCGCCGGCACGGGAGCCCTCGCCGCCTGCTCCGACGGCGGCGGCCACGGCGCGGCCCACGCCCCCGGCGGCGCCGAGGACTCCGGCACGTACGTCTCCCCCGGCGGCAAGGAGGTGGCGGCGGCCGAGAAGGCGCGCGGCTCCGGTCCCGTACGCAAGGTCTCCCTCACCGCCACCCGCACCCGGCTCGACCTGGGCGGCGGCACCACCGTCGCCTCCTGGGCGTACGGGGACCGGCTGCCCGGGCGTGAGGTGCGGGTGAGCGCCGGGGACACCCTCGATCTCACTCTGGCCAACCACCTGCCGCAGCCCACCTCGATGCACTGGCACGGGCTCGCCCTGCGCAACGACATGGACGGCGTCCCCGGGCTCACCCAGCGGGCCATCGCGCCGGGGGGCGACTTCCGGTACCGGTTCGCGGTGCCACACCCGGGGACGTACTGGTTCCACCCGCACTCCGGCGTCCAGCAGGACCGGGGGCTGTACGCGCCGCTGATCGTGGAGGACCCGAAGGAGCCGTTGGCGTACGACAAGGAGTGGGTCGTCGTCCTCGACGACTGGGTCGACGGGGTGGCGGGGTCGACGCCCGATGCCGTGCTGAAGGAACTCTCCGGGGGGATGAGCGGCGGCGGGATGGACCATGGCGCGCACACCGTGTCGGGGGCCGAGGAGGACGATCCGGACGGTGGAGGGCCCTCGCGGATGACGATGGGCGCCCGTAGTGAGGTGCTCGGTGGGGACGCGGGTGATGTCGCCTATCCGTACTACCTGGTCAACGGGCGGGTGCCGGACGATCCGGAGACGTTCCGGGCGCGGGCAGGTGACCGTGTCCGGCTGCGGATCATCAACGCCGGCGGCGACACCGCCTTCCGGGTCGCGCTCGGTGGGCACCGGCTGACCGTCACCCACACCGACGGCTTCCCCGTCCGGCACGCCACGGGGGACGCGCTGCTGCTGGGGATGGGCGAGCGGTACGACGTCCTCGTCACCGCCGGGGACGGGGTCTTCCCGCTCGTCGCTTTGGCGGAGGGCAAGAAGGCGGCCGCCCTCGCCGTGCTGCGGACCGGGGGCGGTGCGGCGCCCGCCGCCTCCGTACGGCCCGAGGAGTTGGACGGGAAGCTCGTCGAGGCGGGGCGGCTGGTGCCGGACCCGTCGGTGGCCCTGGCCGGCCGTGCGCCGGACCGGACCATCCGGATGCGGCTCACCGGTGGGATGGCCGACTACGACTGGGCCTTCGACGGGCAGCCGTACACCGCGGGACAGCGGCGGCCGGTGGAGGCCGGGGAGCGTGTGCGGGTCGTCTTCGACAACGGGACGGCCATGTGGCATCCGCTGCATCTGCACGGACACACGTTCGCGCTGGGCGGGAACGCCGCCGGGGCCCGCAAGGACACCGCGATCGTCCTTCCGCACCGGTCGCTGACCGTGGAGTTCGACGCCGACAACCCGGGGCTGTGGATGGTCCACTGCCACAACGTCTACCACGCGGAGGCGGGGATGATGACGGTCCTCGGGTACCGGGGCTAGGGCCTCAGCGGGTCGGGGCCGACAGCTGGTCCTACCTGCGGTTTCGGGTGGCCCGGGCAGATTTTGCCCGGGCCACCGGGATATCGCGTCAGAAAGACGATTACACTGAGCCGCGTGCCTCAACTACGCCTCGCACTGAATCAGATCGACTCGACCGTCGGCGACCTCGCCGGGAACTCCGAGGCGATCGTCCACTGGACCCGGCACGCCGCCGAGCAGGGCGCCCACCTCGTGGCGTTCCCCGAGATGGTGCTGACCGGATACCCCGTCGAGGACCTGGCCCTGCGGTCGTCCTTCGTCGAGGCCTCGCGGGAGGCGCTGCGCGCGCTCGCCGCCCGGCTCGACGCGGAGGGCTTCGGCGAGCTGCCGGTCGTCGTCGGCTACCTGGACCGCTCCGAGTACGCCGCCGCGCGGTACGGGCAGCCCGCCGGGTCCCCGCGCAACGCGGCGGCCGTGCTGCACCGCGGCGGGATCGCGCTCAACTTCGCCAAGCACCACCTGCCGAACTACGGCGTGTTCGACGAGTTCCGGTACTTCGTGCCGGGCGACTCGATGCCCGTCGTTCGGGTCCACGGCATCGATGTGGCCCTCGCGATCTGCGAGGACCTCTGGCAGGACGGCGGGCGCGTCCCGGCCGCCCGGTCCGCCGGGGCCGGGCTGCTGCTCTCGATCAACGCCTCGCCGTACGAGCGGGACAAGGACGACACCCGGCTCGACCTGGTCCGCAAGCGGGCCCGGGAGGCCGGCTGCACGACCGCGTACCTCGCGATGATCGGCGGGCAGGACGAGCTGGTCTTCGACGGCGACTCGATCGTCGTCGACAAGGAGGGCGAGGTCATCGCCCGTGCCCCGCAGTTCTCCGAGGGCAGCGTGATCCTCGATCTGGAACTGCCCGCCGCCGAGGCCGTCGTGCCCTCGGGAGTGGTGGACGACGGGCTGCGCATCGACCATGTGGTGCTGTCCGACCGGCCCGTGGCCGCGTACGAGCCCGAGCTCGCGGGCGGGTACGCGGAGCGGCTGGACGACGACGAGGAGATCTACTCGGCGCTGGTGGTCGGGCTCCGTGCGTACGCTGCGAAGAACGGTTTCAGCAGTGTGCTGCTCGGGCTCTCCGGCGGGATCGACTCGGCGCTCTGCGCGGCCATCGCGTGCGACGCGCTCGGCGCGGAGAACGTGTACGGCGTCTCCATGCCGTCGAAGTACTCCTCGGACCACTCCAAGGGCGACGCGGCGGAGCTGGCCCGGCGGACCGGGCTCAACTTCCGTACGGTGCCGATCGCCCCGATGTTCGACGCGTACATGGAGTCGCTCGACCTCACCGGGCTCGCCGAGGAGAACCTCCAGGCGCGGCTGCGCGGTACGACGCTGATGGCCATCTCCAACCAGGAGGGGCAGATCGTGCTGGCGCCCGGCAACAAGTCGGAGCTGGCGGTCGGTTACTCCACGCTGTACGGGGACGCGGTCGGCGCGTACGGGCCGATCAAGGACGTGTACAAGTCGTCGGTGTTCCGGCTGGCGAAGTGGCGCAACCGGGCCGCCGAGGAGCGCGGGCAGACCCCGCCGATCCCCGAGGCCTCGATCACCAAGCCGCCGAGCGCGGAGCTGCGGCCGGGCCAGGTCGACACGGACTCGCTGCCGGACTACGACGTGCTCGACGCGATCCTGGAGCTGTACGTGGACCGGGATCAGGGCATGGACGCGATCGTGGCGGCCGGGTTCGATGCGGAGCTGGTGGCCAAGACGTTGCGGATGGTGGATACCGCGGAGTACAAGCGGCGGCAGTATCCGCCGGGGACGAAGATCTCGCCCAAGGGGTTCGGGAAGGACCGGCGGTTGCCGATCACGAACCGCTGGCGCGAGTCGTCCTAGCGGGGTCGGCGGTCACCGGGGGCGTCCGGTGGCCGCCTTCGTCCTCAAACGCCGGACGGGCTGGAATGGCCCGACGGGCCCGGGGTCGACGTGGCCGCGGGCCCGCCCGGGGTAGCGGTTCCGTCCTGAAAAGCCGGACGGGCTGGAGAGGGCGCCGGGCGGGCATGATTGGCTGCCACCACCCGCGAGGCCCTCCCCGGTCCCCGGTCCAGGAAGCCCGCCGCCGCCGCTATCGCCAGGCCGATCACCGCCAGCACCGCACCCACGAACGCCGGGGACGTCCAGCCCCAGCCGGCCGCGATCGCCACGCCGCCCAGCCATGCGCCGCCCGCGTTGGCCAGGTTGAAGGCCGAGTGGTTGGAGGCGGAGGCCAGGGTCGGGGCGTCCTTCGCCTTGTTCATGACCAGCATCTGGAGCGGGGTCGTCGTCATGAACCCGACGCCGCCCAGGAGCATGACCATCACCAGCGCCGCCCAGTGCACCTGCACCGTGAACGGGAACGCCACCAGGATCACCGCGAGGGCGCCGAGCGAGCCGTACAGGGTCGGGCGCAGTGCCCGGTCCGTGAGGGGGCCCGCGGCCAGGGCGCCCAGGGTCATCCCGATGCCGAAGAGGGCGAGGACGACGGTGACCGAGGATTCGCCGAAGCCCATCGCCTTCGTGGTCATCGCCGAGAGGTACGAGTACACCGCGAAGACCCCGGCGAAGCCGAAGACGGCGGTGAGCAGGCCGAGGAGCACCTGGCGGTTGCCGAGGGCGCGGAGTTCGCGGCGTACGTCCTGGTGGGCCTCGACCGGGATGGTGGGCACCAGGCGGGCGAGGGCCGCCACCGCGGTGAGGCCGATCACGGCGACGACCAGGAAGGTGGCGCGCCAGCCGAGGTGCTGGCCCAGCAGCGTGGCGGCGGGTACGCCGACGATGTTGGCGACCGTCAGGCCGAGGAACATCGTCGCCACCGCCCGCGCCTGGCGGCCCTCGGCGACCAGCCGGGCGGCGACGACCGCGCCGACGCCGAAGAACGCGCCGTGCGGGAGTCCGGCGAGGACGCGGCCCGCGAGGAGCCAGCCGAAGTCGGGGGCGAGCGCCGAAGCCAGGTTGCCGACGGTGAACAGCGCCATCAGGAGCAGCAGCATCTTCTTGCGCGGGACGCGGGAGCCGAGGCCGGTGAGCAGCGGCGCGCCGAGGACGACGCCGATCGCGTACGCCGATACGAGGTATCCGGCGGTCGGCACGGAGGTTCCGAGGTCGTCCGCCACGTTGGGCAGCAGGCCCATCATGACGAACTCGGTCGTGCCTATGCCGAAGGCGCTCACGGCCAGGGCGAGCAGGGCCAGGGGCATGGGGGAGAGACCTTTCGCGATCACACGGGGACAGGGGCCGGGAAGAGGCAGAACAGAGAGCCGTCGCCTCGGCATCCACGCCGGGCGACGGCTCGCTCTTCTTTATGTATGCGACTGGAACAAATTGTCGCAGACGTTTTATGCCGGGAGGTGAACGGCCGGTTGCCTGATCCCTGTCACAGCTCCACGCGGGCCGCGATCGGCAGGTGGTCGCTGTCGGTCGCCGCCAGGGTCCACGAGGACTTCGGCTCCACGCCCTTGACCATGATCTGGTCGATCCGGGCCATCGGGAACGACGCGGGCCAGCTGAAGCCGAAGCCGTCGCCCGCCGCGCCCTGGGTGGAGCGCATCTGGGAGGTGACCGCGTTCAGGGACCGGTCGTTCATCGTGCCGTTGAGGTCGCCGAGCAGGACGACGCGCTCGACCGGTTCGTCGGCGATGGCCTCGCCGAGGGCGTCGGCGCTGTTGTCGCGCTGGGTGGCGGTGAAGCCCGCGTGCAGCTTCACCCGGACCGACGGCAGGTGGGCCACGTACACCGCGACCTCGCCCTGCGGGGCCTTGACCGTGGAGCGCATGGCCCGGGTCCAGCCCATCTTGATGTCGACCGGCCTGGTGTTGCTGAGCGGGTACTTGCTCCACAGCCCGACGGTGCCCTGGACCGAGTGGTACGGGTAGCGGGCGGCCAGCGACTTCTCGTACGTGGGCACCTGCCCGCCCGGCAACTCCTGGAGGGCCACGACGTCGGCGCCGGAGCCCGCGACCTGCTGGGCGGTGCCCGCGGGGTCGGGGTTGCCCGCGTTGACGTTGTGGGTGGCGACGGTGAGGTCGCCGCCGGTGCCGGACTTGTCGGTGATCAAGCCGCCGAAGATGTTGAGCCAGATCACCGCCGGGAGCAGCAGGGCGATCAGCGCGGTGGCGGAGCGCCGCAGCAGGGCCAGGAGCAGCAGGAAGGGGATGAAGAGCGCTATCCAGGGCAGGAACGTCTCGACGAGGCTGCCTAGGTTGCCTACCCGGTTGGGGATCTGCGCGTGGACGACCATCACGAGGGTCAGCACCACCGCGCAGAGGGCCAGCACGATCCCGCGCCGCCAGATTCCCCGGTCCCGGGCCGCTCTCTTCAGGAGGCTCCGGAAGCGGGATTCGTCGGGCTGCGGCCGTTCCGCGCTGCCGTTGCCCGTGTCCGCCCCGTACGCCTGCACCATCGCGTCGTCCTCACTGCCTTGCCGTACACATCGCCGCGCCCCTCGACCCTAGGTGATGGGTGGCGTCTTTCCCGCCGTCGACGTCCCTCCGTCGGCGGCGGCTCTCCGTCAACAGGACGAGCCGAACGGGACGGGAGGTTCCGGTTCGGGCCCGGCAGGTGGGCGCTTGTGACAGAACGATCACACTCGGTCCGCCGGTGATCGGGCCGATCGCGAGGCCGAGGCCCACGCTGCCGGCCCGGATGCCCATGGCCTTGGGCTGTTCGTCGCGCTCGAAGACGTTCATCAGGACGGCGAGGGTGGCGGACATCACGAAGGCCGCGCCGAAGCCCACCAGGGCGCGCCAGGTGGTGAGTACGCCGGGCGAGGCGGACATGGCGGCCAGCGCGGAGCCGATGCCGTAGACGTCCGGCGAGGACGAGCGTGCAGGAGTTGATCGCCCACTCCAGCTCGCTCCGGGTGGCGCCGATGCCGGAGGGCACGGTGCTGGCGATCGTCTTGACCGCGACGTTCCAGATCGAGTCGTCCAGCACCACGGATGAGCAGGCTGAACATGACATGGGTCGACCCTGACGCCGTTTCGCTACGAGACCGTCTCGTATGGTCAAAGCTCTGCCCAACGGGAGCCGGCCGACCGGCGTCGTGCGGGCCCACTTCCCGTTTGCCCGGGCGGGATGCCACCATGGAAGGGATCCGGGGACGCCGTCAGGGCGCCTCGAGATGACGAAGGAGTTCACCGGCCATGTCGCTTTCGGCTGCACAGAACGAGTCCTCCCCCTCAGGTGCCGCCCCCGACAGCAGCAAGGCGCTGTACGGAGGCAAGTCCACCCGCCGCATCACGATCCACGACATCGCCGCCGCCACCGAGCGCGGCGAGAAGTGGCCCATGCTCACCGCCTACGACGCGATGACCGCGTCCGTCTTCGACGAGGCCGGCATCCCGGTCATGCTCGTCGGCGACTCGATGGGCAACGTCCATCTCGGCTACGAGACCACCGTGCCCGTCACGATGGACGAGATCGCCATCCTCTCCGCCGCCGTCGTACGGGGCACCAAGCGCGCCCTCATCGTGGCGGACCTGCCCTTCGGCTCGTACCAGGAAGGCCCGGTCCAGGCGCTGCGCAACGCAACGCGGCTGATCAAGGAGTCGGGCGTCGGCGCGGTCAAGCTGGAGGGCGGCGAGCGGTCCCTGGAGCAGATCCGGCTGCTGGTCGAGGCCGGCATCCCGGTCATGGCCCACATCGGCCTGACCCCGCAGTCCGTCAACGCCATGGGCTACCGGGTGCAGGGCCGCGGCGACGAGGCGGCCCACCAGCTGCTGCGCGACGCCAAGGCGGTCCAGGACGCGGGCGCGTTCGCCGTGGTGCTGGAGCTGGTGCCCGAGGAGCTGGCCACCCAGGTCACCCAGACGCTGCACATCCCGACCGTCGGCATCGGCGCCGGAGCCGGAACGGACGCGCAGGTGCTCGTCTACACCGACATGGTCGGGCTGACCGGCGGCAAGGTCCCGCGCTTCACCAAGCAGTACGCGAACCTGCGCCAGGTCCTCGGTGACGCGGCGAAGGAGTTCGCCGAGGAGGTCGTGGGCGGGACGTTCCCCGCGCCGGAGCACACCTTCCACTGATCCACCCGGTTCTCCATCGACCATTTCCCGCGCCAACCGACAGCCCGCCGACATCCCCCATCGGCGGGCTGTCGCCTGCCCTGGGAGGCTGTCGGCCGGTTGTCGGTGAGCTGTCGGTCGGTCCTGGTCCCATGGTGGACATGGAACGAATCGACAAGAACCCCATGAGCGGCCGGAACGCCGTCGAGGTGCGGGGGCTGGTCAAGCACTACGGCGAGACCAAGGCTCTGGACGGCGTCGACCTCGATGTCCGCGCGGGCACGGTGCTCGGTGTGCTCGGCCCCAACGGCGCCGGCAAGACCACCCTCGTACGCTGCCTGTCCACCCTGATCGTCCCCGACGCCGGGCGCGCCCTCGTCGCGGGCTACGACGTGGTGCGCCAACCCCGCCAGCTGCGCCGCACCATCGGTCTGACCGGGCAGTACGCCTCGGTCGACGAGAAGCTCTCCGGCTGGGAGAACCTCTACATGATCGGGCGGCTGCTCGATCTGCCCCGCAAGCGGGCTCGGGCCCGGGCCGGTGAACTCCTGGAGCGGTTCTCGCTCACCGAGGCCGGCAGGCGGGCCGCCATGGAGTACAGCGGCGGCATGCGGCGGCGGCTCGACCTGGCCGCCTCGATGATCGGCAGCCCGGCAGTCCTCTACCTGGACGAGCCGACGACCGGGCTCGACCCCCGGACCCGCAACGAGGTCTGGGACGAGGTGCGGCGGATGGTCGCGGAGGGCACCACCGTGCTGCTGACCACGCAGTACATGGAGGAGGCCGAGCAGCTCGCCGAGGAGCTGACGGTGATCGACCGAGGGAAGATCATCGCCCGCGGCGGGGTCGACGAGCTGAAGGCGAAGGTCGGCGGCCGCACCCTGCAGATCCGGCCCTCGGACCCGGCCGGACTGGCCGCGATGGCCCAGGCGATCCGGGAGGCCGGACTCGACGGGATCGCCGGGGCGCAGGCCGTGCCGGACGAGGGACTGCTCCACGTGCCCATCCTCAGCGACGAGCAACTGACCGCCGTCATCGGCCTGCTGGGCGTACGGGGCTTCGCCCTGGCCCATGTCGCGACCGCCCTGCCCAGCCTGGACGAGGTGTTCCTCGCGATCACCGGGGACAAGGCCGCCACCCTCGCCGACGCCGCTCCCCAGGAGGTCGCCGCATGAGCAACACCATCACACTGACGCCCGCGCCCGCCGACCCCGTACCGACGAAGGCCGCGGTGGCCGACGAGGGCCGGATCGGACTGCGGGCCAACCTCCGGCACATCGGGGCCCTGGCGCGGCGCAATCTGCTCCAGATCAAGAAGGACCCGGAGTCGATGTTCGACGTCCTTCTGATGCCGGTCATCTTCACGCTGCTGTTCGTGTACGTCTTCGGCGGCTCGGTCGGCGCCAGCCTCGGCGGCGACCGGCAGGACTACCTGAACTACCTGATCCCGGGGCTGATGGCGATGATGGGCATGAACATCGCCATGGCCGTCGGGACCGGCGTCAACGACGACTTCCGCAAGGGCGTCATGGACCGGTTCCGTACGATGCCGATCGCCCGCTCCTCGGTGCTCATCGCCAAGATCGTGGTCGAGCTGGGCCGGATGATGGTCGCCATCCTCATCCTGCTCGCGATGGGCTTCGCCCTCGGGATGACCCTGGGGACGTCCGTGCTCGGCCTCCTCGCGGCGGTCGCGCTGTCGGCGGTGTTCGGCTCCGCCATCATGTGGATCTTCATGCTGCTCGGGCTGTCCGTGAAGACGGCCCAGGCGGTCCAGGGGATGGGAATGCTGGTGCTGATGCCTCTCCAGTTCGGCTCCTCGATCTTCGCGCCGACCCGGACCATGCCGGGCTGGCTCCAGGCGTTCACCGACCACAACCCGCTGTCGAACCTCGCGGACGCGGTGCGCGGGCTGATGATGGGCGGCCCGGTCGCCGCCTCGGTCTGGTGGACGCTCGCCTGGGCCGCGGCCATCACCCTGGTGACGGCTCCGCTGGCGGTCTCCAGGTTCCGCAAGAAGACCTGAACGGGGCGGAGGAGGGGCCGACCGGTGCGCCTCGTCGCGCGTCGTCACGGCGCGGGCGCCTGCCGGTACGCCTCCGCCAGGGCGGTGGCCTCGTCGAGCGTGAGGCCGCCGCCCTCCTCGTACGCCCGGACGTACGCCGCCTCGTCGAGGTGGACCCGGGCGGCCTCCTCGGCCTCGGTCAGGGTGCGGCGCTCGATCGTCGTCGGCACGTGCCCTCCAGGCAGCAGCGCCGCTTGGAGGCCCAGCAGCCGGGCGGCGTCCGCGCAGGCCCCGGCCCCGCCCGCGGGGGTGAGCCCGGCCAGGGCGCGGGCGATCGCCACCAGGTGGGCCGAGGGCATCTGCGGGGCGATCATCATCGACAGCCGTTCCCGCGAACACCTCAGCGCCGTCAGCGCGTTGCCCAGGGCGGAGGCGTACCCGCCCTCCAGGTTGTCCAGCCAGGCCAGCACCCCGAAGACGAACCCGTCGAAGACGGCCACATCGCCGAAGGTGAGGCGCGCGCGGATCATGTCCACCTGTTCGCGGGCCTCCGCCGGCCGGCCCTGCGCGCCGAGGACGAAGGCCAGGTGCATCCGGGCGATCGCGGCGGACTCGGGGTTCGGGGGCCGTCCTCCTTCGCACACCTCCCGCAGCGCGGCCTCGGCCTCCGCCAGCCGGCCCAGCTCGGCGAGCGGCCCGGCGTACCGGGCGCGCAACAGCGCCACCTGGGAGCTGGCGCCGATCTTCCGCGCGTACTCCACGGCGGCGGCGTAGTCGTCCAGGGCCTCGGGGAAGTGACCGGTCCGTTCGTTGGCCTCGCCCCGGGACGCCAGCGCCTCGGCCGTGCCCCAGTCGTCGTCGAGCCGGGTGAAGATCTCCAGGCTCTCCTCGGCGTCGGCGCGTGCCAGGTCCGCGTGGCCGGAGTGACCGGCCAGGAAGTTGGCTCGCAGCTGGAGGGCGGCCGCCAGCTCCCACTCGTAGCCGTAGGCCCGGGAGGCCCGGACCGTCTCGTCGAGCGCCTCGCGCGTCCGGTCCATGTCCCCGGTGAACATGATCGCGTACATCCAGAACGTACCGGGCATGCGGCAGGTCTGCGGCTGCCCCGGCCGGTAGGCGTCCGCGATGATCCACAGCCGCTCCTGCCCCGCGGCGTCCGACCACGCGGAGATCGCGTCGTCCACGCTGGCCACCTGGATCAGGGCAGACCCGCGCCGTGCCTCCGAAAGCTGGTCGTCGTCCATCGGCGGCGGCCGGTCGATGGCCGACTCCGGCAGCGAGGGAGTACGGACGTCGGGCCGGGCGAACGGGTCGGGGCCGAGCGAGGAGGCGGCCTCGGCCCACTGGCGGGCGTCCGAGCGCAGGTCGCGCAGCATCCAGTACCAGGACAGCGAGAGCACCATGCACAGCGCCTCGTGCTCGTCGCGGGCGGCGACGGCGTGGCGGAACGCGGTGCGCAGGTTCTCGTACTCGCGGCGGATGACCGCGATGGCCGCGCGCTGCCCCGCCCCGCGCATGGCCGGCCCGGTCGTACGGGCCAGCTCCCGGTAGTGGACGAGGTGGCGTCGCTCCACCGCCGCCCGCTCCCCGGCCTCCACGAGGCGTTCGGCGACGTACTCGCCGACCGTCTCCAGGAGCCGGTAGCGCATCTCCGCGTCCTCCCCGGGCGCGGCGACGACGAGGGACTTGTCGACCAGCGAGCCGAGCAGCGCGGCCACGTCGAGACTGTCGACGGCGGGGCCGCCCGGTCCGGCGGGCAGGGCGCAGACCTCCTCGGCGGCAGCGAGGGAGCAGCCGCCGGCGAAGACGGCGAGGCGGCGCAGGACGGCCCGTTCGGCCGTATCCAGCAGCTCCCAGGACCAGTCGACGACCGCGCGCAGGGTCTGCTGGCGGGGCAGCACGGTCCGGCTGCCGTTGGTGAGCAGCCGGAAACGGTCGTCCAGGCGGTCCGCGATCTGGCGCGGTGTGAGCATCCGCAGCCGGGCGGCGGCCAGTTCGATGGCGAGCGGCAGCCCGTCGAGCCGTCGGCAGATCTCGGCGCAGGCGGCGGCGGTGGCCTCGTCGGCGTCGGTACGGAAGCCGGGCCGGGCGGCGGCTCCGCGCTCGGCGAGGAGGCGCAGCGCCATCGGGTCGGGCAGCGGTTCGACGGGGCGCACGAACTCGCCCGGTACGCCGAGGGGTTCGCGGCTGGTCGCCAGGACGGTGAGCTGCGGGCAGTGGGTGAGCAGGTGGTCGGTGAGGGCTGCCGCCGCCCCGACGACGTGCTCGCAGTTGTCCAGGAGCAGCAGCATCCGGCGCGGGGCGCAGTGCTCGGTGAGGCGTACGAGGGGGTCGTCGCCGGTGCGGTCAGCGGCGCGCAGCTCCTCGGCGCCGGCCCCGCGCAGCACGGTCTCCCGGGCGCCGAGCGCGCTGAGCACGGCCTCGGGGACGGCGTCCGGGTCGTCCACGGGGGCCAGCTCCGCCAGCCAGACCCCGTCGGGCCAGGCGTCGGTGACGGTCTCCGCCGTCTCCTGCGACAGCCGCGTCTTGCCCGCACCGCCGGGGCCGAGGAGGGTGACGAGCCGGGTGCGGGTGAGGTCCTCGCGCAGGGTCGCGATGTCGCCGTCGCGGCCGACGAAGCTGGTGAGCCGGGCGCGGAGGTTGCCGGGGGCGGGCGGGTGCGGCCTGCGGACAGCGGGCGGCTCCAGGAGTTCCGGTGCGGCCGGTTGCGGGTGGCTCGGTCCGGCCGGTTCCTGGTGGAGTAGTTCTCCGTACAGACCGCGCAGTTCGGGGCCCGGGTCGGTGCCGAGTCGGTCGGAGAGTACGGTGCGGACCCCCTCGTACGCCGCCAGCGCCTCGGCCGTGCGCCCGGCGTCCCGAAGGGCCCTGATGCGCAGGGCCTGGAGCGGTTCGTCGAGCGGGTGGGCGGCGCAGAGCGCGGCCAGCTCCCACAGGGCCTCGTCCGCCCGCCCGAGGACGCGCAGCGCCTCCAGCCGGGCCCGCCGGGCGGCGAGCCTGCGGGACTCCAGGCGGGAGGCGGGCGCCGCACGGTCGGGCAGGTCGTCGAGCGGCGGCCCGCCCCAGAGCGCCAGGGCCTCGTCCAGGACGGTGACGGCTTTGACCGGGTCGCCCTGCTCCAGGACCCGGCTCCCCTCCCCGGCCAGCCGCTCGAACCGGTGCAGGTCCACGGCGTCCGGCTCGGCGGCCAGCCGGTAGCCGCTCTCCACCGACTCGACGGCACTCCGTCCCAGCGCCCGCCGCAGCCGCCCGACCAGTGCCTGGAGCGCGCCGGCCGCGTCGGCGGGCGGGTCACCGTCCCACACCTCGCCCACCAGGACCCCGGCCGGGACGGTCCGCCCGGGGTGCAGTGCGAGGACGGTGAGCAGGGCGCGCAGCCGCGCCCCGCCGAGGGCGACGGCCGTACCGTCGTCGCGGAGTGCCCGGGTGGTGCCGAGGATGCAGTAGCGCACGGGCCCATTGTCCGCGACGGACGCGGTCACGGTGTTGACCGGGGGGAACTCCTGCCCGGGTCCTCGTCGTTCCCGCCGTGTCGGCGGACGTGTCGGCGTACGTACGATGTCGCCGCCGTTCCACCCCAGCACCAGGAGTTGTGTGCCGATGACCACCGCAGCCACCCGCGCGGACCGGAGGATCAGCCCGGTCTTCCTCGGGATCGCCGCCGTCACCGCCGTCGCGGGCTGGGCCGTGTGGGCCGGCTTCGGGGGCGCCACAGGATTCGCGGTCTTCCTTTTCGTCACCGGGGCGTGGGTCGTCTCGCTCTGCCTCCACGAGTACGCCCACGCCCGCACCGCACTGCACAGTGGTGATACATCGATCGGCGCGAAAGGGTATCTGACGCTCAATCCGCTTGCCTATACGCACGCCTTGCTCAGCATCGTGCTGCCCGTCCTCTTCGTCGTCATGGGCGGGATCGGCCTGCCCGGCGGTGCCGTCTACATCGAGCGGGCCCGGATCCACGGGCGGTGGAAGCACAGTCTGATCTCCGCGGCGGGCCCGCTGACGAACGTGGCGTTCGCCATCGTCTGTACGGCCCCGTTCTGGCTGGACGCGCTGGACGGGGTCCCGGTCGCCTTCCGGTACGCGCTGGCGTTCCTGGCGATGCTCCAGGTGACGGCGGCCATCCTGAACTCCCTGCCGATCCCGGGGCTGGACGGCTACGGGGTGATCGAGCCCTGGCTGCCGTACAGGATCCGGCGCCAGGTCGAGCCGATCGCGCCGTTCGGGCTCATCGCGGTCTTCGCGGTCCTGTGGATCCCCGGGGTGAACATCGTGTTCTTCGACGGGATCGACGCGTTGCTGGGCGTCCTGGGCGTCGATGACCTCCAGCGGTACTGCGGGTACGACCTCTACCGCTTCTGGAAGGCGTTCTTCGGCGAGCAGAACCCGGTGTGCGCGGTGGGGTGAGCGCGCGGCCGTCCTCACACCGGGGCGGTCACGCGCTTCGGGCGGGGGCCCCGCCGCCGCCCGTCGCGCAGGGCGGCGGCGAGGATCGCCACGACGACCCCGCCGAAGGCCCAGGCGCCGAGGATCCACAGGGCGCCGGTGGTGGCGTTGCCGTCGAAGTAGACGGTGTTGCGGACCACCGTCGTACCGGCCCCCGGAGGCAGCGCCTGGCCGATCGCGCTCCAGAACGGCGGCAGCAGCGAGGACGGGTACACGCCGCCGGAGCTGGGGTTGCCCAGGATCGTGAAGATCAGGATGGTGAGGCCCAGGCCGACCGTCCCCGCCACCGACTGGAGGGCGACGCCCACGGCGCCGGAGGCGAAGACCACCAGGGTCCCGATGCCGACCAGCTCCCAGAAGGCGCCCGGCAGGCAGTCCAGCACCGGGCCCACGATGATCGCGCCGCCGATGCCCGAGACGAAGCCGTACGGGAGCATCGCCGTCAGCCGGACCAGGGTGCGGCGCAGGGTGGGCTTCTTGGAGCCGGCCGCCATGTTCAGGGCCGAGGCGGCGAGGTAGCCGCCGATGGTCCAGCTGAGGACGAGGTAGAAGGACGACAGGCCCCGCGAGTCGCCTGCCGAGGGCGCGCGGAGGTCGGTCACGACGATCGTGCGGTTCTGCGCCCGCGCGACCTCCTGGAGGATCTCCGTGGCCGCCGTGGAGGCCGACGGGCCGCCCGCCGAGGCGACGAGCAGGGTGTCGGTGCGGCCGGCCGGGTCCACGACGAGGGCGGCGTCGGTGCGCCGGTCCAGCAGCCGCGCCCGTGCCTCGGCGCGGGTCGCGACGGGGGTGACGTGGAGGGGGTCGCCGGGGAGCGCGTCGAGCCGGGCCACCAGGTCGCGTTCGACGGCGGGCGGGGCGACCAGCGTGATCGGGACCTGGCGCGGCTCGGGTGCGTGGAAGGCGCCCATGTAGGAGAGCGCGAAGCCCAGTTGGAGCAGGAGCACCCCGAGCATGACGAGCGCGGACCGGGTGGAGACGGCGTCGCGCACCTCCCCCAGGATGCCCCGGTCCCCGTCGCCCCTCCGTGCGGTCGATCCGGATCCGTACCCGTCGTCCCTCGCGTCTGCCACGCGGTCCTCCCTCGTCGGCCTCGGCACGGCCGTGGCGAGGCCGTCACATGGTCGGCCCCGGGCGGTGTCCGGGCTTCGGGGCGCGCCCGCGAGGGCGGGCCCTCGACCCGAACGGCCCAGGGCCCACGAGGGGTGTGACGGGGAAGTGCGGCGGGGAGGATCAGCGGGCGTCGGCAGCCGCCTCCATGCGCTGCTTGCGCACGTAGAACCACACCATGTTCGACGAGAGCCCCGCGATCAGCACCCAGATGATCCCGAGCAGGCTGCCCTGGACGAAGGAGACCACGGCCGCCGTGACGGCGAGGACGCAGACGACGAGGGCGTAGAGAGCGAGGCGGGGCATGGGGGGCGGCTCCTGTCGGGGAACGGTCGCGGTCCCGTCCAGTGTCCCCCATGCCCCGTTGTGCCCCGCCTCGGGCCCGGGCCCTCGGATCGGGGAGGGGACGGGTCAGACGTCGGTGGTGCGCAGTCCGGCGTGGGCCTTGTAGCGGCGGTTGACCGAGATCAGGTTCGCCACCAGCGACTCGACCTGGTGGGCGTTGCGCAGCCGGCCCGCGAAGATGCCGCGCATCCCGGGGATGCGGCCCGCCAGCGCCTGCACGATGTCCGTGTCGGCCCGCGCCTCGCCCAGGACCAGGACGTCGGTGTCGATCTCCTCGATGGACTCGTCCTGGAGCAGCACCGCCGAGAGGTGGTGGAAGGCGGCGGTGACCCGGGAGTCCGGCAGCAGGGCGGCGGCCTGCTCGGCGGCGCTGCCCTCCTCCGGCTTGAGGGCGTAGGCGCCCTTCTTGTCGAAGCCGAGCGGGTTGACGCAGTCGATGACGAGCTTGCCCGCCAGTTCCTCGCGCAGGGACTCCAGGGTCTTGGCGTGGCCGTCCCACGGCACGGCGACGATCACGATGTCGCTGCGCCGGGCGCATTCCGCGTTGTCCGTGCCCTCGATGCCGTGCCCGAGCTCGGCGGCCGCATCGGCGGCGCGTCCGGCGTCCCGGGAGCCGAGGGTGACCCGCTGTCCGGCGCGGGCGAGCCGGTAGGCGAGGCCGCGCCCCTGTGGGCCGGTCCCGCCGAGTACGCCGACGCTCAGGGCGGAGACGTCGGGGAGGTCCCAGGGGTCCTTGGCGGGGGGCTTGGGCGCGCTGCCGTTGTCCTGTGTGGTCATGGGCCGACCCTACTGCCAGGTAGGGCCAGGAATCCCGCCCGGAGGCCCGATCTCCCCCACGGTACGGCCGGCGGGGAAATCGGTTTGCCCGGAGCGGCCCGCAGTACCGATCATGGCCCCTCGTGACCGAAGCGCCCCCTGCCTCCCCTCCCCCGTCGCGGCTCCGCGCCCTGCTGCCGGACCTCTCGCCGTGGCGTTCCTCGCCCGACTTCCGGCTGCTCTGGATCCAGGGACTGATCACGTACTTCGGCAGCTTCATGGCTCTCATCGCGCTGCCGCTCCAGATCAAGCACCTCACCGGCTCACCGCTCGCGGTCGGGGCGATGGGGGCGGTGGAGCTGGTGCCGCTGGTGGTCTTCGGGCTGTACGGCGGGGCGCTCGCGGACGCCGTGGACCGGCGCCGGGTCATCCTGCTCACCGAGGCGGGGCTCGGCGTGCTCGCCGCGATCCTGCTGGTGAACGCGCTGCTCCCGGAGCCGCTGCTGTGGCCGCTGTACGTGGTGGCCGGCGGGGTAGCCGCACTGGCCGGGCTCCAGCGGCCCGCGCTGGACTCCCTGATGGCCCGGATCGTGCCGCACGCCCAGCAGACGGCGGCGGCCGCCCTGAACTCGCTGCGCTGGCAGATCGGGGCGATCGCGGGCCCGGCGCTGGCCGGTCTGGTGGTGGCGTACGCCGGTCACGGCACGGCGTACGCGGTGACGGTGTGCACGTTCGCCGCCTCGGTCCTGCTCTGCCTGCGGCTCTCCCCCGCGCCGCCCGCCGGGGACGCGGCGAAGCCGTCGCTGCGCGGCATCGTGGAGGGGGCCCGGTACGCCTGGAGCCGGCCGGTGCTGCTGGGGACGTACGCGATCGACCTGGCGGCGATGTTCTTCGCCTTCCCGAACACCATCTTCCCGTTCCTGGCGGACGAGCTGGACGCGGAGTGGTCGCTGGGGCTGATGTACGCGGCGGGCTCGGTGGGCTCGCTGGCGCTGGGACTGACGAGCGGCTGGACGTCCCGGGTGCGGCGGCACGGGCTGTTCGTGGTGTTCGGGGCGGCGGTCTGGGGGCTGGCGATCGCCGCTGCGGGCTCGTTCTCCAACGTGTGGGTGGTGCTGGTCTGCCTGGGCGTGGCGGGGGCGGGCGACATGCTGAGCGGGCTGGGGCGCTCGACCATCTGGAACCAGACGATTCCTCAGGAGCTGCGGGGCCGGCTGGCGGGCATCGAGGTGCTCTCGTACAGCGTGGGGCCGCAGCTGGGGCAGGTGCGGGCCGGGGCGATGGCGGGGTGGACCGGGACCCGGTCGGCGATCTGGACGGGCGGGGTGGCGTGCGTGGCGTCGGTCGTGCTGCTGACGGCGGCGCTGCCGAAGCTGGTCCGGTACGACTCGGAGACGGATGAGGACGCGGTGCGGAGGCGGGGGGCGGGGGCGGGGTGAGGCGGGGCCCGGGCCGGGTGGCCCGGGCCTCCGGGGCTCCGCCCCGTACCCCGCTCCTCGAACGCCGGAAGGGCTGGAAAGACGTCCTGAAGCGCCGGACGGGCTGGAGGGCGCCGCCTCGCGCGCCGGCGAGGCTGAAGGATCTGCTCAGTCGCCGGGCGGGGTGGCACGGTCCCCGTCGTGCCACTTGGGGTCCGTGTCCCATTCCAGGTTCCGGTCGCGGGCCGTGTCCATCGCGTGCTGGGCCGCCTCGCGGGAGGTGTAGGGGCCGAACCGGTTCTGGGCAGGGCACTCCGGGCCCTCCTCGACCTTCTTGTGCTCCAGGCAGTAGTACCATTCGCCCGGTTTGCCGACCGTGCGCTTCTTGAACAGGGCCATCGACGGCTCCTTTCCTCCCTGCCATGGTGCCCCGGGGGCGCTGGTTAGACTCGCTGGCATGTCTGGCCAGTCGCTTCTCGTACCAGGGGAGATCACTCCCGTCCGTTCCGTACCCGGAAACATCCGGCGCCCCGAGTACGTGGGGAAGCCGGCCCCGGCGCCGTACACCGGCCCGGAAATCCAGGACGCCGACACCGTGGAGCGGATGCGGATCGCGGGCCGCATCGCCGCGCAGGCGATGGAGGAGGCCGCCAAGCACATCGCCCCGGGCGTGACCACGGACGAGCTGGACCGGGTCGCGCACGAGTTCATGATCGACCACGGCGCGTACCCCTCCACCCTCGGCTACCGGGGCTTCCCGAAGTCGCTGTGCAGCTCGCTCAACGAGGTCATCTGCCACGGCATCCCCGACTCCACCGTGCTGCGCGACGGAGACATCGTGAACCTGGATGTCACCGCGTACATCAACGGGGTGCACGGCGACAACAACGCCACCTACCTCTGCGGTGACGTGGACGAGGAGTCGCGGCTGCTCGTCGAGCGCACCCGGGAGTCGCTGAACCGGGCCATCAAGGCGGTCCGGCCGGGGCGCCAGATCAACGTCATCGGCCGGGTCATCGAGTCGTACGCGAAGCGGTTCGGGTACGGGGTGGTGCGCGACTTCACCGGGCACGGGATCAACTCCTCGTTCCACTCCGGTCTGATCATTCCGCACTACGACAGCCCGCACGCGACCACCGTGATGCAGCCCGGAATGACGTTCACCATCGAGCCGATGCTGACGCTGGGCACCCACGAGTACGACATGTGGGAGGACGGCTGGACCGTGGTGACGAAGGACCGCAAGCGGACCGCGCAGTTCGAGCACACGCTGGTGGTCACGGAGACCGGTGCGGAGATCCTCACCCTGCCGTAATCACCCGAAAATCCCTTGACCGCCCACCGCGGGCCCTCAGGGCGTATTTTTACCGACAAGCAGTCGGGAACCAATTGACTTAGGTAAACCTAAGTAGGAGGATCGGCATACCGGCACGCGCCGTCGCGGCGGTCGCCTGCCGACTTCCGTCCGTTTCCGGACTTCCCGTCCCCCTCGGTCCCCGGAGGCCCGCCTTGGACGCAACCGCCACCGCCACCCCCTTCTCGACTCTCATCCGCACCGCGTCGCACGAACAGCACACCGAGGCCGAGACCTCGACCTTCATGGGCGACCTGCTCGGCGGGCGGCTGGGTGTCGACGCGTACACGCGCTACACCGAGCAGCTGTGGTTCGTCTACCGGGCGCTGGAGGAGGGCGCGGAGGCCTTGCGGAACGACCCGGTCGCCGGGCCCTTCATCCAGCCCGAGCTGATGCGCTCCACCGAGCTGGAGCGCGACCTGGCGCACCTGCGCGGGGAGAACTGGCGCGACGGCCTGGAGCCGCTGCCGGCGACCGCCGCGTACGCCGCCCGGGTGACCGAGTGCGCGCGCACCTGGCCCGCCGGTTACATAGCGCACCACTACACCCGTTACCTCGGCGACCTCTCGGGCGGCCAGATCATCCGCGACAGGGCGGAGAAGGCCTGGGGCTTCGAGCGCAAGGGCGACGGCGTGCGGTTCTACGTCTTCGAGGAGATCACCAACCCGGCCGCCTTCAAGCGGGCCTACCGCGAGCTGCTGGACGCGGTGAACGCCGACGACCTGGAGAAGCAGCGGATCGTCGAGGAGTGCAAGCGCGCCTTCGCGCTCAACACCGCGGTCTTCCGGGAGCTGGGCGAGGTGTTCCCGCTCAGCGCGTAGCCCCTGCCCTACAGCGTGCGGCCGTCCAGGGGTCAGCCCCGGGCGGCCATCAGGACGCGGCCCCCTACCTCCACCGTGCCGTCCGGCGCGGGTGCTGTGAGGATCTGGGAGCCGCGTCCTTGTGTGATGTTCAGGGCCCGGCCGAGGTGTGCGCTGAGCAGCAGGGCCGCCGCGCCCGTCGCCTCGTCCTCGACGGTGCCCTCCCCGCGCCTCGGGAAGGCCCGCGCGCGCACGCGCCCGGCGGCCTCGTCCTCCCAGGCCCAGGCGTAGAGCCAGCCCTCCCCGGGAGGCGGTCCCGGGAGCGCCTCCACCTCGTCCGCAGTGGCGTACTGCTGGAACGTGCGCGGCGGGGCCCACTCCGGGCGGGCGGTGATCCAGGTGAACTCCCCGTCCTGGCGGGCGAACACGTCCCCGACGGCCAGTTCCAGGACCTCCAGGTCCAGCAGCCAGGCGGCGCCGACCAGCGGGTGCCCGGCGAACGGCAGCCGGAGGCCGGGGGTGTGGATGTCCACCCGGCCGCGCTCCGGGTCGTCGACGAACACGGTCTCGCTGAAGCCCAGTTGTCGGGCCAGCTCCTGCCGGGATGCCTCGTCGGGGTGGCTGCGTCCGTCGCGTACGACGCCGAGGGCGTTGCCGTGGCGTCCGTCGGGTCCGCAGAACACCCGCAGGACGTCGATGCCCCGGGGTACGTCGTAGTGGTTCACGTGCGCATTCAAGCATCACGCGGGGAACGACCGCGGGGCCGCACCGGCAGGCACGGCCCCGCGGGTGGTGCGGAGTCGATCAGACGGTGGCCTCACGGCGACGGCGCGCCGCGACCACGAGGCCGGCACCGGCCGCCACGACAAGGCCGGAGGCGCCGATCAGCGCGCCCGTCGGGACGTCGGAGCCGGTGGCGGCCAGGGCGCCGGAGCCGCCGACCGAACCGCCGGTGGTGGAGCCGCCGGTGGTCCAACCGCCTACCGCGCCGCCACCGGTGGAGGAGCCGCCCGCGGTGGAACCGCCGGTGGAGCCCGAGCCGCCCGTGGAAACGGAGCCGCCCGACGGACCGCCCGTCGAGCCGTCCGGGGGCGGCGTGGCGTCCTTGTCGAGCGAGACGGCGGCGTTCAGGGCGTCCAGCTCATCGCCCTTCTTGTACATGCCGCTGAAGGCCGTCGACGGGCGGCGGATCGGCCCAGTACCGGTCGCGCCGGAAGGGGTAGGTGGGCAGCGGAACCCGGTGCTGGTCCGCGTCGAGCGCGGCACGTTCCAGCGGCACACCACGCGACCACAGCCGCCCGCCGGGGCGCCGTGTCACGGTGTGGGCGCTGAATCCGGACCGCGCCCGCACACCGTTCGCCGCCCCGGTAGGGTTTCGACGGTCAGTGCGGGCGACGGATGCGGAAGGCGCAGAAGCAACGGATGACGAGAGTCCCTAGGGTGAGTCGGCTGACGGCGGCGCTCGCCACGGCGACGGTGCTGTGCGTGACCGCGAGCGGCTGTGTGACGGTGCACGGCGAGCTGGAAGTGCTGCCGGGGGCGACGGAGTCCGAGGCCGCCCAGGCCCTGACGGACTTCATCACCGCCTACAACGCGGCGGACAAGGCCTACGATCCGGCGCTGGACGCGGACCGGGTGACGGGGTCGCTCGGGGCGATCAACCAGGCCGGGCTGAAGGCGCGGCAGACGTACAACCCCGGCGGCAACAAGGCGCACAAGCCGCTGGAGTTGACGGACGCCACCTACGTCATCCCGAAGAAGGCGGGCTGGCCGCGCTGGTTCCTGGCGGACACCGACTCCAACCGGGACGAGGACGGCGGGAAGCTTGACACCCGCTGGCTGGTCGTGTTCGTACGCAGTGGCCCCGGCGCGCTGTGGAAGGCGTCCTATCTCGGGGTCGTCCCGCCGTCCCAGGTGCCGGAGTTCACCCGGGACAAGGACGGGCTCGCCACGCCGGTGGAGCCGCAGAGCGGTGAACTGACCGTTTCTCCGGCCGACTTGAGTATCGCGTACACCGAGTACCTGCAGAAGGGCACCCCGGACGTCTTCGCCCCGAGCACGGCGACCTCGCAGTGGCGCGAGACGCGCCGCACGACCCGACGGGCCGGGTTCTCGTACCAGTACGTCGACCAGCCGCTCTCCGGCGGCACGTTCGGGCCGCTCGGGCTGCGCACCGAGGACGGCGGGGCGCTGGTCTTCTTCAGCAGCAAGCACTTCGAGCGTCAGGTCACGGCGAAGGGGCTGAGGCCGGAGGTCAACGCGGATGTGAAGGCGCTGATGACCGGCGAGGTCACCAACAGCCTCACCAAGGAGCGGATCTCCAGCCAGCTGGTCCATGTGCCCGCGCGTGGGCAGAGCTCCGACTCCGGCGGCCGGGTCCGGCTGCTGAACCGGCTGCCGGGTCTGGTCGCGGCGAAGGGCGAGTAGGAGGGGGAGGGCCCGCATCCCGGGCCCTCCCCCCTCGTAACAGCTCAACGACTCAACGAACTCGACGGCTCAACGGCTCAACGGCCAGGCGATCGAGTCGTGGTCCAGCTCGCTCTGCTCGGCACTGCCCGCATAGCGCGCGCAGGCGTCGGTGAGCGTCTCCAGCAGGGTCAGCGGGTCGGGCAGCTCGTGCTCGGAGCCGCGCACCCAGTGGACGTCGAGCTCACCGGGAAGCCGGGCGGGCGGCAGCAGGACGTAGCTGCCGCGGCAGTGCCAGCGCAGGCCCGGGTGGGCGTCCATGGTCTCGGGGTGGCAGTCCAGCTCGCAGGGCCACCACTCGTCCTCGTCCTCGGGGGTGCCGCGGGTGGCGGTGAAGAAGAGCATCCGGTCCTCGCCGGACTGGGCGACCGGGCCGACATCGATGCCCGCCGCGAGCAGACGCTCCAGGGCGCTGCGGCCGGCGGTGAGCGGGACGTCCAGCACGTCGTGGACCATGCCGGTCGCGGTGATGAAGTTGGCCAGCGGCTGGCTGCGGGCCCAGCGCTCGACCTGGGCGCGGTCGGTGGTCGACTGCGTCTGCCAGGCGAAGGAGATGGGGTGCCGGGCGGGGGTGGGACAGCCGATGCGTTCGCAGGAACATCGGTATCCGAGGGGGTGGGCGGCGGGGGCGATGGGCATGCCCGCGTCGGCGACCGCCAGGAGCATCGCCACTCGGGCCGTCTCCTCGGCTTCGGCCCCCGGTGATTTGGGACGTCGCCGCAGCCACTGGGAGATCCTGCTCTCTGTGCCGCGGAAACGGCCGGAATCGGCGCCCATCTATCCCCTCACCTCAGCATTTCACCTCAGCGTTGCCTCTCCATCGTCGCACCATCTGGCGGTTGGGGTGGCCAGAGTTCACCAGTGGGGCCGTGCACCACTGCACCGAGTGAGCACCATCACGCCCGATGTCGCCACATAACGGATAAGGATCAAGAGCGAGGGGTCAGTCCGCCGAGGGCGTAGTCGACGATCGTGTCGGCGTACGCATGGGTGAGCGGGAGGGTCCTGAGCAGCCAGCGGTGGGTGAGTGGCGCGATCAGGAGCTCCAGGGCGATCCGCGGATCGGCGTCGGGGCGGAGCTGCCCGGCCTCCTGGGCGGCCCGCAGCCGTGTGACATACAACGCGAGCTGCGGGTCGAGCAGCTTCCCGACGAATTCGGCGCCCAGTTTCGCGTCGACGATGCCCTCGGCGGTCAGCGCCCGGGTGGGGGCCTCCATCAGCGGGTCGTTCAGCTCGTCGACGGTGGCCCGGAGGACGAGCTTGAGGTCGGCGGCCAGGTCCCCGGTGTCGGGGATGCCGTACTCGGCGCCGCCCGCCTGCGGGCCCGCCTCCTCGGCGGCCCGGGCGGCCAGGTCCAGGAAGGCCTCCATCAGGACGGCCGCCTTGGAAGGCCACCAGCGGTAGATCGTCTGCTTGCCGACCCCGGCACGGGCGGCGATACCCTCGATCGTCGTACGCCGGTAGCCGCTCTCGCCGACGAGGGCCAGGGCGGCGTCGTAGATGGCCCGGCGGGAGCGGTCGCTGCGGCGGCTGGAGACGGGTGCCTTATGGGGTGCCATACGGCCAATCTAACGCCGGACAAGCCGGAACGTATCGTCTTGCACGGATCCCGTACGTGGGCGGCCGGACGATGGCCGCGGTAGGACGATCGGGTGAACCACCCGATCGGCCTGCGGATCCAGCCCGCACGGCGCACCATGGGCTCACGCGCAGACCATGCGCATCCCACCGTTCCGCGGCCCGGCCGCCGTTCGCGAGGAGCCCCAGTTGAACCGTGACGCCACCCCTCGTCGCTACCTGATGTGCGCCCCGACGCACTTCCGGGTCACCTACTCCATCAACCCGTGGATGGACCCGTCCAAACCCGTCGACCTGCCGCTGGCCCAGACCCAGTGGGAGGACCTGCGCGACCGTTACCGTGCCCTCGGCCACACCGTCGAGCTGCTCACCCCCCGCCCGGAGCTGCCGGACATGGTCTTCGCGGCCAACGGCGCCACGGTGATCGGCGGGCGGGTGCTCGGCGCCCTGTTCGCCTACCGGGAGCGGTTCGAGGAGGCCGAGGCCCACCGCGAGTGGTTCCGGGAGCACGGCTTCACCGACATCCGGGAGCCGGACCACGTCAACGAGGGCGAGGGGGACTTCGCGGTCACCGCCTCCTACCTCCTGGCCGGGCGCGGCTTCCGCTCCAGCCCGCTCTCGCACGACGAGGCCCAGGAGTTCTTCGGGCTGCCGGTCATCGGCCTAGATCTGGTGGACCCGCGCTACTACCACCTGGACACCGCGCTGTGCGTGCTGGACGCGGCGGCGGACGAGATCATGTACTACCCGGACGCCTTCTCCCCCGGCAGCCGGGCCGTGCTGCGCCGGCTCTTCCCGGACGCGCTGCTCGCCCAGGAGGCGGACGCGGCGGCGTTCGGCCTCAACTCGGTCAGCGACGGCCACCACGTCCTGCTGCCCCAGGCGGCGACGGGGCTGCTCGACCCGCTGCGGGACCGGGGCTTCGAGCCGGTCCCGATGGACCTGGGTGAGCTGCTCAAGGGCGGCGGCAGCGTGAAGTGCTGCACACAGGAGCTGCGGGGGTAGGCGCGAGCGCCCCGAGGGGCCTTCCAGCCGCGAATGGACGCCGTGATTCCGCAGAGGAACGATTCAGTGGAGGAACGGCGTCCGTTTTCTTCTGCCCGTGCCGACCGGATCCAGCGCGCCGCCCCGGGGCTGAGGGAGGAGGACGCGGGGGTCGGCCTGAGTCGGCTGGTTCCGCGTCACCACCCGGCTCGGGCCGTGCCCTCCGGCGGCCAGGGGTCGCCCCAGGCGATGCCCCGGGCCGCCCGGTACAGCTCGCCGTGGCGCTTGGTGACCGTGGAGCGGGACAGGCCCTCGTCGCGGGTGCAGAGCTCCAGCAGGACCTGGCCCTTGCGGAGCTGCGGCTTGCGGGTGATCCGGGCGGGCGCCGGGGTGGCGGGGAAGCGGGTGGCGACGACGTAAGCGAACTTCTCGTCCTCGTGGCTGAGCGAGCCGCCCTTGACCTGCCGGTGCAGCGAGGAGCGGCTGACCCGGGCCGAGAAGTGGCACCAGTCCGCGCCGGGGGTGATCGGGCAGGTGCCGCTGTGCGGGCAGGGGGCGGCGATCCGCAGCCCGGCGACGATCAGCCGGTCCCGGGCCTCGACGATCCGGTCGTACCCGTCGGGGGTGCCGGGCTCCACGATCACCACGGCCTGCCCGGCCGCGGCGGCCGCGTCGACCAGCTCGGTCCTGGCCTCGGTGGTGAGCTCCTTGAGTACATAGCTGACGGTGACCAGGTCCGCCGGTGCCAGCTCCAGCGCCGCGCCGATCCGGGCCCGCTCCCAGCGGGCCTCCCGCAGGGACGGCACCCCGGACGCCTCGGCCAGTTCCCGGCCGAGGGCGAGGGCGGGCTCGGCCCAGTCCAGGACGGTCGTCGCCGCACCCTCCCAGGCCCCGGCCACCGCCCAGCTCGCCGCTCCCGTGCCGCCGCCGACGTCGGTGTGGGTGGCCGGCGCCCAGTCGGGCGCGGCCTCGACCAGGGCGTCGAGGGCGGACCGTACGGCTTCGAAGGTGGCGGGCATCCGGTACGCGGCGTACGCGACGACGTCGGAGCGGTCCCGCAGGATCGGGGCGTTGGTCGGGGTCTCCCCGCGGTAGCTGGCGATCAGCCGGTCGACGGCCTGCGCGGCCTGCTTCGGCGGCAGCCCGTCGAGCAGCCCGGCCAGGGCCGCGCGCAGGGACTGGGCGGTGGGGAGGGTGACGTTCACCGACGAATTGTAGGCGGAGGGGGAACCCTCGGGCGCATTCCGCTTGGTCCGGGCAGGGTGGGGTACGGGCCCCTGCGGCGGGTCCGGGTAACCGGTCCGGAACAGGTTTTCCGCGAACTCCACGCGGTCAGAAGGTGGTTGCTACGCTGGCCCGCGCGAGATCGGGACGAGGTACGAGGCTCGCAGCACCGAGCGCTCGGCACGCAGCGCACAGGACGAGATCAGGTTCGGTCCACCGGGGGAGCCATGAGACAGAAGGTCGTGCGGCTGGCCCTGGTCGGCGGGGTGGTCTTCCTCGCCCTGCTCCTCCTCCTGGCGACCTGCGGCGGCAGCCCGGACGGCCAGGGCGGTCAAGGCGCCTCCCCCGCCCCGGCGAAGCGGGTCATGCCGAGCGCGGGGCCGGTCACCCGGCTCACCGTCCCGCCGCAGTACGCCACCGACCGGGGCTGGGAGATCATCGGCTCCTCCCCCGAGGTCGCCGTCTCCCACGCGACGGGCCGCCTCGCCTACCTGGAGCGGTCCGACGGCAACCGCTACCGGCTGCGCACCGTCGACACCGCCACCGGGAAGCTGGGCTGGCGGGGCCAGGCCTGGCGGCCGCCGGACCCGCTGCACTACCCGAGGCTCGCCACGGTCACCGCGGGCGACCGGCAGTACTTCGTGACGTGGTCGTACGGGAAGGTAGGCGACGGGCTGACACCGGCGTCCACCTTCGTCTCCTTCGACGTGTACGGCGTGACGGACGGCGCCCGGCAACGGATCGAGGTGCCGTGGTCCGGCGCCCCGAACGTCGACACGAACGGCCCGGAGATCGTGATCAGCGACGGCCAGGCCAACAGCACGCTGGTCGACCCGGTCACGGGCACGGTCTCCGAACTGAGCGCGGACGAGCTGAAGTACCCCGAGGGCTGCCCGGCCTGCAAACAGCTCACCGAGGTGTACGGGCAGACCGCCGCGGGGCTGCTCGTCGGTGGGGCACGGGAGTTCTGGGTGCGCGGCGGCTGGTTCAGCCGGAACGTGGCGCCCAGGGGCACCGACCGGGGCAGTGGCGTGGTGACGTCGGTGGCCGCGGACCGGGTGCTGGCGAAGTGGGCCCTGGCGAAGAAGGCCAAGCGGGCGGCCACCCATGAGCTGTGGACGGTGCACGACACGGTGACCGGCAGGCCGCTGGTCTCGGTGGAGTGCCACCGGCCCGCCATAAAGCCGGGGCGCTACCCGCAGGCGGTCCTCTCCCCCTCGGGCGACCACCTGATCGCCGGGAACCTGGCCTTCGACCTGGAGGCGGGCCAGGGCCACTGCTTCGAGGAGGACGACGGCTCCAGCCATCTGGCGCTGGCCTCGGTGACGGACGACGGGATCGCGTACGGGGCCGAGAACGCGCGCGACGCCTCGGAGGCGCTCTCCGGGGGCGGGCTGCCCGTCGCGGTGGACCTCGCGGACTGGACGATCGAGCAGCTGTCGCGCAACGCCCGGCTGCCGGGGCTGGAGACGACGGGTGTCGGGGTGTTCCGCTGGACGGACCGGCAGGAGCGGACGCGTCTGATCGGGTATCCGCGTACCGACTGATCGGGCGTCCGCTTACCGACCGACCTGTTGGAACGGGGCTAGAGAGTGCTCTGTCCCGCCCGCTGCCACGGCCGGCACAGCCCGAGGAAGCAGCCCACCGCCGCCACCGCGCACACCACCTGCACGACCGCCATCGGGACGGCCGTGTCCTCCCCCGCGATACCGACCAGCGGCGAGGCGATCGCGCCGATCAGGAACGAGGACGTGCCGAGCAGCGCGGAGGCCGAGCCCGCCGCGTGCTTGGTGCGCATCAGGGCCTGGGCGTTGGTGTTGGGCATCGCCACACCCATCGCCGACATCAGCACGAAGAGTCCGGCCGCGATCGGCACGAGCCCGACCTCGCCGAACACGCCCGTGGTCATGAGCAGCAGCGCCACGGCCGCCAGCACGATGACGGCGAGGCCGAAGCCGAGCACCTTGTCCAGGCTGATCCGGCCCACCAGCAGCTTGCCGTTGATCTGGCCGACCGCGATCAGCCCGATCGAGTTGAGGCCGAACAGCAGGCTGAAGGTCTGCGGGGAGGCTCCGTAGATCTCCTGCACGACGAAGGGGGACGCGGAGATGTAGGCGAACAGGACGGCGAAGGCGAGCCCACCGGTGATCATGTAGCCGGTGAAGACCCGGTCCGCGAGCAGCCCGCGCATCGTGCGCAGGGCCTCGCCGACCCCGCCGGTGTGGCGGCTGCCGGGTGGCAGGGTCTCGTGCAGCCACTTCCAGACGACGAGCGTGAGCACGATCCCGACGCCGGTCAGCACGACGAAGATGCCGCGCCAGTCGGTGAAGCGCATCACCTGGCCCCCGATCAGCGGGGCGATGATCGGGGCGGCGCCGGAGATCAGCATCAGGGTGGAGAAGAAGCGGGCCATCTCCACGCCGTCGTAGAGGTCGCGCACCACCGCCCGGGCGATCACGATGCCCGCGGCGCCCGCGAGCCCCTGGAGGAGGCGGAAGCCGATGAGGAGTTGGGCGGAGGGGGCGAGGGCGCAGATCGCGGTGGCGATGACGTAGACGACCATGCCGAGGAGCAGCGGCCTGCGGCGGCCCCAGCGGTCGCTCATCGGTCCGACGACGAGCTGGCCGAGCGCCATCCCTGCCAGGCACGCGGTCAGTGTGAGCTGGATGGTGGCGGCGGGGGCGCCGAGGGAGTCGGTGACCGCGGGGAGCGCCGGGAGGTACATGTCCATGGAGAGCGGCGGCAGGGCGGTGAGCCCGCCGAGGACCATGGTGACCAGGAACCCGGTGCGCCGGGCCGCCTTGACGGCGGGGCCGGTGAGGGCGCCTGCCTCAGGAGCCGCCGGGAGACCGGCGGGGGCGGTGACCTGCGGGGCGCCCGGGTCGACGGAGAGGGCACCGGCGTCTCCGTGCGGGGTGAGCGGCGCGCTGTCGGTTCCGGGACCGGTCCCGGAGGTCGGTAGGTGTTCTCGCTGGGCCCGGCTGCCGCCGCTGTCCGGCATTCTCGTCTCCACATCGTTGAATCCGCATCTATGCTCTCAGCTCGGCCGGAGTGGTCGATACCTTTTTCGGGCTGGTTGGGGTGGCGGGCATGATCAGGACGGTGCGCTGGGGTGTTCTGGCGACGGGCGGCATAGCCGCGACCTTCACGGCGGACGTACAGGCGCTGCCGGGCGCCGAGGTGGTGGCGGTCGCCTCGCGTACGGAGGCCTCGGCGCGGGCCTTCGCCGAGCGCCACGGGATCGCCCGGGCCTACGGGAGCTGGGCGGAGCTGGTCGCCGACGACGCGGTGGACGTGGTGTACGTGGCCACCCCGCACTCGGCGCACCACGCGGCGGCCGCGCTCGCGCTGAGGGCCGGGAAGCATGTGCTGTGCGAGAAGGCGTTCACGCTCAACAGCCGGGAGGCGAAGGAGCTGGTGGCCCTCGCCCGGGACCGCGGCCTCTTCCTCATGGAGGCCATGTGGACCTATCTCAACCCGGTGGTCCGCCGACTGACGGAGCTGGTGCGGGACGGGGCGATCGGTGAGATCCGCACCGTGCAGGCGGACTTCGGCTTCGCCGGCGACCTCGCCCCCGGCCACCGGCTGCGCGACCCGGACCTGGGCGGCGGGGCGCTGCTGGACCTGGGCGTCTACCCGGTCTCCTTCGCCCACCTGCTGCTGGGCGAGCCGGACCGGATCCAGGCCGACGCGCTGCTCTCCCCCGAGGGCGTCGACCTGAACACGGGGATGCTGCTGGGCTGGGAGTCGGGCGCCACCGCGCTGCTCTCCTGCTCGATCGTCGGCCACCACCCGACGGCGGCCACCGTCATCGGCACGGCCGGGCGGATCGACCTGCCGCGCGACTTCTTCCACCCGGACCACTTCGTGCTGCACCGGTCCGGCAAGGACCCGGAGACGGTCGCCTCGGGGCCCGGGCCAAAGGGCCTGTCCGGCATGCAGTACGAGGCGGCCGAGGTGATGCGCGCGGTCCGGGCGGGTGAGACGGAGTCCCCCCTCGTACCGCTGGAGGGGTCGCTCGCGGTGATGCGGACGCTCGACGCGGTACGGGACCGCATCGGCGTCCGCTACCCGGCGGACACCCCCTAGACCGGTGTCAGCCCCGGGTTCCCCGCCTCGGTGACGAAGGAGCCCGCCGTGGAGACCGGCGCCCCGGGGGTCGTGACGGCCGACACCGTACGGAAGTCGGCGCGCGCCTCCTTCGCGGTGAGGGTGACGACCGCGTAGCCGCGCCGCCCGTCGTAGTGCTTCATGTGCGGGTTGGCGCGGGTCTGGTTCTCCCAGTTGGCGGGCCGCTCAGCGCCGTCCTTGCCGCTGGAGACGGAGGTGGTGACGATCTCCGTGCCGACGGTCCGGGACGCGGGGTCGTCGAAGTCCTTCTTCAGGTCGAAGGCGTACGAGACGTGGACGTCACCGGTGAGGACCATCAGGTTCTCGACCCCGGCCGACTCGGCACCGGCGAGCACCCGCTGCCGGGAGGCCGGGTAGCCGTCCCAGGCGTCCATGGAGAGCTTGTAGGCGGCGGTGGGCACGTCCCGCCGCCGGGCGAACGTGACCTGCTGGGGCACGACGTTCCAGGTGGCGTCCGAGGCGCGCCAGCCGTCGATCAGCCAGCGTTCCTGGGCGGCCCCGGTCATCGTCCGCGCGGGGTCCTCGGACTCGGGGCCGGGGGTGCGCCAGCCGTCCCCGTACGCCTGGTCGCTGCGGTACTGGCGGGTGTCGAGGATGTCGAACTGGGCGAGCCGTCCGAAGGTGAGGCGGCGGTGGAGCCGCATGTCGGGGCCGGTGGGGCGCTGCGGGGCGCGCAGGGGCTGGTTCTCCCAGTACGCGCGGTACGCGGAGGCCCGGCGCAGCAGGAACTCCTCGGGGGGCACGTCGTTCTCGGGGATCTCGCCCGCGTAGTTGTTCTCTGTCTCGTGGTCGTCCCAGGTGACGACGAAGGGGTGGGCGGCGTGGGCGGCTCGCAGGTCCGGGTCGGACTTGTAGAGGGCGTAGCGCAGCCGGTAGTCCTCCAGGGTGACCGTCTCGCGGTTGTAGTGGGCCGGGAGGCGGCGGTCGGTGTAGTTGCGGGCGCCGCCGGTGGCGGTGACGGCGTACTCGTAGAGGTAGTCCCCGAGGTGGAAGACCACGTCGACGTCCTCGGCGGCGAGGTGGCGGTGGGCGGTGAAGTACCCGTCGTGGTACGCCTGGCAGGAGACTGCGGCCAGGGTGAGGGAGCTGTTGCGGGTCCCGGCGGCGGGCGCGGTGCGGGTGCGGCCGACAGGGCTGGTCCAGCTGCCGGTGCGGAAGCGGTAGTGGTAGACGCGGCCGGAGTCGAGGCCCTGGACGTCGGCGCGGACGCTGTGGGCGAACTCCGCGTGGGCGGTGACCGATCCGCGCCGCGCGATGCGGCGGAAGCCCTCGTCGTGGGCGAGCTCCCAGGTCACCTCGACGCGGCCGGCGGGGAGGCCGCCGGCGGGCTCGTAGGGGCGGGGCGCGAGCCGGGTCCAGATGAGGACGGAGCCGGGGAGCGGGTCGCCGGAGGCGACGCCGAGGGTGAAGGGGTTCTCGGTGATCCTGCGGGCGTCCAGCTCGGCGGCGCTCGCCGTGCCTGCGGCGGGCAGGTTCATCGCGAAGGCGAGCGCGGCCACGGCTCCCGCCCCGGTGAGCAGACGGCGGCGGTCCAGGCCGCCCGGCCGGGATAACCGGGTGGTGGCGGTGGAGAGTTCGGCGGGTCGGTCACCCTCGGCTGATCGAACGTTCTGCGTGGATCGGACACCCTGGCCGGGCGCCGTGGAGGTCGGTGCGACTGTCATATGCCCCTCGCTTGCCGGATGCTGCCGGATGCTGTCGGAATCCAGCGCACCGACGGCGCACGACGCGCCGTTGTCGCGTGCACAACATCCGCATGGCGGGTCGATGAGCACCGCGTGCCCTGTGCACCGACCTCTCCCGTACGCTGCCGGGCCATGAACACTGATCGACGAGTCGCTGTGGTCACGGGAGCCGGATCGGGCATCGGGCGGGCCGTCGCGCTCGCCCTCGCGGGCGCGGGGTGGTCGCTCGCGCTGGCGGGGCGGCGGGCGGAACCGCTGGCGGAGACGGCCGCGGCGGCCGGAGCCCCGGACGCGCTGTGCGTCACCACGGACGTGACCGACGAGAACGAGGTCGGCGCGCTCTTCGCCGCCGTACGGGAGCGCTTCGGCCGGCTGGACCTGCTGTTCAACAACGCGGGCACGTTCGGCCCCGGCGGCGTGCCGCTGGAAGACCTCACCGCGGCGGACTGGCGGGCCGTGGTGGACGTGAACCTGACGGGGGCGTTCCTCTGCGCGCAGGCGGCGTACCGGCTGATGAAGGAGCAGGACCCGCGGGGCGGCCGGATCATCAACAACGGCTCGATCTCCGCCCACGCGCCGCGCCCGCACTCGGTCGCCTACACGGCGACCAAGCACGCGATCACCGGGCTGACGAAGTCGCTGTCGCTGGACGGGCGCCCGTACCGGATCGCCTGCGGTCAGATCGACATCGGCAACGCGGCGACCGAGATGACCGAGCGGATGCAGACCGGCATCCTCCAGGCGAACGGCGAACTGGCCGTGGAGCCGGTGATGGCGGCGGCCGATGTGGCGCGGACCGTGGTGCACATGGCGGAGCTGCCGCTGGAGGCGAACATCCCGTTCCTGACGGTGGTGGCGACGAACATGCCGTACGTGGGACGAGGCTGAGGAGCACCGCCGGATGACGCTTCGGACGTGATCATTCCTTTCCGAACTTGGCTTCAGCCGACCGACTTTGACGATTTTCCCACTCCCGGATGAGGAAGCGCGCATTGACCGTATGATCGCATCTCGTTACACCTTCACCGGAACGACACAGAAGGAACACCGCATGCGCATACGCACCGCTGCGCCGATCGCCCTGGCCGCCGCCACCGCCCTGGCCGGCTCGCTCCTCGCCACGGCAGCACCGGCCTCGGCGGCCGCCCACCAGGGCGGGCTGCACTTCGGCATCATCCAGTACGACGGTCCCGGCAAGGACGACCGGTCGCAGAAGTCGCTCAACGCCGAGTGGGTGAACATCCACAACAACGGCAAGAAGAAGGTCCAGCTCAAGGGCTACAAGGTGAAGGACAACACCGGCTACACCTACACCTTCGGCAGCTACACGATCGGTGCGGGCAAGACCGTCAAGGTCCGCACCGGCAAGGGCAAGGACGTCGCGGGCACCGTGCACTGGAACCGGGGCTCGTACGTGTGGAACAACACCGGCGACAAGGCCCGGCTGATCAAGCCGAGTGGCAAGCTCCAGGACTCCTGCTCCTGGGGGAAGTCGACCGCGGCGAACAAGGGCATCAAGAACTGCCACTGACCGGTCGCCGCACCGGTCGTCGTGCTGATGGGGGCTGCCGCGGTGCGGGGGGGCTGCGGCAGCCGTACGGCGAGGAGCCGGGCGGGAATGCCGTGAGCGGCGACAGGGTTGGACTGCTCCATGACACCTGATCACGGCCACCGCCCCGAGGTCCTTCGCTACACCGCCTTCTCCGCCGACCCCGAGGGCGGAAACCCCGCAGGGGTCGTCCTGGACGCGTCGGGGCTGGACGAGGAGCGGATGCTCGCCGTCGCGGCGGAGCTGGGCTACAGCGAGACGGCGTTCCTCACGGAGCGGACCGGCGAAGGCGCTTACACGATCCGCTACTTCAGCCCCAGGGCCGAGGTGCCGTTCTGCGGCCACGCCACGGTCGCCACCGCCGTCGCGCTGGCCGAGCGGGACGGACCGGGCGCGCTGGAGTTCGCCACGGCCGCAGGCCAGGTGCCGGTCACCGTCGTCCGGGAGGGCGGCGAGCTGCGAGCCACCCTGACCAGCGTGGTCCCGCACGTCACGGAGATCGGCGCCGCGGACCTCACGGAGGCACTGGCGGCCCTGAACTGGCCGGCCACCGATCTCGACGCCGCCCTGCCACCCCGGATCGCCTACGCGGGCGCCCGCCACCTGGTGGTGGCCGCCGCGACCCGTGAGCGGCTCGCGGACCTCGCGTACGACTTCGTCCGGCTGGAGGCGCTGATGCGCCGGCTCGACCTGACGACCCTGCAACTGGTGTGGCGCGAGGCGCCGGAGGTCTTCCACGTCCGGGACCCGTTCCCGGTGGGCGGGGTGGTCGAGGACCCGGCGACCGGCGCCGCGGCGGCCGCGTTCGGCGCGTACGTACGCGAGCTGGGGCTCGTCCCGGAGGCCGCCGTCCTGACCCTGCACCAGGGCGTGGACATGGGCCGCCCCGGCACCCTCACGGTGGAGCTGCGCGCCGGGGACGACCGGGTGCGGGTCGCCGGGAGTGGGGCACGGATCGGCTAGGGCGTCCGGCGGATCAGGGCCGGATAGGCCCTGCCCCCCCGGGAGGATGGGTCAGCCGGTGAGCTCCTTGACCGGGGAGACGTGGGCGAACCAGCGCTCCGTCTCCTCCGGTCCGAAGGGGCGTTCCAGGATGACGTCACCGCGCATGCCCGGGAAGAAGCGGCCCGCGGGCCAGGACCGCCGGTAGGACGGCTCGTCCAGCACCAGCAGGCGTACGCCGTCGACCACGGGGATGTCCGCCGGGGCCCCCTCGTTCCAGAGCCGGCCGCCGTCCGGGGCGGTCAGGTCGAAGGCGCCCACGGTGTCCACCTGCCCCGGGGTCTCCCGGCAGACGGCGACCTCCTGCGGCGAGGGTGCGTGGCCCGCCACATGGCCGCCGCCTATGAGCGCGTCGGCGAGCAGGGTGTGCAGCTGGAAGTTGTCGCCGATGCCGAAGAACCGCAGGGCGTAGCCGGTGCCGCTGGGCCGGTGGAGGGCGACGAGCGGTTCGTCGTCCAGCACCTGGAGGGCGTGGCCGAGGGACCTGAACTGCCGTCCGGACGCCTGTTCCACGGCGGTGAGCAGCCGCAGCAGCTCGTCCCGGTCGCCGCCGGCCCCGGCGCGTACGGCCCGGTGGTTCAGCAGGGCGACGGCCGCCATCTCCCACTGGGGCAGCGTCCACCAGCCGACCGCCGCGTCGGACCCCGCCCTCCCGGCGATCTCCTCGCCCGGCTCACCGGCGTCCGGCGCGGGAAACGGACCGCCGCCGGTCGCCGCCCACGCCTCGGCGAAGGCAGCGGCCGCCTCAAGTGCCGCCCGCAGCCCGGCCCGTACGCCCGGGGCGCAGCGCTCGGCGTCCGCGCCGCGCTCCACGCAGGCCCCGACGAGGACGGCGACGACGGCACGGGGGCCCGGCGGGACCTGCTCCAGTACGGCGGCGAGGCGCGGCCCGCCGTCCAGCAGCTCGGCCTCCTTGGCCTGCCCGAAGGTCTCCTGCAGCCGGACGAACGCCTTGCCGGACCGTTTCGCGTCCTGGGCCACCACCGCGGCCTCGAAGTCCGCGACCGCTCCCCCGAACCCGGCCTTGCTGAATATCATTCCAGCACCTTATCGACGCCCCTCCGGGCACCGTGAAGCCGGTCGCCGACCGGGGCTTCCGCGGCCCTCACCGAACGAAGACCCCGGCCCGGGCGGCGGCGGCCGCAGCGTCGGCGGCACGGTCGGCGGCGGCCTCGTCCAGGGGGGCACCGCTGGCCAGCAGCCGGTAGTACAGCGGCGCCGAGACGGCAGCGACCACCTCGCCCGGATCCGTCCCCGCGGGCAGCTCGCCGCGCGCGACGGCCGCCTCGACACAGCCCGACCACTCCCCGATGCGTACCGCGTAGAAGCGGTGGAGGGCCTCGGCGGCCCGCGGATCGCAGGTGGCGGCCGCGATGACGGCCGCGAAGAGAGCCCCCTGACGGGGATCGGTCAGCGTCCGGACGACGAGGCGGGCGTTGGCCCGGAGATCCTCGGCCAGCGATCCGGTGTCGGTGCGCGGCAGGGACTGCTCCGCCATGTCCGTGAGCAGGTCGGCGACCAGCCCGGCGGGGGTGGACCAGCGGCGGTAGACGGTCGTCTTGCCGACCCCGGCGCGACGGGCGACGTCGGCCAGGTCGAGCCGGTCGAAGCCGTCCCGGGCCAGCGCGTCACCGGCCGCGCGCAACACGGCTTCCCGCACCCGGGCGGTGCGGCCGCCGGGGCGCACGGTGCCCGGTTCGCCCCCGTCGACGACCATGTCGCCGTCGGCACCTTCAGACGCCATAACGGTTCTCCAGTTCCATTAATGCCTCTCCTCCTGCTACCGTGACGCCACCCTAACGGAACCACAGAACCGTTAGAGCCTCATGTCCTCTGCCCCGCTTCAGGAAGGCGCCCTTGCCATGTCCGTACCCGTACCGGCACCTGACGCCGCTCCGCCCTCTGTCCCCTCCTCCCCCCCTGCCGCCTCCGGCCCTCGCATGACGAGCCGCCAGAGACTCGTGCTGGCCCTGTTGCTCGGCTCCCAGTTCATGATCGCGGTGGACTTCTCGATCCTGAACGTGGCGCTGCCCGTCGTCGGGGAAGGGCTCGGCTTCTCCCTCGCCCACCTCCAGTGGATCGCCACGTCCTTCGCGCTCGCCGCCGCCGGGTTCACCCTGCTCTTCGGCCGCGTCGCCGACCTCGTCGGCCGTAAGAACCTGTTCGTCGGCGGCATGGTCGTCCTCGGTCTCTCGTCCGCGCTCGGCGGTCTCGCGACCTCGCCCGAGGTGCTGCTGACCGCCCGGGTGCTGCAAGGGCTGGCCACCGCGGCCGTCACCCCGGCCGGGCTCGCGCTGCTGACCACCGCGTTCGGTGAAGGGCCGCTGCGGGAGCGGGCGCTGGGGCTCAACGGGGCCCTGATGTCAGCCGGGTTCACCGCCGGGGCGATCCTCGGGGGCCTCCTGACCGACCTGCTCTCCTGGCGCTGGGCCTTCTTCGTCAACGTACCGGTCGCGGCCCTGGTCGTGATCCTCGCCCCGTCCGCGATCACCGACAGCCGGCCGGAGCGGCGCCCGAAGCTGGACGTGCCGGGCGCGGTCACCGTCACCGGCGGGTTGCTGCTGCTCGTCCTCGGTCTCACCCGGGCCGGCGAGACCGGCTGGACCGCCCCCGCCACGCTGGCCTCGCTCGCAGCCGGGACCGTACTTTTGGTCGCCTTCGTCCGCATCGAGCAGCGGGCGGCGGCCCCGCTCGTCCCGATGCACATCCTGAAGCGGCGCAGCGTCGTATGGGGCAACGCGGCCGGGCTGATCGCCTTCGCCACCGAGACCTCGCTGGTCTTCCTGCTGACCCTCTACCTCCAGGAGATCCTCGGCTACTCCCCGCTCGCCACCGGCCTCGCCTTCGGCGTCCTCGGCATCGGCACGGTCGTGGGCGGTGTGCTCGGCGGACGGGCGGTGGGCCGGTTCGGCAACCGGCGCGCGATCGTGACCGGCGGGGTCGTCCAGGCCGCCGCCACCCTCTCGCTGGTGGCACTCGGCACCTCCGGCGCCTGGATCTGGCTGCTGCTGGCGGCCACCTTCATCGGTGGCGTGGGCAACATGCTGATGATCGTCGGCTTCATGGTCACGGCCACCTCGGGGCTGCCGGACGAGGAGCAGGGCCGGGCCACCGGGCTGGCGACGATGACCCAGCAGGTCGGCATCGCCCTCGGCATCCCGGTGATGAGCGCGGTGGTCACGGCCTGGACGGGGGGCCTGACCGGGCCGGAGGCGGTGCTGTCCGGCGTCTCGGCGGCCGTGCTCGTCAACGCGGCGCTGGTCCTGGCGGGCGCCCTGCTCGCGGGCCACTTCCTGGCGGTACGGGACCAGGGCGGGGCGCAGGGCAAGGAGTGAGGCGCCGACGGTGAGGGGTACCAGGGCACAGGGCACGCTCGTGGCCGACGGGCGGAACCGGCCCGATCGCGGGAGGATGCGGACATGGCCGCCCCCGCGCCTGATCCCCAGCCCGGCCCCGGCACCGGACCCGTACGCGACACCAGCCCCGGCACCGCCCCGGACGCGGACGCCCGGCCGGGCACCGACGCGGACGCCCCGCCCGGCCCCGGTCCGCTGACCGTCCCGAGCATGTCCGCGGGCCCGGAATTCGTCCTGCGCCCCTGGGAGATGAGCGACCTGCCCCTGATCCGCGAGGCCGCGCAGGACCCGTACATCCCCCTCATCACGACGGTCCCGTCGCGCTACTCGGACAAGGCCGCCGAGGAGTTCGTCCGCAGGCAGTGGGACCGGGCTGCCAGGGGTGCCGGGTACCCGTTCGCCATCGTCCGCTCCCGGGACCGGCGCCCGGTGGGCGCCATCGGGCTCTGGCTGCACGACCTGCCGGAGGGCCGGGCGTCGATCGGGTACTGGATGGTCGCCTCCGGGCGCGGCCAGGGCGTCACCCGCGCCGCGTTGCGTACGGTGACGGGATGGGCCCTGCGTGACCTCGGTGTCCCCCGTCTCCAGCTCTTCATCGAGCCGTGGAACACCGCGTCCGCCCGGATCGCCGTGGACGTCGGCTACCGGCACGAGGGCCTGCTGCGCGGCTGGCAGCAGGTGGGCGACGAGCGCCGGGACATGGCCGTGTACGGACTCCTGAACAGCTACGGGCCGGTGGATGGCCAGGCGGTAACCACGCACTGAACACCGAGGCGTTACGATCGCGGGCACCGCTGCCGACCAGCAGCCGCACGGCAGCCGAGCTCCAGGAGTACCGAACTTGTCCGCACCACGCATCGGCGTATCCATCGTGACCATGGGGGACCGCCCGCAGGCGGTCGAGGCGCTGCTGGCGTCGGTCGCCATGCAGGACGTCCGGCCCACCCGGCTCGTGATCATCGGCAACGGGACGGAGCTCCCGGACTACACCTCCACCCCCGGCCTGGAGGGCCTCGACGGCGGGGTGACCACCATCGAGCTGCCGGAGAACCTGGGCTGCCCGGGCGGCCGGAACGAGGGGCTGCGCAGGCTCGCCGAGATCGGTGACGTGGACGTGGTCATCGAGCTGGACGACGACGGCCTCCTGGTCGGCAAGGACGTCTTCCGCCGGGTCCGGGACCACTTCGCCGCCGACGACCGGCTCGGCATCGTCGGCTTCCGGATCGCCGACGAGCACGGCGAGACCCAGCGCCGCCACGTGCCGCGGCTGCGGGCCGGTGACCCGATGCGGGGCGGCCCGGTGACGGCCTTCCTCGGCGGCGGCCACGCGTTCTCCATGAAGATGCTGGCGCAGACGGGTCCGTGGCCCGCGGAGTTCTTCTTCACCCACGAGGAGACGGACCTCGCCTGGCGGGCGCTGGACGCCGGCTGGAAGGTGGAGTACGACCCCGAGCTGCTGCTCCAGCACCCGAAGACGAGCCCGGCCCGGCACGCGGTCTACTACCGGATGACGGCCCGCAACCGCGTCTGGCTCGCCCGCCGCAACCTGCCCCTCCCCCTGGTCCCGGCCTACCTGGGCACCTGGACCCTGCTCACCCTGGCCCGCACCCGCGACGCCCAAGGCCTGCGCGCCTGGGCGGGCGGCTTCGCGGAGGGCGTGCGCACCCCGTGCGGCGAGCGGCGGCCGATGCGCTGGTCGACGGTGTGGCGGATGACGCGGCTGGGCCGCCCGCCGGTCATCTGACCTGCTGCCGCGCCGGGCTCACGGGCTCCATCGGTAGAGGACGTCCGGCTCGCCCTCCTCGTTACGGCTGCCGTCGTCGAACGCGACGGCGGTGAAGCCGTGCCGCTCGTAGAAGGCTCGGGCGGCGGCGTTGCGCTGGAACACGTACAGCTTCAGCGACCCGCCCGCGGCCTCCCGCACCTCGGCCAGCAGTCGGCTCCCGATCCCGTGCCGCAGCGCGTCGGGCCGCAAATAGAGGTGGTCGAGTTCGTCGTCCCCGGCGAGCACGGCGAACCCGAGCAGCTCACCCCCCGCTCCCTCGGCCACCCGGACCGCGGTGCTGGTGGGCAGCACGACATGGGTGATCCACGCGAGGGTGTCCTCGTCGCTGTGGACCCGGGGCAGATAGGGCATGGCGGCGGCGCGGGACGCCAGGAAGACCCCGGTGACGGCCTCCGCGTCCTGGGGCGTGGCCGGGCGTATCCGTACGTCGTACGCGTTTTCCGTCACTCGCATCACTCCTGGTCTCAGAGCCGCTCTGTCCTCGCCCGTACGGCTGGGGAACAATGGCCGCGGGCAGCAGATCACGCGAAGGGGCCGGGGCGCAGGTGAAATACCGTGCGCCGGGGGCCGAGGGGCACAGGGGGAGGTAGATCGCGATGCACTGGATCTGGTGGATTCTGATCCTTTTCTGGACCGGTGGCTTCGCCTGGGCGGCCGACACCGCCCGCACCGCCCTGCGCAACCGGCACGAGCGGAAGCTGGAACTGCTGGAGGCGGCGAGGCAGGAGCGCCTCGCGCTGGAGGCCGCGTACAAGTCGCCGGAGCCGGTCTGCGGCTGCGCCCACCACCTCGCCAAGCACGACAAGCGGGGCCGGTGCCATGAGCAGATCGAGGTGCCGACGGCGTGGGACGAGAACAAGAAGCCGCTGCGCTACGAGGCCGGGCAGTGCAACTGCCAGCAGTACGTGGGCCCGCAGCCGCTCTCGCAGATCTACGCGGAGGAACTGACGGACCGCTGGCCGACGGACCCGCCGACGGAGGAGAAAGGGCCTCCGCCCAGGTGAGACACCTGGGCGGAGGCCTCTGTCGTTCACCGGCAGACGAGTCGCGCTGTACGCCGGGTTCTGTCTCCCGGTCGCCTCACGGCGGCCGGGGAGACGGCCATCCATCTAGGGCCGGCATTGCTGTCGGCCTCGTGCGGTCTACCCGTGAACTCGGGCGAGCCGCCCTCGAACGTTCACGCAGGGCCGTCCCATTGCTGGAACGCCCCCTCTTGACCTTGCTCCGGGTGGGGTTTACCTAGCCGCCTGAGTCACCTCAGGCGCTGGTGGTCTCTTACACCACCGTTTCACCCTTACCCGGGACCGAGGTCCCGGGCGGTCTGTTTTCTGTGGCACTGTCCCGCGGGTCACCCCGGGTGGCCGTTAGCCACCACCCTGCCCTCTGGAGCCCGGACGTTCCTCGGGAGGGGTCCCGAAGGATCCTCACGCGGCCGTCCGCACGGCTCGTCTGCCGTATCCGCCATCCTACCGGGCCGTATCGGCAGCTCAGCCGAAGTCCCCGGTCTCCAGGTCGAAGACGAAGGGTTCGGGGAGCGGGAGCGGCTTGCCGTACGGGATCGTGAGGTGCTGACGGTAGTCGGTGTCCTCGGGGTCGCTGAAGAGCGTCACCGAGCCCGCGTCGCGGCCGATGAGTAGGTGGAGCGGGATGCTGCCGCGCCACAGCGGCCTCCTGCCCGAGCCCGCCCGGCAGGCCAACGGGTACCGGGCCTACACCGTCCGCGATGCCGTGCTGCTGGCCCGGGTCGGCGAGGACGAGGTCCTCGACCTGATGGTCGGCGGGCAGACGACGGTGACGGTGGAGCTGGTCGGGCCGGTGGCCTACGTACGGCCGCTCGGGCGGCGCGGGAGTGCCCGGACGTGCCGGTTCCACGCGGACGACCCGCAGGCGGTGGTGGCGGCGCTCAGGCGGGGGCCGGTCCCTCACCCGCTCGCGCCGGAGCGAACAGCACCGTCTTCGACGCCGGCCCCGCCTGCGTGAGCCGGATGCGCAGCCGCTCCCCCAGCGGGAGTGCGGCCGTGCCGCCCTCGATCCGGCCGGCGTTCGTCGGGCCCGGAGGTGGACCGTGCCGACGGAGGGGTTCCGGTCCTGGAGGGAGCCCGTCCCCGCCCCCGTACCCTTGCCGAGGACCCCGGAGCGCCCGCACGCCCGCCGGGACCGCTCGTCGTGCGTACGAAGGAGAACCGCCGTGCTCGTGCTGTTGCCGCCCTCCGAAGGAAAGGCCGCCTCGGGGCGCGGGGCTCCCCTGAAGCCGGAGTCGCTGTCGCTGCCGGGGCTCTCCGAGGCGCGGACGGCGGTCCTGGAGGAGCTGGTCGAGCTCTGCCAGGCGGACGAGGAGAAGGCCCGTGAGGTGCTCGGGCTGAGCGTGGGGCTGCGGGGCGAGGTCGGGAAGAACGCCGGGCTGCGGACCGCCGGGACCCGGCCGGCCGGGGAGCTGTACACGGGTGTCCTGTACGACGCCCTCGACCTGGCTTCCCTGGACGCGGACGCCCGGCGGCGCGCCGCGAAGTCGTTGCTGGTCTTCTCCGGGCTGTGGGGCGCGGTCCGGATCGGCGACCGGATTCCGCCGTACCGCTGCTCGATGGGCGTGAGGCTCCCCGGCCTCGGCGCGCTCGGCGCGTACTGGCGTACGCCCATGGAGGCGGTCATGCCCGAGGCCGCCGGGGGCGGGCTCGTCCTGGATCTGCGGTCCTCGGCGTACGCGGCGGCCTGGAAGCCGAAGGGCGAGGTCGCCGCGCGTACGGCGAGCGTGCGGGTGCTCCAGTCGCAGATCGTGGACGGGGTGGAGAAGCGGTCCGTCGTCAGCCACTTCAACAAGGCGACCAAGGGGCGGATGGTGCGCGACCTGCTGACGGCGGGGGCGCGGCCGAAGGACCCGGAGCGGCTGGTGGATGCGTTGCGGGATCTCGGGTACGTGGTGGAGGCCGAGGCCCCTGCCCGGGCCGGGCGGCCGTGGTCGCTCGATGTGGTGGTGACGGAGATCCACTGAGTCACATTGCACCCCCCGCAACGATCGTTGCAGATATCGCTGCCTGCGCGGCAGGATGGGGCCCATGACCTCCTCATCGCCGCCGCCCTCAGCGCCCTCCGACACCTCCGTACTGGACCTCGCCCCCGTCGTCCCCGTCGTCGTCCTGCACGAGGTGGCCGACGCCGTGCCGCTGGCGCGGGCGCTGGTGGCGGGCGGGCTCCCGGCGATCGAGGTGACCCTGCGGACGGCCGCCGCGCCGGAGTCGATCCGGGCCATCGCCGCCGAGGTGCCGGGCGCGGTCGTCGGCGCGGGCACGGTCATCTCGCCGCAGCACGTGCGCGACACCGTCGACGCGGGGGCCAGGTTCCTGGTCAGCCCGGGATGGACGGACGCGCTGCTGGAGGCGATGAAGGAATCCGGGGTGCCGTTCCTGCCCGGCGTCTCGACCACCTCCGAGGTGGTCGCGCTGCTGGAGCGCGGCGTGAGCGACATGAAGTTCTTCCCGGCCGAGGCCGCGGGCGGTACCGCCTATCTCAAGGCCCTCTCCGCCCCGCTCCCCCAGGCTCGCTTCTGCCCGACCGGTGGTATCTCGCTCGCCTCCGCCCCCTCCTACCTCGCTCTACCGAACGTGGCGTGCGTGGGCGGCAGCTGGATGGTGCCAAGCGACGCGATCGCGGCGAAGGACTGGGACCGGGTGGCCCGGCTGGCGGCGGAGGCGGCGGCGCTCGGGGCGTAACGCCGCACCCGACACCCCGACCGGGGCGGTCGCCACCGAGATCAGCAGCCCGGCGGCGAACCCGAGCAGCCCGGTCGGCCAGTCCATGCCGGGTCCTCGTTCCCGCTAGCGCAGGTGCGAGGTGTCGTTGAGCAGGCGTACGGAGGCGTTGCCGTCCCCGTAGTACGCGACGGTCGAGATCGAGGCCGCCGACAGCTCCATCCGGAACATCGCCTGCGCCGGAGCCTCCAGCGCCAGCCGGACCAGCGTCTTGATCGGGGTCACATGGGTGACGACCAGGACCGTGCGGCCCGCGTACCGGGCGGTCAGGCGGTCCCGGGCGGCCGCGACCCGCTCGGCGACCTCCGCGAAGCTCTCGCCGCCGCCCGTCGGCGCGGTCTCCGGGTCCGCGAGCCAGGCGGTCAGGTCGTCCCCGTAACGCTCGCGCACCTCGCCGAAGGTCAGCCCCTCCCACGCGCCGAAGTCCGTCTCGCGCAGGCCGTCCTCGATGCGGACGTCCAGGCCGAGGCGTTCGGCGACGGCCGCCGCCGTCTCACGGCAGCGGCGCAGCGGCGAGCTGACGATCTCCTGGACCGAGCCGAGGGCGGCGAAGTGGGCGGCGGCCCGAGCGGCCTGCTCGCGGCCGGTGGCGGAGAGTTCGGGGTCGGTGCCGCCGCTGCCGGAGAACCGCTTCTCGGGGGTGAGCCGCGTCTCGCCGTGCCGGAGCAGGACGAAGGTGGCGGGGGCGCCCAGGTCGGGAGCGGCGGCCCAGCCGACCTGCGGGGCCGCTGTGACGTCCCTGGGCTCGGGCTCTTCCGAGGCCCCTGTGCCGACCTCGAACAGCGTCCCGGTGTCTGCCGCACCCCGCGCCGCCGCCAGCGCCGCCCGGGCCTTCGCCGCTCCCGCCGCCGCGTCGCCGGGCGGGCCCCGGTCGGGCAGCGGGGTGCGGGCGGGGGCGTCCAGCTCGGCCGTGGAGGCGGACGCCTCCCACGGCCGGCCGTCGCGGCCCGCGTCCATCGCCTCGTTGGCGAGCCGGTCCGCGTGCTTGTTCTGCGCACGCGGGATCCACTCGTACGTGACGGAGGACGGCGGCAGAATCGCGGCGGCGCGGGCCGCCAGCGGCTTCATGTCGGGGTGCTTGATCTTCCAGCGCCCCGACATCTGCTCGACCACCAGCTTGGAGTCCATCCGGACGTGGACCTCCGGCGAGGTCCCCGCGTCCGGGAACAGCGCCTTCGCGGCCGTCAGGCCGGCGATCAGGCCCCGGTACTCGGCGACGTTGTTGGTCGCGACGCCGATGTACTCGGCGGCCTCGGCGAGGGTCTCTCCGGTGGCCGCGTCGATGACGACGGCGCCGTAACCGGCGGGCCCCGGGTTGCCCCGGGAGCCGCCGTCGGCTTCGACCACCAGCCGGCGAACGGCGCTCATTACAGGCCCGACTCCGAGGTGCGGACCAGGATGCGGTGGCAGTTCTCGCAGCGCAGCACCGTGTCGGGGGACGCGGCCTTCACGTCGTTGACCTCGGTGATGTTCAGCTCCAGGCGGCAGCCCTCGCAGCGGCGCTGGTAGAGGCGGGCGGCGCCGACGCCGCCCTGCTGGGCGCGGAGCTTGTCGTACAGCTTCATCAGGTCGGCGGGGATGACCTCGGCGACGACCTGGCGGTCCTTGGTCACCGTGGCGATCTCGGCGTCCAGTTCGGCGGTGGCGGCGTCCCGGCGGGCGGTGGCGTCGTCGACCTTGGCCTGGACGGCGGAGACCCGCTCGGTCAGCTCGGTGACCCGCTCCTGGGCGGCCTCGCGGCGCTCCATGATTTCGAGGACGACGTCCTCCAGGTCTCCCTGGCGCTTGGCGAGCGAGGTGAGCTCGCGCTGGAGGCTCTCCAGGTCCTTGGGCGAAGAGACCGCGCCGGAGTCCAGGCGCTGCTGGTCGCGGACGGCGCGCTGGCGCACCTGGTCGACGTCCTGCTCGGCCTTGGTCTGCTCGCGGGTGGTGTCGCTCTCCTCGGTGGTGGAGGCGACCAGCAGGTCACGCAGCTGGGCGAGGTCGTTGCTGAGCTGCTCGATCTCGGCGTGCTCCGGCAGCGAGTTGCTCTTGTGGGAGAGCTGGGAGAGACGTACGTCGAGGGCCTGGACGTCGAGGAGTCGGATCTGGTCGGCGGGCGCGGCGTTCAGTTGGGGGCTCCAGAGGAATGGTGGGTGGTCCAGGGGTCGGTGACCTGCGTCGAGACATGGACCCGCAGGTCCCATCCGTGGCGGTCGGAAAGCGCGTCGAGCTGCGCGGCGGCCTGCTCGCACCAGGGCCACTCGGTGGCCCAGTGCGCGGCGTCGACCAAGCCGAGCCGCGAGTGCTGCACGGCCTCGGAGGCCGGGTGGTGGCGCAGGTCGGCGGTGAGGAAGGCGTCGACACCGGCGGCGCGCACGGCCTCGAAGAGGCTGTCGCCGGAGCCACCGCTGACGGCGACGGTCCGCACGAGCGCCTCCGGGTCGCCGGCGAGGCGGACGCCCTGCGCGGTGGCGGGGAGCCGGGCGGCGGCGCGGGCGGCGAAGGCGGCCAGGGTCTCGGGGTGGGCCGGCTCGCAGATCCGGCCGAGTCCGCGCCGCCCGTGGGGGTCGGTGGGGTCCGGTACGAGAGGTCCGGTGACGCGCAGGTCCAGGGCGCCGGCCAGCGCGTCGGAGACGCCGGGGTCGGCGGTGTCGGCGTTGGTGTGCGCGACGTGGAGCGCGATGCCGTGCTTGATGAGGGTGTGGACGACCTTGCCCTTGAAGGTGTCGGCGGCGACCGTGGTCGTCCCGCGCAGATAGAGCGGGTGGTGGGTGACGATCAGCTGGGCCCCGAGCTTCAGGGCCTCGTCGGCGATCGCGTGGACGGGGTCGACGGCGAACAGCACCCGGTCGACCTCGGCATCCGGGTCGCCGCAGACCGTGCCGACCGCGTCCCATCCCTCGGCCCGCTCGGGGGGCCAGAGGGCGTCGAGGGCGGCGATGACTTCAGACAGACGGGGCACGGGAGAAAGGCTACCTGTCCGGCGTGGTCCGCCGCCCCGGGCCGCCGTACCTGTACGCCAGGACGGGCGGCCGGACACGAATCGTTACTTCAGCGGGTCGGGACCGCGCACGGGAAGGACTACTCCACCAGGTCCGCGCGGAGGTCGTCGAGGGCCAGGCCGGCGGAGGTGACGCCGAGGCCCAGGTACCAGGTCTCGTCGGAGACGTCCGCGGCCCGGCCCTCCTTGACCGCGTCGAGCTTCTTCCACAGCGGGTTGGCCTGAGCGGTGTCGCGCTGGGCCGCCTTCGCGTCACCGTAGGCACCGGTGAAGATCCAGTCGGCGTCCGCTCGTCGATCCGCTCCGGGCTGATCTCGGTGGCGAGGTCGTCGATCTGCTGGTTCTTCGGGCGGGGCAGGCCGACGTCCTCCAGGACCGTGCCGATGAACGACGCCTTGGCGTAGAGCCGGAGGCGGTCGGGCATGTAGCGGACCATCGAGACGGTCGGCTTGTCGGCGCCGACGTCCTCGCCGAGCTTCTCCGCCTTCGCCTGGTACGCGGCCAGCGCCGAGTGTGCCCGCTCGGTGCGGTCCAGGGCGGCCGCGTCGAGAAGGTAGTTCTCCTTCCAGGTGAAGCGGCGGATGGAGAACACGGTCGGGGCGATCGTGGACAGCTCGTCGTACTTGTCGGCCGCGCGCAACTGGCTGCCGAGGATCAGGTCGGGCTTCAGCCCCGCGATCGCCTCCAGGTTGAGGCTGTTGATCGTGCCGACGCTCTTCGGGTTCCCCGCGTCCTTCTTCAGGTACGAGGGGATGGCCGCGTCGCCCTCGCCGGAGTCTTCTTCGCCGCGTCCGCGAACTCCTTGCCTCCGGTGGCGACGGCCGCCTTCTTGTCACCGCCCGCGTCCGCCGTGCCCGTGTCCCCGCCGTCGCCGCCCCCGCAGGCCGAGAGGGAGAGGGCGGCGGCGACCGCCAGGGCTACCGCGGCGGCAGGGCGGGGCCGAAGGGGCATCGCTTGCTCCTGCTGATGCGCGCACGTGCACGAGGGCACGCCTGTTCGGTTAGGGCCGCCTCGCCATGGGCGCGGCCATCTCCGCCAGCACACTCGCCCCCTCCCTCTCAGGAGAATCCGGGCATCACCACCCTTATGTGTGAAGTGAGGTGGCTCGTGTTGTTCGGCTGGAAGTGCGAAAACTAGCTTTCGTAGCCGGAGGTGACGAGTCCATGACTGCCTGTGCCATCGAGGGCGGAACCGCCGGGGCCGCCACGACGGCGGATCCCGGTCCTGAAGAGTCCGGCGAGCCGGAGGAACCCGTCGGCGCGGAGGAGGCTGCCGAGCCGGAGGGGCGCGCCGCGCACTGGAGCGATGCGCCCCGCGCCCCGGGGACGTTCACGCTGACCGCGGACGGTGCGTACGGGGCCCGGCTGACGGCGGCGCCCGGCGCCCCGGGCGAGCAGCGGGCCTGGTACCCGGAGCGCTGGACGCTGGACGGGCCCGAGCCCTACGCCGTACCGCTGCCGCTCCACCAGCCCGAGGAGCCGGACGCGCAGGTGGTGCCGCTGGCCGACGGGCGGGTGCTGATCCGGCGCCGGGTGGCGGACCGCCAGATGTTCTCGCTGCTCTACCCGACCGGGCCGGCCACCGGCGAACTGGCCCTCGGCGCGGTCGAGTGCGACGGGATGACGCTGCTGCCGCCCTCGCCGGACGGCTCCAGCGTGTACGGCCTCTCCGCGGGCGACCACTCCTCGCTGCTGTGGCTGGTGGCCGGTGGCGCCTTCGGGCCGGAGCTGGTCGCGGAGGTCCCCGGGCACTGCTCGGGCGGGGTCTGGCTGGACCGGGCGGGCCGGATGCTGGCCCTGGACCGACAGCTGCCGGGCGGCGGACCGGTCAAGGCGGTTGCCGTGGACCTGGAGCGCAACGGTGAGGTGACCCCGCTGCTCCAGATCACCCCGGAGAGCGACGACCGGCTGCTGCTGGCCGACGCGGACAGCGGGCTGCTGCTGCTCCGCTCGGACGCGCCGGGCCACGACCGGCTCGGCTGGGGCGTCCTCGGCAGCTGTCTGCCCGTGCGCTTCCCGGAGTGCCTGCGGCCGGCGGACGTGGCGGTGACCCCGTTCGCGGTGCAGCCGGGGCAGATGCTGATGCCGGAGAGCTGTGCCGTCGCCCTGCGCATCGACGGGGCGGCCGGAAGCTGGGTGGGGGTGTGGCGTCCGCAGGGGCGGCGGCTGCACCAGCTCGCGGCGCCGGAGGGCTGGTCGGCGGGGGCCGGGTACTGGAGCCGGGACGGGGTGCTGCACCTGCCGTACGTGAACGCGGTGACGCCCTGCGCCGTGGCCCGGATCGAGGCCCCGGGCGACGACGGATGGCTCCCGGAAACCGGCGGGACGGACGGCGACGCGAGCGGAACGGAACCGTCCGCCGCCGCCACCCCTCCTGTCGTGTGTAAGCCGGTTCCGTTGGGGCAGGCGCCTCTGCACCGGGCGGCGTCACCTGACTAGACTCGGCGCCCGGGCTACGCGGCCGTACCGGGCGGGCGCCGGCGGTGACCGTGCCGGAGGGCGGCGGCGAGGCTTGCGAACGCGCCTACGGAACACGAACGCGCGACACAGGTAACAGGTAAGCGATCACAACGGGGGGACTTCCCACATGTCCGAAGCCCGAACCGACACGACCACGCCGCGTACGCCGGGGGGCGACGCGGAGGGGGCCGGGGGGCGACGCGGAGGGGGCCGGGACCGGCGGTTCCGGAAAGCACCGAGGGGGTGCGTCGATGGAGAACACGTCGGTGCAGCCGCACGGGCGCCACCGCAGGCCCGCCCAGGAGGAATCCAGGGCGGCCTGAGCCGTAGCGCGGCAGCATGAGGTGGGCCCGGGTACGGCGAAGTGCCGTACCCGGGCCCACCTTCTGTTTTCCCTTACTCCCGCTTGAGGCCCAGCACTTCGGCGGCCGCGAAGGTCTCGTTCCGCGGCCGGTCCGCGTAGTACGGGGTGATCAGCTCGTCCAACTCGGCGAAGGTGAACGTCTCCTTCGCCGCGTCGAACTTGGCCGCCACCCTGGGCCGTTCGACGATCGCGACCATGCCCCCGTGGACGACGAGCAGCTGCCCGTTGACCCCGGCGGCGGCGGGTGAGGCGAGATAGCCGACGAGCGGGGAGACATGCTCGGGGGCCAGGGCGTCGACCATGCCGTCGGCCGGTTCCTGCAAGCCCGCGAACACGTCCTCGGTCATCCGGGTCCGGGCGCGCGGGCAGATGGCGTTGGCGGTGACGCCGTACTTGGCGAGGGCGAGCGCGGTGGAGGTGGTGAGGCCGACGATGCCGCCCTTGGCCGCCGCGTAGTTGGGCTGCCCGGCGGAGCCCGCGAGGTACGCCTCCGACGAGGTGTTGACGATCCGCCCGTACACCGGGCCGCCCACTTCCTTGGAGCGCGAGCGCCAGTGGGCGGCGGCGAAGTGGGTGGTGTTGAAGTGGCCCTTGAGGTGGACACGGATCACCGCGTCCCACTCGTCCTCGCTCATCGAGAAGATCATCCGGTCCCGCAGGATGCCCGCGTTGTTGACCAGGATGTCGAGCTTTCCATAGGCGGAGACCGCCAACTCCACCAGCTCTCGCGCCTGTTCGTGGTCGGACACGTCTCCGAGGTGGGCCCTGGCCCGGCCGCCCGCCGCGCGGATATCGGCGACGACCTCCTCGGCGGGCGCGGCCGACGCCGAACCCGAGCCGTCGCGGCCGGGCTGCCCGTAGTCGTTGACGACGACGGCGGCGCCGAGCCGGGCCAGTTCGAGGGCCTCTGCGCGGCCGAGGCCGCGGCCGGCGCCGGTGACGATCGCGGACAGCCCGTCCAGCGGGAGGGAAGGTGGCATGGCATTCCTCAACGTCGTTGTTCCGGAGCCGGTTTCAGAGTTCGATGCAGGTACGCAGCGACTCCCCGGTCCGCATCTGGTCCAGCGCGTCGTTGACCTCCTCCAGCCGGACCCGGTGGGTGATCATCGACTCCAGGTCGATCCGGCCCGCCCGCCAGAGCGCGATGGCCCGCTCGTAGGAGCGCAACACGTCCCCGCCGCCGTACATGGAGGGGAGGATGCGCTTCTCGTCGAAGAACAGCTCGAACATGTTGACCTGGAAGTGGTCGTCCGTGGCCCCGGCCCCGACGACGCAGAGGGTGCCGCCGCGGCGGGTGTGCTCGTAGGCGGTGCGGGCGGTGGCGGACTTTCCGACGACCTCGAAGACGTAGTCGAAGCCCTCGCCGCCGGTGACGCGCTGTTTGGCGTCGGCCAGTCCCTCGGGGGCGACGGCCTCGGTGGCGCCGAAGCGGAGGGCGGCCTCGCGGCGGGGGGCGACCGGGTCGACGGCGACGATCTGGGCGGCACCCTGGACGCGGGCGCCCTGGATGGTGGAAATCCCGACACCACCGCAGCCGATCACCGCGACCGACGAACCCGCCTCCACCTCGGCCGTGTTGATGGCCGCGCCGAGGCCGGTGGTGACCCCGCAGCCGATCAGGGCCGCGATCTCGAACGGTACGTCGTCGGGGATCGGCACCGCGCAGCCCGCGCCGACGACGACCTCTTCGGTGAAGGTGCCGGTGCCCGCGAAGCCGAAGACGTCGCCGCCGGGGCGCTTGAAGTTGGGGGTGCCCGCGTTCATGAAGCCCGCGAGGCAGAGCTGGGTCTGGCCGCGCTTGCAGGACGGACAGGCCCCGCAGGCGGGCAGCCAGCAGACGAGGACCCGGTCGCCGGAGCTGAGGCCGCTCACCCCGTCCCCGACGTCGATCACCTCGCCCGCGCCCTCGTGGCCGGGGACGAAGGGGGCGGGCTGCGGGAGGATGCCGCTCATCGCGGAGACGTCGGAGTGGCAGAGCCCGGTGGCCCGGATGCGGAGCCTGACCTTTCCGGGGCCGAACCCCACCGCCTCGACGTCGTCGAGGACCTCCAGCTTCTCCTGGCCTGTCTCGTGCAGTACGGCTGCGCGCATGGGTACGGCTCCCCTCGAATCGGCTGCCAGAAAGGGTGCTGATGTGCTCAGGAGTGTTCGACGAGCGTGTCCGCGAGGACCGGTGCGTCGTCCCGCTCGGCGGCGGTGACCGTCACCTGGACGTGGCCGTCCCCGGCCGCCCACATCCGGATGCGGAGGGTCTCGCCGGGGAAGACCACTCCGGCGAAGCGGGTGCGGTAGGCGGCGATGCGGGAGACGTCACCGTCCAGCAGGGTGTCGGCGACGGCCTTGAGGGTCATGCCGTACGTGCACAGCCCGTGCAGGATCGGCCGGTCGAAGCCGGCCCGCTCGGCGAAGGCCGGGTCCGCGTGGAGCGGGTTCCAGTCCCCGGAGAGCCGGTAGAGCAGCGCCTGGTCCTCACGGATCGGGCGTTCGACCGTGCGGTCGGGGTCCCGGTCGGGCACGGTGAGCCGGTCGGAGGGCCCGCGCTCTCCGCCGAAGCCGCCCTCTCCCCGTACGAAGATCCGGGCGCCGTTGGTCCAGAGCGGACCGTCGTCGTCGCTCGCCTCGGTACGCAGCACGACCACGGCGGCCTTGCCCTTGTCGTACACCGCCGCGACCTTCGAGGTCTGTTCGGCCCGGCCGGTCACGGGGATCGGCCGGTGCACGCGTACGGTCTGGCCGCCGTGCAGGACGGCGGCGGGGTCCACGTCGATCCCGGCCGCGCCCATCCCGCCGAACGCGGCCGTTCCGGCGCCCGCGACGGTGGCGAAGCTCGGCAGCACCTGGAGCCGGGACTCCAGGGTGTAGCGCAGCTCGTCGGGGTCGGTGGCGGGGGTGCCCGCGCCGAGGCCCAGGTGGTAGAGCTGGACGTCCTTGTGGTTCCAGGCGATCTCGGCTCGACGGGGGTCGGCGGCGAGGGCCGCTGGGGCATCGATGGGCATGGCGAAGCCGCTCCTTGACGAGGGGAGACCGACGGTGGAGACCTCGGTGCGGCTGTCCGCACCGCCGACCGCACCGAGGCCGCGCGGGGATCGCCAGGACGCGCCGTTCTAGAACGCGTTCTAGCCGATGGCCCATGTATAACGCAGCCCCCGGAAGTTGGGAAGACCGCTGACGCCACGTCAGATGCACTGCTCCCGGACGCGGTTGCTCAGACCCGCTCCCGCGCCGTCACCTTCGCCACCTGCTCCTCCCGTACGCGGGGCGCCCGGTGGTTCGGCAGCCACGCCAGCATCACCAGGACCCCGACCAGCAGCACTCCGCACGCCGTACGGAACGCCGTGGCGTACCCGGCGGTGACCTCGGCCGCGTCGACCGAGCCCGCCGTGCGGGCGGCGGCGACCGTGGACAGCACCGCGAGGCCGAGGGCGCCGCCCATGGTGCGGGAGGTGTTGACCAGACCGGAGACGAGTCCGGCGTCCCCGGCGGCCGCGCCGGAGGTGGCGAGGGTGGCCAGCGGGGTGGAGGCGAGACCGGCGCCGGCCATCATCAGGACGCCGGGCAGGCAGATCGCGGTGAGGTAGGAGCCGTCGACGCCCATGGTGGACTGCCAGCCGAAGCCCGCGGCGGTGATCAGCACCCCGGCGACGGCGAGGCTCTTGGCCCCCGTACGCGCCATGAGGCGGGGCGCGGCCTTGGAGCCGATGATGACGGCGGCCGAGGTCGGCATCAGGGCGAGCCCGGCCTGCAACGGCGTGTAGCCCAGCACGTTCTGGGCGTAGACGGTCATGAAGTACCACATGGAGAAGGTCGCCGACCCCATGAGGAACATCGACACGTTGGCCGAGGAGACGGCCCGTACGCCGAACACCCGCAGCGGGATCAGCGGGACCGACGTCCGCGCCTCGACCAGGACGAACGCGGCCAGCAGCACCGCTCCGGAGAGCAACGATACGAGGGTGGCGGCGGCCGTCCAGCCGACGGCCTCGGTCTGGACGATGCCGTACGCGACGGTCGCCAGGCCCGCGGTGACCAGGACGGCGCCCAGCAGGTCGATGCGGCGGCGGTCGCCCGCCCGGCCCTCGGTGATCCACAGGGCGGCGGCGACCAGGACGAGGGCGCCGACGGGCACGTTGATGAGGAGGACCCAGCGCCAGGAGAGGGCGTCGGTGAGGATCCCGCCGATGAGCCCGCCGGCCGCGCCGCCGCCCGCGCCGACCGCCATCCAGGTCGCTATCGCCCTGGTCCGGGCGGGACCCTCGGGCACGGCGGCGGTGAGGATGGTGAGCGTGGCGGGGGCCAGGACGGCGGCCCCGAGGCCCTGCGCTCCCCGGGCCGCGAGGAGCTGCCAGCCCTCCTGGGCGAGGCCGCCCGCGAGGGAGGCGGTGGTGAAGACGCCGAGCCCGACGAGGAACATCCGCTTACGGCCGTAGATGTCGGCGGCCCGCCCGCCCAGCAGCATGAACCCGGCGAACGCGATCGAGTAGGCGTTGACGACCCACTGGAGCGCGCCGTGGCTCAGCCCGAGGTCGGCGCGCATGGAGGGCAGCGCCACGTTGACCACGGACACGTCGAGGACGACGAGGAACTGTCCCGTACAGGCGGCGAGCACGACGGCCCACGCGCCGGTGGGTACGCGGGAGCGGGAGGTACGGGTGGGCGCGGGTGCGGGGTCGTCTGCCATGCCGGTCATGGTCGCAGGTGCTGGATGCCCCGTACATCGGGTATCGGTCGGAGATCCTGGGCCCTGGGTCCGAAGTCCTGGCCTACGGGTGTGCCTCATCGCCGCAGCAGCAGCCCTGCCCCCGCCTGCGACCTCACCGCCGCAGCAGCGTCACCACCGCCGCCCCGCCCAGCCCGATGTTGTGGGCGAGGCCGGTGCGGGCGCCCGGGACCTGGCGCGGGCCCGCCTCCCCGCGCAGCTGCCAGGTCAGCTCGGCGGCCTGGGCGATCCCGGTCGCGCCCAGCGGGTGCCCCTTGGAGATCAGCCCGCCCGACGGGTTCACCACCCACCGCCCGCCGTACGTGGTCGCCCCCAATTCCACGAGCTTGCCGGACTCCCCCTCGCCGCACAGGCCGAGCGCCTCGTAGGTGAGGAGCTCGTTGATGGAGAAGCAGTCGTGCAGCTCGATCACGTCGAGGTCGCCGGGGCCGAGGCCCGAGCTCTCGTAGACCTGCTGGGCGGCGGCCCGGGACATCGGGGCGCCGACCGCGTCGATGCAGGTGCCGGAGGCGAAGGAGGCGTCGGTGTCGGTGGTCATGGCCTGGGCGGCGATCTCCACGGCCCGCTCCCCCAGGCCGTGCCGCTCGACGAACCGCGCGGAGACGACCACGGCCGCCGCGGCGCCGTCGGAGGTGGGTGAGCACTGGAGCTTGGTGAGGGGGTCGTGGACGGTACTGGCGGCGAGGATCTCCTCCACCGTGCAGGGGTCCTGGAACTGGGCGTACGGGTTGTTCACCGAGTGCCGGTGGTTCTTGGCGCCGACCGCCGCGAGCTGCGCGGGCGTGGTCCCGTACCGCCGCATGTGCTCGCGGGCCGCGTTGCCGAAGATCTGGGCGGTGGGCGGGGACATCTCGAAGCCGTGGGCGGCGGCCATGATCCCGTAGTGCCGGGCGACGGGCGAGGAGGCGAGGTCCCCGCCGCTGGAGCCACCCTCCGAGCCACCGCCCAGTGAGCCCCGGGCCATCTTCTCGAAGCCGACGGCGAGGACGCAGTCGCTGCCGCCGCCCTCGACGAACTGCCGGGCCAGCATCAGGGCGGTGGACCCGGTGGCGCAGTTGTTGTTGACGTTGTAGACGGGGATGCCGGTCAGGCCCAGCTCGTAGACGGCCCGCTGTCCGGCGGTGGAGGGCTGGAAGCAGTAGCCGACGGGGACCTGTTCGACCTGGTCGTAGCGGACGCCCGCGTCCTCCAGCGCGGCGGTGCCCGCCTCGCGGACCATGTCCCCGTAACTCCAGTCGCGGGTCTCGGGCTTCTCGAACATGGTCATGCCGACGCCGACGATGTACGCCTTCATCTACCGACTCCTCTTCTGTGTTCGGCGTGCTCAGTCCCGGGGGAGGCCGAGAATCCGCTCGGCGACGACGTTCAGCTGGATCTGGGTGGTGCCGCCGGCGATGGTCAGGCAGCGGGACATCAGGAAGCCGTGCAGCGCCCGCTCCCCCGCCTCCGGTTCGTCCACCGCGCCTGCCGGGCCGAGGAGTTCGAGGGTGAGCTCGGCGACCTTCTGCTGGTGGACGGTCTGGACGAGCTTGCGCACCGAGGCCCCGGCGCCCGGTTCGAGGCCGGAGACCTGCTGGAGGGTGGTGCGCAGCCCGATGCAGGCGAGGGCGTGCGCCTCGGCGGCGAGCGCGCCGATCCGGGTACGGGTGGTGTCGTCGAGCCCGGCGGAGCGCGCTATCAGAGCCTCCAGCCCGCTGTCGAAGGTCATCTGGTCGGCCATGTGGACGCGTTCGTTGCCCAGGGTGTTGCGGGCGACCCGCCAGCCGCCGCCCACCTCACCGACGACGGCGTCGGCGGGGAGGAGCACGTCGTCGAAGTAGACCTCGTTGAAGAGGGCCCGGCCGGTGATCTCCTTCAGCGGGCGGATGTCGATGCCTTCGGCGTTCCTCATGTCGACCAGGAAGTAGGTGAGCCCCCGGTGCTTGGGCGCGTCCGGGTCCGTGCGGGCGAGCAGGATGCCGTGGTCGGCGGTGCGGGCGGCGCTCGTCCAGACCTTCTGCCCGGTGATCCGCCACCCCTCGTCGGTCCGTACGGCCCGGGTGCGCAGGGCGGCGAGGTCGGATCCGGCGTCGGGCTCGGAGAAGAGCTGGCACCACTGGAGGTCGCCGCGCAGGGTGGCCGGCAGATAGCGCTCGCGCTGCGCCTCGGTCCCGTACGCGATGAGCGAGGGCACGACCCAGGTGGCGATGGAGAGGTCGCTGATCCGGATGGACTGGTCGCTCAACTCCTGCTGGATCGCCAGCTGTTGTACGGGGCCCGCGCCCAGCCCGTACGGGGCGGGCAGGTGCGGGGCGGCGTAGCCGGTGGCGGCGAGGGCGCGGCGGGCTTCGCGGGGTGACAGGCCCCGGGCGGCGGCGAGGCGGGGGCGGGCTTGGGTGCGGTGGCGGGCGGCCTCGGCGGGGAGTTCCAGGGCGAGTTCGCGGCGGGCCCCGGCTTCCGCGAGGCGGGCGGCGCGCAGCCGGTGGGCGCCGGCGGTGCCGAGGAGCTGGCGGGCGAGGACGGCCCGGCGCAGCTGGAGGTGGGCGTCGTGCTCCCAGGTGAAGCCGATGCCGCCGAGGATCTGGATGGCGTCCTTGGCGCAGCTGTACGCGGCCTCCGGCGCGGTGGCGGCGGCGAGGGCGGCGGTGAGCCCGCGCACTTCAGGTGGTTCGTCGGCGGCGCGGGCCGCGTCCCAGGTCAGGGCTCGGGCCTGTTCGAGGCGGACGAGCATGTCGGCGCAGAGGTGCTTGACGGCCTGGAACGCCCCGATGGGCCGCCCGAACTGCTGGCGTAAGCGGGCGTGTTCGGCGGCCGTGTCCAGGCTCCGGGCGGCGGTCCCGCAGGCGTCGGCGGCGAGGAGGGCGGCGGCCAGGTCCCGGACGAGCGCGGAGTCGAGGGGCAGGGCCCGGTGCGCCGGTACGAGAACGGCGTCGGCCCGCACCTCCGCTGTCGGCCGGGTCGGGTCCACACTGCGGTGCGGGCGCACGGCGAGCCCCTCGGCCCCGGCCTCCACGAGGAACCAGAGCACCCCGCCGGACCCGTCGGCGGCGGGCAGGAGCAGCAGGTCGGCCGCCTCGGCGGAGAGGACGGGCGGGGCGGTGCCGTCGAGGCGGTGGCCGCCCTCGGCGGGGGTGGCGGTGAGGGTGCCGGGGGTGAGGGCGAGGGCGGCGGTGCGCTCCCCGGCGGCGAGGCCCCGGAGCAGGTCCCCGGTCCCGGCCGTCCGGCCGAGCACCGCCCCCGTCAGCGTGGTCGCGAGGTACGGCCCCGGCAGCGACGCGTAGGCCGCCTCCTCCAGGACCACGGCGAGGTCCAGGAGGCCGCCGCCCCCGCCCCCGTACTCCTCTGGCAGATGGATCCCGGTCAGACCCTGCCCGGCGAGCGCCTCCCAGTACGCGGGGCGCACCCCCGAGGCGGCCGGGCCTTTGGCGTCGAGGAGTTTGCGCACCTCGCCCGGCGGGACGGCCCGCGCCAGCCACCCCCGTACGGAGTGCGCCAGCGCTCGGTGCTCTTCGGTGATGCCGATACCCGTGCCGATGCGCATGCGGATCCTCGCCGGTCGCAGCCACTGGAACGGCGCAAGAGTAGAACACGTTTCAATCCGACGGAAGGCCTGATGAGCAGTCAGAGATCCGTCGGTCGGTCGGCGGATCCGAACCGGAATAGGACCCGCCGGGGAAGCGCTCACTGATCGGCCTGGTGCTGGCGGCGTTCCTGCCGTCGCAGCGCCCGTCGGGGCACCCGGTCCTGCTGGCGAGCAGCGCGGACACCGGCCCCGGTGCCGCCTCCGTCCCGGCTCCCGCCCCCGCCGCGACGGCCGGCCGGACCGTACGGCACGATGGAGCGCCGCCGTCAGCAGACCCGCCCCCACCTGGAGGAACCCCGTGACCGCCGCCGCTCCCTCCCCGGAAGTGCTCGCCGCGTTCGAGGCCGCCAAGGGCTTCATGCCGGTCCACGAGGGGCTCGCCCTGTACGCGGCCGCCACCGAGGCCGGGGCGCTGGGGCTGCCCCTGCTGGAGGTGGGCACGTACTGCGGGCGCTCCACGATCCTGCTGGCCGACGCGGCCCGGACGGCCGGGGTCGGCGCCCTCACCGTGGACCACCACCGGGGCAGCGAGGAGCAGCAGCCGGGCTGGGAGTACCACGACCCGGGCGTGGTGGACCCGGAGGTCGGGCTGATGGACACCCTGCCGACGTTCCGCCGCACCCTGCACCGGGCCGGTCTGGAGGAGCACGTGGTGGCGCTCGTCGGCCGCTCCCCGCAGGTCGCCGCCGTCTGGGCCGGGCCGCTCGGCCTGGTCTTCATCGACGGCGGGCACACCGACGAGCACGCGAACGGCGACTACGAGGGCTGGGCCCCGCATGTCGCGGAGGGCGGGCTCCTGGTGATCCACGACGTGTTCCCCGACCCGGCCGACGGCGGCCAGGCCCCGTACCGGGTGTACCTGCGGGCGCTGGCCTCGGGGGCGTTCACGGAGGTGTCGGTGAGGGACTCGCTGCGGGTGCTGCGGCGCACGGGCACGGGGATCTGAGGCGTACCCGGGCGCGCCACCCCCGTACGGATAGCATCGCCGCGTGCCGTACGACGACAGCGTTCCCCCCACCCGCCGCGCCCGCCCGCTCCTCGCCGCCGCCGCGCTGGCCGCGCTCTGCCTGACGACGATCACCGGATGCGGCGGCTCCCCGGACACGACGGACGGAGCAGGAGCGAAGGTCTCCGCTTCGGCTTCCGCTTCTGCCTCGGCCACTCCGGAGGCTTCCCCCACCGCCTCGCTCCCCCAAGGCCCCCTGACCGGCAAGACCGTGGTGATCGACCCGGGCCACAACCCCCGTAACCGCGAGCACACCAAGGAGATCAACGAGCAGGTCGACATCGGCACCGGGCGCAAGGAGTGCGATACGACCGGCACGTCCACGGACGACGGCTACGCGGAGGCCCGGTTCACCCTCGATGTGTCGCACCGGCTGAGGGAGTTGCTCCAGGCGCAGGGGGCCCGGGTCCTGCTGACGCACGACGACGACCGGCCGTTCGGGCCCTGCATCGACGAGCGGGCCCGGATCGGCAACGAGGCGAAGGCCGACGCGGTGGTCTCGGTGCACGCGGACGGCTCGGCGGTGGGCAACCGGGGCTTCCATGTGATCCTGCCGGCGGCGGTGAAGGGCGGCGGGGCGGACACCTCGAAGATCGTGAAGAGTTCGGCCGATCTCGGGGCCCGTATCGCCGGGCATTTCGTCCGCACGACCGGAAGCGCCCCCTCCAATTACATCGGCGGGGGTACCGGACTGGACACCCGCGATGATCTCGGCGGACTGAATCTGTCGACCGTGCCCAAAGTCTTCGTGGAATGCGGCAATATGCGTGACCCGAAGGACGCGGCCCTGCTCACCGACGCGCGTTGGCGGCAGAAGGCGGCCCAGGGGATGGCGGACGGCATCGCCGCCCACCTGAAGGGGTAGGTCTGCCCGGCGGGGAAGGGGTGGGTCTGCGGGGATATTGGGGGGATAACTGTTCAAGAACCGGGCACGGGCGCAACCCGCCCGGTCAGACGATAGATTCATCCGTACGATGGGGAGCCACCCCCGAGCTTCATGCCGCGCCCGCCGCAGAGGCGGCAGCGACGACCGCCCCGACGAGACGACCGACTAAGGACCTTCACGTGAATATCCGCTCCCTCACTCGAGGCGACGGCGTGGTGATCGGAGCAGCGGTCGTGCTGTTCATCGCCTCTTTCCTCGACCTCTCCGGCTACGACTGCCCCTCCGGCGTGGACTGCTCCCGCTTCAGCAGCCCGAACGCCTGGGACTCGCTCGGGCTCCTGATGAGCGTCTTCCTCGCCGGCATCATCGGCGCGGCGCTGGTGGTCGTGGGCCGCCTGACGCCCGGCCGCAAGGTCGTGGGGTTCGACCTCGGCCAGTTCGGGGCCGCGTTCACCGTCTTCGCACTGTGGACCGCCTTCTGGACGACCATCGACGTCAGTGACGCCGGCGCCGGCCTGATCCTCGGCCTGCTGGCGACCATCGTGCTCGCCGCGGGCGCGATCGCCGGTCCGCTGGTCCCCGCGCTCAAGGCGCCGATCGTCGGCGCCCCGAAGCCGCCGCAGGCCGTGCAGCCGCCGTACGGTGGCCAGCCGGGCCAGGGCTACGGCTACCCGGGCGCCCAGCAGCAGCCCTACGGCGCGCAGCCGAGCCAGGGGTACGGCTACCCCGGCGCCCAGGCCAGTGGTCAGCCGGGTCAGGCCGACCCGGCTGCGGCTCAGGCGCAGGCCGCCCAGGCCCAGCAGTCCGCCCCGCAGGGCGGCGCGGCTCCGGCGGGCGACTTCACCCCGTTCTGGTTCGCCGTTCCGGTGGCCCGCCCGCTGTACGGCGAGGACGGCGCGCCGAACCCGATCGCCGAACTGGCGCCGGGCACCTGGTACCTCGCGGTCGAGCAGCGCGGTCAGGGCCTCATCGCCCAGACGCAGGACGGCCGTCGCGGTGTACTCCAGGACACGACGGGCATCCAGCGCGGCTGATCCCGAGCGCGCAACGCCCGCGGCCCCTCGCCCTTCCGGGCGGGGGGCCGTTGTCGTACAGTCCGTCCCGCACCGCCATGACCTGACGAATCGTCATCTACGGCCGGAGGCAACGGAATGCGGCTCGGACTGGCACTCGGATACTGGGGCCGCGGGCCGGACCCCGGCCATCTCGCCCTCGCCCAGGAGGCGGAGCGGCTCGGCTACGACTCGGTGTGGACGGCGGAGGCGTGGGGCTCGGACGCCTTCACCCCGCTGACCTGGATCGCCGCCCACACCTCGCGGATCCGGCTGGGTACGGGGATCGCGCAGATGGCGGCCCGTACGCCGACCGCGACGGCCATGCACGCGCTGACCCTGGACCACCTCTCGGGCGGCCGGCTGCTGCTCGGCCTCGGCCTGTCCGGGCCACAGGTGGTGGAGGGGTGGTACGGGCGCCCGTTCCCGAAGAGCCCGCTGACCGCGACCCGCGAATACGTCGAGGTGATCCGCCAGGTGCTGGCCCGGCAGGCCCCGGTCGAGGTGGCGGGCCGCTTCCACTCCCACCCGTACGCGGGCCCGGACGCCACCGGCCTCGGCAAGCCCCTGAAGCCCATCACGCACCCGCTGCGGGCGTCACTCCCCGTCCTGCTGGGCGCCGAGGGCCCGAAGAACATCGCGCAGACGGTCCGGATCGCGGACGGCTGGCTCCCCCTCTACTGGTCCCCGCACCGCACGGACGTGTACGAGGCCTCACTCGCCGGACTCCGCGAGGGCTTCATGATCGCGCCGATGGCCCGCGCACACGTCTGCGACGACGTGGCGGAGGGGCTGCTGCCGGTGAAGGCGATGCTCGGCTTCTACATCGGCGGGATGGGGCACGCGGCCCGCAACTTCCACGCGGACCTGATGGCGCGGATGGGGTTCGAGGAGGAGGCCCGGCGCATCCGGCAACTCTTCCTCCAGGGCCGCAAGGAGGAGGCGGTGCGGGCGGTGCCGGACGTGTTCGCCGACGAGATCTCCCTCGTGGGCCCGCGCGCCCGGATCGCGGAGAGGCTCGCGGAGTGGCGCAAGGGCCCGGTGACCGACCTGCTGGTCACCGCCCCGGACCCGCACACGCTGCGGGTCCTGGCTGAGCTCAACGCTTGAGCGGCGGCTCGCCACTCACCCGAACGACGACCGGTCCAGCCAGAAGTCCAGCAGCTCCGCGTCACCGAACACCTCGACCCGCTCGCTCGTGGGCTCCAGGCGGCGGTTGAAGACGAGCATCAGATCGGTGAGCGGACCGCGCAGGGCGACCGTCGCCTTCTCGTGATCGTGCCGCCAGGTGAAGCGGTCCTCGCCGAACTCGATCAGCCACTCCGCCCCGGGTGCGTCGATGGCGTGCAGGTGCAACGAGCGCCCACCGCCGCGCAGTTCATCCGCCTCCGGGTCGCCGCCCTCCTGGGCGAAGGAGACGATCCGCAGCCACTCGTCGATGGTGTCGGCGGCCACTTCGGGGTCGACCGTGTACGGGACCCGCGCGGCGAGCGCCGCGTCCGCCCGGTGCACCACCGTCTCGTGCGTCATGCGCCGCGCCCAGAACGCCGTACGCCGCTCCCACGCCCAGGTCCACACCTCGGCGTCCGGCCCCGCCTCCCGCAGCGCGGCGACGGCGGTGGCCGCGCCCTCGGCGAGCCAGGCGTCCAGCGCGGCCGGGTCGTCGCTCCCGGGCCCCGCTGCGCCCGGCACCTTATCCTCCGGGACGTCCTCGGTGGCCCGCCCGCGCACGATCTCCCCGACCCAGCGGTGGGCGCCGCCGACATGGACGGCGAGCTGCCGCAGGTTCCAGTCGGGGCAGGAGGGGACGTTCGCGCCGAGGTCCGCGCCCTTGAGGGTCGCGCGCAGGGCGTCGGTCTGCGCAAGGATCTCGTCGCAGTAACGGCCGTAAGAAAGAAGCGTCATGCCGGGACCCTAACCGGGCCACGGAAGTCGATCACCTGAATATCCGACCCCCAGGGCCCGCCGACTGGTACCGCCCTTCGGGTTTCACGCCGGGTTGAGCGGTAACCAGGATTGCATGTCTCCCAGAACCCGCACAGGCAGCAGTCCAGCGGCCCGGATCATCGCCGCCGTGGCCGACATCCTGGCCTTCATCATCGTTCTCTGGATCCTGATGTACCTGCTGGACGCCAACCGGAGCAACGGCTTCGTGCAGTGGGTGCACGACGCCGCGACCTGGCTGGCGGGCTGGTCGTACGACCTGTTCACGTTCGACGCGGCGTGGGCGCGGGTCGTGGCCGGCTACGGTCTCGCGGCCGTGGTCTACCTGTTCATCGGGCACGCGGTGGCGGGCCGGATCCGCCGCTGACGACGGACCGGCCGCACGAACGGTCAGCGCCTACCGGCAGCAGTCCGGCTCCAGGCCGACCGGCAGCCGCTCCCCGGAGAAGACCGCGGTGGTCGCCTCGTCCCCCCCGAGTGCGGCCACCGCCAGCAGCAGGGAGCCCGCCGTCCAGGTGGTGAGCTCCTCCGGCCAGAAGGCCTTGTTGCCCTCGAAGACGTATCCCGTCCAGTAGAGCCCGCCCTCGGCGCGCAGGTGCTGGATCGACTGGAGGATCTCCAGGGCCCGGTCCGACTCCCCCGTCACCCAGAGGGCGAGGGCGAGTTCGCAGCTCTCGCCGCCGGTGACCCAGGGGTTGGGCAGCACGCACCGCACCCCGAGACCGGGGACGACGAAGCGGTCCCAGCCCTCCTGGATGCGGGCGGTGGCCTCGGCCCCGGTGACGGCGCCGCCGAGGACCGGGTAGTACCAGTCCATCGAGTAGCGGTTCTTGTCGAGGAAGCGCTCGGGGTGGTTGCGGATCGCGTGGGCCAGTGCCCCGGTCGCCAACTCCCAGTCAGGCTGCGGCTCTTCGCGCCGCTCCGCGATGGCGAGCGCACAGCGCAGCGCCTGGTGCACGGAGGAGGAACCGGTCAGCAGCGCGTCGTTCACCGCCGTCCCGTCCGCCTCCCGCTTCCAGCCGATCTGCCCACCGGGCTGCTGGAGTCGGAGCACGAACTCGATCGCCGCGAAGACGGTGGGCCACATCCGGTCGACGAACGCGTCGTCCCCGGTGGCGAGATAGTGGTGCCAGACGCCGACGGCCACGTATGCGCAGAAGTTGGTCTCACGGCTGAGGTCGGTCGGCTGCCGCGGGTCGCCGTCGTGGTACGCGGCGTACCACGAGCCGTCGCCGTTCTGGTGGCGGGCCAGCCAGTCGTAGGCGCGCTCGGCCGCCTCGTGCTCGCCGGCCGCGTCCAGCGCCATCGCGGCCTCGGTGTGGTCCCACGGGTCGAGGTGGTGGCCCCGGAACCAGGGCAGCGCCCCGTCCTCGCGCTGTACGGCGGCGAGGGCGGCGACGGTCTCGGTGGCCTCGGCGGCGGTCAGGACCCCGGGAAGGACAAGGTGCTCGGTCTGTTCGGGAGTGCTCACGCCTGCGCCTTCGGAAGGTGCGGCTTGGTGGCGTACGCGACGAAGCTCTTGCCGACGACCGGGTTGAGCAGCTGCTCGGCGACCCGGGTGGCGAGCGGCTTCTTCATGATGTCCCAGACCAGCAGCTTGTGGTACGCCCGCACCGGCAGCGCCTTGTCGTTGTCGACGCCGAAGGCGCACTTCAGCCACCAGTACGGCGAGTGCAGGGCGTGGGCGTGGTGGGTGCCGTACGGCTTGAGTCCGGCCTCGCGGATGCGGGCGAGGAGCTGGTCGGCCTTGTAGATGCGGATGTGGCCGCCCTCGACCTCGTGGTAGGCGTCGGAGAGGGTCCAGCAGATCTTCTCGGGGCCGTAGCGCGGGACGGTGATGGCGATGCGGCCGCCCGGCTTGAGGACCCGGACCATCTCGGCGAGGACGCCCTTGTCGTCCGGGATGTGCTCCATGACCTCGGAGATGATCACGACGTCGAAGGAGTCGTCGGGGAAGGGCAGGTTGAGGGCGTCGCCCTCCATCGCGGTGGCGGTTGCCCCCTCGGGGGCCTCCCCGGCCTCCTTCATGGCGGCGAACCACTTGGCGACCTCGCGGATCTCCTCGCCGTTCTGGTCGAGGGCCACCACCTGTGCGCCGCGCCGGTAACACTCGAAGGCATGCCGGCCGGCACCGCAGCCCAGGTCGAGCACTCGGTCGCCTGCGGCGAGCGGGAAGCGGGTGAAGTCGACGGTCAGCACGAGGGCCTGCCTTCGAGGTCGGAGGTACGGGTTCAGAAAAGCGGGTCCGCAGCCACCTGCGGGTGCGGCGCGGTCACCTGCGGGCTCCGCGGACGGCGATCGCCTGACGGTACAGCTCGGCCGTTCCGGCGGCCGCCCGGGCCCAGGTGAAGTTGGCCAGCACCCGCTCACGGCCCGCCGCGCCGAGGCGGGCGCGCAGCTCCGGGTCGGCCAGCAGCCGGGCGAGCGCCCCGGCCAGCGCGTCCGCGTCGCCGGGCGCCACCGCGAGGCAGGTCTCCCCGTCGCGCCCGGAGACCTCGGGGATCGCACCGCCGGTGGTGGCGACGAGCGGGGTGCCGGTGGCCATCGCCTCGGCGGCGGGCAGCGAGAACCCCTCGTACAGCGAGGGCACACAGGAGACCTGGGCGCTGCGCACGAGGTCGACCAGCTCGGCGTCGCTGATGCCCTTGACGAACTCGACGGCGTCGGTGAGCCCGTGCCGCTCTATGGCCCGGGCGACCGGCCCGTCCTCGGCGCGCTTTCCGACGACCACGAGGTGGGCGGCGGGGTTCTCCGTACGGAGCTTGGCGAGCGCGTCGACGAGGTGGACCAGGCCCTTGAGCGGGACGTCGGCGCTGGAGGTGGTGACGATGCGGCCGGGCACCTCGGCCACGGAGGGGTCGGGCGACCACAGGTCGGTGTCGGCGCCGATGTGGACGACGCTGATCCGGTCCGCGCGTACGCCGAGGTCCTCGACGATCTCGTCACGGGAGGAGCCGGAGACGGTGAGGACGGTGTCCAGCTTGCGGGCGACCCGCTTCTGCATCCGCGTGAAGGCGTACCAGCGGCGTACGGAGGCGCGCCGGCGGCGGCTGTTCGCGGCCGCCAGGTCGAGCCTGCGGTCCACGGTGATGGGGTGGTGGATCGTCGTCACGAGCGGGGCCCCGAGGTCGCCGAGGAGCCCGTAACCGAGGGTCTGGTTGTCGTGGACGACGTCGAACTCGCCGCGCCGGGCCAGGAGATGGCGGCGGGCGCGGAGGCTGAAGGTGAGCGGTTCGGGGAAGCCGCCGGTCCACATGGTGGCGACCTCGGCGAGGTCGACCCAGTCCCGGTACTCGCCCCACTTCGGCGTACGGAACGGATCGGGCTGCCGGTAGAGGTCGAGGCTGGGGAGCTCGGTGAGCGGGACGCCCTCGTCGAGTACGGGATAGGGCTGCGCGCCGATGACCTCGACGCTGTGCCCCAGCCGCGCGAGCTCACGCCCGAGGTGGCGGACGTACACACCCTGGCCACCGCAGAACGGGTTGCCCTTGTACGTGAGGAGCGCGATGCGCAGCGGCCGGCCGCCGGCCCCGGCGGAGGAGCTGCTGTCGCCCGTGCGGGGGCCCGTCTCTATGGCCTCAGCGGTCACACTCGGCCCCCTTCTGACTGCGTGTTCGCCGGAGCGTAACCGGTAGCGCTAATCTAGAACAAGTTCCAGACTTGATCGTTCGACGTGCATCGAATCTACCGGCAGGTAGCGTCGGCGTGAGGCCCGGATCAGGTGATTCGCGCCACGGCGGAGGCCCTGGCATGCTGTGCGCGCCCGGACGCACGCGCTGGGATCCGCCCGGGTGCGGAACGCAGGGACGAACCACGGATCGCGGATCACTGATCGTGAACGGGGACAGCATGAGCACGCACGGATCGCGGATGGGGACAGCATGACCGCGGACGCCAGACCGGCAGCGCCTCCGCTGACCGAGCGGCAGGAGGCCCGCCGCCGCCGCATCCTGCACGCCACCGCCCAGCTCGCCAGCCGCGGCGGGTTCGAGGCGGTGCAGATGCGCGAGGTGGCGGAGGCGGCCGGGGTCGCCCTGGGCACCCTCTACCGCTACTTCCCCTCCAAGATCCACCTGCTGGTCGCCACCATGCAGGACCAGCTCCAGCACATGCACTCCACGCTCCGCAAACGCCCCCCGGCCGGCGACGACGCGGCCCAGCGGGTCGCCGAGACCCTGATGCGCGCCTTCCGCGCCCTCCAGCGCGAACCGCACCTGGCGGACGCCATGGTCCGCGCCCTCACCTTCGCGGACCGCAGCGTGAGCCCGGAGGTGGACACGGTCTCGCGCCTCACGACGGCGGTCATCCTGGACGCGATGGGCCTGGAACACCCGACGCCGGAGCAGCTCTCGGCGGTCCGGGTGATCGAACACACCTGGCACTCCGCGCTGATCACGTGGCTGTCGGGCCGGGCGTCGATCGCCCAGGTGAAGATCGACATCGAGACGGTCTGCCGCCTCATCGACCTGACGGCGGAGCCGGGGCCCGGGCGGGGCTGAGACCCCGGTACGACGGAACGTGAGCAGGCCCGGAGAGAGTGGCGGGAACGCCCTGCTGTTCGGTGGGATGCTCCTGATGATCCTCAGCCAGACGCTGCCGCTCAGCCGAAACCGCGAGCACACCCCTCCCTCAGACGTCTGAGGGGTGGCGGCGGGCCGGGGCCCGTGCGGCGCCGACCAGGCAGGCTCGGCATGCGTCACACCGGCATGACCTCGACGTCGTACTGCGAGATCCACGGGCTACGAGTCACGAGAACCAGCCCATGGGCCTGCGCCTGGGCGACGAGAATCCGGCCGAAGGGATCGTCGTGCACCATCGGGAGCCTCCCGGCCCGCACGCCGTGCGCGGCGGTGACGGGCAGACTCGGAAACGCGAGGTCGCGCACCCGTTCGGCCAGGTCACCCGGGCCTTCGATCAGGCCGAGGTGCTGCTTGAGGGTGATCTCCCACGGCGACACGGCACTGATGTGCACGGCGTTCGCTGTGTCGAGCAGGTGCTTGACGGGTTCGGACAGCTCCGGCGCATCATCGAGCCACCACACGATCACGCGGGTATCGAGGAGGAGGCGCATCACGCCACTCCGAAGACGGCGGCGATCCTGGGATGCGGATCATCGAAGTGAGCGGGGAGACGCACCTGCCCCCGCAGCGAACCGCGCCCGGCCCGCCGGACGGTGGGCCGCACGGAGGCGGCGACGAGCAGCGGCACAGGCACCACCGGCACACCGGCCCGGCTGACCACGGTCGGCCACCCGCCGATGAGCTGGACCAGGGTGCCGCGAAACCGGGGCTCCGTACACCGCGCCGAACGCCACCGAACCCTGCGCCACAGACTCCTCACGACGCCACCACGGGGCCGCCGGCCGCGGTCGGCGGCGCACCGTCCCGCACCATGAGCGGTTCCGCGGCATCCATCCGCAGGCCAGGCCCGTCATCCAGGCCGATCACGACCGCGAGTCCACCCGAGGCGTAACGCTCGCTGCGCACGCTCCGGACGGTGCACCAGGCGCCCCAGACCCGTACGGACTGACCGGGGCGGACGGTAGCGGCGGCGATCTCGGCCTCGACGGACGCAGGTTCGGGCGATGCGCCGGGTGCCATCACCTCGGCCCAGACCGTCTTGCCGATCCCCGCCGACCGCTCGTCGACGCCCCAGCGGTACGCGAGCGCCTCCACGAGCAGCAGCCCCCGCCCGCCCGTCTCCAGCTCACCGGGCCGCCGCACGACGGGGCGCCCTCCACCGGCGTCACTCACCTCAAGCCGGAGCGAGGCGCCCCGCCCCCGGCACCTGATGCGTACGCCGATCATCCCGTCCCCGGGGACGGCGACCCGCAGGGCGTTGGTGACGAGCTCCGAGAGCACCAACTCCGCCATGTCGGCGGGCGCTTCGCAGGCCCGCCACTCACCGAGCTTGGCGCGCAGGAGGGCGCGGGCCCGGGGGACGCTGCTGCGGCGACGGACCAGCCGGAAGTTCACTTCACACAGTTCAGCCATCACGGTCCTCCAGTGGCGCGGTCGACTGAAATCCCTTGCGGAAGAGGCCAATTCACCTGAGGGCCTCTCCAGCACCAGCAGGATGGGTGCGCACCACTCGAAAATGCAACGTTGCCGATGGCCTTCACATCATTTTTCCCTCTTTCGAGTAACCTCGCCCCGACAGAGCCGCTACTTTGCTAAAGGTGTTCACATGCACGCGAAGAGCACCGCCGCCAACACCTCCACCGTTCTCGGCCGCCAACTCGGTGACGAACTGAGGAGGTTGCGCGAGGCAGCCGGCCTGACCACCAGCCAAGCGGCCGAAGCCCTGGACTGCACCAAGGGCAAGATCAGCCGGATCGAGAACGGTCGGGTGGCGGTCCGACTCCCCGATCTGACGGCGATGCTGCACGCGTACGAGATCTCCGACCCCGACATCCGGGGCCGCCTCGCCTCTTTGGCCCGTAAGGCCAACCGCAGGCGCCGGGAGGGCTGGTGGAACCAGTATGGCGATGTACTCGCCGACACCTACCGCGACTACATCGCCCTGGAAGCCATGGCTGGGTCGATCCGCACCTTCCAGGCGCAGCTGATTCCCGGACTGCTCCAGACTCCGGAGTACATCCGCGCCGTTACCGTGGCTTCGCGCCAGTGGCAGACGGCGGACGAGATCGACAAGTTCGTCCAGGTCCGTCTGGCGCGACAGGAACGGCTCCTGGACGACACCCCGCTACAGCTCTGGGCCGTACTGTCGGAAGCCGTCCTTCTCCAGCAAGTCGGCGGTGCCCAGGTGATGAACGCGCAGCTGCAGCACCTGCTGGCCAGTTCCGAGCACCCGAACGTGACGGTGCAGGTGCTGCCGTTCTCGCGCGGGGCTCATGCGAGTATGTTCGGCCCATACGTAGTGCTGGGTTTTCCCGAGGAGGGGGCGCTCGACGTGGTGCTGGCGGACAACCCGTCCGGTTCCATGTGGCTGGAACGGGAGGCGGACGTCTCGCGCTACCAGGACCTGTTCGATGCCGCGCGGACGTCCGCGCTCTCCCCGACGGAGTCCCGGGCTGTCATCCGTCGCAGGGCCAAGGAGCATCAAGCATGAACAGCGCACACCACGGCACGCCGGACCTGTCGGGCGCGCAGTGGCGTACCAGCTCGCACAGCGGCGGCAACAACGAGTGCGTCGAGGTCGCCCCGAACCTCCCCCACCTGATCCCGGTCCGCGACAGCACCCGCCCCACCGGCCCCGTCCTCACCTTCGGCCACCACGCCTGGCAGGCGTTCATCGGCGACCTGGCGTAGCACCGGCCCCTGCATCGGCATCGGCGCTGTCCGACCGCCAGGGGCCTGCCATGACCAGCCAGGCGGTGCAGCGGAGAGCGGCGGCGGGAACTGCGGGCGGGAGTGGACGTACCGGACCATCCTCGGGGCGCGGCTACTGGACGTGATGGTGCCGATGCTGCCCGGGCCGGCGGGAGTCGCACTGGACGCGGGAAGCACGGACGCTGTCTCAGCGGGGCAACAACCTCGCTGCCGGCTGGGGTTGTCGGCGGGCTCGTTCGCCGAGCAGGAGCGGTACGTCAAGGACTCGTTCAAGATCGTGGTGAACTCCGCCAACGCGCACGGCGAGGTGAAGCAGCAGTGGAAGGACACCGGCTACGACGTGGGGGACGCTCTGTTTGACGCCTCGGGGGCCGACCCGGCGCAGCGTGAAGAGATCGACGCGTGGGCCAAGGAGCACCTCAAGCCCTCCCCGGAGACCGTGGCGCAGGCCGAGGAGCCTCGCTGGGGGGAGAGCCGCTGATGGTGGACTTGGGTGGGGCGTTCGACAAGGTCGTCGACGGCACCGTGCGGGGCCTGGACAAGGGCAAGGAGCTCCTGGGCAGGGGTGTCGACGCGGCGACCGACAAGGTGGGGGCCGAACTCGACAAGGTCGGGGCGCATGGCTGGGCCGACAAGGTGGAGGACTGGGGCGACGCGAGCCCCTACTCCTCCGGCGGGAACACCACCTCCCCCGACCCCACCAGCGTCAACGTGATCGCCTCCACCGGGCAGCCCTCCGCCGCCGCGAGGACCTGTTCGCCGGCGTCGCGGTCCTCCTCGCGTGGGTGGGACTGGCGGGCGGTGTCCAGGTGGAAGGCGTTCGGGGCGTGGTTCACGCACATGCCGGAGCCGATGCAGACGGAGCGGTCGACCTCGATGTGCCAGCGGTCTCCCATCATGCCTCCCGGTGGCCGGCGGGGAGGTGGATCATCTTGTGCTCGAAGAACTCGCCGTAGCCCTCGGGGCCGAACTCGCGGCCCAGGCCGGAGTTCTTGTAGCCGCCGAACGGGCCGAGCATGTCCAGGCTGAAGGTGTTCACGCTGTACGTGCCGGTGCGGACGCGGCGGGCGATGTCGATGCCGCGTTCGGTGTCGGCCGTCCAGACGCTGCCGCTGAGGCCGTACGGGGAGTCGTCGGCGATGCGGACGGCCTCGGCCACGTCGCCGTACGGGATCAGGCAGATCACCGGGCCGAAGATCTCCTCGCGGGCGATGCGCATGGAGTTGTCGACCGAGCCGAAGAGGGTCGGTTCGACGTACCAGCCGCGTTCCTGGGAGGCCGGGACGTTGCCGCCCGTGAGGATCTTGGCGCCTTCCTCCTGGCCCACCCTGATGTAGTCCAGGGAGCGTTGCTGTTGGCGTCGGGCCACCAGAGGGCCCAGTTCGGTGGTCGGGTCCAGGGGGTCGCCCACGCGGAGCGCGCCTGCCGCTGCCGCGAACGCCTCCGCCATCTCGTCGTAGCGGGAGCGCGGGGCCAGGATGCGCGTCTGGGCCACGCACGCCTGGCCGTTGATCATCCAGGCGAAGGGGACGATGCCCGCGACCGCCGCCTCCAGGTCCGCGTCCGGCAGGATCACCGCCGCCGACTTGCCGCCCAGTTCGAGGGTGACGTGGGTCAGGTTGCGGGAGGCGACCTCCATCACCCGGCGGCCCGCCGCGACCGAGCCGGTGAAGGAGACCTTGTCGATGTCCCGGTGAGCCACCAGGTATTCGCTCACCTCCCGGTCGGCCGGGAGGATGGAGAGGACCCCGGGCGGCAGGCCCGCCTCCGCCGCCGTCTCCGCCAGGAGGTAGGCGTCCAGGGGGGTTTCGGGGCTGACCTTCAGGACCGCCGTGCAGCCTGCCAGGAGTGCGGGGGCCAGCTTGGCCGCGGCCGTGAACTGGGGGACGTTCCACGGGACGACCGCCGCCACCACGCCGACCGGTTCGCGGCGGACCAGGAGGGGGCCCAACACTCCGTCGCGCCGCTCCTCGTACGGGAACGTACGCGCCACCGTGATCGCCGAGTCCCACACCATCATCGCGGCCAGCGCCTGCACCATCACGCTCGCGCTGTACGGGGTGCCGTTCTGGGCGCTGATCAGGCGCGCGAACTCCTCGTGCCGTACGGCGAAGGCGTCCTTGATCCGGGTGATCACCGCGATCCGCTCGTCCAGCGTCATCCGGGGCCACGGGCCCTCGTCGAAGGCGTGGCGGGCCGCGGCGACCGCGCGGTCCACATCGGCCTCGGAGGCGTGCGGTACGCGGCCGATGACCTGTTCGGTGTGCGGGGAGATCACTTCGATGACGTCGGTGCCGAGCGGATCGGTGAACTCCCCGCCGATGAACAGCTTTCCGTGCTCCACCAGCTCCGTACGTTCCGTCATGGCCGTTGCCTCCCGCGAAGCGAACCCGTGCACCGCAACTGACTGCTCGTCAGAACTGATACCAGTTCCTGTTCCAGGAGTCCACGGCGCGGACCGTACCCGGGGCCGAGCAGGGACCCGGCAGGGCCGAACAGTTGGTAGACCCGGGCTACCACTGGAACGAGTTCTCGTTACAGTGGGATCAGCGCACGCCGCCGAGCAGAGATGGGAAGCCCATGACGCAGGTGACGCAGGTGACCGACCACGGCGGGGGCGTCCACAGCATCAAGGTCCCCATCCCGGACAACCCCCTCGGCCACACCCTGGTCCACCTCGTCGACACCGACCGGGGCCCCGTCCTCATCGACACCGGCTGGGACGACCCCGCCTCCTGGGACACCCTGGTCGCCGGGCTCGCCGCCCTCGGCACCGCCGTCACCGACGTCCACGGCGTCGTCATCACCCACCACCACCCCGACCACCACGGGCTCTCCGGCCAGGTCCGCGAGGCGTCCGGGTCCTGGATCGCGATGCACGAGGCGGACGCCGCGATCGTCCGGCGCACCCGGGAGGCCGCGCCCGGCACCTGGCTCGACTACCTCGCCCGCAAGCTCGCCGCCGTCGGCGCGCCCGACGACCACCTCACCCCACTGCTCGCCGCCCGCAGCAGCGGCCGGCTGCGGACCCTGCCCGGGCTGCGCCCCGCCCTGCCGGACCGGGAGATCGTGCCCGGCGAGCTGCTCGGCCTCGCCGGGCGGCGGCTGCGCGCCGTCTGGACCCCCGGGCACACCCCGGGCCACGTCTGCCTCCATCTGGAGGAGCGGCATCCGGCGAATCTGCCGGGGCACGGGCGGCTGTTCTCCGGGGATCACCTGCTGCCCGGGATCAGCCCGCACATCGGGCTGTACGAGGACCCGGACGACACCGCCGTCACCGATCCCCTCGGGGACTACCTCGCCTCGCTGGAGCGGGTCGGGCGGCTCGGGGTGGCCGAGGTGCTGCCCGCCCACCAGCACGCGTTCACCGATGCGGGTGGACGCGTACGGGAGTTGCTGGACCACCACGAGGAGCGGCTGACCGGGCTGCTCGCCCTGCTCGCCACGCCGCTCACCCCGTGGCAGCTGGCCGAGCGGATGGAGTGGAACCGGCCCTGGGAGCAGATCCCGCACGGTTCGCGGTCGATCGCCGTCTCGGAGGCCGAGTCCCATCTGCGGCGGCTGGTGAAGCTCGGGCGCGCGGAGGCTGTCGCGGGCGCCGACCCGGTCACGTACATCGCGGTGTGAAGGACCGGTCACGTACGTAGCCGTGTGAGCCGTCCCGCCCCTTCCCGGCATCGCGAAACGAAGGGCGCCCCGCGTGCTGCTCCCTCCGGACGACGTCGGCGGTCTGCCGCCCCGGGCGGGGACACTACGGCCCGGTAGAGTGGGCAGGTCGTCATCATGCCCGTACAGGGGGAAGCCGGTGCGAACCGGCGCCGGCCCCAGCCGTGAACCGTCCGGGCCGTCCGCCCGACGGCAGCCGGAACGTCCTGTGGGCGGAGTGTGAGCGGCCGGGGGCAGTGTGACCACGGGCCCCAGGGCCACCGGAACCCCGGTGGCCAGGGTCACCGGAACCCCGGTGACCGGCACCGTCGAGGTATACGGGGCCGGAGCCCGGTGCCCTCGTGCGCCCGGGAGAGCCGGCCCCCGCAGGAGAGGCACAGCCCGCCATGACCGTACGCCGCAGCGCAGCCGCGCTCGCGACCACCGCCGTTCTTCTGGGCGCGGCCGCACCCTTCGCGGCCGCACCCGTCGCGGTCGCCGCACCGACCCCGTCCCCGTCACTCCAGCTGCCGCTCGGGCTCTACGGGACCACGGACCCCACGTACGACGGGGTGTGGCGGCAGTCGCTGGCCTTCCTCGCCCAGAAGATCGAGTACGTCACGCCGTCGAAGCAGTCCGTGGACTGGCTGCTGGAGCAGCAGTGCGACAGCGGCGCGTTCACCTCGTTCCGGGTCGACGCCTCCGTGCCCTGCGACGCGTCGACCGTGATGGACACCAACGCCACGGCCGCCGCCGTCCAGGCCTTCGTCGAGCTGGGCCAGCACCGTGACGCCGCCGACAACGGGGCCGACTGGCTGAAGTCCGTGCAGAACGAGGACGGCGGCTGGGGGTACAACCCGGGCAGCCCGAGCGACGCCAACTCCACCGCCGTCGTGATCGGCGCCCTCGCCCGTACGAGCGTCCCGATCAGCGAGGTCACCACCACCGACGGCAAGACCCCGTACACCGCGCTCCAGGCCCTGGCCATCCCGTGCGGGAAGGAGGACGGCGGCGCCTTCGCCTACCAGCCGGGCAAGAAGGGCGAGCTCGTCGCCAACACCGACGCGTCGGCCGCCGCCGTGCTCGGGCTGCTGGGCAGAGGCATGGCCGTCGGTGACGCCAACGCGGTGAAGGACCCCGTCTGCCGCAAGGGAGACGACCTGACCGCCGAGGAGAGCGCGCAGAACGGCGCCCATTACCTCGCCGCGACCCTGGCCGCCTCCCCCTACCTGGAGCAGCCCCCGATGCCGGGCGCCGAGGAGAGCGAGCCGCAGCCCGACTTCGGCAACACGGCGGACACGGTCGTCGCCCTCGCCGCCTCCGGGCACAAGGACAAGGCCGCCGCCTCGGTGAGGTGGCTGGAGAAGAACTCCAAGGACTGGGCGCACCAGGGCGGGCCCGCAGCCACCGCGCAGCTGATCTTCGCCGCGCACGCCACCGGTACCGACGCCCGCGACTTCGGCGGGGTGGACCTGGTCGCCCAGCTCAACGCGACCGGCCCGGCGCCCGCCGCGACCGCCCTCCCGTCCCCGACGCCGAACGGTCCGCAGCCCTCCAGCGGCACCGAGAGCGAGGACGGCGGGCTCGGCCTGTGGTGGCTGGTCGGCCTGGGTCTGGTCTTCGGCGCGGGTATCGGTTTCCTGCTCAGCATGCGCCGGAAGAAGCAGCAGCCGTGACGGCTCGTACCGAGACCGTCGGTGAGCGGCGCATGCCGTCCGGAGCGCTGCTCCGGACTCCGATCGCCGCTCTCCTGACCACCCTGCTCGCCGCATCGGCGGTGCTGCTCGGGGCGGGCGGCGCCGATGCGGCCGGGTACCGCTACTGGTCCTTCTGGGAGGGCGAAGGCAAGAGCTGGGCCTACGCCACCCAGGGGCCGTCCCTCGTCCGCCCCGACGACGGTACGGTCCAGGGCTTCAGGTTCGCCGTCGGCGAGGACTCCTCCGATGCCGACCGGCCGCGCCGCGTCCCCGACTTCGAGGCGATCTGCGCGTCCCTCCCGTCGAAGGACGGCGCCAAGCGGGTCGCCCTGGTGATCGACCCCGGTACGGCGGAGGACGCCCCGGCCGGGGAGAAGCCGCCGGCGCTGCGTACCGCCTGTGCCCAGGTCCCGCTGGACGCGAGCAGCGCGGAGGCGCTCGCCTCGGTGGCGAAGCCGCTGCGGTACGACAGCAGCGCCATGATCTGCGCGATCTCCGGCTACCCGAAGACGGGCTGCGGCGAGCAGGTGTCGGGCGACGGCAGCAGGAAGCCGGCCGAGGCCCCCTCCGCCACCACCTCGGCCCCGGCGCCGGACGACGGGAGCGGCAGCGGCGGTGGTCCCTCCGCCGGTCTCCTCCTCGGCATCGGCGCCATCCTGCTGCTGGGTATCGCCGCCGTGCTCCAGGCCCGCCGGCGCCGATGACCCGCTCCCCGGGGACGGCTCGGCTGCTCCGGCGTGCCCTGCACGCGCCCGAGGCGGGCCGCTCCAACGCGCTGCCCGCCGGAGCGTGGTGGCTGTGGGCGCTGGGGCTGGCCACCGCCGCCTCCCGGACGACCAACCCCCTGCTGCTCGGCCTGCTGGTCGGCGTGGCGGGGTACGTGGTGGCGGCCCGGCGCACGGACGCGCCCTGGGCACGCTCGTACGGGGCGTTCATCAAGCTCGGGCTCTTCGTCGTGGCGCTGCGCCTGGTCTTCTCCGTCTTCCTCGGCTCCCAGATCCCGGGCTCGCACACCGTGTTGACGCTCCCCGAAGTGCCGATGCCCGCCTGGGCGCAGGGGGTGCGGATCGGCGGCCGGGTGACGGCGGAGCAGTTGGTCTTCTCGCTCTACGACGGGATGAAGCTGGCCACCCTGCTGATCTGCGTGGGCGCGGCGAACTCGCTCGCCAACCCGGCCCGGCTGCTGAAGTCCCTGCCCGGTGCGCTGTACGAGGTCGGGGTCGCCGTCGTCGTCGCGATGACGTTCGCCCCGAACATGGTCGCCGATGTGGTCCGGCTGCGCACCGCGCGGCGGCTGCGGGGGCGGCCGACCGGTGGCGTGAAGGCCGTCGCGCAGATCGGACTGCCGGTGCTGGAGGGGGCGTTGGAGCGGTCGGTGGCGGTGGCCGCGTCGATGGACGCGCGCGGGTACGGGCGTACCGCCCAGGTCCCGCCCGCCGTCCGGCGCACCACCGACGTCCTCACCCTCGGCGGGCTGCTCGGGGTGTGCGCCGGGACGTACGGGCTGCTCGCCGCGCAAGGGGCCGTGTACGGGCTGCCGGTGCTGCTGGCGGGGCTCGTCGCGGCGATGGCAGGGCTGCGGCTCGGCGGGCGGCGCTCCGTACGGACCCGCTACCGGCCGGACCGGTGGGGGGTGCGGGCCTGGCTGGTGGCGGGGTCGGGTGCGGTGGTGGCGGCCGCGATGATCTGGGCGGGCTCCGTCGATCCGGAGGCGCTGCACCCCGGGGTCGTACCGCTGACCGCGCCCGTGCTGCCGCTGTGGCCGGCGGCGGCCGTGCTGGTCGGGCTGCTGCCCGCGCTGGTCGCCCCCCTACCGCCGTCTCCACGCGGCTTCGAAGAACACGACCGTCGCAGCGACGGCCATCGCGGCAAGGAGCAGGCGTGATCAGGTTCGAGCAGGTCTCCGTGCGGTACGACGGGACGGACCGGCCCACCCTGTCCGGCGTCGATCTCGCGGTCCCGGAAGGGGAGTTGGTACTGCTCGTCGGGCCGTCGGGGGTCGGCAAGTCGACGTTGCTCGGTACGGTCTCGGGGCTCGTGCCGCACTTCACGGGCGGGGTGCTGAGCGGCCGGGTCACGGTGGACGGGCGCGACACCCGTACCCACAAGCCGCGTGAACTGGCCGATCTGGTGGGCACGGTGGGGCAGGATCCGCCGGCCCATTTCGTCACGGACACGGTCGAGGACGAACTCGCTTACGGCATGGAGTCGTTGGGCCTGGCGCCGGACGTGATGCGCCGCCGGGTGGAGGAGACCCTCGATCTGCTGGGCCTGGCGGAGCTGCGTGACCGGCCGATCGCGACCCTGTCGGGCGGCCAGCAGCAGCGGGTGGCGATCGGTTCGGTGCTGACCCCGCACCCCAAGGTGCTGGTCCTCGACGAGCCGACGTCCGCGCTGGACCCGGCGGCGGCCGAGGAGGTTCTCGCCGTGCTCCAGCGGCTGGTGCACGACCTGGGGACGACCGTGCTGATGGCCGAGCACCGCCTGGAGCGGGTGGTGCAGTACGCGGACCAGGTCGTCCTGCTGCCCGCGCCGGGCGCCGCCCCGGTGATGGGGGCGCCCGCCGAGATCATGGCCATCTCGCCGGTCCGGCCGCCGGTCGCCGAGTTGGGGCTGCTGGCGGGCTGGGACCCGTTGCCGCTCTCCGTACGGGATGCCCGGCGGGGGGCCGGTGACCTGCGGGCACGGTTGGCGGAGGCCGCGCCGCCGGAGCCGCCGGAGCACTCCGTGAACGTGTCCGTGGCGCCTGCGCCCGTGTCGAGCGGCCCCCGCCCGGGGCGGATCGCGCGGCTCCTGGGTCGTACGAAAGCCGTGGAAGCGCTCACCGTCGATCCCGTCACTCGGGTCGAGTCACTGAGCGTGCGGCGCGGGCGGATCGAGGCGCTGTGGCGGGTCACGCTCACCGTGGCGCCCGGCGAGACCCTGGCGCTGATGGGCCGCAACGGGGCCGGGAAGTCCACCCTGCTCGGCGCCCTCGTCGGCATGGTCGAGCCCACCTCCGGCTCCGTACGCGTCGGCGGCCTGGCCCCGGCCCGTACCGATCCGCGCGCCATGATCCGCCGGGTCGGCCTCGTCCCGCAGGAGCCGCGCGACCTGCTGTACGCGGACACGGTGGCCGCCGAGTGCGCCGCCGCCGACCGGGACGCGGGCGCGGCGGAAGGCACCTGCCGGGCACTGGTCTCCGAACTGCTGCCGGGCGTCGAGGACGCCACGCACCCGCGCGACCTCTCCGAGGGCCAGCGGCTCGCCCTGGCCCTCGCCCTGGTCCTCACCGCCCGCCCGCCGCTGTTGCTGCTGGACGAGCCGACCCGGGGCCTGGACTACGCGGCGAAGGGCCGGCTCGTCGGCGTACTGCGGTCCCTGGCGGCCGAGGGCCACGCGATCGTCCTGGCGACGCACGACGTGGAGCTGGCGGCGGAGCTGGCCCACCGGGTGGTGATCCTCGCCGACGGGGAGGTCGTCGCGGACGGCCCGACCGGGCGGGTGGTGGTCTCCTCCCCCGCCTTCGCACCGCAGACCGCGAAGATCCTCGCCCCGCAGGAGTGGCTGACCGTCTCCCAGGTGCGCGGCGCGCTGGAGGCGGGCGCGTGAGTGTCACGGAGAGGGTGCGGGCTCCCCGGCCCGTGCGGCTCGGGCCGAAGTCGGTGGCCGCGCTGGTGCTGGTGAGCGCCGTCGGGGTAGTCGCCTTCGGGTGGCCGCTGCTCGCCGGTGCCGGGTCGGGGCTCGCGCATGCCCAGGACGCGCCGTGGCTGTTCGCGGCGCTGCTGCCGCTGCTCGTCGCGGTGGTGGTGGCGACCATCTCGGAGTCCGGGATGGACGCCAAGGCCGTCGCCATGCTCGGGGTGCTGGCGGCGGTCGGGGCGGCGCTGCGCCCGCTGGGGGCGGGCACGGCGGGCCTGGAGCCGATGTTCTTCCTGATGGTGCTGAGCGGGCGGGTGCTGGGGCCGGGCTTCGGGTTCGTCCTAGGCTCGGTGACCATGTTCGCGTCCGCCCTGCTCACGGGCGGGGTGGGGCCGTGGATGCCGTTCCAGATGCTGTCGATGGGCTGGTTCACGATGGGCGCGGGCCTGCTGCCGGGCGCGGACCGGCTGCGCGGCCGCGCCGAGTTGGCGATGCTCGCGGTCTACGGGCCCGTGGCGGCGTTCGCGTACGGCACGATCATGAATCTGTACGGCTGGACGATCATCCCCGGGCTGGGGTCGGGCATCTCGTTCGTCGCGGGCGACCCGCTCCACGAGAACCTGGTGCGCTTCCTCGCCTACTGCGCGGCGACCTCGCTCGGCTGGGACCTGGGCCGGGCGGTGCTCACCGTCGTCCTGACGCTGACCATCGGCCCGACCCTGCTGAAGGCGCTGCGGCGGGCGACCCGGCGGGCGGCGTTCGACGCGCGTGCCGTGTTCGGGGGGCCCGAGGGGTGAACGGCCTCCTGGGCTCCTGAGCGGGCGCTACAGCCGCTGGATGATCGTGCCCGTGGCCAGCGCCCCGCCCGCGCACATCGTGATGAGCGCGAACTCCTTGTCGCGGCGTTCCAGTTCGTGCAGGGCCGTGGTGATCAGGCGGGCGCCCGTCGCCCCGACCGGGTGGCCGAGCGCGATCGCGCCGCCGTTGACGTTGACCTTCTCCAGGCCGTCGAGGTCCGCCTCGAACTCCTGGGCCCAGCTGAGCACGACCGACGCGAAGGCCTCGTTGATCTCGACGATGTCGATGTCCTTCAGCGACATCCCCGCCTTGCCGAGCACTGCCCGGGTGGCGTCGATCGGGCCGTCCAGGTGGAAGTGCGGGTCGGAGCCGACCAGCGCCTGGGCGACGACCCGGGCCCGGGGCTTGAGCCTGAGGGCGCGGGCCATCCGCTTCGAGGACCAGAGGATGGCGGCGGCCCCGTCGGATATCTGGGAGGAGTTGCCGGCCGTGTGGACGGCGCTCGGCATGACCGCCTTCAGCCCGGCGAGCGCCTCCATCGAGGTGTCCCGCAGCCCCTCGTCCCGGTCGACGAGCCGCCACATGCCCTGGCCGGCCGCCTGCTCCTCCTCGGTGGTGGGGACCTGGACGGCGTACGTCTCGCGCTTGAAGCGCTCCTCGGCCCAGGCGGCGGCCGCACGTTGCTGCGAGAGGAGGCCGAGCGCGTCGACCCTCTCGCGGGTGAGGCCGCGTTTGCGGGCGATGCGCTCGGCGGCCTCGAACTGGTTGGGCAGGTCGACGTTCCACTCGTCGGGCCAGGGCTTGCCCGGCCCGTGCTTGGATCCGCTGCCCAGCGGCACCCGCGACATCGCCTCGACGCCGCAGCTGATACCCACGTCGATGACTCCGGCGGCGACCATGTTGGCGATCATGTGCGAGGCCTGCTGCGAGGAGCCGCACTGACAGTCCACGGTGGTCGCGGCGGTCTCGTACGGCAGGCCCACGGCCAGCCAGGCGTTGCGGGCCGGGTTCATGGACTGCTCCCCGGCGTGTGTGACGGTGCCGCCGACGATCTGCTCGACGCAGTCGGCCTGGATGCCGGTGCGGCCGAGCAGTTCACGGTAGGTCTCGCCCAGCAGGTAGGCGGGGTGCAGATTGGCGAGCGCGCCTTGGCGCTTGCCGATCGGGGTGCGTACGGCTTCGACGATGACGGGTTCCGCGGCCATGAGCTCGTCCTCTCCTCGCCCTTCCGTCGGGGCGTCCCGGCACCCACGGAAGGAACTGGTACGCGTTCTAGTTATGCAAGCAGTCTCGTGACGCGGGACCGACCGCGCAAGGGGCGTGCACCGACCACGCACACCCCCTGCGTGCGCCCCCGCTTCGGGGTCGCCGACGGTGCGGGGAACGGATCCGGCCAGGACTCTTGCGACTTGTAGAACTCGTTACTACCTTGCGGGCAGATTCTGATGGAGCGTCAGGACCACCAGGCAAGGGCGGCTGTCGGACGGTTCGCCGCCAGATCCGGAGTGGAGAGGTGCCCATGCGCTGCCCCCATCTGCCCGACGGGTTCGACTTCACCGACCCCGACCTCCTCCAAGCCCGCGTCCCGCACCCGGAGTTCGCGCTGATGCGGCGGACCGCGCCGGTGTGGTGGTGCACCCAGCCCGCCAACATCTCCGGCTTCGGCGACGAGGGGTACTGGGTCGTCACCCGTCACGAGGACGTCAAGTACGTCTCCACGCACCCCGAGTTGTTCTCCTCGAACACCAACACCGCGGTCATCCGCTTCAACGAGACGATCAGCCGCGACCAGATCGAGGTCCAGAAACTCATCATGCTCAACATGGACCCGCCAGAACACACCCGGGTCCGCCAGATCGTCCAGCGCGGCTTCACCCCGCGCGCGGTGCGCTCCCTGGAGCAGGCCCTGCGGGCACGGGCCCGTTCCATCGTGGAGACCGCCCACGCCTCCGCCGGGGCCGACGGCTCCTTCGACTTCGTCACGAACATCGCGGTGGAGCTGCCGCTCCAGGCGATCGCCGAACTCATCGGCGTACCGCAGGAGGACCGGTCCAGGATCTTCGACTGGTCCAACAAGATGGCCGCGTACGACGATCCCGAGTACGCGATCACCGAGGAGGTCGGCGCCGAGGCGGCGATGGAGATCGTGGCGTACTCGATGAACCTGGCGGCGGCCCGCAAGGAGTGTCCGGCCCAGGACATCGTGAGCCGGCTCGTCGCGGCGGAGGGCGAAGGCAACCTGTCCTCCGACGAGTTCGGGTTCTTCGTGATCCTGCTGGCGGTGGCCGGCAACGAGACCACCCGTAACGCCATCAGCCACGGCATGCACGCCTTCCTCACCCACCCCGAGCAGTGGGAGCTCTACAAGAGGGAGCGCCCGAAGACGACGGCCGAGGAGATCGTGCGCTGGGCGACGCCCGTGGTCTCCTTCCAGCGGACCGCCACCCAGGATCTGGAGCTGGGCGGTCAGCGGATCCGGAAGGGCGAGCGGGTCGGGCTGTTCTACTCCTCGGCCAACAACGACCCCGAGGTCTTCGACGCCCCGGAGGCCTTCGACATCACCCGCGACCCCAACCCGCACCTCGGCTTCGGGGGCGGCGGCCCGCACTTCTGCCTGGGCAAGTCGCTGGCCGTGATGGAGATCGACCTGATCTTCAACGCCATCGCGGACGTGCTGCCGGATCTGCGGCTGCTTGAGGACCCGCGGCGGCTGCGGTCGGCCTGGCTCAACGGGATCAAGCAGCTCCAGGTGAGTGCGTTGCCCTCATGAGGTTGCCCCGCGAGTGGCGGGGCGGGCGCGGCGGGCGGACCATGTGAGGACGCGGCGATCCGTGCCGAAGGGGTGCCGGGACGCCCTTCGACGTCGTCCCGGCATCCCTTCGGGCTGTCTGTCGCGTGCTACTTGCCGCCGACCTCGGCGCGTACGGGTTCGGGTTCCGGTGCGGGTTCCGCCTCCGCCTTCACCGGCTGAGCCGCCGTCGGCTGATCGGCGGCCACCACCTTCCGCGGCCCGGACAGCAGATACGTCAGCCCGAAGCCCAGCGAGACGACCAGCGCGCCGCCGGCCGCGTCCAGCACCCAGTGGTTGGCGGTCGCCACGATCGCCGCGATGGTGAAGAGCGGATGGAGCAGGCCGAGCGCCTTCATCCAGAGCTTCGGGGCGAGCATCACGATGACCACCCCGCACCACAGCGACCAGCCGAAGTGCAGCGACGGCATCGCCGCGTACTGGTTGGTGACCGTGGTCAGCGTCCCGTAGTCGGGCTTCGCGAAGTCCTGCACCCCGTGGACGGTGTCGATGAAGCCGAGGCCGGGCATGAGCCGGGGCGGGGCCAGCGGGTAGAGCCAGAAGCCGACGAGCGCCAGCAGGGTGGCGAAGCCGATGGAGGAGCGGACCCAGCGGTAGTCGGCGGGGCGGCGCGCGTACAGCACACCGAGGATCGTCAGCGGGACGATGAAGTGGAAGGTCAGGTAGTAGTAGTCGAAGAACTCCCGCAGCCAGGTGATCCGCACGACCGTCTGGTTGACCCAGAGCTCGATGTCGATGTGCAGCCACTGCTCGATGGCGTGGATCTGCCGGCCGTGCTCCTCGGCGAGCGGGCGGCCCGCGGTGGCGGCGAGGCGGACCTGGGCGTACGCGGAGTAGACGACGCGGATGAGCAGGAGTTCCAGCAGGAGGTTGGGGCGGTGGAGCGCCCGGCGCCAGAACGGCAGGAGCGGCACGCGTCTCCAGCGCGCGGCGACCGGTTTCGCGTAGTCGGTGGGGATCGGCTGCTGCCAGTACGGCGAGGTGCGCAGAAGGAACGGGGCGAGGCAGGCCGCGCCGAGCGCCGCGATGAGCAGCACGTTGTCCCGTACGGGGATGACCAGGCCGACGTTCGGCAGCAGCATCTTGCCGGGGAGCGTGAGGACGAGCACCACGACGGCCGGCCAGACCAGCCGGTCACAGGCGCGCTTGCCGACCTTGCCGACGACGGCGAGGAGCACCCACAGCAGCTGGTGCTGCCAGGCGGTCGGCGAGACGGCCACGACGACGCAGCCCGTCACGGCGACGGCGAGGAGCAGCTGCCCGTCCTGGGCGTAGCGGACCGCGCGGCGTACGCCGATGACGGTGACCGCGGCGGCGAGGACGAGGAACAGGGCGATCTCCGTCGGGCCCTCGAAGCCGAGCCGGAGCAGCGCGCCGTGGAGGGACTGGTTGGCCAGGCTGTCCGGCCGCTCACCGAGCCCGGCGCCCGCGACATGGTGCACCCAGTACGTCCACGAGTCCTTCGGCACCGCGGCCCAGGCGGCGGCCGTGCAGAGGGCGAAGGCGGCCACCGAGATCCCCGAGGCACGTCGCTTCCCGGTCAGCCAGAGCAACGCGGCGAAGAGCAGGAGCGTCGGCTGGAGTGCGGCCGCGAGGCCGACGAGGACGCCCTGCAGCCGGTGGTCCCGGGCGACGAAGCAGGCCAGCAGCACCAGGAGGACCGGCAGGATGCTGGTCTGGCCGAGGTGGAGGGTGTTGCGGACCGGCAGCGACAGCATGAGCAGGGTGATCGCGGCCGGCACGGCGAGCAGCGCCGTACGCCGGCCGACCGGCGCGGGCAGGGCCCGGGCGGCGACGACACCGAGGGCGGCCACCAGGAGCAGGGTGCCGAAGGTCCACGCGACGCCGAGGGCCGCCTCGGCCGACGCGGTGAGCGGCTTCAGCACCAGACCGGCGAAGGGCGTCCCGGTGAACCGGCCGCTGTCGTACAGCGAGCCCGTCACGTGCAGGACGCCGTTCTCCCCGATCCAGGTCTCCAGATCGGTGAGCCGTTCGCCGGGCGGCTGCCGCAGCACCACCGCCATCTGCCGTACCGCCAGCACGGCCACGATCAGCCAGAGCAGGACCCGGGTCAGCCCGGCCCTCGTCTCCGTGTTCGTCATCGCGTCCGCCACCGCGCCACCGCGCACACTGTGATCCGCATTTGTCACGCTGCGCCGACCCTCCCACCGTTCCATGCCCCGCCCCTTCGACTCGGGGCAGCGCAGCATGAAGCCTCGCATTGCCCTACGAGGTAGACACAATCAACCCCCTCTTTGCCTGACTGTCATCATGCTCAAGGCCGGTAAATCTGCTGGTACGGCAGGACGATCAGCTGCGTGCGGGGGGCTTGCGGGAGTCTTGGAGGCTTCAGGCCGGATCTGCCGGGACGTCCGCCTGCCAGGCGGTGAGGAGCGGGACGTCACCGTCGGCGGGCAGCACGACGATGCCGAACGGGCGGTCGAAGGCCAGGTGGAGGAGGCGCCGCGGCGGCGGGACCGCGCCCGCGGCCCGCATGGCGACCACCGTCACCGCCGCGGCCTCCACCCCCTGCTCGGCGATCTTCAGCACGGCCTCCTGGACCACGTCGGAGATGGCGAGCGGCCGGGGCGAGAGGCCGGAGAAGTCCGCCGCGTCGGAGGTGGCCAGCCGGACCCCGAGCGCGGGCAGCTGTCCGGTGACGGCGATGCGCGTACGCAGGGTGAGGCGCGGCAGCGCCAGGGTCACCCGGTCCGCCTCGGGCGGGGCGCCCGCCGCCCGGTCCGCCCACCCGGCGGGCAGCACCCGGGCGGCGCCCGCGCCCGGCTCCCCCAGGACGAACCTGACCCGGGCTCCGGCTCGCCCGCCCTCACCGGCGGTGCAGCGCAGCTCGACGACGTACACGCCGTCCACCACCCGGACATCGGCGGGCGGTACGTCCTTGGCCATGGTCGCCACCGGGCGGGTGGTCCCGGACGCGTCGGTGAACGGCAGGTCCCGGGTCCGCGAGGCATCGAACGGCTTCTCCCAGCGGGCCTTCAGCGCCAGGATGTTGACGAGGGCGAGCAGGGTCTGGTCGGTGATCTCCAGCGGCAGCGCTTCGATCAGCCCGCCCGTGGCCTCACGCACCCAGGCGTCGACGGCCGCCGGGTCGAGCACGTCGTCGAAGCGGACGTCCGGCAGCGCCTCACGGTACGCGCGCTCCACCGGCACCCGGCTCCACACCCGGGTCGCCACCCCCAGCGCCCCGGTCAGCGCCAGCTCGCGGGCCGACGCCGTCACGGCGGGCCCCGCCTCCCGGTCCGCCGCACCGAGCAGCCCCCGCAGCTCCCGGGCGGTCTCGCCGCGCGCCCCGGCGGCCACGGCGGCGAGCGCCAGCCACAGTCCGGCGGGCGAGCAGACGAAGCTGCCGCCGTCGGCCGGCTTCCCGGTGGCGAGCGCGTCCCGTATCCAGCGGTCGGCGAGGTACTGGACCTGGGAGGCCCGGGCCCGCGCCGCCGCGTCGGCGTCGGTGGGTCGGTTCACTGGTGCCCCCTGCACATGAATCACGTCGTCCTTCGGCCGTGAGGGAGCAAGAATGCCCCACATGACCTGGACCGTGACCGCCGAACGATTCGACTCCCCCGACGCCACCGCGCTGCGCCGCGACTACTACGACGAGGTCGCGAGCCGCTACTGGCACCGGCCCGCCACCGCCGCGGAGATAGCCGAGGGACTGGCCGACGACGGCGCGGACCTGCTGGTGCCGCCGACCGGTCAGTTCGTCGTCGGCCGCCACGGGGGCGAGGCCGCGAGCTGCGCCGGGCTGGTGCTGACGGAGGAGGCCGCGCCGGGTTCGGCGGAGCTGACGCGGGTGTACGTACGCCCGGCCTTCCGGTCCACGGGCGGCGGCGGGCTGCTGCTGGCCGCGATCGAGGAGGAGGCGCGGGCTCTCGGGGTGCGGCTGCTCCGGCTGGACACCCGTCTCGACCTGGTCGAGGCGCGCGGGTTGTACGCGAAGCACGGCTACGGGGAGGTGCCGGCCTTCCACCGGCGCAACCCGTACGCGCAGGTGTGGTTCGCGAAGGAGCTGTGAGGGCGCTTCGGGGACGGGGCGGTCAGGGCCGGCGATCCGGGTGACCGTAGCCGTCCCGGTGGTCCGGGTGGTCCCTGCGGTTCCCGGAGCGGTGGCGGTCCGGGTGGTCGATGTCGTGGTGCCAGTCCGCCGCGTGGTCGCGGGGCGGTGCCGGCATGTGCGGGCGTTCCTTGCTCGACCCGCTGACCTCGGCGGTCAGCTCGGCGACGAGTTTGACCAGGTCGGTCGGGCGCTCGGGCCCCCACCAGTCCCCCAGCAGCTCCGAGAGGGAGTCCTCCCGCGCCTGGGAGAGCCGGACGACGGCCTCGGCCCCCGCGTCGGTGAGGATCATCTGGAGCCCCTCGCGGCGGGCCAGTCCACGCTCCTCCACCTGCCGGGCCGCCTCGGTGATCACCCGTAGCGGTACGGGGGCCACCTCGGCGAGCCGCGCGGGCTCGACGGTGCCGTGCCGCTTGATCCGCAGCAGCAGCCAGCTGGCGGCGGGCAGCAGGTCGTATCCGGCGCGTGCGGTGATCTTCTCGTAGATCTCCCGGCGCCCCTCCCGGGTGGCCAGCACCGACAGTGCGCGGGCGCACTCGTCGTACGAGGAACGCTCCACCGGGTTGGAGGCGAGCGTCTGGCTGGTGTCGGGGGCGGTCACCGAGCCCCGCAGCTTGTCCTCCCGCAGGAACCAGGCCAGCACGAAGGCGATCAGGACGACGGGGGCCGCGTACAGGAAGACGTCCGTGATGGACGTGGAGTAGGCGTCCAGGATCGAGGGGCGCAGGTCGGCGGGGAGCACCTGGATGGACCGGGGGTCGGCTGCCAGTCGGTCGGCGTCGACGCCCGGCGGCAGGGACCGGCCCGCGAGGGCGCTGTCGAGCTGGCCGGTGAGCCGGCTGGTGAAGACGGTGCCGAAGATGGCCACGCCGAACGAGGCGCCGATGGAGCGGAAGAACGTGGCGCCGGAGGTGGCGACGCCCAGGTCCCGGTAGGAGACGGCGTTCTGCACGACGAGGACGAGCACCTGCATGACGAGGCCGAGCCCGGCGCCGAAGACGAAGAAGGAGAGGCTCATCTCCCAGGTGGAGCTGGTCGGGGAGAGCCGGTGGAGGAGCAGGAGGCCGGCGGCGGTGAGGGCGGTGCCCGCGAGGGGGAAGACCTTCCATCGGCCGGTACGGCTGACGAGCTGGCCGGAGCCGGTGGAGGTGAGCAGCATGCCGAGGACCATCGGCAGCATGTGCACACCGGACATGGTCGGAGTGATGCCGTGGACCACCTGGAGGAAGGTCGGCAGGTAGGTCATCGCGCCGAACATCGCGAAGCCGACGATGAAGCTGATGACGGCGACGAGGCTGAAGGTCCTGATCCGGAAGAGTGTCAGCGGCAGCACCGGTTCCGCCGCCCGCCGCTCGACGGCGACGAACGCGATCAGCAGTACGACGGCGAGCACCGCCAGCGCGATGATCTGCACCGATCCCCAGGCCCAGGTCGTGCCGCCGAGGGACGCCACGAGGATGAGACAGGTGGCGACGGAGGCGATGAGGAAGGTGCCGAGGTAGTCGATGGTGTGCTTCTCGCGGTGGACCGGGATGTGCAGCACGGCCGCGATGACGAGCAGCGCGACGACGCCGATCGGCAGGTTGATGTAGAACACCCAGCGCCAGCTGAGGGTTTCGGTGAAGAACCCGCCGAGCAGCGGCCCGAGCACACTCGTCACTCCGAAGACGGCACCGAACAGGCCCTGGTACTTGCCGCGTTCGCGCGGGGTGACGATGTCTCCGACGATCGCCATCGAGAGCACCATGAGCCCGCCGCCGCCGAGGCCCTGGAGAGCGCGGAAGCCGATGAGCTGGGGCATGTTCTGGGCCATGCCGCAGAGGGCGGAGCCGATCAGGAAGATGACGATCGCGGTCTGGAAGAGCTTCTTGCGGCCGTACTGGTCGCCGAGTTTTCCCCAGAGCGGGGTCGCCGCCGTCGCCGCGAGCAGATAGGCCGTGACCACCCAGGAGAGGTGGTCGAGACCGCCGAGCTCGCTGACGATGGTCGGCAGCGCGGTGGAGACGATGGTCTGATCGAGTGCCGCCAGCAGCATGCCGAGGAGCAGCGCGCCGATCGCCACCAGGACGGTCCGGCGGGACTGCCCCTCGCCGGGGACCAGGGGCGGGCTCAGCTGCTGGGCCATGGGCGTCTCCTCGATCCGCTGCGATCCACTGCAGTCCGCTGATCCACTACACCCCATCCTGGCCGTTATGCCCTGTTATAGCCCGCCGAGCGCTGTTTACGGCCTACCGGGCGCCGGAGGGGCAGCGGGGAGGGCATTGGGCTTCGCCGGGGCGGGCTGCATAATCGCAGGCAGTTCAAGGGGAGGGGACCCACGATGACCGGACACGCATGCCCGGAGTGCGGCAGACGGACGGCAGGCGAGCCCGGCACGGAGCACCGGGTGCCCTGCCGGTGCGGTACGGACACCGGCGCGACGCCGCTCACGGGGGACGAGTTGCGCGCCGCCCGCTCGGCGGAGATGGCGGCGGCGGAGGACTTCGACCCGCTGCGGATCAGGCCGTACGTGACGTTGGGGGACGCGTCGGGGGGTGGTGGTGCGGGGGGCGGCGGCTCCACCGAGGCCGGTGCCGACGGGTCGGGGCAGGCCGGTGCCGGCGGGTCGGGGCAGGGCGCCGGGAGCGACGCGGCCACCACCATGCCGCTGCACCTGGGGATGGGGCCGGGCGCGGATTCCCGTACGGGCCTGGGTACGGACCCGGGGCCCGGTGCGGCCCGACCCCCGGTGGCGGACGAGAACAGGCGCCGCAGCGCCTCCCCGGGCGCGGGCGCCGGTACGGGCCCGGGCGCGGGACCGGCCTTCGGGGCGGGACCGGCCTTCGGTACGGCCCCCGGCGCATCCGACCCCGTGCAGCCGCGCCACAGACGCCCCTTCGCGACCCTGGCCGTGGGGGCGGCCGTGGCGGCGGTGGTCGGCACGGCGGCCTTCGCCGGGGGGCTCTTCGACCGGGACGGGAGCCAGGAGGAGGCACTGCCGGAGGCGACCACGAGCGCCCCGGACACCGCGGACGAGCCGGCGGCGGCCTCCGTGGCCCCGTCCCCCTCCCCCTCGGCCGCTCCGTCCCGTAAGGCTTCGGCCTCACCCACCCCCTCGGCGTCCACCGCCTCCCCGTCCCCCTCCGCCTCGCCCTCGGAGAGCGCAGCGCCGAGCCCGACCGCCTCCGCACCGGCGACACCGAGCCCCGGCACCCCGTCCGCGTCCGCGACCGGTGACGCGCCGCCGTCCGCCGCGCCGCCCGCGGAGCCGGCCCCCTCCTCGCTGCGGCGCGGCGACCAGGGGCCGCAGGTGGCCGTGTTGCAGAACCGGCTCGCCGAGGTGTGGCTCTACCACGGCGACGCGAACGGGAACTTCAACGACCGTGTGGAGAACGCCGTGCGCATCTACCAGTCGTACAAGGCGATCCAGGGCGACCCGGCCGGTGTGTACGGGCCGGAGACCCGGCGCGCGCTGGAGGCGGAGACGACCGGACAGGGCCGCGGCTGACCGGTCGCGCCGGCCTTCGGACAGGGCCGGCCCGCGGGATTGGCTTTCCGGCCCAGGTTTTTGTATCTTCATGGAACAAAGTAGCTCCCGCCCGCACTCCCTGACCGGCGGGCGGGGCTGCTCTTGTACCGCGCCACCATCCCCCCGCGCTCTGGAGCCAGCCGATGTCGGCCACCGTCCTCACCGCAAGCGCCCTCCTGCTCGACATGGACGGCACCCTCGTGAACTCCGACGCGGTCGTGGAGCGCTGCTGGCGCCGGTGGGCCGTCAAGCACGGACTGGACCCCGAGGCCGCCCTCAAGGTGGTCCACGGCCGCCAGGGGTACGCCACGATGGCCGTCCTGCTCCCGGACCGCCCCGTCGAGGAGAACTACGCGGACAACCGGGTGATGCTCGCCGAGGAGACCGCCGACGTCGACGGCGTGGTCCCGATCGGCGGCGCCGCCGCGTTCATGGCCGCCATCGCCGACCTCCCGCACGCCCTGGTGACTTCGGCCGACAGCGCTCTCGCCACGGCCCGGATGGGAGCGGCCGCGCTGCCGATGCCCGCCGTCTCCGTCACCGCCGAACAGGTCGGCGCCAGCAAGCCGGACCCCGAGGGCTTCCTCAAGGGCGCGGCGGAGCTGGGCTTCGGGGCTGCGGACTGCATCGTGTTCGAGGACTCCGAGGCGGGCATCGCGGCGGGCCGGGCGGCCGGGATGCGTGTGGTGGGCGTCGGCCCGCGCGCCGCGGCCCTGTCGCCGGACGCGCACGTCGAGGACCTGACGCAGATCCGGGTGGAGGCGGCCGAGGACGGCACGATCCGCCTGCACATCAGCGCGGCCTGAAACCCCTCGGGCCTGAGGCAGGAGCACACCTCGGCCCCGGGCTCACCCCGGTGCAGCCACCCCCGCGCGACCAGCCCGACGGCCTGGAGCGCCCCCCGCCCCGATCGGCACGGCCACCCACCACCAGGTGCGGTTACGGATGACGCGGCGCCCCGCCGTCCAGGCGGCCACGGCGAACATCAGCACCAGGAATCCGAACGGCGGCCCGAGCCGGCGGGGCCCCAGCCGATGAGCGGGCGGACCGCGGCGAGTTGACCCCGGCCCGCACCCCGGCCACCAGGATCTCGCGCGAACGGCCCAGCCGGGGCCACGCGGCGACGGCGGCGGCCAGCAGGGCGCCGAGGACGACCCCGAGGGCCGGCGCGACCGGAAGCAGCACCAGGCGATAGATCCGCCGCCGCCCGGGCGCGCCCCCGGCGGACGCCCCGGCCACACAACTCCCTTCCCGCGCCCGGCGGTCGGTTCACCCCCGCGCGACCTGTCACACCCCTTGATGTGACGTGCACATGTCGTCACTCTGTTACCTGGTGCCCACCGCCCGGAAACCTGGCGCCGCCACGCTGGCCGGGCTCCACATGCCGCCCGCCCAAGCACCCCCCATGTCAAGGGAGTTCGCATGTTCGGTATCTACGCGCGTCGCTCAGCCGTCGCCGCCGCGACCGCCACCCTCGCCGCCACCTCCGTACTGCTCACCGCCCCGACCGCCCAGGCCGCCCTCCCCACCCCGGTCAGCGCGGCGACCGCACGCACCTACCTCGGCCAGCTCACCGTCGGCGCCGAGGGCTCGTCGAGCGGCTACAGCCGCGACAAGTTCCCGCACTGGATCACGCAGTCGGGCACCTGCAACACCCGCGAGGTGGTGCTCAAGCGCGACGGCACGAACGTCCAGCAGGACGCCGCCTGCGCCGCGGTCAGCGGCAGTTGGTACTCGCAGTACGACGGCGCCACCTGGAGCGCCGCCTCCGACGTCGACATCGACCACATGATCCCCCTCGCCGAGGCCTGGCGCTCCGGCGCGAGCAGCTGGACCAACACCCGACGCCAGTCCTTCGCCAACGACCTGGCCCGCCCCCAGCTCATCGCGGTCACCGACAACGTCAACCAGGCCAAGGGCGACAAGGACCCGGCCGAGTGGATGCCGCCGCGCGCGGCGTACAAGTGCACCTACGTCCGCGCGTGGGTCCACGTGAAGCACTACTACGGCCTGAGCGTGGACCCGGCCGAGAAGAGCGCCCTGCAGACAGCCCTGAACGGCTGCTGACCACCGGAACCCCCGCCCGGCCGCACACCGCCCCCGACCTCGCCGACGACCGCCGGAACCCGTGCACCCTCCCCCGTCGTTCTGTACGTTACGGAGCCCATCCGTGACGTACGCGAGGAGGGCACGACATGGCCGGACTGCTTCTGGGGCCACTGCTGCGGTACGTGGACTGGGAGTCCGGTTCCGCCGCGACCGTCTGGGTCGAGGCGAGCCGTCCGTGCACCGTGGAGGTCCGGTGCGCGGACGGCGCCTCGGGGGTGTCCCCGACCTTCGCGGTGGGCGGGCACCACTACGCCTTGGTGGTCGTGGAGGGGCTGACGCCCGGCACCACGACCGCGTACGAGGTGCTGCTCGGGAAACGGCGCGTGTGGCCGCCCGAGGGGTCCCGGCTCCCGCCGAGCACCATCACCACGCCCCCGGTGGGGGCGGCCGCGGCGGAGGGGCACGGCGTCCGGATCTCGTTCGGCTCGTGCCGCTGGGCCGCGGCCCCCGGCGACGGGCACGATCCGGCGGGCCCGGACGCGCTGGTCACCCTGGCCGCCCGGCTCGCCGCCGACCCCGCAGCCGAGCGGCCCGACGTCCTGCTGCTGCTCGGCGACCAGGTGTACGCGGACGAGACGTCGGCGGCGACGCGGCGCCGGCTCGCGATGCGGCGTGATCTGCGTGAGCCGCCGGGCGCGGAGGTCGCGGACTACGAGGAGTACACCTGCCTGTACGACGAATCGTGGCGCGACCCCCAGGTGCGCTGGCTGCTCTCCACCGTGCCGAGCTGCATGATCTTCGACGATCACGACGTCATCGACGACTGGAACACCAGCGCCGCCTGGCAGGAACAGATTCGCGCCACGCCCTGGTGGCACGAGCGGATCGTCAGCGGACTGATGTCGTACTGGGTCTACCAGCACCTGGGCAACCTCTCCCCCGCCGAGCTGGCGGCCGATCCTGTGTACGCCACGGTGAGGGCCCGCCCCGACGGCACCGAGACCCTGCGCCGCTTCGCCGCGAAGACCGACGCGGATCCGGCCCGGACCCGCTGGAGCTACCAGCGCGTTTTCGGCCGAGTACAACTGCTGATGGTGGACACCCGGGCGGCCCGCGTCCTGGACGAGGGGCATCGGGCGATGCTGGACGAGAGCGAGGCCCGCTGGGTGCGGGAGCGCGTGCTGGAGGACCCCGCGGCGTACGACCATCTCCTGATCGGCAGCTCGCTGCCGTGGCTGCTGCCCCCGCTCGTCCACGATGCCGAGACCTGGAACGCGGCCCTGAGCGCGGGGGCCCGCGGTGGCCGCTGGGCGCGCTTCGGGGAGAGGGTGCGCCGGGCGGCCGATCTGGAGCACTGGGCCGCGTTCCCCGAATCCTTCGGCCGGTTCACGGAGTTGCTCCGCCGCGCGGGGAGCGGCCCGAACGCCCCGGCGACCGTGTGTGTGCTGTCCGGGGACGTGCACCACGCCTACATCGCCGAACCTCACTGGCCCGCCGACACTCCCGGCGGCGCCCCGCACGCCCGTGTCCTCCAGCTGACGTGTTCCCCCGTGCACAACACGGTCCCCCGGTCGATCCGGCTGGGCTTCCGCTTCGGCTGGAGCGGAGTGGGCCGGCACATCGGCCGGATGCTCACCCGCCACGGACGTACCGAACCGTCGCCGGTCACCTGGAGCAGGGCGGGCGGCCCGTGGTTCGGCAACCAGCTCATGACGCTGACCTTGCATGGCCGGAACTCTGCGCTGACATTGGTCCAGGCCAAGTCGGTTGGCGGCGACAATCAGCTGATCAGTGTTCTTGAGCGTTCACTCACCAAGGAGCCTTAGTCAATTTTCAGCCATATGCCAGAATGTTGAACTTGCAAGTACCAGTGAGGTTTCCCTAACCTGTGGCGCTCAGTCGGTTCACGTCCCCACCCAAGACCGAAGGAGCCCACCCCCCATGTCCACTCGCCTGAACGGGGCCCAGCCCTATGCGCTCGGCCTTTTCCGTTTCGCCGTCGGCCTGATCTTCGCCATCCACGGCACCTCTACCCTCTTCGGTGTGTTCGGCGGCCGCGAGGCGGAGGCGGGAGCCTGGCCGGGCTGGTACGCCGCCCTGATCCAGCTGGTCTGCGGCTCCCTGGTCGCCCTCGGCCTCGGCACCCGTATCGCCGCCTTCCTCGCCTCCGGTTCGATGGCCTACGCGTACTTCGTGGTCCACCAGCCCGAGGCGCTCACCCCGGTCGGCAACGGCGGCGAGACGTCGGCCCTCTTCTGCTGGGCGTTCCTGCTGCTGGTCTTCACCGGCCCGGGCGCCTTCGCCCTGGACCGGCTCTTCGGGTCGCGCGCCGAGCGCGTCCCCGCCGAGGAGTCCCGCCGAGAGCCCGCCACGGCCGGCGTTTCGGCCTGACCTTCCGGCGCCCCCGGCACACCCCCACCGGCGCCGAACCGGTGGCCGGGTCCCGGACGGGACGGTGCCCCGCTCCGCGCGACGGTCGCGCGGGGCGGGGGCCCGCCGTACTCCCTTCCTCCCCCACGTCCGTACGCGTCTAGGACGAGAACGGCACCGTGAAGCAGGCCACCCGCTTCCCCGCACCGCCCTGCGCGTCGTGAACGATCACCGACCGGGCGCCGCCGTCCCGGAACCCCCAGTCGTGCCGGGCCTTCGCCTCGCCGTCGCCGTTCCGGTCGGTACGGAAGTCCAGCCACACCTCGTTGACCGGGTCCGCGGTGGCCGAGCCGCGGTGCTGGTAGTGCGGCCCCGCCGACGTCGGGTCGGCCGCACAGGGCGAGGTGTGCACGTGCATCCCGTACGCACGGTTCGGGACCAGGCCGCGCAGCCGGGTGCCGACACGGTGGCTGGTCCGGTCGGCGTACTGCGTGACCTCGATCCGCGCGGCGGCCGGCACGAGAGCGGTGTCGTACGTCAGCGCGTCGGACGGGACGAAGGAGCCGGGCGGGGAGAACACCCCGTCGGCCCGCATCCAGAACCCGCCGCTCCGCGACGCACCACCGACCGGCCCCGCCTCCCCGGTCCCGCTCGCCCCGCTCGCCCCGCTCGCCCCGCTCGCCCCGCTCGCCCCGCTCGCCTTTCCGCTGCCGCTCGCGTCCCCGGCGCCGGTGCTGTGGGCCGCGTGCCCTCCGCCGTCCGGCGCGGGTGCGCTGTCCGTGCCGTCCGCCGTGCCGTGGGCGAGGGTGGCACCGCCGGTGAGCATCAGCAGGGCGGCCGCACCCACCAGCACCCTTCTCCGGACCGTCCCCGGCGCCCGCGACGCCCGGTCCGTTCCGGCTGCCTCTGCCGTCCCGACTGCCTCGATCGCCCCCGCTGCCCCTGCTGTTCGATCCACCTGTGCCGTCATGCGCTGCTGCTCCTGACTCGTGCCGGTCGTTCCGGCCTGCCTAACGCCCGTACGGCCCGCCAGGTGTACGCGACCCGCGCAACGTCACCCCACCCTGAGCGATCTGCGCAGAACCCTCACGCGTACGCTGTACAGCTGAACCTGCCGCCCATGCCGCTCCCCTGCGACGTCGCGGCGTTGACACGATCGGGGAGTAGACGGGTGCTTGAGAGTGTGGGCGCACTGACCAGCAGCCCATGGATCTACGTGGTGGTCGCCGTCTCGGTGCTCCTGGACGTCTTTCTCCCCCTCCTGCCCAGCGGTGTCCTCGTGATCACCGCCGCCACCGCGGCCGCCGCGGGCTCGACCGGCGTCAACGGTTCGGGGGGTGCGACAGGTGAAGTGCCCTCGCTCGTCGTCCTCATCCTCTGCGCGGCCGCCGCCTCGGTGCTCGGCGACCTCGTCGCGTACCGCCTCGCCTGGCGCGGTGGCGACCGGCTGGACCGGGCGATCGCGCGCTCCCGCCGCCTCACCAAGGCGCAGGAACGTCTCGGCTCGGCGCTGAGCCGGGGCGGCGGCGCGCTCGTCGTCATCGCCCGGTTCGCACCCGCCGGCCGCTCGGTGGTCTCCCTCGGGGCGGGCGCCGCCCACCGCAGAGTGCGGGACTTCGTGCCGTGGTCGGCCCTGGCGGGGCTGGCCTGGGCGGGCTACAGCGTGGGGCTCGGCTACTTCGGCGGCCGATGGCTCGGGTCGACCTGGTTCGGGACGGCCGTCTCGGTGCTGGCGCTGTTCATGGCGGGCGCGCTGGCCGCGTTCCTCGTGAAGCGCCCGGCTGCCGAGCGGGGCACTGCGGTGGCCACGTCAAAGCCGCTCCAGGACTCCTCCCTACCGGCGGCCGTACCTGGCCTGGCCACCGTGTCCCGGGCCGTCCACCAGGATGCCCTCCAGGGTTCCGTCCCCGGCATCGCGTCCGGCATCGCGCCCAGCACGGTGCCCAGCCAGTCGAACGCGCACATCCCGGTCACCTCACCGGCGCCGGTCTCCCCCTGAGCCGTTCCCCGGGCGTCGCCCGGGCCGTCTCCCCCGCCCCCGGTCCGTCCCGCCCCGTCCTCCGTACGAGCTCAGCCCTCGACGGTGCTCCGGGTGGCCGCGCCCCGTACGTCCAGGCCGTCCAGCAGCTTCATCGTGGCCTCGGTGATCTCGTCGACGGCACGGTCGAACACCTCCCGGTTGTGCGCGGCGGGCGCGCGGAAGCCGGACACCTTGCGTACGTACTGAAGGGCTGCGGCCCGCATGTCCTCCTCGGTGGCCTCTTCGGGGAGGGCGGGCGGGCGAAGGGTCTTGATGCTGCGGCACATGGCTCCATTGTGGACCGCGCCACTGACAACGGCCCGCCGTCACTCCGCGTCGCGACCGGTTCCTATCCCTCGGCCCGCTCGACGGCGGGAATCTCGTAACGCCCGTCCAGGACGGAGGCCCCCGGCGTGTACAGCCGCAGCATGGGCCGGAAGTCCCCGGCGGGCGCGGGAAGCCAGTTCGCCGCCCGGGCCGGGTCGGCGGGCCGGGCGTGGGACAGGTACAGGGTGAGCGAGCCGTCGTCGGCGTGGACGAGGCCGGGCGTACGGTCCCCGATCGCGTACCGGTCGGCCGGGTTCTCGACGAGGTAGTGGTCCGGGGTGCTGTACATGGTCACCGACCAGAACGACTCGACGGGCGGCGGCTCCGGGAAGCGCAGGACATAGGAGTGCGCCCCGTTCAGCTGCCGCCCCTCGCTGTCCTGGAAGGTCTGGGCGTACACCGCCTCGTACCCATGGTTCCCCCAGAGCTCGATCCGGGCCGCCACCGCGCGGGCCAGGTAGGAGGCCTCCCGGTCGGCGATCCGCCACTGCGGCGAGTCGATGGTGCCGACGCCGAAGTGGTCCAGGTTGTAGTCGAACAGGTGCGGGTCCGTGTTCCAGCTCCCCGGCCCCCGGCCCCCGCCGCCCGTCCCGGCGCGGCTGACCCCCTCGACCCGGGCCCGCCCCCGCTCAAGTCCCCTCGTCAGCGCGTCCACGAGGGCCGGGCCGGCGGCGGCGTACGGCGAGGGCCCCTCCTCCAGCAGCCCCAGCGGCTGGAACCGGTCCTGGTAAGCCTGATCGGCCGCGGACGGCGGGAAGTCGGCCATCCACACCCGCAGCTCCTCGAAGAACCGCAGCTCCTCCGGAACGCCGGGTTCGGGCGCGGGGAGCCCGGTGCGGTGGGGTCTGCCGTCGAGCGGGTCGAGCGTGAGCCGCTCCTGGAGCGCCCGGACGCGCGGCAGGTCGCCGGGCCCGTCACAGGCGTAACGCCCCACCACGGTCACCACGGAGGTGGGCGCGTCGAGGACCCCGCGTACGCCGTCGGGGACGCTGCCCGCCCAGCCGGGCGGCACGATCAGCCACTCGCCCTCCGCGGTACCGGTGGCGCGGCGGCCGACGTACGCGAAGTTGTTCGTCCAGGCGTCGATGAACTGGAGCACGTAGTACGCGCCGCCGCTGTCGGGGACATGAAGGCGCAGCGGCCCGCCGGACAGATCGAGCTGGGCGATGGCGTAGACGGTGTCGTTGTTGACGGAGACGAACTCCGTACGGTGGTCGGCGAGCTGTTCGGAGTGCGCGAACCGGTTGAAGGGCGCGGCCGCCATCCCCCCGAGCCCGTCACGGAGCGAGGTCCCGACCATGGAGAGGTCGTAGACCAGGGGGTACCCGTAGACGTACGCCTCGGCGGCGAGGTCCACGAGGTCCGCCCCGATGCCGTCGGCGTACGTCCCGGTGGTCTCCGCCACGTCAGAACGCCGGCTCGGAGCGGTCGGTGCACAGGGCCCAGATGATGAAGACGTCGATGGCGATGGTGACGATGGCCCAGATCGGCGTGTACGGCAGCCACATGAAGTTGGCGATCAGGTTCAGGGAGACGAGGGCGATGCCCACGGCCCGGGCCCAGGTCGCGCCCTTGAGGATGCCCCAGCCGACGAAGATCAGGACGACGCCGAGGATGAGGTGGATCCACCCCCATGTGGTGACGTTGAACTTGAAGACGTAGTCGTTGACCGCCGCGTACACATCGTTGGTGGCGATCCCCGCGACGCCCTTGATCACTCCGAGGACACCGTCGACGAGGAGCAGGAAACCGGCGAACAGCGTCCCGCCACCGGCCCACGAGGTGCCGGGGTCGGCGCCGGATGCGGCGGGGCGGGAGGTGCTGCCGGGCCTCGGTGCGGAGGGCTGGGACATGAGGACTCCTTGGCCGGGACAGGCATGGGTGCCTGCGGTCCTGACCTGCGCTGATGGTGCGTGCAGATCAGATTCGACGTTCCCTGAGGCCTGGTCGGCCAGCCACTTGGACGCACCCGCTCGGGTGGCGGCTCACCGGCTCACTCCCATGTGTCGAGGTCGCCGCCGCGCCATTCGATCAGCCCCGGCCGGTCCAGCTCGACGGCCTGGTCCGGCCCCGGCGCGAACCCGGCGGCCCGCAACAGGGCGGCCACCTCGCCCCGCCCGTGCGCCAGCCCCACGATCTGCCCGTGCACGGTGACCCGCCGCCCTCCGGTCGCGGAGGGCGGATAGACGATCACAGGCGGGTGCGCGGCCATGTCTCCACGGTGCCTTGGGGGTCGCGGGAGCGCATCCCGGGAGGCCCCACCCCGGCCCCGCACGGGGCTCACGCCCAGCCGTGTGCCCCCTCACGCTTGGGCCTGAGTGCGGCAAGCCCTTCCGGCCCCCTACTCGCTCACGCCGACAACGCCCCAGCCCCGCCGGGAGGCCTCGGCGACATGCACGGGGCCTTGGGCCGAGTACGGATACAAGAGGCGACCGCGCCCTACGGGCCGAGCAGCAACGCCTCCGAGCCCACCGGCCGGAACCCGGCGGCCTGGAACGCCCTGATGCTGCGCGCGTTTCCCGCGGCCTGCTGGGACCAGAGGTGCTCGCCGTCGGGCACCAGGTGGCGGGCGGCGGTTGCCAGGGCCCGCCCCAGGCCCCGGTGCCGGGCGTCCTCGTCCAGTTCTACGGCTACCTCCCAGCGCCCCGCCACCCCACGCCCGAGGACCAGCACCCCACCGTCGACCGTCCACATCCGCACCCCGTCGCGCCGCCTGCGCGCGCTCATGACCCGGGGATGTACCGGGTCGGTGACCTCCCGCAGGGCCGGCGGAGGATCCCCGGGGAGAGCGGGCGCGACCGTGAGGAGGTCGATCGTGTCGGTGGTCCGGCCGGTCCGCTCCAGGAACGCCTGCAGGAAACGCGGATGCATGGTGGCCGCCAGCGCATCGCAGTCCAGGGACGCCAGGGTCGCGTGGACCCACGCGGGGTCCTCGTCGGTGAACACCACCGAGTGCGCGGTGAAGGCGATCACGCCACTGTCCCGCCCGCTCGGCGCCGTCACCACGGTGGTACTCCCGTCAGGCGCCGGAAACCGGCCGCGCGCGGCCCCGTCCAGGATCTCCGCAAGGGTCTGCCCCATGGTTGTGCCCTTCCCCGTTACGTTGCAGCGTGCCCGCACCCGCAGGGTCGCCGCCACCGCCGCGCTGCTTTCCAGCGCCCATCATGGAGCACGTATCGCGCCACGGTCCGCGGCGGGGGACGAAGACGTACGCGACCTGTGTCGACCGACAACTGCGGGTAGGCGGCCGGTCATTGCTCAAGGGTTCACGGTCACGGCCCCGGGTCGCACAGGCACGCTCAGCGGCGACGCTCCGCACTCCGGTCCGCGCAGCCGACGCAGGTCGGAGCCGCCGGCCGTACCTCCAGCCGGGCGGCCGGAACGGGCTCTCCGCACACCTCACAGCGGCCGTAGTCGCCGCTCGCCAGCCGATCCATGGCCAGGTCCAGCTCGGCCAGGTACTCACGCGCCTGCGCCAGCAGGGCGGCGACGTGCGCCCGCTCGAAAGCGGTGCTGGACCCCTCGGGATCATGCTCGTCGTCAACGGCGACCAGGGCGTTCGCCTCGACGATCGCCTCGAAGTCACGGCTCAGCGCCGCCATACGCTCGCTCGTGCCAGCGTGTTCCGCCACGAGCCGCTGCCGTACCGCTTCCTGTTCGGGCGGCGGGACATCCGGATCACCACGGCTGTTCTCGGTCACCCACTCCACAACGCCGGGCCGGGTGCGCCCATTCCACACGGCTCCCTCCACGCGTCCGCTACGTCGACACGACGCTACGAACCCTCGCTGAAGCGGACGGCCCAGGCGTAACCGCTCAAGGTGTCGTGCGGGACCTTCCGCACCTCTCTGACCTGGCAACCGTCGTGGGCGTACTTGAGCGCGAACCGGTCGAGACGCTGCGCGTCGGTGAGCTCCTCCATGGACAGCGGCGCCCCGACCACGATGTCCTCGTGGAGGACATCACCGGGTGCGGTGCCGTCCGAGCATGCCGAGCAGTGATGCGTTCTGGGTAGGGCCATACCGCCAGTGTGCGCCCTGCGCGGACACTCCGTTCACCACGGAGGCCGGGCGGACGGGAGACAATGCGGTGGGACGCCGCCCGCGAGAAGGCGCAGGCCCCGACCGTGAGGGTCGGGGCCTGCGTGAGTCGCGCTGGTGGGCGCGGACGGTTTCGAACCGCCGACATCTGCTTTGTAAGTTCGGCCGGGCGCCGCTGCGGCCCCCACCTCCCGCCACCGCGACGGCCGGACAGGAACGCCCACGTACGCCCCTGTCCAGCGTCGTTGATGTCAGCGGTAGATGTCAGAGACCTTCTGATCCGTAGCTCTAGCCGGATCGGTCAGCGGTGGTCATTCCGGCCGCTACTCAACTCCGGAGAGGTAGTGGCGTACGGGGGCGGTTGCTGTGGTTGCGGTACTCCGCTGCTGTATGACCGCGCCAGGCAAGGCTAGCCCCGGCCGGACTCAACAGGACTCGGTCGCCTAACCGACCATGAGCTCCCGGATAGCTGAACATAGGAGCGCGGGGCAGGCAGGGCCCCTATGCATCAGCGAGTCGTTCCAAGAGATCGCGATACTCGCTCACGAAATTGTCTACCGCGTTGTCGATGTCGTAAAATTCTCGACTACTGCCGAGCTTATCCAGCTTCAACCTTCGGCGAATCTTCTTAATTTCCGAAACGGCGACATCGAAGTTCTCCCTCGGATACCCCGTTTTCACCGTCAGCGACCCCCGGCGAATTCTGATGAAGTTATTTTCGTGCGCGTCGAAAGTGCAGCCGTGGGCAATAAGGAGCCTGCGGAGATCTTTGAAGCTCATCACGTGATCTCCGAAAGATTTTCGTTGTATTCTCTTCCGGATCCAAGCGCTTAGGGATCGCACCTCGGACTCAGATTCTCGCACCTCCGTCTTCCCGATGGGGAAGGTGCCAGCCACCACCGACGTCGCCATCTGATACAGGTCTTCCTCGGTGGTGTTGCAGAGATCGAATCCGTTACGCTCCAGTGAGACCAGGGCGCACACTAGAGCTGTACGCTTATTCCCATTCTCGAAGGCATGATTTTTGGCGATTCCATAGAAAAGAGTAGCCGCCTTCTCGTGGGGCCTTTCGTACTTAGCCCGATAGATACCGCGATTATCTGTCATTCCGGTATTCTGGCGCTCTACAGCCGATGAGAGCTTATTTTCGTCGAGTGGCTGCTCTCCACCGAAATCTTTGGATCCTAACGCGCTCTCCGTCAGCTTCTTTCGGATCGCCAGAACTTCTTCCAACGTGAGAGAAATTCGGTTCCCCGCATAGTTGGTCTTTGCCATAAATTCCTTCTTCGGTCGTACAGGCGCGTTACGGTCTAGAGGCAGCCTGATTTTGGCACGACGCGGGCGACCTGGAAGGGGGTTTGGCTGTTTTGGCATCGCCCTTGTCTCCAGTCACCCTCTACTCACCCCGGCTCCCATCCCGTCCGCCTTCGACCCACACTCCGTGGAGCGGTCGTGGTTCAGGGCGTCAAGGTGGAGCGCGCCACTGTACGAACGACCTTGACGCCCTGGGCCGCGACTGCTCGGCTCTGCCTGGGTCGAAGGTGGTCGGGATGGGAGCCCCACGACGCTCGCCCCGCTCCGGCCGGCACTCGCGAACGGCGCCCCGTCCCATCCCGGAGTCTGAGCGCCCCCGCCGGAGGCATCCTCTTGAAGCCGCGGGCTTGGTTCTCGTCTCATGCCCCACGGGCCTATCCACTGCGGGCGCGCGTCGGCGGCGGCAGCGCCGAGCGGGCCGAAGGCAGGAGCGCGGGCGCAGCCAGAGCCGGGAAGCGCGCCCGGCGGAGCGGAGCGCAGCCGGGTGCCTTGATGAGGTAGAGAAACCTGTAACAGCTCTCGGCATCGGTCAAGCGGAGGGCGAATCGGTGGCCAGGAGTCGGCTGGTGAAACCGGCTTGGCGGAGGCGCTGGTACGCCTCGGATACGTCGGCAGGTACGGGCTGGCTGATCATGAATCCCTGATCCGGGTAGATCATCAGGCGCTGCAATGCGCCCATAAGCATGTCGATCACCAAACGGGTGTCGCCGATGGAGTCCACGTACTCGTCCAGGGTCATCGGCGTCGAAGCGCTGACGATCTCCACCTCAGGCCACAGCTTTCGGGCAGTGGCGTACGCCCGCCGCTCCTCGTACGGCTTGCTGATGAGGAGAACGGAGGCCACCTCGACGCCCTCCTCCTCCAGCACTTCCCGCGAGAAGCGGATGTTCTCACCTGTGTTGCGCGCTCTCGGCTCCACAAGGACAGCCGCACTGGGAACACCCAATTCGAGTGCCCGCTCTCGGTAGTGGACAGCTTCGCCCCGGGGCATTCGCGTCCGGGTTGTGGGGCTCGTGGCCCCCGTGAAGAGCAGGAGCGGCACCATCCCACGCTTGTAGAGATCTACCGACGTGTCAGCGACTCCAAGGTCATGACTGCCGAGCCCGATAGCAACGGAGCAGGGTTGAAGGGTGTGGCCCATCTGGTGGTAGCTCCAAATGCGCCGGGCGTCTTCCCAGTCCTGTGTGGAGATCACTTCGGGTCTTCCTTGTCCGTCGCCGAGTCAGGTACTTGGAACTCGTATTCCCAGGCGAAGCGCGATGCCGCGTGCACCCCAATGGCGACCTCCACGACCGTGCCATCGGCCGTGTACGTCGTCCGGTGCAGTTCGACCACCGGTTCGCCCGGCGGGAGCTGAAGAAGCTTTGACTCGTCCGCTGTGGCCGGCCGAGCGAAGATCCGTTCCTTCATATGGTCGATCTCGTAACCGGCGTCATAGAGCACCCGGAACCCTCCACCCCGGCCGGCGGGCCCGGGAGTCGGGTCAACGATGCGGGTTCCCTCGACATGTTCGGGCCGGTAGTAGCTCGTCAACGTGTGGGTGGGCTGGTCGCCTTCCTTCACAAGTCGCGCCCGTGCATACACCTCAGCTCCTGCGGGCAGTCCGTGCGCTTCCGACACGGCGGGGGGAGCCTCCACAAGGCTGACAGTCTGCGTCTGCTCGTTCCGGCGGTATGCACGTCCACTTGCTACACGGTCCGCGATGAACGCCACCTCGTCGCCATCCCGCCACTTGGCCTTGTCGTACCGGGCGACGCCGAGACGCTTGAGAGGCGCCTGCTGGCGCACGACCGTGCCATGCCCTCGGGATGAAGTGACCAGACCTTCGGCTTCGAGCGCCTTGTAGGCGGCGTGAACGGTGGACTTGGAACCCTCGCCCGCCTCCACAAGCACCCGAATGTGCGGAAGCTGCTTACCGGGAGCGTAGTCACCACGCCGGATCTGTTCAGCCAGCTTGTCTGCCAGCTCTCGCCACTTGGGCGCCATCCCGAACCCCTCTCGTCAGAACTAAGTCAAACACAGTCCCAGGACTGCGGGTCATTATCTTGCTTAGCGGCTCGCAGTCCCAGGACAGTGAGCCTCTGAGGGTCCACTTTGGGCTGCTCCACATCAATCCAGGGAGTATCAGATGCCGTCGTTCAAGATCGACGTTTCGACCGCTGTCGTGTTCGTGGCGACGCCTCCGACGCCGAAGCTCGTGAGCAAGCAGACCGGTGAGATCGCGATCGACCGGGAGACCGGTGCCCCGCTCGCGACGGTGGGTCTGCTGGTCGCGGACGAGGGGGAGGGCAACCTCTACCAGGTGACCGTGCCGAACACGGGCGTCCCGGAGAACCTGGCCCCCGGCACCCCGGTCACGGTCGTCGGGCTCAAGGCCCGGGACTGGGAGAACACGTTCAACGGCCAGACCCGGCACGGGATCAGCTTCCGCGCGGTCGCTGTGACCCCGCTGGGGGCCTGATCATGTCGGACCTGTCCACGGTGATCGAGGTTGCGGGGGCCTTATCGGCCGCCGGTGGCCTCGCCTACGCCAAGGCCCGGTCTCCTCGGGTGTTCTGGTCGCTGGTGGGCGCCCCGGTTGCCCGGGTCCGGTTCGCGGTCACGTACCGGGCGACGATGGATGTGTGCGGGTTGACGGTCCAGCCGTCCCGCCTGCGGGCGTTCATGGTCCGCAACGTGGCCCGCCGGCAGGATGTCCAGCCGGTTCCCCCGCAGGTTCGCCGGGTCCGCTACTCGACCACGGGGATGCGGGCGATCCTCCGCCTTCCCGCCGGTCTGGAGCCTGCCGATGTCGCCGCCGCCTCGGAGCGGTTGCGGCACGCCTGGGGTGTTCAGTCGGTGCATGTGGTGGAGGTGAAGCCTGGGTTCGTGGAACTGCGGATGACCGGCTACGACGTGCTGCGCCGGGTGAAGATGCCCCGCCGCCTCCCCCGCAACATTACCGCCGGCCCGCTGGTCGTCCCGGTGGCTCTGCGGGAGGACGGCACCGCCTTCGTCCGGGACTACCAGAAGATCCCGCACGCCCTGACGCTGGGTGCGAACCAGTCGGGCAAGTCGATGTATCAGCGCAACCTCGTGGCCGGCTTGGCCAAGCTCCCGGTCGGCCTGGTTGGCATCGACTGCAAGCGGGGTGTCGAACAGCGCGGGTACGCGCCCCGCCTCTCCGCCCTCGCCATTACCCCCGACGAAGCATCCGGCCTACTGGAAGCCCTCGTGGGCGAGATGGAAGAGCGCTTCGACCTCCTCAGCGACCACGGCGTCTCGGACCTGTGGGGCCTGCCCGCCAAGGTGAGGCCGGTGCCGCTCGTGGTCCTGGTCGACGAGGTCGCGGAACTCTTCCTCGTCTCGGCCAAGAAGGACGAGGACCGGCGGGACCGGATGGTGACGCACATGATCCGGCTCGCGCAGATGGCCCGCGCGGTCGGGATCTACCTGGAGGTCTGCGGGCAGCGCTTCGGCTCCGACCTCGGCAAAGGCGCCACCATGCTCCGCGCCCAGCTCACCGGCCGTGTCGTCCACCGCGTCAACGACAAGCAGACCGCCGACATGGGCCTCGGCGACATCGCCCCCGACGCCGTTTTCGCGGTCACCACCATCCCCCCGGACCGTCCCGGTGTCGCGGTCGCCGGGGACTCCTCCGGCGGCTGGTCCCGCATCCGCACCCCCGCCATGACCCCCGCCGAAGCGGTCGCCATCTGCCGCGAGTACGCCCACCTCACCCCGCACCTCGCCGCCCTGGCCCCGTACCGGCCCGTGGTCCCGGCCGCGCCGGCCCCGGGCTCGCCGCTCCTCAAGCCCCGCCCGGCAACCAGCTAACTCCCCACCCCGCACAGCCGGTTGGCGCGACCGTCTCGCGTCAGGTCCCTACCCCGCCCATGCCTGGAACCGGAAGGAACCCCCGCCATGGCCACCAAACGGACCACCACGAAGACCCCGACCACCACCGCCCCCGCCCCGGCCGAACCGGCCTCGTGTCAGCCGTGCGGCGGGACCGGGAACGTCGCGATCACGGTGCGGGTCGGACGCAAGCGCCGCCCGGTCGGCCAGCAGGACGGCCTCTGCCTCAACTGCCTCGGCTCCGGCACCGACCCCGACGCCTGACCACCCCTCGCGCCCCGGTGCCCGGCGGCGGCCCCGTTCCCCGCCCGGCACCGGCCCACCCCTGAAAGGAGGTGAATCCCGTGCCCCGCATCCGCATCGACGCCGTACTCATCCAGGCCGTCATCGCCGGCGCCCTGTCCTTCGCCCACCTGCACGACCTGGCCGAAGCAGCCGGACAGGACGGCTGGAAAGCCTGGGCCTACCCCGTCAGCGTCGACCTGCTCCTCGTCGCCGCCTGGCGACGCATGCGCACCACCGCCGACAACCGCGCCGCCTGGGCCTGGTTCATCATCGCCCTGGCCGCATCACTCGGCGCGAACGTCGCCACCGCCGGACTCCTCGACCTGGGCGACGTCCCGGCCTGGCTCCGCATCCTCGTCGCCGGCTGGCCCGCCCTCGCCTTCCTCGGCGGCACCCTCCTCGTCCACAGCCCCACGGCTGCACCGACCGAGACCGACCCCGCCCCCGTGGTAGCCGCACCGCCGGTCTCTCCGGCCGCTGAACCCGTCCCGGCCGTAACGGTGGAACGGGCTCCCGACCCGACCCCCGAACTCCCACCCGTACCCGCCCCTGAGACAGACCCGGCACCGGTACCCGTCCCGGTCACGGCACCGACTGTGCCGGTTCCTCCGGCGCTGCTCGACCACGCCCGGAAGCTGGCCGACACCCACCGCGCCACCACCGGCCACCGCATCGACCCCGCCACCCTGCGCGCCCGCCTCGGCGTCCCCGCACCCCTCGCCGACGCCATCACCGCCCAACTCGACTGATCAGAAAGGGACAACAGCATGGCCCCGCTCAACTTCAACCGCCCCGCCGACTACCTCAATGCCGCCAGGGAAATGGCCGACTCCGGCCGCCCCACCCTGGCCCGGCTCCTTGCGGAAGAGGCCGCCGACCGCACCACCGACCCGGCCGAAGCCACCCGCATCCGCGCCGAGTTCCCCGGCAACAGCCTCCGACAGGAGGACTGACCCATGCCGCGCCCGAACCGCTTCACGAACGTGCTCCGCATCGGCCCCGTCCAGGTCGGCACCCACTACGACGGCCGGGGCCGCACCAAGCACGTCGCCGCCTGCACCGCCCCCGGCTGCGACTTCTCCGCCGACTACCACGGCCGCGCCGCCGCCGAACTCGCCGCCCGCACCCACCGCTGCAACCCCTGACAAGGAGGCCCCACCCGTGTTCACCCCGAAGATCCCGCCCCCGGACACCGCACCCACCCCGGCAACGTCCCTCGTCCCGCCGCTCACCGGCCTCGTGCACCCGCCGGCCTGCACCTGCCACACCACCGCTCCGGCACCGGCTCCCGTGGCTCCGCTCGCCCGGCCGGCCGTTCAGCTCACCCCGGGCTCGCTGGTCGTGGCCGCCGCCGGCGGGACCGCCATGGTCCTGGTCATCGGCTCGGTCCTCGTCTCGATGCTCCTGGCCACCGCGATCACCGCCGCCTCGGTCGCGATCTGCGCCGTGGTCCTGCGCTCGCTGCTCAACCGCCCGAACAACCGCTAACCGGCCCCCGGGGCGGCCTCAACCGCCAAGTTTCCGCCGCCCCGGGCGCCCAACCCACTTCCAGATCCAACGGACCCGAAAGGGAGATCCCATCATGCCCCAGCACACCCCGCCCCGGCCGATCTGCGGCCACTGCGACGGCTTCCCCACCGTCACCATCACCACCGGAACCCGCACCCCCGACGGACAGCGCCAGACCATCACCGCCCACTGCCCCGCCTGCCACGGCACCGGCCACACCACCCCCACCCGCGCCCACACCCGGATCGGGGCCTGAGCGCCATGGCCCTCCTGGACTGGAGCGACAAGAAGCACTTCGACCCCACCGGCGACAAGCCCTGCGTGCTCTGCGACAAGCCCACCCCGCTGCGCTCCGACCGGGGCAAGCCCGCCCACAAGGTGTGCGCCGAGGACTGGATCGACAACCACCCCACCCACGACGACCGCCGGGGGGCAGTGATGACCACCGCAAACACCACCGGCCTGGTCCTGGACCTGTTCGCCGGCCCCGGCGGCTGGTCCCACGGATTACGCGCCCTGGGCGTCCGGGAGATCGGGTTGGAGATCGACGCTGCCGCGTGCGCCACCCGCAACGCGGCCGGTCACCTCACGATCCGTACCGACGTCGCCACCTACCCCACCGGCCCCCTGGCCGGGAAGGTCGTCGGGCTGATCGGGTCGGCCCCCTGCCAGCCCTTCAGCAGCGCCGGCCTCGGCGCCGGACACGACGACATGCACCTGTGCCACCAGGCCCTGGACGACCTCGCCCGCTCCACCGACACCCGCTCCCTCCTGCGCACCGCCTGCACCGACCCCCGATCCCTCCTGGTCGCCGAACCTCTCCGCTACGCCCTGGACCTCCACCCCGAATGGGTCGCCCTGGAGGAAGTCCCCGCGGCACAGCCCCTCTTCGAGCACACCGCCCGCATCCTGCGCACCCGCGGGTACTCGACGTGGGTCGGCATCCTCAACGCCGCCGACCACGGTGTCCCCCAGACCCGCCGCCGTGCCGTGCTGCTGGCCTCCCGCACACGCACCGCGACCCCGCCCGAGCCCACCCACGCCGAGACCGCCCAACCGGAAACCCTCTTCGGACCGGGCCGGCTGCCCTGGGTGTCCATGGGCGAAGCGATCGGCTGCCCCACGGGAGATGTCATCACCCGCGGCAACCACACCTCCGGCGGCACCCGCTTCTCCACCACCGCCCCCGCGTGGGCCCTGACGGGTAGGGCCCGCTCCTGGACCCTGCGCGTCGGCAACCGCCCCCGCTCCACCCGCCGCACCCTCGACCGCCCCGCCCCCACCCTCCTGTTCGGCCACGCCCTCAACGACGTCTCCTGGTACGACGACCACGGCACCGCCGTCCGCCGGCTCGCCGCCACCGAAGCGGCCGTCCTCCAGGGCTTCCCCGCCGACTACCCGTGGCAGGGATCGCGCACCAAGCAGTTCGAGCAGATCGGCAACGCCGTACCCCCGCCCCTGGCCACCGCCATCCTCACCGGCCTCGGCCTCGGCGTCACCACCACCGGTGGTCTGGAGGTGGCCGCGTGAGCGACACCGCCACCATGGCGGGCCTGGACCCGACCACCCTGGGCGACCTGCTCCGGGTGGTCGGGGCTCCCGGCTTCGACCGCCTCACCGAACAACTCCGCCGCACCGGCGGCTGCTCCCAGCCCATCCACCTCACCGGCGCCACCAAGACCATCGACCGCACCACCGGCACCGTCCTGCACCACTACTCGACCGACACCGAACCGGGTGGACGCCTCAGGATCGCCTGCGGCAACCGCCGCGCCTCCCGCTGCCCCGCCTGCGCCTGGACCTACGCAGGCGACACCTACCACCTCATCCGCGCCGGACTCACCGGCGACCCCGACAAAGGCACCCCCACCACCATCCGCGACCACCCCAGAGTCTTCGCCACGCTCACGGCCCCGTCGTTCGGCCCGGTCCACAACCGGCCCGGCAACCGCACCTGCCGCTGCGGCACCCGACACCCCGAGGACGCCCCGGAGCTGGGCACACCGCTCGACCCGGACACCTACGACTACGCGGGGGCGGTGCTGTGGAACAACCACGCATCCGACCTCTGGCGCTACTTCACGATCTACCTCCGCCGCGAAATCGCCCGCCGAGCCGGCCTCACCCAGAAAGCCGCCCGCGAACAGTCCAAAGTCTCCTTCGGCAAGGTCGCCGAGTACCAGAAGCGCGGGGCCGTCCACTTCCACGCCGTGATCCGCTTCGACGGACCCGACGGCCCGGACACCCCGCCCCCCGCCTGGGCCACCCTCGACCTCATGGACGACGCTATCCGCGCCGCCGCCGCCCGCGTCCAAGTCGACGTGCCGGCCAACCCGGAAGCCGGAATCCACGAGGGGTGGACGTTGCGGTGGGGCACACAGCTCGACGTACAGCCCATCGGCGCGTTCGGCAACGGCGAAGACCTCACCGAACAGGCCGTCGCCTCCTACGTCGCCAAATACGCCACCAAAGCCGCCGAGACGACCGGCACCGTGGACCACCGCGTCGGGAACAAGGAAGCCCTGGTTCTCCTCGACGTGCCCGAGCACCCTCGGCGGCTGATCGAGGCGTGCTTGGACCTGCACCACGCCTATCCGGATCGCAAGCTGCGCGACTGGGCCCACATGCTCGGCTTCCGGGGCCACTTCTCCACCAAATCGCGCGCCTACTCCACCACCCTCGGCGCCCTCCGACAGGTCCGGGCCGACTACCGCGCCGCCGAACAACGCGCCGCCTTCGGCCTCCCCGACCCCGACGACCACCCCGAAGCCACCACGCTCACGCTCGCGCACTGGACCTACGCCGGAAACGGCCACACCCCCGGCGAATCCTGGCTCGCCGCCAACATCCACCGCGACATCCAGCACAACCGCGACACCGCCCGCGAACACCGCGCCGAGCTGCAAGACCAACTCGCTCTGGAAGGAGCCGCATCGTGACCACTGCCACCGCCGAACTCCTCACCGTGCCCGAGGTCATGGCGCGGCTGAAGCTCGGACGCTCCACCGTCTACGACCTGATCCGCTCCCGCCGGCTGGTCTCCATCACCATCGGCCGGGCCCGGCGCATCCCCGCCGACGCTGTGCGGGACTTCATCGTCAACGAGATCGAGGAAGCCGCCTGATGCCTCCCCAGCGCAAGCGCAACCCGAACGGCGCGGGCACCATCACGAAGCGCAAGGACGGCCGTTATCAAGCGGCGGTCTACGTCCTCCAGCCGGACGGCACCCGCGCCCGGAAGTTCGCCTACGGCAAGACCTGGGCCGAGTGCGACGCCAAGCGCCGTGACCTGCTCGCCAAGGTGGACCAAGGCGTGCCCGTGCCCACGCGGTCGGCCAAGCTCTCCGAGTGGCTGCCCTACTGGCTGGAGAACATCATCAAGCCGCGCCGCAAGCGCACGACCTACGCGAAGTACGAGACGCACATCCGCCTCTACCTCGCGCCCATGCTCGGCTCGAAGCGCCTCGAATCGTTGAGCGTCGCTGACGTCCGGCGCTTCCTGGTCCGGCTGGAGCAGCAGACCACCGCAGCGACCGCCAAGGAGTCCCACCGCGTTCTGCGTACAGCGCTGACGGCTGCCTGCCGGGAGGAACTAGTCATGCGGAACGTGGCGACCCTTGTGGAACCGCCCTCGGCAGAAGCGCGGGACCTCTCCCCCTGGTCGCTCGACGAGACCTTGACCTTCCTCACCGCCGCCCGGAAGGACCCGCTCTACGCGGCCTTCGTCCTCGCCATCGCACTCGGCTTCCGCCGTGGGGAGATCGTCGGCCTTCGATGGGAGAACGTGGACCTCGACAAGCGAGAGATCCGGGTCCGCACTCAGCGGCAGCGTGTACGCGGCGAGGCGTACGAGGACGATCCCAAGGGACGCCGCAGGAAGCAGACACTGCCACTGCCTGCCCTGTGCGTCGCTCCGCTCCGCTGGGAACGTCTGAGGCAAGCGGCCCTGCGTGAGGCTGCCGGTGATCAGTGGGAGGAGACCGGCTACGTCTTCACCACCCGCTCCGGCCGGCCGATCGAGCCACGCAACCTGTACCGCTCGTTCACCCGGGTCGCCAGCACCGCCGGGCTCCGTGTGATCCGGCTGCACGATGCCCGCCACGGCTGCGCAACCCTGCTGACCGCCGCCGGCGTCGCTCCCCGTGTCGTGATGGAGATCCTCGGGCACAGTCAGATCGCAGTGACGATGAACATCTATGCCCACGTCGTCCAGGACACCCAGCGCGAGGCCGTGAGTCACCTCGACCGCATGTTGAAGCGGCAGCGGCCCGACCGTGGGTGACCGCGCCCGTTGATGTCAGAAGTGGATGTCAAAGACCCCCAGCCATGATCGGCTGGGGGTCTTTGTGCTGGTGGGCGCGGACGGTTTCGAACCGCCGACATCTGCTTTGTAAGAGCAGCGCTCTACCCCTGAGCTACGCACCCGTGGATGAGGCAACAGCGTACATGGGCCCGGCCCCTGGTCATAAACCGATACGAGCCCCGAGCTGCGGGGGCCGGGTGCGGGTGGGGGGATAACCCCACCCCCGAGACGGTAGCCGTCCGGATGCCCCTGACCGGGCTCCGGTGCATACGGTTTGCAGTACACCGGCAGCGACGGCCGGTGGCACCGTCCGGCTGTACATCCTGGGGGACCGATCATCGTGGACATCCGTACCAGCGCACCGACCCGCAAGCGCAGCGAGGCCCCCGGCCGGGTGCTCGCCGCGGGGGGCGGGGTCGCGCTGCTCGCGCTGGCTCTCACCGGGTGCGGGAGCACCGACGTCGATGACGCGCCCGTGGAGCGCACGTCGTTCGCGTTGCAGGGGAAGACGCTGACCATCGACGCCGAGGACTCGACCGTGACCCTGGTGCCGGCCGATGTGGACGAGGTCGAGGTGGAGCGGCAGGTCGACGGGTGGGTGGTGCTGGGGAGTGGGCCCGATCCCGTCTGGAAGATGGAGAACGACACCCTGACGCTTCGGGTGAAGTGCGACGCCATGATCAACAACTGTGCCGCGCGCCACGAGGTGAGAGTGCCCCGCGGGGTGACCGTGAGGGCCGACACGGACAACGGTGAGATCACCGCGAGCGGGTTCGACGCCCCGTTGTGGCTCTCCGCCGACAACGGCGACATCGTCGTACGGGATTCCGGTGGAGCGCTCGACCTCAAGAGCGACAACGGGTCCGTCCTCGCCGAACGGATAGGCACCAAGTCCGTGGTCGCCCGTGCGGACAACGGCGAGATCCGGCTGGGGTTCAGCGGCGTGCCCGATCTGGTGGACACCGTCAGCGACAACGGGAGCATCGTCATCGATCTGCCGCAGGGCGGACAGAAGTACGCCGTGAACGCGCGCGCCGACAACGGGGAGGTCACCGTCGGGGTGCCACGCAGCGACCGCAGCGCCCATGTGGTGAAGGCCCGCAGCGACAACGGGGAAGTGAAGGTTCGAACAGCGAACTAGAACCGCGAACTATCGGGCCCGTGTGTTCGTCCTTACCTGGTGGGAGAATGTACCGGCAGGGGCGGAACAGCACGGGAGAGGGATGTGACGGCGACACACACGCGGCCAGAGGCAGGAGCGGGTGGGAGTTCCGCCGTCGAGAACGTTTCCGGTGCCCGGGGCGGGAGCCGTGAGCGGCGAGCGCCCGGAAGGCAGACCGGCCCGGCAGGCCCGGCGGCCCAGGGGCTCCGGGACGTTCTGGCCCTCGTGCTGCTGCCCGTGCCCCTGCTCGTCGCCGCGCTGCCCGCCGCCTTCGCCGGAGGCGGTACGCGGCGGTGGTTCGGGGGGCGTGGGGAGAGCCAGCGTGCCGAGGCCCAGGCAGCAAGGGACGCGGCGGCCGAGGCCTTCTACGAGCTGGACACCGCCCAGCGTGACCTCAAGATCTCCATCGAGACGATCAACGCCGTCGACAACTCCCCCCGCGGCCGCAAGGCGGCCGAGGACTTCGCCGCCCTGGGGCGGCGGATCGACGACGTCAGCCACGCCTACATCACCGCCGTCGACGCCCACGACCTGGACCGGGACGATCTGGAGCCCTCCGTCGCCTCCAGCGCCCGCACCGAGCTGACCCGGGCCAAGGACGATCTCGTACGGGTCAAGGGCGAGCTGGACCGGTTCGGCCAGGGGCTCGGGACGCTGCTGGGCAGTGCGGAGACCCAGCTCGCCCGGCTCGCCCCCGCCGTGGAGCGGGCCCGGCAGGCGCTGCTCGGCGCGAGCGACGCGCTCGACGCCGTACGGGCGGCGGGCCTGCGCGCCGATGAGCTCGCGGCCCGGCTCGCCGCCCTCGCCCCGGAGCTGACCAAGCTGAACCAGGGCGCGGGAAAGCACGGGGTCGCCGAGACGCTCCAGCGGGCCGATGTGGTCCTGCGTGATGCGGAGGCCCTGCGGGCCGAGGCGGAGCGGCTGCCGGAGCGGGCCGCCGAGATCGACCGGCGGCTGGTGTCGCTGCGGACCCGCGCCCAGGCCCTGACGACGCGGGCCGGCTCGGTGGAGCCGGTCCTCAGCGAGCTGCGGCGCCGGTTCTCGGCCGCCTGCTGGCAGGACCTCCAGCCGGTACCGGAGCAGGCCGCCGTCAACGTGAGGCAGGCGGAGGAGAAGCTCGCGGAGGCGGCGAAGGCCCGGGACGAGCAGCGCTGGGCGGATGCCACGTCCCGGCTCTCCACGGTCCGCGCCCTGCTCAACGCGACGGACGAGGCGGTCTCCGCCGCCGGGGACCGGTTGCAGCGGCTGGACGCCGTGGCGAAGGACCCGCAGCAGGAGATCGAGCGGACCCGGTTCGCCGTGCGGGACGCGCAGCGCCTCGCCATGGCCGGCCGGCACACGCCCGACCCCCGGCACGCCCGGCCGCTCGACGACTCGGTGGCGCGGCTGGACCGGGCCGTCGCCGGTCTTGAGGGCCGTCACCCCGACTACTGGCACTTCCTGAGCGAGACCGAGGCCGTGCGGCAGACCGCCGCCCGGGTCGTCTCCGACATCCGCGAGGAGCGCGGCGGCGGCGCTTGAGCCCGCGCAGTCCCAGGAGACCGTAGCCGCCGGGCGGCGATGGCTCTAGCCTGGGACCATGCCTCGCTATGAATTCCGCTGCCGCACCTGCGGAGACACGTTCGAACTCAGCCGTCCCATGGCCCAGTCCTCGGACCCGGCCACCTGCCCCGCCGGCCACGACGACACGGTCAAGCTGCTCTCCGCCGTCGCCGTGGGCGGCGCCGCCGCGTCCGCACCGTCCGGTGGCGGCGGAGGCTGCTGCGGCGGCGGTTGCTGCGGCTGAGCCCGGCCGCTTAAAGGGCAGAAGGGGGCTCGCGCGCTACTTCTTGCGCGCGAGCGTCAGGCCGTCCGCCACCGCCAGCAGCACGCTGTCCATCCGGGCGTCGGCGCTCACGTGGTCGTTGAACTCCTTGATCGCCGCCGCCGACCCGGTGGCCCGCGGGTCCGTGACACCGCCGTGGAAGAGCACGTTGTCCACAGCGATCACGCCGCCCTGCCGCATCCGGGGCACCAGCTCCTCCCAGTACCCGATGTAGCCGCCCTTGTCCGCGTCCAGGTAGGCGAAGTCGATGTGCGGCTCGGCGGGCATCGCGCGCAGGGTGTCCAGGGCAGGGGCGACGCGCAGGTCGATCCGGTCCGCGACGCCCGCCTTCTCCCAGGCCTCGCGGCCGTACGCCGTCCACTCCTCCGAGATGTCGCAGGCGGTCAGCGTGCCGTCGGCGGGCAGAGCCTGGGCCATGGCGAGGGCGCTGAACCCGGTGAACGTGCCGACCTCCACCACATGCCGGGCGCCCACCAGCCGGACGAGGAAGGCCAGCAGCGGGGCCTGCTCCTCGGCCGACACCATGCCCGCGTGGTCGGGGAAGCGGGTGTACGTGGTCTCCACCAGCTCCCGCTGGACCGGATCCAGCGGCGGGTTGTGGGCCAGCATGTACGCGTACAGCTCGGGAGTGATCGTGGTCTCCTTGCCCTTGGTCATGCCCCCCACCCTTCCCTGACCCGCGCCTTCGCGCAGCCGAACCCACGCAACCGGACTCACACGGCCGAAGCCGCCAGGAACCGGCGCAGGATCTCCTCCCCCGCGGCCCCTCCCCGTTCCTCCAGCGCCACGACGTGCGGGGCGCGCCAGTCGTTGTCGGCCAGTTCGCCGTGGCCGGGGCGCCAGCCGAGGTCGGCGGCGAGCAGCAGGTCGGCGTCGAGGAGGGAGTCCCCGGCGGCGAGGGTGCGGGTGGCGCCGGAGCGGCGGACGACCTCGTTCATGGCGGCGCTCTTGGTGAGCGGCACGGGGACCGCGTAGATCTTGCGCCCCTGGAGGGAGACGGTCCAGCCGCGCTCCTGTGCCCAGACCGCCAGCTCCTTCACCCACTCCTCGGGGAGCAGGGAGCGCTCGACGACCAGATAGGCGAAGAGGTTCTCGGCCACCCGCTCCTTGAGGAGCCAGGCCGGGTCGGCGGTGGTGGCGAGGTGGGCGCGGATCTCGGTGAGGGGGGCGCACGCGTCGGCGATGCGGGCCTCCACCTGCGCCTGCCAGTCCCGGTCGGAGACCCCGTCGACCAGGATGTGCCCGCCGTTGGCGCAGATCGCGTACTGCGGGGCGGGGCCGGGGAGATGGATGCGGTGGTACTGCTCGCGGGTCCGGGTGGTGGTGGGCACGAAGACCGTGGAGCCGGCCACCTCGGCGAGAAGGGCGGCGGCCGTCTCCGTCATGTACGAGAGGGGCTTGTGGCCGTACACCTCGACGCAGAGGAGTCGGGGGGCCTCCGCGTCCGGCATCGCCAGGTCGAGTGCGGCCGCCGAGTAGATGAGCGTGCGGTCGAGGTCGCTCGCCACCAGGGTGGCGGAGCCGTTCACAGCGGTCATGCGCCCTGCACCGCCTTGCCGTCCGCGCCCGTCGCACCGCGCGTGAACCGGGGGTGGATCAGACCGACACAGCTGTACGGAAGGTCGTCGACCTCCTCGACCGGGACGCCGCGCTGCTCGGCCAGCAGGCGGATGTGCTGGAGGTCCGCGCCCGCCCCGCGCTTCGCGAGGATCTTCCAGGGGACCCGGCGGAGCAGGACCCGGGTGGTCTCGCCGACGCCCGGCTTGACCAGGTTGACGTCGTGGATGCCGTACTCCTCGCTGATCCGCTCGACGGCCGCCCAGCCCTCCCAGGTCGGGGCCCGGTCGGCGGCGAGCAGCTCCTTGGTCTCGGCGTCGACCTGGTCCGCCACCTCGTCGAAGCGCGCGTTCACCGCCGCCAGGAAGTCGCCGGAGACGTCGGATTCCGCCAGCTCGCGGTAGAACTTCGCGCCGTGGAAGTCGTCGGGGCCGACCAGGTCGGCGCGGAGCACCGTACGGGAGATGAGTCCGGAGACCGTGGAGTTGAGGCAGGCCGAGGGGATCAGGAAGTCCTCGCGGGTGCCGTACGTACGGACGCAGCCGCCCGGGTCGGCGAGCACCGCGATCTCCGGGTTGAAGCCGGCCGGGCCCGCGGAGCCGCCCGGTCCGCCCGACGCCTCGAACTCCTCGATCGCCGCAGCCAGTTCGCGGGTGATCGCACCCTTCCCCGTCCAGCCGTCGACGAACACCACATCGGCCGGGCCGTGGTGGGCGGCGAGCCAGCGCAGGGCGGTGGCGTCGATGCCCCGCCCCCGGACGATGGAGATGGCGTAGTGCGGCAGGTCCAGGCCGTGCCGATGGCGGGCCCAGTGGCGCATCAGCACCCCGACAGGCGTTCCGGCGCGGGCGAGCGAGACGAGGACCGGGCGCGGTCCGCGTTCGGCGAGGACCGTCTCGGTGACGGTGCCCACCGCACGGGCGATGCGCGCGGCGGAGGCGTCCAGGGCGGCCGTGAACAGAGCCTGGTACTCGGCGCTCGGCTGGTACTCGACGGGCAGCGACTCCGCGTAGTGCGCGCCGCCGCTCTGGATCGCCTCCTCGCGCTCCTCGGTGGGCGCCTCCAACTCGGTGTGCGAGAGGTCCTGAAGCAGCCAGCCGACGTCCTCGGGCGTGTAACTGGAGAAGTCGGGGCCTCGGAGGGGCTCGGGCAGCACGGCGGGCTCCTGGACAGGTAGGGGGGCGTACGAGGGGACGACCGCGAGGAGGACCTGGCCGGTGTGGGCCGCCAAGCGGGTCAGCAGGCCGTCGGGGGCGTGCAGTTCGGGGGTGTCGGCGGTGGAGTCGACGACGGCGACCACCGCGTCGAAGCCCGCTTTCGCCACGTTGTACGCGTACCGGTCGCCGGGCCCGTCCGCCGGGTCGTCGTGGGCCGGGAAGACGAGGCGGGTGCGTATCGCGTAGCCGGGGTCGTCGACGGCGAGGACGGGCGAGCGGGTGGTGGTGGAGTAGCGGACCTCGGCGCCGTCCTCCCCCAGCGCCGCTTCCAGGGCGGTGCCCAGGCGCAGCGGCGCGTACATCAGCTCCTCGAAGCCGAGGACGAGCACGCGGCGGACGTTACTGCCCAGGGCACCCGCGATCCGCTCCGCCATACCCGGGAGTGCCGCTTCGAGCGTCACCCGGTGGGCCGGGGTGAAGCCGTGCCGGCCGCCGTCGGGGACGCCCGTCGGCCACTCCAGGTCGACCCGGGTGACGGGGGCGAGGGCTGCGGCAGCCTTCTCCGCCTGCCCCGCCTGCCCCGCCTGCCCTGCCTGCTCTGCCTGCTCTGCCTCCTGGGCCGCGACCAGGGCCTGGCCCCGTTCCAGTACGCCTTCGGGGAGCGTGACCGTGCCAGTGGAGCGGGTCACCAGGTCGACGCGGGCGCTGATCTCGGCGGCGAAGGCGGTCAGCCGGTCGCGGTCCCCCGCCGAGCGCATGTCGACCAGCGCGACGATGACGTACCGCTCGCGCGGGTGCGACTCGTGCAGGGCGCGGATCGTGTTGAGCACGGTGTTGCCGGTGGAGAACTCGTCGTCGACCAGCACCAGGGGGGACGCCTCCGCTCCCCCCGCCAGCAGCTCCGGGTCCTCCGGCAGCAGCAGGTGCGAGGTGGCGTGCGAGTGGGCCTCCTCGAAGCCCCCCGCCTGCGCGACGCCCGCGACGGGCCGCCGGGTGGAGTGCAGGTACGGGGCGTCCCGCAGACCGTCCGCGACGGCGTGGCCGAGGCCGGTGGCCGTTTCCGCGTACCCGAGGACGACGGCGCGGCGGGCGTCCTCGGTGCCGAGGAGCGCCCGTACGCGCTCGCCGAGCCCGTACCCCGCCCCGTACACGACGGAGGGCCTCTGGGGCACATGCTTGCCCAGCACGTTGGAGACGAGCAGGTGGGCCCGCTTGGGGTTGCGCCGCAGGGCGAGGCCCAGCAGCTCCCGGAGCTCCCCGTCGCCCTCCAGGGCCACTCCCAGCCGCTCGGCCACCCAGTCGCCCGACCACACCACGTCCACGGCCTCTTCTCTCCTCACGCGCTCGCTCATCGACACGCGCTCACCTCGCCCGCTCATCGACGCGCGCTCACTTCGTCAGGCCGGCGGCCAGCAGGTCCACGAAGCCGACGTCCTGGCTCGCCACCCCGAAGACCTCGGCCCGCCGGAGCGTGCGCTCGGCCCAGGCCCGGTGGGGCTTCACTTCGTTCATCTTGTTCGTATACGCCGAGCGCAGCACCCCGCCGCCTCCGCGCTCGGGCCGCAGGATGTCCTGCGCGTCGGTGAACTCCTCATGGCTGACCACGGACAGTGCGTGGACGGGTGCCACGTGCGACGGGTGGATGCAGGTCTTGCCGAGCAGGCCGTTGGCCCGGTCGAGCTCGATCTCCCGCAGCAGGCCGTCGAGGTCGTGCTCGATCAGTGCCGTACGCAGTTCCTCCGCGCTGCCCTCCAGAAAGGGGCTGCGGCGCAGCTGGGGCTTGAACATGCGCTCCTGGCGGCGGAAGTACTCCCAGACCGGGCCGGTGATCGTGAAGCCGGTGCCGTCGGCCCGGCCGAGCACATTGACCACGTCGGCGATCACGGAGCCGACGATCTGGACGTCGTACGCCGTCATGTCGGGCGCGCGGCGCAGTCCGTAGGCCGAGCAGAAGTCGGTGACGCCGAGCCGCAGGGCGAGCACCCGGTCCCGGTACTTGTCGACGGAGCGCGCGATTCCCTGGAGGACCTCACCGCGCGTTTCCAGGTGGAGCAGCTCGGGCGATTCGAGGACCGGCATGGCGAACAGCCGTTGCCCGCAGGCCGCTTCGGCTTCCGCCAGGGCCTCCAGGAAGAGCGTTCCCCGCTCTTCGGTGAATTTAGGAAGTACAAAACCGGACAACATCCGGACGGAGGCGCCGAGCCGGTCGACGAGGTCGGCGATCTGGCCCGGTTCGCGGACCCGGACGAAGAGGAGCGGCAGTCCGGCGCCTGTGGCGTCCCGCTCCGCCAGCTCCGCGAACTGCCTGACCAGGTTGGCCTCGGCGTCGACCACCTCGGCGTCGTCGATCGAATCCTCCAGGCACAGCACCATGGAGACGACGCCACGCCCGGCCTGCTTGATCACGTCGTCGGCCAGCGTGGGCCGGGTGGCGGGGGAGTAGAGCGTGGCGCCCAGGGCGACGGAGAGCAGGCTCGCGGGCGAGGCCGCGCTGAACTCACACGGCTCCTGGAAGAACAGGCCCTCGCGGGCAGCGGGCGATATATACCCGAAGTGACGCATGAGTTTCCCTCGAACTGCCTGACCGGCCGGACAACGTATGGCCGGTAATAGTACGTACGGACGCGTGTCAACAGTTCCCGATGTACATGAATTTCCGGTTACCCGCCCTTCACCCCGTCTCTTCTCGCGGTACCGTTCGGCCCTCCTTCTCCCTCCCTCTTCCCCCTCTCCGGCCTGGCACCGACACGACAGGCCAGGGACTCTGCCGCCCCGCGTTGTCCGCACGTGCCGCCAGCAGGCAGGATGACGCCCATGACGCACACGATGCTGAAGGGCTCGAACGTCCCGGTCGACGCCGTGGCCGTGCGGGCCGTGCTGCGCTGGACCCCGGGGACCGGTGTTCCCGACGTGGACGCCTCCGCCCTGTTGCTCGGGACCTCCGGCCGTGTGCGGTCCGACGAGGACTTCGTCTTCTACAACCAGCCGCGCCACCCCTCCGGGCTGGTCCGGCGGCTGCCGAAGCGCAGTGTCGCCGAGGGGCTCACGGACACCATCGAGGCGGACCTCGGCGCGCTGGACGCGTCGGTGGACCAGGTGGTCATCGCCGCCTCCACCGACGGCGACGCCTTCCAGCAGGTGCCCGACCTGCGGATACTCCTCTTCGACGCGGCGTTCGCCGACGGGGACCCGCTGGCCGTCTTCGATGTGCGGCCGGAGACCGGGGAGGAGACCGCGATCATCTGCGGGGAGCTCTACCGGCGCGGCGAGGGGTGGAAGTTCCGGGCGGTCGGCCAGGGCTATCCCACCGGGCTGATCGGTCTTGCCACCGCCTTCGGGATCTCGGTCGACGATTCGGAGGCCGGTGACGGTGCGGAGGAGCCGTCCGGAGCCGCCCCGGGCCCCGCTCAGCCACCCGCTGCCCACGCGCCCGCCCACGCCGCCTCCGATCCCGCCGCCACGCACGCGGCTTCCGCGCCGGACCCCGACTCCCAGGCCACGGTCCTGCACCGGCAGCCCGCCTACGGCTACCCGCAGCCCGTCGCGCCCCCGACCGCACCCCCGGTGCCCGCGCCGCAGCCCGCCGCGAACGCCCAGCCGGCGTACGGCTACCCGCAGGCGGCCGGTGCGCCGCCCGCGTACGGCTACCCGCAGCCGGCGGCGGCCGCCGCCCACGCGCCGGACCCGCATTTCGTCCTGCCTCCGCAAGGGCCGCAGTTCATCCGGTCCTGAGCCCGCAGCACCGCGGTACGAGCGCGGAGCACGCCGGGTATGGCCTCGGACCACTCAGGTCCGTGACTTGTAGCCCCGCCCCCACTGCATGCCGTAGCCGTAGAGCCGGTCCAGCTCGGACTGGAATCCGTACACGAACTTCACTTCGCGCCGCACGATCAGCTCGTCCTTGACGTTCTCCACGGTGAACACCGCGCAGGAGCGGGCCTGCGGGGCGCGCTCGTCCAGTTCGATCTCGATCCGGGGGCCGTTGCCCGGGTAGAGCGTGATCTTGGCGTGCGTACGGTCGAACGCGGGCGTCCGGTCGTAGATGTAGACGAAGAACAGCAGCCGCTTGAACTGGTCGCGCTGGTCGAGGTTGACGTAGACCGTCTCCCCGGAGGGGGCGCCGAAGCGGTCGTCGCCGCTGAGCCGGATGTAGGGCGGGCTGCTCAGATCGCCGATGAGGTTGCCCAGCGGCTGCACGACCCCCTTGGTGCCGTCCGCCAGTTCGTACATGCAGCCGAGGTCCAGGTCGACGTTGACGACGCCCTGGGTGTGCGCCTGGACCACCTCGGGCTGGAAGAGCTTGAGGGGGCGCCGCAGCCGTCCGCTCTGGCGCGAGCGGCCCTCGATGTCCGATGTGCGCATCCGCCAGGACAGGTTGACCCTCAGGTTGCCCGAGAGGGCGCCCTGTTTGCTGAGCGAGACCGTGGCATTGCGTTTCGACAGCACGATGGCGCTCGATGTGCCGTTGCCCGAGTCGAACTGTGCCGCGCGCGCCGGCCACAGGCCGTCGAAGAACCCCATCCCAACCCCCACCTGTCTCCCGACCTGTTCCCGCCCCTGTCGCCCGCTGCCGCGGGCCCCGCACACCGCTGCGGGGCGGCCACCGGGCCGGGTCCGGGAGAATCCCGGAGAGCCGTCGCCGTGTGGGCCGCCCCGCAGAGAGCGTTCCTCAATCCCTACCGGGTCACACCCCGGAGTGGACTTCGGCCTTGGAGTCCGGACTTCCTCCGGTCTCCCCGTCACCTCCGCCCGCCGCGGCGATGGCCCGGTTGCGGCGGAGCGAGGACCAGAAGGAGAGACCGATGAGGACGACACCGATCAGGCCGGTGATGATCTCGTTGATCTCGTACCGGATGGTGACCAGCAGGATGACGGAGAGCGCGCCGATCGCGTAGTGCGCGCCGTGCTCCAGGTAGACGTAGTCGTCCAGCGTGCCCTGGCGGACCAGGTAGACGGTGAGCGAACGGACGTACATGGCACCGATGCCGAGGCCGAGGGCCATCAGCACGATCTCGTTGGTGATGGCGAAGGCGCCGATGACGCCGTCGAACGAGAAGGAGGCGTCCAGGACTTCCAGGTAGAGGAAGAGGAAGAACGCGGCCTTTCCGGCGAGGGCGACCCCGGTGACGGGCTTGCCCTTCTTCCTGGCCTGCTCCTCGGCCTCGTGCTCGCGCTCCTCCTCCTCTTCGAGCTTGCCCTCGAAGAATCCGGAGAGCCCGCCGACGACGAGGTAGGTGATCAGACCCGCGATGCCCGAGAGCATGACGGTCGACGCCTTGTCCACATGCCCGCCACCGTGCTGGTGGGCCTGGGTCGCGAAGGTCATGGCGGTGATCATCAGCACGATCAGCGCGACGCAGACCGACAGCATGTCGACCTTGCCGAGCTTGGCGAGCGGGCGCTCGATCCAGCGCAGCCACTGGATGTCACGATCCTCGAAGATGAAGTCGAGGAAGATCATCAACAGGAACATGCCACCGAAGGCGGCGATCGACGGATGGGCGTCCGTCACCAGTTCCTTGTAGCGCTCGGGGTCGTTGAAGGAAAGGTCGATGGCCTCGATCGGCCCGAGCTGGGCACTCACGGCCACGATCACGACGGGGAAGACCAGCCGCATACCGAAGACGGCGATCAGGATGCCGATGGTGAGGAAGATCTTCTGCCAGAAGGCATTCATCTTCTTCAGGATTCCGGCGTTGATCACCGCGTTGTCGAAGGACAGCGAGATCTCCAGGATCGTCAGGATCGCGACGATGCCGAAGGCTTGCCACCCCCCGTAGAAGAAGGCTGCGACCAGGCCGAGCGCGGTAACCGCGAACGACCAGCCGAAGGTTTTCAGAACCACTGCTACCCCATCGTGTCTATGTAAGGGTCTCCCCCGGTACGTACGGGGCTCCCCCGCGCCGTGCGCGGCGTTACGAAACGTTGACGCCGAAGTCTAGAGCGATGCCCCGCAGCCCCGACGCGTACCCCTGACCGACGGCACGGAATTTCCACTCGCCCTGGTAGCGGTAGAGCTCACCGAAGATCATCGCGGTCTCGGTGGAGGCGTCCTCACTGAGGTCGTAGCGCGCCAGCTCCTGGCCGTCGGCCTGGTTCACCACGCGGATGAAGGCGTTGCTGACCTGCCCGAACGCCTGGCCCCGGTTGTCGGCGTCGTGGATGGAGACCGGAAAGACGATCTTGTCACAGTGCGCGGGGACCTGGTCGAGCCGCACGATGACCGACTCGTCGTCGCCGTCGCCCTCACCCGTCAGGTTGTCACCGGTGTGCTCGACGGAGCCGTCGGGGCTGGTGAGGTTGTTGTAGAAGACGAACCACTCGTCACCGAGCACCCGGCCCGACTGGCACAGCAGCGCGCTGGCGTCGAGGTCGAAATCGGCTCCGGTGGTGGAGCGTGCGTCCCAGCCGAGCCCGACCAGCACCTGCGTGAGGTTGGGTGCGACCTTGGAGAGGGAGACATTGCCTCCCTTGGCGAGTGTGACGCCCATGTGTGTCCTCCCCGAGTCGTGGAAACGCTGGCGGGCGCTCTCCACGCCCGCGGTCGGGCGCCGAAGGCCGCCCGGTCAGGGTGGACCCGGCCATGGATCCGCCGGACACACCCTGAGCGCGTCCGGCGCCGCACAGGATGCGGCGCCGGACGGGTGGTGCGTGAGCGCTGCGCGCGCCCGGTCCTGCTGGGCCCGTGCGTCCTCGGACGGTGTCCTCAGACGTTGACGCCGAAGTCCTGCGCGATGCCGCGCAGGCCCGACGCGTAGCCCTGGCCGATGGCGCGGAACTTCCACTCGGCACCGTTGCGGTAGAGCTCGCCGAAGACCATCGCGGTCTCCGTCGAGGCGTCCTCGCTCAGGTCGTAGCGGGCGAGCTCGCTGTTGTCGGCCTGGTTCACCACGCGGATGTACGCGTTGCGCACCTGGCCGAAGCTCTGCTGACGGCTCTCGGCCTCGTAGATCGAGACCGGGAAGACGATCTTGTCGACGTCGGCCGGGACGCCGGCGAGGTTCACCTTGATGACTTCGTCGTCGCCCTCGCCCTCACCGGTGAGGTTGTCACCGGTGTGCTCGACGGAGCCGTCGGGGCTCTTCAGGTTGTTGAAGAAGACGAAATTGCCGTCCGCCGCGACCTTGCCCTCGGCGTTCGCCAGCAGCGCGCTGGCGTCGAGGTCGAAGTCGCCGCCGGTGGTGGTGCGGGCGTCCCAGCCCAGACCGACGATGACCGCGGTCAGGTTGGGCGCGGCCTTGGTCAGCGAGACGTTGCCGCCCTTGCTGAGGCTGACTCCCACGAGTCCTCCAGTAGTTTTCTCAGGGGCCGGCAGACACCAGCGTCCCCGTCGTTCGTTGGCATCGGATCAACGATTGGATCCTAGTGACCGGTTCCCGGCGAAAACAGGCTTTTGGCCGGGCGCCACCAGGAGATCGCCTCAGAGCGCTTCGAGCGCCTTGATGTAGTCCTTCAGGTCACGCGCGTCCGGCAGGCCGTTGACGACACTCCAGCGGACGGTGCCCGCCTTGTCGATGATGAAGGTGCCGCGCACCGCGCAGCCCTTGTCCTCGTCGAGGACGCCGTACGCCCGCGAGGTCTCACCGTGTGGCCAGAAGTCGGAGAGCAGCGGGTATTCGAGGCCCTCCTGCTCGGCGAAGACGCGCAGGGTGTGGATGGAGTCGTTGGAGACCGCGAGCAGCTGGGTGTCGTCGTTCTCGAAGCGGGGCAGCTCGTCGCGGAGCGCGCACAGCTCACCCGTGCAGACGCCGGTGAAGGCGAACGGGTAGAAGAGCAGCACCACGTTCTTCTCGCCCCGGAAGTCCGCCAGCCGCACGGTCCGGCCGTGGTTGTCCTTGAGTTCGAAATCCGGGGCCTCGGTGCCGACCTCGATCGCCATGGGAAACATAGCCCTTCCGTCGCTTCTCACGTCCCGGCTTCCGTTCGTACGTGGCCGTCGTGTCCGTTCACACGTGTAACGGCCGTCCGGGTGACTCCCACCCTACGCACGGGCTGCAGGAGCACCTACGAAGGCCCCCGACGGCGGCTCAGCGCCGTCGGGGGCCCCGGGTGGTGTAGCGAGTGGTTCAGCGCTTGGCCTTGGCCCCCTTGGGGGTGACCAGACGGCTGCCCGTCCAGTCCTTGCCCGCGCTGATGCTCTTGGTCTGGGCGAGACCGGCCGTCTGGGCAGCCTCATTGATGTCGCTCGGTTCGACGTATCCGTCACGGCCGGTCTTCGGCGTCACCAGCCAGACCGTACCGCCGTCCTCGAGCAGACCAATGGCATCCACCAGCGCGTCCGTAAGGTCGCCGTCCTCGTCGCGGAACCAGAGCAGGACGACGTCTGCGACGTCGTCGTACTCCTCGTCGACGAGTTCCTGGCCGGTAGTGGCCTCAATGCCCTCACGGAGCTCCAGCTCGACGTCGTCGTCGTAGCCGATCTCCTGGACCACTTGTCCGGGCTCGAACCCCAGGCGTGCTGCCGGGTTGGTCCGCTCCTCCGCGTGGTCCGCGGTCGCGCTCACGGGTTGCCTCCTGATCATGTCTTCGGAAAATGCTGCAGCCACGCGCGTGCGCGGGGCGTAGGCCGTAGTCCACACGGGCCCGGCGAATCGCGCAAGTACCCGGTGTGCGAGACCGCCTAAACGGTGACGTTCCCTGCCACGTCACCGCAGGCTCCGGCATGTCTCTCCGGGGCCTGGGCCTGTCCCTCCGGGGCTCCGCAAGGTCACCCCATCCGTTTACGTCCTTCCTCAGCTTATGCCGTTTCGCTCCGCCAATCGGAGTCGAACAGCCTTTGGAAACGCTTGGACGGCTTGGGCGTAAGGTTGCGGTTTGCCCGTACCCCGCCGCGTACTGCTCATACTCGTGCCCCGCCGGAGAAAATTCGGAACCTCGGGGTTACCCCACGGTAGAGATGACGTTCGGGCCCTCGCGGTAGCACGATGGAGACGGCGCACACGCAGTTGTCCCAGGGGTACGTTCCCCGTAACAGACCCCGCAGAGCACCACCGAACAGCGAAGGAACAGTGTGGCTTCCGGATCCGATCGCAACCCGATCATCATTGGCGGCCTTCCGAGCCAGGTCCCGGATTTTGATCCGGAGGAGACCCAGGAATGGCTCGACTCCCTCGACGCCGCCGTCGACGAGCGAGGCCGTGAGCGGGCCCGCTACCTGATGCTCCGGCTCATCGAGCGCGCGCGGGAGAAACGTGTCGCCGTGCCCGAGATGCGCAGCACGGACTACGTGAACACGATCGCCACGAAGGACGAGCCGTTCTTCCCCGGCGACGAGGAGATCGAGCGCAAGGTCCTCAACGCGACCCGCTGGAACGCGGCCGTGATGGTCTCGCGGGCGCAGCGCCCCGGGATCGGTGTCGGCGGCCACATCGCCACCTTCGCCTCCTCCGCCTCGCTGTACGACGTGGGCTTCAACCACTTCTTCCGCGGCAAGGACCAGGGCGACGGCGGCGACCAGATCTTCTTCCAGGGGCACGCGTCCCCGGGCATCTACGCCCGCGCGTTCCTGCTCGACCGGCTGAGCGAGGCCCAGCTCGACGCTTTCCGCCAGGAGAAGTCGAAGGCGCCGAACGGTCTCTCCAGCTACCCGCACCCGCGGCTGATGCCGGACTTCTGGGAGTTCCCGACCGTCTCGATGGGCCTCGGCCCGCTCGGCGCGATCTACCAGGCGCGGATGAACCGCTACATGGAGGCGCGCGGCATCGCCGACACCTCCAGGTCGCACGTCTGGGCCTATCTGGGCGACGGCGAGATGGACGAGCCCGAGTCGCTGGGCCAGCTCTCCATCGCCGCCCGCGAGAACCTGGACAACCTGACCTTCGTCGTCAACTGCAACCTTCAGCGGCTCGATGGCCCGGTGCGCGGCAACGGCAAGATCATCCAGGAGCTGGAGTCGCAGTTCCGGGGCGCCGGCTGGAACGTCATCAAGCTGGTCTGGGACCGCTCCTGGGACCCGCTGCTGGCGCAGGACCGCACGGGCATCCTGGTCAACAAGCTGAACACCACGCCGGACGGGCAGTTCCAGACGTACGCCACCGAGACCGGCTCGTACATCCGCGAGCACTTCTTCGGTGACGACCCGCGGCTGCGCGACATGGTCAAGGACATGACCGACCAGCAGATCCTGCACCTGGGCCGCGGCGGGCACGACCACAAGAAGGTCTACGCGGCCTACGCGGCGGCCAAGGCGCACAAGGGCCAGCCGACCGTGATCCTCGCGCAGACGGTCAAGGGCTGGACGCTGGGGCCGAACTTCGAGGGCCGCAACGCGACCCACCAGATGAAGAAGCTCACGGTCGAGGACCTCAAGCGGTTCCGCGACCGGCTGCACATCCCGATCACCGACAAGCAGCTGGACGAGGGCTACCCGCCCTACTACCACCCGGGCCGCGACTCGGAGGAGATCCAGTACATGCACGACCGCCGCAACAGTCTGGGCGGCTACGTGCCGACCCGGGTGGTGCGTGCGAAGCCCCTGCCGCAGCCCGAGGACAAGACGTACGCGGCTGCGAAGAAGGGTTCGGGTACGCAGTCGATCGCCACCACCATGGCGTTCGTCCGCATCCTGAAGGACCTCATGCGGGACAAGGAGATCGGCAAGCGGTTCGTGCTGATCGCACCCGATGAGTACCGCACGTTCGGCATGGACGCGTTCTTCCCGAGTGCGAAGATCTACAACCCGCTGGGCCAGCAGTACGAGGCGGTCGACCGCGATCTGCTGCTCGCGTACAAGGAGTCGCCGACGGGCCAGATGCTGCACGACGGCATCTCCGAGGCGGGCTGTACGGCCTCGCTGATCGCCGCCGGTTCGGCGTACGCGACGCACGGCGAGCCGCTGATCCCGGTGTACGTCTTCTACTCGATGTTCGGGTTCCAGCGCACCGGTGACCAGTTCTGGCAGATGGCCGACCAGCTCTCGCGCGGTTTCGTACTGGGTGCGACCGCCGGGCGTACGACGCTGACCGGTGAGGGCCTCCAGCACGCGGACGGCCACTCGCAGCTGCTCGCCTCGACCAATCCGGGCTGTGTCGCCTACGACCCGGCCTTCGGGTACGAGATCGCGCACATCATGCAGGACGGGCTGCGCCGGATGTACGGCGAGGCCAACGAGGACGTCTTCTACTACCTCACCGTCTACAACGAGCCGATCCAGCACCCGGCCGAGCCCGGAGACGTCGACGTGGACGGCATCCTCAAGGGTGTCTACCGCTTCAAGCAGGGCGAGACGGGCGAGATCCCGGCGCAGATCCTGGCGTCCGGTGTGGCGGTCCCGTGGGCCGTCGAGGCGCAGAAGATCCTCGCCGAGGAGTGGAACGTCAAGGCGGACGTCTGGTCGGCCACCTCCTGGAACGAGCTGCGGCGCGAGGCCGTGGACGTGGAGCGGTACAACCTGCTCCACCCGGAGGAGGAGCAGCGCGTCCCGTACGTGACGAAGAAGCTCGAAGGGGCCGAGGGCCCGTTCGTGGCGGTCTCGGACTGGATGCGTTCGGTGCCGGACCAGATCGCGCGCTGGGTGCCCGGTGCGTACCAGTCGCTGGGCGCGGACGGCTTCGGCTTCGCCGACACCCGTGGTGCGGCGCGCCGGTTCTTCCACATCGACGCGCAGTCGATCGTCCTCGCGGTGCTCACGGAGCTCGCGAAGGAGGGGAAGATCGACCGGTCGGCCCTGAAGACGGCGCTGGACCGCTACGACCTCCTGGACGTGGCCGCGGCCGATCCGGGCGCGGCGGGCGGCGACGCGTAGCCGTAGAGCTGCTGTACGGGTCCGAGGGGCGGTGACGCGAGCGCGTCGCCGCCCCTCGGCACATCCGGGAGCCTCTAGTTCTCCCAGATCTTGAACGCCCGTACCTGGTACGGGGAGCGGGGCAGCCAGATCCCGCCGCCCGGGTACGTCTCGAACTCCGCCGCCTCCTGGCATTCGGCGGACTGGTAGGTGGTGACGGGCCGCCCGGTGCGGTTGGCGAGGGACTGGGCGTCGCCGCCCCCGGGCAGCGGGGTGCAGCTCTCGATGTCGACGGTGGAGAGTTCGTACGTCTGGCGGGCTCCGGTGAAGTCGGGCTTCTTCCAGAGGCAGAGCCGGCCCGCCTCGCAGCTGCCGAGCCGGACGTCCGGCGCCGTGGCCGGGGTGGCGGCCGAGCGGTCCGGAGCCGCCCGGTCCTGGGCGAGCGCCTGCGGGACGAGTGCGGTGAATGCCGTGACGGCCAGGCCAGCGGCGAGAACGGTCGTGCGGTTCGTGCGCGTGGTCGTACGTGTGGTCGTACGCATGATGGGTCAACCCCCGTGGTCGTGCGCCGCGCCATGCGGTGGCGCGGTGCTGTCCTGACCACCCTGACCAGCGCGGAAGGGCCCGGGGAAGAGGGGGACGACCCACGCCACCCTGATAGGCGACAGCCCCGCCGAAAGGATTCGGCGGGGCTGTGGTGTGCGCTGTGTTGACGGTTTCCCGGGGCCGGGGCCCGGGCGCCGGGGTCAGATGTGGCCGACTCCGGCGCCCGCCTCGGCGTTCGCGCCGCGCTTGGTGAGGGTGGCGACGAAGGCCGCGACGACGGCGACGCAGCCCGCGACGGTGAAGGCCAGGCCCATGCCGGACATGAACGTGTCGTGGATGACGCCGCCGATCGTGTCGACGACGTCCGGCGTCATGCCGGGAGCCTTGGAGAGGGCGTCCACCGGGACCATGCCGAACTCGGCGGCCTCCTCCAGCTTCGGGTCGGGCGTGCCGGGCAGGCCCGCCTCCGTCCAGTTGCCCGCGAACTCCGCGCTGACCTTGGAGGACATGACCGCGCCGAGGACGGCGGTGCCGAGGGCGCCGCCGACCTGCATGGCGGCCTGCTGGAGGCCGCCGGCGACGCCGGAGAGCTCCAGGGGCGCGTTGCCGACGATGACCTCGGTGGCGCCGACCATGACGGGGGCGAGCCCGCAGCCGAGCAGGGCGAACCAGAGGGACATGGCGAAGGTGCCGGTGGACTCGCTGAGCGTCGTCATGCCGAACATGGCGGTGGCCGTGCAGACCATGCCGCCGACCAGCGGCACACGGGGGCCGAACTTGGTGATCAGCACACCGGCGACCGGCGAGGAGACGATCATCATGGCGGTCAGCGGCAGCAGGTGCAGACCGCTGTCGACCGGGCTGAGGCCGTGGACGCCCTGGAGGAAGAACGTCACGAAGAAGAGGCCGCCCATGAAGGCGAACGCCATCAGCACCATGAGGATGGCGCCGGCCGTCAACGGGACGGAGCGGAACATCGCCAGCGGGACGAGCGGCTCGCGTACCCGCGTCTGCCAGAGGCCGAAGGCGAGGAAGAGGGCGATCGCGAGGCCGAGGAAGAACCAGGTCCAGGCGCCGCCCCAGCCCCAGGACTCACCGGCCTTGATGATGCCCCAGATAAGGGAGAACATCGCGCCCGAGAGCAGCACGATGCCCAGGATGTCGAAGGAGCGCGGCGCGTTGGCGGCGCGGTGGTCCTTGAGGATCACCAGGCCGAAGACGAGCGCGACGATGCCGACCGGCACGTTGATGAAGAAGACCGACTGCCAGCTGACGTGCTCGACGAGCAGACCGCCGACGATGGGGCCACCCGCGGTGGACGCCCCGATGACCATGCCCCAGATGCCGATGGCCATGTTCAGCTTCTCGGCGGGGAAGGTGGCCCGCAGGAGACCGAGCGCGGCGGGCATCAGCAGGGCGCCGAAGAGGCCCTGGAGCACGCGGAAGAGGACGACCAGGCCGATCTCCGTGGAGAAGCCGATGGCGGCGGAGGAGACGGCGAAGCCCGCGATGCCGATCAGGAAGGTCTGGCGGTGCCCGAAGCGGTCACCGAGCTTGCCCGCGGTGATCAGGGCGACGGCCAGGGCGAGCAGATAGCCGTTGGTGATCCACTGGACGTCGGCGAGCGTGGCGTCGAGGTCCCGCTGGATCGCGGGGTTCGCGATGGCGACGATCGTGCCGTCGAGCGCGACCATCATCACGCCGATGGCTACGGCGAACAGGGTCAGCCAGGGGTGGCCGCGAAGCCCCTTGGCCGTGGCGGGTACGGGGCCGTCTTCCGGTTCCCGCGGCGCCTTCTCGACGGTGGTCTGACTAGTCATACGGGGAGACTAGTGACAGTCGCTGACAGTTGACAAACGCATTCACGAGACAGTAGCTGCCGCGTAGCTCACAGGTAAGCTGACCTGGACAAACGAGCGGAAAGAGGACTGGTACGTGACCCACGGGCAGAGAGCCGCGACCCGGCCCGGACTGCGGGAGCGCAAGAAGCAGCGCACCCGTGACGCCCTGTTGCGCGCCGCCCTCGAACTCTTCACCACGCAGGGGTACGAGCGGACCACCGTCGACGAGATCGTCGAGGCGGTCGACGTCTCCCAGCGCACCTTCTTCCGCTACTTCGCGAGCAAGGAGGACACCACGTTCGCGGTACAGGAGATGGTCGAGTCCCGCTTCATCGCGGAGCTGCGCGACCGCCCTGCCGCCGAGGCCCCGTTCGAGGCGATGCGCAGGGCGGTGCTCTGCGCCTGGAACAGCATCGGTGAGGCGATCGAGGAGGTCATCACCGTCGACCTCCATATGCGCACGTACCAGATGATCGAATCGACCCCCTCCCTCCTCGCCGCCCATATGCGGCGCGGGATCGCCCTGGAGAACCAGATCGCCCAGCTGATCGCGGAGCGCGAGGGGCTCGATGTGACCAGGGACCCCCGGCCGCGGGTGGCCGTCGCGGCGTTCTCCGGGGTGATGCGGGTGACCGGCCAGCTGTGGGGTCGGGGCCACGATTCGAGCGTGGAGGCGCTGCGCGACCTCACGGAGGAGTATCTGGACCAGCTCGTCCCGGCACTGGCGGGGGACTGGCGACAGGCGGAGTGACCACCGGCCGCGGGTAGACGGCAGACGGCAGACGGCAGAACAGGGGGCGTGCCGTAGCCGGCTGTGAAGAAGTTCGGTCGAATCCTTGGCGGCAGGGTGATGTACCCCACCTGGATCACGGTCACCCGTCCACGTCTCCTAGGGTGTGGCGCAGTGACTTCTCTCGACTCCTCCCCCACCTTGGCCGCATGGCGCGCGCTGCTCGCGGTGGCGGTCGTGTTCGTGATGCTGGCGACGACGGGCTGGTCCGCCGTACGGGATCACCGTGCCGACGGGGAGCGTGAGCTGGCCCTCGCCTCCTGGGCGCGGGACCGGACAGCGGGACGTCCGCTGCCGGAGGCCGGGGCGCCCGCCTCTCGGATGGCCCACTTCTTCGCCATGCTCACCTCGCGGCAGCAGATGTCGCTCGCCGACAAGTACCCCACGGTCGTGGGAAACCTGAACGGTGTCCCGGTCACCCTGCGCTACCACGCCAACCGGCTCGCCCTGAAGCAGGCGGTGGCCGTCGAGAAGCGGCGTACGTCCGACGGGACGCTCTCGGCGGGCGGCCGCAGCGAGGCGGCCCAGCGGGCGGCCCGCTTCCGGTCGATGCTCGCGAAGGACCGCCAGATCCTGGCCTTCGACCCGTCCGGGCGTGGCCTTGCCGCCGAGGTGTTCGGCGATCTCGACCGGGCCTCCCGGGTCTCCGTGGTCGTCCCGGGCGTCGACACCAGCCTCCTCACTCTGGAGCGGAGCCACCGCGTCAACTCCGCGCCCGTAGGCATGGCGAGGTCCCTGTACGGGGCCGAGCGCGCGGCCGCCCCTGGGACCCGTACCGCCGTCATCGCCTGGGCCGACTACACCGCCCCGGCCGGTCTCGGCATGGACGCGGCGCTCGGCGTACTCGCGACGGAGGGTGCCCTGCGGCTGAACGCACTGGTGGGGGCGTTGCCCGGCACGTCCACGGTCTCGCTGTTCTGCCACAGCTACGGCTCCGTGGTGTGCGGGGTGGCCGCCGACGAGGCCCCCGACCGGGTTGCCGACATCGCGGTCGCCGGAAGCCCCGGCATGCGGGCCGACAGCGCCGCGCGGCTCGACACCGACGCCCGGATCTGGGCGATGCGGGACCGGGACGACTGGATCCAGGACGTGCCGCACCTGGAGTTCGGCGGCATCGGGCACGGCGCCGACCCGGTCGCCCCGGCCTTCGGGGCCCGGCTGGTCTCGGCGGCAGGGGCCGCGGGCCACAGCGGCTACTTCGAACCCGGCACCGAGAGCCTCGGCAACTTCGCCGCGATCGGCGTCGGCGCGTACGGATCGGTCAGCTGCGCAACCGCCGATGACGCTTGCCACAGTGGTATTTCCGGTGATCGGGAAGGCTGACGCGCGTAGAGCCGCGTGACAAGCCGATTAATTGCGACTTACGCCGAGGGGGGACGTGTGAGCCTGTGCCGCATACGATGAGGCACATGGGTGATGTGCTGGCCGGAATTCATGCCACCTGGGAGTTCGACGCCGACTCCGTGCTCATCCGCTTCGAACGGGGTATCCGCACGCCGAAGCTCCTGCAGAGCCTGCGGGAGCGCCGCATCCCGCATGCTGCGCTGTCGTCGGTGACGCTGACCCCGGGCAAGCGGGACACGGTGGTGCTGCGTGTCGTGCCAAGACCGGGTGCCGACCCGCTCCTGGAGGCTGCCGCGGGGCAGCTGAAGGAGGGGTGCGACCCCTACCGCCTGGTGCTTCCGGCGGACCGCGAACTGCTCGCGGAGTATTACGCGGACGAGCTGCGGTCCTGTCTGGGCCCCGCGTCCGACGAACCCGCCGACCGTTTCCTGATCGCCGCCCCCGAGGCGCCGATGCAGTTCAAGGCGTACGACGGACGGGCCGCCTTCGACGGGGAGCGGATCTCCTTCCGGTGGTTCTGGACGGGGGCCTCCAGCGCGAAGTGGAAGGCCGGTGACCAGACGTACCGGGTGAGCGAACTGGCCGGAATCGAGTGGCGCTCCCCCGAGGGCCTGGACGGCTATCTCCGTCTGGTGCCCCGTGCGGCCGTCCCGGCGGATCACCGCACCGGCGGCAGCCTCGGCGACGTGCACGGGCCCGTCAGCCCTGGTCTTGAGGCGGCGGGCATCGCCGTGGACGGCGCCCCGGCGACCGTGAGCCGCGCCCCGGCTGACCAGGACCCGGCAGCGGTCCTTTTCGGCCTCGGCTACGGGCCGGTGCACGAGTCGCTGCCTTTCGCCGCCGCCGTACTGGAATCCGTACGCAGCACCCAGAGCGTGCCGGCCGTCCCGGCCCCCGTCCTGGTGAACGCCGGGCGGCGCGACCCCGCGGACATCGCCGAGCGGATACGTCACCTCGGCGAACTCCATCAGGCGGGACTGGTCACGGACGACGAGTACAGCGCGAAGAAGGCACAGCTGCTGGCGGAGCTGTGAGACCCCGTACGTCCCGGAGACCGGCCCCACCACCCCGTACCCCGGTATGAGGCGGGCCGAGGGCGGTCGAGCCCCCGGTATGACGCCCGCGAGGCGCTCGCCCTCCTAGGCTGACCCGGTCATGGCCACTTCCCCGACCGGGCCTCTGCCGCCCGCCGACGGCCTGCTGAGCGCCGCCCGCCGCAATCTGCGCGAGCTCGCTCACGGGCTGTCCCACGCGTCCCATCCGTCCACGCCGTTGCTGGCCCACGCCCCGAAGCTGTGGCAGCGGCTGCTTCCGTACGTCGTGGTGCTCGCGCTGGCCGCGACCTTCATCCCGGTCACCATCACCGTCCTGACCACGCAGTACGGCGTCCCCGGCGCGCTGGCGGGGGCGCTCGGCGTGGCCCAGGCGGCGCCGCTGCTGATGCTGGCCCACCGGCCCCTCCAGGCGTGGTGGATCATCTTCCCCGCCGACATCCTGGGCGCACTGGTGCTGCTGGTGCAGCCTGCCGACCCGAGCGACGTCTGGCCATGGACACCGCCGGCGACCGTCGCCTACTTCTTCCTGCTGCTGGCGCTCGGGCTGCGCGAGACCCGGCGGACCGTGATCGCCGTCTGGGCGGTGACGGGCGCCGCCGGAGCCGTCCTGCACCTGATCGCACCGGACCGCGGCAGCGGCAGCGCCCTGCTGCTGACCATCCTCGGCGGGGTGGTGCTGGTGATCGGCGGGGCGGTACGGGAGCGGGGCGTGGCGCAGCGCAGGCTCGCCGAGCAGGAGACGATCAGCGAGGCCGAGCGGGCGCAGCGCACGCTGCTGGAGGAGCGGACCCGGATCGCGCGCGAGCTGCACGACGTGGTCGCGCACCACATGTCGGTGATCACCGTGCAGGCGGACTCCGCCCCGTACCGGATCAGCGGGCTGCCGAAGGCGGCCGAGGAGGAGTTCACGGCGATCGCGGCTGCGGCGCGGGAGTCGCTGGGCGAGATGCGACGGCTGCTGTCGGTGCTGCGCAGCGAGGGGACGGAGGGCGACCGGGCACCGCAGCCCGGCCTGGACCGGCTCCAGCAGCTGGTGGAGGCGACCGTGCGGGCGGGACTGCCGGCGGAGCTGGCGCTCAGCGCCGAGCTGAGCTCGGGGCGGGGCGAGGTGCCCCCGGCGGTGGACCTGTCGGCGTACCGGATCGTGCAGGAGGCCCTGGCCAACGTGGTGCGGCACGCGCCGGGGGCCCGTACCCGGGTCCTCGTCGCGCCGGACAACGGCCACCTCCTCGTGCTCGTCGTCAACGGGCCCGCCGCCGCCCCCGGTTCGCCGCTGGAGACGAGCGGGACCGGGCACGGGCTGGTCGGCATGCGCGAGCGCGTACGGTTGACCGGCGGCACGCTGGACACCGGTCCGCTGCCCGACGGCGGGTTCCGGGTCGCGGCCCGGATGCCGCTGCCCCCGGCCACCGCCACGCCCGCCGCACCACCAACCCCCTTGCCTCCGGAGGATCTGTGACCATCCGCGTGATCATCGTCGACGACCAGGCCATGGTGCGGGCGGGGTTCGCGGCGCTGCTGGCGGCGCAGAGCGACATCGACGTGGTGGGCGAGGCGGCGGACGGCCGGCAGGGCGTGGAGGTCAGCCGCCACCAGCATCCGGATGTGGTCCTGATGGACGTCCGGATGCCGGAGATGGACGGACTGGCCGCCGCCCGCGAGCTGTTGAACCCGCCGATCGGGGTGGTGCACCGGCCGAAGGTGCTGATGCTGACCACGTTCGACGTGGACGACTACGTGTACGAGGCGCTCCGCGCCGGGGCCTCCGGGTTCCTGTTGAAGGACGCGCCGCCCGCCGATCTGATCGCGGCGGTACGGGTGGTGGCGGCGGGCGACGCACTGCTGGCGCCCTCGGTGACCCGGCGGCTGATCGCGGACTTCGCGGCGCAGCGGCCGTCGGGGGCGACGCGCGGCGGCCAGGCGCTGCGGCTGAACGGGCTGACTCCGCGCGAGACGGAGGTGCTGGAGCTGATCGCCCGGGGACTGTCGAACCAGGAGATCGCGGGGCGTCTCGTCCTGGCCGAGCAGACAGTGAAGACGCACATCGGCCGGGTGCTGGCCAAGCTGGACCTGCGGGACCGGGCGCAGGCGGTGATCTTCGCGTACGAGTCGGGGCTGGTGACGCCGGGGGACGCGGGGGCCTGACCCTTCGCGGGGCCGGAGGACGCGGGGCCTGACCCTGGGCGCAGGGGCCCTCTCCTCCTCCGTACGGAGCCGTCTCCTCCACCCCCTACCCCAGTAGCATCCCGCAGTTGGCCCCCCGGTGTGACGCTCCCTCACCCACCTTCTTCCTACCTTCCTCCCGGTCGCGCCGGTCGGTGCGGCAGCGGAGAGGGAGGGCACGATGCGCCGATACGCGAGGACCGTGGTCGCGTTCGCACTGGCTACGAGCGTGGTGACGGGGACGGCGGGCTGGGTTTCGGGGGATGCGCAGCAGGCGCTGACCGGGCCGCCGCCGGGCACCGCGTCGTGGCGGGCGGACCGGGCACTGGGGGCGGAGCTGCCCGATCCGGAGCGCGCGGCTCCGGCCGAAGTGGCTGCCTTCTTCGACGGGTTGAGCGCCAGGGAGCGGCAACTCCTGCTCCTCCGCCACCCGTCCGTCGTCGGCAATCTCGACGGCGCCCCGCTTGAGCTGCGTTACCGCGCCAACTCCCTCGCCGCCGCCGACGACCCGCGCTACCGCTCGCTCGCCGCCCCCGGCCGCCGAATCCTGGCGTTCGACCCCCGGGGGCGCGGCCAGGTGGCCGAGGTCTTCGGGGACCTGCGCTCGGCGCACCGGGTCTCGGTGGTGGTGCCCGGCTCCGACAACGACGCAGGCACCTTCGACCGGGAGAGCGATGTGTACGGGACGCCCGCCGGTATGGCCAAGTCCCTTTACGCGCAGGCCGGTCCGAGCACCGCCGTCATCGCCTGGACCGGGTACACCACCCCCGTGGGCATCGGCGTCGACGCCGCGACCGGGCGGCTCGCGGAGGCGGGCGCCGGGCGGCTGACCCGGTTCGCGGAGGGGCTGACCGCCGACGGGCTGCCCGAGCCCGTCGTCTTCTGCCATAGCTACGGCTCCGTCGTCTGCGGGCTCGCCGCCCACCGCCTGCCCGCCACCGACCTGGTGGTCCTCGGCTCCCCCGGGATGCGGGCCGACGACGTGGACGCGCTGCGGACCCGGGCGACGGTGTGGGCGGCGAAGGACCCGACCGACTGGATCGACGACGTGCCGAGCGTGCGGTTCGCCGGGCTCGGCCACGGCACCGACCCCACGGACCCGACGTTCGGGGCCCGCCGCATACCGTCCGACGACGCCCGGGGCCACACCGGCTACTTCGCCCCGGGCACGGACTCGCTCCGGGCGTTCGCGGCGATCGCACGGGGCACCTCGGTGGGGGGTGCGGCCCGATGAGGATCCGTACACACACCCGCAGGCGTGCGCATCAGCTCGCTGCCCGCGTCGAGGCCGCCACCCCCGCCCACCGGGACCGGGCCATCGACGGCCTGCGCGCCCTCGCGCTGCTCGCCGTGCCGATCGGGCACTGGATGCTCGGCGGGTTCCGGCTCGACGCGGACGGCCTGCACAACGCGAGCCCGCTCTCGACGTTCGAGGCCTTCGCCCCGCTGAGCTGGGTGCTCCAGATGCTGGGGATCTTCTTCCTGGTCGGCGGGTACGCCTCGGTCCTCTCCTACCACCGCCGCCCCTCGACCACGGCCGCCTGGCTGCGCGGGCGGCTGGTCCGGCTCGGCCGGCCGGTGCTCGGGGTGACCGCCGTGTGGGCGGTGCTGCTGGCCGCGCTGTCCTGGCTGGGCGTACCGGGCGACACCTTGCGTACGGGGTCGACGCTGGTGATCCAGCCGCTCTGGTTCGTCGGGGTGTACACGGTGGTCACCGCGCTCACCCCGCTCTGTATCCGCCTCACGCGCAAGCTCGGCGGGTGGGCGGCGCTGCCGCTGCTGGGGTCGGTCGCGGTGGTGGACTTCCTGCGGTACGGGCCCTTCGCCGAGGGAATGCCGTCCTGGCTGAGCGTGCTGAACATCCTGCCGGGCTGGCTCTTCGCCTATCAGCTCGGTGTCTCGTGGGGCGAGGGGCGGATAGGGAAGCGGGGTGCGCGGCTGCTGCTCGTGGGGGGCGGGGTGCTCTTCGCCGTACTGCTGCTGGCGTTCCACTACCCGGCGTCGATGGTCGGCGTGCCCGGTGAGGTGCGGACCAACTCGCACCCGCCGTCGCTGCTGGTGGTAGCGCTGGCGGCGGCCCAGAGCGGGGCGGCGATCCTGGTGCGGGACCGGCTGGGGCTGGCGTTGCGCAGGCCGCTGCTGTGGGCGCCGGTCGTGGTGGTCAACCTGTCGGCGATGACCATCCTGTGCTGGCACCAGAGCGCGATGCTGGCCGCCGCCGTACCGGCCTCGTTGCTGGACGGGGGTACGGCGGCGGTGGCGGGGCTGACGACCGGGCCGGACACGGTGGGCTGGGTCCTGGCCCGGATCGTGTGGCTGCCGGTGTTCGCGGGGCTGCTGGTGCTGATAGCCCGGTACACCCGCCGCTTCGACGCCCCGTGGAAGGCGGGCACCCGCGCCGCGAACGCCCGCCGCGCGCTGGCGGGGGTGCTGGCGGCGGGGTTCGCGGTGTTCGCGCTGGGGCTGGCGTGAGGGGGTCGGCCCGCGTGAGGGGGACCCGGGCTCTTGGTCCTGATGAACTTCATGAACCAGGCGATCATCGCAGGCCGGCCCCCGGCCTCCTGCCACACCTACTCCCGCGCCGCCGAGGTGAGGCTCATGTCCGGGTAGCGGTCCCCCGCCACCTGACCCGCGATCGGCTCCAGCAGGGCCAGCTCCTCCGGCGTCAGCGTCAGCCGGGTCGCCGCGACGTTCTCCAGGAGGCGGCTGCGCTTGCGGGTGCCGGGGATCGGGACCACCGGCAGGCCGTGCACCTGCGCCCGCTGCTGCACCCAGGCGAGCGCCACCTGCGCGGCCGTGACCCCGCGAGCGGCGGCGATCTTCTTGACCGGCTCCAACAGGGCCGCGTTGGCACGGGCGTTGTCGCCGGTGAAGCGGGGCTGGTGCTTGCGGAAGTCGCTTTCGCCCAAATCCTTGCCCGCGTCGGTGAAGGAGCCGGTGAGGAAGCCACGACCGAGCGGCGCGTACGGCACGAGCGTGACGCCGAGCTCCACCGCCGCGCCGAGCGCGCTCTTCTCGACGTCCCGGCTGAAGAGGGACCACTCCGACTGGAGGGCGGCGATCGGGTGCACAGCGTGCGCCTCGCGCAGCTCGGGACCGGTCACCTCGCTCAGCCCGATCTGCTTGACCTTGCCCTGCTGGATCAGCTCCGCCATCGCGCCGACTGATTCGACGAAGGGGACGGCCGGGTCGTGGCGGTGCATGTAGTAGAGGTCGATGACGTCGGTGTTCAGCCGGCGGAGGCTCGCCTCGACGGCGGTCCGGATGTAGGCGGGGTCGTTGCTCACGCCCCGGTAGCCGGGGTCGTCGGAGCGCACCAGCGCGAACTTGGTGGCGAGCGTGATCTCGTCGCGGTGGGCGCCGACGAAGGGGGTGAGGAACTCCTCGTTGCCCCCGCGCCCGTAGACGTCGGCGGTGTCGAAGAGCGTGACGCCCGCCTCCAGCGCGGCGTCGAGGGTGTCCCGGGCGGAGAGCTCGTCGGTTGCGCCGTAGAACTCGCTCATGCCCATGCAGCCCAGCCCTTGGACGCCGACCGTCGGGCCGCCCTCGCCGCCCAGCTCGACGGTGGCGATCGTGTTCCTGTCGTTGTCGGTCATCAGGCCCTGTGCCTCTCCGGCGCCTGGCGGGCGCCCGCGTAGAACTCGATCTTGTGGTCGAGGACGGCGAGGGTGTCGTGGAGCTCCGCGATCCGCGTGATCACATCGCGGCGGGTCGACTCCAGCAGTTCCTGGCGCGCCTCGAAGGTGGACTCGCCCTCGCGCAGCAGCTCCGCGTACCGCACCATGTCGGCGACGGGCATGCCGGTCAGCCGCAGCTTGCCGACGAAGACCAGCCAGTCCAGGTCGCGGTTGGAGAAGCGGCGCTGGCCGGTGTGCGAGCGGTCGACGTGGGGCATGAGCCCGATCCGTTCGTACCAGCGCAGGGTGTGCGCGGTGAGCCCGGTGAAGGCGACGACCTCGCTGATCGTGTAGCTGTCCTTGCCCTCGGGCCGGGGGTGCGGCTTGGGGAGAGCGGTACAGGCGTTCATCCCCGAGGAGGGCTGCGGCTGTGGTGGTGCGCCGGTCGCGGGGGTGCTCCGGGAAGTTCCGTCGATCACCGTCATGCCCTCCACGCTAAATCCTTGGAGTGCACTCGAAGCAAGCCGGCGGGAGCCGGACGTCAGAGTTCGTCTTCCGCCCTGGACAGCGCGTCGGTGATCACCCGGGTGGCGAAGTCGGGGTCGTCGGCGATGCGGTTGATGTGCTCCGCGAGCAGGAAGGCGGTGGCCTCCAGTGGCGTCATCTCCGCCTCCGTCCAGTCCCCGTACTGCTTGCGCCAGAGGCTGGGGCTCAGGCCGGTGCCCGCGGCGACGACCAGGCCCGCCATCGTGGGCACGGCCTCGGGGCGGATGCTTTTGGGCATCATGCGCATCGAGGCGACCAGGGTCGGGACCACGTACTCGATGACGTCCTTGTCGTGGTCCTCGTGGGCGTTCCGCAGCCACGTCATGAACATGTAGATCAGCGTGCACACGCCGTCCAGGAGGTCCTCGGCCCCGTCGGGACCCAGCGACTCGGTGAACTGCGCCATCATCGCCTGCTGTTCGGCGTCGGTCTCCGCGTTGCCCGCGTGGATGCTCCGGAGCCGGGAGTCGATCAGCATCAGCGCCGCGCCCACATCGCCGACGGGAGCGTGCTGGGGGCCGTAGGCCGATGACACAGTGGACACGGAATCCTCCTCGTACGGCTGCGGTGCGCAGCGCTTCGCCTCCGCACAGTAGTCGGCCGCGGGGACGGGAGTTGGTGACTTCGTCACCTTTCGGACGCGGTGACGGGGCCGCTTCCGCGAACGTTAGGCTCGGGTCCCATGGAGAGCTTGCGGATCATCGACACCTGGCCCGTCCCGACCGCGGCGGCCGCCGTCGTACGGGCGGACGGCACCGTCCTCGGTACGCACGGCCCGACCGCCCACCGCTTCCCCCTCGCCTCGGTCACCAAGCCGCTGGCGGCCTACGCGGCACTGGTGGCGTACGAGGAGGGAGCCGTGGAGCTGGACGAGCCGGCCGGGCCCGAGGGCTCCACGGTCCGCCACCTCCTGGCCCACACCAGCGGCCTCGCCTTCGACGAGCACCGGGTGACGGCCCCGCCCGGCAATCGCCGCCTCTACTCCAACGCGGGCTTCGAGGTGCTGGGCGACCACATCGCGAAGGCGTCCGGCATCCCGTTCGCGGAGTACCTGCGCCAGGCCGTCCTGGAGCCGCTGGGCATGACGTCCACGACCCTGGGCGGCTCCCCCGCCCGCGACGGCGTCTCCACGGTGGACGACCTGGTCCGCTTCGCCGCCGAGGTCCAGGCCCCGCGCCTCCTCGACCCCCGTACGGTCCTGGAGGCCCAGAGCGTCGTCCACCCGGGCCTCAAGGGCGTCCTGCCGGGCTACGGTCACCAGAGCCCGAACGACTGGGGCCTCGGCTTCGAGATCCGCGACTCCAAGTCCCCGCACTGGACGGGCACCTCGTCCTCCCCCGCGACCTTCGGCCACTTCGGCCAGTCGGGCACGTTCCTGTGGATCGACCCGGTGGCCGGGGCCGCCTGCGTGGCGCTGACCGACCGGGACTTCGGGCCGTGGGCGGCGGAGGCCTGGACCCCGTTCACGGACGTGGTCCTGTCGGAGCTCGCGGGCTGAACCGGGCGCGGTCGCCCGTCGCCTTCCTCCGGTCGACACACTCGAACCACACGCTCTTCCCGGTGCCGTCCCACCACTTCACCACGCCCCAGTCGTCGGTCACGGCGTTGACCAGAATCAGCCCCCGCCCGCCGTCGTCGAGTTCGTCGCGCCTGATCGCGAGCGGGATCGCCGGGCTGCTGTCCGCGACCTCCACGCGTACGCCGTCCCCGGTCGGCAGCCGGAAGATGAAGGTCTGGCAGCGGCGCCCGGGCACGTGCCGCACCACGTTGGCGATCAGCTCGGTGAGCGCGAGTTCCGCCGCCGGGGCGACTTCGAGCAGGTCCCAGTTGGTGAGGTAGAGCCGCAGGATGCGGCGCAGATGGCTGGCGGAGTGCTCCCCCATGGCGAGGTCGGAGCGGTAGACGGGCTCCCCTGGATCAATTCGGGGGATGGATACACGGCTCACGCTCCCAGCCTGCGATCACGTGGCTACGCTCGGCTACGCCGTGAACCGAACGCCGCGAGGCGTCGCCCCCGGAGGTCCGCGCTGTGGCCAACTTCCAGACGCTCGACCCGAGCGCTTCCCCTCTCGTAGACGACGAAGAAGGTCCCCACCCGCGAGTTCGCGGAGGCCTTGAACCGTGACCGGCGGCGCCGCCTGGCAGAAGTCCTCCTACAGCGGCAGCACCGGCGGTGACTGCGTCGAGATGGCCGCCGCCCCCTGCGACTCCGTCCCCGTCCGGGACAGCAAGAACCCCACCGGCCCCGCCATCACCATCGGCGCCCCCGCCTGGCGGGCGTTCGTGGACGGGCTGCGCTGAGGCGCGTTCACCGAGCAACAGCGGTGGTACGGAGGCGAGTCACCCCGCACCGCCGCTGTTGCTTTCAGAGATCGGCAGCCGCCCGCTTCCGCCGCCGCTCTTTGACGACATCGACGGCCAGAGCCACCGCACAGAACGCTCCGAACGCGCCTCCGAGCACTCTGAGGTAGACCGGATACCCCGAACTCGCCGCTGTCCACAGACCGGAGATGGCCAGCAGCACGACGTAGGCGGGCGACTCGACGACTGCCCGTTTCCTGGTCACGGCCAAACCCTCCCCCTCAAGGTTGCGTGGGCCGGCGAGTCGTTCCCCCGCGGCGCCGCTTCCGCCGGTCCTTGATCCTCTCCCCGACGAACACGGCAACCGCTCCGCCGGCGAACGGAAGCAGGGCCTGACTCGACCAGCCGTCCCCGAGCAGGGCGGCCAGCGCCGCGGCCATGCCCAGGACGCCGATGATGATCAGCACATCGGACAGCTTCACGGTTCGCCCCCCTCACACTCCGGACAGCGGAAGCGCCACCCGTCGCCCCCGCCCGAAGTCCTCGGCCTCATCATCGCTGACGACCGCGAACGCGCCTGCGGGAACCCCGGGCAGCGTGGCCACACGGGAAGCCACCGCCAAGAGTTCCTCGTCGGCGGCTCCGGTGACGAAGAAGACGTAGGCGTCCTCATGTTGCTCGCCCTCGTCATGGACTTCCATATCGCCCTGGTCCTCGAGATCGACCAGGAAGTCCTCGACCTGGTCGATCCAGGGGTACGGGTAGGAGCCGTCCGCCAGGTCCGGCGTCGGCAGCATCGGCACGTGTATCTCGACAAGGGTGACGGTCACAGGGACATACTGCCCGCTGCTGCCCCCGCAGGTCGCTGACCGTGCCACCGCCGACCACCGCGCACGGGCTTGCACCGAAGCCCGTCAGCGCAGCTCCCACACCAGCAGCTCCGCCGCCTCCGCCACCGGAGCAGCCTCCAGCCCCTCCGCGTCCGTGATCCGGGCCGCGTCCCCCGGGCCCAGCTCCTCCCCGCCCACCTCGACCCGTCCACGTACCACGTGCACGTACAGGCGCACCGCGTCCGGCAGCGCCGTGCGCTCGCCCTCCGTCAGGCGGCGCACGTGCAGCATCGCGCCGGCCTGCGGCAGGGCGTACGGGGTGGAGTCGGCGATGCCGGGGACGACCGTGTACGCGGGTTCGCCGCCGGACTCCAGGGGGGCCAGCCACATCTGGAGGAAGGTCAACGGCCCCTCGCCGTCGTTGCGTTCGACGTGGCGGACTCCGGCGGCGGCGCTCAGGTGGGCGACGTCCCCGGCCCGTACGACGGTGGAGTGGCCGGCCGAGTCGCGGTGGGTCAGCTCGCCCTCCACCACCCAGGTGACGATCTCCGTATGGCTGTGCGGGTGCTCGTCGAATCCCGCGCCCGCTGCGAGGTGTTCCTCGTTGCAGGCCAGGATCGGGCCGAAGCGGAGGTTGTCGGGGTCGTAGAAGGGGCCGAAGGACAGGGCGTGCCGGGTCTCGATACCGGCGTCCGGCTCGCCGCCCCGGTAGCGGTCCTCGGACCGGTGTACGGAAATCACCCGGCCACGGTAGCCCGGCGGGCGGCCCTCCGGCTGCTGCCGTACGCAGCGGCCGGACGCTCCCGTACCGACCGGGCCGGACGCCCCGTACCGACCAGTAGGCGAGACCCTCGCCCCGCCCCACCGATCCACCGGCCCGATGAGGCAGTCTTGTCCTCGTGTCCCGACCCGATCCTGAGCATTCCGCCGCCCACGACGCCCACCTGCATGCCGCGACCCTGAAACGGCTGGAGCAGTCCTCCGGCCGGCTGGCCGCGAACGCGATCGCCCGCATGGACGAATCGCTGCCGTGGTACCGGGCGATGCCCCCGGAGAACCGGTCCTGGATCGGCCTGGTCGCCCAGGCCGGTATCGCGGCGTTCACCGAGTGGTTCCGGCATCCCGAGACCCCGCAGGCCATCTCGACCGATGTGTTCGGCACCGCCCCGCGCGAGCTGACCCGGGCGATCACGCTGCGGCAGACCGTCGAGATGGTGCGGACCACGATCGAGGTCATGGAGGCCGCGATCGAGGAGGTGGCCGCGCCGGGCGACGAGTCCGTGCTGCGGGAGGCGCTGCTCGTCTACGCGCGGGAGATCGCCTTCGCCACCGCCCAGGTCTACGCCCAGGCCGCCGAGGCCCGGGGGGCGTGGGACGCCCGACTGGAGTCGCTGGTGGTGAACGCGGTGCTCTCCGGGGAGGCGGACGAGGGGGCCGTCTCCCGGGCCGCCGCGCTCGGCTGGAACTCGCCCGAGCACGTCTGCGTCATCCTCGGCACCGCCCCCGACGGGGACAGCGAGCTGACCGTCGAGGCGATCCGGCGGGCCGCCCGGCACGCGAAGCTCCAGGTCCTCACCGGGGTCCTCGGCAACCGGCTCGTCGTCATCGCGGGCGGCAGCGACAATCCGCTCCAGGTCGCCAAGGGCCTGATCGGGCCGTACGCGGCCGGGCCGGTCGTCGCCGGGCCCGTCGTGCCGGACCTGCTGGCGGCCACCCGGTCCGCGCAGGCCGCGGCGGCCGGGCTGAAGGCCTGCCTGGCATGGCAGGACGCGCCGCGCCCGGTGCTGGCGGACGATCTCCTCCCCGAGCGCGCGATGGCCGGGGACCCTGCCGCGCGCGACCAGTTGGTGGAGGAGATCTACAGACCGCTGGAGGAAGCCGGTTCGGCGCTGCTGGAAACGCTGAGTGTCTATCTGGAGCAGGCGAGCAGTCTTGAGGGGGCCGCGCGGATGCTTTTCGTCCACCCCAACACCGTGCGCTACCGGCTACGACGTGTGACCGACGTCACCGGGTGGTCACCCTCCGATGTGCGCTCCGCGTTCACCCTCCGAATCGCTCTCATCCTGGGGCGCTTGGCCGCGGCGGATCCTCAGTCCTAGACTTTTGTCGGACTTCAACAATTCCCCTGACGGTTCTTCGTCCCTGTCCCCACGGGCGTACCGAGCCGTCCACAAGAGAGAGTGTGAGGGTGCTCGTACTCGTCGCTCCCGGCCAAGGCGCTCAGACGCCCGGCTTCCTGACTCCCTGGCTCGACCTCCCCGGTGCCGCCGACCGCATCGCGGCCTGGTCCGACGCCATCGGGCTCGACCTTGCCCACTACGGCACACAGGCCGACGCGGACGACATCCGCGACACGGCCGTCGCCCAGCCGCTCCTGGTCGCCGCCGGCCTGCTCTCGGCCGCGGCCCTGGACGCGCCCTCCCCCGACGTCGTCGCGGGTCACAGCGTCGGTGAGATCACCGCCGCCGCGATCGCCGGTGTCATCGACGACGAGGCGGCACTCCGCTTCGTCCGGACCCGGGGGCTCGGCATGGCCGAGGCCGCCGCGGTCACCGAGACCGGTATGGCGGCCCTCCTCGGCGGCGACCCCGCCGTGACGGTCCCGCACCTGGAGAAGCTCGGCCTGACCTCCGCCAACGTCAACGGGGGCGGCCAGATCGTCGCAGCCGGCACCGCGGCCCAGATCGCCGCCCTGGAGGCCGACAAGCCCGAGGGCGTACGCCGGGTCGTCGCACTGAAGGTGGCCGGCGCGTTCCACACGCACCACATGGCCCCGGCCGTGGAGAAGCTGCGCGCGGCCGTCGGTGACCTCACGGTCACCGATCCGACCGTGCGGTACGTGTCCAACGCCGACGGCCATACGGTCGCCACCGGCACCGAGGTCATCGCCCGGCTGGTCGGCCAGGTCGCGAACCCGGTCCGCTGGGACCTGTGCATGGAGACCTTCCAGAAGCTCGGCGTCACCGCGCTGGTCGAGCTGAGCCCCGGTGGCACCCTCACCGGTCTCGCCAAGCGGGCGCTGCCCGGTGTGAAGACGCTCGCGCTCAAGACCCCCGACGACCTCGACGCCGCCCGCGCGCTCATCTCCGAGCACGCAGGCACCTAAGGAGCCCGAGAGCATGTCGAAGATCAAGCCCAGCAAGGGCGCCCCGTACGCGCGCATCCTCGGGGTCGGCGGCTACCGCCCGACCCGGGTCGTGCCGAACGAGGTGATCCTCGAAACGATCGACTCCTCCGACGAGTGGATCCGCTCGCGCTCCGGCATCGTCACCCGCCACTGGGCCTCCGAGGAGGAGACCGTGGCCATGATGTCGATCGAGGCGTCCGGCAAGGCCATCGCCGCCGCCGGCATCACGCCCGAGCAGATCGGCGCGGTCATCGTCTCGACCGTCTCGCACTTCAAGCAGACCCCGGCCGTCGCCACAGAGATCGCCCACAAGATCGGCGCGGGCAGGCCCGCCGCCTTCGACATCTCGGCCGGCTGCGCGGGCTTCGGCTACGGCCTGACCCTCGCCAAGGGCATGATCGTCGAGGGTTCGGCGGAGCACGTGCTCGTGATCGGCGTGGAGCGGCTCAGCGACCTGACCGACCTGGAGGACCGCGCGACGGCCTTCCTGTTCGGTGACGGCGCGGGCGCGGTCGTCGTCGGCCCCTCCCAGGTGCCGGCCATCGGCCCGACCGTGTGGGGCTCCGAGGGCGACAAGTCCGAGACCATCAAGCAGACGGTGTCCTGGAACGAGCTGCACATCGGCGACGTCTCCAACCTGCCGCTCGACTCCAAGGGCGAGATCAAGTTCCCGGCCATCACGCAGGAGGGCCAGGCGGTCTTCCGCTGGGCGGTCTACGAGATGGCCAAGGTCGCCCAGCAGGCGCTGGAAGCGGCCGGGATCTCCCCGGAGGACCTGGACGTCTTCATCCCGCACCAGGCCAACATGCGGATCATCGACTCGATGGTGAAGACCCTCAAGCTGCCGGAACACGTCACGGTCGCCCGTGACATCGAGTCCACCGGCAACACGTCCGCCGCCTCGATTCCGCTCGCGATGGAGCGGCTCCTGGCGACCGGTCAGGCGAAGAGCGGCGACACCGCGCTCGTCATCGGCTTCGGGGCGGGTCTCGTCTACGCCGCGACGGTCGTTACCCTCCCCTAGGCACACCGGACCTTTTGGTCCGTACGCACGAACCCTGAAGAAACCCACCGAAGGAGCGCCAAGATGGCCGCCACGCAGGAAGAGATCGTCACCGGTCTCGCCGAGATCGTCAACGAGATCGCCGGGATCCCGGTCGAGGACGTCCAGCTGGACAAGTCCTTCACCGACGACCTGGACGTCGACTCGCTGTCCATGGTCGAGGTCGTCGTCGCCGCCGAGGAGCGCTTCGACGTCAAGATCCCCGACGAGGACGTCAAGAACCTCAAGACGGTCGGCGACGCTGCCGACTACATCCTGAAGCACCAGGGCTGATTCCAGCCCGGCTGTGTCGCCACCCGGCGGTGGCGCCGCTGATTCACGACCCTCTACACGTGGAGAAGATTTTCCAGTGAACTCGACCAATCGCACCGTGGTCGTCACCGGTATCGGCGCAACCACTCCGCTGGGTGGCGACTCCGCATCGACCTGGGAAGGTCTGATGGCCGGCCGGTCCGGCGTCAAGCCTCTCGAAGGCGAGCGCTTCGCCGAACTGCCCGTCCGGATCGCCGCCCTCGCGGCTGTCGATCCGAACGACGTACTGCCCCGCCCGCTCGCCCGCAAGCTGGACCGCTCGGCGCAGTTCGCGCTGATCGCGGCCCGCGAGGCCTGGGCGGACGCCGGCTTCACCGCCAAGGCCGGCGAGGACGAGAACATCGCCCCCGAGCGGCTGGGCTCGGTCATCGCCTCCGGCATCGGCGGCGTGATCACCCTGCTCGACCAGTACGACGTGCTGAAGGAGAAGGGCGTACGCCGCGTCTCCCCGCACACCGTCCCCATGCTCATGCCCAACGGCCCGGCGGCCAACGTCGGCCTGGAGGTCAACGCCCAGGCCGGTGTCCACACGCCGGTCTCCGCCTGCGCGTCAGGCGCCGAGGCCATCGGGTACGCCGTCGAGATGATCCGCACCGGCCGGGCCGACGTGGTCGTCGCCGGCGGCACGGAGGCGGCGATCCACCCGCTGCCGATCGCGGCGTTCGCCAACATGATGGCGATGTCCAAGAGCAACGACGAGCCGGAGAAGGCCTCGCGCCCGTACGACACCGGCCGTGACGGATTCGTCCTCGGTGAGGGCGCCGGCGTCGTCGTCCTGGAGTCGGCCGAGCACGCCGCCAAGCGGGGCGCCAAGGTCTACTGCGAGGTGCTGGGCCAGGGCCTGTCGGCCGACGCCCACCACATCGCGCAGCCCGAGCCGACCGGTCGGGGCATCGCCGCCGCCATGCAGAACCTGCTGGACTCCAGCGACCTCAAGCCGTCCGAGGTGGTCCACCTCAACGCGCACGCCACGTCGACGCCGCAGGGTGACATCGCGGAGATCAAGGCCCTGCGGAAGGTGCTGGGCGACGACCTGGACCATGTCGCGATCTCGGCGACGAAGTCGATGACGGGGCACCTGCTGGGTGGCGCGGGCGGTATCGAGACGGTGGCCACCGTGCTCGCGCTGCACCACCGGATCGCTCCGCCGACCATCAACGTCGACGAGCTGGACGAGGCGATCGACGCGGACATCGTGCGGGGTGAGCCTCGGGTGCTGCCCGAGGGGCCGATCGCGGCGATCAACAACTCGTTCGGGTTCGGTGGGCACAACGTGGTGCTGGCGTTCCGGTCCGTGTGACCCCGCCTCTTACGGGTGAAGCCCGCTTCCCGGTTGTCGGGAGGCGGGCTTCCGCGTGATCAAGCCCCTCCGGCGATCGAGGAGCGGGGTCCGGGGCAGAACCCCGGGGTCACACGACCTGGTGCAGCCAGCGGACCGGGGCGCCCTCGCCCGCGTGGCGGAAGGATTCCAGCTCGTCGTCCCACGGCTTGCCCAGGAGGGAGGCGATCTCCACCTCCAGGTCGCTCTCGCCGCGCGTCGAGCGGGCCAGGGCCGCGCGCAGGCGGTCCTCGGGGATCAGGATGTCACCGTGCATGCCGGTGACGGCGTGGAAGATGCCGAGGCCGGGGGTGGAGCTGTAGCGCTCGCCCTCGGCGGTGGGGCACGGCTCGGCGGTCACCTCGAAGCGCAGCATGTCCCAGCCGCGCAGGGCGGAGGCGAGCTGCGACGCGGTGCCGGCCCGGCCCTTCCAGGAGAATTCGGACCGCCAGGTGCCGGGCGCGGCCGGCTGTCTGATCCAGTCCAGCTGGACCCGTACACCGAGGACGCCCGCCACTGCCCATTCGACATGTGGGCACAGCGCGCGCGGTGCGGAGTGAACGTACAGGACTCCACGTGTCGTCACCGGAACCTCCCGTGTGGGACGAGGTACGCCTTCCCCAGCGGCCTCGCGCCCGCACCGCCTCTTTCCGGCCGGCTCCCGAGGTTGTCATCAGTAAACAGCATCGGGAGTTAATCTCCTGAAAAGGGACAGTGTGTGACGTGCCGTAATGTACCGGAGCCACCCGCCGTGACGAGGCCGGGAGCGGTGCCACTGGTTCGACGGGGAAAAGCTACCGTGCGCCGGGGCCGTCCGTGTGACGTACCGTCGGTCCGGGGCCCCTGATTCGCCGGCTTTCACCCGGCAGGGCGCGCACGCCCTCGACCTGGGGATCATGGGCTTGCCGGGGGCATGACCAGAGGCATAGACCAGGGATCGACCGGAGGGGAACGGCGAATGACGGAGCGTGCGACACGCCCTCGAATGCGTACCGTCGGGACCGCGCTGGCGGCGCTCTCGTTCGTCGGTGTCGCCGCGCTGGCCGGATGCAGTGGTGAGGGTTCGGGCGACGGCGTGTCACAGAACGCGCCCAGGGTCGCTTCCTCCTCGCCCTCAGCCTCGCCGTCCCCCGCCTCCGGCTCCGGCTGGAACCCGAGTCCGGGGTCCGTCGCCGCGGTCGGGGACTCCATCACCCGGGGCTTCGACGCCTGCTCGGTGCTGGCGGACTGCCCCGAGGTGTCCTGGGCGACCGGGAGCGACAGCCTGGTGCGGAGTCTCGCCGTACGGCTGCTCGGCGCGACGAAGGCCGCGGACCGCAGCTGGAACCACGCGGTGTCGGGGGCCCGGATGGCCCAGCTGCCGGAGCAGATGGCGCTGGCGGCGAAGGAGCGGCCGGAGCTGGTCACGGTGATGATGGGCGCGAACGACGCCTGCCGGGACTCGGTGCGGCTGATGACGCCGGTGGCGGACTTCCGGGCGTCGTTCGAGGCGTCGATGCGGCAACTGCGGGCCGGGGCGCCCGAGGCGCAGGTGTACGTCTCCAGCCTGCCGGACCTGAAGCGGCTCTGGTCGACCGGGCGGCTCAACGAGTCCGGCAGGAAGATCTGGAGCCTCGGCATCTGCCAGTCGATGCTCGCGGACGCGGACGACCTGGGGCCCGCGGCCGTGGCGCGGCGGGACGCGGTGCGGGACCGGGTGGTGGCGTACAACGGGGTGCTGCGGGACGTCTGCGCGAAGGACCGGCACTGCCGGTACGACGGCGGGGCGGTCTTCGGTTTCCGCTTCACCGGGGCGCAGCTGAGCCCGTGGGACTGGTTCCACCCCAGCCGCGACGGCCAGGCCAGGCTGGCGGAGATCGCCTACCGCACCATCACGGCGGCCGAGCCCCCCGCGTAGGCCCCGGGCCGCTCCCTACGGGTGGCGCGAACCCGCTCTCCCCGTTCACCATGGGTGGCGTGATGTGCCGGTCCGCGACCGAGGGTGGTTGATCATGACGACAGTGGAGCGGAGGCCCGGTGCTCCGGCCGTCGAGGATGCCGCCCCACTCGCTTCACCGGTCAGCTCCCACAACGAGTGGGACCCGCTGGAGGAGATCATCGTCGGGCGGCTCGACGACGCGACCATTCCTTCCGGCCACCCGGTGGTCTCCTGCAACGTCCCGCCGTGGGCGGCCCGCTTCCAGGGACTCGCGGCCGGTCGCAGGTACCCGCGCCGGCTGATCGAGCCCGCGCAGCAGGAGCTGGACGGGTTCGTCTCGCTGCTCCACTCGCTCGGCGTCACCGTCACCCGTCCGGACGCGGTCGACCACCGGCGGCGGTTCGCCACTCCCGACTGGTCCTCGCGGGGGTTCTGCAACACCTGCCCGCGCGACAGCATGCTGGTGATCGGCGACGAGATCATCGAGACCCCGATGGCGTGGCCGTGCCGGTACTTCGAGACGCACTCCTACCGCCGGATCCTGAAGGACTACTTCCGGCGCGGGGCCCGCTGGACCGCCGCGCCGAAGCCGCAGCTGACGGACGAGCTGTTCGAGAAGGATTTCCGTGCCCCCGGGGCCGATGAGCCCATGCGGTACATCCTCACCGAGTTCGAGCCGGTGTTCGATGCGGCCGACTTCGTACGGGCCGGGCGCGATCTGTTCGTGACGCGCTCCAACGTCACCAACGCCATGGGCATCGAGTGGCTGCGCCGCCACCTCGGGCCCGGTTACCGCATCCACGAGATCGAGAGCCGCTGCCGGACGCCCATGCACATCGACACGACGTTCCTCGTGCTGGCGCCCGGCAAGGCACTGGTCAACCCCGACTACATCGACGTCGACCGGCTGCCCGCCGTCCTGGACTCCTGGGACATCCTCGTCGCCCCCGAGCCGGAGCCCGTCAAGGACCTCGTGCTCCGGACGACCTCGATGTGCGGCAGCTGGCTCAGTATGAACGTCCTCATGGTCGACGAGAAACGGGTCGTCGCGGAACGCCACCACACCGGCATGCTGCGCGCGCTCGAGCGGTGGGGCTTCGAGCCGATCCCGTGCGACCTGATGCACTACGCGCCGTTCGGCGGCTCCTTCCACTGCGCGACGCTCGACGTGCGGCGGCGCGGCACGCTGGAGTCCTACTTCGACTGATCCCCCGTGATCTCCACGGTGGTGGTGGCGCGGATGTCCGCCAGGGAGCGGGCGGCCTCGACCGTGTACGTGCCGGGGACCGTCCTCCAGCCGTACGCCTCCTCGTCCCGGACCTCGTACGCGCGCCGCTCGACGGGGACGGTGACCTCCACGCTCTCCGGTGAGGTACGGGTCCTCGCTGTACGCCTCGAAGTGGCGGCCGCCGAGCGGGGTGCGGTGCAGGTTGACCGTGGGCGCGAGCAGCACGTGGACGCCCTTGCGGCGGGCCTCCTGGGCGAGCAGCCGCCCGGCGCGGCGGGCCAGCTCCGGGTCCCAGGTGGCGGCGAGGGCGGTGGGCGAGGGCAGGGCGATCGAGGGGTCGGCGGCGGTCCAGCGGACGCCCCGGACGCCGATCGGGCCGTCCGACATCACCAGGGAGCGCAGGCCGATCGCGGGCAGGGCGGGCAGCGACCACAGATCCTGCCCGGCCAGGAGACGCGCCTTGTCGTCGAGGCCGAGGGCGGCGAGGGCCGTGTCGACGGCCTCCCGTTCAGGGACTTCCTGGGACTGCTGAAAGGGGCCGGGGACCCCTCGTAGAGCTTGAGGCCCCTCCAGTGAAGCTGCCCTCAGCGCGCCAGGCCCAGGGTGACGCCGAGGCCGACCAGGACCGAGCCGATGGACCGGTTCAGCGCCTTCTGGCGACGGAGCATCGCGCCGCGCAGCCGGGAGTGCGAGAAGAAGAGCGCGACCAGCGCGAACCAGCCGAGGTGCGCCGCCGACATGAGGAGTCCGTAGCCGGCCTGCTGCCACAGGGCGGTCTCCGGGCCGACGACCTGGGTGAAGGTCGCGACGACGAACAGGGTCGTCTTCGGGTTGAGCGCGTTGGTCAGGAAGCCGCCGCGCAGCGCCCCGAAGCGGGTGAGCCCGGGCCGGTCGCTCAGGTCGACGTCGAGGTCGGCGCGGGCCAGGAAGGTGCGTACGCCGATGTAGATCAGGTAGGCCGCACCGGCGAGCTTCACCGCGGTGAACAGGGCGGTGGAGGAGGCGATCAGCAGCCCGACGCCGAGCATCGTGTACGTGACGTGGACCAGGACGCCCACCGCGACCCCGGCCGCCGCGAGGACGCCGGTGGTGCGCCCGTACAGACAGCTGTTGCGGACGACCATGGCGAAGTCGGCGCCCGGGCTGATGACGGCGAGGACGGTGATGGCGGCGACCGCCAGCAGCTCGGTCACGCGGCCCACTCCTTCGGGGCGGCCGTGTCACCGCTGCCCGCCGGGTCGACCAGGTCGCGGGCGAGGAGGGTGGCCCCGGCGACCGCTCCCGGCATCAGGAACACCGCGACGAACGGGACCAGGAACGAGAGGGCGAGCGGGACGCCGAAGCCGAGCACCAGCAGCCGGCGGGTGCGCAGCAGGCCGAGCCGCTTCTTCAGGGCCAGCCCCCGGCGCTGGAGGGCCACGGCGGTCAGCTCTTCGGCCAGGAAGTAGCCGGAGACGCAGATGCCGATCGCCGGGACGACGGTCTGGCCGACGACCGGGATGAAGCCGCAGGCGAAGAGGGCGATCCCGAAGAGGGCGACGCGCAGCAGGATGCGTACGGAGTCCCGGGCGGAGATCCACAGTTCGCGCCAGAGCGGCAGCCCGGACTCGTGGACCTCGCCGCCCTCGCCGCGTTCGACCTCCTCGGAGAGCGACTCGTAGAACGGCTGGCCGACCAGGAGGGTGACCGCGGTGAAGGTGATGACCGCGAGGAAGAGGCCGAAGACGAAGACGAGCGCGGTCAGCGTGGTGCGGAGCAGGCCGATCCAGGGCGAGGACCAGTCGTCGGCGAACGGGGTGGCCCAGCCGACGAGGTCGTCGGCGCCGTGGCCGAGTCCGACGAGGGCGCCGGCGTACACGACGAGGGTGATGAGTCCGGGCAGGAGCCCGAAGCCGAACCACCGGCCGTGCCCGATGACCCAGCGCTGCCCCTTCATCAAGTAGCCGAAGCCTGCCCCGAGATCGTTCATGGCGTCAGCGTACTGGCGTGCGGAAGGCGGCGAGGACCGCACCCCTGGGCGGGGTGCGGTCCTCGCGTGAAGGTGCTGCTGTCGGGTCAGGCGACCGAGAGCTCGACCTTGATGTTGCCGCGGGTCGCGTTCGAGTACGGGCAGACCTGGTGGGCCTTCTCGATGAGCGCCTGGGCGGTGGCGGCGTCGACGTTGGGGATGATCGCGCTGATGGCGACCTCCAGGCCGAAGCCGCCGGCCTCGGTCTTGCCGATGGAGACCGAGGCGGTGACCGTGGAGCCGGAGATGTCGGCCTTCTCCTGGCGGGCGACGACGCCCAGCGCACCCTGGAAGCAGGCGCCGTAGCCCGCCGCGAAGAGCTGCTCCGGGTTGGTGCCCGCGCCGCTGCCGCCCAGCGCCTTCGGCGGGTTGACGACGACGTCCAGCTGGCCGTCGTCCGAGGAGACGCGGCCGTCACGGCCGTTCTCGGCGGTGGCGACAGCGGTGTAGGCGACGTCTATCTTCTGGATGGTCATGATGTGAGGATTCCTCCTGTTGGTGCGCCGCGACTCGCGCCCACGATCGCGACGGCCTGGGAATGAGCCTAGTGGGTACCACTCCCCGGCCGTGCGTGGGTCATGCGTGGCTCAGGCGAGGGAAACGATCATCTTTCCGGTGTTCTCGCCGCGCAGGAGGCCGACGAACGCGTCATAGCCGTTCTCGATGCCCTCGACCGTGGTCTCGCGGTACTTCAGCTCGCCGGAGGCCAGCCAGCCGGCGACCTCCTCGACGAACTTCGGCTGGAGGTCGGCGTGGTCGCCGACGAGCATGCCCTGCAGGCGCAGCCGCTTGCCGATGATCAGCGCCATGTTGCGCGGGCCGGGGGTCGGCTCGGTCGCGTTGTACTGCGCGATCATGCCGCAGATGGTGGCGCGGCCGTGCACGTTGAGCGCGCCGATGGCGGCTTCGAGGTGGTCGCCGCCGACGTTGTCGAAGTAGACGTCGATGCCGTCCGGGGCGGCTTCCTTGAGCTGGTCGCGGACCGGCCCGTTCTTGTAGTTGAACGCGGCGTCGAAGCCGTACTCCTCGGTGAGGAGCTTGACCTTCTCGTCGGAGCCCGCGGAGCCGATGACCCGGGAGGCGCCCTTGAGCCTGGCCAGCTGGCCGACCTGGCTGCCCACGGCACCGGCGGCGCCGGAGACGAAGACCGCGTCGCCCTCCTTGAAGGAGGCGACGTCGAACAGGCCCGCGTAGGCGGTGAGTCCGGTCATGCCGAGCACGCCGAGGTAGGCAGAAAGCGGGGCGAGGTCGGGGTCGACCTTCACCGCGTGCTTCGCGGGCACGTCGGCGATCTCGCGCCAGCCGAGGCCGTGCAGTACGTGGTCGCCGACGGCGAAGCCCTCGGCGTTCGAGGCGATGACCTCGCCGACCGCGCCACCGTCCATGGGGTGGTCGAGCTTGAAGGGCGGGGTGTACGACTTCACGTCGTTCATCCGGCCCCGCATGTACGGGTCGACGGAGAAGAACTTGTTGCGGACGAGGATGCGGCCTTCGGCCGGAGCGGCCACCTCGGTCTCACGCAGCGCGAAGTCCTCGGCCTTGGGCCAGCCGTGGGGGCGGGCGACGAGGTGCCATTCGCGGCTGGACGTGGGAAGTGCTGCAGACATGGGCTCGGGTTCTCCTCAATGTCCTACGGGGGAAGCCTTGGGGAAAGCTTCATGACATGAAACAACCGTGCACCTAAATATTTCATATTGTCAAGTAAATCGGTACGCTGGACTCCATGGCCACCCGCACAGACCCCCTGACCCTTGAGGTCGTCGAGCTCATCGGCACCGTCGTGGCGCGCTACCACGAGGAGTACGACCGGGCCGCCGCCGAGCACTCCCTCACCGGGGCACAGGCGCGGGTCCTCGGCCTGCTCGCGCTGGAGCCGACCCCGATGCGGAGGATCGCCGTCAAGCTGAAGTGCGAGCCGTCGAACGTGACCGGCATCGTCGACCGCCTGGAGACCCGCGGCCTGGTCGAACGCCGGGCGGACCCGGTCGACCGCCGCGTGAAGCTGGCCGCCGCGACGGAGGCGGGCCGGCGGACGGCACGGGAGCTGCGCGACTCACTGAACTTCGCCCGGGAGCCGCTGGCCGAGCTCTCGGACGCGGAGCGGACCGTCCTGCGGGATCTGCTGCGGCGGATGCTGGGCGAGGCGTAGCCCCCTCCGGAGGCCCCCTACCGGCACCACCAGAGGAACGGGGTGCAGGTCGGCGACGGTGTCGGGGAGGGTGTGGGCGTCGCATCCTCGGTCGGGTCGCCCGGCGGGGGCGAAGGCGCCGGTACGGTCGGCGGCTCCTGCGGCTCCTCCGGGCCCGGCGGGTCGGCGGGCGGGCTGTCCGAGGCGTCCGGGGGCGAGCCGGGTGTGGTGGTCGCGTCGCCGGGTTCCCGGTCCGGGCCCGAATTCGAGGACGCCGTGGGCGAGGCCGTCGCCGTGGCGTCGGACGCCGGGGACTCCGCCGGGCCGGCCGCCGGAGCGCTGCCCGACGGCGACGGACCCACGGGCCTGCCCCGGCCGGAGGTGACCGGGCCCGGATCCTGCGCCCCGCCACCGGAGGCGGAGTCCGGCACCGTCTCGTCGGGGCCGCGCGGCGCGTCCTCGACGAAGTCGGCGGCGATGTCGCCCCGGCCCGGCTCCGTCGCCAGCTCCGTCAAGCTCAGCGCGCCCGCCGCGAGGACCAGACCGCCCACCGCGAGCAGCGCCGTACGGCCGCGTCCGCGGTGGCTGCCCCGCGCACGTCGGCGCGAGCGGGCGGCGGGCGCGGGCGTGGCGGCGGCTCCGTCCGGCGCGTCCGGGGCGTGGCCCACGAGGGTCGGCGCGGGCACCGCGAAGGGGCCCGGTGCCTCGGCGGGAGCCCCGCACCCGGCGCAGGCCAGAGCTCCGTTGAGATGCCGTCGGCACGGGTCGCAGTAATCCATGGCGCCCGCAGGTTAGACGTGCGGAGATCGACTCAGGAAGCGGACCAGGTGAGGATCCTGTGAGGAACCCGGGATTCCGCGGACGGCCGGTCCGATACGCCTGACCTGCGCGAGGATGGGCGGCATGACCGCTCCCACCCCCTTCGGCCCCCGCGCATTCCAGCTTGTCCTGCTCCGCCGGATGGCCGACCACCAACCCGATCTGGTCGAGGAGGCACGGCAGGAGCTGAGCGCCTCGCTCGCCGACATGCGGGAGGCCAACCGCCGCTGGCAGGCCATGGTCCGGGCGCCCCGGGGGCGGGGTTCGCTGAGGCGCTACCGCTCGGTGCTCGGGGAGCCGGAACTGACGCTGAAGCGCCGGGTGGGCGACCTGGAGTGCGAGGCCCTGCTCTGGCCGGTGCCCCTCTGGCCGGACCTCCGGTTCGAGGTGATGGCCGCGCCGGGCGGGGCCGTGTGGAACGAGTGGCTCGTCCGGGCGCCGGGGGCGGCGGGCCCCGAGCTCACCTCCGTACCTTCGCTCCGTCCCTGGTCGTGCACCGTGGACGAGGTGGCCCGGGCCTTCCCCCCGGCGCGGCCGATGGAGGGCAGCGCACCGACCCGGTGGGCGCTGGCCCTCACCGACCCGGGCAGCGGGGAGCCGTACGTCGCCGAGTTCACCTGGGGTCTGTTCCAGCGGCTGCTGCCCGGCTGAGGGGTCGGCATCAGCTGGCGGGGCGTCAGCTCACGACCCTCGTACGGCGCATCCCAGCGCGCGCCACCCGGCGGGGAACGCGACGATGCGATGAGAGGCCGGCTGCCGCCGGTACCCCCATCCGTGCTCTCGGGAGAACCTGCCGTGACCGTCAGCCTTGAGCAGTTGCAGCGTTGCCACATCGCCGTCGATCTCGGGGCCGCGAGGACCCGTGTGTACGTCAAGGGGCTCGGGCTCGTCGTCGACGAACCGAGCGTCGCCGCCGTCAACACCCGTACGGGATCGCTCATCGCGGTCGGCGTGCTCGCCGAGCAGATGACCGGCCGCACCCCCGAGTACATCCGGGTGGTCCGCCCGGTCTCCGGCGGAACCGTCGTCGACATCGAGATGGCCCAGCGGATGCTGCGCCACCTGCTCGGCGACAAGCTCCGCCGCCAGCTGCGCCGCAAGCCCCGGCTGCGCGCCGCCGCCTGCACCCCGCACGAGGCCGATCCGCTGGCCCAGCGCGCCACGGTGGAGACCCTCGTCGGGCTCGGCGCCCGGCGGGTCGAGCTGGTGGACACCCTCATCGCGGCGGCCGTGGGCTGCGGGCTGCCGGTCGAACAGCCGACCGCTACCATGATCATGGTGTGCGGCGCGGCCACCACGCAGATCGCCGTGCTCTCGCTCGGCTCGATCGTGACGGCCGTACGGATCCCGGTCGGCGGCAACGCCATCGACGAAGCGGTGATCCAGCACCTGCGCCAGCACCACGAGCTGATGCTCCCGAGCCAGTCCGTGCGCCCGCTGCAGCTGGCGCTGCACGGCAACGGCCTTCAGCTCACCGGACCCGCCCTGACCGAGATCCACGGCCGGGACGTGGCGACCGGCCTGGCCCGCTCGGTGCAGGTCGACACCGCCGCCGTACGGCGGGCCATCCACGCCCCGCTCACCGCCGTCCTCGACGGCGTGGGCAAAGTGCTGCGCGAGTGCCCGCCCGACCTGGTCGCCGACCTCGCGGACCGCGGGATCATGATGGTGGGCGGCAGTGCGCTGCTGCCGGGGCTCGACGAGATGCTCCGCGACGCGACCGGCATGCCGGTGCACATCGCCGACCGCCCCGACGTCTGCTCGGTGCTCGGCCTCGGCGCGATGCTGGACGGCAGGATCCAGCCGATGGTCCTCGACCCGCTGGCGGGTTAGGGGTGTCTTGACCTCCGCCGGCCGACTGCCCCTCCTCCTGGAGGCCGTCCTCAGCATCGGCGGCGACCTCGGGCTCCGGGCCACCCTCCAGCAGATCGTGGACACCGCGACCACGCTGACCGGGGCCCGCTACGGCGCCCTCGGCTTGCTGGAACCCGACCAGGACCGGACCGAGGCGCTGTACACCACCGGGATGACCGAGCCGGAGCGTCAGCGCGTCGCTCACCTCCTCCAGGAGCGCCGCGCGGGGCTCCCGTCCGAGGGCGGCGGCCGGGAGCCGGGTGGACCGCCCGCCCCGGCCTTCCTCACCGCCCCGATCCAGGTGCACACCGAACTCTTCGGCCACCTCTGCCTGGCGGAGAAGGGTTCGGGCCCCTTCTCCGAGACGGACCGGGCCCTGCTGCACGTCCTCGCCTCCCAGGCGGGCATCGCCGTCGGCAACGCCCGGCTCCACGAGAGCGCCCGGCAGCGTGAGCGGTGGATCGAGGGGGCGGCCGCCGTCACCACCGCCCTGCTGACCGGCACCGACGCGGCCGACGCCCTGATGACCGTGGCCGAAGGCGCCCGGGCGCTGGCCGGTGCCTCGGCCGGGGTGATCCTCCAGCCCACCGAGGCGGGCGGGATGGAGATCGTGACCGCCTCCACGCTCGAGGACCCGGCGGGCATCGTCGGCACGACCATCGCCCCCGGCTCCCCCGTCCTGGTCCAACTGCTGGGCGGGGAGCCCGTCTTCATCGACGACTCCGCCACCGACCCCCGGATGACCACCGACGTACGGTCCCGGTTCGGGCCCAGCATGATGCTGCCGCTGCAGAGCGGCGGCCGCCTCATCGGCACCCTCGCGCTGCCCCGGCGGCGCGGCGCGCCCCCGTACACGGCGGTCGACCGGCTGCTGGCGACCCAGTTCGCCTCGCAGGCCGCCCTGGCGCTGGTGATGGCCGACGCGCAGGCGGACCGCGAGCAGCTCGCGGTGTACGAGGACCGCGACCGGATCGCCCGTGACCTGCACGATCTGGTGGTCCAGCGGCTCTTCGCGACCGAGATGATGCTGGAGTCGACGCGTCGGCGGGCGCTGCGGGAGGTGGCGGGCGAGGGAACGGGTGAGGGGTCGGGCGGGCAGGCGGTCGAGCGTTCGGGGGAGGAAGAGGCCGGCGAGCTGCTCGGGAGGGCTGTGGACGAGCTGGACTCCACCGTCCAGGAGGTCCGCACCGCGATCTTCGCCCTCCAGCAGCCACCGGCCGAGGCCCCGAGCACGTTCCGGGGCCGGGTGCTGCGGGAGACCGGGGGCGCCGCGGCGCTGCTGAGGTTTCCGCCGTCGGTGCACTTCACGGGGGCGGTGGACGCGATGGTGGGCGAGGAGACGGGCCGGGAGCTGCTGGCCGCGCTGCGCGGGGCGCTGGCCGCCGCACACCGCAGGCCCGGTATCTCGGCGATCGACGTGGCGGTAGACGCGACGGTCCGGCTGCCCGACGGACGGAGCGCGGTGCGTCTGGTGGTGGCCGATGACGGGCGGGACGAGGAGGGCGGCCGGTCGACGACGGTGACCTGGCAGGCGCCGCTGTGAGCTCCGGACGGGGCCTGGGCGGTCGGTGTCAGTGCTTCGGGGCCGCCCGCAGCGCGATCCGGGTGGTGGAGTGGGCCACCCCCGCCTCGCGTTTCAGTCGCCGCAGCAGCGAGTCCAGCGCCACCGGGTCGGCCGCCGTGGCGCGGATGAGGTAGTCGTGGCCGCCCGTCACGTGCACCACCTCCGTGATCCCGGGCAGCATCAGCACCGAGCGCTCGAACTCCTCGTTCGTCGTGTCGAGCCGCAGTGTCACATCGATGAAGACGACCAGGCCCGAACGGGTGTCGGCGGCCGGGTCGACGATGACGGTGAAGCCGCGGATCACCCCGTCCTTGCGCATGCGGCGGACCCGGTCGCCCGCCGCGTTGGCGCTGAGCCCCACGCGTACGCCCAGATCCCGGTACGAGATCCGCGCGTCCTCCTGGAGAATGCCGAGGATTTCCCTGTCCAGCCGATCCATACCGCGATTGTCCCAGCTTGTGGCGATATCGGCTGAGGGGAGCCACGAAGAGCCGCAGGGAGCCCCTGTCGCCCGGTCGGCGCAGGCCGGCGGGCCGTGCGCTCCCCCGCGGCCTTGACTTGCCGTGTGGATACCGCCGTCAAGCAGTCCCCCGAGCCCTCGGACGCCCCCGCTCCGGCGGCCGCCGGAGCCTCCCCGGCGGCGTACGGCAATCTCGTCATGGCGACGATCGGCTTCGCCCTCACCTTCTGGGCGTGGAACCTGATCGCGCCGATGTCCGGCGACTACAGGGACCGGCTCGGGCTCAGCTCGTTCCAGCAGTCGTTCCTGGTGGCCGTGCCGGTGCTCGTCGGGTCGCTCGGCCGGATCCCGGTGGGCGCGCTGACCGACAAGTACGGCGCGAAGCTGATGTTCCCGCTGGTGTCGGCGCTGACGATCGTGCCGGTGCTGCTGCTGATCCCGGCGAAGAACTCGTACGGCGCGATGATCGCGGTCGGCTTCCTGCTCGGGCTCGGCGGCACGACGTTCGCGATCGGTGTCCCGCTGGTCAACTCGTGGTTCCCGCCCGCCAGGCGGGGGTCCGCACTGGGTGTGTTCGGGATGGGCATGGGCGGGGTCGCGCTCTCCGGCTACTTCACCCCGCGCATCGCGAAGCACGGCGACAACCTGCCGTTCCTCGTCGTGGCGGGCGCGCTGGTCGTGTTCGCGCTGCTCGCCGCCGTCCTGGTCAGCGACCACCCCGACCGGAAGATCCCCACGGCAACGCTGGTGCACCGGCTGGGCGAGGCCGGGAAGCTGCGGGTGACCTGGGAGCTGTCGGCGCTGTACGCGATCGGCTTCGGCGGGATCGTGGCGTTCGGGGTCTATCTGCCGACGTACCTGAAGACCTGGTACGAGATGTCACCGACCGAGGCGGGCACCAAGGCGGCCGGGTTCGCGCTGGTCACGGTCGTCTTCCGGCCGCTCGGCGGCTGGCTCTCGGACCGGATCCACCCGGCGCTGGTGACGTCCGGCGCGCTGTTGCTGGCGGCCCTGATGGCGGTCGTCCAGGCCTTCGAGCCGCCGCTGAACCCGGCCGGCACGATCGCCCTGCTGACCATGGCGGCCGGGCTCGGCACCGCGAGCGGGAGCGTGTTCGCCCTGGTCTCGCAGGTGACCCCGCAGCCGAAGGTGGGCAGTGTGACGGGGATCGTCGGCGCGATGGGCGGGCTCGGCGGTTTCGTGCCACCGCTCGTGATGGGGGCGATCTACAGCGCCAAGGACTCGTACGCCATCGGCTTCATGCTTTTGTCCGATCTGGCGCTGGCCGGGTGCGTGTACGCGTACGGGCGGATGCGGAACATCCAGCGCGACGGGTGAGCCATGCGTGGGGTGTCCCTTCCTGACGGTACGTGGGGCCTGTCAGGCAAGGCCCCGAGAGCCCGACCTGGGGTGACGCTGCCCTCATCGGCCTCCGGGCCCCGGCGAGGTCCGCGCCGACCCCCTAGGCTTCCCGGCGTGACCCTCCTTCTTTCCGCGCTCCAGTCCCCCACCGGCCCGGCAGCCCGCCGGGAGGCCGTCCGTTTCGGTGCCCTCTCCCTGACCTACGGCGAGCTGGCCGCCGCCTCCACCGCCCTCGCCGCACGGATCGCGGACGCGGGCCGGGTCGCCGTCTGGGCCACCCCGACGCCGGAGACGGTGATCGCGGTGGTGGCGGCGCTGCGGGCCGGGGTGCCGACCGTACCGCTCAACCCCCGTACCGGCGAAGCCGAGTTGGCGCACATCCTGGCCGACAGCGAGCCCACCGCCGTCCTGGCGGGCCCGGACGACGAGCTGCCCCCGGCGCTGGAGAAGCTGCGGCGGGTAACGGTCGACGCGCGGGCGGCGTCCGAGGCCCCGGAGGAGTACGGGCCGGGCGAGGCGCCCGCCGAGGCGCCCGCCCTGATCGTCTACACCTCCGGCACCACCGGCCCGCCCAAGGGGGCCGTCCTGCCCCGCCGGGCCATCGCCGCATCCCTGGACGCGCTGGAGGAGGCCTGGGGGTGGACCGGCGACGACGTCCTGGTCCACGCGCTGCCGCTGTTCCACGTCCACGGGCTGATCCTGGGCGTGCTCGGGCCGTTGCGGCGGGGCGGCACCCTGCGCCACCTGGGGAAGTTCTCCACCGAGGGGGTGGCCCGCGAGCTGGGGTCCGGGGGCACGATGCTGTTCGGCGTACCGACGATGTACCACCGGCTGGCCGAGGTGCTGGACGCCCCGGCGAGCGACGGGGAGCGGGACGCTCCGACGGGTGATGCCGAACGGGACGAGCTCGCCGGGGCGCTGGCGGGGGCGCGGCTGCTGGTCTCCGGTTCGGCGGCGCTCCCCGTCCATGACCACGAGCGCATCGCGGCGGCGACCGGGCGGCGCGTGATCGAGCGGTACGGGATGACGGAGACCCTGATGAACACGGGGATCCGGGCGGACGGCGTACCACGCCCGGGCACGGTCGGCCCGCCGCTCGCCGGGGTGGAGCTGCGCCTGGTGGAGGAGGACGGCACGGTACTGGAGGGGCCGGAGGCTGTCGGCGAGATCCAGGTGCGTGGCCCGAACCTCTTCACCGGCTACCTGAACCGGCCCGACGCCACGGCCGCAGCGCACACGGCGGACGGCTGGTTCCGTACGGGCGACGTCGGCACGGTGGACGAGGACGGGTACGTCACGATCGTCGGGCGCAAGGCCACCGACCTGATCAAGAGCGGCGGCTACAAGATCGGCGCGGGCGAGATCGAGAACGTGCTCCTCGGCCACCCCGGCGTCCGGGAGGCGGCCGTGACCGGTGAGGAGGACCCGGACCTCGGCGAGCGGGTCGTGGCGTGGGTGGTCGCGGCCGACCCGGACTCTCCGCCGCCGGCCGAAGAGTTGGCGGACCATGTGGCGGACCAACTGGCCCCGCACAAGCGCCCGCGCACGGTGCACTTCCTGGACGCGCTGCCCCGTAACGACCTGGGCAAGATCATGAAGAGGTCGCTCCATGCCCGCTGAGCCCGCTGAGCCCGCCGCCCCCTCGGCACCGACGAGTGGCCGACTGTCGGCCCGGGAGACCATCGCGCTGCTCACGGGCGGCGCGGGCTTCACCGAACACCGCCCGACTCCGCGCACTCTGTCACCGGACGGTCCGCTCGGCTGGGCGGGGTACGACGCGGCGCGGGAGCGGGCGGCGGAGCGGACGGGCGAGGTCGAGTCCGTGGTGTACGGCACCGGGGTCGTCGGCGACCGGGAGTGCGTGCTGCTCTCCTTCGAATTCGGCTTCCTGGGCGGCTCGTTGGGGCAGCTGACGGGCGACCGTCTGGAGGCCGCGTACGGGCTGGCGCTGTCGCGGCGCCTCCCGCTGCTCGCGCTCGTCGCCACGGGCGGCAGCCGGATGCAGGAGGGCATGGTCGCACTCACCCAGCTCCAGCGGGTGGCGGCCGCCTCCACCCGGCTGCGCGCGGCGGGGCTCCCGCAGATCGCCGTGGTCCGCGACCCCACGACCGGCGGCGGCTGGGCGACGGTGGGGGCGGGCGCGGACGTGGTGCTGGCCCTGCCGGGCGCCCAGGTCGGGTTCGCCGGGTCCCGGGTGCGGCCGCCGGAGGCGGACCCGTACGCGTACGGGGCCGAGGGCCAGTTCGCGGCGGGCCAGGTGGACGCGGTGGTCCCGGCCGGGGAGCTTCCGGGCACGGTGGGACTGTGGCTGCGGGCGCTGGGGGCGGGTGGGGCGTCGCGGGCCGGGGCCGGGGCCGAGGCGCGTGAGACCGAGGCGCCTCAGGGCGGGGCCGGGGCGCCTCAGGCCCGGGCGGCCGCCCGCGTGGACGGGCCTGACGCCGCGCCGCTCCCGCGGGCCCAGGCGTCCTCCGCCTCCGGGCTGCCCACGAGCGGACGGGAGGCGGTGGAGCGGGCCCGTTCATCGCAACGCCCGCGTGCGGAGGCGTACTTGGCGGACTACTTCACCGTACGGCTCCCCCTCCACGGGGACAGGTGCGGCGGCACGGACCCGGGGCTGCTGACCGGCTTCGGCCTGCGCGCGGACGGGCGGCCGGTCGCGTACGTAGCCCAGTGCGGGACCCCGACCCGCCCGGCCGGGTACCGCGCGGCGGCCCGCACGATCCGGCTCGCGGACCGGCTCGGCGTCCCCGTCCTCACCCTGGTCGACACCCCGGGCGCCGCCAACGACGCCGAGGCGGAACGGGCGGGCGCGGGCGCGGCCATCGCGGACACCTTCGCGGCGATCGCGGCGGCCCGGGTACCGGTGACGACGCTGGTGATCGGCGAGGGCGGCTCGGGCGGTGCGCTGGCCCTCGCGGCGCCGGGCAACACCCATGTCACGGCGGACAGCTACTTCTCCGTCATCGCCCCCGAGCTGGCGGCGGCGATCCTTAAACGGCCCCCGTCGGAGACGGGCGCCACCGCCGACCAGCTCCGCCTGCGGCCTCAGGACCTGGTGGAGTCGGGGATCGCCCGCTCGATCGTCACGTGAGCCGCGGCCGGGAGGCACTCACGGCTGCCGGGCCGCCGTCCGCACCAGGGAGCCCCACAAAGAGCAGTGGCCCGGTCCGCGGTGGCGCCCAGGCGCTCCAGGGGCACGCCGTCGCGCGGCCTCTACGGCTGGGGGTCCCGGGCGTCGTAGCGGGCGAAGCCGCGCCACTTCAGGGCGAGCAGGGAGACGGCGACGACGCAGGCGGTGCCTCCGCCGACGACGGCCACGGCGGGCGAGGTGAGGTCGGCGACCGAACCGGCCAGGAAGTCGCCGAGCCGGGGCCCGCCCGCGACGACGACGATGAACACACCCTGGAGCCGGCCGCGCATCTCGTCGGGAACCGCCGCTTGGAGCATGGTGTTGCGGAAGACCATGGACACGGTGTCGGCGCACCCGGCGAGCGCCAGGAAGAGCAGCCCGAGCCAGAGGTGCCGGGTGAGCCCGAAGACGGCGATGGCGGCGCCCCAGCTGCCGACGGCCAGCAGGACGGCGAGGCCGTGCAGCCGGACACGGCCGAGCCAGCCGGAGAACACCCCGCCGAGGAGTGCCCCGAGCGCGGGAGCGGCGACGAGCATGCCGGTGGTCCGGGCGTCACCGCCGTACCAGACGATGGCGACGACCGGGAAGAGTGCCCGGGGGTGGGCGAGGACCATGGCGCACAGGTCGGTCAGGAAGGTCATCCGGAGGGTGGGACGGCCTCCCAGGAACCGCAGCCCTTCCAGTACGGAGGCCCGCTTGCGCGCCCCGCTGTCCTCCCGGTCCGGCAGCATCGAGGGCAGCCGCCACATCGCGTAGAGGGAGGCGGTGAAGGTGAGCGCGTCGACGGTGTACGCGGCGCGGTACCCCCACCAGCCGACGATCAGCCCGCCCAGCATCGGGCCGACGAGCGCACCGGTCGTACTGGTCATGGAGCTCAACGCGTTGGCGGCGGGGAGCTGTTCGGGCGGCAGCAGCCGGGCGATCATCGAGGAGCGGGCGGGTGCGTTGAGGGCGAAGCAGACGGCTTGGAGGGCGACGATCGCGTACAGCAGGCCGACGTTCTCGATGCCCGCGAAGGTGGCGGCCGTCAGGACGAGGGCCAGGGAGAGAGATCCCGCCGCGCTGAACAGGCCGAGCTTGCGCCGGTCGACGGTGTCGGCGACGGCTCCGCCGTAGAGCCCGAACACCACGAGCGGCACGAGTGAACAGAACCCGATGAGCCCCACGGAGAACGCGGACCCGGTGATGTCGTAGACCTGGAGCGACACGGCGAGGGCCGTCATGCCCTGCCCGATCCAGGAGACGGTGTTGCCGAACCAGAGCCGCCGGTAGTCGGGCGAGGAACGCAGCGGGGTGAGGTCGGCGAATATCCGGGTACGGTGAACGGGCGGCTCGGTCGTTTCGGTCACAGGGGATGGTAGTCACGATCGGTTCCCGACGGCCCTGGCGGCCACCCGAGCAGGTGGGGAGACCTTCGAGAAGGGGCGCGTGGCGGGGCGAGAAGGAGCTGTGCGACGGGAATGGGGTCCGCGGCCCTCCGCGGCCTCACGCGCACATGCGCATCGGGGCCGGCTCCCCACGCGGTCTCTACGATGCCCGCATGAAGCATCGAACCGCCCTGGACCGCTGGGAACAGCACACGCGTACCCCGCTGATGGTACTGGCCGTGGTGTTCGCCGCCGCCTACGCCCTTCCCGTCCTCGCTCCGGACGCACCGGCTTGGGCACGCACCGCGTGCGGGGCGGCCGAGTGGGCGGTGTGGGCGACCTTCGCCGTCGACTACCTGACGCGGCTGCTGCTCACCCCCGGCAAGTGGGCCTTCGTCCGCAGCCATCCGCTGGACCTGCTGGCAGTGGCCCTGCCGCTCGTCCAACCGCTGCGCCTGCTGCGACTGCTGTCCACACTGCTGCTGGTGGGCCGACGAGCCAGGCACGCTCCACAGGTCACGATGACCGTGTATGTCGCGGGGTCCGTCGTCGGACTCATGATGTTCGGTTCGCTCGCGGTGCTCCAGGTGGAACGGGATGCGCCGAGCGGCAACATCCGCACGATCGGAGATGCCGTGTGGTGGTCCTTCACGACCATGACGACGGTGGGCTACGGGGACCTGGCGCCCACCACCGGACTCGGCAGGCTGCTCGCCGTGGGCCTGATGCTCTCCGGCATCGCACTGCTCGGTGTGGTGACGGCGAACATCGCGGCCTGGTTCATCTCTCGCTTCGAACGGGACAACGCCGAGGAAAGAAGGCAGACGGCACTCCTGGAGGCTCTGACAGCAGAAGTGGCCGCGCTGCGGGCCGAGCTGGCACGTGGCGCCGGCGCCTCCGAGCCCGCGTCGAGAGTGCCCGGCCCTTCGTCTGCCGGGCCGTGACCCCCGTCCGCCGGATCACGGCTCCGCATGAGCGAGCTGCCAGGACCGCGGCTTCAGGATCCTCATCCCCCGACTTTCCCCGCGATGATCTGTCGGCCGCGGGTGGTGTCCACCACGATGGGGATGCCGTCGGGAATGCGGCCTTCGAGGTCGCCGAGCAGATGGCGGAGACCATGAGCGGCTCCGCCGGGAGCCGGCCCCGCACGGCCCGGGACCGCGGCAGACCCCGCCACAGTGTGGCGGCCGTCTGCCGCGAACCCGCCGGCCCAGTACGTCTCCCAGGGGCCGGCAAGGGCTCGGTCACTCGGCCCGGTGGGCGCCGGGCGGCAACTCTTCCGGCGGCTCCGAGTGGCCCCTCAGGCGGAGGATGGCGGCGATCAGTCCACCCCAGACGATGAGCATGGCGACAACCATCATGACGATGGCGCTGGCGGACATCAGCGGTCCTTCCGGTCAGCGGGCGACTCCATGTCCAGGTCGATGTCCTCGCCACCGGCCGGCCACGGCATCAGAGTGAGGATGACCCCTACCAGCAGTGCGCCGATGGCGACGCTCCAGCCTGCGGAGAGCAGGAAGCCGGTCGAATAGCCCTCATAGTTCTCCTCGAACTCGGTCCGTAGGCTGTCGATCATCATCCAGCCCAGCACCAGCGGTGTGATGACACCGAGGCAGATACGCCACCAGCGGCCGAGCCGGATGGCGGAGGTGGCGTCTGCGTTCTGCTGGAGGCTGGGCAGTTGCCGCAGCACCCAGACGATCACGATCAGCCCGACCAGAGCCGCCAGGGCGATGCCGTACTGATTGATGAAGTGGTCGGACGCGTCGAGCAGATAGATGCCGGACTCGGTAGGGAACAACAGGACCGAGACCAACGCCACCAGACCGCCGATCCCCAGGACCGCCGGCATGCGCCGCATGCCGGTCCGGTCCTGTACGGCCGAGACGACCACCTGCACGATGGAGATCAGCGAGGAGAGCCCCGCGATCACCAGGGAGCTGAAGAAGAGCACGCCGAAGAGGCCACCTAGCGGCATTTCCGAGATCACCGCGGGGAAGGCGACGAACGCCAGGCCGATGCCCGCGCCGGCGACTTCGTCGACGCCGACCCCCGAGGCGGTCGCCAGATAGCCCAGAGTCGCGAAGACCCCGATACCCGCCAGGATCTCGAACGAGCTGTTGGCGAACCCCGCCACCATCGCGGAACCCGTCAGATCGGCCCGGCGGCCCAGGTACGACGCGTACGTGACCATGATTCCGAAGCCGATGGACAGGGAGAAGAAGATCTGCCCGTAGGCAGCGACCCAGACGCTGCCGCTGCCGAGTTCCGACCAGTTCGGCGCGAAGAGGGCGTCGAGACCTGTGGCCGCTCCGTCCAGCGTGAGCGCCCGGATCACCAGCGCGGCGAACAGGACGAAGAGCAACGGAATGAAGATCTTGTTGGCACGCTCGATACCTCGCCGGATACCGAACGCCAGGACGACCAGCACGACCGCCCACACGGCGATGAGCGGCCAGAACACCCCTGGTACGAAGCCGTCCAGGAAGCCCGGGGTCTCAGGGGCCCGCAGGAAGTCGCCGAAGAGGAACGCCTCCGGGTCGTCGCCCCACTGCCGGCCCACCGAGAACCCCACGTACCGCACGGCCCAGGCGATGATGACGGCGTAGTAGGTGGCGATCACGAAGGAGATCGCCACCTGCCACCATCCGATGACCTCTGCCGGCCGGGCCATCCTGCGCAGAGCGGCGGGGGGCGACAGACGGTACTTGCGCCCGATGGCGTACTCCATGATCAACAGCGGAATGCCCGCCGAGAGGAGCGCGATGAGGTACGGCAGCAGGAAGGCGCCACCACCGTTCTCGTAGGCGATGGCGGGAAACCGCCAGATATTGCCGAGCCCGACGGCCGAGCCGATGGCGGCCAGCAGAAAGCCGGTGCGGGTGGCCCATTGCTCACGTGGCTGCTCTGCCATTTGCAGTCCTCGGATCCCCTCATAGCGCTGCGGATCAAACTGATGGAACGTTAGCGCGGAAAGTGCCCCAAACCACCCTGACAGGGCCCACAGATGACACGAAGACTGCGCACACCGACCAAGCGCTGGAGGGCTCGAACGCTTTCGGCGTCACATTCGCCGCCCTGCTTTCGACGGGTCACCGTAGACCCGACCGCGGGGACCGCGTGCGCGCGCACCCGCCGGTCCGCGCCCAGACCGACCGGGTCGGCGGGGAATGTCGCCGGGCGTCGCAGCGAGTCTCCGCCGCGTCAGCTCTTGTGGCTGGATGCGTCCGTCGACCGGTCCTCCGTCTGCGCTCGCCTGCGGCGGATCGCCCAGGCTGTCAGGAGGAGCACGGCCAGAAGGGTGGCCAGGACGGTGGGGCCGACGGAGTCCAGTGCGTCGGCGAGGGCGCGCTGAGCGGCTCCGGCGGTGTCGATGACGGGGTCGGTGACGGCGGGGTCGCGCTGGACGCGGATCTCGTACCAGCCGTAGTAGGCGACGTACGCCCCGACGAGGAGGAGGAGTCCGCCGCCGATGCGCGGTGCGAGGGCACCGACCCGGCGCAGTTGGCCGACGGCTGTGCTGCGGGTGAGGGCTACGGTCAGGGACGCGACGCCGACGATGAGTCCCATACCGCCCGCGTACGCGGCGAAGAGGACGGCCCCCTCGGCGGTGGAGCCGCTGCGGAAGGCGGAGACGACGATGGCGAGGAACGGGGCGATGGTGCAGCCCAGGGACGCGGTGGCGTAGGCCATGCCGAACAGGGCCATCGAGGGGATGGACCGGGTCACGGCGGGGGCCCGTCGGACTCTCGGCAACATGACGGGCAGTTGGCGGCCGGTCAGCAACCAGCCACCGGCGACGGCCATGAGAACGCCGAAGGTGACGGTGAACCACGGCAGGTGTTCCTGGACCTGGCCGGCCACAGGCTGGACGGCCAGGCCGAATATGCCGAACAGGGCGGTGAAACCGACGGTGATCGAGGCGGTCGCAACTAGGGCCCGGGTTATGGCGACACCGCGAGTGGGACTGTCGTCGCCGAGGACGAGGAGGGACAGGTAGGCGGGGAGCAGGGCGAAGCCACAGGGGTTGACGGCGGCGAGAACGCCCGCGGTGAGCGCGAGGGCGAGCGGGAGGTCGGACATCGCGGGTCAGCCGACCAGCCCGGCGACCTTCTCGGCCAGCCCTTCGCCTTTGGGCAGGACGCCCTCGTAGACGGTCTTCCCGCCCTTGTCGAGGATGACGTAGCGGCTCTGCTCCGTGACCTCGAAGCGCTTCCAGACCTCGCCGTTCTCGTCGGACAGGTGCGGAAAGCCACTGGTCCGCGTGTCGGCGACGAAGTCCTTCATGGCCTTGTTCCTGTCCAGGCCCGCCACACCGACGACGTGGGCCCGGCCCGCGTAGTCAGCGGCGACCTTGCTGGTCGCCGTGGCCTGGGCCTTGCACTTGGGGCACCAGGGCGCCCAGAACCACAGCACGGTCGGCCTGCCCGCCAGGCTGCTGGCGTCGAAGTGCTCGCCGTCCACCGTGGTCGCGGTGAACCGCAGCGGCCGCGGCACCTCGGGCTTGGCGGCCTCCTCGCTTCCGGCGCCCGGGGAGGCCGGCGGCAGGCCGGTGGGCGAGGAGCCGGAGGACCGTGTGTCCGCCGTCGCGTTGTCGGTGCCGCTGTTCGCACCGCATCCCGCGAGGGCGAGCAGAGCGGCGGCAAGGGCGGCGGGAAGAACGGAGCGGGTACGCATGGAGGACTCCTGGGCGATCGGGATGGGAGTGACTCTAGATCCGACCTGCCCGCCCCGCGGATGCCGCAGGGCTTACGCTTCGGTGACGTACGCCGCAGGCCCTGGCCGAGGCGGTCGGGGGCCCGGCTCATCGCACCGCAGCTGTACACGGCGAAGACACCCACTCCGGCTTCGGCCGAGGCGCGACTGCTACTCCGGCTGGTCCGCGTCCGGGGCGTCGGGGCGGTGACCGGGGAAAGCCGACCCTGCTGTGGCCTCGTGGTGCAGCCGCAGGAACTCCATGTGTCGCTCGTACTGGTCGAGGGTGTCACCGATGAGTTGTTCCCTGGTGTAGCCCATGACGTCGTACCCCTGGTTGCCCTCGGCCAGTTGGACCTCGAAGCGCACATAGGTGTCGTGGGTGCTCACCGACCGGGTGGCGAAACCCGGGGTGGGCCGTTCGACGGGCCAGGCCCGATAGATGAACTGGTCCTTCGGGCCGATCGGCACGGCGAGGCCGACGTATGAGAGGCCGTTCTCTTCGACGGTGCCGGACAGGATCTGCGCATCCGCCCCTTGCTCACGCAGTTCTTGGACGACTTCCTCGAACGCCGGGCGGCAGACGTCCTCCACGAATCTGGCGGCTGCCCGTCTGCCGGGGAAGGACATCGCCCGCGACAGCCTCTGGCGCCAGTTCCGCGCCCCCGTAGGCCCCTGCTGCGTGGTCCGTCCGGAGAGCGACCCCGGCAGGGTGGTGGTGAGTGCCTCCTCACGCATCCGCTCGGAGCGCAGCGCCAGGTAGAGCCCCGCCATGATCAGGAACATCACGAACGAGAAGGGCAACCCCATGATGATCGTGGCGTCGGTGAGGGCCTGCACGCCGCCCACCAGGAGCATGGCGAGTGTGAGCAGGCCCGTCGCCACCGCCCAGAAGACGCGGAGCCAGGTCCGCGCGTCGGTCACAGGTGTGGGGAGGTGCGAGCTGAGGTTGCCCATGACCAGGGCTCCGGAGTCGGCGGAGGTGACGTACAGGAGCAGCCCGACGAAGGTCGCGAGTCCTGCACTGAACATCGCCCCGGGGTATTGGTCCAGCAATCCGTAGAAGGCCTGCTCGGGGGAGTTGAGCGCGGTCTCCCCGAAAGCGGAGTTGCCGTCGCGCACCACGAACAGTGCGCTGTTGCCGAAGACGGCCAGGAAGAGGCCGGTGAAGAGGAACGGGATGATCAGGGTCGCGGCGACGAACTGGCGCAGTGTGCGGCCTCGCGAGATCCGAGCGAGGAACAGACCCACGAACGGCGCCCAGGCGATCCACCAGGCCCAGAAGAACAGCGTCCAGGCGTCCAGCCATTCGGTCGGCTGATCGTAGGCGAAGGTGTTCAGTGTCATCGACGGAAATCCGCTGAGGTAGTCGCCGATGTTCTGAACCAGCGCGTTGAGTAGCCGGAACGGTTCGCCGACGACCAGGATGTACAGCATCAGCAGCACCGCGAGGAGCACGTTGAGCTGCGACAGTCGGCGGATGCCCTTGTCGACCCCGGCAGCCGCCGAAACGGTGGCCATCACCACCGCGACGGCGATGAGCCCGATCTGTGCGGGCAGACCCTCCGGGACGCCGAAGAGGACCTTGAGCCCGTAGTTCAGCTGCACCACGCCGATGCCGAGAGACACGGAGATCCCGAAGACCGTACCGATGATGGCCGCCAGGTCGACGGCGTCACCGATCCTGCCGTGGATCCGACGGCCGATGATCGGGTAGATCGCGGAGCGGATGGCGAGCGGCAACTTGTGACGGAAGGCGAAGTAGCCGAGCGCCATACCCATCAGCGCGTACATGGCCCAGCCGGTGATGCCGTAGTGGAACAGCGTCCACACCACGGCCTGCTGGGCCGCCTCCAGCGACTCGGGGTCCCCTTCCGGTGGCACCAGGTAGTGGCTCACCGGGCCGGCGACGGAGAAGAACATCAAGTCGATGCCGATGCCCGCCGCGAACAACATCGCGGCCCAGGCGAAGAGCCCGTAATCCGGTTTGTAGTGCTTGGGACCGAGCTTGATCGTGCCGTACTTCGACAACCCGATGAAGACGACGAACACGAGATACAGGGTCGCGGCGAGGAAGTAGTACCAGCCGAACCAGCCGGAGATCCTGTCGACCACCACGCCGATGACCTCCTCGGCACCCGAGGGGGTGATGATCGCCCAGATCGAGATGGCCAGGATGAGCGTCGCGGAGCCGAAGAAGACCAACGGTTTGAGCGAGCTCGTCCCTTCCGCACCGGGATCGGCCTGCGGCTCGTCCGCGTCAGGCCTGGGGCCCTTGTCTCCTACGGTCGACATGGTCGGCTCCTTTCGCAGGGGCGGGCAACTGTGCGGCTTCCGGTCTGCCGGAGGCCGGTCGGTCTTCGATCAGGGCGGCGTACCGTCGGCGCCCCGCCATACGGTCACGCTGGAACCGGGGGCGGCATCATCGTGTACGACCCGGCCGACGGCGGGGTCGGCGACCCGGGCCGGGCGGTCCTCGACGGACTCGATGCGGACGCTCTGCTCCTTGTCACACAGCAGGTGCGAACGGGAAGCGGGGACGGGCGCCGCGCCGGAGCCGCGGCCCGGACCTCCTCGGAGGTCGAGCCGGGTGAGACGCACGGCACCAGCCGCTGTCGAGGTCCACTCAAGGGCCGCGTCGCCGCTGGGGTAGGCCACCCTCCTCGCCGAGGGCCACTCGCATCGGGTGTGCAGACCACCCCTACACCTCCGGTCGGTACCGAGCTGATCAGGTGGCTGCCAGCAACATGGCCTGTCCGATGGCCACCGGTCCAGGGGACGCACCGCAGCATCGCCGAGCTGGTGGCCCCATGCACACCGCTCGGGCTAACACCAGCGCGCGTCTCCTCACGGTTGCGATGCCCGCCCCGCGTGAACACGCTGTTGGTTGTCCACCGCGGCGCCCCGGGGCTGTTCCCCTTGTACGACGGCGGCGCGAGGTGTGCCGACCGTGGTCCGGTCGGTTCAGCGGCGGGTAGCCCTGAACGGTGACTCCCGCGCAGGACGAGTTGGTACGACGGGACGAGGACGCTTTCCGCGACGGGCGGGTCAGGGCGCCTTCCAGAGCGTCAGTTCGGTGACGTAGTCGCGTGCCTTGAAACCCGCGCTCTCATCCCTCTGGACGACGACGTGCTTGATGGTGAGCATCGCGAGATTGCCCTCATCGGTGACGGTGCACAGCACCGTGCCCGGGGTCAGCTGTTCGCCCTGTGCCTCGCCGCCGAGCTCGGAGGGCAGCGCGTCGGCCGCCGCGCCCTCGGCACACTCCTGGGAGGTGGTGCCCGCACTTTTTCCCATGGTCGTCAGAAAGCGCAGGGTGTAGGTGCCGCCGAACTCCTCGTACTGCAGCTCGTTTCCCTTCCCCTCGCTGAGGGCGTTCGGGTCGATCTTCGGTTTGTCCAGGTCGACGTTGGTGTAAGAGATGCGGTTGGAGGTGAACTGGGCGCGCAAGGTGAGCGGTTTGTCCCTGAAGATCTCCGTGTAGCCGTTCGGCGCCGCGTTCCCGGTGGGCGATACGCCGGTGCCCGGCGGGGTGCCCCCGGGGGCCGGGGTACCGGCGGTGGGCGACGAGGCTGGTTGTCCGCCGCGGCCCCGGGCGTTGTCCGTGTCGTCACCCTGGGTGAGGACCCAGACGGTGGTCGCCGCCACCGCCAGGGCCAGCACGGCCGCGCCGACCGTCAACGGGGTACGGCTCCGGGCCGCTGACGGGGCCGTAGGGGGGCCGGTGGGGGGTGGTGCTCCCTGCGGGAACGGGACAGGGGATCCGGCCGACGGCGGCTGTACCCGGCCGTATTGCGGGTGCTCACCGGGCCGGGAGGCGTGGGTGGGTGTGTATCCGCCCGATGCCACGCCGACCGGCGGTGCGGCGTCGGCCGGTGCCGCGGCACCGGTGGGCACAGCTGCGCCTGACGCGACGGGCGGTGGGGGCACGGTCTCAGCACTCGCCACGGCGCCGGAACGCGGTCCGGAATCGGTCTCGGCCTGCTGCCGGGCGGCTTCCTCCCGGCGGGCGATGTCCGCCGCGACGGGCGCGGGCAGCCAGCCGACGAAGTCACGCGACGGCCGCCCGCTCAGCTCCTGGCACAGTTCCGCCAGTTCGGAGGGGGTGGGGCGGGCGGTCGCGTCGGCGGCCAGCGTGCGCTCCAGGACGGCACGCAGCGGTTCTGGGTACGCCGTCAGGTCCGGCGGCCGGGACTCGCTGTTGGCGATCTTGGTGGCCAGGGTGATGGCTCCGGCATCGCCGTAAGGGTGGCGGCCGGTCGCGGCGACGGCGGCGATCAGGCCGAGCGAGAAGACGTCGGTCGCCGGTGTGAGGTCTTGGCCGCCGGCGTGTTCCGGGGACATGAACTGAGGGGTGCCGATGAGCCCTCCGCTGCGGGTGAGCTGGGTGGCGTCGGCGGCCCGGGCGATGCCGAAGTCAATGATCCAGGGGCCTTCGGAGCCGATGAGGATGTTGCTCGGCTTCATGTCACGGTGGATCACTCCGGCTTTGTGCACGGCGTGCAGCGCCTCCGCCGCACAGCCGGTCAGCTGCAGCACCGTGGTCAGCGGGAGCGTCCCATGCCCGGTGAGGAGCTGGTCCAGGGCGAGGCCGGGGACGTACGTGGTGGCCAGCCACGGCTGCGGGCCGGTGGTGTCATGGTCGACGACGGGGACGATGTGGTAGCCCCGCACCCTGCGGGCGGAGGTCGCCTCCTGCTCGAAGCGGCGGCGGAACTCCTCGTCCTGGGCGTACTCACGGCGGATCACCTTCAGGGCGACCGGCTGGTTGCCTCGCGTGCGGGAGAGATAGACGCGCCCCATGCCGCCCTCACCGATCCTGGCGAGCAGGCGGTAACCGGCCACCTCACGCGGGTCTTCGGGGCCCAGCGGGCTCAACTGACCCACGTTCTCAGCGCTGTTCAAGGTTTCCGACCCTCTCCGTCAATACGATGATCGTACCGACGGGTCCGCGTCCCTGATAGGCGTCCGGGGAAGTCGGGAGAAGAGGCGAGGTTCGGGGAGTTTCGTGGAGTCGCGCGAGTTCGTCCTGATGGCGGATGTCGCCGGGCACCCATAAAGTGACGCCCCTGCCGACAGACAGCGAGGTGTCCGTGGAACATCATCTGGCCGCTTCGGCGGAGCGGGCCGACTATCTCGTGGAGCTCTCCAACGTCGTACGCGACACCTCCTCCATCGGCGGACGCGGCCCGCGGTCCCTGCGCCGCCTGGGTCTGGTCCTGAGGGCCCTGATGGAGCTCACAGGGGATCCGGACGTCTCCGTCTACCTGGTCGCCGACACCAGCCTGCTGGGCGGGCACCGCGAGTTCGGTGATCAGGCCGAAGTCCGGCGACTGCGCGGCTGGGTGGTCGACGGGCTGGTCGAGGAGGTCGACGACGCCGATGAGCGCGTCCTCGAGCTGGCCCGCATGACCTCGTTGCCGGTCATCACCGGCGACCGGTATGTCGACCACCGCCTGGAGCACCCGTGGATCCAGGGCAACACCTGGCAGTTCCTCAAACCGCAAGCCCGCCCCGACGGGTCCGTCGCCCTCGTGGCGATGGATATGGGCGTGCGCTCGGCGGCGGAGATCTCGCGCAGGATGGAACTGTCCGCACTGAAGAAGCAGGGTCTCCTCGGCCCCTCCCGGACGCCGCTGGCAGAAGTGATCATGCGGACGTGGCGCTGCCCGGAACTCCGGTGCACCCTCTACGACATCCGCAAGGGCGAACGGATCCTGCTGCCCCGTATGCGGCGCGGCGTTCCCACCTGCGAGCTTCACGGCACGCCTCTGGTGGCTGAAGGACCGCGCCTGGGCACCACCCAGCTCAAGGCCGTCATCAACGGCACCTGCTTGGCCCGGTACACCCTCGACGAGGGCTCCGAGGCGCACGTCGGCCGGCTGCCGGGGCAGGTGGGAATCGCCCTGCACAGCCTGCTGCCCCCGCAGGTCGCCCAGCAGGTCAGCCGCAGTCATGTGGCCGTCTCCGCCCGGAGCGGCGCAGTCCTGATCCGTGACATCAGCACCTACGGGACCCGCATGCGCCGCGCCCGCAAGCAGGGTGCGTTCGGCCCCTGGGAGAAGCTGCCCCCGCAGACCGACCGTCCCTTCCGTCCAGGCGACGAGGTCGAGCTCTCCTCCGGCGTCGTACTCACCCGTAGTGGCCGACGCTTTCCCGCCGAACTGGCCGACGCCTGGCGGGCGGAAGCCGCCAGGACCCCCGTGTCGCCCACTGCCGTGGCGCCCACCCGCCGGGCCTGACCACCTTGGCGCCGGCTGGACACCTGACCGTCCGGTGACTGACTCCGCCGCTTCGGTCAGGGTCGGCGGCCGGGTGGAGCAGGCTGCATCCCGCTGTGACGCGAGACCGTCGGCTGCTGCCATACGGTCCACGACTCACCTCGGCCACCACAGAGAGGACGCCTCTTCTCCGACGCGGGGAAAACGCCCATACGCCTCAGAGGCACCGTCACCGACAGGGCGACTTGTCATATTCAGTGACGGAGTAAGGCGATATCGCCCCGGCTGAGGGCGAAGCCAAAGGCTCCCTGGCCCTATGCATCGACAGGGCCGCAAACAGGGTGTGAGCGTCACATGATCAGTTCACCGAGCCGGTTCCTCGACATGCCTTTCGGCACGCCGGTGCGCACCGCCTCGAAGCAGCCGCGGCCTCGGGGCGGGCGCGAGCGGAGAAGTCGGCCGCCGAATGTCACCCCTTCTGTGCTCCCATCAGCCGGATAATGAGGTCGTCGAGGCTGATCAGGCCGGTCAGTCGGCCCTCTGTGTCGCGTACGACGGCGAGGGAGGCCCTACGGTGCTGGAGTTGCTCGACGGCGTGGGCGACGGTGTGGCTCGGAGCCAGTTCCGGGACGGGGCGTGCCAGTGCTCGGGCTGTCAGGTTTCTGCCCTGGGCGCGGGCGACCAAGGCGTCGCGGGCGTGTAGCGAGCCGAGGACCGTTTCGCCGTCCCGTACGAGCAGCCGGGTGTGGTCGGCCGCTGCCGTAGCCGCGAGGACCGCGCTCGTGTCGGCGTCGCCTTCGATGTAGCTGATCCGGGCAGCGGGCACCTGGAGTTGTGCCACAGGGGTCTGCGGTTCGCTCAGGGAGCGGGAGATCAGGCCGGAGTCGGCCTCGCTGATCAGGCCGAGGCGCTCGGACTCCTCGACCAGGTGCGCGAGTTGCTCACGGTTGTGTACGGAGGTGAGCTCGTCGCGGGGAGTGACGCGGCACAGCCGTACGAGCGCGTTGCTGACCCTGTTGAGCACCCAGATCAGCGGGCGCACGAGACGGATCACGGCGCGGAACGGCGGCGCGAGGAGCATGGCGGAGCGCTCGGGGTGGGCGATGGCCCAGGACTTGGGTGCCATCTCACCCAGCACCATGTGCAGGAAGACCACCACGGTCATCGCGACGGCGAAGGCGATGCCGTAGCTCAGTGCGCTGGGCAGGCCGAGCTTCTCCAGGAGTGGGTCGATCTCGTGCGAGATGGCGGGCTTGGAGATCGATCCCAGGCCCAGGGTGCAGATGGTGATGCCCAACTGGGCACCGGCGAGCATCAGGGACAGTTCGCGCATCCCGGCGAGCGCCGATTTGGCGCCGCGTTGGCCCTGGGCGGCGGCGCGTTCCATGCGGTGACGCTTGGCGGCCACCAGGGCGAACTCGGCCGCGACGAAGAAGCCGCTGCCGATCAGCAGGAGAAGGGTGATCGCGAGGGCCAGGGGGAAGCTCATGCGGTCGGCTCCTCGTCGGCAGTGACGGTGCGGGGACCCGCGTCCTGGTCGGTGCCCGGCGGGCGCTCCAGGCGGATGCGGTCGGGGACATGGCGGTCGAGGGTGCGGACCTCGATGAGGATGTTGCCGACGGTGAGGCGGTCGCCGATGGCCGGGAAGCGGCCGAGCCGGTCCACGATGAGGCCGGCGGCGGTGTCGTAGTCCTCTTCCTCCGGGAGTTCGATGCCGGTGGCTTCGGCGATCTCGTCGAGGCGGCGGCCGGCGTCGACCAGCCACCCGTTTCCGTCCGCGGCCGCGATCTCGATCACTTGGTCGGACTCGTCGGTGATCTCACCGACCAGCTCCTCGGCGATGTCCTCGAAGGTGACGATCCCGGCGAAGCCGCCGTGCTCGTTGAGGACGACCGCGAATTCCTGCTTGTGCTCCTGCATCTGCTCGACGGCGCCGGGCAGCGGCAGCGTGTCGGGAAGCAGCAGAGGGCGCCGGGCCAGTTCACCGGCGGTGATGTGCTCGAAACGGTCGGCCGGCAGGCGCATCAGTTCGCGTACGCCGATGACGCCTGTGATGTCGTCGTGGCGCTCGCCGGTGACGGGGTAGTTGGAGTGGCCGTGCTCGGCGATCAGCCGCACGACCTCGGTGGCGGGTGCGTCGGCGCGTACGTATGCCACCTCGACGCTCGGCACCATGACCTCGTCCAGGGTGCGTTCGGAGAACTCCAGTGCGTGGTCGAGGAGTTCGGCGTTGGCGCGAGGCAGCTGGCCCTGTTCGTGGGACTCGCCGATCAGGTGGCTGAGTTCTTCCAGGGTCGCGCCGTGATGGAGCTCTTCGACGGGCTCGATGCCGACTTTTCGCAGCAGCTTGTTGGCTGTTGCGTCGAAGAGGTGCACCACCGGGCCGACGACCTTGAGGTACGCGAGGGTGGAGGCCGACAGCGACTTGGCGAGCCGCTCGGGGACGGCCAGGGCCAGGTTCTTGGGTGCCAGTTCGCCCAGCACCATCTGCACGACGGTGGCCATGACGAAGGCGAGCGTCACCGAGACCGCGGAGACCGCGCCGTCGGAGAGGCCGGTGCCGGTCAGCGCGGGCCGCAGCAGCGCGGAGACGGACGGCTCGGCGAGGAAGCCGACGACAAGGCCGGTGACGGTGATGCCCAGCTGGGCGCCCGAGAGCATGAACGAGAGCCGTTCGAGCACCTTCACGGCGCGCTCCGCGCGCTTGTCACCCGCTTTCGCCTCGCGGGCGAGCGCCAGCCGGTCGGCTGCGACGTACGCGAATTCCTGCGCGACGAAATAGCCGGTGCCTGCGGTCAGGACGAGGACGGCCAGCAGGCCGAGTACGGCATTCATCGGACAACCCGGGTATGGGTTACCGGACCGTCGGGGTCCGTCGGACTGGCGGACAAGACGTGCTCCTTCAGAGGCGGTGGATGAGGACTACGGGTCTGCCGGGACCGAAGTCCCGTGGCCCGAGTATCAGGGGGATCTGTGGCGGGGCTGCGTCGGCCCGTCAGGCGGCCGGGCCGACGAGTTCTCCCAGTACGTCTTCCATGGTGACGAAACCCAGGACTCTGCCCGTGTCCCCCGTGACCGCGGCGAGGTGGCTGCCGGAGGCGCGCAGGGCGGTGAGCGTGTCGTCCAGGGGCGTGTCGATACTGACGCGGTTCACCGCATGCACGGCGGAGCGCGGGAAGGGCTGGTCGCGGTCCATGACGCCGAGGGTGTCCTTGATGTGGAGGTAGCCCATGACGGTACCGGTGGGCCCGGTGACCGGGAAACGGGAGAATCCGGTCCCAGCGGCGGTGCGCTCCAGCTCGGCCGGGGTGATCATGTGGTCGGCAGTGACCATCTTCGGCGCGGGGACGAAGATCTCGCCCACCGGCCGCGTACCCAGCTCCAGCGCGTCACGCAGCCGCTCGCCGTCCTGCGGCGACAGAAGCCCCGCCGCACTGGAGTCACGGACCATACGGGCGAGCTCGTCGTCGGTGAAGACGGAGGCGACCTCGTCCCTCGGCTCGACCTTCAGCAGTTTCAGCAAGACGTTGGCGAAGGCATTGATGGAGAAGATGACCGGGCGCAGCGCGCGGGTGAGGGCGACCAGCGGCGGGCCGAGCAGCAAGGCGGTCCTGACCGGGGCGGCAAGCGCGATGTTCTTGGGCACCATCTCACCGATCAGCATGTGCAGATACGTCGCCAGGCTCAGCGCGATCACGAAGGCGATCGGGTGGACCAGGCCGTGCGGGACGTGGACGGCGTCGAAGCCCGGCTCCAGCAGACGGGCGATGGCGGGCTCGGCGACCGCGCCCAGGACCAGCGAGGTGGCGGTGATACCGAGCTGGGCCGTGGCCATCATCGGGGAGATGTGCTGCAGCCCCCACAGGGTCAGGCGGGCGCGCTTGTGGCCCGCGCGGGCCTGCGGCTCGATCTGACTGCGGCGTACGGAGATAAGGGAGAACTCGGCGCCGACGAAGAAGGCGTTGATCAAGATCATCAGAGCGCCGATGGCCAGCTGGATCACGGTCATCGGGTCGTCTCCTCAGAGTTCCGCTGCGGGCCGGGGGCGGGTCCGGGCTCGGTGATGTGCACCCGGTCGACCCGGTGGCGCTCGACGTCGAGAACGTCCAGCTGCCAGCCGCCGAAGGCGACCGCGTCACCTTCGACGGGGATGCGCGCGAGATGGGTGGCGATCAGCCCGGCCACGGTCTCGTAAGGCCCCACGGGGGCGGTCAGGCCGATGCGGGCGAGTTCGTCGATCCGTACGCCGCCGTCGGCCTCCCAGCCGGCGCGGCCGTCCGGTGTGGGCGGGGCGGGGAGGAGGCCGGGGGGCTGTGCGGGGTCGTGCTCGTCGCGGACCTCGCCGACGACTTCCTCGACGATGTCCTCCACGGTCGCGACACCGGCCGTGCCGCCGTACTCGTCGATGACCACCGCCATCGTGCGGTGCTCGCGCATCCGCTCCAGGAGGCGGTCGGCAGGCAGGGAGTCGGGGACCCGCAGCGGCGTGGTCGCCAGCTCGGTGATCGGCGTGACCGGTCGTTCTCCTGGGTCGAGGGCGAGGACGTCGCGGATGTGGACGGTGCCGATGATCGCGTCGAGGCTGTCGCGGTAGACCGGAAAGCGGGAGAGCCCGGTGGCGTACGTCAGATTCGCCGCGTCGGCCGCCGTGGCGTGGACTTCCAAGGCGCGCACGTCGACGCGCGGGGTCATGACGTTCTGGGCGGTCAGCTCGGACAGGTGCAGAGTGCGGACGAACAGTTCGGCGGAGTCCGCCTCGATCCCGCCCTCGGCAGCCGAGTGCCGGGCCAGCGAGGCCAGCTCGGCGGGGGTGCGGACGGAGAGCAGTTCCTCGGCCGGCTCCAGTCCGAAGCGTCGCACGATCCGGTTCGCGGTGCTGTTCAGCTGGTGGATGAGAGGGCCGAAGGCGGCGGTGAAACCGCGCTGCGGACCGGCCACCACCTTGGCAACGGCCATCGGGCGCGAGATCGCCCAGTTCTTGGGCACCAGCTCGCCCACGACCATGAGCACGACCGTGGAGATGGCGACGCCCAGCACTGTTGCCGTGGACGACGCAGCGGCGCCGAGCCCCACGGCTTCGAGCGGACCGCGCAGCAGGGCCGCGAGCGACGGCTCGGCGAGCATGCCGATCACCAGCGAGGTGACGGTGATCCCGAGCTGGGCGCCGGACAGCTGGACCGTCAGCTTGCGAACCGCTTTGAGGGCGCTCTCGGCGCCCCGCTCCTCCGCCTCGGCCGCCCGCTCCAACTCACCGCGCTCCACGGTGGTCAGCGAGAATTCAGCGGCGACGAAGAGCGCACACGCGAGGGTGAGAGCCAGGGCCAGGAACAGCAGAAGCACTTCGGTCACCGTGCCACCTCCGCTCCCCGGCGCACACAGTGTGCGCAGGTGGTGGCACGGTTCGTACTGGGAGGCTCGCCCATAACGGGTCGCTCACTCCTTCTCTGCTCGGTTCGGTTCGGTGGAACTGCTGAGGTATCAGTGTCCCCAACCTCATAGTAAAGGGATAGTAAAGTGAATGCTGGATGGCTCCGCCCTGGAGTATTTTGCGCGCCTCCGGAGCTTCACACTCCCGCACGCGCCGCCTGCCCAGCACCCTGGCACTCACAAGATCCCGATGGCGCCGCCAGGCCGGATTCCACGTCGTCCAGGGCTTGGCGTGCTGCGGCGAGCTGTGCCCGCAGAGCCTCTACCGGGTTGTCCACTCGCGGCTGCCGCCCCGGCACGCTCCTCTCCCGCTCCATCTCCAGCTCCCGGGCTTCCTCCAGGGAATTGATCACGACTCCGATGAGGAGGTTGACCAGCACAAAAGAGCCGAGCAGGACGAACGAGCCGAAGTAGAAGACGGTCCAGCGGGAGATCTCCAGGCCGCCGCGTACGGCGTCACCTAATCCGTCGAGGGTCATGAGGAGGAAGAGCGTGAGGGCCGCGCGGCCGAGTGACCCGTAGTGCTCGGGGTCTTGGTCGGCGAAGAACACCCAGCCGACCATGGCGTACACGTACAGCAGGAGCGCCCCGACGAGGGCGAAGCTCAGGGTGCCGGGCAGGCTCTTGCCGACGGCGACGATCACGATCCGCAACTGCGGCAGGAAACGCGCCGCACGCAGTACGCGCGCCAGGCGCAGGAGCCGCAGCACGGTGGCGTTCTCACGGGCGAACGGCATGAAGGCCAGGGCCACGACGAGCAGGTCGAACACATTCCAGGGGTCACGGAAGAAGCCCCCGGGTCGATCGGCATGGGCGGCTGCCCGCAGAAGTATCTCCGCGGTGAAGGCGGCGAGGAAGAAGTTCTCCGCAGCCTTGAGGGCACCGTGCCATTGATGCACGACGCCGCTGTACGTCTCGATTCCGAGCAGGACGGCGTTGGCCGCGATGAGACAGAAGACGGCGCTGGAGAAGGCGCTGGAGTCCACGATGCGGCGACTGCGGTGGGCGAGCCCGTGCCGCAGACGCACGGCCGTCCGATCGGACATGGTGTTTCGTTTCCTCGCAGACCTGTTTCGGACATTTCCCGTGAGCCGCAGCGGTATGCGGTCGGCGGGGCCGACCACCCCCTATGCTTCTACATGCGTGTAGATATTGCGAGCCGGACCCGCCAATCATCCACTCCTGAGGAGGACTTCATGGCATCGATCGACCTGGACAAGGTGCTGGACAAGGCATGGGCGGACAAGAGTCTGCCGGAGGTGCTCGCTGCTCCCGTCGGCGCCCTGAAGGGGGTCTCGGACCGTGACGGCGAGCTGCTGCAGGAGGCGTTCGGCATCAAGACCGTCCGCGACCTCGCCGAGCTGAAGTACGTCCGCTGGGCACAGGCCCTGGCGACACTGGACACGGCGGCCAAGTAGGCACGACCGATGGGTTGCCGCACATCGAGGGCACGGCAACCCACTTCCCCGAACCTCCACGTACTCCGAAGGAGAGAACGCCACGATGGTGTTCAAGAAACTGCTCGGGTCGCTCGGCGTAGGCGGCCCCACGGTGGACACGGCCCTGGAGGGCGGCCCGGTCCAGCCCGGCGGGACGCTGCACGGGCAGGTCCATCTCGTCGGCGGGAAAGCCGACTTCGACATCGAGCAGATCACCCTGGAGCTCGTCGCCCGCGTCGAGGCGGAGCACGAGGACGGCGAAGCCGAAGGGACGGTCTCCTTCGAGCGCTTCACTGTCGGAGGCGGCTTCCGCCTCGCAGAGGGCGAGCGTCGCACCATCCCGTTCGCAGTGACGGTTCCGTGGGAGACCCCGGTCACCGAACTTCACGGCCAGCCGCTCGGCGTCGTGCTGGGCCTACGAACCGAACTGTCAGTGGCGGGCGGCAAGGACAAGGGCGATCTGGACCCGCTGACCGTCCGGCCGCTCCCCGCACAGGAGGCGGTCCTGGAGGCGTTCGGGCAGCTCGGCTTCGGCTTCAAGTCGGCAGACCTGGAGTACGGACACATCGGCGGCACGGGCCAGCAACTGCCCTTCTACCAAGAGGTCGAGCTCGCGCCGGCTCCCCAGTACGCGCACGCCATGCGGGAGGTCGAGGTCACCTTCCTGGCCAACCCGGGCGGCATGGAGGTGGTCCTGGAGGCCGACAAGGGCGGCCTCTTTCCCTCCGGTCACGACGCTGTCAACCGCTTCACCGTCAGCCACCAGGACGTCGAGCAGCGCGACTGGAGCGCCGAGGTCGACGGCTGGGTACGCCAACTGGCGGCCGGACACGCGGTTCACGGATCCCACGCCGCACACGATTACGGGCACGGGCACGGCGAGCATCACCAGGGCGACAGTCACCACCGCTCCGGACCTGGCATGGGCACCATGGTCGCGGTCGGCGCGGCAGGGCTGGCCGTCGGCGTTGTCGGAGGCATGGTGGCCGCCGAAGTCGTCGACGAGGTGGGCGACTTCTTCGAAGGGGACGACGAGGGTGAAGAGGGCTGAAGCGCTGACCAGCCTCCTGATAGCTTCTACGCGACTGTAAAGAAATGTGGGTGTTTGGATCGGCCCCCTTCCGGCCCGGACACCTCCTGACGCATATGGAGTTCTTATGGCCCTGTGGGATCGCTTCAAGGAGTCCGCGTCAACGATGCAGACGCAGCTCATGGCGAAGAAGAACGACCTCAAAAGCGGCTCCTTCCGCGATGCGAGCATGGCGATGTGCGCCCTGGTCGCCGCCGCCGACGGCACCATCGACCCGGCGGAACGGCAGCGGGTGGCCCAGCTCATCGCCACCAACGACGTACTGCAGAACTTCGCCGCGGACGATCTTCGGCGCCGCTTCGACGACAACCTGAACAAACTGACCGCCGACTTCGCCTTCGGCAAGGTCAGCGTGTTGCAGGAGATCGCCAAGGCGAAGAAGAAGCCCGCCGAGGCCCGCGCCGTCATCCAGATCGGCATCGTCATCGGCGGCGCCGACGGCGACTTCGACAAGGACGAGCAGGCCATCGTCCGCGAAGCCTGTTACACGCTGGACCTGCCGCCCCATGAGTTCGACCTCTAGCGAACAGGGCACACACCCGCACACGGCGTACTCGGAGAAGCGGACGCGGAGATCTCAGGCACCATCATCGGCGTGTTGGGACGCCTCGTCCTGTCGGGCCGACAGCACATCGGCACCCTGTGGACCATCCTCATCGGTATCGCCGCCGCCTTCCTGGGCACCACCATCGCGGCCGGACTGGGTGTCGCGGACTCCGAGAGCGTCGACCGGATCGAATGGCTGATCCAGATCGGCCTCGCCGTTGTTGGCGTCGCCGCACTCGAACGGGTCAAGTCCCGGCGCTGACGCTCCGCACCGGGTGCGGAGAAGGGTGGGCCTGCGGCACTCAGCCGCAGGCCCGCCCCTCTTTTTCCTGGCCGCCGGAGCGCGTCGGCGAATGCCGGCGAAGTCCGCACCCACGATGCGAGTGACGGCAGGCCGTGACGCCCATGTCAGGCTTCGTCGCGACATCGAGCAGCCGGGAAGCGGGCACTCCTGCCTGGCTTGCGAGGCCCTCCGGGTGGATGACCGCAGTCTCCTCCGCTGATTCGCGCGCGTATCCGGTGCCGGTGATGGTGTAGCCCGCCGCCCTCAGTGTTTCGGCGGCCTTCGCGACCTGACCGGGCACCCCGCTGCCGTTGAGGACCTGCCCTGTACGCGCACCGTAGCGGCGTACACCGGATCCTTGGAGCCCGCGGCCACCTTCTCCTTGTCGACCTCCTGGTCCTTGGCCATCGAGGCGAGGAGGTCTACGGCCTGAGGCCCGCCAACTGCCTTACTTCGCGCTCGTCCTCTGCAACCGCGGCTCCCCGCGGCGCGTGAACTCCACAGTCGCGTAGGGGAAGCTCATCCGTGGTGGGATGCTCCGAATTATCCGTAGGTGGCGGATTGCAGAACGAAGAACAAGGCGATCGCCGCGTTGAGTGCGGACAAGGTCGACGCGGCCGTTCCGGCTGCGGCGACGATGGCGGCCATACCGGCCGCAGTCAGTGCCGGCGGCCAGCCACCGGTCGGCGGAACCGGTCCCAGCAGAGCGGCAATACGTCGCGGTACCGGACCGGCCTCGGCGAAGGCGGCCAAGCCGGGTACCCCCGCGCGCCGGGAGATCAGCGCGGCCTTGCCGACGGCGCGTGCCGTTGTCCGGCGGTCTCCGGTAACCCGGGCGGCTTCCTCGTCGGCCCAACGCTCCGTGCTGTATCCCACCGCCGCACGGAACGGCCGCAGCAGCGGGTTCGCGCAGCCGGAGAGCTGCACCGTGAGCAGAAGGCGGTGGTGCCGTCCGGCAAGGTGGGCGCGCTCGTGGGCGAGCAGCGCGCGGCGCTCTGCCTGGCTCAGGCCGGAGAGCATGCCGGTGGAGACCAGGATCCGGCCCGGAGAGCCCGGCAGCGCGTACGCGTACGGCACCTCGTCGGCGAGTACGGCGACCTGCGAAGCGTCTGGATGCGCGGCGAGCGTGCGATGAGCTCGGGCACGGAAGCCGTAGTGCCGTCGCAGTGCCAGCGTGCACGCCACGACCACGAGGGCAAGGGCGCCGATGGACGCCTTCCCGGCCACCTCGTCGTACGGAACCGCCTCTCGCACCTCGGGATCGGACCAGCTGTCGGGCAGCGGGTTGCCGGGTAACTGCGCCGTACCGACCACGACTAGGAGCCCGAGGCACAGTGTGCTGCATGCGGCGAGGATCGCCCCCACCCAGGTCAGCAACAACGCCGCGATGCGCGGATGCAAATGCTGTTCAGCCAGCCGCGCGATCGGCAGTGCGGTCAGCGGCAGGATCAGGGGCAGGAAGACGAAGACGCCCATCGGTCAACGCTCCGGATCATCAGCTTCGTTGAGGAGGGAGCGCAGGAGCTGCTCGTCGTGTGAGGACAGAGAGGACACGAAACTGGAGAGCACCGCATCGCGGTCCTTCTGGTTGTCGAGCAGCTTGCGCATGCGCATGGCCACCAGACCGGCCCCGTCCGCCACCGGCGTCCACTCGAAGGACCGGCCGGCCCTGGTGCGGGCCACCGCCTTCTTCGCGTACAGCCTGGTCAGGATCGTGATGACCGTGGTGTACGCCAGATTGCCGCCGAGCTGTTTCTGCACCCACGCGGCAGCCACCGGGCCCGGTGCCGAGCCGAGCACCGACAACACCTGCATCTCAAGTTCGCCCTGGCGCCTGCGACCGCGTCCATCCGGGCTCGCCGTCTCCGTGCCGTCAACCATGGCGCGGCCCCCTCTCCGTTCCGCCGCCCCGAACCGGTACGAGCGTCGAGGAGGCATCGTACTGGCCACTTGGCGCCAGCCTCTTCCGCGATCGGAACGCCTGTGTGACCGGAAGGCGCCGACAGGCACACCCAGTTCACACACCTATCAGCTCCCGCAGCGGCTCAAGTCAACCGATCTGGCCACGCAGATGCACGTGTGGACCGAACGGTCCGACGGGACGATCACGCTCGCCGAACAGGATGCTTCGAGTACGCGTCGTGTAGAGCAGGTGATCCGTGGAACGAGAGAGTCGATTACTCTCCGCCACCTCACAGCCGGAGGGTCGATGGCCGCTGCTGCGCCGCACGCACGAACTGTCGCGCGGAAGCGAGCACACCGGCAGCACCTTCCCCAAGGCGGTACCGACTGCGTTACGGAGTCCGGCGCGCAATCTGTGGACGACGCACGCCCGGGGCAAGCCCTCGCACGGCAAAGCCGCCCCCGTACGCGGTCCGCTGCCGGGGCGGTCAGGGGCGGCTTGTATCGGTCTTCTCAGTGGCCGGCGGTGAGCTGGCCGGCGAGCTTGCCGTGCATCTCGGCACTGGCCTTGTTGAGGCCGATGATCGTGACCTTCTTGCCGCGCTGGGCGTACTTGGTCTCGATGGCATCCAGGGCGGCGACGGAGGAGGCGTCCCAGATGTGCGTTCCGGAGAGGTCGATGACGACGTCGTCGGGGTCGTCCTTGTAGTTGAACTGGTAGACGAGGTCGTTGGAGGAGGCGAAGAACAGTTCCCCGGTGACCGCGTAGACGACCTGGTTGCCGTCCGGGTCGACGACCCCGGAGACCTCGGCGATGTGGGCGACCCGCTTCGCGAAGATCACCATCGCGGTGATGCAGCCGAGAACGACACCGATGGCGAGGTTGTGGGTGGCCACCACCGCCGCGACGGTGACGACCATGACGGTCGTCTCACCGACCGGCATCCGCTTGAGCGTCTTGGGCTGGATGGAGTGCCAGTCGAAGGTGGCGAAGGAGACCAGGATCATCACCGCGACGAGAGCGGCCATCGGGATGTCCGACACGATCGGGCCGAACGCGATGCACAGGACCATCAGGAAGGTACCGGCGAGGAAGGTGGAGAGGCGGGTCCGGGCGCCGGACGTCTTCACGTTGATCATGGTCTGGCCGATCATGGCGCAGCCGCCCATGCCGCCGAAGAACCCGGTGACGATGTTGGCGATGCCCTGGCCGATGGACTCTCGGGTCTTGTTGGAGTGGGTGTCGGTGATGTCGTCGACGAGCTTCGCGGTCATCAGCGACTCCATCAGCCCCACCAGCGCGAACGCGAAGGCGTACGGGGCGATGATGGTGAGGGTGTCCATGGTGAACGGCACATCGGGCAGACCGGGGACGGGCAGCGAGGACGGGAGGTCGCCCTTGTCGCCGACGTTGGGGACGGCGATGCCGGCGGCGACGGTGATCACGGTCAGTGTGACGATGGCGACCAGGGGTGCCGGGATCACCGTGGTGATCTTCGGGAAGAACACCATGAGGGCCAGACCGCCGATGATCAGCGGGTAGACGGCCCACGGGACGTCCCGCATCTCGGGCACCTGCGCCATGAAGATCAGGATGGCGAGGGCGTTGACAAAGCCGACCATCACCGAGCGCGGGACGAACCGCATCAGCTTGGCCACCCCGAGCGCGCCCATCGCCATCTGCATCAGGCCGCCGAGGATGACGGCGGCGATCAGGTAACCGAGCCCGTACTCGTGGTTGAGCGGTGCGATGACCAGGGCCATGGCACCGGTGGCCGCGGAGATCATGGCCTTGCGGCCACCCACGATCGAGATGACCACGGCCATCGTGAAGGAGGCGAACAGGCCGATGGCCGGGTCGACGCCCGCGATGATCGAGAAGGAGATCGCCTCGGGGATCAACGCCAGGGCAACGACGAGGCCGGCCAGCACCTCGGTGCGGAAGACCTTCGGGGAAGCGAGCCAGTCCGGCTTGGACATACGCAGCTTGGGAGCTGCGGACAGCGGTGTAGACATGCAACCGTTTCTGTTCGGGCGCACACATCCACCGGTCTGGACACGCACGCATCGTTCTCGACTCCACACAGGGGGCGGAATCCCGGCAGCCCGGCGCCGATAGGGCTCTGCCTGATCGGGCGGCAGCCTTCGTGGCCGACAGTCGGGCATCATTGCCCGATAAGCCGTGAGGCCCTGGCCGGGGCTCAAGCGTCAGCGAGGTCTGCCCAGCGGTCTCGGCTCACTGAAAATCGTACCCTGACGTCAAGGCAGAGTGCGAGTTGCGGCTTGTGAAATGCAGGTAAACACGTCTGCGGATCATGTGATTATGGACACGTATGCTGGTTCCCTTCGAACGATCGAAGAGCAGCCGGTTTATAGAGGAGGCAGGCGCGGAGATGGCAGAGCGGCAGATGCAGATCGGTGAGGTGGCTGAGCGGACCGGCTTGTCGCTGCGCACGATCCGGCACTACGAGGAAGTCGGCCTGGTCATCCCCTCCGCCCGCAGCAAGGGAGGTTTCCGCCTGTACACCGAGACGGACGTCGACCGCCTGATGGTGATCCGTCGTATGAAGCCGCTGGACTTCTCACTGGAGGAGATGCGGGACCTTCTGGAGATCGTCGACCGCATCGCAGCCGACGACGCGCCTACAGCCGAGGAGCGGGAGCGCCTGCATGAGCGGCTGGGCTCCTACCGGAAAGTGGCCGACGCGCGCTGCGAGACGCTGCGCGCTCAGCTCATGGCCGCCGAAGACTTCGCCGCCACACTGCGCCGCAGGCTCAACGCCCGGAATTCCTGACGGCCCGGCCTCGGGACGGTATGCAAGTCCTCCCTGATCCATACCTCGCCCCGCTGCGGACATGCGACTGGCATCGATGACGACGAGGGATGCGGTTCACCGGCTGTGCGCCCCGACGCCACGCGTCTCGCCTTTCGCGCAGCCTGCCCCAGCGGGGCGGTCGCGCACACCCCCGAAGGGAACGGCGGCGTCACCGACACCTGGTCCCGCGTGCTGCCCTCCCCCGCCGGACCGAGCGCTCCGCGACCTCAGTCCGCGCGGACGACCGCCCGTCGACTCGTTGCGAGGTGCCGGCTCGCGAAGCTGACAGCCGATGGGAACGCGGCCGACACCAACCTGGCCTCACGGGACAGCGGCGCCTGAGCCCGAGGGCGGGGGGCGTCCAGATTCTCGGTCGGGACGAAAAACCATTCCGACCTGCGCCCAGTGGCGAGTGGCGGCGATGACGTCCTCTGCGGGTGAAGGGCTTCCATTCGAGCTTCGCCGGCCCGTCGAAGTGCCTACTGCGCTGCAGCCTCGTCCAGGAGAGCGGCGAGCGAATCCACCAGCGTTTCCTCACGATCGGCTTCAACGTGGCTGGTCCCGAGCGCCGTCCCCCCCTCTTCGCGTGGGTCGTGAGGCAGGCTGAGTCCCGCCCCATAATGGATCATCCCCGCAACTCTCCGGTAGCGTCAGCGTATGAGCCATCCACATCCTGATCTGAAGCCCGCCCCTCCTCTGGCCCCGGGAGGGCTGAGAGTCGTCGCCCTGGGCGGTCTCGGAGAGATCGGCCGCAACATGACCGTCTTCGAGTACGCCGGCAAACTGCTGATCGTCGACTGCGGCGTGCTGTTCCCCGAGGAGACCCAGCCCGGCGTCGACGTGATCCTGCCCGACTTCACCTCGATCCGGGACCGTCTGCACGATGTCGTCGGGGTGGTCCTCACCCACGGACACGAGGACCACATCGGCGGCGTGCCCTACCTCCTGCGAGAACGCCGGGACATCCCGGTCATCGGCTCGAAGCTGACGCTCGCCTTCCTTGAGGCCAAGCTCAAGGAGCACCACATCAAGCCCACGACGGTGCGGGTGAAGGAAGGGGACCGGCGCGACTTCGGGCCCTTCGGCTGTGAGTTCGTGGCGGTCAACCACTCCATCCCCGACGGCCTCGCGGTCGCCATCCGCACCGGTGCCGGGATGGTCCTGCACACCGGTGACTTCAAGATGGACCAGTTCCCGCTGGACGACCGCATCACCGACCTGCGCGCCTTCGCCCGGCTCGGCGAGGAGGGCGTCGACCTGTTCCTCACCGACTCCACCAACGCCGAGGTGCCCGGTTTCACCACATCCGAGCGCGAGCTGAACCCCGCCATCGAGCACGTCATGCGGACCGCCCCGCGCCGGGTCATCGTCTCCAGCTTCGCCAGCCACGTCCACCGCATCCAGCAGGTTCTCGACGCCGCACACCAGCACGGACGCAAAGTCGCCTTCGTGGGCCGGTCCATGGTCCGCAACATGGGCATCGCCCGCGAACTGGGCTATCTGAGGACGCCGCCGGGCCTCGTGGTCGAGGCAAGGGAGCTGGAGAAGCTGCCCGACCACAAGATCACCCTGGTCTGCACGGGCTCCCAGGGCGAACCGATGGCCGCCCTCTCCCGCATGGCCAACCGCGATCACTCGATCCGTATCGGTCAGGGCGACACCGTCCTGCTCGCCAGCTCCCTCATCCCGGGCAACGAGAACGCCATCTACCGGGTGATCAACGGGCTGACCCGCTGGGGCGCCAACGTCGTCCACAAGGGCAACGCCAAGGTCCACGTCTCCGGCCACGCCAGCGCCGGTGAACTCGTGTACTGCTACAACATCGTCAAGCCCCGCCATGTCATGCCCGTCCACGGCGAGTGGAAGCACATGCGGGCCAACGCCGACCTCGCCATCCGTACAGGCGTCTCACCGGACCGCGTGATCATCGCCGAGGACGGCGTCGTCGTCGACCTCGTCGACGGGCGCGCCTCGATCACCGGAAAGGTCCCCGCCGGCTACGTGTACGTCGACGGCATGACGGTCGGCGGCGCGACCGAGGCGTCCCTGAAGGACCGCCGCGTCCTCGCGGAGGAGGGCGTCGTCACCATCGTGGCGATCGTCGACACCGACACCGGAGCACTCGCGGAGGCGCCCGACTTCCTCGCTCGCGGATTCGAGCACGACGACACCACCTTCGAGCCCGTGATCCCGCTCATCGAGAAGACCCTGGCCGCAGCGGCGCAAGAGGGCATCGGCGACCACCACCAGCTCGAACAGCGCATCGCTCGCGCCGTCGCCTCCTGGGCCTTCCGCAGCCACCGCCGCAAGCCCCTGATCATCCCCGTCGTCATCGACGCCTGACATCGCGCCGCCGACCGGAGGAGACCCCCACCATGACCACCCGCTTCGAGGAACTCGACTGGAAGCCGACACCGATCGGCGACATCAGCTTGCGGCGCCGACGCGACCCGTTGTCGGGAGCCGACGTGTACGAGGTGAAGCTCGGGGACGAGTTCCTGATGTCCAGCCTCTTCACCGAGGGCGAGATCGCCCTCGCCAGGCTGGGCCTCGCCCCGCTCGCGCACCGCCCCGGCCTCGATGTCGCCGTCGGCGGCCTCGGCCTCGGGTACACGGCACATGCCGCACTGGAGGAGCCGGGCGTCCGCTCCCTGATCGTCGTCGACACCCTCGGCGAGGTCATCGACTGGCACCGACGCGGCCTGGTACCGCTCGGCACCGCGCTCGGCTCGGACGACCGCTGCCGGCTGGTGCACGGTGACTTCTTCGCCATGGTGCGGGAGGGCCACGGGCTGGACCCGCAAGCCGAGGGCCGCCTGTTCCACGCCATCCTGCTGGACGTCGACCACTCCCCCCGTCACGTGCTGCACTCGAGCCATGCCGCTCTCTACCGGCCGGAGGGCCTGAGCGCCCTCTGCCGCCTTCTCCACCCCGGAGGCGTCTTCGCCCTGTGGTCCAACGACCCGCCGGACGACGACTTCGTCTCCCTGCTCGCCGACGGCTTCCAGAGCGCCGCCGCCCACGTGGTGGAGTTCCCCAATCCGCTGCGAGGCGGCACCTCGACCAACACCATCTACGTGGCCATGACGGGCAGCGCACCGGAACCAAAGGCCTGACCATCCTGCCTGGATTCGCCGGTCGGCGCGCACCGCAACGCTCCTGACTGCGCTCTCCCGCCCCCTGCCCCGGTGTCCGCCCTCTCCGACGCCACGTGGATCTACGGCATCCCGGCCGACGATTCGGACGGAGCCGTGGGGCAACACCCCTGGCCAAGCGGGAGCGGGCGGGCGAGGCTCGCGGAAAGCCCCTTCGCGCAGGCTCTGCATGACAGTCGCCCACTCTCTCCCAGGGTGAGGTGTGGCCCCCCTCCCGGGCCAGGGTCCCCAGAGGCCCCTGCCTTCGGCTCCTGCCGCCTTCGGCAGGTGTGCTATTCGTGGGCGGCGAGGAGGGTGCCGAGGCTGGCGTCGGGGAACTGCCGCCGGAAGGAGTTCGCCTGCCAGCGGTCGGGGAACAGCGCGAGCTGCGCTTTGTCGCGGATCCTGGTCAGCGCCTCGCCCTTGACCAGCTGGGAGCGGTTGAGGGTGTCCGCTCCGGCGGCGTCGGTGGCCCGCGCCAGGTGATAGGGCAGCATCTCCAGGCGGACGGGTGCGGAGAACTCCCCGGCCATCCGGGCGGAGACGACGTCGAACTGCATCGGCCCCACCGCCGCCAGGACCGGTGCCTGGTCCCCGCGTGTGTCACTCACGAGGACCTGCACGACGCCCTCCTCGTCCAGCTGGGCGATGCCGCGGCGGAACTGCTTGGAGCGGCTGATGTCGACCGGCCGTACGACCGCGAAGTGTTCTGGGGCGAAGGTCGGCATGGGCGGGAACAGGGCCGGCGGCCCGTCGTAGAGGGTGTCGCCGACGCGCAGGGCCGCGGCGTTGATCAGTCCGACGACGTCGCCCGGGTAGGCGGTGTCGACCATGGAGCGGTCCTGGCCGAAGACGCTGTGGGCGTACTTGGTGGCGAACGGCTTTCCGGACGCGGCGCGGGTGACGGTCGCGCCTCTTTCGAAGACGCCCGAGCACACCCGCAGGAAGGCGATCCGGTCCCGGTGGGCCGGGTCCATGTTCGCCTGCACCTTGAACACGAGCCCGGAGAAGGGTGCGTCGACGGGCCTGCTGCCGCCGCCTTCCAGTTGCCGCGGCCCCGGGGGCGGGGCGAGGTCGACGATGGCGTCCAGGAGCAGCCGTACGCCGATGTTGGAGACCGCCGCGCCGAAGAAGACCGGCGTGGAGCCGCCCGCCAGGAACGAGGCTTGGTCGAAGCCGGCACCGTCCGCCTCCAGCAGCTGGAGCTCCTCCACCGCCTGCTGCCAGTCGGCGCCCTCCTCGAACGCGGCCCGCTCGGCGGGAACGACCTCTTCGGCGGCTTCGTGCGCGCCGCCGGGGGTACGGGTGTAGCGGAGCATCCGCTCCGGCTCGCGTACGTCGACCAGGCCGCGCAGGTAGCCGGAGGTGCCGACCGGCCAGTTCACCGGGGTGGGCTTGAGCCGGAACTCGCGCTCGATCTCGTCCAGCAGCTCCAGGGCCTCCCGGCCGGGCCGGTCCCACTTGTTGATGAACGTGATCACGGGGATGCCCCGGTGCCGGCAGACGTCGAAGAGCTTACGCGTCTGCTCCTCCAAACCTTTGGCCGCGTCGATCAGCATGACCGCGCAGTCCACGGCCGCCAGCACCCGGTAGGTGTCCTCGGAGAAGTCCGCGTGCCCAGGAGTGTCCAGCAGGTTCAGCACGCAGTCCCGATAGGCGAACTGCAGGACGGCGGAGGTCACGGAGATACCACGGGCCTTCTCCATCTCCATCCAGTCCGACGCCACACCCCGCCGCCCGGACTTGCCGTGCACCGCCCCCGCCGACGTGATCGCGTGCGCGTGCAGCGCCAACGCCTCGGTCAGCGTCGACTTGCCCGCGTCCGGGTGACTGATCACCGCGAACGTACGCCGCCGGGCCGCTTCAGCGGCGGCCCACTCGCGCATGGCGTTCACCGCGCCGCCTCCGATCCAGCCACCGACGTATCCAGCAGGTGAGCGAGCTGCTCATGGAGGGAACGCGCGAACGCCTCCGCCGTCTCCAGCTCACGGCGCAGGTCCTCACACCGCGCATCGGCCCGCACCCAGTACTTCCGCAACTTCGCCACCAACTCCTCGCACGCCTGCTCATCATTCTCCGGCAGCGGACCACCGCGGCCAGGAAGCCGGTCCAGCACATCGAGCAGCGCCCGCACATCGTCCAGACAGAACCCGAGCGGCCGCATCCGACGCACCAGCACCAACCGCCGCACCTCCGACTCCGTGAACAGACGGAAACCACCCAGACTGCGCCCACTGGGAGCGACCACACCGACGCTCTCGTAATGACGGATCGTGCGCAGGGACAGACCCGAGCGCCCGGAGACCTCACCGATCCGCATCAGCCGCTCACCCACGACTCCACCGCCCCGCGTCGCCCGTCCGGCACCTTCGCCTCCTACAAATCTACCTTGACGTCAGGGTAGACTGGTAGCTGCTGCAACGGAGTCGGGCAACCGCCACAATCAGGCGGCCTCATGTTTCCGCCAAGGGGGGCGTTCCGCCGCCACCCCGAGCGTCGGCGGCCGATCCCGGCCTTGAAGTTCGCACCTGCGCCGTCGCCGTACAGCGGCAAGGTCGTCGGCTTCCGCGACGACCGTAAGAGCCGATTCGAGCTCGATCCGGACGTTGGGCCCAGGGCCCCGTCATCGCAGCAGCAGCGTCCGAGCAGTAAGCATGCAGCCCTCATGGCCTGAGAACAAGCCGCGTATGCCGGGCCGGACCCCGATGGACTGGTGAAGATCGCAGCATCCCGCTCGACGGCCGTGGGACCGCGCCACGACGCTCCTCGACGACGTCCTCGGACCGGGCGCCGTGGCGGCCGGTCCCGGCCAGCTCGACGAGTTCCCCGCCGGTGCCGAAGGCCGCGTCGCATGCGGCGGCCACAGCGGGTGTCGGGTTGCGCAACCCGCTCTCCAGATTGCAGATCTGCCCTTCGGAGACGTTCGCACGCCGGGCGGCGTCGCGCACGCTCCACCCCCGACGTGCCCGGAGTGTGGCCAGGACGACGCCGAAGCCGCCCGGCGGCAGACGCGTGCCGGCCGATCTCCCTCCCGGGACCGCCCCTGCCGCGCTGTCCGCCGGATCCATACCCGTCAGCGTACGGAGCCTTGCGGCCGCTATTCGATCCCCGGCGAATAGCCACCGAGCGCGTACGCCGCCCCTAGGGTGAGCACAATTCCTGACATCAAGGCTTGCCAGAAAGGGGGGAATTGTGCCGCGCGTCTTCCTCAGCTTTCGCAAACCGGACTCCCGGTGGATGCGAGACCGCGTCTATCGCGCACTGTCCGAACGCTTAGGTGCCGACGAGATCTTCAAGTCGGGCCAGTCGATCCCGCCCGGGGCCGATTTCGCCGAGATCCTGCGGCGGCAGGCCGCCGAGTGCGAGCTCATGTGCGTACTGATCGGGCCCGGGTGGCTCGACGCACGGGGCGAGGACGGTGTGCGGCTTCTGGACCGGGATCACGACTGGGTCCGCGTAGAGATCGCGACAGCTCTGCGGGCGGGAAACCGCGTTGTCCCGGTCCTTCTGGGTGACGCGACGCCGCTGCCCGACGCCTCGACTCTGCCGGCCGTGATCGCGGAGCTGGCGGGCCTGCAGTTTCTCCGCGTTCCGGAGACCCATTTGGCGGACGGGCTGGCGCACTTGGGCGACGAACTGGCCTCTCTCCTATCCGGTACCGATACCGGCCCCGCTGACGAACTCGGGCACGGCACATCGCCGGCCGCCGATCCGGAGCCGTCGATGACCATGACGGCCCATGTGTCCGGCGGCGGCAGCGCCTACCAGGCGGCCTGTGATCAGACGATCAGGCTGGCGTGAGGGGCGGACGATGAATCATCCCGGAGCAGACGGTGCCCATCGGATCGGGCCGTATGCGCTGCTCAGAAGAGAGCGCACGATAGGCGGGAGCGAAGTCTTCGCGGCCCGCACGGACGAAGGGCTCCTCGTCACGGTCACGGTCGTGGGGCCCGAACTCGCCGCGGACCCGGGGTTCCGGGACCGGTTCCGAGCCGCCGTCGAGGCCGCGCGGACGCTGTCCTGTGCCTTTCTCATACCGGTGGTGGATGCTGACGCCGACGCGCCGGTTCCCTGGCTGGCGACCCAGTTCACCGCCGGACTGCCGCTCCGGCAGGCGGTCGACCGGCACGGCCCGCTGTCCGAACCGGCTCTGCGGGTGCTCGCCGACGGCCTCGCCCAGGCGCTGGCCGTACTCCACGCGGCCGGTACGGTCCACGGCGAGGTGAGCCCGGACTCGGTGCTGCTGACCATGGACGGGCCCCGCATCACCGCCCTGGGGATGGTGGGAGCCACCGGTAGCCCGGCCCCCTCACCGACGGACGAGATGTTCGACCTCGGGTCGACCGTGCTGTTCGCAGCTTCCGAAGGCGAGCCGGACACGGGCGCACTCCCCGTGTCACTGCGCGACGTGATCGGCGGCTGCCTGTACCAGGACCCGCCGGACCGTCCCACCGCGGAGCAACTCGTCGCCTACCTGATGCATCAGAACCTGCCTGTCCTGACCGGCACTTGGCTGCCGCAGGCGATGACCGCCGACATGGCCGCAGCGACCGCGGCGGTGGGATCGGAGTCCGCCGGGGGCGGCGGCCGGGGCCCGCTTCCTCCGCTGCCGGAGATCGCGGCCGGCGCGGGTGTCAGCCGCCGGAAGCTGATCATCGCTCTGGCCGGAGGCGCGGCCGCACTCGGCGGGACCGCGGCGGCACTCGCCTTCTCCGGTGACTCGTCACCGGCGCCCGAGGGCCGGGCCGGTGGGCACGGGCCCACGCGGACGGCCTCGCCGTCGGGCGGGCGATCCACGTCCGCCCCCTCCGCATCGCCGTCCTGGACGGACGGACCGGAACCGGTCGTGCTGGCCGGACCCCCGCGGTCATCGACAAAGACCCGAACCTCGGCTCCATCCCCGACATCAAGTGGGGCGACGACGACGGCGGCGACGACATCCTGCGCGGCCTGATGGAGGGCATACCCGAAATCGTCCCAGACCTCCTCCATCCACTGTGCAAGAACGTGTTCCGGGTCGGCAGGGTGGCAGACGTCTACCCCTATCCGGAACAGCACTACCTCAACTCCCTCTGCCACAGCTGGATGAGTGTCTCCATCACTGCGTCGCTGGGGGCGGACCAGCTCACCCAGGCCGTCGGAGCCATCACCAACCACCAGCAGGCCGAGTGGGAGGCCGCCATGCGGACCTTCTGCAGCGCCCTCTGGGGAGGAACGGCCTGGGGACAGCGAAAAGCCCAGGTCACAGCCGCACAAAGACCATCCTGGATGCGCGATGACCCACGTCCGCCACACCTCCGCCACACACGAAACACCCCCGAAAAACGCGTATCCCCAGGTCAGAACGATTCTGCCTGGGGACGCTCGGTGGGGCGGGTGGGACTCGAACCCAAAAGGGAGACGCGTCTCACCTGCGACGATGCCAAAACAAACGGACATAGCCACCCGTTTCCATCCGGCTGCGTCCCCCTCGATCCGGCTCGAACGGGGCTCGGTTAGGCGTTCGCCACACCGCCCGCTCTCCGTCGTGTACGCGCCCTGCTTCCGAGGGACACGGCAAGAATCTTGCTTTGCAGCACCATCGGACCGTCTCCGCACGACGGAGGGCCGAGTCACTCCTCTTGCCACACGAAATGCACTCCGTAGCAAGGCGCGGACCGAACGGCCGTAGCGACGTCCCCAGTCGTCGTCGACCAGGCCGTCCAGCAGATGCGAAGCCGTGCGGGCCACCCCTTTTCCAGCGTGGCGCGGACCGCCCCGGTGACCAGTTCCAGCCTGGTCAGGTCGCGCACCGCGGCCAGGACGTGGGTGGCGTGGGTGCGCTGCTCGGTGACAAGACCGGCCTCTTTCAGGCGGCCGAGTGCCAGATCGAGGAGACGGTCGGCGCGGTCGTCCTCGGCGAGACGCTCGCGGAAGTCGGCCGGCACACTGTGGTGGAAACCGGGATCGTCCGGCTCCATGGCGAGTGCGTACTTGAAGTCGATGCGGCAGCGGACCGCTTCCGCCGCCTGCCGGTCCGACAGGCGGAGCAGAAGTGCAGCACACAGACGGTGGCCAGTTGGGCGGCCGAGAGCCTGGGGCGCCCGTCGCGCGGGTACCAGCCGGCGAAGTCCTCGACCCGGGCGGGCGTAGTGCACGACCCCTAAGGGGTGACGTCGGGTCCACGCTCCGTCTGAGTCCCACACTTTGGAAGGCCGAGACGCTGGTGGACCAGGCGGGCGAAGTGACTCAAGGTGCGTCCGGTGGCCAGGTCCGCCGGCGCGAGGCGGACGGCAAAAAGATCACGGGCGCCGACGAGGAACTGCATACCGAGCAGGGAGTCGAGTCCGAAGTCGGTGACGGGGCGGGTGGGGTCCAAGTCTCCCTGATCGGTTTGCAGGACTCCGGCCAGGAGGTGTCCGAGCGCGTCGGTGATCTTTCGTACTGCCTCGTCCGTCGGCAGGTCTGCCAGTGTCCTCAGGAGTTCGTCTCGGGCGTCAGGGGAAGCCAGGGAGGAGGGCGGCACCAGGCGGGCGAACCGCGGGGTGGCCAGAGCTGGCAGAAAGTGGCGCGCGGTTCCCCAGCGATAGCGTCCTGCTCCGGCGACAACGGTGCCGGCGGCGACAAGGCGGCCGGCGGTCGTCAGGGCCTCTGAGGGGGCGAGGAGGTCGAGGCCGCGTTCGGCCATGGACGTTTCCATACCGCTGCGGGCGACGTAGCCGATTTCGCCGATGGGGCCCCAGGCCAGCGCCGTGCCCGGCTTGCCGACGCTGTGCCGGACCCGTGCGAGTGCTTCCAGGTAGGCGTTGGCTGCCGCATAGGCGGCCTGGCCGGGGTTGCCGACGGTGGCGGAGACGGAGGAGTAGGTGAGGAAGAGGTCGAGGTTGCGGTCCGCGGTGAGCTGGTCCAGCAGAGCCGCGCCGGCCGCCTTGGGCGCCAGCACGGCGGCGAACCGGTCGTCGGTGAGTTCGGACTGCGGTGCGTCGTCCATGTGCATGGCCGCATGCACGATACCGCGCAACGGGTGTCCTGTGGTGTCCACGGTTTCGATGACCCGGCGCAGTGCGGTCTCGTCGGTGACGTCGGCGGCGTAGGCCGTGGCGTGTACGCCACGGTCGGTGAGTTGCCGGAGCAGGGCGGATGCCTCAGGAGTGTCAGGTCCGCGGCGTGAGAGCAGGGCCAGGTGCCGGGCCCCGTGGTCGGCCAGCCGGAGGGCCGTGGCGGCGCCGAGTCCGCTCAGCCCGCCGGTGATCATGTAGGTGCTCTCGTGATCGAGGGTGAGGGTGCCGGGGACGGGTTCGACGGGGACGGGTTCGTCCAGGGTGTCGAAGGTGATGACGACCTTGCCGGTGTGCCGGGAGTGTTGCAGGAGGTGGAAGGCCTCCTCGACGCGGGCGGCGGGGTAGGTCGTGTGGGGCAGCGGCCGGTAGGCGTGGCGGCTGATCTGCTCGTCGAAGACCGAGACGAGACGGGAGCGGAGGGCCGACGACTCCATGACGGCGTCGAGGTTGAAGGCGGTGAAGGAGAGGCTGCGGTGGAAAGGGCGCAGCGTCATCGGGTTGTTGAGGTAGATGTCCCTCTTGCCGAGTTCGATGAACCGTCCGTTGGGGCGCAGGAGGTCGAGGCCCAGGGCGATGGCTTCGCCGCTGAGGGAGTTCACCACGACGTCGACGCCCTGGCCGCCGGTCAGCTCTCGTACCTGGGGGACGAAGTCCAGGCTGCGGGAGTCGAGGACGTGTTCTGCGCCGAGCGTGCGGAGCAGGTCGCGTTTGGTCTCCGTACCGGCGGTTGCGATGACCCGGGCCCCCTGGTTGCGGGCGCATTGCAGGACGGCCATGCCTACGGCTCCGGCTCCACCGTGGACGAGCACGGTCTCCCCGCGGTCGAGGCACGCCTGGTTGACCAGGGTGTGATGGACGGTCAGGAACGCGACGGGGAAGGTCGCCGCTTCCGCGAAGCTCATCCCATCCGGGATGCGGACGACGGCGGCGGCGGCGGTCGTCGCGTGGGAGGCCAGGGCCGCGGGCACGAGGCCACAGACTCTGTCGCCCGGTTCCAGGCCCTCCACACCTGCTCCCACGGCGCGGACGACGCCGGCGCCGTCCGTACCCAGACCCCTGCTGAGGGGGCTGTTCTCCGCCGCTTCGGGCGGCAACAGGCCGTTGGCCCGCATGGCGTCGCGGTAGTTCAGAGCAACCGCCCGCATGTCGAGGGCCACCTCCCCCGGTCCGGGTTCGGGGACATCGGTCTGCCGCCAGATCAGCCGTCGGCTCAGGCTCGGGTCGCGGGCTTCCAGAATGAACGGCGTGTCGGCGGGGGTGGCGGGTGGTTCGCCCTCCGCGTGCTGGACGTGCCGAGGTACGAAACGGCCGTGCGCGGTCAGGACGATCTCGTCCTCCTGAGCGCTCTCCTCGTTGTCCGCGGAGAGGAGTTCCCCCGCAAGGCGGCGTGCGTCGGCGGCCGTCTCACCGCTGCGTTGCCAGGAGAGACGTCGCACGCGCAGATCGGGCCGCTCGTTGGCGAGTGTGCGGCAGGCGGCCCAGACGGCCGCGTCGTCCGGATGCGTGGGCTGCTCAGGAGCCGGGAACAATCCCGTGGCGCGGGTGACGAGCCACAGCTTGGGACTGGTGCCGCCGCGGAGGCTGTCGCAGGCTGCGGCCAGGGCGCGCAGGAGAGCCGCGCGACGGGTGGTCAGGGTGACGACGGACTGCTGCGGTCGACGTTCGGCCAGCAGCAGGACGATGTGCGGCTCGCGGTCGGTGGTCAGCGCTCCGGCCCAGGCATCGGCCTCCTCGGACGCGGTGACGACCGTGGCCTCGCCCAGAAGGTCTGCCAGGGCCTGCGCGGTCTGCTTCTCGGTGCCGTCCTCGACGGCGATGACCCATGAGGCACCGGGAACCGGCACCGGTACCTCGATCTCGGCGGCATGGCGGTGGGGAGCTGCGGCGAGGATCACGGAACGGTCCTCGGGTCCGATCTGCACCGGGTCGGGGAAGCCGCACCGGCGCAGCAGCGGTACCCACTGTTCGCGGGCGAGGATGCGGGAGACGGGGCGCAGGGATTGATCGCCACGCTCCCAGAAACCCTCCACCGCGCCGGACAGCAGGGCCTGTAGCTGGGCGTGGTGCTGTTCGGTGGCCAGCAGATGCCCGCCGGGAGCCAACAGGGTGCGCAGATGCCCCAGGGTCGCGGCCACGTCGTGGGTGGCGTGCACGGCGTCGCTGGCCAGGACGAGGTCGAAACCGGCTCGGGGCATGCCTTGACCGGTCGGGTCGGTGTTCAGGTCCAGGGTGCGGTATTCCACGAAGTCGTGGCCGGCGAAACGGTGTTGGGCGCGAGTGAGACCGGCGGCAGTGGCGGCCGTGCAGGTGTAGTGGGTCCGATCGGCCGGCAGCATGGGCAGCGCTGCGGCCGTCAGGGCACCGGTGGTCGCACCGACTTCCAGGACGCGCAGCGGACGGTCGGCGGGCCACCGGGTGACGATATCGCCGAGGAGAGCCTGCACGGCACGGTGGGTGAAGCGGTGAGCCGGGCCGGTCTCGCGGAGTTGGTCATACGCGCTGTCTCCTGGCGGCAGGAGATCGTGTGCGTCGACGCTGCCCCGCACCACGTCGGCCAGGTGGCGCAGTTGCCGGTTGAGGAGCAGTGTGTCGGATCCGAACGCGGGATGGTCCTCCACGAGACCGCGCAGCAGTTCCTCGGGGCGGACCTCGGTTTCGGTCAGCTGCCAGGTCTCTCCCACGGGCCGGGCGAGACCGTGCTCGACCAACAGGGGCATCATCAGCCGCACCAGGCGGCGGTGCTGGGGCTGAAGTCCTCCGCTCACGAGATCGCGCATCGAGAACGGGACTGTCGGGTCGGCGAGAAGGCCGTGCAGCGCCTTGGCCCAGCAATGGGACCCGGCCTGTTCGGCGGCGGCGATGAACCGGTGGTGGCCACACTCGTCGAGGGCGGCGCGTGCGGCGGTGATGCGGGGCTCTGCCGCGCACGCCACCTCGGCAGGAGCGGGTAGCGGAGAAGGAGGTGCGGAGGTGCCTGTGCGCGGGGCTGCCCGCAGAACGGTCCGCTGGACGGTCAGGGGGGTGTGTTCCGTCATGCCGCCGCGGCGGGTACGGCAGCCGTCGATCTCGACTGTGACCGTGCCGTCTGCGTCCGCATAGGTGATGTCCCAGCAGATCTCGTTGGCGCTGTGGCTGCGGCGGCGCAGATGCACGACTCCGGCGGTCGCGGGGGCGCGCCACACACGCACGGACCCGAATACCGTCGGCAGGAAGCCGGCGGATTCCGCCGTGAGTTCGGACAGGGCCACGGTGGCCTGCAGCGGTGCGTCGAGAAGTACCGGGTGGGCGGTGTAGGCGTCGGCGGGGTGTCGAAGCCGGTAGGAGACCAGTACCTCCCCCTCCCCGATGTTCAGGTGCTCGATGAGCTGGAAGTCCGGCCCGCAGTTCAGTCCGATGCGGTGGCACGTCCGGTAGAAGTCCGCACCGCTGAGGCCCTTGCCACAGCGTGCTCGGAGAGCGTCGATGTCGAGGGGGGACGGCGCCGTGCCGAGCAGGGTGCGGACCTGGGCTCGTACGACGGGCCGGCACTCGCCGCCGTGTTCTTCGCGGACGCTGATGGCCAGGGCGCCGTCATCGGGGGTGACGGCGGTCTGCAGGGCGATCGGTGTCGGGTCCGGCCAGGGGAGAGCCAGTGGGCGGCTGATCTCCAGGTGTCGTACTTCGACCGGGCGCTCCATGGCACGCAGGCCGGCGCTCAGAGCCATCTCCACATAGGCGGCGGCCGGCATGAGTACGTCGTCCCCGATCTTGTGGTCACCCAGCCAGGGCACCAGCTGTGGCTCGACGGTGCCGTGCCACACGGGGTGCGGAGCGGGCATCCGTTCGCCCACCAGCGGGTGGTCGAGCTGGCCGGAGCCGCTGGTGTGCGTGATCCGGTCGTGCACGGTGCCGTGCCAGTACCGTTCGTGCTGCCATGGGTAGGCGGGCAGCTCGGCCACACGGCCGGGACGGGGGAAGTGGCGCTGCCAGTCGGTGGTCGTGCCGGCGGCGAGCAGCGCGGCAACCGTCGCCGCGGTCTCGCGGAGGCCGTCACCGTCCCGGTGCAAGGTGGCGACGTAGGGGATGTCCGTGTGGCGCAGGTAGGGGCGCAGCACCGGGTGCGGGCCGATCTCGACCACGCTGCCGGCGCCTTCGGACACCAGGTGGGTGACGGCCTCGGCGAAGCGGACCGGCTCGCGGACGTTGCGCCACCAGTAGCGCGCGTCCAGTTCCGGCCCGCTCAGCGGTGTGCCGGTGACAGTGGAGACGAAGGGGATGCGGGCCGTGCCAGGGGTAAGCCCTTCGAGAGCTGTGCACAGTGGTTCCTTGATGGGGTCCATGGCACGGCTGTGGAAGGCGTAGTCCAGATCCAGCTCGCGGAAGAAGACGCCGCGGTCTACCAACTCCTGCCCCCATGACGCCAGTTCGTCGGCGGAGCCGGCGACGGTCACGGCGCGGTCGCTGTTGATTCCCGCGATCTCCAGCGCGCCGCCGTAGCGCAGCAGTTCCTCGCGGGCCTGTTGCTCGTCCAGTCCGACGGCGGCCATGCGGCCCCTGCCCGCTGTGGTGGCCTGGGTGCGGCTGCGTTCGGCGATGACCAGTGCCGCCTGCTCCAGGGTCAGGGCTCCGGCGGTGTGGGCGGCAGCGACCTCCCCGACGCTGTGCCCGGCCACCGCCTGCGGCCGCAACCCGTGTGAAGCCAGCAACGCGGTCAGGCCGACCTGCACGGCGAACAGGGCGGGCTGGGCGATCTCGGTACGCTGCCAGGAAGGCGGGGAGGGATACGCCAGTTCCTTGGCCACCGACCAGCCCAGGTGCGGGGCGAGGGCGGCGTCGACCTCCTCGACGGCCGAGCGGAAAGCCGTCTCGTGCTCCAGCAGGTCCGCGGCCATGCCCGGCCACTGCGAGGCGTTCCCGGAGAACACGAAGACGGTGCCGCCTTGCTCGTTCCTTCGCACGATCGCTCCGCGGGCGGGTTCCCCGGCCACCAGCCGGTCCAGCTGCCGGGCGGCGTCCTGCGGGTCGGCGGCCATGACCGCCGCGCGGTGCGGGTGGGCGCTGCGCCGCACCGTGCTGGTGTAGGCCAGGTCGTAGAACTCCTCGGGCCGTGTGGCCCGCAGGCGCTCCGCCATCCCGGCGGCCAGTTGCTTCAGCGCCTTGGGAGAGCGTGCGGAGACGACCAGCGGCAGCGGACGGTGGGCCGGGGCCCGCTCCGGGTCGGGCTGGGGGGCGGAGGGGGGCGGAGTCAGGACGGCGTGGGCGTTCGCTCCGCCGAAGCCGAAGGCGTTCACGCCCACGGCCGCCGCTTGTCCCCGGGGAAGTCGGACGGGCTCGACCGTCGGGGACAGCCCGAGGCCGTCGAAGTCGATCGCGGGGTTGAGCGGAAGGGCGTGCAACGACGCGGGCGCGATCCGGTGGCGCAGGACCAGGATCGCCTTGAGCAGGCCCGCCATCCCGGAGGCGGGCTCCAGGTGGCCCAGATTGGTCTTCACCGACCCGACCGGCAAGGGGCCGCCGCGCCGGCGACGGGCCAGCGCCCGGCCGATGGCTTCGGCTTCCGCCGGGTCCCCGACCTGGGTGCCTGTGCCGTGGGCCTCGAAGTACACCAGGTCGTCCGCGCTGATGCCGGCTTCCGTGTAGACCGCGTGCAGCAGAGCCTCCTGGGCCTCGGCGCTGGGCACGATCATGCCGGTGCTGCGGCCGTCGGTGTTGTTGCCGGTGGCAGCGAGCACCGCGTGGACGCGGTCCCCGTCGGCCACTGCGTCCTCGAGCCGCTTGAGGACGAGCACCGCGCCACCTTCCGCGCGGACGAAACCGTCGGCGTCCGCGGAGAAGGCCGAGCAGCGTCCGCGCCGCGACAGCATGCCCGCGTAGGAGAATCCGGCGAAGGAGTACGCGCTGCTCAGCACGTTGACGCCGCCGACCAGAGCGACACGGCTGGAACCCTCGCGCAGGGTGCGGCAGGCGCGGTCCACGGCGACCAGCGCGGAGGAGCAGGCGGTGTCGACGGCCATGCTGGGCCCGCGCAGGTCGAAGGCGTACGACATCCGGTTCGCCGTGATGGAGAGCGTGGCGCCGGGCATGGTGTGCGGGCTCTTGTGATCCTGCATCAGGGTGAGCGTCGTGCCGTAGGCGGGATCGGAGACCCCCACGTAGACGCAGGTGTCCGATCCGGCCAGAGATTCGGCGGGAATGGCGGCGTCGTCGAGCGCTTCCGCCGCCATCTCCAGCAGCAGCCGCTGCTGCGGGTCGATGTGCCGCGCCTCCGCGGGTGAGATCCCGAAGTAGGGGGCGTCGAAGGAGGCGACGTCCGTGAGGAACCCCCCGGCGGCGGTGTAACTGCGGCCGGGACGTACAGCCCCCGGATCGACCATCCTGTCCCTGGGCAGCCGGTCGGCGGGCATCTCACCGACCATGTCCTGCCCGTCACGCAGCACGGACCACAGTCCGTTCAGGTCGGTGATTCCTCCAGGAAGCCGGCAACCGACACCCACTACCGCCACGGACCGTTCACGCTGCTGCTCTGGCACGTCCCCGCCTTTTCACGCCGATTACCGACTTCAGCGGAATTGAAAGGTACGACGGAACGAAAGGCCAACCCCGGCCACTCGTTAGGGTGAAGGGGACTCAGTGGGACATTTTTCGGTCCGACAGGCGACGCGGCACCGTTACCGTGGCGCGGTGCCCGAACCTGCCCGCGCCCGCATCACCGCCGTCGCTGCCCACTTGCCCGCCCGCTACCGAACCATGGACGAGATTCGCGAGAAGATCGCGAAGAGCGGAGCCTACACACCGCCACCTGGCCTACTCGAAGACCTCACCGGAGTGCGCGGTGTCCATGTGCGAGGAGACGGGGAGAACGCCTCGGACCTTGCCGTAGCCGCCGCCCGGAAGGCACTCGACGAGGCCGGCCTGCGGATCGACGACATCGATCTGCTGTTGTTCGCCGCTACCGCCGCGGACCTGATCGAGCCCGCCACGTCACACCTGGTGGCCGCCAAGATGGGCGCCACCTGCCCGGTCTTCGACGTGAAGAACGCCTGCAACAGCGTCCTCAACGCCATGGAGACAGCCGCCTCGTTCATCGAGACCGGCCGCTACCGCGCCGTCCTCATCGTCTGTGGAGAGGCCGGCTCCCTGGTGACGCGCTGGAACGTCCCTGACCGGCAGGCACTGCTCAGAGCCCTGCCCGGCTACACCGCGTCCGACGCCGGCGCCGCGATGGTGCTCACCGCCGGGCCCGCGGGCGAGGACAGCCCAGGCATCATGGCGATGCGATTCGTCAGCAACTCCGCCGCCTGGAATGCCTGCACCGTGTCCGGCGGGGGAACCATGCACCAGCGCTCCGTCCATGACGACCACACCACGCTGCGTCTGAACGGGGACCTGCGCCAGGGATTGCTCGATGTACTCCCCGCGATCCTTGCCGTTGCCAGCGACGAACTCGCCGCAGCACGCACCGGCGCCTTCGTCGCCTTCCACCAGATCGCCATGCCGCAATACCGGCAGATGCTCGACGCGTTCTCCCTGCCCGAGAGCTTGTGCATGCCCGCGGTGGCCGAGCACGGCAACTGCGCGGCGGCCTCACTCCCTCTGCAGCTGGTCAAGGCACGGGAAGCCGACCGCGTCGAAGACGGGGACGTCATGGCGATGATCGGCGTGGCCAGCGGCTTCAGTTTCGGTCTGGCCCTCGTCCGATGGTGACCACGCGGGCCGGGCGTGCCCCGGCACTCACCGAGACGGACCGCGCAGCAGCGCTGGAACGGCTGATGCCGGGCTACCCCGCACCCCGGCACTGGCGGCGTGTGCCGGCCACCGGACAGCATTACCTCGACCTCGGCTCCGGGGAGCCGGCCCTGTTCCTGCACGGCAATCCGTCATGGAGCTACGCGTGGCGCAAACTGGTCGACCGGCTCTCCCCTCATGCCCGTTGCCTGGCACCGGATCTGCCCGGCTTCGGCCTGTCCCGGCATCTGAGGCCGACCGCCGGAGTCCCCGACCCTTACCGTGTCCAGCTGGAACACCTGGACCACCTTTACCAGCACCTGGTGCAGGACGAGGGGCTGCCCGAGCGGGGCTGGACGCTCGTCCTGCACGACTGGGGTGGTCCGCTCGGCATCGCCTGGGCCTTGCGGAACCCCGGGGTCGTGGCCCGTCTGGTCATCTGCAACACCGTGGCCTTCCCCTGGCCCAGCGGCTTCCGGCTGCCGTTCTACCTGCGCTGGATCCGCGACCACCCACTGGTGGCCGACGCCGTGCACCTCACCAACGGCTTCGCACGTACCGCAGTGCACGCCGGAGTGCACCACCCGCTGCGGCCGGCCGAGCGCCGCGCTTACCTCCGTCCCTATGCCAGGCGCTCCGAGCGACGGGCCGTCACCGACGCCGTCCGTGCCATCCCGCGTGACAACGACGATCCCGTATGGCGGCTGCTCGAACCTCCCGGCGCCGAAGCCGCCCTGACCGCACTGCCCATGCTCATCGGCTGGGGCATGCGCGATCCGGTGTTCACCCCGAAGCTGCTGGAGGAGTGGGCCCGTCGCTGTCCCCACGCGGCCATCCATCGATTTCCCGAGGCCGGCCATTTCGTGATGGAAGACGCCGCGGTCGAACTCGGTGACCGCGTCCGTGACTTCCTGCAAGGAACCCGATGACCGCAACCGCTCCAGGCGTCATCGCCCGCCTGGCCGACCAGCCTGACGCCATCGCGCTCATCCGCTGCCGTAAGGGAACCTCCCGTACGACCGACCGCGGCCACCTGGTGCAGGGGTGCCACGGCCTCATGCAAGCGCTGCACCAGGCCGGTGTCCGGCCCGGCCACAGGGCCGTCGTGATGACTCGCGACGCGTACGACCTCACCGCCGTCGTGTACGCCCTGTGCTCCCTCGGTGCCGTACCCGTCCTGATCGAGCCACGCGCCGAGGTGCGCCCCTGTCTGCAGGACATCGCACCGGACGTCTTCATCGGCGAACCGCTGGCCCACCTCGGGCGCCAGGTCCTGGGGTGGGGCCGCCCTCACGTCCGCATCCCCCTGGTCACCGGCCGGCCGCTGCTCGCTCCGGGCCGGCGCCTGGCGGCCCGGGCGCCGGGCGGCAGTGTCCCGACCCTGCGACCGCGGGAGCCCGACGGCGACGAGCTGGCCATCATCGCCTTCACGTCCGGTTCCACCGGACGTCCCAAAGGCGCGGAATACCGCTACGCCACCCTGGCGGGACAACTCGACGCGCTCACCACGCTGCTGGAACCCCGGCCCGAAGACGTACTCCTCGCGGGGTTCCTTCCGGTCGCGATGCTCGGCCCGCTGCTGGGCCTGACCACGCTCGTCCCGGCCGTGAACCACCTGTCTCCGGCACGCACATCGCCGAGGGAACTCGTCGAGCCGATCCTGCGGCACCGAGTCACCAAGATCATCGCCTCACCCGCCGTGCTCACCCTTATCGCCGGTCACTGCGCCCGCCACGGCATCGCCCTGCCCTCGGTCCGGCAGATCCTGTCCTTCGGCGCCCCGTTACGTCTCCACCTCGCAGAAGCGTTGCGCAAAGCCGTGCCGGACTCCACCGAGATCCTCAGCGTCTACGGCGCAACCGAATGCCTGCCCGTCTCGGCGATCGACGACCACGACCTGCGGGCCTCACGCATCCAGCCGCCCGCCGGGCAGGCCGGTACGTGTCTGGGCCGGCCGCTGCCCGGCATCCAACCCCACATCCTCGACGCGGACCCCACCGGACTCGGCGAGATCGCCGTCGCCGGCCCCACCGTCAGCCCCGCCTACCACGCACGTCCTGATGCGGACGCCGCTACGAAGGACGTCATCAGTGATGGCGTACTGCACCGCACCGGAGATCTCGGCCGACTCGACGACCGGGGCCGGCTCTGGTTCCTCGGCCGCAAAGCCCACTTGGTCACCGGTACCGGCTTCACCATGACCACCGAGGACATCGAGACCGTGGCCGACACCGCTCCCGGCATTCGCCGCACTGCTCTGGTCGGCGTCGGCACGGCCGTATGCCAGTTGCCCGTCCTGTGCGTGGAGCCCATGCCCACCACCCCCCGCGCCGCGGCCCTGGCAGCTGTACGCACCGCCCTGAACGGCCATCCGGAAGGGCACCGGATCGACGTCCTGCTCCTGCACCCCGGCTTTCCCACCGATCCCCGGCACAACTCCAAGATCGACCGTCCACGGCTGGCGGGCTGGGCCGCCAAGCGCCTGCGCGGGAGGACTCGATGAAGGTGTTGGTCACCGGAGGAAGCGGATTCCTGGGGCTGGAGATCTGCCGCCAGTTGACGGCACGCGGCATCACCACGTCCTCTCTGGGCCGCCGCCCCAGCGCTGCTCTGGAACAGCTGGAAATCCCACAGCATCTGGGTGATCTCGCCGATGCGAACGCCGTCTCCCGCGCGGTCGCCGGGTGTGACGCCGTCATCCACAACGCCGCACTGGCCGGAGTCAGCGGTCCCATGCGGCTCTACCGGGCCACCAACGTCGTCGGCACCCGCAACGTCATCGAACAGTGCCGTGCCCACCGGGTGCGCACGCTCGTCTACACCTCGACCGCGAGCGTCGCCTTCCGGCCCGGCGGTCTGGAGGGCGTCACCGAGGACCTTCCTCGCCCTCCCAGCCACTTGGCCGCCTATCCGCGAACCAAAGCCATGGCCGAGGCCCAGGTCCTCGCGGCCCACAGCCCGGAGCTGGCCACGGTCTCGCTGCGTCCGCACATCATCTGGGGTCCGGGCGACCCCCACTTTGCCCCCGCCCTCGCACGGGCCGTACGGGCCGGGCGCCTGCTGATGCCTGGCGACGGCAGCAACCTCGTCGACACCACCCATCTCCGCACCGCCGCCCACGCCCACCTCCTCGCCCTGGACCACCTGCAGCGGTCACCCGAGGCCGGCGGCCGCGCGTACTTCATCAGCCAGGACGACCCACGCCCCTTGCGCGAGATCGCCCACCACTTCCTGCGGGCCGCAGGTATCAGCGCCCGCTGGTGCGCCGTCCCGCCACGCCTGGCGACGGCCACGGCTGCGGTCAGCGACACATACCTGCGCATGGTCCGCAGCCCGCGCACCTTGGCGCTGAGCCGCTTCCTGGTGGCGGAACTGCTGCAACCACACTATTTCGACCTCACCGCAGCGCGCCGCGAGCTGTCCTTCGAACCACCGATCGGATTCGAGGCCGGCCTCGCGGAACTTGCCCGGACCGCCCCGTCCGCCTTCGACGACAGCAAGGACACACCGTGCCCAAAACCTACGACGCCGTCCGTTCCGTCCTGACCAGCGCCCTCCGTGTCCCGGACGATGCCATTCACTCTGAGGCCACGCTGGAGCAACTGGGCCTGGACTCCATGGCCCTGACAGAGATGGTGCTCATCCTGCACGAGCGCTTCGCGGTCAAGATCAACAGCGAGTACGCCGCTCTCGGCAGGACCGTCACCGAGGTCGCCGACCACCTCGACGCTCTGCTCGCGGCCGGCCCGAGGACGGAGACATCCTCATGACTGCGCCCGTCGCCATCACCGGTCTCGGTCTGGTCACCCCGGCTGGAGGAGACACCGACGCCACCTGGAGAGCGGTCTGTCACGGCGTGAGCACCGCGACCCCCGACCCGGTGCTCACCGGCCTGCCCGTGGACTTCTCCTGCCGTGTCCCTCACTCGGCCGACGCCCTGGACCAGCGCATCGGGCGCGCCGCCTGGCGCATGTCGCGGAACGCGAAACTCGCGGTACTCGCCGCCCGCGAGGCCGTACACGACGCCGGTCTCGATCCCGGGACCTGGAACGGCGACCGGGTCGCCGTCGTCATCGGCTGCGGACTCGGAGCAGGCGCGGTATACGAAGAACAGGCCAGGCGCCTGAACGAACTGGGTGCCGACATGGTCTCGGCGCTCACCGTCCCCCAGATCATCCTGAACATGGCGGCCGGCGAGGTCTCCATCGACCTCAAGGCCCACGGTCCCAGCCTCGCTCCGGCCTCCGCTTGCGCCTCCGGCGCCACCGCCATCGCCGTGGCCCGCGACCTTCTGGTCTCAGGCCAGTGCGATGTCGCGGTGGCCGGAGGCACGGAAGCGGCGATCAACCGCACGACGACGACCGGCTTCTGGCGCCTGGGCGCCCTGTCCCAACGCGCCGACGCGGTCACCGCGGCATCCCGGCCCTTCGCCGTCGACCGTGACGGTTTCGTCATGGGGGAAGGCGCAGGCGTCCTCGTCCTGGAACGCGAGGAGCACGCCGCTGCTCGCGGCGCCCGCTCCCGCGCCCGGCTGGTGGGCTGCGGCAGCACGTCGGATGCTCACCACCCCACCGCCCCGGACCCAGGAGCCAACGGTGCCGAGTCAGCCCTGCGCATCGCGCTGGCACAGGCGGGTCTGACCGCACAGGACGTCGACCATGTCAACGCGCACGGCACCTCCACCCCGCTCAACGACGCCGGGGAGGCGGCGTTGATCACCCGCGTACTGCCGCACCGCCCCAGCGTCACCGCGCCCAAGGGCGCGCTAGGCCACAGCCTGGGCGCGGCAGGAGCTGTCGAGGCCGCGTTGACCGTGCTCGCCGTCGAGCACCGCACCGTGCCACCGATCGCCAACCTGCAAGCTCCGGCACCTGAATTCGATATCGACTGCGTCACCAAGCGGCCACGTCAGCAAGACATCCGAGTAGCCGTCAGCCATTCCTTCGGCTTCGGTGGCCACAACGTCGTCCTCGCTCTGGCCAGAGCTTCCTGACGGACTCGAACCATGCTCCGTGCGGTACGCGGCAGGAGCTCAATCTCGCCCTCGCGCTCATGCATGACGCCGACGTGCTGCTCATCGACGGGCCGTGGAGGGCTTCGACCGGGAGGCGTGTCTGCGCTTCCAGACCTTCCCCGCATCGGCCGTGACCCGGAGAGTCCGCGATCGTTCTGTAACCGGGCCATCTTTCGCGCCTGGCCGAAAATCGCCTCATTCCAAGGAGAACCGCCCACCATGATCTCCTCGCGCATCGTCCAGCGCGGCGCTCTCACCGCGGTGATGGTGTCCGCCTCCGTACTGACTACGTCCGCCTCCGCGCAAGCGGCCGAGCTGCCGCCCGCCTGTCAGACGGCCCTGCTCGAAACGCTCGACAAGTTCCCGGTGGTGGATTTCACGGTCCCTCAAAAGGTCCAGAACACCGTACTGGTCGAGGTACTCAGCCTGAGCGAAACCGATCAGGCCGCGTTCACGGAGTCGGCGTGCTCGGCCTGGAACAACTGGGCCACCACGAACGGCAAGGCCGTGGCCGGTGACCTGGACACCCACTACCGGAACACCGCCGGGCCGGTGTGCAACAAGTTCGCCCGGTCCGCCCTCGCGACCATCAAGAAGTACGCACCCAACATCCCGGCCGAGACGCGGGAGCTGGAGAAGGTCGCCAAGAAGGTCTGGGCCACATCCATGCAGAAGCTGCAGAACCAGGCCACCAACACCGACTGCAAGCAGGCTTACAACGCGGTGAAGGTCGGCTGGTAGGGACCACCCTCGATGTCTGACGTGCCAGCCGCTGTGAGATGGCGCTCTGCGAGGTTTCATCGCATGTGCCGTCGGGCTGCGGCCCTCTTGCCAAGGACATGACGGCTGGAGAGGCGAAGGCGGGTACAGCGATGCCCTGGAGGACGGATGAGGCCGCGGTGACTGGGCACGTTCTGGAGCAGCCGTCACGGGGGTGCCGGGTGGCGTCGTCTCAGCGGATCTTGGTTGCGTTCTCTCGAAAGGGCCCTCGTGCACGCGCGTCACCGCCGTTCTCGGTCATCTGCTCGCCGGGGGGCCTACAGCTGGACCGGTTTCGCCGGCTGCATGACACTCGGGGTGGTCTGCGCGATGTCTTTGGCGTGGGCGGGCGCGGCCACCGGTGTGCCGATGTCTTTCGCGGTGTCCGGTACCGCGTTCAAGGTGTCTGCGAGCCGCCTGGAGGGCGAAGGGTTCGTGCAGTACGCGTCGGTGGACACGGACCGGGCGGGCAAGAGCCGACCGGTGGCCGTCACCGCGATTCGTTCGGCTTCCTTGCGGGATCTGTGTCAGTCCGTGATCACGCCGACCCCTTTGGGAGCAGTGACACTGCGGGTCGAAGCCGGGGAGAAGAGTCCGGTGCGCATCGACGACTTGGTGATCGATCTCGAACGGATGCGGGGGGAGATCACGTTCCGTGATCTGGAGCTGGGGCGGGACGCTGCGGACAGTCGGGTGCCGAGCGCCGCCGGGCCGGCCGGCGCCTACAGCCAGCAGGCCTCCGGTCTCGTCATTCGTGACTTGCGGCAGCAGACGAGTTCGATGACGGCCGGGATGTTCCATCTGACCGGGATGCGCCTGTCGGTGAGCGCCGGGCGGCACGAATGCTTCTGACCGGCCATCGGTGCGCTGCTCCTGGCCCGACGCGGCCGTGGACCCCAGCGGTGCTGGCCCTCGCGGCTGCTGCCACCGTCGTGGTGGTGCCGCTGGTGAACCTCCCGTTCCTGGCTCTGCAGCAGACCTGGGGGATGCTGCCGGTACTGACTGCCGCGGGGTGGGCCACGCTGGCCGTGCGGCTGTTGCTGCGGCCGCAGAACAGCCGCACAACCGGGGTGTGGATCATGGCCGTGTCGTTGCTGTCGTGGTTCACCGCTACGTTCGGCGGGTTGGGCGTGGGCCTGTTGCTGGGCCTGACGGCTGGATCCCTCGCCGTGGCGCGGCGCCCCTGCCCGGACGCGGCCGGGTGACGCTGCAGCAGGCATTGGCCGCCGGCACGGCGATGGCCTTGGTGCCGTGCTGGACGGGCGTGGCGGCCGGGAACGATCCCGCAGGCGTGAGGGGAGAGCAGACGGCTTCCAGCCCCGACCGGGTCACCGGAGATGCCGCGTCTGTTCCTGTCTGCGACGAAATAGCCGGTCAGGGTGGTTTGCCGGGTGGCCGGTCACTCGACGCTTCCCATCGGTTGCTGCGTTGTCTGAGCGCGGTGGTGAAATTGCGGCCGGCCGACGCGCACGACGCTGGCGTTGAGCGGGCATCTTTTACGGCGCAGCGTCTGGTGCTTGAGGGGCTGCGCGTCGAGGGGGCGTTCGATCGAGGTGAGGCGGTGGTGCGCTGCCGTGCTGAGCGGGTCGTGGTGGAGGAGGCGGTCCTGAGCTTTCCTGGTGGGATCGCTGGAGCATCCGGGAGCGTGCGGGCGTCCCGGATGGTGCTGGAAGGCCCGGTGGAGATGATGGCCCGGCAGGTGGAGGGGCGTTTGCTGGGTCTGCTGCCGGTGGTGCTGAGCGGCCCAACCCACACCTCCGTGTCCGTTCCGGCATTGACGGTGCAGTGGATGGAGCTCACCGATGTGCGGATCTCGGGATTGGTCCTGCGCACGAAGGCGGCGCACATTTCGGATGCTGATCTCCAAGTGGGCCACCGGTAGTCGCTACGGTGCTGAGGTTCTGTTGCGGCCACCACTGCGGCCTGCTCAGGTGGCTCTACCTCGACCTGCTGCCCCGCTGGCTCGGCCTCGGTGATTCCTCGGCGTACCTCTGGCTTCCTCCCCGCCGCCTAGCGAGCTCGTTAGACGAGAAGAAGATGGGCCGCGATTCCTACGAGGTGAAGTTCCTGCCGATCGGCCCCTGGGCCCTGTACTGCTCGCCATGCCCCGGCCCGCGTCGTCATCTGGCCGACGGTGGAAGCAACGCCGCGCGGGGATGTGGCGGGGGCCGAGCTGCCCGGCGTCGGCACGGCGGTGACCTGGTGACGCAAGTGGTGGATGTAGTGGTGACGGCGGCGGCCAGCAGGGTCCGCCCCCGGATACTACCTGCGCCGCCAGGACCTCGACTTCGTCGTCCTCGACGCCCCGCCCACGCCGGGCGGCGCATGGCAGCGCACATCACGTCGTCCAGTACCTGTCCGCGTACGAGAAGCGCTACGCCCTGGCAAGGTCCACCTGGTGGCGTCCCTTTCTTCCTGCCGCCCCAGGGCGCGAACCCTTCGCCGGCCGTCAGTTGCACAGCGTGCGGTACCGCAGCCCTCGCGAGTGCACAGGGCAGCGCGTTATCGTTGTCGGAGGAAGCAACTCCGGGGCCCAGATCGCCGCCGACCTCGCTCCTCACACCGAGCTGACCTGGGTCGCCCAACGGCCCGCGCGTTTCCTGGCCGACGACATCGACGGCCACGCTCTCTCCGACGCCACCGCCCGCCGCCGCGCACTGGGCACCGGGGACACGGGCGCAAGGGGAGTCGCCCCGCTGGGCGATATCGTCGCCGTCGCACCGGTCCGCGACGCACGGGATGCCGGCCTCCTCAAGGCCCAGCCGATGTTCACCCGCCTCACCGAGGACGGTGCGGTTACGCACCGATGCGGTGGGGCTCAATGGAGTGCGATGCCTCCCTCAGCGGGCGTGGGACCGTTCCACGACGCTCCCACGGAGGCGTCGATGCAAAGGCCCAGGTCAAAGCCCTCCAAAGCTCATATTCGATGCGTAAGGACCCACGTTCGTCATATCGCGTGAGGCGAACACCTCACGCGATATGACCGTGAAAAACGCGTTTCCCCAGGCCAGAACGATTCTGCCTGGGGACGCTCGGTGGGGCGGGTGGGACTCGAACCCACGGCCGACGGATTATGAGTCCGCTGCTCTAACCGGCTGAGCTACCGCCCCGTCTCGGCGTGGCGCGTACAAGTGTGCGCACCGTCTGCCGCAGCATAGCCGGTCATACGATCTCTCGCTTCGGATGGTCGACTTCGCCTGATCTTGACGACGGCGCTGCGTGCTGCCCGGTTGCAGGGGAGATCAAGAAGACCCGAAAGAGTCGCTCCGGGGGCCCGCGGGCGCCCCGGAACCGCATCGGCCGGGCACGCGAAAAAGGACCCCGAAGGGTCCTCTCCCGTTCCGCTCCCCCGACTGGACTCGAACCAGTAACCCTCCGGTTAACAGCCGAATGCTCTGCCAATTGAGCTACAGGGGATCGCGCTCCCCCGACTGGACTCGAACCAGTAACCTGCCGGTTAACAGCCGGCTGCTCTGCCAATTGAGCTACAGGGGATTGCTGCGTTGCTTCGAAATCGTACCTGCCTGGCGGCTGCCGGGCGGCGCGCGTTCGCTGCGACACATACATTAGCGCAAGCAGGGGGGTGCTCCGCCAATCGGTATCGCCCGGGGTGATCTCGGGTGCTCGCGGGTAGGCGGGCTGCACACGTCGCACCAAGCGTAGGAAGGGTGGCAGCCATGCGGTACCGGCTCACGTTCATCGCCGGAGTGGCCCTCGGATACGTGCTCGGCACGCGATCCGGGCGCGAGCGTTACGAGCAGCTGAAGAAGTCGGCCCGGCAGTTCACGGAGAACCCCGCCGTGCGCAACGCCGCCGAGAGTGCCGTGCACAGCGGCCGGGACATCGCCGGCAAGGCGTACCACTCGGTCAGCGACAAGGTCGGGGACAAGGTGCCCGCCTCCGTCGCCGAGCGCGTGCGGTCGCTGAAGGAGCGCAGCAGCCAGAACGGCGGCGCCGAGGACGACTGGGGGACGACCAACACCTGACGGGCCTCCGTAGGCCTCGTCACGTGAGGCGGCTGTTACGGGAAAGTCCCGCGGTGCGGCAGAATCTGCGTATGGGCATAGTCGCGGGGCTGGACAGTTCTTCCGCCTTCACTCACATCGTCGTCTGCGACACGGACTCGGGCGCCGTGCTCCGGGAGGGCTACGCCGCCCACCCGGTCGAGGCCAAGGCCACCGAGGTCGATCCGCAGGCCTGGCTGCTCTCCCTCGGTGAGGCGGCCTCCGGCGGGCTGCTCGAAGGTGTGCAGGCCATCGGCGTCTCCGCCCAGCAGCACGGGCTCGTACCACTGGACCGGCAGGGCAATCTCGTGCGTCCCGCGCTGCTCGGCAACGACCGGCGGGCGCAGGTGGCCGCGGCCGATCTCGTCGACGCGCTGGGGGGCCGGCAGGCCTGGGCCGAGGCGGTCGGGGCCGTACCGCAGGCCTCACAGCCCGTGGCGAAGCTGCGGTGGCTGGCGCGGACCGAGCCGGAGAACGCGCAGCGGGTGGCCGCCGTGATGCAGCCGCACGACTGGCTCGTTTGGCAGTTGCTGGGCCGGCCCGCCCGGCGGACCACGGACCGGGGCGCCGCCTCGGGTACCGGTTACTGGTCGGCCGGGTCCGCCGCCTACCGGCCCGACCTGGTGGAGCTTGCGCTCGGGCACCCCGCCGCGCTGCCCGAGGTGCTCGGGCCCGCCGACTCCGCCGGGACCACGCCCGAGGGGCTCCTGATCTCCGCGGGGACCGGCGAGACCATGGCCGCCGCCTTCGGGCTCGGGGTCGCGGTGGGCGACGCGGTGGTGTCGCTGGGGGCCTCCGGGTCCGTGATGGCGGTGCACCACGAGGCGCTCGCCGACCCGCACGGGATGATCACCTCCTTCGCCGACGCCACCGGGATGCACCTGCCGGTGGTTCATGTTTCCAATGCCGTACGGGCGTTGCGCGGGACCACCGAGATGCTCGGCCTGGACGGGCTGGAGGAGTTGTCGGCGTCGGCCCTGAAGTCCACGCCGGGAGCGTCCGGGCTGGTGCTGCTGCCGTACTTGGAAGGCGAGCGCACCCCGCAGCTCCCGCACACGGCCGGCACCCTCAGCGGGCTGCGGCGCGAGTCGATGAAGCCGGAGCACCTGGCGCGGGCCGCGTTCGAGGGAATGCTCTGCTCGCTGGCCGACGCCCTGGACGTCCTTCGCGGGCGGGGGGTGGAGGTGCGACGCGTGTTCCTGCTGGGCGCGGCCGCCGAGCTGCCCGCCGTACAGGCGCTGGCTCCAGCGGTGTTCGGCACGCAGGTCGTCGTACCGCAGCCCGCACAGTACGCCGCGCTCGGTGCGGCCCGGCAGGCGGCGTGGGCGTTGGGGGTCTCGCAGGGCACCCTCGACCCGCGCACTCCCCCCGCCTGGCAGGGCGCGGCCGCACAGGTGCTGGAGCCGGGCGAGGAGCTCGCGGTCGGGCGGGCGGTGCGCCAGCAGTACGGGGCGACACGGGACCAGATCCACCCCGGGGCCTTCGGCCGGGGTCAGTAGGAGGATCGGCCCGTCCCTGTCTGCCCCTCCGGGGCGGTGGAACGCGCGTCCACCCGTGCGCGCGCTCCGGCCTTGACCGGAGTTCGGGGAAAACGGCTCGCCCTCCGGGTACGGCGCACGCGAAACTGGGTCGGCCTCTGCCCTCCGCCGACTCCGAGAGACACGCGTGCTCATAAAACTCCTGCGGGCCCACCTGGGCCCGTACAAGAAACCCATCGCGCTGCTGGTCCTCCTCCAGCTGCTCCAGACCTGCGCCACGCTGTATCTGCCCAGCCTGAACGCGGACATCATTGACAACGGTGTCGTCAAGGGCGATACCGGCCACATCCTGGAGTTCGGCGGTCTCATGATCGCCGTCAGCGTTCTCCAGGTGCTCTGCAACGTGGGCGCCGTCTTCTACGGGGCCCGGACCGCTTCGGCACTGGGCCGGGACGTGCGGGGAGCCGTCTTCGACCGGGTGCAGTCGTTCTCGGCCCGGGAGCTCGGGCGCTTCGGGGCGCCCTCGCTGATCACCCGGACCACCAACGACGTCCAGCAGGTCCAGATGCTGGTGCTGATGGCGTTCACGCTCATGGTGTCGGCGCCGATCATGTGTGTCGGCGGCATCATCATGGCTCTCGGGCAGGACGTGCCGCTGTCGGCGGTGCTGCTGGCGGTGGTTCCGGTGCTCGGCGTCTCGGTGACCCTCATCGTGAGGAGGATGCGGCCGCTGTTCCGGACGATGCAGGAGCGGCTGGACACCGTGAACCGGGTGCTGCGCGAGCAGATCACCGGCAACCGGGTGATCCGGGCGTTCGTGCGCGACGGGTACGAGGAGAAGCGCTTCCGGGGGGCCAACACCGAGCTGACCGACGTGTCGGTGGCGACCGGGCGGCTGATGGCGCTGATGTTCCCGACCGTGATGACGGTGGTCAACCTGTCGTCCGTCGCGGTGGTGTGGTTCGGCGCGCACCGCATCGACAGCGGCGGGATGCAGATCGGTGCGCTGACCGCGTTCCTCGCCTATCTGATGCAGATCGTGATGGCCGTGATGATGGCCACCTTCATGTTCATGATGGTGCCGCGCGCCGAGGTGTGCGCCGAGCGCATCGCGGAGGTGCTGGACACCGATTCCAGTGTGGTTCCGCCCGTCTCCCCCGTCACCGGGCTGCGGCGGCACGGGCATCTGGAAGTGCGCGGCGCGGAGTTCCGTTACCCGGGTGCCGAGGAGCCGGTGCTGCGGGCGGTGGATCTGGTGGCGAGACCCGGGGAGACCACCGCGATCATCGGGTCGACCGGCAGCGGGAAGTCCACGCTGCTCGGTCTCGTACCCCGGCTGTTCGATGTGACGGACGGCGAGGTGCTGGTCGACGGCGAGGACGTGCGGACGCTCGATCCGGTGCTGCTGGCGAAGACGGTGAGCCTGGTGCCGCAGAAGCCGTACCTCTTCTCGGGGACGGTCGCGACGAACCTGCGGTACGGGAATCCCGACGCCACCGACGAGGAACTCTGGCACGCGCTGGAGGTGGCGCAGGCCAAGGGGTTCGTGGAGGGGCTCGAGCACGGTCTCGACGCGCCGATCGCGCAGGGCGGCACCAATGTGTCGGGCGGTCAGCGGCAGCGGCTCGCCATCGCCCGGACGCTGGTGCAGCGGCCGGAGATCTATCTCTTCGACGACTCGTTCTCGGCGCTGGACTACGCGACCGACGCCGCTCTGCGGGCGGCGCTGGCCCGCGAGACGGCCGGGGTGACCGTGGTGATCGTGGCGCAGCGCGTCTCCACGATCCGCGACGCCGACCGGATCCTGGTGCTGGACGAGGGGCGGGTCGTGGGCAGCGGCAGTCATCACGAGCTGATGGAAGGCAATGAAACGTACCGGGAGATCGTGCTCTCCCAGCTGACGGAAGCGGAGGCCGCGTGATGGCCGGTCCGGGCGGACGGATGATGGCCGGGGGCGCGCCCACCGAGCGATCGATGGATTTCAAGGGGTCGAGCAAGCGGCTGCTGAGACGGTTCGGCCGGGAGAAGGCCTCGCTGTATCTGATGCTGGGCGCGGTGACGGCCAGCGTGGCGCTGTCGGTGGCCGGGCCGAAGATCCTCGGGAAGGCGACCGACCTGATATTCGCCGGGGTGGTCGGCCGACAGATGCGGGTGGGCACGACGAAGGCCGAGGTGATCGAGGGGCTGCGCCAGGAGGGCAGCGGCTCGATGGCCGACATGCTCTCGGGGGTGGACTTCACTCCGGGGCAGGGCATCGACTTCGGTGCGGTGGGCGGTGTCTTGCTGGCTGTGCTGGTGATCTATGTGGCCGCCGGGGCGCTGATGCTGGTCGCCACGCGGCTGTCGATCCGGGTGATCAACCGGATCGTCTTCCAGCTGCGGGAGGACCTCCAGACGAAGCTGGCGCGGCTGCCGCTGTCGTACTTCGACCGGGCCAAGCGCGGTGAGGTGCTGAGCCGGGCGACCAACGACATCGACAACATCTCGCAGACGCTCCAGCAGACGATGGGCCAGCTCATCAACTCAGTTCTGACGATCGTCGGCGTACTGATCATGATGGTCTGGATCTCGCCGCTGCTGGCCCTGGTCGCGCTGGTGACGATCCCGCTCTCGGTGGTCGTGGCGACGCGGGTCGGCAAGCTGTCGCAGCCGCAGTTCGTGCGGCAGTGGCGGGTGACGGGGAAGCTCAACGCCCATGTCGAGGAGATGTACACCGGGCACAACCTGGTGAAGGTCTTCGGGCGGCAGGAGGAGTCCGCGAGGGACTTCGCCGAGCAGAACGACGCGCTGTACGAGGCCGGGTTCAAGGCGCAGTTCGCCAGCGGGATCATGCAGCCGCTGATGATGTTCATCTCCAACCTGAACTACGTGCTGGTGGCCGTCGTCGGCGGTCTGCGGGTCGCCTCGGGCACCCTGTCGATCGGTGACGTCCAGGCCTTCATCCAGTACTCCCGGCAGTTCTCGATGCCGCTGACGCAGGTCGCCTCGATGGCCAACCTGGTGCAGTCCGGCATCGCGTCGGCCGAGCGGGTCTTCGAGCTGCTGGACGCGGAGGAGCAGGGCGCGGACCCGGCGGACGGTGAGCGTCCGAAGGAGCTGCTGGGGCGGGTCTCGCTGGAGAAGGTGTCCTTCCGCTACGACCCGGAGAAGCCGCTCATCGAGGATCTGTCGCTGAGCGTGGAGCCGGGGCAGACGGTCGCGATCGTCGGTCCGACGGGGGCGGGCAAGACCACGCTGGTCAATCTGCTGATGCGGTTCTACGAGGTGACCGGCGGGCGGATAGCGCTCGACGGGGTCGACGCGGCGCGGATGAGCCGGGACGATCTGCGGTCGCGGATCGGCATGGTGCTCCAGGACACCTGGCTGTTCGGCGGTTCCATAGCGGAGAACATCGCGTACGGCGCTGCGCGCGAGGTCAGCCGGGAAGAGATCGAGGAGGCGGCCCGGGCGGCGCACGCGGACCGGTTCATCCGGACGCTGCCCGACGGGTACGACTCGGTGATCGACGACGAGGGGTCCGGGGTCAGCGCGGGCGAGAAACAGCTGATCACCATCGCGCGGGCGTTCCTCTCCGACCCGGTGATCCTGGTCCTGGACGAGGCGACCAGTTCGGTGGACACCCGGACCGAGGTGCTGATCCAGAAGGCGATGGCGCGGCTGGCCCATGGGCGTACGTCGTTCGTGATCGCGCACCGGCTCTCGACCATCCGGGACGCTGACGTGATCCTCGTGATGGAGAGCGGGTCGATCGTGGAACAGGGCACGCATGACGAGCTGTTGGCGACCGGGGGCGCGTATGCCCGGTTGTACGCCGCCCAGTTCGCGGAGGCGGTGGCGGAGGTGGACTGAGGCCGGGGTGCCGGCCCGGGATCAGTCCAGGTAGCCGCGGAGCTGGTCGGCGAAGGCGTGGTCCCGCAGCCTGCTGAGGGTTTTGGACTCGATCTGGCGGATGCGTTCGCGCGTCACGCCGAAGATCCGGCCGATCTCCTCCAGGGTGCGGGGCCGCCCGTCGTCCAGGCCGTAGCGGAGCTGGACGACCTTGCGTTCGCGCTCGCCGAGGGTGGTGAGGACCGCCTCCAGGTGTTGGCGCAGGAGGAGGAAGGCGGCGGACTCGACCGGTGAGGCGGCGTCGCCGTCCTCGATGAGGTCGCCGAAGGAGACGTCGTCCTCCTCGCCGACGGGAGCGTGGAGGGAGACCGGCTCCTGGGCCAGGCGCAGGACCTCGGTGACCCGCTCCGGGGTCAGGTCGAGCTGGGCGGCGACCTCTTCGGCGGTCGGCTCGTAGCCGCGTTCCTGGAGCATCCGGCGCTGGACGCGGACCACGCGGTTGATCAGCTCCACGACGTGGACGGGGACGCGGATGGTGCGGGCCTGGTCGGCCAGCGCGCGGGACATGGCCTGGCGGATCCACCAGGTCGCGTACGTCGAGAACTTGTAGCCCCGGGCGTAGTCGAACTTCTCCACCGCCCGGATCAGGCCGAGGTTCCCCTCCTGGACCAGGTCGAGCATGGTCAGGCCCCGGCCCACGTACCGCTTGGCGACGGAGACGACCAGGCGGAGGTTGGCCTCGATGAGCCGGCGCTTGGCCGTGCGGCCCATGACCACGAGCCGGTCCAGGTCGCCGGCGAGCCGGGAGTCCAGGTCCGGGGTGTTCGCGAGGCGCTCCTCGGCGAAGAGTCCGGCCTCCACGCGGCGGGCCAGCTCGACCTCGTCGGCGGCGCTGAGCAGCGGGATGCGGCCGATCTCCCGCAGGTACTGCCGGAAGAGGTCGGAGGTGGGGCCGCCGCTGTCCGTCCGGCTCCGCGCCTCGCGGGGTTCGGGGGCGTGCTCCGCTTCCTCCATGACGGCCTCGGGTGCGCTCGCGGGCGGGCGGGCCGCCCTCTCCGGCGGGTTCTCCGGGGAGTTCTCCGGGTGGTGGACGGCCCGGTTCTGCACGGGAATCGCCGACATGTGCTCGGTCGTGGTCGACACGGTCCGGATCTGCACGGGGGCGACCTCCAGGTGATCGCTGCCGGATGACTCTGGCAGCCCCAGTGTGGGGCACGGCACAGGGTTGCCACGAGGGGCGTGCGGGGACTTTCTGATTCCGGTCGGTCACCGCCGGTTACTGCTCCCGACGGTCCTGGTACGCGCTCAGAGCGCGTCGGCGCCCTTCGCCCGCAGGGACTGCGCGTACTGCTGGAGCACCCAGACCTCGTTCTGCGCGGCCGCGAGGTCGTGGGGTGCCACGTTGCTGCCGAGGCGGGCGAGGCTGCCCTGCACCTCGTTGATGCGGCGGTCGACGGCGCGCAGCCGGACGTGGACCAGCTGCATACCGGCGTACGTCTCGTCGATCGTCCTGCCCATGAAGACCTCGACGGCCAGCTCGGTGACGAGGGAGCGCACGGTGTTGTCGGGGGCCGCGTCCATGACGGCGACCAGATACTCGCGGTCGTCGCCGAGGCCCCGCTCGGCGCCGCCCGCCTCCGCGATGCACTGGCGCACGGCCGCGTAGGGCGGGGCGGTGAACTCGTCCGCGCCGTACGCGTCGAAGGCCGGGGAGACCAGGGCGGGCTTCTGGAGGGCGAGCTTGAGCAGCTCGCGCTCGGTGCGGTGGGCGGGGCTGCGGAGGTTGAGCGCGGGGCCGGAGGGGGCGGCGGGGGCCTGGACGGCCTGCTGGGGTGCGCCGCCGCGCCGGTCCTGGGGGCCGCCCGGCCCGCGGCCGCCGCGTGAGTCGCCGCCCTTGTCACGGGCCCAGCGGGCGAGCTGGGCGACGCGGTGGACGACGAACTCCTGGTCGAGGATGCCGACGAGCCCGGCGAGCTGGACGGCCACCTCACGCTGCACACTGCTGGTCTTGATCTTGGCGACGACGGCGGCGGCCTCGTCGAGCGCGGACGCCCGGCCCGCCGGGGTCTCCAGGTCGTACCGGCCGACGATCTGGCGCAGCGCGAACTCGAAGAGCGGGGTGCGCGGCTCGACCAGGTCGCGTACGGCGTCATCGCCCTTGGCGAGCCGCAGGTCGCACGGGTCCATGTTGTCCGGGGCGATGGCGATGTACGTCTCGGCGGCGAACTTCTGGTCGTCCTCGAAGGCGCGCAGTGCGGCCTTCTGGCCGGCCGAGTCGCCGTCGAAGGTGAAGATCACGCGGGCGCTGCCGTTGTCCATGAGGAGGCGGCGCAGGATCTTGATGTGGTCGTTGCCGAAGGCGGTGCCGCAGGTGGCGATGGCGGTGGTGACCCCTGCGAGATGGCAGGCCATGACGTCGGTGTAGCCCTCGACGACGACGGCCCGGCTGGCCTTGGCGATGTCCTTCTTGGCCAGGTCGATGCCGTACAGCACCTGGGACTTCTTGTAGATCGGGGTCTCGGGGGTGTTCAGGTACTTCGGGCCGTTGTCGTCGTCGCGGAGCCTGCGGGCGCCGAAGCCGACGATCTCGCCCGCGGTGTCGCTGATCGGCCACATCAGCCGGCCTCGGAAGCGGTCGATGGGGCCGCGGCGGCCGTCCTGGGAGAGGCCGGAGGTGATCAGCTCCTTGTCGCTGAAGCCCTTGCCGCGCAGATAGCGGGTGAGGTGGTCCCAGCCGGCCGGGCTGTAGCCGACGCGGAAGTGGGTCGCGGCGTCCTGGTCGAAGCCGCGCTCGGCGAGGAACTTCCGGCCGATCTCGGCCTCGGGGCTCTCCAGCGCGCGGACGTAGAAGTCGGCGGCGGCCTGGTGGGCCTCGATCAGCCGGATGCGTTCGCCGCGCTGGTGGGAGGGGTTGTAGCCGCCCTCCTCGTACCGCAGGGTGATGCCCGCCTTGGCGGCGAGGCGCTCGACCGTCTCCGAGAAGGAGAGGTGGTCGATCTTCATCACGAAGGCGATGGTGTCGCCGCCCTCCTGGCAGCCGAAGCAGTGGAACAGGCCCTTGGCGGGACTGACCTGGAAGGAGGGGGACTTCTCGTCGTGGAAGGGGCAGAGTCCCTTGAGGTTTCCGCCACCCGCGTTGCGCAGCTGGAGGTATTCGGACACGACGGAGTCGATCGGGACCGCGTCCCGTACCGCCTTCACGTCGTCGTCATTGATCCTGCCAGCCACGGATGAAGTCTACGGGTGGGCGACGACAACCCGACGCCCGCAGGGACTCCGCCCCGGCCGGAGCGCGTGGTCAGCCGGTCCGGCGGGCGGCCCAGGCGGTGCGTTCGGTGCGTACGGCGAGGTCGTCGCGGCGCAGGAGCGAGCCGGGGCCTTCGGTGTCGAGCAGCCCGTCGAGCGCGGCCAGGTCCGCAGGCGCGAGTGCCCCTGCCACGCTGTGGCGCAGGCTGCCGAGGGCGTAGGCGCCGACGGCCCCGCCGCGGGAGCCGCCGGTGCTGTTGATGTTCACCGTGATGACCCGCTCGTCCTCGACGGTGAATCCGGCCCCGGTCAGCTTCGGGCCCCAGTCGGCGCCGCGGTGGGGCACGTGTTCGGCGTGGCAGCGGTCGCTCGCCTCATGGCAGCGCGCCTCCAGGCCGGGCCGGTCCTCGGGCGCGGCCTCGGGCAGGAAGCGGGGGAAGCCGGAGAGCTCCACCACGGCGAACAGTCGTCGGTGCTGTGCTCCGTGCGCAACACCGTATGCCCGGGGAGCAGCGGATCGTCCCGGGGTGCTCCGCTGCTCCCCGGCGGGTCGTCAGAGGAGGGACGCCAGCTCCACCGAGGGGTCGGCCAGAGCCTCCGGGTCGTGCCGCTGACCGGCCCGGACCAGCTCCTGGATGGTCTCCGTCACGTCCCACACGTTGACGTTCATCCCGGCCAGGACGCGGCGGTCCTTGAGCCAGAAAGCGATGAACTCCCGCTTACCCGCGTCGCCCCGGATGATCACCTCGTCGTAGGAGCCGGGTGGCGCCCAGCCGGAGTACTCCAGGCCCAGGTCGTACTGGTCGGAGAAGAAGTACGGCACCCGGTCGTACGTCACGTCCTGGCCGAGCATGGAGCGGGCGGCGGCCGGTCCGCTGTTGAGGGCGTTGGCCCAGTGCTCGACGCGCAGCCGGACGCCGAGCAGCGGGTGGGCGACGGCGGCGACGTCCCCCGCGGCGTAGATGTGCGGGTCGGAGGTGCGCAGCGAGGCGTCCACGGCGACGCCGCCGCCCCGCGCCCGCTCGGCCATCTCCAGCCCCGCGGCCTCGGCGAGGGCGGAGCGGGGCGCGGCGCCGATCGCGGCGAGCACGTCGTGGGCGGGGTGCTCCTCGCCGTCGTCGGTGCGGGCGGCCAGCACCATGCCGTCCTGGCCGACGATCTCGGTGAGGCGGGCGCCGAAGTGGAAGCGGACGCCGTGGGAGCTGTGCAGTTCGGTGAAGATCTGGCCCAGCTCGGGGCCGACGACCTGGTGCAGCGGGGTGGGCTCCGGCTCGACGACGGTGACCTCGGCTCCGTACCCCCGGGCGGCTGCGGCGACCTCCAGGCCGATCCAGCCGCCCCCGGCGATCACCAGGTGGCCGTTGTCGCGGCCGAGGGCGGCCAGCACGTTGCGCAGCCGGTCGGCGTGGGCGAGGCGGCGCAGGTGGTGGACGCCCGCCAGGTCGGTGCCGGGGACGTCGAGGCGGCGCGGTTCGGAGCCGGTGGCGAGCAGCAGCTTGTCGTAGTGGATGACGGTGTTGTCGCCGAGCTGAACGGTCTTCGCGTACCGGTCGAGGACCGTGACGGGCTGGCCGAGGTGCAGTTCGACGTCGGCGCCCGCGTACCAGGGGCGCTCGTGCACGAAGACGCTGTCGCGTTCCTCCTTGCCACCGAGGTAACCCTTGGAGAGCGGCGGTCGCTCATAGGGGTGGTCGCGCTCGTCCCCGATGAGGATCACCCGGCCGGTGAACCCCTCCGCGCGGAGCGTTTCGGCCGCCTTCGCCCCTGCGAGTCCCGCTCCGACGATGACGAATGTCCGATGTGCGTCGACCACTTGATGCCTCCTCAGTGCTGTGCTGCGCGGCGCCCCCGGCTGCGAGCGTCCCGCACGCAGCGTGATGGCGAAAGAGGGTGTGCCCCGGACAGGTCACACCCAGTGGTCATTTCTCCGGTCTTCTCCAGTCTGCCCCTCAGCCGCGGCGCGCGGTGAGCGCGGCGTGCAGGGATCGTGCGGAGGCGTCGGTGAGCGCCGCGATCTGGTCGACGAGGACACGCTTACGGGTGTGGTTGTCGGGCGCCTGGTCGAACAGGGCCCGGAAGTGCGGCTCCAGTCCCTCGGGGGCGCGGGCGGTGAGGGCGGCGGCCAGCTCGGCGATGACGACGCGCTGCTCGGCGCGGAGGGTCTCCTGCTCGGCGCGCTGCATCACGTAACGGTCGGCGACCGCCTTGAGGACCGCGCACTCGTTGCGGACCGTGCGCGGAACGACGAGCTCCGCCCCGTACCGGGTGAGGCGGCCGGGACCGTAGAGCTCGCGGGTGGCCGTCTCGGCCTCGGTGCAGAACCGGCCGATGAGCTGACTGGTGGCGTCCTTCAGGCGGGCCTGAGCCACGGCGGAGCCGTCGTACCCGTGCGGCCACCACTCCTGGTCGATCAGCCGGTCCAGCGCCTCCGCCAGCTCCTGCGGGTCGGTGTCCACGGGGACGTACCGGCCGATGGCGACGGCGAAGATCTCCTCGCGCTCCGGCTCGGCGTAGAGGCAGTTGGGGTCGATGTGCCCGGCGTGCAGCCCGTCCTCGAAGTCGTGCACCGAGTACGCCACGTCGTCGGACCAGTCCATCACCTGGGCCTCGAAGCAGGTCCGGTCCTCGGGTGCCCCCTTCCGCGCCCACTCGAAGACCGGCAGGTCGTCCGCGTACACCCCGAACTTCGCCGAGTGCGGGTCGGTGGGGTGCGCGCCGCGCGGCCAGGGGTACTTGGTGGCGGCGTCCAGGGCGGCCCGGGTCAGGTTGAGGCCGACGCTGACCAGCTCGCCGGTGCGCGGGTCGTGGACGAACCGCTTCGGCTCCAGGCGGGTCAGCAGCCGCAGCGACTGGGCGTTGCCCTCGAAGCCGCCGCAGTCGGAGGCGAAGTCGTTGAGCGCCTGTTCGCCGTTGTGGCCGAACGGCGGGTGGCCCATGTCGTGGGAGAGGCAGGCCGTCTCCACGAGGTCCGGATCGCAGCCGAGGACCGCGCCCAGCTCGCGGCCGACCTGCGCGCACTCCAGGGAGTGGGTGAGCCGGGTGCGAGGGCTGGCGTCCCAGACGAGCGAACGCGTGCCGGGTGTGACCACCTGGGTCTTCCCGGCGAGCCGGCGCAGCGCGGCGGAGTGCAGCACCCGGGCCCGGTCGCGCTGGAAGGCGGTGCGGCCGGGGCGCTTGTCCTGCTCGGTGTCGAAGCGCTCGGTGTCGGCGGGGCCGTAGCCGCTCCCGGTGCCCCGCTCACTGTGCGTGCCTGATGTGCCGTGTGTCTGATCTGCCCCGTGTACGCCCTGTGTGCCGTCCATGGTCCCGACAGTAGCGACCGGGACGGACAACGTGTCGTGAGCGGGCCGGGGAGTCAGGCGGAAGCGAGCAAGCTCACCGTCTCGGACGGCGCGATGGCGGACAGTGCCTGGTCGTAGCGGTGGAGGAGCAGGCGGGCCATGGCGGGGTGGGCGCCGAGCGGAACGGCGGCGGTGCGGGGTGCGGCGCTCGCGGCGGCACTCGCGAAGCGGCCGGGCGCGGTGAAGTACGAGGCGACGAAGGTCCGGTGCCGGCCCCGGGCGGCCAGTGCGCGCAGCGCGGCGGGGACGGTGGGGGCCGCGGCGGAGGCGTACGCGGGTACGACGGGCACCCCGCCGAGCCGTTCGGCGAGCATCCGCGCCGTACGGCGGGTGTCCTGGGCGGAGTCGGGGTCGCGGGACCCGGCGGCGGCGAGGACCACGGCGGCGCGGCGGCGCCCCTCGTCGGCGGGGTCCCAGCCCGCCTCCACGAGCCGCCCGTACAGCGCCTCGACCAGCAGGGGGTGCGGCCCGAGGGGGGCGGCGATCCGGGTGCGTACGGAGGGGGCGGCGGCCGCGGCGGCGGGCAGGTCGTGCTTGACGTGGTGGCCGCGCCCCAGGAGCAGCGGTACGAGGACGGCGTCGGCCCCGCGCAGGCCGTCCAGGGTGTCCGGGAGGAGCGGCTGGTTCAGCTCGATGTGGCCGAGGCGGACGTCGAGGCCGGGGCGCAGGTCGCGGACCCGGTCCAGGAGCGCGAGGACGGTCCGCAGGGCCTGCGGGTCGCGGCTGCCGTGGGCGACGACGAGGAGGGTGGGCGGGGTGGCCTCGGCGGTGGAAGGCCGGGGCGCGGCGGGGGGCCGGGTGCGGTGCATGGGCCTGCGGGTTCCGTTCCGGGAGAGGAGTCCGAGCTGGTTGGAGAGCTGGGCGGTGACACGGGTGAGGAGCTGCGCGGTGCTGTCGAGGGGCACGGTGCTGTGGCCGCCGCTGTCGGTGGGCTCAAGCGGTGGCCGACGAGGCTGCTGCGTGGACGGCTCCGTCATGGACCGATGGTGCCGGGCGGAGGTTGCCGGGCCGTTGCGCGAGGGTCACGGGGGTTTTCCGCCCCCTCACGGCGGGGTGGTGGCCGGTGTGCGGGGCGGGGGCCTGCATCCGTTTCTGCCGGTCGGCGAACCTTTCGGGCGTTTCGCTCGTCAGGTGGGGTGGGACCGAACGACGGTACGGACGACGAGGGGGGCTCTCGTGCGAGGGATGCGAAGGGCGCGGCACACGCCGGGAGAGCGGGCGGCGTCGGGGGCGCGGCCCGCGTCGGAAGGCAGCGCGAGGGGGCACGGACCGTGGCTGCGGCTGCCCCGGCTCTCCGCGCTCCGGCTGCCTCGCTCCCGCCGTGGCCGGCGGCTCGCCGTGCAGGGTCTGATGGCCCTCTGCGTGCTGGCGCTGCTGCCCGCGACCTGGATGCGGATGGGATCCGACGCGCGGGTGGGGACCACGGCGGACGCCCCGGCCCGGGAGGTCGCCATGGTCTTCGGCGCCGGGCTCTGGAAGGGCCGGCCGACCCCGTATCTGGCCCACCGGCTGGACGCGGCGGCCGAGCTGTACCGCACCGGGAAGGTGAAGGTCGTCCTGGTCACCGGGGACAACAGCCGGGTGGAGTACGACGAGCCCGACGCGATGCGCACGTATCTGACCGAGCGCGGGGTGCCGGACGGCCGGATCGTCAGCGACTACGCCGGGTTCGACAGCTGGGACTCCTGCGTGCGGGCCAAGAAGATATTCGGGGTCGACCGGGCGGTGCTGGTGAGCCAGGGATTCCACATCCACCGGGCGACCACGCTGTGCCGTTCCGCCGGGATCGACGCGTACGGGGTCGCGGTCGACGAGCCACGGGACGCGACCTGGTACTACGGCGGCACCCGGGAGCTGGCCGCGTCGGGCAAGGCGGCTCTGGACGCCCTGTTCCGCCCCGACCCGCGCTTCCTGGGGCCTCAGGAGGTGGGCGTGACGGAGGCACTGGCGTCGGCGACGCCGTGACGTGGGGGCGGCGGGGCCGTGACCTGTACGGCAGTGGAGCCGTGGTCTGCGGGCGGTGGGCCCCCGCGCTCCGACCTGGGACCTCACAGCGCGCCGGGCGGCGGGCTGAGGTGGGCGTTCCGACGGTGTAACCGGGTGCCCCCGTGCCCGTAATACCGCTCTCGCAGGCTGGGCCCCATGACCGGTACCGAAACGCCCACCCACTGCCCCTACTGCGCCCTCCAGTGCGGGATGACCCTGCGCCCGGTGGCGGGCCCGGAGGTGGCCGAGGTGGTGGAGCGCACCGGGTTCCCCGTCAACCGGGGCGCGTTGTGCGGCAAGGGCCGGAGTGCGCCCGCCGTGCTGCGCCGGGGGGCCCGGCTGACCTCCCCGCTGGTACGGAGGCGGCCCGGCGGTGAGCTGGAGGAGGCGGGCTGGGACGAGGCGCTGGGGCGGATCGCCGAAGGGCTCGGCGGGGTGCGGGCGGCGCACGGGGCGGACGCGGTGGGGGTGTTCGGCGGGGGCGGGCTGACCAATGAGAAGGCCTACGCGCTCGGGAAGTTCGCCCGGGTCGTCCTCGCCACCTCGCAGATCGACTACAACGGCCGGTTCTGCATGTCGTCGGCGGCCGCGGCGCACCAGCGGGCGTTCGGTCTCGACCGAGGGCTGCCGTTCCCGCTGGAGGACATCCCGCGGACGGGGTGCGTGATCCTCGTCGGGTCGAACCTGGCCGAGACGATGCCGCCCGCCCTGCGGTATCTCACCGAACTGAAGGCGAACGGGGGCCGGCTGATCGTCATCGACCCGCGCCGCACCCGCACCGCCGAACAGGCCGACCTGCATCTGGCGCCACGCCCCGGCACCGATCTGGCCCTGGCGCTCGGGATGTTGCACCTGGTGGTGGCCGAGGGCCGGGTGGACGAGGAGTTCGTGCGGACCCGCACCCGGGGGTGGGAGGCGGCGCGGGCGGGGGCGATGGCGCACTGGCCGGAGCTGGTGGAGCGGATCTGCGGGGTGCCGGTGGCGCGGCTGCGCGAGGCGGTGGAGCTGTTCTGCGGGGCGGGGAGCGGGATGGTGCTGACCGCACGGGGGCCCGAGCAGCAGGCCAAGGGGACGGACACGGTGGGCGCGTGGATCAACTTCTGCCTGGCCACCGGGCGGGCGGGGAGGCCGCTGTCCGGGTACGGGTGCCTGACCGGGCAGGGCAACGGGCAGGGCGGCCGGGAGCACGGCCAGAAGGCCGACCAGCTGCCCGGCTACCGCAAGCTGACCGACCCGGCCGCCCGCCGCCATGTCGCGGGGGTGTGGGGCGTGGATCCGGACAGCCTGCCGGGGCCGGGCCGGAGCGCGTACGAGCTGCTGGACGCGCTGGGCCAGGACGTGCGGGCGCTGCTGGTGATGGGCTCCAACCCGGTGGTCTCCGCCCCGCACGCCTCGCACGTCGAACGCCGCCTGGCCTCCCTGGACTTCCTGGCGGTGGCGGACGTCGTCCTCTCCGAGACGGCGGCGCTGGCGGACGTGGTGCTGCCGGTGACGCAGTGGGCGGAGGAGAGCGGTACCACCACCAACCTGGAGGGCCGGGTGCTGCTGCGGCAGCGGGCGCTCGACCCGCCGGATGGGGTGCGCAGCGACCTGGAGGTGCTGCACGCCCTGGCCGGGCTGCTGGGCCACGGCAAGGGGTTCCCGGCCGACCCGGCCGAGGTCTTCGAGGAGTTGCGGCGGGCCTCGGCGGGGGGTGCGGCGGACTACGCCGGCATCACCTACGAGCGGATCGCGGCCGAGGACGGCGTCTTCTGGCCCTGCCCCGACGCGGACCACCCGGGAACCCCCCGGCTCTTCCTGGACCGGTTCGCGACGGAGGACGGGCGGGCCTCCTTCGTCCCGGTGGTGCACCGCGCGGCGGCCGAGGAGACGGACCGGGAGTATCCGGTGGTGCTGACGACGGGACGGGTGGTCGCGCAGTACCAGTCGGGGGCCCAGACCCGCCGGGTGGACGAGCTGAACGCGGCGGCCCCCGGCCCCTTCGTGGAGCTGCACCCGCGCCTCGCGGAGCGGATCGGGGTGGCCGAGGGCGAGCCCGTCGCGGTGACGTCCCGGCGCGGGCGGGCGGTGGCGCCGGCCCGGATCACCGGGGCGATCCGGGCGGACACGGTGTTCATGCCGTTCCACTGGCCGGGTGAGGGCCGGGCCAACACGCTGACCAACCCGGCGCTCGACCCGGTGTCGCGCATGCCGGAGTTCAAGGTGTGCGCGGTCCGCCTGGAGGCCGCCCGGTGACCCACCGCCCCTCGGCGATGACGCTGCCGCTCGCCCGCAGGGAACGGGTCACGGCGGCTGCGGCGAGGTAGACCCAGGCGCGGGTTGCCCAAGGCTCCTCCCCCGGCAGCTCGACCTCGCGGACGACCCGCTCGTACAGATTGCGCGGGTGGCCGGGCCCGAGGTACTCCTCCAGATGGTCCAGGAGCCCGAGCAGCTCCCCGTACACCCCGGGCGCGGCGGTGAGCAGGGTGCCGTGGACGCGGCCGTGGCCGTCGATGGCGTACGGGTAGCCGGGCCCGTCGTACAGCAGGGCCCGGGGCAGGACGGCCGCCCGCTCCCCCGACGTACGGCCGCTGAGGAACAGGTCGTGGTTGGGTTCGCCGGGGAGCAGCGTCCCGTACACGAAGAACGGCAGCTCGTCGGTGGGCGGGGAGCCGGGGTCCAGGGTGCTCATGGCCGCCGTCACAGGGCGGCCGCGGGAGCCGTCTCCGCCGTGACCCAGCCGAGGTAGCGGGCGCTGCCCCGGACCACCGGGATCGCGATGATCTCGGGGGTGTCGTAGTCGTGTGCCTCCTGGAGGTACTCCTCCAGTTCCTCGTAGCGCTCGGCCGCCGTCTTGAACAGCACCTGCCACTCCTCGGACGACTCGATGGCGTTCTGCCACCGGTAGACCGAGGTGACGGGCGCGGAGATCTGCGCGCAGGCCGCCAGCCGGGCCTCCACCGCCCCCTGCGCCAGCTCGTGGGCCTTCTCCTCGCTGTCGGTCGTGGTCAGTACGGTCAGCCATGCCGGCGGCGCTGTCATCGTCGGTCTCCTCGGAGTACGGCGGGCTGCTCCCGCCCGTGCACCGATTGTCGGCCCGGAGGGGGGTCAGGCGCTGTACGGATGCCGGTTTCGCGCGTCGCGCAGGGCGTTGCCCCACCAGGCCAGCTGGTCCAGGAGCGCCTTGGCCGCCGCGTCGACGTCCGCCGGGTCCCGGTGGCTCCCCCCGTCGTCGAAGAGGGCGCCCGCGTTGTGGAAGGAGACGGTGTCGCGGACGGAGACCGTGTGCATCTCGGCGAAGACCTGCCGGAGCTGCTCGACGGCCCGCAGCCCGCCGGACCTGCCGCCGTACGAGACGAAGGCTACGGGTTTGGCCTGCCATTCGGCGCGGTGCCAGTCGATGAGGTTCTTCAGCGGGGCGGGGAAGGAGTGGTTGTACTCGGGTGTGAGCACGACGAAGGCGTCGGCCGCCGCCAGCCGCGCCGAGACCGCCGCGACCCTGGCGGCCTCCTCGGGTGTGGGGCTGAAGGAGAGCGCGGTGGGGAGCCGGGCGGTGACGACATCGATGAGCTCGGTCTCGATGTCGTCGCACCGGGCGGCCCGGCCGAGGAACCAGTCGGCGATGACCGGCCCGAAGCGGCCCTCCCGGTTGCTGCCGAGGATGACGGCGACCTTGAGGGGAGCGGAGGATGGCGGGGGTGCGGGTGTGGTGTCCATGGCGTCGAGCTTTGACCCTCAAGTTTGGTTGAGGTCAAGTCGCCGTCAGGAGAAGTCGCGATCTACGGTTGCCCCATGACGAGCGCACCGCCCCCGCCCCTCCCCTACGTCGAGATGGACGGCCACCCCGCCACCGAGAACGACCTCCGTGTCCCCGCCCTCTTCGGGTTCGGCCACTTCACCGCCCTCCAGGTCCAGGACCGGAGGGTGCGGGGGCTCGGGCTGCATCTCGAACGACTGGAGGGCGCGAACCGGGAGTTGTTCCACATGCCCCTGGACGGGGGCCAGGTGCGCGAGCTGATCCGGGGCGCCCTGGACCGTGCCGGGCTGCGGGACGCGTCCGTGCGGGTGCACGGTTTTCTGCCGCCCGGGGCGACGCGTACGCGGGTGATGGTCACCGTCCGCGAGCCCGCCTCGATGGCACCCGGGGGCCGGAGCCTGATGTCGGTGCCGTACGCCCGGGCCGTGCCGCACATCAAGCGGCCGGGCGAGTTCGGGCAGACGTATTACGGGATGCTCGCCGCGCGGGCCGGGTTCGACGAGGCTCTGCTGACCGCGCCGGGCGGGGTGGTGACCGAGGGAGCTATCACCAACATCGGCTTCTGGGACGGGAGTTCGGTGGTGTGGCCGGACGCTCCCGCGCTCATCGGCATCACCATGGCGCTGCTGGAGCGTGGCCTCGCGGTGGCGGGGGAGCCGACGGTCCGGCGGGCGGTGACGCTGGACGGGCTGGGCGCCTACCGGGGCGCCTTCATCTGCAACTCGCAGGGGATCGCGCCGGTGCGGCGGATCGATGCCGTGGAGTTCGCGAGCGGCGACGAGGCCGCGGTGGAGGAGATGGAGGGGGTGATGGGGCGGCTGGAGGCCGCGTACGGCAGTGCGCCGGCGGATCTCCTCTGACCTTGCCCGGCGGTCGACCTTGGCCGAAAAGCGACCGTGGCGCCCTCGCTCCGCCCCGGTGACGGACCATGGGGAGCATGCAGATCCATATCGAGGCCTCAGCGCTCCCCGGCCGCAACTGCGGGCCGGACTCCGACTTTCCCGGGCTCGAGAACATCCACGTCGGCATCCAGCGCAAGGACCGGCCCGACGAGCTGCTCGGCCCGCATCCCGGGGACGCCCCGGCCGCCTCCTGGACCCTGGAGTGCACGGCGAAGGCCACGGCCGACGGGGTCGAGGTCTCGGGGCCGTACATCCAGAACCGGCTGGGCGGGCGGTTCGTCTACCTGTCGTGGGGGACCGTGGACGAGGCCGGGCGCTTCAGCATGTTCCGGCGCGCCAAGCTGATGTTCAGCGACATCGAGCCCGGGATCCTCGAAGCCGCCGCGCGTTCCGGGCAGCTCACCGGGCGGCTGGGGCTGACCGACGCGAAGGGGCAGCCACTGTGTGCGCGGGTGCGACCGCCGGCGATCTCCTGGAGTGCGGGTGCGGACACCGGCGCGGGTGAGGCGCGCACCGGGTGATCCCTCCCGCCGGATCCGACACCGCCCCCACCGGGCCCGGGGGGGTAGGCCGGTGGGGGCGGGTGCCCTGGGGGGGCGGGGATCCGTCCCGTGGGGGGGGTGTCTTGCGTCTGCCCGCACTCCGCGAGCCCATGCATGCGATGTGAGTCACAATTTCTCGGTGAGCCTCACTCGATCGGCACCCGGTCCGGCGGCACGGACCGAACGGCCCAGTCACACCGCCGCGACCTGCGGCGATCTCCGGCGGCAAGAGTGCCGCGCCGGTCCGTACGGGTGAAAGCTGACCTGGTGTCAGGAGGCGTGCGGCGGCGACCGCCCGTTAGGTCGGGGGCAGGACACAACCGCTCGCGCCGTCTGCCCGGAGGATCCCCATGCGCAGTCCTGCCCGCCTCGTGACCGGTACCGCCACCGCCGCGGTCACCGTCATAGCGCTCGGTCTCACCGCCGCCCCGTCCGCGTACGCAGGCGATGACTTCGGCCGGCTGGAGATCACCCCCGCGACCGCGCCTCCCGGCGCCAAGGTCACCGTGAACACCACCGCCTGCGGCCCCAAGGGCTCGGGCATCGGTGACGCGAACTCCCTGGACGCCGGGGACTTCGAGGTCCGCCGCGGTACGCACAAGGAAGTGCTCGTCGGCCAGTTCACCGTGCCGCACGACACCCGGCCCGGCGTCTACGAGATCGTCGTCTCCTGCGACAACGGCAAGGACGCCGTCGGGGACCTGAAGGTGATCGGCGGCGGCAAGCACGAGAAGCCCGACCACGACCGCCCGTCCGGCCATGTGCGGACCGGGGTCGGCGGCAGCGTCGAGCCGAACTCCACGCAGGTCGCCCTCGGCGTCGGCGTGATCGGCATGGCGGCCGTGGGCGGTCTGTGGCTGCTGCGCCGGCGCACCGAGTCCACCGAGGGCGGCTGAGGCAACCGGCCCAGGGGCCCGGGGGGCAGCTGAGGCCCCCGGGCCCCTGGGCCCGAGGGACCCCGCCGTCCCTCCCGCCGACCGGGCCGGGCGCGTCCCCGAGCGCGCCCGGCCCGCCTTCGATCCGAGACTCACCAGGGTTACGAGGACGACGACGTGTCCCAGAGCGCGCAGAAAGCCAGGGGCTGGCTGGTGGGCATCGCCGTGCTGTGCGGTATCTGGCTCGTCCAGAACGGCTCCGGCGACCAGCTGATCCCGCCGCAGCCCTCCAGCGCCCAGGCCTTCGCCGCAGGGCCCCAGCTCCAGCCCGGCTCCCCGGTCGCCGAACCGCTGCACCCCTCCGACCCGGTCCGCATCCGCATCCCGAGCATCTCGGTGGACGCGCCGATGATGCGGCTGGGACTCGGTGCCGACGGCAGCCTGGACGTCCCGCCGGACACGGACCGCAACCTCGCGGGCTGGTACGCCGACGGGGTCCCGCCCGGCGCCGAGGGCACCGCGATCGTCGCCGGGCATGTCGACAACGCGGAGGGGCCCTCCGTCTTCTACGCCCTCGGCGCCCTCACCAAGGGCACCCGCGTCGAGGTCGTCCGCGAGGACGGACGCACGGCCGTCTTCTCGATCGACGCCATCGAGGTGTACGACAACAAGGACTTCCCCGACCAGCGCGTCTACGGCGACTCGCCGCACGCCTCGCTGCGGCTGATCACCTGCGGCGGCGGGTTCTCCAAGGAGACCGGCTACCAGGGCAATGTGGTGGCCTACGCCCATCTCACCGATGTGCGGTGAGCCCGAGATACGTTCCTACGCGGTCCACTGGTCGTAGCCCAGCTTCGCCACCAGCGAGAACACCACCGTCAGCAGTACCGCCCGGACGAACCCGCTCCCCCGGCTCAGCGCCATCCGGGCCCCCGCCATCCCGCCCGCCAGGTTGAACAGCGCCATCACGGCGGCCAGCTGCCACAGGACCGTGCCCTGGTACGCGAACATCGCCAGCGCCCCCGCGTTCGTGCACACGTTGACGATCTTGGCGGTGGCCGACGCGGTCACCAGGTCCAGGTGGAGTACGGCGGTGAGGGCCAGCACCAGGAAGGTGCCGGTGCCCGGGCCGAACAGGCCGTCGTAGAAGCCGATCCCGCCGCCCACCAGCACGACCGCGGTGACGATCCGGGCCCGGGTGACCGGCCGGGCGTCGGTGTCGCCCGCCGCCGCCGTACCGAAGGACGGGCGCAGCAGGACGAAGGCGGCGACGCCGAGCAGCGCCACCATGATCACCGGGCGCAGCACCTCGCTGCTGATCCCGGCGGCGAAGAACGCCCCGCCCACCGACCCGGCGAGCGCCATCAGCCCCACCCGTACCGCCAGCCCCACCCGGACCGGGGCCCTGCTCACGTAGGTGATCGCGGCGCCCGAGGTCCCGACGATCGCGACGGCCTTGTTGGTGCCGAGGACGTGGGCGGCCGGTACGTTCGGCAGGCCGAGCAGCAGGGCGGGCAGGAGCAGCAGCCCGCCGCCGCCCACCACCGCGTCGATCCAGCCCGCGGCGGCCGCGGCCAGGCAGAGCAGGATCAGGGTGGTGAGGGTGATGTCGGGCATGTCCTCGACATTAAGGGGAGGTCCGCGAGCCGTTCTCACAGGGGCCGCCGGCCGGCGCTGAGCGCACGGTTCCGCCAGGGAAACCGGCGGGATGCGGCCGGGTAACACCCGCCGTCCACGCTCTTCCCCATGAGGAAGAAGACGGAGAGCGCCGAGCCCGTCGTGGTGATCGGCGCCGGTATGGCCGGTGCCCGGCTCGCCGCGCGGGTCCCCGGGGTCACCGTCGTCGGCGAGGAGCGGCACGCCCCCTACAACCGGGTGCTGCTGGCCGACGTACTGTCCGGGCGGTACTCCCCGGACGTCATCGCCCTGCCGGCAACCGAGGTACGACGCGGGGTGCGGGCGGTCCGGATCGACCGGGCCGACCGGCTGGTCCACTGCGACGACGGCAGCGTGCTGCACTACGGGCGTCTGGTCCTGGCCACCGGCTCCAACCCGGTGCTGCCACCGCTGCGCGGGATCGGCACCACCCTGCCGGACGGGGTCCACCCCTTCCGTACGCTCGACGACGCCCTGGCCCTGCGCGCCGCCGTACGCCCCGGAGTGCGGGCGGTCGTCATCGGCGGCGGGCTCCTCGGCGTCTCGGCGGCCCGGGCGCTCGCGGAGTGCGGCGCGCAGGTGGTACTGGCCCAGCAGGGCGAGCACCTCATGGAGCGCCAGCTCGACCCGGAGGCGGCCGCCCTGCTGCGGCTCCACCTCGAAGCGCTCGGGGTGGAGGTGCACACCGAGTGCCGGGTGCGGGGGCTGCGCTGCACGACCTCGGCCACCGACGGAGCCGTACGGGCCGTCGAACTCGCCGACGGGTACGAGCTCGCCGCCGACCTCACCGTGCTGGCCTGCGGCGTGCGGCCCCGGACCGGGCTCGCCCGGGCCGCCGGTCTCGACGTCCGCAAGGGGATCGTGGTCGACGACGAGCTGCGCACCTCGGACCCGTACATCCACGCCCTCGGCGACTGCGCCGAGCACCGCTCCACGCTCTACGGGCTGGCCGGCCCCGCGCTGGAGCAGGCCGACGTGCTGGCCGACGTACTGGCCGGACGGCCCGCCCGCTACGAGGGCACCCGGGCGCTGACCCGGCTGACCCTCCGCTCCCCGTCGGCCGGATCCTTCGACTCGCCGGAACCCCGGGAAGCTCTCGACCTGGCGGCCTTCGGCGAGGCCCGTCCGCTGCCGGGCGACGACGTGATCCGGCTGGCCGACGCCACCCGGGGCGCGTACCGCACGGTCGTCGTCCGCGAGGGCCGGCTGGCCGGCGGGGTGCTCCTGGGCGACCTCGGCGCGGTCTCCAGCCTCGCCCGCACCTGGCAGGACGACGAACCGCTGCCGCCCGCCATGTCCCTGCTCCACCTGCTCACCGACGGAGGCCACTGAGATGCCGGAAACCACCATCCCGAACACCCCCACCTTCGTCCTCGTCGGGCACGGCATGGTCGGCCAGCGGTTCCTGGAGTCCCTGGCCGCGCGCGGGCTGACCCCGGCCGCCGGGCGGGCCCGGATCGTCGTGCTCTGCGAGGAGCCCCGACCCGCTTACGACCGGGTCCAGCTCACCTCGTACTTCGCCGGGCGGTCCCCTGAGGAACTCTCGCTGGTGGAGCCGGAGTTCATGGAGAAGCACGGGATCGAGCTGTACGTCGGCGACCCGGCCGAGCACATCGACCGGGCGGGCCGCACGGTGACCGCGCGGTCCGGGGCGGTGTTCCCGTACGACACGCTGGTGCTGGCGACGGGCTCGTACCCCTTCGTGCCGCCGGTGGCGGGGAAGGACGCCCGGGGCTGTTTCGTGTACCGGACGATCGAGGACCTGCTCGCGATCGAGGAGTACGCGAAGGGGGCTCGGACCGGCGCGGTGGTCGGGGGCGGGCTGCTCGGTCTGGAGGCGGCGGGGGCGCTCAAGGGGCTCGGGCTGCGCACCCATGTGGTGGAGTTCGCGCCCCGGCTGATGCCGGTCCAGGTGGACGAGGGCGGGGGCGCGGCCCTGCTGCGGACGATCGAGGGCATGGGGCTGACCGTCCACACCGGGGTCGGTACGCAGGAGGTCACCGCGGGCGCGGACGGTGCTGTGAACGGGATGGCGCTCTCCGACGGGTCCTCGCTCGCCACCGATCTCGTCGTCTTCTCGGCGGGTGTGCGGCCACGCGACCAGCTGGCCCGGGAGTGCGGGCTCGCGGTCGGGGAGCGGGGCGGGATCGTGGTCGACGAGGAGTGCCGGACCTCGGACCCGGCCGTGTTCGCGATCGGCGAGTGCGCGCTCGCCTCCGACGGGCGGGTCTACGGCCTGGTGGCGCCGGGCTACGAGATGGCGGAGACCGTGGCCGAGGTGATCGGCGGCGGGCGGGCCGGGTTCACCGGGGCAGACATGTCGACGAAGCTGAAGCTGCTCGGCGTGGACGTGGCCTCGTTCGGCGACGCGCACGGGAGTGCGGAGGGCGCGCTGGACGTGGTGTACGCCGACTCCCGCTCCGGCGTCTACAAGAAGCTGGTCATCGGGGCGGACGGGACCCTGCTGGGCGGGGTGCTGGTCGGGGACGCCGATGACTACGGCACCCTGCGGCCGATGACGGGGAGCGTCCTGCCGGTCTCCCCCGAGCAGCTGGTGCTGCCCGCCGGGGCGGGCGGGCCGGTGACGCTGGGGCCCTCCGCGCTGCCGGACGACGCCGTCATCTGCTCCTGCCACAACGTGACCAAGGGCGCGATCTGCGAGCACACCACGCTGCCCGAGGTCAAGAAGTGCACCCGGGCCGGAACGGGCTGCGGCAGTTGCGTCAAGGTGATCGGACAACTGCTGCCGCAGAGCCAGGACACCGGCCTGTGCGGCTGCTTCGCCTACAGCCGAAGCGAGTTGTACGAGATCGTCCGCACGCTGGGCATCACCTCCTTCACCGCCCTCCTCGACTCGCACGGCCGCGAGGAGGCGCGCGGCGGGGAGGGGTGCGAGGTCTGCAAACCGACGGTCGGCTCGGTCATCGCCTCCCTCGCCCCGACCGTCGGCGCCAGCGGCTACGTCCTGGACGGGGAGCAGGCGTCCCTCCAGGACACCAACGACCACTTCCTCGCCAACCTCCAGCGCAACGGCTCCTATTCGGTCGTCCCGCGCATCCCCGGCGGCGAGATCACTCCGGAGAAGCTCATCGTGATCGGCGAGGTCGCCCGCGACTTCGGCCTCTACACGAAGATCACCGGCGGCCAGCGCATCGACCTTTTCGGCGCCCGTGTCGACCAACTGCCGCTCATCTGGACCCGGTTGGTCGACGCGGGCTTCGAGTCCGGGCACGCGTACGGGAAGTCGCTGCGTACGGTCAAGTCGTGTGTGGGGCAGACCTGGTGCCGCTACGGCGTGCAGGACTCCGTACGGATGGCGATCGACCTGGAGCTGCGCTACCGGGGCCTGCGCTCCCCGCACAAGCTGAAGTCCGCGGTCTCCGGCTGCGCCCGGGAGTGCGCGGAGGCGCGGGGCAAGGACTTCGGGATCATCGCCACGGCCGGCGGCTGGAACCTCTACGTCGGCGGCAACGGCGGGGCCACCCCGCGCCACGCCGATCTGCTGGCGCAGGATCTCTCGGACGCCGAACTGGTGCGGCTCGTCGACCGGTTCCTGATGTTCTACATCCGTACGGCGGACCGCCTGGAGCGCACCTCGGCCTGGCTGGAGCGGATCGACGGCGGCCTGGAGCACGTACGGGATGTCGTGGTCCACGACTCGCTGGGGCTCTGCGACGAGTTGGAGAGGCTGATGGCGGACCATGTGAACGGCTACCGCGACGAGTGGGCCGAGACCATCGGCGACCCGGAACGGCTGCGGCGGTTCGTGACCTTCGTCAACGCCCCCGACGCCCCGGACCCCTCGGTGAAGTTCGTCCCCGAGCGGGACCAGATCAAGCCCGATCTGGAGCTGCTCGCGGGCCCCGTGCTCGCCGTCCGCACTCTCGAAGGGACCCCGTCCTGATGACCACCACCACACCGAGCACCACCGCGACCGTCGTCCGGGTCGCCCACGACGGTGGCTGGCTCACCGTCTGCGACCTGGAGCTGCTGAGTCCCGGGCGCGGCGCCGCGGTGCTGCTGCCGGACGGCGGGCAGGCGGCCCTGTTCATGGACCGGTCGGGGGTGGTGCGCGCGATCGGCAACCGGGACCCGTTCACCGGGGCGTACGTCCTCTCCCGGGGGCTGCTCGGCTCGGCGGGCGGGCGGCCGTTCGTGGCCTCGCCACTGCTGAAGCAGCGCTTCGACCTGGCCACGGGGGCGTGCCTGGACGACGATGAGGTCTCCGTGCCGGTGTACGCGGTGCGGGTGGAGTGACCCGGGCGGGCCGGCGCGGGCGGGGGTGATGCCCGGCCCCGCCCCGGCCGTCCGCCGTTCACCGCGTGTTGACGGGGCGTCAACCACGTCCTCCTACAGTCCTGACGCGCGACCCGCCGGTCCCGTCCGGGGCGGCGGGCCCTCACTCATCCGTGGAGTGATCGTGGAACGTCGGACCTTCTTGCGCACGGCGGTGGTCGGCACCTCGGCGGCGGCCTTCGGCGGCACCCTGTGGCGGGGCGCCGCCTCCGCCGCACCCGCCCAGCCGGCCCCCGGCCCGTACGGCGCGCTGCAGGCGGCCAACGGCAACGGCATCCAGCTGCCGAGCGGCTTCACCAGCCGCATCATCGCCCGGTCGGGGCAGACCGTGGCGGGCACCTCCTACCGGTGGCACAGCGCCCCCGACGGCGGGGCCACCTACGCCGACGGCTCGGGGTGGATCTACGTCTCCAACGCCGAGGTCTCCGCCGGCAGCGGCGGCGGGGCGAGCGCCGTTCGGTTCAACTCCTCGGGCACGGTGACGTCCGCCTACCGCATCCTGTCGGGGACGAACATCAACTGTGCGGGCGGCTCCACCCCGTGGAACACCTGGCTCTCCTGCGAGGAGGTCACGAGGGGGTACGTCTACGAGACCGACCCGTGGGGCGTGAACGCGGCCGTGCGGCGGCCCGCGCTCGGCCGGTTCAAGCACGAGGCGGCCGCGGCGGACCCCGACCACGGCTACATCTACCTCACCGAGGACGAGAGCGACGGCCGCTTCTACCGCTTCCGGCCCACGACCTGGGGCAACCTGTCGGGCGGCACGCTCCAGGTCCTGGTGGCGGGTACGGGCACCTCAGGGCCGGTGACCTGGGCCAACGTTCCGGACCCGGCCGCCTCCTCGACCCAGACCCGCCACCAGGTCTCCGGCGCCAAGGTCTTCAACGGCGGTGAGGGCTGCTTCTACGCGGCGGGCACCTGCTGGTTCACCACCAAGGGCGACAACCGGGTGTGGGCGTACGACGCGAACACCTCGTCGATCTCGCTGGCGTACGACGACTCGCTGGTGACGGGCGGCGCCGCCCCGCTGACCGGTGTCGACAACGTCACCCGGGCCGGCTCCGGCGACCTGTACGTGGCGGAGGACGGCGGAAACATGGAGATCTGCCTGATCACGCCGAACGACACGGTGGCGCCGTTCCTGCGGATCACCGGCCAGTCCGGCTCGGAGATCACCGGCCCGGCGTTCTCCCCGGACGGCAAGCGGCTCTACTTCTCCTCGCAGCGTGGCACCAGCGGCAGCTCGTCCGGTGGCATCACGTACGAGGTGACGGGGCCGTTCCGCAGCTGACGCCCGGTGTGCGCCGGGGCTCTCCCGGCCCCGGCGCACACTCTCCGGCTCAGCCCTCGCCCTCGACGGCGGAGGAGTCCATCCGGACGACCTCCCAGGTGTGGTGTACGCGCGACGGTTCTCCACCGCCTCCCGGCGGCGCCCCCCTCAGGACATGGCGAGCGGCGCGCCGCCCCGGAGCAGGGAGCCGCCCAGCGGGGTCAGCGTGTGGAGCACCGAGCTGCCGTGGCGCAGGGTGAGGACCAGGCCCGCCTCGCGCAGGACGGAGGCGTGCTGGCTCGCCGAGGCGAGGGACACCCCGGCCCGGCGGGCCAGTTCGCTCGTCGTGCAGCCGTTGCCTATGGACTGCAGGACGGCGGAGCGGGTGTGGCCCACGAGCCGGCCGAGCCAGGGTCCGGGCTCGGCGAACTCCGGGGCACCGGGGTGGGTGACCGGGTAGACGAGCACGGGCGGGAGCGACGGGTCGCGGTAGACGACGGGGGTGCCCCGGCAGAAGAACGAGGGCTGGAGCAGCAGCCCGCGCCCGTCGAGGTACAGGTCGCGGTCGACGGGGTAGTCCGCCTCCAGCACGGGCGCCCGCCACCGGATCATCGGCGGCAGGGTCGCCAGCAGCCCGTCGGCTCCGCCGTCCAGGAGTGCTCGGCCCCGCACGGCCCGGTCGGCCTCGATGGAGGCCCGGATGTGCGGCCAGTACGGCTCGACGGCGGCGTCGTGGTAGCTGCGCAGGGCGCCGATGAGCCGGGCGAGGGGTTCGGCGCGGCCCTCGGAGAGCGCGGCGGGCAGCGCGGCCGTGACCCGCCCCGCGCCGGCGTCCGGGCAGCCGGCCCCTCGTACGCCCCGCTGCCGCCGCCGTCCGGCCGCCATCAGGTCCAGCTCGCGGCGGATGCGGTCGGCGGAGGTGTCCCGCAGTGCCTCCATTCCCACGTCGAGCCCGAACGGCTCGGCGCCTTCCTGCGAGGGCGTCAGGAAATCGGGGAAATAGCCGCGGGGCGGGACGACCGCCGACAGCAGCTGTGCTTCACCATTCAACCGAGCTCGTGTTTCTGTCCGCCATTTCCCGAACACCGTCGAAGCCCGCCGGTCCCTCAGTCGATGAAAACTGAGAATCGTTTCCCACATCGCGTCCGGTCTCGTGGCCATCCGCACCCGCGAAAGGTCCAGCCTGGACACATGGATACGCAGCACTACTCCCCCACCTGTTGCATCCGCAATTGCCCCCACCGAAGGGTATGCGGACCGTCACAGGAGGTCACCACGGGGTTTCGGCCAGAAGTGAAACGTCTCGCCCCGTTCCGCTTCACCCGAAAAGCTGTACGACGTCGGGTACGCATCCGGTGCCCGCCGGATGAGCACGTGAAGGCCGTGGGGGGCTTTGCGTGTTCGGCGGCGGCGGGCGACGGTGCGGCTCCGTACCCGACGGGGGTAAGCCGGGTGCGGTCCATGGGTGGGGATCCATGGACCGCACCCCGGTCCCGCTCCGGTCCATCGGGCAGCCATCCCGATTTCTTTGCGCATTAAACGAAGCAATGTGTGCTGCGACACATCGGTAGCGCACATTCCGCTCCGGGCCCACTCCGGTTCCACTCCGGGGCGATGGCCGCCACATATTCCGCAGGCAAGGCGAAGCGGCGGCACCCCCGCACAGGGTGCCGCCGCTTCTCGGTGTTCCGGGGATCTCGCCAGGGTGGCGGGCTGGTGAGGGATCCGACCCAATTCCCTTATAGATCCCCGGAGTTGGTCATGTGCACCGCATCAACGGCTGTCACTCCCGCGCGACTGCGCAGCCGCCCGGCCCGCCTCCAGGCGGGCCACCGGGATGCGGAACGGCGAGCAGGAGACGTAGTCCAGGCCCACCTCGTGGAAGAAGTGCACCGACTCCGGGTCACCGCCGTGCTCGCCGCAGACTCCGAGCTTGAGGTCCGGGCGGGTGGCCCGGCCGGCCTCCACGGCGCTGCGTACGAGCGAGCCGACGCCGTCCTTGTCGATGGTCTCGAACGGGGAGACCCCGAAGATGCCCTTCTCCAGGTACGCGGTGAAGAACGAGGCCTCCACGTCGTCGCGCGAGAAGCCCCACACCGTCTGGGTCAGGTCGTTGGTGCCGAACGAGAAGAACTGGGCGGCCTCGGCGATCTGGCCCGCGGTCAGCGCGGCACGCGGCAGTTCGATCATGGTGCCGATGGTCAGCTTCAGGTCGGTGTCGGTGGCCGCCTGGACCTCCGCGATGACCCGGTCGGCCTCCTCGCGGACGATCTCCAGCTCCTGGACCGTGCCGACGAGCGGGATCATGATCTCGGGGCGCGGGTCGCCCTTGGCGTTCTTGCGCTGGGCCGCCGCCTCGGCGATCGCCCGTACCTGCATGGCGAACAGACCGGGGATGACGAGCCCGAGGCGCACCCCGCGCAGACCCAGCATCGGGTTCTGCTCGTGCAGCTTGTGGACCGCCTGGAGGAGGCGCAGGTCGTTCTCGTTGGCGTCCTTACGGGACTCCGCGAGCGCGACACGGACCGACAGCTCGGTGATGTCGGGCAGGAACTCGTGCAGCGGCGGGTCGAGCAGCCGTACGGTGACGGGCAGCCCGTCCATCGACTCGAACAGCTCGATGAAGTCGGCCTTCTGGAGCGGGAGGAGGGCGGCGAGCGCGCTCTCGCGCTCGTCGTCGGTGTCCGCCAGGATCAGCTTCTCGACCATCTCGCGGCGCTCACCGAGGAACATGTGCTCGGTGCGGCACAGGCCGATGCCCTGGGCTCCGAAGCGGCGGGCCCGCAGCGCGTCCTCGGCGTTGTCCGCGTTGGCCCGCACCCGCAGCCGGCGGACCCGGTCCGCGTACGCCATGATCCGGTGCACGGCGGCGACCAGCTCGTCGGCGTCGTCGGCGCCCGCGTGCATCCGGCCCTCGAAGTACTCGACGACCGGCGACGGTACGACGGGTACCTCGCCCAGGTAGACCTTGCCGGTGGAGCCGTCGACGGAGACGAGGTCGCCCTCCTCGATGACCTTGCCGCCCACCGTCATCCGGCGGCGCTTGGTGTCGACCTCCAGGTCCTCGGCGCCGCAGACACAGGTCTTGCCCATGCCGCGCGCCACGACCGCCGCGTGCGAGGTCTTGCCGCCGCGCGAGGTGAGGATGCCCTCGGCGGCGATCATGCCTTCGAGGTCGTCGGGGTTGGTCTCGCGGCGGATCAGGATGACCTTCTCGCCGGAGCGGGACCACTTGATCGCGGTGTACGAGTCGAAGACGGCCTTGCCGACCGCCGCGCCCGGCGAGGCGGCGATGCCCCGGCCGAGCAGCTCGGTCTTCGCCTCGTCGTCGAAGCGCGGGAACATCAGCTGGGCGAGCTGGGCGCCGTTGACGCGCTGGAGGGCCTCGGCCTCGTCGATCAGGCCCTGGTCGACGAGCTGGGTGGCGATCCGGAAGGCGGCACCGGCGGTGCGCTTGCCGACCCGGGTCTGGAGCATCCAGAGCTGGCCGCGCTCGATGGTGAACTCGATGTCGCAGAGATCCTTGTAGTGGTTCTCCAGCGTCTCCATGATCTGCATGAGCTGGTCGTACGACTTCTTGTCGATCGACTCCAGATCGGCGAGCGGCACCGTGTTGCGGATACCGGCGACGACGTCCTCGCCCTGCGCGTTCTGGAGGTAGTCGCCGTAGACGCCCTGGTGGCCGCTGGCGGGGTCGCGGGTGAAGGCGACGCCCGTACCGGAGTCGGGGCCGAGGTTGCCGAAGACCATCGAACAGACGTTGACCGCCGTGCCGAGGTCGCCGGGGATGCGCTCCTGGCGGCGGTAGAGCTTGGCGCGGTCGGTGTTCCACGAGTCGAAGACCGCGTTTATGGCCAGGTCCATCTGCTCCCGCGCGTTCTGCGGGAACTCTCGTCCGGCCTGGTCCTGGACGATCTTCTTGAACTGCTTGACCAGCTTCTTCAGGTCGGCCGCGGCCAGGTCCGTGTCGACCGTGACCTTCTTGGCCGCCTTGGCCTCCTCCAGGGCCTCCTCGAAGAGGTCGCCGTCGACGCCGAGCACGGTCTTGCCGAACATCTGGATGAGGCGCCGGTAGGAGTCCCAGGCGAAGCGCTCGTCACCGGACTGGGTGGCGAGGCCGGCCACCGACGCGTCGGAGAGGCCGATGTTGAGGACCGTGTCCATCATGCCGGGCATGGAGAACTTGGCGCCCGAGCGGACGGAGACCAGCAGCGGGTCGTCGGCCTGGCCGAGCTTCTTGGCCATGCGCTCTTCCAGCGCGGTGAGGTGCGCACTCACCTCGTCGCGCAGCGCCTTCGGCGCATGCCCGCTCTCCAGGTAGACCTTGCACGCCTCGGTGGTGATGGTGAAGCCCGGAGGGACGGGCAACCCGAGGTTGGTCATCTCGGCGAGGTTGGCACCCTTGCCGCCCAGAAGATCCTTCAGATCCTTGTTGCCCTCGGTGAAGTCGTAGACGAACTTCTGGGGATCTTTGTTTTCCGACACGGGTCTCGACTCCTCGAGGACGCGGTGGCTGCCCTGACGGCCAGGAACATACCCAGATCGAAGGTGTATGGGTACGTCCACTTGGTCGTCATACGGCCGCAACCACCCGTCCGCCAGCAGATCTAAAGAAGCTCTTCGGCGGGCGGGCCGCGGCTATCCGTTCAGTTCCTGAAGGCAGCATGGCCATTTCTTGACCCTCGACTCTCATGTGAGCGGGCCACTCCGCACCTGAGTACACTTCCCGAAGGCTGACACATGGCACTGAGTGCCAGGTCTTCCAGAAGTGCAGCCACCGCCATAACGCTCATCTGAGCGCACCCCCGATCAAGGGTGGCGCGAATCACGCTGGTTTCGGACCCTGGATTTCAGGATTCGGACGGCTCAGGCAGTCGCTCAGCACCCCGAGGTCCACCTCTTCCAGGCTACGGGCGAACGTCCGCGCCCGCCCTGGGGCGACCGGGAGCAGCGACGGAACCACCAGCACCGCACACCCCGCGGCGTCGGCGGAGGCGGTGCCGTCCGGGGAGTCCTCCACCGCCACACAGGCGGCGGGGTCGGCGGCGAACCGCTCGGCGGCCGCGCGGTAGGGATCCGGGTAGGGCTTGGTCCGTACGGTGTCGTCGGCCGACAGCGTGAAGGCGAAGTCCACCCCGGCCAGCGACCCGGCCACCACCGCGTCCACCACGCTCCGGGGCGAGGCACTGACCAGGGCGAACGGCACTCCGGCGCCTTCGAGCGAAGCCAGCAGCGCGGCGGCTCCGGGGCGCAGCGGGGCGCCCGCGTCGACCTTGCGGAAGAAGGAGTCGGTCAGCTCGGCGGCGGTGCGCTCCAGCGCGGCGGCCCGGTCGGCGGCGGTGTCAGGGAGCGCGGAGGCGTCGCCGCCGGTCACCTCGATCAGATGAGCGGCGGTGTCGGCGACGGCCCGGCCGACGACCTCCGGGGCGTCGGCTTCGCTCAGCCGGTGGCCGAGCCCGGCCGCGACCTCGCGGGCCGTCTCCCACCAGAGCACCTCGGTGTCGACCAGGGTGCCGTCCATGTCGAAAAGGACGGCGGCGGGGGCGGTCTTCACGCCTCCACCCGGTGGTCGTCGGCGTTCACGGCATCGGGTGCCGTCGTCCCCCGTACGGGCACGACCAGCACCGGGCGCCGGACCGGGGTGGCCCGGGCCCGCACCCCGGGAGCGAGCTCCGTGGCGTCCCGGGAGGGGAGGTCGGCCTTGATCGCGACGCCGTCCGGGAGGTCGAGGAGGACCCGGGTGACCGAGCCGAGGAAGGAGGCGGAGACGACCGTGGCCGTACCGTCCGCGTCGGCCGTGACACCGATGCTCTCGGGGCGTATGAGGACGTCGACCGGACCCCGGCCCGCCGGGATGTTCCCGTCGACCGGGAGGGTGGCGCCCGCGACCTCCACCGAACCGTCCCCGGTCAGCCGGCCCGGCACCCGGTTCATGGTGCCGACGAACTCGGCGACGAACGGCGTGGCGGGGCGCTCGTACAGCTCGGCGGGGGGCGCGCACTGCTCCAGGCGGCCCGCGTTGAGGACGGCGACCCGGTCGGCCATGGAGAGGGCCTCCTCCTGGTCGTGGGTGACGAAGATGGTGGTGATCCCGAGCGCCAGCTGGAGGCGGCGGATCTCCTCGCGCAGGGTGAGCCGGACCTTTGCGTCGAGTGCCGAGAGCGGCTCGTCCAGGAGCAGGACCCTGGGGCGCAGGGCGAGGGCGCGGGCCAGGGCGACGCGCTGCTGCTGGCCGCCGGACATCTGGTGCGGGTAGCGGTCTCCGTGGGCGGGGAGCCCGACGAGTTCGAGGAGCTCGTTCGCGGTGGCGTGCCGCTCAGCGGTCGCGACGCCCTTCATCCGAGGGCCGAAGGCGACGTTGTCACGGGCGTTGAGGTGCGGGAAGAGGCTGTAGGACTGGAAGACCATCCCGGCGTCGCGCCGGCTGGCGGGGACCGGGGTGATGTCCTTTCCGTCGACGAGGACCTCGCCGGAGTCGGGCTGCTCGAACCCGGCGAGGACCCGCAGCGCGGTGGTCTTGCCGCAGCCGGAGGGGCCCAGCAGGGCGAGGAGCTCGCCGGGCTCGGCGGTGAGGTTGAGGCCGTCGAGGGCGACGGTGGGGCCGAACGCCCGGCGCAGGGAGCGGAACTCCACCCGGGCTCCGGTGACGGCCCGCCCGTCGGACGCGGCGGCCTTGGCCGGCTCGGGACGTCCGGCGGTGGCGGTGGGCAGGGCTGACATGGGTGGCTACTCCTTGCCGGGTACGGGAGTGGGGGCGGCGGCCGGGACGGTGGTGATGGCCGGGGCGGAGGCGGTGGCTCCGGCGCCCGGCACGACGGTGGCGGGCCCGGCTCCGGCGGCCGGGATCGCGGTGGCCGAGGCGGAGGACCCGGTTCCGGCGCGCGAGAGGACGAGCAGCAGGGCCCAGGTGATGAGCAGGGAGAGCAGGGAGACGGCGACCGACATCCGGGCCTCCGCGCCGGAGACGGTGACGATCCACACCGCGAAGGGCCGGAAGCCCAGCAGCGAGGCGACGGTGTACTCGCCGAGCACCAGCGCCAGGGTGAGGAAGGAGGCCCCGGCGAGCGAGGAGCGCAGGTTGGGCAGGATGACGCTCACGATCACCTGCAGCCGGCTCGCCCCGCAGTTCCGGGCCGCCTCCACCAGCGTGGGCACGTCGACGGCACGCAGTCCCGCGTCCAGCGAGCGGTGCACGAAGGGCAGCGCCAGCACGGTGTAGGCGAGCACCAGCACCACCGGGAACGACTCGTTCTGGACGGCGAGGAAGGTCTGGTAGAGCGGGGTGCGCGAGAAGTGGTCCGGGCCCCAGCGCAGCACGGTGGCGATCCCGGTGACCAGGGCGATCGGCGGCACCACCAGCGGCAGCATGCAGACGATCTCCACGACGGCCCGCAGCCGGGGCGGCCCGAGCCGCACCGCGACGAGCGCGGGGACGACGAGCAGCAGGGCGAGCGCGATGGTGGCGGCGGCGAGGGAGAGCGAGAGCAACAGGCTCTCGGTGAACCCGTCGGCCGACAGGATGCCGGTGTACGCCTCGAAGGTGAGGCCCTGGTTCGGCACATGGACGGTGAAGACGAACGAGGAGAGCAGCGGGGTGACGAAGTACAGCCCGGCGACGGCCAGTACGGCACCGCGCCAGTAGCGGGGGCGCGTACGGCGGGCCTTCCCCGGGGCGAAGGCCTCGGGGGCGGCGGTGGTCAGTGCAGCCATCGGGAGCTCCGTCGCTGGAGGGGCAGATAGACCGCCATCACCAGTCCGGCGATCACGATCATGTCGAGGCTCAGCGCCAGGGCCACGTTCTCCTGGCCGACCAGGACGTTCCCGGAGAGCGCGTCGGCGATCTTCAGGGTGACCAGCGGTACGGAGCCGCCGACGAGGGCGGCGGCCGTGGCGTGCGCGGCGAAGGCGCTCCCGAAGAGGAGGACGAACCCGCCGAGCAGCGACGGCGCGAGCACCGGCAGTCCGACGTACCGCCAGAACTGCCAGGCGGTGGCGCCGTTGTTGCGGGCGGCCTCCCGCCACTGGGGGCGCAGTCCGTCCAGCGCCGGGACGACGACGATCACCATGAGCGGGATGAGGAAGTAGAGGTAGATGACGGTGAGCCCGGTGAAGGAGTAGAGGTTCCAGCCGAGCGCGTCCAGGTGGCCGAGCTGCGTGACCACACCGGAGATGCCGAGGGTGGCGACGAAGGCGAAGGCCAGCGGGATGCCGCCGAAGTTGGCGAGCACGCCGGAGGCGGTGAGCACGGCCCCGCGCAGCGAGCCGCGCCGGGAGGTGACGACGGCCTGGGCGATCAGCACACCGAAGACGGTGGCGATGGCGGCGGTGAGCGCGGAGAGCTGGACGCTGCCGGTGAGCGAGGTGAGGTAGGGCCCCTGGAGCGAGCGTGTCAGGTGCTCACCGGTGAACTCCGTGGTGCCGGCGACCGGGTCGGTACGGGTGATTGCCCCGTACAGCAGCGCGCCGGCGGGCAGTCCGAAGCAGAGCCCTGCGAAGACGAGCAGCGGGAGGGCCCCGAGCCAGGCGCGGGGCGGCCGGCGACGGCGCGTCGGGCCGCCGGCCTTCACAGGGGCCGCCCCGGGTCCCGGGGCGGCGGTCGGGTGGGATGGGGTCATCAGGAGACGGCCTTGTCCCAGTTCTCGGAGAGCGTGGCGTTGGCCTTGTCGAGCTCCTCGGAGGAGGGGAACGTCGGCGTGCCCTCGACGGCGGGAAGCTTGGCGACGAAGGTCTTGTCGGCCGTCCCGTCCTCGGTCATGGCGGGCAGCAGCACCGGGCGGGCGTACCCCTTGAGCCAGAGGTTCTGGCCCTCGGCGCTGTACAGGTACTCCATCCACAGGCGGGCGGCCGCCGGGTGGGGGGCGTCCTTGTTGACGGCCTGCGAGTAGAACTGGGCGTAGACCCCGTCCTTCGGTACGGAGACCTTCCAGTCGACGCCCTTGCCCTTGAACTGGTCGGCGTACCCGGCGTTCAGGTAGTCCCAGTCGATGCTGATCGGCGTCTCGCCCTTCTCGACGGTGGCCGGGGTGGACTCGACGGGGATGAAGTTGCCGCTCTTCTTCAGCTTGCCGAAGAAGTCGATGCCGGGCTGGATGTCCCCGAAGGACCCCTTGTTGGCCAGGGACGCCGCGTACACGCCGCCGAAGGCGGAGCCGGACTTGGTCGGGTTGCCGTTGAGGGCGACCTTGCCCTTGTACTCGGGCTTCAGCAGGTCCGCGAAGGTCTCGGGGCAGGTCTTGATGCGGGCGGCGTCGCAGCCGATGGAGACATAGCCGCCGTAGTCGTTGTACCAGCGGCCGTCGGCGTCCTTCTGGCTGTCGGGGATCTTGTCCCAGGTGGCGACCTTGTACGGGGCGAAGAGGTTCTCGGCGGCGCCGCTGCGGGCGAAGGCGATGCCGAGGTCGAGGACGTCGGGGGCGCGCTTCTGGCCCTTGCGGGACTTGACGGCGGCTATCTCGTCGGAGCTGGACGCGTCCGGGGTCTCGCTCTTGATCTTGATCTTGTACTTGGCCTGGAAGGCCTCGATGATCTCGCCGTAGTTCGCCCAGTCCGGCGGCAGGGCGATCACGTTGAGCTCGCCCTCCTTCTCGGCGGCGGCGACCAGCTTCTCCAGCCCGCCGAAGTCGGCGACCGAGGTGGCCTCGGTGGACTTCACCCCGTTCGCACCGGTCGCCACCTTCTCCTCGGGCGCGGCGCCGCACGCGGTGAGGGCGGTGAGCGCGGCGGTGGAGAGGGCGAGGGCGGCAACGGCACGGCTGTTGGCGCGGATACGGGGACGGGGTCGGGCTCTGCGCACGGTAGGTCTCCCAGGAGCGAAGCGTGAGGGCCACTTGTTCATACAAGCTGGCACCAGTTCGCCCGGGCCAGGTGTCCGGGAAGTTAACGTCCCATGTCTGCTGCCGCAAGAGGGCGGGAAGAGGAAAGCTCACTATCCAGGGGTTCTGGTAGATAACGACCTCGCATCGAAACGCGTTGCGACGACGCTAGAGTGAGTGGCAGGACCGTCACCGAGAAGCGGACCTGTACACAGCGCATCCTGCGCACGGAGAGCCGAGGGGACGCATGGGCGCTACGCGCTACCGGGAGATCGCCGAGTCGCTGCGGCACGCCATCCGCACCGGCACCTATCCGCTCGGCTCCCGGCTGCCGTCCGAGAGCGACCTCTCCGCCCGCTGGAAGGTCTCCCGCGGCACGGTCCGCCAGGCGGTGGCGCTGCTGGCCTCCGAGGGCCTGATCGGCTCCCGGCAAGGGGCCCGCCGGGTCGTGCTGCGCCAGGAGCGCCGCCAGAGCTTCCAGCAGCTCAACAGCTTCGCGCAGTGGGCGCAGGCGATGGGGTGCGAGGTCGCCAGCCGCATCCTGGCCCGCACGGTGCGGACCGCGACCGACGAGGAGGCCGAACGCCTCGACGCCGAGCCGGGCAGCGAGGTGCTGTACGTCCTGCGGCTGCGGTGGCTGGACGGGGAGCCGGTGATGGTGGAGCGGACGGTGTACGCGGACTGGGTGGCCCCGGCCGTCCTGGCACTGCCGGAGGACTGCGTCTCGATCATGGACAGCATCGCGGAGCGGGCGGACATCGTCGCGCACTACGGCGAGCACCTGATCGACGCGGTCGCGGCGGGCAGCGAGGACGCCCGGCTGCTGCGGGTGCGCCGGGCCAGTCCGCTGCTGCGCCAGCGCCACCTGACGTACACGGCGGCGGGACGGGCCATCGAGTGGACGGACGACCGCTACCGGGCGGGGAGCGTGGTCTTCAACGTGATGAACTCGGCGGGCGCGGCCCCGCTGGAGCGCCGGGCGGGGCCGGACGTACGGGGCTGAGGTCTCGTACGCGTACGGACTCAGCCGCCTCGTACGCGTGCGGACTCAGCCGCCGGAGGTGTCCAGCTCCGCGTCGGCGCTGACACCAGCGCAGTCGTACGGGTCCTTCAGCCAGCCGTCCGGCAGGACGACCCGGTTGTTGCCCGAGGTCCGCCCGCGCGGCCCGTCGGCGCCATCGGGCCAGGGCTGGTCGAGGTCCAGCTCGTGCAGCTGCCCGCCCAGCTCCTCCAGCGACGAGGTGACGGCCAGCTTCTTGCGCATCTCGGAGCCGACGGCGAAGCCCTTCAGATACCAGGCCACGTGCTTACGGAAGTCGATCACGCCACGGGCCTCGTCGCCGATCCACTCCCCCAGCAGCGTCGCGTGCCGCACCATGACGTCCGCGACCTCGCGCAGGGTGGGCGCGTGCCGGGTCGCGCTGCCCTCCATGGCGTTCACCAGATCGGCGAAGAGCCAGGGCCGCCCGAGGCACCCGCGACCGACCACGACACCGTCGCACCCGGTCTCGCGCATCATCCGCAGGGCGTCGTCGGCGCACCAGATGTCGCCGTTGCCGAGGACGGGAATCTCCGGGACGTGCTCCTTGAGCCGGGCGATGGCGTCCCAGTCGGCGGTGCCGCCGTAATGCTGTGCGGTGGTGCGCCCGTGCAGGGCGACAGCCGTCACACCCTCCTCGACGGCGATGCGCCCCGCGTCGAGGAACGTGAGGTGGTCGTCGTCGATGCCCTTGCGCATCTTGATGGTGACGGGGAGGTCCCCGGCGCCTGAGACGGCCTCCTTGAGGATGGCCCGCAGCAGGGGCCGCTTGTACGGCAGCGCGGAGCCGCCGCCCTTGCGGGTGACCTTGGGGACGGGGCAGCCGAAGTTGAGGTCGATGTGGTCGGCGAGGTTCTCGTCGACGATCATCCGGACGGCCTTGCCGACGGTGACCGGGTCCACCCCGTACAGCTGGATCGAGCGCGGGGTCTCGGTCGCGTCGAAGTGGATGAGCTGCATGGTCTTCTCGTTGCGCTCGACCAGCGCCCGCGTGGTGATCATCTCGCTGACGAACAGCCCCTTGCCCCCGGAGAACTCCCGGCACAGCGTCCGGAACGGGGCGTTGGTGATACCGGCCATGGGCGCGAGGACCACAGGCGGCTGCACGGTGTGCGGGCCGACGCGGAGCTGCGGGAGGGCGGGGGCGAGCGTGGTCATTGCTCCATTGTCGCGTACGCGGGAGAGGTGGCGGGCTCGGGCTTGCGCGTACGCGCAAGGAGTGGCGGCCGGCGGCCGAAACACGAGCTCGGCCGCGGTGAGGGCCATGGCGATCGGACGCGCCCAGCAGAGTAGGGCGCCGACCAAACGGGCGGCGCGGTTGGTTCTGCGAAACCCGGGCAACTCCATGACCCGCGGGGGCAAGAACCACTACTGCCTCACCGACGCACTCGGCAGCGTCGTGGCTCTGGCCGACGAGGCGGGCACGAAGGTCAACACGTACGCCTACAGCCCCTGCGGCGCGCAACGCGCCGCCACGAGTGAGCAGATCCCCCCAGCCGTACCGCTTCGCGGGCGGCTACCGGGACCCCACCGGCTGGTTGATGACATCTGCGCACCTTACCGACGGGTGTCGACGCCTTCCTTCCTCACGTGGTCCATGGGGCCCACGTACTGCCCGAGGACTTCCCTCACCACCGGCGGTTCACCGTGGCCTTCGGGCCGGTCACCAGGCTGGCCGCCGGGACGTCCTCGGCCACCACCGCCCCAGCGGCGATCACCGCGTCCTTGCCGATCGTGACGCCCGGCAGGATCGTGGCGCCGGCCCCGATCCAGACGTTCTCCCCGACGTGGATGGGGTTCTCGCCGCTGTCGCGGTCCCGCTCCTCTTCTGGAGCCTGGCCCGCCGCCGCCCGAACCGGTAGGGCTCGCCGCGTCGGCCGAGCGCCGAGCAGACGCACACCAGGAGCCCGAGGCGCTGTCCGCCTCGGGCTCCCGGGCGTCACCCGGCTCGATCACATGCTGGCGAAGACCGCGCCGAGGACCATGCCGCCCACCAGACCGATGGCGCTGACGACGATGGCGACCGTGGAGAGCCGCTCGTGCCGGACGGCCTTGGCGATGACGGCCATCACCAGGCCGGCCAGGGCGAAGACGATCGGCAGGATGATGAACCCGATCACGCCCAGGACGATCGCGATGATGCTGAACACGTTGCTGCTCGCCCCGCGCTGAGGCGCGCCGTGGTGCTGCTGCCCGGTCGGCTGGTTGCCGTACTGCGTAGTCATCTGCCACTCCTTCGGGACGGTCGCTCCGAGACCCGATCCCGATGTGGACCGGCCTGTCCCTCGGGTTCCCCGAAGTGCCGTGCTGACACGGCTACTTGGACTCGGCGGCAAGGGCGATCCGGTGCAGCCGCTCCAGCCGGGTGCGGGTCCTCTCGTCCGACGACGGGTAGCTGACCAGGCGCGGCCCGCTCGCCGGACCGCGCCAGCGGCGGGCCGACCGGCTGGGCCGCGTACCGCTGGTGGTGCCGAGCCTGCCTGCTCTTCAAGGCGAAGCACGCCCGTCCGAAGGATCAGGCGGGCTTCGCCACGACCTCCCTCACCTGTCCCCGACCCGGCGCGGGACCCTGACCGGGCTGCTGGCCCGCGTGCACCCGGGCCATCCCTGGCTCGGGGACCTGTAGCGCCCGCGCCGTCCACGCTCCCCTTGATGTTCCTCGGAGGTCAGGCTTGATGTTCCCCGGGAGCTCAGGCCTGCTGGGGGTGACCGCCGTCACCGTCGACCACGAGCCGGTCGGTTCCGGGCTCCTCCCCTCCTTCGACCACCGTCACGTCGATCTTCCCGTCGCCGGTGGTGTCGAACTGGTAGAGATCCGCGACGCCGTCACCGGTCGTGTCCGTCATCCACACGTCAGGTTTTCCGTCGCCGTTGGTGTCCGCGCTGAGAAGGACATGGTGCTCGTCCCCCTGGGTGACCGTCGCTTCTTCGGTGGGGCCGTTGGTTTCCATGGCGGCCGGTTGCCCCCGGGGGGCGGTTCAAAACCGCGACGGTCCGCGGTGCCGGAAGATACGGGCTTCACACTCCGTTCGACGCAGGCATACGCAACCTGCTCTCGACGCAGAACATGTGCGTGATCGCGACGGCAGGCCCGGAAGGCCCCCTCGCGACACCCGTACGGTACTTCTCCCTCGACTTCGCGGTGATGTTCAGTACGGCTCCGGGCTCCCCGAAGATGAGGAACCTCGCCGCCGATCCGCGTGTCTCGGTGGGGATCTTCGCCCCGCTGGTCAAAGAGGCCAGCAGCCGGGGGGCTCAGCTCTTCGGGCGGGCTCGCGTGCTGTCCGAGGACGACCCCGACTTCGAGCACTACTGGCCGGCCACTGGCGCGGCGCGAGGGCTTCGCGCCGCGCCAGTTCTGGACCAGGTAGGCCGTAGGCCCAGCAGCACGTCAGAAGACGGACAGCCCGGTGAGCGTGGTGAACCGGTCGAGGGCCGACACACCCGCCACCGAGTTGCCGCGCCGGTCGAGGCCCGGGCTCCAGACGCACAGGGTGCACACCCCGGGCACGATGGCGATGATCCCGCCGCCGACGCCGCTCTTGCCGGGCAGCCCCACCCGGTAGGCGAACTCTCCGGCCGCGTCGTACGTCCCGCAGGTGAGCATGACCGCGTTGACCTGCTTCGCCTGGCTGCGGGTCAGCAGCGCCGACCCGTCGGCCCGGACACCGTGCCGGGCCAGGAACCCGGCAGCGAGGGCCAGGTCCGCGCACGAGGCCTCGATGGAGCACTGGCGGAAGTAGGCGGCGAGCAAGGTGGGGACCGGGAGCGTGATGTTGCCGTAGGAGGCCATGAAGTGGGCCAGCGCGGCGTTGCGGTCCCCGAAGGCCGCTTCGGAGGCGGCGACCTCCGGCATGAAGTCGATGGCGGGGTTGCCGCTCTCCGTGCGCAGCAGCTCCCGCACCTGGCCGGCGGCGTCCCCGGTCAGGGCCTGCAGCCGGTCGGTCACCACCAGGGCGCCGGCGTTGATGAAGGGGTTACGCGGGATCCCGTTCTCGTACTCCAGCTGCACCAGGGAGTTGAAGGGGTTGCCCGAGGGCTCGCGGCCCACGCCCTGCCAAAGCTGCCCGCCGTCCAGGGAGAGCGCCAGGGCCAAGGCGAACACCTTGGAGATGGACTGCGTCGAGAACGGCTGCTGCCAGTCGCCGACACCGTAGACGGTCCCGTCCGGCTCCGCGACAGCCATGCCGAACCGCCGGGGGGCGGCACCGGCGAGCATCGGTATGTAGTCGGCGGGGATGCCGTGGTCGGTGAGCGTGGCCATCTCCTCGGCGATGCGGCTGATCACCGCGCTGAAGCGGTGGGAGCCGGTGCGCGGGGCGGGAGTGCCTACCCGAGGGGCGGCGGAGGCGGCGGAGGTGTGGGGCACGGCGTTTCCTGACGGGGAGGTGTGCGAGCAGGCCCAGCCCCGAGGGGGCGGCCGGGGTCCAGGCGGGCGGTCCCCATCAGTCTGACCCGCCCGCCGGAAGCGGCCAAACAAAGCCCCTCGCGTCACACTCCCCGGACACGGCTCGCCGGGTGGCCCCATCGGCCTCCGCTTCTGCGCCCCGGTGCTGGGGCCGGGCATCACGACCCCATGCCACGTCCCGGGCGCGTCCGGGACGGTGTCGCGGCGTGCGGCCGGAGGGCTACTGGTCCTCGATGACGCCCAGTTGCTGCATGATCCCCAGGTCGTCGGTGTTCCACCAGCTCTCCGTGTACTTGCCGCCGACACAGCGGAAGGTCGCGTGCCCGGTGCCTTTCACCTCCCTGCCGGTGGCTTCGACGCCCTGGTATTCGCCGACGTGCCGACCGGTGAAGCTGAAACGCACCGCGACCGTGTCGCCTTCGGCGACCATGCCCTCGATGACGGCCTGCGGCCGGAAGGCCTCCATGATCTCTCGGCTCTCCCGCTTGGCGTCCTCCGTACCCATGTCGTACGAGGACAGCGACGGGTCGTGCTCGCGGTAGTCGGCCGCGCACAGCTCGTCCATGACGTCGTAGTCGCCGTTGTTGACGAACTCGTCGAAGTAGCGGCGCACCGCCTCCTTGTTGAGGTGCTCGTCCCGGATAACGTCCAGGTCGGTGAACGAGGGTTCGGTCTCGCAGAGAGCGACCATCTCCCGGAAGAACCGCTCGGTCTCCGGCAGGTTCGAGTTCCTCATCGCCTCCTCGTAGGAAGGGAACTCGACGATCTCCACCAGGTGCGAGGCATCCGAGCGGTCGTGGCCCGTCATCGCGTGCGTCGCTGTCCGTTTGCCCGAGGTGGCCTCCGCCCAGGAGTCCATCACCTTGTTCAACTCGTCGATGTGTTTCGACCGGAAGTCGATCATCTGGACGAATGACATGACGCTCATCTCCCATCAGGCCAGGAGCGTCCCCGACCCAATCTACGCCTGCCCCACCGCCCTGTCCTGCGGGCGAAAGCACTGGTCAGCGGCGCGCAACCGCTGCTCCTCCGCTGCACGCGACGTCTGCCGACTCCCAGCTGGGCACGCCGGAACGAGCGGTCACCTGAGCCGTTCTCCCCGGGTACGGCCGTGGGCCCGGATCACGGATGATCCGGGCCCACGGCCGTGTGCGGTGGAGCCGGGTCGCGTACGCGGTGAGGCCGTACGTGACGCCTGCGGGTGCGTCAGCTCTGCGCGGGGCCGTCCTGCTCGCCCGGCTCGGTGGCGGTCGTGGCCGCCTGCGCCTCGGCGCGCTCGCGCATCTTGCGGACGAGCTCCTGCCTCTTGTCCTCGGCCACCTTGCGGTCGGCCCCTCGCGCGGAACCCGCGCCCTGCTGTTCGGCCCGGGACAGCTTCTTGCGCTGTCCGCCGACGCCGAGAAGGTTGTTGCGGCTCTTGGCCACGGCGTTCTCCCATTCGTGGTGAGAAGTGAGGAAGGAAGTGATCAGGTGATCGCGATCGATCGATCCGGTGGGCGGCGGGTGGTCGGGTCCCCGCCGCGCTCTCACTCGTAGATCTGGAAGAACGAAGACATGCCGGAACGGTACCCCGCTCCCGGAGCACCCCGCACCAGATTTTCAGGCCGTCGGGTCGACCGTCGCCTGGTGGGCCTCGGTCAGGTGCTCCTGGGCCTTCAGCCAGGGCAGGAACTGCGCCGAGCGGCGCCAGCCGCAGGTGGAGCACCTCAGCTCGCGCGACATGCCCGACTTCCGTACCTGCACGACGTGTTCACGACCGTGCTGGTCCCATCTGGTGACCTTGCTGGTGGTGATCGACGGCATCGCGTACCTCCCGGGACGACGGCGGGGGGGGCTCCGGTGGACTGTATGACGAAGCCCCCGGTTCCGTACCCGGAACCGGGGGCCTCACGCGCCTACGGGGGCGTCAGCAGCCGATCAGTCGGGCGCCGAGATACGCCTGGATCTGGTCCAGGGAGACGCGCTCCTGCTTCATCGTGTCGCGCTCGCGCACGGTCACCGCGTTGTCGTCCAGGGTGTCGAAGTCGACGGTGACGCAGAACGGGGTGCCGATCTCGTCCTGGCGGCGGTAGCGGCGGCCGATGGCGCCGGCGTCGTCGAACTCGATGTTCCAGTTCTTGCGCAGGTCGGTCGCCAGGCCCTTGGCCTTCGGCGAGAGCTGCGGGTTGCGGGAGAGCGGCAGGACCGCGACCTTGACCGGCGCCAGGCGCGGGTCGAGGCGCATCACGGTGCGCTTCTCCATGACGCCCTTGGCGTTGGGCGCCTCGTCCTCGATGTAGGCGTCGAGCAGGAACGCCAGCATCGCGCGGCCGACTCCGGCCGCGGGCTCGATGACGTACGGCGTCCAGCGCTCGCCGGCCTCCTGGTCGTAGTACTGGAGGTCGGTGCCCGAGGCCTTGGAGTGCGCCTTGAGGTCGTAGTCGGTGCGATTGGCGACGCCCTCCAGCTCGCCCCACTCGCTGCCGCCGAAGCGGAAGCGGTACTCGATGTCCGCGGTGCGCTTGGAGTAGTGGGAGAGTTTCTCCTGCGGGTGCTCGAACCAGCGCATGTTCTCCTCGCGCATGCCGAGGTCCGTGTACCAGTTCCAGCGCTGGTCCATCCAGTACTGCTGCCACTCCTCGTCCTCGCCCGGCTTGACGAAGAACTCCATCTCCATCTGCTCGAACTCGCGGGTCCGGAAGATGAAGTTGCCCGGAGTGATCTCGTTCCGGAAGGACTTGCCGACCTGCGCGATGCCGAACGGCGGCTTCTTGCGGGAGGTCTGCTGCACCTGGCCGAAGTTGGTGAAGATGCCCTGGGCGGTCTCGGGGCGCAGGTAGGCGACCGAGCCGGAGTCCTGGGTGGGGCCGAGGTGGGTGGAGAGCAGGCCCGAGAACTCCTTGGGCTCGGTGAAGGTGCCCTTGTTGCCGCAGTTGGGGCAGTTGAGGTCGGCGAGACCGTTGACCGGCGGCTTGCCGTGCTTCTCCTCGTACGCCTCCTCCAGGTGGTCGGCGCGGTAGCGCTTGTGACAGGAGGTGCACTCGGTCAGCGGGTCCGAGAAGGTGGCGACGTGACCCGAGGCGACCCAGACGTCCGGGGCCAGGATGACCGACGAGTCGAGACCGACCACGTCCTCGCGCGAAGTGACCATGTAGCGCCACCACTGGCGCTTCAGGTTCTCCTTCATCTCGACGCCCAGCGGCCCGTAGTCCCAGGCGGCGCGCTGACCACCGTAGATCTCACTGGAGGGGTAGACGAAGCCACGGCGCTTGCTCAGGCTGACGATGGTGTCGATCTTGTCGGCGGCCACGGTGCTCTCTTCATTACGACGGCGAAATTGGACAGGTGCGGCGCGTAGCGCCTCGGTGGGGGGGGGGTGGTGGTCGGGAGACGGGCGGGCGAATGCTTCAGATTACCGGCGGGCGCACCCCTGGGATCAAATCGGTGGGGGGTCCGGCGATCTTCGACCCCTCCCTATGTGATCTTCCGGGCATCTCATCAGTCTTGTTGACAATCGTTTCCACTTTTGTTGAAAATGACTGTCATGAACGTACGCCGCCTCATACCCACCACCGCCGTCGCCGGAGCAGTCGTCCTCGGTCTGACCGCTCTCTCGGCCTGCTCCACCTCCGACGCAGCGGACGGGGGCAACGGCGACAAGCTGAAGGTGACCGCGTCGTTCTACCCGATGCAGTTCCTGGCCGAGAGGATCGGCGGCGAGCACGTCGCCGTCACCAGCCTCACCAAGCCGGGTGTCGAGCCGCACGACCTGGAGCTCACACCCCGCCAGATCGGCTCCATCAGCGAGTCCGACTACGTGCTCTACCTCAAGGGCATCCAGCCCGCCGTGGACGACGCGATTGCGCAGTCCGGTGTGAAGAACACCGTCGACGCCGCGACCCTCACCACGCTGGAGAACCACGGAGCAGAGGTCAGTGGCCACGATCAAGGCCACGAAGGCGAAGAAGAGCACGGGGACGAGCACGGCCACGAGGAAGAAGCCCACGAGGAGCACTCCGAGGGCGACGGCCACAACCACGGCGAGGACGGCGGCGCCGACCCGCACATCTGGCTGGACCCGGTGAAGTACGCCGAGGTCGCCAAGGGTGTCGGCAAGTCGCTGGAGAAGGCCGACCCCGACCACGCCGCCGACTACAGGAAGAACACCGAGGCCCTGGTCGGCGAGCTGAACAAGCTCAACACGGCGTTCGAGACCGGGCTGAAGAACACCGCCACCAAGACCTTCATCACCACCCACTCCGCCTTCGGCTACCTCGCCGAGCGCTACGGGCTCACCCAGCAGGGCATCGCGGGCATCGACCCCGAGGCCGAGCCGACCCCCGCACGCATTCAGGAGATCCACACCGTCGCGGAGAAGGAGAAGGCCACCACGGTCTTCTTCGAGACGCTCGCCAGCGACCGGACCGCGAAGACCCTCGCGAAGGACACCGGGCTCAAGACCGGCATCCTGGACCCGCTGGAGGGAATCACGGAGAAGTCCCAGGGCGCTGACTACATCGAGGTCATGGAGTCCAACCTCGCCGCGCTGCAGAAGGCACTCGGCGCGAAGTGACCCGCATCACTCGTGACGTTCGGATCGGAGGCGCTCATGCCGGAGCGTGAGAGCACCGCCCACGACCCCGTGGGCGCCACCCGCGAGCCCGTGGTCAGCCTGCGCGGCGCCACGGCCACCCTCGGCGCGCGCCCCGTGCTGCGCGGGGTGGACCTCACCGTGCACCGCGGCGAGGTCGTCGCCCTGCTGGGCGCCAACGGTTCCGGCAAGTCCACCGCCGTACGGTCCGCCATCGGCCAGGTCCCGCTGACCGGCGGCACCGTCGAGCTGTTCGGCACCGAGCTGCGGCGCTTCCGGCAGTGGGGCCGGATCGGTTACGTGCCCCAGCGCACCACGGCCGCCGGCGGGGTGCCCGCCACGATCCGCGAGGTCGTCGCCTCCGGCCGGCTGGCCCGTACGAAGCTGCGGTGGCCCGGGAGGGCGGACCGGGCGGCCGTCGACCGGGCCATCGAGCTGGTGGGCCTGGCCGACCGCGCCAAGGACTCCGTGAGCGCCCTGTCGGGCGGCCAGCACCAGCGGGTCCTGATCGCCCGCGCCCTGGCCGCCGAACCGGAGCTGCTGATCATGGACGAGCCGATGGCCGGGGTGGACCTGGCCAGCCAGGAGATCCTGGCGGCGACCCTGCGCGAGCAGGTGGCCCTGTCCACCTCCGTGCTTCTCGTGCTGCACGAGCTGGGCCCGCTGGAGCCGCTGATCGACCGGGCCGTGGTCCTGCGCGACGGCTGTGTGACGCACGACGGGCCGCCGCCGGAGGCGCTCGGCCAGCACGCGCTGCCCGGCCACGACCACGTACACCCCCACGCGGCCGCCGAGCCCGTACGGACGGGACTGCTGACCTGATGTTCCTCGAGATCCTGAACCCACCCTTCATGCAGCGGGCGCTCGTCGCGGCCGTCCTGGTCGGCATCACCGCGCCCGCCATCGGCGTCTACCTGGTCCAGCGCCGCCAGGCCCTCATGGGCGACGGCATCGGGCACATCGCGTTGACCGGTGTCGGCCTCGGCTTCCTGCTCTCCACCAGCCCCGTCTGGATGGCCACCGTCGTCGCCGTGGCCGGTGCGGTCGTCATGGAGCTGATCCGCTGGTACGGGCACACGCGCGGCGACCTCGCCCTGGCGATGCTCTTCTACGGGGGCATGGCGGGCGGCGTCATGCTGATCAACCTCTCCGACACCGGCTCCAACGCCAACCTGACCTCGTACCTCTTCGGCTCGCTCTCCACCGTCTCCGAGTCCGATGTCATCGCGATCTGTGTGCTGGCCGCCTTCGTGGTGCTGGTCACCGTGGGGCTGCGGCGGCAGCTGTTCGCGGTCAGCCAGGACGAGGAGTTCGCCCGGGTGACCGGGCTGCCGGTGCGGGTGCTGAACCTGCTGATCGCGGTGGTGGCCGCCGTGACGGTGACCGTCGCGATGCGGGTCGTCGGGCTGCTGCTGGTCAGCGCGCTGATGGTGGTGCCGGTGGCGGCCGCCCAGCAGATCACCAGGTCCTTCAAGGTGACGTTCGTGCTCTCCGTGGTGATCGGCACGGGGGTGACGCTGGCCGGCACCGTGACCTCGTACTACCAGGACGTTCCGCCGGGCGCGACGATCGTGCTGCTGGCCATCGCGGTGTTCGTCGCGCTGACCGCGCTCGCGGCTCCGCTGGCGAAACGGCGGGCCCGGGTGAGCGAGGCCAAGGGCGCGGAGTGCACCCTGGAGGTACCGGCGGCCCGCCGGGGAGCGGACGACCTGCGCGTTTGAGTGCGGCGCCCGGGCGGGCTGGCACAATGGCCCGACACATGTACGGGCGACACGAGGAGGCACCTGTGGCCACGGCGCCGATCAGTGGCACGAACGCAGCGCCGGTACGCGGCCGGTCCACCCGGCAGCGGGCGGCGGTGGCGGCGGCCCTCGACGAGGTCGACGAGTTCCGCAGCGCCCAGGAGCTGCACGACGTCCTCAAGCACCGCGGCGACTCCGTGGGCCTGACCACGGTCTACCGGACCCTGCAGTCCCTCGCCGACGCGGGTGAGGTCGACGTCCTGCGCACCACCGAGGGCGAGGCCGTCTACCGGCGGTGCTCGACCGGCGACCATCACCACCACCTGGTCTGCCGGCTCTGCGGCAAGGCGGTGGAGGTCGAGGGTCCCGCCGTCGAACAGTGGGCCGAGACGATCGCCGCCCAGCACGGCTACGTGAACGTCGCGCACACCGTCGAGATCTTCGGCACATGTGCGGAGTGCGCCGCCGGCAAGAAGTAGGCGCGCGAACGTGAAGGAGGGCGGTCCCGGTACGCGTACCGGGACCGCCCTCCTTCACGTCCTACGTCACTTCTTGGCGGCCTCCGCCGCCTCCACGGCCTCCGCCCCGCCGAAGCGGCGGTCGCGCTGCGCGTACTCCAGGCAGGCCCGCCACAGGTCCCGGCGGTCGAAATCCGGCCACAGGACGTCCTGGAAGACCATCTCGGCGTACGCGCTCTGCCAGATCAGGTAGTTCGAGGTGCGCTGTTCGCCGCTGGGGCGCACGAAGAGGTCCACGTCCGGCATGTCCGGGTAGTACGTGTACTTCGCGAAGGTCTTCTCGTTGACCTTGGACGGGTCCAGTTTCCCGGCCGCCACGTCCTGGGCGATGCGCTGCGCGGCGTCCGCGATCTCGGCGCGGCCGCCGTAGTTGACGCAGAAGTACAGCGTCATCTTGTCGTTGCCCTTGGTCTGCTCCTGGGCGACCTGGAGCTCCTGGACGACGGACTTCCACAGCTTGGGCATGCGGCCCACCCAGCGGATCCGGATGCCGAGCTCGTCCATCTCGTCGCGGCGGCGCCGGATCACGTCGCGGTTGAAGTTCATCAGGAACTTCACCTCGTCCGGCGAGCGCTTCCAGTTCTCCGTGGAGAAGGCGTAGAGCGAGAGGTTCTTGACGCCCATCTCGATGCACCCCTTGAGCACGTCCATGACGACGCCCTCACCGACCTTGTGGCCCTCGGTGCGGGGCAGACCCCGCTCCTTGGCCCAGCGGCCGTTGCCGTCCATCACGACGGCGACGTGCTGGGGCACCAGCTCGCCGGGGATCTTCGGAGGCGTCGCGCCCGAGGGGTGCGGCTCGGGGGTCTTGTACGTGCGCCGGTTACGGCCGCCGAGGATCCCGCGTACTGCCATGAGGTTCTCAGTCTCCCTGTGTCACTTCTTCACGCGACGCGTCGCTCTCTTGGGGCCCGCGTCACTCTCTCAGGACCCGCGTCACTTCTCCACGTACCGCAGCGAGCGCAGGCCGCGCTCCAGATGCCAGTGCAGATAGGCGGACACCAGCCCGCTCCCCTCCCTGACATGACGCGCCTCGCACGCGTCCGCCGTCGCCCAGTCGCCGCTCAGCAGCGCGCTCAGCAGTTCGAGTGCCTGTGCCGAGGGTACGACGCTCCCCGGGACCCGGCAGTCACCGCATATGACGCCCCCCGCCGCGACGGAGAAGAACCGGTTGGGGCCCGGCATCCCGCACTTGGCGCAGTCCTCGAAGCTCGGCGCGTACCCGTTCACCGCGAGCGAGCGCAGCAGGAACGCGTCCAGTATCAGGTGGGGCGCGTGCTCGCCGCGGGCGAGGGTGCGCAGGCCGCCGACGAGGAGCAGGTACTGCTGGACGGCCGGTTCGCCCTCGTGGTCGGTGAACCGCTCGGCAGTCTCCAGCATCGCGGTGCCGGCCGTGTAGCGGGCGTAGTCGGCGACGATCCCGCCGCCGTACGGGGCGATGGTCTCGCTCTGGGTGCAGAGCGGCAGGCCGCGGCCGACCAGCTCGCTGCCCCGGGCGAAGAACTGCACGTCGACGTGGGAGAAGGGTTCCAGGCGGGCACCGAACTTGGACTTGGTGCGGCGCACCCCCCGGGCGACAGCGCGGACCCGGCCGTGGCCGCGGGTCAGGATCGTGATGATCCGGTCGGCCTCGCCCAGTTTCTGCGTACGCAGCACGACGCCGTCGTCCCGGAACAAGCTCATGGGGCCATTGTCGCGCACACCCGGACGGCCGTTCGCCCTCAGGAGATCCCAGGAGGCCCTAGGAGGGCGTACGTGCTGCCGCGGTGAGCAGGCGGGCGGTGTCGTCTGCCGGGAGCTTCAGGGCGCCGCCCACCGCCGTCAGGACCTCACGCTCGGCCGGACTGTAGACCCCGTCGGCGAGCGCGATCCTGGCGCCCTGGAGGAGGACCGACTCGCGGCCGGCTGGGGCCAGGTGCGGGGCGAGCGGGGCCAGCACCTCGTGCAGCTCGATGGCGAGGGTCGCGCCGCACGCCTCGGCCGCCGGGTCGGACCGGCCGCCGTACCCGGTGTCGGCGGCGAGTACCTCCACCACGGTGTACAGCTGCTCCTGGGTGCAGTCGTCGAGCCCGGCGTCCCGTACGACTCCGACCGCGGTGTCCAGGACCGTACGGGAGGTGGTCCCGCCGGCCGCGAGGACGGCCAGGGTGACGGTGTGGACGGCCTCCCGGAGCATCGAGGAGAACTGGGTGGTGGTCGGGTGGTCCAGGGCGTCAGGGGCGAAGCGGGCGCGGCAGGCGGCGCACTCCACGACGGGCCCGGTCTCGCCCCGGCCGGCCAGCGGGATGCCGAGGACGGTGAGCCGGCGGCGGCCGGCCAGGCGGCGGTAGTTGCGGTCGCCGCCGCAGCCGGGGCAGAAGAAGGCGCCGTCACCGACGGCGTCCCAGACCGTGCGGATGCCGCAGAGGACCGGCCTCAGAGCGCGTTGTCCTTTGGCTGACCGCACGTCGCACACCTCCGTAACGCTCCGGCAACTTTGCCGTGTGTTGGACGTGATGTTAGCCACATGCGCGAGGCGGCGTCAGTAGCCCGGAGGTCACAACCCTCGGATATGGCCGAACCCCGACCGCCCGGAGCGGGCGGTCGGGGTTCTGGGACTGCTGCCGTACGGGGTCAAAGCGGACGTCCGTACGAGGGGGCGTCCGGCCGGGTCAGCGGGAGGCGCGGTTGACCGCGGAGACGACCGCCTTGAGCGAGGCGCGGGTGGTGTTGGCGTCGATGCCGATGCCCCACAGCACCTTGCCGTCGATGGCGCACTCGATGTACGAGGCGGCCTGGGCGCTGGCACCCTCGCTCATCGTGTGCTCGGTGTAGTCCAGCAGCCGGGCGTCGATGCCGATGGCCTGCAGCGCTTCGAAGAACGCGGAGATCGGTCCGTTGCCCGTACCGGTCAGGACGGTGTCCGCGCCGTCCACGTTGGCCTCGACGGTCAGGGTGTCCTGGCCGTCGGTGTCGGTGGTGGTCTGGCCGGAACGCAGCTGGATGCGTCCCCATCGAGCCGCGGTGTTCTCGGCATTCGGCAGGTACTCGTCCTGGAAGGTGGACCAGATCTGCGTCGGGGTGACCTCGCCGCCCTCGGCGTCGGTCTTGGCCTGAATGATCCGGGAGAACTCGATCTGCATCCGGCGCGGCAGGTCCAGCTTGTGGTCGTTCTTCAGGACGTACGCGATACCGCCCTTGCCGGACTGCGAGTTGACCCGGATGACCGCCTCGTAGGAGCGGCCGACGTCCTTCGGGTCGATCGGCAGGTAGGGCACGGCCCACTCGATGTCGTCGACCGTCCTGCCCTGGGCCGCCGCGTCCTTCTCCATCGCGTCGAAGCCCTTCTTGATGGCGTCCTGGTGGGAGCCGGAGAAGGCGGTGTAGACCAGGTCGCCCGCGTACGGGTGGCGCGGGTGGATCTCCATCTGGTTGCAGTACTCGCTGGTGCGGCGGATCTCGTCGATCTGCGAGAAGTCGATCTGCGGGTCCACGCCCTGCGAGAACAGGTTCATGCCCAGGGTGACCAGGTCGACGTTGCCGGTCCGCTCGCCCTGGCCGAACAGGCAGCCTTCGATGCGGTCGGCGCCGGCCATGATGGCCAGCTCGGCCGCCGCCACCGCCGTACCCCGGTCGTTGTGCGGGTGGACCGACAGGCAGACGAACTCGCGGCGGGACAGGTTGCGCGACATCCACTCGAAGCGGTCCGCGTGGGTGGAGGGCGTGGAGCGCTCCACGGTGGCGGGCAGGTTCAGGATGATCTCGCGGCCCTCCTCGGGCTGCCAGACGTCGCAGACCGCCTCGCAGACCTCCAGGGCGAAGTCCAGCTCGGTGTCGGTGAAGATCTCCGGGCTGTACTGGTAGCCGAAGACCGTCTCGGGGCCCAGGATCTTCTCCGCGTACTCCATCACCAGCCGCGTACCGTCCACCGCGATCTGCTTGACCTGCTCCTTGGAGCCCCGGAAGACCACACGGCGGAAGGTGGGGGCGGTGGCGTTGTACAGGTGGACGGTGGCCCGGCGCGCGCCGACCAGCGACTGGACGGTCCGCTCGATCAGCTCCTCGCGGGCCTGCGTCAGGACGGAGATCGTCACGTCCTCGGGGATCGCGCCCTCTTCGATGATGGAGCGGACGAAGGCGAAGTCGGTCTCGCCGGAGGACGGGAAGCCGACCTCGATCTCCTTGTAGCCCATGCGTACGAGCAGGTCGAACATCTCGCGCTTGCGGGCCGGCGACATCGGGTCGATCAGCGCCTGGTTGCCGTCGCGCAGATCGGTGGACAGCCAGCGGGGCGCCACGGTGATCCGGTTGTCGGGCCAGGTGCGGTGGGCGATGTCCACGGCCTCGTAACCGCGGTACTTGTGGACCGGCATCCCGGACGGCTTCTGCAGCTGCGTCGCGTTGGTGACGGGGGTGGGGCGGCCGACGGAATCACTGGCGGGGTTCACGGTGGTCATGGCGTAGGGCTCCTCGGGGTCCGACATGGGGTCGGCCGACGGTGTCGCTGCAGCACCAGACTCCGCGGGGAGGGGGTCGGCCTACGACTACAGGCCCTCGCCGCGGCAGCTAAGGAGAAGCAGCCCGAAACGCATGGTGCGACGAGCCTAGCCGAGGGTGGCCCGGGGTGTCGGTCCGTATCAGTATGCGGGACCGGGCATCTATGAGGGGGAAACGGTGACTCATCACTCCATTTCGTCAATCATCGTCGCAACCAGTGACAGTGCGGTCACGGAGTGCCACAGTCGTTTCCATGCAGCCTCGAACCAACGATGACGGGCTCCACCCCGTCTTCTGCACCATCGTGCCGCCCCACGTCCTCGACAAGCTGTCGCACTCCGGCGACGCCCGACTGGCCGATCCGGCCCGCCGCACCCTGGAGGCCGACGGCCTCCGCCGTGACCGCCGCCGGCTGACGGCCCTGGCCGCCGCGCCCGCCACCCCCACGGCGGGCGCGGTCCCCACCAAGCCCCACCGCACCCTGTACGACTGCGGGAACGGCACATCCCTGCCGGGCACCAAGGTCCGCGACGAGGGCGAGAAGCCCACCTCGGACGCCAGCGTCAACCGCGCGTACGCCGGACTCGGCGCCACCTTCGAACTGCTGCTCTCCGCCTACGGACGCAGTTCGATCGACGGCAAGGGCCTGCCCCTCATCGGCTCCGTCCACTACGGCCACGAGTACAACAACGCGTTCTTCGACGGCGAGCAGATGGTCTTCGGCGACGGTGACGGGGAGATCTTCCTCGACTTCACCCACGCCATCGACGTCATCGCCCACGAACTGGCCCACGGCCTCACCCAGTACACCGCCAACCTGCGCTACGAGGGCCAGTCGGGCGCGCTCAACGAGTCCGTCTCCGACGTGTTCGGCTCGCTGGTCAAGCAGTTCTCGCTGGGCCAGAGCGCCGAGCAGGCCGACTGGCTGATCGGGGCCGGACTGCTGGCGCCCCGGGTCAGCGGGGACGCCCTGCGCTCGATGAAGGCCCCCGGCACGGCGTACGACGACGATGTGCTCGGCAAGGACCCGCAGCCCGCGTCGATGGAGGAGTACGTCGAGACGGAGCAGGACAACGGCGGGGTCCACATCAACTCCGGCATCCCCAACCGCGCCTTCTACCTCCTGGCCACCGCGCTGGGCGGCAACGCCTGGGAGCGGGCCGGGCAGATCTGGTTCGACGTGCTGACCGGCGGCGAGCTGACGGCCACCGCGGACTTCGAGGAATTCGCCCGGCTGACGGCCGCGGCGGCCGGCGACCGCTTCGGCGAGCGCGGCGAGAAGGAGGCGGTCCTGAAGGCCTGGTCCGAGGTGGGGGTGCCGACGGCGGAGTGAGGCGGGCATGACCGCCTCGGAGTGAGGCGGGCTCGAGCCATCACCGAGCAGGGCGGGCTTGAGCCCGCGACCGGCCCCGGCTAGACAGGACCCCATGCGTATTCAGGTCACCCGGACCGGCGGCTTCGCCGGCATCTCCCGCCACCATGAGGTCGACACCGAGGGCCGTCAGGACGCGGCGGAGTGGGAGTCGCTCGCCGAGGAGGTCCTCGCCACCGCTCCGGACGCGCCGCCGTCCGGGGTGCCGGACGGATTCCGGTACCGGATCACGGTCGGGGACCGCACCGTGTACTGCGCTGACCCCGATCTGACCGGGGCCCAGCGCACGCTGGTCTCACGCATCCTCAAGGAGGGCGCGTGAGACCGGCCCCGGCTTCAAGAGGTCTCTAGAAGCCGAGCTTCCGCAGCTGCTTCGGGTCGCGCTGCCAGTCCTTGGCGACCTTCACATGCAGGTCGAGGAAGACGGGCGTGCCGAGCAGCGCCTCGATGTGCTTGCGCGACTTCGTGCCGACTTCCTTCAAACGCTTGCCCTTCGGGCCGATGATGATGCCCTTCTGGCTGGGGCGCTCGATGTAGACGTTGGCGTGGATGTCCAGCAGCGGCTTGTCCGCCGGACGGTCCGTGCGCGGCAGCATCTCCTCGACCACGACGGCGATGGAGTGCGGCAGCTCGTCGCGTACGCCCTCCAGCGCGGCCTCGCGGATCAGCTCCGCGACCATGACCATCTCCGGCTCGTCGGTCAGGTCGCCCTCCGGGTAGAGCGGCGGGCTCTCGGGGAGCAGCGGGGCGATGAGGTCGGCGAGCAGGCTGACCTGCTGGTCCTTGACCGCCGAGACCGGGATGATCTCGGCCCACTCGAAGCCCAGCTCATCCGCGAGCGCGGAGACGGCGAGCAGCTGCTCGGCCAGCGCCTTCGACTCGACCAGGTCGGTCTTGGTGATGATGGCGATCTTGGGGGTCTTCTTGATCCCCGCGAGCTCCTTGACGATGTACTTGTCGCCCGGACCCAGCTTCTGGTCGGCGGGCAGGCAGAAGCCGATGACGTCGACCTCGGCCCAGGTGGTGCGCACCACGTCGTTCAGCCGCTCGCCGAGGAGCGTGCGCGGCTTGTGGAGGCCGGGGGTGTCGACCAGGATCAGCTGGGCGTCGTCGCGGTGCACGATGCCGCGCACGGTGTGCCGGGTGGTCTGGGGGCGGTTGGAGGTGATCGCCACCTTCTGACCGACCAGAGCGTTCGTCAGGGTGGACTTGCCGGCGTTGGGGCGGCCCACGAAGCAGGCGAAGCCGGCCCGGTGGGGGGAGGTGGTCTCCGCTTGCGGGGCAGCGGATTCTTGGTTCGGGCGAGCGCTCATGGCGACCATTCTCCCCGATCGCGGCGGCGCTCCCGTACAGCGGTCCGCCCCGGCGGGCCGGAGGGCCCCGGACGGAGCCGCCGCCGGGGGCCCGTCAGCCCGCCGTGACCCGCAGCCGCAGGGTGCCGTCCGGACCCGCGAGCAGCACCGGCGTCCGGGGTCCGCCCAGGTCACGTACGGCGGCGCGGTCCTCGTCGGCGGGGGTCTCGGCGGCGGAGACGACGGCGGCGGCCTCCAGCGAGGTGGCGCCGCTGGCGACGGCCATGGCGACGGCGGTCCGCAGGGCGCTCAGCTTCAGCGACTCCAGCGCCACGGTGCCCGCCACATACGTGCGTCCCGTCTCGTCGCGTACGGCGGCGCCCTCGGCCACTCCGTTGCGGGCGCGGGCGCTGCGCGCCAGGGTGACGATCTTGCGGTCCTCGGCGTCGAGGTCGGCGGCGTTGGTGATGTCGGTCATGGCACGAGCATACGAAGCGGCCCCCGGCCCCGCGCAGGTCACCCCGGCACCGGGTACATCGAGCCGCGCCGCCCCTCGGGCGAGGCCAGCCACTGGAACCGGGCCTCGGTCCCGGTGTCCGGCAGCGGGGTGTGGAGCACGTTCGCGAGGTCCGGCCGGGCGGGCACCCGCAGCTGGGCGGCCTCCGGGAACAGGCGGCCGGGGAGGCGCGCGCCGGGGGTGCTGGCGACGCCAACCCCTAAGGCCGGTCCAGCTTCAGCCGCTCCGCCTTCGGGAGGCCGGCGACCACCAGGTCGTAGGAGTCCTCGATCAGCTCGCGCAGCAGCTTGTCCGGCACGCCGGAGACGGTCACCGTGTTCCAGTGGCGCTTGTTCATGTGCCAGCCGGGCACGACGGCCGACGGGTGCTCCTCGCGGAGCCGGACCGCCTCGTCCGGGTCGCACTTGAGGTTGACCGTCAGCGGCCGGGCGTACAGCGTGGTGAGCGCGAACATCTTGCCGAGCACCTTGAAGACCGAGGTCTGGGGGCCGAACGGGAACTCCTCCACGCTCGCGTTGAACTCCAGGCAGAAGGCGCGCAGCCGCTCTGGCGTCATACCGTCTCCGTCTCGGCTTCCTTCTCCTGGGGCTCCACCAGGACCGTGACGATCTTGTTCCGACGGCCGGCCGGGGACTCGGCGGTGAGCCGGAGCCGACGGCTGTCGGGCAGGTCGACGACGGCCGACGCACCGGCGATCGGGACCCGGCCGAGCGCCTTGGCGAGCAGTCCGCCGACGGTCTCCACGTCCTCGTCGTCGTACTCGTCGAGTCCGAAGAGGTCGCCGAGGTCCCCGATGTCGAGGCGTGCGGTCACCCGGTAGCAGCCGTTCTCCAGCTCCTGGACGGGCGGCAGTTCGCGGTCGTACTCGTCGGTGATCTCGCCGACGATCTCCTCCAGGATGTCCTCGATCGTGACGATGCCCGCCGTGCCGCCGTACTCGTCGATGACGACGGCGACATGGCTGCGGTCGCGCTGCATCTCGCGCAGCAGGTCCCCGGCGTTCTTGGTGTCGGGGACGAAGGCGGCGGGGCGCATCGCGGTGGAGACGGGGTCGGCCTCGGACTCGCGGTTGATGTGGGTCTTGCGGACGAGGTCCTTGAGGTAGACGATCCCCACGATGTCGTCCTCGTTCTCACCGGTGACCGGGATCCGGGAGAAGCCGGAGCGCAGGGCGAGGGTGAGGGCCTGGCGGACCGTCTTGTAGCGCTCGATGGAGACCAGGTCGGTGCGGGGCACCATCACCTCGCGCACCAGGGTGTCGCCCAGCTCGAAGACCGAGTGCACCATGCGGCGCTCGTCGTCCTCGATGAGCGACTCCGCCTCGGCGAGGTCGACCATGGCGCGCAGCTCGGCCTCGCTGGCGAACGGCCCCTTGCGGAACCCCTTGCCCGGGGTGAACGCGTTGCCGATGAGGATCAGCAGTTGCGGGATCGGGCCCATGATCCGGGCCAGCGGCAGCAGCACGTACGCCGAGGCCGTCGCCGTGTTCAGCGGGTGCTGGCGGCCGATGGTGCGCGGGGAGACCCCGATGGCGACATAGCTGACGAGGACCATCACGCCCATCGCGAAGGCGAGCGCCTCCCAGGTCTCCGGGAACTTCTGGAGACAGACATAGGTGACGAGCACCGCGGCCGACATCTCGCAGGCGACCCGCACCAGCAGGGCCACGTTGAGATAGCGCACGGGGTCGGCGGCGACCTGCGCCAGCTTCGCGCTGCCGCGCCGCCCGGCCCGGACCGCCTCGTCCGCCCGGAAACTCGACGTACGGGCGATGCCCGCCTCGGCGCAGGCGGCCAGCCAGCCGACGACGACCAGCAGGACGGCTCCGGTGATCAGGGGGGCGATCACGAGACGGTGGGGGCCGGGGACGCGCCGGTGAGCCCGCGCTCACCGCGCCAGCCGTCCACGATCGCGGCCTGGAGGCCGAACATCTCGGCCTTCTCCTCGGGCACCTCGTGGTCGTACCCCAGCAGGTGCAGCACTCCGTGGACGGTCAGGAGCTGGAGCTCCTCGTCCATGGAGTGCTGCGTCGGTGCCTCTTCGCCCTGCCTCTTCGCGACCTCCGGGCAGAGCACGATGTCACCGAGGAGTCCCTGCGGGGGCTCCTCGTCGTCCTTGGCCGGCGGACGGAGCTCGTCCATCGGGAAGGACATGACGTCGGTCGGACCGGGAAGGTCCATCCACTGGATGTGCAACTGCTCCATGGCGTCGGTGTCCACCACGATCACCGAGAGCTCGGACAGCGGGTGGATCCGCATCCGGGCCAGTGCGTAGCGGGCGATGTCGAGGATCGCCTGCTCGTCGACCTCGGTTCCGGATTCGTTGTTGACGTCGATCGACATGGTGCGCTGCGACTACTTCCCTTTACGGCGGTCGCGTCGGCCGTCTTCCCGGCCGTCCGCCTGACCGTCCTGCTGACCGTTTCGGCTGTCGTACTTCTCGTACGCGTCGACGATACGGCCGACGAGCTTGTGCCGGACGACATCCTGGGAGGTGAGGCGCGAGAAGTGCACGTCGTCCAGGCCCTCCAGGATGTCCTGGACCTGGCGCAGCCCGCTCTTGGTGCCGCTCGGCAGGTCGACCTGGGTGATGTCACCGGTGATGACGATCTTGGAGTCGAAGCCGAGGCGGGTGAGGAACATCTTCATCTGCTCGGCGCTGGTGTTCTGCGCCTCGTCGAGGATGATGAACGCGTCATTCAAAGTTCTACCCCGCATGTACGCCAGCGGCGCCACCTCGATCGTGCCCGCCGCCATCAGGCGAGGGATCGAGTCGGGGTCGAGCATGTCGTGCAGCGCGTCGTAGAGCGGGCGCAGATACGGGTCGATCTTGTCGAAGAGCGTGCCGGGGAGGAAGCCGAGCCGCTCCCCCGCCTCGACCGCGGGGCGGGTCAGGATGATGCGGCTGACCTGCTTGGCCTGGAGCGCCTGGACCGCCTTGGCCATGGCCAGGTAGGTCTTGCCGGTGCCGGCGGGGCCGATCCCGAAGACGATCGTGTGCTGGTCGATCGCGTCGACGTACCGCTTCTGGTTGAGCGTCTTGGGGCGGATGGTGCGGCCGCGGTTGGAGAGGATGTTCTGGGTGAGCACCTCGGCGGGTGTCTCGCCCTGGGGGTCTCCCTCGCCGGTGCCGGCCGCCCTGAGCATGGCGATCGACCGTTCCACTGCGTCCTCCGTCATCGGCGCTCCGGTGCGGAGCACGAGCATCATCTCGTCGAACAGGCGCTGGATGAGGGCGACGTCGGCCGCCTCGCCCGTGGCGCTGATCTCGTTGCCCCGGACATGGATGTCGGCCGCCGGGAAGGCCTCTTCGATCACGCGCAACAGCGAGTCACCCGATCCGAGGAGCATCACCATGGGGTGAGCGGCCGGGATCCGGATCTGGGCACGCGCCTGCGGCTGTGTGGGTGTCTGAGTCATGGGCCGGCCCTCGGGCCTGCGCATACCTCCCGTTGCAGGGTTCTCGCTGCTCGACAACCTCTGGATCACCAAGCCTACGACTTGGCGGTGACAACGCGGAGTCCTTTTACCGGCCGCGTGTACGAGGAGGCCGCTGCCCGCTCACTGCCGGAAGCCGATCGTGGGGACCGCGCGCCGCAGCGGCCAGGCACGGGCCGTGGCGGGGAGCAGCTCCTCCAGGAACGCGTACCGCTCCAGGGCGGTGGGGTGCTGGCTCTCGCAGGTCCGGATCCGCTGCCACCAGGCGGCGATCTCGGCCCAGCCGGGTGCGGAGAGCGAGCCGCCGAACTCCTGGACCGAGAGGGCGGCGGTCAGCCCGGCGAAGGCGAGGCGGTCGGCGAGCGGCCAGTCGGCGAGGGTGCCGGTGACGAATCCGGCCACGAAGACGTCCCCGGCGCCGGTCGGGTCGAGGGCCTCCACCTCGATGGCTGGCACCTGGGCGGCGGCGCCGGTGCGGCCGTCGACGGCGTACGCGCCCTCGGCGCCCAGGGTGACCACGGCGAGCGGGACGCGTTCCGCGAGCGCGTGGGCGGCGGCGCGCGGACAGTCGGTGCGGGTGTAGCGCATCGCCTCCTCGGCGTTGGGCAGGAACGCCTCGCAGTGCGCCAGGTCGGGCAGCGCGTCCAGGTCCCAGCGGCCGGACTCGTCCCAGCCGACGTCGGCGAAGATCAGGGCGCCGTGCCGGGCGGCCGCGGCCACCCAGGGTTCGCCGCGGCCCGGGACGAGCGAGGCGATCGCGGCGCGGGCGCGCGGGGGGCACTGGGGGAACGCCGGGTTCGGGTCGGTGGTGGCCTGGTCGGTGGTGGCCTGCCCCGGAACGGCCGAAGGGGCCGGGGCCTCGTGGCCGTGGGAGACCATCGTGCGCTCGCCCTCGTACGCCATCGAGACCGTGACCGGGGAGTGCCAGCCGGGAACGGTGCGCGACATCGACAGGTCGATGCCCTCGCCCTGTTCGAGGGCGTCCCAGCAGTACTCGCCGTAGTGGTCGTCGCCGAAGGCGGCGGCCAGCGAGGTGCGCAGGCCGAGCCGGGCGAGCGCGGTGGCCATGTTGGCGACGCCGCCGGGGCTGGAGCCCATGCCGCGGGCCCAGGACTCGGTGCCGCGCACGGGGGCGCTGTCGAGGCCGGTGAAGATGATGTCGAGGAAGACCGTGCCCGTCAGGAAGACGTCGCAGGCGGGGTCCTGCGGGGCGCGCAGCGCCAGCAGCGGGTCGATTCCTGAAGTGTCGGTGCTCACCGTGCGCTCCCCGGCCGTGCGGCAGATCTGGACAGTGTGAGATCTGGCCAGTCTGCCCGATTCGAGGTCAGGGGCGGGGCCTCCCCCGCCGATGACGGCAGGTCCGGCCTGCCACCCTGACCTGCATAAACATGCGCTGTTACCCGACTTCCGAGCGCATAAACGCATACGTGACCCAGATCACGGCGAGGCGACTTTCGGGCGGCCGGGAGCGCTTGATACAAATTGCCCCGCGAGCACCTTCGGGGACGTTGTCCGACGAGAGCCGCACTTCCGCTCATCTCGCCGTACATCCCCGTATCTCCGCGCACCTCGCCTTACCCGCCCGCATTTCCGCATTCCCCCGCTTGTTCCGCGCTGCCCTTCTCGGGCGCGCCCCGCGTTGCCTCCCCCTCCCCCTGCCTGCTCAGGCATGTCTTCAGGAACGCCCATGTCCTCGCGCCGCGCCGCGTGGCCGCTGGTCGCCGTCTTCACCGCCGGCTACCTCGCCTCCTATCTGCTCCCCACCATCGTCGGCCGCCTCAGCGTCCATCTCGGGCTGACTCCCGCGCAGTCGGGCCTGGTCGGCAGTGCTCTGCTGCTGAGCTCGGCGAGTGCCGGATTCACCCTGGCGGGCCGGGTCGAGCGGTACGGGTCCCGGACCCCGGCCCGTGTCGGCCTGGTCCTGGCCGCCGTGGGGTACGGCTGCGCGGCGCTGGCCGGGTCCGTACCGCTCGTGGTGGCCTCCGTGCTGGTCGGCGGCTTCGGCTCGGGGGCGGCGACGGCGGTCGCGGCGGCCGGGATCGCCGCGCAGCGCGACCCGCACCGAACGTCCTCGCTCGGCCTGCTCACCGTTTCGGCGACCGCGGGCGCCCTCTACCTGACGATCCCGCACCTCGGCGGCGGCCACCGGCTCCCCTTCGCCGCGATCGCCCTGGTAGCCCTGCTCGTCTGGCCCGCGACCACCCGGCTGAACGGCCCCACGGCCCCGGAGGAGTCCGCCTCCCGGATCACCGGCCGCCTGCCGCACCGGCGGTCCGGTCTCGTCCTGGCAGGCGGCATGCTCGTCTGGTCCATGGCGCAGAACGCGCTGTGGGGCGTCAGCAGCCGCATCGGCGTGGTCCAGGCGGGGCTGACCGAGGTGACCGTCGGCGCGGTGTTCGCCGCCGCCCTCGGCGCGGGTCTGCTGGGCGTCATGGGCGCCGGGGTGCTGGGCGCCCGGGTGGGCCGGGCGGTGCCGATCGGGCTGGGGACCGTGGTCATCGCGGGGAGCATCGTGGTCAGCTCCTCGGCCCGGGACCTCGGGTCGTTCGCGACCGGCGAGATCCTCTGGAACACCGTCTACCCGGTGGTCCTCTCCTACCTGATCGGCCTGGCCGCCTCCCTGGACGTACGCGGCCGCTGGGCGGTCCTGGCGGGCTCCGCCTCCTCCGTGGGCGTGGCGTGCGGCCCGCTGCTGGGCAGCGTGCTCTCCGAGAAGGCCGGCTATCCGGCGATGGGGCTGGTCCTCGGCGCGGCCACGCTCCTGGTCGCCGCACCGATGACCGCCGTCGCGCTGCACACCGGTGGGCGTCCGCTGGTGCCCGGCTCGGTCCGCCGCCGTGGTGGCGCCCCGGCCGCGCTGCTGGCCGCCACCACCGGCAGCCTGTCCGGTGCCGTGCCGAAGCTCGGCTCACCGGAGCAGGCCGTCACCGAACTCCGCGTACGGCGCAGGCGGCTGGTGCGCAGCGCGATCCGGACGGCCGGTCCGGACGGCGGGCCCGGTCAGTCGAACGCGTACGCCTCGACCTCGGACAGGTAGCGCGCCCTGCGCTCCTCGTCGTGGTCGAGGAAGGCCGCCTCGAAGGAGTTGCGGGCCAGGGTGCGCAGCTGCTCCGGGTCCAGGGCGAGCGCGTCCCGTACGGCGTCGAAGTTGTCGCCCGCGTACCCGCCGAAGTAGGCGGGGTCGTCGGAGTTGACCGTGCAGAGGAGCCCCGCGGCCATCATCTCCGGCAGCGGGTGGTCCTTGAGCGTGTCGACCGTGCGCAGCGTCACGTTGGAGAGCGGGCAGAGGGTGAGCGGCACCCGGTCCGCGACCAGCCGCGCCACCAGCTCCGGGTCCTCCATGCACCGCAGCCCGTGGTCGACGCGCTCGACTCCGAGGACGTCCAGGGCCTCGCGGATGTAGGACGGCGGCCCCTCCTCCCCCGCGTGGGCCACCTTGCGCAGCCCGAGCGCGGTGGCCGTCTCGTACACCTCCTGGAACTTGGCGGGCGGGTGGCCGACCTCGGCGGAGTCCAGGCCGACGGCGCTGATCCGGTGCAGGTAGGGGCGGGCCGCGTCCAGGGTGCCGAGGGCGGCTTCGGCGGAGAGGTCGCGGAGAAAGCACAGGATGAGCTGGGTGGAGACGCCGTGGGTCTCCTCGCTGCGCTCCAGCGCCCGGCTGAGCCCCTCGATGACCGTGCCGATGGGGACGCCGCGGGCGGTGTGGGCCTGCGGGTCGAAGAAGATCTCGGCGTGCCGGACGCCCTGGGCGGCGGCGCGGGCCAGGTAGGCGTCGGCGAGTTCGGTGAAGTCCTCCTCCGTCCGCAGCACGGCCATCAGCGCGTAGTAGAGGTCCAGGAAGGACTGGAGATCCTCGAACTGGTAGGCCCTGCGCAGCTCTTCGGTGGTGGCGTACGGCAGGGTCACCCCGTTGCGTTCCGCGAGGGCGAAGGCGAGCTCGGGTTCGAGGGTGCCTTCGATGTGGAGGTGGAGTTCTGCCTTGGGGAGGTGCACGGTGTCTCGCAAACGGTGGTGCGGTTGTCTCGGATGGCGGTGCTTCAGTGATGCTGGTGCCGGGGAGGCAGCGGTACCCGGATCAGGTCCTGTGCGACGGTGAGTTCGGCGTCGAACCCGGCGGCGCGCGCCTGGGTCTCGAAGAGTCCGGGGTCGCTGTAGCGCTGCGAGAAGTGGGTCAGCACCAGGTGGCGTACGCCGGACTCCTTCGCCACCCGGGCGGCCTGTCCTGCGGTGAGGTGGCCGTGGTCGGCGGCGAGCTTCTCGTCCTCGTCGAGGAAGGTCGACTCGATGACGAGCATGTCACACCCCTCGGCGAGCACGTACACCCCGTCGCAGAGCCGGGTGTCCATGACGAACGCGAACCGCTGCCCGCGCCGGTGCTCGGAGACCTGCTCCAGCGTCACGCCGCCGAGGGCACCCTCACGCTGGAGACGGCCGACGTCCGGGCCGCTGATGCCGTGCTCCTCGAGCAGGGCTGGCAGCATGCGGCGGGAGTCGGGCTCGGTGAGGCGGTAGCCGTACGACTCGACGGGGTGCGAGAGCTTGTGGCTGTCCAGCGTGTACGAGGCCGTGGTGGCGAGGACCCCGCCGGTTCCGGCGACCGGGGTCTCCGTCAGCCGGACGGTCTCGCGGTAGGCGGTGGCGTACCGCAGCCGGTCGAAGAAGTGCTGCCCGCTCGCCGGGTAGTGCGCGGTGACGGGGTGCGGGACCTGGTCCAGGTTGATGCGCTGGATCACCCCGGCGAGCCCGAGGGAGTGGTCGCCGTGGAAGTGGGTGACGCAGATCCGGTCGATGTCGTGCGCGGCGACCCCGGCCCGCAGCATCTGGCGCTGGGTGCCCTCGCCGGGATCGAAGAGGATGCCCTCGCCGTCCCAGCGCAGCAGATAGCCGTTGTGGTTGCGGTGCCGGGTGGGGACCTGGCTGGCGGTGCCGAGCACCACCAGCTCGCGTACGGACATGGGGAGAGGCTCCTACGAGGCGGGCGTTATCCGGGGGGCCACTGGAGGCCGCGGCCTCCCAGGACGTGGGCGTGCGCGTGGAAGACGGTCTGGCCGGCGCCGGAGCCGGTGTTGAGGATGATCCGGTAGCCGGTGCCGTCCACCTTCTCGTCGGTGGCGACCGCTCCGGCCTCGCGGAGCACGTCGGCGGCGATCTGCGGTTCGGCGGCGGCGAGCGAGGCGGCGTCCGGGTAGTGGACCTTGGGGATGACCAGGACGTGGGTCGGGGCCTGCGGGTTGATGTCACGGAAGGCGACGGTCGTGTCGCTCTCGCGGACGATGGTCGCCGGGATGTCTCCCGAGGCGATCTTGCAGAACAGGCAGTCGGTCTGCGGCTCTCCCGCCATGGCGCCGGGCCTCCTCGTTCGCTGGTGATCAATGAGGTGATCGGTACAGGGGCATGCTATCCCCGGCCCGTCGGCCCCCGTTCATCCCCAGCGGCCGGTGCGTCCGAGGAGCAGTGCGGTCGCCGCCGTCCCCGCCGTGGACGTACGCAGCACGCTGCGGCCCAGCCGGTAGGGGCGCGCGCCCGCCTCGGCGAAGGAGGCCAGTTCCTGCGGGGAGACGCCGCCCTCGGGGCCGACGACGAGCACGATCGTGCCGGTGGCGGGGAGTTCGGCGGTGGCGAGGGGGGTGCTGTCGTGGTCGCGGTCCTCGTGCAGGACCCCGGCGAAGTCGGCACCGGCCAGCAGGGCGGCGACCTGCTTGGTCGTCATGGCCTCGGACACGTCGGGGAAGCGCACCCGGCGGGACTGCTTGCCCGCCTCCCGTGCCGTACTGCGCCATTTCGTCAGGGCCTTGGCTCCTCGCTCGCCCTTCCACTGGGTGATGCAGCGGGCGGCCTGCCAGGGCACGATCGCGTCGACGCCGGTCTCGGTCATGGTCTCGACGGCCAGTTCACCCCGGTCGCCCTTGGGGAGCGCCTGGACGACGGTGATCCGGGGCGCGGGCTCCGGCTCCTCGTGCACATTCTCGATACCGGTGACAGTCAGCCGGTCCTTGCCCTCGGCCGCCCGGACAACGCCCTGCGCCCAGTGGCCGAGCCCGTCGGTGAGGACGACGCCCTCCCCCGGCTCCAGCCGCTTGACCGAGACGGCGTGCCGTCCCTCGGGGCCGTCCAGGACGAACTCCGGCCCGGTGGGCATCCGTTCGACGACGAAGACCGGTGCGGTCACCGGGGGCTCCTCATGCTCAGGGCCGCCCGGGCGGCCTCCAGTTCGGCGGCAAGCAGTTCGATCAGCTCGCCGACGGGCAGTTCGCGGGCCATCCGGTGGCCCTGCCCGGCCCACAGGGCCATGCCCTGGGCGTCCCCGGCCTTGGCGGCGGCCTGGCGCAGCCCGGTGGTCAGGTAGTGGACCTGGGGGTAGGCGGCGGGGGCGTACGGGCCGTGTTCGCGGACGAACCGGTTGACCAGGCCGCGTGCGGGCCGCCCGGAGAAGGCGCGGGTCAGCGCGGTGCGGACGAAGAGCGGGTTGGTCAGGGCCTGCTTGTGGATCAGGTGGGCGCCGGACTCGGGGCAGGCCAGGAAGGCGGTGCCGAGCTGGGCGGCGTCGGCGCCCGCGGCGAGGACGGCGGCGATCTGCGAGCCGCGCATCAGTCCGCCCGCGGCGATGAGCGGGATCCGCACGGTCTCGCGGACCTGGGTGACCAGGGTGAGCAGCCCGGTGCCGATGTGGTCGGCCTGCGGGTCGTCGCGGTGGGTGGACTGGTGGCCGCCCGCCTCGACGCCCTGGACGCAGACGGCGTCGGCGCCCGCCCACTGGGCCACCTGGGCCTCCTCGGCGGAGGTGACCGTCACGATGGTGTACGTCCCCGCCTTGGAGAAGGCGTCCAGCGTGTCGCGGGTGGGACAGCCGAAGGTGAAGGAGACCGCCGGAACGGGGTCCTCCAGCAGGATGGCGACCTTCGCCTCGTACCCGTCGTCGCCGCTGCTGTCGGGGTCGCCGAGCGGGGTCTCGTACCAGGCGGCCTCACCGGCCAGCTGGTGGCGGTAGACCTCGACGGCGCTGGGGTCGGCGAGCGCGGGCTGCGGCATGAAGAGGTTGACGCCGAACGGGCCGCCGGTGAGCCGGCGCAGCTGTTTGATCTCGTTGTACATGCCGTCCGCCGTCTTGTACCCGGCGGCGAGGAACCCGAGCCCGCCCGCGTCGGCGACGGCCGCGGCGAGCTGGGCTCCGGAAGCGCCGCCCGCCATGGGGGCCTGCACGATCGGATACCGGCAGAGATCGGTCAACGCGGAGGACATGACCGCATCGTGCCATGTCCGCCGCACAGGGCCGAATCAGCCAGCGAGTGACCTGACCGGTTCTCCCGCCGAACACCGCACCGCCCACCGGTCGGTGACCGGTGGGCGGTGCGGTGAAAGGCGGAAAGCGCTTCAGCGGCCGTTGAAGGCGTCCTTCAGCCGGGAGAAGAGCCCCTGCTGACCTGGCTGAAACTGGCCCAAGGGCCGCTCCTCGCCGCGCAGCTTGGAGAACTCCCGCAGGAGCCGCTCCTGTTCCGCGTCGAGCTTGGAGGGGGTCGTCACCTCGACGTGCACGATGAGGTCGCCCCGGCCACCGCCGCGCAGGTGGGTGATGCCCCGCCCGTGCAGCGGTACGGACTGGCCGGACTGGGTGCCGGGCCGGATGTCGATCTCCTCGACGCCGTCCAGGGTCTCCAACGGACACTTGGTGCCAAGGGCGGCCGCGGTCATCGGGATGGTGACCGTGCAGTGCAGGTCGTCGCCGCGCCGCTGGAAGACGGAGTGCGGCAGCTCGTGGATCTCGACGTACAGGTCGCCGGGCGGGCCGCCGCCGGGGCCGACCTCGCCCTCACCGGCGAGCTGGATGCGGGTGCCGTTGTCGACGCCCGCGGGGATCTTGACGGTGAGCGTGCGGCGCGAGCGGACGCGGCCGTCACCGGCGCACTCCGGGCACGGCGACGGCACCACCGTACCGAAGCCCTGGCACTGCGGGCAGGGCCGCGAGGTCATGACCTGGCCCAGGAAGGACCGGGTGACCTGCGAGACCTCGCCGCGGCCGCGGCACATGTCGCAGGTCTGGGCGGAGGTGCCGGGGGCCGCGCCCTCGCCGCTACAGGTGTTGCAGACGACCGCCGTGTCGACCTGGATGTCCTTGGTGGTGCCGAAGGCCGCCTCGGCGAGGTCGATCTCCAGCCGGATCATGGCGTCCTGGCCGCGCCGGGTGCGCGAGCGGGGCCCGCGCTGCGAGGCCGTTCCGAAGAACGCGTCCATGATGTCGGAGAAGTTGCCGAAGCCGCCGGCTCCGAAACCGCCCGCGCCGCCGCCCCCGCCGTTGGCGGAGAGCGGGTCGCCGCCGAGGTCGTAGACCTGCTTCTTCTGCGGGTCCGAGAGCACCTCGTAAGCGGCGTTGATCTCCTTGAACCGCTCCTGGGTCTTCGGATCCGGGTTGACATCCGGGTGCAGCTCGCGTGCGAGCCGACGGAATGCCTTCTTGATCTCGTCCTGAGATGCGTCGCGGCGCACGCCGAGTACGGCGTAGTAGTCCGTGGCCACTTACGACTCCGCCAGGATCTGTCCGACGTAACGTGCCACTGCGCGTACCGCTCCCATCGTTCCGGGGTAGTCCATGCGGGTCGGTCCGACCACGCCGAGTTTGGCGACTGCCTCGTCGCCCGAACCGTAGCCGACCGCGACGACGGACGTGGACGTGAGGCCCTCGTGGGCGTTCTCGTGCCCGATCCGTACGGTCATGGCTGAGTCCGTGGCCTCACCGAGCAGCTTCAGCAGGACGACCTGCTCCTCCAGTGCTTCCAGCACCGGCCGGATCATCACAGGGAAGTCGTGCCCGAAGCGGGTGAGGTTGGAGGTGCCGCCGATCATCAGCCGCTCCTCCGTCTCCTCGACCAGGGTTTCGAGGAGGGTGGAAAGGACCGTGGAAACCGTTCCGCGGTCCTCGCTGTCGAAGGATTCCGGCAGCTCCCGCACCAACCGCGGGACATCCGCGAAGCGGCGTCCGACGACCCGGCTGTTGAGCCGGGCCCGCAGATCCGCGAGCGTTGCCTCGCCGAAGGGCGCGGGGCAGTCGATCATACGCTGTTCGACCCGGCCGGTGTCCGTGATCAGGACGAGCATCAGCCGGGCGGGGGCCAGCGAGAGCAGCTCCACGTGCCGCACCGTCGAGCGGGTCAGCGAGGGGTACTGCACGACCGCGACCTGCCGGGTCAGCTGCGCGAGCAGCCGCACGGTCCGGCCGACCACGTCGTCGAGGTCGACCGCGCCGTCGAGGAAGTTCTGGATGGCCCGGCGCTCGGGCGAGGAGAGCGGCTTGACCCCGGCGAGCTTGTCGACGAAGAGGCGGTACCCCTTGTCGGTGGGGATGCGCCCCGCGCTCGTGTGCGGCTGCGCGATGAAGCCCTCGTCCTCCAGCACCGCCATGTCGTTGCGAACGGTGGCCGGGGAGACCCCCAGCTGGTGCCGCTCCGTGAGCGCCTTGGAGCCGACGGGCTCCTCGGTGCCGACATAGTCCTGGACGATGGCGCGCAGCACCTCGAGTCTGCGTTCGCTGAGCATGGCGCACACCTCCAGCTGTCGTTCTCCGGTGTCTGACTCCGGTATCCGTCTGGCACTCGGTGCATACGAGTGCCAGCTACCCACCGGTCAGTGTACGGGGGTGAGGTGGGGCGGGGGCAAGGGCGACCGGCCACGCCGCCGCCGAGCGGTGCGGGACGTTGCCGATAGCGTCGCCCCATGGACGTCTCATGGGAAGACTTCGGCTGGGAGCGGTTGGGCCACGGCATCGGGCGGCGGCGCCTGCCCGGCTGGGATGCCACGGCCGCGCTGGTGGCCGGGGCCGACGGTGTGCTGCTGTACGACACCGGCTCGACCCTGCGCGAGGGCGTGGAGCTGCGCGGGCAGGCCGAGGCGCTGCTCGGCCGGAGGGTGACGCATATCGCACTGAGCCACCCGCACTTCGATCATGTGCTGGGGACGGCGGCGTTCGCCGGGGCGCAGGTGTACGGAGCGGTGGGCATCACCGCGCTGCTGAAGCGCTCGGCGGACGAGCTGGGCGCCTCGGCCGTGCACCACGGCCTCCCGGAGGAGGAGGCGCACCGGTCGGTGGACACGCTGGTGGTGCCGCACCACGAGGTGACCGGCGAGTGGACCCTCGACCTGGGCGGCGGCCGTCAGGTGCTGCTGGCCAACGTGGGCCCGGGCCACAGCGGCCACGACCTCGCGGTGCTGGTCCCGGGCACGGAAGGCGAGCTGCCGGTGGTGCTCTGCGGGGACCTGGTGGAGGAGTCGGGCGAACCGCAGGCGGGCCGGGACGCGATCCCCTCGCGCTGGCCCGCGGCCCTGGACCGGCTCCTCGAGCTGGGCGGCGAGGGCGCGGTGTACGTACCGGGGCACGGGGCGGCGGTGGACGCGGCGTTCGTCCGGGCGCAGCGGGCGGCGCTGGCGGAGCGGTTCGGGGTGGGGTGAGGGTTCCGGGGGGGACGGTTCTCAGCGCGGGTGACGGTTCTCGGGCGGAGTGACGATCTTCGGGGCGGGGTGAGGATTATCGTCGGCGCATGCGCAGCTATCAGCCGGACCTGACCCCGCCGTGGAAGAGGTCCGCCCCCGTGCCCGAGGTCCCCGCCGAACCCGATCTGGTCGTGGAGGAGGTCGCCACCGGCTTCTGCGGGGCGGTGATCCGCTGCGAGAAGACCGCCCAGGGGCCGACGGTGACCCTGGAGGACCGTTTCGGCAAGCACCGGGTCTTCCCGATGGAGCCGCGCGCCTTCCTGCTGGAGGGCAAGGTCGTCACGCTGGTGCGCCCGGGGCCCGGCGGTCCGGTGCGCCCCTCGCGCACGGCCTCCGGTTCGGTGGCGGTGCCCGGCGCGCGGGCCCGGGTGGCACGGGCGGGGCGGATCTATGTGGAGGGCCGGCACGACGCGGAGCTGGTGGAGCGGGTCTGGGGCGACGACCTGCGCATCGAGGGCGTGGTCGTGGAGTACCTGGAGGGCATCGACGACCTCCCGGCCATCGTGGGCGAGTTCTCCCCGGGGCCGGACGCCCGGCTCGGGGTGCTGGTGGATCACCTGGTGACCGGCTCCAAGGAGTCCCGGATCGCGGCACAGGTCTCGGACCCGCATGTGCTGGTGGTGGGCCACCCGTACATCGACGTGTGGGAGGCGGTGAAGCCGTCGTCGGTGGGGATCGAGGCGTGGCCGGTGGTGCCGCGCGGCCAGGACTGGAAGACGGGGGTGTGCCGGGCGCTTGGGTGGCCGGAGAACACCGGTGCGGCCTGGCAGCACATCCTGTCCAAGGTCCGCAGCTACAGGGACCTTGAGCCGCAACTGCTGGGGAGGGTCGAGGAGCTGATCGACTTCGTGACCGCCGTCCCGGACTGATCGCCAGAGGCCCGGCCCTCAGTCCACCAGGTCCCGCACCACCGCGTCGGCCAGGAGCCGCCCGCGCAGGGTGAGGACCGCACGGCCCTCCTCGTACGGAACCGGCTCGAGCAGCCCGTCGGCGAGGGCGCGGCGGGAGGCGGCCAGGCCGTCGGGTTTCAGCAGGGAGAGCGGGCAGCCCTCGCGGAGCCGGAGCTCCAGCAGGATGCGCTCCACCCGGCGGTCCTCCTCGGCGAGGACCTCCCGGCCGGCGCCCGGTGAGCGGCCCTCAAAGAGCGCCTGGGCGTACGCGCCCGGGTGCTTCACGTTCCACCAGCGGACGCCACCGACGTGGCTGTGGGCGCCGGGGCCCGCGCCCCACCAGTCGGCGCCGCGCCAGTACAGCTCGTTGTGGAGGCAGCGGCCGGCCTCGGTGGTGGCCCAGTTGGAGACCTCGTACCAGTCGAATCCGGCGGCGGCGAAGGCCTCGTCCGCGATCAGGTAGCGGTCGGCGTGCGCGTCGTCGTCGGTCATGGGGATCTCGCCGCGCCGGATGCGGCGGGCGAGCTGGGTGCCCTCCTCGACGATCAGGGCGTACGCGGAGATGTGGTCGGGGCCCGCGCCGATCGCCGCGTCGAGGGTGGCCCGCCAGTCGTCGTCGGACTCGCCGGGGGTGCCGTAGATCAGGTCGAGGTTGACGTGGTCGAAGCCCGCCGCCCGGGCCTCGGCGACACAGGCCTCGGGGCGGCCGGGGGTGTGCGTGCGGTCCAGGATCTTCAGGACGTGCTGCTTGGCGCTCTGCATGCCGAAGGAGACCCGGTTGAAGCCGCCGTCGCGCAGGGCGGAGAGGTAGGCCGGGTCGATGGACTCGGGGTTCGCCTCGGTGGTGATCTCCGCGTCCTCCGCGAGCCCGAACTCCTCCCTGATCGACGCCAGCATCCGTACGAGGTCGGCTGCGGGAAGGAGCGTGGGGGTGCCGCCGCCGACGAAGACCGTACGGACCGGGCGCGGGTCGTCGCCGAGGACCTTGCGGGCCTGGCGAACCTCCTCGATCAGGTGAGCGGCGTAGTTGTCGCGGGAGGCCAGGGCGCCGCCGGAGCCGCGCAGCTCGGTGGCGGTGTAGGTGTTGAAGTCGCAGTAACCGCAGCGGGTGGCGCAGTACGGGACGTGCAGGTAGAAGCCGAGCGGGCGGTCGGCTGCGCCTTCCAGGGCATGGCGGGGCAGCGCCCCGTCGTCGGGCACGGGCTCACCATCGGGCAGTACGGAAGGCATACCGACCATTGTCCCTCGCCCTTGAGGTACTTCAGTCCGCGTGCAGCACCAGCAGGGCCACGTCGTCGTCCGGCGGCTGCTCGGCGAACTCGTGGACCGCTCGTCTGATCCGCTCGGCCGTCGCCTCGGCGGGCAGCCCGGCACACCCGGCGAGGACCCGGGCCAGCCCGTCCCCGTCGTCGAACATCAGCGGCCCCGAGCGCCGCTCGGTCACCCCGTCCGTGACGCAGAGCAGGGTGTCCCCGGGCGCGAGATCGAAGACCTGGCTCTCGTACGCCACGTCCTCCACCACCCCCAGCAGGACCTGCGGCTCGGCCGCCGGGCGCACGGAGGCGTCGGGGCGCAGCAGCAGCGGCAGCGGGTGGCCCGCGCTGGCCACCGTGCAGCGGACGCCGCCGCCGGGGAGCGGCACGACCTCGCCGTACAGCAGGGAGAGGAAGCGGGACTGCGAGCCGTCGTGGAGCTGCCGGCCCCCGGCGGCGGCGACCATCAGGGCGGCGGCCTCGGCGGCCTCCATAGCGTCGTCCAGGAGCAGCCGGTTGAGCCGGTCCAGGACCTCGCCGACGCCGAAGCCCTCGCGGGAGAGCAGGCGGAGCCAGGGGCGGGCGAGGCCGGTGACGACGGCGGCCTCGGGGCCGCTGCCCTGGACGTCGCCGAGGACGAAGCACCAGCGGTCGCCGGGGCACGGGAAGATGTCGTAGAAGTCACCTCCCACGACGCCGTCGTCGCTCGGTTCGTATACGAGCGCGCTGGTGACGCCGGGGATCTCCGCGACCTTGCTGGGGAGCAGGCCGCGCTGGAGGATCCGGCTGATGGTGGCCTGCCGGGTGTAGGCGCGGGCGGCGCCGACGGCGAGGCCGAGACGGCGTACGAAGTCCTCGACGAGCGACGCGACGGCCTCGGGCACCTGGGCGACGCCCTCCCTGCCGACGAGCACGGTGCCGAGCGCCCGGCCGCCGGCAGTGATCCGGAAGGCGAGGGCGGCGCCGTCGCGGGCGCCGGGCGGCGGAGCCTCGTCCGCGGGTGGGGCCGGCCAGGGCACGGGGACGGGCACGGGCACGGGCACGGGGCCGGAGCCGACGTCGGGCGGGAGGCGGAGGGGCTCCCGCTCCAGGGCGGTGCGCAGGGGTTCCGTACCGGTCTCGTCGCTGTGCCAGACCCGGGCGAGCCGGGGCGCGGCCCCCGGTCCCCCGCCCTCGGCCTCCAGCCAGATCGCGCACCAGTCGGCCAGGCGGGGCACCAGCAACTGGCCCGCTATGGCGGCCACCAGGTCCTCGTCGAGCTGCCCGGCGAGCAGGTCGGACGCCTCGGCGAGGAAGGCGGGGGCGCCCCGGCTGTCCCAGACCGCGTCGTCGCGTTCGGTGCGCCGGGCGGCGGGGGCGAGGATCTCGGCGGCGCGCAGGCCGCGCCGGACGGAGTCCTGGTCGGGCGGGGCCGGCGGGCCGCTCCAGTCGTCGACGGGGAGGCGGGCCCAGACGGTCTTGAGACCGGTGCGATAGGTGATGCCCCAGGACTCGGCGAGGGTGGCGACGAGCTGGAGGCCCCGGCCGTACTCGGCGGGGTCGGGGAGGTCGCCCGCGACCGTACCGCCGGGTTCGAGGTCCGCCCCCTCAGGGCCGTCGCCGCTCACCGGGCGGGCCGGGTGGTGGTCGGTGACCTCCAGGACGAGGGCGGCCGAGGGCTCGTCGCCGCCCTCCTCCTCCAGCCGGAGGACCAGGTCGACCGTGGTCCCGGCGTGCACGACGGCGTTGGTGACCAGCTCGTTGGTGACGGTCACGGCGTCGTCGGCGAGCCGGTCGCTGAAGCCCACGGCGGCGGGCACCCCGAGCCCGGTCCACTCCGCGAGGGCCGCCCGCACGAACCGGCGGGCGGCGGACGGGGCGAGCGGTATGCCGGGCAGGCTGGTGCGGCCGGCCAGGCGCGGGCCGTGCGCGTACCCGGCACGGGCGGTGCCGGGGCGCTGCACAATGTCCCGCTGCAAGGGGATGGGTGCCACGGTGCGGCTCCTACGGGTCCGACGACTCCGACAGAGTGACAGACCGGACGCGCCCATAAGCACCGAGTTACCGAAGTGGGCAGGAAATCGAGCAGGTTCGAACTCAAGGCTTCGGGGAACGCAACGGGACGTGCCCAGCGGTCGGGGCACGACTGAGCGCTCGCAGGATGCGCGCGTGGAGGACGCTGAGTCACAGCGGGGCGGCCGGACACCCCCCGTGTCCGGCCGCCCCGCCCGCGTACGCCGGCTCCTCGGGAGCGGCGGCTCGCGTTACGCCTCGCGCGATCCCGCGTACATCTCGTCGATCAGACCCTGGTACTCCCGCTCGACGACCGGCCGCTTCAGCTTGAGGCTCGGGGTGAGCTCGCCGTGCTCCACGTCCAGGTCGCGCGGCAGGAGGCGGAACTTCTTGATGGTCTGCCAGCGCTGGAGGCCCTCGTTGAGGCGCTGTACGTACCCGTCGATGAGCTCGACGGTCTGCGGGGCGGCGACCACGTCCGCGTACTCCTTGCCCTCCAGGCCGTTCTCGGCGGCCCAGCTCAGGATGGTGGGGCCGTCGAGGGCGATGAGCGCGGTGCAGAAGTTACGGTCCGCGCCGTGCACCAGGATGTTGGAGACGAACGGGCAGACCGCCTTGAACTGGCCCTCGACCTCGGCCGGGGCGACGTACTTGCCGCCCGACGTCTTGATCAGGTCCTTCTTGCGGTCGGTGATGCGCAGGTAGCCGTCGGCCGACAGCTCGCCGATGTCACCGGTGTGGAACCAGCCGTCCGACTCCAGGACCTCGTCGGTCTTCTCGGGCAGCTTGTGGTAGCCCTCCATGACGCCGGGGCCGCGCATCAGGATCTCGCCGTCGTCCGCGATGCGCACCTCGGTGCCGGGGAGCGGCTTGCCGACGGTGCCGGTGCGGTAGGCCTCGCCCGGGTTGACGAAGGAGGCGGCGCTGGTCTCGGTGAGTCCGTAGCCCTCCAGGATGTGCACCCCGGCCCCCGCGAAGAAGAAGCCGATGTCGGGGGCGAGGGCGGCGGAGCCGGAGACGCAGGCGCGCAGCCGGCCGCCGAAAGCGTCGCGGATCTTGGAGAAGACGAGCGCGTCGGCGACCTTGTGCTTGGCGCCGAGCACGAAGGGCACGGAGGCCTTGCCGGTCCGGCGGAAGTTGTCCTGGGAGACCTTGGCGTACTCGCGGGCCACCCCGGCCGCCCACTGGAAGATCTTGTACTTGGCGCCGCCGCCGGCACGGGCCTTGGAGGCGACCCCGTTGTAGACCTTCTCGAAGATCCGGGGGACGGCGGCCATGTAGGTCGGCTGGACCACCGGCAGGTTCTCGATGATCTTGTCGATGCGGCCGTCGATCGCGGTGACGTGGCCGACCTCGATCTGGCCCGAGGTGAGGACCTTGCCGAAGACGTGGGCGAGCGGCAGCCAGAGGTACTGCACGTCCTCGGCGGTGATCAGGCCGGTCGCCACGGTGGCCTTGGCCATGTACGACCAGTTGTCGTGCGGCAGCCGTACGCCCTTGGGGCGGCCGGTGGTGCCGGAGGTGTAGATGAGGGTGGCGAGCTGGTCGGCCGTGATGGCGGAGACCCGGTCGGTGACCGCGTCCGGGGTCTTGGCGAGTAGCTCGTTGCCCCGGGCCTCCAGGTCGTCGAGGGTGATGATCCAGCCCTCGGGGTCGCCCTCGGCGGGATCGACGCCGGCCGGGTCGATGACGACGACATGGGCGAGGTCGGGCAGCTCGGTGCGGCGCTCACGGGCCTTGGCCAGCTGCTCGGCGTCCTCCGCGATGAGGATGCGGCTCTCGGAGTCGGCCAGGATGAAGGCGGACTCCTCGGCGTTCGTCGAGGGGTAGACCGTGGTGGTCGCGGCGCCCGCGCACATCACGCCGAGGTCGATGAGGACCCACTCGACCCGGGTGGCGGAGGAGAGGGCGACCCGCTCCTCGGGCTGCACGCCGAGCGCGATCAGCCCGGCGGCGATCGCGTAGACCCGCTTCGCGGCCTGTCCCCAGCTCAGCGACTTCCAGTCGTCGGGACCCTCGCCCGAGGCTGACGGCACCGGATAGCGGTACGCCTCCCCGTCCGGGGTCGCCGCCACGCGGTCGATGAAGAGGGCCGCCACGGAGGGCGGCCGGTTATCGATCAAGGTCTGTGTGTCGCTCACGGCGTCCTCCGGGCCTGCGGCATTGCTACGACCGGCTTCTTTGATACTGCGACTACTGCTGCTGTCCTGCCGCGCAACCTGCTTGTTCGGCTTGTTTAACTGGCGAGTAACCAACGATGCGTGATCAGAGTAGAGCGCACTCGTCCGCCACGTAAGAGGCAACGGGCCGCCGCTTTCATAACGAAAGGGCCCTCACATCGCACGTTACTGCGGTATGAGGGCCCTTCTGACCGTTCGTCGCCCAGGGGGCGGCGCGGGTTGGGACCGAGGCGCCCCAGGAGGCCGGGGCGGGGCTACTTCTTGCCCTTGCTCTCCCCGGCGGACTCGTCGGTCGACAGCACCGAGATGAAGGCGTCCTGCGGAACCTCCACGTTGCCGACCATCTTCATCCGCTTCTTGCCCTCCTTCTGCTTCTCCAGCAGCTTCCGCTTACGGGAGATGTCACCGCCGTAGCACTTGGCGAGGACGTCCTTGCGGATGGCGCGGACCGTCTCACGGGCGATGACCCGGGCGCCGATGGCCGCCTGGATCGGCACCTCGAAGTTCTGCCGCGGGATGAGCTTCTGCAGCTTGGCGACGAGCCGGACGCCGTACGCGTACGCCTTGTCCTTGTGGGTGACCGCGGAGAACGCGTCCACCTTGTCGCCGTGGAGCAGGATGTCGACCTTGACGAGCTGGGCCGACTGCTCGCCGGTGGGCTCGTAGTCGAGGGAGGCGTAACCCCGGGTCTTGGACTTCAGCTGGTCGAAGAAGTCGAAGACGATCTCGGCGAGGGGCAGCGTGTAGCGGATCTCGACGCGGTCCTCGGAGAGGTAGTCCATGCCGAGCAGGGTGCCGCGGCGGTTCTGGCAGAGCTCCATGATCGCGCCGATGAACTCGCTGGGGGCCAGCACCGTGGCGCGGACGACCGGCTCGTGCACCTTGTCGATCTTGCCCTCGGGGAACTCGCTCGGGTTGGTGACGACGTGCTCGCTGCCGTCCTCCATCTCGACCCGGTAGACCACGTTCGGGGCGGTCGCGATCAGGTCGAGGCCGAACTCGCGCTCCAGCCGCTCGCGGACCACGTCCAGGTGGAGCAGGCCGAGGAAGCCGACACGGAAGCCGAAGCCGAGCGCGGCGGAGGTCTCCGGCTCGTAGACCAGGGCGGCGTCGTTGAGCTGGAGCTTGTCCAGCGCCTCGCGCAGGTCCGGGTAGTCCGAGCCGTCCAGCGGGTACAGCCCCGAGAAGACCATCGGCTTCGGGTCCTTGTAACCGCCCAGCGCCTCGGTCGCCCCGTTGTGCAGGGAGGTGATCGTGTCACCGACCTTGGACTGCCGAACGTCCTTCACACCGGTGATGATGTAGCCGACCTCACCCACGCCGATGCCGTCGGCCGGGGTCATCTCCGGGGAGGACACCCCGATCTCCAGCAGCTCGTGGGTGGCGCCGGTCGACATCATGCGGATGCGCTCGCGCTTGTTGAGCTGTCCGTCGATCACACGGACGTACGTCACGACACCGCGGTACGCGTCGTAGACCGAGTCGAAGATCATCGCGCGGGCGGGGGCGTCGGCGACACCGACCGGGGGCGGTACGTCACGGACGACCCGGTCGAGCAGCGCGTCCACGCCGACACCGGTCTTGGCGGAGACCTTGAGCACGTCCTCGGGCTGGCAGCCGATGAGGTTGGCCAGCTCCTCGGAGAACTTCTCCGGCTGCGCGGCGGGCAGGTCGATCTTGTTGAGCACCGGGACGATGGTGAGCTCGTTCTCCATCGCGAGATAGAGGTTGGCGAGCGTCTGGGCCTCGATCCCCTGCGCGGCGTCGACCAGCAGGACCGTGCCCTCGCAGGCCGCGAGCGAACGCGAGACCTCGTAGGTGAAGTCCACGTGGCCCGGGGTGTCGATCATGTTGAGGATGTGGGTGGTACCCGTGTCCTCGCCTGTGTCGGGCGCCCACGGCAGTCGGACCGCCTGGGACTTGATGGTGATGCCGCGCTCGCGCTCGATGTCCATCCGGTCGAGGTACTGAGCACGCATCTGCCGCTGGTCGACCACTCCGGTCAGCTGAAGCATCCGGTCGGCAAGGGTCGACTTGCCGTGGTCGATATGCGCGATGATGCAGAAATTGCGGATCAGCGCCGGGTCGGTACGGCTCGGCTCGGGCACGTTGGAAGGAGTCGCGGGCACGCAGGGTCCTGATTCTTGAGACGCCGAACGCCGTGTCTCGGGTCGATGTCGGGTCGGTCGGATCGTCGGTCGGATCGATACGTAGGCTCCATCGTCCCACGCCTGCGGGACAGCGACCGGTTTGGGCCGGTCGGAGGGTGACTGCTACCGTGGACAGCTGTGCCTCGTGGCTCTCACGAGCGGCGCGGCTCACCTGGAAGATCCAACGAACCTGAAAAGGCTCTATTCGTGGCGAACATCAAGTCCCAGATCAAGCGGAACAAGACCAACGAGAAGGCGCGCCTGCGCAACAAGGCCGTCAAGTCGTCGCTCAAGACCGCGATCCGCAAGGCCCGCGAGGCCGCCGTTGCCGGTGACGTCGAGAAGGCCACCACGGCCGTCCGCGACGCCTCCCGTCAGCTCGACAAGGCTGTCTCGAAGGGTGTCATCCACAAGAACGCCGCCGCCAACAAGAAGTCGGCGCTGGCGTCCAAGGTTGCCGCCCTGCAGGCCTGAGCTTCTTCCCGAAGCTCACTGATGTGACCGCCGGAACGGACTCGACGGGCCCTCTCTCCCGCCCCTGACCGGCACCCCGCGCCGCACACCGAACCTGCGTTCGCCACGCGGGTGCGGCGCACCAAGAGTGTGACCCGGAAGCCCCGGGCGCCGATCTCCCCAGATCAGCGCTTCGGGGCCTCCGTGCGTACAGGGCTTCCCGGCCCGTCCGGCGCTCGAGGACGGAACCGGTCACGACAGGGCCCCGCACCCAGCGCTTGACCGGGAAGGAACGGCTACCGCCCCGACCTCGCGGCCCGCGCCACCGCGACGACGGCCTTCTCCAGGGCGTACTCAGGGTCGTCCCCCCCGCCCTTCACCCCCGCGTCCGCAGCCGCCACGGCCCGCAGGGCCACCGCGACCCCGTCCGGCGTCCACCCCCGCATCTGCTGCCGCACCCGGTCGATCTTCCACGGCGGCATCCCCAGCTCCCGCGCCAGATCAGCCGGCCGCCCGCCCCGCGCGGAGGACAGCTTCCCGATCGCCCGCACCCCCTGGGCCAGCGCACTGGTGATCAGCACGGGCGCGACCCCGGTCGACAGCGACCACCGCAGCGCCTCCAGCGCCTCCGCCGCCCGCCCCTCGACCGCCCGGTCGGCGACGGTGAACGACGACGCCTCCGCCCGCCCCGTGTAGTAGCGCCCGACGACGGCCTCGTCGATCGTCCCCTCGACATCCGCGATCAGCTGCGACACCGCACTGGCTAGCTCCCGCAGATCGCTGCCGATGGAGTCGACCAGCGCCTGGCACGCCTCCGGCGTCGCGGACCGCCCGTGGGTCCGGAACTCCGACCGTACGAAGGAGAGCCGCTCGGCCGGCTTGGTGGTCTTCGGGCACGCGACCTCCCGGGCCCCGGCCTTGCGCGCCGCGTCCAGGAGCCCCTTGCCCTTGGCCCCGCCCGCGTGCAGAAGGACGAGCGTGATCTCCTCGGCCGGCGTCCCGAGATACGCCTTGACGTCCTTGACCGTGTCGGCCGCGAGATCCTGCGCGTTGCGCACGATCACGACCTTGCGCTCGGCGAAGAGCGATGGGCTGGTGAGCTCGGCGAGCGTGCCGGGCTGCAACTGGTCGGACGCCAGATCACGGACATCCGTATCGGCGTCGGCAGCGCGGGCCGCCGCCACCACCTGCTGCACCGCACGGTCCAGGAGGAGGTCCTCCTGGCCCACGGCGAGGGTGAGGGGGGCGAGCGGATCGTCGGTGGAGTTCTTCCTGGTGGCCATCGCGGTCCAGCATCCCATGCCCCACTGACAGCCCGACCGCCCCAGGGCGTGGGCCACGGATGCCCGTACCGGAGAATGACCGGGTGAGCGATGTGAGACATGTGCTGGTGCTGCCCGACCGCGACGCCGCGGAGGAGGTGGCCGGGGAGCTGGCGGACCGTTTCGGGGTCGTCGAGGAGCCCCAGCTCGTACGGGACGCCCTGGCCGGCGAGGACGACGCCGAGGACGCCCAGTGGCTGGTGGTCGTGGAGGACCCGGCCGGTCGCCTGGACCCGGCCGCGCTGGACGAGTTCGCCGCGGAGTACGAGGGGTGGCTGGAGAAGCCGTAGCGCCTGGGGCCCGAACGGGGCGGAAAAACCTAGGTCCGGTGGCCGACGCGCACAGCCCAGGACGGCGGTCGGCGTGACGGCCATGACCTCCCCGGAACCTCCGCACAGCCCCGGACAGCGTCATGGAGGGGAGGCCGAGATCGTCGACGGGGCGGACCTCCTCACCGCCACCGGTGACGCTGGCCGATCCGTCCCTCCTCCCCCCGCCACCGCCGACCGGTCAGCCCTCCCCTCCTGAACGGCCCACCGCCCGCAGCTCCCCGCCCGCCCCCGTCACCGCGATGGCGCCGTCGGTGTCGGTCCGCAGGACCCGCGCCCCGGCGGCCCTGAGCGCGTCGACAGTACGGGGTGCCGGGTGGCCGTACGGGTTGTCCGCGCCGCAGGAGATGAGCGCCAGCCTCGGCCGCGCGCTCTCCAGCAGCCCCGCGTCCTGGAAGCCCGAGCCGTGGTGGGCCACCTTCAGGACGTCCACCCGGGGCAGCCCCGCCGGGCTGTGCAGCAACCCCCGCTGGGCCGGTGGCTCGAGGTCGCCGAGGAGCAGCAGCGTCAGTCCGCCCGCGGCCCGTACGTGCAGGGTCACGCTGGAGTCGTTCGGCCCGCCCGCCCCCTTCACCGCCCCGGCTCCCCCGGGCCCGTCGCGCGGCCAGAGGACCCGCCAGTCCAACGGCCCCGCCCGGCGCCGCTCGCCGGGAACCGCCCGCACCGTCGCGATCCGGGCCGCGGCCGCCGTACGCCGGACGAACGCGGCCTGCTCGGGCGGTTCGTCCAGGCTCGTCGTCTGGACCGCGCCCACGGCCCTGCCCCGCAGCACGCCGGGCAGCCCCCTCACATGGTCGGCATGGAAGTGGGTGAGGATCACGAGCGGTACGCGGGTGACCCCGAGATCGCGCAGGCAACGGTCGACCGAGCGAGGGTCGGGTCCGGCGTCGACGACCACGCCCGTCCCCTCCCCGGCCGCGAGCACCATCGCATCGCCCTGCCCGACGTCGCACAGCGCGAACGCCCAGTCGGGCGGCGGCCACCCGGTCATGACCCGGGTCAGCGGGACCGGCCGCAGCACCACCAGGACCAGGAGCAGCGCGACCGCAAGGCAGAGCCAGGGACGACGGATCAACCGAGGGGCGAGCAGCACGGCCAGGACCGTGAGGAGCGCGAGGAGGGCGGCGCCGGCCCACCCCCCGGGCCACGGCGCCTCCGCCCCGGGAAAGCCCGCCCCCGTGCGTGCCACCGAGGCGATCCAGCCGGCCGGCCAGCCCGCGACCCGGGCCAGCAGCTCGGCCACCGGCGGGGCGACCGGGGCGACGGCCAGCGCCGCGAACCCGAACACCGTCGCGGGTGCCACCGCGAACTCCGCCAGCAGGTTGCACGGAATCGCCACCAGGCTCACCCGCGACGCCAGGACCACGACCACGGGCGCGCATACCGCCTGCGCCGCTGCTGCCGCCGCCAGCACCTCGGCGAACCGGACCGGCATCCCCCGCCGCTGGAGCGCCGCGCTCCACCGCGGCGCGAGCGTCAGCAGGGCACCCGTGGCCAGGACCGACAGCAGGAAGCCGTAACTCCGGGCCAGCCAGGGGTCGTACAGCACCAGGAGCACCACGGCCGCCGCCAGGGCGGGGATCAGGGACCTGCGGCGGCCGGTCCCGATGGCGAGCAGGGTGATCAGACCGCAGGCCGCCGCGCGCAGGACACTGGGCTCGGGACGGCACACGACGATGAAGATGAGCGTCAGCGCGCCGCCGATCAGCGCGGTCCCCCGCAGGGAGATACCCAACTTCGGCGCCAGGCCTCGCCTTTCACTGTTCAGCGCCGATCCGGGCGGGCCGATGAGGAGAAAGAGAAGGATCGACAGATTGGCTCCGGACACCGCCAACAGGTGCGTCAGGTCGGTGGCCTTGAAGGCATCGTGGAGCTCCGGCGGGACCCTGGAGGTGTCTCCGACCACCAGCCCCGGCAGCAGCGCCCGCGCGTCCGCGTCGAGACCGTCCGTCGCCTCCCGCAGTCCGGAGCGCAGCTCCCCGGCCGCGCGCTGGAAGGCCGTCGGGGTTCCGGTGATCCGGGGTGGCCCTTCGGTCTCCACCCGCAGGACGGCGGCCAGGCGTTCACCCCCGTGGGCGGGGGGTGAGAGGCGGCCGCCGATGCGCAGCCGCGTGGATGGCAGGAGCTCCTGCCATCTCGCCCGGTCCTCCCCGGGCGAGACCATGAGGAGCACAGGCGTACGGACCCGGGTGCGGCGGCCGTCGGGGGCGGCCACCTCGGTGATGTCCGCGTTGAGCAGGAGCATGGCGGGGGTGCTGTGGCTGCCCCGCACGCCGGGGCGGGTCGGCCGGGGGTCCGAGGTGACCCGCACCTCGGCGTCGATCCGCGCATGCTCCTGCACCAGCTCGGGGACGGGCCCACGCCGCACGTCGGCGCCGTGGAGCCCGGCCGTGGCCCCGCCCGCCGCTGCGCAGAGCAGCACGGCTCCCACCGCGACGGCCCGCTTGCGTCCAGCAGGTGCGGCGGCCCGTCCGCCCCCGGCGGACGCGGCCGTCAGGAGGGCGAGCGCCACGACGGTGCAGACCGCCGTCCCCACGGCCACCCAGCGTCCCGGCAGACCCAGCGCGAGCGCCGCGGCCGCCCAGACCGCCAGCGCCGGCGGGACGAGCCGCAGATCCGTCGGCCCCTCCTCCCGGGCGCGGGCCGTCGCCTGTACGCCGCCCGTGGCGGTGGTCGCACACCGGTCGGCCACGCCCGCCACGGGGCGGCTCACGGCTGCACGAGCGGTCGGAGGTTGGCGAACCGGCGGTCACCGATGCCGTTGACCTGCCGGAGCTCGTCGACGGACCGGAATCCGCCGTTCTCCGTGCGGTGGTCGATGATGTGCTGCGCCAGCACGGGCCCGACCCCCGGCAGAGTTTCGAGCTGCTCCTTGGTCGCCGCGCTCAGGCTCAGCGGTGCCGCCGGACCGGGCGTCCCCGGTGCGCCCGTCGTCCCGCCGGTCGCGCCGAGGGCAGCCGGGGCCTGGGGCAAGCCCACCGCGACCTGCTCGCCGTCCATGAGCACGCGCGCCCGGTTGAGCCCCGTCACATCGGTCCCGGCGCGCACCCCGCCCGCCGCCCGGAGCGCGTCCGCCACTCTGGAACCGGCCGGAAGGCGCTGGACGCCCGGGCGGTGCACCTTGCCGCTGACATCCACGACGATCTCCCCGACCGGTTCGGGAGGAGGGGATGGCGGTGCGCCCGCGACCGGCCGGGGCACCGGGTCCGCGCCTCCGGCCCGTAACGGATCCTCGGCCACCGCCGCGGCCCCCGCCTCCACCGTCTCGGGCGCGCGCACCCCCTGCGGACGCACAGACCAGAAGTGGAAGGCGGCGAGGCCGACGGCCGCCACCAGCACCAGGGCCAGCGCCGCGACCGTCCGCGGCGCCAGCCCCCACCTGATCCGCACCCACAGGGGCACCCGGTCCCGGAGCCCCGACATCACACGCCCAACCGGTGACCCACCGGGCTGGGGGTGGCCGCTCTCCTCCGCGCGGTCGTCCGCCAGCGGGTACGTGTTCGGGCCGGGCTCGGGAACCACACCCGGGCCAAGGCCGGGAGCCACACCCGGCCCGGGCTCAGCAACCGAACCCGGGACCGGCTCAGCACCCCCACCCGGGCCCGGCCCACCCGCCATCAGCGCGTCTGCCCGGCGCCTCGCCGCCGCGGCGGTCAGGGCGGCACGGCCGCGCGCTGACCCGTGCCTGCCCGGGCGGGCCCCGGGACGGACGCCCGCCCGGCCGCTCGGGCGGCTGCCGGGACCGCGCCGCACCCGGCGCCCGCCCGCCGGGGCACGTTCGGCGGCGGCCGCCACTCCAGCGGCCGGACCACCGGAAGCCGAAGCCGAAGACGGGAGGGGAGACAGCGCCGGAGGCGCAGAAGCCGAGGGCGGAGCAGCGGCGGACGAGTGGTCAGCGGCAGCGGACGGGGCGTCGGGGATCGACACCCGAGAAGTTCGAAGGGCCATGCCTCACAACGTTAGGCACACCCGCCCGAACCCGCTGAGCAGCCCCGATTCCTGTGGACAACCGGCCAGTTGTGGATATCCCAGTCACCCGTCCGAGGGCCGGGCACCGTCACCGCCAGGACATCACCGTCCCCCCGTCACCGCGGCGAGATCACCGCGCCGAGCAGCCCCGGCCCCGTGTGCGCCCCGATCACCGCGCCCACCTCGCTGACATGGAGGTCGGCCAGCCCCGGCACCCGTTCCCGCAACCGCTCGGCCAGGCGCTCCGCGCGCTCGGGCGCGGCGAGGTGGTGGACGGCGATGTCCACCGTCGCCTGACCGGCCCGCTCGGCGACGATCTCCTCCAGGCGGGCGATGGCCTTGGACGCCGTCCGTACCTTCTCCAGCATCTCGATCCGGCCGCCGTCGAGCTGGAGGATCGGCTTCACCGCGAGCGCGGATCCGAGCAGTGCCTGGGCCGTGCCGATACGGCCGCCCCTGCGGAGGTAGTCCAGGGTGTCGACATAGAAATACGCGGATGTTCCGGCGGCCCGCTTCTCCGCCGCCGCCACGATGTCGTCCGGGCTGCCGCCCGCCTCCGCGCTCTCCGCGGCCGCGAGGGCGCAGAAGCCCAGGGCCATGGCGACCATGCCTGTGTCCACCACGCGTACCGGGATCGGGGCATCCTTCGCCGCGAGCAGCGCGGCGTCGTATGTGCCCGAGAACTCCGCCGACAGGTGCAGGGAGACCACCGCGTCGGCTCCGCCCTCGGCCGCCGCCCGGTAGGTCGCGGCGAAGACCTCGGGGCTGGGGCGCGAGGTGGTCACGGAGTGGCGTTTCTGCAGGGCCAGGGCGAGCGAGCGGGCCGAGATCTCCGTGCCCTCCTCCAGCGCCTGATCGCCCAGGACGACGGTCAGCGGCACCGCGGTGATGCCGTGCCGTTCCATCGTCCGGCGCGGCAGGTAGGCCGTTGAATCAGTGACGATAGCGACATGGCGGGACATGAGCGGGAGGTTACCTGCCGAGGTGGGAGTGCGGGAGCCCGGCCCCGGCCCCGGCGATCATTCGTGGTCACTTCGGGACGCGTCCTGTCACCATCAGCCATCCACCCATCGGCTGCCGAACGAAAAAGGCCGGACGGCCCGCCGTCAGTTGGTCGTCTCCGGCCTGGTCGACTTCTGCCACGGGTACTTCGTCCGCAGGTGCGGGTCCGGCGCGGTGATCGCCTGCGGGGCCTCCTCGCGGGCCGGCCCGCCCCAGGACTCGTCCGCCGTGCTGCTGTTGCCGGCCCTGGCGGCCGGCTCGGGCCAGTCCACCCCGGCGTCACGCCCCCGCGCACCCCCGGCGCCCGATCCCTGGTAGGCGGCCCCCGGAGCCTGCCCGGGCTGCTGCTCCTCCACGGTCCAGTGCCGCAGGGCCCCCGCCTCGATGTCGATCTGCGCGTTCAGCGCGTCCAGGTCGTCGTCGGCGAACTGCCGCGCACGGTCCCGGGCCGCCCAGCGCAGCGAGTCCGCCGAGTGCGTGATCCGCTGCGTGCGCTCCCTCAGCTGCGGCAGCAGGCCGGCGACCGTCGCCCGGTCCGGCTCGCGCTCCAGCCGCTTCAGCTCCTCGTCCAGCTCCAGGCCGTGGGCGCTCAGCCGCCGGAAGAGGCCGAGCGACTCCGCGAGCGAGGAGTCCTCCGCCACCCCGGCGTGCAGGGCGTCCTGGGTGGCGCGCATCGAGGTGCGCAGGTCGAGCCGGAGCTGGGCCAGCTCCCCCGCGACGCCGGTCTGGCCGAAGCTCTTGGCCCGGAGCGTGGTGTCCTCCACCGTGCGACGGGCCTGGGTGATCGTGCGGTCCACACCTCGCTTGGCCGCGCCGACGGCCTTCACGGTCGCATAGACGCCCAGCGCGATGAAGGCGACGAAGAGCAGCGCCAGGATCGTGATCGCGGCTTCCATGAATGCCTCTCGGTTCTCGATGCGGCTGCCGGTAGCGGTCGCTCCCCTCCACCGTAAACGGAACGGGCAGGCCGAGGGTTCCTTCGGAACCCCCAACCTGCCCGTAGGGGATGGCCCTGACCAGCCACCGCGGCCTTCGGCGGACGGCCGTCACGCGGGGACGATGTTCACCAGCTTCGGCGCACGCACGATCACCTTGCGGATCCCGGCCCCGCCCAGCGCCGCGACGACCGCCTCGTCCGCCAGGGCCAGCGCCTCCAGCTCCTCGTCCGTGATGGAGGGCGAGATCTCCAGGCGGGCGCGGACCTTGCCCTTGATCTGGACGACACAGGTGACGGTCTCGTCCACGACGTACGCCGGATCGGCCACCGGGAAGTCCTGGTGGACGACGGACTCGGTGTGGCCCAGCCGGCGCCACAGCTCCTCCGCGATGTGCGGGGCCAGCGGGGCGATCAGCAGGACCAGCCGCTCGGCCACGGACCGCGACAACGGGCCGCCCGCCTTGGTCAGGTGGTTGTTCAGCTCGGTGATCTTGGCGATGGCGGTGTTGAACCGCATCCCCTCCAGGTCCTGGCCGACCCCGTCGATGGCCTTGTGCAGGGCCCTCAGGGTGTCCTCAGTGGGCTCCGTGTCGACGACGGTGACCTCGCCGGTCTCCTCGTCGACCACGTTGCGCCACAGCCGCTGCAGCAGCCGGTACTGGCCGACCACGGCACGCGTGTCCCAGGGACGCGACACGTCCAGCGGGCCCATCGCCATCTCGTACAGGCGCAGGGTGTCCGCACCGTACTCGGCGCAGATCTCGTCCGGCGTGACCGCGTTCTTCAGGGACTTGCCCATCTTCCCCAGGACGCGGCTGACCTTTTCGCCCTCGTAGTAGAAGGCGCCGTCGCGCTCCTCCACCTCGGCGGCGGGGACGGCGATGCCCCGGGCGTCGCGGTAGACGAAGGCCTGGATCATGCCCTGGTTGTACAGCTTGTGGAACGGCTCGGCCGAGGAGATGTGGCCCAGGTCGTGCAGCACCTTCGACCAGAAGCGCGCGTACAGCAGGTGCAGCACGGCGTGCTCGGCGCCGCCGACGTACAGGTCGACACCGCCGGTGGGCTGCCCCTCGCGCGGGCCCATCCAGTACTGCTCGATCGCCGGGTCGACCAACTGCCGGTCGTTGGTCGGGTCCAGGTAGCGCAGCTCGTACCAGCAGGAACCGGCCCAGTTGGGCATGGTGTTGGTCTCGCGGCGGTAACTCCGCAGACCAGCGCCGTCGCCCAGGTCCAGCGTCACGTTGACCCAGTCGGCGTTGCGCGACAGGGGGGTCTCCGGCTGGGTGTCGGCGTCCTCCGGGTCGAAGGTGCGCGGCGAGTAGTCCTCGACCTCCGGCAGCTCCAGGGGCAGCATCGACTCGGGCAGCGGGTGGGCGATGCCCTCCTCGTCGTACACGATCGGGAAGGGCTCGCCCCAGTAGCGCTGGCGGCTGAACAGCCAGTCGCGCAGCCGGAAGTTGACGGTGCCCTCACCGACGCCGTGGTCCTGCAGCCACTCGGTGATCCTCGCCTTGGCCTCGACGACGCCCAGACCGTCCAGTGAGACCTCGTCGTTGGCGGAGTTGACCAGCTTCGCGTCGTACGAGGCGAAGGCGTCGTCCCATGTGGAGGGGTCGGTCCCGCGGTCGTCGGAGGGCTGGACGACACAGCGCATCGGCAGCTCGAAGGCGCGCGCGAAGGCGAAGTCGCGTGCGTCGTGCGCCGGTACAGCCATGATCGCGCCGGTGCCGTAGCCCATCAGGACGTAGTCCGCGATGAAGACGGGAACCTTGTCGCCGCTGACCGGGTTGGTCGCGTACGCGCCGGTGAAGACGCCGGTCTTGTCCTTGGCCTCGGCCTGCCGCTCGACGTCGGACTTTGCGGCGGCCTGCTTGCGGTACGCGGTGACGGCCTCGGCCGGGCTCGCGTGGCCGCCGGTCCACACCGGGTGCGTTCCCTCGGGCCAGGCGGCCGGGATGATCCGCTCGACCAGCTCGTGCTCGGGCGCCAGGACCATGTAGGTGGCGCCGAACAGGGTGTCCTGCCGGGTGGTGAATACGGTGATGCCACCGGCGGTGTCGACCGGGAACTCGACGCGGGCGCCCTCGGACCGCCCGATCCAGTTGCGCTGCTGCAGCTTGATGGCCTCGGGCCAGTCCAGCCCGTCCAGGTCGTCCAGCAGCCGGTCGGCGTAGGCGGTGATGCGCATGTTCCACTGGCGCAGCTTGGCCTTGAAGACGGGGAAGTTGCCGCGCTCGGAGCGACCGTCGGCGGTGACCTCCTCGTTGGCCAGCACGGTACCCAGCCCCGGCGACCAGTTGACGGGTGCGTCGGAGGCGTACGCCAGGCGGTACCGGCCCAGCAGGTCGGCGCGCTCGGCGGCGCTCAGGGCGCTCCACTCACGACCCTCGGGGGTCGCCCGCGTGCCGTTCTCGAACTGCTCGACCAGCTCGGCGATCGGGCGTGCCCGGTCGGCCTCGGTGTCGTACCAGGAGTTGAAGATCTGCAGGAAGATCCACTGCGTCCATTTGTAGTACTCGGCCTCGATCGTCGCGAACGAGCGGCGGTTGTCGTGGCCCAGGCCCAGCCGGCGCAGCTGGACCTTCATGTTCTCCATGTTGGCCTCGGTGGAGGCCCGGGGGTGGGTGCCCGTCTGGACCGCGTACTGCTCGGCGGGCAGGCCGAACGCGTCGAAGCCCAGGGTGTGCAGCACGTTGTGGCCGGTCATCCGCTGGTGGCGGGCGTAGACATCGGTGGCGATGTAGCCCAGCGGGTGTCCGACGTGCAGCCCCGCACCCGAGGGGTACGGGAACATGTCCATGATGAACTTCTTCGGCTTGGCGGCCAGCTCCGGGTCGCCCGCCAGGTCACCGGTGGGGTTCGGCGCCTCGTACGTCCCCTCCGCGTCCCAGAAGTCCTGCCAGCGTGCCTCGATGTCGGCGGCCATCGCCGCCGTGTAGCGGTGCGGCGCGGCCGTCTCGGCTGCGGAATTCGTCTCGCTCATGATCCTCAAAGCTCCATCGATCGTCATCTGCCGGGAAACGAAAAATCCCCTCGCACAGGAGGGGACGCCGCGCTGACTCCGACCAGGCGTTCTCACCGGTCGGGACTCTTCAGCGCGGCTCGCTGAGCAGAAGGCGTACGGCACGCATGGCGTCAGGGTACCGCACGGGCCCGAAGGGGAGCGGGGCGTGGCCGGTGGGCGGACATCGCGTGCGCGAGGCGGCCCCCACCTGCTCACGCGAGCCGTTTCCACATGTTCGCGCAAGCTGTTTCCATCTGCTCATTCGTCGCCCTCAGTAGTTGACGCGTGCTGTTCCCGTGGGCGCGCGGTGTGTGTCCGGCGGTCTTCCGGTGGGCTTTGTGCGGAGTCCTGGGGCGACGCGCGGGACGGCGGGAACACCTGGGAAGCGGAGGTTACTCGGCGTACCGACTTCTATCGGGGCAACCGAGCAAAGCCCGTACTGGTTGGTATGGGGCGTCCTAGCATGCGGCAGCGGGACCGCTTTGCCGAACTATTCGGAGTCGCCCCTATGAACCCTCATCGCAAGATCCGCGTATCCCCCAGCATGAGCCCCGGAATGAGTCGGCCTGTACAGGGCGGCCTGACTGTCACCGCCCTGGTTTTCGTCCCTCTGCTCGCCGTCGCAGGGAGCGACGGCTTCCGCGCCACCCTCGATTTCACCACCGGCGTCCTGTCGCTGGTGTCGCTCAGCGCGGCCGTCGCCTGGGGCCTGCTGGCCACCGACCGGCTGTTCCTCTCCACCCGCCAGCGGATCGTCTGCCAGGGCATCCACCGGGCCACGGCCATCGCCGCGCTCGGCTTCCTGCTGCTGCACGGCACCGTGAAGATCGCCCTCGGCCATGTGTCCTTGATCGGCGCCCTCATACCCTTCGGCCTCGGTGTCACGGGTACGGCAGGGCTGATCGGCTTCGGCTCGCTGGCCGGACTGCTCATGGTCGTCACGGCCGCGACCGGCGCCTTGCGCAGCGCGTTCGCCCACCCCTCCCCCACGGCCACCCGGCTGGGGCAGTCGCTGGGCTCCCCCCGGGAGGCGGGCGGGATCGCGGGCCGGTGGCGCGCCCTGCACGCCCTGGCTTATCCGGCCTGGTGCGCCGCGCTGGTCCACGGCCTGTACGCGGGCAGGGCGCCCGCCACCTGGGTCGTCGTGATGTACAGCCTCTGCCTCACCGCCGTCGCCGGCACCCTGTGCCTGCGGCTGCTGCCCCGTCCGACGAAGCGCCGGATCACCGACCGGATCACCGCGCTGATGAGCCCGGACGCGGACTTCGACATGCCGGACCCGGTGCTGCGCGGGTCCTCCCGGCCGGGCGCGGAGCGGGGGTCCCGCCGGGACCGCGAGCCGCCTGTGGCGGACCCCGAGGGGTGGAGTGCCCCGGACCGGGAGGTCCGGGGCACTCCGGTGCGCCCACGCACCCTGTCGGCGCCGCTGCCGCCTCCGATGCCCCCGCCCGCACCGTTGTCCGGCTCGCTGCACGAGGCGCCGACGGAACTGCTGTACGGGGTCCAGCCTCCGGCGTACGAACCGCCGCCCCGCAGCTCCGACCGGCTCGCCGACGGCCCTGCGGGCGGGCCGGGGACCGGGGCGACGGGCGGGCCGGGGATATCGGCCGGATACCGTGCCGTCTCCCAGGCCGGTGACGCCACCTGCCCGCCGGGCGCCAGGTGGCCCGCTCCGTCCCCCGCCCCGCCCGCGCAGGCCCACCACGGCCCGCAAGGAGCCGAGCACACCTACGCGCCCCCGCAGGAACCACCGCTGTACGCGTCGCCGCTCCACGCGACGTCCTTCTACGGCACCTCGGCGTACGGCACAGCTGACGCGACGCCTTCCTTCGACAGCGCCCCGACCGGCAGCGTCCCGATGTACAGCGCCCCCGCTCCTTCCTACGAAGCCTCCTACGAAACCCCGTACCGGGCCGCGCCGGCGCCCGAGCCCTTCTCCACAGCCGTCCCCATCACACCCACCCCCGGCACCGGCGCCGAACCGCCGACCGGACCGTTCTCCGCGCCCCCGGCCGGAGAACCGTGGCACGCACCCGCAGGAGACCGACCGTGAATGCCCCCCTCCCCGATGTTCCCGAGGTCCGCGTCGTCGGCCTGCCGCAACTGACCACCGGCTTCGACCTGGTGGAGCGGCTCGACCTCGCCATGCACCTGAAGGTGCACGGACCCCTCGAACCGATGACCGGCGAGCGGCTGGCCGAGCTGGCCGAAGCGATCTCCCTGCGCGGGCGGGGCGGCGCCGGGTTCCCCTTCGGGAAGAAGATGCGGGCGGTGGCGAAGGCGTCCATCCGGCGCGGGGTCCGCCCCGTGGTCGTGATCAACGGGAGCGAGGGCGAGCCCGCCTGCCGAAAGGACACCGTCCTGCTCAACCGCGCCCCGCACCTGATCCTGGACGGCGCTCTGCTGGCCGCTGAGGCGCTCGGCGCGCGCACGCTGGTCGTCGCCGTCACCCGTAACTCCACCGAGGTCTCCGTACGCGCGGCACTGGCCGAGCGCGGCCTCTCCGACCGGCGCGGCCAGCAGTTGCGCGCCCGCGTGGTCCGCACCCCGGAGCGCATGGTCTCCGGCGAGGCGTCCTCGGTGATCCGGGCGGCCAACGGCGGCCCCGCCATGCCCCCCGGCCGGCGCGAGCGGGCGGCCGAGACCGGGGTAGGCGGCTCGCCGACCCTGCTGTCGAACGCGGAGACGTACGCCCAGCTCGCCGTCGCCGCCCGGATCGGCCCGCGCCGCTACGGGCACACCGGGCTGCCGAACGAACCCGGCACCGTCCTGCTGACCGTCTCCGGCACGGTGACGCGGCCCATGGTCATCGAGGTGCCGACCGGGGTGCCGCTGCGGTACATCCTCCAGCTGGCCGGGGCGCCGCCGCTGCCCCAAGGGGTCCTGACCGGCGGCTACCACGGCAACTGGATCGACGCGGTCGCCTCCCACAACGCGGTGATATCCCGCGAGTCCCTGGCCACCGTCGGCGGCGCGCTCGGCGCGGGCGCACTCCTGCCGATCGGGCCGGAGACCTGCCCGCTCGGCGAGTCCCTCCGGATCGCGAACTGGCTGGCCGCCGAGACCGCCGGACAGTGCGGCCCGTGCAAGCTGGGGCTCCCGGCGGCGGCGGGCGGGCTCTCCGATGTGCTGAACGGCGGCGGGCCCGCCGCGCTGGAGGCCCTGCGCGAGGTGACCCAGGCCGTGAAGGGCCGGGGCGCGTGCAAGCACCCGGACGGTTCGGCGCGGTTCCTGATGTCGACGCTGTCGGCGTTCACCGACGACCTCGCCGCCCATGTCCTGGACGGCGGCTGCGGCCGCGAGACGCTCGGCGTGCTGCCGCTGCCCGCCTCCGGCTACCAGGACCTGGAGGAGTCGATTCCGAGCGGCGAGAAGCTGGCGGTGGACTGGACGCTCTGCCAGGGCCACGGCCTCTGCGCGGACATCGTCCCCGAGCTGATCAGGCTGGGCCCCGACGGCTATCCGGCGGTGGCGGACGCCTCGGTCCCGATGCATCTGCGCGGACGCGCCCAGCGGGCCGTACGGCGCTGCCCCGCGCTGGCGCTGCGGATCGAGCAGCCGGCCGCCGAGCAGCGCCCCGCGCTGCCCGCCGTCAACCGGCGGGCCCTGGGCAGCGGACGCAACTGACCAGGCACCACGACATGAAGAAGCGGGCCACCCGGATCGGGTGGCCCGCTTCTTCATGTGGAACTTGTGGAGCTAAGGAGAATTGAACTCCTGACCTCCTGCATGCCATGCAGGCGCTCTACCAACTGAGCTATAGCCCCTTGCTGTTTGCCGCCTGGTCTCCCTTGGCGACATCGAGAACATTACACGGTCCCCCCGGTGCTTCACCAAATCGTTTCCGATACGCACACATATGCCCGAATTGCTCCAGAGGTTGAACCGTCAGCCGCAGGTCAGAGGCCCGGAGGATCATGCCGTGGCGAAGGAGTAGAAGCGCTTGAGGGTGCAGTGCTCCTCCAGCAGCCGCCCGTAGATCGGCTCCCCCTCCAGCTCCCGGTAGGTCTCGATGGGGTCGCCTTTTATGATCAGCGCCCGGGCGCATTCCTCGCACCAGTACTGGTATTCCGGGTTGATCGGATCCATGTCCCTGACAATGGGCGTACCGCTGCCGCACCAGTCGCACTTACGCCTGTGTGCACCCATCAGTCAGCTCCAGCTGTGGCCGCAGGCCGTGCACACGTAGGAGACCCCTCCGTTGTCGCCCAGCACTTGGGCCACGTGGGACGAACCGCAGGACGGACAGCCGAGCCGGGATCGATCTTCGGACGTTACGGGGCCGGGGCACGGGTCTGCGGCAAGGGGCAGGTCGGGGACGTGTTCGCGACTCGCAGGCATCGCGCTCCCTCCCGATCGGTCCGTCGCCCCCTCCGGCGCTCCGATTCTGCCATGGCCCCGCAAGGGGGTCAGCCCGCTCGCCGCCTCCCGAGGAAGGTTCGCGCTCTCAGGGCGCGAGGGGGTCCGGTCGTCGACAGCGGCGTCGTACCGGTCCGGTGCGTCGAGAACATCCTCGACATGGGACTCCGCCCAGACCCACAACGCACTCAAGGGCCGCTCCCTGCGGCCGATCCCCGGCGGCGGGCGAGGAGACGCGAGCGCGCTACGCCTCCCCGAAGACGCCCCCGGCGCGAGTCGACGCGGAGGGCTGAATCGCAGTCGCCCGGTTCTCATGGTCGCGACATCCGGACAGGAGAACGAGGAAAGCCGGGCGGTTCGTGATCCTCATCGAGGAAGATCATGAACTGCCCGGCTTCACCTGTCTTGAGTGGAGCTAAGGAGAATTGAACTCCTGACCTCCTGCATGCCATGCAGGCGCTCTACCAACTGAGCTATAGCCCCGCTGTTCGCTGTGTTTCCCTGCGTTTCCGCGCTGCGAACAAGAAGAACTTTAGCCTGCGACCTGCCGGAAAGTGAAATCCGGCCGCGGCCGCCCGGGGACGGCCCTGCCACGGCCCGCGAACAGGGTCCGGGAGGCCCTAGTCGTCGTCGCCGAGCACCGGTTCCGGCAGCGTGCCGGCGTTGTGCTCCAGCAGGCGCCAGCCGCGCGCGCCCTCGCCCAGGACGGACCAGCAGCAGTTGGTCAGCCCGCCGAGCCCTTCCCAGTGGTGCGCCTCCAGGCCGAGGAGACGGCCGATCGTCGTCCTGATCGTGCCGCCGTGGCTGACCACGACGAGCGTGCCGTCGACGGGCAGCTTCTCGGCGTGCTCCAGGACGACCGGTGCGGCCCGGTCGGCGACCTCGGTCTCCAGCTCGCCGCCACCCCTGCGCACCGGCTCGCCGCGCTTCCACGCCGCGTACTGCTCGCCGTACCGCTCGACGATCTCTCCGTGCGTCAGGCCCTGCCAGGCACCCGCGTACGTCTCACGGAGTGCGGCGTCGTGGGCCACGGTGTGACCGGTGACGGCGGCGAGCTCGGCAGCCGTGGCCGCCGCCCGCCGGAGGTCGGAGGCGACGACGGCGTCGGGCTTCAGCGAGGCGAGCAGCCGGGCGGCCCTGCGGGCCTGCCCGACGCCCTCCTCGGTGAGCTCGATGTCCGTGGAGCCCTGGAAGCGCCGCTCCAGGTTCCACGCGGTCTGGCCATGACGCCAGAGGACGATTCTGCGGCCCCTGCCGCTGCGGCTGCCGTTCAGTTCTGGTCACCTTCCGTGCTGCCGCTGAGCTGTGCGTGCTCCTCGGCCTTGCCGCGGGTCTTGATCGCGTCCTCGGGGAGGGCGATCTCCGGGCAGTCCTTCCACAGGCGCTCCAGCGCGTAGAAGACGCGCTCCTCGCTGTGCTGGACGTGGATGACGATGTCGACGTAGTCGAGGAGGATCCAGCGGGCGTCGCGGTCGCCCTCACGGCGCACCGGCTTGACGCCGAGCTGCTTCTGGAGCTGCTCCTCGATCTCGTCGACGATCGACTTGACCTGGCGGTCGTTGGGAGCCGAGGCCAGCAGGAAGGCGTCGGTGATCGACAGCACATCGCTGACGTCGTAGGCGATGATGTCGTGCGCGAGCCGGTCGGCGGCCGCCTGAGCGGCGGCGTTGATGAGCTCGATGGAGCGGTCCGTGGCGGTCACATGCAGGCTTTCGTCGGCGGTCGGATGCAACCTCTAGGGTCTCACGGACCGCCGACAACCCTTCCCGCCGGCGATTACTCGGTCTTGTAGTCCTGCCCCAGCACGGCGGACACGTCCGCGTTCGCGGCCGGTTCGCCCTTCTTCACGGCCCCGGCGGGCAGCCCGAGGGTCTTGGCGACCTCCGTGGCCTTCTCCTTGTCCCCGGCGCTGCGGTACAGCACCACGGACTCGGCCTCGGTCTCGGCCTTGCCGCTGTCCACGAAGGCGTAACCGCCGTTGACCAGTACGATCCGGGCGGATTCCCCGGCGCGGGTGTCCCCGGTGGCGTTGCGGACGGCGACCCGCAGGGGCGCGCCCTCCTCGGGAGCCTTCACCGCGCCGCCGAGGATGTCCTTGACGACGCTGCGGGTGGCCGCGTCGGTGAGGGTACCGTCGTCCTGGACCGGCAGCATCGCCGTCTTGTAGTCGCCGACCTTGGCCCGCGAGGCCAGCTTGGCCAGCGAGGCTCCGAGGTCCTTCTCGGGCAGCGACGGATCCAGGACCTGCGCCAGTGTCTCCACGGTCACGGTCGCGGCCTTGGGGTCCTCCGAGATCTTGCGCAGCACCGCGCGCATGACCTCCCCGAACCGGGTCAGCTGCTTGGCCTCGGCCTCCCCGGGTGCGAGGTAGGTGGCGTACGCGACGGCCATCGGGCCGCTGAGCGTCTGCGCCTCCCCCTTCTTCACCAGGGGCGCGGCACCCTTCTTGGCGTCGGGCACATCGATGTCGGTGTCCATCTCGATGTTGCCGACCTGCTCGACGAGGATCTCCAGGTACGGGGTGTCCAGCCGCCAGGTGCCGCTGATCTTGGTACCCAGGAGGGTCTCGATCGACTCCCTGGTGCCGGTCCTGCCGTCGTCGTCGACGGACTTGCCCAGTGTGGTGGTGGCCCCGTCGTCACCGGCGACGGCGAGGGTGTTCGGCAGCAGGACGGTGGTGCCCTGCTTGGTGGTGGCGTTGTCGACGAGCAGTGCGGTCGACGTGCCGCCCTTCTTGGTGTTGTGCAGGTGCACCACGATCACGTCGCGCTGCTGCGCGCCTACGGCGACGGACTTCTTCTCCTCCGGGCCGGAGAGGCCGGGGAGCATGTCGGCGGACCAGAGGTACCCGACGCCGCCGACGACCACGAGCACGGCGACGACGATGAGGGCGATCATCCGGTTGCGGCCCTTGCGCCGCGCTTCCTCGCGCCGCTCGCTGCGGCTCTCGGTGAACTTCAGCCAGTCGATGACGTCTTCGGAGTCCTCGTCGGGCTCCTCGATGAACGAGAACTGTTCGGTGCGGTAGTCCGGCGCGGGGCCGCGCTGTCCGGGGACGGCGGGGTCCACCTCGGTCACCGGCTCCGGCTCGGGGGCCTGCTCACGCCCGGGCCGCGCGGCCGGCTGCGGTGCCTGCTCCGGTGCGGGGGCGGCTGCCTGCTGCGGGAGGTTCCACCGGCCGGTGTCGACGGCGGCGGGCTGCTGCCCGGTGGCGTAGCCGTAGTCGGTGTAGCCCCCGTAGCCGTAGCCCTGCCCGGGGCCCTGCCCCTGGCTCTGGCCGTATCCCTGGCCACCCTGGTCCTGCTGCTGCCCCGCGTAGGGGTCGTAGGGCTGGCCCTGGGGCTGCTGGGACTGGCCGTACGGGTCGTATCCGTACCCCGCGTCGGGGACCTGCCCCTGACTCTGCCCCTGGCCCTGCTGAGCGCCGTAGGAGTCGTACTGCTGTCCGTCCTGCTGTTGCCCCTGCTGCTGGTACACCGGCTGCCCGTACTCGTCGTAGCCGATGATCTGCGGCTGCTGGTAGTACGGGTCGTGGTCGTACGGGTTCTGTCGGTCGTTCACCGGTGCCCCTCTCCGTGGCTCAGTCGCCGCGGTACAGCTGGCGCTTGTCGATGTAGCGGACCACACCGTCCGGCACCAGGTACCAGACCGGCTCCCCCTGCGCGACCCTCTCACGGCAGTCCGTGGACGAGATCGCCAGCGCGGGCACCTCCACGAGGGAGACGCCGCCCTCGGGGAGTCCGTCGTCCGTGAGCACGTGACCCGGCCGGGTCACACCGATGAAGTGGGAGAGCGAGAACAGCTCCTCCGCGTCGCGCCAGGTGAGGATCTGGGAGAGCGCGTCGGCGCCGGTGATGAAGAAGAGGTCCGCGTCGCCGTGGACCTCGCGCAGGTCCCGCAGCGTATCGATGGTGTACGTCGGTCCGCCACGGTCGATGTCACTGCGGCTGACCGAGAACTGCGGGTTGGACGCGGTGGCGATGACCGTCATCAGGTAGCGGTCCTCGGCCGGGGAGACCGTCTTGTGGCTCTTCTGCCACGGCTGCCCGGTCGGGACGAACACGACCTCGTCGAGATGGAACTGGGCGGCCACTTCACTGGCCGCCACCAGGTGTCCATGATGGATCGGGTCGAACGTCCCGCCCATGACGCCGATCCGGCGCTTCTCAGGGCCGGTAGGCACTTCCTGCTCTCCCATGCGTGCAGAGCCTACTGGCACAGCTGTACGCCTCTGACTCAGCGGTCGCGGTTGAAGCGGGTGGTGATCCACAGCAGGAACATCAGCGCGAGGAAGGCCAGGCCTCCGACGAGGTAAGGGCTGAGGCTTTCGTGGTTGCCGCCGCCCTCGCCTCCGGAGGCGAGGGTGACCAGCTCGTGTGCGGTGCTCGTGAGGCTCATCTTCGGCAGGACCTATCGATCGTGAGTCGGAAGCAAGACGTCGGGCACATCGTATGCGGGCACCCTGGGCACGCTCACGCCGACTCAGTCGTTGTCATCGTTGTCGCGGTAACCACGCAGCAGGAACCAGGCGAGCAGCACCGCTCCGACGATCGAGGCCAGCAGCACGATCCGAAGGGTGGCCCCCGGTCCCTGCTCACTGGACGCGGCGGCGAGCAGTACGGCGGTGTGCGGCATTTCGGGCGCTCCTCACAGTTATCCACAGCCCCCCGCACACCGTAGCGCCAGCGCATACGCTGGCTTTTGTCCGGGGGACGAGCGACGTCTCGTACGAACAGGGGGCCACCCATGACCGACAGCAGTCACGAGAACGTGCCGAGCAGGGCACGCAGGCGATTCCCCGGGATCTCCTCCCGGGCCTACGAGCACCCGGCGGACCGCTCGGCCCTGGTGGCCCTGCGTCGGCTCACCGGTTTCGACACCGTGTTCAAGGCGCTCAGCGGGCTGCTCCCGGAGCGGAGCCTGCGGCTGCTCTTCCTCTCCGACTCCGTCCGGGTGAGCGAAGCGCAGTTCGCCCACCTCAACGACATGCTGCGCGACGCGTGTTACATCCTGGACCTGGAGAAGGTCCCGCCGATGTACGTCAAGCAGGACCCGCAGCCCAACGCCATGTGTATCGGGCTGGACGAGCCGATCATCGTGGTCACCACCGGCCTGGTCGAGCTGCTCGACGAGGAGGAGATGCGGGCGGTGGTGGGCCACGAGGTGGGCCACGCGCTCTCCGGTCACTCGGTGTACCGGACGATACTGCTCTTCCTGACCAACCTGGCCGTGAAGGTCGCCTGGATCCCGCTGGGCAACATGGCGATCATGGCGATAGTGACGGCGCTGCGCGAGTGGTTCCGCAAGTCGGAGCTCTCCGCCGACCGGGCCGGGCTGCTCGTGGGCCAGGACATCCAGGCCTCGATGCGCGGGCTGATGAAGATCGCCGGTGGCAACCACCTGCACGAGATGAACGTGGACGCCTTCCTCGCCCAGGCAGACGAGTACGAGAAGGGCGGGGACCTGCGGGACTCGGTCCTCAAGATCCTCAATGTGCTGCCCCGGACGCACCCCTTCACCACGGTGCGGGCCGCCGAGCTGAAGAAGTGGTCGGAGACCCGCGACTTCCAGCGGATCATGGACGGCCACTACCCCCGGCGCGACGAGGACAAGGACGCCTCCGTGTCGGACTCCTTCCGGGACTCGGCCTCGCACTACGCCGACACGGTGCGCACCAGCAAGGACCCGCTGATGAAGCTGGTCGGTGACATCGCCGGGGGCGCCGGGGACCTGGGCGGGAAGCTGCGCGACAGGTTCACCGGAGGTGCCGGGGCCGCCAGGGGTGGTGCGGGCCCGACCGCTACGGACGGGGGCGGAACTCCCGGAGGGACCGAGGGTCCACAGGGGCCTGAGGAGGGGCCCCGAAAGGCGTAGGGGCTGCTGCGGGGGCGCCCAGCGGTGCCAGGGTCCCGCAGAGTGCCGCTCCGGGCCGGCCCGGAGCGTACGGGTCGGTGGCCGCGGGACCCCGGTCGTCCGCCCGCTCACCCGCCAGGAGCGGGCGCAGCGTCCCCGTCGCGCCGGACGAGCAGGACTGCGGCCCGGCCTGTACGAGGGCGGTGCGCAGCTCCAGCCGGTGCAGCCGCAGGTCCTCCCGGTCGAAGCGGAAGGTCAGCTCGCGGCGGACGGTGAAGAGCGAGGCGCCGTCCTCCTTCCGGGGTCCTGCGGCCGGACGCAGGGCGTAGGTGAAGGTGTGGTCCGAGACGACCTCCAGGGTGCCCGCGCCGTCCTCCGCGTACGCGAGGGTGCCCTGGACCCGGGCCTGCGTGTCCGCGAGTTCCACCTGGGCCGGGTCGAAGCGCACCAGCCAGCCGGTGGCGGCGTGGAGCCCGTCGTCGGCGGGGCTGCTCATGGACCGTTCGAACTGACCCCGCTGGTCCGGGTCCAGCAGCTGCTCGACGGGCCGGCGGACCTGGCCGGTGAGGACGTCCGGGTTGAGCGAGGACTCCACCAGGTAGTCCTTGACGATGGCGAGGGCGGTGGTGATCTGGCTGTCCGAGAAGTTCTGCGTGCGCCGTACGGAGGGGAAGTTGATGCCCGCCGCGCCGACCCGGAAGCCGGAGACCGGGGCGGCCCGGTAGAGCCGCTCGGGTGATCCGGCGGGGACGGAGCCGCGCGGGGCCAGCGGCACCACGGTGGTCCGCAGCGGTTCGGCCCGCCGGGTGACGGGCTGCGGATAGGGGTTGCGGAAGCCGATGTAGACGGCCGTGACGAAGGCCAGGGCGATGAGGACGACCAGCACGATGGCGGCCCGGGAGCCATGGCCGGCCGGGGGTACCGGCTCCGGCAGCGTCCGCACGGCGCGGGCGTGCTCGCCCATCCGCTCCTGGGCCGAGAACTCCTGCATGCGGGCACTTCGGATGAACGATTCGTCGAAGACGAGAGAGCGGTACTCGTCCTCGCCGCCCTCGGGGTTCTCGGGCGCGCCGTTCGGCGGTTCTGAGCGGCCTGTCATGACGTCTCTCCCGCATCTCCGCACCACCGGTCTGCTCGGTGCGCAACGGTCTGCTTCGGCCGCCGGGCGTCCGCGTCCGGCAGCGAGAAGCCCCCCGGGAAGCGAGGGGTCACATCATCAGAGTAGGTCGATCGACGGTGACGTAAACGCGGAGAGCGGCGGAAAGTGGCGGCCGGGGCCACCGCCGAACGGGTGACGGGCGGGCCGTTCGGCGGGCGCGGGGAAGGGCGCGGGGCGGTTCAGGGAGCGGGGGCTGTGGCGGAGACCGTGGGGCGAAAGTGCTCCACGGCGGCCGGCGGAATCGCCCCGGGCTGGTCCACCCCGCTGGTCACGGGCGGCGGCGCCGGGTCCTGGCGGTTGGCCGAGGCGCCCCGGTAGACGGCGGAGAAGGCGAGGGCGACCATCCCGACGCCCATCACCAGGGCCAGCAGCCAGGCGACCGGGCGGTGCCAGCGGGCTGCGCCCCGGTAGCCGCCCGGACCGAAGGAGCCCGGTTCGGCATCGTCGTCACCGTCGGGGTCGTAGTCCAGGTCCTGCGGGTCGTGATGGGCCCTGGAGCGGCCGTAGGAGCCGTATTCGCCGTCCGTGGGGCGGCGGCTGCGGCGGGCCCGGGCGGCGTCGGCCTGCGCGCGGGCCTCGGCGGCGGCCAGGAGCCGCTCCACGGCGGTGGGTTCATGGACGACGGCGGCCCGGATGAAGTCCTCGTCGAACACCACGGAGGCGAAGTCCTTGTCCGCGCCCCCGCGGTCGTCGTCGGGCTCCCAGCCGTCCGGGAACGGCTTGCCCCCCACGTCGTCCGGCACGGATTCAGCGTAGCCGGGCCGGGACCTTTTGGGCAGGTGCTCCGGAAAGTCGCCCGGCGGAGGGGAGGGGGAACATGCGGCCGGTCCCTGACCCGTGCGCGTACGCCGGGCCGGGCGACCAGGCGTACGGCCTGGTCGCCCGGCCCGGCGTACGGAGGCGTGCGAGGCGAAAGGCGCGGCTAGCGGGTGTGGCCGTCGCCGGTGACGATGTACTTCGTCGAGGTCAGCTCCGGCAGCCCCATCGGGCCGCGGGCGTGCAGCTTCTGGGTGGAGATGCCGATCTCGGCGCCGAAGCCGAACTGCCCGCCGTCCGTGAAGCGGGTGGAGGCGTTGACGGCGACCGTGGTCGAGTCAACCAGCTGGGTGAACCGGCGGGCGGCCGCCTGCGAGGTGGTCACGATGGCCTCGGTGTGGCCGGAGGACCAGAGGCGGATGTGCGCGACCGCCGCGTCCAGGGAGTCCACGACCGCGGCGGCGATGTCGTACGACAGGTACTCGGTCTCCCAGTCCTCCGTCGTCGCCGCGACCACGGTGGCCTTGGCCCCCTCGGCGTGGGCGAGGACCTGCTCGTCGCCGTGGACGGTCACCCCGGCCTCGGCCAGGGCGTCCAGGGCGAGCGGCAGGAAGGCGTCGGCGACGTCCTTGTGGACGAGGAGGGTCTCGGCGGAGTTGCAGACGCTGGGGCGCTGGGCCTTGGAGTTGATCAGGATGTCGACGGCCATGGCCAGGTCCGTCTCCGCGTCGACGTAGACATGGCAGTTGCCGGTGCCGGTCTCGATGACGGGGACCGTGGACTCCTCGACGACCGTACGGATCAGGGAGGCGCCGCCGCGCGGGATGAGGACGTCGACCAGGCCGCGTGCCCGCATCAGCTCCCGTACGGAGTCGCGGCTCTCGCCCGGGACGAGCTGCACCGCGTCGGCGGGGAGGCCAGAGCCGCCGACCGCGTCGCGCAGGACCCGGACCAGGGCGGTGTTGGAGGCGTAGGCGGAGGAGGAGCCGCGCAGCAGGACCGCGTTGCCGGACTTCAGGCAGAGGGCGGCGGCGTCCACGGTGACGTTGGGGCGGGCCTCGTAGATGATGCCGACCACGCCGAGGGGGACGCGGACCTGGCGCAGGTCGATGCCGTTGGGCAGTGTGGAGCCGCGCACCACCTCGCCGACCGGGTCGGGCAGCGCGGCCACGTCCCGTACGTCGGCGGCGATGGCGCGGATGCGCTCCGGGGTGAGGGTGAGCCGGTCGATGATGCCCTCGCTCGTACCGGCCTCGCGGGCCCGCTCCACGTCCTGCGCGTTGGCCTCGACGATCTCGGCGGTCCGTACTTCGAGGGCGTCGGCGATGGCCAGCAGCGCGTCGTCCTTGGCAGCGCGCGGAAGTGGCGCGATATCTGCGGCGGCGGCGCGGGCCCGGTAGGCGGTCTGCGCGACCGGGGACAGGTTGTCGTAGGGCGAGAGCGTGGTCATGCCCGCAGAGTAATGCGCGCTCTGCGGGCATACGGCACGTATCCCGTGATGCGAGACGGCCGACCCGAGGGGCGGACGCCTCGTCCGGGGCTGCTTCAGTAGGGGTGCACGCCGACGGGGGCGGCGGGCGGCGGTCCGTAGCCTTCGGCGATGCGCTGGTGGTACGTCTCGCGGTCGATGACTTCGAGGCCGACGATCTTCCACGGGGGCAGCTGGGCGCTGGAGCGGTGTTCGCCCCACAGCCGCAGGGCGACCGCGGCCGCGTCGTGCAGGTCGCGGGCCTCTTCCCAGTAGCGGATCTCCGCGTGGTCGTTGGCATAACGGCTGGTCAGTAGGAAGGGGTGGTCGTGCGCGAGCTGTTCCAGGCCGCGTCTGACCTCCGCCAGCGGAATCTCGGTCCCCGAGACGCTGAGGGTGATGTGCCACAGCTTCGACTGCGGGCGGTCCTCCTGTTTCGCCGTCGCCGGCGCCTGTTCGGCGGAGCCTCCCAGGGGCGGGTTCCGGTCGAAATCAGCCCCCGCTCCGACACTCGTCAGGGCGCGGCTGCCCGTGCCTCGGGGCGACGCCCCCGGGCGCGCTCGTCTCACCGGCGGCCTCCTGTGATGTATTGCTGTGCGGACCCCTGTTTCCCCGCTACAAAGTGGACCAGTCCACGGCCTGGTGTGGGGCGGTTTTGGTAAAGGTCCCTGCCCGATGGCGGGACTTTCAGCCGTTTCAGGGGGTGAGGCGTGGCGTGAGGACGACGAGATCGTCCCTGTGTACGACCTCGCGCTCGTAGGCGGGACCCAGTTCGCGGGCCAGGTCGCGGGTGGAGCGGCCGAGCAGCTGGGGGACCTCCTTCGCGTCGAAGTTGACGAGTCCGCGGGCGACCGGGGTGCCGCGCAGGTCGCGCAGCTCCACCGGGTCGCCGGCGCTGAACTCGCCCTCGACGGCGGAGATCCCGGCGGGCAGCAGCGAGGTGCGGCGCTCCACGACGGCCCGTACGGCGCCGTCGTCCAGGGTGAGCGCGCCCTGCGGGGTGGAGGCGTGGGCGAGCCAGAGGAGCCGGTCGGCGGAGCGGCGGCCGGTGCGGTGGAAGTACGTGCCGGTGTCGCGGCCCGCCAGGGCGTCGGCGGCCCGGCTGGCGGAGGTGAGGACGACGGGAACGCCTGCGGCGGTGGCGATACGGGCGGCCTCGACCTTGGTGACCATGCCGCCGGTGCCCACGCCCGCCTTGCCGGCGCTGCCGATGGTGACGCCCGCCAGGTCGTCGGGGCCGGTGACCTCGGCGATCCGGGACGCTCCGGGGGTGCCGGGCGGGCCGTCGTAGAGGCCGTCGACGTCGGAGAGGAGGACCAGGAGGTCGGCGTGGACGAGGTGGGCGACGAGAGCTGCGAGCCGGTCGTTGTCGCCGAAGCGGATCTCGTCGGTGGCGACGGTGTCGTTCTCGTTGACGAGGGGGACGGCACCCATCTCCAGGAGCTGGTCCAGGGTGCTGTAGGCGTTGCGGTAGTGGGCACGGCGGCTGGTGTCGTCGGCGGTGAGGAGCACCTGGCCGACGCGGACGCCGTACCGCGCGAAGGAGGCGGTGTAGCGGGCCACCAGGAGGCCCTGGCCGACGCTGGCGGCGGCTTGCTGGCGGGCCAGGTCCTTGGGCCGGCGGACCAGGCCGAGCGGGGCGAGCCCGGCGGCGATGGCACCGCTGGAGACGAGGACGACCTCGCGTTCGCCGCCGTCCCTGACCTTGGCCAGGACGTCGACGAGGGCGTCGACCCGGTCGGCGTCGAGGCCGCCGGACGCGGTGGTGAGCGAGGAGGAGCCGACCTTGACGACGATCCTGCGGGCGCCGGTCACGGCCGCCCGGTGCTCCGACGGCGCGTGCTCCGACGGCGCGTGCTCCGACGGCCTCTGCTCTGCCACGTGCTTCCTCGCTCTGGATCGCCCCGGTGTCCGGTGAGGGGCGTACGTGCCGCCCCCGGCACAGCACAGTACGCGAGCGGCCGCCCCCGCCGCCTGGCGGTTTCGCCCGGTGGACAGCGGTGGGGCGGCCGGGACGGATCAGCGCAGCCGCTCGTCCCCGATGGCGAGCATCCGGTCGACGACGCGGGCGGCGGCCCGCCCGTCGGAGGGCTCGCAGAAGTCGGCCCGGAACCGCGCGTACTTCTCCTTGTACTCCTCGCTCACCGCGTCGATGTTCCGGATCGCGTCGACCAGGTCCTCGGAGGTCTTGATCAGCGGTCCGGGGGCGCGGGAGGTGAAGTCGAAGTAGAAGCCGCGCAGGGTGTCGCGGTAGTGCTCCAGGTCGTAGGTGAAGAAGAGCATCGGCCGTCCGGAGTGGGCGAAGTCGAACAGCACCGAGGAGTAGTCCGTGATCAGCACGTCGGCGATCAGGTAGAGGTCGGCGATGTCCGGGTAGTACGTGACGTCGTGGACGAAGCCCTGTCCGGCGCCGGGGACGGAGTCGAGGACCTTGTGGTGCTTGCGGTAGAGCAGCACGTGGTCCTCGCCGAGCTCGCGCCGCGCGGCCTCGACGTCGATCCGGTTGTCCAGCTTGAAGCGGCGGCCGCCGTAGCGCTGGTCGTCGCGCCAGGTGGGCGCGTACAGCACGACCTTCTTGCCCGCGGGGATGCCGAGCTTCTCCCGTACGGCCCCGGCACGCTCGACGCGGTCGGGGGCGTGGAAGACGTCGTTGCGCGGGTAGCCCGCCTCCAGCACCTCGCACCGGAGGCGGAAGGCGTTGGTCATGATCGGGGTCGTGAAGCCGTTCGGAGTGATGAACAGGCTGTACTGTCGCGAGCGCTGCGGGAGGCTCGCGATGTAGGCCAGGTTCGCCTTCGGGGTGCCGAGGAGGTCGGCGCCGATGCGCTTGAGCGGGGTGCCGTGCCAGGTCTGGACGACGACCTGGCCCTCGCGGCGGACGAACCACTCGCGGATGCCGCCGTTGGTGACGACGTACCGGCTGCGGGCCAGCGCCTCGTACCACTCCTGGCTGCCCCACTCCACGCCGCGTACGCCGGGCGGCAGGACGACCTGCTGGTCCTGGACCATCGCGATGTGCTCGACCTCGGTGCCGCGGCGCTTGATCTCCTCGTACACCGCGCGGGGCGAGTCGGAGAACTGCTTGCCGCCGAAGCTGTTGTAGAGCACGGCCTCGCGCAGCGGCAGTTCGCGCTGCTCGGGGGTGTGGACGTCGCGCATGAGGCGCTGGCGGTAGGCGCCGCGCAGCTCGGGGCCGAGGACGGGCCCTGACTCGACGAAGATCCGGTCGAAGTCGACGCGCTCCACGGTGTACGTGCGGTGCTCGCCCCGGTGGGAGAGCGGCAGCAGGGAGACGAGGTCGGGGCGGAGCGTGACCGGGAGGTCGCGGGTGTGGTCCCACTCGGTGTGCGGGCGCAGGCGCGGCATCCAGCGTCCGGCGCGCAGCGGCACGGTGCCCTCGTAGGTGGGCATGGTGTCCGGGCGCAGGCGGGCGGTGAAGCGGCCGTCCGCGAAGGCGACGGGCAGCGGGCGGTCCTCGTTGCGGCCGGTGTGGCGCAGGACCATCTTCATGCGCTCGGCCGATCCGGTGTAGGTGCCGGAGAGCACCAGTTCGCCGTCTGCGCTCCACTCGACGGTGTCGACGACCGGCTGGACGGTGCGCAGTTGGGGGGTGAAGTTCCCGGCGCCGTCGGTGAGGATCGCCAACTCGCGCCCGTCGGGGAGCGGGTGGACGCCGGTGCGCAGGTTCTCGCCGTTGGTGGCGCGGCGGGTGGTGCCGTCGGCGAGGACGATGAGCGTGCGGTACTTGCGGGAGGTGCCGGGGGCGATGCCGTCGACGGGGAGGGCGGCGAGGGGCAGTTCGGCGGTGTGGCGGAACCAGCCGTCGTCGCCGGTGCCGGCCTGACGGAGCGGCAGCTCGGTGACGAAGCCGCTCGGTTCGTGGTCGATACGCAGCGCGGTGGGGACCTTGGCGGCGGGGGCGGTCACCCGGGAGCGGAGGGTGACGGTGAGGGTGTCGCCGTCGGACTCCTGGGCGTCGATCTCGGCGGGGACGACGTCCACGGTGAGCTTGAGGCGGTTGCGGTCGAAGCCGGCGACGAACCGGACGCCGTCGTCCAGGACGCGGGTGCGGCTGTGTCCGGCGGCGCCTGCGCTGTTCCTGGTGAGGCTGCCCACGGACATGCCGCCGGGGCGGGGGATGGCGATACCCAGGCGCCAGGTGCCGGACTGCCACTGGCCGCGCACCCGCAGCCGGCCGGGGTCGATGGCGAGCTCGAAGCCCGACCAGTCGTAGTTGTGGAGCGCGCCCTTGGCCTCGGCCGTGGCGCGGGGCTCCTCGACCGTGCGCAGGCGCAGCGGGAGGGTGGAGCGGCTGCCCTGGCGGCGCAGCACGGCGACGCGCAGGGAGCGTCTGCCGGTGGCGGAGGGGACGTTGGGGATGTAGGCGTAGCCCTTGACGAGGAGCTTGCCGTCCTGCCAGCCGAGGTCCAGGAGCTTGCCGCGTACGGGGAGTTCGCTGCGGTTGAAGTTGCGCACCGAGGACGGCAGCGAGGAGCTCTCGATGCCGGGCAGTTCGATCCGGGCCCGCCGCAGGCCCTTCACGGAGAAGGCACCGGGGTTCTCACGTTCGTAGTGGAGCAGTTCCGCCAGCTCATCGCCGCGTCCACTGGCCGCCAGGTGCCACTTGACCCGGGCCATCGGCGAGAACTGCCGGACGATCTTGGGGGCCGCCCTGTCCAGGAAGTCCTTGGCCGCGCTGTGGAAAGCGGGGCGCTCCTCGGCCGGGGTCTCCGGGAAGTACTTCATGAGCCGGCTGAGCTCTTCGGGAATCGCTTCGAGGGACGCCACGGAGGAGTGCCTTTCCGGGGATGGACGTACAGATGGTGAACCCCTGGAAGACGGGGTGCGAGGGAGACGCCAACAGCGGTCTCATGGATACACCCCCGGATGACGTGACGCCAATCACACGAACGGGTCGTTCGCCCCCCGCGCGGACGGCGCGAGGGCCCCGGAACCCGTCCCGTCAGACGCGGTGCGCGCGGGGAGCGCGCAGGGCGCCCAGCACCGCACGGCGGGCTCTGCGGGCTACGCGCCGGGCGAGGAACACGCGTGGCTTCGGCTGCGGCGGCTCGATCCGTCGGCCGCCGACCCATTCGGTGACGGTCACCTCGTAGGCGCGCTTCGGGAGCACGGAACCCTTGCCCGCCCGGTCGAAGTGCGGGTAGGCGAGAAGGATCCGGTCACCCCTGCGGACCACCTCGGGTTCCTTTCCGTCCCGCAGGAAGGCCGCGATGTCGAGCAGCGGGTCGAGCCGACCCCGGGCGAGGGCGGTGAGCCTCAGCCGCTCGTGGACCTTGAGCCGGCGGCCGAGCCCAGGTGTCCAGTAGGCGTCCATCAGGGGGGCGGCGAGCGCCGCCTTCTCCCGGCGTACGGTGTCGGACTGATTCACCAGTCCGGGTCCGAACTGGGGCAGCAGCGTGATGACGAACGGACGCACCATCAGTGAATCCCGGCGGGGACCCGGGGGCACCAGGTCGGCGATGAGCCCCATGAGAGCGCGGGCCGAGTCGAAGCGCCGCCGGTGGTCGCCCTTCTTGGTCATCTGGTTGCCGTCCTCGCGGCCCACCAGGTAGTAGCAGGTGTAGTCGGCGACGACGGAGACCCCGTTGCCGCGGAGGTACGCCTCCATGGTGAACAGGGCGTCCTCGCCGGTCTTCAGCTTCTCGTCGAAGCGCATGCCGAGCCGTACGAGGAGGTCGCGCCGGAACAGCTTCTGCGCGCTCAGCGTGAATTTGATGTTGGATTCATAGAGGTCGGCGTGGTCGAGGGTCTCTTTCCACATCGACTTCGCGGCACCGCGGTTGACGCCGACGATCTTTCCGAGCACCACGTCCGTGCCCGCCCGGTCGCCCATGGCGACCATGCGCTCCAGGGCCTCCTCGCCGAAGTAGTCGTCGGCGTCGAGGAAGAAGACGTACCGGCCGCGGGCGAGCTTCAGGCCGAGGTTCCGCGGGCCGCTGGGGCCTCCGGAGTTGGCCTGCCGGACGACGCGCACGGGGATCGCCGTCCGGGCGGCGAACTCCTCCAGGCAGGCGCCCGTGGCGTCGGTGGAGCCGTCGTCGACCGCGACGATCTCCAGGCGTCCGGCGCCGATCGTCTGTGCCTCCACGGACTCCAGGCAGCGGACCAGGTAGGGCATCGCGTCATACGCTCCGATGATCACACTGACATCGGGCTCGTGGTTCGTTCTGGGCATGTCGGCCATATGCACCCATCAATTTCATCACGAAAGAACATGGAATGCCCGATATGTACCTTCTACACACCGACACGCCGAACGACCCGTACATCCCTCCCTCAGGAAGACCTACGGGTAGCTGTCGGGGTTGCATCCCTTTCGGACAGTTCGGTCCGTCCGCGCCTCAGCGTGCCGGTGAGGCCCCTTCGGTGACCGCGGTCTCCGCCGCAGCCTCCACCGCTGCCTGCGGCGCCACCGCGGAGACGCCCACCGCGTCCGGGTCCGCCACAGCGGCCTCGGCCGGCAGCTCCGGCTCGCCCGGGACGACGCCGTCGCCGGCGGCCGCCTCACGGTCCGGGACGGCGATGACCTGATCGCCGAGCCGCTGGGCGACACCGGCGTTGCGGGCCTCGGCCTTGGCGGCGAGCGCCCGTACGGCGGCGTTGAACCGCTCCATGGAGGTCGGCTCGTCCGGGCCCAGGAGGTACGACTTCAGCTCGCGGCGCGCCCCGGCCAGCACATCGGCGGCCGGGTCCGCGACGGCGGCCAGCAGCTCGTCGAGCTCCTCGGCGCTGTTGGACAGGATGACCGCGGCCCGTACGGCGGTGTTCTGCCGCCGGAACTCCTCGGCTCCGAGCGCCGCGGAGTCCGTGACCGCGTACGGCTTGCCGCTCGCGATGAAGTCGGAGACCACGCTGGAGATGTCCGAGACCAGGGCGTCGGACTCGTTGAAACAGTCGTACAGCTTGGGCTCCGCGCCCACCGCCGTACGGTGCTCCCACCAGCCGAAGGAACGCCAGTAGGCCTCGCTCCACGCGGCCAGCAGCTGTGCCGCCTCCGCCTCGCGGGCGGGGTCGGCGAGCGAGACCCGCGACTCCTCCGCCTCGTCCCCGCCGGCGCGGCCGACGACCGCGAGCTCCGCGAGGCGGGCGTTGATCCGTACCAGCTCGGCCTGGGCGGCGCTCCGCTCGGCGGCCGTCCGCTCGGCCTCCTCCACCCAGCGGGGCTCGGTGGCGCGCTCGGCGGCCGCCTTCCCCAGCATCGCCCGGATCTTGGCGTCGACGGCCTTGGCCTGGCGGCTGCGGATGCCGGTGAAGGGGTGCGGCTTGTAGATGATCCGGACCGGGTCGTCGGCGGCGAGCAGCCGACGCACGATGTTCTCGCCCGCCAGGAGCAGGGAGGTGTTGCCGGGGTTGTCGTCCCAGCCCTCCCAGGTGGGGGCGTACAGCACGGTCGGAATGGGGTTCCGAGGCGCACCCGTCCAGGTCGTGATGGACTCCAGCTGCGGGCGGCCCACCTCGACGATGTCCTCGTCCCGGACGCCCACGTCGGCCAGCGCGTAGCGGTCGCGGCCGGCCCGGCCGGCCGTCCAGACCTCGTCGTAGACCTTGGAGTACGGGTTGACACTGGCGAGTTTGTCGCTGTCGCCGTGGCCGATGAAGACGTGCTTCATGGTCGGCACGCGCAGGATGTGGATGTTCTTGCCGACGTTGGCGGGATACAGGCAGACCCGGGCCGAGGAGAGGTCCAGGTTCATCAGGTGCGTGCCCGCCGGGACACAGAGCACCGGGACGGAGGTCTCGGCCAGTTGCGGGACCAGGTTGCGCTCGCGCATGACGATCAGCGGCCGGCCTTCGACGCGGGCCATCGTCTCCAGCCACATGTTGCCCTGGTAGGCGGACTCGTTGGAGCCGGAGAAGTAGAGCACCACGGTCGGCTGGTACTCGCGCAGCCAGGTGTCGACGGCCTTGAGCACGGCGGCGACCGGGGGCACCAGACGGCTGCGCCGCATGTACGGGATGAGCGCCACGATGTAGACCAGGGCGAGCAGCAGGGTGAGCGCGGCGCCGACGTAGCCGACCCTGTCCTCGCCGGTCCCGGCGGCGATCAGGATGCCGGCCATCGCCGCGATGTCGAGGTGCAGCATCTTCTCGCCTGAGCGGCGCAGCAGCGCACCTGGCGGGGCGTCGGGGATGCGCACGGAGTGCAGGTCCACGTTGCGGGTGACGACCGGCATGGTGCGGCGCAGCCAGATCAGGGTCGTTACCGCGCCCTGCGGGGCCTGCAGACCGTAGAAGATCAGGAAGCAGGCGACCGCCGTGTAGAAGAGCGGCTCCTCGGCGAGGCCCATCCGGGCCAGCAGCAGGACGAGCATGAGCTGGCGCAGCAGGAAGCGGATGGACGGTCCGGCCCGCACCTTGCCGAGCTGGTTGATCAGATGGCTCCCCCGCTGGTGCAGATACCAGTCCGCGGCATACGTGACAGCCGCGGCCGCCGCGAAGAACCAGATGTTCGGAAGGAGCGCGGCGAGCATGACGCAGGGATATCCCAGCCCCATCAACAACGCTGCCGCGAGTTCTGACCTGCTGCCCACACGGGCCAGGCGAATAGCTGTCGAAATCACGAAGAACCTGCTCCAGGGGGATGCCGGTCGGATTCACGCATGGAGGAAAGTGTGATGCCAAGACTTCACGAACACGGGCCTCTGCCGTCGCGCTAAGCGATGACAGAGGCCCTTATACACACAATGGTCAGGAATTATTACACATCCCCTTGCCGGTCCAGCGCGTAGGCCAGGGCCTGCTCGAACCCGGAGGACGCCGAGGCTTCGGCCGTGGGGTCCTGCTGCCGTACGTCGACGACGTGACCGGTCATGTCGGAGAGCAGCACGTCCAGCGAGGTGTGCGCCACGGCCTCCGAGGAGAGCAGTGAGCCCTCCGGCTCCTGGCCGAACGCCTTGGTGCGCATCGGCGTCGCGGTCCGCTCCGGGTTGACGCAGTTGACGCGGATCCCCTCGCCCGCCCACTCGTCGGCGAGCGCCTGGGTCAGGTTGACCATCGCGGCCTTGGTGGAGGAGTAGAGGCTGTACTCGGCGCGGCCGCGGGTGTAGCTGCTGGAGGTGTAGAGCAGCAGCTGGCCCCGGGTCTCGACGAGGTACTTGTAGGAGGCGCGCGCGATCTGGACGGGGGCCAGGTAGTTGACGTTCAGGGCTTCCTGGATCGTCGCGTTGTCCGTCTCGGCCAGCTTGCCGATGCGCAGGACGCCCGCGGTGTTGATGACGTAGTCGATGCGGCCGGTCTCGGCGCGCGCCTTGGCGAGCGCTTCTTCGATGTGGTCCGGGTTCTCCACGTGCGTGCCGGTGGTGGACCGGCCCAGCGCGTAGACGCTCGCGCCGTGGCTCTCGGCCAGCGCCGCGATGTCGGCGCCGATCCCGTACGAACCGCCGAAGACGACGAGGGTCTTACCGGAGAGCAGCTCACGGTAGGCGGCCTCGTCGGCCTGGCGCGGGGCGGCGGTGGAGGCGAGCTGGAAGAGTTTGTCGGTGATGAAGACATCGACCGGCTGGGTGACCTTCATGTTGTACTCGTCGCCCGCGACCACGTAGATCGGCACGTCGGGGAGGTACTTGAGGACCACCGAACAGTCGTCGGTCGCCTGAAAGTTGGGGTCTCCCGCCGCGATCCGGTACGCCTTGCGGATCGTGGAGAGCTTGAACGCCTGCGGGGTCTGGCCGCGGCGCAGTCGGGAGCGGTCGGGAACCTCGGTGATGAACTCCCCGTCCCCGCCGTGGGTGCGGGTCACGATGATCGTGTCCGCGGAGGGGATGGCGACGTCGACGGCCTGGTAGCGGTCGAGGGCGTCGATGCAGTCCCTGATCACACGCTGTGACAGCAGCGGGCGCACCGCGTCGTGGAAGAGGACGTTGCGGTCCTCGCCCTCGGCCAGGCCCTCGCCGAGGGCCGCGATGGCACGCTCCGTCGTCTCGTTGCGGGTGTTGCCGCCCTCGATGACGCGCGTGACCTTGGTCAGCTGGGCCCTGGCGACGATCTTCTCGACGTCGGGTAGGAAGCCGGGTGCCATGAGCACGATGACGTCGTCGATGTCCTCGGCGTTCTCGAAGATGGCCAGCGTGTGCTCGATGACCGCCTTGCCGGCGATCTTCAGCAGCTGCTTGGGGATCGACAGTCCCACGCGCTGCCCGGTGCCACCGGCGAGTACGACCGCGGTAGTCCGGGGCTTGGCTTCGTGCGGCTCAGACACAGACGACCTACCTTGCTATGACGGGGGAACAGCGCGATGCTCGCACTCTCCGTGACCGTCTCGCAAGGTGGACGCCGTCCGTCGCTCCCCCGTGAGAACCGGTAGTTCACCCTCTGGCCAGGGAGGTTGGACGGCCCGGGTCCGGTACGCGAGTGATCCGATCCGCAGAGATGTTGCATAATCTGCACATCTGTCGCCCTTGCGCCGCCCTTGAGCGACCCGCCGGGACGGCCGGACCACCGCATATCCGCCCGGACGCTACCGGACGGCCGGACTCCATACGGAGTCGAGCCGTCCGGTCATGGAGCCGGTGCGCCCTTGGAGGGGTCGGACCGGTCCTAGAAGGGGTCGAACTCGTCGTACTCCTTCTCCGCGTCGTCGCGCTCGGAGTCACGGTCCCGGCGGCGCTGCGCCGCGGGGCGCGGCTCCTCCAGGCGGTGGTCCTCGCCGCGGCGGCCGAGCATCTCGGCGCCGGCCGTCACGGTCGGCTCCCAGTCGAAGACGACCGCGTTCTCCTCGGGTCCGATCGCCACACCGTCGCCGGCCCGGGCGCCCGCCTTCATCAGGGCGTCCTCGACGCCGAGGCGGTTGAGCCGGTCCGCGAGGTAGCCGACGGCCTCGTCGTTGTTGAAGTCGGTCTGGCGCACCCAGCGCTCGGGCTTCTCGCCGCGCACCCGGTAGATGCCCTGGTCGTCCAGGGTGACGGTGAAGCCCGCGTCGTCGACGGCCTTGGGACGGATGACGATGCGGGTCGCCTCCTCCTTCGGCTTGGCGGCACGCGCCTCGGCGATGATCCCGCCGAGCGCGTAGGAGAGCTCGTTGAGGCCCTTGTGCGCGATCGCGGAGACCTCGAAGACGCGGTAGCCGCGGGCCTCCAGGTCGGGGCGGATCATGTCGGCGAGGTCCTGGCCGTCCGGGATGTCGATCTTGTTGAGGGCGACGATGCGGGGCCGGTCGTCCAGGCCGCCGTAGAGCCGCAGCTCCTCCTCGATCATGTCGAGGTCGGAGACGGGGTCACGGTCGGACTCCAGCGTCGCGGTGTCCAGGACGTGCACGAGCACCGAGCAGCGCTCGACGTGGCGGAGGAACTCCAGGCCGAGGCCCTTGCCCTGGCTGGCGCCGGGGATGAGGCCCGGGACGTCGGCGACGGTGTAGACGGTCGAACCGGCGGTGACGACACCGAGGTTCGGGACGAGCGTGGTGAAGGGGTAGTCCGCGATCTTCGGCTTGGCCGCGGAGAGCACCGAGATCAGCGAGGACTTGCCCGCGCTCGGGTACCCCACGAGGGCAACGTCGGCGACGGTCTTGAGCTCCAGGACGATGTCCCGGCTCTCCCCCGGCTCACCGAGCAGCGCGAAGCCGGGCGCCTTGCGGCGGGCGGAGGCGAGTGCCGCGTTGCCGAGACCGCCGCGGCCGCCCTGGCCGGCGACGAAGGTGGTGCCCTGGCCGACGAGGTCGGCGAGCACGTTCCCGGCCTTGTCGAGGACGACGGTGCCGTCGGGCACGGGCAGGACCATGTCCTGGCCGTCCTTGCCGGAACGGTTGTCACCGGCGCCGGGCTGGCCGTTGGTGGCCTTGCGGTGAGGGCTGTGGTGGTAGTCCAGCAGCGTGGTCACGGACTGCTCGACGACGAGGATCACATCGCCGCCCCGTCCGCCGTTGCCCCCGTCGGGGCCGCCCAGCGGCTTGAACTTCTCACGGTGTACGGAGGCGCAGCCGTGGCCTCCGTTACCCGCGGCGGCATGCAGCTCGACGCGGTCCACGAAGGTGGTCATGGTTGGTGCCTCCAGGTACAGCAGGAAAATACGGAATTGTCTCTGTCGTAACACGCCGAGGGCGGACCCGCTTCCCCGTTCGCCGGGAAAGCTGAGATCCGCCCTCGGAAGGTGCTGTGTGCCGTTCTGCGCGCGTCGGGAAACTCAGACGGCGAGCGGAACGATGTTCACGACCTTGCGGCCACGGTGCGTACCGAACTCCACCGCACCGGCGGTCAGCGCGAACAGCGTGTCGTCGCCGCCACGGCCGACGCCCGTGCCCGGGTGGAAGTGGGTGCCACGCTGGCGGACCAGGATCTCACCGGCGTTGACGGCCTGACCGCCGAAGCGCTTCACGCCGAGCCGCTGAGCATTGGAATCGCGCCCGTTCCGAGTGGACGATGCGCCCTTCTTGTGTGCCATGTGTTCTCAGTCCCTTACTTCGCAGCCGCGGGGATACCGGTGACCTTGATCGCCGTGTACTGCTGGCGGTGACCCTGGCGACGGCGGTAGCCGGTCTTGTTCTTGTAGCGAAGGATGTCGATCTTCGCGCCCTTGTGGTGGTCCACGATCTCAGCCGTGACCTTGATGCCGTCGAGCACCCACGGGTCGCTGGTGACCGCGTCACCGTCGACAACGAGCAGGGTCGAGAGCTCGACCGTGTCGCCAACCTTGGCAGTGGAAATCTTGTCAACCTCAACGATGTCGCCGACAGCTACCTTGTGCTGGCGACCACCGCTGCGCACGATGGCGTACACGCGGATCTCTCTCTCGCTCGGAACGGATCCCCTGATGCCAGCCGCTCGCGCGGGCCGGGGCCCGGGGCGATCCGGAAGGATGAGCGGCCTCTCCTGGCGGACGGCGCGAACACCGACCGTTACCGGGAGGGATGTGCTCAGGGGTAGGTGCGTTAAGGAAACACACCGAGGCTCAAGGTTACGGGGCGGGGGTGTGGGGGTCAAACCGGGGTGGAGGCGCCTCCACCCCGCGAACGGCGGGGCCCGGCGGGAAAAACCGTATGCTCGCCGGACGAGCAGGTACCTCCCGGAAGGCGCAGCACGTGAACTACAGGGTCCAGCCCACCGCCCAGGTCGACGAGAGTGCCGAGATCGGTGCGGGCAGCAGCATCTGGGAACTGGCGCAGATCCGTGAGGGCGCGAAGCTCGGCGAGGGCTGTGTCGTCGGACGCGGTGCCTACGTCGGCAGCGGCGTACGCATCGGCGACAACGTCAAGCTGCAGAACTTCGCCCTCGTCTACGAGCCCGCCGAGCTCGGCGACGGTGTCTTCGTCGGCCCGGCGGTGGTCCTCACCAACGACCAGTACCCGCGCTCCGTGGACCCCGACGGCAGGCAGAAGCGCGGCGGCGACTGGGAGGCCGTGGGCGTCAAGGTCGCCGAGGGCGCGTCGCTCGGTGCGCGGTCCGTCTGTGTCGCGCCCGTGCGGATCGGCCGGTGGGCCATGGTCGCGGCGGGCGCCGTGGTGACCAAGGACGTCCCGGACTTCGCCCTGGTCGTCGGCGTACCGGCCCGGCGGATCGGCTGGGTGGGCCGCAGCGGTGTGCGCCTGGTGGCCCGCGAGCGTGAGCCGGGGGTGTGGGAGTGCCCGCAGAGCGGGGCGGTGTACGAGGAGGAGGACGGGGCCCTCAGGGAGCAGCGGGTCGCGCCGGCCCCCTGAGGTCCGCCGCTCAGCCCTCCAGCAGCAACCGGTCGAACCCGGGGCTGATCACCGGCCAGTTCCAGGTCGTCAGCGCGTGCTCCGCCGCGTCGGCCGTCGCCTTGCGCCACGCCTCGTCCGTCGCAGTCAGCGCGAGGATGCGGTCCGCGGCCTCCCTCGGGGAGCCGACCACCCAGTCGGCGGGGAAGAGCGTCCGGGCGCCGTGCTCCTTGCCCGCGAAGAACGGCCAGTCGCGGACCACCGGAAGCGCGCCGCTGGCGGCGCCCTCGACCAGGCCGCAGTGGAAGCTCTCCCGCACCGAACTGCTGAGGATCACCCCGACTCCGGTGAGCGCGCCCGGCACGTCCTCGGTGCGCCCCAGCAGTTGGACCGCTCCGGCGGGCTCCAGCTCGGCCAGGTCCCGCTGGAGCAGGTCGTCGTAGGCGCGGGCCGCGGCGCTGGCCTTGCGGTCCAGACCGTCGCCGATGACTACCAGGCGGTAGCGCTCGTCGTGTTCCCGCAGCAAGCGCAGGACCTCGACGGCCCACCGCGGGTCCTTGGCGACGACGCCCGCCCCGATCAGGCCGATGGTGAAGCGGGTGTCGCTGCCGCTCTTCGCACGCCGGAACCGCTCCAGGTCCATGGCGTTGGCGATGACGTGCAGCGCCGGTGCGCCCGGCTCCCGCAGCCGCGGCAGGCAGTCGGCGACCAGGTCGCGCAGGTGGTCCCCGACGAAGACCAGGTCGTCGACACGGTCCAGGTCCATCAGGTGCGGCCAGAGGGTGAACGCCTCGTAGCTGTGCAGCCGTACGACGATCCGGGTGGTGCCCGGGTCCACCAGCGTGAACAGCGCCGCGGCGTTGGTACACCAGTCGACGAACACCGTGTCCGCCCAGTCCAGATGGGGCCGGAGCGCCTCCTCGGCCTGGTCGCCGAAGCCGGGCCGGCCGCCGAGGGCGTACTCCATCATCCGCTGGGCGCCGCGCGCCAGCGGCCGCAGCGTCTCGTCCTCCTTCACCTCCAGGAAGCGGATCTCGACGCCCGGGTGGTCGCCGTACCGGTCGCGGATCGCCTGCAGGAAGTTGGCGTTGGAGTATGTCGTGACCAGCAGCCGCAGCGGCCGGCCGACCGGTGGGGCGGCGGCGGGCGCCGCACGGCCGCGCGGCGCGGTCATGGCCTGGAAGGCGGTGCTCGCGCGGAACGGTGCCAGGTAGCCCGCGGGGTCCTCGGCCAGCGGCGAGGTCAGCGAGTCGAAGTGCACGGCCCGGGGGAAGGCGAGGGTGAGCGCCGAGGAGAGCGAGGCCGCGGCCCTCTTCGTGTCGCCCTTCGCGTACCACCGGTCGGCGGTCGCGAGCGCCGCCTCGTACGCGGAGCGGCGCAGCGCCGCGTCGTCGTGGCCGCGCTCCAGGTCCGCCCGGGCGGCCTCGGCGAGCAGGTCCGCGCGCAGGGCCCGGTCAGCGGTGAGCCGGGCGGCGTCCTTCAGCACCAGGGCGGCGCCGGCCCGGCGGCCGCCTTCGGTCATGCTCATGCTGATGCGTCGGGCCAGCTTGGCCCGCAGCCGGTCCGGCACCTTCGGCGCGGCCACCACCCCGCGCCACGACTTGGCGCCGAGCGAGGTGCGCACGACGGACGGGGAGGAGGCGCGGCGCAGCGCCCCGCCGACCACGCGCCGGGCGGCCCGCTTGGTGGTCCGGGCGGCTGTGGCCGGGGTCGGAACGCTCCGGGTGACGGCCCGCAGGGCGTAGTGCAGCGGCCGTTCGCGGCGGTCCTCGACCGCCTTGAGGGCGGGCGCGATACCGAAGACGGCGTGGGCCCTCCGGTTCATCTGGGCCAGCTTCCACACCGTGTACACGGCGGTGGCGTCCAGGGCTACCAGGACGTGGGCCCGGCGGCCGGAGCCGCGCACCTGCCGGTCGCGTTCGGCCGAGGCCCAGACGCGGCGCGGGGCGGAGAGCTTGGCCACGCGCTTCTCGAACATCCGGCCGCGTTCGGCGGCCGCCTCCGTCAGGGAGCGCAGTCGGGTCAGTTCGAGGCCGGGGTCGATGTCGTCGGGAGCGAAGAGCCCAGCCAGTTCGACGGTGGCGCCCGCCGCGCGGAACTTCTCCAGCGACGCCTTGAGGACCGCGGCCTGCGGCCGTGTTCCGGCGATCAGAAGTACGTGCGTCATACGGAGAGGTCCTCCACCTCGTGGGTGCCCGGGGCCGCGGACGGCGTCCCGGAGCTCCCGTCTCCCTCGGGGGCCGGGACGGCCTGGCGGATGAGACGGCGGACGGCGGGGCCCAGTTGGGCCGCTCGCGCGTACTGCGCCGCGTGGGCCCTGGCGGCCGCCCGGTCCTCGTCGCTCGCCTCGACGGCGAGCTTCGCGGCACTGGAGTAGGCCGCGGCCAGCGCTTCCTCGTCGAAGCCGACGGCTCCCGTCCACAGCGGGTGGCCGGTCATCACGGTGGTCGCGTCGTGCTCCACCGCGTGCGCGGACATGACCGGCAGGCCGGTCGCGGCGTACTCGTAGACCTTGCCGGACGTCATGTACTTCCCGCCCATGATCATGAGGAGCAGAACGTCCCAGCTCGCGAAGATGTCCGCCAGCTCGGCCTTGGGGGCGGGTCCCCCGAAGCTCACCGCTTCACCGCGGGCCTGCGCCTGCCGGATCAGCTCCATGTGGGCGTTGGCCTCGCGGGTCGCCCCGGAGCCGATCTGGCCGCGGATCTCCAGCCGTGAGCGGGCGACGAGCGGGTCCCGCTCACGGGCGATGCGCCATCCGTCGAGAACGGCCTTGAGGATGCGGGGCGGCGAGGTCACCACGCCGAGGTGCCCGAAGGTCAGCCCCGCGTCGGCGTCGGGGACGCGGGTACGGGCCGGGACGCTGTCCTCGTCGTACCCGTTGCGCACGACGTGGACGCGGTCGGCCAGATCGGGGTGACGCTCCCGGTACCACTCGGCGATCGGGTCGTTCACCAGCCACAGGGACAGCGCCTGGCTGAGCACCTTGCGTTCCCACACGCCGGAGGGCGAGTCGGCGGCGAAGGCCTCGCCGCCGTCGATGACGTCGACGGACCAGCCGTCACGGAAGTCGATCGCGTACGGAACCTTGTGCGTCTCCCACAGGTGCAGGGCCGCGGCCATGTTCACGTACGGCACGCAGGTCGCCACGACCAGGTCGGCGGGCCGGTCCCGGTGGATCCGCTCGACGGCCTTCTCCAGGTCGGCTTTCCAGCCGCCGTAGATCGGCTCGGGGAAATCCTTCATCCCCTTTTTGCGGTAAGCGGCCGCCCACTGCGCCGGCCGTAGTGCGCGGTCCTCGGAGAACTTACGAATGTCGGTTTCCAGGTCCTCGCGCACCAGCGGCAGCTTCACGACGCGAACGCGCGGATCGACCCGCTCGGAGAGCGTGTGGTCGAGGCCGAAGTCCCGCTCCCAGGACTCGTCGGCAATGGTCACCACCGTGACGTCCCAGCCTTCCGAGACGAATTGGTTGGCTGTTTCACGCATTCGGTAGGCGCAGCTCTTCGCAGCGGGGGGAAACCCGATCGCCAGGTAAATCACATGGTGGGGAGCAGGGGTGTTAGACACGTCAAAACGCTAGCACGACAGGCCTTCACTCCTGCCCCCCGTCGTCTACGGAGGGTCAGCCACCGATCACCACGCGTCGTACGCCGGCCCACTTCGCCGGGTCCGTCGTGCGGCGGCCGTCGACCAGGACGCGGACGTCCGGCAGGTCCGCGGCGGCGAGCTCGCGGTACTCGGCGTGGTCGGCCTGGAGGATCGCCGCGGTGACGGCCTGGTGGCTGTCGTGCGGGACGAGACCGAGCGCGGTCAGCTCCTGAGGGGTGTACAGCGGGTCGGAGACGAACGGCACCGCGCCGCGCGCCTTGAGGGCCTCGACGACACCGAAGACGCCGGAGAACGCGGTCTCCTTGACACCTCCGCGGTAGGCGGCGCCCAGCACCAGGACCCCGACGCCGTCCAGGTCGCCGTAGGCGGCGGCCAGCAGGTCGACGGCGTACTCGGGCATCGCGGCGTTCGCCTCGCGGGCCGCGCGGACGACGGTGGCGTCGGGGTCTTTCCACAGGTACATCCGGGGGTAGATCGGGATGCAGTGGCCGCCGACGGCGATGCCGGGCTGGTGGATGTGGCTGTAGGGCTGGCTGTTGCAGGCCTCGATGACCTTCTTGACGTCGATGTCGTTCCGGTCGGCGAAGCGCGCGAACTGGTTGGCCAGGCCGATGTTGACGTCCCGGTAGGTGGTCTCGGCGAGCTTCGCCAGCTCGGAGGCCTCCGCCGTGCCGAGGTCCCAGACACCGTTGGGGCGGGGCAGGTCCTCGCGCTCGTCGAAGTCGAGCACGGCCTCGTAGAAGGCCACGCCCGCCACCGCGGACCTCTCGTCGATGCCGCCGACGAGCTTGGGATAGCGGCGCAGGTCGGCGAAGACCCGCCCGGTCAGCACCCGCTCCGGGGAGAAGACCAGGTGGAAGTCCTCGCCCGGGGTGAGGCCGGAGCCCTCGGCCAGCATCGGCGCCCAGCGCGTACGGGTGGTGCCGACGGGCAGGGTGGTCTCGTAGCTGACCAGGGTGCCGGGCTTCAGGCCCGCCGCGATGGCCTTGGTGGCGGCGTCCATCCAGCCGAAGTCCGGGGTGCCCTCGGCGTCCACGAAGAGCGGGACGACGACCACGACGGCGTCGGACGCGGCGACCGCGGCCGTGGTGTCCGTCGTCGCGGAGAGCAGGCCGGCGCCCACCGTCTCCTTGAGCTTGACGCCGAGGTCGTGCTCGCCGGGGAACGGCTCGGTGGCCGCGTTGACCAGCTCGACGACCTTCTCGTTGACGTCCGCGCCGATGACCCGGTGGCCCTTGGCGGCGAACTGCACGGCCAGCGGAAGCCCGATCTTGCCGAGCGCGACTACACAGATGTTCATCGGGACACTTTCCTCTTCAGCCGGGACAGCTTCCTCTTCACCCCGGACAGCGTTCGGCGCAGCCGTGTGCCCAGGTCCAGCTTCGGTTCCCACAGCAGGGCCGTCGTGATCACGAGCCGCCCCTTCGCGTTCGGATTCGCCGAGACCCGGTAGGGGGTGGTCCTCCCCCACCGGCGCGCCAGCGGCATCGGCAGGCCGTCGGTGCGGACCGGGATCTCGTACGTGGTGCCCGCGACGTCGACGTAGACCCGTACGCCCCGCTTGGCACGGATCCGATCGACCGGGATGCGGGCGCCCAGCAGGGTGCCGGTGCCGTCATCGGCGGGCTCCCGTGTGAACTCGCCGACCGCCTTCGGGCGCTCGGCGTCCTTGGGCAGCTTACGGGCGCCGGGCTTGTCGGCGCTCTTCGGCAGGGCGCCCTGAGCGAGGGCGACGACGGCCGAGGACGTGTCACCGGTGACGCCGATGCGCAGCTTCAGGGCGAGGACGAGATCCTCCCCGTCCTGCTCCCAGGCGGCCGACTCCAGCTTCGTACCGGAGGCGAGTCTGCCGGAGACCGTCTCGCGTACCTCGTACCACCGGTCGTCGAGACCGATCCCGGCGTCCCGGAAACCCGGGTAGGGCGCGAAGGCGCGGTCCCCTTCCAGCAGGAAGGGCGGAGCTCCGTGCTCCGCCTCGTCCGCGATGGCGCGGGTGAGCTCCGCCACGGCGCCGCGCCGGGCGAGGCCGAGGCGGACCCGTCTCTTCACGCCGGTCGCGTCGTGCAGGGCGTCGGTGAAGTAGGTGTCCTGCAGGGCGGCCAGCCCCGCGCAGATCTCCTGCCGCGTTTCGAGGGGAAGCGCGGGGAAGTCGTCGAGCATGAGCTTGGACAGCTCCCACTCGAAGTGCCGCTTGAGAACGGCGTCGCGACGCGGCCCGGCCGGGATGAGTCCGGCGGTGTGGTCCATGATGCGCGCCGTGCACCGGAGCCGGGCCAGGTGGTCCGCCCGGTAGGTGATGTTGCTCGCGTCGCCGCGCTTGACCGCGTAGTAGTACGTGTAGTCGGCGAGGACGGAGATCCTGCGGGCCCGGACACACGCCTCGATGGTGAACGGCTGGTCGCTGCCGACGGGCAGGTCCTCGGGGAAGCGCAGTCCGTGCTTCTCCACCAGCTCGCGGCGGAAGAGCTTGGTGTTGGCGAGGGTGAAGGGCAGCGCCGAGTCGTAGAGGCTGACGTCGGGCTGGTTGCCCGAGTACAGCTTCTGGTGGACATAGCGCCCGTTGGTGCCGACCATCTTGCCGACGACCACGTCGGACCCGTTGGCGTCGGCACAGGCGACCATGCGCTCCAGCGCCTCTTCACCGAGGTGGTCGTCCGACCCCATGAAGTAGACGAACCGGCCGGTGGCCAGCTCCAGGGCGCGGTTGCTCGGGGCCGCGGGCCCGCCCGAATTGGGCTGGTGGACCACGGTGAAGACGTCCGGGTACTTCTCCGCGAAACGGTCCAGTTCACGGCCGCTGTCGTCGGTCGATCCGTCGTCCACCGCGATGATTTCCAGGCGCTCCTCGCCGATGCTCTGCCCCACGAGGGAGTTCAGGCATTCGGTGAGGTACGGCATGGTGTTGTAGACGGCGACGACGACGCTGACGTCAGGAACTCCGGTCATCTGCCCGCACCTCGCATCAGCCGGGTGTAGACCCCGTCGAGCACCTCGGCCTGGGCCTCCCAGGTCCATCCGTCCAGCCTGCCCTCGACCTCGTAGGCGGCGGTGTAGCGCTTGGGCGCGTCGAGCACGGCCCGGACGGCCCGGACGTAGTCGGTGACGTTCTCGGCCTCGAAGACCTCGCCCTGACCGGTCTGGCGGGTCATCTCGGCCATGGTCTTCACATCGCTGACCACCAGCGGCAGCCTGGCGTGCGAGTACTCGAAGAACTTGGTGATCAGGGCGATCTCGTGGTTCGGCCAGTGGTGGATCGGGATGACTCCGACATCGGCGGTGGACAGGAACGAGACCACCTGCCAGTGCGGCACGTAGGGCATGGCGTGCACCCGGTCCTGGACGCCGAGCCCCTCGGCCCGGTTCATCAGGGCACGGATGTACGGCAGCTCTGGGTGGCTCGCCACGAACGCGACATGGACCCCGGGCAGCTCGGGGAGCCCGTCCACCATGATGTCCAGGCCGCGCTGGCGGGCGGCGAGACCGCTGTAGACGAGCAGGGGGACATCCGGGCCGATGCCGCACAGGGCGCGCAGATCCGGTACCGGCAGGTCGGTGAAGCGTGAGGCCTCGGCCGCCTCCGGCGCGTTGAGCACCACGTCCGGGCGCTCGGACAGGCCGTGGGTCTCCCGCAGGAGATCGGCCAGGCCGCCGGAGACGGTCACCACCGCGTCGGCGTACTTGGCGTGCTCCCGCTCGTACGCCACCATCGCCGGCAGCTTCCGCTGGTTCACCCAGGAGCGCACTCCGGGCAGGTACTCGTGGGCGTCCCAGACCAGGGAGGCCTGCCGGCCGGCCGCGCGGGCACGGAGCTTCGCACGGGAGCCGACGCCCAGCATCCGGAAGTCGTTGGCGTGGATGATGTCCGGTTCCAACGCGTCGATGACGGGCCCGTAACTCAGTTCGAAGTCCCAGACGCTGGGGTCGAGCCGCCGCCACGCGCGGTCCCCCATGGTCTTCAGCCAGAAGGCGGTGGTCGCCTTGTCGAGGGCCGCGGAACGGGTCCTGCGGATGCTGCGCAGCTTCCTGGTGTGCCGCGAGCGCAGCTTCACCCAGCGGCTGGTGGCCTTGGCCGCGCCCCTGCGGGCCGCCAGCCACACCTGGCCGCCCGCGGACCCGAGCGCCGACCGGTCCTCGCCCGTTCGCAGCGCGGCGCCGCGGACCCGGAGGTCCGCCCGCCAGGCCTTGACCTGCTGCGTACGGAACTCGGCCACGCGATCGGAGGGGTAGGCCAGGGGCCGGCGGATCGGAGCACCGCGCAGGTCCTGGGGACGGGTCGACATCTTGGCCTTGACCCCGAGGAGGCGGACCTCGGCGTCACCGAGCTGCCAGGCCGTCTCCTCCTCCTTGCCGGAGAACTTGCCCAGCAGGATGACGTCCCAGCCGGCCTCTGCCGCCGAGCTCGCCTGCTTCTGTACGCGGGAGTCGCCGTGCACGCTGTTGTCGACGAGCATGACGATACGACCGCGTGAACCCCTGCGGGGGATCGCGGTGATGTCTGTGGGATCAGGAATGTCAGGTGCCATGTTCCGTCCGGTCCGGAGCCGTGAGAGTGACGGTGGTGCGGGTGGAGGCGGACTCCAGTACGGCTTCGGCCACCTCGACGGTGAGGAGCCCCTGCCTCAGGGTGCAGACGTCGGCAGGCTTTCCCTGCACAGCGTCGCGGAAGAGCTCGTGCTCGACTAGGAGCGGCTCGCGCTTGGGGATGGCGTAGCGGATCATGTCGCCCTCGGATACCCCGCGGAAGGCGCGCAACGCCTCCCACTCCGTGGCGACCGCCGCGTTGGAGTGGAAGGTGAGGTCGGCGGTGAGGGTGTCGGCGATGAAGCAGCCGCGCTCCCCGGTGACCGAGGTGAACCGCTCCTTGAGCGGGCTCAGCCAGTTGACCAGGTGGTTGGCCATCGTTCCGTCGGAGAGCTGGCCGACGGCGGAGACCATGTCCTCGTGCGGGCGGCCCGACTTGGAGACGGTGTGCGCGGCGATCGAGGTGTACGCCTGGCCGGTGACCCAGCCCGTCAGGTCGATGTCGTGCGTGGCGAGGTCCTTGACCACGCCGACGTCGGCGATCCGGTGCGGGAAGGGGCCCTGGCGGCGGGTGACGACCTGGTAGACGTCGCCCAGCTCACCGGCCTCCAGTCGGGCGCGGAGCGAGAGCAGGGCCGGGTTGCAGCGCTCGATGTGGCCGACGGCCGCGACCAGGTCGCGGGACTCGAACGCCTCGACGAGCCGGCGGGCGCCCTCGACGGTGTCCGCCAGCGGCTTCTCGATCAGGGCGCAGACACCGGCGTCGGCGAGCTGGAGGCCGACCTTCTCGTGCAGGCCGGTGGGGCAGGCCACGACGGCGTAGTCGACACCGCGGGCGAGGAGCTCGTCGACGGTGGACAGGACGGGGGCGCCCTGCGCCCAGCCGTTCCTGTCGCCCGCCGGCTCGACGACACCGGCCAGCTCGACACCCTCCAGACCGGCGAGGATCCGGGCGTGGTTGCGGCCCATGGAGCCGAGGCCGATGAGCCCGGCCTTCAGTACGGCGGTCACAGATTCTCCCCCAGGGAGTTCACGGCGGTCACGATGCGCTCCAGGTCGTTCCGGGTGAGCGAGGGGTGCACGGGCAGCGAGACGACCTCGGCCGCGGCCTTCTCGGTCTCCGGCAGCTCCCAGGTGCGGCCCGCCTTCTGGTCCGGCTCCCAGTAGGGCTTGAGGCGGTGGATCGGCGTCGGGTAGTAGACCGCGTTGCCGACGCCCGCCTCGGTGAGCCTGGCCATCGCGGCGTCCCGGTCGCCCCGGATCCGCACGGTGTACTGGTGGTAGACGTGCCGGGCGCCCTCGGCCACCGGCGGCGTGGTGACGGCCGGGGCGGTGATGCCGGCGTCGAAGTACGCGGCGTTGGCGCGGCGCTGCTCGGTCCAGCCCTCGACCTTGGCGAGCTGGACACGGCCGATGGCGGCGGAGACGTCGGTCATCCGCATGTTGGCGCCGACGATCTCGTTGGCGTACCGCTGCTCCATGCCCTGGTTGCGCAGGAGGCGCAGCGTACGGGCCAGTTCGGCGTCGGCCGTGGTGACCATGCCGCCTTCGAGGGAGTGCATGTTCTTGGTCGGGTAGAAGCTGAAGGTGCCGCCCGCGCCGAACGCGCCGACCGGGGTGCCGTTCAGCGCCGCCGCGTGGGCCTGGCAGGCGTCCTCGACCACGGCGATCTGGTGCCTCTCGGCGATCGGCACGATCCGGTCCATCGCCGCCGGGTGACCGTAGAGGTGGACCGGCATGATCGCGGCGGTGCGCGGCGTGATCGCGGCTTCGACGGCCGCCGGGTCGAGACCGAAGCCGCCCGGCTCGATGTCGGCGAAGACCACGTCGGCGCCTGTCAGCCGGACCGCGTTGGCGGAGGCGGCGAAGGAGAACGAGGGGACGATCACCTCGTCGCCGGGGCCGATCCCCAGGGCCAGGATCAGCAGCTGGAGGGCCGATGTACCCGAGTTGACGGCGATGCAGTGCCGCCCGTCGACCAGGCGCGAGAAGCCCTCCTCGAACGCCGCGACCTCGGGCCCCTGCACTACCCGGCCGCTGCGCAGTACGCGTACGGCGGCCTCGATCTCGTCTTCCCCGATGACCGGACGGGCAGCGGGAATCGGCTGCTCGTTGATGCTCGTCATGGACGTCCTCCTTGAACACCGCAAGAGCTCGTTACCGGGCAGAATTCTGGGGTGCGGCACGTCTTGCGAGGCCGCGCGAAACACCACCGGCACGATGCCGACGCCCTGCCGGGGAATCCGACCCGGTCCGCGAGTCTCCCGAACCGGTCACCAATTGTAGTTTCTGCGAAGAACTCTGACAGTCCAACAGCCGCCAACACATTATCAGGGATTTCACAACTGATTTCGGAAACGTTAACCGCCTCTGCATCAGTTCTGGAACAAAGCCCGTGGCCCGCCCCGAAAGTAACGGGACGGGCCACGGACAATGAACAACCGATTGCCGGGAATCGTCAGCCGGCTGACGCCTCACCGTCGGAGGACGGCGCCGAAGCGGTCACGGAAGGCGACGACTGCTCGGCGGCGACGGTCTTCTTCGTCGTCCTCTTCGCGGCCGTCTTCGCCGTCGTCTTCTTCGCGGCGGTCTTCTTAACGGCCGTCTTCTTGGCCACCGCCTTCTTCGCCGGAGCCTTCTTGGCGGCGGCCTTGCGGGCCGTCTTCTTCGCCACGGGCGCCTCATCCGGCTCACCGGACGCGGGGGCCTCGGCGGCCTCGGCCTCCGGGGCCTTCGGCTCGGGCGCCGACTCGACGACGAGGACCGCCGCCTCCTGGGCGCCCGTGGGCGAACCCGCCGGAGCGGTGACCTTACGGGTCACCCGGCGACGGGCCCGCGGCGGTGCGGCCTCCTGGGGAGCCTCGGCCACGGGGGCCTGCTCCTGGACGGGGGCCGGGGCCTCGGCGGGTGCCTCGACGACCGGGTCCTCCACGGCGACCGGGTCCGTGGCGGGCTCGGCCTGCTTCGGCGAACCCGCCGGGGCGGTGGCCTTACGGGTGGCGCGACGCCGCGTACGGCCCTGGGGCGCGGCCTCGGCCACCTCGGGAGCCTCCTGGGCGACCGGGGATTCCGGAGCCTTCGCCGGCTCGGGCGTGTCGAGGACCGGCTCGGCGACCTGCTCGGCGACCGCCTCCTCCTCGATGGCGGGAGCGGGTGCCTCGGTCCTCGGGGCACCGGCCGGGGCCGACGCCTTGCGGGACGCACGACGGCGGCCACGGCCGCGCCCTGCGGCCGCCTCGGCCTCTGCGGGGCTGCTGTAGAACTCCTCGTCGCCGGCCGGCTCCAGGTCCGCCAGGGACACCGGGGCGGCGACCTCGGCGGCCAGCTCGGCCTCGGACTCGGTCTCCAGGGGCTCGGCCGCGTGGTCGTCGTGGCCGTGGTCCTGCTCGTGACCGTGCTCGTGGTCCTGGCCCGCGCCGCCGCGGCGCTTCTTGGACTTCTTGGAACCGCCGCCGCCACCGACGGACGTCGGCTGCTCCATGTGGACGATCACACCGCGCCCGTTGCAGTGGACACAGGTCTCGGAGAAGGACTCCAGCAGACCCTGGCCCACCCGCTTGCGGGTCATCTGGACCAGGCCGAGCGAGGTGACCTCGGCGACCTGGTGCTTGGTGCGGTCGCGGCCCAGGCACTCCAGCAGGCGCCGCAGGACGAGGTCCCGGTTGGACTCCAGCACCATGTCGATGAAGTCGACGACGACGATGCCGCCGAGGTCGCGCAGCCGCAGCTGGCGCACGATCTCCTCGGCCGCCTCCAGGTTGTTCCTGGTGACGGTCTCCTCCAGGTTGCCGCCCTGGCCGGTGAACTTGCCGGTGTTGACGTCGACGACGACCATCGCCTCGGTCTTGTCGATCACCAGCGAACCGCCGCTGGGCAGGTAGACCTTGCGGTCCAGCGCCTTCATCAGCTGCTCGTCGATGCGGTACGTCGCGAAGACGTCGACCTCGGACGTCCAGCGGGAGAGCCGCTCGGTGAGGTCGGGCGCCACGTGCGAGACGTAACCGTGGATGGTCTCCCACGCGTCGTCACCACTGACGATGACCTTGGAGAAGTCCTCGTTGAAGATGTCGCGGACGACCCGGACGGTCATGTCCGGCTCGCCGTAGAGCAGCGTCGGCGCGTTGGAGCCGCTGATGCCCTTCGCCTTCTTCTGGATCTCCTCCCACTGTCCCTGGAGCCGCTCGACGTCACGGCGCAGCTCGTCCTCGCTCGCGCCCTCGGCGGCGGTGCGCACGATGACGCCCGCGTCCTCGGGGACGATCTTCTTGAGGATCGTCTTGAGACGGGAGCGCTCGGTGTCGGGCAGCTTGCGGCTGATCCCGGTCATCGAGCCCTCGGGCACGTAGACGAGGTAGCGGCCGGGCAGCGAGACCTGGCTGGTGAGGCGGGCGCCCTTGTGGCCGATCGGGTCCTTGGTCACCTGGACCAGGACCGACTGGCCGGACTTGAGCGCGGTCTCGATGCGGCGCGGCCCGTGGGCCATGCCGAGCGCCTCGAAGTTGACCTCACCGGCGTACAGGACGGCGTTGCGGCCCTTGCCGATGTCGACGAACGCGGCCTCCATGGAGGGCAGGACGTTCTGCACCTTGCCCAGGTAGACGTTGCCGACGTAGCTGGTGGCCTGCTCCTTGTTGACGTAGTGCTCGACGAGCACGTCGTCCTCGAGGACGCCGATCTGGGTGCGCTCGCCGCTCTGGCGGACGACCATCACGCGCTCGACGGCCTCGCGGCGCGCGAGGAACTCCGCCTCGGTGATGATCGGGACGCGGCGGCGGCCCTGCTCGCGGCCCTCGCGGCGGCGCTGCTTCTTCGCCTCCATGCGGGTCGAGCCCTTGATGGACTGGACCTCGTCGAACCCGGTGCCCGGCTCGCGCTCCTCCTTCTTGCGGGGCTCGCGGACCTTGACGACCGTACGCTCCGGGTCGTCCGTGCCGTTGTCGGCCTCGACCCCGCCCTCACCGCTGCGGCGACGGCGACGGCGGCGACGCCGGCTGCTGGTCGAACCGGAGGCCGCCAAGTCGTTGTCGTCTTCCTCCTCGTCCGCCTCCTGGCTCTGGGCCTGCTCGTCCTCGGCGCGGGTGTCCTCGGCGCGGGACGGGGCGGGCGCCTCGTCGGCGTACTGCTCGGCCTCGTCCGTGTCGGTGGCCTCGCCACGGCGGCGGCGACGGCCACCGCGACGACGGCGGCGCGAGGGGCGGTCGCCGTACTCGTCGGTGTCCTCGCCCTCGTGCTCGTCCGTCTCGGCCTCGGGGGCCTCCTCGGACTGCTCGGCGGGCGCCTCCACCGGGGCGGCGGGCGCGGCGGTCTGCTCGGCCTCGGCGGTCTCACCACGGCGGCGGCGACGGCGACGCGAGCCGCCCTGCGGCGCGGCCTCGGCGGGTGCGGGGGCCTGCTCGGCCTCCGGGGTCCGCTGCTCCTCCGCCTCGTCGACCTCGTCGTACGGGGAGGAGGAACCGGCCGCGGCTGCGGCGGCGGCCGTCTCGGGGGTCTGGAACATCGGCTCGGCGAAGACCGGGGCCTGGAACACGGCGACGGCGGGGCGCGTGGCGCGGCGGCCCCTGCGGGTCGGCTCCTCGGCCTTCGTGGTGAACTCGGGGCGGCCCGCGGCGGCGGTGGCCCGGCGGCGCTGGCGTCCGCGCGGGGCGGCCTCCTCGACCTCCTCCACCTCGGCGGCGAGCTCCTCGGCCACGGCGGCGGGCAGGCTCTCGGCGGCCTCGACGGCCTCCTCGGCGGAAGCGACCGGCTCGGCCGCCTCGGTGACCTGCGGGGCTCCGGCGGGAGAAGTGGCCTTGCGGGAGGCGCGACGGCGGCCGCGCGGCGCCGGGGTCTCCTCGGCGGGCTCGGCGGGTGCGGAAGGCTCGGCTGCGGGCTCCTCCACGGCGGCCGTGGTGGCGGCCTGCGGGGTGCCGGCCGGGGCGGAGGCACGGCGGCGGGTGCGGCCACGCACGGCCTCGGCGGCGGGCTCGACGGGCACGGCGGCCGGCTCGGCCACGGGGGCGGCGGGCGCGACCGGCTCGACCACGACAGCGGCCTCGGCGACCTGCGGGGCACCGGCGGGCGCGGTGGCCTTGCGGGAGGCGCGGCGGCGGCGCGGGGCGGGGGGCTCGGGGGCGGCCTCGGGCTCGACGGCCTCGGCCACCGGCTCCTCGTCCTCCTCCGTCTCCTCCGCGAGCGGCTCGGCCGGGGTCTCGACGACCTCGACGACCTCGGCGGCCTGCGGGGCACCGGCCGGAGCCGTCGCCTTGCGGACCGCGCGGCGGCGGGTACGCGGCGCCGGGGCCTCCTCGGCGGGCTCGGCGGCCTGGCTCTCGGCCTCGGCCACCGGAGCGGGGGTCTCGACGACCTCGGCGACCGCCTCGGCGGTCTCCGGAGCGCCCGCGGGTGCGGTCGCCTTGCGCACGGCGCGTCGGCGCGTACGGGCGGGGGGCGCGGTCTCGGGGGCCGTCTCCTCGGGCGCGGTGACCGGGGATTCCACGGCGGCGGCCGGTGCGGCCTCCTCGGCGGCGGGCGTCACGGCGGCGCCGGGCGGGCCTGCCGGGCGGGAAGCGGCGCGGCGCCTGCGGCGCGGCGGCAGCTTGTCCCCAGGGGTGTTCTCTTCGTTGTTCCCGTTGGTGGCGGGTTCGTTCGGCTGAGGCATGCGGGCGGTTCTCCCGTCGTGCTCCCGGGCGCCGCGTCTGATTCCGGTCCGGCCACGGTCCGCAGTGGTGCGGCAGGGCCGTCCGGGGCGCGGGCGCCGCACGGGAGCTGATGTCTGGCTCGCCGGTTCCGTCCGCGGTGTTGCGGACGGCCTGGCGAAAGTCTTATGGGTCAGTGCGCGGCCCGACCCAGGTGGCTCCCGAGTCGGAGGGCTGCGCTACAACGACCGCCTTACGCGGAACCTGCACCTTCCGGCGCCGTCGCGACGGCTGCTGTGACCGCGGGATGTGCGGTCGGGGCGGCCTCGCGGTCGGGCGCGAGCGGGTCGGTCACCGTGCCGGACTCCTCGTCGAAGAGCCCCTGCGCCAGCCTCGTCACCGCGGCGGGGACGGGCGGCGCCAGGTCGGCCACAGCGCGGAGACCGGACAGGACGTCGTCGGGTCGCACGGCAGGCGTCACGTGCCGAACAACCAGCCGCAGTATCGCACAGGGCTTGTCCCCCGGCCTATCAGCCGGGGGATCCAGGGCCTGCAGGTCGGCGACGGCGGCGCGGGCGTCGAAGGTCCGGATGCCGTTCTTCGCCTTGCGCTGGACCTCGACACTCCCGGCGGCGTTGAACGCGTCGACGGCTCTGCGGGCCTCGTCGGAGTCCACGCCGTCGAGGCGCATCTCCCAGACGGAGGCGGTCAGCCGCTCGGCGAGGCCGGAGGTGCGGGCCTCCACCGCGTCGGTGATGTCCAGACCGTCCGGCAGGGAGCTGTCGAGCAGCTCGCGCAGGAGGTCGGGGTCGCGTGCCTCGGTGAGGGCGATCTCCAGGAACTCGGCCTCGCTGCCCGTGCCGGTGGGGGCGGCATTGGCGTAGGAGACCTTGGGGTGCGGGGTGAAGCCCGCCGAGTACGCCATCGGCACCTCGGAGCGGCGCAGTGCCCGCTCGAAGGCCCGCTGGAAGTCGCGGTGACTGGTGAACCGGAGGCGGCCGCGCTTGGTGTAGCGCAAACGGATGCGCTGCACTGCCGGTGCGGGCGGCGGGCCTTCGGGCTGTCGCTTGCCCAGTGGTTCTTCTCCTCGGTGCGGGGCGGGCGCTGTGGAGCGCCGCCCACGAAATACGGGGGGGGTCCCCGGGGTGCCGCTCCGGCTCACCCCTGCTTGACGAGTTTCTCGCCCAGCAGGGAGGTCTCGGACGCCTGCGCCGCGCTGGGGACAGTCGTTGTACTACCCAGAGTACGCGCAGGCACCCCCAGCGGTTCCCCGGACCGTGTCCCGCCCGTTCCGCCGACCAGTGCGCGCCAGGCGTCGCGGCGGGCCTGCCGCACGGTTTCCCGCGCGGTGGCGAGGGCTCCGCGGGCGACGCGGCCGGCCTCGGCGGTGGCGCGTCGGGCCGGGGTCCAGAGGACGTCCCGGACGAAGTGGCCGACCGGGGTGCACACCGTGCGGTAGGCCCAGGCCGCCGGTACGCCGATCAGGTGCCCGAAGAGCCAGGCCATCCCCCGGCCCACCGCCCGGGAGAGGTACCCGGCGATCCGCCAGGCGACCTCGGCGGCCTCCGCGATCTCCCGGCCGACCGGGGCGAGGACGCGGCGGTGGAGCCAGGAGGCGGGGGCGACGAGCAGCGTCATGACCAGCCAGGCGACCGCGATCCCGAGCCCGCGCCCGGTGGCCGCGAGTCCCTGCCACACCAGTCCGAGCCACCAGGCCATCGCCTGCCACATCTTGCCCAGCACCCACGCCGTGCCCAGGCCGACCGGGGTGAGGACGGTCCCGTACAGCCACACCAGCGGTACGACCACGCCATACCGCGCGGCCGGGACGAGGACGTGGCGCCACAGGCCCATCGCGGGGACCACCAGCAGCGCGGCGAACAGCCGGGCCAGCCCGGTCCGGAGACCGAGGGCCGCCGGAACCAGCACGGCGACGCCGAGCCACCGCAGGCCACGGCCGAGCGGAGTGAGGACCGAGGTGTACGACCACCTCAGCGGAATCAGCACCAAGGTCCCGATCAGCCACCCCGCGGCCCAGCCGATGCCACCGAACATCCACTCCAGGCCCCGCCCCAGCGCATCGGCCGAGGCGCCGAGGGCCCGCCGGACCGGGGGCAGCACGGTCCGGTCGAAGGCGTGGCAGCCGGCGGCCAGGAGATCCCAGACCATGCGGACGGGCAGGACCAGAAGCAGCACCACGATGCGCACGGGGATCCTGATCAGCCTGGTCAGGGCGGTGTCGGGCTCGTACCGGTCCACGGCCTGGCGCTTGCTGTCGTCCATGCCCTCAAGGACGCGCAGGCCCGGTCCGGGGTTGCCGGACCGGGCCTGCGGAGCGTCAGGGACGCGCTACTTGTTCACCACGCTCAGCGGGAGCAGCTTCTTGCCCGTCGGGCCGATCTGGATGTCCAGGTCGAGCTGCGGGCAGACACCGCAGTCGAAGCAGGGTGTCCAGCGGCAGTCCTCGACCTCGGTCTCGTCGAGTGCGTCCTGCCAGTCCTCCCAGAGCCAGTCCTTGTCCAGGCCGGAGTCGAGGTGGTCCCAGGGCAGGACCTCCTCGTAGGTGCGCTCGCGGGTGGTGTACCAGTCGACGTCGACCCCGAACTCGGGCAGCGTCTTCCCGGCGCAGTCCATCCAGAGGTCGTAGCTGAAGTGCTCGCGCCAACCGTCGAAGCGGCCGCCCGACTCGTAGACCGCGCGGATGACGGAGCCGACGCGCCGGTCGCCGCGCGAGAGCAGGCCCTCGACGATGCCGGGCTTGCCGTCGTGGTAGCGGAACCCGATGGAGCGGCCGTACTTCTTGTCGCCGCGGATCTTGTCCCGGAGCTTCTTGAGCCGGGCGTCGGTGTCGGCGGCGCTCAGCTGCGGGGCCCACTGGAAGGGGGTGTGCGGCTTGGGTACGAAGCCGCCGATGGAGACCGTGGCGCGGATGTCGTTCTGGCCGGAGACCTCGCGGCCCTTGGCGATGACGTTGACCGCCATGTCGCCGATCTGGAGGACGTCCTCGTCGGTCTCGGTGGGCAGGCCGCACATGAAGTACAGCTTCACCTGACGCCAGCCGTTGCCGTACGCGGTGGCCACCGTCCGGATCAGGTCCTCCTCGGAGACCATCTTGTTGATGACCTTGCGCATCCGCTCGGAGCCGCCCTCGGGGGCGAAGGTGAGACCGGAGCGGCGACCGTTGCGGGTCAGCTCGTTGGCCAGGTCCACGTTGAACGCGTCGACGCGGGTGGAGGGCAGCGAGAGGCCGACCTTGTCGTCGGTGTAGCGGTCGGCGAGGCCCTTGGCGATGTCGCCGATCTCGCTGTGGTCCGCGGAGGAGAGGGAAAGCAGGCCGACCTCTTCGAAGCCGGTCGCCTTGAGGCCCTTCTCGACCATTTCGCCGATGCCGGTGATGCTTCGCTCCCGCACGGGGCGCGTGATCATGCCGGCCTGGCAGAAACGGCAGCCGCGGGTGCAGCCGCGGAAGATCTCCACGGACATCCGCTCGTGCACGGTCTCCGCGAGCGGGACGAGGGGCTGCTTGGGGTAGGGCCACTCGTCGAGGTCCATGACGGTGTGCTTGGAGACGCGCCACGGCACGCCGGACCGGTTGGGCACGACGCGGCCGATGCGGCCGTCGGGGAGGTACTCGACGTCGTAGAAGCGCGGGACGTAGACGCCACCGGTCTTCGAGAGCCGGAAGAGCACCTCGTCGCGACCGCCGGGACGGCCCTCGGCCTTCCAGGCGCGGATGATCTCGGTGATCTCCAGCACGGCCTGCTCGCCGTCGCCGATGACCGCGCAGTCGATGAACTCCGCGATCGGCTCGGGGTTGAACGCGGCGTGGCCGCCCGCGAGGACGATCGGGTGGTCCACCGTGCGGTCCTTGGACTCCAGCGGGATGCCCGCCAGGTCCAGGGCGGTGAGCATGTTGGTGTAACCGAGCTCGGTGGAGAAGCTCAGCCCGAAGACGTCGAAGGCGCCGACGGGGCGGTGGCTGTCCACGGTGAACTGCGGCACGTTGTGCTCGCGCATCAGCTCTTCCAGGTCGGGCCAGACGCTGTACGTGCGCTCGGCGAGGACGCCCTCGCGCTCGTTCAGTACCTCGTAGAGGATCATGACGCCCTGGTTGGGCAGCCCGACCTCGTAGGCGTCGGGATACATCAGGGTCCAGCGGACGTCGCAGCTGTCCCAGTCCTTGACGGTGGAGTTCAGCTCACCGCCGACGTACTGGATGGGCTTCTGCACATGCGGGAGCAGAGCTTCGAGCTGTGGGAAGACCGATGCGGCAGACATCTCGCGAACCTTCGTGAGCCGGCTGGGGTGACCATCCAGCGTACCGCGCGGCTCAGTGCTCCAGATCCGCCCTCAGTACGTGGTCGGAGGCGCGGGCCCACACCTCGGGCAGCTCGCGCTCCCGCGCCTCGGCGGTCGCCTCCTCGTGCCCGTACAGAAGTCCCCAGGTGAACGTGGTCTCGCCGGCCGCGTGAGCCTGGATCGCGAGGGTGCGCAGGGCGTCGCGGGCGACCACGCTGTCCTGGTGGTCGCCCAGGACGGACTGGACGGCCTTCACCCGCTCGGCGAACCGTTTCGCGGGCTTTCCGAGGGCGGGCCTGGCCGCGTCGCCCGCGTACCGGGCGCGTTTGGCGGCCTTGCGGGCCTCGTGCATCGCGGCGTCCCGCTCGGGACCCGGCGGGTGCTCCAGGGCGTGCTCCATGCGACGCGCGAGCTTCTTGTAGTCCTTGAGCACCGCGCGGGGCAGCTCCTTGCCGGGGGCGCGGGAGGCGGCGGGGCGCAGGGGCGGGTCAGCGCTGAGCGCGTCCAGGGTGTCCAGGAGAGCCAGATACCGCTTGCCGTCCAGTACGTCGGTGATCCTGCGGCGCGATCCGGTGCGGCGGGCGGCCGACCAGACCTTCAGCCTGCCGCGGACCGGGCCGAGGACCAGGGTTCCGGGGAGGGCCTCGGTGCGGTCGCCCAGGCGCTTGTCGAGGACCTCCTGGTCGCGGTCGACGCCCAGTTCACCGGCGAGCCACTTGAGCTCGGCACCGACCGGGTCGGTGACCTCGCGGTCCAGGACCCTGCGGTAGGTCTTGAAGGCGCTGCGCAGCCTGCGGGTCGCCACGCGCATCTTGTGCACGGAGTCGGGCAGGTCGCGGCGGACGGCGGGGTCGAGGTCGACGATCGTGCGGATCTGCTTGCGTACGTAGGCGAGGACGTGGTCGCCCGCGGTCTGCGGGTCCTGTGCCTTCCGCCTCGCCGGCTTCTTCGGTGCCGGTGCCGTCTCCGCCAGCGCCCTGGCCAGCTTCGACGGCGCCTCCGAGGGGCGCACACCGGCCTTGCGGAGCCGCTTCTCGACCGCGTCCAGGAAGGCGGGGTCGCCGTCGTCGGCGAGTTCGACCTCGATCTCGGTCCAGGTGGCGGTGGTGCCGGTCCCCTCCCCCGCGAGCCGTTCGGCGCAGACGGTGTCGACGCTGACCTCGGCGAGGAGGGCGCCCTCGGGGTCCGTGAGGTGCTGGACGTCACGGGAGGAGAGCAGGCGGACGACGGGGGCCGGTCCGGTGTGGCGGAGGCGGGAGCGGAGGAGCGCGGCGAAGGTGGGCGGCAGGGTGTCGGCGAGCGGTTCGTGGAGCTCGTCCCGGATTCCGGTGGCGACGGGGAACTTCAGGTGCCAGCCCTCGTCGGCCCCGCCGGTCCTGCGGCGCAGGGTGAGGGAGTCGGCGGCGAGGCGGAGGTCGGCGGTGTCGTAGTAGACGGCGTCCAGCTCCGTCACGCCCCGCTTCTCCACCCGGCCGACCCCGGCCACCCGGCTCAGGTCGGGCAGCCGGGTGGCGTCGGTGGCTTCGTACTTCCGCTCGATCTCGCGCTTGGTGTCCGCCATATAGGGACACCTACCCCCGTGAGCCGGATTCAGGCGGACATCGGGCGCTGCACCCTGATCGACTGGAGCAGGCCGATCGCGACCCAGACGGCGAACATCGAGGACCCTCCGTAGGAGACGAAGGGCAGCGGCAGACCGGCCACCGGCATGATGCCGAGCGTCATGCCGATGTTCTCGAAGGACTGGAAGGCGAACCAGGCGATGATGCCGGCGGCGACGATCGTGCCGTACAGCTCGGTCGTCTCGCGGGCGATCCGGCAGGCGCGCCACAGGACGACACCCAGCAGGATGATGATCAGCCCGGCGCCGAGGAAGCCCAGCTCCTCGCCGGCGACGGTGAAGACGAAGTCGGTCTGCTGCTCGGGGACGAACTGGCCGGTGGTCTGGGTGCCTTCGAAGAGACCCGTGCCGGTGAGGCCGCCGGAGCCGATCGCGATCCGGGCCTGGTTGGTGTTGTAGCCGACGCCGGCCGGGTCGAGCGCCGGGTTGGCGAAGGCGGCGAAGCGGGCGATCTGGTAGTCGTCGAGCAGCCCGAGCTGCCAGACCGACACGGCTCCGGCGGCCCCCGCGCCGAGCAGGCCGAAGACCCAGCGGTTGGAGGCGCCGGAGGCCAGCAGGACACCGAGGACGATCACGGCCATCACCATCACCGAGCCGAGGTCCGGCATCAGCATGACGACGGCCATGGGGACGACCGCGATGCCCAGCGCCTTGGCCACGGTCCGGTGGTCGGGGTGGGGCTGGTCGCCCGCGTCGACGCGGGAGGCGAGCAGCATCGCCATGCCGAGGATGATCGTGATCTTCGTGAACTCGGAGGGCTGGATCGAGAAGCCGGCCGGGAGCTTGATCCACGCGTGGGCGCCGTTGACGGTGGTGCCGAGCGGGGTGAGGACGGCGGCGACGAGCAGCACCGAGATGCCGTAGAGGACCGGGACGGCCCCGCGCAGGGTGCGGTGGCCGAGCCAGATCGTGCCGATCATCAGCGCGAGGCCGATGCCGGTGTTCAGGGCGTGCCGGAAGAGGAAGAAGTACGGGTCGCCCTGGGTGAGGTGGTCGCGGTTGCGGGTCGCCGACCAGACGAGCAGCGAGCCGAGGAAGGAGAGCGCGAGCGCGGCTCCCAGCAGCGGCCAGTCCAGCCGCCGGGTCAGGGAGTCGCGGGCGGTCAGCTTGGCCCAGGAGCCCCGCTCGGGGCCGTACCGGCCTACGGAGAAGCCACCAGCCATCAGGGACGCCTCCCGGTCGCCGCGGGTGATCCGGTGAGCCCCGGCTGGCCCGCCGGCTGCGGCACCAGGTTCTCCGGGTCCGCCTCCTGGCCTTCGGGCTGCGTCGGGACGGGGTTGTACGGCTTGATCTTCGGCGCGTGGATCGAGCCGTCGGGCTGGACCTTCGGCAGCGCCTTCTGGGGCTTGGGCAGCAGGGCCTTCTTCACATCCTGGTTGCCCTCGGCGTCGAGGCCGTAGAGCGCGTCGTAGATCTTGCGGACGGCGGGTCCGGAGGCGCCGGAGCCGGTGCCGCCCTGGGAGATCGTCATGACGATCGTGTAGTCGTCGGTGTAGGTCGCGAACCACGAGGTGGTCTGCTTGCCGTACACCTGTGCCGTACCGGTCTTGGCGCGCATCGGGATCTTGTCCTGCGGCCAGCCGCCGAACCGCCAGGCCGCCGTGCCGCCGGGCTCCACCACCGAACGCAGGCCCTTGTCGAGGTCCTTGATGGTCTGGGCGTCGACGGGCAGCTTGCCGGTGGACTTGGGCTTGATCTCCTGGACCGACTTGCCGTCGGGGCTGATCACGGCCTTGCCGACGGTGGGGGCGTAGAGGGTGCCGCCGTTGCTGATGGCGGCGTACGCGGTGGCCATCTGGATGGGGGTGACGAGGACGTCACCCTGGCCGATGGCGTAGTTGATGCTGTCGTAGGCCTTGAGCTGGTTGCCTTCGAGACAGCTCTCGTACGCGATCTGCTGCACGTAGGTGCCGCCCTTCTTGCCCTCCTTGCACCAGGCGTCCTTGTTCGCCTTCCAGAAGTCCTGCTTCCACTGGCGGTCCGGGATGCGGCCCTTGACCTCGTTCGGCAGGTCGATGCCGGTCTCGGCGCCGAGCCCGAAGTCGCGGGCGGTGCGGTAGAACCAGTTCTTGGCGTCCTTCTTGGGCTTTATGCCGCCGTCCTTGACCCACTCCTCGTGGCCCAGACGGTAGAAGACGGTGTTGCAGGAGTACTTGAGCGCGTCGCCGAGGGTGATGGGGCCGTGCCCCTGGGACTCGAAGTTCGCGAAGGTCTGGCTGCCGAGGCTGTAGGAGCTGCTGCAGTTGTAGCGGTCGTCGAAAGCGTGGCCGCCGCGGACGGCGGCGCTCGCGGAGACCACCTTGAAGATGGAGCCGGCGGGCGCCTGGCCCTGGATGCCCCGGTTGAGCAGCGGGTAGTTGGACTTCTTGCTCGTGAGCTTGGCGTACTGCTTGCCCGAGATGCCGCCGACCCAGTCGTTGGGGTCGTAGTCGGGCTGGGAGGCCATCGAGACGATGCGCCCGGTCTTGGACTCCATGACGACGACGGCGCCGGAGTCGGCCTCGTACGCGCGGCCGGTGATCTTGTCGGTCTCGCCCCGGACCTTCTTCATCGCTGCGGCGAGCTCGTACTCGGCGACCGCCTGGACGCGGGCGTCGAGGCTGGTGACGAGGTTGGAGCCGGGCACCGCCGGGTCGTTCTCCGCCTCGCCCATGACGCGGCCGAGGTTGTCGACCTCGTAGCGGGTGACGCCGGCCTTGCCGCGCAGCTCCTTGTCGTACGTCCGCTCAAGTCCCGACCGGCCGACCTGGTCCGAGCGCAGGTACGGCGACGGGCCGTCCTGCGCCTTCTGGATCTCCTCGTCGGTGACGGGCGACAGATAGCCGAGGACCTGCGCGGTCCTCGCCTTGCCGGGTGCGGCGTAGCGGCGTACGGCGGTGGGTTCGGCGGTGATGCCGGGGAAGTCCTCGGCGCGCTCGCGGATCTGGAGGGCCTGCTGGGTGGTGGCCTCGTCGGTGACCGGGATCGGCTGGTAGGGCGAGCCGTTCCAGCAGGGCTGGGGGGTCTTGGAGTCGCAGAGGCGGACCTTGTCCCGGACGTCCTGGGCCTTCATGTCCAGGACGTCGGCCAGGCGGGTGAGGACGCCGACGCCGTCGTCCTTCATCTTCAGCAGCTCGGTGCGGCTGGCGGAGACGACGAGGCGGGTCTCGTTGTCGGCGAGCGGGACGCCGCGCGCGTCGAGGATCGAGCCGCGCACTGCGGGCTGGACGACCTGCTGGACCCCGTTGCCGGCGGCTTCGGCGGTGTACTCGTCGCCGTTGCGGATCTGGAGGTACCAGAGGCGGCCGCCGAGAGTGAGCAGCAGGGAGAAGACGAGGACCTGGATGACGATGAGCCGGATCTGGACCCGCTGGGTCCGCCCGGTCTCGGGAATGTTGCTCACTGGGTGCCCCCGGTGGTGGTCCGGCTGGGGGTACGGGGGTCGTCCCCCGGGAAACGCAGCCTCACGCGGGCCCCCCGGTGTCCTTGACCATGGACGGCTTCACAGTCGCTTGACCCCCTTGATGCGTCCCGCGCGGGCGGCCCGGTTGCGGGCGGCCTTCGCGCGCAGGCCGCCGCGCTGGTTGCCGATGCGCAGCCCGGTGCCGGAGGCGAGCCAGCCCGCGGCGACGTCGTTGCTGCCGCCGGACGCCTCGGAGAGCGGGTCGTTCTCGGTGCGTCTGGCCAGGGCCATGATCAGCGGCACGGTAAAGGGTGCCAGCAGCAGGTCGTAGAGCGCGGCGGTGAACAGCAGGCTGCCCAGGCCCACATGGCGGGCGGCCGTGTCACCGACGAGGGCGCCGACGCCCGCGTAGAGCAGGGTCGAGCCGAGCGCGGCGGCGACCACCACGGCCATCGGGGCGAAGGCCGACTTGAGCTGGCCGTTCTCCGGCCGGGCGAGGCCCGCGAGGTAGCCGATGACGCAGAGCACCAGGGCGTAGCGCCCGGCGGCGTGGTCGGCGGGGGGCGCGAGGTCCGCGAGGAGGCCGGCGCCGAAGCCGATGAGCGCGCCGCTGACGGGCCCGTACACGAAGGCGAGTCCGAGGACGGTGAGGAGCAGCAGGTCGGGGACGGCGCCGGGGAGCTGGAGGCGGGCGAGGACGGATACCTGGACGACGAGGGCGACGACGACCAGGGCGATGGAGAGCAGAGTCCGGTTCAGGCGCATGGGGATCAGCTCTACTCCTGGTCGTTTGCCGCGTTGTCGGGTTGCTGGTCGCCGGCTGCCGTGCCGTCGCCCGCGTTCTCGTTGATGTTGCCGACGACCTTGCCCGAGCCGTCGACGAGGTCGCCGTTGGGCTGCACGGTGACGGTGACCGTGGGGGTCGGCTTGGGCTTCGTCTTGACGGGCTGCTTGGGCAGGACCGTGTCGCGCGGGTCCGAGCGGGGGGCCTGGACGACGACGCCGACGATGTCGAGCTTGGTGAACCCGACGTACGGCTTCACGTAGACGGTCCGGGTCAGCGCACCGCCCGATGGGTCGACACGGACGACCTCGCCGACCGGGACGCCGGGCACGAAGGGCTTGTCCTTGCTGGAGCCGAAGGTGACGAGCCGGTCGCCCGCCTTCACCTTGGCCTTGCCGTTGAGGAACTGGACCGAGAGCGGGCGCGAGCCCTGGCCGGTGGCGAAGCCGAGCTCGTCGGTCTTCTCCATCCGGGTGCCGACGGTGAAGTCCGGGTCGTTGGCGAGCAGGACCGTCGAGGTGCTCGGGCCGACGGTGGTGACCCGGCCGACCAGCCCCTCACCGTTGAGGACGGTCATGTCGCGGCGGATGCCGTCGTTCGACCCGGCGTCGATGGTGATCGTCCAGGAGAAGCCCTGGGCCGCTCCTATGGCGATGACCTCGGCGCCCTTGATGCCGTACTGTCCGGCGCCCGCGTTCTTCAGCATGGCGTCGAGCTGGCGGACGCGGCTGTTGGTGCGGTCGTCGCTGCCGAGCCTGGCCTTCAGCGCGGCGTTCTCCTGCTCCAGGGCGGAGATCCTGTCGTGTCGCTTGCCGGAGTCCCGTACCGCCCCTATGGCGTTGCCCACCGGGTCGACCGCCGTCGCGACGCCGTTCTCGATCGGCCCGAAGACGGTGGCCGCGGCCTGCCGTGCGCCGTCGACCGGTGACCCCTCGCCGCCTCGGATATCCACCGTGATCAGGGCGAATGCGATGGCGATCAGCAGCACCAGGAGCAGCCGGCTCTCTCGTGTGTCCCTCACGTGCGGCGGCCGTGCCTTCCTCGTCGGAATGTTCGTGCCTGTGTGTACGAGGCTGTCGTGACGTCAGCACCCGCGTACCTCGGTACGTGTACGTGTACAGCAACGATCTATATCAACGATCCGGCGGGCGGAGCCGCAGCGTCCGCGCGCCGGATCGGGTGACGGTTCCGGCTGTCCTACCGGCGGGGCTGGGCGTCCAGCACCTGTTGGAGCGCCTCGAACTCCTCGACGCACTTGCCGGAGCCGAGCGCCACGGAGTCCAGCGGGTCCTCGGCGATGTGGATCGGCATGCCCGTCTCGTGGCGCAGCCGCTCGTCCAGGCCGCGCAGCAGCGCGCCGCCGCCGGTGAGGACGATGCCGCGGTCCATGATGTCGCCGGAGAGCTCGGGCGGGCACTTGTCCAGCGTCGTCTTCACGGCGTCGACGATCGCGTTGACCGGCTCCTCGATCGCCTTGCGGACCTCGGCGGCCGAGATGACGACCGTCTTGGGCAGCCCGGAGACCAGGTCCCGGCCACGGATCTCGGTGTGCTCGTCCTTCTCCAGGTCGAACGCGGAACCGATCGTGATCTTGATCTGCTCTGCGGTCCGCTCACCGAGAAGGAGCGAGTACTCCTTCTTGATGTGCTGGATGATCGCGTTGTCCAGCTCGTCACCGGCGGTCCGGATCGACTGGGCAGTGACGATTCCGCCGAGCGAGATCACCGCGACCTCGGTGGTACCGCCACCGATGTCGACGACCATGTTGCCCGTGGCCTCGTGGACCGGCAGGCCCGAGCCGATTGCGGCGGCCATGGGCTCCTCGATGATGTGCACCTGGCGCGCGCCCGCCTGCGTCGACGCCTCGATGACGGCGCGGCGCTCGACCCCGGTGATACCGGAGGGCACGCAGACGACCACCCGGGGGCGGGCCAGGTAGCGACGCTTGTGGATCTTGAGGATGAAGTAGCGGAGCATCCGCTCCGTGATCTCGAAGTCGGCGATCACGCCGTCCTTCAGGGGCCGCACGGCAACGATGTTGCCGGGCGTGCGCCCGATCATCTTCTTGGCCTCGGAGCCGACCGCCAGGATCCCGCCGGTGTTGGTGTTGATGGCCACGACGGACGGCTCGTTCAGGACGATGCCGCGCCCCCTGACGTACACCAGCGTGTTGGCAGTCCCGAGGTCGATAGCCATGTCACGGCCGATGAACGACATTGAGTTCCCCTTGTTCCCCATGAGGATGCGTCGGGCCTTCCCAGGTAGCGAAGATGGCTTGTTCTGGTAGGCGAGGTTGGCGCTGCGGGCGTGGAAGCTTCCATCGTAGTGCCGTATGCACGGACACAGCGCGAGGGTCCTTCGCCGGTGTGGGCGGAACGGCTGTCCGTTCCACCCATGGTGACGTTACGTCGGAGGGATGCGTTCCCGCGAGACCGAACCCTATGCCGAAGGGCGACCGAATTACTTCGGTCGCCCCAGGCAGGCAGCGCTGTTTGGCCGATCGGGTCAGGAAAGTCCCGGAAAGAAAAGCTTCAGTTCTCGCTCTGCGGACTCCTGCGAGTCCGAGGCGTGGATGAGGTTCTCCCGGGTGATCGTGCCGAAGTCACCGCGGATGGACCCGGGCGCGGCGGCGATCGGGTCGGTGGGGCCGGCCAGGGCACGGACGCCCTCGATCACCCGCTCACCTTCGGCCACCAGGGCGACGACCGGGCCGGAGGCCATGAACTCCATGAGCGGCTCGTAGAACGGCCGGCCCTTGTGCTCCCCGTAGTGCTGCTCCAGCGTGTCGTGGTCCAGGGTGCGCAGCTCCAGCGCGGTGATCCGCCACTCCGCCTTGCGCTCGATCCGGCCGACGATCTCGCCGATCAGGCCGCGGCGGACCGCGTCGGGCTTGAGCAGGACGAGGGTGCGCTGGGTCATGTGCGGCTCCTTGCAGACACTACGGGTGCGGTGAGGCGAGATTACAGGGATACGGAGAGGGGTCTGCGCCCGGGTTCACTCAGGGTCACCTTCGGACCCCGGGCACCTGCCGTCAGGTCAGGCCGTGGCCCCGCCGGCCTCCTGCTGCTCCTGCTGGTCCGCCCAGCGGGCCTTGGCCTCGTCGATCTTGCGGCCGTAGTGGATGGAGGCCCACCACAGTCCGCTGAAGACCAGGCCGAGGATGAACATCATCGGGACCACGAAGCCGCTGAGGACCAGCGCGACCTGGAGCGCCCAGCCGAGCTGGACGCCACCGGGCCGGCCGAGCATCCCGCAGAGCAGCAGGGACAGCACCATGCCGGCGCCGCAGATCGTCCAGACCGTGGCCTGGGAGACGTCGTCCAGCTTCATCGCGACGAGTCCGGCGAAGCCGATCACGAAGAACTCACCGAGCAGCGTCGAGGCGCAGAGCGTACGCATCCCTGGCTCAGCCCCTTCCCAGAAGCAGCCGGGCCTCGCCGACCGTGATCACCGATCCGGTCACCAGGACCCCGGCGCCCGCGTACTCGTCGTCCTCCTCGGCCAGCGTGATCGCCGCCTCCAGCGCGTCGTCGAGACGCGGTTCGACCTGGACCCGGTCGTCGCCGAAGACCTCGACGGCGATGGCGGCCAGCTCGTCCGCGTCCATCGCGCGGTCGGTGGAGTTCTGGGTGACGACGACCTCGGCGAAGATCGGCTCGAAGGCTTCCAGGAGCCCGCGCACGTCCTTGTCGCCGCTGGTGCCGACCACGCCGATGAGCCGGGAGAAGCTGAACGCCTCGGAGATGCCGTCCGCCGCGGCCCGGGCTCCCGCCGGGTTGTGCGCGGCGTCCAGGACGACGGTCGGGCTGGAGCGCACGACCTCCAGCCGACCGGGCGAGATCACCGCGGCGAACGCCTTGCGGATGGCGTCGATGTCGAGGGAACGGGCCTGCTCGGCGCCGATGCCGAAGAACGCCTCGACGGCCGAGAGCGCCACCGCGGCGTTGTGCGCCTGGTGGGCCCCGTACAGCGGAAGGAAGATGTCCTCGTACTCACCGCCCAGCCCGCGCAGGGTCAGCAGCTGTCCGCCGACGGCGACCTCGCGGGAGGTGACACCGAACTCCATGCCCTCGCGGGCCACGGTGGCGTCCACCTCGACGGCCTTCTTCAGCATCACCTGCGCGGCGTCCACCGGCTGCTGCGCCAGGATGACCGTGGCGCCCTGCTTGATGACACCGGACTTCTCCCCGGCGATCTCGGCGGGCGTGGTGCCGAGGCGGTCGGTGTGGTCCAGCGAGATCGGGGTGACGACGGCGACCGTGGAGTCGATGACGTTGGTCGCGTCCCAGGTGCCGCCCATGCCGACCTCGACGACCGCCACGTCGACGGGCGCGTCGGCGAAGGCCGCGTACGCCATGCCGGTGAGCACCTCGAAGAAGGAGAGCCGGTAGGGCTGCTGGGCGTCGACCATCTCGACGTACGGCTTGATGTCCTCGTACGTCTCGATGAACCGCTCGGGCTCGATCGGGGAGCCGTCGAGGCTGATTCGCTCGGTGATCGACTGGACGTGCGGCGAGGTGTAACGGCCGGTGCGCAGCTCGAACGCGTTGAGCAGGGCCTCGATCATGCGGGCCGTGGAGGTCTTGCCATTGGTCCCCGTGATGTGGATCGAGGGGTAGGCGCGCTGCGGCTCGCCGAGCACGTCCATCAGGGCGGCGATGCGCGTGACGGAGGGCTCCAGCTTGGTCTCGCCCCAGCGTCCGGCGAGCTCCTGCTCCACCGCGCGCAGCGCCTGGTCGGTCTCGGGGTCGGTGGGTCGGGCGGGGACCGCTTCGCCCTGGGGGGAACCCGCGTAGGTGCGCAGGGTGCGGCTCCCGGCTTCGATCACCGCCAGGTCGGGGTCGCGCTGGGTCTCTTCGCCGACGATCTCCTCGAAGGTGTCGTCGGGCTGGGACGCGTCGTGCCGGTCTGAAGGGCGGGGCTCACTCACGGGGTCCAGTCTACGGATGGGCACCGACATCGCGCGCAGCGCCCGGCAGACTGCCGTGCGGCGGTACGGCGAAGCCCCCGCTACCCCGGTCGGTCGGGGGTGCGGGGGCTTCGCGCTCAGCTGATCAGCTCGCGGGGAGGGCCGCCAGCTGGGCGGAGATCCGCTCGATGTCGGCCTCGGCCTTGGAGAGCCGGCCGCGGATCTTGTCGACCACGTTGTCCGGGGCCTTGGCCAGGAACGCCTCGTTGCCGAGCTTCCCGGTGGCCTGCGCCTTCTCCTTCTGCGCCGCCTCCAGGTCCTTGGTGAGCCGCTTGCGCTCGGCCGGGACGTCGATCGTGCCGGAGAGGTCCAGGGCGACGGTGGCCCCGGCGACCGGGAGCGAGGCGGTGGCGTGGAAGCCGTCGCCCGCGGGCTGGAGCCGCAGCAGTTGGCGGATGGCCGCCTCGTGCGGGGCGAGCGCCGTGCCGGTCAGGGTGAGCTCGGCCGGGACCTTCTGGCCGGGCTGGAGGCCCTGGTCGTTACGGAAGCGGCGGACCTCGGTGACGACCTGCTGGACGAGCTCGATCTCCTTCTCGGCCGCGTCGTCGCGGAAGCCGGAGTCGCCCGGCCACTCGGCGATGACGATCGACTCGCGCCCGGTGAGCGCGGTCCACAGCGCCTCCGTGACGAACGGGACGATCGGGTGGAGCAGGCGCAGCATCACGTCCAGGACCTCGCCGAGGACCCGGCCCGAGACCTCGGCCGGACGGCCGCCCGCGAAGAACGTGGTCTTGGAGAGCTCGACGTACCAGTCGAAGACCTCGTCCCACGCGAAGTGGCGCAGCGCCTCGCTGATCTTGGCGAACTGGAAGTCGTCGTAGAACGCGTCGACGTCCGCGACCGTCTTGTTGAGACGCGACAGGATCCAGCGGTCGGTGACCGACATCTCCTCGACCGGGGGCAGGTCGCCCTCGATCGTGGCGCCGTTCATCAGGGCGAAGCGGGTGGCGTTCCAGATCTTGTTGGAGAACTTCGCCGAACCCTGGACCCAGTCCTCGCCGATCGGGACGTCGGTGCCGGGGTTGGCACCGCGCGCGAGGGTGAAGCGCAGGGCGTCGGAGCCGTACTTGTCCATCCAGTCCAGCGGGTTGACCACGTTGCCGAAGGACTTCGACATCTTCTTGCCGTGCTCGTCGCGGACCATGCCGTGCAGGACGATGGTGCCGAAAGGCGGGACGCCGTCGTTGACGTACAGGCCGAACATCATCATCCGGGCGACCCAGAAGAAGAGGATGTCGTAGCCGGTGACCAGGACGGAGTTCGGGTAGAACTTCGCGAGGCTGTCGGTCCGTTCGGGCCAGCCGAGGGTGGAGAAGGGCCACAGGCCCGAGGAGAACCAGGTGTCCAGGACGTCGCTGTCCTGGGTCCAGCCCTCGCCGGTGGGCGCCTCGTCGTCCGGTCCGACGCAGACGACCTCGCCGTTCGGGCCGTACCAGACGGGGATGCGGTGGCCCCACCAGAGCTGGCGCGAGATGCACCAGTCGTGGAGGTTGTCGACCCAGTCGAAGTACCGCTTCTCCATCTCCTGCGGGTGGATCTTGACCTTGCCGTCGCGGACCGCGTCACCGGCGGCCTCGGCGAGCGGGGCGACCTTGACCCACCACTGGAGGGAGAGGCGCGGCTCGATGGTGGTCTTGCAGCGCGAGCAGTGGCCGACGGAGTGGACGTACGGCCGCTTCTCGGCGACGATCCGGCCGTCGGCGCGCAGCGCGGCGACGATCGCGGAGCGGGCCTCCAGACGGTCCAGGCCCTCGAAGGGGCCCGGGACGGTGATGACCGCGCGCTCGTCGAGGACGGTGATGAACGGCAGGTCGTGGCGGTTGCCGATCTCGAAGTCGTTCGGGTCGTGCGCGGGGGTCACCTTGACCGCGCCGGTGCCGAACTCCGGGTCGACGTGGTGGTCGGCGACGACCGGGATCGTACGGTCGGTCAGCGGCAGCTTGATCTGCTTGCCGATCAGGTGCTGATAGCGCTTGTCGTCGGGGTGGACGGCGACGGCGGTGTCACCGAGCATCGTCTCGGCGCGGGTGGTGGCGACGACGATGGTCTCGTCACCCTCCCCGTACGTCATGGAGACGAGCTCGCCGTCGTCCTCCTGGTACTCGACCTCGATGTCGGAGATCGCGGTGAGACAGCGCGGGCACCAGTTGATGATGCGCTCGGCGCGGTAGATCAGCCCGTCGTCGTACATCTGCTTGAAGACGGTCTGGACGGCCTTGGAGAGGCCCTCGTCCATGGTGAAGCGCTCACGGGACCAGGCGACGCCTTCGCCGAGGCGGCGCATCTGGCCGGAGATCTGGCCGCCGGACTCGTTCTTCCACTGCCAGACGCGCTCGACGAAGGCCTCACGGCCCAGGTCGTGGCGGGACTTGCCCTCCTTGCCGAGCTCGCGCTCGACGACGTTCTGGGTGGCGATTCCGGCGTGGTCCATGCCCGGCTGGTAGAGCGCCTCGAACCCCTGCATCCGCTTCCGGCGGACGAGGGCGTCGATCAGGGTGTGCTCGAAGGCATGGCCCAGGTGGAGGGAGCCGGTGACGTTCGGCGGCGGGATGACGATGCTGTAGGGCGGCTTGTCGCTGTGCTCGTCGGCTTCGAAGTAACCACGCTCTACCCAGCGCTCGTACAGCTTCCCCTCTACATCGGCCGGCGCGTACTGGGTCGGCAGTTCGGGGTTGCTGGCTGGCTGCTGCGATGAGTTCTCGGTCACGGGGGACAGTTTAGGGCCGTCACAGCTCTGCACTGAAACGGATTGGTTCAGTAACGGTGTCCGGGCCGATGGCCCATGTCAGGGCGGCTTCCGTCAGGATGTTCGCAACGCATAAAAATTCTGGAGGGGACACCGCAATGAGCTACAACCAGCCGGGCCCGTACGGTGGGCAGCCGCCGCAGGGCCAGAGCGGACCGTACGGACAGCAGCCCGGGCCGTACGGCGGTCCGCCGCCGCAGGGCCCCCCGCAGGGCCAGCCCGGCTACGGCTACCCCCAGCAGGCCCCCCAGGGCGTCCCCCCGCAGCAGCCCGGCCCGTACGGGCAGCAGCCGCAGGGGCAGCCCGGTCACGGCACCCCGCCGCAGGGCCAGCCCGGCTACGGCTACCCGCAGCCCCAGCAGCCCGGCCCGTACGGGCAGCAGCCGCCCACTCCCCCGTACGGCGGTCAGCCGGCGTACGGGGGGCAGCCGCCGTACCCGCCGCAGCAGCCGAAGAAGAAGATCGGGCTGATCGTGGGGGCGTCCGTGCTGGCGCTGGCGGTCATCGGGGCCGGGGTCTGGTTCTTCGCGGCGGGCGGCGCGAGCAACAGTGACGTGGCCGACTCCACCAAGGGCTACAAGCTGACGCCGGCCGCCTCCGTGGACGACTACGCGAAGGACCCGTCCAAGCCTGACCGGTCCGGCCCGCTGACGGGGAAGTCGAAGACCGATGCCGAAGCCGCGGGCGTCAAGGACCCGCAGCAGGCCGGCGCCCAGTACCAGAGCGGTTCGAAGGACAACCCGCTCACGCAGAAGATGCTCCTGCTCCAGGGGTACTGGGGCGAGGTCGAGGACCCGGCCAAGGTCATCAACAATTCCTTCGGCGACGCCGAGAAGAAGATGAGCGAGAGCAGCAACGGCGGCAAGGTCTCGCTCATCGGCAGCCCCAAGGACGTCAAGCCGGCCGGTTTCGACGGCGCTCTGATGCGGTGCCAGGACATCAAGACGATCAACGACAAGGCCGACGGCACCCTCGCGAAGGGGCCGAAGGAGGTCATCACCCCGGTCTGCATCTGGGCCGACTACAGCACCGTCGGAATGGTCCTCGCCGTGGACATCGGCGGTGCCCTGACCGGCAAGGGCATCCCCCAGGACGACGTGGCCGCCCTCGCCGCCAAGCTCTACAACACCTCGCGCACCAAGATCTGACCCGCTCAACCCCGAAGGGGCGCCCACCGGTTGACCGGTGGGCGCCCCTTCGGCGTAGGAAACCGCGCTGTCGCTACGCGGACTTCTCGTGGCGGCCGCCGTCGTTCTTGCCGATCGTGCGCGGCTCGCGCGGGACCAGCGTCGGGTTGACGTGGTTGCGGACGACGTCCGGCGTGATGACCACGCGGGCGACGTCCTTGCGGGACGGGACCTCGTACATCACGGACTGGAGGACTTCCTCCATGATGGCGCGCAGGCCGCGCGCTCCGGTCTGGCGCAGGATCGCCTGGTCGGCGATGGCCTCCAGCGCCTCGCGCTCGAACTCCAGCTCCACGCCGTCGAGTTCGAAGAGGCGCTGGTACTGCTTGACCAGGGCGTTGCGCGGCTCGATGAGGATCTGGAGCAGCGCCTCGCGGTCCAGGTTGTGGACCGAGGTCAGCACGGGGAGGCGGCCGATGAACTCGGGGATCATCCCGAACTTCACCAGATCCTCCGGCATGACCTCCTGGAACTGGTCGCTCGCCTGGATCTCCAGCTTGGAGCGGATCGTGGCGCCGAACCCGATGCCCTTGGCGCCGGCCCGGGACTCGATGATCTTCTCCAGTCCGGAGAAGGCGCCGCCCACGATGAACAGCACGTTCGTCGTGTCGATCTGGATGAACTCCTGGTGCGGGTGCTTCCGTCCGCCCTGCGGCGGCACGGAGGCGGTGGTGCCCTCCAGGATCTTCAGCAGGGCCTGCTGGACGCCCTCGCCGGAGACATCGCGGGTGATCGACGGGTTCTCGCTCTTGCGGGCGACCTTGTCGATCTCGTCGATGTAGATGATCCCGGTCTCGGCCTTCTTGACGTCGTAGTCCGCCGCCTGGATCAGCTTCAGCAGGATGTTCTCGACGTCCTCGCCGACATAGCCGGCCTCCGTCAGCGCGGTGGCGTCCGCGATGGCGAACGGGACGTTGAGCATGCGGGCCAGGGTCTGCGCGAGGAGCGTCTTGCCGGAGCCGGTGGGGCCCAGCAGCAGGATGTTCGACTTGGCGAGCTCGATCGCGTCCTCACGATTCGCGCCGCCGCCGTTCTCCCCGGCCTGGACCCGCTTGTAGTGGTTGTACACCGCGACCGAGAGGGCCTTCTTCGCGGGCTCCTGCCCGACGACGTACCCCTCGAGGAACTCGTAGATCTCGCGGGGCTTGGGAAGCTCTTCCCAGCGGACCTCGCTCGTCTCCGCGAGCTCCTCCTCGATGATCTCGTTGCAGAGATCGATGCACTCGTCGCAGATGTACACACCGGGTCCCGCGATGAGCTTCTTCACCTGCTTCTGGCTCTTGCCACAGAACGAGCACTTGAGCAGGTCGCCGCCATCACCGATGCGTGCCACGAGGTTGCTTCCCCTTCGCCTGGGAGGCCGCCTGGTTCAGCGGCTCCTGGTGCCTCTATCCGACGGTACCTTGCCTGGGCCCCCGTTCGGGCCCCCCTTGGCACGGTTCACACGGCCGAGACCGTGCAAACGGAATGTGCCAAGGGGAAAGACCGACGTCAGACCGATGCGCCCGCGGTCGTCTTGCGGGTGGACACGATCTGGTCGACGAGCCCGTACGCCAGGGCGTCCTCGGCCGTGAGGATCTTGTCACGCTCGATGTCCTCGCTGATCTTCTCCAGCGGGGTCGTCGAGTGGCGGGCCAGCATCTGCTCCAGCTGCGTACGCATCCGGAGGATCTCGTTGGCCGCGATCTCCAGGTCGGAGAGCTGCTCGCGGCCCGTCTGCGAGGACGGCTGGTGGATCAGGACGCGGGCGTGCGGGAGCGCCATGCGCTTGCCCGGGGTGCCGGCGGCGAGCAGGACGGCGGCGGCGGAGGCGGCCTGGCCCATGCAGACCGTCTGGATGTCCGGCTTCACGAACTGCATCGTGTCGTAGATCGCGGTGAGCGCGGTGAACGAGCCGCCGGGGCTGTTGATGTAGATCGAGATGTCGCGGTCCGGGTCCATCGACTCCAGGCAGAGCAGCTGCGCCATGACGTCGTTGGCCGAGGCGTCGTCGATCTGGACGCCGAGGAAGATCACGCGCTCCTCGAAGAGCTTCGCGTACGGGTCGTACTCACGCACACCCTGCGAGGTGCGCTCCACGAAGCGCGGGACGACGTAGCGGTTGTCCACCTGCGGGCCGGTGTAGAGGCCGCTCGCGGAGACGCCGGAGAAGTTGTTCATGTGGGTGTTCACCATCCTGGTGGCGTTCTGTGGGCTGGGGGTCTCGGCGTACGAGAGGTGTGCGGGAGGTGCTGCCGGTCCGGGGGAACCGGATCAGGCACCCGTGCCGCCGCCGCCCGGGATACCCGACGCGACCGTGATGATCTCGTCGATGAGGCCGTAGTCCTTGGCCTCCTCCGCCGTGTACCAGCGGTCGCGGTCGCCGTCGCGGATGATCGTCTCGATGGTCTGGCCGGAGTGGCGGGCAGTGATCTCGGCCATGCGCGTCTTGGTGCGGAGCAGGTACTGGGCCTGGATCTTGATGTCCGATGCCGTTCCGCCGATACCGGCCGAACCCTGGTGCATGAGGATGTCGGTGTTGGGGAGCGCGAAGCGCTTGCCCGCGGCACCGCCGGTGAGCAGGAACTGGCCCATCGAGGCCGCCATGCCCATCCCGATGGTGACCACGTCGTTCGGGATGTACTGCATGGTGTCGTAGACCGCCATGCCGGCCGTCACCGAACCACCGGGGCTGTTGATGTAGAGGTAGATGTCCTTGTCCGGGTCGGCGGCAAGGAGCAGGAGCTGTGCGGTGATCTTGTTGGCGATGTCATCGTCGACCTGCTGACCGAGGAAGATGATGCGCTCGCCGAGCAGTCGGCTGTAGACCTGGTCACCGAGGCCTCCACCGAGGGACGGCTCTCCGGCGGCGTAGGGCATCAGATTCGTCACGTATCCACCTGCTCGTCTCTGACGGCTCCGGCCGTCTCAGCGTCTTCGTACCGGGCGGGTGAGGGACTCCCCCACCCTTCCTCTTCATGGACCCTAACGCGCAGGTGGGACAACGCCATCCCGGTTCCGCAACTGTTCGCTGGGAGCGCAAGCTCCGCAGGGGGCACAGGGGTTCCGGGGCCGCACAGCGATGCGAGGGATACGGCGACGGGCCCCGGACGCGTGTGGTGCGTCCGGGGCCCGTCGTGCCGGTCAGCGCGTGGCCGGCGTCGGACAGCGCGAGGCTCAGGCCTCGTTCTTCTCCTCGGCCTTGTCCTCGGTGGTGGCCTCGGCGGCCGCCTCCGTGGTCTCTTCCTCGTCGTCCTCGAGGTCGACGACCTCACCGTTGGTGTCGACGACCTTGGCGGCCTCGACGACGACGGCGAGCGCCTTGCCGCGGGCGACCTCGCCGACGAGCATCGGCACCTGGCCACCCTCGACGACGGCCTGGGCGAACTGGTCGGGGCTCATGCCGGAGGAGGCAGCACGCCGCATGAGGTGCTCGGTGAGCTCCTCCTGGTTGACGTTCAGCTTCTCCTTGTTGACGAGCTCGTCCAGGATGAACTGGGTCTTGATGCCCTTGATGGCCTGCTCGGAGGTCTCGTTCTCGAACTCCTCCAGGGTCTTGCCCTGGATCTCGAGGTACTTCTCGAGGTCGAGACCCATCTGACCGAGCTGGTGGTGCTCCAGGTTGTGCTTGCGGGTCTGGACCTCGTCCGCGAGCAGCTTCTCCGGGATCGGGACCTCGGCGAGCTTCAGCAGCTCCTCCAGGACGCGCTCCTGGGCCTGGGTGGCCTGGTCGTACTGCTTGGTGGTCTCCAGGCGCTTGCGGCTGTCGGCCTTCAGCTCCTCCAGCGTGTCGAACTCGCTGGCCATCTGGGCGAAGTCGTCGTCCAGCTCGGGGAGCTCACGGGCGGCGACGGCGGTGACCTTGACGGTGACCTCCGCGGCCTTGCCCTCGGCGGAGCCGCCCTTCAGCTCGGAGGTGAAGGTGGCCTCGCCACCGGCCTCCAGGCCGGTCACGGCCTCGTCGATGCCGTCGAGGAGCTCGCCGGAACCGATGGTGTACGAGACACCCGCGGCCACGCCGTCCTCCAGGACCTCGCCGTCGACCTTGGCCTCCAGGTCGATCGTGACGACGTCGCCGTCGGCGGCGGCGCGCTCGACCGGGTTGGTGGAGGCGAAGCGCTCGCGCAGCTGCTCCACGGCCTTCTCGACCTCTTCGTCGGTGACCTCGAGGGCGTCGACGGTGACCTCGATGCCGGAGTAGTCCGGAATCTCGATCTCGGGGCGTACGTCAACCTCGGCGGTGAAGGCCAGCAGCTCGCCGTCCTTCAGCTCGGTGATGTCGACCTCGGGCTGGCCGAGGACGTTCAGCTCACCCTCGTTGACCGCCTCGGTGTAGAACTTCGGGAGGGCGTCGTTGACGGCCTCCTCCAGCACAGCACCGCGGCCGAACCGCTGGTCGATGACCCGGGCGGGGATCTTGCCCTTGCGGAAGCCCTTCACCGTGACCTGCTGGTTGATCTTCTTGTACGCCGCGTCGAGGCTGTCCTTGAGCTCCTCGAAGGGCACCTCGATGCTGAGCCGAACCCGAGTCGGGTTCAGGGTCTCCACGGCGCTCTTCACGGTTCGGTCTCCTTGGTGGCTGACTTCTTGGGGTTCTGCTGGGCCGCCTGATTGGTGGCTTCGCGGACCGAGCCCGGTACATCAGACACACGGGCACGCAATTTGCATAGTAACGGCAAGGGGGAGGACTCCCACAATGCGATCTTGCCGGTGGTCGGGGTGGCCGGATTCGAACCGACGACCTTCCGCTCCCAAAGCGGACGCGCTACCAAGCTGCGCCACACCCCGTCGGTGCGACACGTAGGGTACATGCACCGGAGCCGCGCGTCGGCCGCTTTACGGGGTGGCCGGGGAGCGGCGGTCCGGCGGCCGTGTCAACGGGTGTGCGGAGAGCGCCCCCGACCCGCTACGATGCTTTCCGTGCCGCGGTCCCCGGACCTGCGGTGCACCGCTCGCGGGCGTAGCTCAATGGTAGAGCCCTAGTCTTCCAAACTAGCTACGCGGGTTCGATTCCCGTCGCCCGCTCCACGCCTGGGCCCGGTCCGACGTCACCGTCGGACCGGGCCTCTTGCGTACACGGGCCGCGCGGCGGTCGCGGCCGCCCCTCAGGAGTTGGTCCTTCAGAAGCTGATCTGGTTGATCGTGTCCGCTATCGAGTTCATGAACCTGTTGATCGACGGGGCCATGCCGGTCGACGCCAGGAAGAACCCGAAGAGCACGGCGACGAGGGCGGGGCCGGGCTTGATGGAGCCCCCACGGATCAGCACCACCAGGATGACCGCGAACAGCAGCACCATAGACAGTGAAATAGCCACGTCTGATCACACCCTCGGTCGGTCCGCCTTGCCGGCCCGGAAACGTGCACCACTGCGCGCCCCGTCGCACCCATCGTGCCACCAACTCCCCGGTGTCTGCTGCCGGGTGACGGATCACACTGACGGGATCCCGCCATCCTGCCCAGCTCACCGGGGCTCCACGCCGGACACCCGCACTTCCGCCGCGTAATCCGTGGGGCCACATATTCGCCGACTCCGGCCACGGCGACCGTTTCCCTATCCCCACAGGTCGTTCACAGGGAATTCGAGCCGCCAGGCGCAACGTAATTCACTCGCCCAACTCCCCGCCGATATGCCCTGTTTAAGCGGGATCAAGCGTGTCATAGCGGGCAGTGTTCGACTGATTCACCTGCGAATGAAGGGGAACACGCGATATCTCAACGCGGTTTTACGCGCGGCAATCGACGGGTCTAAGGTGCCTCAGATGTTCCAAGCTCCGAGCGTATTCACAAGGGCCCCGCTCCCCCCGGTGACCCGGGAGCCGGAGCCCGGACGCGAGCAGACACCCGCCCCCACGACCGCCGCCCCGACCCGCACCGGAGCGCCGCCGACAGCGCCGCAGCGGCGTGATCCCTACTTCGACAACGTGAAGTACCTGGCCATCGTCCTGGTCGCGGTGGCGCACGCCTGGGAACCGGTGATGGACGGCAGCCGGGCCGCCCGGGCGCTCTACATGATCGTGTACACGTTCCACATGCCGGCCTTCATCCTCATCTCCGGCTACTTCTCCCGTACGTTCGACATGTCCGCGCCCAAGGTGAAGCGCCTGATCACCGGGGTCGCCGTGCCGTACGTGCTGTTCGAGACGGCCTATTCGCTCTTCAAACGGTACGTGGACGACGCACCCGACACCTCCATCAGCCTGGTCGACCCGCTGTACCTGACGTGGTTCCTGATCGCCCTGTTCATCTGGCGGGTCACCACGCCGGTCTGGCGCACCCTGCGCCACCCGCTGCCGGTGGCGCTCGCCATCGCGATGCTGGCCTCGATCTCCCCCGACATCGGCGACGACCTGGATCTGCAGCGGGTCTTCCAGTTCCTGCCGTTCTTCGTCCTCGGTCTGCTGATGAAGCCCGAACACTTCCAGCTGGTCCGGCGCCGCGAGGTGCGACTGCTCGCCCTGCCGCTGTTCGCGGGCGCGCTGCTGTTCGCGTACTGGATCGCCCCGCGCATGCAGCTCGGCTGGCTCTACCGCGCCAACAGCGCCCAGGAGATGGACGCTCCGTGGTGGTCGGGTGCGGTGATGTCCCTGGCCCTGTTCGGCTGCGCCCTGGCGCTGACCATCGGTTTCCTGGCATGGGTACCGCGCCGGAAGATGTGGTTCACGGCGCTGGGCGCCGGGACGATCTGCGGCTATCTGCTCCACGGCTTCCTGATCAAGGGTGCCGTGTACACGGGCCTGTTCGACCGGCACACCTGGCTCTCCGGCCCCGTCGGCCTGGTGATCGTCTCGGTCGTGGCCGCGGGCGCGGTGACGCTCATGTGCTCGCCGCCGGTGGCCCGGACCCTGAAGTTCGCCACCGAACCGGACATGAAGTGGGCGTTCCGGAAGGATCCGGCGAAGCGCTGAACCCGTTCCTCTGCTCGCTCTCCTGCTTTTCGATCCACCCGTGGCGGCGGCCGCGGGTGGATCACTGCGTTTCCGGGTTGGCCGAATCCTTTCGGTCGGAGGGTGATTCTGTTCCGGTCAGCCCCAACAGCCCCCGCACCTGCGCATACTTCGCCGTCAGCCGGGTACGGGTCGGCTCCTCCAGGACCGCGAGGCGGGCCGGATCCGCGTTGTGGGCCAGATCCGCCTCCTTGACGAGCAGCGCGCCCGGGGTGGCGAGGATCCGCCGGGTGTACGCGGGCAGTTCCTCGCCCGGCCGCTTGGTGACGGCCAGGACCATGTCCTTGACCTCCTGCGGCAGCGCGGCCTCCGCCAGCCACCGTGCGGAGAGCGCACCGTCCTCGATCGCGTCGTGCAGCCAGGCCGCGGCGATCTGCCGGTCGCTGCCGCCGCGCACCCGTACGCCCTCGGCCACCGCTGCCAGGTGTTCCGTGTAGGGGCGGCCCGCCTTGTCGGTCTGCGTCGCATGGGCCTCGCGGGCCAGAGCCTCGACCTGGGCCAGGTTCAGATGGTTGCCGGACATGGCCCGACTCTACGGCGGCGCGTCAGCACCCCCTCCGGCCTGCGGTGTTGCCGGTTAGGGCCGCCGTTCCGAAACAGCCCAAAGCTGACAATATGACGGCCTCACCGTTTGCACGATTAATCGTTCGGTAAACTAATTACTGATGGTTTCTTGACGCCCTCTTGACCTACTCCCGAAGGAACTGGCTCATCGGACACGCAGACACCCTCCTCGCCATGGGCGGCGCCTTCCTGGCCGCTGCCGTCCTCGCCCGCCTCGGCGGCCGCATCGGGCTGCCCACGATCCCCCTGTTCATCCTGGCCGGCATCCTTCTCGGCCCCCACACCCCCGGTTACACGCTCCTCTCCAACCCGCACGACCTGGAGATGCTCTCCGCGCTGGGACTCGTCCTCCTGCTCTTCTACCTGGGGCTCGAGTTCCACACGGACGACCTCAAGTCGGGTGGCCGCAAGATGGCCATCGCGGGCGGGACCTATCTGGCCCTGAACGTGGGAGCCGGGCTCGGCTTCGGTCTCGCGCTCGGCTGGGGTACGTCGGAGGCCCTCGTCCTCGCCGGTGTGCTCGGCATATCCTCGTCCGCCATCGTGACCAAGATCCTGGTGGACCTGGGGCGTATCGGTAACCCGGAGACCCGGCCGATCCTCGGCATCATCGTCGTCGAGGACGTCTTCCTCGCCCTCTACCTCGCGGCTCTCCAGCCGATCCTGTCCGGCGCGGACAGCCTCTCGGCGATGCTCGTCGACGGCGGCAAGGCCTTCGGCTTCCTGCTGCTGCTCGCCCTGGCCGCCCGGTTCGGGACGAAGCTCATCGGCAAGCTGATGAACACCAAGGACGACGAGCTCCTCGTCATCTCCTTCCTCGGTGCCGCGGTGTTCGTCGCCGGAGTCTCCGAGATGTTCGGCGTCGCCGACGCGATCGGTGCCTTCATGGTCGGTCTGATGCTCGGCTCGACCACGTCCGGCGAGCGCATCCTCAAGCTGGTCCACCCGCTGCGGGACGCGTTCGGCGCGATCTTCTTCTTCGCCTTCGGTCTCTCCATCGACCCGGGCGACCTCCTGAGCGTCCTCTGGCCGGTGCTGGCGGCCGTCGTCCTGACGCTCGCGATGAACCTGGCCGCGGGTCTCGCGGCCTCCAGGATCTACAGCTTCGGCGCGCAGGCCACGGCCAACATCGCCACCACGCTGGTGGCCCGGGGCGAGTTCGCGCTCATCCTGGCCACGATGGCGGCGGGCGCTGGGCTGGACGAGCGGCTCTCGCCGTTCATCGCCGGCTATGTGCTGCTGCTCGCCGTCCTCGCACCCCTGGCGGCCGGGCGCTCGCACTGGCTGGCCAGGATCCTCCCCGGCGGACGCGACGGGCAGAACGGTGGCGACAAGGATCAGGATCAGATCCCGGTGTCGGTCTGAACGGAAGCGGAGAGGTGTCCTCGTGCCGCACCCGTGAGTGACGAGCACCACATGATCACTCGCGGGTGATGGGCACCTCTCCGTTGACGCGTGCTCCCTCAGTGCCGACGCGAGAGCAGCAGCAGCGCCCGGTCGTCGTTGACGTCCTTGGCGCAGGCCTCGATCAGATGCCAGGCCGCGCCCTCGAAGCCGGTGGAGACATAGCGGTCGGCCTCGCCGGTCAGCCGGTCGATCCCCTCGGCGATGTCCCGGTCGGACGCCTCCACCAGTCCGTCCGTGAAGAGCATCAGCACGTCGCCCGGGGCTAGCGAACCCTTCACCGCGTCGAACTCGGCCCCGTCGTAGACGCCGAGCAGCGGCCCCTCTCCCGACTTCTCCTCCCACTGCCCGCTGCCCGAGTGCAGCTGGAGCGCGGGCGGATGACCGGCCGAGAAGATCTCGTAGTCGCCGGAGTCCAGGTCCAGCACCAGGTGGATCGAGGTCGCGAACCCCTCGTCCCAGTCCTGCCGCAGCAGATAGCCGTTGGCGGCGGCGAGGAAGCCGTGCGGCGGCAGCGAGCCGAGCAAGCCACCGAAGGCGCCGGAGAGCAGCAGGGCCCGGGATCCCGCGTCCATGCCCTTGCCGGAGACGTCGGTGAGGACGACCTCCAGCGTCCGGCCGCCGTGGGTGCGGGCCGCGACGACGAAGTCCCCGGAGAAGGACTGGCCGCCGGCCGGGCGCAGGGCCATCTCGCGGTGCCAGCCCTGGGGCAGCCGGGGCAGGGCGCTCTGCACCCGGATGCGTTCTCGCAGGTCGAAGAGCATGGTGCCGCCGCGCCGCCAGGGCACGCCGACCCTGGCCCGGAACTGGGCGAGGATCAACCCGAAGAACCCGCAGGCGGCGACCACGAGCACGGTGCCCGGGGTGACCCTGGCCGGGCCGTCCAGGTACGGGCCGAGGGTGAGCGCCTCCACGATCAGGGCGCCGGCGGCCGTGGCGTACAGACCGAGCAGGCTGGCGGGGCGCAACAGGAGGCCGCCCGCGACGATGGGCAGGGCGAGGGCGGCCGGGTCGATCCAGACCGGGCTGGCCATGGTGGCGAAGGTGATGGCCGGAATCGTCAGCAGCAGACCGGCCATCGCGATCCAGTCGGAGCCGTCGCCCCGGAAGTAGTCCACCCCGGATCTGCGCAGCCCGATGCGGGCCCGGTGCGCCGATCTGCGCCACCGGGCCCAGAAGTCGTCCACTCCTCCGCGACGGGCCATTGCCGGGACCCTATCCATCCGGACGCCTCCGGTGCAGGGGGACCCCGGTGACGATGCGCGCGAAATCGGGTCGTCCGCTTCCGCTCACCCTGGTAGGGATGGCATATGACTTCAGAACTCCGTGTGCTGCGACCTGCTGAATGGGACTCCTGGTTCGCCTGTCTGGAGCGTGCCTTCGGGGGTGTGCTGAGCGCCCCGGAGTCGCGTGCGCTCTGGCAGGAGCTGACCGAGCACGACCGGTCCATCGGCCTGTGGGACGGGGAGGTGTGCGTCGGTACGGCGGGGGCCTACAGCTTCCGGCTGACCGTGCCCGGCGGGGCGGCGGTGAACGCGGCGGGGGTGACGGCGGTGAGCGTCGCGGGGACGCACCGGCGGCGCGGGCTGCTGCGGACGATGATGCGACGCCAGCTGGACGACGTACGTTCCTGGGGCGAGCCGCTCGCCGTGCTGACGGCCTCGGAACCGGCCATCTACGGGCGCTTCGGGTACGGGGCCGCGACCCGGGCCATGAGCCTGGACGTCGACACCGCCCGCGTACAGCTCGATCTGCCGCCGGGCACCGACGAGGTGCGGGTGCGGTACACGGAACCGGTGGCGGCCCTGCCCGCGTGCGAGGAAGTGTACGGGCGGCTCGCCGCGGAGCGTCCGGGCACGCCGGTGCGGCAGCCGAAGTGGGAGCAGGCCGCGGTGATCGACACGGAGAAGGACCGGGCGGGCGCCTCGCCGTTGCAGTGCGTGCTGGCCGAGCGGGACGGGGATGTGCTGGGGTACGCCACGTTCCGGGTGCGGCCCGACTGGGACCGGGCGGGGCCGAAGGGGACGGTGGCGCTCCGGGACCTGGGAGCGCTGGATCCGGCGTCGTACGCGGCACTGTGGCGGTTCCTGTTCGGCATCGACCTGACGTCGTCCGTGGAGGCGGGCTCGCGGCCGGTGGACGAGCCGTTGATGCAGCTGGTGTCGGACGTGCGGCGGTGCGAGGCGCGGGTGCAGGACGCGCTCTACGTACGGCTGGTGGAGATGGGGGCGGCGTTGGAGGCGCGCGCGTACCGGACGCCGGTGGATGTGGTGCTGGAGGTGGCGGACGACTTCTGCCCGTGGAACGCGGGGCGCTGGCACCTGGTGGCGGACGCGAAAGGCGCTGCCTCGTGCCGGCGTGCGCCGGATCGCGCGCCGGATCTGGAGCTGTCGGTACGGGAGCTGGGCGCCGCCTATCTGGGCGGGGTGTCGTTCACCTCGCTCGCGGCGGCGGGACGGGTACGGGAGGTGCGGCCGGGAGCGGTGGAGGAGGTCTCCTCGGCGTTCTCGTGGCATGTGGAGCCGTGGTTGCCGCACGGGTTCTGAGACGACCGGGTACGAGGTGCCGGTGAGGTGTCAGGTGCCGGACCCGGGTCCTGGCAGCGCGGGCACCAGAAGAGGTTGCGGGCGGCGAGGTCCGCCGTCCGGATCTCGCTCTCGCAGATGTGGCAGGGCAGGTTGGCCCGGCGATAGACGTATACCTCGCCGCCGTGGTCGTCCTTGCGGGGCGGGCGGCCCATCGCCTCGGGTAGGTGCTCCGGACGGACGGTGTCGATCCGGTTGTGCCGCACGCCCTCGTGCATCAGCTCCACCAGGTCCGCCCAGATCGCGTCCCACTCGGCGCGGGTGAGGTCCTTGCCCGCGCGGTACGGGTCGATGCCGTGGCGGAAGAGGACCTCGGCCCGGTAGACGTTGCCGACGCCCGCGATGACCTTCTGGTCCATCAGGAGCGCGGCGACCGTGGTCCGGCTGCGGGAGATCCGCTGCCAGGCGCGCTCCCCGTCCTCGTCGCCGCGGAGCGGGTCCGGGCCCAGGCGCTCGTGTATCGCGCGCTTCTCGGGCTCGGTGATCAGGGCGCAGGTGGTGGGGCCGCGCAGGTCGGCGTGGTGGGCCGCGTTGACCAGGCGGAGGCGGACGGTGTCGGTGGGCGGCGGGGGCGGGGCGGTGCCGAAGCCGAGCTTGCCGAAGAGTCCGAGGTGGATGTGGACCCAGCCGGTGGAGCCGAAGCCCAGGAAGAGGTGCTTGCCGTGGGCGTCGGTGGTGGTGAGGGTGTGCCCGTCGAGGAGGGCCGCACTGTCGCAGAACGTGCCCTGCGGGCTGCTCACCCGGACCGGTCCGCCCACGAACCGCTCGGCGTGGTCCTGGGCGAGGCGGTGGATCGTATGTCCCTCGGGCACGGCGGGCTGCTCCCTGTGGGATCCGGTAGAAGGGCGGGCGACATGGCCGTGCCGCCGGGTACGGGCCCGGCGGCACAGGTGGTGTGGGCGGCGGGGTCAGCCCTGCTGCGGGTGGTGGGCCGGGATCGGGGGGAGCTCGCCGGTGGTCTCGTAAGCCGAGAGCATCTCGATGCGGCGCGTGTGACGCTCCTCGTCCGAGTACGGCGTGGAGAGGAAGATCTCGACGAACTTCGTGGACTCCTCCACCGTGTGCATCCGGCCGCCGATCGCGACGACGTTGGCGTTGTTGTGCTCACGACCAAGGGCGGCGGTCTGCTCGCTCCAGGCCAAAGCGGCGCGGACGCCCTTGACCTTGTTGGCGGCGATCTGCTCGCCGTTGCCGGAGCCGCCGATCACGATGCCGAGGCTGTCCGGGTCCGCGGCCGTCTTCTCGGCGGCACGCAGGCAGAACGGCGGATAGTCGTCCTGGGCGTCGTAGATGTGGGGACCGCAGTCGACGGCCTCGTGCCCGTGGGCACCGAGCCACTCGACGAGGTGGTTCTTGAGTTCGTAACCGGCATGGTCGGATCCGAGGTACACGCGCATGGTGCGAAGTGTGGCACGGACTTCGCGGGGTAGCGGTCGGCGGGGCTCTACTGGTTCTTCTGGGTCGTGGTGCTCGCCGTCGAGGCCACGGCCGGCGCCAAGATCCTGGAGAGCTGGATCCCGGGCGTCCCGCAGTGGGCCCGGGCGCTGATCGTAATGGTCGTGCCGACCGCCACCAACCTGGTCTCGGTGGGCAGTTGCGGCGAGTTCGAGTTCTGGTTCGCCGGGATCAAGGTCGTGGCTATCGCCGCGTTCGTGGTCGTCGGTCTGCTCGCCGTCTTCGGGTTCCTGCCCGGTTCGGACAACCCCGGCTCGGGGCTCGCGCATCTGACGGACTCCGGCGGGTTCTTCCCCGAAGGGCTCGATCCTGGAGAAGGGCAGCTATGTGGCCGCCCTCTCCGCGAGGCGCGCAGCCGCAAGGCGGTGACTCCCGCCGAGTGACACGCACGTGCCATACGTGACGGGAGATGTCACGTTCACCGGGCCCGACCGGCTGGTGGAGGCCGCCACGCCCGAGGGCGTACGCGGCTGGTGGCGCCGCTGCGGGCGATCGGGGCGGCCGCGCGCTCAGCCTCGGCGGCCCAGGAGCTTCCAGGAGGCGGGCAGTGCGCCCATCGCCAGGGCCGCCTTGAGCGCGTCGCCGATCAGGAACGGGGTGAGTCCGGCCGCGACGGCGGCGCTCAGGGACATGCCGGTGGCGAGCGCCAGGTAGGGCACGCCGACGGCGTAGATGATCGCGGAGCCGATCACCATCGTGCCCGCCGTGCGGAGCACCGAGCGGTCGCCGCCGCGACGGGCGAGGGCACCGACGACTGTGGCGGCGAGCAGCATCCCGAGGATGTAGCCGAGGGACGGCATCGCGTAGCCCGAGGTGCCCTCGGCGAACCACGGCATGCCGGCCATGCCGACGAGCGCGTACACCGCGAGGGAGAGGAAGCCGCGGCGGGCGCCGAGCGCGGTGCCGATGAGGAGCGCCGCGAAGGTCTGACCGGTGACGGGGACCGGGGAGCCCGGGACCGGGACGGCGATCTGCGCCGCGATGCCGGTGAGGGCGGCACCGCCCAGCACGAGGGCCGCGTCGACGGCGTAGCGGTGCCGGGCTGCGGGCAGCAGGTCGGCGAGGACCGCTCCGGAACGGACGGGGGCGGCAACAGTGCTCATCGGGACTCCGCGGGTGAGGGCAGGCGGGCTGGGACGGCTCCGCCAGGCAGGTGGGGTGGGACTGCTGCCGACGTTAGCCCAGCGGTGAACGACCGATCACCATCAGCCGCCCACAAAGCGGTGGTTGACGGGTTGGTGGGATTCACACAAAGGTCCCCGCGCAATCACCGCTGGGCGTGATGCTCGTCACTGAGGTGGGGCGGCAGGTGGTCCGTTTTGGCGGGAGGGGGACCGCGGCCGCAGACTGTAGGTTCCCCATAAATGATCCGAGAGTGACCCGCACGCCATGCACGAGGCTTCCCCCACCCCGTCCGGGGCTCCCACGACCCCCGCAGAGCCCCTCGAACACGGGCTGAAACAGCGTCACCTCACGATGCTCGGGCTCGGCGGGGTGATCGGGGCCGGGCTGTTCGTCGGCTCGGGCGCGGGCATCGCGGTGGCGGGGCCCGCCATCGTCGTCTCGTACCTGATCGCGGGGGCGCTCACGATGCTGGTCATGCGGATGCTGGGCGAGATGTCCGCCGCGATGCCCGCCTCCGGCTCCTTCTCCGTGCACGCGGAACGGGCGCTCGGGCGGTGGGCCGGGTTCAGCGTCGGCTGGCTGTACTGGTTCCTGCTGGTCGTGGTCCTCGCCGTGGAGGCGACGGCCGCCGCGCAGATCGCCCACGGGTGGGTTCCGGCGGTCGAACCGTGGGTGTGGGTGCTGCTGTTCATGGTGGTGTTCACCGCAGCCAACCTGACGGCGGTGAGGAACTTCGGCGAGTTCGAGTTCTGGTTCGCCTCCTTGAAGGTCGGCGCGATCGTCGTCTTCCTGGGGCTCGGGGTGCTGGCCGTCCTCGGGTGGCTCCCCGACACCGATCCGGTGGGGATGACCAACCTGACCGGCCAGGGGGGCTTCCTGCCGAACGGCTGGGGCGGGGTCGTCTCCGGCGTCCTGACCGTGGTCTTCGCCTTCGGCGGCCTGGAGGTCGTCACCATCGCCGCCGCCGAGACGGACGACCCGGCCCGCGCGGTGGGGCGCGCGGTGCGCAGCGCGGTGGTACGCATCCTCTTCTTCTACGTCGGCTCGATGCTGGTCATCGTGACCGTGCTGCCGTGGACCGCCCAGCAGGCCGGGCTGAGCCCGTATGTGAAGGTGCTGGACTCGATCGGGGTACCGTCCGCCGGGCAGACCATGAACATCGTGGTGTTCGTGGCGCTGCTCTCGGCGCTCAACGCCAATCTGTACGGATCGTCGCGCATGGTGTTCTCGCTGGCGGAGCGCGGGGAGGCGCCGCGTGGGCTGCTGAAGGTGTCGGGTGGCTCCCGAGGGAAGCCGGGCGGGGTGCCCCGGCGGGCGGTGCTGGCCTCGGTGACCTTCGGTTTCGTCTCCGTACTGCTCAATCTGCTCTGGCCGGACACCGTGTTCCTCTACATGCTCAACTCCGTCGGCGCGGTGCTCCTGTTCGTCTGGGCGCTGATCGCCGCCTCCCAACTGCGGCTGCGCGCCCGGCTGGAGCGGGAGGCGCCGGGGGCGCTCACGCTGCGGATGTGGTGCTTCCCGTATCTGACCTGGCTCACGCTGGCCGGGCTGCTGGGGGTGCTGCTGCTGATGCTGACCGACGCCGACGCGCGGTCGCAGGTGCTGTGGTCGGCGGGGGCGACGGCGCTGGTGCTGATGGTGGCGGTGGGGCGTCAGCGGCGGGAGCGTAAGAACTCGGCTCTTCCCGGCCGGTAGGCGCGTGTGCACCTTGCGTGAGCCTCGTGCCCGTATAGCGGACACTCGTGCCGTGTGAGCGGTGCGGATGCTCAGACTGTGAATTCGTCCCCCGCCTCAGCTAGCGAACAGAGCTTGTCCATGTCTCGGACCTCCGTGTCTCCCCCCACCGCTGACTCCGCGGCCCCCACCGGAGCCTCGACGGACTCCGCGCTCACCCACGGTCTCAAACAGCGGCACCTCTCGATGATCGCCCTCGGCGGGGTCATCGGGGCCGGGCTCTTCGTGGGCTCCGGGGCCGGGATCGCCGCCGCCGGACCCTCGATCGTCGTCGCGTACGCGCTCTCCGGGCTGCTCGTCATGATGGTGATGCGCATGCTCGGCGAGATGTCGGCCGCCAACCCGGCCTCCGGCTCCTTCTCCGTGCACGCGGAACGGGCGATCGGCCCCTGGGCCGGGTTCACCGCGGGCTGGTCCTTCTGGTTCCTGCTCTGCGTCGCCGTCGGCCTGGAGGGCATCGGAGCGGCCCAGATCGTCAGCGGCTGGCTGCCCGGGACGCCCGAGTGGGCCTGGGTCGCCCTGTTCATGGTGGTCTTCCTGGGGACCAACCTGGCGGCCGTGAAGAACTTCGGCGAGTTCGAGTTCTGGTTCGCCGCCCTGAAGGTCATCGCGATCACCCTGTTCCTGGTGCTCGGTCTGCTGGCGATCCTCGGCGTGCTCCCGGACACGGACGCGCCCGGCCTGACCAACCTCACCGGCGACGGGGGCTTCCTGCCCAAGGGCATGGACGGCTTCATCATCGGGCTGCTCGCCTCCGTCTTCGCGTACGGCGGTCTGGAGACCGTCACCATCGCCGCCGCCGAGTCGGAGAACCCTGTGCAGGGCGTCGCGAAGGCGGTCCGTACGGCGATGTGGCGCATCGCGGTCTTCTACATCGGCTCGATGGCCGTCATCGTCACCCTGGTCCCCTGGGACAACCCGAAGGTCGCCGAGGTCGGCCCCTTCTACGCGATGCTCGACCACCTCGGCATCGGCGGTGCCGCGCAGATCATGAACGTGGTCATCCTCATCGCCCTGCTCTCCGCGATGAACGCCAACATCTACGGCGCCTCGCGGATGGCCCGGTCCCTGGTCGCCCGGGGCCAGGGACCGGCCGTGCTCGGCAGGATCTCCTCCGGGGTGCCGCGCAACGCGGTGCTGTTCTCCTCGCTGTTCGGCTTCCTGTGCGTGCTGCTCAGCTACTGGCGGCCGGACGACGTCTTCCCCTGGCTGCTGAACATGATCGGCGCGGTGATCCTGGTGGTCTGGATCTTCATCGCCGTCTCCCAGCTGGTCCTGCGCCGCCGCACCGAGCGCGAGTCGCCCGAGAAGCTGGTCGTCCGGATGTGGCTCTTCCCGGTCCTCACGATCGTCGCCCTGGCGGGCATGGCGGGCATCTTCCTGCTGATGCTGCGCCAGCCGGACACCCGCGACCAGCTACTGGCCACGGGGGCGCTGACGGCGGTGCTGATCGGCGTCGGTGTCGTGCGTCAGCGGCGGCGCCGGGGTGAGGACGCGGTGGAGATCCCCGCACAGCGGAAGTAGTCGCCCGCTGCTGTGACCGGACGGCGCGACCGTCCGGTCACAGCAGAAGCAGCACCGCCGCACCCCACAGCACCGACACGGCCACCAGCGGCGGCCCGACCGGCGTGCCCTGTCGTGCCGTCGGCGCCTCCTCGGCCGGCCGCAGCTCCGGGTGGAGCAGCAGCGCCCCCACCTCGTCGGCGGCGCGCACCGCGTACGGATCGCGGCCAAAGCGGCGCTCCAGCCACGCCCAGCCGGTGGGCGACAACTCGACGTCGGGGTGGTCCTTGCCCGTGCCGACGCTGATGACGTCCTCGGAGTGGCGTACGGCGGTGATCGCGCCCCACTCGACCCGCCGCACGCGCCACGCCCCGGTCACCCAGAGTCCGTCGCGGTCGGCGGTGATCCGCCAGGTGAGCGCCGTCGCCACCGCCGAGATCAGCCACGGCAGCGGGCAGGGGCCCCGCCGCCGGCCCTGCCGCCTCCAGGGCCAGCGCCCGCTGCCGGCCGGCGAGGGCCAGTCGGTGGACGATCCCGGCGGCGGTGAATGCGACGGCCACGAGATGGGCGAGGACGTACGGCTCCGCGAACGACTCCGTGACCCCGCCTTCCGCGGCGAACCCCACCACCCCGGCCGTCAGCCCCACCAGGGCGAGCCGGGGCTGCCGCCGCACCCAGCACAGGGTCACGACCAGCACCACGGCCGTCCCGAGCCCCTACCAGTCGGTGCCGCACGGCTCGGCGGAGGTACAGGCGGGGGTGGGGGACGCCTCCAGGGACCAGACCATCGAGAAGGCCAGGGCCAGTACCGCCCACAGAGGGCGCGCCCACCCGGCCGGAACGGCGGCGAGCCAGCCCTCGGCGTCGGGGGTCCGCCAGTCGGCGGTGCCGGGGGGTATGTGCTCTGCGGGCAGGGGCAGAGGAGCTTTGTTCACCCGCGCATTATGACCAAGTGTGAGGTCGGGGCCGGAGGGCCGAGTGGCGCCGGAGGGCCGGGTCACCGGCCACGACCTCATGGCCGGTGACCCGCGAGCAGTGTTCGGCGCGTTCGGTTCAGCGCGCAGCGAGCGGTGTTCAGCGCGTGGTGCGCTTGCTCGCCGTCTTCTTCGCGGTCTTCTTGGCCGCCGTCTTCTTGGCGGGGGCGGGCAGTGCGGTCTTCTTCGCCGGGGTGCGCTTGGCGGTCGCGCGCTTCGGTGACGCGGCCTCGGCCGCCGCCTCCTCGGTGTCGGCACCGGCGTTCGACAGGGAGCCGGAGCTGCTCTCCAGGTGGGCGCGGACGAACCACTGGAACTGCTCCAGGCCGCGCAGGTGCTCGATGAGCAGGTCCTCGGTGACGGGGTCGATCTCTCCGGCCTTCTCGACCACCGCACGGTGGTCCTCGATGATCCCCGTGTAGACCAGGTCCAGGGCGCCGAGGTGGGCGATGGCGTCGGCGCGGCCGACGCTGTAGTCGTCCCAGGTGCGCTCCTTGACCAGGGCGCCCGGCGTGCCCAGCGGCTCGCCGCCGAGGGCCGAGATGCGCTCGGCGGCCGCGTCGGCCATGTCCCGTACGGCGGCGGTCTGCGGGTCGAGCATCTCGTGGACGGCGATGAAGTGCGGCCCGACCACGTTCCAGTGGATGTGCTTGAGGGTCAGGGCGAGGTCGTTGAGCGCGTGCAGGCGCAGCGTCAGGAGGTCGATGACCTGGCGGCCCTCGTCGACGCCGAGGCCGGGGACGGTGTAGCGGGGGGTGCGTGCGGGGGACATGTGGCTCCTCTTCGTGGTGACGCGACAGGTGGTGGCTCTTGGGGAGGCGGTGGTCTAACCGGCGTCGGCGGTACCGCCCTCGGTCGGGGTGGCGCCGTGACGCTCCCCGCCGGGCCGGACCGGGCCCGCCGCCGCGCGCATGCTCGCCACGGCGGCGTCGGCCACCGCGCGCGGGGTGATGCCGAACTCCTCGTACAGGCGCTCGTAGGCGGCCGAGGCGCCGAAGTGCTCCAGGCTGACCATGCGGCCCGCGTCGCCGACGACGTCCCGCCAGCCCTGGGCGACGGCCGCCTCGACGCTGACCCGGGCCCGTACGCCGGGCGGCAGGACCTCGTCCTGGTACGCGTACGGCTGGTCGGCGAACCACTCGCGGCAGGGCAGGGAGACCACCCGCGCGTCGTGGCCCTCGGCGGCCAGCAACTCGCGGGCCTCCAGAGCGATGTGGACCTCGGAGCCGGTGCCGATGAGGATGACGTCGGGCGTCTCCTTGCGGCTGTCGGCGAGTACGTAGCCGCCACGGGCGGCTCCGGAGGCGGGGGCGTACGCGCCTTCGCTCTCGCCCCGCTCCAGGACGGGCAGCGGCTGCCGGGTGAGGGCGAGGCCGGCGGGGCGGTCGTGGTGCTCCAGGACGGTGCGCCAGCAGACGGAGGTCTCGTTCGCGTCGGCGGGCCGTACGACGTCGAGGCCGGGGATCGCGCGGAGGGCGGCCAGCTGCTCGACGGGCTGGTGGGTGGGGCCGTCCTCGCCGAGGCCGATGGAGTCGTGGGTCCAGACGTAGGTGACCGGAAGCTTCATCAGGGCGGCGAGGCGGACGGCCGGGCGCATGTAGTCGCTGAAGATCAGGAACGTACCGCCGTAGGGGCGGGTGAGGCTCTGGAGCGCGATGCCGTTGAGGATCGCGCCCATGGCGTGCTCGCGGATGCCGAAGTGGAGCGTGCGGCCGTAGGGGTGGCCGGGGAACTCACCGGTCTGCTTCCCCTCGGGCACGAAGGACGGCTCGCCCTCCATGGTGGTGTTGTTGCTGCCCGCGAGGTCGGCCGAGCCGCCCCACAGCTCGGGGAGCACGGGCGCCAGCGCGCTCAGCACGTCGCCGGAGGCCTTGCGGGTGGCGATTCCCTTGGGGTCGGCCTCGAAGACGGGGAGGCTGTCGGTCCAGCCGTCGGGGAACTCCTGCCCCAGCAACCGGTCCAGGAGTGCGGCTCGCTCGGGGTGGGCCGTGCGCCACTCCTGGTAGCGGGGCTCCCAGGCGCGGTGGGCCTCGGCGCCCCGTTCCCGCACCGCACGGGCGTGCTTCAGTACGTCGTCCTCGACGGTGAAGTCGGCGTCCGGGTCGAAGCCGAGCAGCTTCTTGGTGGCGGCGACCTCGTCGCCGCCGAGCGCGGAGCCGTGGGCCTTGCCGGTGTTCTGCTTGGTGGGCGCGGGCCAGCCGATGATCGTGCGCAGCAGGATCAGGGACGGGCGGCCGCTCTCGTTCTTCGCCGCTTCGACGGCGGCGAGCAGGGCGTCGACGTCCTCCACGTAGTCGCCGGTCCGGGTGAAGTCGACCGTCTGGACGTGCCAGCCGTACGCGGCGTAGCGGGCGGTCACGTCCTCGCTGAAGGCGATGTCGGTGTCGTCCTCGATGGAGATGTGGTTGGAGTCGTAGAAGACGACGAGGTTCCCGAGTTCCTGGTGCCCGGCCAGCGAACTGGCCTCGGACGTGACGCCTTCCATCAGGTCGCCGTCGGAGGCGACGACGTACACGTGGTGGTCGAAGGGACTGGTGCCGGCCGGTGCGTCGGGGTCGAGGAGGCCGCGCTCCCGGCGGGCCGCCATGGCCATGCCGACGGCGGAGGCCAGCCCCTGGCCGAGCGGCCCGGTGGTGATCTCGACGCCGCGGGTGTGGCGGTACTCCGGGTGGCCGGGGGTGCTGGAGCCCCAGGTGCGCAGCGCCTTCAGGTCGTCCAGCTCCATGCCGTAACCGCTCAGGTACAGCTGGATGTAGAGGGTGAGGCTGGAGTGCCCGCAGGAGAGTACGAAGCGGTCCCGGCCGAGCCACTGGTCGTCGGCCGGGTCGTGGCGCATGACCTGCTGGAAGAGCAGGTACGCGAGCGGCGCCAGGCTCATCGCGGTACCCGGGTGGCCGTGGCCCGCCTTCTGCACGGCGTCGGCGGCCAGCAGCCGGACGGTGTCGACGGCGCGGACGTCGAGCGGGCCCCAGCCCGCCGCGTCCGCGACCGGCAGGGCCAGCTTCGGGTCGCGGCCGCGGTCCGGGCCGTCCGGCGCCTCGGGGGCGTTGGGGGGTGCCATCAAGTCCTCCTGGTCGGTGGGGCGGGCGGCGAGCGACGCACCTGCGGTCCCCGACCCCGAGCCGCCCGGCTGCTTGGCCGGGTCCCCCCGGAAGCGGCGTCCAAACATGGATGCTCGCGACACGGGTGCTCGCGCGCGGGAAAAGAGGCAGGCAAGAAGACAGAACGCCTTTATAACAAGAAAAGGGAGGATAATAGGACACCCGACGAGAACGAGAGGCCCACCATGTCGAAGAAGCCGCCCCGGCACGGCGAGGGGCCGAGCAGATTCAAGGGCGAGGGACAGCACGGCTGGGCCCCCGACGTCGACGAGACGTCGCAGCAGCCCAACCCCAGCGCGCACCGCTCCTTCAACCCCGGCACGTACGCCCCCGACTCGGACAGACCACGCAAGAAGCCGTCCGAGGAGGAGAAGCGCGCCTCCCTGGAAGGCACCACGACGGAGAGCTCGACGAGCCGCGGGGAGGACCGCGGCGGGGACTCCGACATGCACGGGACCGGCCGCCGCGGCAAGTCCCGGCGCCCCAGCGGCGAGAAGGACGCGTCCGCCCACACGGGTGTCGACCCGGAGGAGCGGAAGGGCAGCGACCCCAGCCACTGAGCCGACGGACATACGCACGCGGGCGCGTCAGGTCAGGCCGGAGGCGCCCGCGTACGCGCTTCCCCGCCCTCTGCGCCTCAGGACCTAGGCCGAAGGGCTGATCACTTCGTGAACCTTCCTGCTGCTAGCCTGCTCCTGCATATAGGTTGCAATAACAACTGAACGGCATTCCCAGCAGTCGGAGGGCTCGCATCATGGCCACGTACACGCTCCCGGAACTCCCGTACGACTACGCGGCGCTCGAACCGGTCATCAATCCGCAGATCATCGAGCTGCACCACGACAAGCACCACGCCGCCTACGTCAAGGGCGCGAACGACACCCTGGAGCAGCTGGAAGAGGCCCGCGACAAGGAGGCCTGGGGTGCGATCAACGGCCTCCAGAAGAACCTCGCGTTCCACCTCTCCGGCCACATCCTGCACTCGATCTACTGGCACAACATGTCCGGCGACGGCGGCGGCGAGCCCCTCGCGACGGACGGTGTGGGTGACCTGGCCGAAGCGATCACCGAGTCCTTCGGCACGTTCGCCGGCTTCAAGTCCCAGCTGACGAAGGCCTCGGCCACCACTCAGGGCTCCGGCTGGGGCGTGCTCGCGTACGAGCCCCTCAGCGGCAGGCTCATCGTCGAGCAGGTCTACGACCACCAGGGCAACGTGGGCCAGGGCTCGGTCCCGATCCTGGTCTTCGACGCCTGGGAGCACGCCTTCTACCTTCAGTACAAGAACCAGAAGGTGGACTTCATCGAGGCGATGTGGCGGGTCGTCAACTGGCAGGACGTGGCGAAGCGTTACGCCGCCGCCAAGGAGCGCGCGGACGTTCTGCTGCTCGCCCCCTGATTCCGCCCCGGCGGACAACACGTCCTGCCCCGTGATCGTCTTCTCAACCTTCACTTCGGCAGGCGGATGAACGGAAAGCCCCCGCGAGGACGTGACTCACGGGGGCTTTCCCCTTCCCTGAACCGGGTTGTCAGCACGTTCCTCGTTCTTCGAGGACCCAGGCCGCGTCCCGCCGGGCAGCGCGGTGCTGGACAGCGCGCCGGTGATGCGGGGCGTGGCGGCGGACTGGTCGCAGGGGGAGCCGATGCGATTGGGATCGCGCGACGCCTCACCGCCCGGGTCACCGGGGTGCGGCTGAGGGGACGACCTCGGGGAGGTGCCGGCCTGAGCCCTGCCCGCCGGCGAGCAGACGCAGCGCGTCGGCGGAGGGCTCGTCGTTGGCGGTGTAGATCTCCAGCCGGTGGTCGGGGACGTCGGGCTGGAGCCAGACCTGGTAGTCGACGCTGACCCTGCCGACGGTCGGGTGGCGCATCCGCATGGTGCCCACGGTGCAGTCGGCGACATCGCCGGTGGCCCACAACCTGGCGAAGTCGTCGCTGCGCATGGCGAGTTCACCGATGAGCTCGGCCAGCCGGCGATCGGTGGGGTACCGCCCCGCGGTGAACCGCAGGTAGGCCACATGGATCCGGGCGAGTTCGTCCCAGTTCTCGTGCAGGTCACGGGTGTGGGAGTCGAGGAAGAACATCCGTGGGACGGACGGTCGTCGCGCGGGGTCCTGCGGCGCGTCGAAGTCGACGTGTTCGGCGGTGAGGGCGTGCCCGGTGCGGTTCCACGCCAGCACATCGCCCCGGCGGCCGAGGACGACGGCCGGGGTGTCGCGGCCCAGGGACTCCAGAAGCGCGAGCACCCGCGGATGCAGCCGTTGGCGCTGAGGGCGGACCATGCGCGGTTCCGCCCGCCGGAGCGCGAGGTTGTGCAGGTGGGCGGTCTCCGCGGGGGCGAGCATGAGGATGCGGGCGAGTGCGTCGAGGACCTGCCGGGAGGCGGCCCCGGCCTGGTCCTGCTCCAGCCTGGTGTAGTAGCCGACGCTCACCCCGGCGAGCTGGGCCAGCTCCTCCCGCCGGAGTCCGGGGACGCGGCGGGCGGTGCCGTAGGTGCGGAGTCCGATGTCCTGCGGTGTGACCCGGGCGCGGCGGGACTTGAGGAACGTCCCGAGGCTCTCCAGTTCCATGGCCATGGCTTCGAGTGTAGGAGGGCACCACGGGGTCATGGGTATCCCTGCGAGGTGTACCCATGGCGTGGGGATGGCTGCCCATCGCGGCGAATCCCAAGCTCGTGCCCATGAAGGAACCTACTGACATCCACAAGCCCGGTCTGCGGGCATGGCTCGGCCTGGCGGTGATCCTCGGCCCTGTTCTGCTGGTCGCGATGGACGGCTCGGTGCTGTTCCTGGCCATGCCGAGGGTCACCGAAGCCCTCGCGCCGACCGCCGGACAGGCGCTGTGGGCGCTGGACATCTACGGATTCGTCGTGGGCTCCCTGCTCATCACCTTCGGCGGCATCGGTGACCGGTACGGCCGGTTGAAGCTGCTGATGACCGGGGTGGCCCTGTTCGGTCTGGCCTCGCTGGGAGCGGCGTTCGCGTCGAGCCCTGACATGCTCATCGCCTTCCGGGCGCTCATGGGCCTGGCCGGGGCGACGCTGCTGCCCTCGGCGCTCGCGGTGCTCGGCGAACTGTTCGAGGACCCGGGACAGCGGGCCCAGGCGATCGGAATCTTCGCCGCCGCCTTCGCCGCCGGGTTCGCGATCGGACCGGCTGTCGGTGGGCAGCTGCTGAGCCACTTCTGGTGGGGTTCGGTCTTCCTGGTCAACCTTCCGGTCCTCGTGCTGTTCCTGGTCCTGGCCCCGTTCCTGCTCCGCGAGGTGGCGACCTCGCGGACGGGCCGCATCGACGTCCTGAGCGTCGTGCAGTCCGTGGCCGGCCTCCTGCTGACCGTCTACGCCGTCAAGCACCTGGCCGCGGAGGGCTGGTCGGCGACCGTCGCGGCCGTGGGGCCGGCCGGCCTGGCCGTCCTGGTGTGGTTCGTGCGACGGCAGCTCACCCTTGAGCATCCGCTGATCGACTTCAGCCTGTTCCGGGACCGGGTCTTCACCGTCGCGATCATCACCGGGCTTCTGCCGCTCGCCGCGTGGTCGGCGACCGCCTACCTGTCGGGGGTCTACCTCCAGTCCGTGCTGGGGATCCCCATCCTGCGAGCCGCGCTGCTGGCCCTCCCCGGGGCTCTGCTGCTCACCGTCACGTGCATCGTGACGCCGATGCTGGTCGCGCGCATCGGCAAGCGGACGGCGCTCGTCACGTGCCACCTCTTCGTGGCCGCCGGTCTGCTCCTTCTGCTGCCCGTCGCGTCCACCGGCGGGGTGGGCTGGTACATCGCGTCCACGGTGCTCGCCGGGGTCGGGTACGGCATCTCGTTCAGCCTCGTCGCCGAGACGGCCGTCGCCGCGGCTCCCGCCGAACGGGCCGGGTCGGCGGCCGCGATCGCCGAGACCAGCAACGAGCTCGGCAACGCCCTCGGCATCGCGCTGCTCGGCTCGCTGTCCGTCCTCGTCTTCCGCCTTCAGGGCCCTGACCTCGCCGGTACGTTCGGCGAGACGCTCGGCCTCCCCGACCTCGCGCCCGCGGTGATCGACCAGGCGAAGGACGCCTTCGTCACCGGCCTCCGAGTGGTCGCCGTCGCCGCCGCCCTCCTCCACGCCGTCCTCGGCCTCCTCACCCTGCGCCGGGTTCCGAAGGCCCTGGAGAACGAGGGGGACGCCGGCCCGGACGGCGAGGGCACGGAGGCCTCTGTGGCGGAGGACGTCGCCGCGTGCGGCGAGAGGGAAGCCGCCCTGCCGCGAACCGGAAAATGCCCGGCACCGGTCCGGCCGGGCTGCCACGATGGCTTTCGTCCACCCGCCCCCGAGCCTGGAGGCGCTCCATGAGCCCCGGCCCCGCCCCGGCCGACCCCACCGTCCTGCACCCGATGCCCGGCCAGCCGCGCGTGGTGCAGCTGAAGCCGCTGGTCACCTCGGAGCTGATCGAGGCAGGGGAGTTCTCGTACTACGACGACCCCGAGCACGCCACGGAGTTCGAGACCCGGAACGTGCTCTACCACTACGGTCCGGAGCGCCTGGTCATCGGCAAGTTCTGCGCGCTGGGCACGGGGGTACGGTTCATCATGAACGGCGCCAACCACCGTATGGACGGACCGTCCACCTTCCCCTTCCCGACGCTGGGCGGCTCCTGGGCCGACCACTTCGACCTGCTGACGGGGCTGCCCAACCGGGGCGACACGGTGATCGGCAACGACGTGTGGATCGGCTACGAGGCGGTCATCATGCCGGGCGTCCGCGTCGGGCACGGCGCGATCATCAGCTCGCGGTCCGTGGTGGTCTCGGACGTCCCGGCCTACGGCATCGTCGGCGGCAACCCGGCCCGGCTGATCCGCACCCGGTACGAGGATGCGGACATCGCGCGCCTGCTGGCGGTGGCCTGGTGGGACTGGCCGGCGGACCACCTGACGCGCCACATCCGTACGGTGATGTCGGGCACGGTGGCGGAGCTGGAGACGGCGGCCCCCCGGGGCTGAGACGCGAAGCGCCCTCGGCCTCCGTGAGGGAGGCCGAAGGCGCTCGGGGTCGTTCAGCCCTTGCTCTCGTTCCTGCTCTCCAGCAACTCGGCGTAGTTGTGGGAGGCGTTGCTCCCCTGCTTGCCAGGCGAGACCTCTCGCGAAGGCGTCGGCATCTCCCTCTTCTCAACAGCCTTCGGGAGGGCGGCTGCGCGGGCCACCTGATCACGGCGCGCGCAGCCGGAACACCGACCCCACGAACTCCGTCAGCAACCGTTCCTTCAGCCGGCCCGGCAGCGCGTCCAGCAGGAACAGCACCGTGGCCATCCTCTCCGGGAGCCCGTCAGGCCCGCCCGGCGGCCCCTCCCCCAGGCCCGCGAAGGCCAGGATGCCTGTCACGTCCTCCGGGGTGAGGGGTGTCGGGGTCCAGGGTCGCCGCCAGGTCCGTGAGGGCCGGGTCGGCGGTGACCGGGGGAGGGTGCGGGCCACCGTCGGAGCGGCGGTCAGGTCGGTGAGGAGGGCGTCCACGCGGTCGACCGTTGCGGGGCCAGGCAGTGGCCGTCCGCGTCAACGCGTCACCGTGTGCCCCCCCTCGGCTCGTCAGTGGCCTCCCTCGTCAACGCCTCACTGCGTGCCCTCGTCGGCCAGGCAGAACTCGTTGCCCTGCGGGTCCTGCAGGACGTTCCAGACCAGGCCGTGCATGGAGTGCTCGCCGATCACCGTCGCCCCCAGCCCCACCAGACGCTCCACGTCCGCCAGGCGGTCGGGGGACGCGAAGTCGACGTGCACCCGGTTCTTGACGGTCTTGGGCTCGGGCACCCGCTGGAAGCCGAGGACCAGCGGGGTGGCCGGGACGAGGACGAACTCGCCGTAGTCCTGCGTGCCTTCCACCCCCAGCGCCGTGGCCCACCAGGCGGCCAGCGTCTGCGGGTCGGGACAGTCGATCGTGATCATCTCCGGTGAGAATCGCATGGTCCTCACCGTACGATCCACCACTGACATTGATGCTGGTACTCAGGTCCCGATGGTCGTGGCTCGACCACTCGCTGACGTCCTGCTGGGCTGTCTTCGCGTTGTTCAGCGGGCTGGGAGCACGTCCGCGCTCCCAGCCCGTGACCACCGGAAGGCCCCTCGGACAGGCCGCTCAGTCGAAGATCGGGCCCTGCGTGCGGGTCCGCTTGATCTCGTAGAAGCCGGGGATGGAGGCGACCAGCAGCGTGCCGTCCCAGAGCTTCGCCGCGTCCTCGCCCTTGGGTGCGGGGGTGACGACGGGGCCGAAGAAGGCGACCTGCTCGCCGTCGGCGCCGGGCACGGCGATGACCGGGGTGCCGACCTCCTGGCCGACCTTGTCGATGCCCTCCTTGTGGGAGGCGCGCAGCTCGGTGTCGTACGTCTCCTTGTCGGCGTACGCCGCCAGCTCCTCGGGCAGGCCTACGTCCTTCAGGGCGCCGACGACGGCCTCGCGGGTGGGGCCCTCTCCGTTGTTGTGGAAGCGGGTGCCGAGGGCCGTGTAGAGGGGGCCGACGACCTCGTCGCCGTGGAGCTGCTGGGCTGCGATGACGACCCGGACCGGGCCCCACGCCTTGCTCTCCAGCAGGTCGCGGTACTCCTCGGGCAGCTCGTCCAGCTTGTCCTCGTTCAGGACGGCGAGGCTCATCACGTGCCAGCGGACCTCGATGTCGCGGACCTTCTCGACCTCCAGGATCCAGCGGGAGGTCATCCACGCCCACGGGCAGAGCGGGTCGAACCAGAAGTCGGCCGGGGTCTTGCCGTTCGCGGGGGTGTTCGGGGACATCTCTCTCCTCAGGAAAAGCGTGTTGCTGCTGTGGCCGAGAACGCCGCCGAGGGGCCTCCCATTCCCGGACCGGCCACCACGGTCCGAACCGGATACCGGCCGCCGGAGACGCGTGCAAGGATCAATGGGTTCGAACACGACACATGACGCGCGTCACGAAGGAGTGCCCGTGCCCGGTGAAAACCTGTCCCGCGACGAGGCCCGGAAGAGGGCCGAGCTGCTGACCGTCGACGGTTACGAGGTCGAGCTCGACCTGCGTTCCGCCGTCGGCGAGCCCGAGGGGGCCGACGGGGGCGAGGACGGGGGCGACGGGGACACCGGTCCGCGGACGTTCCGGTCGCTGACCACGATCCGGTTCCGCTCCGCCCAGGCCGGTGCCTCGACCTTCGCCGACCTGGTGGCACCGGGTGTGGACACCGTGACGCTGAACGGCGAGGCCCTCGACCCGGCTGCTGTCTTCGACGGGGCCCGGGTGGCCCTGGACGGGCTCCTGGAGGGCGAGAACGTCCTCGTGGTCGACGCCCGGTGCGCGTACAGCAGGACCGGCGAGGGCATGCACCGCTTCGTCGACCCGGAGGACGGCGAGGTCTACCTCTACACGCAGTACGAGCCGGCCGACGCCCGCCGCGTCTTCGCCAACTTCGAACAGCCGGACCTGAAGGCGCCCTACCGTTTCCAGGTGACCGCGCCCGAGGGCTGGCGGGTCTGGTCCAACGGGGCCGAGGAGTCGCACGAGGACGGGGTCTGGCGGTTCGCGGAGACCAAGCCGATCTCCACGTACATCACAGCCGTCGTCGCCGGTCCGTACCACTACGTGAGCGACCACTACACCCGTACGTTCGACGACGGCACCACCCTGGAGATCCCGCTCGGCGCGATGTGCCGCAAGGGGCTCGCCAAGCACTTCGACGCGGACGACGTCTTCCTGGTCACCAAGCAGGGCCTGGACTTCTTCCACGACAACTTCGACTACCCGTACCCCTTCGGGAAGTACGACCAGGCCTTCGTGCCGGAGTACAACCTCGGGGCGATGGAGAACCCGGGCATGGTCACCTTCCGCGAGGAGTACATCTTCCGCGGCAAGGTCACCTCGGCGGCCTACGAGCGGCGCGCCAACGTCATCCTGCACGAGATGGCGCACATGTGGTTCGGCGACCTGGTCACCATGGAGTGGTGGGACGACCTGTGGCTGAAGGAGTCCTTCGCGGACTTCATGGGCTCCTTCTCGATGGTGGAGGCGACCCGCTTCACCAACGGCTGGATCACCTTCGCCAACAATCGCAAGGCGTGGGCCTACCGCGCCGACCAGCTGCCCTCCACCCACCCCATCACGGCCGACATCCGTGACCTGGAGGACGCCAAGCTGAACTTCGACGGCATCACGTACGCCAAGGGCGCCTCCGTACTGAAGCAGCTCGTCGCGTACGTGGGACGCGACGCCTTCCTTGAGGGCGCGCGGCGCTACTTCAAGCAGCACGCGTACGGCAACACGCGCTTGGGCGACCTTCTTTCGGTGCTCGCCGAGACCTCCGGACGCGATATGACGGCCTGGTCGCGCTCCTGGCTCCAGACCGCCGGGGTCAACGTGCTCACGCCCGTCGCGACGTACGGCGCGGCCGGGACGCTGACCGAGCTCGTGGTGGTCCAGGAGGCCGCCGCCTCCCACCCGGAGCTGCGCCCGCACCGGGTCGCGGTCGGCCTCTACCGGCTCACCCCCGAGGGTGAGCTGACGCGTTACGCCCGCGCAGAGGTGGACGTGGCCGGGGAGCGCACGGTGGTGAAGGAGCTGGCCGGGGCGGAGAGGCCCGATCTGATCCTGGTCAACGACGACGACCTCACGTACTGCAAGGTCCGCTTCGACGAGGGGTCGCTCGCCACCCTCCGCGACCACCTGGGCTCGATCACCGACCCGCTGGCCCGCGCCCTGTGCTGGTCGGCCCTGTGGAACCTGACCCGGGACGCACTGCTGCCCGCCCGCGACTTCGTCGCGCTGGTGCTGGCGCACACCGGGCGCGAGAGCGACATCGGGGTCCTCCAGATGCTGCACGCCTGGGCGCGGTCGGCGCTGGTGAACTACGCCGCCCCCGCCTGGCGCGAGGAGGGCGGCCGGGCGCTGGCCGAGGGCGCGCTGCGGGAACTGCGGGCCGCCGAGCCGGGCAGCCAGCACCAGCTGACGTGGGCCCGCTTCCTCGCGGCCGTCGCGGGCTCCGAGGCGGACTTCCAGCTGCTGGGCGGGCTGCTGGAGGGCACGGCCCGGATCGACGGGCTGGAGGTCGACCAGGAGCTGCGCTGGGCCTTCCTCTCCCCGCTCGCCTCGCACGGGGTGGCGGACGAGGCGGCGATCGACGCCGAACTGGCCCGTGACGACACGGCGTCCGGCAAGCGCCACCACGTACGGTGTCTGGCCTCGCGCCCCTCGGAGGCGGTCAAGGCGCAGGCGTGGGCAGCGGTCGTGGAGTCGGACAAGCTGTCCAACGCGCTGGTCGAGGCGACGATCGCGGGCTTCGAGCAGCCCTCGCAGCGGGAGCTGCTGGCCCCGTACGCGAGCCGCTACTTCGAGGTGATCGAGCGGGTGTGGGCGGAGCGGTCCATCCAGATCGGCATGCACGTGGTGAAGGGGCTCTTCCCCGCTCTCCAGGACAGCCCGGAGACCCTCGCGGCGACCGACGCCTGGCTGACCGGCCACGCGGAGGCCGCTCCGGCGCTGCGCCGACTGGTGCTGGAGGCCCGGGACGACCTGGCGCGGGTGCTGCGCGGCCAGGAGTGCGACGCCCAGGCGTAAGCAGGCCTGAGCAGGCGACCTCAGGGGGCGCGCGGGTCAGGTGTGTGCGCGACGCGAAAGCAGCGCTCGTACACCCCCCCCCGGCGCGCCCCCTCCCCATTCCCCGCGCGATGGCTCTTTTCGGTCCTCGAACGCCCGTACTTTAGGGCGGCGTTGTCCGGAATTGTCGACGGGCGTGTAACAGGGGTTAGGGCACCCTGGGCCGACGGGAAATCATCGACCATGACCCAGAACACCCCCCTCTCCCCCCTGTCCCCGCTGTTCCCCCGCCCCCTGCACCACGTCCAGGGCGTGACGCACCGCGTCCTGTCCGCGGCCCAGCTCCGCGCGCGGGGCGTCTCCGCCGCGCAGACGTCCTCGCAGTGCCTGCCCGGCGGCCCCTGGCAGCACCTGCTGCCCGGGGTCTACCTGCTGCACCCGGGCCCGCCCAGCGGCCAGGAGCGGCTGCGCGGCGCCCTGTTGTACGCGGGCCGCCCGCCGGCCTCCTCCCTGCGTACGGCGCCGGAGCCCATGGACGCGGGGTTCGGCGAGGCGATGGTGACCGGGCAGGCGGCGCTCGCGCTGCACGGCTTCGCCGCGGCGCCGGACCTCGGGGCGCCGCACCGCATCGACGTCCTGGTGCCGCGCACCCGGCGGCTGCGCTCGACCCGGTTCGTGGAGGTGGTGCGGGCCGCCTCCGCACTGCCCGCACCGGTGTGGCTGGCCGGGGTGCCCGTCGCCCCGGTGGAGCGGGCGCTGGCCGACGCGGTGGCGGGGCTGGGCGAGGCGGAGGACGTGAGCCGGCTCCTCACCGAGGCCGTGCGGGCCGGGCACAGCGAACCGGGCGCCGTGGTGCGGGAGCTGAGCGTGGCGAAGCTGCTGGGGCGGCCGGCGGTGGTGGGGGCGGTGGAGGCACTGCTGGCGGCGGGGCGGGCGGTGGCGGAGGAGCGGCTGTACGCGATGGTGCGCGAGCACGGGCTGCCGGAGCCGCTGTGGAACGTGGACCTGCGGCTGCCGGACGGGCCGGAGCTGGGCGGGGTCGACGCGTACTGGCCGGATCTCGCCGTCGCCGTCGAGCTGGACACCCGGGCGCCCCGGTTCGGTGCGCCGAGTCAGGGGCGGCGGGACGGGAACCACGGGAACCGGGGCCCGGACCGCTTGGAGGACCCGCAGTGGTCCGCGTACGCCGCCAAGCGGGACCGGCTGGAACGGCTCGGGGTCACGGTCGTCCACCTCACCCCGAGGAAGCTGCGCGAGGCGGTGGAACAGCAGGCCACGGTGGTGCGGACGGCGCTGATGGCGGCGGACGACCGGGAGCCGGCCGCGTATGTGGTGGTGCTGCCGCGTTGAGACGGGGTCCATGGCGGCCTTGGTGCCAATGGTCCGGACCACACGCCCGGAATCAGTGCTTCCGGCAGACACTTTGGCCTCATTCATCCCTCGTGGCGCATCGCCCTCCGTGGCGGATCTATGCCATGTACCTGTCTCGTCTCCGTCAACTCTCCACAAAGCCCTGTCATTTACGACAGGCTGAGCGGTCATCCGGTACCGAATTCCGGACTCTCTCTTTCAATTACAGGGATGCTGATGACCAAGGAATCCCCCAGCTCCATATCCGGGACGAGACGCGCCGCGCGCATAGCGGCCGCTGCCGGCCTGGCTGCCGCTCTCGCGGCCGCCGGCGCCGCGCCGGTGTTCGCCGTCGACGACCCGGCACCGGCACCCGTCAAACCGGCCGCCACGAGCGACCGGGGCGACAAGCTCGGCAAGGCCGACGCCGAGGTTCTGGCCAAGGCCGAGGCCAAGGGCGAGAAGAACGTCACGATGATGATCGCCACCACCCCGGGGGCGACCGAGCAGGTCACCGAGCAGCTGGACGCCGTCAAGGGCTCCGTGCTGGGCCAGACCTACGACAAGCTCGGCTACGTACGGGCGACGGTGCCGACCAGCAGTGCCGAGGCCACCATCGCGGCGGCCTCCAAGCTGAAGTCCGTTCTCGGCATCGATCTCAAGCAGGAGATCAAGCTGGACGACCCGACGCCCGCGGGCGACCGGGCCGCGGGGGCCAAGCAGCTCAAGGCCACGGGCAGTTACCCAGCGCCGGGCAAGAACACCCCGGCCGCCAACCCGTACAACCCCTCCTTCGAGACGGGTGCGGTCGAGTTCGTCGAGAAGCACCCGCAGGCCGACGGCCGCGGGATCACCATCGGTGTCCTGGACTCCGGTGTCGACCTCGGCCACCCGGCGCTGAAGAAGACCACCACCGGCGAGCGCAAGATCGTCGACTGGGTCACCGCGACCGACCCGGTGAACGACGGCGACGGCACCTGGCTGCGGATGTCGCAGACCGTCACCGGCCCGACGTTCACGTCCGGCGGCAAGACCTACTCGGCTCCGGCGGGCAACTACAAGTTCGCCACCTTCGCCGAGTCGGCCACCACCGGCGGCGACATGGCGGGCGACCTCAACCGCGACGGTGACACCACCGACGTGTGGGGCGTGCTGTACGACGCGGTCAAGGGCACCATCCGCGTGGACCTGAACGAGAACGCGGACTTCTCCGACGACACGGCCCTCAAGCCGTACAAGGACAAGTTCCAGGTCGCGTACTTCGGTGAGGACGACCCGGCCACCAAGGTCGTCGAGCGCATCCCGTTCGTCGTCGAGACCCGTAAGAACGTGGTCTACAACGCCGCGGGCGCCAAGGCCGACTACGTCAACATCGGCGTGATCGAGGGCTCGCACGGCACGCACGTCGCGGGTATCACCGCGGCCAACGGCCTGTTCGGCGGCAAGATGAACGGCGCGGCGCCCGGCGCCAAGGTCGTCTCCTCGCGCGCCTGCACATGGTCCGGCGGCTGCACCAACATCGCGCTGACCGAGGGCATGATCGACCTCGTCGTCAACCGCGGTGTCGACATCGTCAACATGTCGATCGGCGGCCTGCCGCCGCTGAACGACGGCAACAACGCCCGCGCCGAGCTCTACAAGCGCCTCGTCGACATCTACGGCGTCCAGCTCGTCATCTCGGCCGGCAACAGCGGCCCGGGCCTCAACACCATCGGTGACCCGGCCCTGGCCGACCACGTCATCTCGGTGGGCGCGTCGATCTCCAAGGAGACGTGGGCCGCGAACTACGGCTCCAGCGTCACCAAGAAGTACGACATGCTCCCCTTCTCCTCGCGCGGTCCGCGTGAGGACGGCGGCTTCACGCCGACCATCTCGGCTCCGGGTGCGGCGATCAACACCACCCAGACCTGGTCCGAGGGCGGTCCGGTCAAGGAGGCGGGCTACCCCCTGCCGCCCGGCTACTCGATGCTCCAGGGCACCTCGATGGCCTCGCCGCAGGCCGCCGGTGCGGCGGCCCTGCTGCTCTCCGCCGCGAAGCAGAAGGACCTGGAGCTGCCCCCGGCCGACCTGCGGACCGCGCTGACCAGCTCGGCGACCCACATCAAGGACGTGGCCGCGCACGTGCAGGGTTCCGGTCTGATCGACATCGTCGGTGCCTGGAAGCTCATCGCCAAGAAGGGCAACCCGGCGCACGAGTACAAGGTGAAGGCCCCGGTCGACACCGCGATCGACTTCGCGCTCAAGGACCCGGGCTTCGGCACCGGTCTCTACGACCGTGAGGGCGGCCTCAAGGTCGGCGAGACGAAGGTCTACGAGATCACCGTCACCCGCACCACGGGCCCGGACCGCAACGTCCAGCACAAGCTGTCGTGGAAGAACAACGACGGCACCTTCAAGCTGAGCAGCCCCGAGTACGTCTCGCTGCCGCTCGGCACCCCGGTGAAGCTGAAGGTCACGGCGAAGGCCAAGACCGCGGGCGTGCACAGCGCCATCCTGAAGCTGGACGACAACAAGACCATCGGCATCGACCACCAGGTCCTGTCCACGGTCGTCGTCGCGCATGAGCTGAACCAGCCCACCTACGCGTTCAAGTCGTCGAGCTCGGTGCAGCGCAACGGCACCACCTCGTACTTCGTGAACGTTCCGGAGGGCGCGAAGACCCTCGAGGTCGCCCTCAGCGCGCTGCGCTCGGGCAGCCAGACCCGGTTCATCGCCCTGCACCCGTACGGGACGCCGGTCGACCCGACCTCCACGGTCAACTGCTACCCGAACTACGAGAACCCGGCCAACACCTGCCGTCCGGACGTGCGGTCCTACAAGGACCCGTACCCCGGCGTGTGGGAGATCGAGGTCGAGTCGCGCCGTACGTCGCCGCTGCTGGACAACCCGTTCAAGCTTGACGTCTCGCTGCTCGGCGCCACCTTCGACCCGGCGGTGCAGACCATCGCCGAGGCGAAGATCGGCGCTCCGGCCGCGGTGAACTGGAAGGTCACCAACGGCGCGGCGGCTCTCGAGGGCAAGCTCAAGGGCGGCTCGCTGGGCTCGGCCAAGGTCGACAAGCCGTCGATCTCCACGGGCCAGACCCGCCAGAGCACGGTCACCATCGGTGCGGGCGTCGAGAAGCTCGACTTGGCCATCGGCGGTACGTCGGACGCCAACGCCGACCTCGACCTCTACGTCTTCCGGGGCGCCACCCAGGTCGGCAGCGGCACCACCGCCGGCTCCGAGGAGAAGGTCAGCCTGGCCAACCCGGCCGCCGGTACGTACACGGTCATCGTCGAGGGCTACTCGGTTCCGTCCGGGTCGACCACGTACGACTACCGCGACGTGTACTACGCGGCCTCGCTCGGCACCCTGAAGGTCGACACGTCGAAGACCTACAACCTGGCGAACGGCGCCTCGGCGCAGGTCGGCGCCGAGGTCGTGGTCGCCGGTGCGGCTCCCGAGGGCCGGCAGTTCTTCGGTGAGGTCCAGCTGGTCAACGCGCGCGGCACGGCCGCGGGCACCGGCAGCGTCGTGATCGAGAAGGTCACGCCGTAACAGCCACAGCACGGTGAAGAAGAGGCGGGCGCCTTCGGGCACCCGCCTCTTCGCATGTCCTCACGGAGCCGGACCGGGCGGCCTGCGCCAGGGGACGGCTCTGCTATCCGCGACCCTCGCAGGGGGACGAGGCGTCGCCACCGAGGACAGGGCGGCGGCACGGCCACCGGGGGCGGGGCGGCGCCCGGCTCCTCCCGGGCCAGCAGGTCACCGAGCAGGCCGAGCTCCTCCCGGAGCAGCGCCGTGTCCCGCTCGGCGGCCCGGTACGCGACCGCCTCCGCACCGCCCTCGGGCGCGGGCCCGGCCATCAGTACGGCAGGCGGAGGCGGTCCAGAAGGTCCCCCTCCGGCCCCCTACGTCCCCTCTTCGGCAAGGCTTCCTCCCTCACTGCACCTGGCTCCTCGACGGACATCGCTCCTACGACGCCGGAGCCGGGCAAAGCGTTCACTTCCACGGCGGCGGTCCGCAGGTCGGACAATGGATTGGACAAGTCGGGCCCGGACATACGCATCATGGAGCGGCAATCGGGCCGCGCACATATACAGAGGAGTCCCAGTGAAGGTCGGAATCGTCGGCGCCACCGGTCAGGTCGGCACAGTCATGCTCAGGATCCTGGCCGAGCGGGACTTCCCCGTCGACGAGCTGCGGCTGTTCGCCTCCGCCCGCTCCGCGGGCTCCGCGATCGACTTCAAGGGTGCGCCCGTCACCGTCGAGGACGCCTCCACGGCCGATTACACCGGCCTGGACATCGTGCTGTTCTCCGCCGGCGGCGCGACCTCCAAGGCGCTGGCCGAGAAGGTCGCCGGCCAGGGCGCCGTGGTGATCGACAACTCCTCCGCCTGGCGCAAGGACCCCGAGGTCCCGCTGGTCGTCTCCGAGGTCAACCCGCACGCGGCCCGCGTCCGGCCCAAGGGGATCATCGCCAACCCGAACTGCACCACGATGGCCGCTATGCCCGTGCTGCGCCCGCTGCACGCCGAGGCCGGCCTCGAAGCGCTGACCGTCGCCACCTACCAGGCCGTCTCCGGCTCCGGCGTGGCCGGCGTGGCCGAGTTGCACGGCCAGGCGTCCAAGGTCGTCGCCGAGGCCGAGAAGCTGGCCCACGACGGTGAGGCCGTGGACTTCCCCGAGCCGGCCGTCTACAAGCGCCCGATCGCCTTCAACGTGCTGCCGCTGGCCGGTTCGATCGTGGACGACGGTTCGTTCGAGACGGACGAGGAGCAGAAGCTCCGCAACGAGTCCCGCAAGATCCTGGAGATCCCGGAGCTGAAGGTCTCCGGCACCTGCGTCCGGGTCCCGGTCTTCTCCGGCCACTCGCTCCAGATCAACGCCCGCTTCGCCCGCCCGATCGGCGTCGAGCGCGCCTACGAGCTGCTGAAGGACGCCGAGGGCGTCGAGCTCTCGGAGATCCCGACCCCCCTCCAGGCGGCGGGCAAGGACGCCTCCTTCGTGGGCCGCATCCGGGTCGACGAGACCGTCGACAACGGCCTCGCGCTCTTCGTCTCCAACGACAACCTCCGCAAGGGCGCCGCACTGAACGCCGTCCAGATCGCGGAGCTGGTGGCGGCCGAGTCGAAGGGCTGACGCGCGACCCTGTACGGGGACGCGTACGGGAAGGGGCGGCCACCGGGGACCGGTGGCCGCCCCTTCCGTCTGCGCGGGTCAGAGCGCCAGGTGTCGGCGGAGGGCCACGTCGATCTCGGTCATGCGCTGACGGGGCACCTTGCCGATGCGGCGCCCCAGCCGCTGGGGCGAGACGGCGCGCACCTGCTCGCACTGGGCCTTGCTGTCCACCGCGAGGTGGCACTCGGCCGCCGGCAGGAGGACCTGGAAGGGAAAGACCCGCGCCGTGTTGGAGGTGAGGGGCACGACGGTGAGGACACCGCGCTCCGTCCGCTCCACGGTGGCGTTGGCGCCGTCGTTCGACACGATCAGCGCCGGGCGGGCCTTGTTCGCCTCGCTGCCCCGGACCGGCTCGAAGTCGATCAGGTAGATGTCACCGCGCCGCATCGGTGAGCCCGTCGCCCGAGACCCGGTCCCAGAAATCGGCGTCCTCGCCCTTGTCCCACTCGGCGAAGGCCTCCTCGTACTCGGCCTCCAGGGTCGAGGCGCGCAACAGCTCGATCGCGGTGTGGAGCACCGCGGACCGGGAATCCGCGTCGGTCTTCGCGGCGTACTCGTCGACGAAGGCGACATCCTCCTGCGGCAGACTCACACTAATCTTCATACCTTCGATGCTACCCACGGTGGCACCAGGGTGCCACCCCTGCGAGGAAACGCTCAGGGTCGGCGCATCTCGAAGTGGAAGCACCCGTACTCCACCGCCCGTACGTGCACCAGCGCCACCTCCGGGTCGTAGCGGCGCACCGTGCGCAGTGCGCCGGGGCGCGAGAAGGGGTAGCCGGGGTGCGCCGGGGCCGGGCCCGCGCACTCCTCGGCGTGGATGAAGACGGGACCCTGCTCGTCGTACGCCCCCGGAGCCGCCCGCGTCCGGCGGGAAACGGACATCGCGCTGAGAGCGCGGCCCATGGAAGGATGACGGAAACGTCGCATACCAAGTCGCACACCTAGGAGATGACCGCGTGCCTGGCACGAATCTGACCCGCGAAGAGGCACAGGAGCGGGCGCGCCTGCTGACCGTGGACGCGTACGAGATCGATCTCGACCTCTCCGGAGCGCAGGAGGGCGGCACCTACCGGTCCGTGACCACCGTGCGCTTCGACTCCGCGGAGGCCGGTGCGGAGACCTTCGTCGACCTGGTCGCCCCGGCCGTCCACGAGGTCGTGCTCAACGGCGAGGCGCTGGACGTCGCCGCCGTGTTCCGCGACTCCCGGATCGCCCTGCCGCAGCTGAACGCGGGCGCCAACGAGCTGAAGGTCGTCGCCGACTGCGCGTACACCAACACCGGTGAGGGCCTGCACCGGTTCGTCGACCCGGTCGACGAGCAGGCCTATCTGTACACCCAGTTCGAGGTGCCGGACGCCCGCCGCGTCTTCGCCTCCTTCGAGCAGCCGGACCTGAAGGCGACCTTCCAGTTCACCGTGAAGGCCCCCGCCGGCTGGACGGTCATCTCGAACTCGCCGACGCCCGAGCCGAAGGACGACGTCTGGACGTTCGAGCCGACGCCGCGCATCTCCACGTACATCACGGCGCTCATCGTCGGCCCGTACCACTCGGTGCACAGCAGCTACGAGAAGGACGGCCAGTCCGTCCCGCTCGGCATCTACTGCCGCCCCTCGCTCGCCGAGTACCTGGACGCGGAGGACATCTTCGCCGTCACCCGGCAGGGCTTCGCGTGGTTCCAGGAGAAGTTCGACTACGCGTACCCGTTCGCCAAGTACGACCAGCTCTTCGTCCCGGAGTTCAACGCGGGCGCGATGGAGAACGCGGGCGCGGTCACCATCCGCGACCAGTACGTCTTCCGCTCCAAGGTGACGGACGCGGCGTACGAGGTGCGGGCCGAGACGATTCTGCACGAGCTGGCCCACATGTGGTTCGGCGACCTCGTGACGATGGAGTGGTGGAACGACCTCTGGCTGAACGAGTCGTTCGCCACCTACACCTCGATCGCCTGTCAGGCGGACGCCGAGGGCTCGAAGTGGCCGCACTCCTGGACCACGTTCGCCAACTCCATGAAGACCTGGGCGTACCGGCAGGACCAGCTGCCCTCCACGCACCCGATCATGGCGGACATCAGCGACCTGGACGATGTCCTCGTCAACTTCGACGGCATCACGTACGCCAAGGGCGCGTCCGTCCTCAAGCAGCTCGTGGCGTACGTCGGCAAGGACGCGTTCTTCCAGGGCGTGCAGGCGTACTTCAAGGCGCACGCCTTCGGCAACACCCGCCTGAGCGACCTGCTGGGCGCGCTGGAGAAGACCTCCGGCCGTGACCTGAAGACCTGGTCGAAGGCGTGGCTGGAGACGGCCGGCATCAACGTCCTGCGCCCGGAGATCGAGACCGACGGACACGGTCACGTCACCTCCTTCACCGTCCTCCAGGATGCCCCGGCGCTGCCGGTCGGCGCCAAGGGCGAGCCGACGCTGCGCCCGCACCGCATCGCGATCGGCGCGTACGACCTCGACGCGGACGGCAAGCTGGTGCGCACCGACCGGATCGAGCTGGACGTCGACGGCGAGCGCACCGACGTGCCCGCCCTGGTGGGCAAGGCCCGCCCGGCGGTCATCCTGCTCAACGACGACGACCTGTCGTACGCGAAGGTGCGCCTCGACGAGGAGTCGCTGCGGGTCGTCACCGAGCACCTGGGCGACTTCACCGAGTCGCTGCCGCGCGCCCTGTGCTGGGCCTCCGCCTGGGACATGACGCGCGACGGCGAGCTGGCGACCCGCGACTACCTCTCGCTGGTGCTCTCCGGCATCGGCAAGGAGTCGGACATCGGCGTCGTCCAGTCGCTTCACCGTCAGCTGAAGCTGGCCCTGGACCTGTACGCGGCCCCTCAGTCCCGCCAGGCCGCGCTCAACCAGTGGACGGAGGCGACGCTGGCGCACCTGCGGGCGGCGGAGCCGGGCAGCGACCACCAGCTGGCGTGGGCCCGTGCCTTCGCGGCGACGGCCCGCAACCCGCAGCAGCTGGACCTGCTCCAGTCTCTGCTGGACGGTACGGAGTCGATCGAGGGCCTGACGGTCGACACCGAGCTGCGCTGGGCGTTCGTGCAGCGGCTGGCGGCCGTCGGCCTGCTCGACGAGGAGGAGATCGCCGCCGAGTACGAGCGCGACAGGACGGCGGCGGGCGAGCGCCACGCGGCCACCGCCCGGGCCTCGCAACCCTCGGAGGAGGCCAAGGCGGAGGCGTGGGCCTCGGTCGTGGAGTCGGGTGAGCTGCCCAACTCGCTCCAGGAGGCGGTCATCACCGGCTTCGTCCAGGCGGATCAGCGCGAGCTGCTGGCCCCGTACACGGAGAAGTACTTCGCCTCGGTGAAGGAGGTCTCGGACTCGCGCAGCCACGAGATGGCCCAGCAGATCATCGTGGGCCTCTACCCGGCCCTCCAGGTCTCCCAGGAGACCCTGGACGCCACGGACGCGTGGCTGGCCTCGGCCGAGCCGAGCGCGGCCCTGCGCCGGCTGATGTCGGAGTCGCGGTCGGGCGTGGAGCGCGCCCTGAAGGCCCAGGCGGCGGACGCGGCGGCGGCCACCGCGTAACGCACCGCTCGGGGGCGTCCCATTCGCTGCGGCGGAGGAGGCGCCCCCTTGGCGTACGCCCGCCGAACGGCCGGTGCCGGCCCAGGCGCTGCCGTTCTCCGCGTACGCCGCCTGAGCCGCGGGCCGTTGGAAACCGCCCGGCGGGCGGGCGCAGGAGCGCAGCCGTCCGCCGGGCGGGAACTGGGGGGCGGTGGTTCACCGGGTTACGGGGTTACGCGCCCGACTCCTCGTAGCGGCGGGTGAGCTCGGCCGTGCCGGACTCCGTGAAGCCGCCGTGCAGCCGCATCCGGGCCACCCCGCCGTCGGGGAAGGCGTCGAGGCGGACGTGGGTGACGACGGCCTGGGCGCGCAGCACGAAGCGGTGGAGGGTGTCGGGCTGGAGGCGGGTGCGCGGGATGATCTCGAACCATTCGCCGGTGTCGCCGTTGCGGCCCTGGAGGGCGATCCAGCCGGCCGAGTTGCCCTTGAGGTAGGCGGTGTCGATCTCGACCGCGCGGACCGTGCCCTGGGCGGGGAGGCGGAAGCGGACCCAGTCGTTGGTGTCACGGACCCGGCGGCGGCGGTTCTCCCAGCCGTCGTCCATCTTGCGGGAGGTGCCCGGCAGGATGATCTGGGTGGGCGAGGAGTAGAAGCGGTCGGAGGCGTCCTCGTAGGTACCGCCGTTGAGCACCGAGATCAGGTCGACCGTGCCGAGTGCGGCGATCCAGGCCGGGTCGGGGACGACCTCGCCGTGCACACGGAGGCGGGCTATGCCGCCGTCGGGGTGCTGGCAGAGGCGCAGGTGGGTGTAGCGGCGGCCGCCGGTGATCTCGAAGGCGTTGGCCGCGTGCCCGCGTACGGGGGTGGGCGGAAGGATCTCCTCCCACTTCACGTCGTCGGCGAGCAGATCCTCGGGGCTCGGGGCGCCCTCGGCGGCGGTGGCCTGCACGGATACGCGCTGGGGGTAGTTGCCCCGGAAGTGGGCGGTGTCCACGATCAGGCCGCGCACGACGCCGGGGGCGCCGAGGCGGACGATCGCCCAGTCGTGGTCCTCGGGGGCCGGGAAGGGGTGGGAGGCGTCGGCGCCTCGGCGGCGGCGGGTCTCCCAGCCGTCCATGATCTTGCCCTTGTGGCCGAAGTGCTCGGGGTCGAAGACGGCGCGCTCGCGCAGGAGGAGGTTCTCGCGCTCGGCGAAGAACTCGTCGTTGGCGGCGATCACTCCCGCGCCGAGGCGGCGGTCGGCGAGGTCGACCAGCTCGGTGAAGGGGAGGTCGCCCGCCTCGCGGTAGTCGGCGTAGGGGTCGCCACCGCCGTAGGGCGCGGCGTCATTGGCGTGGGGGTCGGTGTCGGAGTTCTGGAATGTGGTCTCGCTCGCGTCGAAGGTCATGTCCCTACCTTCGCGCCGACAAACCTGTCAGGTCCATCGAATGTTTTCGCAGATACTGTTCAGCCCAGCTGAACGATCCAGCTCACCTGAACGATGCCGCGATGTCCGTGAGCGCTGTGAGCACCCGGGCCACCGCCGGGCCGCTCTCCGCCCCGTGGCGGACCGCCGCCACCACATGGCGGCGCGGCTGGTCCGCCTCCAGGACCCGCATCACCACACCTTCGCGTCGCTGCTCCCGGGAGGCCATCCGGGGGACGAGGGCGATGCCCATGCCCGCCTCGACCAGGGCCAGGATCGCGGTCCAGCCGGCGGCGCTGTGGGCCTGCTCGGGGACGAAGCCGGCCGCCTCGCAGGCGGCCGTGGTGATCTCGGACCAGGGGCCCGAGCCGCCGAAGATCCAGCGGTCGGCGGCCAGGTCGGCGAGGCGCGGCGCTGGGGCTTCGGCCAGCGGGTGGCCGGCCGGGAGCGCCACGTCCAGCGGGTCGGCCAGCAGCGGGAAGAGGGAGAAGCGGGGGTCGCGGGCGGTCGGGGCGTGGGCGGCCAGCGAGAGGGCCAGGTCCACCTCGCCCGCGGTGAGCAGCTCGTACGCCTGGGCCGCCTCGGCCTCCCGTACGCGTACGTCGGGTCCCGGGCGGTCCTCGGCGCGCAGGAGCCTCACGGCGGGGACCACGAGGGCGGGTACGGCGGTGGAGAAGGCGCCGACCCTGACTTCGCCGGCCTCGCCGCGCAGATAGCCGGTGAGTTCGGCGTCCGCCCGCTCCAGCTGGGCGAAGACCGCCTCGGCGTGGCGCAGGACGAGGTGGGCGGCGTCCGTGAGGCGGACGCGACGGCCCTGGGGCTCCAGGAGCTCCACGCCGAGCTGCTTGGCCAGGTTGGTGAGCTGCTGGGAGACGGCGGAGGGGGTCATCAGGAGCGCTTCGGCGGTCGCCGTCACCGTGCCCCGGTCGCGCAGGGTGCGCAGGATGCGGAGCTTCTTGACGTCCCACTCGGTCATGACCGCAACCTACCGGGGTGCCTTCCGCCGCCGGACGTGCGGATGCGCCGCGCGGTAGCTCCTACCGGCGGCGCATCCTTCGTACGGGTGCGGGTCAGACCTGCTTCTTGGACTTGTCCAGGACCATGACCAGGGCCGTGATCACCAGGAACAGGCCGATGGGCGCGATGACGTAGAGACCGATGGTCTCCATCGCGCTGAGGCCCGGACCCGGGTCGTCACCGTCGTCGGGCGTGTACGCCAGAGCCGGGGCCGACATGAGCAGCATCATCAGCGTCGTCCCGGCCGCAACGACGCCGGCGCGCATTCCGTTCTTCTTGTCCACGGTGCCAACGTAGCGAACGCCTAGGCGGGGCGCTCGCCCGGGGGTGCCGTACGGGCCTTCGCCGACCGCAGGACCTCCATCAGGCCGTGCAGACGGGGCGAGGCGGCGATCTCCTCCAGGGTGACCGGATGGCCCTCCGGGTCGGCGATGGGCAGCCGCCAGTTGGGGTACTGGTCCCAGGTGCCGGGGAGGTTCTGCGGGCGGCGGTCACCCACCGTGTCGGGGAGCCAGACGCCGGTCATCCGGGCGGGGGTGGCGCGCAGGAAGCGGTGAACGGCGCGGACGGCCGCCTCCTCGTTGCCGTCGCCCTCGGGGAGCATCCGCAGCCGGGCGAGGAGGGCCAGCCACTCCGCCGTACCGGTGAGGTCCTCGGTGAGCTCCTCCTCCAGGGGGCGGGTGAGCAGGCCGAGGCGGTGGCGGAGCGTCACATGGTCGCCGGTCAGCCGGGCGGCGGTGGAGGGCAGGTCGTGGGTGGTGGCGGTGGCGAGGCAGTCCCGCCGCCACTTCTCGGGGGCCAGCGGGCGGCCGTCGCCGTCCCAGTCACGCTCGAACCAGAGCACGGAGGTGCCGAGCACCCCGCGCCGGGCGAGCGCCTCGCGGACACCGGGCTCGACGGTGCCGAGGTCCTCGCCGACGACTGCGGAGCCGGCCCGGTGGGCCTCCAGGACGAGGACGGCGAGCATCGCCTCGGCGTCGTACGCGACGTACGTACCGTCGGTGGGCGGGCGGCCCTCCGGCACCCACCAGAGCCGGAAGAGGCCCATGACGTGGTCGATGCGCAGGGCGCCCGCGTGGGCCAGGAGGCCGCGCAGCAGGCCGCGGAAGGCGGCGTAACCGGTGGCGGCGAGGGCGTCGGGGCGCCAGGGCGGCAGGCCCCAGTCCTGGCCGCGCGCGTTGAAGGCGTCCGGGGGCGCGCCGACGGACATGCCGTGGGCGAAGGCGTCCTGCTGGGCCCAGGTGTCGGCGCCCGCCGGGTGCACGCCGACGGCCAGGTCGTGGACGATCCCGACCTCCATCCCGGCGTCCTCGGCGGCCCGCTGGGCGTCGGCGAGCTGGGTGGCGGTCAGCCAGGCGAGCCGGCAGTGGAGGTCCACCCGGTCCAGCAGCTCGGAGCGGGCGCGGGCGGTCCCCGGGGAGCGGGGGTCGCGCAGGGGCTCGGGCCAGCTGCGCCAGTCGGGCCCGTGAGCCTCGGCGAGCGCGTACCACAGGGCGTGGTCCTCCAGCGCCTGGCCCTGCTCGGCCAGGAAGTCGCAGTAGGCGGCGCGGCGGCCGGGGGTGAGGGGCACCTGGGCGATCAGCTCCAGGGCCTGCCGTTTCAGCTCCCAGACGGCATCCCGGTCGATCAGGGCGCCCTTGTTGAGGACGGCCTCGCTGAGGGCGACGGCGTCCTGGCGGAGGTCGTCCAGGGTGGCCCGGTCGTGGACGTGCCCGTACTCCGGGACCGACTCGACGCGCAGGTGCACGGGGTCGGGGAAGCGGCGCGAGGAGGGGCGGTACGGGGAGGGGTCGGTGGGCTTCCCGGGAACGGCCGCGTGCAGGGGGTTGACCTGGACGAACCCGGAGCCGAGGGTGCGCCCGGCCCAGGCGGCGAGGTCGGCCAGGTCGCCGAGGTCACCCATGCCCCAGGAGCGGGCGGAGAGCAGGGAGTAGAGCTGGACCAGGAAGCCGTGGGTGCGCTCGGGCGGCTGCGGGACCCTGGCCGGGGCGACGACCAGGGTGGCGGCGGCCTCGTGGTGGTCGGGCGCACGGACGTGGAGGCGGTGGACACCGTACGGGGGGTCGGTCCACCCTGCGGGCCGGGGCCCGGCGGTCTCCGGGACCGCCTTCGGTGCCTCCGGGCTCTGCGTGACCGCCTCCGGGGTCTCGGGGACCTTCCAGGACGAGGCGGCCTCCGGCACCTTCCAGGAGGTGGCGGGCGCGGGGGGCCCGGAGGCCGGCTCCGGCTCGACCGTGACGGTCGAGCCGGGCGGCAGCGCGGTCAGCGCGGGCGGCAGCGGCTCACCGGCCCAGACCACCACGGTCGGCGGCAGCAGGCGCGAGCGGGACTCCGCGGCGACGAGTGACCTCCGTACGTCCTCCGGGGTGCCGGCGTCCACGCCCAGCGCGGCGAGCACGGCGATGACCGTGTCGTCGGGGACGGACACCGTGACATCCGGGGACGGGGAGTAGGAGGTGGCGACACCGTGCAGTGCGGCGAGCCGGGACAAGCCCATTCAGACTCCTGGGAACTCCATGCCCCCTGCGGTGCCGGGTGCGGTCGGCTCGCTGGTCAGAGGGGCGACGGCGGCGAGCGGAGGCTCGCTCGTGAGCGGGGTGGCATCGGCGAGCGGGGGCTCGCTGGTCAGCGGTGCGGCGTCGGGGTACGGGGATTCACCGAGCAGGAGGGAGACGTCGGCGAGCGGCGGCCCGCTGATCAGGTGGGCGACGTCGGCGAGGGGAAGTCCGCTGGTAAGAGGTGCGGGATCGGCTTGGGCGGGTACCTGTTTGGAGAGGGCGGAGAGCAGAAGCTGCGCGGATGCGGGCATGGTGGCCTCCTGGCCGTGGAGAACAGGACACAGCAGGCCTACCCAGGCCTCGCGTGCGCAGACCTGGACGTGACGTACGCGTTATGTCCAGGCAGCTACCACGCACGCATCAGAACAACGAGCCAACGTGCCGTGGGTCACATTCCGTTCCCCCGTGCGGCAGGTATGGGTCGTTTTCAGCCACTCCCGTCAGCCACACCCGTCCCACCAGGCGCGAAGGTGTCACTATTCCCGGCAAATCCGACAGAACAGCCACGCGCATTGACACCCTCGCGCCCGGGTGGTGGGCTCGGACCCCACTCAGGCCTTTCGAGGGAGCGCGACGTGCGGTTCGGGCGCAGAAAGCAGGCCACGGCCGTGGCCGTCGCCGTGATCGGTGGGCTGCTGAGCCCCTTCGCACCGGCCGCGGCCGCCGCCCCCGCCGACCCCGGCAAACCCCCCGCCACCTCGCCCGACCGTGCCGACAGCGCGCAGCCGCCCGCCGTGTGGCCCCGGCCGCAGAGCATCAGGGCCACCGGTCCGGCCGTGCCGCTCGGCCGTGAGGCCACCGTCGTGGCCGCGCCGGACGCCGATCCGTACGCCGTGGAGGAGCTCCGCTCCCTGCTGCGCGCCGCCGGTGTCACGGCCCTGCACGAGGGCCTGCCCGGGCGCGGGCCCCTGATCCGGATCGGCGGCCCGGGCGCCGGGGAGGCGCTGCGGGCGCTGCGCGCACCCGACCGCGCCGACCTGCCCACCGGCGGCTACCGGATCGCCTCCGGCCAGGTCGCCGGGCGCGCCACCGTCGCCCTGGACGGGCTCGGCGAGGACGGCCTGTTCCATGCGGTCCAGACGCTGCGGCAGCTGGTGCGCGGGGGTGCGGTGGCCGGGGTCGTGGTGCGGGACTGGCCGGGCACGGCCGTACGCGGCATGGCCGAGGGGTTCTACGGACAGCCCTGGACCCAGGAGGAGCGGCTCGCGCAGCTCGCCTTCATGGGCCGCACCAAGCAGAACCGGTACCTCTACGCGGCGGGCGACGACCCCTACCGGCTGGCCCGGTGGCGTGAGCCGTACCCGGCCCTGCAGCGCGCCGACTTCCGGGCGCTGGCGCAGAAGGCCGAGGCCGAGCATGTGACGCTCGGCTGGGCGGTCTCCCCGGGGCAGGCCATGTGCATGGCCTCCGACCAGGACGTCCGGGCGCTGACGAAGAAGATCGACGCGATGTGGGCGCTGGGGGTACGGGTCTTCCAGCTCCAGTTCCAGGACGTCAGCTACAGCGAGTGGCACTGCGACCTGGACGCCGAGACGTTCGGCAGCGGCCCCAAGGCGGCGGCCCGCGCGCAGGCGAGGGTGGCCGGTGCGGTCGCCCGGCACCTGGAGGAGCGCCACCCCGACGCGGCGCCGCTGTCGGTGCTGCCGACGGAGTTCTACCAGGACGGGGCGACCGACTACCGCACGGCGCTCGCCGCCGAGCTGGACGGCCGGGTCCAGGTGGCCTGGACGGGCGTCGGGGTCGTACCGAAGAAGATCACCGGGCGTGAGCTGGCCGGGGCGCGGGCCGCGTTCCGTCACCCGCTGGTGACCATGGACAACTACCCGGTCAACGACTACGCCCAGGACCGGATCTTCCTGGGGCCGTACACCGGCCGGGACCCGGCGGTGGCGAGCGGTTCGGCGGCGCTGCTGGCCAACGCGATGGAGCAGGCGTCCGCCTCCCGCATCCCGCTCTTCACCGCCGCCGACTTCGCCTGGAACCCGAAGGGGTACCGCGCGGACGAGTCCTGGCAGGCGGCGATCGACGACCTGGCGGGCGGCGACGCGGGGGCCCGGGAGGCGCTGCGGGCGCTGGCGGGCAACAGCGCGGACTCCGTGCTCGGCTCGGCGGAGTCCGCCTATCTGCAGCCCCTGTTCGCCGCGTTCTGGCAGTCCCGGGCGGCCGCCCCGCCGGTACGCGACCGGGCGGCGCGCGAGCTGCGGGCGGCCTTCACCGTGATGCGGCAGACCCCCGACCGGCTCGCCACCCCCGCCGAGGGGCGTCTCGCCGACGAGGTGCGCCCCTGGACCGAGCAGCTGGCCCGCTACGGCCACGCCGGTGAGCTCGTCGTGGACCTGCTCCAGGCCCAGGCGGCCGGCGACGGGGCGGCCGCCTGGCGGGCGCAGCTGACGCTGGAGCCGCTGCGCCAGGAGATCGCGGCGGCCAGGACCACGGTCGGCAGGGGGGTGCTCGACCCCTTCCTGGACCGGGCCGAGAAGACCGCCGACGGCTGGAACGGCGTGGACCGGTCCAGCGGCCGGGTCACCAAGGACGCGCACAGCTACACGGTCCGCCTGGACCGGGCCCGCACGGTGGAGGCCGTGACGGCGCTCGCCGAGCCCGGACCCGACCTGACAGGCGCGGTGGTCGAGGCACATGTGCCGGGCGAGGGCTGGCGGGCGCTGGGGCAGCTGTCACCGACCGGCTGGACCCAGACCGCCGCGAAGGGGCTGCGCGCGGATGCCGTACGGGTCACGGTGCCCGAGGCGGCCCGGACCACGCCCCCGTCGTACTTGAGCCCCAGCCTGCCGCCGACCCCCGCGATCCCGGCGGGGACCCTGAAGCTGCGCGCCCTGGTGCCGTGGTTCGGGGACGAGCCCGCCGCCACGCTCGACCTGAAGCACGGCGAGACGGACGCGGAGATCGGCGGCGAACCCCAGCGAGTGGCGGCACGACTGGCCGGGCGGCGTCCGGTCGAGGTGAAGGGCAAGCTCACCGCGAAGGCGCCGAAGGGCATCGAGGTGCGGGTCCCGAAGCAGACGACGGTGCCGCGCGGCTCCCGTACCGAGGTGCCGGTGGACATCACCGTTCCGGCGGACACCCCGGCGGGTGAGTACGAGGTGCCGCTGGCCTTCGGCGGCCAGGAGTCCACGCTGACCGTGCGGGCCTTCCCGCGTACGGGCGGCCCGGATCTGGCACGTACGGCCACGGCCTCCTCCTCCGCCGACGAGACCCCGGACTTCCCCGCGTCCGCCGCCCTGGACGGCGACCCGGAGACCCGGTGGTCCTCACCGGCGGAGGACGGCGCGTGGTGGCAGGCCGAGCTCCCGCAGCCGGTGCGGCTGGGGCAGGTGGTGCTGTCCTGGCAGGACGCCTACGCCGCCGGCTACCGCATACAGGTCTCCGCCGACGGCCGCACCTGGCGCACCGCGGCGACCGTCCGGGAGGGCCGGGGCGGGCGCGAGTCGGTGCGGATGGACGCGAAGGACACCCGCTTCATCCGGGTGCAGGGCGACGCCCGGGCGACGCGGTACGGGTACTCGCTCTGGTCGGTGGAGGCGTACGCGGTCGCGGAGTGACGTTCCGGACGGGGACGACGAAGGCCCGGTCTCAGGCGGAAACGCCGTCGATCCGGGCCATCGCGTCGTCCGCGCCGAACGGTTGCAAGTACGGCAGCCAGCGCGGGTCGCGGTGTCCGGTCCCGATGATCCGCCAGGCCAGGCCGGTCGGCGGAGCGGGCTGGTGGCGCAGCCGCCAGCCGAGCTCGGGGAGGTGGCGGTCGGCCTTGACGTGGTTGCAGCGGCGGCAGGCCGCCACCACGTTGTCCCACGCGTGCTGTCCACCGCGGCTGCGCGGGATGACGTGGTCGACGCTGGTCGCGGCGGCCCCGCAGTACATGCAGCGCCCCCCGTCCCGGGCGAACAGCGCCCGGCGCGTCAGGGGTACGGGCCCCCGGTAGGGGACCCGGACGAAACGCTTGAGCCGGACCACGCTGGGCGCGGGCACGGCACGGGTGGCACTGTGCAGGAAGGCGCCGGTCTCCTCGAGGCAGATCGCCTTGTTTTCGAGGACGAGGACGAGCGCGCGGCGGAGCGGTACGACGCCGAGCGGCTCGTACGACGCGTTGAGAACCAGGACGTGCGGCACGGTGGATGCCTCCTTGTACGCCGGCGGCGCGTGGCTCGCGCCGGGACGATCCGATCTCAGTCTCTCCTCATGCCTGGTCAAAGCGCCACCACGTAGGGGTAACGGGCCGGGAGGATTTTTCTCACCTCCGGCCGGGCGGGCGCCCGCCCGGCCCCGGAGAGGTGTCTCATCAGGGCGGCCGTCCGCACTGTGCGATCGGCCACAGCACACCTGGCCCCGGTGAGACCTGTCTCTCCTCCGAAGACGGCAACGATCCACTCCCCCGGCTTCGTTAGTCTTATCGGTCAACCGTCGCCCCTCTGGAGGTCCCCGCCGTGCACCTGTCCGTCCTCTTGGCCGCAACCCCGTCACCCGGGCCGGGCGGCTCGCTGGAGGAGGCCGCCGAGCAGGCCGGGAACGCCGCGGGGTGGGTCGAGGAGAACTGGTCCACCTGGCTGAGCACCGGTCTGCGGATCCTGCTGATCGTGGCCGTCGCGGTCACGCTGCGCTACCTGATCCGGCGCGCCCTGACCAACCTGATCGACCGGATGAACCGCAGCGCTCAGGCGGTGGAGGGCACGGCGCTGGGCGGCCTGCTGGTGAACGCGGAGCGCAGACGCCAGCGCTCCGAGGCGATCGGCTCGGTACTGCGGTCGGTGGCCTCCTTCATGATCATGGGTACGGCCGCCCTGATGGTCCTGGGTGCCTTCAAGATCAACCTGGCACCCCTCCTCGCCTCCGCCGGTGTCGCCGGTGTGGCGCTCGGCTTCGGCGCCCGCAACCTGGTCACGGACTTCCTCTCCGGCGTCTTCATGATCCTGGAGGACCAGTACGGGGTCGGGGACACGGTCGACGCGGGTGTGGCCTCCGGTGAGGTCATCGAGGTGGGCCTGCGGGTCACCAAGCTGCGCGGCGACAACGGCGAGATCTGGTACGTCCGCAACGGCGAGGTGAAGCGGATCGGCAACCTCAGCCAGGGCTGGTCCACCGCCGGGGTCGACGTCACGGTGCGCCCGACGGAGAAGCTGGAGCACGTCCGTGAGGCGATCACCGCGGCCGCCGAGACCATGACGAAGGAAGAGCCCTGGTCGGAGCGGCTGTGGGGCCCGGTGGAGGTGCTCGGCCTGGACGCGGTCCTGCTGGACTCCATGACGGTCCGGGTCACCGCGAAGACGATGCCGGGCAAGTCGGTGGGCGTGGAGCGCGAACTGCGCTGGCGCATCAAGCAGGCGCTGGACGACGCGGGTATCCGCATGGTCGGCGCGGTACCGCTCCAGGCGGAGGGCGAGTCCACGGCGGACCCGACGGCGGCGATGGCGGCCCCCTCGGCGTACGCGTCGGCGACCTCCCCGCAGTCGCTGGCGGCGACGCCGATACCGCCGCCGACGACGAACCTGAACAAGTAGGCCCTCGCCTACGCGAGCCCCCGGCCGCGCCTGCACTCCAGGGAAGGCGGCCGGGGGCTTCCACGTGCGGGGTAACGCTTTCATTGACGGACCGGTGCTGCCCATTGACGCCCCGGTGACCCGCGTCTTACGGTCCTCCCAGAATAGGAAAGTTTCCTAACAGAGTCGACGAGGGTGGGGCATCCACGATGACGGGAACCACACCGGGCACCCCCCGGGTGCTGCGGGCCATGAACGACCGGGCCGCCCTCGACCTGCTGCTGGAGCACGGCCCCCTCTCCCGGACCCGGATCGGCAAGCTGACCGGCCTGTCCAAGCCCACCGCGTCCCAGCTCCTGGCCCGGCTGGAGGCCGCCGGGCTGGTCGTCGCCACCGGGACCAGTGAGGGGCGGCCGGGACCCAACGCGCAGCTCTACACCGTCAACGCGCGCGCCGCCCATGTCGCCGGGCTCGACGTGAACGAGCGGCGCATCATCGCCGCCGTCGCGGACGTGACCGGGGCGAGCGTCGGGGAGTTCGAGCTCGCGACACCGGGGCGGCGCGCCGACAGTGTGGTGCGCCAGGTCGCCGACGCGCTGGACGGGGCGGTGAAGGAGGCCGGACTCGCCCGCGCCGACATCCACCGGGTCGTCATCGGCACTCCGGGCGCCTTCGACCCGGGCACCGGGCGGTTGCGGTACGCCTCGCACCTGCCCGGCTGGCACTCCCCCACCCTCCTGGACGAGCTGGCGGCCTTTCTGCCGATGCCGGTGGAGTACGAGAACGACGTCAACCTGGTCGCCGTGGCCGAGCAGCGCCTCGGTGCGGCCCGCGGCCACGAGGACTTCGTGCTGCTCTGGAACGAGGAGGGGCTCGGCGCCGCCCTCGTCATCAACGGGCGCCTGCACCGCGGCTTCACCGGCGGCGCGGGCGAGGTCGGCTTCCTGCCGGTGCCCGGAACCCCCCTCGTGCGCCAGGTCGTCAAGGCCAACAGCGGCGGCTTCCAGGAGCTGGCGGGCGCCCAGGCGGTGCCCCGGATCGCCAAGGCGCTCGGCATCGACCCCCCGCAGCAGCCGTACGCCAAGGCCGCCGCCACCCTGCTGGAGCGGGCGGCCGCCGCGTACGAGCAGGACGAGGCGCTGACCGAGCTGCTGGACCAGTACGCGCACCGGCTCGCCACCGGCCTCGCCTCCGTCACCGCCGTCCTGGACCCGGGGCTCATCGTGCTCGCCGGCGGCGCGGTCGCCGCGGGCGGCGAGGTCCTGCGCTCCCTGATCCAGTCCGAGCTGGCCGAACTCGCCGCCTCCCGGCCCCGCCTGGTCGTCGGCGAGATCGACCGCACCCCCGTACTGCGCGGCGCCCTGGAGAGGGCGCTCGCCGACACCCGCGACGAAGTGTTCGACACCTCGCGCTGAGCCCGTCCATTCCCGCTCCTCGCCGAACCCGTCTCTTCCCCGTCCCTGCCGTCTGCTTCTCTTCCCCGTCCCTGGGAGCTTCGTCATGCGCACAAGCCGTCTTACCACCACCGCTGTCGCCGTCGCCGCGATATCGGTGCTCGCCACCGCGTGTACCGGTCAGTCCGAGGCCGGGGCCACCGACGACCCGAAGGCGCAGACCACGATCAACTTCTGGCACGGCTGGAGCTCGCCCGCCGAGGTCAAGGCCGTCCAGGACAACATCGACCGGTTCGAGAAGGCCCACCCGAACATCACGGTGAAGGTCTCCGGCAACATCAACGACGACAAGCTCAACCAGGCGCTGCGCGCGGGCGGTTCGAACGGGCCCGATGTGGTCTCCTCCTTCACCACCGCCAATGTCGGCAAGTTCTGCTCGTCGGGCGCCTTCGCCGACCTCAAGCCGTTCATCGAGAAGTCGAAGCTCGACCTGGAGAAGACGTTCCCCAAGGTCCTCCTCGACTACACCCAGTTCGAGGGCGACCGCTGCGCCCTGCCGCTGCTCACGGACGCCTACGGCCTCTACTACAACAAAAACGCCTTCAAGGAGGCCGGGATCACCGCTCCGCCGAAGACGATGTCCGAACTGGCGAGCGTCGCCAGGAAGCTGACGGTGGAGAAGGGCGACAGCTACCAGCAGCTCGGCTTCATGCCGAACTTCCACGGTTACGAGACCGTCGCGGACCACTACATGGCCTCGTGGGACCACACGTACTTCGACGAGGACGGCAGGTCCAACATCGCCAAGGACCCGGCGTTCGCGGAGATGTTCACGTATCAGAAGAAGCTCGTGGAGGACCTCGGCGGCTACGCGAAGCTGGAGAAGTACCGCGGCACCTTCGGCGACGAGTGGGGCGCCAAGCACCCCTTCCACACCGGCCAGGTGGCCATGCAGCTGGACGGCGAGTGGCGGCTCGGGATGGCCGAGGACGCCGGGACCGGCTTCGAGATCGGGGTCGCGCCGATGCCCGTCGCCGACGACGAGGCGGACAGCTACGGCAAGGGCTTCCTCTCCGGCACCATCGTGGGCATCGCTCCGGCCAGCAGGAAGCAGAACGCCGCCTGGGAGCTGGTGAAGTACATGACCAGCGACACCGAGGCGGTCGTCAACTTCGCCAACGGCATCCGTAACGTGCCCTCCACCTTCGAGGCGCTGAAGTCACCCGGTCTGAAGTTCGACCCGCGCTTCAACACCTTCCTGGACATCGCCCAGCACCCGAAGTCCAGCACCCCCGACGGTGCCGTCAACGGCTCCACGTACCAGCAGACGATCCAGGACTTCGGCTACCGGTACGAGAAGGGCGCGGTGAAGGACCTCCAGGCCGGCCTGGAGAAGACCGCCAAGCAGATCGACACCGACATCGCCAAGGCCAAGTAGCCGACGATGACGACGCACACACTCCGCTCCAAGCGCCGCAGGTCGGCACTGCGGAACGCGGCCTTCATGTCGCCGTGGCTGATCGGGTTCTCGGTCTTCTTCGCGTACCCGATGGTCTCGACGGTCTACTTCTCCTTCACGGAGTACGACGGGTTCGGGGCGCCGGTCTTCAACGGGCTGACGAACTGGACGTACGTCTTCCAGGACTACCCGATGTTCTGGCCGTCCCTGTGGAACACACTCTGGCTGGTGGTCGTCATGGTCACCTGCCGGGTCGCCTTCGGGCTCGGGATCGGGCTGCTGATCACCAGGATCAAGACGGGGACGGGCGTCTTCCGGACGCTGTTCTACCTGCCGTACCTGGCCCCGCCCGTCGCCGCGACGCTCGCCTTCGTCTTCCTGCTCAACCCCGGCACCGGGCCGGTCAACGCGATCCTCGGGGAACTGGGGCTGCCGACGCCCGGCTGGTTCAACGACGCCACCTGGTCCAAGCCGGCCCTCACCATGCTCGCGGTCTGGGGCATCGGGGACCTGATGGTCATCTTCATGGCCTCGCTGCTGGACGTGCCGACCGAGCAGTACGAGGCGGCCGAGCTGGACGGCGCCTCCGCCTGGCAGAGGTTCCGCTTCGTGACCCTGCCGAACATCGCGCCGATCGTGCTGTTCGCCGTGGTGACGGGCGTCATCCAGGCGATGCAGTACTACACCCAGCCCCTGGTCGCCGGGAAGGTCGCCTCCGGCATCATCGGCGGCTCGGGACAGTCCTTCGAACCCGGCTATCCCGACAAGTCGACACTCACACTGCCCCAGCTCGTCTACAACCTCGGCTTCCAGCGCTTCGACTACGGCGCCGCCTGTGTCGTCGCCCTCATCCTGTTCGCCCTGGCCATGGCCTTCACCGCACTGCTCATGCGGGGCCGCAACAACCTGATACAGGCCGGTGACTGAGCCATGACCCAGCTCCTCGACAAGCCCGCCCCCGCCTCTCCGGCGAAGGCCCCGCACACGCCCGCCGCGCGCACCGCCCGCCGCAAGGCGCTGCTGCACTGGATAGCCGTGCACTCCCTCGGGATCGCCGCCGCGCTCTTCTTCGTGCTGCCGTTCGTCTTCGTGGTGCTCACCTCGCTGATGAACGACCAGCAGGCGCTGACCCGCGACCTCACCCCCAACACCTGGGAGTGGGGCAACTACAAGAAGGTCTTCGAGACGCCCGGCTTCCTCGTCTGGTGGCGCAACACCCTCTTGTACGCGGGACTCGGCACCGTACTCACCGTCGTGTCGTCGATCCCCGTGGCGTACGCGCTGGCGAAGTTCCGCTTCCGGGGCCGCAAGCTGTCCCTGATGCTCGTCATCTCGATGATGATGCTGCCGCCGCAGGTCGTCATCATCCCCATGTACCTGTTCTGGGCGAAGCAGATGGACCTCTCCGGCACCCTGTGGCCACTGATCATCCCGATGGCCTTCGGTGACGCGTTCTCCATCTTCCTCCTGCGGCAGTTTCTTCTGACCATCCCGAACGAGTACCTGGACGCGGCCAAGGTGGACGGGTGCGGCGAGTTCCGTACGCTGATCAGGGTCGTCCTGCCGATGGCCAGGCCCGGCATCGCGGCCATCGCCCTCTTCCAGTTCTTCGCCGCCTGGAACGACTACTTCGGACCACAGATCTACGCCTCCGAGAACCCGGCCGCCTGGACGCTCAGTTACGGCCTGGAGTCCTTCAAGGGCGCACACCACACCGACTGGAACCTGACCATGGCCGCGACCGTTCTGGTCATGGCCCCCGTGATCGCCGTCTTCTTCTTCGCTCAGAAGGCATTCGTCGAGGGCGTCACACTCACCGGAGTGAAGGGCTGACAATGAAGCTCGCAGTAATTGGTGGCGGGTCCACCTACACCCCTGAACTGATCGACGGCTTCGCCCGGTTGCGGGACACGCTGCCGGTCGAGGAGCTGGTGCTCGTCGACCCGGCGGCCGACCGGCTGGAACTGGTCGGCGGCCTGGCGCGGCGGATCTTCACCAGGCAGGACCACGCCGGGAAGATCACCACCACCACCGACCTGGACGCGGGCGTCGCCGGCGCCGACGCGGTCCTTCTTCAGCTGCGCGTCGGCGGACAGGCCGCGCGGGACAAGGACGAGACATGGCCGCTGGAGTGCGGCTGCATCGGCCAGGAGACCACCGGCGCCGGGGGCCTCGCCAAGGCACTGCGGACCGTGCCGGTCGTCCTGGACATCGCCGAGCGGGTACGCCGCACCAACCCGGACGCCTGGATCATCGACTTCACCAACCCGGTCGGCATCGTCACCCGGGCCCTGCTCCAGGCCGGGCACAAGGCGGTCGGCCTGTGCAACGTGGCGATCGGCTTCCAGCGCAAGTTCGCCCGGCTGCTGGACGTGAACCCCTCCGAGGTCCACCTGGACCACGTGGGGCTCAACCACCTCACCTGGGAGCTGGGCGTGCGTCTGGGCGGCCCGGACGGCGGGAACGTGCTGCCGAAGCTGCTCGCCGAGCACGGTGACGCCATCGCCGACGACCTCCACATGGACCGGAAGCTCGTCGACCGGCTCGGCGTCGTCCCCTCGTACTACCTGCGCTACTTCTACGCCCACGACGAGGTCGTACGGGAGCTCGGCACCAAGCCGTCCCGGGCCGCCGAGGTCGCGGCGATGGAGAAGGAGCTGCTGGCCATGTACGGCGACCCCACGCTGGACACGAAGCCCGAGCTGCTCGCCAAGCGGGGCGGCGCGTTCTACTCGGAGGCGGCCGTGGACCTCGCGGCCTCCCTGCTGGGCGGCGGCGGTTCGCCGGTCCAGGTGGTCAACACGTACAACAACGGGACGCTGCCGTTCCTCCCGGACGACGCGGTCATCGAGGTGCAGGCCCGGGTCGGCCACGACGGGGCGACCCCGCTGGCCGTGCCCGCGCTGGACCCGCTGTACGCCGGTCTCATCGCCAACGTGACGGCCTACGAGGACCTCGCCCTGGAAGCCGCGCTGCGCGGGGGCCGGGACCGGGTCTTCAAGGCGCTGCTCGCCCATCCGCTGATCGGCCAGTACGACTACGCCGAGCAGCTCACCGACCGGCTGATCGCGCACAACCGGGAGCACCTCGCGTGGGCGTGAACGTCTCGGTCGTCGCCGTCGACGCGGGCAACAGCAAGACCGATGTGGCGTTGATCGGTGAAGACGGAACGGTTCTCTCGACGGCCCGGGGCGGGGGGTTCCAGCCGCCGCTGGTGGGAGTGGAGGCGGCGCTCGACGTGTTGGCCGGCGCACTGGACGAGGCCTTCGCGGCGCTGCCCGGACCCGTCGGCTCCGTCGGCCACATATCCGCCTGTCTCGCCAACGCCGACCTGCCGGTCGAGGAGGCCGAGCTGGCCGAGGCCCTGGAGACGCGTGGCTGGGGAGCGTCGGTCCAGGTGCGCAACGACACCTTCGCGATCCTGCGCGCGGGCGTGGACGAGCCCCGGGGCGTCGCGGTGGTCTGCGGGGCCGGGATCAACTGCGTGGGCATGGTGCCGGACGGGCGGACGGCCCGCTTCCCCGCGATCGGCCGGATATCCGGTGACTGGGGCGGCGGTGCGGGGCTCGCGGAGGAGGCGTTGTGGTTCGCCGCGCGCGCCGAGGACGGACGGGGTAAGCCGACCGAGCTGGCCCGTGCGCTGCCGGGGCACTTCGGGCTCGACTCGATGTACGCCCTGATCGAGGCGCTGCACCGGGGCACGATCCCCCTGACCCGGCGCCACGAGCTGACGCCGGTGCTGTTCGCCACCGCCGTGGCCGGGGACCCGGTGGCGGCCGCGCTGGTGGAGCGGCTGGCGCAGGAGGTGGTGGCGATGGCGTCGGTGGCGCTGACCCGCCTCGGGCTGCTGGAGGAGGAGGCTCCGGTGCTGCTGGGCGGCAGCGTGCTGGCCGCGCGCCATCCGCAGCTGAACGACCGGATCACCGAACTGCTCGCGGCCCGCGCCCCGAAGGCCGTGGTGCGGGTGGTGTCCGAGCCGCCGGTGCTGGGGGCGGCGCTGCTGGGGCTGGACGTCACGGGGGCGGCGCCGGAGGTCCACCGGCGGCTGCGGGCGCAGTACGCCTGATCTCCTGGGAGGACCGGAACGAGGGGCGTCCCGTCGCGTTCGACGCGGTGGGGCCCCCTCCCTCGTTCGGGGGAACGCGGGAGGGGCAGGGAACCGATCGGGCGCCCCGCTCGTGTACCTGATGGGGAGTCCGCAACGCACGGGGATGGCTGGGCGGTCGGGGGAGGCTCGGGGCGGATCCGGAGGCGGTGCGAAGAGGCCGGCGAGGCTGCCGGTTCGCTTATGGGGATGTTTCGGGGCACGTTGCGCCGATCTCCTTGATCGGCCGCGTCCGCCCTGATCGAATGCGTTGTCCGGTGCGGGATCCAGGCGTTCTTGATGTGCGGGTCGGTCCCCGCGGCCATACTTCTGGCCGGGCGTCGGCCTCCGATCGGCCGGGGTCCGGGCACCGTCAGTGACCGAGGGGGAGGTCGAGTGACACAGCTGCCGCAGGGCGGCCCGCAGACGCAGCGCGCGCCGGAGCAGGCGCCCGCGCCCATCGGCCTGCCCGCTCAGCGACCGAGCTCCTGGGCCGTGCAGAGCCGTCGGCTGCGTGCCGTGGCGACGACCGAGCCCGGCCGCCTCCAGATCATCGGGGCCGTGCTGGCGCTGCTGGTCGTGGCTTTCGGGGCGGTGACCGCCCTGGAGATCTCGCACCGGGCCTCGGCCGCCGACGACGTGGTGGGGCGCAGCCAGCCGCTCAGCGCGGACGCGGCGAACATCTACCGCTCGCTCGCCGACGCGGACACGATGGCGGCCAGCGGCTTCCTCGCGGGGGCACAGGAGCCGAAGGCCGTACAGGACCAGTACCGCAAGGACATCGAGGAAGCGGCCCGGCTGCTGGTGAAGGCATCGGCGAACACCGACTCCTCGACCAGCTCCTGGCAGGAGATCACCACCCTCAGCGAGCTGCTGCCCGTCTACACCGGTCTGATCGAGCGGGCCCGCGCCAACAACCGGCAGGGGCTGCCGCTGGGCGGCGCCTATCTCCGGTACGCCAACCAGAAGATGACCAACGAGCTGCTGCCGGCGGCCGAGCGGCTGTACGCGGCGGAGACGGGCCGGCTCGACCGGGACTCCTCCGACGCCCGGCAGTGGCCCTTCCTGTCGCTCGCCGTCGGCCTCGTCGTGCTGGGCGCGCTGGTGTGGATGCAGCGCCGCAACTACCGCCGCACCAACCGGGTGTTCAACCACGGGTTGCTGGTGGCCACGGCCTCCGCCTCGGTGGTGCTGCTCTGGCTGGCGGTCGGGCACACGGTGGCCCGCACGGAGCTGCGGTCCGCGATGACGCACGGTCAGGAGTCCCTGGACGTTCTCAACAACGCGCGGATCAACTCCCTGAAGGCGCGCGCCAACGAGAACCTCACGCTGGTGGCGCGCGGCGCCGTACTGACCGCCGACGGTTCGGCCGACCAGTACGAGACGGACTACACCACGGGGATGAAGGCCCTTCGGTCGCAGCTGGAGATGGCCGAGCGGCTCGCGGACGACGAGAGCGGCAGCGCCCCGGTGGCCAACGCCGCCAAGAGCGTCACCGAATGGCAGGACCGCCACCGCAAGGCGCGCGCCACGGACGACCAGGGCGACTACGACGGCGCTCTGAAGCAGATCATCGGGGCGAAGGACTCCACGGGGCAGTCCTTCCAGCAGGTGGACACCGCGCTGCGGACGGCGCTCGCCCATGAGCAGGGCGAGTTCACCGCGGCGGCCAAGGACGGGCGCGGGGCGCTGCGCGGCCTGCCGACAGGAGCTGCCGCGCTGGCGGTGCTGGGGGCGGTCGCCGCGATCCTCGGGATCAACCGCAGGCTCTCGGAGTACCGGTGAGAGGGGCAGCGATGGCCAGGGCGAGGACGTGGGCACGGCGCCGCACCCCACGGGGCAAGCTGCGCGGCTGGGGCGGCGTGACGGCGATGGCGGTCGCGTGCGTGATCACCGCCGCGCTCACCCTGCTGCCGCTCTCCCGGCACGGTGGGCGGACCGCCGGGGCGGACACCCTGGGCAGCGGGGCGACGACGACCGTCCCGGTGCGGGCCGAGGTGTGCACCGACCCCGAGGCGAGCCTGCCTCCCTCGTCGGCGGACGGGCCGGGCATCGCGAAGATCAAAGCGCGCGGCAAGCTGGTCGCGGGCGTGGACCAGAACAGCTACCGCTGGGGCTACCGCAATCCGTACAGCGGCGAGCTCGAAGGGTTCGACATCGACCTCGTGCGGGCGCTGGCCAAGGACATCCTCGGCGACCCGGACGCGGTGATCTTCCGGGCCATCCCCACCAACCAGCGCATCGCCGCCCTGGAGAGGGACCGGGTCGACGTCATCGTGCGGACGATGACCATCAACTGCAAGCGGCTGGAGCAGGTCTCCTTCTCCACCGCCTACTTCCGGACCGGGCAGCAGATCCTGGCCCCCAAGGACTCCCCCATCACGGGGTACGACGATTCGCTGAAGGGCAAGCGGGTCTGCTCCGGCGAGGGCACCACCGCGCACGAGGCGCTGGAGAAGGAGTCGTTCGGGGCGGTGTTCAGGGACGAGTTCGACGGCACCGAGCGGGACCCGGACCGGCTGACCGTCCCCAACCAGCTGGACTGCCTGGTGCGGCTCCAACTCGGCGAGGTCGACGCCGTCCTCACGGACAACGCCCTCGGCGCCGGGCAGGCGGCGCAGGACCCGGCGGTGGCCCTCAAGGGCGCGGGACCGTTCACCACCGAGTTCTACGGCGTGGCGGCGAAGAAGGGTGCCGACGATCTGGTGGCCCGGGTCAACAAGGTCCTGGTGGACTATCGCGCGGGCGGGAAGGACAGCGCCTGGATGGTGTCGTACCGCAAGTGGCTGGCCGCCGGTCTGCCCGGCATCACGGCGCCGCCGGCCCCGAAGTACCGCGGCGGGTGAACCCGGCTCGCCGGAACACGTACGTACCGAAGCGGACACGTGTTGGATCCGGAGTGGACGCGTACGTACCGGAGCAACTAACCCCGTCCGGGCCCACCGGCCCGGCGGCGAGAGCGGAGAGGTGATCGATGGGCGTCGCGGGATCCTTCCCCAGCTTCGCGGGGAGGCCCCCCGGCCCGGCCATGGACCGGGAAGAGGCGGACCGTGCGCTGGCCCGGCTCGGCGCGGAGCACGAGGCCATCGAGACCTCGCTCCTCGCGCTGCAGGACCATGCGGGCCGCCGCCTCCTGGAGGGCGCCGAGCTGACCGGCATCACCCGGGAGCGCTGGGCCACGACCGAGCAGTCGATCACGCTGCTCTGGGGGTACTTCGACGCCTACGCGGGTGCGCTGGAAGAGGCCAGGGACATACGGGCACGCCGCCGCTATCCGAACCGGGAGGATCTGGCCGCCCTGACCGAGCTGCTGCGTGGCGACGCGGTCACCGTGGCCAACTCCGGTGCGGTGCCGCCCTCCTCGGTGACGGGTCCTGCCCGGCTGTCGGAGCGGTTCTCGCTTCAGGAGCTGGTCGCCCGGATGAACGAGCTGTACGCCAGGTCGCTGGACATGGTCGTCGCCTCGGACTCCGTCTGGTCGGCCCTGCCCGCCCGGATCGACCTGCTCGCCGCCGAGCTGCACCGCACCCGTTCGCTGGCCCACTCGGTCGGGGTGCGGCCCGGTGAGCATCCGGCCGGGGACGACCTGGAGGAGATCACCGAGGAGCTCACCACGCTGCGCGTGCAGGTGATCTCCGACCCGCTGGCGTTCTGGCTGCCGGGGCCCGGCAGCGCCGCGCCGGGCGGCGGACGCCCGGACACCTCGCGCTACGACCGGGCGGCCCGCGCCCTGGAGGACGTACGGCGGGAGATCGAGGCGGTGCTCGCGGTGCGGCAGGACGCCGAGGCGCGGCTGATGCGGCTGCGGGACCTGCTCTCGCGGGCCGACCGCACACTGACCGAGGCGCGGGCGGCGCGCGGCGAGGTGCTGGCCAAGATCGCCGCGTCGGAGGTGCCCGCCGTCAGCGGACCGGCGACCGCCCTTCAGGAACGGCTGGACATCGCCGCCGAATACCGCAGGCGCGCCCAGTGGAACCGGCTCTCCCCGCTCCTGGAGTCGCTGGAGCAGGAGGCCGAGGAGGAGCTGCTGCGCGCCCGGGAGTCGCTGACCTCGGTGACGGCCCCGCTGGCGGTCCGCGCCGAGCTGCGCGGCCGGCTCGACGCGTACAAGGCGAAGGTGGCCCGCCACGGTCTGGCGGAGGACCCGCTGCTGATCGAGCGGTACGACGCGGCACGCCGGATGCTGTGGAGCGCCCCGTGCGATCTGCGGGTCGCCGAGCAGAACGTGCTGCGCTACCAGCAGGCGGTGGCCGAGCTGCTGACACCGCAACGGTCCGTAGGACCGGGCGGGTCCCAGGGGCCCGAGGACCGGCGGGGCGACCAGGGGGAGACACGATGAGCACGCAGTGCCAGCGCCCGGCGTGCGAGGGCGCCTACGAGGACGTGGGCGGCGGTGAGCTGTACTGCGACACCTGCGGTCTGGCCCCGGTCGTCTCGCCGACGGGCATGGTCTCCTCACCGCCCACCGGGATCGCCGGCGGCGGCCGGGCGAGCAACCGCGACAGCTCCTCGCAGCGCTCCGGCTCCCGGGCCTCCGCGCGCTCCTCGTCGCGTTCGTCGACCTCGCGGCGCTCGGTGTCGGGGCGGCTCTCCCGCTCGCTCTCCGGCTCCTCCGCCTCCCGTTCGGTCTCGGTGCGCTCCTCGGGCTCGTCGGCCGCCTCCTCCACCCGGGGCCGGCTCGGCGTCGGCCTGGTGCAGGTCCCGGACGTGCCCCGGCCCGACCCGCGCGCGGCGGTGATGGAGAACCCGGAGGTGCCCGAGCGCAAGCGGTTCTGCTCCCGCTCGGACTGCGGGGCCCCGGTGGGCCGTGCGCGCGGAGAGCGACCGGGCCGCACCGAGGGGTTCTGCACCAAGTGCGGCCACCCCTACTCCTTCGTGCCGAAGCTGACCGGCGGCGACATCGTGCACGGTCAGTACGAGGTCGTGGGCTGCCTGGCGCACGGCGGGCTCGGCTGGGTCTACCTCGCGGTGGACCGGGCCGTATCGGACCGCTGGGTGGTCCTCAAGGGCCTGCTGGACACCGGCGACCAGGACGCGATGGCCGCGGCCATCTCCGAGCGCCGCTTCCTGGCCGAGATCGAGCACGCCAACATCGTGCGGATCTACAACTTCGTGGAGCACCTGGACCAGCGGACCGGTTCGCTCGACGGGTACATCGTCATGGAGTACGTCGGCGGCAAGGCGCTCAAGGAGATCGCCAACCAGCGCCGCACCCCGGCCGGGAAGCGCGACCCGCTCCCGGTCGAACAGGCCTGCGCGTACGGGATCGAGGCGCTGGAGGCGCTCGGCCATCTGCACAGCCGGAACCTGCTCTACTGCGACTTCAAGGTCGACAACGCGATCCAGACCGAGGACCAGCTCAAGCTGATCGACATGGGCGCGGTGCGCCGGATGGACGACGACGAGTCCGCCATCTACGGCACCGTCGGCTACCAGGCCCCCGAGGTCGCCGAGGTCGGCCCGTCGGTCGCCTCCGACCTGTACACGGTGGCGCGGACGCTGGCGGTCCTCACGTTCGACTTCCAGGGATACACGAACGTCTTCGTGGACTCGCTGCCGGACCCGGAGAACATCGACGTCCTCCGCACCTACGAGTCCTTCTACCGGCTGCTGGTCCGGGCGACCGACCCGGACCCGGGCCGGCGGTTCGCCTCCGCCTCCGAGATGGCCGAACAGCTGACGGGGGTGCTGCGCGAGGTCGTGGCGCTCCAGACGGGGCGGCCGAGGCCGGCGCTGTCGACGCTGTTCGGTACGGAACTGCGGGTGACGGACACGGAGTTGTTCGCCGAGCAGGTGGACGCAGTGTCACGGCTGGGCGCCCGGGCGACAGCCTCGGGGCGCGGGGGCCGTTTCGGGCGCCGGAAGGGCGGTACGGGTCCGCTGCCGGGCATTCCGGCGCGGGGTGGGGACGTACCGGGCCAGGGCGGTGCGATGCCGGTGGCTCCGGGGGCCGTGACATCGGCGGTGGCGGGCGCGCTGCCGGTGGGGGCGCAGCCCGCCGGTCCGGGCGCCGGAGCCGCGTGGCCCGCCGCGGGGGCGGCTCCGCTGACGACGGCGGCGACCCATGTCCGGGGTGGCCAGCAGGGCGGTGCCGGCACCGGTTCGCACACCGGCCCGCAGGGTGGCGGCCCGGCGGCGGCGTACGCGCCCCCGGCGCCTGTCCCCGCGCCGGCGCACACCCATACGTACGGGCACGCCCCCGTTCCGGCGCCGCGGGAGGCCTCGCCCGCCGCCGCCGCGCAGCCCGGTCCGACCGGCCCGTACGGCCCCTTCGGGGTGACCGTCGGGAGTGTCCGGCTCGCCCCGTTCGACGCGCGGGCCACCTCCCTGGCACTGCCGGTCCCCCGGGTCGACGCGAACGACCCGAACGCCGGATTCCTGGCCGGCCTGATGGCTTCCGCCCCCGCCGAGCTGATCGCGGCCCTGAAGACGGTGCCCGCGGCCTCGCTGGAGACCCGGCTGCGGGAGCTGCGGGCCCAGCTGGAGATGCGCGAACCGGACTCCGCGGCCGCCGCGCTGACCGCCCTGGAGGCCCGGCACCCGGACGACTGGCGGGTCGTCTGGTACCGGGGCATCACCTCCCTGGTGACCGGTGACCACGAGGTCGCGGCGCTCTCCTTCGACGCGGTGTACGACGCGTTCCCCGGGGAGCCCGCGCCCAAGCTGGCGCTGGGGATCTGCGCGGAGGTGCTGGGCCAGCTGGACAACGCCGCCGAGTACTACCGCCTGGTGTGGGCGACCGATCCGAGCTTCGTGAGCGCCGCGTTCGGTCTGGCCCGGGTGCAGATCGCCGCCGGGGAGCGGGCGGGGGCGGCGCGCACCCTGGAGTCGGTGCCGGAGGCGTCGATCCACTACACCGCGGCCCGGGTCGCCGCCGTCCGCGCCCGGCTGCGTGAGCGGGACCCCGCCGAGCCCCTGCTGACCGACCTGACGGCCGCCGCCGTCCAGGTGGCGGCGCTGACCGGGTTCGGCCTGGACCCGGTGCGGCGCGAGCAGTTGACGACCGAGGTACTGGGCAAGGCCCTGGACTGGGTACTCTCCGGTAGTCCCGGTGCCCCGCCGGGCGGATCGGCGACCGCATCTCCGGGCACCCGGAGGCTGCTCGACGCCGAACTGGACGAGACGGGCCTGCGGTTGGGCCTGGAACGCTCGTACCGCATGCTCGCCCGGCTCGCGCAGCGGGGCGACGAAAGGATCGAACTGGTGGAGCGGGCCAACCGTTTCCGCCCCCGGACGTGGGTGTGAAGATGTCAGAGAGCCACCAGCAGCCCGCCCTGGCGAGGTGCCCGGGCTGCGAGGAACCGCCGGCGTCCGGCGACCTGTACTGCGGTGCGTGCGGTTACGACCTCTCGGCCGTGCCGGCCCGCCCCGACGACCGGCCGACGATGGCCATCACCGTGCCACCTGCGGCCCCGCCCGCCCCTGCCGTCCCGCCGGTGGCCCCGCCCGTGCCCGACGCACCCGCGCCGCCCGCGCCTGCCGTGCAGTGGCCCGCCGCCTCCGAGGCGGACAGCTCCGACGTGCCCGTACCCGTGCACCGGGCGACGGACCTGCCGGGCACGGACTCCGGAGGCAAGCCGCTCCCGGCATCGCCTCCGGCGCACCACGACGAGCAGCCGACGACACCCCCCGTGCGCCACGACGACCGGGCGGTGGAGGCGGGCCCGGCCGCCGCCGCGCCCGGAGGATCCGTCGAACCCCCTGACAGCACGGGCGACTTCGCTCTCGCCGCCCCCGATCCCCGTACGGCGGAGCCCACCCCGACGCCCTCCGTCGGGACGAAGGTCTGTGTGGCCTGCCGTTCCGGCCGGGTCGACCCCGACGGGTACTGCGAGAACTGCGGGCACGCCCAGCCGCGCGAGCGCGACCACATGGAGCAGGAGCTCGGCTCGGTGGCCGCCGTCAGCGACCGGGGCCTGCGCCATCACCGTAACGAGGACTCCTTCGCGGTCTCCTCGACCGCGCTGCCGGACGGTTCGCCCGCCGTCGTCGCGATCGTCTGCGACGGTGTCTCCTCGGCGAGCCGGCCCGACGAGGCGTCGGCCGCCGCCGCTGTCGCCGCCAACGAGGCCCTCCTGGAGTCCCTGCCGCGCGGCACCCACCCGCAGCAGGCGATGCACGAGGCGATCATCGCCGCGTCCGAGGCGGTCAACGCACTGGCCCAGGACCCGCCCGGGTCGGCCGAGCACGAGGCCCACCGTCATCAGAACGCCCCGGCCTGCACCCTGGTCGGCGCGATCATGGCGGGCGGCCTGCTCGTCGTCGGCTGGGTCGGTGACAGCCGCGTCTACTGGGTGCCGGACGACCGGACGGGCCCGCCCGCCCGGCTCACCGAGGACGACTCCTGGGCCGCCCAGATGGTGGCGGCGGGCCTGATGAACGAGGCCGAGGCGTACGCGGACGAGCGCGCCCACGCCATCACCGGCTGGCTCGGCGCCGACTCCTACGAACTGGAGCCGCACACCGCCTCGTTCAAGCCGGACCGCCCCGGCCTCGTCGTGGTCTGCACGGACGGCCTGTGGAACTACGCGGAATCCGCCGAGGAGATGGCCGCGGCCGTGCCTCCGGAGGCCCACCGGCTCCCGCTGCACGGTGCCCAGGTGCTCGTGGGACACGCGCTCGACGGCGGGGGCCACGACAACGTAACAGTGGCGCTGCTGCCGTTCGCCGTGGAGCCGCAAGGGGCAGGATCGGCCTGCACCACCGTTTGAGTCTCAAGGAGCAGACCGGATGGCCAACTTCTCGAAGTCGAACGTGCCGCAGTTCTCCGTCGAGGTGTACCAGAACGCGTTCCTGCCCGAGGGCGGCCGCGAGGTCAATGCGATCGTCACCGTCACCTCCACCGGCGGTGGCACGACCGGCGGTGTTCCGCTGCCCGGTGCGGCGGCCTCGCCCGGGGCCGTGCCCGGGTACGGCCCCGGGCAGGCGCCGAGCGCCGCCGTGGTGCTGATGGTCGACTGTTCCGGTTCGATGGACTATCCGCCCACGAAGATGCGCAACGCGCGCGACGCGACGGCCGCCGCCATCGACACGCTGCGCGAGGGCACGCGGTTCGCGGTGGTCGCCGGTACGCATGTGGCCAAGGACGTCTACCCCGGCAACGGGCGGCTCGCGGTCGCCGACGCGCAGACGAAGGCCCAGGCCAAGGAGGCGCTGCGGAGGCTGAGCGCGGGCGGCGGGACCGCGATCGGCACCTGGCTGCGGCTGGCCGACCGGCTGCTGGGAGCCGCCGACGTCGACATCCGGCACGGCATCCTGCTGACCGACGGCCGCAACGAGCATGAGGCGCCCGAGGACCTGCATGCCGCGCTGGACTCCTGCGCGGGCCGGTTCACCTGTGACGCGCGGGGCGTCGGCACCGACTGGGAGGTGAAGGAGGTCACCTCCATCGCCTCCGCGCTGCTCGGCACCGCCGACATCGTCGCCGACCCCGCGGGGCTCGCCGCCGACTTCACGCAGATGATGGAGAACGCGATGGGCAAGGAGGTCGCGGACGTGGCGCTGCGGCTCTGGACGCCCGTCGGGGTGGAGATCCGGTTCGTGAAGCAGGTGGCGCCGACGGTCGAGGACCTGACCGGCCGGCGCACCGAGGCGGGCCCGCGCGCCGGGGACTACCCGACCGGTTCCTGGGGTGACGAGTCCCGCGACTACCACGTCTGCGTCCTGGTCCCCGAGGCCGGGATCGGCCAGGAGATGCTGGCGGCCCGGGTCTCGCTGATCCTGCCCGACCCGTCGGGCGCGGGGGCTCCACAGGTCCTCTCGCAGGGGCTCGTACGGGCGGTGTGGACGGACGACATGGTGGCGTCGACCTCGATCAATCCGCAGGTCGCGCACTACACGGGCCAGGCGGAACTGGCACAAGCCATCCAACAGGGGCTGGACGCCCGGAAATCGGGCGACTTCGACGGCGCGACGGCGAAACTGGGCCGTGCGGTGCAATTGGCATCGGCGTCCGGGAACCAGGACACTGCGAAACTGCTTTCGAAGGTGGTCGACGTCGTCGATGCGGCGACAGGTACTGTGCGACTGAAAGCGAGGGTCGCGGAAGCGGACGAGATGACTCTCGAAACGCGCTCGACCAAGACCGTTCGCGTCAAGAAGTAGCAGCACCGGTGGCCGAACGGTCACGACCGATCGACAGCATGACGGCCCCCGGGGCCGGACGAGGAGAGGGGGAAGCGCCGACATGCCGACCTGCCCGAACGGACACCAGTCGGGTTCCGAGGACTGGTGCGAGGTCTGCGGACACCGCATGACCGGAACGGGCGCCCCCGCCGGCGCCGTACCCCCACCGCCCCCTCCGCCCCCCGCACCCGGTTACGGCTACCCGCCGCCCGCCGCCAACAACGGCGGTCCGCCGACGATGCAGGCCGAGCTCTGCCCGCAGTGCCGCACGCCCCGCGAGGCGAACGCGCCGTACTGCGAGGAGTGCCGCTGGAACTTCCTCACCAACACGGCGACCTCGTACACGCCGCTGGCCCCGCAGCCCGGTGCGGCCGGCGGCCCGCCGCCCGGTCTCAACCTGCCGCCCGGCTTCCTGGCCCAGCAGGGTCCCGGCGGGCAGGGCGGTCCCGGAGGCCAAGGCAGCCAGGGTGGCCCTGCCGGTCCCGGCGGTACGCCGCGGTCCCAGCAGCATGACCCGTTCGAATTCCAGGCCTCGCGACCTTCGCAGGTGAACCGTCCCGCCGAGCCGCTCGCTCCGGAGCAGACCGGTCACGGCGGCCAAGGCGGTCACGGCGGCCAGGACGAGCGCGGCGGCCGGAGCGGCCCCGGTGGCCAGGGTGGTCCTCCGCCGAACGCGTTCCAGCAGGGCCCGCCGCCTCCGCCGGTCTTCCAGCAGCAGGGCCCGCCGCCCTCGCGCCAGCAGCAGTCGGCGCCCTCACCGTTCGAGCCGCAGCAGTCCTCGCCCTTCGCGCCGCAGCAGCACCAGTCGGCGCCGCCCCAGCAGCAGTCCCCGCACGGGGGCGGTGGCGACGACTGGGTCCTGCCGCCGCCTTCCCAGGCACAGGCACAGGCACCGGCACCGCAGCTGGCACAGCAGCCGCCCCAGTCGTTCCAGCAGCAGGCGCCCTACCAGAGCCAGGGCCAGCAGCAGGGCGGGCACCCCGACCAGCAGCAGGGGAATCAGGGATACGGCCAGGACCAGGGCTACGGCCAGATCCCCGGGCAGGGGCAGCCGCCGCAGGCCACCACCTGGACCGCCGTCATCGCGCCGGACCGTGAGTACTTCCTGGCGATGATGCAGCGCAGCGGCCCCGAGGCGACCGGGCTGAACCTGCCCGCGTACTCCCCCGAGCAGCGCCTGCCGCTCACCGGGAGCCAGGTCACCATCGGCCGCCGCCGGCACAGCACCGGCGAGTCCCCGGACATCGACCTGTCCGTGCCGCCGGAGGACCCGGGCGTCTCCCATCAGCACGCGGTCCTCGTGCAGCAGCCCGACGGCGGCTGGTCCGTGGTCGACCAGAAGTCCACGAACGGCACCACCCTCAACGGCGCCGACGAGCCGATCCAGCCGTACGTCCCCGTCCCCCTCCAGGACGGCGACCAGGTGCACGTCGGGGCCTGGACGACGATCACGATCCGCCGGGACTAGAGACCGGCTACACCGTTCTCACCCCGCCAGGGGCCAGGTGTACGGCCCCTCCGGGTCGTCCAGCCAGGCCCACTGCCGGCCCTGCTCCACCGTGACGCCGTACCTCTCCCGCTGCGGGCGCTCCTCGCGCTCCCAGAGGGAGAGGGCGTCGCGCGGGTCGAGGCTGCCCGCCGTCAGGGTCAGCAGGAACCGGAAGAGCTCGTCCCCGATCGCGCGCCGCGGCACTCCGCCGGGGCGCGCGACCGGTTCGGACAGCGGTGAGGCCCCGCGCAGGCGCACGAAGTACGCCGGGGTGTGCAGGAAGTGCCCCTCGGCGCGTGGGCCGTGCGCCGTCGCGCGGACGTCCAGCGAGACGAGCCCGGTCGCGACGGGTGCCAGGATCCGCGCCCCCGGAGAGCACTGTTCCGGCCAGGCGGACGGTACGGCGGGCAGCGTGCAGGTGGCGATGATCCGGTCGTACGGGGCTCGCTGCGGGCAGCCCCGGGCCCCGTCGCCGGTGATGACCGTCGGGCGGTACCCGGCGGCGGCGAGATGGCTGCGGGCCGCGTCCGTGATCTCCGGGTCCAGATCGACGCTGGTCACCGCCGCGTCGCCGAGCCGGTGGGAGAGCAGCGCCGCATTGTAGCCGGGGCCGGTGCCGATCTCCAGGACGGTGTGGCCGTCCCGTACGTCCAGCGCCTCCAGCATCAGGGCCATCAGCGAGGGCTGGCTGGAGGACGAGATGAGCTCGCCGTCCCGCATCCGGGTGGCCAGCGCCTCGTCCCCGTACACACCGCGGACCCAGCGCCGGCGCCGTACGGGGTCGGGGTCCTCGCCCCAGAGCCGCTCGTAGCCCCGACCGCCGTGCACGTAGTAGTACGGCACGAACAGGTGGCGCTCCACCTCCTCGAAGGCCGCACGCCAGGCGGGGTCGGTGAGCCCGCCCTGCGCGACGATGTCCCGCACCAGGGCCTGGTGCGCCTCGTCGACCTCGGGATCGGTCTCGGTCCTGGCCTCGGATGGGATTTCCCGGTGTGCGCCCATGCCTCCACTGTCCTGCGGCGGGGCGGCGGAGGCGACTGCTGGCGGCCGCGGGCGGCCGGGCGGGAGGCGGTCCCGGCCATTGGTCCTAGGACCCCTGATCCCGGCCGGTGCGTCTGCGACCATGGACGGGTGACAGAGATTCCGCGCGACACGCTTCAGGAGCAGACCTTTTACGAGCAGGTCGGCGGCGAGGAGACCTTCCGGCGCCTGGTCCACCGCTTCTACGAGGGGGTCGCGGGCGACGAGCTGCTGCGGCCGATGTACCCGGAGGAGGATCTGGGCCCGGCCGAGGAGCGCTTCGCCCTGTTCCTGATGCAGTACTGGGGCGGCCCGCGCACCTACAGCGACCACCGAGGCCACCCGAGGCTGCGGATGCGGCATGCCCCGTTCCGGGTGGACCGGGCGGCCCATGACGCGTGGCTGGCCCATATGCGGGTGGCGCTGGACGAGCTGGGGCTCGCGCCGGAGCACGAGAAGCAACTGTGGGACTACCTGACGTACGCGGCGGCCTCGATGGTCAACACCGTCGACTGACAGCTCGGGCGGGCGGTCCGCCCGCCGGGCTCAGTGGCGCCCGACGGTCAGGGCCAGCGAGCCCAGCCCGCCGACCGGGCCGTGGCGCAGGGCGACCGAGCCGAACGGGGTCCGCAGCCGCAACCAGCCGCCCGCGGCGAAGAGCGAGACGGGGAAGCCGGGGTCGGCGCGGAGGAAGCCGAGGGAGTGGGCGGCGTGGACCGCGCGCAGCGGCAGTTGGGTGGCGCCGACGGGCCGGGACCAGATCTCCCGGCCGATCCGGTCGCGTTCGGCGCGGGTGCGCAGCTCTTCGGGCAGCGCCTCGTCCCGCGTGCGGAATTCGGCGACGGCCGCGTCGAGAGCGGCGCGCAGGGCGTCGGGCCGCGGCAGACCGGCCTGTTCCCGCCAGGGCCCCCGGGGCGGCAGCACACCGGTCCAGGGGGGCCCTGTCACGGGAGCGGGCAGGTCGCCGGGGCCTTCCCCGGAGACGTCGAGGGACTCCAACAGCTCGCCGGCCGACACCGTGACGTCGAGCGTCTCGGGGCGGGCCAGGCGGGCCGCACGGATCGCGAGGACTTCGAAGGAGGGCGGGCGGCCGAACACGGCCAGTGCGTCGCCGCCGCCCGCCTGCAACCGGACCGCGGCGGCCCGGTCGTAGTGGAGCAGCCGGCCGAGGAAGGCGGCGAGATCCGCCGCCTCCCTCGGGTCGGCGAACAGCAGCGACTGCACAGGCACCGTCATGCCGCGGCGGGCTCCTCTGCCAGGTACTTCTGGAGGAAGAGCTTCTCCTCGGCGGAGATCCGCCGGGGCCGCTCGGCCTCCAGGTTGTACGGGACGACGACCGTCGAGGCCCGTACGTACACCTGGTCGGGGTCCTTGATCTCATAGGCGATCGTCAGCGACGCGGCGCCAATCTTCGTGACCCACGACTCGACGGTGACCGGCTCGTGCCGGTGCACCAGCGGCCGTACGTAGTCGATCTCGTGCCGGGCCACGACGGACCCGCCCGAGAACGACGGCGAGCCGTCCCCCGGCGCCAGCCGGAACATGAAGTCGATGCGCGCCTCCTCCAGGTAGCGGAGGAAGACCACGTTGTTGACGTGGCCGAAGGCGTCCATGTCCGACCAGCGCAGAGGGCAGCTGTAGATGTGCCGAGCCAAGACGATCAGCCTCGCGTGAGCTTCTTGTACGTGGCACGGTGCGGGCGGGCCGCGTCCGCGCCGAGACGCTCGACCTTGTTCTTCTCGTACGACTCGAAGTTGCCCTCGAACCAGTACCACTTGGAGTCACCCTCGTAGGCGAGGATGTGCGTGGCGACGCGGTCCAGGAACCAGCGGTCGTGGGAGATGACCACTGCGGCGCCCGGGAACTCCAGGAGGGCGTTCTCCAGCGAGGAGAGCGTCTCGACGTCGAGGTCGTTGGTGGGCTCGTCGAGGAGCAGCAGGTTGCCGCCCTCCTTGAGCGTCAGCGCCAGGTTGAGGCGGTTGCGCTCACCGCCGGAGAGGACGCCGGCCGGCTTCTGCTGGTCGGGGCCCTTGAAGCCGAACGCGGAGACGTAGGCGCGGGACGGCATCTCGACCTGGCCGACGTTGATGTAGTCCAGCTCGTCCGAGACGACGGCCCAGAGGGTCTTCTTCGGGTCGATGTTGGCCCGGGACTGGTCGACGTAGGAGATCTTGACCGTGTCGCCGACCTTGATGGAGCCGCTGTCCGGCGTCTCCAGGCCCTGGATCATCTTGAACAGCGTGGTCTTGCCCGCGCCGTTCGGACCGATGATGCCGACGATGCCGTTACGGGGCAGCGTGAAGGACAGGTCGTCGATGAGGACCTTGTCGCCGAAGGCCTTCGAGAGGTTCTCGACCTCGACGACGATGGACCCGAGGCGCGGGCCCGGCGGGATCTGGATCTCCTCGAAGTCCAGCTTCCGCATCTTGTCGGCCTCGGCCGCCATCTCCTCGTACCGGGCGAGACGGGCCTTGGACTTGGTCTGGCGCCCCTTGGCGTTCGACCGCACCCACTCCAGCTCTTCCTTGAGCCGCTTCTGGCGCTTCTCGTCCTTGCGGCCCTCGACCTTGAGGCGGGTGGCCTTGCGCTCCAGATACGTGGAGTAGTTGCCCTCGTAGGGGATCGCGCGGCCGCGGTCGAGCTCGAGGATCCACTCGGCGACGTTGTTCAGGAAGTACCGGTCGTGGGTGACGGCGACGACCGCACCCGGGTACTTCGAGAGGTGCTGCTCCAGCCAGTTCACCGACTCGGCGTCGAGGTGGTTGGTGGGCTCGTCGAGGAGGAGCAGGTCCGGGGCCTCGATGAGGAGCTTGCAGAGCGCCACACGGCGCTTCTCGCCACCGGAGAGGTTGGTGACCGGCCAGTCGCCGGGCGGGCAGCCGAGGGCGTCCATGGCCTGCTCCAGCTGGGCGTCCAGGTCCCACGCGTTGGCGTGGTCCAGGTCCTCCTGGAGCTTGCCCATCTCCTCCATCAGCGCGTCGGAGTAGTCGGTCGCCATGAGCTCGGCGACCTCGTTGAAGCGCTTGAGCTTGCCCATGATCTCGGCGGCGCCGTCCTGGACGTTCTCCAGGACCGTCTTCTCCTCGTCCAGCTTCGGCTCCTGCATGAGGATGCCGACGCTGTACCCCGGCGACAGGAACGCGTCACCGTTGGACGGCTGCTCCAGGCCCGCCATGATCTTCAGCACCGTGGACTTACCGGCGCCGTTGGGCCCCACGACACCGATCTTCGCGCCGGGCAGGAAGTTCAAGGTGACGTCATCAAGGATCACCTTGTCGCCGTGCGCCTTGCGCGTCTTGCGCATGGTGTAGATGAACTCAGCCAAGAGAAACCGTCCGGCAGCAATAGAGGTGTGGGCAGATACACCCCATCTTGCCTGACGTCCATCCCCGGAAGGAAACCCGTCCGGGGATCGGCCACCCGTCACCGCTCACGGATGCGCGCGCAACTACTCAGCGTGCTGCTGTGTTTCCTGCCGGCGCAGGACGAACAGGGCGCCGCCGCCGATCACGAGGAAGCCGACGGCCAGGGCGGCGATCATCGGGGTGGTGCTGGAGCCGCCGGTCGCGGCGAGGTCGCCCTCCAGGCCGGAGGTGGTGGTGCCGGTCGAGGCGGGCACGGACTGGTGGGCGCTCTGCGTGCCCACCCCGGAGTCGTCGTCGCCCTGCTGGTCCTTCTCGGCCTCGATGACGCTGCCGCTGGTGGCGCAGTCCAGCACGCCGGTGAAGTTCTGCCGGAATCCGCCGGGGCCGGTGATGGTGAAGTCGTACGCCTGGTCCTCGGCGACCGGGACCGTCACCGTCTCGGTGGCTCCGGCGGCCACGGTGTGCTCGGCGCCCCCCAGCTCGAAGGTGAAGGGCTCGTCGCCCTGGTTCACCGCGGTGATGTCCACGCCGCCGGCCACGCAGTTCTTCCGGGCGGTGAGGGCCGGGGCGGCGCCCGTCTCGGCCCAGGTGGCGGTGGCCCGTGCGGAGACCGTGGACTCGCTGGATCCGGCCAGGATCTGGGTCTGGGTGCGAGTGGCCCCGGCGAAGGCGCGGCCGACCGGCACAGAGGTGGTGGCCTGAACGGACAGCGAGGCGGAGCCGTCGGCACTGCCCTTCGGCACGGCGAAGTACAGGCGGGCACCGTCGGTGGCGGAGGTGACGGGCACGCCCTTCTCGTCGGTCACCGTGATGCCGCTCGCCGCCGCGTCGACCGGGGGTGACACGGAGACCTGCTCCGCGTCCGTGCGGACGGTCACCGGGCCCAGCCGCTCCCCCGCCCGGCCGGAGACCGCCGCGGGCTCCAGCGTCAGGGATGCCCGGGGTTCGGTGACGTTGCGTGCGCGCTTGTGCAGCCAGTCGGCGAGCTTCTCGGCCTGCTTGTCCGACGCGGTGACATCGGCGTCGTCCGAGTAGCGCCAGATGGCGACCTGGGTGCCCGCCGCGGCGGTCCGCTCGGTGAGCGGCCCGGTGCCCGCCGCCTCGGCCAGCGCGGCGAGGTCGTCGACCTGGGGGTAGGAGTGCTGGAGGATCCACCGGATCTTCCCGGCGTTCCTGTTGGCGCCGAGGGAGGTCTCGGCCCACTGGGTCTCCAGGTACTTCGCCTGGGTCTGGGTGGGGTTGTGGAGGTCGACGCAGTAGGTCTTGAGCTTTCCGCCGCCGTCCACGGTCATCTCGAAGAGCCCGGCGGGCAGTTCCTGCGTACGGTCGGGGGCGCCGTTCTCACCCGGCGTGCGGAGCACGGCGCTGTCGAAGGTCTTCAGCCCGTCGAGGACCGCCGCCGCGCCGCCCTGGTGCCGGCCCGGGTCGTCGGCGGCCGCCGTGCCCGTCCCGGCGAGGGTGGCCGCCGTGACGAGTCCGGAGAGCAGCAGCGCGGTCACCGGCCGGAGGAAGGCCCGGCCGCGTCCCCTCCGCCAGGCACCGCCCGTCTCCCCCGCGCGCGCCGCGCCGCCGGCCGCCCTGATGCCCGCCGCTCTGCCGGCCTCCCCGCTGCGCGCTGCTCCGCCGCGGACGGCGTGCACCGCCTTCGCGTCGGACGGCGAGACGGACACTGAAGGCGCAGAAAACACAGAATTCCCCTCCGGGCGGGACCCTCGCGCGTGGTGCGCGTGTGGGGAATGCCCCGCCAGCAGACTCAAGTGACCCATGAGCTCTGGGAATCCTAAGGACCGGGCGAACCGCAATCCCCCGTACCGCCCCCGGCCAACCATTCCGAATCAGAATCGTTATCGCCGGGCCGCCTCTGCGACCAGCCCTTTCAGGACACCGCCGCCTTTTCCCGTACGGTCGGGGACACATCCGCACCGCCTCCCGGGCCATGGTCCGCGCTGCCACCAGGAGTGCCGCCCGACTCACCGTCAGGTCCGTTCCGTACAGGCGCCGTCAGCACCGGTTCGGTCCTGACGACGCGGCGGAAGGCGGCGGTCCCGCGACTCAGATCGTGGCCGATCGCGATCGCCTCGACGTCCACGAACGTCCGCCGCCCGCCGTCCCGTTCCTCCTCACGTACCTTCAACCGGCCGTGCACCAGCAGAGGTTCCCCGATCGCCACCGAACCGGCCAGGTTCGCGGCGAGTGTCCGCCAGGCCCACACCGTGTAGAAGCTGGTGGGGCCGTCGGTCCACAGCTGCGTCTCGCGGTCCCGACGCCTCGGGGTCACGGCGAAGCGAAATCGCGCCATTCCCCCTGTGGCCGTCTCACGGAAGTCCACCGCCGTGGCGGCGTTTCCCACCAGCGTCACCATCGTGTCGTTCATTTCCCGCCCCGTTTCCGTCGTACCGCTCGTTCCGTCGTTCCGTCCACCGGTGTGACGACTTCATGGTGGACGCCGGAAGCGAATGGCACCGGAGCCTGTGGACTACTGGCCGGTTGTGGAAAACTCCGTCACCGCCGCGTACCGCTCGCGCACCTCCCGGTACCGCACCAGCTCCGCCGAGACCGGGTCCAGGACCCTGGCCCGGCCGCAGCCGGCCGCCGCCTCGCGCAGCCGGCGTTCGGCGTCCTGCCCGTAGCGCCGGGCGGGGCCCCGGATCGCCGCCGCGCAGGCCCACTCCACCAGCGGCCCGCCGACGACTCCGGCCAGCATGATCAGCGCGGGGACGACGAGCCCCGGCTCCAGGACCCCGACGATCTGGCCGAGCAGCCACAGACCGCCGAAGACCTGAAGCAGCGTCATGGACACCTGGGCCAGTACCGCGGCGGGCCACCACTTCGGCCGGGGCGGTTTGGCCGGCCGCCCGCCGAGCGCCAGGCTCGTGGCCGGACCCCGGCCCGACGCCGTACCGAACCGCCCGGAGCCACCCGGCCCCTTGGAGGAACCGCCCCCCGCGACCGCCTTCGCCGCCAGCTCGTCCAGCGCCTCCGGCAGCCCCTTCGCCCCGTTGAAGGCCGCCTCGCGCACGGCCTGCGCCCAGGGGGCTGGGAGCCCGGCGGAGGCGTCGTCCGCGACGATCCGGACCGCCTGCTCCACCCGCTGCCGGGCGGTCGACTCCTCCTCGGGCGGGGCGAGCGCCCGGCCCATCCGGTCCAGGCTGCCCGGCAGCCCCCGGGACTCGTACCAGCGCCACAGCCGCAGCCACGGCGTCCCGCACGCCCGCCCCGCGTTCCTGCGCCACTCCCGCTCGGCGGCCTGCCCGGCGGAGGTCGCCCCGACCGCCTCGGCCAGCCGGTCCGTGAACTCCTCCCGGGCCCGCTCGCCGAGTCCGGGCCGCCCCTCCGCCACGTACACGGGGCGCAGCCGCGCCGCCGCAGCGTCCACGTCGGCGGAGAGCCGTCGGGTGGCGGCCGTGCGGTCCTGGACGAACCGGCCGACCATCTCCCGCAGTTCGGGCACCCCGTCGCCGGTCAGCGCGGACAGGGACATGACGGTGGCGCCGGGTTCGCCGTGCTCGCCGAGCGCCATGCCGTCCTCGTCCAGGAGTCGGCGGAGGTCGTCGAGGACGAGGTCGGCGGCCTCGCCGGGCAGGCGGTCGATCTGGTTGAGGACGACGAAGGTGACCTCGGCGTGCCCGGCGAGCGGGCGCAGGTAGCGCTCGTGCAGGGCTGCGTCGGCGTACTTCTCCGGGTCGACCACCCAGATCACCGCGTCGACCAGCGCCAGCACCCGGTCCACCTGGTCCCGGTGGGCCGTCGCGGCGGAGTCGTGGTCGGGCAGGTCGACCAGGACGAGCCCCTGGAGCGCCTCGTCGGAGGCTGCGGGTCCGGGGTGGGGCCTGCGGCGCAGCCGGCCGGGGATGGCGAGGCGGTCGAGCAGCCCGGCGGCCCCGTCGGTCCAACTGCACGCGATGGGCTGGGAGGTGGTGGGGCGGCGCAGCCCGGTGTCGGAGATCTGGGCGCCGGAGAGGGCGTTGAACAGGGTCGACTTGCCGCTCCCGGTGGCGCCCGCGATGGCGACGACCGTGTGCCGCGAGGAGAGCCGCTGCCGCGCGGCCGCCTCGTCCAGTACGCGCCCCGCCTCGGCGAGGGTGTCCCGGTCGAGCCGGGCCCGGGAGAGTCCGATGAGTTCGCGCAGGGCGTCGAGGCGGGTGGGGAGGGGGCCGCCGGAGGGCCCGTACGCCTCGACCTGCGGCCGTACGTCGTCGCCCTCGGGAGCGGAGCCGGCGGGCCCCGCGGAATCGGCGGAGCCATCGCCCGTTCGGAGATCGCCGGTTCCGGAGTCACCTGTTCCAGAGTCACCGGGGCGGGAATCACCGCTTCGGGCATCGACCGCCGCGGCACGCCGCGCGATGAGCCCGTCGTCCCAACGCCCGTCCTCCTTGCCCGGAGCCGCTGGGGCTTCCTCCTTCCGCTCGCCGGTGGCCGCCGTGCCGTTGCCCGGGTCCTCGTCCGTGACGGCAGTCATCGCTGCCACCTCTCCTTCTGCAGTACGGAAAGCGCGGCGATCAGTGCGGCCTGCGGCTCGGGGGCGACGTCGAGCGCGTCGAGCGGGGCGAGCCTGCGGTCGCGTTCGCCGCCGAGCACCTGGTCCAGATAGGCCGTCAGCAGTTCCCCGCCCTTGTCGCGCAGGCGCAGCGCGCCCTGCGCCCCGATGCCTTCGGCGAGCTGCTCCCCCGCCGCACGGGCCCGCCGCCCGCCGAGCAGGGCGGCCGCGAGCAGGGCGGCGACGGTCTCGGGATCGGGCGCCACGCTGCGTTCGAGCTGGCGCACCTCCTCCTCGGCGAGCTCCTCCAGGACCCGGCGCCACCGCCGTACGGCCACGGCGATCCGGCCCACGACGTCCTCGGCGGGCCCCCACCCCCCGGCTTCCCGCCCCGTGCCCTCGAACCGGAAGACCCCGGCGGCGGGCTCGCGGCTCCACTGCGTACGGATCTGGTCGTCGGCGGCGGAGACGGCGCACTGGAGGAGGGCGATCAGGCTGTCCACCAGGGCTTCGAGGAGTTCGCCGGGGGCACTGTAGAGGGGGTAGCCGCGCCACCGGGTCCGCGCGTCCCCGGAGAGGACCGCCCCGCTCTGGAGCCTGCGCCGGATGCGGTCGGCCTCCTTGCCGTACGCGTCCTGGACCACGCCGGTGAGCCGTACGGACGCCGCGTACTGCGCGGCGACGGCCGACGCGAGCTCGGGCATCCGTACGTTCAGCGATTCGATGAGCCCGGAGGCCGTACGCCCCACCGCCTGCTGCCGGGCGGCGGGGTCCTGGGCCCGGTGGGTGAGCCAGGCACGCAGCGGGGCGACCGCGGTGGTGGGGAGCAGCCCGCTGCCGCCACCCGCGGACTCGGGGAGTTCGGGGATGGTGAAGCGGGGTACGTCCCCGAGTCCGGCGCGGGTCAGGAGCGCCGCGTACTGCCGGGAGACCTCGGCGATCACCTGGTGGGGCACCCGGTCGAGGACGGTGACGAGGGCGGCGTCGTACTCCTTCGCGGTACGCAGCAGATGCCAGGGGACCGCGTCGGCGTACCGGGACGCCGTGGTGACCATCACCCAGACGTCGGCGGCGCAGATGAGCTCGGCGGCCAGGACCCGGTTGCGTACGACGAGGGAGTCGATGTCGGGGGCGTCGAGGATGGCCAGCCCGCGGGGCAGGCTGAGAGCGGTCTCCACCCGCAGCACGTTCCCCTCGTCGTCGGCGCCCGCCCCGAGGTCGTCGAGCCCGTCGGGGTCCGGGGCCTGACCCGGCGGCAGCCAGATCCGGGTGAGCTGCGGCAGCACCCGTACGCCGGCGAACCAGTGGTGGTCCTCGGGGTGACAGACCAGCACCGGCGTGCGCGTGGTGGGCCGCAGCACCCCGGCCTCGCTGACCCGGCACCCCACGAGCGAGTTGACCAGCGTGGACTTCCCGGCCCCGGTGGATCCGCCGATCACGGCGAGCAGCGGGGCCTCGGGGTCCTTGAGCCGGGGCAGGAGGTAGTCGTCGAGCTGTGCGAGGAGTTCGACCCTCGTCTGCCGGGCGCGTTCGGCCCCCGGCAGCGGGAGTGGAAGACGCACGGCGGCGACACGGTCGCGCAGGGCGGAAAGTGCGTCGATGAGCTGAGGCCGTACGTCCATGGTCACCACATGCGAAGAATGCCCAATTTTGGCGCCTTTTTGAAGCGTATAGACCTCTCTGCGCGGCGGTTCCACCCTCTGGACAGCGCGGGACGGACTCCGGGCAGACTCCGGACAGAGGGGACGAGTGGGGCGCAGGCATAACGAGTGCACAACACCCGGGCCGCATGGCGCGAAAAGCGGTGCAGGATTCGCACCTACCTGCGATTATCGGTTCGCTTCACCGAACCTCCACATCGTGCCACGCAGGTGAAGCAACCGGGTCCAGGCGATCGGAGCCCTATCCTTGTCCCGGCACGGCCACGGAACCACCGATCAGGACTCCCGGCCCCCGTAGCTCAGTGGATAGAGCAGGCGCCTTCTAAGCGCTTGGCCGCAGGTTCGAGTCCTGCCGGGGGCGCACCGACCGCACGACCGTGAGGCCCCTCCGCACCGGGGGGCCTTTTCGCTGGTCGCGGGGCGGCCGGTGCGGGGGGGGCGCCTCACGCGTCCCGTCGTCGTAGCAGGAGCAGGGCCGTGAGGGTGATCGCCGTCGTGCAGGCCGCGATCAGGAGCAGGGAGGGCCAGGGGCCCAGGCTGCCCACGGTGTCGGCGGCGGCGTCCGAGGTCTGGGTGAGCTTCTCCAGGGCCGCCGCCGGGGAGAGGCCGGCGATCCAGCGTTCGGCGTTCCCGAAGAGGGGGCCGAGGAGGGACGGCAGGAGCAGCAGGCCGATCACCGTGGTGACCGCGCCGGCGGAGTGGCCCCTCCGGCAGCATCGCGTCCCCTACCAGGTAGGCGGCCGCGCAGGAGAGCAGCGCGAGGGCGTACGTCACGGCCGCCACCAGTGTCGCCTTGGCCGCGAACACGGTGGACCGGCGGGGGACGGCCGCGAACGTCGTACGGATGGTGCCGCTGCCGTACTCCCCCGAGATCACCAGCGCGCCCACCACGCCCGCCAGCATCTGGGCCACGACGGAGAGCGTGAGGCTGCCGCCGAGGACCGTGTCGTCGGGTCGCAGGCTGCCGGTGGCCGCTACGAACACCGCGCCCAGGAGGGGAAGCAGGGCTGTGACCGCCGTCGCCCACACCGTGGAGCGCACGACGGAGCGGCACAGGGAGGTCCCGGTGAGCCTTGCCTCCCATGGTGACCCGTCCCCCGCTCGCGGAGTCCAGGCCCAGGATCAGCCGCATGGCGGTCGACTTCCCGGCGCCGTTCGGGCCGAGGAGTCGAGCACCTCGTCGACGCGGCGGCGCGGGATGCCGTAGCTCGCGGCGAGTCGACCAGGTGGTGGCGTCCGGGCCGTCGACCCGCCAGCCCCCCGTGGCGTCACCTCCGCCGCCATCAGTTCGCGGCGGTCGCCGAGGACGGCCACCGTGTACAGCGCCACGATGACCGGGAGGTTCAGCAGCTCGCCGATGTGCCCGTGGACCGCCCATCCGGCGCACGCGGCCCCGGTCACACACGCCACCGGGACGGGCCTGCGGCGGCGGAAGACCAGTGCCGCGAGCGAGACCGCGAGCAGGGGCCAGGTGAGCGCGTCGTCCTGCCGGTAGCCAGGGTCGTCCACCGCCACGTCGGACGCGGTGAAACAGACCCACCACCGCCAGATCCGCGAGCGGCGGGCGCGCACCCGGGCGGCGAGGCGGTCGAAGGTCATCACCCCCTCACCGTAGGAGCCGGGGCGCCGGGCGCATACGACGACGGGAGTACGGCACGGCGCGAGTGCGACGGGAGTACGGGGAAGGGGCGCGCGCCTCCGCCCCCTTGCCGCACCGGGCACCGGGCACCGTGCGTCGGGTGGAGGCGGCGCCGGAACTCCCTCCCCATCCACCCCTCGCGTCCCGCCAAGCGGAATCTCCGGCACAAGGGTGGCGGGCCGACGAAACGTTCGGTACGGGATGACGTTCAGGGCGGCGCGAGAACGGGCAAATCGATCCTGTACGGCCCGTAGGCGGAATCCCGTCGCTGGGCGCACCCCACTTCTCCGCAACCCCGTTCGGGCGAGCGCAACTTCGTTGTGCCGTCCGGCATCCGAGCCTGCCCTCCACCCGCCGAACACCCCTGCGAACCGACGCACCACCTGGAAAGGAGCGCCCCGATGGCGACGCCGCTGTCCGCCGACAAGCTGCTCAAAGCCCTCCGCGACGAAGGCCTCCACGTCGTCGAACACCGGAGCTGGCGTACGAACAACCGGAATCACAAGGGGCCCTGGGGCCCGACGCACGGCGTCATGATCCATCACACCGTCACATCCGGCACCGCCTCCTCGGTGGAGCTCTGCTACAACGGCCACTCCGCCCTCCCCGGCCCCCTCTGCCACGGGGTGATCGCCAAGGACGGAACCGTCCACCTCGTGGGGAACGGGCGCGCCAACCACGCCGGGCTCGGCGACGACGACGTCCTGCGGGCCGTCATCGCGGAGAAGGCCCTGCCGCCGGACAACGAGGCCAACACCGACGGCAACCGGTACTTCTACGGCTTCGAGTGCGTCAACCTCGGCGACGGCAAGGACCCGTGGCCGGCCGCCCAGCTGTTGGCGATCGAGCGGGCCGCAGCCGCCGTCTGCCGGGCGCACGGCTGGGGCGAGCGGTCGGTGATCGGGCACCTGGAGTGGCAGCCGGGCAAGGTCGATCCGCGCGGCTTCACCATGAAATCGATGCGCACCCGGATCGGCAAGCGGCTGGGCGGTTCGCCGGACGGGCCCTCCCAGCCGCCTCCGAGACCGACGTACGAGCCGTTCCCGGGCGCCTCGTTCTTCACGGTCGGCCGCAGCAGCCCGATCGTGACGGCGATGGGCAGGCGCCTGGTGGCCGAGGGGTGCGGCCGGTACACGGTGGGACCCGGCCCGTCCTGGTCGACCGCCGACCGCAACTCGTACGCGGCTTGGCAGCGCAAGCTGGGCTACACGGGCACCGACGCGGACGGCGTCCCGGGGAAGACCAGCTGGGACCGGCTCAAGGTGCCCAACGTGTGAGCCGCACCCGTACCGCCGACAGGCCTACAGCGCGATGGCCAGCAGCACCAACGCCGCCAGCACGAAGGCGGTGCGGACCCGGTGGAAGGTGTTCCAGCGGGGTTCGAAGGCCTGACGGGCGGCGCTGTCGTCGCCGCCCTCCGACTTCGCGAGCGCGTTGTTGAGCGGGATGTTCCCGGCGATCGTGACCAGGTGACCGGCGACCACGCAGACGAGCGCCCCCACCAGCGCGGGGCCTGCCACCTCGTCGTGCTCGCCGAGCCCGGTGAACAGCGCCGCGGCGGGCAGGGCGACCACGCCGAGGAAGAGGACGAGGAAGAGAGGGCCGGGGACCTTCTCGTTGAAGCGGCGCATCGCCGTCGTGAACTGTTGGTCCGTCAGTTCGGCGAGGCCGGGCATGATCGCGATCAGGAACGTCAGCATGAAGCCCGCGTAGAGGCCGGTGACGATCACGGAGAGCACCAGGAACAGGGAGGTCATGGCGGTCATCATGACCGGTGACAGCCGTTCGCACAGCCACATTTCGCTTAAATGTACGAACGTCGCGCCGCCGTCACGGGCCGAGCGGCTCAGCCGATCTCGCCCTCGCCCTCGTCGCCCCCGTCCTCCGACTCGGTCCCGTTCCTGAGCGCCTCCGCCTGTCCGATCGCCGTCGCCAGCTTCCGTACGGAACTGTCCTCGGTCTCGTCCGCCAGCTTCGTGGCCCGGGAGGCCAGTTCGCTCAGCGGGGGCGTGCCGGGCAGATCTCCGCCCCGCAGGGCGTCCGCGAAGTACGCCGCCACGGCCGCCACCTGGAGCCGCTGCGACGCACCGCCCCACAGCCCGCCGTCGATCGTGGCGGTCCGCGCGGAGCCGCTCTCCTCGTACGCCTTGCGGGTCTTGGGGTCGAGCCAGCGCACGGTCGCCTCGGCCACCTCACCGGAGGCGCCCTCGCGCAGCCGTACGGCGTAGAGCGCGGTCACCGTGTGGCCGGGTCCGACCTCCCCGCCGTCGACGCTGTCGTCGCGGAAGTCCTCGTCGGCGACCTTGCGGTTCTCGTAGCCGATCAGACGGAACTGCTTCACGTTCCCGCGGTCGAAGGCGACCTGGGCCTTGGCGTCGCGCGCCCGGAGTTCGATGTGGGCGGGCAGCTGGTCGACGAAGACCTTGCGGGCCTGCTCCTCGTCACCGACGTACGTGGTGTGGCCGTCGCCCCGGTTGGTGAGCCGCTCCATGAACGCGTCGCCGTAGTCGCTGCCCACGCCGACCCCGAAGAGGGTGATGCCGTACTCGCGGCGGGCGGAGTCGATCTTCTCCAGGATCCCGTCGGCGTCGGTGTCGCCGGTGTTGGCGAGGGCGTCGGAGAGCAGCACCACCCGGTTGTTCACACCCTTGCGGTGGCCCTTGACGGACTCCTCGTAGCCGCGCCTGATCCCCGCCTCCACGTTGGTGGACTGGGCGGCCTCCATCTCGGCCACCGCGTCCCGGATCTTGTTCCGGTTGCCCTGGAGGCGGGTCATCGGCAGCCGGGTCTCGGCCTCGTCGCTGAAGGTGACGAGGGAGACGGAGTCGTCGTCGCGCAGTTCGTCGGTCAGGATGTTCAGGGACTCCTTGACCAGGCCCAGGCGGCCGGGTCCGGCCATGGAACCGGAGATGTCGACGACGAACGTGAGCGAGGCGGGCGGGCGTTCACTGCTCGGCGGGGCGGCCCTGGTGGCCAGCCCGACCCTCAGCAGCGACCAGTCGGAGGCCCCGGAGCCCCCGCCGATGCGTGCGCCGTCGACCGTGACGGAGAAGCCGTTGCCCTTCGGACGCTCGTACCCCTGCTTGAAGCTGTTGACGAACTCCTCCGGCCGTACGTCCGCCGCGTCCGGCAGCCTGCCGTCGCCGAGCGTGCGGCGCGCGTAGCCGTAGCTGGCGGTGTCCACGTCCAGGGCGAAGGTGGAGAGGTAGTCCGGGGCGGCGAGGCCCGGCTTGGCCTTGTCGCCGCCCTCCTCGGACGGCCGGCCCTGCTCCGGTGCCACCGCGTCCGGTGCGGGCTGCGGGCCGGCCGTGCCCTGCGCCGGGCGGGCGCCGGAGCGCTTGTCCGCCGTGGCGCCGTCCGACGACCCGCCGCCACACGCGGTGAGCAGCATCCCGGCGGCGAGCAGGAGCGCCACCGCCCCGGGCCGCCCCCCTGCCCGTGCCCCCGTCGTCCGCCTGCCGTTTCGCTGGTCCATCCGTAACCCCCCACGTCATCACGGTGTCGCGTTCCTGTCTCCGACACCTGTGAATGTGACGTACGGGGCCGCCGACCGGAGTCGACGAAAGCGTTGCGGAACCATCTCGATGCGGCAACAGAGGCCGGGCAGGGCGCCTTTGCGGCCGCCGAACCCGCGGAACATCAGGTTCAGGACACGATGTCCTTACGACTGAACCCGCGGAACGCCAGAGCGAACAGGATCAGGGCGTACGTCACCGAGATCGCCGCCCCCTTGATCATGCCGCCCCACTCCAACTCGGGCTGGAGCGCGTCGGCCCACGCGAACTGCCAGTGCGCGGGCAGGAAGTCGCGCCACGAGCCGAGCGCCGTGACCGCGTCGAGCACATTGCCGACGATCGTGAGGCCGACCGCTCCCCCGACCGCGCCGAGCGGGGCGTCCGTCTTCGTGGAGAGCCAGAACGCCAGCCCCGCCGTGACGAGTTGGGAGACGAAGATGAACGCGACGACGAGCGCGAGGCGCGGGATGGTGTCCCCGGCGGCCAGCGCTCCCCCGGTGGGCAGTTTCAACGGCCCCCACCCGTAGGCCGCCGTGCCCGCCGCCAGCGCGACGACCGGCAGCAGCACCATCGCGGCGAGGCTGAAGCCGAGCGCGACGACGAGCTTGGACCAGAGCAGCCGGGTCCGGGGCACGGGCGCGGCGAGCAGGTAGCGCAGCGAGGACCAGCTCGCCTCGGAGGCGACGGTGTCCCCGCAGAACAGGGCCACCGGCACCACCAGCAGGAAGCCGGCCGAGACGAACAGCGAGGTGGCGGCGAAGTTCGCGGCGGACTCCGTCGCCACGTCCATCAGGTTGATCCGGCTGCCGCCCCGGCCTCCCCCGCCGCCGTCCTCGCCGTCCGGCGTGCCGCCGATCGCGAAGGCGACGATCAGGATGAAGGGGAGGGCCGCGAGGATCCCGCCCATGAGCAGGGTGCGGCGGCGCCGCAGCTGCCGCATGGCCTCGACGCGGAGGGGGAGCGTGCGCCCGGCGCGGTAGCCGGCGGCTTCCGGGTGCTCGGCCTCCACCCGGGCCTCGGGGGGCTGTACGGGGGCGCTCATGCTGCTCCTCCGGAGATCAGGGTGAGGAAGGCGTCCTCCAGGCGGCGGTGCGGGCCGACGCCGGTGACCGGGACGTCGAGCCGGACCAGGTCGGCGACGAGCCGCGAGGTGGTGGCGCCGTCGAGGCGGACGAGGAGCCCGCGCCCGTCGTCGGTGCGGACGGCGGAGCCGATGCCGGGCAGGGACGCGACCTTCTCGGCGAGCGGCTCGGACACCTCCTCCGCCGTGGTCACCAGGATCATGTCGCCGGATCCGGTGATCTCGGCGACCGGTCCGGCCTGCACGAGGCGGCCCCGGTCCATGACGACCAGGTGGGTGCAGGACTGCTCCACCTCGGAGAGGAGGTGGCTGGAGACGATGACGGTCCGGCCTCCGGCCGCGTAACGGATCATCACGTCCCGCATCTCGCGGATCTGCGGCGGGTCCAGCCCGTTGGTCGGCTCGTCGAGGATCAGCAGGTCCGGCATGCCGAGCATGGCCTGGGCGATGGCGAGCCGCTGCCGCATGCCCTGGGAGTACGTCCGTACGGCACGGGCGAGCGCGTCGCCGAGCCCGGCGATCTCCAGGGCCTCCTCGATGTGGGCGTCCTCGGCGGGGCGGCCGGTGGCCTGCCAGTACAGGTCCAGGTTGGCGCGGCCGGAGAGGTGCGGCAGGAAGCCCGCGCCCTCGACGAAGGCGCCCACGCGGGAGAGGACCGGGGCACCGGGGCGGATGGCCTGCCCGAAGACGCGGATCTCGCCCTCGTCGGGGGTGATGAGCCCCATGAGCATGCGCAGGGTGGTGGTCTTGCCCGCGCCGTTGGGGCCGAGGAGGCCGAGGACCTGGCCCTTCTCGACGCGGAAGGAGAGCTCGCGCACGGCGTACCGGTCGACGGACTTCGCGTACTTCTTCGAGAGCCCGGTGATCTGGAGCGGTACGTCGGTGAGTTCGAGGTCCGGCGCCGGGGTCGCGGTGCGGCGGCGCGCGGTGAGCAGGAGGGCGGCCGCGATGACGAGAGCGGCGGCCGGGAGGCCCCAGGTCCACCACGGGAGGGTGGCCGCGGCGGTGGTGACGGCGGGTGCGGTGGGGACGGTCAACGGCCCGTCGGCGGTCACGGTGTACGTGGCGGGCTCGGCGGGGGACGCGTAACCGAGGTCGGTCGCGGAGAAGACGAGCCGCATCCGGTGCCCGGCGTCGAACTCGTGGTCCACGGCGGGCAGCGCCAGCTCGATCGGCTTGCCCTGCTGGTCGGGGGTGATCCGGTAGGGGGCGACGAGCTGGGAGGGCAGCACCTGCTGCCTGCCGTCCGGCGACACGTCGTACACCTTGCCGAAGAGCACCGCGTCGCGGCCCTCGGTCGCCTTGACGGTCACGCGGACGGTGGGGGTTCCGGTGACGTGTACGGGGGTGGCCAGCGGGGCCGACTCGAAGCGGCCGAACTGCCCGGGGAAGTCGAGCGAGAGCCCGACGCCGAGCGAGGAGAGCTGGGAGAGCCCGCCGCCGACGCCCGGTACGGCGGAGATGGCGGGCGGGGCGGAGCCGGCGGGGTTGCGGAACGTTTCGGTGGAGCCGGCGGGCTTCGCTGCGGTTGCGGTTCCGGTTCCGTTTTCGGCGGACGTGGTGGTTCCCGCCCGCAGCGGAAGCTCCCGGCCGCCGCTGCGCAGCCCCGGGTAGGTGTCGCTGCTCGCGCCGCGCTTGAGGGCGGCGCCGTCCGTGGAGTCGATGCCTCCGGTACGGGTGACGCGGAAGGCGGGTCCGGTGTCGGTGCCGGTCTCCTCCTTCAGGTAGCGGTCGAACCAGGAGCCGACACGTCCTTCGACGCGCGCGGTCTCGTTGTCGCCCCCGTCGTGGCCGCCGGAGATCCAGTCGACCGAGACGGGTGCGCCGTTGGCACTGATCGCCTTCTGCATCGCGTCGGCGTGGCCGAGCGGGAAGAGGGAGTCGGACTGGCCCTGGAGGAGGAGCGAGGGCACCTTGATGCGGTCGGCGACGGCGGAGGGCGACCGCTCGGTGAGCAGCTTGACCGCGGCCGGGTCGGGCTTGCCGCTGACGGCGACCCGCTCGTACATCTCGCAGAGCCGCTTCTCGAACTTCTCGCAGCCGCCGCCGGAGGTCACGAAGATCCCGGCCCAGAGCTTCTTGAAGACCCCGTCGGGGAAGAGGGCGTCGGCCAGGTTCCAGTACGTGATCACGGGCGCGATGGCGTCCACCCGCTGGTCGTGCCCGGCGGCGAGCAGGGAGACGGCCCCGCCGTAGGAGGCGCCGGTGAGGCCGACCCGGGGGTCGCCCTTCTTGTCCAGCTCGACCTCGGGCCGCTCGGCCAGCCAGTCGATGAGCCCGGAGACGTCCTTGACCTCGCCGCCCGGGTCGTTGAGCGAGATCGCCCCGCCGGACCCGCCGAACCCGCGCGCCGACCAGGTCAGCACCGCGTACCCGTCGGCGGCCAGCTTCTCGGCCTGGGCCCGTACGTCGTTCTTGCTGCCGCCGAAGCCGTGTCCGATGAGCACGGCGGGGCGCTTACCGGAACCTTCGGCGGTGAAGTACGAGGTGTCGATCGGCACCCCGCCCGGCCGCAGCATCCGGTCCTCGCGCTGCACGGCGGGCGGGCCGTCGTCGGCGACGGCGGTCCAGGTGCCGCCGCCCACGAGCACGGCGAGCGCGGCCACCGCCGCGGCCCACCGGCCAGGTGTTTGGGGCAGCAGGCGCCGCCATCGAACAGTAGGGGTCTCCATCCCTCGACCCTAAACGGAGAATGCAACCCCCTTGCCTGCCGCCAGGGTGAGGTGAGCGGCCTCCCTGCGAGGTACGGTGCGCCCCGCCGTACTCCGGACGCGGTACCGGCCTTATCTCTACCGAACACCATTGCGGACATTGGCCGCACAACGCCTCCGAGGAGTTCCAGGTCCGGTTCACGGGAGGGAGGCCGTTCACGAGGGGAAGGCTGTTCACAGGCAGAGGCCACGAAGGCAGGCGCCCTTCCGGAACCGCCGGTCACATCCCGGACGCCGGGAGCGCCCGCCGTACCGGCCGCGGAGCGTCGAGGTCGAGCGGCGTCTCCACCGGCAGCAGGGCGGCGGCCTTCTCCCGCGCGCCCGCACGCACCGCCGCGTGCACCTCGTGGGCGAGCGGGGTGACATCGCGTACGGAGACGGTCCACTCGTCCGCGTACCGCCGGGCCGCCTCCCCGCCCAGTCCCAGCTGGAGGGACCGGTACGGGAGCGGGTTCAGGTCCAGGTCCCGTTCGGGGTCCCACTGGACCCGGGTGGGGGCGGCGCGCAGGCCGCGCTTCCAGGCGGCCTGGTCCGGGTGCACATCGCGTACGTAGTGGGAGAGTTCGGCGTGCGCGAGGGCCCACTCCAGGCCGCTCCGGTCGATCTCGACGGCGAGGACGACTTCCTGGCCCTCCTTGGTGCCCCAGCCGCAGCGGTACATCATCCACAGGAAGCTGGGCTTGATCCACGTCATGCGGTCCCGCTTCCATTCGGCGGGGAACCGTCCGTCGCGTGCGGCGGGGAGCCCGATGGCGGGCCGGTAGGCCTGGTAGACGGTGACGGTGGACGCGGTGTGCAGCGCGCGGATCTCGTAACAGGGCGGGAGGGCGGGGGTGTTCATGGGCTCAGGATGCGGTACGGGTCCGTGGCCCGGCATCCCGATTTCCGCGGCCGGCTCTCCACGTACCGCCGGTCCGTCCGACCGGTTGGCCCCCGCCGACCGGCGGGGGTCGTCCACCGCCGCCGGGCGGATTCCCCGGGCCGGGGGGAGGTGGTCGCGCGTACCGTGAAGAACGGCAGGAAGGCCGAAGGCAAGTCGGCCGGTACCTGGAAGTACGTCAGCGCAAAGATACGGGTCGTGGTCAACAAGGCCGGCAACGTCGTGTCCGTCGGCCGCAACCGACCCGAACCCTCCCGGAGCGAAGCGGAACCATGCACATCGAATACGACCACGAGAACGACCTCGCGTACGTCTCCCTCGTCGAGCACATCGCCGAGGGAGCCGCCGTCCGGCAGTTCGCCCTGGAGACCCCCAGCGGCTCGGACCTGAACCTGGACTTCGACGAGGCGGGGCGCCTGCTCGGCATCGAGGTCGCCGGAGCCCGGGCCGGGCTGCCGGAGGAGCTTCTCCGGCGGGCCTCACGCCCCGACGGGTAGGGAGTACGGAACCGGCCGCGCGGGCCGGAACGGGAACTCGGCGCGGACGAAAAATCCGCCGCCGGGCAGCGGGGCCGCGGTGGACGAGCCGCCGAGAAGCTGCACCCTCTCCCGCGGGCCGCCGCAGTCGGCCACCACGGCGATGTCCGCGGGCGAACCGAGGATCGCCCGCAGGCCCGGACGGACGAGCGGCTCGTCATCCACGACGACGACCCGAATCACCTGTGTTCGCCCCTCGCCCCGTACACCACAAGTCCACGAAGGGTAGGACAGTCACGAGTTCGCCCGCCCGTGGCGTCATCGTCGCCACGGGCGGGCGGAGACCTGCGTCAGGGCTGTCAGTGGTTGCGCGGGAAGCCGAGGTCGACGCCCGCGGGCGCGTCCGCCGGGTCCGGCCAGCGGGTGGTGACGACCTTGCCACGGGTGTAGAAGTGCACGCCGTCGTTGCCGTAGATGTGGTGGTCCCCGAAGAGGGAGTCCTTCCAGCCGCCGAAGGAGTGGTAGCCCACCGGAACCGGGATCGGCACGTTGACGCCGACCATGCCGGCCTCGACCTCCAGCTGGAAGCGGCGGGCCGCGCCGCCGTCGCGGGTGAAGATCGCGGTGCCGTTGCCGAACGGCGAGGCGTTCATGAGCGCGATGCCGTCGTCGTACGTCTCCACGCGGAGCACGCACAGGACCGGGCCGAAGATCTCGTCCTTGTACGCGTCGGAGTCGGTGGAGACCTTGTCCAGGAGGGAGAGGCCGATCCAGTGGCCGTCCTCGAAGCCCTCCACCGTGTGGCCCGTCCCGTCGAGGACGACCTCCGCGCCCTGGGCCGCCGCGCCCGTGACGTAGGAGGCGACCTTGTCGCGGTGGGCGGCGGTGATCAGGGGGCCCATCTCGGAGGCGGGGTCGTTGCCGGGGCCGATCTTGATCTTCTCGGCCCGCTCGCGGATCTTGGCGACCAGCTCGTCACCGATCGCGCCGACCGCGACGACCGCCGAGATCGCCATGCAGCGCTCACCGGCGGAGCCGTACGCCGCCGAGACCGCCGCGTCGGCCGCCGCGTCGAGGTCGGCGTCCGGGAGGACGAGCATGTGGTTCTTCGCGCCGCCGAGGGCCTGGACGCGCTTGCCGTTGGCAGAGGCGGTGGTGTGGATGTAGCGGGCGATGGGGGTGGAGCCGACGAAGGAGACGGCGGCCACGTCGGGGTGGTTGAGCAGGCCGTCGACGGCGACCTTGTCACCGTGCAGGACGTTGAGGACACCGTCCGGAAGACCGGCCTCCGCCGCCAGCTCGGCCAGCAGGTTGGCGGCCGACGGGTCCTTCTCGCTCGGCTTCAGCACGAACGTGTTGCCGCACGCGATCGCCAGCGGGAACATCCACATCGGCACCATGGCCGGGAAGTTGAACGGGGTGATGCCCGCGACCACGCCGAGGGACTGGCGGATCGAGGAGACGTCGACCCGGTTGGAGACCTGGGTGGAGAGCTCGCCCTTGAGCTGGGTGGTGATCCCGCACGCCAGCTCGACGATCTCCAGACCGCGGGCGACCTCGCCCAGCGCGTCCGAGTGCACCTTGCCGTGCTCGGCGGTGATCAGCGCGGCGATGTCGTCGCGGTGGGCGTCCAGCAGCGCGCGGTAGCGGAAGAGGATCGTGGTGCGCTGGGCAAGGGAGGATGTGCCCCAGCTCGCGTACGCGGCCTTCGCCGCGGCCACCGCGGCGTCGACCTCCTCCGTCGAGGCGAGTGCCACCCGCGTGGTGACCGCGCCGGTGGCCGGGTCCGTGACCGGACCGTACGTGCCCGACGTGCCCTCCACTGTCTTGCCGCCGATCCAGTGGTTGACGGTCTTCGTCATGACGTACTCCTTCAGGCTTCAGGCAGGCGCAGGCGTGGTTTCACAGGTGGTGGCGTCGGGCGGCGACCCGCCGGTCGTACTCTTCCCGGGCCTTGACCGCCGCCGGTCGCGTCGCGGTTTCGGCCACAGGAACATCCCACCACGCCTGTGCCGGAGGTGGGCCCGACACTGTGTCGGGCGTTTCGGTCTCGACGTAGACACAAGTGGGGCCGTCCGCGCTGCGGGCCTCCGCGAGGGCTTTGCGCAGGTCGTCGATGGTGGTGGCGCGCAGGACGCGCATGCCGAGGGAGGCCGCGTTGGCGGCGAGGTCGACGGGGAGCGGCGGGCCGGTGAAGCCGCCGTCGGCGTCGCGGTGGCGGTAGTCCGTGCCGAAGCGCTCGCCGCCGACCGTCTCGGAGAGGCCGCCGATGGAGGCATACCCGTGGTTCTGGAGGATCACCAGCTTCAGGGGCAGGTTCTCCTGGACGGCGGTGACGATCTCGGTCGGGTTCATCAGGTACGTGCCGTCGCCGACGAGCGCCCAGACGGGGCGGGGCCGGTCCGGGCTTCCCTGCGTGGCGGTGGCGAGCAGGACGCCGATCGCGGCCGGGATCTCGTAGCCCATACAGGAGTAGCCGTACTCGACGTGGTACTGGTCGCGGGAGCGGGTGCGCCAGAGCTTGTGCAGGTCGCCGGGGAGAGAACCGGCGGCGTTGATGAGGATGTCGTCCTCGGTGACCAGGGTGTCGAGGAGACCGAGAACCTGGGTCTGGGTGGGGCGCGCGGTGGGGTCGGGGGTGGTGAAGGAGGCCTCGACCTGTTCCTCCCACGCCTCCTTCGCGCCGGTGTACTCCGTCTCGTACGCCGGGTCGACCCGGTATCCCCGTCCGGCGAGTGCGCTGGTGAGCGCCTCCAGGCCGGTGCGGGCGTCGGCGACCAGCGGGAGGGCGGCGAGCTTGTGGGCGTCGAAGCCGGTGATGTTGAGGTTGAGGAAGCGGACGGCCGGGTTCTCGAAGAGGGTGCCGGACGCGGTGGTGAAGTCCGTGTACCGGGTGCCGACGCCGATCACCAGGTCGGCGGTGCGGGCCAGCTCGTCGGCGGTGGCGGTCCCGGTGTGGCCGATGCCGCCCACGTCCGCCGGGTGGTCGTGGCGCAGGGCCCCCTTGCCCGCCTGGGTGGAGGCGACCGGGATGCGGGTGGCGGCGGTGAAGGCGGCGAGGGTCTCCTCGGCTGCGCTGTGGCGGACCCCGCCGCCCGCGACGATCAGGGGACGGCGGGCTGAGCGCACCGCCCGTACCGCCGCTTCCAGTTCGGCCGTGTCGGGCGCAGGCCTGCGGACCCGCCAGACCCGCTCGGCGAAGAACGCCTCCGGCCAGTCGTACGCCTCCGCCTGCACGTCCTGCGGCAGCGCGAGCGTGACCGCGCCCGTCTCGGCGGGGTCGGCGAGGACCCGCATCGCCTGGAGGGCCGCCGGGATGAGCGCTTCGGGGCGGGTGACCCGGTCGAAGTAGCGCGAGACGGGGCGCAGGCAGTCGTTGACCGACACGTCACCGGTGTAGGGGACTTCGAGCTGCTGGAGTACGGGGTCGGCGGGCCGGGTCGCGAAGGTGTCGCCGGGGAGGAGGAGGACCGGGATGTGGTTGATGGTGGCGAGGGCGGCGCCGGTGACGAGGTTGGTGGCGCCCGGGCCGATGGAGGTGGTCACCGCGTGTGCGGAGAGCCGGCCGGACTGGCGCGCGAACCCGACGGCCGCGTGCACCATGGCCTGTTCGTTGCGGCCCTGGAGGTACGGCATGCGGGGCCCGGTCCGGTTGCCGTTGCCCGCCTCCACGAGCGCCTGGCCGATCCCGGCGACGTTGCCGTGGCCGAAGATGCCCCAGGTGGCGTTGATCAGGCGGTGGCGGCGGCCGTCGCGCTCGGTGTACTGGCGGGCGAGGAAGGCGACCAGGGCCTGAGCGGTGGTCAGGCGGCGGGTGGGGGCGGGCCGTGCGTTCACGGGACTCGCTCCGTCGGTGCTGCTCTCGGGACTCGTCGGGCTCAACCTGTTACCTCCGGGCCGGGCGACGGATGCGCCGTGTCCGGGCGGGCCGTCTGCGGATGCGCCGTGTACAGCGGCAGTCTGGCGTCGACCGGCTCGTCCCGCCAGGTGTCGCGGATCCATCCGTGGTCCGGATGGTCGCGGATCAGCCAGGCCCGCTCCTCCCCCGGCCCCGCCATGACGTTCAGGTAGTACAGCGTGCGGGCGGGCGGGGCGATGGACGGGCCGTGCCAGCCGTCGGGGATGAGGACCGCGTCGCCGCTGCCGACCTCGGCGAGGACATCCGTACCGCCCTCGCGGGACGGCGAGACCCGGTGGTAGCCGAGGCCGCCGCCCTCCACCTCGAAGTAGTAGATCTCCTCCAGTTCGCACTCCTCGCCCGGCACGTGCTCGTCGTGCTTGTGGGGCGGGTAGGAGGACCAGTTGCCGCCGGGCGTGAGGACCTCGACGGCGATCAGGCGGTCGCAGTCGAAGGTGTCGGCTGCGGCGAAGTTGTTGACCTGGCGCGAGCAGGTGCCGGTGCCGCGCAGTTCGACGGGTACCTCCGGCGCGGGGCCGTAGCGAGCGGGGAGTCGTCGCTCGCACTTCGCTCCTGCCAGGGCGAAGCGGCCTCCTGCGCCGGAGGCGATCTGCGCTCGGTCGTCGCGCGGCACGTAGGCGAAATCACTCACCCCGCTGAACACGCTTTCCCGGCCCAGCAGTTCAAAGGTGCCACCTGCCGTATGCACCGTACAGCCACCGGCCAACGGGAGGACGATCCATTCGCACTCCCCGGTGACGAGCGTATGAACTCCGCCCGGCTCCAGCTCCAGAACGCGGAGATGCGACCGGTCCCATCCGGCCATTTCGGGGTCGACGTCCAAGACATAGGCGCCGCGCCCCGCGCTGCCGGAGGGCAGATGGTGGCGCACGGCGGGAGGGGTCTCCCCGGTACCGGCGTTGTGTCGCTCGTGGTGCGTGTCCATGGCCACTCCCTACCCCGTCCTTCTCCGTGCTTCCCCGGCTACAGCAGCGACACGGCCGTGTCGACGGCACCCGCCACGTCCCCGTCGACCGGGTAGAGCAACGAACGCCCCACGACCAGCCCCCGTACCGTCGGCAGCCGCAGCGCCTCGCGCCACTTCCCGTACGCCCCGTCCAGGTCGTCGCCCACCTCGCCGCCGAGCAGCACGGCGGGGAGCGTGGAGGTCTCCATGACGCGGGCCATGTCGTCCGGGTCCTCGGTGACGGGGACCTTGAGCCAGGTGTACGCGGAGGTCCCGGCCAGGCCCGACGCGATGGCGATGGACGTGGCGACGGCAGCGGCGCCCAGGTCGTTGCGGAGGCGGCCGTCGACGCGTCGGCAGAGGAACGGCTCGACGAAGACGGGCAGCCGGTGCGCGGCCATCGCGTCGATGGTGCGGGCGGCCGCGTGCAGGGTATCCAGGGAACCGGGGTCGTCGTGGTCGATGCGGAGCAGCAGCTTCCCCGCGTCGAACCCGTGGCGGACCAGGTCCTCGGGGCGGTGCCCGGTGAACCGGTCGTCGAGCTCGAAGGCGGCACCCGCGAGCCCGCCCCGGTTCATGGAGCCCATGACCACCTTGTCCTCCAGGGCGCCGAGGAGGAGCAGGTCGTCCAGGACGTCGGCGGAGGCGAGGACGCCGTCGACGCCGGGGCGGGAGAGGGCGAGGCAGAGCCGCTCCAGCAGCTCGAACCGGTTGGCCATGGCGAGCGCCCGGTCCCCGACGGCGAGGGCGCCGCGTGCGGGGTGGTCGGCGGCGATGATCATCAGCCGACCGGGGTGGGGCGCGTTCGCACGGGCGGTGGGGGTGCCTGTCGTACGGAGCAGAGGCCTCCGCCTCCGTCGCGCGGCGGCTTCGGCCACCGCTTCGGGGCGCTCGGCGCGGAGCCGGACCAGGTCGCGGACGGAGGGGGCGGCGGGGGTGGCGGGAGTGGCGGGAGTCATGAGGCCGCTCCGGAGGGCCCGGCGGCGATGTCCTCGGTCACGGCCCCCTCCGCGAGGGCCCGCTCCACCTCGTCCGGGAAGGGCATGGCGGAGGAGCAGGCGATGCGGGAGGCGACGATGGCCCCGGCGGCGTTCGCGTACCGCATGATCCGGGCGATGTCCCAGCCGGCGAGCAGCCCGTGGCAGAGCGCACCGCCGAACGCGTCCCCGGCGCCGAGCCCGTTGACGACCTCCACCGGCAGCGGCGGCACATCGGCGGTGGAACCGTCGCGGTGGACGGCGAGGACGCCCTTCGGCCCCTGCTTGACGACGGCGAGCTCCACCCCGGCCGCGAGCAGAACGCGGGCGGCGGCGTGCGGTTCGCGCTCGCCGGTCGCGATCTCGCACTCGTCGATGTTGCCGACGGCGACGGTGGCGTGGGCGAGCGCTTCCCGGTAGCGGGCGGGCGCCACCGAGCTGTGGTCTGCGCCGTCCCAGAACATGGGCCGCCAGTCCAGGTCGAACACGGTCGCGGTACGAAACTCGCGGGCCGGGCTCTCGGTACGAGCCTGGAGCGCCGCCAGCGTCGCGGCGCGGCTCGGCTCGGCACTGAGCCCGGTACCGGTCATCCAGAAGATCCGGGCATCGCGCACCGCGTCGAGGTCGAGTTCCGGCGGGTGGATCTCCAGATCGGGCGCCTTGGGCTGCCGGTAGAAGTAGAGGGGGAAGTCGTCCGGCGGGAAGATCTCGCAGAAGGTGACCGGGGTCGGGTACTCCTCGACCTCCGTGACCCACCGGTCATCCACCCCGAAGCCCTGGAGCTCCTGGTGGAGGTACTCCCCGAAGGCGTCCCGGCCGGTCCGGGTGATCACCGCCGTCCGCCGCCCCAGCCGCGCCACCGCCACCGCGACGTTCGTCGGGGAGCCGCCGAGGAACTTGCCGAACGTCTCGACCCGGGCGAGCGGCACCCCGATGTCCAGAGGGTAGAGGTCCACCCCGATCCGCCCCATGGTGATCACGTCGTACGGCTCAGGCATACGCATCCCTTCGACCCCCGGTGGCCGGCTGATCCCAGGTCTAGTCCCCTCCCGGGAACCCTGTCAACATTTTGTCCGGACATTCGGACGAACACTTGACACTCGTCCGCACCGGCCGTGACGCTGGGCGATATGACCCCCTCCGCACCCTCTTCGGCCCGCATCCGCATCGGCTCGGCACCCGACTCGTGGGGGGTGTGGTTCCCCGACGACCCGCGGCAGGTGCCCTGGCGGCGCTTCCTCGACGAGGTGGCGGAGGCCGGGTACGCGTGGATCGAACTCGGTCCGTACGGCTATCTCCCCACCGATCCGGCCCGGCTGACGGACGAGACCCGCAGCCGTGGGCTGACCGTCTCCGCCGGCACCGTCTTCACCGGATTGCACCACGGCCCCGACGTCTGGGACCGGACCTGGGCGCATGTCGCGGACATCGCCGAACTGACCCGGGCCATGGGCGCCGAACACCTGGTCGTCATCCCCTCCTTCTGGCGCGACGACAAGACGGGCGAGGTGCTGGAGGACCGCACGCTCACGCCGGCGCAGTGGCGGGACCTGACGACCCAGACCGAGCGGCTCGGCCGGGAGGTCCGGGAGCGGTACGGGCTTCGCATCGTCGTCCACCCGCACGCGGACACCCACATCGACAGCGAGGAGAACGTCGACCGCTTCCTCGACGCCACCGACCCCTCCCTGGTCTCGCTCTGTCTGGACACCGGGCACTACGCCTACTGCGGCGGCGACAGCGTCAAGCTCATCGAGACCTACGGGGAGCGCATCGGCTACCTCCACCTCAAGCAGGTCGACCCCGAAGTCCTTGCGGCGGTGGTGGCGGACGAGGTCCCGTTCGGCCCCGCCGTGGCCCGGGGCGTGATGTGCGAACCGCCCGGCGGGGTGCCCGCCCTGGAGCCGGTCCTCGACGCGGCGCGCGCCCTGGAGGTCGACCTGTTCGCGATCGTGGAACAGGACATGTACCCGTGCGACCCGGACAAGCCGCTCCCGATCGCGCGCCGCACCCGCGAGTTCCTCCGCTCCTGCGGACGGTCCTGACCGCCGGGTCACACCCCCGTACGTCCATCGATGCGCTCGTGGATCAGGTCGGCGTGCCCGCAGTGGCGCGCGTACTCGCCGATCATGCGAGGAGCGCGCCCCTGCCCGCCCCCACAGGTCAGAGCGTCGACTGCTCCACCCTGCCGGTGAACCGGCCGCCCACACGGGCGCGGGTGACTCGGCAAGGCACTGACCCGTTCGCCCCTTCTGTCACTCCAGTCACCGTTTCGCCACACATATCTCCGTTACGCGGGTTTTCCGTCACAGGCGCACAACAGCCCCACCCCGCCTGCCGTTCGGTGTCGTTCAACCGGGCGCAGGCTGCGTGATCACCGGAGAAGAACCGGCAGACAGAACCGGTCAGAACAGAGCAGCGCAGAGAGGTGTCACGGATGACGGACAGAACACCCTGGTCCTACAAGGACATTGCCGCGCACATCCAGGTCCAGCCGGACACCGTCCGCTCCTACCGCAAACACGGCCTCCTTCCCCCGCCCGACCAGGTGAAGAACGGAAAGCCGTACTGGTACGGCGACACCGTCCGCGCGTGGGTCGCCTCCCGCCCGCGCAACCGGGGCCGCTGACCCGGGGCCGCCCGCACCCGAGCGCTACGGCCGGTCCACCGATATCCGGCCCCTACGGCCGGGGCGCCTTGCGGAACAGCGCCGTCCAGAGGAAGGACTCGCCGAAGACCGGGGACCCAGGCGCCTCGTCGCGCATGCGGCGCAGCTCGATCTCCGTCAGGCCCGAGACCGAGAAGATGTCGCGCAACTCCTCGGAGGTGTAGGCGAGTCCGCCGCCCAGGCTTCCCTGCCGGTAGAGCTCGGCGTCCGGCAGCTCGGAGCCCATGCCGCCCTCTCCCGCCGCGAAGCAGGTGAGCGCGAAATGGCCACCGGGGCGGAGGCAGCGGTCGAGGAGAGCGAGGTAGCTGATACGCCGGTGGGGCGGCAGGTGGTGGAAGCACCCGGAGTCATGGATCAGATCGTACGGCCCGGCCAACTCCGCCCCACCGGCCCCGCCGACCTCACCGGACGTCAGGACGAAGGCGTCCCCGCAGTGGAACCGGGCCTCGATCCCCGACACTTGTGCGCGCTCCTCGGCCCAGGCGATCGCCGCCGGGGATAGGTCGATCGCGTCGACGTCGAAGCCGAGCGAGGCCAGCGCGAGTGTGTTGCGCCCGGGGCCGCACCCCAGGTCGAGCGCCCGGCCCGGGGTGATCAGTTCCCGGTCGGCGTACGAGACGAGGCTCTCGTCGGGCTTGTCCACGAAGAAGGGCACCGGCTTCGAGCGGTCCCCGTAGAAGTCGTCCCACCACGAGGCGGAGTCGGCGGTCCAGCGGTGCGCTTCGGGTGCGAACAGGTCGTCCAGGAGCGTCATCACATCGTGCGTCGTGCGCATGTTCCGGTGCATCCGGTCCCTTTCCCCATGCGCCAATTTTACGGATCTGGTGGGAGAAAGCCCAGGTCACGCCCGGTTCGACGATCGCGTTGACGGTGCTCGAAGGGGCTGGGCCCGAGTGGGTGACCCATCCCCCTCCACCTCGGCGGCCAAGCCCTCCTCGTGCCCGTCACGCCCCGTCAGAGGGCCCTCCACGGCCGACCCGAGGCTCCTTTCCGAACGGATCCCGGGCCGGCCGCTGAGCCGCCGTACGCCTACGCCCCCTGCGCCCCCGCGGTGACCTTCTCCTCGTCCCGGGTCGCCTCGGGTATCTCCCTCTCGGCGGCGGGCTCCCCGGGGCCACCGGGTGCACCCGTCGTACCGGGTCCGGTCGGGGCCGGCTCCCCTTCGCTGAGGCCGAACCTCTGGTGGAAGGCGCGCAGCGGCCTGGGCGCCCACCATGTGGCGTGGCCCGTCAGCTTCATCACGGCGGGGACCAGCAGGCTGCGGACCACCATGGCGTCCATCAGGACGGCCAGGGCGATCCCGAGCCCCAGCATCTTGGTGTTGGTGACCCGGGAGGTGCCGATGGCGACCATCACGACCGCGAGGATCACGGCGGCCGCGGTGATCAGGCCGCCGGTGCGGGACAGGCCGAAGGTGACCGAGCGTTCGTGGTCGCCGGTCCGGTCGTACTCCTCCTTGATGCGGGAGAGCAGGAAGACCCCGTAGTCCATGGAAAGGCCGAAGGCCACGCAGAACATCAGGACGGGCAGCGTCGTCTCGATGTCCCCCGTACTGGTGAAGGCCAGCATCCCGGAGAGGTTCCCGTCCTGGAAGACCCAGACCACCGCACCGAACATCGCCGTCAGGCTGAGGGCGTTGAGCACGACCGCCTGGATCGGGATGAGCACGCTGCCGGTGAGCAGGAAGACCAGGAGCAGCGTCACCACGACGATGATGCCGATCGCCCACGGCAGCCGGTCCGCGATGGCGTCCTTGGAGTCGACCAGGACCGCCGCCGTGCCCGTGACCGAGGTGTCGAAGGAGTCGGCGGGCATCGCGCGCAGGTCCCGTACGAGCTGCTGGGTCTCCTCCCCGACCGCCTCGCCGTCCGGCAGCACGCTGAAGTACGCGGCCGAGACCGCCGTGACCGGGCCCTCGACGCGCAGCACACCGGGGACCTTCTCGATCCGGTCCTTGAGGGCCGCGTACGCGGCGGGCGTCCCCTCCCCTTCGACCAGCATCTCCAGGCCGCCGCCGGGACTGCCGGGGAAGCCGTCCCGTATGTGCTCCTGGACCACCCGCGACTCGGCGCCGACGGGGAGCTGGCGGTCGTCCGCCGTACCGAACCTGACGCCGAGGAAGGGCAGTCCGAGGAGGACGAGGCCCACCGTGGTGACGATGGCGAAGACCGGTGCCCGGCGCATCACCAGCTCGGCGAAGCGCGCCCATCCCCTGCCGGTCTCTTCAGCGGCGGCTTCCTTTCTCTTTCCGCGGCGCAGCAGGCGGCGCAGGTCCAGCGCGTTGACCCGGGGGCCGAGCAGCATGAGCGTGGCGGGCAGCAGGATCAGTGCGGCGGCCGCGGCCAGCAGGACCACGGCGATCCCGGCGTAGGCGAAGGACCGCAGGAAGTACTGCGGGAAGACGAGCATCGCCGACAGGGACACGGCGACGGTCAGCGCGGAGAAGAGCACCGTGCGTCCGGCCGTGCGCAGCGTGGTGCCGACCGCCGTCCGGGTGTCGGCCCCGGCGTCCAGCTCTTCACGGAAGCGGCGGACGATGAACAGCGCGTAGTCGATGGCCAGCCCGAGGCCGAGGGCCGTGGTGAGGTTCATGGCGAAGACCGAGACGTCGGTGAACTCGGTCAGTCCGCGCAGCACGGCGTTGGTGCCGAGGATCGCGACGATGCCGACGAGGAGCGGCAGCATGGCGGCGATCGCGCTGCCGAAGACCATGACGAGCAGGACGAGCGTCACCGGCAGGGCGATGAGCTCGGCCCGCAGCAGGTCCTCCTGAATGATCGTCTGCATCTCGTGCTGGACGGCGACGGGCCCGCCGACCGAGACGTTCACCGGGCCGCTCTCCCCGGCGAAGGCGGGAGCGATCCGTTCGAGCGTCTCCCCCGCCTCCGTCTCGTCGCCCCCTATCCGGGCCGCGATGAGCGCTTCCCGGCCGTCCTCGGCGCGCAGGGCGGACGCCTTGGTCTGCCAGTACGAGGTGACCCCCGATATGCCCTGCTCGGCGGCGAGCCGCTCGGTGAGCCGTGCGGCCTCGGCGGCCACCGCCGGGTCGTCGACGGAGGCGGTGCCGCTGTCCACCAGCAGGAGCAGGTTGGGCTGCGAGGCGGGGAACTCCCGCTCCAGCGCCTCGGTGGCGTAGGACGACTCGGCGTCGGGGGCCTGCCAGCCACCGCTGCCCATCCGGTCGGCCACCCCGCTCCCGGCGAACACGGCGAGAGCGGTGATCACCAGGGCGGCCAGCAGGGCGACCCGCGGCCTGGCGGTGACCAACCGGGTCCAGCCTCCGAGGGGCTCCGAACCGGACGGATCAGGCCTTCCGGACCGACCCTGCGGACCCTGTGGACGAGGTGAACCGGACGGCCCTGCCGTGCCGGGTGGACCGTTGACTTCGGACATGGTGCGGTGTCCCCTTCACCGAGACCCGGGCGGCACAGGGCAGCATGGGTCAGTCGTTGCCACTTACACTGGCAAACACGAGTAGTCGCTCGCGTTTCATAAGAATGCGAGCGAGCACTCGCGTTTGTCAAACGCATCATGAAAGCTGGGGATTGCCGTGCCGGAGGCCAGAGCCAAGAAGGGCGCCGCAGGGGACGGTGCGGCCAGGAAACCCGCAGCGGCCGAGGGGGCGGGAGTCGCCGCGGGGACGGGAGACGCCGCCGGGGCGACCCGCCCTCGCCGCCGCCAGGCCCGCGGCGAGGCGCGCATCGCCCAGCTGCTCCAGGCCGCGGCCAGCGTCTTCTGCACCAGCGGCTACACCGCGTCCAGCACCAACGCCATCGCCCGCGAGGCCGGCGTCTCACCAGGCACTCTGTACCAGTTCTTCCCGAACAAGGAGGCCATCGCCGTCGAACTCGGCGACCATCTGCTCCACCGCTGGCGCGACACGTACGGTGCCGCCTTCGACCAGAGCCACATCGAGCTGCCGCTCGACCGGATGCTGGATGCCATCCTTGACCCGCTGATCGCGTTCAACTGCGAGAACCCGGCGTTCTTCGTACTGATGCACGGCTCGGAGATCCCCGGCCGGATCACCGAGGAGCACGACACCCTGCACGCCACCATGCTGAACCGGGTCGAGGAGATCCTCGCCGACTACCTCCCGGACGTCCCCGCCGCCCAGCTCCACCGGGTCGCCGAGATGGCCTTCATGGTGTTCAAGGCCGGACTCGACCTGGTCATGGCCCACGAGGGCGAGGAGCGCGACGCCTACATCCGGGAACTGAAGGCGGCCATGTACCGCTACCTGGATCCCCTGATCGGCGACGACTCACCCCGCCTGACCCCGGACGCCAGGCGGGGCCGCACCCCCTAGAGCCGAGACCTCCTGGAGCCGGACACCTCCTGAAGCCGGAGGGCCGATCGGCGGCGCCGGGAGCACCCCACACCTCATTAATACCCCCTAGGGGTATAGTATGGAGTAAGCGAGGCGCCCCGGGCACCCCTGTGGCCCCCCGCGCCACACTCGTACGCCGAAGAGGAGAACGCCATGACCGCCGAGACCGAGCCCACCACCCAGTCCACCGGCTCCTGCTGCTCGCCCACCGGCTCCTGCCACGATGGCGCCGCCGACGCGCAGGCCGAGCCGACGGAGTCGGTCACAACGGTGTACGAGGTGAAGGGCATGACCTGCGGCCACTGCGAGGGCGCCGTGTCGGAGGAGATCTCCGCGCTCGGCGGCGTGACGGCGGTCGAGGCAGTCGCCGCCACCGGCCGCGTCACCGTCTCCTCCAAGGCCCCGCTGGCCGAGGACGCCGTCCGCGCCGCCGTCGACGAGGCCGGCTACGAGCTCGTCGGCCGGGCCGCCTGACCGCCCGCCGCACCACCTTCTCCCCGTCGGGCCGGCCCGCCAGCAGATACTGGTGAGGTACGGCCCGACCTGCGTTACCCAGGAGTTCGGACATGGCCAGCACAGCAGCGGCCGGGACCCCGGCCGCGGACGCCTCCGAGGCCGAGCTCATGATCGGCGGGATGACGTGCGCCTCGTGCGCCGCCCGCGTCGAGAAGAAGCTCAACCGGATGGACGGCGTCACCGCCACGGTGAACTACGCGACCGAGAAGGCCCGCGTCACGTTCACGGAGGGCCTGGAGCTGTCGGACCTCGTCGCGACGGTCGAGCAAACCGGCTACACGGCCCGCCCCCTCGCACCCCCGAAGCAGGAACCCCAGCGAGAACCCGAGCAGGAGCCTGAGCACGAACTCGAGCGCGGACCCGCACCGGAGCCCGAGCGCCGGCCCGCACCCGGGCGGGAGTCCGGCCCCACCCCGCCCGAAGCGTCGGCCGGAGCCGCCGAAGCGGAACAGGCCGCCTCCCTCGCCGCCCTCCGGCAGCGGGTCGTCGTCTCCGCCGTACTCAGCGTCCCCGTCGTCCTGCTCGCCATGGTCCCGGCGCTTCAGTTCGACTCCTGGCAGTGGCTCTCCCTGAGCCTCGCAGCCCCCGTCGTCATCTGGGGCGGCCTGCCCTTCCACCGCGCCACCTGGACCAACCTCCGGCACGGCGCCGCCACCATGGACACCCTCGTCTCGATGGGCGCCCTCGCCGCCTTCGGCTGGTCGCTGTGGGCCCTGTTCCTCGGCGACGCGGGGATGCCGGGCATGCGGCACGGGTTCGACCTCACCGTCTCGCGCGCCGACGCGAGCTCCACGATCTACCTGGAGGTCGCGGCCGGGGTCATCACCTTCATCCTGCTGGGCCGCTACCTGGAGGCCCGCGCGAAGCGGAAGTCCGGCGCCGCGCTGCGGGCGCTGGTGCACCTGGGCGCCAAGGACGTCGCCGTCCTGAGAGGCGGTGCGGAGGTACGCGTCCCGGCCGACCGGCTCGCCGTCGGGGACCGCTTCGTGGTCCGGCCCGGGGAGAAGATCGCCACGGACGGCAGGGTCGTCGAGGGCAGCTCGGCCGTCGACGCCTCCATGCTGACCGGCGAGTCCGTCCCCGTGGAGGTCACCACCGGAGACTCCGTCACCGGAGCCACGATCAACGCCGGCGGCCGCCTCGTCGTCGAAGCCACCCGCATCGGCACCGACACCCAGCTCGCCCGCATGGCCCGCCTCGTCGAGGACGCCCAGAACGGCAAGGCAGCAGCCCAACGCCTCGCCGACCGCGTCTCCGCCGTCTTCGTCCCCATCGTCATCGCCCTGTCACTCGGCACCCTGGGCTTCTGGCTCGGCACCGGCGCCGGACCCACCGCCGCCTTCACCGCCGCCGTCGCCGTCCTGATCATCGCCTGCCCCTGCGCCCTCGGCCTCGCCACCCCCACCGCCCTCATGGTCGGCACCGGCCGCGGCGCCCAGCTCGGCATCCTCATCAAAGGCCCCGAAGTCCTCGAAACCACCCGCCGCGTCGACACCATCGTCCTCGACAAGACCGGCACCGTCACCACCGGAAAGATGACCCTCCTCGCCCTCCACACCGCCCACGGCACCACCGAGAACGACGTCCTGCGCCTGGCAGGCGCACTGGAACACTCCTCCGAACACCCCATCGCCCAGGCCGTGGCCGCGGGCGCAACCGAACGCCTCGGCGACAAATCCCCCCTCCCCACCCCCCAGGACTTCACCAACATCCCCGGCCTCGGCGTCCAAGGCGTCATCGAAGGCCACGCCGTCCTCGTCGGCCGCCCCCGCCTCCTCGCCGACGCGGGCATCGCCCTTCCTCCGGAGCTGGCCGCCGCCTTGGCGGAGGCCGGGGAGCATGGGCGTACAGCGGTGGCCGTCGCCTGGGACGGAGTGGCCCGGGGTGTACTCGGGGTGGCCGACGCCGTCAAGGACGGCAGCGCGGCCGCCGTGGCCCAGCTACGGGCTCTGGGGCTGCGGCCCGTCCTCCTGACCGGCGACAACCGGGCGGTGGCCGAGGCCGTGGCCCGCGAGGTGGGAATCGACGAGGTCCATGCCGAGGTGCTCCCCGAGGAGAAGGTGGATGTCGTCAAGCGCCTTCAGGCGGAGGGCCGGAGCGTCGCGATGGTCGGCGACGGGGTCAACGACGCGGCGGCTCTGGCCACGGCAGATCTGGGGCTGGCGATGGGTACCGGGACGGATGCGGCGATCGAGGCGAGTGACCTCACGTTGGTTCGTGGAGATCTCAAGGTGACCGCTGACGCAATCCGCCTTTCCAGGCGTACTCTTTCCACCATCAGGGGCAACCTCTTCTGGGCCTTCGGGTACAACGTCGCGGCACTGCCCCTGGCTGCAAGTGGCCTGCTCAACCCTATGATCGCGGGAGCCGCCATGGCGTTTTCGTCCGTGTTCGTCGTCACGAACAGCCTTCGGTTGCGTGCCTTCACGTAACTTCCACAAAGAGATTTAGATCACACCGTTCTCAGGGTAACCATCCGGTGGGTTCATGAGTCTTAGAGTGCGATGCCAAGGATGTCTTGGGGGACGTCCGATGGAGTGTCTTGGGGGACGCTCCTGTGGCAAGCGTTGAGCCGGGGCACGTGCACCGGGGAGCTTTGAGCGGCCCTCCCGTGCGTACGTACCCCGGCAGACCGCAGCACAACACAACAACGGGAGCTTCGGCTCCCTGCAGACGCCCGGCCGGATCCCGTGGGGGGAATCCGCTCCGGGATATGGGAAGCGCCCTGACCGTCGACCCGTGGGGGGATCGGCGGCAGGGCGTTTCTCGCGTCCAGTGGCACCCAGGACGGCCTCCCGCTCCCGGCGTGACGCCGCGGACCCCCGGCGTGGTGCCGCAGGCCCCGGAACGCCGAATCGCCCCGGACACCGCGCTCTGTGCGAAGCGCGGTACGCGGGGCGAAGGCAGTCGGCCGAAGAGGCCGTGCACTACGGGGTGGTGCGGAACCCGGTGGTGCGGTGGTACGAGACCGGCGGGGGGGTCAGCGGCCCTCGACCGGGACGAAGTCGCGGAGGACCTCGCCGGTGTAGATCTGGCGCGGGCGGCCGATGCGCGAACCCGGCTCCTTGATCATCTCGTGCCACTGGGCGATCCAGCCCGGAAGGCGGCCGAGCGCGAAGAGCACGGTGAACATCTCGGTCGGGAAGCCCATGGCCCGGTAGATCAGACCGGTGTAGAAGTCCACGTTGGGGTAGAGGTTGCGCGAGACGAAGTAGTCGTCGGAGAGCGCGTGCTCCTCCAGCTTGAGCGCGATGTCGAGCAGCTCGTCGGACTTGCCGAGCGCGGACAGCACGTCGTGCGCGGCGGCCTTGATGATCTTGGCGCGCGGGTCGAACGACTTGTACACCCGGTGGCCGAAGCCCATCAGGCGGACGCCGTCCTCCTTGTTCTTCACCTTGCGGATGAAGGAGTCGACGTCGCCGCCGTTGGCCTGGATGCCTTCCAGCATCTCCAGCACCGACTGGTTGGCGCCACCGTGCAGCGGGCCCCACAGCGCCGAGATGCCGGCGGAGATCGAGGCGAACATGTTCGCCTGCGAGGAGCCGACCAGACGCACGGTGGAGGTCGAACAGTTCTGCTCGTGGTCCGCGTGCAGGATGAGCAGCTTGTCCAGCGCCGATACGACGACCGGGTCCAGCTCGTACTCCTGGGCGGGGACCGAGAAGGTCATGCGCAGGAAGTTCTCGACGTACCCGAGGTCGTTGCGCGGGTAGACGAAGGGGTGCCCGATCGACTTCTTGTACGCGTACGCCGCGATCGTCGGCAGCTTCGCCAGCAGGCGGATCGTCGAGAGGTGGCGCTGCTCCTCGTCGAACGGGTTGTGGCTGTCCTGGTAGAACGTGGACAGCGCGCTGACCACCGAGGACAGCATGGCCATCGGGTGGGCGTCCCGCGGGAAGCCGTCGAAGAACCGCTTGACGTCCTCGTGCAGCAGCGTGTGCTGGGTGATCTCGTTCTTGAAGGTCGCCAGCTCGTCGACCTTCGGGAGGTCGCCGTTGATCAGCGTGTACGCGACCTCAAGGAACGACGAGCGCTCGGCGAGCTGCTCGATGGGGTATCCGCGGTAGCGCAGAATGCCCTGTTCACCGTCGAGGTACGTGATGGCGGATTTATAGGCGGCGGTGTTGCCGTATCCGCTGTCCAGCGTCACCAGGCCGGTATCGGCCCGGAGCTTCCCGATGTCGAAGCCCTTGTCGCCGACGGTGCTGTCGATCACCGGGTAGGTGTACTCGTCATCGCCGTACCGCAGTACTACAGCGTTGTTGGTGTGCTCGCTCACGTCATCCCTCACCGACGTAGTGCCTCTTCTTCGAGGTGCCCTGACTGTCTCCACCCTCCCCCATTCGGCTCAGGAGAGTGCACTCGGGGTCGTCCATTGGACCTACTGGCGGCACTGAGTGCCGCCAACTTACTCATCCTGCCCCCTTGACTGCGGTTCCGGAAGACCTCCGTGATGTTTCCCACCGATTTGATCGATCATTTTCGTGCAGGGCTCACGAGAAGTCTTCTCCTGAGCCGCCCCGGAGCCGGAAATCCAGTGCCGTACACCGCCTGCCTGCGGAAACCGTGCGGACGGCCTGACCGATCGCCTTACGGGACCCGACCAGGACCACGAGCTTCTTGGCCCGCGTCACGGCCGTGTAGAGCAGGTTGCGCTGGAGCATCATCCAGGCGCTGGTGGTGACGGGGATGACGACGGCCGGATACTCGCTGCCCTGGGAGCGGTGGATCGTCATGGCGTACGCGTGGGCCAGCTCGTCCAGCTCGTCGAAGTCGTAGCCGATCTCCTCGTCCTCGTCGGTGCGGACGGTGAGCGTCTGTTCGTCCACATCCAGGCCGGTGACGACGCCGACCGTACCGTTGAAGACGCCGTTCTCGCCCTTGTCGTAGTTGTTGCGGATCTGGGTGACCTTGTCGCCGACGCGGAAGACGCGGCCGCCGAACCGCTTCTCGGGCAGGTCGGGCCGGCCGGGGGTGATGGCCTGCTGAAGCAGCCCGTTCAGCTCCCCCGCACCTGCCGGACCCCGGTGCATCGGTGCGAGAACCTGCACGTCGCGGCGCGGATCGAGACCGAACTTGGCCGGGATGCGACGGGCTGCCACATCGACGGCGAGCTTGCCCGCGTCCGCCGTCTCGTCCTCCACGAAGAGGAAGAAGTCGCTCAGTCCCTCGGTGAGCGGCGGCTGTCCCGCGTTGATCCGGTGGGCGTTGGTCACGACGCCCGACTGCTGGGCCTGGCGGAAGATCCGGGTGAGCCGGACGGCGGGAACGGGGCTGCCCTCCGCGAGCAGGTCGCTCAGCACCTCTCCCGCCCCGACCGAGGGCAGCTGGTCGACATCGCCCACGAGGAGGAGGTGGGCACCGGGTGCCACCGCCTTCACGAGCTTGTTGGCGAGCAGCAGATCGAGCATCGAGGCCTCGTCGACGACGACCAGGTCCGCGTCGAGCGGACGGTCCCGGTCGTACGCGGCGTCCCCGCCCGGCTTCAGTTCGAGCAGCCGGTGCACGGTCGACGCCTCGGCCCCCGTCAGCTCGGCCAGCCGCTTGGCGGCCCGTCCCGTGGGCGCGGCCAGCACCACCTTCGCCCGCTTGGCCCGCGCCAGCTCGACGATGGACCGTACGGTGAACGACTTCCCGCAGCCGGGCCCGCCGGTCAGGACGGCCACCTTCCGGCTGAGCGCGAGCCGTACCGCCTCCTCCTGCTCGGGCGCCAGCGAGGCCCCGGTACGGGTCGCGAGCCAGGCCAGCGCCTTGTTCCAGTCCACGTCCTGGAAGGCCGACATCCGGTCCTCCCCGGTCCGCAGCAGCCGCCGCACCTGCCCGGCGAGGGACAGCTCGGCCCGGTGGAACGGCACCAGATAGACCGCGGTGATCGGCTCACCGCCCTCGGGGGACGGCACCTTCTCCCGTACGACGCCCTCCGGATCGGCCGCGAGCTCGGCCAGGCACTCGATGACCAGTCCGGTGTCGACCTGGAGGAGCTTGACCCCGTCCGCGATGAGCCGCTCCTCGGGGAGGTAGCAGTGCCCCTGGTCGGAGGACTGGGACAGGGCGTACTGCAGGCCGGCCTTGACCCGCTCGGGGCTGTCGTGCGGAATGCCGACCGCCTGGGCGATCTTGTCGGCGGTCAGGAACCCGATGCCCCACACGTCGGCGGCCAGCCGGTAGGGCTGGTTCTTGACGACGGAGATCGAGGCGTCCTCGTACTTCTTGTAGATGCGGACGGCGATGGAGGTGGAGACGCCGACGCCCTGGAGGAAGACCATGACCTCCTTGATCGCCTTCTGTTCCTCCCACGCGGCCGCGATCATCTTCGTGCGCTTGGGTCCGAGGCCGGGGACCTCGACGAGCCGCTTCGGTGCGTTCTCGATGATGTCGAGGGTGTCGACGCCGAAGTGTGTGGTGATCCGGTCGGCCATCACCGGCCCGATGCCCTTGATCAGCCCGGAGCCGAGATAGCGGCGGATGCCCTGGATGGTCGCGGGCAGGACGGTGGTGTAGTTCTCCACGGTGAACTGCTTGCCGTACTGGGAGTGCGAGCCCCAACGGCCCTCCATCCGCAGCGACTCTCCGACCTGCGCGCCGAGCAGCGCACCGACCACCGTGAGGAGGTCGCCGGCTCCGCGTCCGGTGTCGACGCGGGCGACTGTGTATCCGTTCTCCTCGTTGGCGTAGGTGATCCGCTCCAGGACCCCTTCGAGGACGGCCATGTTGGACATGACCCGACGCTACCGGGCGTCACCGACAGCGCGGTTCGCGGCCGGGAGATCCCTAGCGAGGTGCGGAGGGGGAGTACGGCCCGGTCCGACCAGGTTAAAACCCATTCGGGCCATGGCCTGGCGGGGTACGGAGTCGGACGCGCCGACGCCGTTCGCCACCGAGCGACTGCCCGCCGCACGGGAGGCCGCCTCGGAGTCCCTGGGGCGGACGGTCACGTGGGACGGGCTGGCGGAGGTGCAGGGGGACGCGCGGGAGAGCGGACCACTGGCCGACGCCCTGACGGGCGGCGGGTGCCTGCTCCTCAGCGTCGCCTACGTAGGGATCTGGGTCTACGGGCTGGTCTCGCTGTTCGACTGAGGCTGAGCGAGCGGGGGCTGCGAAGGCGCGGGCTGAGCGAGCGCCGCCTCCAACCTGGAACCCCTGCTCTCCGCGATCCGCCTGACCTGCTCCAGCGACTCGCGCAATCTGCCGGCGAGGAAGTGGAGTTGCGGCGCGGTGGCGGGGGCTTCGGCTTCGGCTTCGGCTTCGGCCAGCAGATCGGCGGCGTGACCGAGCAGTTCGTCGGCCATGTCGAGCTGGATGTCCTCCACCTCGTCGGCCTTCCGGGATACGTAACCGGTGCCGTCCCCGACGACGTAGCAAGGCTTCCCACCCGTACCCGTCCAGGGCAGCAGCCGCATCGTGGAGGCATCACGTCCACCGACGAACCTCATGCGACGGCCTCGCTCCGGCGGTCGGAGCGGGGGCTCGGGGATGGCGGCAACAGCTTCAGGGGGCGGGCGATGGCGCACTTCATGGGGGGCCTGCTTTCTGGTCTTCGGGTTGGGCGGGCTTCGCTTCTTTCCGTAGCGAACCCATCACAGAGTGGGGTCATGAGTCGCTACGCTGCCAGGGGGTCGGGCATGACAGCACGCTGGTCAGATCGAGGAGTTGGGCGCGCATGAGGGCGAACGGACGGCCGCGCACAGCACGGCAGAAGTACGGCGAGGAGTTGCGGCTGCGGCGCCTGGCCGCCGGGCTGACGCAGGAGGCGCTGGCGGAGCAGGTGGTCTGCTCGCCGACGCTCATCAGCCACTACGAGGCGGGGCGGCGGCTGCCGAGCCCGGACGACGCCCGCCGGATCGACCGGGCGCTGGGGACGGACGGGTTCTTCGCCCGGTGGCTGGAGGACCTGGAGACGAAATACGACGAAAACTTCGCGGCCGTGGCGGAGTTGGAGCAGCAGGCGGTGCTCATCCAGCAATTCGCGCTGACGCTCGTGCCCGGCCTGTTGCAGACGGACGACTACGCACGGGCACTGTTTCAGGCGTACCGGCCCAACCACCGCCGGGAGGAAATTGACCAGGACGTTGTCATCCGAACAGAGCGCGCCCGCATTCTCGACGGCCCTCTGAATCCGGTGATGTGGACCCTGCTGGACGAGGCGGTGCTGCGGCGCCGGGTCGGCGGCCCGCGGGTGATGGCTACGCAGTTGCGAAAGATCGCGGACATGGCTGACGCGGGACGGCTGCGGCTGCATGTGTTGCCGTTCGAGGCGGGGGCTCACTCCCTCCAGCAGAGCCTGTTGACGCTGATGAGCTTCGCGGACTCCGCTCCGGTGGCATACGTCGAGGGTTTCCAGACGGGCAACTTGATGGATGATCCGCACTTGGTGGCGTTCAGTCGCACGGCCTACGATCTCGCTCTGAGCGATGCGTTGTCGCACCAGGAGTCGGTGGCCCGCGTGCGGGCCGCAGCGGAGGAGCACCAACATGGGCAGCAGTAGGCGGAGCATTGCGGACGTGTCCACCCTCACGGGCTGGTTCAAGTCCAGCTACAGCGGCGGGAACCAGGGCGAGTGCCTTGAGGTCGCCCGCGGTCACGCCACCGTCCCCGTACGCGACAGCAAGACTCCCGCCGGCCCCGCGCTCGCCTTCTCCCCCCAGGGTTGGACCCGGTTCGTCAACGCCGTCAAGGACGGCGAGCTCTCCGCCTGACGTACGGAGGCAAAGCCCGTATAGACCTGCAGGTCAGGAAGGTGGTCCACGCGCAGGCGGGGAATCTCCGCAGCAAGAGAGCCCCCGGCCGCGAAAAAGGCGGCCGGTTCCGACAGTCGGGCTTGCGGGGTGCCCGCCGACCGTCCGTCCTCGGCGGCGGTGCGGGTCAGAGGGACGGCGTCAGCCTCTTCGCCGTGCTGCAGTGGCTGGTCCTCGTGTGGCGCCACAGCTGGACGACCGTCAGCCCGAACAGGGCGGCGAACGCCACGAGCAGGACCGCCGTGATCTCCGTCTGGCGGCCGCCCCCGTCGCGGTCCAGCTGGAGGACCAGTCCCAGCAGGGAGAGCACCATCCCGCCGAGGTAGACCGATCGGACGCGCCGCAGCTGACGTACAGCGCGAGGGGCGAGGGCAACACGCTTGATGAAGGCCATGTGCGCCGGATACCCCCGGGGCGCCCACCCAGTCACCGTCGAACGGTGGAGGTGAGGCCGGTTCCGAGACCCTGGGAGTGTTGTTCGGAGCCGTGGCTCGTTCGGATGGGTCCGGTGGCCGGTCTCAGGCCGGCCCGTACTGCTCGGCGGCGAAGAACAGCGGGGTCCACAGCGCGTTGAGCGCCAACTGCACCCCCCAGGCCACGAGCGCCGGCCGGCGCGCCGCACGGCGACGGGTACCCCGCCCGGTGTCCTTCACCCGGGCGCGAGGGACCGGGGGACGGTCTTGCGGCAGGCCAGGAGCGCCGCGCGTAATTCGGTGGTCCACCTCCCGTCCCCGTTGTTACGGTGCTTCCGCCTCGACGCGGTGCCGACCGCAGGTGACCTCTGGGCCGTGTGCCCTGGAAAGCAGTTGATGTATGCCCCGGCCAGTGACTCCGAGCCTCCCTCGTCGCGCCCACAGCGCAGGGGCGACCGGACCTGACCGCGTGTGCGGCCGTACGTTCACCGTCTGCTGACGCTCCACCGCCTACGGCCCTTCTCCACGCCCTCCGACGCTCCGGCACTCCGCCGCGAGGGGTGCTCGGTACTTCCCTGCTGCTTCTGTTCCTCACCTTCGGCAAGGAGTATCCGGGTGTCACACGACAACCCCCGCCATCGCTCACCCATGTCCTCCCTGGACACCTTCACCTGCGTCCGCTGCGGCCTGACCGTCGCAGTGGTCGCGCCCGACGGCAGCCGGCGCAACCACTGCCCCAGTTGCCTGCACTCCCAGCACCTCGTCGATCACGTCGAGAGCGGCCCCTCCGACTGCGAGGGCCGGATGGCCCCGATCTCCATCGCGGTGCTCCGCACCGGTGACTGGATGGTCGTCCATCGCTGCACCCGCTGCGACGAGCTGACCTCGAATCCCGTCTGCGGGGACGACAACCAGCTGATCCTGATGCGGATGGCCGTACGTCCCCTGGCGCAGCCGCCCTTCCCGCTCGAAGCGTTCGGTGACCTGTGACGCGGCGTAGGGCCCGGCCGGCCGGGCAGCGCCGCCCCCAGCGGGCGAAGGACGTCCTCCACGGACCGGCCGGAGCACGCGGTGATGCGTTCCGGTGCGTCGGCTGCCGACTCGATGTCTCCCTCGTCGCGCCGGGCACCGCCCATCGCAACCACTGCCCGTCCTGCCTCGTCAGCCTGCACGTCGACCGGCGGGTGCCGGGCGACCGGGCTGCGGGCTGCGGCGGACGGATGACGGCGCTGAGCCTGTCGGTGCGGCAGGACGGGGAGTGGATGCTCATCCACCTCTGCCTGACGTGCGGCGAACTCAGCGCCAACCGCATCGCGGGCGACGACAACGCGCTGGCCCTGATCCGGCTGGCGCTGCGCCCGCTCGCGGACGCCGGCATCCCCGCGCGGGTCATGCTCGCGCTGTGATCCGGGGGAGCGTTCCGTGATCGAGGGCGGCGTTCCGTGATCGGAGGACGTTCTGTGCTCGGGGGCCGTCCGGTGTTCGCCGGGCGGCCCCTGGCCGTGGTTCGTCCCCGCCGACCGGAAAGCAAGGGGCCGGAAAGCAAGAATGGGGCCCGGCCTCGCGGCCGGACCCCCCTCGCTTTCCCCCCGTCGGGCCTTCCCGTTCCCCCCGGACCCCTCCCCGGAAGTCCCGACGCCATGTGTGACCCGGGAGGGTACGCAAAGGTTGCAGTCCTTTGCGATCTCTTTACCTTCGATCTCGATCAGGGCTCTCAGCAGGCATGTTGCACATAACGCTGCGCGACCTCGGCCAGGACTTCGGCCCCGTCCCGGGCCCACAGCTTCTCGTTGAAGATCTCCACCTCGATCGGGCCGTCGAAGCCCGCGGCTTCAACCTGCCCACGGAACGCGCGGAAGTCCACGCTTCCGTCCCCCAGTTGACCCCGGCCCAGCAGAACGCCCGCCGGGAGCGGGGTGATCCAGTCGGCCAGCTGGAAGGAGTGGATACGGCCGCCCGCCCCCGCACGGGCGATCTCGGCGGGCGCCCGGTCGTCCCACCAGACGTGGTACGTGTCGACGACCACCCCCACCTGCTCGGCCGGGAAGCGTTCCGCGAGGTCCAGGGCCTGGCCGAGGGTGGAGACCACGCAGCGGTCCGACGCGAACATCGGGTGCAGCGGTTCGATCGCCAGGCGTACGCCGTGTCCGGCCGCGTACGGGGCGAGTTCGGCCAGCGCGTCCGCCACCCGCTCCCGCGCCCCGTACAGGTCCCGGCTGCCGGACGGGAGGCCGCCGGAGACCAGGACCAGGGTGTCCGTGGAGAGGGCCGCCGCCTCGTCGATCGCCCGGCGGTTGTCGTCCAGGGCGGCGGCCCGGTCCGCCGGGTCCAGGGCGGTGAGGAAGCCGCCCCGGCAGAGGCTGGTGACGGTGAGCCCGGCGTCCACGAGGAGCCTCGCCGTGCGCTCGACGCCGTACGCCTGGACCGGCGCGCGCCACAGGCCGACCTGGCCGATGCCCGCCTTGACGCAGCCCTCCGTCAACTCCGGCAGCGACCACTGCTTGATGGTCTCCTGGTTGAGCGAGAGGCGGGAGAGCCGGTCGATCATCGTGTTCCTCCGTGGACCGCGAGGAGCGCTCGCATACGGTGTGCCGCCAGGCCCGGGTCAGGGAACAGGCCCAAGCCGTCCGCCAGTTCGTACGCCTTCGCCAGGTGCGGCAGCGAGCGGGCCGACTGGAGACCGCCCGCCATCGTGAAGTGGCTCTGGTGGCCGGCCAGCCAGGCCAGGAGGACCACGCCCGTCTTGTAGAAGCGGGTGGGGGGCTGGAAGAGATGGCGGGAGAGTTCGACCGTGGGGTCGAGCAGGGCGCGGAAGCCCGCCGTGTCGCCTGTGTCCAGCACCCGTACCGCGTGTGCCGCCAGCGGGCCCAGCGGGTCGAAGATGCCCAACAGCGCGTGGCTGAAGCCGCGTTCGTCGCCCGCGATCAGCTCCGGGTAGTTGAAGTCGTCACCCGTGTAGCAGCGCACCCCGCTCGGGAGGCGGCGGCGTACGTCGATCTCGCGGGCCGCGTCCAGGAGGGAGATCTTGATGCCGTCGACCTTGTCCGGGTGTTCGGCGATGACCTTCAGGAACGTGTCCGTGGCCTGGTCCAGGTCGGCGCTGCCCCAGTAGCCCTCCAGCGCCGGGTCGAACATCGGGCCCAGCCAGTGCAGGATCACCGGCTCGGAGGCCTGGCGCAGGAGGTGTGCGTAGGTGGCGAGGTAGTCCTCCGGGCCCCGTGCCGCCTTCGCCAGTGCGCGGGACGCCATCAGGATCGGCTGTACGCCGTTCGCCTCGGCCAGGGCCAGCTGCTCCTCGTACGCGGCGGACACCTCCGCCAACGTCGGCTCGGAGGCCGGCAGTAGCTGGTCCGTGCCGACGCCGCAGGCGATCCTCCCGCCCACCGCCTTCGCCTCCGCCGCCGAGCGGCGGATCAGCTCGGCCGCGCCCGCCCAGTCCAGACCCATCCCGCGCTGTGCCGTGTCCATCGCCTCCGCGACACCCAGGCCGTGCGCCCAGAGGTGGCGGCGGAAGGCGAGCGTGGACTCCCAGTCGACGGCAGCCGGGTCGTCCGGGCTGATGTCCGCGTACGGGTCCGCGACCACGTGGGCCGCCGAGAAGACCGTACGGGAGGTGGGCGGGATGGACGTGGGGGCGAGGTCGAGCGGAGTCGCGCGTGGGGTGTACGGGCCCTGGGGCAGGGGGACGGTGGCCGTCACAGCGTCAGCTCCGGGACCTCGAAGCGACGGCCCTCCGCCGACGACTTCAGTCCCAGCTCGGCGAGTTGGACGCCCCGCGCGCCGGCCAGCAGGTCCCAGGAGTACGGCTCGTCCAGGGCTACATGGCGCAGGAACAGCTCCCACTGCGCCTTGAAGCCGTTGTCGAACTCCTGGTTGTCCGGGATCTCCTGCCACTGGTCGCGGAACGACTCGGTGACCGGGAGATCCGGGTTCCAGACCGGCTTGGGCGTCGAAGACCGGTGCTGTACGCGGCAGTTGCGCAGGCCTGCCACGGCGGAGCCGTGCGTGCCGTCCACCTGGAACTCCACCAGCTCGTCGCGGTTGACCCGGACCGTCCAGGAGGAGTTGATCTGCGCGACCGCCCCGCCCGCCAGCTGGAAGATCCCGTACGCCGCGTCGTCGGCGGTCGCCTCGTACGGCTTGCCGTGCTCGTCCCAGCGCTGCGGAACGTGCGTCTGCACATGGGCCGTTACGGAGGTGACCTGCCCGAACAGCTCGTGGAGCACGTACTCCCAGTGCGGGAACATGTCCACGACGATGCCGCCGCCGTCCTCCGCGCGGTAGTTCCACGAGGGGCGCTGGGCCTCCTGCCAGTCGCCCTCGAAGACCCAGTAGCCGAACTCCCCTCGCACGGAGAGGATCTCGCCGAAGAAACCGCCGTCGATCAGGCGCTTCAGCTTCAGCAGCCCCGGCAGGAAGATCTTGTCCTGGACCACGCCGTGCTTGATGCCGGCGTCCCGGGCGAGGCGGGCCAGGTCGAGGGCGCCCTCGACGTCCGTGGCCGTGGGCTTCTCGGTGTAGACGTGCTTGCCCGCGGCGACGGCCCTCTTGATCGCCTCCACCCGGGCCGAGGTGACCTGGGCGTCGAAGTAGACGTCGATCGTGTCGTCCGCGAGCACCGCGTCCAGGTCCGTCGACCACTCGGTCAGCCCGTGCCGGGCCGCGAGCTCCTCCAGGGCGTGGGCGCGGCGGCCGACGAGGACGGGCTCCGGCCAGAGCACCTCGCCGTCGCCCAGGTCCAGGCCGCCCTGCTCCCGGATCGCGAGGATCGAACGCACCAGATGCTGCCGGTATCCCATGCGACCCGTGACGCCGTTCATGGCGATGCGCACTGTCCTGCGTGTCACGAAGTTCCCTCCATACAGCCGTAGCAAGCGCTTTCTATATGAGATGACGCTAGCCTGCGGACAGCGGCCGGACAAGAGGGGCGCCGCACGTGACCTCACGGAGGAAAGCGATGACAGTCACCCTGGCGGACGTGGCGGCCCGCGCCCGGGTGTCCCCGGCCACCGTCTCCCGTGTGCTGAACGGCAACTACCCGGTCGCCGTGTCGACCCGGGAGCGGGTCCTGCGCGCGGTGGACGATCTGGACTACGTACTCAACGGGCCCGCCAGTTCGCTGGCCGCCGCCACGTCGGACCTGGTCGGCATCCTGGTCAACGACATCGCCGACCCCTTCTTCGGGATCATGGCGGGGGCCGCGCAGACCGAGATCGGCGGGCCCGGGGACGGCTCCGGGCGGGCGGGCGGCGAGAAGCTGGCCGTCATCTGCAACACCGGCGGCTCCCCCGAGCGCGAGCTCACCTACCTCACCCTCCTCCAGCGCCAGCGGGCCGCCGCCGTCGTCCTCACCGGAGGCGCGGTCGAGTACCCGGCGCACCAGGCGGCGATGGCCGCGAAGCTGGCCAAGCTGGCCGACGCCGGAACCCGGATCGTCTTCTGCGGGCGGCCCCCGCTCCCCGAGGGGGACGCGCTCGTCGCCGCGCTCGCCTTCGACAACCGGGGCGGCGGGCGGCGCCTCACCGAGCACCTGATCTCGCTGGGACACCGCCGGATCGGTTACGTCGCCGGGCCCCCCGAGCGCACCACCACCCGGCACCGCCTCGAGGGCCACCGCGAGGCCCTGCGGGCCGCCGGGCTCGGCACGGAGCCCGGCGGCGAGGAACAGCTCACCGTGCACGGGCCCTACGACCGGCGCTCCGGGTATGAGGCCACCCTCGACATACTGCGCCGGGAACCGGGCGTGACCGCGGTCGTCGCCGCCAACGACACGGTGGCGCTGGGTGCTTGCGCCGCCGTACGGGACCAGGGGCTGCGCATCCCGCAGGACATCTCGGTGGCCGGCTTCGACGACCTGCCGTTCTCGGTGGACGCCGTACCCGCCCTGACGACCGTACGGCTGCCGCTCTTCGAGGCGGGCGCGCGGGCGGGCCGGCTCGCCATGGGCAAGGAGAACCCACCGCCCGGGGGCATCGCCACCATCGCGGCCGAACTGATGATCCGGGGGTCGACGGCTCCGCCCCGGATGGGGTGAGGCCCCTGGGGCGGAGCCGTCGGGCCCCGCTGCGGGCCAGGGTGCGAAAGATGGGGGCATCTCCCCCATGCGCCCCGGGAGCCCTCCCGCCAGGATGGTTCGGGAGCGGTCCGGTGGGCCGCTCCCGACCTGGGAGGTGCGGTGGAGAAGGAACTGATCGGCAGCGGCGGTACGGGGGCTGCTGCCCCTCTCGCCCTCCCGGGCACCCACGGGTCCGCCGGGGCGAACGGGTCCGCCCGGCCCGCCGGGTCCGCCGACGCGGACGGCGCTGCCGTATCCGCCGGAGCGGCCGTCACCGCCGCCGGGGCGGTACGCACGGACCTCACGAACACGGACCACTCGTACACGGACCACTCCGACACGGACCACGCCGACGCGAACCCCCCGCGCACGAACACCAGCCGAGGGCACACGAGCACGGCGCACGAGCCGAACGGCACCGGCAGCAGCGCCCCCGCCCCCCGCGCCAACCCCTGGTGGCTCCCCGGAGTCGTCGGGGAGCCGCCCATGGGTGAGCCCGACTGGGTCGTCTTCGTCCGGGCCGTCATCGCCGACGCGCCGGCCGAGGCCGTCGTCGACGGGCGGGACTACCCGGGGCTCTCCGGATTCGCCCTCGTCGTGGCCCCGTTCGCCGAGCGGGCGGCTGGGCGGCTGCTGACCTCGCCGTCGAACAACGCCGTGCGGGCCGGGACCGCCGTCGGGCTCGCCCCCGTACTGGAGGACTTCCGATCCCACCTGGTCCGGCGGCTGGCCCGGCTCGCGGCGCGGACGCTCGTGCTGGAGCTGCACAAGGCGCGGCGGGCGGGGCGGCTGGCCGGCGACGGGCCCGAGGAGCGGTTCCGGGACTTCGTGCGGCGCACGGCGGGGCGGGACGGGCTCGCGGCCCTCCTCACCTCGTATCCCGTGCTGGCCCGCATCCTGGCGCGCACCAGCCTGGCCGCGGCCGACGCCTTCACGGAGATGCTCGGCCGGCTCGCCGACGACCGGGAGCTGCTGGCACCCTCCGGTGTGCTGGGCGACCGGGGGCCCGGCGCCTCGCCGGGGACGCTCGCCGCCGGGCGGGGGCCGGGGGCGCTGACCGGGGTCGAGGCCGGTGCGGGTGACAGTCACCGCGGGGGCCGCTCGGTGATGCTGCTGCGGTTCACCGACGGGACCCGGCTGGTCTACAAGCCGCGCCCGCTCGCGGCGCACCGGCACTTCAACTCCCTGGTGGGATGGTTCGCTTCGCTGCCCGGGACACCGTCCCTGCGGGCGCTGCGGGTGCTGGACCGGGGCGACTACGGGTGGGTGGAGTTCGTCGAGGAGCGGCCCTGCTCGTCCACCGCGGAGACTCATCTCTTCTACCGGCGCCAGGGCGCGCTGCTGGCCCTGCTCCACCTGCTGGACGGGACCGATCTGCACCAGGAGAACCTCATCGCCTGCGGGCCGCACCCGGTCCTGGTCGATGTGGAGACCCTGTTCCATCCGCCGCTCCCCCAGGCACACTCCTCCGACCCCGCCGCCCGTGCCCTGCACGCCTCGGTCCACCGGGTCGGGCTGCTGCCCCAGCTGCTGGTCGGGGACGCCGCCGCGCTCGACGTCTCCGCCATCGGCGGCGGCCGGGCCGCTCCCTCCCCCATCGAGACGGCCGACTGGGCGGGCGCGGGCACGGACACCATGCGGCTGGTACGGCGCTCCGCGCGGTTCACCGAGTCCGCCAACCGGCCCCGGCTGGAGGGGGTGGCGGCCGATCCGTCCGCGTACACCGACGCCCTGTGCGAGGGGTTCCGCGCCGGCTACACCGCCATCAGCGACTACCGTGACGAACTGCTCGGCAAGAGTGGCCTGTTGACGGAGTTCGCGCAGGACGAGGTACGGGTCGTGCCCCGGCCGACCTGGACGTACACCACCCTGCTCGACGAGTCGACCCACCCCGACCTGATGCGGGACGCCGCCGAACGCCACCAGGTCCTCTCCCTGCTGCGCACCCCCGCCCTGGGCGTGCCCGCACTGCCCGGTCTGGAGGACGAGGAGATCGAGGAGCTGTGGGCCGGCGATGTGCCGGTCTTCCTCACCCGGCCCGGCTCTGCGGACCTGTGGAGCGGCACCGGGCGCGAGGTGCCGGCCGCGTCGGGGTCCACCGGTCTGGCCCGGGTGGAGGCCAAGGTCCGGGCCATGGACACGGTGGACCGCCAGGACCAGGAACGGATCATCCGGGCCGCCATGGTGTCCACCTCCCCCGAACCGCCGCACCGGGCGGAGGGCGGCGCGCGGCCACGGACGGCCGCGACAGCCCCCGAGCCGGAGCAACTCCTCTCCGCCGCACGGTCGGTGGGCGACCAGCTCGTCTCGCTCGCCTACCGGCACGAGGCCCGCACCAACTGGATCGGCCTGGAGCTGCTCGGCGAACGCTACTGGCGGCTCACGCCGATGGCGGCCGACCTCGCGAGCGGCTACACCGGACCCGCTCTCTTCCTCGCCCAGCTGGCCGCCCTCACCGGCGCCGACCGGTACGCCGAGGCGGCCCGCGAGGCGCTGGCCCCGGTGCCCGGCCTGCTGGACGCGCTGCACGGCCGGGTGGACGACCTCGCGGTGCTGGGCTCGGGGGCCTTCGCGGGCCTCGGCGGCATCGCGTACGCCCTGGCCGAGGTGGGTACGCTGCTCGGCGATCGTACGGTGCTCGACCTGGCGGGCCCGGCCACCCGGCTGGCCTGCGCGGCGAGTGCCGCCGAGGACGGGTACGGGGTGCGCGGCGGGGCGGCCGGCGGGCTGGTCTCCCTGCTCGCGGTGCACCGCGCCACCGGCCGGGCCGAGGCCTGGCGGGGCGCCGAGCGCTGCGCCGAGCGGATCTCCGTGGCGCCGCACCCGGCGGCCGGGGGCTTCGCGGAGGGGGTCGCGGGCATCGGCTGGGCGCTGCTGCGCTTCGCCGCGGCGGGGGGCGGTGAGCAGTACCGTACGGCGGGGCTGCGGGCTCTGCGCCGGGCGACCGTCGACGTGACGGTGGGCCGGGCCTGGTGCGAGGGGGCCGCCGGGGTAGCCCTCGCGGTCGCGGACAGCCCGGACGCGCTCGTCGACCCCGACCTGTCCGGCTGGCTGGCGGAGCGGGCCGGTGAGCTGGCGGACTGCGCCCCGCTCGCCGACGACAGCCTCTGCCACGGCGAGCTCGGCCTGCTGGAGCTGCTCGGCCACAGCGCCCTGACCGGCGACCGCACCCCGTGGGTTCGCAGGGCCGGGACGCTGCTCGCCGCCGCCGACCGGGAGGGGCCGCGCTGCGGGACCCCCGGCCACGTACCGCACCCAGGGCTGCTCACCGGCCTCTCGGGGATCGGGCACGGACTGCTGCGGGCGGGATTCCCCGACCGGATCGGCTCCGCGCTGCTTCTCAACCCGTCCGCGGGGGTTGCGTGAGAGGTCCTCCCGCGGCCGGTACCGGCCCTTCCGTCCGTGGGGCCTTCATCCGTACCGCACCTGTTGTCGATCCACCGCCAGAAGCCCTTGCTCCAGCGTTCATTCCGTTCAGGATTCAGCACCCACAGAGAATGAGGCAGAGATGACGCACATCAACGAATCCGCGATTCAGGGATCCGGCAAGCTCGCCCAGGAGGGCGCGTACGACCACCCGGCCGGGCAGATCTCCCTCGGCATCGGCGGCGGGCTGGGGATGCGCAGCAGGCTCCTCAGCGCCTCGGAGGGCGAGACCGGCAACACGATCGACCTGCCGTGGACCACCATGATCCCCCTTTAACCACATCTCGGCCCGCATTGTGGCGCATTGGGCCACTGCCGCATGAGTTTCGACTCAAGTAGCCTGCGCCCATGCGAGCCACTTCGCCGGTCATCGTCGGGCGGGACGAGGAGATCGGCCTGCTGAGCAGCGCCCTGGACGCCGTTCAACGGCGTTCAGGGCGCGCCTTGTTCTTCCTGGGCGAGGCGGGGATCGGGAAATCCCGCCTGGTGGGTGAATCCGCCTACCGGGCCTACGGACTCGGCATGCCCGTGCTGCGCGGCCGGGCCACCTCGACCGGTCTCGTCGTCCCTTTCCGGCCACTCGTGGAGGCTCTCTCCTCCCGCTTCCGGGCCGCCGGCACACCGACCGACCCCGAGCTCGCCCCCTACCATCCCGCCCTGGCCCGACTGGTCCCCGAGTGGCGCCAGGAGGCCTCCCCCGGGTATCCGGAGACCGTCGTCGAGCTGGCGGAGGCGCTGTTGCGGCTGCTGTCCGTGCTCGGCAGGGGGTCCGGCTGCGCGATCCTGCTGGAGGACCTCCACGACAGCGACACGGAGACCGTCGCGGTGGTCGAGTACGTCATCGACAACCTCGCCGACCTGCCGATCCTGCTCCTGGGCACCCTGCGCCCGGAGGCGGGGGCGGCGCTCGATCTCGTACGGTCCGCGGAGCGCCGACAGGCAGCCTTGGTGCGGGAGTTGAAGCCACTGGCCGACGACCAGACGCGGGCGCTGACGGGCGCGTGCCTGGAGGCGGCGCCCGAGGAGATACCCCCGGTGGTGCACCAGCGGCTGGCCGAACGGGCCGGCGGAAACCCGTACTTGGTCGAGGTGCTGCTCGCCGATCTCCTCGACACCGGCCAGTTGCGCCGGGCGGGAAGCGGCTGGGAGGCGGCCGAGCACCCCGGCGGGCCGGTCCCCTCGGGCATCGTGCGGACCTGGACCCGAAGACTCGACCGGCTGGACGGACCGGTCCGGGACCTCCTGATCGCGGCGGCCACCCTGGGCGGCCAGTTCTCGGTCTCCGTCCTCCAGACCGTCACCGGTTTCGAGGACCGGGCCCTCTTCACCCACCTCCGGTCCGCCGTCGAGGCGGGCGTGATCGCCCCCGACGGCGCCGCCCCCGACCGGTACGCCTTCCGCCACTCCCTCACCGCCGAGGCCCTGATCTCCTCGCTCGCCCCGGCTGAGCGCGCCTCGCTCGCCCGCCGCGCCGCCGGGGCCATCGAGCACTCCGGTCACCCGCTCCACGAGGACGGTCAGCAGCTCGTCGCCTCCCTCCATCTGGCCGCGGGCAACCGTTCGGGCGCGGCCCTGCGGTTCGCGGAGGCCGGAAGACGGATGCTCGCCTCAGGGGCCCACGGTTCGGCCGTGGTGCTGCTGGAGCGGGCCTGCCCCCTGGCCGCCGACACCGACCGGGCCGCGATCTCCGAGTCCCTGGCGGTCGCCCGGGCCGAGGGCGGCGACCTGGACGCCGCGCTGGAGCTGGCCGAGTCGCTACCGCCGGTTCCGGCGCGCACCGAGGCCGCCGAGCGGCGCGGCGAGGTCCACATCAAGATCGCCTGGGTGGCCGTGATGGCCGAGCGGGCGGCCGACGCGGCCCGTCAGATCGAGGCCGCCCGCGCCCTGCTGGGCCACGATCCGACGCCCGGCCGCCATGCCGCGCTCGCCGTCGCCGACGCCCATCTCGCCCTGCTGCCCGGGCAGGAGCACCGGCGCCCCGGGGAGACCGAGCGGGCCGCCCGCGAGGCCGCGGAGATCGCCGAGGCCGAGGGGCTGCCCGTCGTCGCCTGCCAGGCTTGGCAGTTGCTGGCGCTGCTGCTGCGCGAGAAGGGGTTCGACCGGGCGGACGCCTGCCTGGAGCGGATGCTCGCGCTCTCCACCGATCACCATCTGCCCGTCTGGCGGGTGGAGGCGCTGGTGCGGCTCGGGGCGAACGCCTTCATGCGGACCGGGGACGCCTCGCGGCTGCGCTCGGCGCGGGCCGCCGCCATCGAGCTCGGCGCGCTGCTGCTGACGCAGACGGTGGACGGGCTGCTCGCCATGAACGCGGTGCTGTGCGGCCGTTGGGACGAGGCGCAGGAGATCATCGACCGTTCGCTGGAGGCCAGCGCCCGGGTCGGCAACCTCTCCGCCCACCGCTATCTGCTCCTCTCCTCCGCCACGATGGCCGCGCACCGGGGGCGGCGCCGGGACATGGACCGTGCGCTGGCCGCGTTCCGACGGGCGGGCGGCGAGCAGTCGCTGCTCGTGCCGCACCAGTTGGGGCTGTGCAAAGCCATCGGCGCGCTCCTGGAGGAGGACCGGGAGCGGGCGCTGGAAGGGCTGGACGCGGTGCTTGCCTGGGAGCGGGACCACCCCAGTTACTTCTACCTGAGCGGGAGTTACGGCCTGCGCCCCTTCCTGCGGGTGCTCGCGGAGGCGGCGGACAGGGCGGAGTACGAGGCCGTACGCGCCTCGCCCGGAGCCGCTCTGGCGTGGAACGGGCAGTTCCTGGAGCTGGCGGAGGCGGTGCTGCTGGGCCGGGCCGGCGACCGGGCCGGGGCAGCGCGTCTGGTGGACTCCTTCGACACCCGGTCCGTGCCCTTCCCGGTCGCCCGCCACCTCGGCCTGCGCCTGGTCGCGGACGCGGCCCGCGCCGACGGGTGGGGCGAGCCGGTCTCCTGGCTGCGGCGGGCCGAGGAGTTCTTCTACGGGGTCGGGGCGCAGGCGGTCGCCTCGGCGTGCCGGGCGGCGCTGCGGCAGGCGGGGGCGAGCGTCACCCAGCATCGGGGCGGCTGGGACCGCATCCCGCTGCCGCTGCGGACCAGCGGGGTGACCCCGCGGGAGTACGAGGTGTTCGTGCTGCTCCCGGAGCGGCCGGGCAACCAGCAGATCGCCCGGCGGCTGTCGATATCGCCGCGCACGGTGGAGAAGCACATGGCCAGCCTGCTCAGCAAGACGGGCCGGGCGGACCGCTCGGCGCTCTGCGAGTTCGCGGCGGAGTGCGCGGTGGAGCCGGCCTGAGGCCGGAGCCTTCGCGTACCTCCGTCCGGTGCCCCCACAACATGGGGGCACCGGACGGTTTCGGTCGGGTGCACCGGCGGAACATGCGGGCGGTCCCCCGATGTGCCGGTGGCCGCACCGCTCCAGGATCGAGGGGTACGTACGGCAGTCTGCCGCCCGTCCCCGCTTCCGGAGGCCCGCTGATGATCCGACCTCCCGCCCGCCCGACCTCCGCCGGTGCGGTGTACTTCTCCCTGCTCGGCCCGCTCACGGCCGTACGGGACGGCCGCCCGCTCCCGCTCGGCCCGCGCAAACAGCGCCTCGTCCTGGCCACCCTGCTCGCCCGCCCCAACACCCCTGTCTCTGTGGACGTGTTGACGGACGCGGTCTGGCCGGACGACCCTCCCCGCACTGCCCGCAAGAACCTCCAGGTGTACGTGAGCGCCGCCCGCGCCCTGCTCGGCTCCACCGGCGACGACGGCCGGGACCGGGTCGTCCACGGCTGCGGCGGCTACCGGCTCACCATCGACGAGGGCGAGCTGGACACCCTGCGCTTCCGCTCCCTGGCCCGCGCCGGGCGGGCCGCCGGTGAGCGCGGCGACCTGCGGACGGCGGCCCGGCTGCTGCGCGAGGCGCTGGACCTGTGGGAGGGGCCGCCGCTGAACGACCTGCGGGACTCCACGGGGGTGGCGGAGGAGGCCGAGCGGCTGGAGGCCCGCTGTCTGACCGTGTACGAGGACTGGGCCGAGACCGAGATCGAGCTCGGCCGGGCCGCCGTCGCGGTGGACGGCCTGCGCGATCTGGTGGAACGCCACCCGCTGCGGGAGCGGTTGCGGGTGGCCTGGATGAACTCGCTGCACCAGTCCGGGCGGCAGGCCGAGGCCCTGGCGGTCTACGACGACTACCGCCAGCTGCTGGCCCGGGAGTTGGGCCTGGAGCCGAGTCCGGCGATGGCGGCCCTGTACCGGGCGATGCTGGGCCGGGGCCGCGCCGCCCGGCCCGCGGCGGCCGGCCGGGGCACCGCGCACGGTACGGCACTGCCCGCCGCACCGAGAGACTTCACCGGCCGCCGCGAGGAGCTGCGGGACCTGCTGGCGCTGCTGGGCTCCCCGGACGAACGGGTGGTGGTCGTCTCGGGCCCCGCGGGCTCCGGCAAGTCGGCACTGGCCCTCCGGGCGGCCCACCTTCTCGGCGACGGCTTCCCCGACGGGCGGTTCCACGTCCAGGTCAGGCGGGAGGACGGCTCGGCCCGCACCCCGGCCGAAGTCCTGGGCGAGCTGGGGCGGTTGTGCGGGGTGCGCATCACGGTGGACTCGACCGTACCGTCTGGTTCTGCGGTGCCTGCCGCGCCGGAGGGCGGTCCGGCGGCCGCGGTGCCGCAGGGGGCGGCGGACGCCTGGCAGAGGTGGCTGTCACTGCACCGGGCCCTGATCGTCCTCGACGACGTACCGGACGAGGCTTCCGTACGGGGGCTGCTGCCCCGGTCCGGGCCGTCCTCGGTGGTGCTCACCGCGCGCGGTCAGCTGGCGGGGCTGGCCCCCGTGCACCGGATCGCGCTGGGCGCCCTGGCGGACGGCGAGGCGCTGGAGCTGCTGGGCAAGCTGATCGGGCCCGGGCGGCTGCGGACCGATCCGGCGGCGGCCCTGCGGATCGTCCGGGCCTGCGGGGCACTGCCGTTGGCGGTGGGGGTGGGCGGGATGCGGCTGGCGGTCCTGCGTCATCTGCCGCTGGCGGAGTACGCGGACCGGCTCGGCGATCCGTCGGCGGCGCTGGACGAGCTGGTCGCCGGGGACATCTCCGTACGGCTGCGCATGGCGTCCGGGTGGCAGGACCTGTCGGCGGGCGACCGGCGGGCGCTGGGGCGGCTGGCCGGGCCCGCGAAGGAGGGCGGCTTCACCCTGGACGGGGCGATGGAGGCGCTGGGGTGCGGGGAGCGGGCCGCGATCCGTACCGTCGAGTCGCTCATCGACGCGGGGGCGGTGACCTCGCCGACCGGGGAGGTCACCGCGCACGCCGCGCTGTACGAAGTGCCGCGGCTGCTGTGTCTGTACGCGGGAGAGCGGGAGGGGGCCTGAGAGGGCCGTCACCCCGGAGGCCGCTCACCCCAGGGTGAGGAGCTCCAGCAGCCCGGGGCCGTCCGTCCCGCCCGACAGGAAGTCGAGGGACAGCAGCAGTCCGGCCGCTCCCGTGGCGAGGTCGGCGGAGCAGCGCCGCAGGGTGGCGCCCGGGACGAGCAGCCGGGACTCGTCGGCGACCAGGTGCCAGGTCAGGTTGCGTACGGAGGCCAGGACCTCGGGCCCCCTACGGCCTTCGGCTGACAGCTGGCCCGCTGTGGCGGCCAGTCCCGCGCGGCCGTTGAACAGCCCCGGTTCGCGGACGAACTCCATGACACAGCCCGTACGCACCCCGGGGATCAGGGCGCTCAGCGCGGCATCCTCGTGTCGGTCCGTGTACGCCTGGGCCACCAGCGCGACGCCCGCGCTGCCTTGGTTCAGGTAGAGGAGATGGCGTCTGCCGTCCCGCACCTGGATCGTGCCGTCGTCCATGGTGACAAGGTGTCCGGCCTCGCGCTCCAGGGTGGTGCGGGCCGCCTCGCGCAGCCAGGACTCACCGGTCAGCGCGTGCAGTTCCAGGTGGAGCAGGGCGGCCCCGCTCAGCCCACGCAACAGCCCCGCCGACTCCGGGGCGCGCGCCCCGTCGACCGGCCCGCCGCGCACCAGCCGGTCCAGGTCCCCGGCGATGCGCAGGGCGGTGTCGACCAGCCGGGTGTCCGGGTCCGTGGAGCCGGCGGCACCGGCCATGCGCAGGGCGGCGAGGGCGAGGCCCGCGCGTCCGCTGAACAGGTCGGCCGACGCTGCCGGCGGCGCGGCGGACATCGCCCGGTCCCACAGCTCCCGCCCCTGTTCGGCACGGCCCAGCAAGGTGAGCACCAGGGCCGTACCCGGCAGCCCGTCGAAGAGGCCGCCCGCCTCGGCGGGGTCCCTGCGGAGCGCGGTGGCGGCGAGCCAGTCGGTCCACTCACCGGGGACGGGTGCGCCCGTCCGGTGCAGGGCGTACAGCACACCGGCCGCGCCGTTCGCGAGGTCGGTCCCGCCGGTGGCGAAGAGGCCCGGTCCGCCCGGGAAGAGCCGGTCCGTCCGGTCGGGGGTGGCTCCGGCATGTATTCCGGCCAGCAGGCGGGTACGGATCTCCGCCCAGTCCACCTCCGGCTCGAAAAGGGCGGCCACCTCGGCCTCGCGCCGCCGTGAGGCGTCCAGGCCGTGCAGCAGGGCGGGCCTGCGCGGTCCCGCGTCGGCCGACAGCCCGTACCGCCGACGGGCCCATTTCTCCAGCGTGAGGGCCTTGGCCCGCTCCAGCCCGGCGATCTCCGTGACCGGCATCAGCATGGTGAGCCAGGTCGTCCAGAGCGCGTACGCGTCGGCCTCCGCGCCGGGGGTACCGGGGGGTGCCTGGAGCCCCTGGGCTCCGGCGAGCGGGGTGTCCTGGTCGTCCAGCGCGGTGGCGTACTCGAAGTCGACGAGGGCGACGCGCCCGTCGGGCCGGACGATGATGTTGGACGGATGCAGATCACCGAAGCGCAGTCCGCGCGCGTGGATCGCCTCCAGCGCCCGGGAGAGCTCGCTCGTCATCGCGTCGGTCCATGCGACGTAGGGGGCAAGTTCGTCCGCCGTCACCGCTCCGCGTACGAGGGCGAAACGGGTGACGATCTCCTCCAGGAGGGTGTTCCCCTCGATGTGCTCCTCGATCAGGAAGTGGTGCTCCCAGACAGTCCGTACGCCGTGCACCTCGGGGACGCAGTCGAGACCGGCCAGTGCCGTCAGCGCCCGGTGCTCGCGGTGCAGGCGGGTGACGGCGTCGTCGCCCGCGCCGTCGAGGCCGCAGTGCGGACGCGCCTCCCGCAGCACCACACGCCGCCCCGTGCCCCGGTCCGTAGCCAGGTAGATCCCGCCCGCGTTGGAGAACTGGAGGGCCTCGGTGACCGTGTAGGGGAAGGTGTCGTCACGGGCGGCGGCGCGTGCGGCGAGGTGCGGGCGCAGGAACGCGGGCACCTCCACCCAGGAGGGCGTACGGAAGACCACGCCGCGTTCGTCGGGTACCAGCTTCCCGGAGGGGTCCCGCAGAGCGAGGACCCGGCGGCCCTCGCCGTCGTCGCACCAGCGGGGCACGTAGGCGCCGTAGCGCGTGTACACCGGAGCGTCACCGATGCGCAGGTCGCTGAGGATGTACGGGCCGCTGCGCCCCGCCAGGGCTTGGGACAGTTCGTCGGCCAGTGCCAGGAAGGCGGTCTCGTCGGGCGGGTAGACGGTGACGAACTTGCCCGCGCCACTGCGGTTCATGTGCTTGTCCGCCATCAGCGACAACGCCCGTCCGCTGCGCAAGAACTTGAACGGCACTCCGTGGCCCAGGCAGATGCGGGCGGTGTCCCGCAAGGTGGCCTCGGCCTCGTCGGGGACCGTGGAGACATGGATCTTCCAACCCTGCTCGGCGAGTCCGGCGTGCACGGGCACCAGTGAGGTCCACAGGCCCACGGCCGCGCGGCGCCAGCCCGCCGGGGGCGGGTCGGTGTCGAGGCGGTAGCGGGAGTCCCCGTCGGGCAGTCGGTCCGGGGTGTCGTAGTACGTACGGTCCGCGAGGCAGTAGAGCTGGGTTTCCTGGACGGCTGGCACGCTCGACTCTCTCTTCTCGAAAGGGACTCGAAGGGGTCTCGAAGGGGGACTCGAAGGGGGACTCGAAGGGGGTCAGACCCCGGGGGCGGCGTGCTTGGCCTCGGGCTCGACCGGGTCGGCGGGTTCCGCCCGGCCTTCGGCTTCCGGCGCCTGGGGCGGGGAGGGCTCCGCCCGGGCCGAGGGGGCGAAGGTGACCACGAGGGCCGACACGGCCAGCACGCACCCGGTCAGGGCGAAGGCCCACCGGCCGCCGAAGGCCATCAGCAGGGCGCCGCCGGCCAGCGGCCCGAACGGCTGGACCATGGAGGACAGGAATCCGGCCGCGCTCTGCACCCGGCCCACCTTCTCCTCCGGAGTCACCACGAGCAGCTTCGACAGGAACCCGATACTGGCGACCGTCGACAGGAACATGCACAGCGCGCACATCAGTCCGGCCACCACCGGCCGGCTGAGCCACGCCATCACGCCGGCGGCGCCCACACAGGTCCAGCAGGTGGCGACGATCAGCACCCGGGAGTGCCGGCCGGGACTGATCCGCGGCGCGGCCAGCGCCCCGGCCAGGGCCCCGGCGGAGACACAGCTGATGACGAAGCCCCCGCCGATACCGGAGCGGCCCCCGTCGGAGAACGCGGTCAGCGCGATGAAGGTGAGGGACCCGAACGCGAAGTTCATACCCAGGCCGAAGATGAGGAGGACCGTCCGCAGATAGGGGACCTTCCACAGGAACGTGAGCCCCGCGGTGAGTTCGCGCTTGCTGAAGGCGGAGCCCGCCGTCGTCCTGGCCCGCGAGCGGGTACGTACGAGAGCCACGCAGACGGTCGACGCGAGCAGGCCGAGCGCCTCGACCGCGAACGGCAGCGCCGGATGGAGGCCGAAGAGCGCGCCCCCGACGAGCGGCCCGACCAGCCGGGCCGTCTGGGTACGTGCCTGGAGCCGCGCGGTGGCGGTACCCATCTGGTCGGCCGGGACGACCGCGCGCATCAGGCCGAAGACGGCGGGCGCGTAGACGCTGCTGATCACCGCGCCCGCCGCCGCGACGAGCAGGACGAGCGCCATGGGGGCGTGCCCGTAGAGGACGGCGATGGTGAGGGCGGTGACGACGGTCAGGCTACCGACGTCGCACAGCCTCATCAGCCTGCGGCGTTCGATGCGGTCCGCCATCACCCCGCCGGGCAGCATGGTGATCAGGACGGCTCCCACGGACACCGTCCCGACGGCTCCGGCCTGCACCGGGGAGCCGGTCTCCTTGAGGACCAGCAGGGGAAGGGCGAGGGCACTCATCTGCCCTCCGAGGACCGCGAAGAGGCCGCTCAGCCAGAGCAGCCGGAAGTCCCGGTTTTCGCGTAGCGGCTTGGTCATCGTGGTCTCCCGGTGGTGGTCGGGGGGTGGGCGCCCGTTCGGCGGGGGCGGTTGCTCATAGGGGGATTTCGGCCGGGAGCGGTCCCCGTGGAGGTCCTCGGCGGGAGCGGTTCCTCCCGCGGGGCCGGAACCGACGGCGGGGCGGCTCCGTCGTGACGGAGCCGCCCCACATCACCGGCCGGCCGGGCGCCACGGCAAGAGAGCTGACTCAGCCTCCGTGGCGCCGCCCCGGTGCGCCCCGGTCAGTTCTCCAGGACGACGCTGAGCACGCTGACGCAGCTGCCCGGCGCCACGACCTTGTCGACGGACGTCTCCTGGAGGTCCAGCACCGAGTGCGCCTCGACCTCGGCGGTCTCGGTCTCGTTGCTGTCGTCGGCCGCGGGCTTGGTGTTCTCGGACATGGTGGTCTCCGTCCACTCGTCGTGTGCCGGCCCGGTTCTCGTGGCTTGCGCCGCGGCCCGTTGCCTGCCGTTGCCGAGAAAGTTAGGAGGCACGGCCTGGGAGACGCTTCGGCTCCGGTATGGGTCCGGTATGGGGCCAGTACGGCGGGGTCGGGCGGCCGCTCCACCGAGGCCCCGGACGGGTTCCTACCTCGCTGAGCTGGGCTCATACCGATCCTGAAGCGATGGCAGACCGTCGGTGAACCGGTACGGCGGAGCCTGGGCGGGTGCGTACCGGCCCTGAAGTCCGGGCGCGCCCCAGCCCCCGAAGGAGGCGGCCCGTATGGAACTCGCCGAACTCGTCGGACTCCGGCCCTTCCCGGCCGCCGGTCTGCTGCTCGGCCTCACCCGCCGCTGCCCCCTGCGGTGCGGGCACTGCTCGACCGGATCGGACCTGACCGTGCGGGAGGAGCCGGACGCCGGTCGACTGCTGCGCTTCGTCGGCTCGTTCACCGCCGAGAACCGTCCGGATGTCGTCATGCTGACGGGCGGGGAGCCGCTGCTCCTGCCCACGCTCGCCGGCGAGCTGAGCTTCCTGGCGCGCCGCGCCGGATCGCGTACGGCGGTGTTGAGCGGCATGTTCTTCGCCCGCTCGAAGGCGATACCGCCAGCGATCCTGCGCGCGATCGCGCAGGTCGACCACTTCTCCGCGAGCCTGGACGTCCACCACGAGCGGGAGGTGGCACGCGCGGATGTGTTCCGGGCCCTGCACCGCATCCGCGATTCGGGGGTCTCCGTCAGCTTCCACCTCACCGGGACCGGCGCCACCGACCCGTATCTGGCCGACATCACCCGGGCCATCGCGAAGGAGTTCGGCGGCCGGGTGCCGTCCCTGGTCAACGAGGTGCGGCCGTTCGGCCGGGCCGCCTCCTGGGCCCGGCCCGCGCGCACCGGCCCCGACCCGTCGGTGGCGGCGCCGTGCTCGATGGCCGCCTGGCCGGTGGTCGCGTTCGACGGCACGGTGCTGGCCTGCTGCAACCAGGACACCGTGGACCGGCGGCCCGCCCCGGCCCATCTGGACCTCGGGCACATCGACTCCGACGACTGGGAGACCGTACGCCGACGGGCCCTGGAATCACCGGTGTTGCGGATGATCCGTACGGTCGGGCCCACCCATCTGGCCGCCCGCTCCGGCGCCGCGCCCCATGCGGGCTCCTACTGCGACGGCTGCCGGGCGCTAAGCGGCGACGAGGCGGTGGCGGCCGGCGCCCGTGCGGTGGCGGCGGGCCCGGCGGGTGCGCTGCTGGACCTGGCCGCCGCCGAGCGCGGGGCGCGAGGCGGGCCGGAGGGGGTCGTCCGGCGGCACGGCTGCTCGGCGTACGCGCCCCTGGTGGGCGCCCGGAGTGCGCGGTGAGCATCACCTGGACGAGCGCCGCCGCCCCCAGGAGGGCTTCGACGCGTCTGCGCACCAAACTGCTGCTTCTGGAACCGGAGTTCCGGGATTCGACCACCCATATGTGGCGCCCCGAGGACCTGTTGCCGCGCTACCGGAGCTACCTGTGCACCATGCACGCCGTGATCCGGGCCTCCGTGCCGCTGATGGAACTCGCCCTGCGGCGTACGGCGGTCAGGCCCGGCGATCCACTGTCGGAGCCCCTGGCCGCCTATCTGGCGGAGCACATCCAGGAGGAGGCCGGGCACGACACCTGGCTGCTGGAGGATCTGCTCGCGGCGGGCGCCGCCCCCGAGGACGCGCTCGGCCCACTGCCGCCACCGGACGTGGCGACCCTCGTCGGCCCCCCGTACTACTGGATCGAGCACCACCACCCGGTGGCCCTGCTCGGCTACATCGCGGTGCTGGAGGGGTACGCGCCCGCCCCCGGACTGACCGACCGCGTCGGCAGGCTGACCGGGCTGCCCGCCGCCGCCCTGCGGACCGTACGGGAGCACGCGGCGCTCGACACGCACCACCTGGACGAGCTGTACGCGCTGCTGGACCGGCTGCCGCTGACCCGGGACCAGGAAGCGGCGGTCGCGGTCAGCGCGCTGCACTCCCTCGACGCGCTCACCCGGCTGTTCGTCCGGCTCGGGCGCTCCGCACCGGCGCCGTCGCTGCGGGGAGCCGGACCCACCCCACCGACGGGAGTCACCCGATGACCGGACCACCACCGAACCCGCATGGCCCCGAACAGCGGCCGGTCGAGCAGGTGTTGCACGAAGCGGGCTTCCCCGTGGACCTGCTCACCGAGGAACAGCGCCTGGTACTGGGCGATCTGACACCGCAGGAGCTCACCCTGCTGCTCGACGTCAAGAACCGGCTGGACGCCGTGGGCCCCGAGGTCCAGGCACACGGCGAGATCGCCGGCGGCGCGCTGTTCTAGGGGCCTTCCCGGGCCCCCCGGGGGCGCCCGCGCCAGGACGGGGGTCCGGCGCGTGCGCTCCCGGGGCCGGATCAGCCACCATCCCGTCTTACGAGGCGAGTTGGACCAGGAGAGTTGAGGACCCGCCATGACCTGCCCCTCGTGCCGACAGGAGCTTCCCTCCACGGCCCGGTTCTGCTCGTCCTGCGGGACGCCGTGCGCCGGTCCGGCGGCAGCCCCCGCCACCGTCGCGCCTCCCCCCGAGGACGAACGCAAGCCGGTCACCGTGCTGTTCTGCGATCTCGTGGGCTCGACCGCCCTGTCGGGGGTGCTGGACCCGGAAACCCTGCGGACGGTGACCCTGCGGTACTTCGAGGCGATGAGCGCCCAGATCGTGGCGCGCGGCGGCACCCCGGAGAAGTTCATCGGGGACGCGGTCATGGCGGTGTTCGGCGTACCGGTGGTGCGCGAGGACGACGCCCGGCGTGCCCTGGCGGCGGCGCTCGGGATGCACCGGGCGCTGGACGCCCTCAACGAGGAGCTGCACGCCTCGCTCGGTATCCGGCTGACGACCAGGATCGGGGTCAACACCGGCCAGGTGGTAGCCGGTTCGGACACCACGGCCCGCCAGGCCCTGGTGTCCGGCGAGGTCGTCAACATCGCCGCGCGCCTTGAGCAGAACGCGGGCCCGGGCGAGATCCTCATCGGTCCGCAGACCCTCCTCGCCGCCGGCCCCACGGTGACGGCCGAGCCGACCGGCCCCCTCCAGCTCAAGGGGAAGCGCGAGGGGGTGGAGGCGTACCGGCTGCTGGCGCTGGGGGCGGACGATCCCGAGCTGCTGCGCCGCTTCGACGCCCCCTTTGTCGGCCGTACCACCGAACTGCGCTCCCTGGAAAGCGCGTTGGACAAAACCGTACGCGGCGACCGCCCCGGCCTCCTGCGGGTGACCGGCGAGGCGGGCATCGGCAAGACCCGGCTGGTACGGGAGTGGCTGACGCGCCGGAGCGGTGCGGGGGCCTTCGCGTACGGGGCGGGCCGCTGCCGCACCTACGGGGACCACGGCACGCTGGCGCCCCTCGCCGACGCCGTACGCTCGCTGCTCCCGCACGCCGACGCGAACGCCCACGCCCCCGGGGACGAGGCGACCGACGACGCGATGGCCCTGCTCTCCGGAGGCCTCCTGCGCGACGGCACGCCGAACGCCCCCTTCGAGGACATGTGCGCCGCGCTGACCGTGGTCCTGAAGCGGACGGCCCGGAACCGGCCGGTGGTCCTGGTGTTCGACGACTGGCATGCGGCGGCGCCCCTGCTGGTCCGGACGGTGGACCGGCTGACGGGCGACACGGGGCCCGCGCGCACCCTGGTGATCTGCGCGGGCCGTCCGGAAGAGGCGCGGGACACGGGTGCGGCCGGCGAAGAGCTGGGGCACCTCCAGCTCACCGGCCTCCCCCGGGAGGAGGCGGCCCGGCTGGCCGCCGGCCTGGCGCGGCTGGACGGCCGCCCCGCCCCGGCCGACGACCGGCTCCTCGCCCGCTCCGAGGGCAACCCGCTCTACCTGGAGCAGTTCCTCGTCGGCGACGGAACCACCGTAGCCTCGGGGCCGGAGGGGGAGCTGCCGCCCACCCTCCAGGCCCTGCTGGGCGCCCGGATCGGCGCGCTGGCCCGGGCCGAGCGCGGGGTGGTGGACCTGGCCGCCGTGATCGGCCGGGAGTTCGCGGCGGCGGAGCTGGTGCGGCTGGAGCTGTCCGTACGGACGGCGGAGCAGCCCGGGGCCGTCGCCGCCGCCGTCACCGGGCAGGGGCCCGAGGACCGGCACCGCGTCGACGAGGCGCTCGCCGCCCTGGCCCTGCGACGGCTGGTGGAGCCCGCGCCGTCCGGGGCCGGGGAGTCGTCGGCGTACCGGTTCAGCAGCGGGCTGGTCCACGAGGTCGCCTACGCCTCGCTCTCCAAGCGGGCCAAGGCGGAGCGCCACGCGTGGGCGGCCGAGCTGCCGAGCGTGCTGCGGACCGGCGACGGCGCGGTCGGGGGCCATCTGGAGCGCGCCTACCGCTACCGCACCGAGCTGGGCCTGCTGGACGACCGGGCCCGGCTGCTGCGGGACCGGGCCGCCGCCGCGCTGGGCCGGGCCGGGGCCCAGGCCGCCGCCCGCTCCGACCTGCACTGGGCGCACGGGCTGCTGGAGCGGGCCGTGGAGCTGCGGCCGGACGCGGCGGGCGCGCTGCTGGGGCTCGGCGAGGTACGGGTGGCGCTCGGCCGGGTCAAAGAGGGCGCCGAACTGCTCTGCCATGTCAGGGACTTGACCGACGCCCCGGTGGCGGCCGCGCACGCCCGCCTCGCGCTGGCGGTGCTGGACCCGGCGGCGAGCCCCGGGCCCGCCGCCACGGCCCGCGCGGTGCTGCCGGTCTTCGAGGCGGCCGGGGACGCGGTCGGCCGGGCCCGGGCCCACCTCCGCCTCGCCCAGCAGCTCCAGCGGTCGGGCCGCCACGAGGAGGCCGAGCGGGACCACGCGCGGGCCCTGGAGCACGCGGTGGAGGCCGGGGCGGAGCCCGAACGGGCCGGGGCCCTGGGTGCGATCGGGATCTCGCTCTGGCGCGGGCCCGTCCCGGTGCCGGACGCGGTGGAGCGGTGCCGCGCCCTGCTGACGGCTCACGGGTCCGGCCGACCGACGGTCCGGGTCACGCTCAACTGCCCGCTGGCGGTGCTGTACGGGCTCCAGGACCGGGCCGACGACGCGTACGCGTGCCTGGCGGAGGCGGAACGGCTGGCGGGGAAGCTCGGGTTCGCGGAGGCGAAGGTGTTCCTGCCGGTGTTCCGGGCGACCGTGGAGGCCCTGCTCGGCCGGGGCGAGGAGGCCCTGACCCTGCTGGCCCGGGCGGACGCGGCGGCCCGGCGCATGGGGGCGGCGGGCCTGCGGACGGCCGTGGCACTGGACGCGGCCCGGCTGGAGCTGGACGCGGGCGACGAGGACCGGGCGGCGAGGTGGCTGGCGGGCATCGGCGACGCGTCGGAGCTGAGCCGCGCGGACGCCGTCGACCTGGAGGGGCTACGGGGCCGGCTGGCGGCCCGGGCCTGCCCGGACGAGGCGTGCCGCCACGCCGAAAGGGCCGTACGCGTGTCCCTGCTCACCGACTCCCCGCTGGTGCGGGCGTCCGCCGAACTGGACCGGGCCCGCACGCTCGCCGCGCTGGACCGCACGGCTGCCGCCGAGGCGGCGGCCCGGAGCGCCGGGGCGCACTTCGCGGGCAAGGGGCACCTGCCGGGGGCCCGCCGTGTGGCGGCCTTCCTCACGGCACATACGGGAACCACAGCCATGGTCACGACGAGGGAAGGGAGCTGACCGATGGGCGCCACGGGAGAAGCGACAGCGACAGCCGGAGCGAGGCCTGCCCCGGGGCAGGGCCTGACCTGGAGCCTGCGCGGACGCGGCCCCGAGGACGTGCCCGTCCTGGGCGACCCGGGACCACCGGGCGGACACCCCGCCGGGCCCGCCACCGGGCGCGGCGTACGCGTGTGCGTGGTGGATTCGGGGGTGGAGCGCGACCATCCGCTGGTCGGCGAACCGGCCGCCTCCTGGGTGGTCGTCAAGGACGCCGAGAGCGGGGAGATCACGGTCGAGCCGACGACCACCGGCGACACCTGCGGGCACGGCACCGCGTGCGCGGGCATCATCCGCCGGACCGCGCCGGAGTGCGAGATCCACAGCGTCCGGGTGCTGGGCGAGCGGTTCTCCGGCACGGGGGACATCCTGATGGCGGGGCTGCGGTGGGCGGTCGAGCAGCGCTTCGACGTGGTGAACCTGAGCCTGTCGACCACCCGGTCCCGGTTCGCGCAGGAGCTGCACTCCCTCGCGGACAGCGCCTACTTCGCCCGTACGGTGATCGTCGCCTCGGCCCACAACACCCCGGTGGAGAGCTTCCCCTGGCGGTTCGCGTCGGTGATCTCCGTCGGCAGCCACCAGGAGGACGACCCCGGCCTCCACCTCTACAACCCGGAGCCGCCCGTGGAGTTCTTCGGGCCGGGCCAGAACGTCACCGTGCCGTGGCTGGGCGGCCGGACGATCCGCACCACCGGGAACAGCTTCGCCACGCCGTACGTCGCCGGGCTCTGCGCACGCATCCTGTCGGCGCATCCCCGGATGACGGCCTTCCAGCTCAAGAACGCCCTCTATCTGTCGGCGGCCAACGTGCGCCACGAGCCGAGCGCCGAACACCCCCCGCGTCCTTCAACAGCGGCAGGAGATACCCGCGATGACTCCGAAGACTGAATCCGCCCCGGCGTCCCCCCTCGCCCCCGCCTCCTCCGACACACCCCGCAACGAGCTGCTCCAGTCGGTCGTCGACGTGGCCCGGGCCATCTTCGGCGCGGCCGCGAGCTCGGTACTCCTGCTCGACGAGGAGACGGACGAACTGGTCTTCCGGGCGGTCTCCGGAGAGGGCCAGGAGTTCCTCGTGGGGCACCGGTTCCCGGCCGGGCGGGGCATCGCCGGCTGGGTGGCGACCTCGGGCGAGCCGATGGTGGTGGACGACCTGTCGACCGACCCGTCGTTCGACAGGTCGCTGGCCGAATCCACCGAGTACGTCCCCGACTCCCTGATGGCGGCCCCGCTGATCAGCGACTCCCGTGTGCTGGGGGTGCTCGAAGTGCTGGACGCGTCACCGCAGGCCCGCTCCAGCGTGCGGGAGCTGGACCTGCTGGCGATGTTCGCCCGGCAGGCGGCGGCGGCCCTGCGGGTGATCACCCCGGAGCCGGTGGCCGCGACCTCCGTCGGGCGGGCGCTGGATGGGGCGGAGCGCGAGGACGCGCTGCGGCTGCTCGGTAGCCTGGAGCAGGTGCTGCGGGGTACCGGCTGAGACGCTTGCCGCACGAGTACGGGCCCGGGCTGCGGGCAGGAGCCGGGGGAAGGCGCCGGACACGCTCCCGCGCGGTCACGATCGGGAAGGACACGCACGTGAAGCTCGCTTTCTCCACTCTCGGGGTGCCGGGAATGCCGGTGGCCGAGGTCGTCCGGCTCGCCGCCGAGCACGGTTACGAGGGCGTGGAACTGCGCGCCCACGCCGAGGAGCCGGTGCACCCGGGCCTCTCCTCCCTCGAACGGGCCGATGTGGTCGAGGCGTTCAAGGGGGCCGGGGTGGAGATCCTGACGGTGGCCGGGTACGTCCAGGTGGCGGCCGAGGGCGACGACGAGGCCGTCTCCGCCGGGCTGGCCGACCTGGTGAAGCTCGCCCGGGACCTGGGCGCCCGCTACGTCCGGGTCTTCCCCGGCGGCGGCGACCAGGACCCGGCGGACGCCGACGCGACGGCCGCCCGCCGCTTGGGCGCGGCCGCCCCGGCCGCCGCCGACATGGGCGTCAGCATCCTGCTGGAGACCCACGACTCGCACCGCGCCGGCGCCGACGTGGCCCGGGTCGTGGGCACCGTCGGCCACCCCAGGATCGGGGCCATCTGGGACGTCCTGCACACCTGGCTGGCCGGCGAGGACCCGGCCGCCGGCCACGCGGTGCTGGCCCCGCACCTCGGCTACGTACAGGTGAAGGACGTCGCATCGGCGGACGACCTCACTCCGCTCCCCCTGGGCGCGGGGGGGCTGCCGCTGGCCGCCTGCGTGGAGCCGCTGGACCCGGAGACGTGGGTCTGCTGGGAGTACGAGAAGCGCTGGCACCCGGGCGCGGCGGACCTCCCGGGCCTGCTCAGCGCGGGGCGGGACCACCTGCTGCGGCTGGGGGCGCCGAAGCAGTAGCGCCGTGGGCCGCGCGCTCACGGGGGCCCGGGGGAATCATGCCGTCGGCGTGTCCGTGCGGGCCCGTGTGTTCAGGCGGGCTCGTGTGCGCCCAGGCCGGAAGGCAGCGCTGTCGAGTGGACCCTACGCACGATGTGCCCGGTGGGCCCCAGGCCGTCCAGGACCCGCGCCAGGTCCCGGCCGTGCCCGTCTCTCGCCGCGGTGTGCAGGACGGTGATCGTCGCCCCGTCGACGTCCTCGGGCCGGATCCGGTCCAGGCTCGTGACCTCGCGGACCCGGACTCCCGACCGGGCCGCCACGACGAGCGCGGTGCGGACCAGCGGGCTGTCGCCGCTGCCGGTGACGAGGAGCGCGTCGGACTGGCCGAGGACGGAGCCGACCGCCGTGACCAGGTCGTCCGTCGTGTAGCACCAGTCCCAGGGGTGCTGCCCGCGCAGGCGTGGAAAGCGCCGGCGGAGCACCCGGAGGATTCCGGCCGCCTCGGACACCACGGCCCCGGGCGCGAGCACGAAGGCCAAGCGCTCCGGGTCCGCGACGGCGAGCGCCTCGGCCTGGGCGGGGGTCCGCGCCCGCTGCACCGTTCCGGCCGGCACCTTGCGCGGCCAGCCGCCGCCGGTCCCGCCCGCCGGTGCGCCGACCACGACGACCTCGTCCCCCCGGCCCACGGACCGGTGCAGCGAGCGCTCGGCGGAGTCGGCGGACGGGCAAGTGGACCCCGCGGGGCACCCGCAGGCCAGCCAGCCACCACCATCCGGCCGGTCCTGCCTGCCCGGCCCACCCGACCCTCTGGGCCCTTGCGGCGGCACGGGGGCGTAGGACGCGGAGGGGTGAGGCACATGGGGTGCCGGGGTGGCGGACCGAACCCCCGCCGCCGGTGCGCCGGAGGGAGCCGTCTCCTCGCTGACGTACAGCACCCGTCGTGTCCGTAACACCGACTGCCAGGAGGTGATCTGCCGGTGGGCGAAGGCGACCGCCGCACCGTCCTCGCTGCGTGCCGCGAGCGCGATGCCCCGGTGTCCGCCCTCCGGCCGCTCGTAGGAGACCGCGACGACGGTCGTCGCCGCCGGGCCCCGGTCGTCGCCGTTCACGGCCGCCTCCTCCCACGGCCGGGCGTCGACGGTGTACCCGGCCCGCCGGGCATGTGCGGAGAGCAACGGGTGCGCCGGGCAGTCCACATGACCGCGTACGGGATGCCACCACGCCGTGGCGACCGAGAGCCCGCCGGGCGTGACGGGGAGCGAGGTGGAGGGGAACACATCGGAGCGTTTGCTGCGGTTCATTCGTTCCTGCCGGTGGTCCACGGGAGCCCCGTGACGGAAGTTCGTCGGGGCGGGCTGTACAACCGGCCGACCTACGCGGTTCTTCCGGCGACGGACACCTCTCACTCCTCTGGCCCAGCCGGTACCCGCCACCGGTCACCGCAGGGCTCACGAGGCCGGCCCGTGCGCCGTCAGTTACCTCCCGCGCGCCTCGCGCACGCGGCCGAGCAGCGCGGCCACGAGTGGATTCCCGCTGTACGGACGGGCCTTGGCGGTCAGCAGGCGCACCCGGTCGTCCGCGCGGGCGCTGTGGACACGCGGGTGGACATCAAGGAACTCGTGCCAAGTGCGGCACGCCCGTTCCAGGTGTCCGACGGCCAGTTGGGTCTCCGCGAGTTCCGCGAGGGACAGGGCGCGGGAGCGGCGCTCGTCGGCGGGGCGGTGACGCAGGGAGAGGTCGAGCGCCCGGGCGGCGGCGTGCCGGTCCCCCCGGCTCGCCGCGGTGGCCGCACGCTGGAGGGCGAGGGAGCCGGCGTGGAAGGCGCCGACCGGGGTGTCACCACTCGGCGAGCGCTCCAGGCAGCGGTCGGCCGCCGTCAGGTGGCGGGTGTGCCGGACATCGCCCCGGCCCGCCAGGGTGACGGCCAGTTGGCCGTGGAAGAAGGCCTGCTGGTGCGGGGGCGCGTGCCGCAGGGCCACGTCCACGGCCTGTTCGGCGAGGTGGTGCGCTTCGGCGAAGTGCCCCAACGCGTGGGCCTGCACGCTCAGCCCGCGCAGCGCGATCCCGTAGCCGATCCGGTCGCCCGCCTCACGGGCGAGTTCGACGCTCGTGAGGTAGAGGCGCTGGGCTGCGGCGTGGTGGTTCATGTCGAAGTGAGTGAACGCGCAGAGGTAGGTGAGGCGGGAGGCGACCGTGAGCAGTTCGCGCCGGACGGCGGGTTTCATGTCGCCCTTCAGCCAGGGCAGCACCGTGGCCGAGAGGTACTGGCGCAGGGGCTCGTACACCGGTCCGGCCCCGAAAGCCGCGTCCCCTCGGGAGAAGAGGGCCAGCAGCTCGTGCGCGGACGCCACATGGTCCCTACCCACCCTCCCGCGCGGGCCGGGCGGGACCGCCGGGGCCGGCGGGGGTCTTGTGTGCTCGGACGATCCGTGCAGCAGGGTGAGTTGTCCGTACGGGATCGCCAGCGCGGCCAGTGAGTAGGCGCCGACGAAGGCGGCCCGGCGCCGGGCGATCTCAGGCAGCACCTCGTCGAGACGCTCCACGGCATCCCCCTCGCCGGGCGGCGCCGCGAGGTCGTGGGCCGCGCCGCCGACGGCGCCCAGCCCCGTGTCCCGCTCCCGCACCGGTCGGCCCAGCCGACGGGACAGGGCTTCCGCGACCAGGGAGGGGACGGGTCGGCGGGGGCGGCTGCCGGCCAGCCAGTGCGCCACCGCCGTGCGGTCGTAGTGCAGGGCCGTTCCCTGCACGGCCCCGAGCGCGTTGACCTCACGGGCCAGTTGCGCACCGCTCCACCCGGCCTCGGCCAGGAGGAGGCGCAGGGCCTGGTTCGGAGTGCGCCGGGCTCGCCCGCTCCTCGCTCGCCCTCTCCCCCCTTCCTCATCTGCCGCGTCCCGCTGCTTCACCCTGCCCTCCCCTTTCCCTCCTGTGAGCGCCGCTGTTCAACATGTTTGTGGGTTCAACATGTCTGGAGCCCGCCCGCGGCGGTGCCGGCCCACCCATCACACAGACTCAGAGTGAAGGCCCTCCCCCGGCCTCCCACAGTGCGCATTGCGTAGCGCGCCATCCACCTGAGCCGCGCCCCCGCGCTCCCCCCACTGCCATGGCTGCGCCGTGCGAGCTCCCCCTCCCCGTCGAACGATCCGACCGTTCCCGAGGAGCGCACCGAACGCGGCCTCACCGAAAGGAAGAACACCATGCGTGCCGGTCCAGCCCCCCACACCGCCGCCTTGGGCCGTCCCCCCCTCCGGCGGCCCGTGCATCTCTTCCCGGGCCAGGGCGACTTCTCCGTCAGCGCCCTGGTCGCTTCGGTCCACGCCGTACCCGGTCTGCGCACGGCCGTCCGCGAGGTCTTCGAGCAGGTCGACACCGTGGCCGCCGAACGCGGGCTGCCGGAACTCGGCCCACGGCTGCTGGGGCCCCACCCGCCCAGCGGGCGCGACCTCGCGCACGCGACCACGGGTACCGCCCAACTCGCCCTGTTCGGCGCGTCGGTGGCGATTCATCGAGCGCTCAGCACGGCGTACGGCGCACCATCGGCGGCCGTCGGGGTGAGCTTCGGCGAGATCGCCGCGCTCACGGCCGCCGGAGTGTTCGCCGTGGAGGACGGCGCACGTGCCGCACACGACCTCGCCGTCGCCCTCACCTTCTGCCCCGGCGGACTGACGGCGCTCGCCTGCTCGGAACGGGCGGCACACGTCCTGCTGGAGGAGGCTGGGGCCACGGAAGCCGTGGTGGCCGTGGTCAACGACGAGCGGTCGGTGGTGGTCGCCGGGCCGGTGGCCGCGCTGGCCCTGGTCGAGAAGGCGGCCGCGGACCGGCGGACGGCCGCGGTACGGCTGCGGCTGCCGTTCTCCTCCCACCACCCCGCGCTGGGCCACGCGGCCGAGGCGTTCGCCACCGCCGTACGGGCCTACCCCTGCCACGACTTCCGCTTCCCGGTCCACTCGGCCGTGGCGGGCCGCCGCTACGGGCCCGCCGACGACCTCTCCGCGCGCCTGGCCGACTGCCTGGTGCGGCCGGCAGCGGTGCCTCCCGTGCTGAACCAGGTGCTCGCCTACCGGCCCGGCGCCCTCTTCGAGGCGGGTACGGGCAGCGCACTGGCCTCCAGTGCCCGCACCGTGCTCACCGCCGCCCTCGTTCCGGCGCCCCCCGTGCACGCCCCGCTCGCGGAACCCGGCTTCCCGTGGTGAGCCTCCCCTCGTCCTTTCCGTACCCGCTCCCGTTTCCGACCGGAGAACCCATGACGCTCCCCCCCTCCGCCCTCCCCGAAACTGCCCGCGACGAGATACACCGGCTCCTCCACGGCTTCTGCGATCCGTCCTCCCTGTCCGCCCTCACCACCCTGGGCAAGGCACTCGCCGACGACCCCGGACCGGGGGCAAAATCGGCGAGGGGGCCGGCGACAGGGCTCAGCGAGCCCGTCCACGGCCCCGGCCAGGGTCCGGTCCTGCTGCGCCGGCTGCGCGCCATGGCCGAGGCGCTGCCGCCCGGCGCCGGGCTCCTCGACGACCCGGCCCGGCTCGCCGCCGTCCACGCCTGCGCCGCCGTCGCCGACCCGTCCCTCTGCCTGGCGGGGCTGGTCCACCACCTGCTCTGCCTAAGCTCCCTCACCGAACTCTCCGACGATCCGGGGGGCCTGGAGCCCCGGCTGTCGGCACTGCGGGAGGGGAGGGCCAAGGGGGTCTACCTGATCACCGAGGCCGGCCAGGCCAACAGTCACCTCGACACGGGTACCCGCGCCGATCTCGACCCGGTCGACGGCTCGTTCGTACTGCACACGCCCGACTCCTGGGCCGCCAAGTTCGGGAGCGCCGGTACGTGGGGGGTGGAGCAGACGGGCGTGGTCCTGGCCCGGCTCTTCGCCCGGGACACCGACTGCGGGGTCTTCGCGTTCATGGTGGACCTCACCGACGAGCAGGGCCCGCTCCCCGGCGTCGAGCTGTCCTCGCCGGTCGCCCTGGACGCCCTGCCGCTCGACTACGTGCACGTACGGTTCCACGGTGTGCGGGTACCGCGTGCGCACTGGCTCTCGGACGGAGCCCGGATCGACCGCGACGGCACCGTTCACGATCCCGCCGGATCACCGGAACAGCGCCTCCAGCGCACCCTGCGGGTGGGGCAGGGGCTGTGGGCCGCCATGCCGGCGGTCGCCGCCGCCACCTCCCGCCGCTCGGCCGTTCAGGCCGTCAACTACGCCCGGCAGCGCCGTACCCAGAGCCGGATCGCCCCCGGGGTGCCCCTGCTCTCGTACCGGACCCAGCAGACCGTGGTCCTCGGCGCCCTGGCCGACGCCTTCGCCCTGACCTGCGCCGCCGACGGGGCCCTGGCCGTACGGGCGCAGGCCGTACGGGCGCAGGCCGTACGGGCGCAGGCCCCGCCGCCAAAGGCGCAGGACATGGAGGCGATGGGGTTCACCCCGTGGGCCGCCGTCAGCCAACCGCTCGCCGCGTACAAGGCCGTGACCGTCCGGACCGCCGCCCGCCTCACCGCCGAATGCCAGCACCGGTGCGGCTTCTCGGGCCACTTGACGGTGAACCGCCTCGCCGCCTATCAGGGCTTCCACCACGCCTTCGACACGGCGGGCGGCGACAGCCAGCTGATCTTCTACGACATAGGCCGCTCCCTCGTGGAGCAGGCACAGGAACCGGCGCAAGAGCCGGAGCCGATACCGGATCCCGCCTCCCCGCACTGGTGGCCAGCCGTCCTGCGCCGCCACCAGCACGATCTGGTACGGGAGTTGAGGCGACGCGACACCACGGTCGCGACCCGGGACCCCTTCGGGCGGTGGGACCCGCTGCTGGAGCAGGCCGGCCTGCTGGGCGAGGCTCACGCGACACAGATGGTGGCCGACGACGTCACCCGCGTACTCGGGCGGCTCCGCGACCAGGACCTCGTACGGGCCCTGACGCCCCTGGCCGCACTGCACGGTGTCCTGGCCGCGCACCGCTGGGCCGGTTCACTGCTCACCCTCAGGACGCTTCACCCGGCGGACATGGAGGCGCTGCCCGGGGTCACCGACCGGCTGCGCGAAGCGATCATGGGGCAACTGACTTTGTTGCTGGCCGTGTTCGGCGAGACCGACGAATCGTCTCCGGCCCCGCTGGCCGCCCCAGACGTCAACGCCGCCATGGCCGCCACGCTCACCTGGACGCGCGGGTCCGCCTCATGACCGGCGAGCGAGGCCCGGAGACGGCCGCCGCACGCCGCGTCGGCGTCCTCGGCATGGGCACCCACCTCCCGCCCGGCACCCGCACCAACGAAGAGGTGGCCAGGGACGCCGGAGTGACCGCCCAGTGGATCGGCGAACGCACCGGCGTCCTCACCCGCCATGTCGCCGGACCCGACGAGGCGGCCTCCGACCTGGCCGCCCAGGCGGTCCGGTCGGCGGTCGAGGCGGCGGGGATCGACATCGCGGACGTCGGCTTCCTGGTCTGCGCGACCTCCACCCCCGACGAGCTGGGCCCCTCCACCGCCTGCCGTATCCAGGCCCTCGTGGGCGCCCACCGGGCCGTCGCCCTGGACGTCGGCGCGGCCTGCTCCGGCTGGCTGTTCGCCGCCAAGGTGGCGTACGACTGGCTGCGCGGCGCCGACCAGGACGGCTACGCGGTGGTGGTCGGGGTGGAGGCGTACTCCAAGTTCCTGGACCGCAGCGACCGGGGCACCTCGGTCCTCTTCGCCGACGGGGCCGCGGCGGCCGTGCTGGGGCCCGTGGACGAACCGTACGGGTTCGAGGACTTCCGGCTCGGCTCCGACGGGACGCAGGCCGGACTCGTCCTCATCCCGGGTGGCGGCAGCCGGCTGCCCGCCGCTCCCGCCACGCTCGCCGCCGGGAGCCACCACATCCGCATGGACGGGCGGAGCGTCAGCCGGTTCATCGTGGACGTGCTGCCCCGCCTGATCACCGAGGCCCTGGACCGCGCCGGGCTCGGCGTGAAGGACATCGCCCGCTTCGTCTGCCACCAGCCCAATCCCGTACTGCTGCGGCGCCTCGGCGGCGAGCTGGGCATCCCCGCGGACCGCCTGGTCGTCGTCGGTGACGAGGTCGGCAACATCGGGGCCGCCAGCGCCGCCTACGCGCTCGCCGCCGCCGCTGCCCGCGACGGCCTGCGCCCCGGGGACCGGGTGCTGCTGACCGTGTTCGGCGCCGGGATGACCTGGGGCAGCGCGCTCCTCACCTGGAGCGGGGCCCGCGCCCTGATGCCCGTACCCACCGCTGTAGCGAACTCCCCTGTACCGAACGCGTCAGAAAGGAACCTGCCATGAACGCTGTGGACCTCTTCCGCCTGGACGGTGCCCGCGCCCTGGTCACCGGTGCGTCACGGGGCATCGGCCGCGCCGTCGCGGAAGGCCTCGCCGACGCGGGGTGCGACCTGGCCGTGACCGCCCGGACCCTGCCCGCACTCGACGCCACCGTACGGGCGGTGGAGGAGCGGGGGCGCAAGGCGGTGGCGCTCGACGGGGACCTCGCCGAGCCGGGCGTGGCGGCCGCCCTGGTCGACCGGGCCGCCACCGCGCTCGGCGGGCTGGACGTCGTCGTGCACAACGCGGGCACCCTGCCCACCGCCGAGGACGGCAGCCCGCTGCTGATACCGCTCCAGCACGCCGAGCAGCGGGACTGGGAGACAGTCGTCTCCATCAACCTCAACGCCACGGCCGCGGTCTGCCGCGCCTGTCACCCGTACCTGCTGGAGTCCGAGCGGGCCAGTCTCGTCCTGATGTCGTCCATCGCCGGGATCGTCGGCACGCCGATGATGGAGGCGTACGCGGCCACGAAGGCCGCCCAGCTGTCGCTGGCGCGCAGTCTGGCGGTCGGCTGGGCCCGGCAGGGCATCCGGGTCAACGCGCTCTGCCCGGGATGGACGCGTACGGACATGACGGCGTTCGCCAGCGAGGCCGACGCCCTGTCGGACTGGCTCACCAGCCATGTACCGATGGGCCGTTGGGCCACGACGGACGAGGTGGTCGGCGCGACGCTCTTCCTGGCCTCGTCCGCCTCCTCGTTCGTGACCGGCCACGCGCTGGTCGTCGACGGAGGGTTGGCGGTGCCGGACGGCGGGCTGGCCGGTCACCCCAAACCTCCCTCCCCCTTCGCCGCGGCCTGAACATGTGGCCCGACGACTCCGCCTCCACCGCCGTCATCGTGGGCATCGGCTCCTGCCTCCCACCCCATGTGGTCGACAACGACGCCGTCATCGCACGCGGCGCCCTGCTGACCGACGCGGGCTGGATCCGTGACCGCACCGGCATCGAGCGCCGACGCCACGCCTCCCCGGGCACGAGCACCGGGGACCTGGCGGTCGGCGCGGGCCGGGCGGCGCTCGCCTCCGCCGGGGGCGCCCGCCCGGACCTGGTGCTGCTGGCCACCTCCACCCCCGACCACCCGTGCCCGGCGACCGCCCCGGAGGTCGCGCACCGGCTCGGCCTCGGGACGGTCGCCGCGTTCGACGTCTCTGCGGTCTGCTCGGGGTTCCTGTACGCGCTGGCCGTCGCGACAGGCCTGGTGCGCGGCGGTGCGTGCGCCGCGCCCCTGGTGATCGCGGCGGAGACCTACACCGCCATCGTCGACCCCTGCGACCGGGGAACGGCTCCGATATTCGGCGACGGGGCCGGGGCCGTACTGCTGCGGCCCGGAGTACGGGACGAGCCCGGTGCCGTCGTGGCCACGGAGCTCGGCTCGGACGGCAGCGGCCGGGCGGCCATCACCGTGCCCGGCGGCGGGGCCCGCCACCCGCTCCACCTGCCGCCGCCCGCCCCGGACGCGCACTACTTCCACATGGAGGGCCGCGCCGTCTACGCCCACGCCGTACGCCGCATGACGCAGTCCTCCGAGGCCGTGCTGCGGCGGGCCGGCTGGACGGCGGACTCCGTACGGGCGTTCGTCGGCCACCAGGCCAACCAGCGGATCCTCGACTCCGTCGGCGACCGGCTGGGCATCGCGCCCGCGCACCGGTACGGCAACATCCGCGAGCTCGGCAACACCGCCGCCGCCTCGATCCCCCTCGTCCTGGCCGAACCGTCCGTGCACCGGGCGGTGGAGCCCGGCGGGCGCACCCTGCTCACCGCGTTCGGCGGCGGCTTCACATGGGCTTCCGCCGCCCTGAACTGGCCGGACGCCAGGCCGCTGGCCGAGCCTCCGGACGCCGCCCCCACCTCTCGCACGACCACCACCCCTTCCGTCCCGCACCCTGTGAGGAGCCCCCAGTGGAACGCGTCTACACCCACCTCGTGAACCTGCTCGGCGACAAGTTCGAGGTCGCCCCCGATCAGATCCGCCCGGACGCCACCCTCGGCGACCTGGACCTGGACTCCCTCGCCGTGGTGGAGCTCCACGTCACCCTCCAGGAGGAATGGGGGGTCCCGCTCGACGACTCCGCCGCCACCGGCGAACTGACGGTGGAAGAGGTGGCCCGCTCGGTGGCGGCACTGCTGGAGGCGGAGGGGGCGGACGGGGGCATTCCCTCGTGACCGGCGACGACATCGCCGTCACCGGCATCGGCCTCGTGACACCCGGCGGCATCGGCACCGAGCCCACCTGGGACGCGGTGTGCGCCGGGCGGGCGACCGCGCACACCGACCCCGTACTGGCGGAGGCGGGTGCGCCCGTCCGCCTCGCCTGCCGGGTACCTCCGCGGGAGCGGGGGCGGGGGCGGCTCTGGCGGTTCGACCCCGCCACCCGGTTCCTCCTGACCGCCGCCCGCGAGGCCCTCGCATCGGCCCGGCTGGACCCGGCGCGGTGGGACGCGGGGCGGGTCGCGGTGGTCGTGGGCACGGCGGCGGGCGGGATCTCCACCCTGGAGGAGCAGCACCGCAAGCTGCTCGCCTCCGGCCCCGGAGCGCTCTCCCCGATGACGCTCTCCGCCTTCCTCCCGAACATGGCCGCCGGCCACCTCGCCCTCGAACTAGGCGCCACCGGACCCTCGCTGCAGACCTCCACGGCCTGCGCGTCAGGCGCGACGGCGATCATCACGGCCGCCCTGCTCCTGCGGGCAGGGGCGTGCGACATCGCCGTGGCAGGCGGCACGGATGCCATGGTCACACCCCTGTGCGCCTCGGCGTTCGCCAAGATGGGCGCACTGTCCCGGCGCGAGGGGAACCCGGGGGGCGCCTCGCGCCCGTTCGACCGGGACCGCGACGGCTTCGTGCTGGGCGAAGGCTGCGGGGTGCTCGTCCTGGAACGTGCGGCTCATGCCGCCGCGCGTACGGTCGGACCGTCGGCGCTGCTCGCCGGGTACGGCGCCACCGGAGACGCCCACCACCCCACCGCCCCGCACCCCGAGGGCGTCGGGCTGCGGGCGGCGGCCCGGGAGGCGTTGGCCCGGGCAGGCCGCTCCCCGGACGAGGTCGACCACATCAACGCCCACGGCACGAGCACCGCGCTCAACGACGCGGTGGAGGCAACGGCGATCCGGGAGCTGTACGGCACCGGTCACGCCCCCTCGGTCACCTCGGCCAAGGGCGTCCTGGGGCACACCATGGGCGCGGCCGGGGCGATCGAGGCGGCGCTGACCGTGCTGAGCATCGCCCGTGGGACCGTGCCGCCCACGGCCAACTTCACGGCTCCGGACGCCACCACGGCGGGCATCGACATCGTCCGCGCGACAACCAGGCCGCAGCGGGTCGGTCTCGCCCTCAGCCACTCCCTGGGCTTCGGGGGGCACAACACGGTCCTGGCGTTCACCGCCGCCTGACCCGTCCGAGGCCCCGATCACCCCATCGGGCGCGTGTCGCTGCCGTACCCCTCCCACCCCCTTGACCGAAAGTTACTTTCCCTATATCCGTATCATCTTGGAAGTTTCTTTCACTCCCGGGAAGGAGCTCACGTGCCCCACCGCACCTCACGACGCACCCTCCTCACCGCCGGCGCCGCTGCCACGGCCGCCGCGGCCACCGGCGTCCTCTCCGCCACCGGCACCGCATCCGCGCACCCCACGAACGCCTCCACCGACCGTCGGCTGCGGCGGATCATCGCCGGGATGAGCCTGGAGGAGAAGGTCGGCCAGCTCTTCGTGATGCGGGTGTACGGGCACTCCGCCACCGACCCCGACCAGGCCGACATCGACGCGAACCTCAAGGAGATCGGGGTCCGTACCGCCGCCGAGCTGGTCTCGACCTACCACGTCGGCGGGATCATCTACTTCGCCTGGGCGCACAACACCCGCGACCCGCATCAGATCGCCGCCCTCTCCAACGGCATCCAGCAGGCCGCCCTCGGCGAGCGCCCCCGCGTACCGCTGCTCATCTCCACCGACCAGGAACACGGCATCGTCTGCCGGGTCGGTGAGCCCGCGACCCTGCTGCCGGGCGCGATGGCCCTGGGCGCGGGCGGCTCGCGGACCGACACGCGGCGGGCGGGCTGGATCGCGGGCGCCGAACTGGCCGCGCTCGGCATCAACCAGAACTACGCGCCCGACGCCGACGTCAACGTCAACCCGGCCAACCCGGTCATCGGCGTCCGCTCCTTCGGCTCCGACCCCGAGGCGGTGGCCGAACTGGTCGCCGCGCAGGTGAAGGGGTATCAGGGCGCCGGGGTCGCGGCCACCGCCAAGCACTTCCCCGGGCACGGCGACACCAGCACCGACAGCCACACCGGGCTGCCCGTCATCGAGCACACCCGCCAGGAGTGGGAGGAGCTGGACGCGCCGCCGTTCCGGGCCGCGATCCGGGCCCGTATCGACTCGGTCATGACCGCGCACATCGTGGTCCCCGCACTCGATCCGTCCGAGGACCCGGCCACGCTCTCCCGGCCGATCCTCACCGGCATCCTCCGCGAGGAGCTGGGCTACGACGGGGTGGTGGTCACGGACTCGCTCGGCATGGAGGGCGTGCGCACGAAGTACGGCGACGACCGCGTGCCGGTCCTCGCGCTCCTGGCGGGCGTGGACCAGCTGCTGAACCCGCCGAACCTCTCGGTCGCGTGGAACGCGGTCCTGGAGGCGGTGCGGGGCGGTGAGATCAGTGAGGCGCGGGTCGATGAGTCGATCCTGCGCATCCTGCGGCTCAAGACCAGGCTGGGGCTCTTCCGCGACCCGTTCGTCACCGGCCGGGGGGTGGACCGTACGGTCGGCATCCGCAAGCACCTCCTCGACGCCGACCGGATCGCCGAGCGCACGACGACCCTGCTCGCCGACCCCGGCGCCCTGCTCCCGCTCTCCCGCCGCACGCACCGACGGCTGCTCGTGGTGGGCGCCGACCCGGCGTCCCCGTCCGGTACGACAGGCCCGCCCACCACCACCCTGGCCGGCGCCTTCACCGAACTGGGCTTCTCCGCGACGGCGTTGTCCACCGGTACGGCCCCGAACCAGGCGAAGACCGCCGAAGCCGTCGCCGCCGCGCAGGGCAGGGACGCGGTGGTCGTGGCCACGTACAACATTACGGCGAGCAGCGCCCAACTCGCCCTCGTCGAGGCCCTCGTGGCGACCGGCGTCCCGGTGGTCGCCGTCGCGGTCCGCAACCCGTACGACGCCGCCCACCTCACCGGGCGGGGGGTCGCCGCGATCCTGGCGTCCTACTCCTGGACGGACGTCGAACTCCGCGCCGCCGCCCGGGTCATCGCGGGCCGCGCGCACCCGGAGGGCAGGCTCCCGGTCCCGGTCCAGCGGGCGGACGACCCGGCGCGGGTGCTGTACCCGGTGGGCCACGGGCTGTCGTACTAGCGCGGGACCGCAGCGACACTGTGCCCGCCGGCTCCCCTCCGTACGAAGGGGAGCCGGCGGGCACGAGCGGTTACGGGCGGATACCTACGGGCGCAGGACGCCCTCGTCGCGCTCCACCTCGCCGTTGAGCTGGTCCAGCCTCGTGTCGAACTTCGCCAGCGGCTTCGCCTTCGCCGGGTCCGCCTGGACGGCCGCCGGGGCGACCCCCGCCCAGCGCTGGATCGCGGCGGTGGCCTTCGCCTTCTGGTCGTCGGTCAGACCGGAGATCCGGGCGCCGTGGTTGCCGCCCGGCACGGTGTAGACGTAGCTGTCCTCGGCACCGCGCCCGAGGTGGAAGGGCTCCGCGCGCCACGGGTCGTTCTCCCCGTAGACGTACAGCATCTGGTGGGCGTTGTTCCGGACCCAGCTGTCCACGTCCCGCATCGCGCCCCGGTCGAACGTCATGGGGATGGAGCGGGGCACGAAGTTGCGCGGGGGCTGGTAGCCGTAGCGGCTCAGGTCGCCGAGCCAGGGCTGCTTGATGTCCGGCGATCCGAGCTGGGTGCCCGCCTGGTAGTAGTAGGGGGTGTAGCGCTCCAGCTCGTGGTCGGAGTAGTAGCCGAAGCCGGAGATCGCGTCGACGGCGTCCCAGATCGTCTCGTCGGTGGCGTTCTTGGCGTCGGTCAGGATCTCGGCGCAGTCGGCGAGCGTGCTGTACTGCCAGAACGCCCAGATGTAGTCCATGACGGCGGCCTCGTAGGCGCGGTCGAAGGAGCCCAGGGTGGTGAAGGTGAGGCCGTTGGCGACGGCGTACTCCTTGAACTTCTCCAGGAGCGGGGCCCGGCGGACCAGCGCCTCGCGCTGCACCGCCTGCAGCTTGTCGCGGCACTCCTTGGTTCCGACGTTCCGGAAGAACCGGTCGTACGCGGAGTCCTCGTGGTCCACGACGTCGTTGGGCGCGACGTACGCGACGACGCCGTCCATGTCCTTCGGGTAGAACCGCTCGAAGTACGTGGCGGTCATGCCGCCCTTGGAGCCGCCGGTGGCCAGCCACTTCTTCGCGTAGATCTTCTTCAGCGCCGTGAACACCCGGTGCTGGTCGGTGGCCGCCTGCCAGATGTCGAGCTTGGACCAGTCGGCGGGCGCCGGGCGGGACGGGGTGAAGAATCGGTACTCCAGGGAGACCTGGTTCCCGTCGATGATCTGCGTCGGCTCGCTGCGGCCGGGGTTGGTGGAGACGTTGTAGCCGCTGGTGGAGAAGACCGTCGGACGGGCGGTGTCCTTGTGCAGCACGGTGATCCGCTGCTGGAACGTGCCCTCGGACGGGCGCCGGTGGTCGACCGGCTGGGTGTAGTTGAGGACGAAGTAGCGGTATCCGGCGTAGGGCTTCTCCTCGATCAGGCTCATCCCCGGGATCGCCAGGATGCGGTCCTTGATGTCCTCGTTGCTCGCTTCTCCGCCGTGTACGGCAGTGAGGCTGTTCCGCTTCGCGTCCGGTTCCGCGGCGGTGGCCGCACCGGCCGAGGCTCCCGCCGCTCCCACCGTGCCGATGAGCACCGCGAGCGAGAGAACCCCTGTGAGCGCCTTGCGCATGCACCCTCCCCTTGATTCACAACAGTGGCCGTGAACTTAGCGAGGGCAACGCACCGCGCGCCAGACCCAGTTGCGCGTGTCCTGGTTCCTCACGCGTTTCCCATACCTGTTTCCCTCACGCGCTTCCCTTACGGGTCCTACGGCGTGGTCAGCACAGGATCCAGCCGGTGGCGGCCGACTTCCCGGCGACCGCTCCGGTGGCCCGGACGCAGCGGTTGAGGGCGTTCACCGTCACCGGACCGGCCATCTGCGTGAACGAACCGCTGTCCTTGACCACGCGTCCGCCGCGCGGCTGGAGCGTGACGCTCATCGCCCGCCGCTTGCCCGGCTTCCTGGCGACGGTGACGGCACACGCGTGGGCCCGGCTCTTGTAGACGCGCAGCTCCCCCGTCGCGAACGTGATGGTCTTCGCGGGGCGGCCGGAGCAACCGGGGGCGGCCTGGGCCGCCGTCGCCGGGGCGCCGATGAGGAGCACGAGACCGGCCAGCAGCGGCACGACGAGGAGGCGCGCCGCCACCCCCTCGTGCCGGGACCGTCTCCGCGGTCCTCTGGTTCCCGCCGTCCTGTCGAACACTTTCGCCCCCACCTGACATCTGTACGCACCTGTGCGTCCCTGGCTACGACGCAGCAGACCGCCGGGAGGTTGCACGGGCGGGCCCGGAGGCCGGTTCAGACGCCCGCCGGCTCGTCCTCCCCTATGCCCTCGCCCATGCCCTCCCCTATGAACGTGCGCCACAGCCGGGCGTACCGCCCGTCCCGGGCCAGCAGCTCCTCGTGCGTGCCGTCCTCCGCGACACGCCCCTGGTCCATCACCACGACCCGGTCGGCACGGGCGGCGGTGGTCAGGCGGTGCGCCACCACCAGCGTGGTGCGGCGGCCGGTGAGCCGGTCGGTGGCCTGGTTGACCAGGGCCTCGCTGGCGAGGTCCAGGGCTGCGGTGGCCTCGTCCAGGAGCAGGATGTCCGGGTCGACGAGCTCGGCGCGGGCGAGCGCGATGAGCTGGCGCTGCCCGGCGGAGAGGTTACGGCCGCGCTCGGCGACCTCGTGGAGGTAGCCGCCCTCCAGGGTGGCGACCATGTCGTGCGCGCCGACGGCGCGGGCGGCCGCCTCCACCCGGGCGTCGGTGGCGTCGGGCAGCCCGTAGGCGATGGCGTCACGGACCGTGCCGGGGAAGAGGTACGCCTCCTGCGGGACGACGCCGAGGCGGTGGCGGTAAGCGGTCATGTCGAGGTGGCGCAGATCGGTGCCGTCGGCGGTGACGCGCCCGCTGGTGGGGTCGTAGAACCGGGCGACGAGCTTGACCAGGGTCGACTTGCCGGCGCCCGTCTCGCCCACGAAGGCGACCGTCTGTCCGGCCGGGATGCGCAGGTCGACGCCGGTGAGGGCCTCCACCGCCTCGTCCTCCTTGTCGTACGCGAAGGAGACGTTATCGAACACGATCTCGCCGCGCAGGGAGTGCACGTCCAGCGGTTCGTCCGAGTCGGCGGTGGAGGTGGGCTCGCGCAGCAGCTCCTGGATGCGGCCGAGGGAGACGGTGGCCTGCTGGTAGCCGTCGAAGACCTGGGAGAGCTGCTGGACGGGGGCGAAGAACAGCTCGATGTAGAGGAGGTAGGCGACGAGGGCGCCGGTGGTGAGCGTGCCGTTGTCGACCCGGCCCGCGCCGACGATGATCACGGCGGCGGCGGCGACGGAGGCCAGCAACTGGACGAACGGGAAGTAGATCGAGATCAGCCACTGTCCGCGCACCCGGGCCTGGCGGTAGCTGTCGCTGCGCTCGGAGAAGCGGGCGGCCCCGTCGTGCTCCCGGCCGAAGGCCTGGACGATACGGAGGCCCGAGACGGACTCCTGGAGGTCGGCGTTGACCCCGCTGATGCGCTCACGGGCCAGTTCGTACGCCTTGACGCTGCTGCGGCGGAAGAAGAAGGTCCCGATGATCAGCACGGGCAGCGTCGCGAAGACGACCAGGGCGAGCTGGACGTCCAGGACCAGCAGGGCGACCATGATGCCGAAGAAGGTGACGACGGAGACGAACGCGGTGACCAGGCCGGTCTGGAGGAACGTGGAGAGCGCGTCCACGTCCGTGGTCATCCGGGTCATGATCCGGCCGGTCAGCTCGCGCTCGTAGTAGTCGAGGCCGAGCCGCTGGAGCTGGGCGAAAATCTTGAGGCGGAGCGAGTAGAGGGCCCGCTCGCCGGTCCGGCCGGTCATCCGGATCTCGCCCGTCTGGGCCACCCACTGGACGACCACGACGGCCAGGGCGATCGCGGAGGCCGCCCACACCGCGCCGATCGACACCTGGGTGACGCCCTCGTCGATGCCGTACCGGATCAGGACCGGCAGCAGCAGGCCCATGCCGGCGTCGACGGCGACGAGCCCGAGGCTGACGAGCAGGACGCCGCCGAAGCCGCGCAGCAGCCGGCGCAGCCCGTAGGAGTCCTCGGACCGCACGGCACGCGCCTCGTCGACCTGCGGGGTGTCCGTGGCGGGCGGCAGGGCCTCGACCTGGGCGAGCAGCTCGGGGGTGGCGGGCATCCCGGCGACCGTGGCGTCCCGGTCCTCCTCCTTGCGGATCCACAGCTCGGGCGTGACACCGCGCTCGGCGTCGAACTCGGCGTCCAGCTCCTTCTGGAGGGAGCGGTCGCCGTCGGGGTCCGCCTCGGTGTGCAGCGGCCGGTGGCCCGGGGAGGTGGAGCCGAGCTCGTCGGGGTCGGTGAGCAGACGGCGGTAGAGCGGGGAGGTCCGCTCCAGCTCCTCGTGGGTGCCGAGGGCGGCGAGCCTGCCGCCGTCGAGGACGGCGATGCGGTCGGCGAGCTGGAGGGTGGAGCGGCGGTGGGCGATGAGCAGCGTCGTCCGACCCTCCATCACCTGCTTGAGGGCCTCGTGGATCTCGTGCTCGACGCGGGCGTCGACGGCGGAGGTGGCGTCGTCCAGGAGGAGGAGGCGGGGGTCGGTGAGGATGGCGCGGGCGAGGGCGACGCGCTGGCGCTGGCCGCCGGAGAGGGTGAGCCCGTGCTCGCCCACGGTGGTGTCGTACCCGTCGGGCAGCGCGGAGATGAAGCCGTGGGCCTGGGCGGCACGGGCGGCCTGCTCGATCTGCTCCTGGGTGGCGTCGGGGAGACCGTAGGCGATGTTGGCGCGGACGGTGTCGGAGAAGAGGAAGCTGTCCTCGGGGACGAGCCCGATGGCGGCGCGCAGGGACGCCTGGGTGAGCTCGCGGACGTCGTGGCCGCCGATGAGTACGGCGCCGTGGGAGACGTCGTAGAAGCGGGGCAGCAGGAGCGAGAGGGTGGACTTGCCGCTGCCGGAGGCGCCGACGATCGCGACGGTCTCGCCGGGTTCGACGGTGAGCGAGAACCCGTCGAGGACCGGGCGCTCCGAGGCTCCGCTTACGAGGTCTGTGTCTGTGGCGGAGGCGGAGCGAAGCGAAGCGTAACCGAAGCTCACATCATCGAACTCGATGCCGGCCGGGGCGTCGGCGGGCAGCTCCTTGGTGCCGTCCCGCAGGGAGGGCTCGGTGTCGATCAGCTCCAGGACGCGCTCCACGCCGGCGCGGGCCTGCTGGCCGACGGTGAGGACCATGGCGAGCATCCGGACCGGGCCGACGAGCTGGGCGAGGTAGGTGGAGAAGGCGACGAACGTGCCGAGGGTGATCTCGCCCCGGGTGGCCAGCCAGCCGCCGAGCGCGAGCATGGCGACCTGGCCGAGCGCGGGCACGGCCTGGAGGGCGGGGGTGTAGCGGGAGTTCAGCCGGATGGTGCGCAGCCGCCCGGCGAAGAGCCTCCGGCTGACCTCGCGGAGCTTGCCGATCTCCTGGTCCTCCTGGCCGAACCCCTTGACGACCCGGACTCCGGAGACGGCCCCGTCGACGACCCCGGCGACAGCGGCGGCCTGGCCCTGGGCGTACCAGGTGGCGGGGAAGAGACGCTTACGGGAGCGGCGCGCGATGGCCCAGAGGGCGGGCGCGACGGCGAGGGCGACGAGGGTGAGCGGCAGGGAGAGCCACGCCATGATCACCAGGGAGAGCAGGAAGAGCAGGATGTTCCCGATGGTCATCGGGAGCATGAACAGCAGCCCCTGGATGAGCTGGAGGTCGCTGGTGGCCCGGCCGACGACCTGCCCGGTGGAGAGCTCGTCCTGCCGCTTGCCGTCCAGCTTCGTGATCGTCGCGTACATGTCCGTACGCAGGTCGTGCTGGACGTCCAGGGCGAGCCGGCCGCCGTAGTAGCGGCGGATGTAGGTGGCGATGTAGACGAGGACGGCGGCACCGATGAGGAGGCCGGTCCAGACGGCGAGCGAGCGGGTGTGGTCGGTGACGACGTCGTCGATGATCACCTTGGTGATCAGCGGGACGAGGGCCATGACGGCCATCCCGGCGAGCGAGGAGCCGAGCGCGAGCACGACGTTGCGCCGGTACCGCCACGCGTATCCGGTCAGCCGTCGGCCCCACCCCTGTTGCTCTGCGCCCGTCACGCGTTGCCTCCCGACCTTCTCCGCTGATCCATCTGTTCCGCCTGATCTTCCGGAAGGCACCAACACGGCGGGGAGCGGATTTCATCCCTCCGCAACAAAAGGGGGGCGAAGCGGGCCGATGGCCGGGGGCGTACGGGCCCGGGGTCCTAGGACCGGTTCGCGGCCCCGGCCCGGCGGGTAGTAACCCGCGGCGAACCGGCGGAACTGTGAGCGGCGGAGGTCCGGCGGCGGGCCGGCCCGGGGCGACCTCGGACCGGATCGCCGCTACGGATGCACGCCCTACAGATGCGTCGGCGTCTTGAGATGGGTCGGCTTCTACAGATGCGTCGGCTCGAACATCCGCAGCAGGGCTGGGAGCACGACGACGGACGGTCCGGGCTCGGCCAGGGCCTTGCCCAGGTCCGCGGCGAGCGACTCCGGTGTCGTACGGACTGCGGGCACGCCGAAGGACCCGGCGAGGGCGACGAAGTCCGGGCGGGACAGCTCGGTCCCCGTGGCCTCGCCGAAGGCGCCCGTCATGTACTCGCGCAGGATGCCGTAGCCTCCGTCGTCGACGATCAGCCACGTCAGCGGCAGGTCGTACTGGCGCGCGGTGGCCAGCTCCGCGATGGAGTACATCGCGCCGCCGTCGCCGGAGACCGCGAGCACCGGGGTGGTCGGGTCGGCGGAGGCAGCGCCGATGGCCGCCGGGAAGCCGTAGCCGAGGCCGCCCGCGCCCTGGGCGGAGTGCATGGTGTTGGGGCGCCGCGCGTCGAACGCGGACCACGCCCAGTAGGCCAGGATCGTCATGTCCCAGAAGCTGGGCGATCCGTCGGGCAGCGCCTGGCGGACGGCGTCGAGGACCTGCTGCTCCAGGGTGAGCCCCTGGGCGTCGATCCGGGCCCGTACCTTCTCCAGCACCGCGACTACGCGCTCCACCGCTCCCGCGTCCTCGCGGGACTCCACGGCCTCCAGCAGCTCGGACAGCGCCTCGCGGGCGTCGGAGTGGATGCCGAGGGCGGGGTGGTTGGACTCCAGCTTCCCGGCGTCCGCCTCGATCTGGATGACCCGGCCGCGGGGGCGGAAGGTGTGGTAGTTCGAGGAGAGTTCGCCGAGCCCCGAGCCGACGACGAGCAGGACGTCCGCGTCCTCCAGGAAGTCGGTGGTGTGCCGGTCCTCCAGCCAGGAGCGCAGCGAGAGGGGGTGCTCCCAGGGGAAGGCTCCCTTGCCGCCGAAGGTGGTCACGACGGGGGCGTCGATCTTCTCGGCCAGCGCGCGCAGTTTGCCGGACGCGTCGGAGCGTACGACTCCGCCGCCCGCGATGATCACGGGCCGCTCGGCGTTCGACAGCAGGTGCGCGGCGGCGATGGTCAGCTCGGGGCGCGGGTAGAGCTCACGCGGGGTGGCGTCCATGGCGCTGACGACGGGCAGGGTCGTCTCGGCGAGGAGCACGTCCTGCGGGATCTCCACCCAGACCGGCCCGTGGGGGGCGGTCAGAGCGGACTCCCAGGCGGCGGCGATCGCCGACGGGATCTGGGATGCGGCCCGCACGGTGTGCACCGACTTCACGATGTCCCGCACGGAGGCCTGCTGGTCGCGCAGCTCGTGCAGATACCCGTGACGCCCGCCGCCGAGCCCCGCCGTGGGGATCTGGCTGGAGATCGCGAGGACGGGGGCGGAGGCGGCGGCCGCCTCCTGGAGGGCGGCGAGCGAGGTGAGGGCGCCAGGCCCGGTGGAGAGGAGCAGGGGCGCCACTTCACCCGTGATCCGGCCGTACGCGTCGGCGGCGAACCCGGCGTTGTTCTCGACGCGGAGTCCGACGTAACGGAGGGAGGAGCGGCGCAGCGCGTCGAACATGCCGAGCGCGTGCTGGCCGGGCAGGCCGAAGACGGTGGTCGCGCCGAGCCCTTGGAGGGACTCGACGACCAGGTCACCGCCGTTGCGGCCGGGCGGCGGGGTCAGGACGGCGGCGGCCTGCGCGGCGGTGAGCTGCGGCCGGTCGTCGTGGTCGTGGCTCACTGGGACGCGGCCCCCTTCGCCTTCTCCGCCGCGATCTGACGGGACATGATCGTCGTCAGCTCGTACGCGGTGTGGGAGGCGGCCACGGAGGTGATCTCGGCGTGGTCGTACGCGGGCGCCACCTCCACCAGGTCGGCGGAGACCAGATGGCAGGAGGAGAGCCCGCGCAGGATCTCCAGCAGCTCGCGGGAGGTGAGGCCGCCGGCCTCGGGGGTGCCGGTGCCGGGGGCGTGCGCCGGGTCCAGGACGTCGATGTCGATGGAGATGTAGAGCGGCCGGTCCCCGATGCGCTGGCGCAGCTGGTCGGCGATCTCGTCGACGCCGCGCCGCATGACGTCGGCGGAGGTGACGATGCCGAAGCCCATCTTCTCGTCGTCGGTCAGGTCCTGCTTGCCGTAGAGCGGGCCGCGGGTGCCGACGTGGGAGAGGGCTGAGGTGTCGAGGATGCCCTCCTCGACGGCGCGGCGGAAGGGGGTGCCGTGGGTGTACTCGGCGCCGAAGTAGGTGTCCCAGGTGTCCAGGTGCGCGTCGAAGTGGAGCAGGGCGACGGGCCCGTGCTTCTTGGCGACGGAGCGCAGGAGGGGCAGGGCGATGGTGTGGTCGCCGCCGAGGGTCATCAGGCGGGCGCCGGTGTCCAGCAGGTCGTCGGCGGCGGCCTCGACGGTCTCCACGGCCTCGTTGATGTTGAACGGGTTGGCCGCGATGTCCCCGGCGTCCGCGACCTGCGCGAGGGCGAACGGGGATGCGTCCTGGGCCGGGTTGTACGGGCGCAGCAGCCGGGACGCCTCACGGATGGCGTTGCCGCCGAAGCGGGCGCCGGGCCGGTAGGAGACCCCGCTGTCGAAGGGCACGCCGACGACGGCGACATCGGCCCGCCCGACCTCGTCGAGCCGGGGCAGCCGGGCGAACGTCGCGGGCCCGGCGTACCGCGGGACGCGGGAGGAGTCGACGGGGCCGCGCGGCGATTCGTTGCTGCTCATGGGGTGGGGTGCCTTTCGTTTCAGGATTCGTACAGGTTTCGTACGGTGTCAAGTGTGCGGGACCCTCAAGCCTGTTTGGCGATCGAGGACATCTTCGGGGCCGCTCCGGTCCAGCGCGAGGGTTCCGTCCTCAAACGCCGGACGGGCTGGATTCGCGCCCGCCGGCCCATGGCGAGCATGCCGGCGTAGTCGACAGCCATGGGCTTCCTCCGTCTCGCGCAACAGGTGGAGTGCGGGTGCGGGTGCAGGTGCTGGTGCTGGTGCGAGGAAGACGCTAGGTGGCAGAGAGGCGGCGTTGAAGTGTACGTTTCCTCCACTCTCACCGCCGCGAATGGACGAACCCTCCATGCCGACATCGCCCGCCCACTCCCCCGGCCCACCGGCCCCGCCCATCCCCCTCGCCGAACTCCTCGCCCGGGAGGAGCTGGGCCTGCGCCGGATCGCGGGACCGGCCGACGCCGACCTCCTCTGGGTGCACACCTCGGAGATGGCCGACCCCTACCCGTACCTCCTCGGCGGTGAGCTGCTGCTGAGCGCCGGGGTGCTGCTGACGGACCCGGACCACTACGTCGGCCGGCTGGTGGAGGCGGGGGCGGCAGCACTGGGTTTCGGCGTCCGGCCGGTGCACGAGACGGTCCCCGAAGCCCTGATCGAGGCGTGCGACCGGTACGGGCTGCCGCTGCTGGAGGTGCCGCCGGAGACCCCTTTCACGACGATCGCGCGGGCGGTGTGGCGGCTGATGGCGGAGGCCCGCCACCGGGAGCTGCGCCGGGTGACCCGGGCCCAACAGGCCCTGGCGACGGCGGCGGCCCGCCCCGACCCCGTACCTGCGGTCCTCCACCAGCTCGCCACGCAGCTGAGCGGCCGGGCGGTGCTGCTGACGGCGCGGGGCGAGGAGGTCCACGCGGCGGGCCGCCGCCCACCCCCGGAGGCGGCGGCAGCACTGACGCGCCTGGCCCGTGTGGTGGCCCGCGAACGCCCCGGCTCCCCCGCGTCGGCCACGGACACGCACGGCGACACGCACCTGGCGGCGTACGCGCTGGGCGGCGGCGAGGGCCTTGTCCTCTCCCTGGCTGCCCGCCGGCGGGAGCCGGGCGACCACACGGTGGCCGGGATCGCGGTGGTCCTGCTCTCCCTCCTGTCCGCCCCCCACCAGGGCGCGGACGCGGCGGACCGCTCGGCGGCGCTGGTGCGGCTGCTGCTCGGCGCGACGCCCGCCGAGGTGGCCGCACTCCTGGGCCCCGAGGGTCCCTGGACGGTGATCCACGCCCGCCGCAGCGACGGGACGACGCCGGACGCCCTGACGGCCGGGGCGCTGGGGGCGTCGCTGGGCTCGCCACTGGTGGACGCGGGCCGGGAGGACGACGCCACGGTACGGGTCCTGCTCCCGGCGGCCACCGGGGAGGCGCCCCCGCACCCGGGCTGCGACGTGGAGCCCGGGGAGCCCCCGCAAGCCCGCGCCGTGCCCCCGCAACCGGGCTGGACCCTCGGCGTCTCCACCCCCACCCCCCTCTCGGCCCTGGCCGCCGCCGACACCCGGGCGGCCCGCGCCCTGGCCCACGCGGAGGCGACCCGCACCCCACTGAAGGTGGACGCCCCGGTCACCGGCCTGGCCGCCCTCATCCCCCCTGACCAGGCGGCCTCCCACGCCCGCACCCTCCTCGCCCCGCTCACCCCGCCCCTGGCCGACACCCTGCGCTGCTGGCTCTCCCTGCACGGCAGCTGGGACCGCACGGCGGTGGCCCTGTCCGTCCACCGCAACACCGTCCGCCAACGCATCGGGAGGTGCGTGGAGTTGCTGGGCATGGATGTGAACGACATGGACGTGCGGGCGGAGTTGTGGCTCGCGCTGCGGCAGGAATAGCGTCCCGGCGCGAGGAAGGGGCCCTGAGGTGTACGGCCGCGCTCGGCCATGCCTCATGTTGCAGTGACAAAAGGGGGTCGCACGGCAAGGGATTACGACAGCCAGCTACTGGAGTCCGTGGGGTACGCCGGTGCCGGATGCGGGACGCCCTGCTGTTCGGCGTGGGTCTTCCTCCAGCGCACCCTGGACAAGGAGAAAACCGGGCAGAGTTACGCGACCGGAGCCCCGGGCTCCGTGCGCGCGAGGTAGCGGAATCGCCGCGTCACCGAAAGGCCGGAGCGCCGTGACAGCGGGCGCTTGTCAGCAAGTGCTCCACTATGGTCCACTCTGGCGATATCGCGATGTACTGACAATGTCATGGATCGCGGGCCGGGCCGAAGCCAGCTTCGATCGACCGGCTCCGGAGGCGATCATCGGCGCCATCCGGTTATGCCTCATGACCAAGGAGATCCACACGGTGCCCGTCCGCCGCCTCACGCATGCCCCGCGGCCCACGTCCGACGACGCCCCGCCCCCGACCGGCCCCCGGGACGGGACTCCCGGCGAACACGGGAAGGGGCCCGCCGGGCCGGCGGGGGGCGCGAATCTCCGGCTCGACATCCAGGGCCTGCGGGCGGTGGCCGTCACCCTCGTGGTGCTGGGGCACTCGGGGGTGACCTCCATAGCCGGCGGATACGTCGGCGTGGACGTGTTCTTCGTGATATCCGGCTTCCTGATCACCTCGCTGCTGCTCCGGGAGTGGAGCCGCGACGGCAAGATCTCCCTGGCCCGCTTCTACTCCCGCCGGGCGCTGCGCCTGCTGCCCGCCTCCACCCTGGTCGTGCTGGCGACGCTGGCGGGCTCCTGGCTCTTCCTGGGGCCGCTGCGCTTCGCGGACTACGCCAAGGACGCCATCGCGTCCGCCTGGTACGTCGTCAACTTCCGACTCGCCGAGGCTGGGACCGACTACTTCAACACGGATGTGCCGCCCTCCCCGTTCCAGCACTTCTGGTCGCTGGCGGTCGAGGAGCAGTTCTATCTGATCTGGCCGATCGTGATGATCGTCGCCCTCAAGCTGTTTAGGCGACGGGCCCTGCTCGCGATCCCGCTGATCATCCTGGTCGGCGCCTCCTTCGCGCTGAACCTCCACCTCACCGAGACCTCTCCCGCGTGGGCCTACTTCGGTTCGCAGGGCCGGATCTGGGAGCTGGCGGTAGGCGCCCTGCTGGCTCTGGCGGCGCACCGCCTGAACGACATCCCGCGCCCGGTCGCCGCGGTCCTGAGCTGGGCAGGCCTGGCCGCCATCGCCTACGCTGCCGTGTCCTTCGACGGGACCACGCCCTTCCCCGGCCATCACGCCGTGATCCCGGTCGCCGGCGCCGCGGCCGTCCTCGCCGGAGGCGCCGCGGCCGGCCGCTACGGCGCGGGCGCCGTCCTCTCGCTGCGGCCCGCCGTCTGGATCGGCGGGCTCTCCTACGCCTGGTACCTGTGGCACTGGCCGCTGATCGTCATCGTGCCGGCCGCCGCCGGCTTCGGTGCGCACGACGGTCCGCTGCGGCTGATCGCCGCGCTGGGCGGCATCCTGCTCGCCTGGGGAACGCTGCACCTGGTCGAGGACCCGATGCGCTTCCATCGCGCGTTCAAGGCCCACGCCGTCCGAGGGCTCACGCTGGGTCTGGGCCTGTCGGCCGTCGCGGCCCTGGTCGCGGTGCTCACCCTCCAGTACCCGCCGACCCTGGACCCGGGCGGCGCGCGGCAGGACACCAAGAAGACGCTCGCCACCGCCTCCGATCCCGGTGCCGCCCTCACCGATCTGCTGGCACAGCCGGTGGAGGAGCTCCCGTCCAACCTCAAACCGAGCCTGCACGAGACCGCGTACACACGGTCCACGGTCTACACCGACGACTGCGCCCTCACCATGACCGGCACGAAACAGACCAAGCCCTGTCTGTACGGTGACAAGAACGCCGACCGCAGTGTGGTCCTCTTCGGCGACTCGCATGTCGCGCAGTGGTTCCCGGCGCTCGACGCGATCGCCCGCAAGCACGACTGGCGGCTCTACTCCTTCACCAAGAACGCCTGCAAGGTCTCCCAGGTCACCATCGAGTGGCAGGACGGCCCGTACTCCACCTGCGACGCCTGGCGGGCGGAGACCATCAAGAAGATCCAGAAGCTGGAACCCGAACTCGTCATCACGTCGAGCTCCAACTCCGCCAAGCTGTACGGCGGGGGCGACCTGGGCAAGGCGTGGGGCAAGGGGCAGGCCGAGACGTACCGGATGCTCCAGCGCGGGCGCACCCAGGTGCTCACCGTGCTGGACAACCCCTGGCCGAAGAACAACACGGTGGACTGCGTGGCGGTGAACCCCGACGACCTGCCGTCCTGCGCGCGCCACCGTTCGGAGGCCGACCCCAAGCCCGAGGTCACCCAGGCGATCCGGGACGCCGCCGCCGCCGAGGACGTCGCGCTCATCGACCCGTACAAATGGGTCTGCGCCCCGTCAGGCACCTGCCCGGCCGTGGTCGGGAACACCCTGGTCTACCGGGACTACGGCCATCTGGCGGACGGCTACATCGAGGCCCTCACCCCGGTGGTGGAGGACGAACTGCTGCGCCTGTTCGGCAAGGACCTGAGCAAGCGCCCGGGGAACTGACACCCGCGCCGCACCCCCGGAGCCTCCGCCCGCCTGACACGCCCCTCACCCGGTGCGCCACCGACAACGGAACTCGGTGGCGCACCGGGCGCGCTCGTTCACCGCCCCGACCGGCGCCGCCCGCTTCTGCGGCCCTCGCAGCGAGGGCGGCTCCTCCGGCGCCGAGGGGCCGTCCCCCGGTTCGGCCTGAGCACCCGGCTGACCTCCCGCACCCACGCGTGCGACGCCCCCGCGGCGGTCCATGGCTTTCGGCGTACTCAGCGCCGGCCTGTGCCACGCCCGGGGGCCTTCGAGGTCGACCGTGGTCGCCGCCTGGCGGGTCGCTGGGACCGCGTCGATGGCCGCACCGCGCCGTACGTCGTAGCGGTGCTGGTCGTGCGGCTCCGGCGTCGGCTGCGCCAACTGCCAAACGGTTCCCGGGACCTTGTGCGGCACCTCCCGTGACCCGCCCGGAGCCGCGCACGCGGGCGGGGCGGGACGCGAACCATCGCGTCCCGCCCCGCCCGCTCTGCGTCTGCCGTCGGATCAGACGCGACGGTGGCGCCCGTAGTACTCACCGGTCGTGCGGTGGAAGTCCTCGTCGCCGACGTGCTTGTCCTTGTCGAACTCCGGGGCGTCCTTGATCTGGTCCTTCGTGAGGTCGATGTAGACCTTCTGGTCGTCGGTGTCGATCCGGCTGACCGTGCCCGCCGGAAGCAGGACGTGCTTGCCGAAGATCCATACGCCGGTGTCCACCACCAGGTACGAGGACGTGACGTCGTCGGAGTGCTTGTCGACCTTGCCGATGCTGCCGTCGGTAGCCTCGACCTTGTAACCGATCAGGTCGGTGCCGACGGTGTGGCCGACGGTCGGCTGGTAGCCCCACAGGTTCTCAGACATAAAGAAACTCCTTCGATCGCACCTGAATGAATTCTTGGTTCAGCGGACCGCGCACCCCGTTGAGGAGGTGCTCTTTCCGCCCTGCTCATTTCCTGAGCAACCGTTGACAGCCTGGTGCCCGGCACCCCCGGCACCATGTCTGCGAACTCGTACGTTTTTCGATCCATTTCGCGGGAATTCGATGCACCCGCGCGTGTTCCCGCGCGCCCCAGGAAGAATCATGGGTTTCGGAACGGCTGGGGCGTGAACGCTATGGAGGACTTGCCCGCAGGCGCGGCAGGGCCGCAGCTCGACCGAGGGTGTTCCAGCATGGGCGTAGAGCGTTCCGGCCCTGATCAGAGGCTTCGCGATGTGGCGCGGGCGATGCGTGGGGTCATCGAGCTGCTGGAGGTCTACTGGACGCGGGTTCCCGACGGGTTCTCGCCCGTCACCGTGTCCGCGCCTCAGCTTCGGGTCATGTACGTGATCGAACGCCGGGAGGGCATCAATCTGCGGCAGCTGGGTGCGGAGCTGGAGGCGGCGCCGTCGTCGGTGAGCCGGTTGTGCGACCGGCTGGAGGCCATCGGCTTCGTACGGCGGTCCTCCAGCACGGCCAGCCGGCGCGAGGTCGAGCTGCGGCTGACAGCTCAGGGGCGGGCGCACCTCGACCGGCTGCGGGCCCGGCGGGAGGAGCGGCTGACAGCCGCTCTGGCGCGGGCGTCACCGACCTCCCGGGCCCGGCTCATGGAAGCGGTGGAGACGATCCGCGTCGCGCTCACCGCCGCCGTACGGGCCGAGCCGGCCGACCCGCCAGGTCCCGGAACGCGGCAGCCGCCGGACGCCGGGACGGGGCGGCCGCCGGGTGACGGGACGGAGCGACGTACGGGGTGACCACCGCGCCGGCGCGGTGGTGTGCGGCGGGGCGGCGAAACGCCCTCACCACTCCCGGGCCGCGATCAGCTCCTCCCCGTCCGCGTCCTCGAAGCCGTACGCCTGCGCGATGAACCAGAAGGCCTCGCCTATCTCCTCGCGCGCCACCGTCTCGATCTCGCTGCCCGCCGCCTCGAACTCCGCCTCCAGGGCGTTGAAGTCCTCCGTCGCCCTCTCGGTCAGCCGGTACAGCGCCGGCAGGTCCGTCGGCCGCTCCGCCTCGATCCGCTCGCACAGGCGCAGCAGCACCGCCCGGCCCCGGTCCAGGACGTGGTCCGGGTAGTAGTCGTCCTCGTACAGCGGGAGCAGAAACGCGTGCTCCGCCACCTGCCGGTTCGTGATCGTCACGACGGCCCTCCGCCCTTGCCGGTACGCTCTCATCGATCCTGCACCACGGCACTGACAACGCCCCCGGCACAGCCGCTCTCCCGCGTGCTCAGCATCACCCTGGACAGCTCCGTGACCGACCGGTAACTTCGAGAGGAATGAGCAAGCGCTTAGCCATGCCCGGTGAGCGAACACACCAGCCGATCAAGGAGGCACCCCGTGCGCCGTACGGTATTCAACGAGGACCACGAGGCGTTCCGGGAGACCATCCGCGCCTTCATCGCCGCCGAGGTCGTGCCGGTGTACGACGAGTGGTTCGCCGCGGGCGTCGTGCCTCGTGAGTTCTACCTCAAACTCGGCGAGCTGGGCATCTTCGGCATCGAGGTCGACGAGGAGTACGGCGGCGCGGGCATCGACTCGCACAAGTACGAGGCGGTCATCTACGAGGAGACCGCGCGTGCGGGTGTCTCCTTCGGCGGCTCCGGCGTGCACACGCTGCTCGGCCTCCCGTACGTCAAGATGCTCGCCACCGACGAGCAGAAGAAGCGCTGGCTGCCGAAGTTCGCGACCGGCGAGGAGATGTGGGCCCTCGCGATGACCGAGCCGGGAACCGGCTCCGACGTCGCGGGCATGAAGACCACCGCCAAGCTCTCCGAGGACGGCACGCACTACGTCCTCAACGGCGCCAAGACCTTCATCACCGGTGGCGTCCACGCCGACCGCGTGATCGTCTGCGCCCGTACCGCCGCCCCGCGCGAGGACGACCGCCGCTTCGGCATCTCCCTCTTCGCCGTCGACACCAAGTCCGCGGGCTACTCCGTGGGCCGCAAGCTCGACAAGCTCGGCCTGAAGACCTCCGACACCGCCGAGCTGGCGTTCGTCGACGTCAAGGTTCCGGCCGAGGACCTCCTCGGCGAGGAGAACAAGGGCTTCGGCTACCTCGGCACCAACCTGGCCTCCGAGCGCTGGGGCATCGCCTTCGGCGCGTACGCGCAGGCCGCGGCGGCCGTCCGGTTCGCCAAGGAGTACGTGCAGGAGCGCACGGTCTTCGGCAAGACCGTCGCCTCGTTCCAGAACACGAAGTTCGAGCTCGCCGCCTGCCAGGCCGAGGTGGACGCGGCCCAGGCCGTCGCCGACCGCGCGCTGGAGGCCCTGGACGCCGGTGAGCTCACGGCGGCGGAGGCCGCCTCCGCCAAGCTGTTCTGCACCGAGGTCGCGCACCGCGTGATCGACCGCTGCCTCCAGCTGCACGGCGGGTACGGCTTCATGAACGAGTACCCGATCGCCCGCCTCTACGCCGACAACCGCGTCAACCGCATCTACGGCGGCACCAGCGAGGTCATGAAGTCGATCATCGCCAAGTCCATGGGCCTGTAGGCAGACTCAGGCCGTTTGGACAGACTCAGGCCGTTCTGTAAGGACTACGTTCTCTTCATGAGCGCAGCACTCGATTCCCTGCTCGATCTGCTCGACCTGGAGCAGATCGAGCGGGACATCTTCCGGGGCGCGAGCCGCAGCGCGGTCGTGCCCCGGGTGTTCGGCGGGCAGGTCGCGGCCCAGGCGCTGGTCGCCGCGGGCCGGACCGTCCCCGCCGAGCGGGCCGCCCACTCCCTGCACGCCTACTTCCTGCGCGCCGGGGACCCGGGCGCGCCCATCGTCTACAGCGTCGACCGCATCCGCGACGGGAGGTCCTTCACCACCCGCCGGGTCGTCGCCGTGCAGCACGGGCAGCCGATCTTCCACCTCTCCGCGTCCTTCCAGACGTACGAGGACGGGCTGGAGCACCAGGCCGACATGCCGGCCTCCCCCGATCCCGAGACGCTGCCCACGGCCGCCGAGATGCTGCCCCGGTACGCGGACCGCTTCAGCCACCCGGGGATGGTCGACCGGCTGATCGAGGCGCGGGCCGCGGTGGACCTGCGGTATGTGGACGCACCGCCGTTCGGCACGGTGGGCGAGGCGCGTGAGCCGCGCTCGCAGGTCTGGTTCCGGACCAACGGCAAGCTCGCGGACGATCCGCTCCTGCACGTCTGCATGGCCACGTACGTCTCCGACATGACGCTGCTGGACTCGGTGCTCCTGGCCCACGGGCGGGGCGGCTGGGCGGTCGGGGACGTGGTCGGGGCGAGCCTGGACCACGCGATGTGGTTCCACCGGCCGTTCCGGGCGGACGAGTGGCTGCTGTACGACCAGGAGTCGCCGTCGGCCTCCGGCGGGCGGGGGCTTGGCCAGGCCCGTATCCACACCGCCGACGGGCGCCTCGCGATCACCGTCATCCAGGAGGGTGTCGTACGGGTTCCGCGTGACGTGGACCCGGGATGAGCACCGCCTGAAGTAGCATTTCGGACATACTCCCCACCATGAGCGATACGAAGGCTGACGGCGGGGAGTCCACCTTCACCGTTCTCATCCAGGGGCCGGCCGAGATCCTGTCGCGGCGAAGGCCGACTTCCGTGACATGGCCACCGCGGCGGAGGTCGAGTGGGCCTGCGAGGAGGCGGAGGCGCAGCCGTGGGAGCGGCTTCCGTCGGTCCGGCGGGTGTATTCGGACCCGACGCCGGGGCGTGAGCAGCGGCTGCGGGAGCGGCAGCACCCCGGCTCCTGAAGCCGTCACGGGCTCCTGACGACGCCGTCACGCCCCGGACGCGGCCCCGCGGCCCCTTGCGTGGCCGTTCCGTGGCCCTGAAACGGCAGGCCCTACACGGCGGGCTCCTGTGCGAGCTCGGGCTCGTCCTCCAGCAGCCCCGCCGCGTGCAGCAGGTAGTCCGTCATCGGGTCGTAGAAGCGCGGGTCGGTGACGTGGTCGTCCAGGGGGACGGCGACCTGGAGGGTGCCCTCCGACTCGCCAAGGAAGAGGGCCGGGTCGTTGCAGTCCGCGTAACCGATCGCGTCCAGCCCGCGCCGGCCCGCGCAGCCCGCCCAGCCGTGGTCCGCGACGACGAGGTCGGGCAGCGGGCGGCCCAGGTGCGCCATGGCGTCCAGGACGGCCGCCATCGGGGCCGGGGAGTGGGTGTGCCAGAGGGTCGCCCCGCGTTCCAGCATCGCGACGTCGGCGAACTGGACGACCAGCCCCTCGTCCGCGATCAGCCCGGAGGGGATGCGGACGATCTCGCAGCCCGCCCGGCGCAGGGCGTCCGCCGTCTGCCGGTGCACGTCCAGCAGGCCGCCGGGGTGGCCGGTGGCGAAGAGGACCCGCTCGCGGCCGTCCGCGGCCTTGCGCAGGCGGGCCGCCATCCGCTCCAGGGCGTCCACGGTCAGCTCGGGGTCGATGGTGTCCTGGCCGAACCGGTGCGCGGGGTCGTCGTTCACTCCGCAGCGCTCGGCCATCACCGCGAGCACGTCCTGCTCGTCGGTCCAGCGGTCGCCGAGCTCCAGACCCAGCCAGTAGTGGCGGTCACCGTTGGCGAGCTTGCGGTAGTGGGAGAGGTTGTTGTCGCGAGGAGTGGCGACGTCCCCCGCGATACGCGAACGGACGAGGTGGTCGACGAGGGCGGCGCGGCTGGGTATCGGCATGCACCCATTGTGCCGCCCGGGGTGCGGGGTGTGCCGGGTGTCCCGCACGCCGGACGGATCCTCCCCGGCCCCGTCAGTCTTCCGGGACTGTTCACCCCGGCGTGACCTGCGCCTTCCCCGACCCGACGGGTGTGGCCGCTCGAATGGGCCCACCCACCGGCCTGGACCAGAGGTCTGGACCCATCGAACCACGCCAATCCGCTGTCTCAATTCCTCCGTCGGCCCGGTCTCGCGTGAGTGGTCTATACCTTTGGCGCTAGGGTGACCATCGAAGCGAGTGCTGAAACAGGCACGGAAACGGGTACATACACAGCCGTGGGGGCTTTATGACCGTGCATCACCTTCCGCAACCACCATCCGACGACGAGCTCTACTGGTACTTCGGGCCGCAGCGCCGCTGGGTCCTGGTGAGCAGTTCGCTCGCCTTCGTCTTCACCGCGGTCACCATGCTCGCCTTCGCGCTGCGGACCCCGGCCCTCTGGGCGTTCCTCGCGGTCCTCGGGCTCAACGTCGTGGCGCTGGGGCTCTCCTCCGTCAACAGCCTGCGTCAGCGCCGGCTGACCCGGCCGTCGCACGAGGTCCTCGTCCACGCCTGGCAGCCCGCCGAACTCCCCACCGTGGACCTGTACTTGCCGACCTGCGGCGAACCTCTCCCCGTCCTCGACAACGCCTACCGCGCCGTCGCCGCCGTGGACTGGCCCGACGCGCTGACCGTCTGGGTCCTGGACGACGGCGACCGGCCCGAGGTCGCGGCGCTGGCCGCCCGTTACGGCTACACGTACGTCGTCCGGCCCGACCGGGGGCACCTGAAGAAGGCGGGCAACCTCAACCACGCGCTCACGCTGAGCAGTTCGGAGTTCATCGCGATCCTGGACGCGGACTTCGCGCCCCGCCCGGACTTCCTGCGCCACCTCGTCCCGTATCTCGCCGACCCCGCCGTCGGCATCGTGCAGAGCCCTCAGTGCTTCGACACCGACGAGTCGATGGAGTGGATCCAGCGCGCCGCCGGTGCGGCCCAGGAGTGGTTCTTCCGCTGGATCCAGCCCTCCCGGGACGCCAGTGACGCCGCCATCTGCTGCGGCTCGAACGCCGTCTACCGGCGCAGCGCGATCGACCTGGCGGGCGGCTTCGCCCGGCTCGACCACAGCGAGGACCTGTACACCGGGCTCGCCCTGCACGAGCAGGGGTTCCGCACCCAGTACGTCCCCGTCCTGGTCGCCAAGGGCACCTCGCCCGACGAGGTCACCTCCTTCGTCAACCAGCAGTACCGGTGGGCGATGGGCAACCTCCACCTGCTCGCGACGCCCGTACTGAAGCGGATGCGCGCGCCCTGGCGGATGCGGCTCTGCTTCTACGAGGGCGTCGTCGGGTACCTCACGACGGCCGTGAACACCTTCGCCGCGCCGCTGCCGCCGCTGGTGATGATGTTCTGGTATCCGGACCACATCCGGCCCTGGCACGTGCTGCCGCTGCTCGCCCCGCTCTGGCTCTGGCACGTGCTGCTGCCCAGGATCAGCCGCACCCGCTGGCGGGTGGAGGTGATCCGGGCCAACGTCCTCACCAGCGTGGCCGCCGCCACCGCGTTCTGGCACACCCTGCGGGGCCGCAGCGCCGCCTGGGTGCCCACAGGGGTTCGCGGCAAGGGGAGTTCGGGCTCGATGGCCCGCCGGGTGGTGGGCGTCTCGCTGGCCTGGCTCGTCCTGTCCAACGGGGCGGCGGCCGCCGGGATCGCGCTGGCCGTCGCCCGTAACGGCTGGGAGCCCAACTGGGGGCTTCTGCTCTATCTGCTGGTGCAGCTCCAGATCAACGTGCCGTTGATACGGGACCTGTTGACCGAGCTGCGTCCCAGGGTGCGGAACGAGGAAGTCCCGACGCCGCGTGGTGCGGGGGCCAGAGCCTTCCTGGTGAGCCTCCGCTCCCCCGCCGGCGTGCTGCCCCGCCGCTGGCCCGAGGCCCTCGCCGCCTCCGCCGTCCTCCTGCTCACCGGTCTGCTCGCCTCGGGGTGGGTCAACCCGATGCTCCCCTGGTCGAGCTGAGCCGAGCCGAAAGGCCTTGCCGTCATGCCCTTCCTCCTCGCTCCCGGCCCTCGCCGGAAGCGCACCACTCCACCACCGCCCGTCCCGCCCGCCCCACGGTCGGGCGGCGAGTCCGGGCCCAGCCCGCACCGGTCCACGTTCCGGCCCGACATCGAGGGACTGCGCGCGGTCGCCGTCCTCGCGGTCCTCGCCTTCCACGCAGGAATCCCGGGCCTGGCAGGCGGGTTCATCGGGGTGGACGTCTTCTTCGTCATCTCCGGCTACCTGATCACCGGCCTCCTGGTCCGCGAGGCCATCAGCACAGGCCGGATCCGGCTCGGCGGCTTCTTCTCCCGGCGGGCCCGGCGACTGCTGCCCTCGGCCGCCGTGGTGCTCGCGGCGGTCGCGGTGGCCGGCGCCTGGCTGACCGTCCCGCTGCGCCGCACCGACCTGGAGTACGACGTCCTCGCGGCTGCGCTGTCCGTCGCCAACTGGCGGTTCGTCTCCCAGCGGACCGACTACCTCGCCGCCGGGCACGACCAGAGCCCGCTGCTGCACTTCTGGTCGCTCGCCGTCGAGGAGCAGTTCTACCTGTTCTGGGCCCCGCTCCTCGCGGTGGCCGTGCTCTGCGCCGCCCGCGCGGTCCGGCGGGGGCGTGCCGTGCGGTCCGTGGTGGCGCTGGTGACCGGGGCGCTGGTCGTCGGTTCGTTCGCGCTGTCCCTGCACTGGACGGCGCACTCGGTCTCACTCGCGTACCTCGGAACGCCTTCACGCGTCTGGCAGTTCGGCGTGGGGGCGCTGCTCGCGCTGCTGCCCTGGCACCTGCTGCGCGGGCCGCGTCCGCTGCGGCTGCTGTGCGGCTGGGGCGGGGCGGCGGCGATCGGCTGGTGCGTGGTGGCGTACGACGCCTCGACGCCGTACCCCGGATACGCGGCGCTCGTCCCGACCCTGGCCACCGCCGCCGTGATCCTCGCCGCGATACCGGGGCGGGGCGAGCGGAACGTCCAGGGCGCGTACGGGGTCGGGCGGCTGCTGGCGGGGCGGGCGCCCCGGGCCGTCGGGCGGCTCTCGTACAACCTGTACCTGTGGCACTGGCCGGTGCTCGTGCTCGCGGAGGTCCGGCTCGGCACGCTCGGCTGGCCCGCGAGGACGGCGCTCACGCTGGCCGCCGTGCTGCCCGCGCTCGCCACGATGCGCTGGGTGGAGCAGCCGCTGCGCCGCAGCCGTACGGTCTGCGAACTTCCCCGGCGGGGGCTGGCGGTCGGCGTCTCGGCCATCGTGCTGCCGGTCGCACTCGCCCTGGTGGTGGGCACGGCGACGCTGCACCTGATGGGCCCCACCACTCCGGTCGACGTCAAGGGGCTGCCGCCGGGTGCCGCCTCCGGGCCCTCGCTGCTCGGGGCCTCCGCGGGGGACGGGTCGGTGGTTCCGAACCCGGCCCAGGCCCGCAAGGACTTCCCGCCGGACCGGAACTGCCAGGTCGCGCCGGAGGTGACCCGCAGCCCGGAGTGCCTGTTCGGCGCGGTGGACAGCCAGGACCGGATCGTGCTGCTCGGCGACTCGCACGCGGGGCAGTGGTTCTCCCCGATGCTGGCGCTTGCCTCACAACGGGGCTGGGCGCTCCAGCAGTTGGTCAAGCAGGGTTGCCCGCTTCCGCGGTTGGCGGTGGACAGCCCGCAACTGGGCCGCGCGTACCGGGAGTGCGACACCTGGCGCGCGGACGCCCTGGAACGCCTCCGTACGGGTCCCAAGCCCCGGCTCATCGTGGTCGCCTCGCTCAACCGGTACACCACCGACCGCCAACTCCTGGCCGCCGCCTGGGAGAAGACCCTCAAGCCGCTGCGGGAGACCGGCGCGCCGATCGTGTACATCGAGGACACCCCCGTACCCGGTACGGACATCCCCGCGTGTGTCTCCGGCGCTCCGGACGATGCCGCCGCCTGCGCGTTCCGCCGGACGGAGGCGATCTGGGCCGATCCGCTGGCCCGGAGGATCGCGGCGGGGGCGGTGCCGGGCGTACGGGCCATCAGCGTGAACCCGGTCCTCTGCCCGGGTGACGGCCCGACCTGCCCGGCCGTACGGGACCGCATCCTGCTCTACCGGGACGACGCCCACCTCACCAACGCGGCGGCCGTCGTGCTGACCCCGAGGCTGGAGCGGCTGCTGACGGACACGGGGGCGCTGCCGACGGCCACGGCCCCCGCCGCGCCGGGTGACGACGGCTGGACCGAACTGCTGCGGGACGACTTCGAGGGCCCGGCGGGCAGCCGCCCCTCCCCCGCGAACTGGCAGTACGACCTAGGGACCTGCTACCCCGGCTGCCCGGCCCCGCAGTGGGGCACCGGCGAGATCGAGACCATGACCGACTCGACGGACAACGTCCGCCTCGACGGGAGGGGCGCGCTGGAGATCGTGCCCACCAGGAAGGGTGACGCGTGGAGTTCGGGGCGGATCGAGACCGTACGTTCCGACTTCGCGCCGCCGCCCGGCGGCGTGCTGCGGATCGAGGCGTCGATCGCGCTGCCGGACGTGACCGGGCCGAAGGCGGCGGGCTATTGGCCCGCGTTCTGGACCCTGGGCGCCAAGCTGCGCGACGGCTACACGGGCTGGCCGGGCGTCGGTGAACTCGACGTCATGGAGTCCGTCAACGGCCGGGACACCATCTTCGGGTCGATGCACTGCGGGGTGCTGGAGGGCGGGCCGTGCGAGGAGCCGGTGGGGCTGACGTCGGGTCCGCAGGCCTGCGCGACCTGCCGCACGGAGTTCCACACGTACGCCGTGGAGGTGGACCTCGGCGGGGGCGAGGTGCGCTGGTATCTCGACGGCCGGGTGTACCACCGGGTGAGCGCCGGGCGGATGGACGCCGGGACCTGGAAGCGGGCGGTGGACCACGGGGTGTTCCTGATCCTCAACGTGGCGATCGGCGGCAAGCTGCCGGCCGCGGACGGCGCGACGGTGGGGCCGGGCACCGAGCCGGGGCACCCGATGCGGGTCGATCGGGTCACGGTGAAGGTCAAGGGCGGGGGCTCGGGCACGGTCAGCGGCTCGGGCTGAGGTCTTCGACGGTGAGGGTGATCAGGTCGTGGAAGGTGACGCCCGGCCTGACCGCCCCGTCGCGCAGGGCGCGGTGGAGCAGCGTAGTGACCGCGGCTTCGAGCGCGGCGCCGCAGGAGTGCTGCGCCTCGGGGTCAGGCGGGGGCGCCGGTGGGGGGCTCGTAGGTGAGGGCATCCGCGAGCCCGTGGGCGGAGGCGGCGTACCGCGCGGGTCCCTCCCCCGTTGCCCGGGGACCCGCGCGAGCCGTCGTGCGGGCCGAACGGTCGTGCGACGCGGTCGGCCGGGGCCCGGAGCCGCACCGTGGTGCGGCCGTCTCCGGGCACGGGAAGTATCACCTTTCGCTGGGGAGCCGTGCGAACGCTTTTCCGACCGAGTCCCCACTGGAAGGCGCATGTTCAGGCGCGACCCGGTGGGCACCGCCCGGACCCCCCAGCCGTACGCGGCCGGCCACGATCACGCCGCACGAACCGCTCGCCGGCGGCAGGGGGGCCAACTGCCTCTCGTTGGAAGCGTCGTCGAGCACCACCAGGATCGATCCGCCGTTCCGCGAGCAGCCCCCGGTAGAGGTCCGTACGCCTGCGGTCAACAGCCGCCCCCGTCCTCAACGGCAACTCTGACAACCGTCCCACGTATCGGGGCTGCGGCCCCCTGAGCTGCGGCCACCAGTAGAGTGCGATGCCTGTTCGATTCGATGCGATGTGGGGGGACAGTCGGTGGGGGCACAACTGAGGTGCGTCGCGAAGGAGTTGGCGGAGATGTTGTGGCGGGAACACACCGTGTACCGGGAGCGGTCCGGCGGGATGGTCATCCGAGGAGAGCACGTACAGCGGTGGCTCAGCCTCGCTCCGGCAGGCGGCCGGGGCGAGGTCCTCGTACGTGCGGGGCGCATCCTCGACGGCGGGACCACCGCTCCGGCGCGTTCGGAGGCGGTGGTGCCCCTCTCTGCCGGTACGGGCGAGCTCGCCGCGACCTGCCGCCGCCTGCTGGCCGAAGCGGCGGCCGATACGGTGCGGGTCGCTCCGGGCCGGGCGGCGTCAGGGCGGACCGATCGGCCCCGTCGGTCCGGGCGGCCTCGTGGGCCCCGAAGCTCCGTGCGGCGAAGCGCCAGAGGGAGGCACACACGGTTCAGCTCATGGGTGATCATCGCCTGCGTGGCGGGGGCGATCGCCCTGTACGCCTACAGCGCCTACGGCGAGGCGGCGCAGGGCTGACCGGGAGCCACTCGCGGTTCAGCCGTCGTCGCTCACGTCAGGCGCTCCGGCCGCCTCAAGGCACCACGGAGAGCACCGTCACCACGGTCACCGTGGAGATCGCGGCCTGGAGGTTGCGGATCGCCTCCCGCACGCCCACCCCCGCCCAGTGGCCGTCGGCGATCTCCGCCATGCGCCGGGTCACCTGCTTCCTCGGCACGCCGGGGAAGGCTTGCGGGCGCGTCCCCGTGGCGTGCACGAGGGCGACCAGTGCGCTCGTACGGGCGTCCGGCTCGGCCCCGCACAGCACCTCCGCGGCCAACCGGTCCCGCAGCTCCCGCTCGACGGAGCCGTCGGCCTCCGGGTAGCGGCGCACCGGGAAGACGCCGAGGGCCCGGTGCCGCTCCTCGGTCACCAGGCCGCGGGCGCAGAGGCTGTCCACGACGTCCTGCGAGCCCTTCGCGTGCTCCCGGGTCAGCCACTCGACCACCTCGCGGCTGCTGGAGGCCCCGTGGACCCAGCGCGCCAGCCGGTCGAGCCGCGACCGAGGTTGCCCAGCGGGTGAAACTCCTGCTCAGGATGGGTCCGCAGCCGCCGCGAACGCCCCGCGCGCCAGCCGGTGCAGCAGCGCGGCGGTGGCCTCGCGGCCGGGGCGAGCCTCCGGGCGGGCGAGGTGCGGGGTGGAGTTCAGCAGACCGAAGACGGCGTGCACGGTGACGCGGGCCTCGTTCTCGGGCAGGCCGGGGTAGAGGGCCCGGACGACACCCACCCAGACCTCCACGTACTCGCGCTGGAGCCGCCGCACCCGCTTGCGGTCCGTGTCGCGCAGCCGGTCGAGCTCACGGTCGTGGAGGGTGATGAGGGGGCGGTCGTCGAGGGCGAAGTCGATGTGGCCCTCGATGAGCGCGTCCAGGAGCGCCTCGGGGGAGCCGTCGCCCCGCGACGCGTCCTCCGACACCCGCAGGCGGCCGCCGTCCAGCAACCGCTCGCTGATCCCGACCAGCAGTTCGGCGAGCATCGCGTCCTTGCCGGGGAAGTGGCGGTAGAGGCCGGGGCCGCTGATACCGACCGCGGCGCCTATCTCGTCGACGCCGACCCCGTGGAAGCCGCGTTCGGCGAAGAGGCGTGCGGCCTCCCGCAGGATCTGCTCGCGGCGGGTGGGGGCCGCGACGCGGGCGGCGGCATGGGTGCTCATGAGGATTCATTCTAGACAGGGTCGTTAGCGGTCGTTAACCTGAAGGAAACGCGTTAACGCTCATTAACAGCAGCGGTTGACTATCGCGGTACGGGCAAGGGGGCTCGACACGATGCAGCAGGCACCGGTCCTGGCGAGCGCGGCCGATCCCGCCTCGGAGGCCTGGCAGGCCAACGAGGCGGCGCATCACGCGCTCGCCGACGAGCTGGCGGCACGGCTCGCCACGGCAAGGCTGGGCGGGGGTGAGAAGGCGCGGGCCCGCCACGAGGCGCGCGGCAAGCTGCTCCCCCGGGACCGGGTGGACACCCTCCTCGACCCGGGTTCGCCGTTCCTGGAGCTGGCCCCCCTGGCGGCCGAGGGGCTGTACGGGGGCGCCGCCCCGGCGGCCGGGGTGATCGCCGGGATCGGGCGGGTCAGCGGCCGCGAGTGCGTGATCGTCGCCAATGACGCGACCGTCAAGGGCGGCACGTACTACCCGATGACCGTGAAGAAGCACCTGCGCGCGCAGGAGGTGGCGCTGGAGAACCGGCTCCCCTGTCTCTACCTGGTCGACTCGGGCGGTGCCTTCCTCCCGATGCAGGACGAGGTGTTCCCCGACCGGGACCACTTCGGGCGGATCTTCTACAACCAGGCCCGCATGTCGGGGGCCGGCATTCCGCAGATCGCGGCGGTGCTGGGCTCCTGCACGGCGGGTGGGGCATACGTCCCGGCGATGAGCGACGAGGCCGTCATCGTCCGCAACCAGGGCACGATCTTCCTCGGCGGCCCGCCGCTGGTGAAGGCCGCGACCGGTGAGGTCGTCACGGCGGAGGAGCTGGGCGGCGGCGAGGTCCACTCCCGTACGTCGGGGGTCACCGACCATCTCGCGGAGGACGACGCGCATGCCCTGCGGATCGTCCGCAACATCGTCGCGACCCTCCCGGACCGTGCCCCGCTCCCCTGGTCGGTGGAGCCGGCCGAGGAGCCGAAGGTCGACCCGGTGGGTCTGTACGGGGCGGTCCCGGTGGACTCCCGGACGCCGTACGACGTACGCGAGGTCATCGCCCGGGTGGTCGACGGCTCGCGGTTCCAGGAGTTCAAGGCGGAGTACGGTACGACGCTGATCACCGGCTTCGCCCGCATCCACGGCCACCCGGTCGGGATCGTCGCGAACAACGGGATCCTGTTCTCCGAGTCGGCCCAGAAGGGCGCGCACTTCATCGAGCTGTGCGACCAGCGCGGGATCCCGCTCGTCTTCCTCCAGAACATCTCCGGCTTCATGGTCGGCCGGGACTACGAGGCGGGCGGCATCGCCAAGCACGGCGCGAAGATGGTCACGGCGGTGGCCACCACCCGCGTCCCGAAACTGACGGTCGTCGTCGGCGGCTCGTACGGGGCGGGCAACTACTCGATGTGCGGCCGGGCGTACAGCCCCCGCTTCCTGTGGATGTGGCCCAACGCCAAGATCTCGGTGATGGGCGGCGAGCAGGCCGCCTCGGTGCTGGCCACCGTCAAGCGCGACCAGCTCGGCGACGACTGGAGCGCCGAGGACGAAGAAGCGTTCAAGGCCCCGATCCGTGCCCAGTACGAGACCCAGGGCAACGCGTACTACGCCACCGCCCGGCTCTGGGACGACGGCGTGATCGACCCCGTGGACACCCGCCAGGTGCTGGGCCTCGCCCTCACGGCCTGCGCCAATGCCCCGCTGCCCCAGAAGGACCCGGCCGGTCCCGGCTTCGGCGTCTTCCGGATGTGAGGAACAGATGACGATGTTCGACACCGTTCTGGTCGCCAACCGCGGCGAGATCGCCGTCCGGGTGATCCGGACCCTGCGGGAGCTGGGGGTGCGCTCGGTCGCCGTCTTCAGCGACGCGGACGCGGACGCCCGGCACGTACGGGAGGCGGATACGGCGGTACGGATCGGCCCGCCGCCGGCCGCGGCGAGCTACCTGTCGGTTCCGGCGCTCCTGGAGGCGGCCCGCCGCACGGGCGCGCAGGCCGTCCACCCCGGCTACGGCTTCCTCGCGGAGAACGCGGAGTTCGCCGCCGCCTGTACGGACGCGGGTCTGGTCTTCATCGGCCCGCCCGCCTCCGCGATCTCGCTCATGGGCGACAAGATCCGGGCCAAGGAGACGGTCGCGGCGGCCGGGGTCCCGGTGGTCCCGGGTTCGTCCGGCAGCGGCCTCACCGATGCCCAACTGGAGGAAGCGGCACGGGAGATCGGCACCCCGGTGCTCCTGAAGCCCTCCGCGGGCGGCGGCGGCAAGGGCATGCGCCTGGTCCGCGACGCGGCGGTGCTGGCGGAGGAGATCGCGGCGGCGAGGCGCGAGGCGCGGGCTTCGTTCGGCGATGACACCCTTCTCGTCGAGCGGTGGATCGACCGCCCCCGCCACATCGAGATCCAGGTGCTGGCCGACGCCCACGGCAACGTGATCCACCTCGGCGAGCGCGAGTGCTCGCTCCAGCGCCGCCACCAGAAGATCATCGAGGAGGCCCCCTCGGTCCTGCTCGACGAGGAGACCCGGGCGTCGATGGGTGAGGCGGCCGTGCAGGCGGCGCGCAGTTGCGGCTATGTCGGCGCGGGGACGGTGGAGTTCATCGTCCCGGGCAACGATCCGGCCTCGTACTACTTCATGGAGATGAACACCCGCCTCCAGGTCGAGCACCCGGTCACCGAGCTGATCACGGGCCTGGACCTGGTGGAGTGGCAGCTGCGGGTGGCGTCGGGCGAGCAACTCCCTTACGCGCAGCAGGACATCACGCTGGACGGCTGGGCGATCGAGGCCCGGATCTGCGCAGAGGACCCGTCCCGGGGCTTCCTGCCCTCCGGCGGTACGGTGCTGGCGCTGCGCGAGCCGCAGGGCGGCGGGGTACGCACGGACTCGGGGCTCAGCGAGGGCGTGCCGGTGGGCAGCCTGTACGACCCGATGCTGTCGAAGGTCATCGCGTACGGCCCCGACCGCGCGACCGCCATCCGCAAGCTGCGGGCGGCCCTCGCGGACACGGTGATCCTGGGCGTCCCGACCAACGTGGGCTTCCTGCGCCGCCTGCTGGCCCACCCGGACGTGATCTCCGGCAACCTGGACACGGGGCTGGTGGAGCGCGAGGCTGAGGGCCTGGTGCCGGACGGCGTACCGGACGAGGTGTACGCGGCGGCTGCGGCGGTCCGCCGGGAGGCGCTGGCGCCCCGGCCGGACGCGGGGGGCTGGACGGACCCGTTCTCGGTGCCGAGCGGGTGGCGGACGGGGGGTGTGCGGGCGCCGCTGCTCTTCCCGCTGCGGGTGTCGGGCGCGGACCCGGTGTCGTACGAGGCTCCGGCGGGAGCTGTGGTGACACCCGACCGCGTCACGGTCGAACTCGACGGCACGGTGGGCCACTTCCACCGGTCCGGCGACTGGCTCGGCCGGGAAGGCGACACCTGGCACGTCCAGGACCACGACCCGGTGGAGGCGTTGCTGAGCGGGGCGGGCCGGAGCGGGGCGGACACGCTGGCGGCGCCGATGCCGGGCACGGTCACGGTGGTGAAGGTGGCCGTCGGTGACGTGGTCGAGGCAGGTCAGAGCCTGCTCGTGGTGGAGGCGATGAAGATGGAACACGTGATCTCCGCGCCGCACGCGGGGACGGTGACCGAGCTGGACGTCACGGCGGGGGCCACGGTGGCGATGGACCAGATCCTCGCGGTAGTGGCGCCCCGGGAGGACTCATGACCACGCGACCGCTCCCCATGAAGGTCCCGGCTGCCGGTCTGCCGGCCCGGGTCCGGATCCACGAGGTAGGGGCCCGGGACGGCCTGCAGAACGAGAAGGAGACCGTCCCGACGCCGGTGAAGGCGGAGTTCATCCGCCGCCTGGCCGTGGCGGGTCTGACGACCATCGAGGCGACGAGCTTCGTGCACCCGAAGTGGGTGCCCCAACTGGCCGACGCGGAGGAGCTGTTCCCCCTCCTCGGGGACATCGCGGACGTGGGCGACGTCTCCCTCCCCGTCCTCGTGCCGAACGAACGCGGCCTGGACCGGGCACTGGCGCTCGGGGCCCGGTCGATCGCGGTGTTCGGCTCGGCCACGGAGACGTTCGCCGCACGCAACCTGAACCGGACCGTCGACGAGTCGCTCGCCATGTTCGAGCCGGTGGTGGCCCGGGCGAAGGCGGAGAAGGTCCACGTGCGCGGGTACCTGTCGATGTGCTTCGGCGACCCGTGGGAGGGCACGGTGCCGGTGGCGCAGGTGGTCAGGGTCGCGAAGGCGCTGATGGACCTGGGCTGTGACGAGCTGTCGCTGGGCGACACGATCGGGGTGGCGACACCGGGCCACGTAACGGCGCTGCTGAGGGCCCTGAACGATTCAGGCGTCCCCACGGAGTCGATCGGCGTCCACTTCCACGACACGTACGGCCAGGCGCTGTCCAACACCCTGGCCGCGCTCCAGCACGGGGTGAGCACGGTGGACGCGTCGGCGGGCGGCCTGGGCGGCTGCCCGTACGCGAAGAGCGCCACGGGCAATCTCGCCACCGAGGACCTGGTCTGGATGCTCGACGGCCTCGGCATCGAGACCGGCGTCGACCTCGACGCGCTGGCGGCCACCAGCGCCTGGCTGGCCGGACACCTGGGCCGACCGAGCCCATCCCGCACGGTCCGCGCCCTGACCCCTCCCTCTTCTCCCGCCTCCCACAAGGAGTGAGTTACCCATGTCCCTGGATCACCGGCTGACCGCCGAGCACGAGGAACTGCGCCGCACGGTCGAGGCGTTCGCGCACGACGTGGTCGCGCCGAAGATCGGCGACTTCTACGAGCGCCATGAATTCCCGTACGAGATCGTGCGCGAGATGGGCCGGATGGGCCTGTTCGGCCTGCCGTTCCCGGAAGAGTACGGCGGCATGGGCGGCGACTACCTCGCGCTCGGCATCGCCCTGGAGGAGCTGGCCCGGGTCGACTCGTCGGTGGCGATCACCCTGGAGGCGGGGGTCTCGCTGGGCGCGATGCCGCTGCACCTGTTCGGCACGGAGGAGCAGAAGCGGCAGTGGCTGCCGAAGCTCTGCGCGGGCGAGGCACTGGGCGCGTTCGGCCTGACCGAGCCGGACGGCGGGTCGGACGCGGGCGGTACGCGGACGACGGCGGTGCTGGACGAGGCGACGAACGAGTGGGTGATCAACGGCTCGAAGTGCTTCATCACCAACTCGGGAACGGATATCACGGAGCTGGTGACGGTAACAGCCGTGACCGGCCGCAAGGAGGACGGCCGCCCCCGGATCTCCGCGATCATCGTCCCCTCCGGCACCCCCGGCTTCACGGTCGCGGCCCCCTACTCCAAGGTCGGCTGGAACGCCTCGGACACCCGCGAGCTGTCCTTCGCCGACGTCCGTGTCCCCGCCGCCAACCTGCTGGGCGAGGAGGGCCGCGGCTACGCGCAGTTCCTGCGGATCCTGGACGAGGGCCGGGTCGCGATCTCCGCCCTGGCCACGGGCCTGGCGCAGGGCTGCGTGGACGAGTCGGTGAAGTACGCGGCCGAGCGCCACGCGTTCGGCAAGCCGATCGGCGCGAACCAGGCGATCCAGTTCAAGATCGCCGACATGGAGATGCGCGCCCACATGGCCCGCGTGGGATGGCGCGACGCGGCCTCCCGTCTGGTGGCGGGCGAACCCTTCAAGAAGGAGGCGGCGATCGCGAAGCTGTACTCCTCGACGGTCGCGGTGGACAACGCCCGCGAGGCGACGCAGATCCACGGCGGGTACGGCTTCATGAACGAGTACCCGGTGGCGCGGATGTGGCGCGACTCGAAGATCCTGGAGATCGGCGAGGGGACTTCGGAGGTCCAGCGGATGCTGATCGCCCGGGAGTTGGGACTGCCGGGCTGACCCGTTCGGCGCTTCGACGACCACCGCCCCGGCCGCCGTGGATGTGCTCATGGTGGCCGGGGCGGTCGTGTCAGCCGGGCGTCATCCCTCCCCTCCGTCGGTACGACGTCGCGGCGGCGAGAGCCTGCACCGCCAGGGCGGCCACCGGGGCGCGCCGGCCGGATGCTGACGCTGCGCCGGGCGGGGTGAGGGGGCCGCGTTGGACTCAACCGCAGTTCGTGAGCGGCGTCCCGTCGTAGAGGTTGCGGTCCGGGACGCCCCTGACGACGCTGCGCAGGTAGTAGCCACAGGTGGGGCGGTTCTTGAAATCGTAGGTCTGGCCGGGGCGCAGTCGCCAGATCTTGTAGCCGTCGTAGCTGAGGTATCGGTCGGCGTCGGCCTGCTCGGGGCGGTGGTCGCCCAGGACGACGAAGGTGTCGGCGCCGGCGGCGGTCGCTCTGCCGTTCCCGTCGATGAAGAGGGATCCGCCGTCGTCCACGCCGACGCCCCACGCGGCTCCGCCGGTGGTGAGACCGTCCTCGATCGCCCGGGCGACGAAGGCCATGGTGCGACCCATGCGATCCCGGGTGACGAAATGTGAGTCGTTGATGGTGCCCGCGTAGTTCGGCCAGACGAACATGCCGGTGGTGAAGGTGATCGCCGGATCGTAGGGATCGTAGAGCGCCTCGTCGGAGGTGACGCCGCCGCGGCAGGCGTCGTAGACGACGGCGCTGTTGATGTGGTGCCCCGCGCTGCCACCTCCGGAGCCGCCGCCCTTGGCGACGACGGACTTCACGGAGTTCTGGAGGGCGGTGCCCTTCCAGTCGGCGTAGTCGCACTGGTCGCCGCCGGCGAAGTAGACGAACTCGGCGTTGCGGACGTCGGTGTTGGCCGCGCTGTTGTCACCGTCGCTGCGGCGCGTGAGGGTCCAGGTGGTACAGGAGTTGACGCCGGCCAGGCCCATGACCGTGTCGCACTCGGGCGTCGTGCTGCCGGAGGTGGGTGCGGAGCCGGCGAGGACGACGACGTCGAGGGAGCCCGTACCACCGCGGATCGCGTCGATGGCTCTGCTCATGGTCGCGGCGACGACCCCGCCGGAACCGTTCATGGTGTACGCGGGACCGGACCAGCTGCCGCGGCTGACGTCGGCCAGGCTGCCCAGCCGGATGCGCTTGGCGGCGGCGTGGGCCGGTTCCGCGGTGATGAGGGCGGGGGCCAGCAGGGCCAGGGACGCGGCGAGGCAGGTCGCCGGCCGCAGAGGGGTACGGATCACGGAGCTCTCCTGAGGATGGAGGAGTGGGGGACCGACGCGGAGTCGGTGGTGATGGAAAGTACAGACACGCGGGGCAGTTCGCCAGATGTAACGCAGCAGCGATCACCGAGACCGGGCATCGCGCAGCAGATTTGCCGTTCCGACCGCTCCGGACAGGGTGCGTGGGACATGTTTCACGCAGCGCGATGGCGCGCCACGGAGACGTAACGCTCGTTACATCTATGCAGATTGAGTTGCGGTGTGTAACTTCTGGGGCGGGCCGGGCGAGGAAGTCGCCGCCGGCCGGAATTCCTCCAGGAGGGAACGACATGAAGTACGCCCACGTCTCCGGTCGTGCAGTGACCGCCGCCGCACTGACCAGCACCGTCCTGCTGGCGCTCGCGGGCTGCGGAGAGGGTGGCGACAGCGCCGCCGCGGCCAGGACTCCCGCGTCGCTGGAGGTCGCGGGGGTGACCGTCGAAAGGGACGCGAAGCTGCACGAGGCGCTGCCAGGCGCCGTGAAGAAGTCCGGCACCGTGCGCGTGGCCACCGACGTGCCCTACGCCCCGTTCGAGATGTTCGTGACCGAGGGCGAGAAGGAGCTGACCGGCCTGGACTACGACCTCGGTCAGGCGATCGGCGCCCGGCTCGGTGTGGAGTTCGCTTTCACCCCGCAGAAGTTCGACGGCATCGTGCCCGCCATCCAGGCCGGCAAGTTCGATGTGGCGATGTCCGCGATGACGGACAACAAGGAGCGCCAGGCGGTCGTCGACTTCGTCGACTACTCCGTCTCCGGCTCCGGGATCATGGTCGTGAAGGGCAACCCCGAGAAGATCACCACACTCGACGACCTGTGCGGCAAGAAGGTCGCCGTCCAGGCGGCCACGAACCAGTTCGACCTCCTGAGGACGCACCAGAAGGAGTGCGGGAAGGCGGGCCGTGGCGAGATCGACGTGCAGACGTTCCCCAAGGACTCCGACGCCCAGCTCGCCCTGCGCGCCGACAAGGTCGTCGCCCAGGTGCTGACCAAGCCGGCGGCCGGCTGGACCGCCAAGACGGCCGACGGAGGCCAGGCCTTCGAGGTCGTCGACGACCCCGCCGCGAGCGGTGGTTACAACGCCTCCCCCAACGGCATCGCCGTCTCCAAGAAGCTTCCCGAGCTGACGGACGCGATCCAGAAGGCGCTGCAGTCCCTGATCGACGACGGCACCGCCATCAAGATCTTCGAGAAGTACGGCGTCGCCTCGATCGCGGTCAAGGAAGCCACCCGGAACGCAGCGGTCGACTGATATGGCCACCACACTCGACACCCGCACCGCGCCGGCCGAGCAGGACCTGACCGTCGTCCCGGTGCGTCACTACGGCCGCTGGGTCGCCGCCCTGGCCTCGGTACTCGCCCTGGCGGGGCTGGTCGGTTCGCTGGCCACCAACGCCAATCTCCGCTGGGACGTCATCGGCGACTACCTCTTCGCCGGCCTGATCTTCGACGGACTGGTCACCACCCTGTGGCTGACCGTCGCGGCCATGGCCCTCGGGCTCACCCTGGGCACCGTCATCGCCGTGATGCGCCTGTCGTCCAACCCGGTCCTCTACGGCCTCTCCTCGCTGTTCGTCTGGGCCTTCCGCGGCACCCCGCTCCTGGTCCAGATCATCTTCTGGGGGTACGCCGGCGCCCTCTACAAGAACGTGCTCATCGGCATCCCCTTCACCGACGTCACCTTCTTCCAGGCCGACACCAACTCCCTGCTCACCCCGGCCGTCGCGGCTCTGCTCGCGCTGGGACTCAACGAGGCGGCGTACGCCTCGGAGATCGTCCGGGCAGGGATCCAGTCCGTCGACACCGGGCAGGCCGAGGCCGCGCACTCGCTCGGCATGCGGCCCGCTCTGACGATGCGCAGGATCGTTCTCCCCCAGGCCATGCGGGTGATCATCCCTCCGATGGGCAACGAGACGATCAACATGCTCAAGATGACCGCGCTGGTCTCGGTCATCGCCGCGCATGACCTGATGTCGAACATCCAGGAGGTGTACGCGCAGAACTACCAGGTCATCCCCATGCTCGTGGTCGCCTCGCTCTGGTATCTGGCACTGGTGAGCCTGCTGAGCGTTCCGCAGGCCTGGCTGGAGCGCCGCTACGGCAGGGGCACCGCACACGGAGGCCACACCTCCCCGCTGCGGCGGATGTTGACCGGGGTCACCCGCGCGACGGCGCCGAAGACCGGAAAGGCAGAAGGCCGTTGACCACGCCCATGGTGCGCGCCCAGGACGTGCGCAAACGCTTCGGCAAGCTCGAGGTCCTCAAGGGCATCGACCTCACCGTCGAACGCGGGCAGGTGTGCTGTCTGCTCGGCCCCTCGGGCTCGGGCAAATCCACCTTCCTGCGATGCATCAACCACCTGGAGAAGATCGACGGCGGCACACTCGCCGTCGAGGGGGAACTCGTCGGCTACCAGCGGCGCGGATCCCGGCTCCACGAGTTGCGGGAGAAGGAGATCGCCGCCCACCGCCGTGACATCGGCATGGTCTTCCAGCGATTCAACCTCTTCCCCCACCTGACCGCCGAACAGAACATCATGGAGGCGCCCGTCCGCGTCAGCGGCACGAGCACCGCCGAGGCCCGTGCGGATGCCCGGCGGCTGCTGGAGCAGGTCGGACTGGCGGACCGGGCCGGCCACTACCCGGCCCAGCTCTCCGGCGGGCAACAGCAGCGCGTGGCCATCGCACGCGCGCTGGCCATGAGACCGAAGCTGATGCTCTTCGACGAGCCGACCTCCGCGCTCGACCCCGAGCTCGTCGGCGACGTCCTGGACGTCATGCGACAGCTGGCCGCCGACGGTATGACCATGGTCGTCGTCACCCACGAGATCGGGTTCGCCCGCGAGGTCGGCGACACAGCGGTCTTCATGGACGACGGCGTGGTGGTCGAGGCCGGGGACCCCCGGCACGTGCTGGTCGACCCGGAGCAGGAGCGCACCCGTGCCTTCCTGTCCAAGGTCCTGTGACCGCGCCCACCCGACCGCGTCCGCGTGCCCAGGATCTGCTGCCGTACGCCGAGGCCCGCCTGGACGGGTTCCTGGCCGACCTGGCCGGTCTGGTCGCGATCGACTCCGGTTCCTACAGCCCCGCCGGGGTGAACCGGGTCGCCGACTGGACCGCCGCCCGGCTGGCCGCCCTCGGCTTCGCCGTCGAGCGGGTGACCCCCGACGGGGCGGACGGCGAGACCACGGGGGACGTCCTGATCGGCCGCAGGACCGGCCGGCTCGCGGCCCGGGAAGGCGGGCGGCGCGTCCTGCTCGCCGCCCACATGGACACCGTCTTCGCCGACGGCACCGCCGCCGCCCGCCCCTTCACTCTCCAGGGGCGGCTCGCGCACGGCCCCGGCGTCAGCGACGACAAGGGCGGCCTGCTCGCCGGGCTCACCGCCCTGGACATCCTCGCCGAGGCGGGCGTCGAGGAGTACGCCGAGATCGTCTTCCTCGCCACCCCCGACGAGGAGATCGGCTCACCCGTCAGCCGCCCCGTCACCGAACGGGCCGCCAGGGGAGTGCACTTCGCGCTCGCCCTCGAGTGCGCCCGGGAGAACGGCGCCCTGGTCATCGCCCGCAAGGGAGTCTCCGACCTCCTCATCACGGTCACGGGACGCGCCGCCCACTCCGGCATCGAACCCGAGCGCGGCGCCAATGCCGCCCTCACCGCCGCCCACCTGGTCGTCGCCCTCCAGGCGCTCAACGGCCGCTGGGAGGACGTGACCGTCAACGTGGGCGTGGTGCGTGCGGGCACCCGGACCAACATCGTCTGCCCGGAAGCGGAGCTGCGCGTCGAGATCCGCTCGGCCACCACGGCCGGGATGGTGCGGGCGCGTGCCGCCATCGAGGAGGCAGCGGCCCGGCCCCGCGTGCCCGGCACGTCCGCGGTGGTGGAACAGCTCGACCTGTGCCCTCCCATGGAGGACACCGACACCACGCACCGCATGATGGCCCGGGCCCGCTCCCTGGGCGAAGACCTCGGCCTCGCCCTGGGGGCGACCGCGACCGGTGGAGTGGGCGACGCCAACATCATCGCGGGCGTCGGGGTGCCCGTCCTCGACGGCCTCGGCCCCGTCGGCGGGGCCGACCACACCCCCGAGGAGTGGCTCGACACAGCGACCGTACCGGAGCGGGTCGCCCTGCTCGCCACGCTCATCGCCACGCTGGGCAGCTCCCGGCACGGGTGACGCCCCGGCGGTCCCGCTTCTCACGGCGCGGCCGCCGCGGGTGGTACGCATCGGCGCCCCCGCTACCCGCCCGCTCAGCACAACCGCTTGCCGCTCTCCGTCCTTCCTCTCGTCACCACGACCTTTCGGAGGTTCCATGCGTACCCCGTTCCGCTCCCGACGTTCCGTGCTGGCCGGCGGCGGCGCCGCCGCGCTCGTGCTCACCCTGGCCATCAGCCCGACCGCCATCGCGGACACCGACCGGCCATCGCGGAAGAGCGGTTCGCTGGTGCTCGTCGGCGGCGGCCTCAAGGAGGACAACACCCAGGTCTACGGCGAGATCATCGAGCGGGCGGGCGGCGACCGCGCCCGCATCGGCGTGATCACCGCCTCCTCCGTGCCCGCCAGCCAGGACCCGTACGCCGACGATCCCGACAGGTGCAGCAACTCCGAGTGCAACGGGGCGTACTACTCGGACGTGTTCAAGCGGCACGGCGCTGCCGACGCCCAGTGGATCCCCGTCGACCTCGACCACATCGCGAACGCCGACTCGCAGACCGTCGTCCGGCAGGTCAACGCGATGACCGGGTTCTTCTTCGGCGGCGGGGACCAGTCCCGCTACCTCACCACCCTCCTGGACGGGGCAGCGCACACCGACTCCAAGGTACTCGCGGCCATCCGGGCCAAACTGGCGGCCGGGGCCGTCGTGTCAGGCTCCAGCGCGGGGGCGCAGATCACCGCGGGCGCCGACATGGTGACGGGCGGCGAGTCGTACCAGGGGCTCCGCGACGGCAGCAGCCCGGGCTACTTCGAGGACGCGACACGCCTCGGATACGAGCCGCAGGGCGGTTTCGGCCTCCTCCGCTCCGGGCTGATCGACACCCACACCGGGGCGTACGGCCGCGAGGGCCGCGCGATGCGACTGGCGGCCGACACCGGGCACGACCGGGTGTACGCCCTGGAGGAGAACACCGCACTCCTGGTGGAACACCCCGGCGGCCCTCGCGAACGCGTACGGGTGATCGGCCCGCGGGGAGTCGCCGTGTTCGACCTGCGGCGGGCCCGCGTGCACGAGGGGCCGAAGGCGGCCGGGACGCGTGGCGGCAGCTGGTCGCTGACCGGCGTGCGTTACGACTACCTGACCGATGGGGACCGCTACGACCCCCGACTCCGGCTCACGCTCCCGGCGCCCGGGAAGCGGTCTTTCGCACCCCGCTCGACCACCCCCGTACCCGCCAACACCGACGTGTTCCACTCCGTGGCCAACCCCTCGGGCGCCCCCTACTCCTTCCTGACCACCGCCCGAGCCCTGGCGGCCACCCGTGCCCAGCGCACGGCCGAGGCCACGACCTACGAGGACGGGCCGCGCTTCACGGTCACCTTCACCAAGGCACCGGGCTTCACCGCATGGAGCGGCGACGGCGCCACGCCGCAGACCCTGACCGGGCTGAGCATTCGCGTGGCCGACCGGTAACAGCCCCGGGCCCTCCGGCGGGACCGGTCGAGAGCCGTGACCTGTTCCGCCAGTAGGCTCCCGGAGACCCAGCACGCCTCGGAAGGGAATCGGACACGATGGCCTCACCCACGCTCGCCGACGACATCCGGCAGAAGCTGGGCGAGCTCAGCCCGGCCGAGCGCAAGGTCGCCCGGGTACTCCTGGCCGGATACCCGGCGGCCGGGTTCGAGACCATCGCCGTACTCGCGGGCCGGGCCTCCGTCAGCGCACCCACGGTGATCCGCTTCGTCAACCGGCTCGGCTACCAGGGCTTCCCCGACTTCCAGGCCGCCCTCCGCGAGGAACTCGACGCGCGCAACGCCTCCCCGCTCTCCCTCTACGAGTCGGCCGGCTTCGGCCGGAGCGGAACGGACGACGCCGAGGACGCGGGCACGCCTGACGACGGCACACACCGCGGTACGCGCGGAAGCACCGGCACGGACTCCTCACTTCTACGCCACGGCAGCCAGGTCTTCACCGGCGCCGTGACCGCCACCCTCGCGGAGCTCCCCCCGCACGACTTCGAGCACGCGGTGCGATTGCTCTCGGACCGCAAGCGCCGCATCACCCTGGCCGGTGGCCGCTTCACCCACCTGCTCGCCCAGTACCTCGGCCTGCACCTGATGCAGTTGCGCGACGACGTACGGTTCCTGCCCGACCGTGACGTCGAACGCACCGCCGTCCTCGCCGCTCTCACCCGCCGTGACGTGCTGGTCGTCTTCGACTACCGCCGCTACGAGAGCGACAAGACCACCATCGCCACACTCGTCCAGGAGCGGGGCGGCAAGGTGGTCCTGTTTACCGACACCTGGCTCTCCCCCGCCGCCCCCCACGCCGAGGTCGTCCTGCCCAGCCGGGTCACGGCCCCCTCCCCCTACGACAGCCTCGTACCGACCCTCGCCGTACTGGAGACCGTCGTGGCAGGCGTCATCACGGCCCTGGGCGACGACGCCCGCAGCCGAATGCAGCACGGCGAGGACATCGCACGGCGGGCAGGGCTCTACTGACGCGTCATCGGCGATGATCCCGCAAGGTCACGCTTGCCCGACCACCCACTCCGGACTCTCCCCGGCCGCGTCGCGCAGGGGAGCCGGCGGCCTCCGGTGTCCAAGAGATCGGACCAAGCCGCTTGATGCGTCCCCGGCGGCGCCGATCGTCGACGTGGCGCCCGAAGCCCCGCGGTATCAGGAGACCGGCATCCCGTCCTCCTGTCGGCTGTCGTACTCCGCACGCGCCCTGGCGATCTCCTGCTGGTGGCCCTCGGTCCAGTCGACCAGGGACCGGATCGTCGTGTGCAGGGTGGCGCCCATCGGCGTGAGCTCGTACTCCACGCGCGGCGGGACGACCGGGTAGACCGTGCGCCGCACCAGGCCGTCGCGCTCCAACTGACGCAGGGTCACCGTCAGCATGCGCTGGCTGATGCCGTCGATCAGCCGGCGCAGCTCGGAGAAGCGCAGTGTCCGGCGCTCCAGGTGCGCTATGGCGAGCAGCGACCACTTGTCCGCGACGCGGTCGAGGATCTGCCGCACCTCGCAGCCCTCGCGGACATCCCAGTTGCTGATGTCGAAGTCCTGCTCAACCTCGGTATGGCCGCAGTTACTCGGTGACTTCAAAGTGCCTTCTTCCATGGTTCCCCAGCGTGCCGCATGCTTCGAGTGGTTACAACAGGGAACCGACCAGCACTTCGGTAACTCCGCTTTCGGTCGCGCCAATTGAGGACTTGCACCCTCGACTCCCACCCCACGAACCGCCGTTGCGGCGGTTCGCCATGCCCGCTTCCTCATCCCTCTCCCCTAGGAGAAGTTCCGTGTCCACATCACCACCCCTTTCGAGCAGCGGCACCGTCCGTATGACCGGGCGCGCGTGGGGCGTGCTGTTCGTGCTCTGCGGGGCCATCTTCCTCGAAGGCATCGACGTGGCCATGCTGAACGTGGCCATGCCCGCGATCCGCGCCGACCTGGGGCTCTCCACCGGCACCCTCCAGTGGGTGATGAGCGCGTACCTCCTCGGCTACGGCGGCTTCATGCTGCTGGGCGGCCGGGCGGCCGACCTGTTCGGGCGCCGGCGGATGTTCATCCTCTGGCTCGTGGTCTTCCTGCTCTTCTCCGGTCTCGGCGGGCTGGCCACCGAAGGGTGGATGCTGATCCTCGCCCGGTTCGTGACGGGGGTCTCCGCCGCCTTCATGACCCCGGCCGGTCTGTCGATCATCACCACCGGCTTCCCGGAGGGGCCGCAGCGCAACAAGGCCCTGCTCGTCTACTCCGGCACCGCGGCGGGCGGCTTCTCCATCGGCCTGGTCGTCGGCGGCCTGCTCTCCGCCATCGACTGGCGCTGGGTGTTCTTCGCCCCGGTCATCCTCTCCTCCGTCATCCTTCTCGCCGCGCTGCGGCTCGTCCCGAAGTCACCAAGTCCGGACCGGACCGGGCGGGGCGTCGACCTGGCCGGAGCGGTCACCGTCACCGGAGGCATCCTGCTCCTCGTCTTCGGCGTCGAGCGGGTCACGCACGCCTCCGCCGCCTGGACGACCGGCACGATCGGCACCGCGGCCCTCCTCTTCCTCGCCTTCGTCCTCATCGAGCGCCGCTCGGCCTCGCCGCTGGTGCGCCTGGGCCTCTTCCGCAGCGGGTCGCTGGTCCGCGCCAATGTGTCGGGGCTGCTCTTCGCCGCGGGCTTCTTCGGGTTCCAGTTCATCGCCGTGCTCTATCTCCAGGAGCTGCGGGGCTGGTCGTCCCTCCAGACGAGCTTCGCCCTGATCGTCATCGGCGTGGACGCGGTCCTGTCCCCGCTCCTCACCCCGAAGCTGGTGGCCCGGTTCGGCAACGCGCGCGTCATCTTCGGCGGACTGCTCCTGGCCTCCCTGGCGTACGCGCTGTTCCTGCCGCTCACCGCGGACTGGACCTACCTCGCGATGCTTCCGAGCCTGGTCCTGCTCGGTGTGGCCTTCTCCCTGGCGTACGGTCCGCTGACGATCACGGCCACCGACGGCATCGCCGAGGAGGAGCAGGGCGTCGCGGGCGGGCTGCTCTACACCTCCTTCCAGTTCGGTGCCGCGCTCGGCCTGTCCGCCGTCGCCGCCGTCAACATCGCGGCCACCGAGGGAACTTCGCCGACCGCCCTGCTCGACGGCTACCGAGCGGCGCTCGTCGTCCCGCTCGCCGCCGCCCTGATCGCCACCGCCGTCAGCGCCTTCGGTCTGCGACGCCGGTCGGGCAGCCCGTCCGGGGCGGGGACTGCCTCCTGGCCGGAATCCGCTGGACAGGCCGACCGGCCGTCCGGCAAAGTCCCCGCATGAGCCACTGGCCCCTCCGCGGCCTCCGCATCCGCACACCCCACCTCGAATCGCGCCTGCCCGACGAGGCACTCCTGGACGAGCTCGCCTCGGTCGGCGCCGGCGGGGTGCACGCCCCGGACCGGATGCCGTTCCTCGTGCCGTGGACCGACGGCGAGTCCGACGAGGTGGGCCGGGCCACCTACCAGCACGTGCTGAGCACGATCGCCGGGTGGTCGGCCCAGGAGTGGCACCTCTCCCTGGCCGTCCTCCACGAGGGCAAGGTCGTGGGGCGGCAGGACGTGATGGGCCAGGAGTTCGGCGTACGGCGGGAAGTGGTGGCCGGGTCGTGGCTCGGCCTCCCGCATCAGGGCCAGGGCATCGGCACGGAGATGCGGGCCGCCGCCCTCCACCTGGCCTTCGAGGGGCTCGGCGCCCGGAACGCCGTCTCCGAGGCCAGGATGGACAACGCCGGTTCACTCGGCGTCTCACGGCGGCTCGGGTACGAGCCCGACGGGCTCCAGGTCCAGGTGATCCGCGGGGAGGCCGTCACCTTGCAGCGGCTGCGGCTGGACCGGGCCGGGTGGGAGAAGCACCGGGGCGTGGACGTCACCGTGGAGGGACTCGACGCCTGCCGGGCCGACTTCGGGGTCTAGTCCTCAGATCGGCAACCCGTACGCGAACGACGGCCGGGGCGCGGTCACCGTCTGGTACGGCGCCCCCGCCGGAGCCTGGCCCGTCCGTCTGCCGCTCCTGGCCCGCCCCGGAGGAGCCGGGGAGTAGCCCACCGAAGAGGCTCCCCCGCACCCCGACAGCCACCCGCAGCGCACCGGCGGCACCCCCATAAGTGAATAGAAGCGGACGAATTCCACATCCACCAGGGGTGAGGGGGTGCCGGTGATCTAATTAGGTTAGGCTACCCTCACTTCAACATCGTGTCCCTCGTCCCCCTTCTTCCTGCCCGGAGGGACGCGATGAAGTTCCCCTCACCCGGGAGGACCCCTTCATGCGTTCGCACCTGCTCAACAACACGACTGCGGAGCACTACCGGCGTACCGTCACCGCAGGAGTGGAACGGGTCGCGGCCAAACTCGCCGCCACCGAGCGCCCCTTCAGCGGGGTCGGTGTCGACGAGCTCTCCCCCGTCGTCGACGCGATCGACCTCGACCGGCCGCTGGGCGACGCCACCGCCGCTCTCGACGAGCTCGGCGAGGTCTACCTCCGCGACGCCGTCTACTTCCACCACCCGCGCTACCTGGGCCACCTCAACTGCCCGGTCGTCATCCCCGCCGTCCTCGGTGAGGCGGTGCTCTCCGCGATCAACTCCTCCCTGGACACCTGGGACCAGAGCGCTGGCGGCACCCTCATCGAGCGCCGGCTGATCGACTGGACCACCGAGCGGATCGGCCTCGGACCGGCCGCCGACGGCATCTTCACCAGCGGCGGTACGCAGTCCAACCTCCAGGCCCTGCTGCTGGCCCGCGAGGAGGCGAAGGTCCGGCCCGAGCACTACACCCGGCTGCGGATCTTCACCTCCGAGTGCAGCCACTTCAGCGTGCAGAAGTCCGCCAAGCTCCTCGGCCTCGGCCCGGACGCGGTCGTCTCCGTCCCGGTCGACAGCAACAAGCGCATGCAGGCCGTGGCCCTCGCCCACGCCCTGGAGAGTTGCGTCGCCGAAGGCACCGTGCCGATGGCCGTCGTCGCGACCGCCGGCACCACGGACTTCGGCTCGATCGACCCGCTGCCCGAGATCGCCGCCCTGTGCGAGCGGTTCGCCACCTGGATGCATGTGGACGCCGCGTACGGCTGCGGGCTGCTGGCCTCCCGCGAGCGGCGCGGTCTCCTCGAAGGCATCGACCACGCCGACTCGGTGACCGTCGACTACCACAAGTCCTTCTTCCAGCCGGTGAGTTCCTCGGCCGTCCTGGTCCGCGACCGGGCGACCCTGCGCCATGCCACGTACCACGCGGAGTATCTGAACCCGCGCCGGATGGCCGAGGAGCGGATACCGAACCAGGTCGACAAGTCCCTCCAGACGACCCGCCGGTTCGACGCGCTCAAGCTGTGGATGACGCTGCGCGTCATGGGCGCCGACGGCATCGGCGAGCTGTTCGACGACGTCTGCGAGCTGGCCGCCGAGGGCTGGAAGCTGCTCGACGCCGACCCGCGCTTCGACGTCGTGGTGCAGCCGCAGCTCTCCACGCTCGTCTTCCGCCACATCCCGTCCGGCGTCACATCCCCGGACCGGATCGACCGCGCCAACCTCTACGCCCGCAAGGCCCTGTTCGCCTCCGGCGAGGCGATCGTCGCGGGCACCAAGGTCGGTGACCGCCAGTACCTGAAGTTCACCCTCCTCAACCCCGAAACGACCGTGGACGACATCGCCGCGGTCCTCGACCTGATCTCCGGCCACGCCGAGCAGTACCTGGGAGACTCCCTTGACCGCGCTTCCTGACCCCCACGACTTCATCGGGATCGGGCTCGGCCCGTTCAATCTCGGACTGGCCTGTCTGACCGAGCCGATCGACGAACTGAACGGCGTCTTCCTGGAGTCCAAGCCGGACTTCGAGTGGCACTCCGGAATGTTCCTCGAAGGGGCCCATCTCCAGACGCCGTTCATGTCGGACCTGGTCACCATGGCCGACCCGACCTCGCCGTACTCGTTCCTCAACTACCTGAAGGAGCGCGGCAGGCTCTACTCGTTCTACATCCGGGAGAACTTCTACCCGCTGCGGACCGAGTACAACGACTACTGCCGCTGGGCCGCCGCCAAACTGAGCAGCATCCGGTTCAACGAGACCGTGGAGGCGGTGACGTACGACGAGGGCAGCGGGCTCTACACCGTGACCACCGCCGCCGGGACCGTCCTGCGCTCCCGCCACCTGGTCCTCGGCACCGGGACCCCGCCGTACATCCCCGAGGCGTGCCACGGTCTCGGCGGGGACTTCCTGCACAATTCCCGCTATCTGGAGGGGAAAGCCGAGCTCCAGAAGAAGAAGTCGATCACCCTGGTCGGCAGCGGGCAGAGCGCGGCGGAGATCTACTACGACCTGCTCTCCGAGATCGACACGTACGGCTACCGGCTCAACTGGGTGACCCGCTCCCCGCGGTTCTTCCCGCTGGAGTACACGAAGCTCACGCTGGAGATGACCTCCCCGGAGTACATCGACTACTTCCACGCCCTGCCCGAGGAGACCCGCTACCGGCTGGAGACCGGGCAGAAGGGACTCTTCAAGGGCATCGACGGGGAGCTGATCGACGCGATCTTCGACCTGCTCTACCAGAAGAACCTGCCCGGCCCGGTCCCGACCCGGCTGCTCACCAACTCGGCTCTCCTCAGCGCGCGTTACGACGCGGAGGGCGGCGCGTACAGCCTGGGGCTGCGCCAGGAGGAGCAGGGCAAGGAGTACGAGCTCACCACCGAGGGGCTCATCCTCGCCACCGGCTACCGCTACGAGGCGCCCGCCTTCCTGGCGCCGGTCACCGGCCGGCTGCGCCACGACAGCCGGGGCCGCTTCGACGTGGCGCGCAACTACAGCATCGACACCACCGGGCGCGGGATCTTCCTGCAGAACGCCGGGGTGCACACCCACTCGATCACCTCGCCCGACCTGGGCATGGGTGCCTACCGCAACGCGTACATCATCGGCGAACTGCTCGGCCGTGAGTACTACCCGGTCGAGAAGTCCATCGCCTTCCAGGAGTTCGCGATATGAATCACCCGCACGGCAACCCTCCGGGCAAGCTGGGCGACTTCACCGTCCGCCCCCTCGACCCCATTTCCGACGCCGAGCTGGTGCACGGCTGGGTGACCCACCCCAAAGCCGCCTTCTGGCTGATGGGCGGGGCGAAACTCCAGGACGTCGAGCGGGAGTACATGGCGATCGCCGCCCACCCGCACCACGACGCCTTCATCGGCCTGCACGACGGCGAGCCCGCTTTCCTGATCGAGCGGTACGACCCCACCGAGGTCGAACTGAAGGGGCTGTACGAGGCGGAGCCCGGTGACATCGGGATGCACTTCCTGGTCGCACCGACCGACGCCCCGGTGCACGGCTTCACCCGGGCCGTGATCACCGCCGTGATGGATTTCCTCTTCACCGACCCGTCGGTACGCCGGGTCGTCGTCGAGCCCGATGTGACCAACAGCGCCGTGCAGGCCCTCAACAAGGCCGTCGGCTTCGAGGTCCTGCGGGAGATCGCCAAACCGGAGAAGGACGCGCTGCTCAGCGCCTGCACCCGCGAGCAGTTCGAAGCAGCAACCGGAGGAACCGACCGATGACGACCGCCCTCACCGACAGCGTCGCCCACCTCTCCCCGGGCCGCTGGGCCACCGCAAACCGACTGCTGGTCCGCAAAGCACTGGCGGAATTCAGCCATGAACGGCTGCTGACCCCCGTTCCGCTCGGCGAGGACCGCTACACCCTCCGTAGCGACGACGCGGGCACGGAGTACCGTTTCACCGCACGCCTCTTCGCCCTGGACCACTGGCAGGTCGAGGCCGGGTCGATCACCCGGCACCGGCACGGGTCCGAAGTTCCGCTCGACGCACTGGAGTTCTTCATCGAGCTGCGGGCGGCGCTCGGCCTGGCCGAGGAGATCCTGCCGGTCTACCTGGAGGAGGTCTCCTCCACTCTGGCCGGAACCGCCTACAAACTCACCAAGGAACCGGCCACCTCCGGCCAGCTCGTCGCCGCCGGTTTCCAGGCCATCGAGACCGGGATGACCGAGGGCCATCCCTGTTTCGTGGCCAACAACGGCCGGCTCGGCTTCGGGGTCGGCGAGTACCGCGCGTACGCCCCCGAGGCCGCCTCTCCGATCCGGCTGGTGTGGCTGGCCGCCCGCCGCGACCGGGCCACCTTCACGGCGGGCACCGGGTTGGACTACAACGCGCTGGTCGAGGGCGAGTTGAGCGAGGAAACCCGGGAACGGTTCGCCGCCACCCTGCGCTCGCTCGGCCTGGACCCGGAGGCGTACTTCCTGCTGCCCGTCCACCCCTGGCAGTGGTGGAACAAGCTCGCCGTCACCTTCGCGGGCGAGCTGGCCGAGCGCCACCTGGTCGTGCTCGGGGAGGGCGAGGACGCCTACCTGGCCCAGCAGTCGATCCGTACGTTCTTCAACACCGACCACCCCGAGAAGCACTACGTCAAAACGGCGCTCTCCGTCCTGAACATGGGCTTCATGCGCGGCCTGTCCGCCGCCTACATGGAGGCCACGCCCGCCATCAACGACTGGCTGGCCGGGCTCATCGAGCGCGACGGCCTGCTGACCGCCGCCCGGTTCTCGATCATCCGGGAGCGGGCCGCGATCGGCTACCACCACCGGTCGTACGAGGCGGCCACCGCCAAGGGCTCGCCGTACCTGAAGATGCTGGCCGCGCTCTGGCGCGAGAGCCCCGTCGCGGGTCTGGAGCCGGGCGAGCGGGTCGCCACGATGGCCTCCCTGCTCCACACCGACCACGAGGGCCGCTCGGTGGCCGGGGCGCTCATCGAGGAGTCCGGGCTCGACCCGCAGGTGTGGCTGCGGCACTACCTGGACGCCTACCTGGTGCCGGTGCTGCACAGCTTCTACGCCTACGACCTGGTCTACATGCCGCACGGCGAGAACGTGATCCTGGTGGTGGAGGACGGGGTCGTCACCCGCACGATCTTCAAGGACATCGCCGAGGAGATCGCGGTCATGGACCCGGACGCGGTGCTGCCGCCGAAGGTCGACCGGATCCGGGCCGAGGTCCCCGAGGACATGAAGCTGCTGTCGGTCTTCACCGATGTCTTCGACTGCTTCTTCCGTTTCCTGGGCGCCGGCCTGGCCACCGAAGGGGTCCTGGACGAGGACACCTTCTGGCGGACGGTCGCGGAGTGCGTACGCGACTACCAGAAGGCGGTGCCGCATCTCGCGGAGAGGTTCGCGCAGTACGACCTGTTCGAGCCGGAGTTCGCGCTCTCCTGCCTCAACCGCCTCCAGCTGCGCAACAACCAGCAGATGGTCGACCTCAACGACCCTGCGGGAGCACTTCAGTTGGTGGGCCGCCTGAAGAACCCGATCGCGAAGTTCTGAGCGGTCCTCACAGACCGGTGAGCGCCCGGGAACGGTCTCCCGGGCGCTCACCTCTTGTGCGGGGCGCAGGAGCTCCGCCAGGTACGTATCGCGGCGCGGTGTACGGGTCAAGGACCGGGCCCGCTCCCCTACGCCCGGCTGGCAGAATCGCGGGCATGGCAGAAATCATCCAGCGCGACGGAACGTGGACGTTCGACGGGGAGACGGTACGCATCGTGCCGGGGGGCAAAGCGCATCCGGTCCGGCTGGCGCTGGGTGAACTCGCTGTCCCCGTCGAGGCCTTGTCCGGTATCTCGTTCGAGCCGGACCGCAAGGGCGGCCGGCTGCGGCTCCGGCTGCGCGGGGGCGCCTGCCCGGTGCTGCGGGCCGCCGACGGGCGCCTCAAGGACGGCGCCGACCCGTACGTCCTGACCGTGGAGAAGGACCGCACGGGGGTGGCGGAGTACTTCGTCGACGAGGTCCGCAACGCGCTGCTGATCGAGCAGGTCCCCGAGGGGCCGGTGGACCGCTTCCTGCTGCCGGGGCCCTCGCTCCCGGTCTCCGGCGGGGGCGGTGACGGCACGGCCTCCTTCGACGGCGCGACCGTGCGGCTCACCTGGAACTGGAAGGCCGAGGAGTCCAAGACCGCGAGCGGCCCGGCGACCTTCCCTCTGGCACGGATCGCGGGGGTGCGCTGGCTGCCCGCGATAGGCCTGGAGAACGGCTACCTGCGGTTCGAGCCGGTGGACGGGCCGGTCTCGGCCCCGCCGAAGTACGACCCGTACTCCCTGGAGCTGTGGGGGATGTCCAAGAAGGAGTACACGGCGGTCGTGGTCGCGGCGGCGGTGCTGGCCCGGTTGCCGCAGGCCCGTGCGGCCGTGGACGCGCCCGCCGGGGCCCCGGTCCTCGCCAAGGCGCCCGAGCCCGCCGCCGTACCGCCCGCCGACGATCACGACGTCCTGCTGCGGCGGCTGCGGGAGCTGGGCGAGCTGCACCGGGCCGGGGTCCTCACGGATGAGGAGTTCAGCACGGCGAAGCAGGCGATCCTGAGCCGAATGTGACCGATTCGAGCACCGCCCGGGGTCGCCCCTGCCCGATATCGGGCAGATTTCTTGCATACGAGCGCCCAGTCGCGCAATATCGACGGGTGCTTGAACGCCGCTCGTCGCACGACGACCTCATCGATCACCTCGTACGCTCCACCGCGCTCCAGCGCGGTGAGGCGGCCCGGGTGATCCTCGACGTGCTGGCGTACTTCGACGAGAGCACCGACGACTTCGTCCGGCGCCGCCACCGCGAACTGCAGTCCGGTGGCCTGGTCAACACGGAGATCTTCGAGCGGATCGCGGCCGAGCTGCCGCGCCGCGCCGTGGCGCCGCCGGAGCTCTCGCTCCGCCAGCTGCGCCGCATCGTCTACGGCTGACCGGCCGCGGCAGGTCGCCGGGGCGCCCGTGCGGGCGCCGAGCGCATGCATGTACGTGTACGTCGAGGAGGGGCAGAGAATCTCATGTGCGGGATCGTCGGATACATCGGAAAGCGTGACGTGGCACCGCTGCTGCTGGAAGGCCTGCAGCGGCTCGAGTACCGGGGGTACGACTCCGCCGGCATCGTCATCACCAGCAGGACGGCGGCGGGCAAGCCCGGCACGCTGAAGATGGTCAAGGCCAAGGGCCGGGTCCGCGAGCTGGAGGCCAAGGTCCCCAAGCGGTTCGCCGGCACCACCGGCATCGCCCACACCCGCTGGGCCACCCACGGCGCCCCTAGCGACGAGAACGCCCACCCGCACCTGGACGCGGAGAACAAGGTCGCCGTCGTCCACAACGGGATCATCGACAACGCCTCCGAGCTGCGCGCCAAGCTCACCGCCGACGGCATCGTCTTCCTCTCCGAGACCGACACCGAGGTGCTGGTCCACCTGATCGCCCGTGCCCAGGCGGACACCCTGGAGGAGAAGGTCCGCGAGGCGCTGCGCCACGTCGAGGGCACGTACGGCATCGCCGTGATGCACGCCGACTTCAACGACCGCATCGTGGTCGCCCGCAACGGCTCCCCCGTCGTCCTCGGCATCGGCGAGAAGGAGATGTTCGTCGCCTCCGACGTCGCCGCCCTGGTCGCCCACACCCGCCAGGTCGTCACGCTGGACGACGGCGAGATGGCCACCCTGAAGGCCGACGACTTCCGTACGTACACGACGGAGGGCTCGACCACGACGGCCACGCCGACCACCGTGGAGTGGGAGGCCGAGTCGTACGACATGGGCGGCCACGACACGTACATGCACAAGGAGATCTTCGAGCAGGCCGACGCCGTGGACCGGGTGCTGCGCGGCCGGATCGACGACCGCTTCTCCACCGTGCACCTGGGCGGCCTCAACCTGGACGCCCGTGAGGCGCGCGGGGTGCGCCGGATCAAGATCCTCGGCTGCGGCACCTCGTACCACGCGGGCCAGATCGGCGCCCAGCTGATCGAGGAGCTCGCCCGCATCCCCGCCGACGCCGAGCCGGCCTCCGAGTTCCGCTACCGCAACCCGGTCGTGGACCCCGACACGCTGTACGTGGCGGTCTCCCAGTCGGGCGAGACGTACGACGTGCTGGCCGCCGTGCAGGAGCTGAAGCGCAAGGGCGCCCGCGTCCTCGGCGTGGTCAACGTGGTCGGTTCCGCGATCGCCCGGGAGGCCGACGGCGGTACGTACGTCCACGCGGGCCCCGAGGTCTGCGTGGTCTCCACCAAGTGCTTCACCAACACCGTGGTCGCCTTCGCCCTGCTCGCGCTGCACCTGGGCCGCATCCGGGACCTGTCGGTCGCCGACGGCAAGCGGATCATCGACGGGCTGCGCCGGCTGCCGGAGCAGATCAGCGAGATCCTGGCGGGCGAGGACGAGATCAAGCGGCTGGCGGCGGAGTACGCGGACGCCAAGTCGATGATGTTCATCGGCCGGGTGCGGGGCTACCCGGTGGCCCGTGAGGCGTCGCTGAAGCTGAAGGAGGTCTCGTACATCCACGCCGAGGCCTACCCGGCCTCCGAGCTGAAGCACGGCCCGCTCGCGCTGATCGAGCCCGCGATGCCGACCGTGGCGATCGTGCCGGACGACGACCTGCTGGAGAAGAACCGGGCCGCGATGGAGGAGATCAAGGCGCGCAGCGGCCGTATCCTCGCCGTCGCGCACCAGGTCCAGGAGAAGGCCGACCACACCATCGTCGTACCGAAGAACGAGAACGAGCTGGACCCGATCCTGATGGGCATCCCGCTCCAGCTCTTCGCGTACCACACGGCCCTGGCGATGGGCCGGGACATCGACAAGCCGCGCAACCTGGCGAAGTCGGTCACGGTCGAGTAGTCGGCAGTGCGTACGCGAGTTGGGCCCCGCACCGTCGTTCCGAGACGGCACGGGGCCCAACTCGTTTCGTGACGAGGCCTTCTGGCGGCCCCTCAGGGCTCGCGGGACGCCTCAGGGGATGACGACGACCGGGCGCTGGGCGCGGCGGGCGAGACGGCCCGCCACCGAGCCGAAGATCCGGCCGACGATGCCGTGCGTGGAGCCGACGACGATGGCGTCGGCGGAATACTCGCGCCCGACCTCCTCCAGCTCGTGGCAGATGTCGCCGCCGCGCTCCACCAGCACCCAGGGCACGTCGGAGAGGTAGTCCGCGCAGGCCAGCTCCAGGCCGAGGACCTCGGTGCGGTGATCGGGGACGTCGACGAAGACGGGGGGCTCGCAGCCCGCCCAGACCGTCGTCGGGAGCCGGTTGGCCACGTGGACGATGATCAGGCCCGAGCCCGATCTGCCGGCCATGCCGATCGCGTAGGCGAGGGCCCGCTCGCTGGAGGTGGAACCGTCGAAACCGACCACCACTCCGTGCCGGAAGGCGGGATCGCACGCATGGCGTGCTTCTTCGACCGTCCGCGGCTCCGACCGGGGGTCGGCTACCTGCTTGCGGTCTTTGGGTTCAGGGATTTCGTGACCGGCCATCGGTGTCTCGGCGAAGAGAGTCCTCGTGAGGAGGGAGCGGTTTCGAGAGGTGTGTCAGCTGACGGTGTGGCTCTGTCCGGGAATCATCTTCCCAACCCCATACCCCCAAGGGTACGGCGTCACTCCTCAGCTGCCCAGACCCCCGCAAAGCACGCGTGACGTTGGAGGGAGCATGCCCGAGGCGGTCCGGTATGGCAATGCCGGTTGTGTCGTACACGGGCCTCGGAGGCTCCGGACGAGGGTGACCGCCCTGTTTTCCGGGGCGTCCGGCGGCCACGTGGACCACGGAGGCCGCCGCCCCGGCGGGCAGTGCCGGCGGCCGGCCCGTGCCGCCGATTCTCCGCGCCCGCCGCCCCATCGGTCGGTAATCCGGTCGCCGCCGCCCCGGGAGCGGCCGCGCCCCGGCAGCCCACCGCGTCCAACCCCGGCGCCCCGAACACGCCACGCCCCACCGGGCCGAGGGAGCGCACCGGGGCGGCCGTCAGACGGAAGTTGTGCGCCCGGCGTGACTGGAACTGGCGCACACAACCATTTGTTTTCAGCCAACTTCACATCCTGGCCGAACCCTTCGCGGAATGGCCGGACAGCCCACCGCCCGCCGGACAGGAAGAGACCGCGCGGTACGCTTTCACCCGACGCGGACGGGCCACGTTCGCGAGGGGCACTTCCCTGTGCGCTTCGCGGGTGAAACGCTTCGTGATCGAACGCTTCACGCCACGTTTCCTTATCGACTTAGCGCCGGTGGGGGAAGCTGTCACGGCGGGGCCACGCGACGCAGTAGATTCGATCTTGAAAATCGGGGACTGGGGAAACGTGCGAAACCGAGGGGAAACGTGCAGGAGCGGCAGGCCCGTAAGGACCAGGGAGACGCGAACACCGAGGGGGGCTTAGCGTCATGAGCCAGGACTCCGCCACCGCGACGGAGGCCGCACGCAAGCTGACCGGGCGGCGACGCCGGGAAGTCGTTGCCGTGCTGCTCTTCAGCGGCGGCCCTATCTTCGAGAGCTCCATCCCGCTCTCGGTTTTCGGAATCGACCGGCAGGACGCGGGAGTTCCCCGCTACCGCCTGCTGGTCTGCGGCGGCGAGGACGGACCGCTGCGCACGACGGGTGGACTCGAACTGACCACGCCGTACGGCCTGGAGGCGATCAGCAGGGCCGGCACCGTGGTGGTGCCCGCCTGGCGGTCGATCACCTCGCCGCCGCCCGCCGAGGCCCTGGACGCGCTCCGGCGCGCCCATGAGGAGGGTGCCCGCATCGTCGGCCTGTGCACGGGAGCCTTCGTGCTCGCGGCGGCCGGACTGCTGGACGGCCGGCCCGCGACCACGCACTGGATGTACGCACCGACGCTGGCCAAGCGCTATCCGTCGGTGCACGTCGATCCGCGCGAACTCTTCGTGGACGACGGCGATGTGCTGACCTCCGCGGGTACGGCGGCCGGTATCGACCTCTGCCTCCATATAGTCCGCACCGACCACGGCACCGAGGCGGCGGGCGCGCTCGCCCGCAGGCTCGTCGTACCGCCCCGGCGCAGTGGCGGACAGGAGCGCTACCTGGACAGGTCTTTACCTGAGGAGATCGGCTCCGACCCGCTCGCCGAGGTCGTGGCCTGGGCGCTGGAGCATCTGCACGAGCAGTTCGACGTGGAGACGCTCGCGGCGCGCGCCTACATGAGCCGGCGGACCTTCGACCGCAGGTTCCGCTCGCTCACGGGGAGCGCACCGCTCCAGTGGCTGATCACCCAGCGGGTGCTTCAGGCACAGAGGCTACTGGAGACCTCCGACTACTCGGTCGACGAGGTCGCCGGCCGCTGCGGCTTCCGCTCACCGGTCGCGCTGCGCGGGCACTTCCGCCGCCAGCTCGGCTCCTCCCCCGCCGCGTACCGGGCCGCCTACCGGGCCCGTCGTCCGCAGGGGGTGGCGGAGAGCGCCGCGACGGCGCTGGAGACGGTCGTGCCCAGCCAGGGCTCGCCGTCGGGCCGCAGGGGCGCTCCGGTGCCGTCCGGCGCCCCGGCCTCCGCATCGGCGTCGGCGGGCTCCTCGGAGCACTCGCTGCCGGTCCCTGACGCGTACGTTCCCGGGCGCCCGGCCCTGCCGGGACAGCGGAGCGCCCCGTAGGGTGGGGCGCATGAACGACCGCATGGTGTGGATCGACTGCGAGATGACCGGGCTCTCGTTGACGGACGACGCACTCATCGAGGTGGCCGCCCTGGTCACCGACTCGGAGTTGAACGTGCTCGGCGACGGGGTGGACATCGTGATCCGCCCGCCGGACGCGGCCCTGGAGACCATGCCCGAGGTGGTGCGGCAGATGCACACCACCTCGGGCCTCCTCGACGAGCTGGCCGGGGGCACCACCCTGGCCGACGCCGAGGAGCAGGTCCTGGCGTATGTCCGCGAGCATGTGAAGGAGCCGGGCAAGGCCCCGCTCTGCGGAAACTCGGTCTCCACCGACCGCGGCTTCCTGGCGCGCGACATGCAGAAGCTGGAGGGCTACCTCCACTACCGGATCGTGGATGTGTCCTCGGTCAAGGAGCTGGCCCGCCGCTGGTACCCGCGGGCGTATTTCAACAGCCCCGACAAGAGCGGCAACCACCGGGCGCTGGCGGACATCCGTGAATCCATCGCGGAGCTGCGCTACTACCGGGAAGCGGTCTTCGTCCCGCCGCCCGGCCCGGACTCGGAGCGCGCCAAGGAGATCGCGGCGCGCCATGTGGCCCGCGCCACACCGTAGAGAACCGCTGGTCACGGGCGCGTGAGCGCCCGCGGACCGGCCCCGGGAAACGGGGGCGCGAGCACCCTCCCGGACCCTGTACACTTTTTCTCGTCCGGTCGGAAGCGACCGGACGACATGGTGGGTATAGCTCAGCTGGCAGAGCACCTGGTTGTGGTCCAGGATGTCGCGGGTTCAAGTCCCGTTACTCACCCTTGAAGGCGAAGCCCCTGACCTGCGGAAACGCAGGTCAGGGGCTTCTTCGTGTTCCGGGCTGGCCAACGTGCGCCCCATGGCAACGATCAGGAAGCGGGTCCGCAAGGACGGAACGGCGAGTTACCAGGTCCGCTGGCCCCAAGGAGGGCGCGGCGGTACCTGGGAGGCCGAAAGGTTCGAGGACGTGGAGCAGGCCGACGCGTTCAAGAAGCTCGTCGACGCCCACAAGCAGCAGTGGCCCTACGGGTGGGTCCCCGGCTGCTGCCGGCCGCCGTGGACGAACGCGTACTGGACCGCCTGCGTACAGCCCGGGCTCAGGCACGGGAAGCGGCTTGGCTGCAGGTATGTGAGACCCGCTCCGGCATACCGGCGGCCAAAGCCGGTGAACGGGAAGTGCCGGTCTGGTCCTGACTACGACGCCACACTGCTCGGGCGCGTGGCCGGGACGGGTCATCCGGTGCACGCGGACCCGTGGTCATGCGTGACGGCGGTCCGCGGGCCCTACTCTGGTAACCGGCACGCACGTCAGCTCCCGGGCGTGGCCTGCCCCTTCGGGTCGGCCGTTTCGCCGTGCCATCAGCTTCCCGCAGTCCGCGGCGGAGCCGGTCGTCCGTCAGCCGCAGAGAGCTCGTTCCGTGTTCCGCACCTACCTGTTGCCCGTCGAGGCCGCGGTGACCTTGTTCCCTCTCGTCGCCGCGGTGCTCCTGGGACCTGCCGCGGTCCGCGGGTACCGCAGGCGTGGCCGGGCAGGTGGCTGGCCGGTTCTCGTGTTCTACAGCTTCGTCTTCTACCTGCTCGCCGCGCTCCTGCAGACGGTGATGCCGCTGCCCGCCGACACCGGCGCACACTGCGCCTCCGTCCACTACGCCGCGGAACCGCAGTTGGAGCCCTTCGCCTTCCACGCCGCGATCTCCTCGGCAGGCGGCGGCAACTGGTCACCCGGAGCGCTGGCACATCTCACCCCTGCCTGGACCACGCTGCTCAACGCCGTGCTGCTCCTGCCGCTGGGCGTCTATCTCCGTTACTACCTGCGGCACCGGCTGATCCGTGCGACGTCCGCGGCTTTCGTCACCTCCCTGTTCTTCGAAACCACCCAGTACACGGGGCTGTGGTTCGTCTACGCCTGCCCCTACCGGCAGTTCAACGTGGACGACCTCATCCTCAACATTGCCGGCGCGGCCCTGGGGTGGATCGCCGCCGGCCCCCTCATCCGCCTGCTGCCCGTCAACGACCCCGACCGCGAACGCCGCCGCTACGCGGGGCGCGTCACCCTCACCCGTAGGCTCTTCGCCTTCTTCACCGACCTGGCCGGCTGGCTCATCGTCTGGACACTGGCCACCGGTCTGCTCGCCGTCGCCACCTCCTGGCCTACCGGCCGCCACTACGCGCTGCCGATCGGCGCCGCCCTCGGGCTGGTCTGGTTCTGGCTGCTGCCGGTCGCCTTCGCGACCACCCCCGGCAAACGGGCCGTGCTCCTGCACCTCACCCGGCCCGACGGCACCCGACCAGGCGTGCTGCGCCTCACCCTGCGGGCCTGGATCGTGTACGGCCCCCTCGCCCTGGCCTGGACCGCCCTGGCCCACCACACCGGGGCGCTCGACCTCCCCGCGCTCGCCGGTCGCCTGCTCCCACACCTCACGCTGCTCACAGCTGTCTTCATCTGGGGAGGCCCAGCTCTGGCAGTCCTGCTCCGCCGGGAGCGGGGAACCGGATACGAACGGTGGTCCTCCACCGTCAACACAGCCCTCCTCAGCCCCCGCCAAACCCCTGTTCCGCCCCCGCGAGAGGCCGCAGAGGCGCACTCGTCCGATCTCCGCGTTCCCGACGCCGATCACTGACTCCGGTCTCCGGCCATCGGAAGCGGGACGCGTATCCCCGGCGGACATCCGCGAGACGAGAGAGAGCACACTCTGTCCGGGCAGCGCCCGTAGGCCCGGTGCTTCGCAAACCGGTGCCGGGTCAGGACGCCGTGGCGATGATGAGAGCGTAGGAACCGATGCCGGTCAGCGCGGCACCCGGATGCTGGTCGTTGGCGCTGTGCACGGCCAGGACAGCTCCGGTGTCGGTATCGATGTCGATGCCCTGGAAGGTGCCTGCCTCGACACCCTGGTCGGTGAGGATGCGGCGACCGACCAGGTCCTTGCAGACGGCGGCGGGGGCGGCGAGATCGCCGTCGGCGTCCTGCAGGGCATGGGTACGGGCCATGACCGCGTCGTGGCCGATGGCCTGGACGTCCTCCCACGTGAGGAAGGAGCCGGAGCGGCCGGCCTTCTTCAGTCGCAGGGCGAGCAGTGGGATGTACACCGTGTGCTCCTGGCGGCCGAGCGCCTCGGTCGAGGCCACCTGATAGCCGACGACGGTGGCCGCGCTCGCGCTCACCTCGATGACCACGTCCGTGACCTACGTCAGGCCACCAAGCAACGGCACGCCCGCGCTCTTCTCCGGGTAACCATGTGACCGAGCAAGAGACGTGGTCGAGCCAGCCGACTCCCCTCCGGGCCCGTCCAGAGGCACAGCGCCTTCACCGCCGTGCGGCGGTGCTCCCGCTCCCGCTCGTGCGGTGGCGTGGGACAAGGAGAGGCAAGCCGTCCCGCGCCGTCCCGCCCCCGCGCAGCCTCCGGCTCAGCGCGCGGAAGCAGCTTCGGTGGCGGGGCGATGCGGTCTGGCTCCAGCCCCACCTGGTACGGGTGCATGCACACCGGGGTCCGGTCAGTTCGGACCTGATGCGGCGGAGCGACCTCGGCCTGGCCCTGACTGGGCCATCTCGCGCCATGCCCGCTGGGGCCTGTGGCTGGGCGACAGAGCCTCGTCCGATCCGGGCAGTGAGCGTCCCCGGTTCGTGGGACTCTCCGGTTCTCGTGGGCGCGTTCAGCGTTGGCGTACTCGGGCTGCAGGTGTGGCGGTGACGACGAGGTTGGCCGTGTAGGTGCGGGTGGTGGTGTCCCAGTCGGCGCAGGTGATCAGGGTGAGGAGGGGCTGGGTGGTGGGTGCGTAGACGGATTGGGAGGGGAAGTTGTTCTTGTCGTAGATGTTCAGGGCGGTGACGGTGAAGTGGGTGATGGATGTGTCGCGGCGGTGGACGGTGATGCGGTCGCCCTTGCGCAGGGCGCCCAGTGGGTAGAAGGCGGCTGGTCCGCGGGTGGTGTCGAGGTGTCCGACGAGGAGGGCGTTGCCGCGTTGTCCGGGGGTGACGGATCCGGAGTACCAGCCGGCGTGGTCTCCCTGGTCGGGGAGGGCGATGGTTCCGTCTTCGGCGGTGTCGACGGTGTCAATGGCTGCGTCGAGGCCGACGGCTGGCGCGGTGATCCGCACGGGCTGCGAGGGGCCGAGCACCGGCAGGCCCCTGTCTGCCGTGGGCGGTGTGGGTGTGTGGTGGGTGCGGGCGGCTGCGGGGGGCGTGGGCGGGGGCTGCGCAGGGTGCGCGAGGGCCGCCAGGGCCAGGAGGGTGATCCCGGTCGCGGCGCAGGCGGTGGCCGCCGCGGTGTAGGCACCGCGGCGGCCGCTGTTGTGGCTCAACGCCATGGCTGAACGGGTCAGTTCTGGCGGTTCGCGCGGCGGCGCAGGACGAGGGCGCCGCCGGCTGCGGCCAGGAGCGCTGCTCCGGCCGCCGCGGTGGTCACGGTGCTGACGGGTGTGTCCGAGGCGGCGAGCTGGGTTCCGCCCTGGCCGCCGTGGACGGGCCCGTCGGCGGACTTCTTCAGCGCCCCGCACAGGGCGGGGTTGGTGGCCTCGGCGGGAAGCTTGGGGTCGAGGTCGCTGGGCCCGAGGTTGTCGTCGTACTTGCCGTTGTTGTTGTAGTCGATGCCGTGGACGACGACGACACCGGTTCCCTCGCGCAGGCTCTGGGCGGCTTCGTCGCTGAGCTTGATGGTGCGCTCGTAGTGGTAGTCGGAGCCGACCGGGAACCGGTCCACGGCCAGACCCGAGGCGGGGCTGGTGTCGCCGGTCGTGGTCAGCGACGTGCCGATGCTCCCGTAGAAGGGGAGGCCGTCGGTGGTGTTGAGGGACCGCTTCCCGTTGCGGACCTTGGCCGCCGACTCCGGCGGGCAGACGCCCTTCGCCGCGATGTGGAAGTGCTGAGCGTGGGGTGCGCCGGCCAGCAGACCGCTGACCTTCATCTTCACGTGGGCCTCGTTGCCCTTGAGGCGGACCTGGGCGGTTCCGTAGCCGGTGACCTTGTTGACCTTGAACGGATCGAGCTGCGCGTGCAGCGTCATCGCGCGGTCACCGTGCTTCTTGTGCGAGTCGTCCGCCAGCGCCGGTGAGGCCAGAGCCACAGCAGGCGCCAGGACGGCCAGCGCAGTCAGGATGCGGACAGCAGACTTCGACATGCAGATCTCTTCTCTCTGTCAGTGCGGGGGCAGGCGCACGGAGGTCTCCGCCTCGTGTGCGTACCTGCCGTTACCGAGACTGACTCTCTGCCACTGTTCGCGCACCGGCCACCGCAGCCGCCTCGCTCCGCCGCCCACCATGCGGCAGCGCTCCACCACACCTGCGGGCCCAAGGGCCCGCTCAGCGGGGGCTACCGCGCCGGCGGCACAGGCAGAGCTCTCGTGGGCACGTCCACGCATACGGGTGCATCCATTGAGGCATTCGGGCACGGGCGAACGAGCAGGGGGAGAGCCCCTCCTGCGCTTTTGCGGGGAGCGGGCCGCAGGGGGCGGTCGAGCAAACAGGCTCGGAGACTCTCCCTTGCGCCGACAACGCGGTCAGCGCGCTCTTCGAGGGGTGCCAGGTCCGGCCCAGGATGAGCCTGTGGCCGACGCCCCGGGCAGGCCGACGCCTTTGAGTCAGCAGGCGGCGGGCCAGGCCGGGCAGTTCGACGGGACCTCGCTCGTCTTCCTGGCCGGGGGCAGCGACACGGGTGTCGCACCCGGCAAGATGAGCGGCACGGCCAACGACGGGAATACAGGCTTCACGCTGCCGCGGGGTGCGACGGGCTTCTTCGTGCCGAAGGACGACCCGCTTTCGCGTACCGACCTGCCCGCGTTTCGAACCGCTCTGTATGTGGCCGCCCGAGTCGTCGAAGGCCAGGTGGGCGAGGTCGAGGTCCAGGAGTACCCCCGGACCTTCCACACCGCGTCAGTCGCCGATCGCACCGGCGAGAGCGTCATCCTGTGTCACGCTCATCTCCCTTGGGTCGCCTTCGCTCAGGAGCGCCGGAATTGGAGCAGGGAGGAGTTCCTCCCCCTCCTTCATGGGCCTCCGCTTTCGCTGAAGCGGGCTTCGTGGTTCTGAGCAGCGAGCAACTCGCTACGCCTCTGCCCGACGTGGATACTTCAGTGCTTGCACCGGGTCAGTGGCGCCAGGTCGCTCGTACCGCATCACCACGCCGGGCGGAGTGCTCTTCAACGCATGGGCTTGATGATTATATGCAGCCGCTATCTGACCAGCGGAATGAGTGCCACGGTGCGGCCTGGGCTTTCTGGCGGGCGGACTCGTTCTGAGGGAGTTCCTGCACCTGCGGCGCACGCTCGGCATCGAAGCGTGCCAGAAGGCTGCTCGGTTTGCGTTCCGATCCCCCGGGACTTCGCCACCCTGTATCGCCCATTGTCCGCCGCTCGGAGGAACCGGGGGACGGCCGTCTGTCCGCGGTACGGCCGTCCCCCGCGCAGCGGGTTGTGGCTCAGTGCTGGTTGATGGGCAGGGCGAGGTCGGTGACCTGCCTCTGCCGGGGGAAGGCGCCGAGGTCGCGGGCGGCGCCGGTGAGCACGTCGATCTCATACAGGCGGGCGGTGCCGGCGGTGTTCAGGGTGGCGAAGCCGTGGTTGGTGCCGTGCCTGGGGGAGGTGTAGATGTCGAAGCCGGCGTCCGGGCCCGCGTCGACGCCGAGGTTGCCGGTCGGGGCGAGGGTGCCGGCGTTGGCGGGCGACTGGAGGGAGACGCGGTCGGCGGTGGTGTCGATATCGAAGAGGGTGGTGGCGGTGGCGGGGTTGAGGTCGTTGTTGGTGTAGGCGGCGGCGGTGGCGCCCATGGCGGTGGAGGGCGGCGTGGTGGGGTTGGTGAGGGTGCCGTCGGTGGTGGTGGTGAGGGGGGCGGCGTTGTCGTCGATGTTGTGGCGCAGGTTCTGCCCGGTGTCGCTGATGACACGGAGCCGGTTGGCGGCGGGGTTGAAGTCGACGCCGAAGTGCTTGCCGGAGAGGGCGACGGTGAGCTGGGAGACCTTCATCGCTTTGGCGTTGGCGGTGTTGAGGGTGTAGATGCCGCCCTTGTCGCCGACGCCGTAGAGCTTCTCGTTCTGGACGCGGAAGTCGATGCCGACGACTTTGGTGTCGCCGCGCAGGCTGGACACCTTGCCGATGTTCATGGTCTTGGCCGGCCGGTCGACGGTGAACTCGACCAGGCGCTGGTCGACGGTCAGCCCGATGGCGGTCAGCGCCTTGTGTCCTCGGTGGTCCATGGTGTGTCCGTGGCGGCCGTCCGCGGACGCCAGAGCCGGGGCGGACAGGGCTGCGGCCACAGCTACGGACACGGCGGCGACGACGGTCTTACGAGTACGCATGGTGCTCCCGGTGAAGAGAGGTGTCCCGACCGGAGTGGTCAGCGGGTCAGGAACTGGTTCGAGGCTGAAGCACACACGGATTGGCTGCGGGCGCAAAGGCCACTCCGTTGGAGGAACGAGGCGCGATGAGGGTTGGCCCATGGCGGGTGGCTTCGGCATGGGCCACCGAGCAATCAGGGGCAGGGGCTCGGCGGTCTGCTTCCGATTCTCAGGGGCATTGCGCTCCTGCATTTCCGTTGCGCTGGAAGAGTGACGTTACCGCCCTTCGTTATTGCGAGCACCTTGCAATAAGAGGGCTATAACTCTTTCGGCCCAGCGTGCGGCGTCTGTGTCGTCGTTAATCTTGTGGGGCGTCCGCCCCGCCGCTTTGTCGGTCCCACCGGCCCTTTCGTCCGTCGCGAGCCGCGCAGCTGACGTGAGGATGCACTGTTGTTCCGCGTGGGGCGTGGTTTCGGCGTGCTTATCTACGGCTGAGCAGTTCTTGACGGTGTAGCCGGGCTTCGGCCCTCCCCCGTTGATCCAGCCCTTTTCCTGTCGGCACGCTCCGTGCGAGATCTCTCGCCGCGGTGCCGAACGTCTTCCCCATCAGCCCACCCCCCCCCCGCTTGAGCATGCCCTCCCGCATGCGGGCAGGGGAGCCAGCAGACAGAAGGAATGCCGTGAAGGTTTCGAAGACCAGGCCCCGCTCGCGACGCGTCCTGGACCAGTCCCTGCTCGTACTAGGTGCCACCACCCTGGCCGCAGGACTCGGAGCGATGACCCTCGCCCCGGGTCTCAGTGCGGCCTCCAGCCACCGCGAGGCACCCCTGATCGCCGGGGATCCCCGGGCGGACAACACCGACGTGTACGCGTTCACCAGCCCCGACAATCCGGACACCGTGACGATGGTGGCGAACTGGATCCCCTTCGAGGAGCCCAACGGCGGGCCGAACTTCTACGCGTTCGGCGACGACCTGCGCTACAACATCAAGGTCGACAACACCGGTGACGGCGTCGCGGATGTCACCTACAGCTGGCGCTTTCGCAGCAGCTACCGCGACGACGCGAACCAGTTCCTCTACAACACCGGCCCGGTCAGCTCACTCAACGACCCGGACCTGAACTTCCGCCAGGTCTACGACCTGGTCGTCACCACCGGAGGCAAGAGCCGGACCGTCCTGAAGGGTGTGCCGGCCGCCCCGTCCCGTACCGGCAAGGCGTCGATGCCCGACTACACGGCGCTGCGCAAGCAGGCGACCTTCGGTCTGCCGGGCGGCGGCAGGACGTACGCGGGCCAGGCCGAGGACCCGTTCTTCGCCGACCTCCGCGTCTTCGACCTCCTCTACGGCGGCGACCTGAGCGAGCGGGGGCAGGACACCCTGGCCGGCTACAACGTCAACACGATCGCGATCCAGGTCCCCAAGAAGCAGCTCGCCCTCAACGGGAACACCTCCCGTAACCCGGTCATCGGTGTGTGGTCGACCACCGACCGCGGGGGCGTCACCGTCAATGACTCCCGTGACAAGAGCACCGGGCAGCAGTGGAAGCAGGTCTCACGCCTCGGGAACCCACTGGTCAACGAGGTCGTCGTCCCGCTGAAGTTCAAGGACGCCTTCAACACCCTCAACCCCGACCAGGACCGCACCGTCCAGCCGGTCGTCGACAAGGTGTACGACCCGATCCTGCCCAAGCTCATCCAGCAGGTCTACGGCATCCCGGCCCCCAAGACACCCCGCAACGACCTCGCCGAGATCTACCTGACCGGTATCTGCAAGGTCTGCGGTCCGATCAAGGCCGACCTGAACGCGCACCGTCTCAACAAGGACGCGAACTTGAAGAAGATCGTCCCGGCGGAGGAGCTGCGCCTGAACATGGCGGTGGCGCCCACCGCCAAGCCGCAGCGCCTCGGCGTCCTGGCGGGCGACCTGGCCGGCTTCCCGAACGGGCGCCGCCTGGCCGATGACGTCATCGACATCTCGCTCCAGGCCGTCATGGGCGCAGCCCAGAGTGGTGTTCTCGTGCCCGCGCTCGCGGAAGGCGACAAGGTCGACACCAACGAGGTCCCGTTCGGCACCTCGTTCCCCTACGTCGCGCTGCCGCACACCAAGCACGTGAACCGTGGCCCCGGCGCGGCCGGCCGCAACGCCGAGCAGTCCTCGATGGAGAACACCGAGGCGAGCCCTGTCATGAAGACCACGCAGGCCGCGGCGCTTGCCGGGGCCGGCGCGCTCCTCCTCGGCGTCGGTGGCTTCCGCCTCCGCCGTCGCGGCAAGGACAGCTGAACCGGGCGCAGTCGGCGACGGACTGCGGCCGCGGTGCCCGGGCCCAAGAGTTCTGGCCCGGGCGCCGCGGCACCGGCACCCTCGGACTTTGGGGAGAACCCTTCTCGTGCACCCGACCACACCGCACCCCACGGACACGCCGCCGCCATCCCCTTCACAGGGCAGCAGGCGGCTGCGGAGCACCGTGATCACCCTGGCCCTGGGCGTGGTGATGTTCGCCGTCGGCGCGGTCATGCTGGCACCCGCCCAGACCACGGTCTCCCCCACATCGGACCAGGTCCGCTCAGCAGGGTCGCCACGTGGGTCGATCGAGGCGCTCCAGGCGCGGGTAGCCCGGCTGCCGAAGGACCCGGGCGGCTGGGCCGCCCTGGGAATGGCCTACGTCCAGCAAGCCCGCACCACCGCTGACCCGGCCACTTATGACCGGGCCGAGAAGGCGCTGCGGACCTCTCTCACCGTGCAGAGCAAGGAGAACACGGACGCGGAGATCGCCATGGGCGCCCTGGCCGCGGCCCGCCACGACTTTCCCGCCGCACTGGACTGGGCCCGCAAGGCCACCGTCAGCGGACCCTACAGCTCCTCCGCCTACGGAGTCCTCGCCGACGCGTACACCCAGCTGGGCCGTTACGACGAAGCGGACGCGGCCGTGCAGAAGATGGCGGACCTGCGCCCGGACGCCTCCTCCCTCGCACGCGCCTCCTACGCCTTCGAACTGAAGGGGGACACCGACCGGGCCCGCACTCTGATGGGCAGGTCCCTGGCGGCAGCGGCGACCGCGGCCGACACCGCGTTCGCCCACAACGTCCTGGCCTCCCTGGACCTCCAGGACGCCAACCCTCGGGCAGCCTTGGCCCGGACGCAGAGCGCGCTCGAGGCCGCCCCGGACGATTCGGCGCTCCTGGAGACCCGGGCCCGCGCCCACCTGGCACTGGGCGACACCACCAAGGCCCTCGCCGACTACCAGGCGGCCATCGCGATCGCCCCCCTGCCCCACTACCTGCTGGGCCTGGGCGAACTCGAGCAATCCCTGGGCCGCCAAAGCCGGGCCGAGGAGAGTTACGCCCTCCTGCGCGCCCAGGACCGCATCCGGGAGGCCGCAGGCGACCCGGCGGACACCGACGCGATCCTCTTCGAAGCCGATCACGGAAACCCGCAGCGGGCCGTCACCATGGCCGAAGCAGCCGAACGCACACGGCCTTTCATCGCCGTCCACGACGCGTACGCCTGGGCCCTGCACCGAGCCGGCCGGGACACCGAAGCCCTCGCCCAGGCAGACAAGGCCCTGGCTCCTGGCACCCGCAGCGCGCTCTTCCACTACCACCGTGCCGCCATCCACCACGCGCTGGGCGATCCCGTGTCAGCCCGCCGCGACCTGATCGAAGCGCTGCGCGAGCCGGGCTTCCACCCCCTGCACGCCGACGCCGCCCATACCCTGCTCCAGCGAATCGACACCACACCATGAACCACACTCTGCGCCGAGCCCTCGCCACCCTGGCCGCCACCACCCTCGCCGCCCTCGCCGGCGTGGCAGCAGCCCCCGCCGCGACGGCCCACCCCCTGGGCAACTTCAGCGTCAACTACCACACAGGTCTCGTCCTTCGGCCCGACCGGATCGACGCCCAGATCGTGGTGGACCGCGCGGAGATCGCAGCTCTCCAGGAACGCCCCACCGTCGACGCCGACCGCGACGGCACGATCAGCGACAGCGAAGCGCGCGCCTACGCCGAGAAGACCTGCTCCGGTCTGAGCGGGCAGCTCCGCCTGAACGTGAGCGGTACACCAATGGACTGGGAGCAGTCCTCGGCCGCCCTGGCGTACCAGAAGGGTGAAGCGGGTCTGAAGACCAGCCGCCTCACCTGCCACCTGACCGCTCCGGCTGAGCTGAGCGTGCCCGCGGACATGAGGGCCGAGACGGACTACGACACCAGGCGCGTCGGCTGGCACGAGATGACCGCCACCGGCCAGGGCGTCAGCATCACCCAGACCGACGTGCCCGCCACGTCCGCGACCCGCGGACTGCGCCAGTACCCGCAGGATCCCCTCGCCTCCCCGCTCAACCAGCGCACAGCGGCACTGAGCACCGAGCCCGGGCAGGGAGCCGCCGTGTCGGCAGTTGCCGACTTCCCCGGCGCGGGCGTGATCAGCCAGATGCTCGCGAAGGTGACCGGGGTCTTCGACTCGCTCGTCGGGGCCCGCGAGATCACCCTGCCCGTGGGACTGCTGGCCCTGTTCCTGGCGCTCGTCCTCGGGGCATCCCACGCGGCGATGCCCGGCCACGGAAAGACCATCATGGCCGCCTATCTCGCGGGCCGCCGCGGCACCAGACGCGACGCCTTCACCGTCGGCGCCACCGTCACCCTCACCCACACCGCCGGCGTCCTCATCCTCGGCCTCGCCCTGCCCGTCTCCACCCATCTGGCCGGCGAGAGCGTCCTGATGTGGCTCGGAGCCGCCAGCGGACTCCTCGTCACCGGCATCGGCCTCTGGCTCCTCACAGGAGCCCTCCGGGGCAGGCCGCAGCACAACCACCATCACCACGGACCAGGCCACACCCACCGTCATGGCGACGCCGACCACCACCACCCCGGCCACAGCCACAGCCACAGCCACAGCCACAGCCACAGCCACAGCCACAGCCACGATCACGGGCACGATCACGACCACGGACCGGGCCGTCCTCACCGCCACGACCCGGTCACACCGGTCCGCGCGCTCGACGGCGCACCGGCCGCGGAAGCCGAGGCGAACCACACGGTCGCCACCCTCGCCCCGCCGGAGCACGAGCACCACCACTCGGCCATGTCAGCGGCCCCCGGAACCACTCGGCGTGCGCGCAGGTCCGGCCTCATCGGCATGGGTATCGCCGGCGGCCTCGTCCCCAGCCCCTCCGCCCTCGTCGTCCTCCTCGGCGCCGTCGCCCTGGGGCGCACAGCCTTCGGCGTTCTCCTCGTCATCGCCTACGGACTGGGCATGGCCGCCACCCTCACCCTCGCCGGACTGCTTCTTGTCCGCCTGCGCGAACGGATCGAAAGCCATGACCGGGCCCGGACCCTCCGCCACAACACCCTGCTCAGGAAGCTGGCACGGACCGGACCCGTCGTCACCGCGCTCCTCGTCGTCGCCGTGGGCCTCGGGCTGACCCTGCGGGCAGCCACGGGAAACGGGTAGACAGGTCTTCCGGATCAGGCCATGGGGCGGCGCCGGGCACGCAGCAGGCGCACGCCCTTCACGGCGTAGACGGCCGCAATGAGCGCGAAGCCGGCGAGCGTGAGCCAGAACCAGCGTTCCGCCACCACGAGACCCAGCAGCAGACCCCCGGTGATCAGCCCCCCGCCGACGGCATCCAGCAGGTCGAGGCGTGCCTCGGAGCGCACCGCGGAGTCGCTTTCGCGCAACCGGCGGATGACGGGGACCAAGGCGAGGGCCTGCAAGAGGGCCAGAACGACAGCGATCCACACGTACCAGTCGGGTATGTCCACGGCGCGCACTGTACGCCCGCCCGGGGCCTTCGGGATGAAGATCTTGCACAAGCGCCCGCAGGCCCGGCAAGGAGGCCGAGCCACAGGGCGATCCGGCACCGAAGAGCCAGGCGGCCTCCTGGATGCCTCCATGAGTTCGAGGAGTTCGCACGGCACACCCGCAGACATGCCATGATCCGCTCCCCTCCGCTGTATGCGGCTGTCGGCGACCGTCCGTGGACGCGCGGCGGCATGAGGCCGATGCGCTTCGGGTACGCAACGAGCCGCCAAGACTGACGGCACCTATCAGCCAAGTCCGCTTCTCCAAAGCGCGCCACTGCGTACAAGCTGCGGCGGTCGCAAGAAGGAGAACCGCCTTGGCTCAAGAAGTGCGCCCACCGATCTCACTCCGCGGATACGCGGAGGCCGCCGCCATCCTCAAAGTTGATGAGTCATGGTTGCGCCGCCACATCAAGAGGATGCCGCACAGCAAACTCGGGGGACGCGTCCGCTTCACTGACGGGGACCTGCGACGCATCGTGGATCTCTTTCACCGAGAACCATCCACGGCAAACCTGCCTGGGCCCTGCGCCACCATCGGCCCGAGCCCTCTCCGAGCCCTCAAAGCCGCAGGTCACCATCGGAACACAGCACAGGTTCAAGTCCGGTTACTCACCCTGAGGGAAGGGCCCGGTCTTCGGACCGGGGCCCTTCTTCATGCCTGAGGTCCGCCTTCACGCCCGGGGGGGCCGGACCGGTGCGACGGCTCGCCGCACTTGATCTAGACCAAGGCGAGCCAGTTCCGCCTTCTGGTCATGTCCATACCACTAGCGGACGCGACGGACCGGCCCCCGCCCGACGGCGGGGGCCGGTCCACGGGGGTCGAGGGCGCCGCAGCCGGCCGGCTCCTCGCTCCGGGAGCGGCGGGCGTCCGGGGCCGTCACGAGGAGTCCCGCACCACCAGTTCCGTAGGCAGTACCACCGTCGGCCGCTCCTCCCCCACGCGCCCCGCGATCTCCTCAAGGAGGAGCTCCGCCATCCGGCGGCCCATCTCCTCGATCGGCTGGCGGACGCTGGTGAGGGCCGGGTGCATGTGGCGGGCGACCACCGAGTCGTCGAAGCCGATCAGGGCCACGTCCTCGGGGATCCGACGGTCCGCCTCGCGGAGGACCTGGCGGGCGCCGGCCGCCATCACGTCGGAGGCCGCGAAGACCGCGTCCAGGTGGGGGCGGCGGGCCAGGAGTTCGCGCATCGCCCGGGCGCCGCCCTCCTCGGTGAAGTCGGCGGGGGCGATGAGGCGTTCGTCCGGGGGCAGGCCCGCGGCGGCGAGGGCGGCGCGGTAGCCGTCCAGGCGGCGCTGGGCTCCGTAGACCTCCAGGCGGCCGGTGATCGTGGCGACCGAGCGGCGGCCCCGGGTGATCAGGTGCTCGACGGCCGCCCGCGCCCCGTCGAAGTTGTCCGAGTCGACCGAGGCCAGCGGTTCGGCCGCGTGCCGGGCGCCGCTGATCACGCACGGCATGCCCAGCTGTTCCAGCAGCTCCGGCAGCGGGTCGTCGGCGTGCACCGCGACCAGGAGGACCCCGTCGACCCGGTGCGCGGTGAGGTACTGGGCCAGCCGACGGCGCTCGCGGTCGTTGCCCGCGAGGGTGAGGAGCAGCTGCATGTCGGTGTCGGCGAGGGCCGCGCCTACACCACGCACTATGGCGGAGAAGTACGGTTCGGCGAAGAAGCGGGTCTCCGGCTCCGGCACCACCAGCGCGATGGCGTCGGTGCGGTTGCCGGCGAGGGCACGGGCCGCGCGGTTGGGGACGTATCCCAGCTCGGCCACGGCCGCCTCGACCGCCTCGCGGGTCGCTTCGCTGACCCGGGGCGAGCCGTTGATGACCCGGGAGGCGGTGCCGCGTCCGACTCCGGCACGGGCCGCCACCTCTTCGAGCGTGGGCCGCCCACCGTTCCGTACTCGCGCTGCCGCCATGGCTGCCTCCCCGTTCCCGGTCAATTTCTCACAGCCGTACAGTCAATCCAAGTCCTGGATCGATCACCCCGGCGGGGCACGGACAGTGTATTGGGAGCGCTCCCAAGACCCGGGTGGCGGCATGCCGCGGGCCCCGGTCGGGAGCGACCGGGGCCCGCGGCTCCGCGGAGGAGGTCAGGCCTCCGGCGGCAGCCCGTGCCGCGCGATCACGTCGCTGTACCAGTGGGCGCTCGACTTGGGCGTGCGGCGCTGGGTCGCGTAGTCGATGTGGACCGCGCCGAACCGCTTCGCATAGCCGTATCCCCACTCGAAATTGTCCATCAGCGACCAGAGGAAGTAGCCGCGTACGTCGGCTCCGTCGGCCACCGCCCGCTGTACGGCGGCGAGGTGGCCGTGCAGGTAGGCGATCCGCTCCGGGTCGTGGACCTGGCCGTCGTCGTCCGGGACGTCCTCGAAGGCCGCGCCGTTCTCGGTGACCATCAGCGGCAGGCCCGGGTTCTCGCGGGCGACGTCCATGAGGAGGGCGTGGAGGCCGTTGGGGTCGACCGACCAGTTCATGGCCGTGAGCGGCTTGCCCTCGGCAAGGTGGAACGCCACGTGCTCCGAGCCCGGCCACGGGGAGTGGTCGCTGCTGCCGTGGCCGTCGTTGCGGGTGTCCCCGGCACCGGAGGCGGGCGTGGAGACGATCGTGGGCGTGTAGTAGTTGACGCCCAGGACGTCGATCGGGCCGGCGATGGCGGCGAGGTCGCCGTCGTGGACCAACTCCGCCCAGTTCACGATGCGTTCGGTGTCGGCCAGCAGGTCTTCCGGGTACGCGCCGTGCAGCATCGGGCCTGTGAAGATCCGGTTGCCCACCGCGTCGATCCGGCGCGCCGCGTCCGCGTCCGCCTCGCTGCCGGTCAGTGGGCGGACCTGGTGGAGGTTGAGGGTGACCGAGGTCTGCGCGGCAGCGGGGATGTGGGTGCGCAGCGCCTCGGTCGCCCGGCCGTGGGCCAGGTTGAGATGGTGGGCGGCCCGCAGCGCCGCGGCCGGTTCGGTGCGGCCGGGGGCGTGGACCCCGGAACCGTACCCGAGGAAGGCCGTGCACCAGGGCTCGTTGAGCGTCGTCCACATCCCGACCCGGTCGCCGAGTGCGCGGGCCATGATGGCGGCGTAGTCGGCGAACCGTTCGGCCGTCGCGCGTTCGGGCCAGCCGCCCGCGTCCTCCAGCTCCTGGGGCAGGTCCCAGTGGTAGAGCGTGGCGACGGGTGCGATGCCGGCCTCCAGCAGCTCGTCGACGAGCGAGCGGTAGAAGTCCAGGCCGCGTTCGACGGCGGGGCCCCGGCCGGTGGGCTGGACGCGGGACCAGGAGACGGAGAAGCGGTACGCCTTGAGGCCGAGCCGCTTCATCAGCGCCACGTCGTCCCGGTAGCGGTGGAAGTGGTCGGCGGCCACGTCTCCGGTGTCGCCGTTCAGCACCTTCCCCGGGGTGTGGCTGAACGTGTCCCAGATGGAGGGGGTGCGGCCGTTCTCGGCGGCCGCCCCTTCCACCTGGTACGCGGCCGTGGCCGCGCCCCAGACGAAGCCGGTCGGGAAGGGGGCGGGGGCCGCGGGGGCCTGCTGCGGGGCGGTGTCGGATCGTACGACTGTCATGTGGGAGCGCTCCCATAGGAGTAGAGGGGGGAGGAGTGAGGTGGAGGGGGTGGTGCGGTCAGGAGCCGACCGCACCACGAGGTGGCGTCAGCCCTTGACCGCGCCCGACATGATCCCGCCCACGATCTTCTTGCCGAAGATCACGAACACCGCCAGCAGCGGCAGCGTGCTGATCAGCGCCCCCGCCATGACGATGGACTGGTCGGGGGTGTACGAGGCGCTGAGCTGGCCGAGGGCCACCTGCAGGGTCGGGTTCTGCTGGTTGAGGGCGAGGTAGGGCCAGAAGAAGTCGTTCCACGCCTGGACGAAGGTGAGCATCCCGAGCACCATCATCGCGGGGCGGGCCACCGGCAGCACCACGCTCACCACGATGCGGAAGTTGTTCGCCCCGTCGATCTTGGCCGCCTCGATGAGCTCGTACGGCAGCGCCTCGATCAGGTACTGGCGCATGAAGAACACGCCGAACGCGCTCACCAGGGTCGGGAAGATCACCGATTCGAGCTGCCCGCCCCAGCCGAGGCCGGACATCATCATGAAGAGAGGGACCACGCTGAGCTGCGGCGGGATCGTGAGCGTGGCGATGACGGCGGTCATCAGCCAGCCCCGGCCCCGGAAGCGCATCTTGGCGAACGCGTATCCGGCGAGCGTGCAGAAGAAGAGCGTCGCGGCCGTGATGGACGACGAGACGATGATGCTGTTGACGATCGCCTTGCCGAGGTTGGCCTGCTCCCAGGCCGTCTGGAGGTTCTCCACCAGCCTGCCGCCCGGCAGGAACGGCGGGGTGGAGGCGAGGACTTCGTCCTGGGTGCGGGAGGCCGCCACCAGGGTCCAGTACAGCGGCAGCAGCGAGCCGAAGCCGACGACGGCGAGCGCGATGTACGCGAACGGGCCGCCCTTCATCTGCTGGCCGGCGCCCATCCTGAAGCGGCTGGGGCGCTGCGGGGCGCTGCCCTTCTGGGCCGGCGCGAGCTTCACCGGGGCGGTGGGTGTGGGGCTGGTCATGGTCATGGAATCGCTCCCGGTCAGACCGCGGAATCGGACGTGCGGACGTAGCGGCCGATGAGCCAGTTGACGCCTGCGATGAGGAGCAGGAGTGCGAGCATCGCCCAGGCCACGGCGGCGGCCGGACCGAGATGGCCGAGGTTCCAGCCGTAGTTGTATAGGTAGATGCTGAGCGTCTCGTACTGGTTCTCGTTGCCGCCGGTGGCGCCGAGCGCCCCGCCCTCCAGCAGCAGCGGCTCACCGAACAGCTGCATGGAGCCGATGGTCGAGATGACGATCGTGAACAGGATCGTCGGCCGCAGCGAGGGGATGGTCACCTTGCGGAACTGCTGCCAGCGCGACGCGCCGTCCAACGAGGCGGCTTCGTAGAGGTCGCCCGGGACCGCCTGCATCGCCGCCAGGTAGATCAGCGCGTTGTAGCCGGTCCAGCGCCAGATCACGATGATGGAGATGGCGAGTTTCGACGTCCAGTGCCCGTTCGCCCAGTTGACCGGGTCGAAGCCGACGAGGCCGAGCGTCCAGTTGAGCAGTCCGCCGTCCGCCCGGAAGACCAGCGCGAAGACGAGGGCGGCCGAGGCGACGGAGGTCGCGTACGGCGTGAGGATGATCGTCCGCCAGAACGTGCTCGCGCGCAGGCGGTAGTTGAGCAGATGCGCGAGGCCGAGCGCCACCAGGAGCTGCGGGACGGTCGAGATGACGCCGATCAGGAAGGTGTTGCTGACCGAGGTCCAGAACTCGGGGTCGTGCAGGATCTTGTCGAAGTTCTCCCAGCCCACCCACTCCATGGAGTCCAGGCCGGTCATCTCCACCCGGTGCAGGGCGATCCAGCCGGTGTAGATGAGCGGGTAGAGACCGAAGGCGCCGAAGACGAGGAAGAACGGCGCGATGTACGCGTACGGGGAGGCCTTGTCGTCGAACCGCCACAGCCGGCTGCGCCACAACTGCCGCCGCTCGGACGGTGGTTCCTTCTGCGGTTCGCGGGGCGGGGTTGCGTATGCGTCCCGGGTGGGGGTCGAGGTTGCCACGGGCGGGAGTCCTTCCCTGGGGGCGCCGGCGGACGGCTGGGTGATCGGGCGGCGGTACGGCGGACGAGCGGCCGGCCGGGGCGGGCGGGCGCGGCGCGGACCGGCCGGACCGGCCGGGGCGGGCGGGCGGGCGCGGCAGGAGTCGCCCGCCCGCCCCGGCGGGCGGCCGGGTCAGGTCAGCCGATCGCCTTGTCGATCGTGCGGACCGCGACGTCCCAGGCCGCGTCCGGCTTCGTACCGCGCTGCTCCATGTTGTTGATCTGCGTGGAGATCGAGTCCTTGATCACGCCGTCCTTCGGGCCGAGCACCGCCTCGGGGATGGACTTCGCCCCGTCCGCGTAGATCTGGCCGATGGGCGCGTCGTTGAAGTACGGCAGGGTGGCGCTCTTCACCTCGGGCAGCTCGTAGGCGCCCTGGTTGGACGGGAAGACCCCGATCGCCTTGAAGACGGCGGCCTGCTGCGCGGGGGCGGTCAGCCACTTGACGAGCTTGGTGGCCTCCTCCACGTTCTTCCCGGACTTCGGTACGGCGAGGAAGGAGCCGCCCCAGTTGGCGGAGGTCTCCCCGGGGGCGCTGGTGATGTCCCACTTGCCCTTGTTGGCGTCACCGGCGTACGTGGAGATCTGGCCGGCCATCCAGGCGGGGCAGACGACGGTGGCGACGGTGCTCTTGCGCAGGGCCGCCTGCCACTGGTCCTCGAACTGGGCCAGGCCCTGCGTCAGCTTCTTGGACGCGGCCTCGGCGGCCAGCTCCCAGCCCTTCTTGACGCTGGCGCTCTCCTTGTAGACGGGCTTGCCGCTCGCGTCGTAGTACTGCTCGGGGCTGGAGCTGACGACCGCGTTGAACATGGCGCTCGCGGAGTCCATGAAGTACGTGCCCTTGGGGGCCTTCTTCTTGTACTCCTCGCCGAGCGCCAGGAAGTCCTCCCAGCCGCCGGCGGTCCGCTTGGCGACCTCGACGCGGTCGGTGGGCAGTCCGGCCTTCTCGAACAGCTCGCGGTTGTAGCAGAGGGACATGGGGCCGATGTCGGTGCCGGCGCCGATCACCGCGCCGCTGGGGGCGGTGGCCTGCTTGGCCTTCCAGGAGACCCACTCGTTGACGTCGATCACCTTGGAGAGGTCGGCGAAGGAGTCCGCCTTGGTGTCGACGATCTCCTTGATCCGGCCGACCTCGATGCCCTGGACGTCCGCGAGGCCACTGCCCGAGTTCAGCTGCTGGAGCAGCTTGGGGTAGTAGTTCTTCTCCTCGGCGGTGGTGTCCTCCTTGACCGTGATCTTCGGGTTCAGCTCGTGGTACTTCTCGAAGAGCCCGGCCTCCTTGTACCCGAACTGGCCGAAGTCGGCCACGGTCAGCGTGATGTTGCCGTCGGCGTCGGCTCCCTTGCTGCCCGAGTCGGACGAGCCGCCGCAGCCGGTGAGCAGCAGGGCGGTGACCGTCAGGCCCGTGGTGGCCACGATCGCGGTTCTCCGGCGTCGACCGGCAACGCTGCGGGTGATGCGCATTCCACTGCTCCTTGTTGCGGGGAAGTCCTCTGGAAAGGACGGGGAAGCCTTACGGAAGGGAAGCGCGCGGGATCTCCCCCTTGGTTGTGGGAGCGCTCCCATGCGCCGATGCCGGAAGGTTCCTGCCTCAAGGGGGTGGGTGTCAAGAGTTGAAGACGATTCCGTTGCCGAAGGGTGTCCACCGCGTCACGTGAGGGCGTCGGAGCCGACCACCCGTCGAGAGGTGAACGGGGCCGGCCGGAGCCGGACGGAGTGCCGGGAGGGGCCACCCCTGTCGCTTTCGCCCTTATACCCCCTTTGGTCATGCCGGTCCCCGGCGTCAACCCGAGCAACCCGCCCTCGCTGGCGCTCTCCACCCGGGTCACCGAGCAGATCGTCTCCATCGTCGGCGAGCAGAACCCGAACGATCACCGTGACCGACGATGTGTACTGCGGGCGATCTTCGACGAGTACGCGCAGGAGTGGCGGGCCCAGGCCGGGTGAAGGGGCGCGCCCCGGCCGGTGGTGGGGTGGCCCGGCCGGGGCGCGCGCGTGGGGTGTGCGGGGGTGGTCTGTGGGAGAGCCGGCTAGCGGTAGGCCGCGAACGCCTTCGTGAAGGCCAGCGGCTCCTGGTCGATGGAACTGCACGTGGCGTCGGCGGCCGGCTTGGGACCGCCCGGACAGGCCTTGTCCCGGGTGCCGGACCACATGGCCAGGCGGCCGACGCCCTTCTCCCGGGCGAACTTCACGACCTGCGTGGCGTCCTCCACCGTGAAGATCTCGGTGACGACGTCGTTCACGCCGATCATCGGGGTGACGGCGACGGCCTTCCACGCGGCGGCCTCGGAGAGCCCGAGGACTCCCTTGATCTGGGCCTGCGTCGCGGTCGCCGCCTGGATGGCGTACTCGCCCATGTCGTCGCTGTAGGCGGGCCCGTAGTCCATCGCCATGATGTTGACCGCGTCGACCCGGACGCCGTTCTTCCTGGCGTCGGCGAGCAGGTCGATGCCGGGCTGGGTCAGCCCCTCGGGCATGACGGGGAGGGTGAAGGCGACGTCCAGGTCCGGGTACTTCTTCTGGAGCTGGGCGATGGCCTGGGCGCGGCGGGTGTTGGCGGCCGCGTCGGGCAGGGCGGCGCCCTCGATGTCGAAGTCGACCTTGGTGAGCTGATAGGCGTCGACGACCTTGCCGTACGCGGCGGCGAGTTCGGCGGGGGAGGAGCAGTTCAGGGCCAGTTCGGCACCGGCCGCGCCACCGAAGGAGACCCGGACGTCACCGCCCTGCGCCCGGAGCGCGCCGATCTGCTGGGCCACTTGGTCGTCGCCGAGGCCGGTGACGCCGCCCCAGAGCGGGGCGCAACTGCCGCCGGAGGTGATGAAGGCGAGGTGGAACTCGTTCACCCCGGTCTTCGCGGCGGTGTCGAGGAGGTCGTACGCGGGATGGAGCGAGGTGTCGATGTAGGGGGCGAACCGGGAGCCGGTTTCCCCGCCGCCACCGGGGCGACCGGTGGCGGTGGGGGCCGGCGTGGGGGTCGGTGCGGTCGCGCTGGGGGACGCGGACGCGGTGGGAGAGGCGGAGGAGGTGGGGGTGGGCGTGGGTCCGGTCGTCGGGGTGTCCGTGGGGCGGCCGCTGGGGGTGGGGGCCGGGCCGCCGGCGGAGCAGGTGGTGTCGTTGATGAGGCAGGAGGCCGGGTCGCCCGCCGTACCGGTGGCGGAGGTGACGAAGCCGACCGTCACGGACTTCCCGGGAGCCAGCTCCTTGTCCCAGCTCGCGGGCTTCACGGTGACGCGGTTGCCCTGCACCGTGTGCTCGCCGTTCCAGAGCGAGCCGATCTTCGTGCCCGCCGGAAGCTCGAACTGGAGCGTCCAGTCGGTGAGGGTCTTGTCCGTCTCGTTGGTGACGACGTACTGCCCCGTGTAGCCGCTGGTCCAGTCGCTGGTCCGGGTGTACGCCGCCCCGATCGCGGCCGCCTGCGCCGTACCGGTCAGGGCGAGGACCGTCCCGCCGATGACCGCGGCGGCGACGAGCGCGCCGACCGCCTTGGTGCGGGTGCTCGCCGTGCGGCGGTGCGTCCTGGAACCCATCAACGTGCCCTGCCTGCCTGTGTGTCTTGCTGTCCTGCGGATTTCCCTGGGGGGTGTGTGACAGACGCTAGCGGCAGCGGAACGGGCAAAGCGGGCGTTGGGGACAGGAGTTGCTGTTCTTAGGGTGGGCTTAAGGGACGCATGGGAGCGGGTTAATGATGGGCCCCGGGATGGGGCCCGGGGCCGGCCGTGGTGCGGGGCTCCTTGCGGCGCTGCCGGCCGAACCGGCGGGCCACCCGGCGGCCGTGGCCGCGCCGTCCGCGCTCCGGGCTGCTGCCGTGCAGGCCGATCCAGATGCGGACCTCCGTGCCGCCGAGCACGGACCGGCCGATGCGCAGGTCACCGCCGGTGGACTCGGCGACCCGGCGCACGATGTCCAGGCCGAGGCCGGTGGACCCGACCGCGCCCGCCCGGGTGCCGCCGCCGCTGGTCCCCCGGGCCAGGGCCGCCTTCGGGTCGGCGATCCCGGGCCCCGCGTCCGAGACGAGGACGATGACCGCGTCACCGCTGTGGTGGACGTCGACGGCGAAGGCGGTGCCCTCGGGGGTGTGGCGGAAGACGTTGCCGAGCAACGCGTCCAGGGCGGCGGCCAGTTCGGGGCGGGCGACGGGGATGCGTACCGTACGGTCCACTCCCGCGAGCCGCACCTCGCGCCCCTCGTCCTCCGCCAGCGCCGACCAGAAGTCCATGCGCTCCCGGATCACCTCGGAGGCGTCGCACCCGGCCCCGGCGCCCGTCTGGACGCCCTGGGTCTGCGGGCGCTGTTCGCGGGCGGTCCGGATGATCGTGTCGACCTCGTGCTCCAGCTGTTCCACCGCGGCCCGGGTCTGGTCGGCGGCCGGGCCCTCGCCGAGGGAGGCGGCGTTCAGCCGGAGGACGGTGAGCGGGGTGCGCAGCCGGTGCGAGAGGTCGGCGGCGAGCTCGCGCTCGTTGGCCAGGAGCTGGACGACCTGGTCGGCCATGGAGTTGAACGCGACGGCGGCGGAACGGAGTTCGGTGGGGCCCTCCTCGGGGACCCGGGTGCCGAGCCGCCCCTCCCCCAGGTCGTGGGCGGCGCCCGCGAGGCGCTGGGCGGGCTGGACCATCCGTACGCCGAGCCGGTCCGCGACCGCCACCGAGCCGACGATCAGGGCGACGCCGACGCCCGCCAGGATCAGCCAGGCGGTGGCGACCCCGTTGGAGACCTCCCCCTCGGGGACGAAGACCTCCACGACGGCGATGTCACCGGTGGACAGCGCGGTGGGCTGGAGCAGGGCGAAGCCGCCGGTGACCTCGGTGATGGAGGCGCGCCCGGCCTTCCGTACGGTCGCGACGTCCTTGGGGCTCGCCCGCCGGGTGCCGATGTCCAGCGCCTCGCCCCCGGTTCCGTCCGCCGCCTTCGCGGGGGCCGGTACGTGGACGGCGAGCCGGCCCCGGTCGCCCGGCTCGGTGGAGAGGACGGCCCGGGTCAGCTCCTCGCGGTCGGTGGTGATGGAGAGCGCCGGGGCGATCATCGCGGCCTGGCGTTCGGCGTCGGAGAAGGCCCGGTCGCTGGCCATCTCCCGGATGACCAGCCCGAGCGGCACGGCGAAGGCGATGACGACCATCGCGGTGACCGCCAGACACACCTTGACCAGGGCCCACCTCATGCGGGCGGCTCCGGGGCCGGGGCGTCGGGGTGCGGGGTGTCGGCGGGCGGCTGGAGCTTCACGCCGACGCCGCGCAGGGTGTGCAGGTAGCGCGGCCGGGCGGCGGTCTCACCGAGCTTGCGGCGGAGCCAGGAGAGGTGGACGTCGATGGTCTGGTCGTCGCCGTACGACTGCTGCCAGACCTCGGCCAGCAGCTCCTTGCGGGCGACGACGACCCCGGGGCGCCCGGCCAGGAAGGTCAGCAGGTCGAACTCGCGCCGGGTCAGGTCGAGTTCGGCGCCGTCGAGTTCGGCGCGGCGGCGCAGCGGGTCGATGGCGAGCCCGCCGACGCGGATGATCCGGGGCGGCGGCGCCTGGTCACCGGCCGCGCGGGAGCGGCGCAGCACGGCGGCCATGCGGGCGGAGAGGTGCTCCACGGAGAAGGGCTTGGTCAGGTAGTCGTCGGCGCCGTCGTTGAGCAGCCGGACGATCTCGCTCTCGTCGTCCCGGGCGGTGGCGATGATGACCGGGACGTCGGTGATGGACCGCAGCATCTTGAGCGCCTCGCCGCCGTCCAGGTCGGGCAGCCCGAGGTCGAGGATGACCACGTCGAAGCGGAAGTGCGCGACCTCGCGCAGCGCTTCGAGCGCGGTGCCCACACTCCGTACCGTGTGGGAGGCCTCACTGAGGTGCCGGATGAGGGCGGAACGTACGAACTGGTCGTCCTCGACCACGAGCACACTTGCCATGGGCGGCACCGTACGCCATACGGCCGGGCCGGGTCCCTGCCCCGTCCCACCTCGCCGGAATCCTCCGCAAAGGCCGGAACACGAGCCGGAATCAGGAGGCAGTCCGAGGCGGAACGGGAGACGATCCGAGGCGGAAGACGAGGGCGGTCCGAGGCGGAACGGACGGTACCGGAGGGGGACAGTCCAGGTCCGGGTGGTGCAGGATGTCCCGGATGCAACGAGGACTCGTACACGCGCTCGCGTGGTTGCTCGCCACCGGCGCGGCGGTCACGCTGTCGTGGTGGGGTGTGCACACGGTCATGACGGGGACGGCGTACGACCCGCCCCGGGCCGTGCCCATCTCCGTGGGCGCGGGGGCCCCTCAGCGGATCGGGCAGTCCACCGAGGAGCCGCTCGTCTCCTCGACGCACCGCCCCTCGCCGTCACCCTCCCCCTCCCTCTCGGCGGGCGGCAGCAGTGCGAGCCCGTCGCCGTCGGCCGCACGCCCCTCCCGTACGCCGTCCAGCGCCCCGGCGCCCCCTCCGGCCTCCCCCGAGCCCGCCGCGAACTCCGGTGAGGTGAAGGGGTACCGCACCGACGGCGGCCGGGTCGTGTTCGAGCTGGGGAAGAGCTCGGCGAAACTCGTCTCGGCGACCCCCGAGCCGGGCTGGTCGATGCAGGTGTGGACGAACGACGCCTGGATCCGGGTGGACTTCAGCGACGGGGGCGGGGTGGACGGCAAGACGTACTCGGTGTTCTGCACGTGGAACGGGACGCCGCCGACGGTGCAGGTCGTCGAACCGTGAGCCGTTCACGACTTCTCGAAGACGGACGGCGGGGGGGCCGGTGACGGCTTGGAGGCCGCGTCGGTGACGACCGCCGCGCCCCCGGTGAAGTCCGTGAGCGCCCGTCCGTGTTCGACCCGGCCGGGGTGCGGGTCGCTCGCCACCCGGCGGGTGAACTCGGCGACGGCGAGGGGCAGCGCGGAGGCGAGCAGGACCGCGTTGCCGAAGCGGCGGCCGCGCCAGACCACGGGATCGGCGGCGAGCGCCAGTTCGGGGAAGACGGCGGCGGCCGTGGCCACCTGGCCGCGCAGGTGGGCGAGCGGGGGCCCGTCGGCGAGGTTCGCGGCGTACTGCCCCGAGGGCTTCAGGACCCGGCGTACCTCGGTGAGGAACTCGGCGGAGGTCAGGTGGGCGGGGGTACGGGCCCCGCTGAAGACGTCCGCGATGACCAGGTCCGCCCAGCCGTCCGGGAACTTGCCGAGCCCCTCGCGCGCGTCCAGCGCCCGGACCCGTACGCGGGCCTGCGGGTCCAGCGGGAGCCGGTCGCGGACGAGCTGGACGAGGGCCGCGTCGACCTCCACGACCTGCTGGGTGGAGCGGGGGCGGGTGGCGGCGGTGTACCGGGCGAGGGTGAAGGCGCCACCGCCGAGGTGCAGGACGTTCAAGGGCTGGAGCGGGGGCGCGGCGAGGTCGATGATGTGGCCGAGCCGGCGCTGGTAGGCGAAGGAGAGGTGGGCGGGGTCGCCGAGGTCCACGTGGGACTGCGGGGCGCCGTCCAGCAGCAGCGTCCAGCCGTCCGGGCGCTCCCGGTCGGGTATGAGCTCGGCGAGACCGCTGTCGACGGGGCCGGAGAAGGGTTCGCGCTCGGCCCGGCTCGCGCCTCGGCGGTCCTTCCTGCCCCCGGTCGGCGCTCCTCGACGTGCCACGTGCGCTGGTCCTTGCTGGTCGGGGCCCGGGATACCGGCAGCGGCGGAGGTGTCCGCCCGTCAGGCCATTATGGGCGCAGCGCCGGGGGAGGCTCATCGGCAGCCGTCGGCAGCCTCCAGCAGGCGGGCCGCCTGGTCGAGGGCGGCGCGGAGTGCGGCGGGGTCGGTGACCGGGGCGTCCTCGGCGGGCGGGAGCAGCCAGCCGGAACCGGCGGCGGGCGGGGTGGTGGGGAGGCGCAGGCCGCGGCCGTCGGTCCGCGTACAGGCGCTGCCCGGTACGTCCCAGGCGTCGGCGGTGCCGGGCGGGACGAGGAAGCCGAGGGTGTCGCAGACGCCGTTGTGGAGGACCGGGCCGACGGCCTCGTTGTCCCGGCCGCGCCGGAGGATGTCGACGGCCTCCAGCCCTTGGCGGGCGGGGACGGTGACGAGGTCGCAGGGCTGGTCCGCGGCTACGGGTGCCGGTGCGGGGTCCGTGGTGGGGGTCGTGGTCGTCGTCGGGTTCGTCGCGGTCGTCCGTGAGCCGGTCTCCATGCCGATGTGCAACAAGGGAACCCCTCCTCTCATCGCCGAACGGAGCCACACTCCGTATCCACATGGACCAACGGCGGCGGAGCGTCAAGGGCTACGGGATCACACCGCCGCAAAGGGTGGCAGTTCATGGCGGATCACGGGCGAGATGCCCCTATATACCACGAATAATCACGTATGTTCCCTGTCACAGCAGGTACGTTCTTGCTCCGCCGGGACACCGGAAAGCAGAACCCGGCTTGCACCAGAGAGGGGCCGGCCATGGTGTCGACAGGGGCAGTTCCCAACCTCGTCTTCCGCCAGCTGCGCGGACAGCGCTCCGCAGGAGAGTTCGCGGCCGCGGTCCGCAGGGCGGCGCGTGAGATCGGTGAGCAGGTCGCGTGCGATGCCCGGTACATCGGACGCGTGGAGTCCGGGGAGATCCGCTGCCCCAACTACGCGTACGAACGGGTCTTCCTGCACATGTTCCCCGGGGCCTCCCTGGCCGACCTGGGGTTCTCGGCCCGCGAGAGCGTACGGGGGCGGGGGGCGCGGGTCGTCTCCGAGCCGCCGCCGCCCGGGCCCGCCGCGCCTCTGCACCGCACCACCGATGAGACCGCCCCCACCGACGAGGAGAGCGATGTGCTGCGTCGCGTGTTCATGATGAGCGGCACGGCCACCGTGGCCGCCGCTTCCCTGGGTCTGGGCGGGGCGCCCGCCTCCGCCGCCAGGGTCTCCCTGCCCGCGCAGCGCCGGGTCGGTGAGAGCGAGGTGGACGCCGTCGAGCAGGCGGTACGGCGGATCCGGGTGCTGGACGACCGGCACGGCGCGGACGGGCTCTACCGGCAGGCCTCGCGGCCGTTGCGGGCGGCGTACGAGCTGCTGGACGCCGGGACCACCACGCGGCGGGCGACCGCGGACCGGCTGCACGCGGGCGCGGGCGAGCTGGCCATCTCGGTGGGGTGGCTGGCCCATGACTCGGGGCGGTTCGACGACGCGCGCTCGCACTACGCGGAGGCGCTGGCCACGGCGCGGCTGGCGGGGGACGCGGGCCTTGAGGCGCACGCGTTCTGCAACACGTCGTTCCTGGCCCGGGACGCGGGGCGGCCCCGGGAGGCGGTACGGGCGGCCGAGGCCGGGCAGCGGGCGGCCCGCACGCTGGGCTCGCCCCGGCTGCTGGCGCTGCTCGCGCTGCGGGAGGCGGGGGGCCGAGCCGGGCTCGGGGACCGTACGGGGTGCGACCGGGCGATCGGGCGGGCCCGGGCGGCGTTCGAGCGGGGGGCCGCCGGGGGTGACCCGGAGTGGATGAGCTTCTTCCGGGAGGCGGAGCTGGAGTTGCTGGAGGCGCAGTGCTGGTCTGCGCTGGGCGACTGGTCCCGGGCGGCGCGGCACGGGCGGCGGGCGGCGGCGCTCCAGGACGCGCACTTCACCCGGAACCTGGCGCTGTACCGGGCGCAGCTGACCGGGGACCTGGCACGGGCGGGCCGGGTGGAGGAGGCGGCGGCGACGGGCCACCAGGTCCTGGACCTGCTGGACCGGGTCCAGTCCTCGCGGATCCGGGGGATGGTGGCGGGGGCGGTCCGGGTGCTGGAGGCCCGGGCGGGTGGGGTGTCGGCGGCGGCGTCTTTCCTGACCCGCCACCGGGAGTCCCTCTCCGCCTGAGGGGTCGCCGCATCCGGCCCGTCCGGGGTCCCTCCCAGCCCGTCCGGCGGCGGGCTCGCGTGCGCCCGGGGTTCCGTCCTCAAGCGCCGGACGGGCTTGAGAAGTCGCCGGAACGGGCTCACGCGGTCGCAGGACGGCTTGCAAAGGCGCCGGGCGGGCCCTACCGCTCCAGGTGACCCGTGTCGTTCCAGCGTTCCAGCGCCGGCAGCCCGTACGCCCACGCCAGCACCGACAGCGACGTCGGCTCCAGGCGCAGGCGCGCACCGAAGGAGACGTCCTCGCCCAGCCAGCGCGCGGCGAGGACGCGCAGGATGTGGCCGTGGGCGAAGACCAGCACGTCGCGGTCCGCCGAGCGCGCCCACTCCACCACCTCGTCCGCGCGAGCGGTGACCTCCGCGAGGCTCTCTCCCTCGGGGACCCCGTCGCGCCAGATCAGCCAGTCCGGCCGGTCCGCCTTGATCTGCGCCGGGGTCAGCCCCTCGTACGCCCCGTAGTCCCACTCCATCAGCGCGTCCCACGGCTCCGCCCGCTCCCCGAACCCGGCGAGCTCGCACGTCTCGGAGGCCCGGACGAGCGGGCTGGTGCGGACCTCGACGCCGGGCAGCCCGCCCCACGGCGCCCGGTGCAGCCGTTCGCCGAGCAGCTTCGCGCCCTCGCGGCCGGTGTCCAGGAGCGGGATGTCCGTCCTGCCGGTGTGGTTGCCCTGGACCGACCACTGGGTCTGGCCATGCCGAGCGAGCAGGATGCGCGGTGCCATGAAGGCTCTCCCTGGAACGGTGGTGCTGGGCCCTCAATCATCCCGCACCGCCTCGCGAGGCAACCTCCGGGGCGGTGGCGACGTCCCTCTCCGAGCGACCCTCCGCCGCGGTGCCGGAGCCACGACGGGGCAGGTTGCGTAGGGGACGTCCGGAAGGGGACCCCCGGGGGCGTCGGCGGCTTACCTCCGCCTTACGGTTGAACGCCCGCCGTCGGCCGCATGAACATGGGGAGAGCCACCGGATGCCGCACGCCACCGCCCTGCCCGCGACCGGTCACCGGCCCCGCTGGTGGACGGAACTCCCACTGATCGCGGTGGTGTACGGCTTCTACTCGGTGGGCCGCCTCCTCGTGCGCGGCGACGTGTCGACGGCGGTCGACAACGGCCTGGCGATCCTCCGGTTCGAGCAGGCGTTCCATCTCAACGCCGAGCACCCGCTGAATCGTCTCTTCACCAGCACCCCCTCCATAGGCATACCCGCCGACTTCGCGTACGCCTCCCTGCACTACCTGGTCACCCCGGCGATCCTGGTCTGGATGTTCCGGCGCAGATCGGCCGCGTACCGGGCGGCCCGGGTCTGGCTGATGAACTCGACCCTGCTCGGCCTGATCGGCTTCACCCTGGTGCCGACCTGCCCGCCCCGGCTGCTGGACGCGAGCCACGGCTTCGTCGACACGATGGCGCAGTACAGCGCGTACGGCTGGTGGGGCGCCGGCGCGAGCGCCCCACGCGGGCTGAGCGGGATGACCAACCAGTACGCGGCCATGCCCAGCCTGCACGTCGGCTGGTCCCTGTGGTGCGGCATCCTCCTGTGGCGCCACACCCGGCATCCGCTGCTGCGGGCCGCCGGCATCGCGTACCCCCTGGTGACCACGGTCACCGTCATGGGCACCGCCAACCACTATTTCCTGGACGCGGTCGCCGGCGGCGCCGTGATGGGGCTCGGAGCCCTGCTGACCAGGCCGGTCATGCGGCTGGCCGACCGGGTGAAGGGGCGTCTGGGGACCGCCTTCGCCACCGTGCGCACCACCTCCGAGCCGGTGAAGTCCCCGATTGTCAGTGCCGGATGCAAGACTTCCGCGGGTGAGCGAATCCCCGGCCAGCGGACCTCCTCCGCAGATTCCCCCGACGCGGCAGCCGACGGCGCGACAGCCTCGGCCGACGACGCTCCGGCAGCGGCTCGCTGAGCTGCGCGGCCCCTCCGTCGCCCCGCATCCGCTCGACGCCCGCGCGCTCGCCGCTCTCGCCGCCAACCCCGGCTGCAAACGCCGCGCCCTGCTCGACGGCGCCGGGGTCGACAAGGGTGTGCTCGCCACCGCGCTCGGCTCCCCCGCCCCCTTCGGGCAGTCCCAGTTCGCCTTCATGCGGGGTAACGCCTTCGAGGCCAAGGTCAAGGCCGACGGCGGCACCGAGCTGCTGCGTCTGATGTACGAGCGGCTCGGCGGCTCCCCCGCCCCGGCCGGGGACGTCTCCACGCCCGACCTGAGCGCCGCCGGTCCCGAGGGCCGGGCCGCGCGGACCGCGCTCGCGCTGCGCGAGGCGACGGCGGCGGGCGGCTGGGCGCTGCTGGACCACCCGATGCTGGCCCTGGAGGTGGCGGGTTCCCCCGCCTATCTGGAGCCGGACGCGGTGGTGGTGCACCCCGACGGCCGCTGGACCGTCGTCGAGATCAAGTCGTTCCCGATGATCGACGCCTCCGCCGACGCCGCGAAGGTCGGGGCCGCGGCCCGCCAGGCCGCGGTGTACGTGCTGGCGCTGGAGCGGGTCGCCGCGGTGACCGAGGGGGCCGAGGTCGGCCACCGGGTGCTGCTGGTCTGCCCGAAGGACTTCTCCAACCTGCCGACCGCCTCCGTCGTCGACGTACGCAAGCAGCGCGCCGTGACCCGCCGCCAGCTGACCCGCCTCACCCGCATCGAGGACATCGCGGACGCCCTCCCGGAGGGGACGACGTTCGACCCGGCGTGCTCGCCGCAGGAGCTGGAGTCCGCCGTCTCCTCCGTCACCGCCGCCTACGCCCCCGAGTGCCTGGCCGCCTGCGAGCTGGCCTTCCACTGCCGGGCGCGGTCCCGGGCCCAGGGGGCCGTGGCGACGCTCGGGCGGAGTGTGCGCGGGGAGCTGGGCGGGCTGACCACGGTCGCCGGGGTGCTGGCCGCCGCCGCGGGCAAGGAGGGCGACCCCGCCGACCCGACCGTGGCCGCCCTGCGCCGGGCCGCCGACCTGCGTGCCGACGCGCTGGAGAGTGCCGCCGCCCTGCGCGCCCAGGCTCCGGAGGGTGTCGCCGCATGTCGCTGATCACCACCCTCGCCCGGCTGGAGGCGGTCGACTCGGGCCGCGCCCAGCCGCTGGCCACCGTCCGCCACCGCCACCTCACCGACCGGCCCCTGGTGATCGTGCCGCTGACCACCGCCGGGGAGGCCGGGGCCCCGCTCGGCGCCCTGGTCGGCACGGACCGCGAGGCGCCCCGGCTGCTGGCCGTCGCCCAGCCGCGCGACCGGGACCTGCGGTTCGCGTTCCTGGCCGAGCTGGCGGAAGCGGTGCTTCCGCACATCGAGGCGTACGCGGACGTGGTCGAGCCCGCCGAGCGCAACGAGACCGACCCGGCGACCGGCAAGAGGACCAAGGTCGAGGTCGAGCTCTGCACGGACGCGCCCCAGCTGATCGTGCCGAGCCGGGCGGGCATCGAGTTCGTCCGGCTGCTGGGCCGGTCCATGCGGTTCCGCCGGACCGCCGAGGACGATCCGGAGACGCCGTACCCGGCCCCGGCCCGCGTCCCCCTGCTCGGCCGCTGGCTCACGCACTACGGGGAGCGGGCCCGGGTGCCCGGCTCCTCGCTGCTCCTCGCCGCCACGGACCTGCTGAACCGGCACTGGGCGACCGGCCAGAGCAGCCTGGAGGACCAGCACCTGGGGGCGCTGCTCGCCTGGATCGACCCGCCGCAGAACGCATCCGGCGCGGAGGCCGCCCTCACGGCCGAGCTGGGCCGCGACCAGCACGGGCAGCTCCTCTGCCCGCCCGCCGGGCCCGCCACCGACCCGGCCTTCGACAACCGGCTCCTCGCCCCGGCGATCGAGACGTACGACCGGGCCCGAGCGGCGCTCGCGGCGGCCGAGGACGGGCTCGCGGCGGACGGGCGGCTCGGCGAGCTGAGCAACGCCGAGCGCGAGATCCGCTCCCTCCTCGCGAAGGTGATGCTGCCGACCTGGGACAAGGTGTGGCAGGGGCTCGACCTGCTGCGGGAGCTGCCCGAGGGGGCCCGGGCCGAGGACCGCTGGACCCGGGACCGCTGGTCCTTCACCGCCCACCGGGACCGGGTGAGTTCCGGCGAGCCGCCGCAGCCGCGCCGCGACGACGCGGTGACCGCCGCGCAGAAGCTGGCCTCCCGCGAGACCGCGCAGGCCCAGCTGGAAGCCCAGGAGGCGCTGGACGACCCGCTGGTGCTGGCCGGGCGGCGGCTGGCGGGCGAGGCCTTCCTGGCGGACGTGACCGACGTCGAGATGGCGTACACCGAGTCCAGACGGCCGTCCCCGCGCCCGCTGGTCACCCTCCGCACGGACGAGCGGCCGCACCTGGGCGAGCGGACCAAGGTGTACCGCTCGCTGGACGGCAAGCCGCAGACGGCGGAGTTCGTGCGGTACGTCTCCGAGAACGCCGGCGACGGTGACGGTGACGTGGTCATGGTCCTGCGGATCATGGACCGGATGGGGCGGGGCAAGGAACCCGCGCCCGGTTCGCTGCCGGAGCCGGGTGAGCGGATCGCCTGGACCCTGTTCGAGCACGACCAGCGCGGCGGCCCGAAGCTGCCCGACCCGGAGGAAACCCCGTGGACCCACGGCGGCCCGCCGGGCGCGGACGCCGCCACACGCGCCGAGCACCCCGACCCCGTGACCCCGGAGGACCTGCTGTGACCTCGACCCCCGTCACCACGGAGGGCCCGCTGTGAGGACCGTCTTCGACCCCGGCGCGGAGGCGGCGCGGGCGACCGGGGCCATCCTCGACGACACCCTGCGCGGCTCCGCCCGCGGCATCGTCGTGGACTCCCCGCCCGGCGCGGGCAAGTCGACCCTGGTGGTCCGGGCGGCCCTGGAGCTGGCCGCCGCCGGGCACCCGCTGATGGTGATCGCGCAGACCAACGCCCAGGTCGACGACCTGGTGGTGCGGCTCGCGGAGAAGGACCCGGAGCTTCCGGTGGGCCGGCTGCACAGCAGCGACTCCGACCCGTACGACAAGGTGCTGGACGGCCTCGACAACGTGACGAAGTCGGCGAAGGCGGCCGATCTGGCCGGGCTGGACGTGGTGATCTCGACGGCCGCCAAGTGGGCGCACGTGAAGAACGTGGAGCCGTGGGGGCACGCCATCGTCGACGAGGCGTACCAGATGCGCTCGGACGCACTGCTGGCCGTGGCCGGGCTGTTCGAGCGGGCGCTGTTCGTCGGGGACCCGGGGCAGCTGGACCCGTTCTCGATCGTGGGCGCGGACCAGTGGGCCGGGCTGAGCTACGACCCGTCGGCGAGCGCGGTCTCCACGCTGCTCGCGCACAACCCGGAGCTGCCGCAGCACCGGCTGCCGGTCTCCTGGCGGCTCCCGGCGTCTGCGGCGCCGCTGGTGTCGGACGCGTTCTACCCGTACACGCCGTTCCGCAGCGGTACGGACCACGGGGACCGGAAGCTCTCGTTCGGGGTGCCCTCGGACGGGTCGGGCCCGGACCGGGTGCTGGACGAGGCGGCCGAGGCCGGGTGGGGGCTGCTGGAGCTGCCGGCCCGGCACACCCCGCGTACGGACCCCGAGGCGGTACGGGCGGTGGCGCTGGTGGTCCGGCGGCTGCTGGACCGGGGCGGCGTCGCCACCAGCGAGCGGGCGGAGGAGCCCGTGCCGGTGACGGCGGACCGGGTGGCGGTCGGTACGGCCCACCGCGACCAGGCGGCGGCGGTGCGGGCGGCCCTCGCCGAGCTGGGCGTCACGGGGGTGGCGGTGGACACGGCGAACCGCCTCCAGGGCCGCGAGTTCGACGTCACGGTGGTCCTGCACCCGCTGTCGGGCCGCCCCGACGCCACCGCCTTCCACCTGGAGACGGGCCGCCTGTGCGTGCTGGCCTCGCGCCACCGCCACGCCTGCATCGTGGTGTGCCGGGAAGGGGTGGCGGACCTGCTGGACGAGCACCCGTCCACGGAGCCGGTCCAGCTCGGCGTCACGGTGAAGTTCCCCGACGGCTGGGAGGCCAACCACGCGGTGCTGGCCCACCTCGCCGAGCACCGGGTGCGGTGGCGGCCGCAGGCGACCTGAGGGCCCAAAGCCCTGCGGCCCTCTTGCGCGGGGTTGGACAATGGAGGGTGGCCGTCCGGGGCCGCCAGAGGAAGGAACAGCACATGACACAGTCCGAGCGGAACGAACGGCAGCGGCTGCGCCCCGCGCCGCTGCTCTTCGAGCCGTCGGAGGCGGTGGCCGACCCGGAGCACTTCTTCGACCTGGAGTCGATGGACGATCCCCGCGAGCTGCTGGCCCGCGCGACCGAGCTGACACAGGCCTTCCGCGCGGCGACGGACCGGTCGGTGGAGTTCCAGGCGATGGCGGCGGCGCAGCTCGCCGATCCGCGCCGGTTCGACCGGCTGACGGCGGCGGACGTCGCGGAACGCGCGGAGTGGACCGAGGACTACGCGAAGAAGATGATCGAGTTCGGGCGGTCCCTGCTGGACGCGTCAACCGCCTGAGCTCCACTCCGCCGGAGATCTCGGAACCTCCCGGTGCGGCAGTGCGATCAACGGCTCAGGCCCCCGAGCCGAAGCGCGGGGGCCTGAGCCGTTGTCTGGCGGACTGGGCCTCTCGTTTGGATCACGCCGGGCTTGCGGGCCTGATCCAAACGAAAGACCCTAGCCCGCCAAACGCACGGAGAAGTCGCACCACGCGGTCCACTGCGAGATGGCCGGACCGTCCTGGACCCGTACTCTCCAGCGGTAGTCACCGCTGGAGAGCTTGGCCTCGGGGATCTGGTAAACAGCCGTGTGACTGGCCTCGGTTCTGGTGTTCTCGGTCAGGACGGGCCTGCCGTCCGCCTCGGTCACCTCGAAGACGACCTTGCGGCCGGACCGAGCCGCGTCTTCGGGCGGCTCGACGGACCCGGGGGGCGCCACCGATTCGAGAGTCGCCGCGAGACTCGGCCGGTCCGTCGTGACCTGCGGCGGGCTGTCCGGGATTCCACAGAACTGGAAGCCCGAGTAGGAGCCGTCGGAGACTCGTGGCACCTCGGGGGTCGCGAGGAGCCGATCGGGGGCGCCGCCAGCTGCCGCCTGCGAGCCCTCCGGCTTGGGGTCGGCCGTGGAGAGGGGAGCGGCGACGGCTCCGACGACCACTGCGGCGGCCAGCGCGACCGCGACCCGTGACCACGTGCCAAGTGTCTTGTCGAACAGACGCATTGCTTCTGTTCCTTCCTGGAGGTGGGGCGGCTACTTCACAGACAGCGCGTGGTCGGTGTTCGCGGTGGTGACTCGCACACACTGGTACGTGGTCCAGCGGTGCTCGGCGACCAGCTTGTCGCCCAGCGCCTCACAGCCGCCGAGGTTCTTCAGAGTCTCGTACGCGACCCATGTGGACGAGGTGTTGCTCCTCACCTCGTTCGCGGTGACGTAGGCTGCCGCGTCGGCGCCGGAGGAAACGCCCTCGGTGCCGTCCCAGTCGTAGTGGACACCCAGCCACACACGGCCGATGGCGTTCTCGTCCGCGGCGGCCGAGAAGCTGTTGAACGTCCGTGTCACACCGACTGCGTTCGGGTCCTCGGTGGAGGCGGTGAAGGTGACATCGTCGGTGGAGAACCACTGCTCCATGGCCTTCGCCCAGGCGCCGCCGAAGGTGGCGTGCCCCGAGACGTAGGCGGGGAAGGGCGGCGAGAAGTGCTGACCGTTGCGGTCCTGCGAGAGCGGCTGCCAGTTGGGGTCGATGACGGTGGCCGCGTTGCCATCGCCGTCGAGCCGGATCGCGGACTCCGGACGCCAGAGATCGAGGTCGGTCCGGTACTTGGCATCCCACGCGACGATGCCTGCATCCGCCATGGAGAAGGCGGTCAGCGCGAAGAGCTTGGCGTTCGCGGTGACCGACAGGCCCCGGTCACGCGAGACGGTCTGGGTGAACTCGAAGAGCTGGCCCGGGGGCTTGTAGGTGCCGTCCAGGTCGTTGGCCCAGAAGAGGGCCGCCCGTGTCTGATCTGCGGTGCGCTGCGTCGAGTCGGACTTGCCCAGGGACTTGACCTGGTTGACCTGCCTGGCGTACTCCGCGCTCGTGAGCACCTCGGAGCTGCCGGCGAGCGTGGGCAGGCTCTGAGGACGGAACTGAGAACTGGAAGCCATACCGAACGGCTTGAGCAGGCCCCAGCCCGGGGTGGCCGCGGTACCGCTCCCCGTGGGGCGCCACTGCCCCGGAGCGGTGCTGGGCGTGTAGGCGGTATTGCTCGTGGCGCCGTCGTTCTGCCGGTCCGCGATCATGGCCGCTGCCGCTTGCTGTCCGACCGAGGAACCCGCTGCCCGCTGCGCGCCGGTGACCCCGGCGGGGATGGTAGCGCGAGCGTCCGCGATCTCCTGGTCGAAGTTGAGCTGCGGGTACACCGATCGCAGAACGTCGAAGGCCGCGTGGTCGATGGCGCTGTTGATGTCCGGCAGCTCACCGGGCGAGGCGACCTTGATGAGATAGGCGTCCCCCAAGCACTTCGCGGAGCCCTGTGCGCACTGCGCGGAGTTCGCGGCGTCGTAGATCGCGCCGTGCATCATCGCACCGGCCCGGGCCAGTGGCCCCGGAGCTCCACCGATCTGACGGTAGGTCGCCTGCAGGACGTCGTTCCAGTAGGTGACGTGATCCTTGACGGGGTCGGCCGGAACCTCGTACGTGACGAGCAGCGACGGTCCGTTGGCCGGCGCGTCACTGGAGGCGAAGATCTTGTACGCCTTGGTGTCGGCCTCGTCGGTGGCGCGTATGCCGATGGAGTTCTCGGCGCGGTCCGCCACCGCCCATTCCTTCACGAGACCGGTGACATCCGTCTGGATCCACTGTGCTCCGCAGGCGGGTGAGTGGCCGAGGGTCCTCGTCGACGTCGCGACCTTCGAACGCCAGGCGGGCTGGTTGCTCCAGCGCGTGGCGCTCGACGTCAGTCCGGTGTCCCAGAGCTCCCACGACCTGGGCTCGCAGGAGTCGGACCAGACCGAGTAGAGGTTGAGTTCCGCGTTGAGGATCTCCTTGCCCGAGACGACGAAGTTCCTCGGGAAGTGCACGAAGGAGCGAGCCGCCTGCTTGCCGTACTCCCGGCCGACCGGCAGGTCGATGGAGGCGGAGAGGTCCTCGGTCACCCCGCCGCGTACGGCGGTGTCGAAGTTGGTGCCGAAGAACACCGCGGGGTCGATGGTCACGGGGTACTGCGTGTCCTCGTCCGCGAGGAACTCCCGGTCGGGGGTGAGGCGCAGTTCCAGCTCCTCACCCTGCCCGGCGACCTGCAGGGCCACAGCGGCGCGGTTGGTGGCCGCGAGGCCCTGCTTGTTACGGGAGGCGTCCCACATCACCGGGGCGGGGAGTCTGCCCACGGTCTTCTTGGTCTTGACGTCGGTGAACGTGACGGACCGGTCCGCGTTCTGCGTGGTGTTCAAGCCCTTCGCCGAGAGCGGAAGGGTGATACGGGCCGCCGCGTCGGCCGCGGAGCGGTCCTTGACCACCAGATACTGCTCGAATCCCGTCCTGGTCGCCTCGACCACCAGGTCGGTGGCGGGCCGGACGTCCACGTAGGTGGCCTTGTTTCCCTGGAGAACAGGGGCAGGCAGCGCGCCCTGCCAGCCGAGGCTGACCTCGTGCGCACCGGTGCCGAGTGTCACCAGGTCACCGCCGGTGGAGCCGGTACGGCCGGCCAGTGCAAGGCCCCGCGGATGGCTCTTGGCCCGCACCGAGCCGTCCTCGGCCCTCTCCAGGTCGACGTCGATGTTGACCCAGGTCTTCCCCTTGCGGAACCTGACCGGTCCGGCATGGGTTTCCTGCGACATGGTCCCGTCGGGGTTGGCCCAGAGAGTCGTGTTCTCGGTGCGCGCGCCGAGAACCTCTATCTGGCGTTCCTGAGCGGCGGCGGCTGCGCGCGCCGAGACCTCGTCCTGAGCTTCGGCCACTCCCCGTGGCGCCGCGGCATCGGAGACCTTTTGGCTTCGGGTGTCGTCAACCGCCACAGCGGCACCAGCGGCTATTCCCGCTTCGGCCAGCAGCAGAACGGAAAGCGGAATGGCCAAGGCACCCAACCGCCGCGCCCTGCCGACCTTACGTGCGGATATCGCCGCAGAGTGATGGATACGTCTTCGCATTGATGATCCCCCCAGTATTCGCCCACCTGTTCGAGGCGACAGTCACACACTGACACCCGATCAACTATTCGGTCCAGAGATGCCTTTGAGGCCGACCGGTGATCTTCATCACGATCGGACGGCAGCGCGCCTCCCCTTCGGGGAAGTGGTTCCGTCAGAGCTCCACGGCTTCGGCGGACCTCAGTCGGCCGCACTTACCGAATGCGGCAGCGCGAGGATTTCTCTCCCCTCCCGACACATACCGGACCTCAACAGAGGGCCGATTCGCCGGTGTTTCCGCGCGTCGGGAGCGGTTGGCGACGTAATTCGTCGCGACGCGTTTCCCTACCGTTAAGCCTTCGAGCTCCATATCCACCTCGGGCGAACCGACTTGCCGTGCAGAGGCGGTGTCCGCTTCCCGGATCAGCGGGCGGCTACGAGCGCCCGGTCGTCCACCACTGACTCAGGGCCCCTGGCATTTCACGGTCTCCCACCGCGACGCAGCTAACCGCGGTGCGGTCCGGGGAGCAGCCGAGAACCGACAGGCCCGACTCCGAGCTCGAGGCGGAGTTGCACTCGACGCGCGCACGAACGGCTCCCCGTGTCGCACATCTCGTCCGCAGGGTGCCCGAGGACCGTTTCTCACGCACCTCGCCCTCAACGACCTCGCCCCACCAGGAGAGCCGGACCGGGCGGCACGCCCCGCACCGTAACCGCTGGTCGGACGTACGGGCTCGTGCCCCCGGCCTCCGGAGAACGGCGCCAGACCTCACCTCTTCGGAGGTAACGATTCCGATTCAGAACGCTCAGATCGTGCTGCCGGGAGGCATACGGCATCGCTCTCTTCATATGATCCCCGCGTGCTCACTGGGCACTTGAGACTGTGTTCGCGACTCTCCCACCACGTATCTCGTGTGGCGCATCTGACGCGCCTTAAGGATGAGTCGCACCGGAGGGGACTTCTGTGTTGACAACCTTTTCAGCTTCTGTCGCGCCGCGGCGGGGACCCGTCGGCCGCCGGATAGCCACAACAGCGGCCACGGTCGGGCTGTTGGTCCTGGGCTCACTCGCCGGGGCCGGCAGCGCCTCGGCCGATGGCCAGGACGTTCACCACCAGGGTGGCGCCATCGCCACTCTGGACGGACTGAAGACGTTCGACGACGCCCGCATCCACAACAGCAACGGCGGGACCAAGAACGTCTCCGCGGGCCTGTTCGAGCTGAGCGTCGAAGGCGGCGGCCGACTGCAGACGTACTGCATCGACATCCACAACCCGACTCTGAAGAAAGCGAAGTATCTGGAGACCCCCTGGGGCCAGACCTCGCTCGGCGACAACAAGGACGCCGGGAAGATCCTCTGGATCCTTCGTAACTCCTACCCGCAGGCCGGCGACCTGAACGCGCTCGCCCAGAAGGCGGGCGCCGGAAAGCTGACTCCCGGGACGGCTGCCGCCGGTACGCAGGTCGCCATCTGGCGGTTCTCGGACGGGGCGAAGGTCGAGGCGAAGGACGCACAGGCCGAGAAGCTCGCGGACTGGCTCGAGGCGCAGGCCCAGAACCTCCAGGAGCCCAAGACCTCGCTGACCCTGGACCCGAACGCGGTGTCCGGCAAGTCGGGCGAGAAGCTCGGCCCGGTGACCGTGCACACCGACGCCGACCAGGTATCCGTCGCCGCCAACGCGGACGCCGTGGCGGCCGGGGTCAAGGTGACCGACAAGGACGGCCAGGCCGTCACGTCTGCCGTCAACGGCACCGAGCTGTACTTCGACGTGCCCGCGGGCACCGCCGACGGCAAGGCCTCGCTCACGGCCAAGACGACCACACAGGTTCCGGTCGGCCGGGCCTTCGCCAGCGCGAGCAAGAGCCAGACGCAGATCCTGGCCGGCTCCACCGAGTCCACGATCACCGCGGACGCGACCGCGAACTGGGCCACGAAGGGCGCCATCCCCTCGGTCACCGCGGAGAAGAACTGCACCGCGGGCGGCATCGACGTCACGGTCAGCAACGCCGGCGACACCGCCTTCACCTTCGAACTCGCCGGAGCGGAGCACTCCGTCGGTGCGGGCGAGAACAAGACCGTGACCGTCCCGGTCGGTGAGGACGAGGCATACGACTTCTCCGTCACCGGCCCGAACGGCTTCTCGGAGCGTTTCCAGGGAGTCCTGGACTGCGAGACGCAGGGCACCCCTGCCCCCGGCACGAGCGGTGGCGGCGAGACCCCGCCCTCCAGCCCGAGCCCCAGCCCGTCCGAGGACACCACCGGCGGCACCACGGGTGACACCACCGGCGGCACGACCGGCGGCACGACCGGCGAGACCACCGGCGACACCACCGGCGGCACCACGGGCGGCGGTGACCTCGCGAAGACCGGCAGCTCCAGCACCACGCCGCTGATCGCGGGAGTCGCAGTAGCCCTCGTCGCCGCGGGCGGCGCGGCGATGTTCCTCCTGCGCAGGAAGAAGACCGCGGGTCAGTGACCCGCACGTAGGTGACAGACTGACGGGCCCGGCACGCAGAATGCGCGCCGGGCCCGTCTCGTACGTGCCGACCGACGGGCGCTCACGGACGCGCGGGGAACGAGCAGCGCTCCAGGCGCCCGGCCCCGGCCGCACGGACGTTCCGGTGGGAGCTCCCACCGGAGGTCAGGTCCCGTGGCATATTCCGGTCGGGCAAGATACTCCTTCCCCTCATGCCCTGTCCCGGTTTCCGGCAACTCTCGGAATCAGCTCCGTCACTCCCGGTAGACCTTTTCTCCATGAGCGCTTGGCTGAAAGACGAAACGACCCTGCAGGCCGGCGGAGCCGCGCCCCACGCCGTCGACATCTTCGCCCTGCTGCGGGACCGGACCGGAGCGCAGGCCGCCCAGGTGACCGCCGCCGGTGCCGCCTGGCTGGCGGGGGCCTCCGCCTACCCGCGCTCCACGCTCGCGCAGTGGGAGGAGCGCCCGTCCTCGCCCGGGGTGCTGCCCTGCGGCTCCCAGTTCGACGTCGTCAACGTGCCCGCGCTGTTCGGGCGGCGGATGCTGGAACGGCTCTGGGCCGAGGGCCCCGGCACCGGTCCCGTCGCCGTGCACCGGGGCCGGATGCTGCTCTTCGCCGCCCCCGGAACGGCCCAGCGGCTGCCCTCTTTGCTGGCCTGGGAGGAGTGGGGGTCCGGCGGCGGGGAGACGTCCCGCCCGCAGCGCGGCGAGGTGCCCCCGCTGCTCTGTCACGGCACCGGCGACGCCGTCACCGTACCGCCCCTGACCTGCCCGTCCGGCGGTTCCGGGCCGCGCTGGCTGGTGGCGCCCGACACCCGCAATCCGTGGCTGCCCGGGCCCGATGTGCTGCTCTGGGCCTGCGTCCGGGTGAGCCGGTCGGCGGTGTCCCAGGGGTCCGGGCATTCGATTTTTCCTCGGGCGGATCAGGGTGCTAATGTCTACGACGTCAGCAGGCGCCGTTAGCTCAGTTGGTTAGAGCAGCTGACTCTTAATCAGCGGGTCCGGGGTTCGAGTCCCTGACGGCGCACCGACGGAAGAAGCCCCTCGCGGAAGCGGGGGGCTTCTTCGTGTCCGTGACGTACACGGCCTCAGACGCCGGCCGTGATCCTGACCGTCCAGGAGCCCGACGGCGTACGGTCGGCGACCTCCACGCGGGTGCGCTCGCCCGGCACGGTGTAGGTCTCGCCCTCCGTGAGCGGGGCGTCGGCGAGCGGCGGGTAGACCGAGCGGTCCCAGCAGGAACCGGTCTCCGGGTGGGTGTCGATCACCTCGACCGGGCCGCCGCCGGAGGCCGTGCCGCTGCGGACCCGGTAGATCAGGATGCCCTCGGTGCAGGTCCCCCGGTCGTTGCCGGTGGCGCCGCGGGCCTCGATGGCCAGGACGCTGTCCTCCCCGGTCCGGACGACGGCGAGCCGGGTCCCGATCGACCCGCCGGGCACGGGGGCGGCGGCGACCGGCTCCAGGGTGAGGTCGGCCGAGCCGCGGACGCAGACGACCTGGGGCCCGCCCAGCCAGCCGAGCTTCCACTTGTGCCAGCCGAAGAGGTCGGGCGCCAGGCCGAACTGGCTCCCCATGACGTCCCAGTCCCCCACGTAGGTGTCCCAGTCGCCCTTGCCGTCGGTGGGCCGGTGGTAGAGATCGGCCAGGTCGAAGACGTGCCCGGTCTCGTGGGCGAGGACGTTGCGGTCGGGCGGGTGCTGCTCGAAGACCGTGACCACGCGCCGGATGTCGGTGGAGTCGGCGCGCAGCGGCCGGTCGAAGTTGACGACCTTCGTGGCGTCGGAGTCCACGCCCGGGGCGTTCGGGTCGGCGACCAGATAGACGATGTCGTACGCCGAGAAGTCGACGTCCCCGTCGGCCGCCGCGATCGCGTCGCGCAGGTAGGCGGTGCGCTTCTCGGCGTCCCAGTCGCGCTCTATGCCGTACCAGGTGGAGGCCCGCGGCATCTGCGTCCAGCTCCGCCGCGGGTGCGGGCGCAGGGTGAATCTGCCGTAGCTGGCGCGCTCGAAGAAGCGGGTGGTCGAGGGGAAGTGGTCGGCGGCCAGCACTTCGGGGGTGAGCACGGGCCTCGAGTCCGGGAACGAGAGGAAGATCATCACCGCGTCGAGGCGCCGGTCGGGCTGGGGGTAGGCCCCGTTCCAGCTGTCCAGGCCCAGCGAGTGGTGGGCGGACGTCCTGGGGAGCGCGCACGGGGCCGCGTCCCGCACGGCGGCCGCGGCGGGGCCGGCCGCGAGCGAGGTGGCGGCGAGCGCCAGGAGGGAGGTCAGGGCGGCCGCGAGACTGCGCAGCTTCAGCCGCTCCGCTCCCCCGGGTCCGGGCTCACGCTGCACATCGACCTCCGGGTGGGAACGCGGTACGTCTCGTCCACCCTGTGCCGATTCCTGGCGACGCGCCCTGTTGTGCTGCCCCACACGGGTCACACGCGCCACACGGGCCGCAGCGCGAGTGCGCCGACGGCACCACACCCCACACCATTACGGAACGTCACCATCGGCCGGATCGACGAGCCGATGCAACAGAACCGCGCAGAAACCATCAGGAGCGGGCAAACTGGAACGGCGCAGACCGGCCGTTCGGTCGAGCCATGGCCGGATGCGAGCTGGAACGCCCGACGCGCCACCCTCTATGCTTCACCACGCTTTCCCGCGTGGATCGGGCCCCTTCACGGGTTCACCACCCGGTGCTCTGTCCGACCCCACCTGTTCACGACAACCTTCACAGCGGGAGCGAGCGGTGAGCGGAACCTCCGAAGGGCCCCGGGCCCCGGCAGGCACATCCCCGGACGCCGTGGACACGCCGGTCACCCAGCGTCATACGTCCCGCCCGGCAGCACGGGTCGCCGCCGCGCTCCGGAGCGCGGCGGACGCCGCCGCCACCGAGCTGCGCGACCACCGCGCCGCCTTCAACGCCGCCACCCTCCCCATGGCCGTCGTGGACGGCCGGGGACACGTCGTACGGGCCAACGCCGCCCTCGGCGGGCTCCTGGGCACGACGTCCGCGGCCCTGGCCGAGCGGCAGGCGTGCGAGCTGGTCGACCTGGCCTCCGACGACCGCACCTGGCACGCCTACCGCGAGGTGCTCCAGGGCCGCCGCTCCCGGTTCCGCTGCACCCGCCGGCTCAAACACCCCGACGGGCGCACCCTGTGGGCCGAGGTGACCGTCGTCCCCATGACGGGCACGTCGGCGGCGGAGCCCGCGCGGGTCCTGCTGACGGTGGCGGACATCAGCGACCGGCGCGAGCTCCAGGACCGGCTGCGCCACCTCCAGATGCACGACCCGGTGACCCGGCTGCCCAACCGGACGCTGTTCTTCGAGCGGCTCTCGGTGGCCCTGGAGACCCCGCCGTACCAGGACGACTCGATGCTCCCCCGGCACGGCCGGATCGGGCTCTGCTATCTGGACCTGGACGGCTTCAAGGCCATCAACGACACGCTCGGCCACCGGATCGGCGACCGGCTGCTGGCCGCCGTCGCCGGGCGGCTCACCGACTGCGCCGAGAACGACGCGAGCCGCAACCCGGGCGGCAGCCGGCTGGTGGCACGCCTGGGCGGCGACGAGTTCGCGATCCTGGTGGAGGACTCCGGCGGTACGGAGGCGCTGACCGAGCTGGCCCGCTCGGTCCTGACCGCCCTCCAGCACCCCTTCGACCTGGCCGGGCAGCGGCTCTCCGTCTCCGCGTCGATCGGGGTGGTGGAGCGGCCGGTGGCGGGCACCTCGCCCACCGGTCTGATGCAGGCCGCCGACACCACGCTGTACTGGGCGAAGGCCGACGGCCGGGCCCGCTGGACCCTCTTCGACCCCGAGCGCAACGCGCACCGCATGACCCGCCAGGCCCTGTCCTCCACGCTCCGGCCGGCCGTGGAGCGCGGCGAGTTCACGCTGGAGTACCAGCCGCTGGTCGGCATGGCGGACGGGGTGGTGCGCGGGGTGGAGGCGCTGGTGCGCTGGAACCACCCGCAGTTCGGGGTGCTCTCACCGAATCGGTTCGTCGGGATCGCCGAGGAGGACGGCTCGATCGTGCAGCTCGGCCAGTGGGTGCTGCGCACGGCGTGCCGGCAGGCGCGGCGCTGGCAGCTGGACCACCCGGACGAACCGGCGCTCTTCATCAGCGTCAATGTCGCCGTACGCCAGGTCTGGGACTCCGACCTGGTCGCGGACGTGGCGCAGATCCTCAACGAGACGGGCCTGGCCCCCGGGCTGCTCCAGCTGGAGCTGACCGAGTCGGCGGTGATGGGCTCGGGGGGCCGCCCGCTGCGAGCCCTCCAGGCGCTGAGCGACATGGGCGTACGGATCGCCATCGACGACTTCGGGACGGGGTACTCCAACCTCGCCTACCTCAGCCGGCTGCCCGTCTCCGTACTGAAGCTGGACGGGGCGTTCGTGAAGGGCTTCCGGTACGAGGACGGTACGCACCCCAGCCCCGCCGACGAGACGATCGTGGAGGCGATGGTGCAGCTGGCGCACCGCCTGGGCCTGACCGTCACCGCGGAGTGCGTGGAGACGGCCGGGCAGGCGGAGCGGCTGCGCCGGATCGGCTGCGACACGGGGCAGGGGTGGCTGTACTCCCGGGCCGTGGCGCCGGAGCTGATCGCGGCGCTGATCACGGCCCGGCCGACGGCGGGTTAGCCGTTGTCCGGCAGCCCGTACGCGTCGGCGATCAGCTCGTAGCTGCGCAGCCGGGCGTCGCCGCCGTGCGCGTTGGCGGTGATCATCAGCTCGTCGGCGCCGGTGCGCTTGGCCAGGTCGTCCAGGCCTGTGCGGACCTCGTCGGGGGTGCCGTGGATGACGTTGGAGAGCCAACCGTCGACGAACTCCCGTTCCGTCGGGGAGAAATCGTACGCGGCCGCCTCCTCCGGGCTCGGGATCAGCCCCGGGCGCCCGGTGCGCAGCCGGACCATGGACAGGGCGCCGGTCAGCACCTGGCGGCGGGCCTCGCGCTCGTCGGCGGCGGCCAGCGCGGAGACGCCGATCAGGGCGTACGGGGCGTCCAGCACGGCCGAGGGCCGGAAGGACTCCCGGTACAGGTCGAGCGCCGGAATCGTGTTCTGCGCCGAGAAGTGGTGGGCGAACGCGAACGGCAGGCCGAGCGTCCCCGCCAGCCGGGCGCTGAAGCCGGAGGAGCCGAGCAGCCAGACGGGCGGCCGGTGCGCGGACTGCACCCCGCCGGGAGCGGTCGCCTGGACCGGGCCCGGTACGGCGTGGATCCGGGCGTACGGGTGCCCGTCGGGGAAGTCGTCGTCCAGGAACCGGATCAGCTCGCTCAGCTGCTGCGGGAAGTCATCGGCGCCCTCGTTGAGCCGGTCGCTGCGGCGCAGGGCGGCGGCCGTCGCGCCGTCGGTGCCGGGGGCCCGGCCGAGGCCGAGGTCGACGCGGCCGGGGGCCATCGCCTCCAGGGTGCCGAACTGCTCCGCGATCACCAGCGGGGCGTGGTTGGGCAGCATGACGCCGCCGGAGCCGAGCCGGATGCGGTCGGTGTGGGCGGCGATGTGCGCGAGGATCACGGCCGGGGAGGACGAGGCGACCCCGGGCATGGAGTGGTGCTCGGCGACCCAGTAGCGGTGGAAGCCGCGGCTCTCGGTGAGCTGGGCGATCTCGACGCCGGTCCGCAGGGCCTGGGTCGCGGTGCGGCCCTGCCCCACGGTCACCAGGTCGAGTACGGAGAGCGGTACGGGGGCCGTGCCGGCGGCCGTACCCCTGATTCCGTCGCCGTCCGTCCCGTCGCCCGTGTCCCCGCCTCGGATCTCGTCCACGTGTCGGCCCTCTCCCGGTGCTGCTCGTCGTACGTACGCGTATCGGAGCCGTACAACAGGAGGATGGCTCCGCTTATTCCGGGACCTGTTCCGGGAGAGCCGTCAGGGGGCGGTCCGGGCTACTCCCGTACCTCGATGCCCTTCGGCTCCACCGCGCCCGGGGCCGGCGGGCGGGTGGCGAAGAGGGTGCCCAGCGTCGGGGCCCAGATGCGGCGGTCGGTCAGCCGCAGGCCCTCCCAGACCGTCACCTGGTTCGCCGTGAGGACCGGCTTGCCGAGCGCCTCCTCCAGTTCGGGGATGGACGCGGCCGTGTGCAGGGCCGCGTCCGGGAGCAGCAGCACCTCGGCTTCCGGGTGGTCAGCGGCGAGGGCGAGCTCCTTGACCTGGCCCGGCTCCCACGCCGCGACCTCGGCGGCTGTGGTGAGACCGGCGCTCCGGGAGGCCACCGCCTCCACGCCGCCCGCCACCAGGAACTCGGCGAAGAGCGCGGTGATGTCCTCGGGCCAGGCGGCGGCGACCGCGACCCGGCCGGCGCCCAGCTCCCGTACCGCGTGGACGAAGCCGAAGGCGGTGCTGGAGGCGGGCAGGCCCGCGCTCCGGGCCAGCGTGGCGATCTGGTTGTGGGCGCCCGCCCAGCCGTACGCGAAGCTGCCGCCGGGGCTCGCCCAGACGAGTGCCTCGGCGCCCGCGAGCCGCAGCTCCTCGACGCCCTCGGCGAGCCGGTCCGGCGCCCCGGACTCCAGCAGGGAACCCCGCCGGTAGGAGTCCTCGGCCGTCTCGGTGGAGAACAGCGGCAGCCTGATGTCCGTGTCCAGCGTGATCTCGATCCGTGGGAAGTCGTCCTCGGCGGCGTGGCCCGGGTAGAGAAGTCCTACGGTCGTGGTCATGTTCACCCTTCCTTCGCGTCGGGCGCGGAAAGCCACTGGTGCCCCTGCCCCTGTCAAGTATTCCTCCGGCGGGGCGACGAGGGCGGGTGGGCGGGGCGCGCCGGGGGCCGTGTTGACGGGGGCGGGAGCGGCTGCGAGCGTGGCCGGTGCGGAGACCATGGTCATGCCGGTACCCACGCCGACCTGCGACGTTGCGGAGTGATGAGCCACCGATGCCGGAACCCGTCGTTCTCGTCCTCGATGCCGATCCGTCCCCCCGCCTCGGCCGGCTGACCGGCCGGGCCCGCGTCCTGCGCACCGGCGCGGCGGGGCTCGCCGCCCGGCTGCCGGAGGCCGATGTGCTGCTGGTGTGGGACCTCACCTCCGACGCGGTGCGTGGGGCCTGGCCCGGCGGGGGGACGCGACCGCGCTGGGTGCATGCGGCGAGCGCGGGCGTGGACCGGCTGCTCTGCCCGGAGCTCGCCGCGTCCGACACCGTCCTGACCAACGCTCGGGGCATCTTCGAGCGGCCGATCGCCGAGTACGTGGCGGGGCTGGTGCTGGCCTTCGCCAAGGACCTGCCCACCACCCTCGCCCTTCAGCGGGAGCGGCGCTGGCACCACCGGGAGGGGCAGCAGGTCGCCGGTTCGCGGGCGGTGGTCGTCGGCGCGGGGCCGATCGGGCGGGAGATCACCCGGCTGCTGCACGGCCTGGGCGTCCAGGTGGCGCTGGTGGGCCGGACCGCCCGGCGCACGATCCACGGCATCGAGGACCTGGGCCCGCTGGCCGCCCGGGCGGACTGGGTGATCTCCGCGGTGCCGCTGACCCCGTCGACGTACGGCATGTTCGACACCCGCTTCTTCGGGCTGCTCCAGCCCTCGGCCCGGTTCATCAACGTGGGGCGCGGGGCGAGCGTGGTGGAGGCGGACCTGGTCCAGGCGCTGAACCGCCGCTGGCTGGCGGGGGCGGCGCTGGACGTGTTCGACGACGAACCACTGGGGCCGGACAGCCCGTTGTGGGACGTGCCGGGGCTGCTGATCTCACCGCATCTGAGCGGGGACACGGTCGGCTGGCGCGACCGGCTGAGTGAGCAGTTCGTGGCGATGTACGAACTATGGGCGGATGGCGACCCGTTGCCCAACGTGGTCGACAAGCAACGCGGTTACGTCCCGTCCACCGACAACTCCGAAGGCGAGCAAGGCGCATAGGGGACGGAGGCCCACCGGGGGCAGCTCACCGCAGCGACCCCGTCACCCTCCGCCCGCATCAGGCCACGGGAAGGTCACCCTCCGGCCACCGTTCGGTTACATGGACCGGCTTCCTGCATAGACGTACGGGATCGGGCAGGCGCTCACCCTGTCCGGACTGTTCGACCTCCAGGAGACCGCGAACCATGGCTGACTTCCCTCACCTTTCCCGTCGGGGCTTCCTCAATCGATCGGCGGCCGTGGGTGGCCTCCTGGTCGTTCCCGGACTCCTGACCGCCTGCAGCAAGACCGACGCGGGCTCCGCCACCGGCGAGGGCGCCCTCGACAAGCTCCGCAGGCAGGGCTTCGTGCGCGTGGCGTACGCCAACGAGGCGCCGTACGGGTACATGGAGGGCAAGGAGCTCAAGGGCGAGGCCCCGACCCTGCACCGGGAGATCTTCGAGGCGCTGGGCGTCAAGGAGCTGAAGCCGACGCTCTCCGAGTGGGACGGGCTCATCCCGGGGCTCCAGGCGGGGAAGTACGACGTGGTCAGCGCGGGCATGGCCATCACCCCGGAGCGCTGCGGCAACGCGATCTTCTCCGAGCCGGAGTTCATCTCGCCGACCGCGCTGATGGTGCGGAAGGGTAACCCGAAGAAGGTCACCGACCTGGCCTCCGCCAAGGAGGCCGGGATCACCATCGGCGTCATGTCGGGTGCGGTGGAAGGCAGTTACGCCAAGGGCGCGGGCATCCCCGAGGACAGGATCAAGACGCTGCAGAAGCCGCAGGACGGGGCCGACGCCGTCAAGGGCGGCCGGGTCGACGCGTTCCTGCTCACCGGCATCTCGCTGCGCTGGCTGGCGAAGACCAACCCGGAGACCGAGGTGACCGAGGCGTTCGTGCCGCAGATCGACGGCAACGCGCAGTTCTCGCCCGGCGGCGCGGTGTTCCGCAAGGGCAACGAGGATCTGCGGGACTCCTTCAACCGCGAGCTGAAGAAGATCGTGTCGGACCGCTCCCGCTACGTGGGGCTGCTGAAGGAGTACGGGTTCGGGGAGTCGGAGATCCCGCCCGCCGATCTGAAGACCGCGGATCTGTGCAAGGGCTGACGGGGCGGACGCGCACGCATGAGTGACTTCTTCTCCCTCCTCGCCGAGGAGTTCCCCCAGGTCCGCTCGGGCCTGTGGGTGACGCTCCAGGCCACGGTCCTGGGCGCGCTGCTGGCCGGGGTGCTGGCCTTCGCGCTCGGCCTGATGGCGGGCAGCCGGCTGCTCCTGGCCCGCGGGTTCTCCCGGGTGGTCGTGGAGTTCTTCCGGGGGACCTCCCTCTACATCCAGCTGTTCTGGCTCTACTACGCGATGCCACTGGTGACCGGCTACGAACTGGACCCGGTGGTCTGCGGGGTGGTCGCGTTCGGCCTCAACTTCGGTGCGTACGGCGCCGAAGTGGTGCGCGGCGCCATCAACTCCGTACCGCGCGCCCAGTACGAGGCGGCGATCGCGCTCAACCTGTCGCCGTTCAGGCGTCTTCGGAAGGTGATCCTGCCGCAGGCCTGGGTGCAGATGATCCCCTCCTTCACCAATCTGCTGATCCAGCTGCTGAAGGCCACACCGCTGCTGTGGCTGATCTCGGCGGCCGACCTGATGACGGTGGTGCAGACGCTGCGCGACCGTACGGGTGAGACCCTCACCGCCTATCTGACCCTGCTGGCCGCCTACTTCGTGCTGGCCTACGCGCTGACGATGCTGATGAACCTGCTGGAGCGGAGCGCCAAGCGGCGGCTCGGCCTGGCCACCGGCGCGACGAGCCTGTTCAAGAGCCGCAGCGCCTCCGCCGCCGCCGTGGGAGGTACCCGATGAACGACGGCTTCGACTGGGACGCCGTCGGCGAGTCCCTGCCGCTCCTCCTGGAGGGGTTCAGAGTCACCCTGCTGGCCACCGTGCTGGGCACCCTGGTGGCGGCCGTGCTGGGGCTGGCCGTCGCGGTGGCCGGACGCGCTCCCAGCAAGTTCGTGACCGTCCCGGTGCGGGTCGTCACGGAGTTCGTCCGCTCCACCCCGCTGCTGGTCCAACTGGTCGGCGCGGCGGCCCTGTTCAACACGGTGGAGCCGCTGTACATCGGCATCACGGTGCTGGGAATCCACTACGCGGCGTACACCTCCGAGGTCTACCGGGCCGGGATCGACGGCGTACCGAAGGGCCAGTGGGAGGCCTGCCGCGCGCTGTCGCTGCCGCCCCGGCGCACCTGGCAGGCCGTGATCCTGCCGCAGGCGGTACGCAATGTACTGCCCGCCCTCGGGAACTACGCGATCTCGATGTTCAAGGAGACCCCCTTCCTGGCCGTGATCACGGTGCAGGAGATGGTCTTCGAGGCCCGGAAGTACGGGGCGGAGCAGTTCGCGTACACCGAGGTGTTCACCCTCGCCGGCCTGATCTTCCTGGTCGCGAGCTACCCCACGTCGCTGTTGATGAGGAAGCTGGAGAAGCGCCTTGGCCACTGAACCCCTCCCCCCGCAGAAGACGGCGTCCGCAGACCGGGGAGCGCCGGTCACCGCCCCCGAGGACGCCGTCCCGGCGGCCGGGAGCACGGGCGAGCCGCTGGTCCGCTTCGACAAGGTGGTCAAGCGCTACGGCGACCATGTGGTCCTGGACCAGCTCGACTTCACGGTCGACCGCGGCGAGCACGTCACCCTGATCGGGCCCAGCGGCTCGGGCAAGACCACGATTCTGCGGCTGCTGATGACGCTGGAGAAGGTCAGCGACGGGGTGATCTGGGTCAACGGCTCCCCGCTGTCGCACGTCCGCACCCCGGGCGGGGCGCTGAAGCCCGCGGGCGAGAAGGAGCTGCGGGAGTCCCGGAAGAAGATCGGCATGGTCTTCCAGCAGTTCAACCTCTTCCCCAACATGAAGGTGCTCCAGAACATCACCGAGGCGCCGATCAGCGTCCTGGGCAAGGACCGCGAGGAGGCGGAGACCCGGGCCCGGGAGCTGCTGGACCTGGTGGGGCTCGCCGGCAAGGTCGACGCGCACCCCTCCCAGCTCTCCGGCGGCCAGCAGCAGCGCGTGGCCATCGCCCGGGCGCTGGCGATGGAGCCGGAGATCCTGCTGCTGGACGAGGTGACCTCCGCGCTCGACCCGGAGCTGGTGGCGGGGGTGCTGGAGCTGCTCGGCGACATCGCCCGGAACACCGACATCACCATGCTCTGCGTGACCCACGAGATGAACTTCGCCCGGGACGTCTCGGAAAAGGTGCTGATGTTCGACGCGGGCCGGGTCGTGGAGTCCGGAACCCCGGAGAAAATCTTCTCCGATCCGTCGCACGAACGTACGCGCGAGTTCCTCGACGCGGTGCTGTGACCTCGGAGTCACTCGCCCGCTCATGACATTGGCATATGCCAGGAGGGTGCGCCCCAGCTGACAGGGCCGGGGCGCCCCTACTGACTGGTCAACTGCCGCCCCGAGAGCGGTGCCCGGCCGCTATCGTGGGGCCGAAGCTTGCGGTCACAACCTGTAGGGGGACACCGTGGCGTTGAAGCCCGAGCCGACCGCACCGTTCCACTCGGTGCAGTACGCGCTGCGCGTGCTCGAATCGGTCTCGCAGCACGGCGGCGGTGTGACCGACGCGCAGATCTCCCGCGAGACGGGCCTGCCGGCCGGCCACCTCGCCTCCCTGCTCCTGACGCTGCGCCGCGAGGGGTACGTCGAGCAGGTGAGCGACGGGGCGTACGTCACAGGAGCCTCCCTGCTGCTCCTCGGCTCCGGGGCGGCCCGCCGCCAGGCCCTGGAGGGCCGGCTCCAGCAGGCGCTGGACCAGTTGCGCGACTCGGTGGGCGCCGCCGTCTACCTCAGCCGGTACGTGGACGGCGAGATCAGCGTCACCCAGGTCGCCGACGGCCCGCTCACCCCGGCGGTCAACGAGTGGGTGGACTTCCGCTCCTCCGCGCACGCCAGCGCGGTCGGCAAATGCCTGCTGGGCCAGCTCGACCACGAGGGGCGGCGCGACCACCTCTCCCGACACAGGATCGCCCGGCTCACCTCGCGGACGATCACCAGCGAGAAGGTCCTCCTCTCCAAGCTCGACGCGCAACCCGCCACGGTCCCGGTGCTGGATCTCCAGGAGTACGCGGTGGGCACCGTCTGCGCGGCGGTGCCGCTGACGGCCGGGGCCACCGCCGGATGCCTGGCCCTGTCGCTACCGATCGAGGACGCCCACCGGCTCCGCGAGGCGGCGGACACGCTGAACCGGCGCGCGGCTCCGGTGCTGCTGTCGCTGGCGCTGTAGGCCTGGACCGGGGGCGTCCCGCCCGGACCGGGGAGGAAGCTCCCGCCGGAGCGCGTAGGGGCCTGGACTCAGGGGTGTCATCAGCACCCCTGAGGACCAGGTATTATTTTCGAGTCAGCAGGCGCCGTTAGCTCAGTTGGTTAGAGCAGCTGACTCTTAATCAGCGGGTCCGGGGTTCGAGTCCCTGACGGCGCACGACAACGCCTGTGGGCGGTCTCCCTCGCGGAGACCGCCCACAGTGCTGTTCCCGGCCCGGTTCAGCAGCCGCCCACCGCAACGGCGACCCCGGCTCAGGGCCGCCGTGTCGAGCCACAGCGGAAGATCCACAGGCGCCCTACGGGCTACCCGCGGGACATCAGAACTTGACGTCCGAGCACGCGTAGAACGCGTTGGTGGTGTCCGCGACGTTCCAGACGGCGAGGATGACGTGCTTACCGCTCTTCTGGGTGGGGATCGTGCCCTGGTGGGTCAGCGTGGCCGGCGGCTGCTGGCTTCCGTACGGCACGGTCATGAAGGGCTGCGATTCGAGCGCGGCCCGGGTGAGCGGCTTGGTGGAGTCCCAGCCGTTCTTGGTGATGTAGTAGCGGAAGTCGCTCGTGCGGTGACGAGCGGTGAACTGCCAGCGGAAGCTGTAGCCCTGGCCGCCGGTGACCTGGGTGGCGGGCCAGTTGCCGCCGCGCGGGTCGTCGAGCTGGGCGAACTGCCCGTTGCCGCCGGAGCAGATCTTGCCGTCGGCGGGACCCGAGGCCGGGAAGCCCTTGGGGCCCTCGACGCTCTGGGGCTCCCACTGGATGTTGCCGCAGCCGGTGACGGTGCCGTTGGCACAGAGTTTCTGGCGGCTGATGGGGGAGTCCGTGTAGCCGTGGCTGCTGGCGCTGGTGGTCGCGAGCACGGAAACGCCCGCTATCGCCAGGCCGATCACGGCCGCGCTTGCCTTTTTCCGCATTGCTGTCGCTCCTCTAGAACGTGGGGGAGGTTCCATGAGCATTGCTCGACATGCTGCGCGCTTGGTGCGTGGTGGGTGGATGCTGCGGTCTAGACCAAGTCTTAGATTATTGACGTCGCGTGAACATGTCCAGACCAATCGGCATCGGATTCCGGAGCGACGAGAAGGGGCCCGGAGTGAAGTCTCCGGGCCCCTCCGTCCGTTGACGCGGCGCTGACCGCCCGTCAGGCGCTGTCGCCCCCGCCGGTCCGGCCGGTGTAGAAGGCGACCGTCAAGTCCTTGACCAGTGCTTTACGTTCGTAGTCGTCGAGGTCGACGATGCCGCGCGTGGTCAGCCGGTTGACGGTGTCGTCCACCGCGTCCACCACCGAAGTCAGCACGCTGTCCCGGTGTTTGGCGTCGATGGCGGCGATCCGCCGCCGCTGCATGGCCGCCGCGACCTCGGGGGCGTACTCGATCCCGGTCGGCTGCGCCGAGTACACCTCCACGCCGACCGGCTCGCAGTCCGCCTTCAGCATCCGGGTCAGCGCGTCGCCGACGGCCTCCGCGTCGCGGAGCGTCGGGGCGTCCTCGTGGAACGCGTCGGCGGGCAGCTGCGAGAGGACCCGGGCCATGGCGGACTCCACCTGAGCACTCAGGTACGCCTCGTGGTCCTCGATCCCGAGGGCGGCGCGGACGGTGTCCTTGATCCGCCAGACCACCAGGACGACGACGCGCAGCGCGGTGCCGTTCGCGTCGACCGCCGGGAGCGGTTCGCTGCGCCAGTGCCGCAGGCGTACGTCGACGTGGCGGCGCAGCAGCAGGGGCGAGACCCAGACCAGGCCGGTGCGGCGGACGCTCCCCCGGTAGTCGCCGAAGAGCGTGAGCACACAGGCGTATCCGACGCGGCCGCGGCCGAGGCCCCCGAGTGCGAGGACGACCACGGTGACCAGGAGGGCGAGGCCGGCCCAGACGCCGGCGCCGATGCCCTCGTACGGGCGGGGGGCGAGGCCGACGGCACTCTGCGCGGCGGCGGGGAGGGCGCCGCGCCACCAGAGGAGAGCCAGTACGCCGAGGAGTCCGGCGGCCCCGGTGAGCAGGGCGGCGTACCCGGGGAGGGCGGGGCCGGGGCGCTCGACGAGGCGCGGGTCGGCGAGGGGGGCGGGACGGGTGGGGGGATCGACGCGGGGGCGGGGTGAGCGGGGGCGGGGGGTGCGGTCGGCGGGGGTTCCGGGGCCCGCGCTTCTGCCCGGGCCGGTGGTGGGGCGGGCCAGCGTCGTGGGGAGGGCGGCGGGTTCGGGCTGCTCCGGGTCGTCCCGGAAGAGGAGGTGCACGGGGATGGAGGCGGTGGACTCACCGGCGATGACGGAGTGGCGGCGGGGGTGGGGCGGGGGGTGCGGGGCGGGTACGGAGACGGTGGCGGATGTGGCGCGGGCGCCGTTGACCAGGACGAGGTCGAGGTCGGTGGTGTCGGGGTCCTTGGCTCCGAGACCGGGGGCCGTCTCCTTGTCCTTGTCCGTCTGCGCGTCGGGGGCCTGCGCCGGGCGGGGCCCTGCCTCTTCGCCGTAAGAGGGGAGCGGGGTCCACTCCGCCGAGGGGTCCGTCCTCATACGCCGTACGGGCTGGACGTGCGGCAGGACGGGCTCGGGGCGGGCAAGGTTCTCCGGGCGCTCCGGGCGGGCGGACCGCAGGTGGGGCACGTCGGGTTCGAACTGGTCCAGGTGGAGGCTTCGGCCCGGGTGGACCAGGCGGATCGGCTTGAGTGGGGGCCTCGGGGCGCAGGCGGGGGCGGGGTCCGAATCCGGTTCCGGCGTCGAGTCCAGGTCCGGGGCCGAGTCCAGGTCCGGGGCCGAGTCCGGGGCAGCGAGGCCTTCCGGACCCTCCGGGCTCGCCTCCCCCGGTAGCGGGTCCTCTCCTGCCGGCGGGTCCTCCCACATCTGGGGGCCCTTCCCCGCCGGCGGGTCCTTCACCGCCTGCCGGTCCTCCACCGACAGGGGTCCCTCCCCCACCGGCCGGTCCTCCCCCACCGGCGGCGCCTCCTCCCGCTTCGGGCGGAACAGGGGTGGTGGGGTGGGGAGGGCCGGCTGATGCAGGGCCACCTCGTCCACCAGTGGCATCGGGGTCTCGCCGCCGGAGGTGCGGCCGTCGTGGTCAGTCAGGGGGTGGGGGGTCTGGTCTGGGCTCACCGGTTCCCGGTTCCTTTCCGTCATCCGTCATCCGTCATCCGTCAGGTCCATCAAGTCCGTCAGGCGAAGAGCCGGCGCCAGGTCTCCGGCCCCGGGTATCCGTCCGCCGCGCCGCCGCGCCAGCCCTGGGCCCGCTGGAAAGCCTCGACGTTGCGGCGGTCCGCCTCGGTCCAGCGGGGGTCGGGGCCCGACACGTAGTGCTTGCCGTATCCCTTCTTCACCAACTGTCTGCCGAGCCGGTCGACATGGCTGTTGGAGCTACCCGGCTGGAAATAGCCGCGACCGGGGAAGGCCACCGACGTGTTCGGGCTGCCGCCCGTGACGGCGGCCGGGATGTCGCGACCGGCGCCCGTCGTCAGCAGTCGCCAGGTGTCCGGGCCGGGGAGGCCGTCCGCCTCCACCCCCTTCCACCCCTGGGCCTGCTGGAACGCCTGCGTGGCCCGCCGGTCGGCCTCGCCCCACACGGGGCCGGGCCCGACCGCGTAGAACCGCTTGCCGCCGCGCGCGATCAGCATCTCGCCGAGCCGGGTGACGTGGGCGTTGTTCGCGCCGGGGCCGAACTGGCCGGCACCGGGGAAGGCGGTGGTGGAGCTCGAGCCGGGTGCGCCGCCGCTGACGCCCTTGTAGCGGTAGGCGACGTACCGGTCGGAGTTGCTCCAGTACGCCATGGGCGTCGACTGCTTCCGCGTCCGCGGACGCGCCTGCTCGTAGGCGACGTAGTGGGTGCGCGTGTAGTCGGTCCAGCCGCCGAAGAGGGTGACGTGGGAGCCCTTGGAGGGGTCGGCGGGGTTGTGGAAGAGGAGCATGTCGCCGGGCTGGAGGTCGGCGCGTGCGATCCGGGTCCCGTAGCTCGCGAGGCTGCCGGTCCATTCGTTGGTGCCGAGGTTCCAGGCCATCGACACATAGCCGGAGCAGTCCTGGCGGTACCCGTCCGACCAGTACTTCTCCATGCTGTACGGGACCTTCGCGTCGACCCACGTCTTGGCCCGGTTGATGATCTCGGCCCGGGTGGTCTTGCGCAGGACCGCGCTGTCCGACGGCGGCCCGGAGGCGCCGGACCCCTTCAGCGGGCCCTTCTCGCCCTGCGGGGTGTCCGGCACGGGCTCGGGGTCCTTGTCGGCCCGGGGGGCTCCGGGGCTCTGGCCGGCGGCGGCCGCCGCTCCGGCGGCCCCGCAGGAGAGGACCACCCCGGCGGCCGTGGCCAGGACCAGGGCGCGGCGGGCGCCGTGGGCGGCGGGGTGGCCGCCGTACCGCACCGGGACGGCGCGCGCGGCGGCCCGCCGTTGCAGGGCGCACCCCGCACAGACGCAGTCGATGGCGGGCTCGTACTCCTCGAAGACCGGCACAGTCATGCGATTCCCCTCCGTACTCGTCACTCGTCACTCGTCAAGATCTTTGGGCGCAGCTGTGACGGGCGTCCGCGCCTCAACTCTCCCGACATAACGCATTTTGACGGATCAATAAGAAAAAACGACCATCTGACAGGGCGTGGCGGCGGGTAAATGGTCCGGGGCACTCGCCGGAGTCGGGTAGAGTTCTCCAGGTCAGCAGGCGCCGTTAGCTCAGTTGGTTAGAGCAGCTGACTCTTAATCAGCGGGTCCGGGGTTCGAGTCCCTGACGGCGCACGCACCATCAAGGCCCCCTCACCGGCGTGAGGGGGCCTTGATCATTCCCCGTCCCGTGAACACCGACACCGCCACGCTCTCAACGCACAGCAACAAGAAGAGTGCGGAGCGTCATGAATTGGCAGTGGGGTGGCTACGGGGCGCTCATCGCCACCTCCTCACGCCCCCACCACAAGGGATCCCCACCGTCACACAGAGGCGCCGAGTTTTGGACATCTTGTTCGAAACCGGCTCCTGCGGGGCACCCGTCCCCCTACAGTGGCGGCAGAGATCGACCCCGTACCACACGGTCCTCCCGTACCGCGCCGGGCAACTCCCGCGGCCCGGTGCACACGGTCGAGGCCGGCCGGGCCGGGTGTCCTTCCCGTCACTCCCTCACGCGTTCCGCGCACCCGTGAGGTAGGCCGAGACGACTACATTCGCCGTGTAGGAGCGGGACTTCTGGTCGTACGTCCCGCCGCAGGTGATCAGCCGCAGCTCCGCCCGGCCGTCCACGCGGGGCCCGTACGCCTTCTCGGCGTCGAAGCGTTCCCGGGTGACGACCTGGACGTCGTCCACGGTGAACTCGGCGACGCTGCCGTCCTCCCGGGTCACCTTCACCTTCTCGCCCGGCCGGACCGCGCTGAGCCCGTAGAAGACGGCGGGCTTGGTCTCGGTGTCGACATGGCCGACGAGCAGGGCCGCCCCCTCGGCGCCGGGCTCGGTGCCCTTGCCGTACCAGCCGGCCGTCTGCGGCAGGTCGTACGGCGGCGGGTCGATGGCCCCGTCCTTGTCGAGGCCGCGCCGGACGACCGGCGCGTCGATCCCGACGGAGGGGACCTCCACACTGCGCGGGGCGGCGCCCTCGACCGGCTCGTGCGCCGGGGGCAGCGGGGCCCCGAGCGGGCGGCCGACCGCTGCGACGTCCCCGGTGGTCGGGGCCGACATCCCGCCGGACGCGTCGCGCCCCCAGAGCCAGAGGCCGAGCAGCAGAAGGGCCCAGGCCACACCGGTCAGCAGTCGCCCGGTGCCTGCCGGGCGGTCCGGGGCGGACATGTCAGTCCGCGGCCGGGTCGCGGCGGCGCGAGGTGCGCAGGGCGAAGGCCACGGAGGCGACGGCGGCGAGGGCGAGGCCGATCACCGCGTGCCGGGTGCCGGGGCCCTCGGACTCGGCTCCCCGCTCGGCGAGGGTGGCGGTTCCTCCGCCGCCCGCCTTGACGGGGGCCGCGGGCGAGGGGCGGGTGTGGTGGATGACGGTGAGGGTGCCGGTCGCCTTGCCCTTGCCGTCCTTGCACGTCACCCAGACGTCGTAGGAGCGGGGCTCGGCGTCGGAGCGGATGGTGGCCTCGGCGTAGAGGCCCTTGTTGTCGGCCGGGGCGAAGTGGGCTTCCGAGACGAAGGCGTCGGAGTTGCCCTTGGCCTGACGGCCCTTGCCGCAGACGTCGACCCAGAGTTCGACCTGCCCGCCCGGGGCGATCGTGGACGGGGTGACCGAGACGGTGCCGGCCCTCCGGTCGTCGTCACCGGCCCGGGCGGCCGGGGACGCCTGGGCGGCGGGCCCCGGCAGGGCTATGAGCGCGGCCGCCGCTGCGGCACAGAGCGTGATGGGTGTGGAACGCATCGTGAACCTCCTAGGGGAAGGTTCACACCTGGGCCCGGGACCCGCATCCGCAGTCCTCCATTCGAGCGACGCGCGAGCGACTGCGGATGCGGTCCGTGCAGGTCAGGGGCGGTCCGCCTGGTCCGGCAGGTCGATGAGATCGACCAGGTCCGCGATGGAGTCGACGACGTGGGACGGCCGGAACGGGTAGCGGTCGACGTCCGCGACGCCCGTCAGGCCGGTGAGGACCAGGAACGTCTGCATCCCCGCCTCCAGGCCGGCCAGGACGTCGGTGTCCATCCGGTCGCCGATCATGGCGCTGGTCTCGGAGTGGGCGCCGATGGCGTTCAGCCCGGTCCGCATCATCAGCGGGTTGGGCTTGCCCGCGAAGTACGGCTCCTTGCCGGTGGCCTTGGTGATCAGGGCGGCGACCGAACCGGTGGCGGGCAGCGGGCCCTCGGCGGACGGCCCGGTCTCGTCCGGGTTGGTGCAGATGAAGCGGGCGCCCGCGTTGATCAGGCGGATCGCCTTGGTGAGCGCCTCGAAGCTGTAGGTGCGGGTCTCGCCGAGCACCACGTAGTCCGGGGCGTGGTCGGTCAGCACGTACCCGATGTCGTGCAGCGCGGTGGTGAGCCCGGCCTCGCCGATGACGTACGCCGTGCCGCCGGGGCGCTGGTCGTCCAGGAACTGGGCGGTGGCGAGGGCGGAGGTCCAGATGTTCTTCACGGGCACGTCCAGGCCCATGCGGCTGAGGCGGGCGTGCAGGTCGCGCGCGGTGTAGATGGAGTTGTTGGTGAGGACGAGGAAGGGGAGCCCGGAATCCCGCAGCCGCTTGATGAAGGCGTCGGCGCCGGGGATCGGGATGCCCTCGTGGATGAGGACGCCGTCCATGTCGGTGAGCCAGGAAGTGATCGGCTTGCGGTCTGCCATGTGCGGGGACTCCTGCCGTACGTACTGCACGCTGGGGGTGCCCGGACCACGCCGTCCCGGCACCCCCAGCATAATTAGCCCGCCGTGATCTTGACCCCGTCGATCACCCAGTACCAGTTGTTGGAGCCGGTGTAGTGGAAGCGGAAGCTGACGCTGGTCGCCCCGGCCGGGACGCTCAGGCCGAGCGACTGCGGCTGGGAGATGACGTCCGAGGTGTAGGAGCGGACGACGGTCGGTGTGCCGCCGTTCCAGGAGGCGAGGACGCGGGCGCTCTGGCCGCCCTCCTGCCGGTACAGGGTGGTGAAGTCCAGCGTCACGGTGGACTTGCCGCCGACCGCGTACGCCGGGGTGACGAGCGTGGAGTCGTACGGGCCGGAGGAGGCCTTGTCGTCCCACTCGTCGGAGTCGGCGACCGCGAAGATCCCGCGCGAGCGGACGTTCAGCTCACGGGACTGGTCGCGCTGGGAGCGGCTCCAGAACTCGTCGGTGGCGAAGGACCAGCCGCGCCACTCGGCCACGCCCCCGGTGCCCATCGCCGAGTTGATGACCGACCAGCCGCTCGGCGCGGTGTGGGTCCAGCCGAGGACGCCCGCCGGGATGCCGCTCTCGTCGACCCGGCCCGCGAGCGCCGGGTAGAGGGTCTCGAAGGGGTCGGTGGAGCGCTCCTGGATCGGCTTGCCGTCCAGGCCCCAGCCGGGGTCCGGTGTGATGCCGAGCTGCTTGAAGACGGTGGCGGCGACATCGACGAGGCGGGTGTCGCCGGGCGTGGCACCGGCCGCGATACCGGGGCCCTGGGCGAGGACGAAGGTGCGGCGCTCCTCGATGGTGCTGCCGCCGTGGCCGCCGGCGTTGGTGTGGCCGTGGTCGGTGGCGACGATGACGGTCCACCGCTCGGTGCCGTACGTCGGGCGGGCCCTGATCGCGGCGAGGAGGCGGCCGAGGTAGCCGTCCACGGTGTCGATGGCCTGGCGGTACTGGGCGCTGGCCGCGCCGAGGTTGTGGCCCACGATGTCGACCTGGCCGAGGTAGGCGAAGACGACGTCCGGGTTCTGGTTGCGCAGGATCGACTCGGTGTCGGCGGCGATGGTGGCGTCGTGGCCGGTGTAGCCGTCGCGGTCGCCGTCCAGGACGAGCTTGGCGTCGGCGCCCGCGGTGACCGTGCCCTGGGCGTCCAGGGGCTTCCAGTCGACGGCGGCGTACGTGGAGAGCTGGGGCCGTACCTGGGCGAGGCGGGCGAGGAATCCGGGGTAGCGCGTGTAGTTCTTGCCGGCGAAGGAGTTGTCCTTCACGCCGTGCTTGTCGGGCCAGACGCCGGTGGAGATGGTCGACCAGCCGGGGCCGGAGGAGGTGGCGGCCATCGGGTTGGCGTACAGCAGCGAGGTGCCGTACGTGCCGTTCGCCATCATCGCCTTGAGGTGCGGGGCGTTGGCGGCGGCGATGACGTCGTGGCGGAGCCCGTCGACGCCGACGACGAGGACCTTGTCCTTGCTGGTGCCGTCCGGGAGCGTGGGCGGGGCGGCGTGGGCGGCGTGGGCGGTGGCGAGCGAGCCGACGGCCGCGGCGGAGGCAGCGGCTGCCGTGGTGGCGAGCACGGAGCGTCGGGAGACGGATCGGGACACGAGATCCTCCAGGGGGACGGTGGCACGAGGTGGCCGGCGGGGCGTGAACTACCTTCTGGACCAGACCCGTTACCTTCGCGAGACAGGCGGGCGGAGTCCAGACCTTCGCGGTGCGGGATGAGACCTTCGCAGGAGACCGTGGCCGAAAGATGGCCGGTCAGCTTCCGGTGGCCGTCTTCCAGGCGTCGATGTACGTGTCCGGGTTGGTGCCGATGTCCGACCAGTCCGGCTCGAAGATCTCCACGCCCTCCAACAGCCCGTCGAGTTCCGCGGCGTAGGCGTCGGTGGCATTGATGTCCTTACGGGCTGCGAAGCCTCATGACCCACCGCCGCCGGGTGCGGTGGGGGCCGGTGCGGTGCCAGTGGGTACGGTGGTGGGCCCGGCGCTCATGCCTCGGCCCGTGCGATGAGGTCGGGCAGCTCGGCGACCGACCCGAGGACGTGGGTGGCGCCGTTCCGTTCCAGCTGACCGGCGTCGTGGGCGCCGGTGAGGACGCCCGCGACGAGCCCGGCGCCGGAGCGTTGCCCGCTGAGCATGTCGTACGAGGTGTCCCCCGCCACCACGATCCGCCGCACGTCGTCCACGGCACCCGTGCGTAGGAAGGCGGCCAGCACCATGTCCGGGTAGGGGCGCCCCCGGCCGCCCGCGTCGGCGGGGCAGAGGGCGAGGGGGACGAGGTCCTGCCAGCCGAGGGCGGCGAGGATGGCGTCCTGGGTGGTGCGGGCGAACCCGGTGGTCAGGACGACGGTGCGGCCCTCGGCGGTGAGGCGCTCGACGGCCTCCCGGGCGCCGGGGATCGGGGCGATACGGCCGCCGTCGACGAGTTCCCCGTACGCCTCCTCGAAGGCGGCGTTGGCGTACTCGGCCTTCTCCTCGTCCCCGAAGAGGTGCCGGAAGACGGAGATCTTGGACTCGCCCATGGTGGCGCGTACGTGGGCTAGTTGGCGCTCGTGGTCTCCCGATCCGGGCTTCACACCGAGGCGTTCGGCGGCGGCGGAGAAGGCCTGCTCGACGAGGCCGCCGTCGGCGACGGTGGTCCCGGCCATGTCGAGGACGACGAGGCGGTAGGGGTTGCGCCCGGTCGCTTCGGTCGCTTGCTCTGCTGAAGTCATGTGGTTCACCAGCCCAGTTCGTCGGCGGTCGTTTCGGCGATGGCGGGCGAGCACGTCATGCCGCGCCCGCCGGGCCCGGTGACGAGCCAGACCCCGTCGCCCACCTGCTGGCGGTGGACGACGCGTGAGGTGTCGGTGCACTGGGCGTAGACGCCCGCCCAGCGGTGCCTGATGCGGGGCAGCGGGCGGCCGAGGAAGGCCTCGACGACCCGGGTGAGGTGCTCGTACGGCTCCTCGACGGTGTCGAAGGCGAAGGGGTGCTCGTACTCGTGGGTGTCCCCGACGGTCAGCCCGCCGTCGCTCCGCTGCACCATGAGGAGCTGCATGCGGTGCTCGGCGGCGATTGGGTCCTGGGGCTGGTGGGCGTTGAGGGCGTCGAGCGCCTCGCTGCGGTAGGCGGGGTAGTAGCGGAAGCTGTCGGCGTCGGCGACCGAGGTCGTGAGGGGCTCACCGAGGGGGTCGGTCTGCATCATCTGGAGGCGGACGCGGCGGACGGGCAGCTCGGGCCCGGCCAGTTCGCGGACGAGCCCACCGAGCCACGCGCCGGTCGCCAGGATCACGGCGTCACCGGTGTGGACGTCACCGTGGTCGTCGCGCACGGAGGCGGTACCGACGACGTCGCGGACCTCGCGTCCGCCGAGGAAGGTGTACCGACCGGAAGCCAGCAACTTTGCTTTCAGGGCGAGTTGGGCGGTGCGTGGCTCGACCGCCGCGTCCCGCTCGCACCACAGGGCGGCGGTGAACGTGCCGCGCAGGGCGGGGTTGAGGGCGCGGGCCTCCCCGGCGGTGAGCAGCCTGTAGCCGCGCGCCGCCGCGTCGGGCCGGGCGAGCGCCGCCTCGGCGACGGCCGCCTCGGCCCCGGTCCGCAGCGGGGTGAGCGAACCACAGCCCCGGAACCCGAGCCCCGGCACCCGCTGCCCAATCTTCTCCCACAACTCCCGTGCTCTCAGGGCGGTTTCCAGCTCCTCGCCCCCGGCCCGGCCACTGACCCAAATCTGTCCGAAATTGCGGAGCGATGCCCCGCGCGCCTCGCTCTCGCGCTCGATCTGTACGACCTCGTGGCCGCGGCTGACTGCGTGCCAGGCGTGCATGGTTCCCACCACGCCGGCTCCTACGACGATGACTCTCACGGCGGCCACGCTCCTCGGGTCGGGTGTCCCGGACGCATCCGGTCGACAACGGGATGGTGAACGACCCCCCAAGCTTGGACTAGACCCGTTATGTTTCCGTTACCGAAAAAGTGTCCAGCAGGGCGGTTCTCAGACGCGGTCAGCGCTCGCTGCCGCCGCCGCCCAGATGCGTGGTGAAGGAGAACCGGTCCCCCCGGAACAGGGTCCGCACCCGCTCCAGCGGCCGCCCCTCCGTGTCCCGCGAGAGCCGGTGGAGCAGAAGCATCGGCAGGGCGGGCGGGGTCCCGATGAGCAGGGCCTCGCGGGGGGTGGCGAGCACGGTCTCGATGCGCTCGTCGGCGTCCCCGAAGGCGATGCCGAGCCGGTCGCTGAGGTAGGCGTAGAAGGAGGAGTCGGGGTCGAACTCCACGTCCAGGCGCGGGAGTCGGGCCACACTGACGTACGTGCTCTCCAGCCCGACCCGCTCGTCGTCGGCGAGCAGCACCCGCTCCAGGTGCCAGACGGGTTCGCCCCGGCCCACCCCGATCTCGGCGGCGAGGGCCTCGGGGCAGGGGAAGCGTTCGAGCCCGATGAGGTGCCGACCTGGCCGCCTGCCCTGGCGCCGGACCCCTTCGGTGTAGCTGGCGAGCGAGAGCGGCTGCTCCAGCTTGGGCCCGGCGACGACGGTCCCGCGCCCCTGCCTCCGCAGCCGCCCCTCCAGCAGCAGCTCGCGCAGCGCCTGCCGGACGGTCTCGCGCGACACCTCGTGGCGCAGGGCGAGATCCCGCTCGGTGGGCAGGAGCCCGCCCTCCCCCAACTCGTCGAGGAGCAGCGAGATCTGGGCCTTGACGGCGTAGTACTTGGGAATGCGGCCGTGCTCCGGGATGCCGGAGCGGATGGGTGCGCCAGGTGCCTGGTCGTTCGGGTAGTCCACCACCCGATGGTGGCAGATCCAGATGAACGGCCTGGTCGGGGTCGCGGTCAGCCCGTGGGCCGGCGCATCCGGCGGCCCTTCATCACGAGGGCGCCGCCGCAGAGGGCGAGCGCCGCGGCGGTTGCTCCGGCCCAGGGCAGGAGTTCCGGTCCGGTGCGGGCGAGTTCGGGGAGCGGGCGTCCGGTCGCGTAGTGGGGCGGGCGCGCGGGCCGTTCCTTGCCGCCGGCGTCCTTTCGGGGGGCCGTCGACCCGTGCGGGCGGGTAAGGGAGCTGGGGTGCGGGGCGGGCTCCTTGCCGGGGCCGGTGTAGATGGGGGTGGGGGTGAGCAGGGGCGTGGGCGCGGCGGAGGATGTGTCCGTACGGGGGCGGGGCTCCGCGGGGACGTCCGTACGGTCGCCGCTGTCCTCCTCCGTGCGCTCCGGCCGGGGCACCTCGCCGGTGGCACCGTCGACGATCACGAACCGGTACGCCCCCGACTCCCCCACCCAGTCGCCGTCCTCACGGCCGCCGCCCTTGGCCTTGTCCTGGTGGCGGCGCTGGACGACGGCGGCGTGGGCGGTGACCCGGCCGGGTGCGGTGTCGGAGGTGAAGGCCATCCGGACCCGGACGCTGACGGTGGTACCGGCGGGGACGGTGAACCCGAGGAAGCCGTCATCGGAGTCTTCGGAGCTGTCGGAGCTGTCGGCGGGGGCCGACCCGGGGTCGCCGTCGAAGACGCCGATCTGTTCGTGGCGGTCGGTGGTCTCCCAGGTGACCCGGTGTTCGGTTCCGGGGCGGCCGGGCTCGGAGAACTTCAGCTGGATCTGTTCGGTGGTCAGCCTGCGGTCCTCGTCGTTGAGCACGAGCACCGGGTGCAGGGCGCGGCAGGCGGTGTCGGTGGTGTTGGTGAGGTCGAGGAACCAGGTGCCGTAGCCGCCGCCGGAGGCGTACGTCGTCGGGGCGTCCTGGATCCGGGCCTCGATGGGGAACTCCTTGGCGCCCGGATCACCGCAGGAGGGCTGCTCGTCGGCGGCCTCGGCCGCTTTCCCGGCCGCTTTCCCGGCTGCTAAGGAGGCGGCGGCCGGGTGGGCGGCGGCCTGCGGACCGCCGAGGAGCGCGGCGGGCACCGCGATCCCGGCGGCCAGCCCGAGGGCGGCGAGCGCACGGGCGTCACGCAGCCGCGCGCAGGAGGTGGGGGACATGGGGACACCCTTCGCTGCTCGCGAACGACCGGGGCGGAGGCCACCGGTTGTGGCCTCCGACGCAAGCACGCGCGCGCGGACGCAGAGAGTCGACATGCCGACACCGCTCATAGGATCACCCGACTGTCGGACCGTCGGACTGCCCGGCAGCAAGGGCGGCCCGCCCCGGGGCGTTGTCAGTGGGGCATGTGACGATCGAGAACATGATCGTCTCGCTCGCGGCCCTGCTGCCCTCCGCCGGTACGCACGCATCGACCACGTACGCCGACTGGGCGGCCGCCCACGACCCGGGCGCGGCCGGGGCCGCCCGTGACCTGGTCGCGGACATGGGTTCGGAGCTCGCCCGGTCCTGGACGAAGCCCGGCCGGTTCGTCGACACGATGGCCGCGCGGGCGCGCCGGCTGCCGCCCGCGCACCTGCCGTGGTTCTGGGACACCGTGGGCCACCGGCTGATCGGCTACGGGAACCGCCCGGCCGCGCGTGCCTACGGTGCGGCGCGGACGGCCGAGGCGAAGCACGGGCTGCCGGTGGATCCGGGGTACGGCCGGGCCAACGCGCTGCTGTTCGCCGCGGGCGGGGCCATGCCGGCCAAGGAGTTCGGGGCCCATCAGCGGTTTCTCGCCGACACGCTGCAGCCGGCCGCGGCGCACGCCGCGCTGGACGCGTTCCTGATGGCGTGGGCGGGCTCCTCCGGCGACCTGCCCGCCGATCTCGTGCGCCGGGTGCGGGCCTCGGCCAAGGCGGCCGGGTACGGGGACGAGGAGGTGGCCCGGCTGGTGGCCGCCGTCCTGTCGGGCACCCGGAAGAAGTCGGTGCCGGATGCGCTGCTGACCGCGGCGGGCCCGTTCCTGGCGGCCCATCCTCCGGAGGACCCGGTCGCCGCCGCACTGGTGGAGGTCTTCCCGGAGGGGGCCACCGACGGCGGGGCGTGGCTGCGGCTGCTGATCGGCTGCGGCGCGACGGCGGCCATGGAGGCGGGGCGGGTGGTCCCGGAGGGCGGGCTGCACCACTGGGTCGGCCACTTCGCGCACATGTACCAGTACGCGACCCAGTCCGGCGGCGGGGTCGGGCGGCAGCCGCTGCCGTCGGAGCTGCTCGCTCTGGTGGGCCGGCTGGGCCCGCGGCTGCGGGCGTCGGGCGCCCCGGTGACGCTGCACACGACCCGCCACCACTACCAGGGCTTCGACGCGGATGTGCTGGACACGGTGCTGGCGGCCGGGGTCGCGGTGGTCGACCCGGGCCCGGAGATCCGGATGCGTTTCTGGGGCGAGAAGTCGCGGCGGGACCTCGCCGCGCTGGCCGCCGACCCGGTGTTCGGCCCCCGCCTGGAGGGGAGGGTGCACGCGGATCTGCTGCCCGGGTCCTTCCCGGCCCGGCCCCGGCGGCCCGGATCTGCCGTGACGCTGCTGCCGGGCAACGAGGGCATCGCCCAGAAGGTGGCCGACCGGGTCGGCAAGCTCCTCGGCACGGTCGGGGGCGGCGGTATGGCCGGGGCCGAGGAGGCCATGGCCGAACTGGAGGCACTGCTGGACCGCCCGACGGTGTCGGCCCTGGGCGGGATCGCCGACGCGGTCGCCGGGGCGGGGGCGGCGGGCGCACTGCGCCGTTCCCTGGCGGCGGGCCTGCCGGAGGAGCTGGCCTGGCCCGAACTGGAGGCGGTGTACGCGCGGTTCGCGGCGGAGGAGGGCGAGGGTTCGGGGGCTGATACCGGCGAGGCGGTGCCGGGGGTGGGCGGGGTGGTACCCGGGGTGGACGGGGCGGCGCCCGGGGCGACCGGGGCTGTGCCCGGGGTGACCGGCGTCGTCGGGGTGACGTCCACCTGGCCGGTGCTGACGGTGTTCGGGCGGGACCGGGCGGTCGCCGTCGGCCCGGACGGGGAGCGCGGCTCCTGCCGGTTCACCGTGCCCGAGGACGCGACCCTGTCCGCCGTCCATTACGTGGGCGGCTCCTTCCTGGTCAGCTGGACCCTCGCGGCCGGCCCGCACAACGGTGACACCGCCGTCTGGGCCGACCGCCCCGACGCACCCTTCACTCCGGACGAGACGGGTGGCCTGGTGCCGTTCGGCGGCAGCCTGGACGGGGCGTACGGCTTCCAGTTCGAGACCGCCGACGGGGGCGGGCGGCACAGCGGCTCCCGGGTCCTGCGGCCGGGCGGCACGGAGGGGATCGACCGGGACGAGCTGCAGCTCGGTGACGGCGCCCGGATCTGGACCAACACCGTCTACGGGCGGCGGCCGTGGCAGGTGGTGGACGCGGTCACCGGCGAACCGCGGGGGGCGAGGCCGCTGCCGGACTTCCCGGGCCGCGCGCCGGACGCCGCCCCGGCCGCCGCCCCGCACACCGCCGCCGCCTCCGCCCTGGCCCCGGGCGTGTCCGAGGAGGGGATGGCCCTCGCCGTGGAGGCGCTGCAACTGGCGCCGCTGCCGACCCCGTTGACCGGCTCCCCGCTGGGCAGCAGGGACGGCCTGGTCGGGACCCGGGTGCTGTTCCGCACCGGCCATCGCGACCCCGCGCCCGGCGAGTTCCTGGTGGAGAGCGTCGACGGGCGGACGGCCCGGTTCACCGTCGACCGGCCGGGCCAGGAGCCCTGGGGCCTGTGGTCGCCGCCGGAGGGCGCGGTGGAGGACGTGGTCCTCGCCGAGGCGCAGACCCGGACCGGAGTGCGCGCGTACGCGGCCGACGGCGCCCTGCTGTGGGAGCTGGACGGGCACCGCTCGCCCCGCCACCCGTGGCTGCCGAAGGACCGCAAGGTCACCCTGTCAACAGGCGTGGCCCTGCCCCCGGCCTTCTGGTATCTGCTGCGCACCCGGGACGCCGCCGGGTCCCGGGCCCTGCGGACCGTGGAGCCGCAGGCGGCCGACGCCCTGCTGGCCGCCGCCCTCGACGGCACCGGGGCCCTGCGCGCCGCCGTGGCCCGGGAGTTGCCACAGGTCACCGATGCCGTCCTGGTGGAGGCCGTCGTGGCGGTGGCCGGGCGGGCCGCCCGGGTGGAGGAGCGGCGCCGCGCCCTGCACCGGCGCGTCACCCTGCTCGCCGAGGCACCGCCCGCCCTGCCGCGCCGGACCGCACCGGACACCGAGCTGATCCCCGCGCTGTCCGGCCTGGTCACGGACGGGGTGAGCGATCCGTGGCGGCGGGCCCCCGACGAAGCCCTGCCCGCGACACTGAGCGCGCTGGCCGCCGACGGTGCCTGCCTGGCCGGGACGATCGGGGAGGATGTGCGGCGGCTCTCCCCGCCCGCGCCGCCGCACGACTGGTCGCAGCTCGTGGGCACGGTCGACGCCGTCGCGTGGCGGGCGGCGGTGGCACCGACCCCGGCCCCGGCGCGGGCCGCTCTCCTGGCGTTCCTGGACACCTGGGCGGACGGCCCGCTCGCCCGGGCGGGCGGCCGGTGGTGGGTGGGCGTGGCCTCCGGTTCCGGCACCCTGGACGAACTGCGGGCGGGCGGACGGCCCGTGGCGTCCGCTCCCGTACGGGGCGGTGGCTCGGCGCACTGGTTCGTGACCGCCGCCGCCCAGGACCCGGACGACGACCCGGCGGAGACGGTGACCGTTCACGACCCGACCAGCGTCCCGGCGGAGGCGGCTACCGCTCACGGCCCACGCGGTGCCCCGGCGGAGAGGAGCGCCGAACGGGCCCGGCTGGTCCGGGTGGAGCGGGATGACGCCGCCCGCCTCCGGGCCCTGGTGGCGGCGGTCGACGAGCGGGGCCCCGTCCCGGTGCCGGAGTCCGCCGCGGCGCGTTTCGCCGAACTGACCGGCGTACGCAGGCCCGTGGCCCGGCTCGTGGTGGCGGGCCTGCCCGGCGGGGCGGACCGGGAAGCGGACCGGGCCCTGCTGAAGAAGGCCCCGTACAAGGCGACGCCGCTGACGGCCGAGTCGTACGGGCGGCTGCTGGAGCGGCTCGGGCCCACCGGCCGGCGCGCAGTCCTGGCCGCCGCCCTCCCCGACGACCCGGCCGATCTGTGGCAGCCGGGCGGGGTGGAGGACGCCGCGGAACGCATGGCCGGGGTCTGGAGGGAGCTGATCGGGCTGCGGCCCGCCGTGCACGACGAGGCGGCCGACGCCCTGGAGGGGGCCCTCGGCCTCTCCGAGGTGTGGGCGCGGCGGCTCGCGGGCGGTTACGGGGCCGCCGACGACGGGACCGTGGAGGCGGCGGGCTGGGAGCTGGCGGCGACCGCGTACAGCTACGGGGTGGAGGTGCGGCCCATGGTGCCGGCCGGTGCCGAACCGCCCTACGGCACCCCGGTGGGCCTCGCGCTCCGGGAGATCGCGAGCGCGCTGGTGTGGGCCTGGACGGACCGGCCGGTGGGCGATCCCGCGGTGGCCGGGGCGCCCGCCCTGTACGAGGGGCTGCGGGCCGAACTGGACCGTCCGGAACTGCTGCTGGACCTGCCCGGCAGCCGGCTCCAGGACACCACGGACCGGATAGCCGAGCGGTTCGGGCCCGCCCGGCTGCCGGTCTCCCTGGACCGCCGCGAGGAGGAGGGCGCGGTGGCGACCGCGTATGACTCGGGCCCGCTGGTGGTGTGCGCGCCCGGCGGCGTCTCCTTCCTGCGCCCCGCGGCCGTCGCCGCCCCGGAGGCGTGGCGGCGGGTCCGGGAGGTCACCGACCTGGCCGACGCCCTGGACCGGGTGGCCCCGTTGCTGGCCGGCGGCGGTCTGGAGCGGATGCTGCACCGGTCCCGTTCCGGGGCGGTGCCGGCCGGGGCGTACGAGGCCGACCCCCGGCACTCCTGCCCGGAGCTGGTCGAACGGGCGGCGAAGGAGCTCGGCGTGGGCGCGGACGCGGCGGCGCTCCACCTCCAGCTGGCGACGCTGGCCGCCCCCACCGACCGCAACGTACGGCGCTGGAACGGCTGGTCGGCCAAGCAGCACGGGCAGGCCAGGGCTGAGCTGCTCGCCACGGGCGCGGTGGTGGAGGCCAAGCGGGCGCGGGCCGGCCGGACGCTGTTCCTGCCGGGGGACTGGACCGAGATCGACGCCCCGCACCTGCCGCTGGAGACGGCGAAGCTGGCGACGCACCTGGTGTACCCGCTGTACGGCAACCGGCTCTTCGCTCCGTTCGTGAGGATCCTGCCGACGGCTCCGCTGCACGAGATGTTCGCGCAGGCCTGGGAGCGGCGATAGGGAGGAGGCCCCGGGCCCGCCCCAGGCCCCGCTCAGGAGAGCCCGGCTCCGGCTCCGGGCTCTTCCAGAAGGGTCGCGCCGGACACCAGGGCGCGGGCGGTGTCGGCGAAGTACTGCTCGTCGGCGCCCGGGGCGAGGCCGAGCAGGACGCCCTGGCTGAGGCCGATGAGCACGGCCCTCAGCGCGGTGGTCAGGCGCTGCGCCTGAACCTGCGTCACGAGGGCCCCGTCATGCGGCCGCCCGGTGAACTGGGCGATCAGGCGGCTCTCCTCCGCCCGGACCGACGCGGCCAGCCGGGGGCCCACCTCGGCGTCGTGCAGGGCCATGTCCAACAGGGTGAACTGCAGCGACTGGTCGGCCGGCGCGTCGGCGGCCTCGCAGCTCCGCCGGTAGTGGCGGGCGAAGGCGTCGACCGCTCCCAGGAGATCCGCGTCCGCCGGGATCGCCTGCTCGATCTCCTCGTAGTGCGGCTGGAGGTAGTCGGTGACCAGTGCGCCCAGCAGGCCGCTCTTGCTGCCGAACAGCGAGTAGACGGCCCCGGTGGTCAGCCCGGCCCGCTCGGCGATCTCGTCGAGCCTGGCGCGGTGCCCGTCCCGGGAGACGACGTGGAACGCGGCGTCCAGGAGGGCGCGGCGGTTACGTTCCTTGGTTTCGACTCTCGTCATTCTCATAATTAACTTATTCTAGTAACCAGATTACGGAAGCGCACACGGAGCGACGAGGAGCATTCACGTCACGCATGCTTGCGGGAGCCATCGGCGACGGCGTGTTCAAGGTGGTGCTCGGCGCCGCCTTCGCCGCCGGCAGCACCTGGCTCGGCGACGTCTTCGGGGTCCCGACCTGGCTCATGGTCATCTCGGGCACGGCCCTGCTGATCGGCGGCGGGATCGAGGTCGTCTACGTCCGCCGCCGCCCGATGCCCACCTGCCTGCGGCTGATGATCGCCTACGACATCGGCTGGGTGGTGGCGAGTGCCGTCGCCCTGGTGGTGGCGTGGCAGGGCGGCACGGCCGGGGGCGAGATATGGGTCGCGTACCTGACGGTGGCTCCCCTCGCGCTCGCCGCACTCCTGGTGGGCGCCGCCGCCACCGACGTACGACCGCCGGCTCCGGACGCCTCCGCAGCCTGACCGGACCCCCGCCCCGCCTACCTCCGCCGCCCTCCTACCCCCGCTCCCCCACCCGCCCGAACACCGGCGCGAGCACCAGTTGGGCCGCGCCCTCGGCGACGGGCCGGTCCCCGCCCCCCGCGACGGTGACGGTCACCGTGCCCCCGCCCCCGCCCCGGGCGGCCCGCTCCTCGATCACGGCCCGGACGCCCCGTACGTACGCGTCCTCGTCGGCCGCCACCGTCCGGCCGCCCAGCACGACCCTGTCGATGTCGAGGAGCCCGACCAGGTTCGCCGCGCCCGCGCCCAGGACCCGGGCCGCCTCCGCCCGGTCGCCGCGGGCCTCGGCGGCCAGGCACAACGCCTCGATGCAGCCGCGCCCCCCGCACCCGCACAGGGGCCCGTCCAGCTGGAGGGTCTGATGGCCGAACTCGCCGGCCCCCGTCCGCGCGCCCCGGTGCACCTCGCCGCCCAGGACGAGCCCGGCGCCGAGCCCCGTACCGAGGTGGAGGTAGGCGAAATCGCCGGGCGGCTCACTCAGCGAGAGGGTCAGGGCCGCGGCGTTGGTGTCCTTGTCGACGGTGACCGGAAGCCCGGTCCGCTCGGCGAGCGCGTCCCGCAACGGGAAGCCGTCCCACTGCGGGAAGCCGGTGACCCGGTGCAGTACGCCGTCCCGGTGGTCGAGCGGGCCGGGGACGGCGACGCCCAGCCCCAGCACCGGCTTGTGCGGCTCGGCCGCGCTCAGGTCGCGTACGGCGTCGGCCGCGCCGGCGAGCACCTGTTCCGCCGGGGCGCCGAAGTCGAGCGGGGCGGTGGTGACGGCGACCGGGCGACCGGCGAGGTCGACCAGGACGGCGGTGAGGCCGTCGCGGTCCAGGTGGAGACCGACGGCGAACTGGGCGTCTGGGACCAGCCGGAGCACCGTACGCGGCTTGCCGCCGGTGGAGGGGCGCAGGCCCGCGCCGACGGCCAGGCCCTCCGCCCGCAGCCGGGCGGTGATCTTGCTGACGGCCTGCGGGGTGAGGCCGGTGCGCTCGGCGAGCTCCAGCCGGCTGATGCCCTCCGCCCCGGCCGTCCGCAGCAGGTCCAGGACCAGCGCCGCGTTGTGGTGGCGCAGGGCCGGCAGGTTCACCCCGGCCTGGCTCTTCGTACGGCTCCCGTTCACGGTTCCACTCCCCTTCACCTGCCCATTGTGCCGGTCGCTTGCACTTTGGCAACAGCGTTGCTTAAGTGGAATGCATGACCCCCAAAGCCTCCGGCGCCCCTCTCCGCGTCGCCCTCGTCGGCTACGGCCTGGCCGGCTCCGTCTTCCACGCCCCGCTGATCGCCGCGACCGGGGGCCTGGTCCTCGACACGGTCGTCACGTCGAACGAGGAGCGCCGGGCCGAGGCCCGCGCCGCGTATCCGGAGCTCCGGTTCGCCGCCTCGCCGGACGAGCTGTGGGAGCGCGCGGCCGAGCTGGACCTGGTCGTGATCGCCTCTCCGAACAAGACGCACGTCGCCCTCGCCACGGCCGCCCTCAAGGCCGGTCTCCCGGTGGTCGTGGACAAGCCGATCGCCGGGACCGCCGCCGAGGCGCGCGAGCTGGCGGCGCTCGCCGAGGAGCGCGGGCTGCTGCTCTCGGTCTTCCAGAACCGCCGCTGGGACAACGACTTCCGCACGCTCGCCGCACTGATCGCCGACGGTGAGCTGGGCGAGGTGCAGCGCTTCGAGTCCCGGTTCGAGCGCTGGCGCCCGCAGCCGAAGGGCGGCTGGCGCGAGTCGGGCGACCCGGAGGAGATCGGCGGCCTGCTGTACGACCTGGGCAGCCACGTCGTCGATCAGGCGCTGGTGCTGTTCGGGCCGGCGGTGCAGGTGTACGCCGAGTCCGACGTACGGCGTCCGGGCGCGGCCGCCGACGACGACACGTTCATCGCGATCACGCACGCGAACGGGGTCCGCTCGCACCTGTACGTCAGCGCCACCACGGCCCAGCTCGGCCCCCGCTTCCGTGTGCTCGGCTCGACGGCGGGCTATGTGAAGTACGGCCTGGACCCCCAGGAAGCGGCCCTGCGCGAGGGCAAGCGCCCGGGCCCCGGCGGCGAGCCGTGGGGCGAGGAGGTCGAGGAGGTGTGGGGCCGGATCGGTTCCGGCGAGTCCCCGCTGACGGGCGGCGGCACCCCGGTCCGTACGTTCCCCGGCGACTACCCCGCTTACTACGCGGCCGTCGCCGCCGCCGTGCGCGGCACCGGCGAGAACCCGGTCACCGCGCTCCAGGCCGCCGCCGCGCTGGACGTGCTGGAGGCCGCCCGCCGCTCGGCCCGCGAAGGGGTCTCCGTCACCCTCCTCCCCCACCATGACGAAGAGGAGCACCGCGCATGACGACCACCTCCCCCACGATCTCCGAGCTGATCGCCCAGGAGCGCCGGCTCACGCTCCCGCACTTCGGCTACGACGACGCGTTCGCGCTCGGCAGCCTGCTGGTCGCTCTCGCCCGGGAGCGGCACGCGCCCGTCGCGATCGACATCCGGCGCGGGGCGCAGCAGCTGTTCCACGCGGCGCTGCCGGGTTCGAGTGCGGACAACGACGCGTGGATCGACCGCAAGCGCGCGGTGGTCGAGCGGTACGGGGAGAGCTCGTACCTGGTCGGCACCCGGTTCCGGGCGAAGGGCACGACGTTCGAGGAGTCGTCCCGCCTGGACCCGGACGCGTACGCCGCGCACGGCGGTTCGTTCCCGATCGCGGTGGAGGGCGCGGGCGTGATCGGCACGGTCACCGTCTCGGGGCTGCCGCAGGCGGAGGACCACGCGATGGTGGTCGAGGCGCTGGAGCAGTTCACGGCGACGCCGGAGGCCTGAGGGGCTTCGCGTACGGGGCCGGGGGCGCGGTCACAGCACCCCCGGCCCCGTACGTACGCCCGGCCTACGCCCCCTTCAGCTCCTGCCGCTGCCGGCCGAGCCCCTCCACCTCCAGCTCCACCACGTCCCCCGCCCTGAGGTAGGGCTTCGGCTCCGGCTGCCCCATCGCGACCCCGGCGGGCGTACCGGTGTTGATCACGTCGCCCGGGTAGAGCGTCATGAAGTGGCTGAGATAGCGGACGACCTCACCCACCGGGAAGATCTGGTCGGCGGTGGTGCCGTTCTGCTTCAGCTCACCGTTGACCCACAGCCGCAGCGGCAGGGCCTGCGGGTCGGGCACCTCGTCGGCGGTCACGAGCCAGGGGCCCAGCGGGTTGAACGTCTCGCAGTTCTTGCCCTTGTCCCAGGTGCCGCCGCGCTCGATCTGGAACTCGCGCTCCGAGACGTCGTGCGCCGTCGCGTACCCGGCGACATGGGCGAGCCCCTCCTCGGCGGAGGACAGGTAGCGGGCGGTGCGCCCGATCACGACGGCGAGCTCCACCTCCCAGTCCGTCTTCCGGCTGCCGCGCGGCACGAGCACGGTGTCCTCGGGCCCGACGACGGTGTCGGGGGCCTTGAAGAAGAGGATCGGCTCCTCCGGGACGGCAGCCCCGGTCTCGGCGGCGTGGTCGTGGTAGTTCAGCCCGATGCACACGATCTTGCCGATGCGTCCCAGCGGCGGTCCGACGCGCAGCCCCGCCGGGTCGAGGGCGGGCAGCACGGCGGGGGTGCCGGCGGCCTCCCGGACCCGGGCGAGGGCGGAGGCGTCGGCGAGCAGATCGCCGTCGATGTCGGGGATGATCCCTGACAGATCACGCAGAGTCCCGTCGCGGTCGAGAAGCGCGGGGCGCTCCGCGCCCGCCGTACCGACTCGAAGCAGCTTCAACGGTCCAACTCCTCTTGTTCGAGGTGGGGCCCCTTCGGCGGGTTGCGGCCGGCGAAAGGGCTTGGCCGATCCTCCAAGAGTCGCGATCACTCCGCAAGACCACGTTCACACACTGGACCGGCGCACTCGCCGGGCCCGACTACGCCGCTTTGGCCATGGCGCCGCCGGCCGCGGGCACGTCCCGGTAGAGCCAGGCCCGCTCGACGGCGGTCCACGTGGTCGTGGTGACGACGTACAGGGCGGCGGCGAGCGGGACGACGGCGACGGTGATCAGGGTCGCGAACGAGAGCAGCGGCATCATCTTCATCATCGCGCCCATACCGGGCACGGCCTGCCCGTCGGGACCGGTGGCGGGGACCATCGGGTTGGCCGCCATCTGCCGCTTGGTGCGTCCGTAGCTGAAGGTGGCCACGGCGGCGACGAGCGCGAAGAGCCCCAGGTAGACCCAGCCCTGCCCGCCGAACATCCCGCCGTGCGCGAGGGCGTCGTGCCAGCGCCCGCCGAGCGGGGCGCCGAGGAGGTCGTGGCTGAGCAGCGCGTTGGGCTCGCCGCCGATGGAGCCGCTGGAGAACAGGTGGTAGAGCAGGAAGAACGCGGGCATCTGGAGCAGGCTCGGCAGGCAGCCGGAGAGCGGCGAGACCTTCTCGGCGGCGTGCAGCTCCATGATCGCCTTCTGCATCCGCTCGGGGTTCTTCCCGTGCTTCTCGCGGAGCTCGGCGATCTGCGGCTGGAGCCGGGTACGGGCCTTCTGCCCGCGCGCGGCGGCCCGCGAGAGCGGGTGGACGGCGAGCCGCACGAGGGCGGTGAAAAGGATGATCGCGGCGGCGGTGGACGCGCCGTGGAACAGCGGCTGGAGCAGGTCGGCGAGGGAGCCGACCAGGTTCGCGAAAGCGGACATGAAGGCGGACATGGGTGAGCCCTCCGGGGGTCTCGTCGTGCCGGGGAAGGACGTACGGGTGCGGTACGCGGCAGGACGGCCGGTGCGGGGGCGCTACGGGTTCGACGTGCGGGAGTGCCCTACGCGACGGCGGCCGTCAGGAGGGCGTGCCCGGGTGCTCGGGGCCTGGTCCGGCCGCGGGCGTCAGGATCGCGCTGGGGCAGGAAGGCGGTGCGCCTCTCCCGGTCCCTGATCGCCGTACGGACCCGGGTGCGGGGCACCGGGGGCGCGCAGCGGGCGCTGATGACGGAGCAGGCGAGGAGCGCGGAGCCGGCCGCGGCGGTGGCGGCGAGCGCGACGGCGGCGGAGAGGCCGCCGCCCTCGGCCAGGACGACCTCGGCGAGGAGGAGGACGAGTAGGCCGACGGGCCGGAGCAGCCGGGCGAAGGCGCCGCGCAGCCGGTTGGCGTCACGCATGGGCGTCCCTCCCCCTTGGGCTCTCCTTGGCGGCGTACCTATCAGTCCCGGCACTCCTTTCGTTATACATGATGATCGGCCGGGCTCGGCTGCGTCCGAGGGGGCCTCTCGCTCACCGGGGACGCATGGCGGTGAGCTTCCCCCAGACGACGAGCCGGTAGCGGGAGCTGAACTCGGGGGTGCAGGTGGTGAGGGTCAGGTAGTACCCGGGCTCGCTGTAGCCGGCGGAGGTCGTGATGTTGGAGCGGGGCACGGGGGCGATGACCCCGCTGTCGGAGGGCGCGGTCCGGGCGAGGCCCTTGTCGACGGTGTACGTGTAGACGGCGTCCCGGGTCTCGACGGTGATCCGGTCACCACGCCGCAGCCGGTCGAGGCGTCGGAAGGGCTCGCCGTGGGTGTTGCGGTGCCCGGCGAGCGCGAAGTTCCCGGCCCGCCCGGCCTGGGCGGTGCGCGTGTAGTGCCCCACGTACCCCCGGTCCAGCACCCCGCCCTTGCCGGTTCCCTCGGCGACGGGGGCGGTGAGCCCGATGCGGGGGATGCGCAGGACGGCGTAGGCCTGTTCCCAGCGGGGGAATGCGGTGCGGGCGGGGGTGGGCGGCGCCCCGGAACCGCGAGTGCCGCCGGGACCGGTGGCGGGAGGCAGGGGCTCAGGCACCACGGGGTCGCCGCTCGGGGCGACCGGAGGAGGCGGGCCCCATTCCCGCTGAAGGGCCTGGACGGTACGCCCGGCCTCCTGGCGGGCCTCCCGGTTGGTCCACCACAGCTGATGGACGACAAGAAGAAGGAGCACCAGCCCGAGGGTGACGACGAGCTCGGCGGAGACCCAGAGCCCGCGCGCGAGAAGGTCCCGCCCCCGCGCACCACTCCACGGCCTCCGCCGCACCGCGACACGCACCGGTGCCCGCCCCCGACCGCGCTCCCGTTCCCACACGGCGGGCACGATAGGACCAACCCCCAGAACTCTCCATACCCCTCGGCCGATTCCACTCACCAGCAGATCGCCCCGCCGGCGACCCCACTCCCAAACCGGCTTGCGACCTCTCCTCCCGACGGCCGCTGTCCGGCAGTACCGTGTGATCCATGCGCCCCGACACGCCTGCCGACCACATCACCGAAGCCGAGCGCCTGCTGCGCACCGCGGCGCGGTACCCCGAGGACCAGGAACCGCTGGTCCTCCAGGCCGCGGCCCATCTGGAACTCGCCGGTGACCGTTCCCGCGCGAGCACGCTCTACGACGACCTGCTGGCCGCCCCCGAGTCCACCGTCGAGAACCCGCACCTGATCAAGGCCCTGAAGGCGTCGAACCTCTGGGAGTACGGGCACGAGGCCGAGGCCCGCGCGATCATCGAGGGCATCCGCGCCGCGGGCCCGCTGGACGCGGCACCCTGGCAGATCGCCGCCGAGACCCTGGAGGCGCACGACGAGCTGGAGTCGGCGCACGACTTCTTCTCGACCGCGCTGACGCTGCTGCTGGCCCCCGGCGAGGAGGTCCCGTACGCGACGCAGTCCCTGCTCACCGGCAGGCACCGGGTACGCAGGCTGATGGGCCTGGACCACGACACCTGGGACGAGCTGGCCGGCGCGCTGCACACGGCCCCGGTCCCCCTGGACGAACTCCACGACCCGAAGCGCGTGTGGTCGCTGGGCTCCTCGGACCCGGTGGAGCTGAAGGCGGAGATCACCCGCCTGCGCGCGGAGCTGGGCACGTACCGTACGGCGCTGTCGCGCCCGTTCCCGGTGGCGGTGCTGCACTGGCCAGAGCAGGAACTCCGCGAACTGCTCACCACATACCCCGACTTGGCCGAGGAGTACGTGGACCGCGCCACCCACCTGTCCCGCCTGGAGGCGTCCCTGCGCGACCTCCACGCCACGGGCACCCCGAACCTGGGCATCGTCACGGGCACGGTCCCCTCCTACGAGGCCTTCGCCGCCTCCGAAGCAGCCTCCCCCGCCGACCCGGGCCTCCTCCCCCAGTACGCCACCACCCTCGCCGCCCGAGGCCGCGCCACCCCTTGGCCTCCTTCCCGCACGGCTGCCTGCTGGTGCGGGTCGGGGGAGGCCTATGGGGGGTGCCACGGGGGCGGGTGACGCCTGCTGCATGTCAATGGCAGGGGCCGCTTCACGCGAGATCGCGGTGGCGGCCCTTCTGGTTTCAGGAGCCATTGCCCGGCTGTCAGCCCTTCTTGATACAAATGCACATGCCGTACGCTGCCAAATGAGGGGGGCTCGGGGCATGCCCAACGACATCTCAGACGACGCACCAGTTGCTGGGCTTTACGAATCGCTCATCACGCATCGGCTCGCCGAGCGGATGAAGCAGCTCGACTCCACGGGCTGGCACTCCATCGACGCCTCCGTCGGCAAGGAATCAGCACCACACGTGCTCTCCCGCCATATCGGCGCCACAGTGCGGCGGGTGTTCCAGGGGCTCTCTTCTGCCGAGCAGGTGATTGCGGCGAATCACATCCTGGAATCGCTTAATACGATCGAGGGTGCGACCGAGTGGGTCGATCTCGTCACCGATGGGCCGCGCCAGCTGTTGGCCGTCGCTGAGCAGGAGGCGCCGGGCGTCTACGCCATACGCCCAGCAACGCCGTTGTCCGAGACGGCGCTCATTACGAACTCCCCTGAGGACCCCAGTCTCGGCTTCGAGCTACGCGCCGAGCTGGCCACCGCCGACCGAGTCGACCTCCTCTGCGCATTCGTGAAGTGGCACGGACTCCGCGTTCTGGAGAAGTCCCTGTCGTCGGCGCGTGAGCGCGGTATTCCCATCCGTGTCCTGACGACGACGTACATCGGAGCCACCGAACGCCGCGCCCTGGACCGACTGGTGCGGGACTTCGGCGCCGAGGTCAAGGTCAACTACGAGCTCCGCTCCACGCGTCTGCACGCCAAGGCATGGCTCTTCCGCCGTGCCAGCGGCTTCGACACGGCGTATGTCGGCAGCTCGAACCTCTCCAAGGCCGCACTTCTGGACGGACTCGAATGGAACGTCCGCCTCTCCTCCGTCGCGACGCCGTCGGTGATCCGCAAGTTCGAGGCGACCTTCGACGCCTACTGGAGTGAAGCCGCTTTCGAGTCGTACGACCCTGACAAGGACGCGGCGCGACTGGACGACGCCTTGTCCCGCGCTGGTGGTAGCCGCCGCCCCGGATCGACGGGCATCACTCTCTCCGGGCTGGAGGTCCGCGCGTACCCTCACCAGCGAGACATGCTGGAGCGCCTCGAAGTCGAACGCACAGTGCACGACCGGCACCGAAATCTCCTCGTCGCAGCAACGGGCACCGGGAAGACCGTCATGGCGGCGCTGGACTACAAGCGCCTGCGCCAGACGTTCGGCCGCGACCCGCGCCTCCTCTTCGTGGCGCACCGGAAGGAGATCCTTCAGCAGTCCCTGCGCGTCTACCAGAACGTCCTCGTCGATGCGAACTTCGGTGAGTTGCTGCATAGTGGCGAGATCCCCAACCGCTGGACCCACGTGTTCGCCAGCGTCCAGTCGCTCACAGCACCGGCTCTGGACCGGATCGCCCCGGATCACTTCGACATCATCGTGATCGACGAGTTCCATCACGGCACGTCGCCTACGTACCGCAAGATCGTGGACCACTTCCGGCCCCGGGAGCTCTTGGGTCTGACAGCGACGCCGGAACGCATGGATGGCTTGAACATCCAGGACGAGTTCTTCGATGGCCGAATCGCGGCCGAGATGCGGCTCTGGGAGGCGCTGGAGAACGAGCTCCTGAGCCCCTTCCACTATTTCGGCGTCACCGACAACACGGACATGAGCGCTATCACGTGGAAGCGTGGAGCCTACGACCCGACAGCGCTGAGCAATCTCTTCACGGGCAACGAGGCACGAGCTCGGCTCGTCGTGCAAGCAGTGAAGGACAAGGTCACCGACCCTGGCTCGATGCGCGCTCTGGGGTTCTGCGTATCAGTCGCGCACGCGCACTTCATGGCTGACTACTTCCGACAGGCGGGCCTCAACGCCATCGCACTGTCCGGTGAGACTCCGTCGCTTGACCGCAAGGCCGCCCTTGAGGACCTTCGCTCAGGGGCGCTCCAAGTCATTTTCTCGGTCGACCTGTTCAACGAGGGCCTCGACATCCCCGACGTCGACACCTTGCTCCTGCTGCGCCCCACCTCCAGTGCCACGGTCTTCCTTCAGCAGTTGGGCCGCGGGTTGCGGCGCACCGAGGACAAGGCGGTCCTCACCGTCTTGGACTTCATCGGTCAGCACCGCAAGGAGTTCCGCTTCGAGGAGCAGTTCCGCGCCCTGACGAACCTGACGCGCAACCGCCTCCTCGACAACATCGAGCAGGACTTCCCTCAACTTCCCTCTGGCTGCCAGATCATTCTGGAGACGAAGGCCAAGGAACTGATCATTGACAACATTCGCGCCCAGATCGCGGTCAACGTCACGCAGTTGGCCCGTGAGGTCGCTTCCTACGCGAAGCCGCGTCTGGCCGACTTCCTCAAGGAGAGCGGCCGAGAGCTCAAGGAGCTCTATCGTGGCAACGGAAACTCGTGGACGGGCCTGTTGCGTCGAGCGAAGCTTCTGGACGCGGTCGGCCCTCAAGGCGAGTTGCCCCTCCTCAAGCGGGTTTCGGCCTTCCTGCATGTCGATGACCCGCTGCGCGTTGCGGCATACAGCAAGCTGCTAGCCGATAATGCCCCTGTCTACGACGAACTCAGCGAACAGGAGCAGGGCTACGCCCGCATGCTCTTCTTCTCGCTGTGGCCGCTGGCAGAGGGGTTCTCCAGCTACCAAGCAGGGCTGGAGTCACTCCGCCATCAGCACGCCTTCCGCGACGAGTTGAGGCAAGTGCTCGCACACGTCATCCAGAAGGCCGACCACGTTCCGGTGCCGCTCCTCGGGACGCACGCCGCCATCCCCCTGACCGTCCACGCTTCGTACAGCCGCGAGGAGATTCTCCCCGCGCTGGGCCAGGCCTCTGTGGACGGTCGGAAGCCGGGGCACTTCCGCGAGGGGGTGAGGTGGTGCGAGAGCATCCAAACCGATGCTCTGTTCGTCACCCTGGAGAAGGACGAGAAGGACTTCTCGCCCGAGACCCGCTACAAGGACTACGCCCTCAATGACTCATTGTTCCACTGGGAGTCACAGAACCAGACGTCGGAGCGCTCACCCACAGGCGTCCGCTACCAGACCCACAAGGAGAAGGGCACTCACGTCCTGCTCTTTGTGCGCCGGTACAAGCAGACGGATATCGGTGGACCCCAACCGTGGATGCTCATGGGGCCGGCGGAGTACGTCAAGCACACGGGCAGTAACCCTATGGCGATTGAGTGGAAGCTCTTCCATCAGATTCCGGCCGATGTACTGACCTACTCGGCAATCGCCGCCGCCTGACCCGCTCAAGCCGAAGGCAAGCGCTCTTACCTCTTCAACGGCATGGACGCAGTACGACGGGGTTGCCTCATGCGCGAGAGCGACGGGATCCGACGGTTTCGCGAGGATGGCGCTCAAGCTGGACGCGGTCGCCACCGGCCTCAACGGCATCGCGTACCTGGCACTCGCCACGGTCCTCGACTCCTTCTTGGGCGTCACGACGGCAGCCCAGTACCCGGTGGGGGCGTTCCCGCTCCTCTACTCGCAGGGAGTGCTCGCCATCGGGACGCGGAAGGAGATCAAACCGCACGGGACTGACGGCGGTCGTCGTGGCGAACCTGCTGTGGGTCGTGCTCAGCCTGGTGGTGGTGATCTCCGGCGTGCTGTCTCCGACCGGCTTCGGTGCGGTCTGGGTCGTGCTGCAAAGTCTGGCGGTCGGCGGCTTCGCAGCCCTCCAGTACGTCGGGCTCAAGCGGCTGTGAGATCGGCCGGATCAGGTGCGGGAGAGCCATGGGGAATGCGCCGGACCTCGACGCCGGGAACACCCGCGGATCACGTGAGCGCCACGTCATCGAGACGTCAGGAGTGCAGTCGAGTACCTGTAGTTCTTCGACTGCTCAGCGACTGAGTGATCGCGTATGGGTGCCAGGGTGCCGTCTGCCGAGACAACCACGCCCTGCCAGTGATCGCCGCGTGAGGGCTACCCCTTCATCCCCGCCACCTGCCGCGACCGCTCCTGGAGCTCACGCGCCGCCCGGAGCTTGCCGTACGGCGCGATGCGCTTGCGCATGGTCTCGAAGTGCTCGTCGCCGCGTGCCGAGGAGAGCCCTACGTAGTCGTCGAGGAACGTCCCCCACGTGGTGCAGGCCTCCTCGATATGGCCGAACTCGAACTGCCGCTGGGCCATGACCGCGTTGGCGTGGAGGCGGCCCTGCCGCTCCTGCTTCGGCTGAGCGCGGAGCGATGTCTTCAATGCCGCGATGGAGCCCGGCAGGTCGCGTGTCTCGTACAGGACGTGGGCGACGTGGAACTGGTAGGCGGACTGGTCGTACCCACCGATCGACTCCCGCCGCGAATCGGCCTTCGAGAGCGCCGCCTCCGCCTCGCGCAGCCTCCCGAACGCCTGGCGGCGGTCGCCGACCATCGAGGAGGCGTGGGCCTGTTGCCCGCGGAGGAAGGCCACCAGGCGCGGGCCGGCGTCCGGTGCTGCCTCGGCTGCCGAGTCCGCCAGTTCCAGGGCCTTTGGGCCGTAGCGGAGGTTGGATGCCTGGAGGCTCATGCCGCGTAGCGTGCGGCAGTACGTGACGTGGTCGGCCGCCTCCTGGGCGAGGCGCAACGCCTTCACGTAGTACTGCTGCCCGAGGCCGTGAGCGCGCTCGTACATCGCCATCCAGCCCGTGAGGTACGTCAGGTCCGAAGCGGCGGAGAGCATGTCGCGCCGGACCGGTCCGGCGGCGGAGGCGCGCAAGTACGGCGCCACCGTGTTCACCAGGAACGCGGCTGCCATCGGACGGGCATGTCCGGCACCGAGCTCGTCGAGGATGTCCGCGATGCGGTCGGTCATCGTACGGACGGTCGCGACCTCGGCCGCGCCGATGCGACCGGTCGGCCGGACCGAGCGTTCCCGTTCCTCGGCGTAGGCCTCACCGGCGAACAGAGGGACGGCCAGGGCCGCCGAGTACAGGCCTGCCGCGAGAACTCCGCGTCGCGAGGGGTCCATGTCAGCCCTTCCGAGGTCCAAGAGGGAGGCGGCGGTGTCTCCGGCGTCTGCTGCCGCCCGCCTCCGGCGAACGCAGCCCCGCCTCGGCGAAGTCACCGGGCGACTCAGCTTCCGTTCCAGCGCTTCGATGATCACCGGTCTGACCTGTGCTCGCGGCTGCGTCCCGCTCAGCCAGTGCGATACGGCGGACTGGTCGTACTTCAGCGCCATACCCGCCTCGCGAGCGGTGCGGTTCACGGCGTTCGCAAGCTGCGTCCTGGACCAACCCGCCTGCTCGAGGAGGTTCTCAAGGCCGGAATTGCGGTTGCTTTCGGGTGCCACGCCTACACCAACTCCCCGGAAATTCATGGCTTTCACGGTTACGCCTGTATCCAACGGTACCGGGATGAGCACACCACGCAGTTACCTCTACACAGACCGCGATCAAAAGCGGCCATGAACGGAGATGCGTGGTGACCGACCTGATGAACACAAGCAGCGCTACCGGCACGGACCGTTCCTCCGACGCGGTGGCGAGCACGGAAGCAGAGGCAGAGCAGGCAGAACATGAGGTGCGGCGTGTCCTCGCGTTCCAGCTGGGTACCACCACCCGATCGGAACTCGACGAGGCCGCGGCCTCATTGCGCGGTCGAGTCAGTGCCCTCCTCGGCGGCCCGTCCGCCGAGGAGGGGAGGACGCATGGGGGCAGCGCCGACCGTGGCTTCGTCCTGGAGGTCGTTCATCTCATCGACAATCCTCCGGGCCCGCACGCCCTATCCCATGAGGTCTACTCCCACGTCAGGGCTCTGGCCCGGGTGCTCCGCAAGCTTGTCGCCATGAATGGGGCAGCAGCTTCGACCCGCCCACCTCTTCCCGTACGGCCGATCCCGGGCCGGAACGCAGCGCGATGAGCGAACGGGCCCGGCAGATCGCCTACGTCATCTGCCTCGCCACCATCGGCTCGTCCGCTTGTCGCGGCGGTGTGGTCCGACCGGTGACGCCCTAGGGGTGAACGCGAACAGGACCTTCCGGTATGGGCCTTTACCTGCGGGCCGCCGCAGGCCGACGTCCGGCTCGGACAACTCATCCCACAGACTCCCGCCCGGCTGTCTCCATGGACGGTCGGCAGCCGGGCGGGGCCGGGAGCACGACGGTGCGGAGACCGCATCTCCGCGACATCAGCACCGAAAGGGACTCTCTCATGAACGGAAACCTCTACGCGCTGCCGATCCCGGCCGCCGACGCCTTCGCCACCTACTGCGGAGGCGACGCGGGCGGCTCCGACGAGACCTGCGTGAGCCTCGCCGCCATCCCCGGCGCGGAGGCCTCTTTCGTCGTCCGTGACAGCAAGCCCGAGGGCGCGGGCAAGGAGCTGCGCTTCACCGGAGCCGAGCTCGACGACTTCGCCACCGGGTGGGTCAGGACGAGGGGCCTGACGCTCTAACCTGGCCCCCTTCCTGAGCGCGAAGCACCACGCAGCGGGCTGGAACGGACATGCTCCGGGCCGGCCCGCCTCCCCTATCGAAGGGCGCAGATGACCTGGTCAGGGCACTGGCATGGATACGGTCCGTGGACCGGCAGCAGGGACGCGTACGGCCAGGAGGCCCTACGCCGTCCGGGTGCAGAACTGAACTCCGAACAGACCCGAGCGTTCGTCGCTTCGACGCTCCCGCCCCTCATGACCGGGCACTGGCTCATGCGGCAGAACCAGACCGCGGTGGAGCGCACCTGGACCCGCGTCGTGGGTGCCGTCACCTGGCTGAAGAGCACGTACGAGGCCAATCCCCCTGGCGAGAGAGATGACGGCGGCCGCGCCTACGTCACCCTCGAACACAAGATCGCGTACGCGATGGACGCCCTCCCCCGAGGCGTCGACGTCTGCTGGGCGCACTACACGAAGTCCCAGAGCCTGATCTCGTTCTCGGTGGTGTGCTGCCTCAACCACCACCATCCCGGCCTCCCGTGCCCCCTGCCGCCCTCCTGACCGATCGGCGAGCAAAGTGAACCGAAGCGAGGAAGTACACCCATGTCCCTCCGCCTCCTATTACCCGCCCCAGGCGTGACGGAGCTCCTGACCTCATGGCCGGACGAGCCGTACGTGTACGAACGCGAGGCCGGCGAGCTGGACCGGGTGATCAATGCGGAGAGCATCGATCACTGCCTGGGCACCGGGTGCGTGCCCGCCGACGAGATCGCCGTCGTGAGCGACGGTGCCGCGTTGCACCCGGACCGCCACCGGACGGCGGGCCGGACCGACCCGGCGAAGCTACGGAGCCTCTACGAGGACGGCCACACGATCCGGCTCGGCAACCTCCAGCGGGTGGTCCCCTTCCTGGCGGACGTCTCCCGCGGCATTCAGCGGGAGACCGGCTACAGCAACTACCTGCACGCCTTCGTGACCCCACCCGGCCGTCAGGGCCTGCTCCACCACTGGGACCAGCAGATGGCCGTCATCGTGCAGATCGCGGGCACCAAGCGGTGGCAGCTCTGGCGCCCGATGTTCCCCTCTCCGATGCGGGAGTACCCGCGTCTGGAACCCCGCCTTCATCCCCCGGTGGGAAGCCGTGGGACCAGACCTGGAGGTCGACCTTGGACCGGGTCAGTCCCTGCTCCTGCCGAGGGGGTGGGTCCACAATCCCCACGCACTCGGCTCCGAAGTGCGCAGCATCCACCTGACGTTCGCCATCCGGGAACGCACGCCGGTCTGGGTGGCGGAGAAGCTCGTCGGCTGTGTGATCGAGAAGGACGCCTTCCGACGAGTCATCCCTCCCGCCGACATCGAAGGACAGCGGCTCTCCCAGCACGTACGGGACGTCAGGCAGGCCCTCCTCGAGCACCTGGCTGGACTCGACGTCGACGACTTCGGCAATCCCTGCACCGAGCCGCCAGCTCAGAGAAGGAGTACACCACCTGATCACGTACACCAAGGTCGCTGACCGCCAGGCCGGTCCCACAGAACGTGGCCCAGGGGGCGCCCGCCCCGCCCCTGGCCTGGACCCACAGACGGTCTGCCGACTCTTTGACCTGTCAACCAACCGTCTTTTTTGGGGGGGTGGGCATTCCGGGATACGGGGGCGAAAGTCAGCGGCGCCCCCGCACTGCCCGAAACGAACGCGACGACCTCAGTATCGGTCGACCTTCTCCCCCTCCGGGACCTGATAACAGGCGGAGACCACGTTGACGAGCAAAGTGGGATCGTTGGCGTCTCCGCCACTGTTCCTCTCCCAGAACTCGACCTTGACAGCGAATTTCTTCTCGATGTGATCCGCAGTCAGCTCCAAGGACTTGGATTTCGAACTGTTCGGCCCATATGCGACCACCTTCCAGCCATGCTTCGGAAGGTCTTCCTTGAGGCGGGTCATGGCCTTCATGAGTTCAGCGTCGGAGGGTCCGGTCAAGCTCCATGGGTGCCGCATGAGGAACAGTTTGCCTCGCTCCGCACCCTCGCACGTACTCACTCCCGGGCCCGACTTGGACATCTTTCCCTTGACGGCCATGATATCGAGGATCTGACTGGAAATACGCTTCGTTTCGGCGTCGACATCATCGACACTTCGCGTTCCGACCGGGTTCGGGGTACTGGAATCTGTCTGGTCAGTCATGCTGCATCCTGTAAGTGCGGTGAGTGTTGCGGCACCCAGAAGAACCGTGCCGGATATCCTATTCCTCAAGTCTTACCTTTCCGTACTGGCCAGTGAAGGTCATAGCGAATACTGGGACCCGGACACGGACAGCCTGAGGAATCAGGCGACGATGGTCGTCGCTGGGGTTGATGGCAACTCCCCCACCGAACGTCCATTGAGCTTCTTCAGCGTTGCAACTGAACCGTTCCAGATTCGGCTTCAGCGAGGATGCCCAGCGTGACAGGCGTTTCGTCTTGGCAGGAGGGCGTTCGACGCGCTTGGGCAGGAGCACGACGTCGAGCGCCTCGCAGGTGTCGCGGGCCCTCAGCGGGCCGGTGTTGTCGTCGAAGACGACGTGGAGGCGTGGGTAGTCGGGGAAGGAGCGGGTTCAGGTGCAGCGCCGGCAGCCTGTGGATCACGCCAGGTGAGCGTGGTCGTGTCGGTGATTCGTCCGGGCATGGCCCGGGTCATGGCCCCGTAGACGCGCGAGGCGGAGGAGGCCGGACGGTGTTCGTTGTCACGGACCAGGCGCCCGTGCAGTATCAAGATCCCAAAGGTCTGTTCCAGCCGCCACCGCTTCGGCTGCGGCACGTAGCCCGTCTCCTCGGGGTTCCGCCGGACGATCTCGACGTCGATGCCGAGTCCGGCCCCGTGCGTGACGACCTGGTTGACGCCCTGGTCGAGCAGAGTGACAGCTCACACCCTCAGGCGACGCCGGAACCCCTCAAAAGATCGTGAATCGCCCACTCAGAATCGGTCGATTTTCTCCCCCTCCGGGACCTGATAGCAGCCAGACACCACCATCAGGCTCAGCTTCGGCGGATTGCGCTTGGCATAGTGCCAAATCTTGACGCTGTGCCGCTCCTTCTCGTTGTCGGCGGTAAGCCTGACGTTCTTGTTCTTGCTGGTGTCAGGCCCATACTCGACGACCTTCCAGCCGTTTTTGGGAAGATCTTCCTTGAGTCGCTCCATCACCTCACCCAGTTGTTCGGGCGACGCTGGAGTGAAGCTCCAGGGATGGAAGATCTGGAAGTACTTTTCCGGGTCCTTACCTCCGCATTCCGTGACGCCGGCTCCGCTGTTGGATGCCTTCCCCTTGATGCCGATCAGGTCGTAGAGCTCGCTGGAGACCTTCTTCACCGCTCGGGCGGCTTCCTCCGACGTGCTGGTGCCCGCCGAGGGGAGAGAGTTGGAATCTTGGGCATCAGTCATGCTGCATCCAGTAAGGGTGGTTAGGGCGATAGACACGATGAGCGCCTGAGCGCCCAGTGCGGTCTTCATGGTGGAAGAGCCTCGTTCGGTCGGGCCGGAACACAATCCGGTCAGTTCGGTCGGGGGCGGCGGGGCGACCACCCGGGAATCCCATGCACGATCCGCCTCTCCGCGACGCACCTCTATCGCCCCCTTGTATACGCGGGAGGCACCGGCTTCAGTTCGACTTCATCCCCACGCCCAGCGACGACCAGTCCCTGATTCCTCAGGCTGTCGGTGCCCTCCTTCCAGTAGTCACTGTGTCCCTCGGTGTCCGTGGGCATCTGGTTGGCACCGAAAAGCGGGTCGCTCGGGATGATCCACGCGCCGTCCCAGTCCGTCCCACCGTGCCCCCAGCGGCCGATGTCCGGCACCACGTCCCCATCTGCCTCCTGGTTCCAAACGTGCCCTTCGGGAACGTCCAACTGCTCGGCCTTGCTCACCTGGACCCCTGGGCTGCCCGCCAGGATGACATCGTCCACGTTCAGTTCGCCCTGCCGAGCAGCAGACCCGATGAGGGTCGTGCCGTAGGAGTGGCCGATCGCCGTTCGGTGCGGATCCGAGTCAGCCGCACGAGAGGCGTCGAGGCCGTCGATGAAGCGGTTGTAGGCGGGAGCGCCGTCATCCGCGTAGTGGCTGAACGGCGAGTCCATCACGATGTTCTGTGGCGCGTCGTACCCGAGCCAGGTGATCGTGGAAACCGAGCCACCATCCGCCTCGTCGTTGGCCACACGCCACACATTGGCCATCCTGTCGATGTCGCCTCCGACATTGCCAAGGTTCGATGTCGTACCAGGTACGTAGACCGCTTGATGATCAGCCGTATCCGGATTGCCATTCGCAACGATCGCCCGGCCATTCCCTTCCGCGCTGAAACCCAGCAGGTACGCCTCGGGCAGGCCTTCCTTGCCTGTCCGGTCGAATCGTCCCTGAATGCTCTCCATACCGACACGGGACTTGGTGAGCCGCTCGTAGCGGTCACCGTACTTGTTGTGCCACTCCATCCATTCGTCGGTACGCACCTTGGAGGGATGGCCGCCCGCGTTGATGAATGTCCACTCCTGAGCAGGCGGCATAGGGATCGTGTCCAATTCCATTCGAACTCGCGCATACTCCTCCATGAGGACGACACGGTTGGCCTCGTCACGAACCGAGGAGGGCAGACCGTCAAGCTCCCCCACGGTCTCAGGCTGGAGTGAGAGCCAAGCCGACTGCTCCTCCGGGCTGAGCCCCTTCCACCACGACGCGTTTTCCTTCGGAGTGCCGTCCTTCGGTGCTTCCGGCAGCGAGGCGCGATAGTCCTTGCCCGCCTCGCGGACGCCTCCCGTGTCCGACTGCACGTCCGCCCAGTCCGCATAGGAGACCGTCAGGTCGTCGTCGGCCTTCAGCGCACGCAGTTTCGGCGCCCACTTCGTATCCGCCTCCGTGGCTTCCTTCAAAGCGTCGGCGATCCGGTTGGCGTATGCCATCGCCCTGCCGTAGTTCGGGTTCGGGTGGATGTTCACCGCCTGACGCTCCAAGGCGTCGGACGTCGGGCTGCCTCCGGCGCTCCCGGTCACCGTGCCGCCATCAGCGAGCTTCTCGTCGTCGGGCTTCTTGCCGGCAGGGTACGAGACGGAACCGTTCGGGTTCACCGTGCAACCGTCGGCTCTGGCGTCCTCGATCGCCGCTTCCAGTTTTCGCTTGGCCACCGCGATGTCGAAGGCGAGGCCATGCAGCGCTGTGCTCGCCAGGGCACACTCGGTCTGCACGTAGTGGAAGTTCTGCGACAGGTCCTTGAGCGCGCCCTGAGCGCTCTCCTGCGCTTTGCCGTCCAACTGGTTGCGGACTCCGGCGCTGATCTGATTGTCGATCGTGTCCTTGGCCGTACTGGCCATGTCAGCAGTGGCCCGGTAGCCGTCTGCAGCTTCCTCGTACTCCGAGGGTTCGAAGGCTCTCAGCGTCGTCAGATCCATGACCGAAATCACTTCTCCTTCGCTTGGCCGCCGACAGCCTCGGTGTCCTTATAGGTCATCTTGAGCTTCTCCAGATCTTCCTTGACCTCCTCATCGGACCTCGCCAGATCATGACCCGCCTTCTGCATCAGCCCGCCCAGTGCACCACAACGGCCGCTCACGTCGCTGACGTACTTCTTCCAGGAGTCATAGAGCTCCTTCTGCGCCGCCGCGCTCCGGGACCCGCTGGTGCCACCCAGTCCCGCCTGCCCGTCGGCCAGTTTCGTCAACGCCTTACCAACGCCGGCCTTCAGGCCGGTGACGCCCTCACCCGCCTTCACCCATGCCTTTTTGTCTGATTTCAAGTCCCCCGAAGCTGCGCCCGTCTGGGTTCCGCCCTCTGAATGAGTCTGATTCAGCTGCATTTGTGCGGAACCATTGGCTGCCGCATCAGATTTGAGCTGCTCCCACTCATCCCACGCCATCCGCGAAGTTCTCCCCGTTTCCGTTTCCCCGTTTGCCCGCGCCCCGGTCCCCAGGTACTTCGGGCCGAGTCGACATGATCTCCGGCTTCGACGGGCCAAATCAAACGCGGGCCCTCTTCGCGCCAAGTTCGCGATGACACTCCGGAACCTGATTCCCTCGGCCACTCGTCCTCGTCCTGAGTAGCAAGGGCCAAGTGGACGGGAAGACATGGTGAAGCGGGCAGGTGGTGACGTGACAGCCCCGGCCGTCGGTGAGGGGCGGCGGGGGGTGGTCGTTGCCGGGGTCGCCGTCGGCGTGGCCGGGGTGGTGGGGCTTCATGGGGTGATCCCCAACACCCCTGGGCGGATAGGGAGTCTCGTCGAATCCTTTCTGCCGTGGGGCGGGGTCGTCGTCGTCCTGTTGTTCGTCGTCGCCCTCGTGCGGCGGTCCGGGGTCGGCCTGGTGGCTCTGCTGCTGCCCGTGGCTGTCTGGGTGCAGGGCTTCGGGGGGTTGCTCCTGCCCGGGCCCGGTGCCGACATCGGTTCGCGGGAACTGGTCGTCGTGCAGCACAACGTCAGCGATGAGAACCCCGATCCGGCCGGGACCGCCCGGGTGCTCGTCGCGGCCGGGGGTGATCTCATCGCGCTGGAGGAGGTGGTGGGGCCTGCTTCGGCCGTGTACGAGGGCGTCCTCGGGGCCGACTATCCGCATCACGCCGTCTACGGCACCGTCGGGCTGTGGTCCAAGTACCCGATCGCGGAAGAGCAGTTGTTGGATATCCGACCTCGCGCGTTCGAGGCGGGGTGGAGTCGCGGACTGCGTGCCGTCGTGCGTGCGCCGTACGGGGACGTCGCCGCGTACGTCGCCCACCTGCCCTCCGTACGGGTCGGAGCCGGCGGGCTCGCCTCCTCGCCGCGGGACGAGAGCGCCCGGAGGCTGGGGGATCTCATCCGGGGCGAGAAGGTGCGGACCGTGATCCTCATGGGGGACCTCAACAGCACCGTCGACGACCGCGGACTTGAGCCGTTGACCTCGCAGTTGAACGCCGCCGAGCGCGGGTTCGCCTTCAGCTATCCCGCCGCCCTACCGCTGGCCCGCATCGATCAGGTCCTGGCCCGTTCCGCCGCCGTCAGCCATATCCGTACGCTGCCCGCCACCGGCAGCGACCACCTGCCCGTCGCCGCCCGTGTCACCCTGGACGCGCTCCCGCCCTCAGGCCGTCCTGCCCCGTAGCGCGTCCGCCTTCGCCACCGCCACGAAGCGCTGGCGCCAGGTCATGTCGGGCGGGAAGTCGTACGTGTCCGTGTCGACCATCCAGCTCGCGTACGCCGTCGCCCGGCGGCACTCCGCGCACTCCGTCTCGTCGCCCAGCGGCCGGAAGAGGTGCTCCTCGGCGTCGGTACCCGCGCACACGATCAGGGCGCGGACCGGCGGGGGCGGCGGTTCCGGGGGCGCTGCGGGGGCGGGAGGCACCGGGCACTTGTGGGTCAGCCGGTGGCCCAGGAAGCCGAACGCCGAGTGCACGCCCTCCTTGGGGCGTTCGGCCAGGAGGGCGTGCCGTAGATCCGACTCCGTCACGCCGCGCTCCAGCCACTCGGCCGCCTTCCCCGCCAGGGCGCGCGCCTCGCCCACCCCCAGCAGCAGTTCGCGGCGGGAGTGGCGCAGGGAGAGCAACACCCGTTCCGCTCGCGCCAGTTGCCTGGGGGTGGGAGCCGTTTCCGGATCCGGAGCCGGAGCGCCCTCCGATTCCGGGTCCGGCTTCGGATGCGGCTTCGGATGCGGCTTCGGCTTCGGCTTCGGCTTCGGCTTCGGGTCGGAGGGTGGGTGGGGTGTGGTCTCTTCATAGTGTTCTTCCTCGGGTTCATAGCCACCGACCGGCCGAGGGGTCGGTCCACCGACCGTCGGGAACTGCGCACCCGGAGGCGGTGGGCAGGGCTGCTGTTCGTGCCGCGCCAACTGCCCGGCCTCCGGCGACAGCTTGGCGCGTACCGCCCCGGCCTCGTCCCGCGTCAGCGGCGTATTGCTGAAAAGTTGTTCCGTCGTCCAGCGGCCGCCGTCCCCCTGGGACCGCCACTCGTGGAAGTAGCCGTGCTCGGTCAGCTGCTTCTTGGCCTGCTGGTACGAGCGGCCCTTCATGTCGAGCTTCCGGGCCAGTTCGCCGAGCGGGCGGTCGGTGGCGGAATCCGGGAGGCCCTGGACGTACAGGAGGAGCACCTTGGCGTCGCTGTTCATCCGCCGCGAGCGTACGACGGTGTGCGGAGCCTTGGTCCAGCCCGAAGGGGGCGCGATAGCATGACGCAGCATTTCTGGTGGGTGCTTTCCACTAGGGGTGTAAGGCCCTCGGTGGGTGTTGTCGCACCTCCGGGGGCCGCCCTCTGCGCACGGTTGCGCACTTAGGGTGATGGCGTTGTCACGCTATCTCGATCTAACCCCTCGCCACCACGCGCACAAGCGTTCGCCTTGTACCCCTGTGCCGTGCCGCTCGCGCTTGAGGTTGTCGCTGCGCCAAAGCACCAGCAAGAACCGGCAACGGAGCGAACGGCCCGCGCCACCACGACTCGGCCTGCATTGTCAGCTCGCCTGCCGGTCGAACCCTTCCGGCGTGGTCGCCCTCGCCGTCCTCCCCCGTGGGCGTAGCGTCACACCAGTACGACGACCAGGCCGGCAGCCGCCGCGCAGGCGATCAGGGCGGCGGCCGCGGCGGCGGGGCCTCGCCGGTCTGCGGGAAGGCCGGGGAAGAGCCGTGAGAGCGCGCCGAGGATCGCGAGCGGGGGTGCGGCGCGCCAGACGTCGTGACCGGTCCTGCTTCCGGCCGCGGTGACGATGCCCGGAAGGTGTCCGACGGCGCGGAGCAGCGGCCTCGCCATGGCCCTGCTGCGGCCATGGACGGTGTTCCCGGATGCCGCCTGCTCCAGGGCTTGGCGCAGGGCCGTCTCGTCGTTGGCCCAGTGGGCGCGGAAGGTGATGGTCCCGGTCGCGTCGATGAGGTAGGCGGAGTTCGGTTTGGGGGTGAAGGCGCGGTGCAGGGTGCCGTCGATGTCGTCGACCGCGACCTCGAAGGGGATGCCGTGGTGGTCGCGCAACTGCTGTGCGTGCCGGTGCTTCTCGGCGGCGGTGGCCGGCTGGCGGATCGCCTGCCCGGGGTGCGCCTCGCGGGTGTGGACCAGCACGAAGCGGACCTGCTCGCCGAACCGTGTGTGGAGTCGTCCGAGTACGGGCACGGCGCTCTCGGTGACAGGGCAGGTTCGTGATCCGAAGACCATGAGCACCGGTCGTCGGCCGAGTGCGCGGGAGGTGAAGCGGCCTCCGTCGAGTGTGGGCAGGTCGAACTCCGGCAGACGGCCGCCGGGGCCGAGGGCGTCGCGGCCGAACGTCATGTCGTCGATCAGCAACCGCGTGCGGAAACGTTCGAAGCGGTAGTCCGAACCGGATTGCTGTGCGGGAAGGTTCAAGTCCATGTGTGCTCCGTGGTAGGGCCGCCCGTTGACTTGACCGTTCGGTCAAGTCGATGGGCAGGGGGAACGGGGCCCCGCGTGGGGGCGGGCGATCCTCTCCGGCCGGATCGCCTACCGGCCGGCCGGGGGAGGCGGCGTCAGGTGGCGGGGGTCTCGATCAGCGCGCGGATCGCCGTCCCGGCCTCGGCGACGAGCGCGGGCCTGTCGTACGCCTTGGCCATGAGCGTGACGCCTTGGAGGTAGGACAGTGCGCGCAGGGCTGCCGCGTCGGGGTCGGCTCCTGCGGGGACGCGCTCCTGGAGTACGGCCTCGGCGATGGCGTCGCGGAAGTACCGCTGCCATGCGGTCAGGATCTCGGCGATTCTGGCTGACGCCTCTCCGGGCCGTCCGGACAGTTCGAGAGCGAGATTGCCGATGGGACAGCCCGGCACGGCGCCCATCCGGTCCCTGGCGGCGGTCAGCATGCCGGCGAATCCGGCGACGAAGTCGTCGATCCGCTCCAGCGGTGGGGCCTCGCTGCCGAACGCCTCATCCAGGAGGGCCTTGAGGAGTTCCCAGTTCGCGTCGAGAACGGCGAGACCGACGGCCGCCTTGGAGGGGAAGAAGTGATACAGGCTGCCGCGGTGCACTCCCGCTTCGCGGCACAGGTCTCCGATGCCGACCTCGGCGAACGACGAGCCGTGGATCAGCGCGCGCTGTCCGTACGAGGCGGGTGCGGGTGTCGTCCGTCATCGGCCCCCCATTTGACTGGTCGGTCAACCGTAAGGCGCGGTTGACCGACCAGTCGAGTGGTAGCCCTCTCGCGGCGAGGTCCATCCAGCGGCCGGGGGCGCTGCCTCCCTTTTCCGCGCTTGAGAGATGCGCCCTCGCGGGCGCGAAAAGGAGGGGGCATCGGGTTTCCATGATCGTGCGACGGCCGGACGCCACGCAAGCCAACCCGCAGCCCGCGACCCTGGTTCTCCGACGACCCGTGAAGCGCCGACGGCGCTTAGCCCGAAACCAGTGCGCCGGACTCGCTACTCCGGACGCTTTCCGGAGGTAGCGAGACATCGGCCGCCCGTTTCTTCGACCCGCCAGGGCGTTCTCCGGGTACGACCGGAGAGAGCGGGCAGGAGGGTCTGTCGTGAGTACTTCAGCGATATCAACGACCACGCCGATCTACGACCTTCTCGTCCAGGAGCGCGGAGACGCCCTGGCCGAGGCCCGCACCGCCTCGCACCGGACCCAGGACGAGGCACGGCGCGCACTGGACTGGAGCAGCGTGCGCATCGCTGCCGCCCAGCGGGAGGAGCGTGCGTTCTCCGCGTTCGGCCTCTCCGGCGACGACGACGGGCGTGTACGGGCCCTGCCGATGTAGGGCCGCCGGGCGGGGACGGGCACTGTTCGCGCTTGTAGTACGACCAGGCGCCCGCCCACGCGTCGGTGGACGTCACCGGGTGGTCGGCGTCGATGGAATGGATCCACTTGGCGATCTCGGTGAGCATCGTCGGCTTGCACGCGGTGTCGGTGACGCAGTCGGCACAGTCGCCGCAGCCACCGCTGCCGGGGCCGCCGCCGGGCTGGAGCCAGAAGCCGTTCATGAGAACCTCCCGCCGCGTCCCCGAGCGTCCCCGGGAGCCTCTCAAGATAGGAAAGACTTATTGCGCAACCAATCCTTCGCATCTACGGTGGCCGTATGCGACCCCAGCGCGAGCCCGAGCAGATCACCGACCTCTCCCGGCTGAAGGCCTTCACCAACCCGCTGCGGATGCAGCTGTACCGACTGCTGTACGCCGCCGGGACCGCGACCGCCTCGCACCTCGCCGAGCAGGTCGATCAGGCCCCGTCGCTGGTCAGTTACCACCTGCGCAAGCTCGCGGAACACGGCTTCGTGGCCGAGGCGAGCGGGCACAGCACGGACGGCCGCGAGCGATGGTGGCAGGTGGCCTCCGAGAAGGGGTGGGGCTTCCGCGACGCGGACTTCACGGGGACGCCGGAAGGAGCCGCCGCCGTCGGTACGGTGCTGCGCGGCATCCTCGACAACCGCTCGGCCCAGTACCGCGCCTACCTCGACCAGGGCGCCGCCTGGGGTGAGGAGTGGACGGACGCCGCCTTCAGCTCCGAGTGGCTCATGGCCCTGACCTCCGCCGAACTAGCCGAGATGAGCGACGAGTTGGAGGCCGTCACGCGGCGGTGGCGGGAGCGCGGCAAGGCCGCGAGGAAAGCGGGCGACACCGAGGGGCGCGAGCACGTGTCCGTGCACCTGTACGGGTTCCCGTTCCGGCCCTGAGCCCGTACGGGCTCCCGTTCCCCTCCTGAGCCCGGTCCTCACCCAGGGAGACCCCGTGTCCGCAGCAGAGACCGCCTTACCCGGGATCCCCGCCGCGCCCCGGCCCGCCCACCGCGACGCCAACGTCCTGCGCTGGCTTGCCGCGTACACCGCCTCGCTCATCGGCGACAGCGTCTACTTCGTCGCCCTCGCCTGGTCGGCCCAGAAGGTCGCCGGGCCCGCCGAGGTCGGGCTCGTCATGGCCGCCGGGGCGTTTCCCCGGGCGCTGCTGATGCTGGGCGGTGGCGTGGCGGCCGACCGGTTCGGGGTGCGCCGGATCGTGCTCGGCAGCGACGCCGTACGGTGCGTCCTCATCCTCGCGGTGGCTGCCGGGGTCGCGGTCACCGCACCCGCGGTGTGGATCCTGGTGGCGCTGGCCCTCGCGTTCGGCGCGGTCGACGCGCTGTTCGTCCCCGCCGTCGGGGCGCTCCCGCCGCGCATCACCACCCCGGACCAGCTGGCGCGCGTGACCGGCATGCGTACGTTGTCGATGCGGGCCAGTCAGATCAGCGGCCCGCCGCTCGGCGGCCTGGCCATGGGGCTCGGCGGCGCGCCGGCGGCGTTCGCCGTGGCGGGGGTGCTCTTCGCCCTGTCGCTGCCGCTCCTGCTGACGGTACGGCTGCGGCCGTTGGAGGTGCCCGACGCAAGAAAGGCGGTTGATGCGGCGGACGTACGGGGTGAGGCGGCGCACGTACGGAGTGAGCCACCCGCCCCCGGCAACGCCTGGCAGGACCTCCTCGGCGGCCTGCGCTACCTCCGCCGCCACCCCCTCATCGGCCCGCTCATCGCGGTCATCGCCGTCAGCGAGCTCGGGCTAACGGGGACCCTCAACGTCGGCATGATCCTGCTCAACGGCGAGCGCGGCTGGGGGCCTTCGGGGTACGGATGGATCGTCAGCGGGTTCGGCGCGGGGGCCACCATGGGGGCCGTCCTGCTCACCGTCGCCGGGCGGCTCCCCCGGGCCGGGCTGACCCTGGCCGGGACCCTGCTCGTGGGGTGCGCGGGCGCGGCCACCATCGCCCTGGTCCCCGCGCTGCCGCTCGCCGTGGCGCTGGCCGCCGCGGTGGGCCTGGCCATGGGTATCTGCGGCACCCTGACCAACGCCCTCGTACAGACCGCCGCGGACCCCGCATACCTGGGGCGCGTCACCTCGGTCGTGATGCTCACCACGGTGGGTCTGGCACCGATGAGCTATCCGCTGGTCGGGGCGGCCATCGGGGTGTGGGGGTCCGCGCCGGTATTCGTCGGGTGCGGGGTGTTCGGGAGCCTGGGAGTGGTCGTCGCGCTGGCCTGCGGGGCGGTGCGGAGGGCCGAACTCCCGGGCTCGCACCCGCGCCCGCCGGACGCGTGACAAGGTCCCACCAGGCGGTGCCTCAGGTCCCGGGATCCGAAAATTGACCCACGATTCTGCCGTCAGAATGCACCCCGCTCCGGGTCGCTTCCGCGCCTACGGTCGTTACATGACCACGTTCCAGGTGCCTCAGCGCATGAACTTCTCCGCCGTCTCCCCCAAGGTGTTCAAGGCCGTCCTCGCCCTCGACGCCGTCGCCCGTGAAGGGCTCGACCCCGTCCTGCTGGAACTGGTGCAGATCCGCACCTCACAGGTCAACCGCTGTGCGTACTGCATCAGTTACCACATCTCCGACGCCCGCAAGGCCGGGGAGTCGGAGGAGCGGATCCACCAGCTGGCCGCGTGGGAGGAGTCAAGCCTGTTCACCGAGGAGGAGCGGGCCGCCCTGGCTCTGACCGAGTCCGTCACCCTCCTGCCCGAGGGGGTGCCGGACGCGGTGTACGAGGAGGCCGCGCGGCACTTCGAGGAGAAGGAGCTCGCTCAGCTCATCGCGCTCATCTTCACCACCAACGCGTGGAACCGGATGAACGTCACCACGCGCAAGACGCCCGGCACCGAGTAGCCGGCCGCCGGATCCTCCGTGGGCGGTGGCCGTCCTGTTCGGCCGCCGCCCGACCCATGCCCGTGGACCGGGCCCGTGGACCGACCTATTCCTGATGAAGGACTGACCAAGCCGTGACCACCGTCGAGACCGGGGTGCCCGCCGCCACCGGCCAATCTCCCCTCAAGGGCTGGCTCGCCGTCCTGGCGGTGACCCTGGGCATCTTCTCCCTGATGACCTCCGAGCTGCTCCCCGTGGGCCTGCTCACCCCCGTCGGTACCGCCCTCGACGTCTCCGAGGGCACCGCGGGGCTGATGGTGACGGTGCCCGGCCTGGTCGCCGCCGTTTCCGCGCCCCTGGTCACCGTGGCCGCCGGACGCATCGACCGCCGCATCGTCCTGGTGGTGCTGATGGGCCTGATGGGCGCGGCCAATCTGGCCTCCGCCTTCGCCACCAGCTTCAGCGTCGTCCTCGTCGCGCGGTTCCTGATCGGGGTCAGCGTCGGCGGCTTCTGGTCCATCGCCGGCGGCATCGCCCTGCGGCTGGTGCCGGCCAAGCACGTCGCCCGGGCCACCGCCGTCATCTTCGGCGGGGTGGAGACCGCGTCCGTCCTGGGCGTGCCCACCGGAACGTTCCTCGGCGACCTCAGCGGCTGGCGTACGGCGTTCGCCGCCGTGGGCGGCCTCGGGCTGGTCTCCCTGATCTGCATGCTCTTCCTCATGCCGAAGATCCCGGCCGGGCGGAGCCTCACGTTCTCGGCCCTGCCGAAGGTCTTCCAGGGCAACGCCGGCGTCCGGATCGGGATCGCCCTCACCTTCCTGGTCATCACCGGCCACTTCCTGGCCTACACGTTCGTCCGGCCCGTCCTCCAGGGCGACGGGGTCAAGGACCACTCGATCGGCGTGCTGCTGCTGACGTTCGGAGTCGCGGGCATCTGCGGCAACTTCATCGCCGGAGCCCTCGCCACCCGGCGGCTGCGGCACTGCGTCATGGGGATCTCGGCCGTCCTCACCTCGGGCATGGTCCTGCTCGCGGTCGTCGACACCGGTGTCCTTTCCGCGGGCGCCGTTCTCGTTCTGTGGGGGCTCGGTTACGGCGCCGTGCCGGTCACCTTCCAGAGCTGGATCCTCGACGCCGCGCCGGACGCTCCCGAGGCGGCCACCTCGTTGTACGTCTCCGCCTTCAACCTGTCCATCGCGCTCGGGGCCCTCTTCGGTGGGTTCGCCGTCGACGGCGTCGGCACCACGAGCGTGCTGTGGTTCGGCGCCGCCCTGACCCTCCTGGCCCTGTTCCTGGTGGGCGGTGCCCGGCGCACCGGGTCCGGGGCCCGACCGTAAATCCACCTGCTGTGGTGGGCCCGGCAGCGCTATCGTCACCCGCATGAACGTCACCGGCCTCACCACCACCGCGACCGCGCGAGCGACCAGCTCGCCGGTTGCCGCCGTCTGACCTTCCCCCTCCCCCGGCGACCGGAAACGGTCCGTCGGTGGTGCCGTGGCCCTTCGGTCCGGCCGGGTGACCGAACGGTCCCGTTCTCCGGTGCCTCCCCGCTGCGACGCGAAGGAGCCACCCCCATGCGTACGGAACAACTGGTCCGCACGTTCGTCGAGTTCTACGAGGAACACGGCCACCGCCGGATCACCGGATCGACTCTCCTGCCGCCCCCCGGCGACCCCGTCCTCTTCACCACGTCCGGCATGCACCCGCTCACGCCGTACCTGGAGGGCCGCCCCCATCCGCTGGGCCCGCGGCTCGTCAACGTACAGCGCTGTCTGCGCACCACGGATCTCGACGAGGTCGGGGACGCCACACACCTGACCGTCTTCGAGATGCTCGGCACCTGGTCGCTGGGCGACTACGAGGGCCCGGCCAGCCTGGAGTGGGGGTACGGGTTGCTCACCGAGGGGCTGGGCGTCGACCCCGGGCTGCTGCACGCCACCGTCTTCGCCGGTGACGGCCGGACCGGGCCGGACACCGCATCTCTTGAGCTGTGGCAGGGCCTCGGCGTGCCCGTCGAACGCACCGTGGAGGACAACTGGTGGTCGAACGGGCCGGTCGGACCGTGCGGACCCGATTCGGAGATCTTCCTGTGGAGCGGCGACGGCCCGCCGCGGTCGACGCCCACGCGCGACGACCGCTGGGTCGAGGTGTGGAACCACGTGACGATGACCCACCGCCGGCTCGGCGACGGCTCCCTCGCCCCTCTCCCCCAGCGCAACGTCGACACCGGACTCGGCCTGGAGCGGCTGGCCTCACTGCTCCAGCGCAAGCCGTCCGTCTTCGCCTGTGACATCTTCGACCCCTGGCGCCGCCTCGTCCCTGCCGTGTGGGATCTGGACGAGCACTCGCTGCGCCTGGTCTGCGACCACCTGCGCTCAGCCGTCGTGATCCTCGGCGACGGCGTGCGCCCGGCCAACACGGGGCGGGGCTATGTGCTGCGCCGCCTGGTACGTCGGGTCCTCACCGTGCTCCGGCGGGAGGACCCCTCGCGCAGCGTCGGCGACCTGCCGGAGGAGCTGGTCCGGCACACGCTGGACCACTTCCGGCAGGACACGCAGGAGATGCGCCCGGGCTATGTGCTCCGCATGCTGCGCGAGGAGGAGGACCGGTTCGGCCGGCTCCTGGAGCGCGGGCGGCTGGTGCTCGCCCGGCCCCGGTTCCAAGGGCCCCTGTCCGAGGAGGACTTCCACTACCTCCACGACACCCACGGGCTGCCGCGCGAACTGATCACGGGCCTGCGGGAGGGTGGAGGGAAGTGAGGGAGTGAGGGCCCGGGGTGCGTGTGCGGCACCCCGGAGGAACCCTCAGCGGTAGTCGTCCGGATGGTCCTGCATCCATGTGTTGATGCCGTCACGGGTCCCGACGATCTCGGAGAAGTACTTCTCCAGGTGCGGCGTCGACCGGTCCTCGCCCAGCTTGCCGAACAGGACCTTCATGTCCGCGAGCGGCTGCTTGAAGTGGCCCGGCCCCTTGGGGTCCGCGCGCATGGCCTCGTCCAGCGCCGTGAGTCCCCGGGTGACCCGGCCGAGGAAGTAGGCGCAGTCCCCCGCGCCCGGCGTGCAGGTCTCGTTCAGCTGGCCTGGAGCGTCGCGAAGGCGTCGCGTACGAGCTCGGGGGCCGGTTCGGCGGGCGCGGTCGGCTCCGCCGTGGCCTCACCGGCCGCCTGCTCGGCCTGATCGGCGTTCTCCACCGGGTCGGCCGACGGCGACGCCGTGACGGACGATGCGGACGGGTCGGCGCCGAGGCCGCCATCGGTACTCCCCTGGGCGCAGGAGACCAGGGCGGCCGCCGCGAGGATCGCAACTACCGTGGCGCGGGGCCCTGTTGCGGTGGTGGTCGTGGTGCTGTGCACGCCGCTGCGGGCAGTCGTACGTACAGGCATGAGGCCCCCCTCGGGTGAGGGGTCCAGACCTTATACCGCCGCCGCCGGGCCCACCTCCGCCAGGAACGCCGCCACCTCCCCGAACACCGCCCCCGGGGCGTCCAGGTGCACGTCGTGCCCGGCGTCCGGGACCACGACGATGCGCGTCCCCGGACGGCGCTCGGCCATCCGGTCCGCCTCCTGCTGCTTCAGCATCCCCTTCCCGGCCCGCACCACCAGCACCGGGCAGCGCACCTCGTCCCACGCGTCCCAGTAGTCGCGGTGGGCGTTCTCCTGGACCGAGGCGACCATGACGTCCCGGTCCACACGCGGGTGCAGGCCCCCGGGGCCCGGGACGAGACCCGCCGCCCAGGCACGGCCCGCCGCTCCCCCGCCGAAGAACGCGGCAGCCGCCTCCGCGTCGGGGAACGGGACCGGCCACGAGTCCAGCCAGGCGCCGATGGTGTCCGGCAGCGAGGGGCTGGGGCCGTCGGGACCCGCCTCGACCAGGACCAGGGCGCGCACCAGCTCCGGGTGGGCCGCCGCCGTGAGCAGCGCGGTGATCCCGCCCATGGACTGGCCCACCAGGACCAGTTGCCCGGCGGGGAGGCCGAGAGCCTGGGCGACCTGGACCACGTCCCGTACATGGGCCGCCCGGGAGACGTCCCCCGGGCGCCGCGTACTCGCGCCGCTGCCCCGGGCGTCGAACGCGACCACCCGGTGGGTGGGCGCGAACCGGGCCGCCAGCGCGTCCCATTCGCCGCTGTGGCCGGCCAAGCCGTGCAGCAGGAGCAGCGGCGGACCGTCGCCGCCGCTGTCGGTGCAGTGCAGGCGCACGGGCGGGGCGGCCTGGCCCTCGCCGGTCACCGTGATCCTCCTCGTGATCGTCCTCATCTGACGCCCCTCCCCTTCGTATTCCAGGGGAGAAGAGGGCTCCCCAAGGAAATCCGCCTCGCGGTGAACACCCGCCGCGCCACGCCCGTAATACCGGGCAACTCCCCCGCGTAAGCCGGGTGCGTACCCGTACGACAGGACGGGTACGCACCCGGAACCCACAGGCTCAGCGAAGGGCTCCGTGAAGCCGCTCAGCCTCCCAGCGCCCGCGACACCGTGTGGATCGCCAGCCCCGCCAGTGCGCCGACCACCGTGCCGTTGATGCGGATGAACTGCAGGTCGCGGCCGATGTGCGCCTCGATCTTCTTCGACGTCTGGTCCGCGTCCCAGCTCGCCACCGTCTCGCTGATCAGCGAGGTGATCTCGGCCCGGTACGTCGTGACCACGTACACCGCCGCGTCCTCCAGCCAGCCGTCCAGCTTGCCCTGGAGGCGCTCGTCGCTCGCCAGCTTGGCGCCCAGCGACATCAGGGACGCCCGGGCCCGCAGGCGGAGTTCGCTGCGCTCGTCCTCGGCCGCCGCGAGGATCATCGTACGGACGGAGGACCATGCCGAGGCGATGACGTCCTGCACCTCACCGCGGCCCAGGATCTCCGACTTCAGCCGCTCCACCCGGGCCCGGGTGTCGGCGTCGGCCTGGAGGTCGGCCGCGAAGTCGGTGAGGAACGTGTCGATGGCGCCGCGTGCCGGGTGGCCCGGCATGTCCCGCATCTCCGTGACGAACCGCAGCAGTTCCTTGTAGACCCGCTCGCCCACCCGCTTGTCCACGAAGCGCGGCGTCCAGCCCGGCGCCCCGCCCTGCACCGCGTCCATCACCGAGTCGCCGTGCTCCACCAGCCAGTCGTGCGCCCGTACGCAGACGAGGTCGACGACCTTGCGGTGGCCGCCGTCCTCCACGACCCGCTCCAGCATCTTGCCGAGGCCGGGGCCGACCTCCGCCGCGTTCGCCCGCCTCGTGATGGCCTCGCCGACGACCGCCTGGACGTCGGAATCCCGCAGCACCGTCAGCGCGCCGCGCAGCGCCGTCGCCAACTCGGCGGTCACCCGGTCGGCATGGGCGGGCTCCGAAAGCCACGCACCGACCCTCCGACCGACCCCCAGAGCGTGAATTCGGTCACGAATGACGTCTCCGGAGAGAAAGTTCTCGCCAACGAAGGAACCGAGGGACTGTCCTAGCTGATCCTTCTTGGTGGGAATGATGGCGGTGTGGGGGATGGGCAGGCCGAGCGGGTGCCGGAAGAGCGCCGTCACGGCGAACCAGTCCGCCAGAGCGCCCACCATCCCCGCCTCGGCAGCCGCCGCGACGTAGCCCGGCCAGCCCTTCACACCTGAGTGTTCCGCCCAGGTGGCCAGGACATAGACCAGTGCGACGAGCAGAAGGAGGCCGGTCGCAGTGAGCTTCATGCGCCGGACGCCGCGCTGTTTCTCCTCGTCAGCGGCGGTGTACGCGAACGAGGCAAGCGGGCCGGGCGCGGCGCCCGTCCCGGCACCGGCACCGGGGGCGCCCGCCGTCCCCGGGCCCAGCTCCTTACGGGCCCCGGTCCGCGTTCCGGACCCGCCTGCCCCGGGGTCCGGGTCCTGCCCTGGCTGCTGCACCGCGTCCTGCTCTCCGGAACCGGTCGGTCCCATGCGCTCCACCCGTCCCACCCGTCCCACCCGTTCCCGGCGTTCCAGCCGTTCCAGCCGTCCGCGGGCCCCTCGCCCCCGCGACGTACGCATTGTCCCTACTTCCCCTACTCCCGGGCCGCACGTCGAGTTCCCCGCGGCCTGTCGCATCATGGGACCAGCACGATCATCACGAGGAGAACCACCGCACATGCCCAGGCGCCAGGGGTATGCCCTGCTCATCGCCCTACTGGCGGGCACCGCCGTACTCGCCGCAGCCACCGTCTTCGGCACGACGCTCCTCTCCGGCCGCCAGCAGGCCCCGTCTCCTCCCGCCGAGACGCACGAGGCGGCCCGCAACCCCGTCGCGCCCGCCGACGTCGGCGGGAACTGGATCGCCACCTGGACCACGGCACCCGTCGGCCCGGAGCCGAACACCGACAACGGCTTCCCCGGCAGCACCATCCGTAACGTCGTGCACACCAGCGCCGGCGGGGACGCCGCACGCATCACGCTCTCCAACCTCTTCGGCGCCGTCCCGCTCCTCGTCGACCAGGCCACCGTCAACACCCGCCGGGTGACCTTCGACGGCGCCACCTCCATCGCCATCGCGGCGGGCGGACAGGTCGTCAGCGACCCGGTCGTCGTGCCGGTCGCGCCCGACTCCGACCTGGAGGTCGGCTTCCGCACCCCGCGCCCGGGCGGCCCGGTCACCTACCATCCGAACAGCCACCAGACGTCCTACCTGGCCGACAGCCGCGGCACCTGGTCCACCACCAGCTGGCGCTACCTGACCGCCGTGGACGTCCGCAACGAGTCCGCACCGGGCACCATCGCCGTCATCGGGGACTCCCTCACCGCGGGCAGCGGCTCCACCACCGACGCCAACACCCGCTGGCCCGACGTCCTCGCGGACCGGCTGGGCGGCCGGTACGGGGTCGCCAACGCGGGCATCGCGGGCAACCGGCTCCTCATCCAGGGCACGTCGGGTCAGGCCGGTCTCGTCCGGTTCGAGCGGGACGCGCTCTCGGTCGCCGGGGCGCGCACCGTGATCGTGGCCCTCGGCATCAACGACATACAGCAGGCCCCGCAGGAGACCGACGCCGGGCGCATCGTGGCGGGCCTGCGCGCCCTCACCGACCAGGCGCGGGCCCGCGGCCTGACGGTCGTCGGCGCGACCCTGACCCCGTTCGAGGGCTTCCGCACCTGGACGCCCGAGCGCAACGCCGTACGGCTCGCGGTCAACGAGCAGATCCGGACGGGCACCGTCTTCGACGCGTACGTCGACTTCGACGAGGTCGTCCGCGACCCCTCCGCCCCGAACCGGCTCCTCGCGGCCTACGACTCCGGCGACGGCGTGCACTTCAACGACGCCGGGTACCGGGCGCTGGGCGAGCGGATCGACCTGCCGTCCCTGGAGCGGGCCGGCACGCGGGAGTCCGACGAGCTGTGATGTGAGAGGGAGGGCGACGTACGGGGACGGGGGAGGCGACGTACGGGGACGGGCAGGTCAGCCGGCTCAGCCCAGCTCCTTGCGGCCGCCGCCTCCCGGTCCCTGGTCCGGGCCGTCCAGCCGCTGCCGCTCGCGGACCGCGCGCTCGGCCTCCTCCGCCTCCTTCAGGCGGCGGCGCTCCGCCTTCGTCCGCTTGCGCTCCACCCCGACGCCGCCCATCAGGGCCAGGCCCGTGATCGTGACGCGCGGGGCCTCCGGCACGGTCTCACCGTCCTCGTTCGGGCCCTCGCCGAAGCCGCCCATGATGCCGACGCCCCGGACGTCCAGGTTCAGCTCCGGCGGGGCCGTCACATGGACGCCGCCCATGATCGCGATGCAGCGGATGACGACCTCGCGGTCCTCGAAGTCCGCCTCGCGCAGGTCGATCTCGCCGCCGCCCCACAGCACGAACGCGGTGAACTTCCGGCCCACCGTCCAGCGGCCCCTGCGGTTGAAGCCGCCCCACAGCGCGAACCCGCCCTTGGAGGTGGCCGTGCCACCGATCCGCGCGGGCCAGTTCGCGGCGGAGCCCCGCAGCGGGGCGGGCGCCGAGGAGCCCACCGGGGCCACCGCCGTGCCGGGTGCCGGAAGGTCCCGGACGAGCGGCTCCAACTCCCCGTGCGTACGGGCCGTGTAGGCCGTTTCGAGGCGCTGCTCGAACTCGTCCATCTCCAGCCGGCCCTCGGCCACGGCCTCCCTCAGCACCTCGGCGATCCGCTCACGTTCCGCATCGGAGGCACGCATGTCCGGACGTTCACCTGTCATACCACGCACCCTATTGAACGCACCCGGTCCCGGCACAGACGTGCAGACCCAGGACCTGCACGCGTCGGCTCACACCGAACCCCTCAGGGCGTCGCCGCCTCGTACATCCGCGCGATCACGGCCTCGATGTCCGGCTCCCGTACCGAAAGGTCCATCAGCGGGTACTCCGCCGCGATCCGCGCCACCAGCGGGGCGGCCGACGTCGAGGCGGGGAAGGCCAGCCACTGGCGCGGGCCCTCCACCCTGACCACCCGCACGAGCGGCCCGGCCTCCGGCCCCGGTCCGCCGGACGTCAGCTCGATCGGCGGGAGTTCGCGCTCCAGGTCCACCACCAGCATCCGCTCGCTCTCCCCCACCTCGTGGAGACCGGCGAGCGAACCGTCGTACATCAGTCGGCCGTGGTCGATGACCATCACCCGGCGGCACAGCTGCTCGATGTCGGTCAGGTCGTGCGTCGTCAGCAGGACCGTGGTCCCGCGCTCCGCGTTCAACTCCTTGAGGAACCGCCGCACTTTGGCCTTGGAGATCACATCGAGCCCGATCGTCGGCTCGTCCAGGTAGAGCACCTCCGGATCGTGCAGCAGCGCCGCCGCGATGTCGCCGCGCATCCGCTGACCGAGGGACAGTTGACGTACAGGTACGTCCAACAGCTCACCGAGGTCCAGGAGTTCGACACATCGGTCCAGGTTGTCGCGGTATCGCCGGTCCGGGATGCGGTACATGCGGTGCATCAGCCGGTACGAGTCGCGCAGCGGCAGGTCCCACCAGAGGGTGGTCCGCTGGCCGAAGACCACACCGATGCGGTGCGCGAGGCGCGTACGCTCCCGGGACGGGTCGATGCCCGCCACCCGCAGCCGGCCGCCGCTCGGAGTGAGGATGCCCGTCAGCATCTTGATCGTGGTGGACTTGCCGGCCCCGTTCGGGCCGATGTAGCCGACCATCTCGCCCCGCGCGACCTGGAAGCTGATGCCGTCCACGGCCCGCACCTCATGCCGCTCCCGGCGCAGCAGACCGGCCTTCCGGCGGACCTGGAAGACCTTCTCGACGCCGTCGAGGGTGATGAAGCCGTCGTGGCCCATGCCCGTACCCTCCCCCACCGCTCCGACCGATGTTTCCAGCATGCCGAACTCCCCTTCCCTCAACTGCCCGTACTCCGGTACGTCCGCAGCGCCGCCCGCCACGCCAGCCCGGCCAGCGCCCCGCACCCCACGGCCACCACCGGCGTCAGGAACGCCACCCACCGCGGAAGGTCCAGCGGATACTCCCGGTCCAGCACGTACAGCGAGGGCAGCCAGCTGACGAAGGCCAGCGGGACCACGAACGTCACCCCGCGCACCAGGTCCTTCGCGAAGATCGTCGGCGGGTACTGGAGCAGCGTCGCCCCGCCGTACGTGAAGGCGCTCTGCACCTGCGAGGCGTCCTGCGCGACGAACTGGAACGCCGCCCCGGCCACGAAGACCGCCCCGAAGACCGCCGCACCACTGATCACCATCACCGGCAGCATCGCCACCTTCAGCGGCGTCCACGCGATGTCCAGGGTGGCCAGCGCGTAGACCAGCACGGCGAGACCCTGGGCGATCCGCCCGATCCGGCGCAGCGCGAACCGGTCCGCCGCCACCTGCGCCAGCACCGGGACCGGCCGCACCAGCAGCGTGTCCAGCGTCCCGTCCCGCACCCGCCGCCCCAGCCGCTCCATCGACCCCAGCAGCAGGTCGCACAGCCCGAACGCCGTCGCCGACACCCCGTACAGCAGGGCGATCTCCGGGAGCGTGTAGCCGCCCAGCGCGTCGACGTGCGTGAACATCAGCACGATCGTGAGGAAGTCGAACGCCGTCACCGCGAGGTTCCCGAACGTCGTCATGACGAACGAGGCCCGGTACGCCATCGTCGAGCGCACCCACATCGCCACGATCAGCCCGTACGCCCGCAGCCCCTCCAGCAGCCGCGGCCGCTCCTCGTACGCGAAGCCGGCCGGTTCCCGGCTCCCCTCGGGCCGCACAGCCACCGTCTCAGCCACCCTGCACCACCACCCTCCTCGTCGCCACGGACTGGAGCAGCCGCCCCGCCAGCAGCAGCGCCACCGCCCAGCCGCCCTGGAACGCGTACGCCTCCACCAGCCCCCACCCCGTGTGCCTGCCGAGGTACACATCGGCCGGGATCTGGAGCAGCGAGGACCACGGCAACAGCCGGGCCACCTCGCCCAGCAACCCGGGGAACAGCGGGAGCGGCAGCAGCATCCCGGAGAAGAACAGCCCCAGCAGCCAGGCCATCTGGGTCGCGCCCGCTCCGTCCAGCAGCCAGAACGCCGACAGGGCGACCAGGTAGCGCACGGCGAAGCTCACGACGACGCCCAGCAGGACGGAGAGCAGGAACGCCGGCCAGATCCACGCCGAGCCGGGGAGCGCGATGTCGAAGGCGAGCGCCCCCGCGAGCATCGGCACCACCCCTCGCCCCATCAGCTGGAACGCCGCCCGGCCAAGGTCCCCCGCCAGCCACCACAGCTGGAGGTCGGCCGGGCGGTACAGGTCCACGGCGATGTCCCCGGTGCGGATCCGCTCCATCAGCTCGTCCTCGAAGCCGCCGCCCATCATGGCGCAGGCCGCCAGCAGGCCCTGCCCGATCCAGACGTACGCCAGTGCCTGGGACATGTCGTACCCGCCGAGCTGCGGGCGGGCGTCCCACAGGGCGATGTAGGTGTACGCCAGGATGAAGCCGAAGACGGTGTTGGTGAACACCCCCGCGGCCGTCGCCGTCCGGTACGTGGCGTAGCGCCGGAACCCGCCCGCCGCCACCACTGCGTACAGCCGCACGCCGCCCCCTCTCCCCCCGCCGCCGCCGGTCGGGGAGGTCCCGCTTCCGGCTCCGGACACCAAAGCGCACGACCTTAGAGCACCGAAGAGGGCGGCCGCGACCGCTTTTCCGGGGTTCTGGGTACGGGAGAACGGGGGAGATCGAAGGATGATACGAGGGTTTCCCGGCGAAACGGGCACTATGGGAGCACCGACCGCACCCGAGGAGCCCTCACCGACATGAGCGACGAGCACCAGACGTGGGCCCCACGGGACCCCTCAGCCGCCTCCGCGAGCCCCGGGGACGACGAGGGCGCACAAGGAGCGCAGAGCAAGGCACCGGGCAGGAAGGGGCGCACGAAGCGCCCCAGGCGGACCGGCTGGCGCCGCCTCTTCCCGACCTGGCGGATGGTACTCGGGTCGGTCCTGGTCGCCGGTCTCCTGCTCGTCGGCGGGTTCTTCGCCGGGTACCAGCTCATCGGGATCCCGGCCGCCAACGCCGGCGCCGACGCGCAGTCCAACGTCTACTTCTACAAGGACGGCACCGTCCTGGCCCGCGACGGCGAGGTGAACCGGGAGAAGGTGAAGCTCTCCCAGGTGCCCTCCGACGTCCGGCGGGCCGTACTCGCCGCCGAGGACCGCGACTTCTACAACCAGCCCGCCGTCGACGTGCGGGCCATGTTCCGGGCCGGCTGGAACACCGTGACCGGCAAGGGCAAGCAGGGCGGCTCCACCATCACCCAGCAGTACGTCAAGAACTACTACCTCGGCCAGGAACGGACCGTCGTCCGCAAGGCCAAGGAGTTCTTCATCGCGATCAAGCTCAACCGCGAGCAGAGCAAGGACCAGATCCTCGAGGGCTACCTCAACACCAGCTACTTCGGGCGCAACGCCTACGGCATCCAGGCCGCCGCCCAGGCGTACTACGGCAAGAACGTCGAAGACCTCACCACCGCCGAGGCCGCCTACCTCGCCTCCCTGCTGAACGCCCCCAGCGCGTACGACGTCGTCGCCCACCCCGACAGCAAGCCCGCCGCCCTGAGCCGCTGGAACTACGTCCTGGACGGCATGGTCAAGGAGAGCTGGCTCGACTCCGGCGAACGGTCGACGACCGAATTCCCCGTACCCGGCGAGGCCAAGCCCTCCACCGGCCTCTCCGGTCAGCGCGGCTACCTGGTGCAGGCCGTCGAGCAGTACCTCACCGGAAACGGGATCATCGACGAGAAGACCCTCGCCACCGGCGGCCACCGCATCACCACCACCCTCGACAAGAAGAAGCAGGACGCCTTCGTCGCGGCGGTCAAGAACAACGTGATGAAGAAGCGCAGCGGCGACCGCGAGCCCGACAGATACGTCCGCGTCGGCGGCGCCTCCATCGTGCCGGAGACCGGCGAGGTCGTCGCGATGTACGGCGGCATCGACTACACCCAGCAGTACGTCAACAACGCCACCCGCCGCGACTACCAGGTCGGCTCCACCTTCAAGCCGTTCGTCTTCACCTCCGCCGTCGCCAACGACTCCACCACCCAGGACGGCCGGCGCATCACCCCGGAGACGTACTACGACGGCACCAACAAGCGGACCGTCCAGGGCCCCCAGGGCTCCACCGGGTACGACCCCGCCAACGAGGACGACGTCGACTACGGGCAGATCACCGTCCGCACCGCCACCGACAAGTCCGTCAACACCGTCTACGCGCAGATGGCCCAGGACGTCGGCCCCGAGAAGGTCAAGGAGACCGCGATCGCCCTCGGTATCCCGAAGACCACGCCCGACCTCACCGCCTCCCCCTCCATCGCGCTCGGCCCCGCCACCGCCAGCGTCCTGGACCTCACCGAGGCGTACGCGACGCTCGCCAACCACGGCCGGCACGGCCCGTACACCCTCGTCGACAAGGTCACCAAGGACGGCACCGAGATCGAGCTGCCCGACCGGAAGACCGAACAGGCCGTCAGCCGCGAGGCCGCCGACACCACCACCGCCCTCCTCCGCTCCGTCGTCGAGGGCGGCACCGGCTCCGCCGCCCAGGCCGCGGGCCGCCCCGCCGTCGGCAAGACGGGCACCGCCGAGGAGGACAAGGCCGCCTGGTTCGCCGGGTACACCCCCGACCTCGCGACCGTCGTCGCCGTGATGGGCCAGGACCCCGATTCCGGCACCCAGACCCCGCTGTACGGAGCCCTCGGCCTGGACCGCGTCAACGGCGGCGGCGTCCCCGCCGAGACCTGGGCCGCCTACACGGAAGCGGCCCTGCGCTCCTCCCCCGCCCAGGAGTTCGACCTCAGGACGGCCCCCGGCTCCGACGAACCCCAGGAGCCGGGCGAGGACGGGACCGACACCGTCACCGGACCGGACACCCCGGACGGCTCCCCCTCCAGCACCTCCCCCAGCCCCCCGAGCGACACCACCACCCCGTCGGCCCCCACCGCCCCCGCCTCGTCCGCCCCACCGGGCAACGACAACGGCACCGGGACCACCGGCGGCGCGACAGGAGATACGGACGGGGGCGGAACGACCGGGGACACCGGCGACGGCGGAATGGGCACCGGCACGGAGGGCGGCGCCGACGGGGACAACGGCGACGGCGATACGGGTGCCCTCGGCGGCAGCTTCATCGAAGGGGTCCGCGGCGCCCGCGACCCGGGCGAGTGAACACGCCCTGCCGGCGCTCCTAGTGCCCGGAGGTCGCCTTGAGACCCACCACCGCGACCAGCAGCAGACAGACGAAGAAGATCCGGGCGGCGGTCACCGGCTCGTTCAGCACGACCATGCCGAGGACCGCCGCACCGGCCGCGCCGATGCCGACCCAGACCCCGTACGCCGTCCCGATCGGCAGGGTCTTCGCGGCATGCGACAGCAGCACCATGCTCGCCACGATCCCGAGGCCGGTGAACACGCTCGGCCAGAGCCGGGTGAACCCCTCGGTGTACTTCATCCCGATCGACCAGCCCACTTCGAGCAGACCGGCGACGATCAACAGAACCCAGGCCACGAGAACCTCCGACGACAACACGCGAGCGCGTGAACGGACACGGATGCGTCGTCTTTGCCTGCCCGGTACGGCGCGTCTCGTCGGGGTGGTTCCACCGTAGCAAGGAACGGCAGGAGTGCCTGGTGACCATGGTCACCAGGCACTCCTGCGCTCGGGAGGCCTACAGATACAGCCCGGTCGAGTCCACCGAACCCTCGAACCGGTCCGCCGCCACCGCGTGCAGGTCGCGCTCGCGCATCAGCACGTACGCCACACCCCGCACCTCGACCTCGGCACGGTCCTCGGGGTCGTACAGCACCCGGTCCCCGGGCTCCACCGTCCGCACGTTCTGACCGACCGCGACGACCACGGCCCAGGCGAGCCGACGGCCCACCGCGGCCGTCGCCGGGATCAGGATTCCGCCGCCGGAGCGCCGCTCGCCCTCGGCGGTGTCGTTCCGCACCAGGACACGGTCGTGCAGCATGCGGATGGGCAGCTTGTCGTCGTGGGTGCTGCCGCGGGTGATGTCGTGGGTTGTGTCGCTCACGCCCGCAACCTACCGTCACCGCCCCGGCGCGCGCGCCCGAGGGGGCTGTGCGGCCCGTGCGCCCCGAGCGCCTCCCGGCGGAGACCGGTCACCCGCGGCGGCGCTTCGAGACGGTGAGCAGCCCCACCACACCCACCACCAGCAGCGCGGCGGGAATCACCCGCTCCAGCCGCGGCGAGCCGTCCACCGCGACGAACTGCGCCTTCACCTGTGACACCGAGCGATTCACCATGACGAACGCGCGGCCGGCCGTGCGGTCCACGGTCTGGGCCGCCTTGGCCTTCGCGTCGCCGATGATCGTCTTCGGGTGTACCCGCACCCCGATCTCGTCGAGCACCACAGCGAGCTGCTCGCGCCTGCTGATGATGTCCGCCTCGATCTGCGCAGGGGTCCTGGCATCCGACACTGCGCCGCCTCCGTGGTCGTGTCTCCGGTAATCCTTCATCTGAACCTTCGTCGACAGTCTGTCAGCTCGAACCCCCGCGCACCCGGCGGCACCCCTATTACGCTCGGTCCCGTCCGCCCCGTGCACCATCCGAGGAGAACCACATGAGCGAGCGACTCAAGCCCGGCGACCCCGCTCCCGCCTTCACCCTTCCCGACGCCGACGGCAACGAGGTCTCGCTCGCGGACCACAAGGGCCGCAAGGTCATCGTCTACTTCTACCCGGCTGCTCTTACCCCCGGTTGCACCAAGCAGGCCTGCGACTTCACGGACAACCTCGACCTCCTCGCGGGCGCCGGATACGACGTCATCGGCGTCTCCCCCGACAAGCCGGAGAAGCTCGCGAAGTTCCGCGAGCAGGAGAACCTGAAGGTCACCCTGGTCGGCGACCCGTCCAAGGAGACCCTGGAGGCGTACGGCGCCTTCGGCGAGAAGAAGCTCTACGGCAAAGTGGTGACGGGCGTCATCCGCTCCACCGTCGTCGTCGACGAGGACGGCAAGGTCGAGCACGCCTTCTACAACGTCAAGGCGACCGGCCACGTGGCCAAGATCATCAGGGACCTGGGCATCTGACCCGGCCGCTCCCAGCTCGGCCTCGCCCCGGATGGGCCATCCGGGGCGAGGCGGCACGGACGCCCTCCCGTACGGCGGCGGACCAGGTGCAGCCCTGCTCCCGCCCCGGAACGATGTCGAGATCATGTGAGGGACATCGCATCGGTCCGTGAAGTCGGTTTGCGACCGCCACGACCGCGCAGAAGCCTTTCCTGGAACACCCTGCTAGGAAAGGACCCGGCCAATGGCGGCCCCCGACCCCCACCAGGCGGCCGACCCCCAAGCGGTCAAACGCCACCCCACGCTCTTCCGGGCGGTCCGCAAGCGCAAGAACCCGAAGCTGCGCCGTACGGACATCACCGTCACGGACGACGCGGCGGTGAAGCGCGCGGTGAAGGCGGCCTCGCTGGGCAACGCCATGGAGTGGTTCGACTTCGGCATCTACTCCTACCTGGCCGTCACCATCGGACAGGTGTTCTTCCCGTCCGGGAACGAGACGACCCAGCTCCTCTCCTCCTTCGCGACCTTCGCCGTGGCCTTCCTCGTACGGCCGCTCGGCGGCATGTTCTTCGGCCCGATGGGTGACAAGGTCGGCCGCAAGAAGGTCCTCGCGCTGACGATGATCCTGATGGCGGTCGGCACGTTCGCCATCGGCCTGATCCCCTCGCACGAGACGATCGGCGTCTGGGCCGCGGTCCTGCTGATCTTCTTCCGGATGCTCCAGGGCTTCTCGACGGGCGGTGAGTACGGAGGCGCGTCCACGTTCATCGCCGAGTACGCCCCCGACAAGCGGCGCGGCTTCTTCGGCAGCTTCCTGGAGTTCGGCACCCTGGCCGGCTACGTCGGCGCGGCGGGCCTCGTGACGGCCCTGTACGCCCTCCTGAACGACGCGCAGATGGAGGCCTGGGGGTGGAGGATCCCCTTCCTCGTCGCGGGTCCGCTGGGCCTGGTCGGCCTCTACCTGCGACTGCGCCTGGACGAGACCCCGGCCTTCCAGAAGCTGGAGGGCGGCACGGCGCACGCGAGCGAGGCGGCGGACGGCGTGGAGTCCACGGCCAAGGGCGACCTCGCGAAGATCTTCCGGCAGTACTGGCCGACGCTGATCCTCTGCATCTGCCTGGTGGGCGCCTACAACATCACCGACTACATGCTGCTGTCGTACATGCCGACGTACCTCTCCGACGAGCTCGGCTACAGCGAGACGCACGGGCTGCTGATCCTGCTGGCGGTGATGCTGTTCCTGATGACGATCATCGCCCAGATCGGCAAGCTCTCCGACCGTTTCGGCCGCAAGCCGCTGCTGATGACCGGCATGCTGGGCTTCCTCTTCCTCTCCCTGCCCGCGTTCCTCCTGATCCGGATCGACGGCATCCTCCCCATCACGGTCGGGATGCTGCTGCTGGGCCTCTCGCTGGTCTGCATGCTCGGCACGATGTCCGCGGCCCTGCCCGCCCTGTTCCCGACGAACGTCCGCTACGGGTCCCTGTCGGTGGGCTACAACCTCTCCGCGTCGATCTTCGGCGGCACGACCCCGCTGGTGATCACGGCCCTGATCAGCTGGACGGGCTCCAACCTGATGCCCGCGTACTACGCGATGGCGGCGGCCCTGATCGGCGTGATCGCGGTCGCCTGCATGAAGGAGACGGCCCAGAAGCCCCTGATCGGCTCCCCGCCGTCGGTGGAGACGGACGAGGAGGCGGCGGAACTGGTCCACGCGCAGGCGCCGGAGCCGAAGTTCTGAGGCCTTCCCCCCTGGGTGCCCCTTCCGGATCAGGGAACTCTCACACCGGCCAGGCCGCCTCGCCCGGTACGATGACATGCGTCTGGCGGCGGTGGTGCAACTGGCGACACAGCAGACTTAGGATCTGTGGCCCGTGAAACGGCTTGAGGGTTCGAATCCCTTCCGCCGCACCGAGAACGGCCTGCGCATCGAAGCCCTGATGCGCAGGCCGTTTTTCCGTCTCCGGCCTACCCCACCAACTCCCGCACCACCGGCACCAGCGCCCGGAACGCCTTGCCGCGGTGGCTGATCGCGTTCTTCTCCGCCGGGGTCAGTTCCGCGCAGGTGCGGGTCTCGCCCTCCGGCTGGAGGATCGGGTCGTAGCCGAAGCCGTAACCGCCCGACGGGGCGTGGCGCAGGGTGCCGTTCAGGCGGCCCTCGACGACGCGTTCGGTGCCGTCGGGGAGGGCCAGGGCGGCGGCGCAGGTGAAGTACGCCCCGCGGTGGGCGTCCGCGATGTCGCCGAGCTGGGCCAGGAGCAGGTTGAGGTTGGCCGTGTCGTCGCCGTGGGTGCCGGACCAGCGGGCCGAGAAGATGCCGGGGGCGCCGCCGAGGACGTCGACGCAGAGGCCGGAGTCGTCGGCGATCGCCGGGTGGCCGGTGGCCCGGGCCAGGGCGTGGGCTTTGAGGAGCGCGTTCTCGGCGAAGGTGACGCCGGTCTCCTTGACGTCGGGGACGTCCGGGTACGCGTCCGCGCCGACGAGGTCGTGGTCGAGTCCCGCGTCGGCGAGGATGGCGTGCAGTTCGGTGATTTTCCCGGCGTTGCGGGTGGCGAGGATCAGGCGCGTCATGCACCGATTATGGCCGGGTCGCGCCGGTGGGCCCTACGGTGTGCAGACCTTGCCGATCTCCGTCGCCGCGTTCGTGACCGGGGTGATGTCCGGGGTGGCGTCGCCGCTCTCGATGGACTCGCGCACGTTGGTGACGCCGGCCTGGAGGTCGTCGACCGCCTTGGAGAGGTCGGCGTTGTCCGTGGTGTCGCCGAGGTTCTTGAGCTCGCGGTCGATGTCGTCGAGGGCTTCCGATGCCTGGGTGATGTCCTCGGAGGCGCTGGAGACGGCCCTCTGGAGGTTGCCGACGCTGGTGGCGATGGCGTCGGCGGTGCGGACGCAGTCGAGGGCCTTGTCGAGGCCGGCGCAGCCGGCGGCCGTGGCCAGCGTCAGCAAGGTGGCGGCGGTGGCGAGTGCGAGGCGTTGGTGGCGGCGCGAAGCCATGGTGCGGTCCCTCCCCGGGATCGGTACGCGGACGGGCGCACGGTTCGACCCGTGCGCCCGTGCTCGTAACGACGCTCTGTCGTACGTATTTGGTTGCTTCTTTACCCGGGGAGGGTGAGTCGTTACGCGTTCTGCGTGGTTGCGAGTGCGTCACGCTGGAGTGCGGCCAGGTCGACGCAGCCCGCGGTGGCCAGGTCCAGGAGCGAGCCGAGCTCCTTGCGGTCGAAGGGGGCGCCCTCGGCGGTTCCCTGGACCTCTACGAAGCGGCCGTCGCCGGTGCAGACGACGTTCATGTCGGTCTCGGCGCGGACGTCCTCCTCGTAGCAGAGGTCGAGGAGCGGGGTGCCGTCGACGATGCCGACGCTGATGGCGGCGACGGTGTCGGTGAGCGGCTTGCGGCCGGCCTTGACGATCTTCTTGCCCTGGGCCCAGGCGACGGCGTCGGCGAGGGCGACGTACGCGCCGGTGATGGCGGCGGTGCGGGTGCCGCCGTCGGCCTGGAGGACGTCGCAGTCCAGGACGATGGTGTTCTCGCCGAGCGCCTTGTAGTCGATGACGGCGCGGAGGGAGCGGCCGATCAGGCGGCTGATCTCGTGGGTGCGGCCGCCGATCTTGCCGCGTACGGCTTCGCGGTCGCCGCGGGTGTTGGTGGAGCGGGGCAGCATGGAGTACTCGGCGGTGACCCAGCCCTCGCCGCTGCCCTTGCGCCAGCGCGGGACGCCTTCGGTGACGGAGGCGGTGCAGAAGACTTTGGTGTCGCCGAAGGAGATGAGGACTGAGCCCTCGGCGTGCTTGCTCCAGCCGCGTTCGATGGTGACGGGGCGGAGCTGTTCGGGGGTGCGGCCGTCGATGCGAGACATGGGGCCGACTTTATCGGGTGGCGGGGGTGGGTCCGTTCGGGTGCGGTGGGGCCGGGAGCGTACGTACGACGCAGGCCCCGGCACCGGTTGAGGTGAGGGGCCTGCGGTGCGCGGCGTCGGGGTGTCAGCCGGTCACATCATGTCTTCGATGTCGGCGGCGATGGGGTCGGCGTCGGTGCCGATGACCACCTGGATCGCGGTGCCCATCTTGACGACGCCGTGGGCGCCGGCGGCCTTCAGGGCGGCTTCGTCGACCTTGCTGGCGTCGTGGACCTCGGTACGGAGGCGGGTGATGCAGCCTTCGATCTCGTCGATGTTCTCGATGCCGCCGAGCCCGGCGACGATCTTCTCAGCCTTGGTGGCCATGTGCTTCTCCCTGGTTCTCGCGTGCTGACGGGACGCCCGCTGCGGGTCCGTTTCGTCACGGTAACGCACGGTTGGCCCAACTTCGCGGGCGAGTAAACGGACTATCACCAAAGATAACGATCACCGGTGCCCTGACTTCGGGGCGGGCCCCGGACCGTGACGCAACTGGTCTACACCAGTTTCCAACGACCGCCAAACGAGGCTTGTTCCGGGAAGGACGCCGATGAGTTCGAGCGCCGCTGCGGCACCGCAGCCAAAATGGTGGAACGGGCCGGTCCAGGGCTTGCAGAAGGTCGGCCGGTCCCTCCAGCTCCCGGTGGCCGTCCTCCCGGCGGCGGGTCTTCTCGTCAGCCTCGGGAACCTCCTCGACTCCTATCTGGACGGCGCCTTCTGGGAGAAGACCTCCAAGGTCCTGCTCAACGGCGGCACCGCGATCCTCGACGGCCAGCTGGGCCTGCCGCTCCTCTTCTGCATCGGTGTGGCCATCGGCTTCGCGAAGAAGGCGGACGGCTCCACCGCGCTCGCGGCCGTGGTCGGGTTCCTGGTCTACCGGGGCGTCCTCACCGCCTTCCCCATGGACGGCACGGTCACGGACGAGCTGCCCGACGGCGAACCGCAGAACCCCGGCGTCCTCGGCGGCATCCTCATCGGCCTGCTCACCGCCGTGGTCTGGCAGCGCTACCACCGCACCAAGCTGGTGGACTGGCTCGGCTTCTTCAACGGCCGGCGCCTGGTGCCGATCCTGATGGCGTTCCTCTGCGTGATCCTGGGCGTGCTGTTCGGGCTGCTGTGGCAGCCGGTGGGTGACGGGCTGACCTGGTTCTCCAAGCAGCTCATCGACCTCGGCTCGTGGGGTGCGGCGATCTTCGGCTTCGCGAACCGGTTGCTGATCCCGATCGGCATGCACCAGTTCCTGAACACGTTCTTCTGGTTCCAGGCGGGTGAGTTCACCGGGGCGGACGGCGCGACCGTCCAGGGCGACATCTCCCGGTTCTTCGCCGAGGACCCGTCGGCCGGCCAGTTCACCTCGGGCTTCTTCCCGATCATGATGTTCGGCCTGCCCGCCGCGGCCCTGGCCATCACCCACACCGCGCGGCCCGAGCGCCGCAAGGAGGTGGGCGGCCTGATGGTGTCGGTGGCGCTGACCTCGTTCGTGACGGGGGTGACCGAGCCGATCGAGTTCTCGTTCATGTTCGTCGCGCCGCTGCTGTACGGCGTGCACGCGGTGCTCACCGGGGCCTCGATGGGCATCACCTGGCTGCTGGGGGTGCATGCCGGGTTCAGCTTCTCGGCCGGGTTGATCGACTACGTCGTCAACTGGCATCTGGATACCAAACCGTGGCTGATCATCCCGATCGGCGCGTGCTTCGCCGTGATCTACTACGTGATCTTCCGCTTCGCGATCACCAAGTTCGACCTCAAGACTCCGGGCCGCGAACCGGAGGAGATCGAGAGGGAGATCGAGAAGGATCTCACGAAGTAGCAGGTAGACCGGGTTCCGCCCCGGTCACGCAAGGCCCTCGGACCGCCCGGTCCGGGGGCCTTGCGCATGTCACCGAACGTGCCGGGTCTGCTACCGCGAATCAGCAGGGAATCGCAGGTTCCTTATCTAACCCTCACCGTGCTAAAACTGGTCTACACCACTGAGTGGTCCAGACCACGGCTGTCTGCCGCGTCTGTCGAGTCGCCGCCTCCCCGCATCAATGACCCGGGCGGCACCGTGCCCCATGGAGGATGTTGATGACCACGGCTGAGACCGCACCCGCGGCCGAGAAGAAGAAGGGCGCCGGCGCGATGGCCGTCATGCAGCGCATCGGCCGTAGCCTCATGCTGCCGGTCGCCGTGCTGCCGGCTGCCGCGCTCCTGGTCCGCCTCGGCAACGGCGACATGCTGGGACGCGAGTCGTTCCCGACCTTCATCACGAAGCTCGCCGGCTACATGGCCGCGGGCGGCGGCGCCATCCTCGACAACATGCCGCTGCTGTTCGCCGTCGGTATCGCGATCGGCTTCGCGAAGAAGTCGGACGGCTCGACGGCCCTGGCCGCCGTCACCGGATACCTCGTCTTCCAGAAGGTGCTCGCCACCTTCACGGACAGCAACCTGCCCCAGGTCGCGAGCGTGGCCGACGGCAAGATCGTGATGAGCGACGCCCCCGTCAACGCCGGTGTCCTCGGCGGTGTCGTGATGGGCATAGTCGTGGCCCTGCTGTACCAGAAGTTCTACCGGACGAAGCTGCCCGACTGGGCCGGCTTCTTCAGCGGGCGCCGTCTGGTCCCGATCCTCTCCGCCTTCGCGGGTCTGCTCATCGGTATCGTCTTCGGTCTGATCTGGCCGGTCCTCGGCGCCGGCCTGCACAACTTCGGTGAGTGGCTCGTCGGCTCGGGCGCGGTCGGCGCGGGCATCTTCGGTGTCGCCAACCGTGCGCTGATCCCGGTCGGCATGCACCACCTGCTGAACTCCTTCCCGTGGTTCCAGGCGGGCGAGTACAACGGCGCCCACGGTGACATCGCCCGCTTCCTGGCCGGTGACCCGAACGCCGGACAGTTCATGACCGGCTTCTTCCCGATCATGATGTTCGCCCTCCCGGCGGCCTGCCTCGCGATCGTCCACTGTGCCCGTCCGGAGCGCCGCAAGGTCGTCGGCGGCATGATGTTCTCCCTCGCGCTGACCTCGTTCGTCACCGGTGTGACCGAGCCGATCGAGTTCACGTTCATGTTCATCGCCCCGGTGCTGTACGCGATCCACGCGGTGCTGACCGGTGTGTCGATGGCCCTGACATGGGCGCTCGGCATGAAGGACGGCTTCGGCTTCTCCGCGGGCCTGGTCGACTTCCTGCTGAACCTCGGTATCGCGTCGAAGCCCTGGCTGCTGGTCCTGGTCGGCCTCTGCTTCGCGGTGGTCTACTACGTGGTCTTCCGCTTCGCGATCACCAAGTTCAACCTCCCGACCCCGGGCCGGGAGTCGGACGAGGAGCTGGCCGAGCTGCAGAAGGCCGAGGCGAAGTAGCCCTCAGCCGTAGCCCGTACGCGCGGAACCCCCGCCTTCCCTCCCGGAAGGCGGGGGTTCCGTCGCATCCGGACCCGTACTCAGAACTCGTACACCGCTCCCGGCGCCGCCAGTTCCACCGGGCCCGGGTAGACCGTCCGCGCGTCGGCGAGGTTGCGGGCCTCGTCCGTCCACGGCGGGATGTGGGTGAGGACGAGCCGGCGGGCGCCCGCGCGGGCGGCGGCCTCGCCGGCCTCCCGGCCGTTGAGGTGCAGGTCGGGGATGTCTTCCTTGCCGTCGACGAACGACGCCTCGCACAGGAACAGGTCCGCGTCCCGGGCCAGCTCCTCCAGGGCGTCGCAGGTCCCGGTGTCGCCGGAGTAGGCGAGGGTGGAGCCGCCGTGCTCGACCCGGATGCCGAAGGTGTCGACGGGGTGACGGAGCTTCTCCGTACGGACCGAGAAGGGGCCGATCTCGAAGGAGTCCGCCTTGAGCGTGTGGAAGTCGAAGACCTCGCTCATCGCCCGGTCGGTGGGGGTGTCGCCATGGGCGGCGGTCAGGCGCTGCTCGGTGCCCTCGGGTCCGTAGACCGGAAGAGGGATGGGGCGGGCGCCGTCGTGGCGGTAGTAGCGCACGACGAAGTACGCGCACATGTCGATGCAGTGATCGGCGTGGAGGTGGCTGAGGAAGATCGCGTCGAGGTCGTAGAGACCGACGTGGCGCTGCAGCTCGCCGAGGGCGCCGTTGCCCATGTCGAGGAGCAGCCGGAAGCCGTCGGCCTCTACGAGGTAGCTCGAGCATGCCGAACCCGGGGACGGGAACGAGCCGGAGCAGCCGACGACGGTGAGCTTCATGGAGCGTGAACCTCCGAGACGTGGGAACGGGGAGGGTTCGTGCGGAAGGGGTCGTGCAATTCCTGCCGGAACGTTTTGCGGTTTGTCGAGCGTAAGGCGCAGAACTCCGCGTCGCTCCTCTGCCGCCTGCCGTTGTGGGGGAACTCACCTGCTCTGTCACCGGTTCGATGGAAGTGCGCCCACGGTGGCGTCCGGGCGTGGCGTCCGGTCGCGGGAGGGGTGCCCGTCGGCCGCCGGTACGGTCGGGGGATGAACACGTTCTGGTGGGTGGCGCTGGTCGCCGTGGTTCTGCTGGCCCTCGTCGCCGCGGTGGTGGACGGGCGGGGGCGCTCGGACCGGGGGCCCCGGTCGCGGCGGCCGCGGCAGCCGGCGGGATCGACCCGGCCGCCGTCGCGGCCGTCCGGCCCTTCGGGTCCGACGGGGCGCGGGGACGGCCGCACGCCGCGGGCCGGCGAGGTGTGGTGGGCCGATGTGCCGTACGAGGACGGGCCCGGGTCCAAGGACCGGCCGTGCCTGGTCCTCTCCGTACGGGGGCGGGGCCGGGGCCGCACGGCGCTCGTCGCCAAGATCACCAGCAAGCATCACGAGGAGCGGCCCGGGGTGATCGCGCTGCCCGCGGGGACGGTGGGGGATCAGCGGGGGCGGCAGAGCTTCCTGGAGACGGATGAGCTGCGGGAGGTGGCGCTGGGCGGGTTCCGGCGGCGGGTGGGGGCCGTGGACGTGGAGCTGTGGGAGCGGGTGCGGGGGCTGGGGGCGGGGTGAGGGCGGGGCCGGGTTTCGGGGCGCTGCCCCGGGCCCCGCTCCTCAAGCGCCGGAAGGGCTGGAAAGACGTTTTCGAACGCCGGACGGGCTGGAACTGGGGCCTATGCCCAGAGCTGGCCCTGCAGCGTTTCGATCGCCGCTTCTGTCGTCTCGGCCGTGTAGACGCCTGTCGACAGGTACTTCCAGCCGCCGTCCGCCACCACGAAGACGATGTCCGCGCTCTCCCCCGCCTTCACCGCCTTGTTGCCCACGCCGATCGCCGCGTGGAGCGCGGCGCCGGTGGAGACGCCCGCGAAGATGCCCTCCTGCTGGAGGAGTTCGCGGGTGCGGGTGACCGCGTCGGCGGAGCCGACCGAGAAGCGGGTGGTGAGGACCGAGGCGTCGTAGAGCTCGGGGACGAAGCCCTCGTCGAGGTTGCGGAGGCCGTAGACCAGGTCGTCGTAGCGCGGTTCGGCGGCGACGATCTGGATGCCCGGGCGGTTCTCCCGGAGGTAGCGGCCGACGCCCATGAGGGTGCCGGTGGTGCCGAGGCCCGCCACGAAGTGCGTGATGGACGGGAGGTCGGTGAGGATCTCCGGTCCGGTGGTGGCGTAGTGGGCGCCCGCGTTGTCCGGGTTGCCGTACTGGTAGAGCATCACCCAGTCCGGGTGCTCCTCGCTGAGCTCCTTCGCGACGCGTACGGCGGTGTTGGAGCCGCCCGCGGCCGGGGAGGAGATGATCTCGGCGCCCCACATGGCGAGCAGGTCGCGCCGTTCCTGCGAGGTGTTCTCCGGCATGACGCAGACGATGCGGTAGCCCTTGAGCTTGGCCGCCATGGCGAGCGAGATGCCGGTGTTGCCGCTGGTGGGCTCCAGGATGGTGCAGCCGGGGGTGAGCCGGCCGTCCTTCTCGGCCTGTTCGACCATGTGGAGCGCGGGACGGTCCTTGATCGAGCCGGTGGGGTTGCGGTCCTCCAGCTTGGCCCAGATGCGGACGTCCTCGGACGGGGACAGCCGCGGGAGGCGGACGAGGGGGGTGTTCCCCACGGCCGCCAGCGGGGAGTCGTACCGCATCAGCGCATGCCGCCGGCGACGGCCGGGAGGATGGTGACGTTGTCGCCGTCGCTGAGCTTGGTGGAGATGCCGTCGAGGAAGCGGACGTCCTCGTCGTTGAGGTAGACGTTCACGAAGCGGCGGAGCTGTTCGCCGTTCGCGCCGTCGACGAGTCGCTCACGGATGCCGGTGTGGCGGCTCTCCAGGTCGGCGAAGAGGTCGGCGAGGGTGTCCCCGTTGCCTTCGACGGCCTTGGCGCCGTCGGTGTAGGTGCGGAGGATGGTCGGGATGCGGACCTCGATGGCCATGGCGTGGGCTCCTGTCGAAAGCGGGGAGGTGGTGGCGTGGGGCGCGCGTTTCTTCCCCCGCGCAGGGGGGTGGAGCAGGTGGGTGGCGCGCGGGCCGTGACTCAGGCCGTGCGGCTCACGGGCAGGCTGCGGGCGGGGGACAGATCGCGCTCTTGAGCCTGCACAGGTCGACGTGCAGCCGCGCGACGAGCAGCGTGCCCGGCGTCCTGTTGCTCACGTCATGGGGAACCATGCGGGCATCGTATCGATTCCCGGTCCGGAAACCCGAGTGTGATCCCACATGGTGGATAGTGAGCGACCGCTATGTGGACAGCACGGTGCGGCCGGGACCTTCCGGGAGGTAGACGACCGTCGGGGCGCCCGTCTGCGGGTGGGTGCTGACCTCGGCTGCGACGCCGTAGACGTCGCCGAGCAGTTCCGCCGTGAGGACCTCCTCCGGGGTGCCGGAGGCGACGACGCGGCCGTCCTTGAGGACGTACAGGCGGTCGCAGTAGTAGGCGGCGAGGTTGAGGTCGTGCAGGGCCAGCAGGTTGGTGGTGCCCAGGTCGCGGACCAGGGAGAGGATCTCCAGCTGGTAGCGGATGTCCAGGTGGTTGGTCGGCTCGTCCAGGACGACGAGCGCGGGCTGCTGGACCAGGGCGCGGGCGACCAGGGCGCGTTGGCGTTCGCCGCCGGAGAGGGAGGCGAACGTACGGGGTTCGAGTGCGGCGATCCCGACCCGGTCGAGGGCCTGGGTGACGAGGGCGGTGTCGGCGGCGGTGTCGGCCTCCCAGAACCGTTTGTGCGGGGCGCGGCCCATCGCGACGACCTGGCCGACGGTCAGCTCGAAACCGGCGTGGCCGTCCTGCGGGACGGTGGCGATGCGCTGGGCCCTGGCCTTCACGGGGAGGGTGGCGAGGTCGGAGCCGTCGAGGAGGACGCGGCCGTGGGTGGGGCGCAGGGTGCCGTAGACGCAGCGCAGGAGGGTGGTCTTGCCACTGCCGTTGGGTCCGACCAGGCCGACCGTCTCGCCGTCGGCGGCGGTGAGGTCGACGGCGTCCACGAGGTGGCGGCCTTCGCCGGTGCCGTACGAGAGTGCCTCGGTGCGCAGGGTGGTCACGGGCGGGCTCCCTCGGGAGTACGTACGGTCGTCATGCGGGCGCTCCCTCGGGGCGGCGGCGCAGCATCCACAGGAAGAACGGGCCGCCCGTCAGGGCCGTGAGCACGCCGACCGGAATGTCCTGCGGGGCCGCCAGCGTCCGGGCGGCCAGGTCGGCGAGGACCAGGAACACCGCCCCGCCGAGCGCGACCACCGGGAGCAGCGCGCGGTGCGAGGCGCCGACCGCCATCCGGGCCATGTGCGGGACCATCAGGCCGACGAAGCCGATCGCCCCGCTGTACGCGACGAGCGCCCCGGTCATCAGCGAGGCGAGGACGAAGACGGCGGCCCGGAAGCGGGCGGTGTCCAGGCCCAGCACGGTCGCGCCCTCCTCCCCCACCAGGAGCAGGTCGAGCGGGCGGGCCAGGGTGAGGAGTACGGCGGTGCCCGCGATCAGGGTGATCGTCGGGAGCGCGAGCATGTCCCAGCGGGCCGCGCCGAGGCCGCCGAGGGTCCAGTAGAGGACTTCCTGGAGGTGGTCGGCGCGGGCGGAGGTGACCAGGATCAGGCTGGTGAAGGCGGACAGGATGTAGGAGACGGCGACCCCGGCGAGGACGAGCCTGTTGGTGGTGAGACCTCCCCCGCCGCGCGCCAGGGTGTAGACGAGCAGCAGCGAGAGCAGGGCGCCGGCGAAGGCGGCGGCGGGGATCGTGACGGTGGTCGCGAGGGTGGCGCCGATGCCGAGGACGATCACCAGGACCGCGCCGGTGGAGGCGCCGGAGGAGACGCCGAGGAGGAACGGGTCGGCGAGCTGGTTGCGTACGAGGGCCTGGAGGACGGTGCCGATGACGGCGAGTCCGGCGCCGACGACGATGCCGAGCAGGACCCGGGGCAGCCGGACGTCCAGGACGATCGTGCGGAAGGGGCTCGCGTCCGCCCGGCCGGTCAGGACGTCGATCACCTGGCCGGGCGGGATGCGGACGGAGCCGAGGGCGAGGGCGGCGACCACGGCGGCTGCGAGGAGGGCGGCGAGGACGCCGACGACCAGGGTGCGGCGCAGCAGCCGCCGCGGTGCGGGGGTGCGGCAGGTCACGAGGTGGTGGCCGCCGGGTGGAGCTGGGCCGCGAGCTTCTCGACGGCGGCGGGGACGCGGACGCCGAGGACCGCGTCGGAGAGCGGCATGACCGCGAAGCGCTTGTTCTTGACGGCTGGGACGTCGGCGAGGGCCGGGTCGGTGAGGAGGCGCTTCTTCTTCTGGGCGAGCGTGGTGGCGCCGTAGTCGTAGATCACGATCACCTCGGGTTTGCGGGCGACGACGTTCTCCCAGGAGGCGTCCCCGAAGGACTTGTCCAGGTCGGCGAAGATGTTGGTGCCGCCGGCGCGCTTGATCAGTTCGTTGCCGATGCCCTTGCCGCCCGCGGTGAAGGCGGTCTTGTCGCCGCTGTCGTAGACGAAGACGCGGAGCGGCTCCAGGTCCTTCAGCTTCTCGGCGGTGGCCGCGTTGTCGGCCTTGGCCTGCTTGATCCAGGCCTCGGCGCGGTCGGTGACGCCGAAGGTGCGGCCGACCTCGCGGATCTCCTCGTAGAGGGTCTCCATCGGGGTGTCGGCCTTGGCGCAGCTCTCGGTGTTGAGCCGGGTCTCGATGCCGGACTTCTTCAGCGCCTCGCGGCCGCGGCCGTCGCCGGCGGTGAAGGCGCTGCTGTAGCCGCCGTAGACGAAGTCGGGGTCGGCGGCGAGGACCTGCTCGTAGGAGGGGTACTCCTTGGCGATGACCGGGACGGACGCGTAGTCCTTCCCGTACTTCGGCAGGACCTTGTCGTCGAGGTAGGCGGTGCCGACGAGGGACTTGGCCAGGCCCAGTTCCAGCATGATCTCGGTGACGTGCTGGTTCATGGTGACCACGCGCTTCGGCGGGGCCTGGTAAGTGGTGGTGACACCGCAGTTGGTGACGGTGTACGGGAAGCCGTCGCTCTTGGCCGCGGCCTTGTTCCCGGTGGGCTCGTCGCCCTCCGGGGTGGAGCAGGCGGTGAGGGCGAGCGGGAGCAGCACGGCGGCGGCTATGAGCGCGGGGGTGCGCCGGGACATGGCGGGGCCTCTCCGGGGGATTTCCGCGTCCCCTGGTCGATGCGAGAAGGCAGCGGGCCAGTTCCTGGCTTCCGGGCCGCCCTCCGGTACGGAGTGATCCGTACGGGAGGAGGCCCGGTCACAGTGGCGGGACCGTGCCGGATTCGCACCGGCTTCCTGGTTCCTGCTGCCCTGTGGTCGGGTCTGGGGTGCAGTGTGCCAGACCCGTGCGGCGGCTCCGCGGGCCCCCGGATGGGCCGGCGGGCCTCAGTACGCCTCGACGACCCGCACGTCCTCCTCGGTGATCTCGCCGTCCACGATGCGGTACGAGCGGAACTGGAAGGGGCCGGAGCCGTCGGCGTCCGCGGTGGAGACCAGCACGTAGTGGGCGCCCGGCTCGTTGGCGTACGTCACGTCGGTGCGGGAGGGGTAGGCCTCGGTCGCCGTGTGGGAGTGGTAGATGACCACGGGCTCCTCGTCGCGGTCGTCCATCTCGCGGTACAGCTTGAGGAGGTCGCCGGAGTCGAACTCGTAGAACGTGGGCGAGCGGGCTGCGTTGAGCATCGGGATGAAGCGCTCGGGGCGCCCCGTCCCGGCCGGGCCCGCCACCACGCCGCACGCCTCGTCGGGGTGGTCGGCGCGGGAGTGGGCGACGATCTGGTCGTGGAGCGCCTGGGTGATGGTCAGCATGGCGCCAGGATAGGCATGCGGCCCTCCGCGTACCGGTGGGTGGTACGGAGAGGGCCGCATGGTGGACGCCGGGGCCGTGGGGGGGGTGGCCGGGGCGGTCCGGGGAGGAGGGTGGTCATGGGCCCGGGGTGACCGGGCCCGGGGAGCAGGCGCGGGACGATTACGGCATCAGTGTCTCGACGAGCGTTTCCTGGAGCGCCCCGAGCCAGAGATAAGCCATCACCATCGGCTTGCGCGGGTCGCTGTCGGGGAGCCGGTAGAGCGAACCGTCCTCGCCCTCGTCCTCGTCGGAGACGTCCAGCCGGGTGCCGATGGTGAGGCGCAGGTCATTGAGCGAGCCGAGCCAGGAGCGGCACTCGTCGGCGGTGAGCGTGAGCACGGCCGCGCCGCCCCCGGCGGGCAGAAGCGCGTCCAGCGTCCGGACGACGGCGAGGGCGTCCTCGCGCTTGCGGGAGCGCAGGTCGTTCTCGGTGAAGCGGCGGAACTCGGCGGCCAGCTCCCGCAGCTCCTCCTCGGACCTCTCCTCGGGGGCGGACCCGTCGGGCCCCCCGTACGCGTCGGGGAAGAGCCGGGCCAGGGCCGGGTCCGAGGGCGGCTTGCTGGGTCCTTCGGCGAAGAGCGCGGCGAGCGGGTCCTCGCCGTCGGCTGGCGTGTCGCCCGGGCCGATCAGTTCGAGCAGCTGCACGGCGAGGGAGCGCAGGATCGAGATCTCGACCTCGTCGAGCGCGACGGCCGCGCCGCCGCCCGGGGTGGCCTCGAAATGGCCGGCCATGGATTCTCCGATGGTGGGTCGAACGGGGCAGGTGGCGGGGCGGATGAGGCCCTAGTTGCGGTCCTGGGTGAGGGTGGCCCACAGCCCGTAACCGTGCATGGCCTGGACGTCGCGCTCCATCTCCTCGCGGCTCCCGCTGGAGACGACGGCGCGGCCCTTCTGGTGCACGTCGAGCATGAGCTTGTGGGCCTTGTCCTTCGAGTAGCCGAAGTAGGCCTGGAAGACATAGGTCACATAGCTCATGAGGTTGACCGGGTCGTTGTGGACGAGCGTCACCCACGGGACGTCCGGCTCGGGGACCGCGAAGGTCTCCTCGGCCGAATCAGGACGTTCGATCTCTACGGGGGTAGCAACGCTCACCTGTCCCATGCTGCCACCCGGGCGGCCCCGGCGCACAAACGGACCCCACATCTCGTCAGTTTGACGAATAGGGGGTAGCATCCCTGCCATGAACTCAGCGGACCTCGGGCGACGGGTCGGCGTTCCGTCGACCGCGCTCTTCACCGACCAGTACGAGCTGACCATGGTGCAGGCGGCCCTCAAGGCGGGCACCGCCGGCCGGCACTCGGTCTTCGAGGCGTTCACCCGCCGACTGCCCGAGGGGCGGCGGTACGGGGTCGTCGCGGGCACCGGGCGGGTGCTGGACGCGGTGGAGAACTTCCACTTCGACGACGAGATGATCGGCTTCCTGCGCCAGCAGCAGATCGTCGACGAGCCGACCCTCGAATGGCTGGCCGGATACCGCTTCAGCGGCGACATCTGGGGCTACCCGGAGGGCGAGGTGTACTTCCCGGGCTCGCCGATCCTGCGGGTGGAGGGTTCCTTCGCCGAGTGCGTGCTGCTGGAGACGGTGATCCTCTCCATCCTCAACCACGACTCCGCGATCGCGGCCGCAGCCTCGCGCATGTCGGCCGCGGCCGGGGGGCGCCGGCTGATCGAGATGGGGGCGCGGCGGACGCACGAGCTGTCGGCGGTGGCCTCGGCTCGCGCGGCGTACGTCGGCGGGTTCGACGCCACCTCCGACCTGGCGGCCGGGTTCCGCTACGGGATCCCGACCGTGGGCACCAGCGCGCACGCCTTCACCCTGCTGCACGACACCGAGCGGGACGCGTTCCGGGCGCAGGTGGACTCGCTGGGGCGAGGGACGACGCTGCTGGTCGACACGTACGACGTGACCGAGGCGGTGCGGGCGGCGGTGGAGATCGCGGGGCCGGAGCTCGGGGCCGTACGGATCGACTCGGGCGACCTGCTGCTGGTCGCGCACCGGGTGCGGCAGCAGTTGGACGAGGTGGGGGCGACCGGCACGAAGATCGTGGTGACCTCGGACCTGGACGAGTACGCGATCGCCTCGCTGGCGGCCGCGCCGGTGGACGCGTACGGGGTCGGCACGCAGCTGGTCACCGGGAGCGGGCACCCCACGTGCTCGATGGTCTACAAGCTGGTGGCGCGGGCGGGGGCGGCGGATGCGGGTGCCGATGCTCCGCTGGTGCCGGTGGCGAAGAAGTCGATGGGGGCGAAGTCGTCGGTGGGCGGTCGCAAGTGGGCGGCGCGCCGGGTCGACGAGGACGGGGTCGCCGAGGCCGAGGTGATCGGGACCGGGGCGGTGCCGGAGGGGCTGGCGGGGCGGGAGCTGCTGGTGGAGCTGGTGCGGGGTGGGGAGGTGGTCGCGCGTGAGCCTCTGGAGGCGGCTCGGGAGCGGCACGTCGGGGCGCGGGCCGGGCTGCCCATGTCGGCGATGCAGTTGTCCCGGGGGGAGCCGGTGATCGGCACGGAGTACGTGTGAGGCCGGGGGCGCCCGACTGGGCCGCTTCGCCCGCGAGCGCCGGACGGGCCGGGCTGGACGGGGTGGCCGGCCCCTCGGGGCGGATAGGCGCCAGTGGGTAGGGGTTGATTGTCAGGCCCTAGTCTCTACGCTCGGTGGCATCCCCGTGAACGTTGGAACATCTCCGCTCTCTCCCCACCTAAGGACACCCGCCATGCACCGCGCATTGATCGTCGTGGACGTTCAGAACGACTTCTGCGAGGGCGGCAGCCTCGCGGTGGCGGGTGGTGCCGATGTCGCCGCCGCCATCACCGATCTCATCGGTGAGGCCCAGCCGGGCTACCGGCACGTGGTGGCCACCCGGGACCACCATGTGGACCCCGGTGGCCACTTCTCCGAGACGCCGGACTTCGTGGACTCCTGGCCGGTGCACTGCGTCGCCGGGACCGAGGGCGTCGGGTTCCACCCGAACTTCGCGCCCGCCGTCGCCTCCGGGGCCATCGACACCGTCTTCGACAAGGGCGCCCACTCGGCCGCGTACAGCGGTTTCGAGGGCTCCGACGAGAACGGGACCGGTCTCGCCGAGTGGCTGCGCGAGCGGTCCGTCACCGAGGTCGACGTGGTGGGCATCGCCACCGACCACTGCGTACGGGCCACCGCCCTGGACGCGGCCCGTGAGGGCTTCGTCACCCATGTGCTGCTCGACCTGACCGCCGGGGTCTCACCGGCCAGCACGGAGAAGGCCCTGGAGGAGCTCCGGACGGCGGGCGTGAAGCTCTCCGGGAAGCCGGTCGTGGCCGAGGCCCTGTAGGGCCACCACAGTCGCCCGCGGAGCCCGCCCCCCTACGCCGCCGGGCGGGCGGGTCCGGCGTGTCCCGCCGGACCCAGCAGGGCCCTGATCGGGTGCCACAGCTCCTGGCCCGCCTGGGGCGCCGCCCGCCAGAGAAGGCCGTCCGGGTGGTGCAGCACCGCCGTGATCTCGTCCGGCGTGGGCGGCCGGTCGTTGCCGCGCAGGTACACCGCCCGCAGCCCCAGGTTGCGCAGCCTGGTCAGGGCGCGCGCCCGGTTCGCCGCGTGGACCAGCACCCGCACCGGGGCGCCCGGGCCCGTACCGCCGGACGGTCCGGTGAGGGTGAGGGCCACCACCACCGTGCCGTTCGGCAACCTGCAGAAACCTCCGCCTGCCATGCTCCGCACTCCCCCGTGAGACGTCGTGTCAATAAGGATGTGAACAAGACGCACCTAAACACGATCGGCCCCCGCCCGCTAGGGGGCGACGGCCGATCATGCTCTGACCTGCGATGTTAAGGAACTATCGGCCCGAGGGGCTGACCAGCACGGTCATCGAGGAGCCGGTGAGCGGCTCCAGGAGGATGGAGATGCGGGTGTTGGTGTCGGAAACCTTGACACTGCCCGTCGGGTTCTCCTTGTACCAGTAGGTCCCCTTGCGGTCGTCGAAGACCGGGTTGCCCAGCGAGGGCTGGATCTTCAGCGGCACGTCCGCGTTGTGGAGCGTGAAGCCCTTGTTCGAATACCAGCTGAACGGGGCGTCGAACGGCTGGATCTTGTTGCGCAGGAGCGAGCCGTCCTTCCACCTGAGCGGCTTGGCGTGCGCGTCGACCGGCAGGATCAGACCCTCGCCCGGGTGGACGGAGGTGTTGTTGTCCTTCTGGGAGGTGTCCCAGAGCCAGACGAGCAGGCCCGTCTGGTACGCGTAGTGCTCGACCCAGTCGGGGCGGGTGGTGGAGAAGCCGAAGTTGTACGGGCCGACCTTGAGGGTCTCGTCGTACGACACGTACTGGCGGTTCTCCGCGATGTAGTACTGCGGGTAGTCCTGCGTGAACGACTCTCCGATCCGCGAGAAGCCCTTCACCGTCCAGCCGTTGTCGTCGCCCTCGGCGTCGTCCGAGAAGAGGGTGGCGCCGTCGGCGGTGATGGTGATCTCGTCGGCCGCGAAGCCCTTGCCGCCCGCGCCGCCGTCCGTCTGGTAGCGGAAGCGGAGGTCGACCTTCTTGCCCGCGTAGGCGTCCAGGGAGAAGGAGAGCTGCTGGTACGCGCCCGAGACGTCGGTCAGGGCCGGCTTGTCGCTGGCGTCGCGCGGGATGGCCTTGCCGTCGGCGGTGCCGTCGAGCGCGGTCCAGCTCGTGCCGCCGTTGTCGGACACCTCGGTGTAGAGGTAGTCGTAGTCGGCCTCGATGTCGTACCAGCCCGAAAGTTCCAGCTCGGCCGAGGACTTGCCGGTCAGGTCGACCGAGCGGGTCAGGGTGTTCGACAGGTTGTCGCCCCGGTCGCTCCACCACTGCTTCGTGCCCTCGGCGGGCTTGACGACGGTGGTGGTGACGGGCTTGGCCGGCAGTTCGACGACGAGCGCCTGCGGGGCCTTGGTGTTGTACGCCGAGACGCCCAGCTTGTGCAGCGAGGTCTTGCCCGCCTTGGCCGTGTCGTAGTCGAGCCAGCCCAGCTGGAGCTTGTCCCACGAGGTCATGTCGCCCGGCAGGTTGCCGATCTCGCCCTTGCCGGTGCCGAGCCAGGAGCCCGCCGACATCAGGGACCAGAAGCCGACCGAGTTCTCGCCGCCGCCGGAGGTGTCGTACAGGTCCGGGAGGCCGAGGTCGTGGGCGTACTCGTGGGCGAAGACACCCAGGCCGCCGTTCTCGGGCTGGACGGTGTAGTCGCCGACCCAGATGCCCGTGTCACCGATCTGCGCGCCGCCTGCCTTGTTGTCGGCCGGGCCGGTCGCACCCGCGTTGGTGCCGTACGCGTACCAGCGGTGCGCCCAGATGGCGTTCGGGCCCTCGGCGCCGCCGCCCGCGGACTCGTCCTCGCCGGCGTGGACCAGCTGGAAGTGGTCGATGTAACCGTCCGGCTCGTTGAAGTTGCCGTCGCCGTCGAAGTCGTAGCGGTCCCACTGGTCGTACTCGGCCAGGTTCGCCTTGATCTGCGCGTCGGTGCGGCCCTTGGCCTTCTGGTCGGCGACCCAGGCGTTGACGCCGTCGCGGACCGCGTCCCAGACGTTGGCGCAGTTGGACTGGCCGCAGTAGTTGGAGCCGTAACGGGCCTCGTTGTAGTCGACCTTCACCCAGTCGGAGACCTGGCCCTCGACCGAGTAGCGGCCCGAGGAGGTCTTCTCGTAGTAGGTCTTGAGCGAGTGGACGTTCTTGCCCTCGCCGAAGTACAGCTTCTCGAAGTGCGCCTGGTTGTAGTCGGCCTTCCAGGCGGTGCTGTTGTCCTTCTTCGGGTCCGGCTTGGCGATCTCGTTGTGCGCCGGGCCGGGGGTGCCGCCGTACTTCTTGACCGGGGGCTTGGGACCGTCGCCGTCCGGGTCGAACAGGGTGGTGTCGTCGACCTTGTCGCCGAACTCCAGCAGGATGGTGAAGATCTTGTCGGTCTTCTCCCGGCCGAGTTCGACGTACTTCTTGGCGCCGAGCCTGACGACCTTGGAACCGCTCCTGTTCGTCACCTTCTTGTCCCCGGAGAGCACCTGCTCCAGCGCGGCCTCCCGCTGCGCTGCCTGCTGCTCGCTGAAGGGGCCCTCGAGGTTGTGCTCCACGTGTCCCTTGCCGGGCGCCGGGTCGTGGCGGTCGACGTCGGGAGCGGCGGAGGCGGCGGAACCTGACGTGGTGTCATGCGCCTGGGCGGTGGCGAAGGTCGACGCCGTCGCCGCGGTCGCGGCCATGGCCACGACAACAGCAGCGGCGCGAAGCGCCCGTCTCTGATTGGTCACTTGATGCAGTCCTCCCCGGGCGTCCGCGCGGCGGCCAGGGGGGTGTGGAGAGGGCCGCGCGCGTAAACGCGTCACAAGTGACGACATTCGATCGGAGTTGCGAGAGAAAAGACAGACCTTGACTTGAACAGACCAAGTGCACTATGCGGGAGCGCTCTTCCGGTATCCGGACAGGATCACCGCCAACGGGCGCGTCGCGCCGTCCGGTTGGTGAGAGGCGTGACTCCGTGCGCCCCCTGTGCACCGGTACCGTGGGTTAGGTCACGCTTACTACCGGTCTCTGTCGGGCATCCACCGTCGTAGGGTCGGAAGGCACCCCCAACGCGCCGACCGCCCGCCCATCCGACGTCCCGAGGACGGAAACCGCCATGCCGCGTCCGACTGCCGCACAGCTCGTCTACGGTTCGGCCACCGTCATCTGTACGACCCTCGCCCTGCTGCTGCTCTCCGGTACGGAGTCGGGCATCGGCGTGGGCATCGCCGCCGTCACCGCGCTCGCGCTCGGCCTGCTGGTGGCCGTGCGCCTGCCCCAGCCCCCGCAGACCGCCCCCGGCCGCGCGGCGCACCCGCACCACACCGCCCCCGCCTCCGCCGCACGCACGCACCCCGCCCCGGACGGCCTCGACGCCCGGGAGCGTGTGCCGGCCGCCCGCTCGTCCCTGCAGGCGAACCGGCAGCACTCGCTGCGCCGCTGAGCGGCCTGCGCCTTCGGCAGCCGGGCGGGACGACGTACCCGCCCGGCTGCTTCCGCGTGCCTACCCGGCCGTGACCACCACGGTCTTGGCCGCCTTGTCCTGGAGCCCCTGCCGGTAGGGCTTGTCCGTGAACATCAGCACGATGTTGACCAGCCACCACAGGCACGGGCAGCACAGCAGCGCCGGAGCCCACAGGACGACGGCCCGCATCAAGGCGGCGCCGGTGTCGGGCACCCGGCCGTCGTTGAGCATGGCCACCCGCAGCTTCAGCAGCCGCTTGCCCAGGGTCCGGCCGTCCTTCTGCGTGAAGTACGTGTCGTACGCGACGTAGACGACCAGGCCGATGAACGACCACAGGAACTGGTGGCCGCTGTAGGCACCGTCGAACCCGTCGCCACCGTCCCCGTCGACATCGATCGCCCCGCCCCACGGCAGAGAGAGCAGGTACAGCGGGATCGAGATGACGAGGAAGTCGATCAGCCGCGCCAGGATCCGCTTGCCCGGCTCGGCCAGCGGCGGCATCCCGGCCAGCGGGTCAGGCGCCCCGAAACCCCCGCCGCTTCCGTACGGGTCGTTCGGCGGGGGCGGGGGCGGCGGAGGGGGCGGAGCGCTCCCGTAGGGCGGCTGACCGTACGGCGGCTGACCGTCCGACGGCGGCGGGGGCTCCTGCGGCTTCTTGACGAACGGATCGTCGTCCCCGGGCGGCTGGCCGGGCGTCGGCTGGTCGTTGCTCATGGGGGCAGTGCATCCCGTGCCACCGGGGCCCGCAACGGCTCAGGTGCGTTCGGGGGACGCGGGGTGGCATACGAGTCTACGGCGGGCTTTCTGGGCCCTGCCCGCCCGGCCGTGTTCCCCCGGTCTCGCTCAGCCCGCCACGAACGTGCGGGCCGCCTTGTCGTGCCAGCACTGGCGCCAGGGGCGGTCGATCAGGCACCACAGCACGTTGGCCACGCCGATGACCAGGAGTCCCAGCACCCCGTAGACGAGCCAGCGGCGCAGGGCCGCTCCCAGCGTGGGCGCGTCGTGGGACTCGATGTCCCGCACGTCGAGCCCGAAGAGCTTCTTGCCGAGCGTCCGGCCCCACTTGGCGGTGGGCAGCGCCTCCAGGAGGAAGCCGAGGACGAGGAAGGCCGCGACCAGGGCCCCGAGCAGCGTCCCGGTGGTGGAGTCCAGCAGCCAGACGGTGACGGTCTCGCCGGTCTGCTTCGCCGCGGTGATCTTCCGGTCGATGTGGTCCATCGCCTGGGTGCCCAGCGGGATGGCCACCGCGCCGACGACCGTGCCGAGCACCAGGTTGTCGACCAGCCGGGCGGCGAACCGCTTGCCGAGCCCGGCGGGCCGGGCCGCCGCCTGGGCGCGGACGAGCTGCTGGAAGGGGTCGTCGGCCGCCGGAGGCTTCCAGGGCACGACGGGCTGGTCCGCGGCCGCCCCGGACCCGGACCCGGGCTGCGCGAAGGGGGGCTGCTGTTGCTGGTGGGGCAGGGGGTGGGGCTGCTGCTGGTGGGGAGACTGGTGCGGGGGCTGGGGTGTCGGCTGCTGTTGCCGCTGTTCGGGCTGGGCCAGTTGGTGGACCTGCTGCGCCCAGGACGCCGAACCCCCGCCGGGGCCCGGCGTCAGCGGCGTGGGCACGGAGGGGGCGGCGGGGACCTGGGGCGGGCCCTGCCGCACCTCCTGGGGGACGGGAGCGGGGGCCGGCACCGGGAGGGGCTGGGCGGGGGCGGCCGGGAGCGCCTGCGGCCCCTGCGGCGTACCGGCGTTCGGCTGTACGGGGTCGGGGCGCGGGGCGGTCCCCCGTACGGCGCTCGGCTGTACGGCACCGGCCTGCGGGCCCACCGCGCGGATCGTGACCGTGCCCTCCGTCGGCGGGCGCGCCCCGGCCTCCTCCGCCGGCGCCCCGCCGTCCCGCATCCCCGGCAGCGCGCCGCGGGTCGGGTCCTGCGCGAGGGGCGTGCGCGGGTCGGCCGGGGCCGCGGGGGGCTCCGACGCCGGGCCGCCCCAGGAGATCCGGCGGTCCCGCTCCCCGCCGAAGCCGTTCTGGCGCGCGGAGTCCGCCTGCCAGACGGACCCGGCCTCGCCCTCGGCCTCGTAGCGGTCGGCGCCGGTGGATCCGCCCGAGGGGCGCGTACCGTCCGCACCGCCCGAGCCGTCCGGGAGGCCGTCCTCCTCGTCGAAGAAGATCGGTCCGGTCTCCTCCACCGGCGCGGCCTGCTGCGGCGCCGGCCGGCTCGTACCGGGCACCCAGGACGCGCCGTTCCAGTACCGGACGTAACCGGGGATGGAGGGATCGGGGTAGTAGCCCTCACGGGGGCTGTCGTCACCGGGTGCCGGAGTTGGCGCGCTCATCAGCGGGTCCCGTATCTCTTCGAGGCCTCAGGCCGTTCGGCGCCGGGAGGGCGGACGGCCTCAATACAAGGGTCCACATCTACCAGACCGCCACGTATCCCCGGGCCGGTCCGCCTGTTTGGGCCCACTTTCGCGACAGATCGAAGTTTTTTCGAGAAGTCGCGTAATAGGTGGCGGGGAGGGCGCTCTCTCCTTGTGCGGGACGGTCAGCGGGACCGGCCCATGAGCACCGGAAGGTCGTGCATTCTCATGATGAACATCGTGGAACGTGAGCTGGAGCTGAAGCTCGTCCTGTCCCCCGAGCGGTCCATCCCGGTCCCCGCCCGGCTGACGTACCGCACGGACGACCCGTACGCCGTGCACATCGCCTTCCACATCGGCTCCGAGTCGCCCGTGCACTGGACGTTCGCCCGGGAGCTGCTGGTGGAAGGGGTGTTCCGGCCGTGCGGGCACGGGGACGTACGGATCTGGCCGACGAAGATCGACAACCGCGGCGTGATCTGCGTGGCCCTCACCTCCCCCAACGGTAACGCCCTGCTCGAAGTGCCCTCGGTCGCCGTGGCCGCCTGGGTGGAGCGGACCCTGCGCGTGGTGCCGCCGGGCACGGAGGGCGACCGGCTCGGGATCGACGAGGCGCTGGCCGAGCTGCTGGCCCCCCTCCCGGCGGACGACCTGTGGCTGAGCGACCCGTGGGCGGCGGACGAGTCGCCGTCGCAGGACGGTGAGGTGTGAGGGGCCGCCGCGGAGGTACGGATCAGAAGAGCTTGCCGGGGTTGAGGAGGCCGAGCGGGTCGAAGGCGGCCTTGATGCCGCGCTGCAACTCGATACCGGTCTCGCCCAGTTCTCGGGCGAGCCACTCCTTCTTGAGGACGCCGACGCCGTGTTCGCCGGTGATGGTCCCGCCCAGCTCCAGGCCGAGCGCCATGATGGCGTCGAAGGACTCGCGGGCGCGGCGGGACTCGTCGGCGTCGGTGTGGTCGAAGCAGACGACGGGGTGGGTGTTGCCGTCGCCCGCGTGGGAGCAGACGCCGATGGTCAGGTCGTACCGCTCCGCGATGGCGGCGGTGCCCTCCAGCATGGCGCCGAGCCGCGAGCGCGGTACGCAGACGTCGTCGATCATCGTGGCGGACTTGACGTTCTCCAGCGCCGTGAGCGACATCCGGCGGGCCTGGAGCAGGAGTTCGGACTCGGCGGGGTTGTCGGCCGGGACCACTTCGGTGGCTCCGGCCGCGGTGCAGAGCGCTCCGACGGCGTCGAGGTCGGCCGCCGGGTCGGGGGTGTCGAAGGCGCAGAGGAGGAGCGCCTCGGTGGTCTCCGGCAGCCCCATGGAGGCCAGCTCGTTGACGGCACGCACGGTCGTCCGGTCCATCAGTTCGAGGAGTGACGGGGTGTGACCGCGTTCCATGATCCGGCACACAGCGTCACAGGCGGCGGCTGCCGAGGGGAACTCGGCGGCGAGGACGAGCTGCTGCGGCGGCTCCGGTCCGAGCGCGAGGGCGGCCTTGACGACGATCCCGAGACTGCCTTCGGAGCCGACGAAGAGCCGGGTCAGGTCGTACCCGGCGACCCCCTTCGCCGTCCGGCGGCCGGTGGTCAGGAGCCGCCCGTCGGCGAGGACGACGTCCAGACCGAGGACGTACTCGGCGGTGACCCCGTACTTCACGCAGCACAGGCCGCCGGAGGCCGTGCCGATGTTGCCGCCGATGGTGCAGGTCTCCCAGCTGGAGGGGTCCGGCGGGTAGTAGAGGCCGTGTTCGTTCACCGCGCGTGACAGCACCGCGTTGATGACGCCCGGCTCGACGACGGCGATCCGGTCGACCGGGCTGATCTCCAGGATCCGGTCCATCTTCACCAGGGAGAGCACGATGCAGCCGTCCGAGGCGTTGGCCGCGCCGGACAGGCCGGTACGGGCGCCCTGCGGGACGACCGGGACGCGCAGTTCGGTTGCGGTGCGCATCACGTGCTGGACCTGCTCGACCGTGCGCGGGAGCACCACGACGGCCGGGGTGCCGGCCTCGCAGAAGCTCGCCATGTCGTGGGCGTAGGACGCGGTGACGTCCGGATCGGTGATCAGGGCCTCGGCGGGGAGCCCGGTGCGCAGGCGTTCGAGAAGATCGCTCATGGTTCCAGCGTGGCACCCGGGGGCCAATGGTGTGAACCCGTCGGCGGGGGCGATCCCAAGGCGCGGTGTGCTCGTATGACTGACGCACAGTGATGGCCATGGATGTCATGCCCCAGCAGGATCCCGAGTCCCGCCGGCCGCCCGAGCCGTCCCCGCACGGCCCCTACGCGATGCCCGCCGAAGGCGCCACCGCCGTACCCCCGCCCCCTCCCACCCTGCGGACGACCCTGCGCCGGGCCGCGTTCGGGGCGGTGGCGGCGGGTGTGCTGCTGACCGGGGCGCTGGTGGCCGTACCGGACGGGAAGGACGACCACCCGAAGGAGCCGGGTCCGGTGGAACGGGCCGAGGCGGCGGCGACGGCGGGCTCCCCCGCCTCCCTCTCGGACCTGACCGCGCTGATCGGGGACCGGCAGAAGTGGGTGGAGTCCCACCCGGCCGACGCGCCCTCGTGGGCGACGCTCGGTTCGGCGTACGTGGAGTGGGGGCGGCGCTCGGCGGACGCGGCGTACTTCGGGCGCGCGGAGGAGGCGCTGAAGCGGTCGCTGGAGGCCCGGCCGGGTGAGCGGGGGAACGGGGAGGCGTGGGTGGGGATGGCTGCGCTGGCCAACGCCCGGCACGACTTCCTGGCGGCGAAGCGGTGGGGCGAGACGGTACGGAAGCAGGACCCGACGACCTGGAGCGTGTACCCGGCCCTCATCGACGCCTACACCGGTCTCGGGGACCGGAAGGCGGCGACCGAGGCGACGGAGAAGTTCGGCGAGCTGCGCAAGGGCGTCCCCGCGCTGGCCCGCACCGCCGACCTGTACCGGGGCCAGGGCTGGCGCGAGGACGCGCTCGCCACCGCCCGGGAGGCCGCGGACCGGGCGACGGCGCCCGCCGAGAAGGCCGAGGCGCTGCACCGGCTGGGCGAGCTGGCCTGGGAGCGGGGTGAGCCGGAGGAGGCGGTGGCGCAGTTCGACGCGGCGCTGCGCACGGACTTGGGCCACCACGCGTCCCTGGCGGGCAAGGCCCGGGCCCTGGTGGCGCTGGGCCGGACGGACGAGGCGCTGGCCGCGTACCAGAGCGCGATCACCAGGCTCCCGCGCCCGGCGTACGTCCTCGAACTGGGCGAGCTGTACGCGTCCCTGGCGCTCGACGGCGACGCGCGGAGCCAGTACGAGAAGCTGGGGGAGCTGCTGGAGCAGGCGAAGACGGCCGGGGTCGACGAGTCCGTGGTCCGGGCCCGCTACGAGAGCGACCACGGGGACCCGGCGGTGGCGGTGGAGCTGCTGCGCGGCCAGTGGAGGAGGCAGCACCGCAGTGCGGCGGTGGCGGACGCGCTGGGCTGGGCGCTGCACCGGGCGGGCAAGTCCGAGGAGGGCCTGGAGTACGCGCGGCAGGCGGTGGACATGGGCGTGCGGAACGCCTCGTACGCGTACCACCTGGGCATGATCGAACGGGAGCTGGCGCAGTACGGTCCGGCCCGCCGCCACCTCCAGGAGGCGCTGCGCACCAACCCGGCCTTCTCGCCGCTGGACGCGCCGAAGGCCCGGGAGGCGCTGGAGTCGCTCGGTGAGCCGCCGCCGGGCGGACCCGGGGACATGCAGCCGCCGCCTCCGCCTCCACCGCCGCCGGCCCCTGAGCCGAAGCGGGAGGCCAAGCCGGAGCCGAAGCCCGAGCCGAAGCGGGAGTCGCCCAAGCCGGAGGCCCCGGCACCGGCGCCGTCGAAGACGGCCCCCGCCCCGTCGAAGGAGGCCCCGAGCAGCCCGGCGGCGGTGGAGGCGGACGCGTCGAAGAGTCCGTGAGACCGTCGCCTTCCGCCCGTGAACGGCCTACGCCACCGCGGTCCGGGGTGCTGCCCCGGGCCGCGGTGGCGTAGGTGGGAGGCTCAGGAGCCGGGGAGGCTCAGAGGTTGCCGCGCTTCTCCTGCTCGCGCTCGATCGCCTCGAAGAGGGCCTTGAAGTTGCCCTTGCCGAAGCCCATGGAGCCGTGGCGCTCGATCATCTCGAAGAAGACGGTCGGGCGGTCCTGGACCGGCTTGGTGAAGATCTGCAGCAGGTAGCCGTCCTCGTCGCGGTCGACGAGGATCTTCAGCTCGCGCAGGGTCTCGACCGGCACCCGGGTCTCGCCGGCCCACTCGCCGAGGGTGTCGTAGTACGAGTCGGGGGTGTCCAGGAACTGCACACCGGCCGCGCGCATCGAGCGGACCGTGGAGACGATGTCGTTGGTGGCGAGCGCGACGTGCTGGACGCCGGCGCCACCGTAGAACTCCAGGTACTCGTCGATCTGCGACTTCTTCTTCGCGATCGCCGGCTCGTTGATCGGGAACTTCACCTTCAACGTGCCGTCGGCGACGACCTTCGACATCAGGGCGGAGTACTCGGTGGCGATGTCGTCGCCCACGAACTCCTTCATGTTGGTGAAGCCCATGACCTCGTTGTAGAAGCCGACCCACTCGTTCATCCGGCCGAGCTCGACGTTGCCGACGCAGTGGTCGATGGCCTGGAAGGTCCGCTTGGCCGGCGGCTCGACGATCGGCTTGGCGGGGGCGAAGCCGGGGAGGTAGGGGCCGTCGTAGCCGGAGCGCTCCACCAGGGTGTGGCGGGTCTTGCCGTAGGTGGCGATGGCGGCGAGGACGACGATGCCGTGCTCGTCCTTGACCTCGTGCGGCTCGGTGAGGCCGCGGGCGCCGTGCTCGACGGCGTACGCGTAGGCGGCGCGGGCGTCCGGGACCTCGATGGCGAGGTCGACGACGCCGTCACCGTGCTCGGCGACGTGGTCGGAGAGGAAGGTGCCCCACTCGGTGGACGCCTTGATCACGGAGGTGAAGACGAAGCGGGCGGCGCCGTTGGTGAGGACGTAGCTCGCGGTCTCGCGGCTGCCGTTCTCCGGTCCGGAGTAGGCCACGAGCTTCATGCCGAAAGCGGTCGAGTAGTAGTGCGCGGCCTGCTTGGCGTTGCCCACGGCGAAGACGACCGCGTCCATTCCCTTGACCGGGAAGCGGTCGGCCTGCGCGGCGGTGTCAGGGCTGGTGTGCAGAGTCTCAGTCATGTTCGAAGGCTCTCCCCGCATCGCAAGGTGCGCAATAGTTCGCGAATTCGCTGGTCAATGTGTGCAGTCACTCGCCATGATGGCCGGGCTATCTGTACAGGCTGACCACCGGAGGCGGGCTCATGGCGATCGATCATCTGGACGGCCGGCTCATCGTGCTGCTCGCGCGGGAGCCGCGTATCGGCGTCCTCGAAGCATCCCGGCGGCTCGGCGTGGCGCGCGGGACCGTGCAGGCGCGGCTGGACCGCCTTCAGTCGAATGGCGTCATCCGGGGGTTCGGGCCGGACGTGGACCCGGCGGCACTCGGCTATCCGGTCACCGCGTTCGCGACGCTGGAGATCAAGCAGGGGCAAGGGGCCGACGTGCGGGCGCACTTGGGCGGCGTACCGGAGGTGCTGGAGCTGCACACCACCACCGGCACCGGCGACATGCTGTGCCGGCTGGTGGCCCGTTCCAACGCCGATCTTCAGCGGGTGATCGACCGGGTTGTCGGATTTGATGGCATTGTCCGGGCCTCCACGGCGATCGTCATGGAGAACCCGGTTCCGCTGCGGATCATCCCGCTGGTGGAACAGGCCGCCCAGGACACCGACTGAGCCGAGGGGCCGGTCCTGGCCGACCCGAGGGGCCGGAACGCCCGCTGAGCTTGAGGGAGTGCCGTGTGAGCTTCTGGGAGTATCTGAACACCCGTCACCAGCAGCTCCTCACGGACGCGTTCCAGCACGTCAGCGCGGTCTTCCAGTGCATGGTCATCGCCACCGTCCTGGGTGTGATCATCGGGGTGGTGAGCTACCGCAGCGGCTGGGGCGGTTCGCTGGCCATCACCTCCACGGCGACGATCCTCACCATCCCCTCCCTCGCCGCGATCGGTCTGCTGATCCCGCTGGTCGGGCTCGGCGTCGCGCCGACCGTGATCACGCTGACGCTGTACGGGCTGCTGCCCATCGTCCGGAACTCCATCGTGGGGCTGCGGGGCGTCGATCCGGCGCTGGTCGACGCGGCGACGGGCATCGGGATGTCGCGGGCGGCGCGGCTGTGCCGGGTGGAGCTGCCGCTGGCCTGGCCGCCGATCCTGACCGGGATCCGGGTCTCGACCCAGATGCTGATGGGCATCGCCGCCATCGCCGCGTACGCCTCCGGGCCCGGCCTCGGCAACGAGATCTTCCGGGGCATCGCCTCGCTGGGCAGCGCCAACGCGATCAACCAGGTCCTCGCGGGCACGCTCGGCATCGTCGTGCTCGCCCTGCTCTTCGACGCCGCGTACGTCCTGCTGGGACGGCTGACCATCCCGAGGGGGATCCGTGCCTGAGACCGAGACCGATCCCGCTGTCGCGACCGAGGACGAAACGGCCGCCGCCTCCGGGGCCACCATCCAGCTGGAGAACCTGACCAAGAGGTACCCGGGCAACCCGAACCCGGCCGTCGAGAACGTCTCGATGGAGATCAAGGCCGGTGAGACGGTGATCTTCGTCGGCCCGTCCGGCTGCGGGAAGTCCACCACCCTGAAGATGATCAACCGGCTGATCGAGCCCACCTCGGGCCGGATCAGGATCGGCGACGAGGACGTCACCGACATCGACCCGGTGAAGCTGCGCCGCAAGATCGGGTACGCGATCCAGTCCTCCGGCCTCTTCCCCCACATGACGGTCGCCGACAACATCGCCCTGGTGCCGAAGATGGTCGGCTGGTCCAAGTCCCGGGTGAAGGACCGGGTCGAGGAGATGCTCGACCTGGTGGGCCTGGACCCGCGCGAGTTCCACGGCCGCTATCCGCGCCAGCTCTCCGGCGGGCAACAGCAGCGGGTGGGCGTGGCGCGGGCGCTGGCCGCCGACCCTCCCGTACTCCTGATGGACGAACCGTTCGGGGCGGTCGACCCGATCACCCGCGACCATCTCCAGGACGAGCTGATCCGGCTCCAGCACGAGCTGCACAAGACGATCGTGTTCGTCACCCACGACTTCGACGAGGCGATCAAGCTCGGCGACCGGATCGCCGTACTGCGGGAGCGTTCGCACATCGCCCAGTTCGACACCCCCGAAGCGATCCTCACCAACCCGACGGACGACTTCGTCTCCGGCTTCGTCGGGGCGGGCGCGGCCCTGAAGCGGCTCAACCTCACCCGCGTACGGGATGTGGGCATCGCGGACTTCCCGACGGTGACGGTCGAGGACCCGCTCCAAACGATCTTCAACAAGCTGCGCAACGGCCCGCACAACGAACTCCTGATGCTGGACCGCCGCAACCGCCCGTACAAGTGGCTGCGGCGCGGCGACCTGATGCGGGCACGCGGTTCGCTGGCGCGGGCCGGGCAGCTGGTGCACGACACGGTGACCCGGGACGCCACGCTGCACGACGCGCTGGAGGCGGTTCTGACCGACAGCGGGGGGCGGGTCGCGGTGACCGGGCGGCGCGGTGAGTTCATCGGGGTCGTCGACATGAAGACGCTGATGGACAACGTGCAGGAGCTGCTGGAGGCCGACCGGCTGACCGCCATGGAGCACCAGCACCAGCTGGAGGAGCAGCGCGTCCACCAGACCGAGCAGGAGCTGGAGGGGGGTGGCGGCGGAGTATGAGCCCCAGCCACCGGTCCGGCTCCGGCAAGGGCCCGGCCACCCCCACCCGGCCACCGGGCGAGCACGACGTCAAGGGCCACGCGTTCCACGACGAGGAGAGCGACCCCTCCCCCGCACCGGCCGCCCCGGCGCGCCGGATCACCTGGCGCAAACTGATCGTCCTGCCCGTGGTGCTGACGGTCATCCTGGCGATCACCTACGTGTGGATCACCAACATCCACCTGGACTCGATCGCGGAGAACTCGCTCTCCGGCGGCAATGTGCAGCTGCGCTGGTGGCAGCACGTGCGACTGACGGCGATCTCCACCTTCTGGGTGCTGATCATCGCGATCCCGCTGGGCATCGCGCTGACCCGGCGGCGGCTGCGGAAGGCCGCCCCCGCGTTCACGGCGCTGGCCAACATCGGGCAGGCGACCCCGGCGATCGGCCTGCTGGCGCTGCTGGTGATCTGGCTGGGCATCGGGCCGCGGACGGCGATCATCGGCATCGTCATCTACGCGGTGCTGCCGGTGCTCTCCAACACGGTGGCGGGTCTGCGGGCGATCGAGCCGAACATGATCGAGGCGGCGCGCGGAATGGGGATGTCCGGGCGGGGCGTCCTGATGAAGGTGGAGCTGCCGCTCGCGGTGCCGCTGATCCTGGCCGGGGTGCGTACGGCACTGGTCCTGAACGTCGGTACGGCGACGCTGGCCACCTTCGGCGGGGGCGGCGGCCTCGGCGACCTGATCACCTCGGGGATCCAGACGCAGCGGATGCCGGTACTGGTCATCGGCTCGGTGCTGACGGTGGTGCTGGCGCTGCTGGTGGACTGGCTGGCCTCGCTGGCCGAACTGGTGCTGACGCCGCGCGGGCTGGAGGAGCGGTGAGGATGACGACGTACGGTTTCCGGCGCCGGTCCCTCGCGGCCGCGGCCCTCGCCCTCGCCCTGCTCCTGAGCGGCTGCGGGCTCAAGAGCGGTTCGCCGATGGTGGACGACGTGTCGCCGGGGTCGGTCGGGCAGGGCGAGCCGCTCGAGGGCGCCACGCTGACGGTGACCTCGAAGAACTTCAGCGAGAACATCATCCTCGGCCAGATGACCGGCCTGGTCTTCAAGGCGGCCGGGGCGGAGGTTTTGGACCGCACGAACCTGCCGGGCTCGATCAGCGCCCGCGAGGCCATCATCAACGGCGACGCCGACGCGCAGTGGGACTACACCGGCACCGGCTGGATCACCTTCCTCGGCCACGCGGACCCCGTCGTCGACCCGCAGGAGCAGTACGAGGCGGTCCGCGACGAGGACAAGGGCAACGGGGTGGTCTGGCTGCCGCCGGCCCCGCTCGACAACACGTACGCGCTGGCCATCAGCAAGAAGAACAACGCCCGGTACAAGCTGAAGACCCTCTCGGACGTGGCCGCCCTCGCGAGGAAGGACCCGGGCGCCGTGACGATCTGCGTGGAGAACGAGTTCGCCTCCCGCGACGACGGGCTGCCCGGCATGGAGAAGCGGTACGGGATGAGGATCCCGGCCGCCAACATCCAGAAGATGGACGCCGGAATCATCTACACCCAGGTCTCCGAGTCCGACTCCTGCCTGCTGGGCGAAGTGTTCACCACCGACGGCCGGATCAAGGCGATGGACCTGGACGTGCTGGAGGACGACAGGAACTTCTTCCCCAACTACAACGCGTCCCCGGTCATCCACCTGGCGACCTTCGAGAAGTACCCGGTGATCGCGGAGCTGCTGGCCCCGCTCGCGAAGAAGCTGACGACCGAGGTCGCCCAGACGCTGAACGCGAAGGTGGACGTGGACGGGGAGGACCCGCACGAGGTGGCGAAGGAGTGGCTGGTGGCGGAGGGGTTCATCGAGGAGGGGTGAGGAGGGCGGGACGACCTACAAAGGAGTCGTTGCAAAGAATCCCTTGCAAAGTCTTCTTTGCAAGTCTACGGTCGAGACATGACGGACAACGAGACCGACCGGCGCGCTCCCGCATCCGCCCCTGTCCCCGCCGCCGGCGGCCGGAACATCCACAACATCAACGCCCGCACGCTGCGGACCCTCGCGCACCCCCTGCGGATCCGGCTGCTCAACGCCCTGCGGGAGTTCGGCCCCGCCACCGCCTCCGGGCTCGGCGAGCGGCTGGGCGAGTCCAGTGGCGCGACCAGCTACCACCTGCGCCAGTTGGCGGAGAGCGGGCTGGTCGAGGACGCCCCGGAGCTGGGCAAGGGCCGGGAGCGGTGGTGGCGGGCGGTGCACGAGGGAACGATGTTCGAGACCGCCGACTTCCGGACGCACGCCGACCCGGAGGTGCGCGGGGCCATCGACGTCGTCCTGCACGAGACGGCCACGACCCACGCCCAGGAGATGAACACCTGGCTCGGCACGATGGACGAGTGGCCGCAGGAGTGGCAACGGAGCTGGGACATCAGCGACTTCAAGATCCGCCTCACTCCCGAGCTGGCGCAGGAGCTGTCCGAGAAGCTCCACGCCGTCGTGGAGAGCTACCGGGACCGCGTCCCGGAGGGCACCGAGGGCTCGGCGATCGTGCGGACCCATCTGCACGCCTTCCCCCGTCCGTCCGAATGATCAGCACAGACCAACAGCCGATGACGCGAAGGGAATTACTCATGCACGCCGACAGCCACGCCGACATCCACCTCGTCCTGCACACCGACCGTGCCGCCGAACTACGGCGCACTGCACGGGAGTTCCGCCTCCCCCGGACCCGCCTGCGCACCCGGATCGGCTGGACGATGGTCGAGGTCGGCCTCCGGCTGGCCCGGAGCGGGCCGACGACGACCTGCGCCCAGACGTTCCGTACCGCCTAGCCGACCGCCTCCGGGGGAAGCACGGCCATGCCCCGCCTTCACCGCAGACCACTCGCCGCCACGCTCGCGGCCAACTCCATATCTACGGCGGGCACTTCGCTCACCCTGATCGGTGTCCCCTGGTTCGTCCTGGAGACCACCGGCAGCGCGGGCCGGGCAGGCGTCGTCGCCTTCTGCGCCACCCTGCCGATCGTTCTCGCCGCGCTGATCGGCGGCCCGTTCATCGACCGGATCGGCCGCCGCCGGGTCGCCGTCGCCTCGGACACGGTGTGCGGCCTCGCCATCGCCGCGATCCCGGTGCTGCACCACCTGGGCGCCCTCGAATTCTGGATGCTCTGCGCGCTGATGGCTCTGAACGGGTTCGCGCACACCCCGGGCAACACCGCCCGGTACGTGCTCATCCCCGACCTCGCGGAGCACGCGGGCACCACGCTCCCCCGAGCCGCCAGCCTCTTCGACGCCGTCTCGCGCGGGGCCAGGATGGTCGGCGCGGCACTGGCCGGGGTGCTCATCGCCTTCGCCGGCTCGCAGACCGTACTCCTCCTGGACGCCGCGACGTTCGGGCTCTCCGCCCTGCTGATCGCCGTCGGGGTGCGGGGATTGGGCTCGGCCGAGCCGCGCAAGGACGGGGCGCCCGTCTCGCTGCACACGTACGGCACCGAACTCCGGGAGGGCTACGGGCACTTGCTGGGCAACCGGCTGCTGCTGTCGGTCGTGGTGATGGTGATGTTCATGAACGGCACCGACCAGGGCTGGAACGCCGTCCTGCTCCCGGTGCACGCCGAGGCCGAGCTGGGCGGGGCGAGGGCGATCGGGCTGCTCACCGCGCTGTTCGGGGCGGGCGGACTGACGGGCGCGCTGCTGTACGGGGCGGTGGGGCACCGCTTCTCGCGGCGGGCGGTGTTCACGGTGTGCGTGATCCTGTGCGGCGCACCGCGCTTCCTGGTCGCCGCGGTGACCGGGACGACGCTGCCGCTGGCGGTGACCATGCTGCTCGGCGGGATCGCGGGCGGGGTGCTGAACCCGATCCTGACGACGGTGCTCTACGAGCGGGTGCCGGACCGGCTGCGCAGCCGGGTCTCGGGGGCGCTGACCGCCGGGTGCGAGTTCGCGATGCCGCTGGGCGGGCTGGCGGCCGGGCTGCTGGTGGAGGGGATGGGCTCGTCCGGGGCGCTGCTGGCGATGGGCGGGGTGTACTTCGTGGCGACGCTGAGCCCGCTGGTGTTCCCGTCGTGGCGGACGATGGAAAGACCGGCGGAGGAGGGGGAGCCGATCCGGGCGGAAGCCGTCGCGGGTCCGGGGGCCACGGAGGCGGGCCGGTCAGACGCCGTACCGTCGCCCGAGGTCAGCAGCTCGGCACCTTCCCGCCCTGCTCCAGCGCCTTGAGCGCGTCCACCGCGCCACCCAGGGTGGTGACGGGGACCAGCCGCAGCCCGTCGGGCCGCTCGGCCTCCGCCTCGCGGCACTCGGCCTTCGGGACGAGGAAGACGGTGGCCCCGTCGCGGTGGGCGGCCTGGGTCTTCATGGAGACCCCGCCGACCGCGCCGACCTTGCCGTCCGCGCTGATCGTCCCCGTACCGGCGATGGTGCGGCCCCCGGTGAGATCGCCGCCCCTGCCGTCGCCGTCGAGCTTGTCGATGATGCCGAGGGAGAGGAAGAGCCCGGCGCTGGGCCCGCCGATGTCGCCGAGGTCCACGGTGACCCGCATGGAGCCGGGCTCGCGGTCCAGGTGGTTCAGGGCCGCGTCGACGGCGACGTTCTGGGACTCCTTCATGTCGTTCAGATTGTGCTTCTCGATCTCCTGCTCGGAGCCGCCCGTCGGGTAGACGGAGTCCCGGGGCATGACCGCCCGGTCCGTACGGAACCAGCCGTCCAGCACGTTGCCGATCCGGATGTCCGCCGTGGGCCCGGTCGCGACGATGGTGGTCATCCGCAGCTGCCCGGCGGTGGGCCGGGTCTCCGCGCCGGTGATGGTGATCACCGGGTTGCCCCGGTCCTTGCCGAGCACATCGGCGGTCACCCCGGGCTGCGCCACGGTGAACGGCAGCGGCGCGAGGGCCGCCGTACCGAAGAGGGCGAGGACGGGCAGCGCGCAGAGGGCGAGCGCGCGGGGGCGCGAGAGACGAGTGAGCACCCGTCCAATCTAACCGCCGCGCGGGAGCGGGAACGCGCCAGGCGTACGCCCCCGCCGCCCCACTGACGCGGGGGCGCCGCCGCGCGAGGCGCTACCGCAGGGCGTCCGCCACTTCCCGGGCGGCGTCGAGCACCCGGGGCCCGACCCGTTCCGGTACGGCGTCGGCGAGCATGACCACGCCGACGCTCCCCTCCACCCCCGACACCCCGACCAGCGGCGCGGCCGCCCCGCTGGCACCGGCTTCGAGCTCACCGTGGGTGAGGGTGTAGCCGGGGTGTCCGGTCGTGGTGTGCTGGCGGGCGGAGAGGATGGCCCGCCCGGCGGCACCGCGGTCCAGCGGGTGCCGGAAACCCGCCCGGTAGGCCACGTGGTAGTCGGTCCAGGTCGGCTCCACGACGGCGACCGCGAGGGCGTCGCTGCCGTCGACGAGCGTGAGGTGGGCGGTGGCCCCTATGTCCTCGGCCAGGGAGCGCAGCGCGGGCAGCGCGGCCTCCCGGACGAGGGGGTGCACCTGACGGCCCAGGCGCAGCACACCCAGTCCGACCCGGGCGCGGCCGCCCAGATCACGACGGACCAGGGCGTGCTGCTCCAGGGTGGCGAGCAGCCGGTAGACGACGGTCCGGTTGACGCCGAGTTTGTTGGACAACTCGGTGACGGTCAGGCCGTGGTCGGTATCGGCGAGCAGTTTGAGGACCCGCAGTCCTCGGTCGAGCGTCTGGGAAGTCTCCGCTGTCACGACGCCCTCTCCTCTTCGGGTGAGCGACGACGGCCCTGCTCCGGCGGTTGCGACGCCGGTCCCAGCGGCGACGCACGGAGAGGCCGCCGGTCTGGCCAAGGCACCGGCTGCGCTCCGCGGCGGCTCTGCCACGGGGCGTTCATATGGCGGGGACAGTAGCGAGCCAGTCCGCTCAGCGGAAGCCCTCGTCCAGAATCCGGGCGCTTCGCCGGGCGGAGCCCCGACCGTACGACATAACCGCCGGTCAACGCGGTGGCGTCCGAAACGCGAACATCTACGCGCGTCCAGGAGGACAGACGTGATCGTGACCCTTCGTGCACCTCATGTGAACTGGCGTTAACCCACCGTGAAATTGAAGCCTGCACAATTTTCCGGCCAGGTGGTTCCGGGTGGCCGGAAACGGGCGTGCGGCCCGCCCCGGACGGACCGGAACGAGCCGCACGCAGGTGCAGTACGGCGCCCGTCACGTCATGCGGGTGGCCCACTCCTGGACCTTGGCGATCCGCTGCTGGATCTGGTGGGCGGTCGCCTCGGCGGTCGGGGGGCCGCCGCAGACGCGGCGCAGTTCGTTGTGGAGCACGCCGTGGGGCTTGCCGCTCTGGTGGGTGTAGGCGGAGACCATCGTGTTGAGCTGCTTGCGCAGGCTCAGCAGCTGCTTGTGGGTGACGACGGGCCGCGCCTCGGCGGGCTTCTCCAGGAGATCGGCCTCCTCGGCCGGCTTCTGGCGGCTGTGTGCGATCTGGCGGCTCTGGCGCTTCTGGAGGAGGAGCTGCACCTGGTCCGGCTCCAGGAGACCGGGGATGCCGAGGTAGTCCTGCTCCTCCTCGGAGCCGGGGTGGGCCTGCATGCCGAACTCGGCGCCGTCGTACAGCACCCGGTCGAAGACCGCGTCGGACTCCAGCGCCTCGAAGGGCAGTTGCTCCTCGGTCTCCTCGTCCTCCAGCCGCTCGGCGTCGGCGAGGAGCTGGTCCTCCTCCGCGAACGGGTTCTCCTCGTCGCTGCCCTTCTTCGGCTTGTCGAGGACGTGGTCCCGCTCGACCTCCATCTCGTTGGCGAAGTCGAGGAGCATCGGGATCGTCGGTACGAAGACGGAGGCCGTCTCACCGCGCCTACGGGAGCGCACGAAGCGGCCGACGGCCTGGGCGAAGAAGAGGGGCGTCGAGATGGTGGTGGCGTACACACCGACGGCGAGGCGCGGCACATCGACGCCCTCGGACACCATCCGCACCGCGACCATCCAGCGCGACTCGTCCGCGCTGAACTTGTCGATCTTCTTCGAGGCCGCCTTCTCGTCGGAGAGGACGACCGTCGGGGTCTCGCCGGTGACCTTCTTCAGGATCTTGGCGTACGCGCGTGCCGAGTCCTGGTCCGTGGCGATGACGAGCCCGCCCGCGTCGGGGATGCCCTTGCGGACCTCGGTGAGCCGCTTGTCGGCGGCGCTCAGCACGTTGGGGATCCACTCGCCGGTGGGCGCGAGCGCGGTACGCCAGGCCTGGCCGATGGCGTCCTTGGTCATCGGCTCGCCGAGCCGGGCCGCGATCTCGTCGCCTGCCTTGGTGCGCCAGCGCATGTTGCCGCTGTAGCTGAGGAAGATCACGGGCCGGACGACGCCGTCGGCGAGCGCGTTGCCGTAGCCGTAGGTGTAGTCGGCGGAGGAGCGGCGGATGCCGTCGTTCCCCTCCTCGTACTGGACGAAGGGGATCGGGTTGGTGTCCGACCGGAACGGCGTACCGGTCAGCGCGAGCCGCCGGGTCGCCGGGTCGAATGCCTCCTGGCAGGCCTCGCCCCAGGACTTCGAGTCACCGGCGTGGTGGATCTCGTCGAGGATCACGAGCGTCTTGCGCTGCTCGCAGCGGTTGCGGTGCAGCATCGGACGGACGCCGACACCCGCGTAGGTGACGGCGACGCCGTGGTACTCCTTGCTCAGCGGACCGGCGCTGTACTCCGGGTCGAGTTTGATCCCTATCCGGGCGGCCGCCTCCGCCCACTGCTTCTTGAGGTGCTCGGTCGGGGCGACCACGGTGATCTGCTGGACGACATGGTGGTGCAGCAGCCACGACGCGAGGGTCAGCGCGAACGTGGTCTTGCCCGCGCCGGGCGTCGCGACGGCGAGGAAGTCGCGCGGCTGCTCCTGGATGTACCTCTCCATGGCCCCCTGCTGCCAGGCTCGCAGCTTGCCGGCGGTGCCCCAGGGGGCGCGGCCGGGAAAGGCGGGTGAGAGGTGGTGGGAGGCGGTGGTAGTAGTCACGGTCTCCGGTTCGGGGCGCTCGGGTACGTGGGTCGCTGCCGCTACCGCACCCGGCCCGAAGGCCCGGGCCCGCGATACGACAACCGGGCCACCCTACCGGGGGCCCGGTTGAAACCCGGTACGAACGAGCCGCGCCGACGGCCGACGAGACCGTGCTCACATCTCGTCGACGACCAAGGCCCGTTGCCCCTGGGAGATCGCCTTGATCTCGTCCGTCTCACCCGTGGCGACGTCGATGACCAGCCGTTCCGCCGCGTCGATGTCCGGGCGCAGGTCGACGCCGTTCATGGCCAGGAAGGTGACGCAGGAGAGCCAGGCCGTGCGCTTGTTGCCGTCGAAGAAGGGGCGGTTGACCGCCAGGGACTGGAGGAGCGCCGCCGCCTTGTCGATCAGATCGGGATAGGCCTCCTCGCCGAACATGGCGGCCGAAGGACGATGGACCGCCGACTCCAGCAGGCCGGCATCCCGGACGACGACCTGCATGTCGTCGCAGGCGTGCTCGGCGATCACCAGAACGTCCTCGGAGCTCAGAAAGACGCAGCTCACTTCAGCCGCTCCATCAGCTCACCCCACTTGGCCGCCTGCTCCTTCGCCGTCTTGCGGACGATGGCCTGCTGCGCCGTTCTGGCGAGGTAGTCGTCCACGGCCTTCAGCAGTATGGCGTGCATGCTGGTGCCCTCCTGTTCGGCACGCTGCTTGAGGGCCTCGGTCTGGTCGTCGCGGAGACGCAGGTTCATAGCCATACCAGAACGGTACCACCGCATGGGGCCAGAATGGTACTGCCTACTTCTCCCGCACCCGCGTAGCCACCCAAGCCCCGACCACGGCCACCACCGCCATCGGCACGAACACCGCCGCGAAGGCCGCCGGGTGCGAGCCCGTGGCCGCCCCGGCCACCGTGCCGTGGGCCGCCGCACCCAGGGCCTCGCCGCCGAGGGCCGCGAAGGCGGCGCCGCCGATGGCCAGGAGCAGGACGTTGGAGAGGCCGTCGGAGATCTGGAGGGCGGCGGAGTTGGAGCCGGCCTCCTCGGGGGCCGACAACTTCAGCAGGAGCACGCTGGTGGAGGCGATCACCATGCCCATGCCGAAGCAGCCGAAGGCCCAGGCCACGGCGACGATCCAGACCGGGACGGCGGGGATCAGCACGGTGGGGGCGACGGCGATGGACGCCGCCACCAGCACCATCCCGCTCACCATCAGCCGCTCCCGGAACGGCTCCAGGCGCGGCCGGGACTGGACGTACGAGCCGAGCGCCCAGGTCGCGCCGCCCACCGCCAGGGAGAGGCCCGCCATGGTCGGGGACAGGCCGCGCTGGGTGACCAGCATCAGCGGTACGAAGGACTCCGCGGCGATGAACGATCCGGCCGCCACCCCGCGCAGCAGGATCACCGACGGCAGCCCGCGCGCCGCCCGTACGGTCCCGGTGGGCAGCAGGCCCCGTACGGCGGGCACCAGCAGCGCGACGCCCGCGGCGGCCGGCAGGACGGCCAGCCAGTTCAGCTCCTGGCCCGCGTACTGGAGCAGCCCGGCCCCCGCCGAGATCCCCAGCGCGAGGCGGATGCGGCGGCGGTCGTACGGCGGTGCCGGCGCGTCCGGGTCCGCCGGGCCCGAGGCCATCCGGCGGATCGCGGGGAGGGCCAGGGCCAGCGGGATCACGATCAGGGCGGGGATGCCGACGAAGACCCAGCGCCAGCCGAGGTGCTCGGTCACCGTTCCGGCGGCCAGCGGCCCGACCACGGACGGGATCACCCAGCTCGCGGCGAAGGCGGCCATGATCGCGGGCCGGATGCGTTCGGGGTAGGCCCGCCCGATGACCACGTACAGGGCGACGATCACCAGCCCGCCGCCGAGCCCCTGGACCGCCCGGCCCGCGATGAAGACCCACATGGAGCCCGCCGCCCCGGAGAGCAACAGCCCCGCGCCGAAGGCGGTGATCCCGGTGGCGAGCGGCTGGAGCGGTCCGCGCCGGTCGGCCCACTGGCCGGAGAGAACCATGGCGAAGAGGCTGGTGGTGAAGTACGCGGAGAAGGCGAACGCGTAGAGCGGGATGCCGTGCAGCTCCCGGGCGGCGACCGGCATCGCCGTACCGACCGCCGTCGCCTCGAACGCGATGAGGAACACCACGGAGACGATGCCGATGCTGAGCGCCCGGAAGGTGCGCCCGAGCACCCCCTCCGTGGCCGCCGCGGTGACCGCCGCGGTGAGATCGTCGGGCAGCGCGTCCGGCATCCCCGGCCGCAGGTCCCCGGGTATGCCGGTCTTCAGGTCGGTGGGGAGGTCCGTCGGCAGTCCGGTCGCCGGGTCGGTGGGACCGCCCGGCAGGTCGTGCGGCAGATCGGTCGGCGCGGGGCGCGCGGCATCGGTGCCGTCACGCTGTTCGGGGGCGGTCATGGCCCCAGAGTAAGGGGCGTGGAGCGGTTTGAGCCCTGTCCCTGGGCCCGCCCGGGGTCATCCCTTGGTCGTAGGCCGGAGGCCGGGCGTGAACGGCGTGTGGCAGTCGCATTGCGTACCGGCCGCTTCCCTTGTGAGCCGCTGCCCGCGCCTCCTAACGTCGAGGACGAAGAAGCAAACGCCCGGCCGTGTGCCCGAGAGGCTCAGGGGCTCGACTGCAACTCGAGTTACACCGGTTCGAATCCGGTCACGGCCTCCGAGGAGGCACCAAAAGGCTACGGCCGCCCCTATTCTGCGGGGGCGGCCGTCACCGTGTCCGGGTCACGGGGACACCAGTGCGGCCAGAGCCCGCTCTCCCCTCCTGAGCAAGGCGAACCTGCGAAATCACAGGGATCACACGTATGGCCGTCGTCGTCTTCTTGTTCCTCTTAGCCGCAGCATTTCTCGCTGTCGCCCTGATCGGACCGTACCGGATGTACTGGCGGGCCCGGCCGCGAGCGGCGGGGCAGCCTTCGGAGACGGCTCTCGTGGTGGGGCGGGTTGCCGCGTATGTGGTCGCCGGGGTCTTCGTCTTCGCGGGCTGCTCGGTCCAGGAAGCGGCCGACAAAGGAGCCCGGACAGCGAGCGAGGTCCGGAAAGCCTCCGAGGCCGCAGCGGAGCTGATGGCCTCCGAACCGCAGATCCGCCGCGATCCGGCGAACAGCTACACCTCACCGATCGAGGCGGCCGTCGGCGAAGCGGGAGAGGGCCAGGGGGTCCTCGTGCCGCGTCTCCGTCGAACGAGCCGCTGACGGTCACCACTACGCGATCTCGACAGACAGCTCCGAGGTCTGCATGCACGTCACGGAGGTGAAGTCGGCACAGGGCGGGATCTTCATGCCGGAAGCGGGGGGCGGGAGCGGCTCCATCACCACGTACGACCTGGCCGCGACTGTCGAGGACGGCGCTTGCTGAACCGGGCGGGTGGTAGGCCGGCGGATCGCCGGGACCACCGATAGCCGCGTCGCGGATCCGGCTCCTCGCTGGCGCCCCACCCGGCTCATGGCAGAGGCTGCAGTTCGGGGTCCAGCTTCTCGGGAAGCCCGCCGTTTCCCTCGCATTCGAGCTCTTTCGCCACAGCAAGGGAAGCAGCGTGCAGGACCGTGAGGTTGGCGACCAGGTTGTTCACTGCGTCGCCTCGGTCCTGCGCCTTCCCCAGTCCTCCACGTATACGGGCTGGAACACGCTCAGACCCTTCGAGCCGCGGGCTCATACATTCGAAGTAGAGACCTGCCGAACGAGTATTGGCAACCGCTTCCTTGCCCAGCGCGAACAGCCGAGTGCCCTCAGGGTTACGGGGGTCACCCACATCCTGAGGGGCGTAGATACTGAAGGACAGAGAAGGCCTCTCACGGGAACCGACTCCCTTTCCCGATATCTGACAGAGTTCCTCGCTGGTCGACCATGTGCGGTCCGACGCATACCCCTCCTTGATCTTCTCGATCACCCGGGCCATGCCCCCTCCGACGCGCCGCTCGAAGGACGTGGTTCCGGCAACGGCTTCCACTGTCTTCTCCATGTGGCCCGGGAAGACCCCTTGGCACACCTCGGCCGCCCCCACGAAGGACGGTTCAGGTTCCGGATCCGATCCGCACGCCACTCCGCCAAAGCCCACCGTCACGACCAGGGCAGCCATCAGCACCCTCGCGTACCGCAATTCACCACACCGCGCCTCTCAGCCCGTCTCCGGACTTGTGCCCTGCTGGTTCTCCCGATCATTTCCGGTCGAGTAGCCCGAGCGCATCGACTCCTTCATATCCTGGCGGAACCCGGAATCCTCTTTGGTCGTATGACGTGCCAGGAACTCCTCCATCGGAGCCTCCGCCATGGCTTCACCAGACCGGTAGATCCTGTTCCAATCCCCCTCGGTGAGATCCTCCGCCTTCTCCTTGCTCTTATCGACCGATTTGTCCGAGATATCACCGACAACCTGGCCGATGACCTGCTCCGCCGCCCCGCTGGCAGTATCGGTAGCCAGAGGGATCAGCACTGCAGCGGCGCCCACGGCGGCCGTCGCCGGCAGGAAAGCGACACCGGCCGCAATCCCTGCCGCCGCACCGAACTCCACCCAGCCGGCGCGGCTGGCCACGGCTTTCTCGAAGTCTTCATGCGTCTTCATGCGGTTCGCCGCGACCTGGTCGGCCCGAGACTGGTCGAGCATCCCCTGCACCTCGGCTCCCACGTGAACGGTCGACCGGGCTGATCCCTCATCGATCTTCCCGCCTACCTGCGCTTCGAGCACACTCCTCGTGTAGACCTGCTCAGCCGCAGAAAGGGTGGCATATGCATCCGGATGCTGGCCGAGTGCGCTGAGAAAGCGGCGTGCGGTGCTCCTGCCTTCCTCCTCGCCATCATCGAAGGAAATGTGTCCCTCCAGGCTCTTGGCCGGAGCAAAAACGCTGTCCGAACCACCCTTGTCCAGAGCCCAGTTGATGTCGTCGATATACCCGGCCCCCATGGTTCCGAGGCTGTCGGCCATGCCCTCCTGCTGCTTGAGGAGCCCCGCGTCCTCGCCGTACTTCTCCATGACCTGGCGCATGACAGCCGCGTTGTCGGCGTCCCGCACAACACCTGCGTCCGGATGACCGGCCGGATAGCCGAGCGTTGCCGCCTCCAGGGCATGCCCCAGCGCGTCCGGCATGTACTGAAGGGTGGCACCCAGCTTGTCCGGGTCGGTGGAGTTCATGTCCGGGAACGACTCCCACTTCTCGTTTCCGAAGAAGTCGAGGTAGTTGTCGACAGCCTCGCCTTCCTGCTTGCCGAGGTCGGCGGTGGCTCCCCTGTCGACCGTGCCGTCCTCGTTGTAAGCCGTCGGATCGTCGGTGAAGAACTTCTTCGCCGCGTCCGGGCTGTTCCCCAGCGCCTCCAGCATGGCCGTGGTCGGGTCGTAGCCGGAGCCGTTCTTGCCCGAGGGGTTGAACGGGTTCTCCAGGAAGCCGTTCACCTGCTTGTTGCCGGCGAACCGGTAGGGATCCTTCTGGTGCAGTTGCGCGACATGCTCGGCGATCGGGTTGAGGAACTTCGCGTCGTAGTTCCCGTACCGCATGATCCCGCCGAGCAGCTGGTACCCGTAGGGGCCACCGCCGGTGCCGTACTTGGAGAGCGGGACCTGCTGCGTCCCGAGCTTGCGCAGCTCCGGCCCCCATTCCGCCGAGAACGCCTTGTCGTACGAGGCGGTGGCCAGGTTGAGCCCGAGGTTCTTCTGTAGCGCCTGGACGTCCTTGAGCCGCTCCTTGTCGACCTTCATGCCCCGGTGCGTGTCCGTGGCGAGCTGCCCGAAGAACGACAGGGACCTCTCCGGGCCGAGCTTCTCGTAGAAGTTCTTCGAGAACTCCACCGACTTGCTGTTGTCCCTCAGCAGTTCGTTGAGCGCCTGGAGTTCGGTGTGGGTGAGGTCGCGGCCCTTGGCGGCCAGCGCGGCGGCCCTGGCGGCCTCCTCCTGGTCCAGCTTCGTGTACTTGGGGGCGCTGAAGTCCTCGCGGTCGGTGACGTTCGCTTCCAGGGCGTTCTTCAACGACACATCGGCGTCGTTGCAATTGTCCACGATCAGGTCGATCTTCCTCTGCCAGGCGGCGATGTTCTGCTTCTCCTGACGCACCAACTGCGGGTAGTCGGGGTCGTGGCGCTGCGCGGGAGGCGCGTCCTCGAGCGGCTGACGCGCGAACACCCTGCCGTTCGCGTCGACCCGTATGCCGGCCGCCGGTCCTTCGTGATCCCGGATCCCGGTCAGGTCGTCCTTGGCCTTCTTGATGGCCGCGTGACCGTCTTCCAGGATCGCCTTCACCCCCTTGGCCTGGGCCGCCGCGTCCGCGAATTCCTTGGCCGTCTTGCCGATGAACGCCTTGGTGACGCCCGCGTTGAGCCCCTCCCAGTCCGCCTTGTCCGCCTTGACCTTCATCCCGTCGGCGGCCTGGGTGGCGAGCTTGTCCAGCTTGCCCGCCATCTCCGACCAGTCATCGGCCGCGGCCTTCAGCTTTCCCACGGGCGCGTCGACAATGTCCCGGTAACTCAACACGTGTGCTCTCCCCCGAGTCCTACCGCAGATATTCCGTGAGCTTGGAGATCGGCGTCAGATCCCCCACGACCTTCACCTCGTCCTTGGCGTGCTGAGCCTTGGTGTAATCCAAGTGGTTCGAGATGTGCGCGCAGGAATCCAGCAGCGTCTTCAGTTGCGTCTGCCAGCGGTCGTGCACCTTGAGTACCGCCGCACCACTCGCGAAGTTGCCGTTGGTGAGTGCGATCGCCGCGTCGAAGGTGGCGGGGCGGGCGTGGTCGCCCTCCTTCGACAGCCTTGTCCTCAGGTCATAGGCGTCGTTCCCGATGGCTCCGAGGTCGTCCCGATGCACCACCAGGTCGGGTGCACCGCTCCCGCCGCCCTCGGACGGAACGCCGTTGATCCGCGTGGCGACTCGCTCGGCCGCCGCCGTGCGCAGCTCGGCCCATTCCTCGTCGAACGTCATGGCTTTCCCCCTGAACTTGCTGAGCCCCCGGCGGCGCTCAGGCCGTCTTCAGCTTCTCCATCACATCGCGCATGTCACTGATCATGTCGGCGTGGAACGACTCCGGCGCGGGGCCGTCGGGCCATTCGTCCGGCTCCTCTTCGCTCTCGGGTTCGGCGTGGTTCATGGACGCGGAGACGGTGAGTGTGAGGACCACAGCGCCGTCCAGCACGCTCAGCCGCGTCCCTTCGCCGTCCTCGACCAGCAGATAGGCCCGGTCCCCGAGGTCGGGCACCAACTCGGGCCGTTTCTCCTCGCCGTCCGTCAGAGCTGACGGCCCCTCGCGGGCCTCGAACTCGGCCCGGGGGTCGGTCTCCTTGTACAGCTCGACCGTCAACCCGACGGAGGCGTAGACGCTCCAGCCCTTGGCGTACGTCTCGGCGCCCTCCTCGGAGGCGAGCCCCATGTAGCAGCGGACCTGGTTGAGCGCCGGGTGTTCGATCCGTCCCGGAGCGAGGGCGGGGGCGTCCTCGCGCTTCCCCACCGACGCGGTCAACGCCTTCAGCTGCATCGCGGAGCACGAGCGGCCGTCCACCCGGTAGCCGCGCGCGTCCGGCTTCCGCGCGACGCCGTCCCCGTACGCGAAGACGGCGCTCGCCCACACCGCGGACGCGACCAGTGCTCCGGCCGCGCCCCAGAGCAGGCCGTGCCCGCGCCGGCGTCCGGACGCGGGCTCCCGGTCGAAGCCGCCCACCGCCTCGGCGGTGTGCTCCGGTCCGAACTCGCCCATCAACTCCGGCTCAGAAATCATGTCCGGTTCTCCCCCGGTCAAGCTGGTCAAGCTGGTCAAGAAGACGACGGACGTGTCCGGGCCGTCAGGCCTTGGGGGTCACCACCGCCGCCTGCGGGCGCACCGGCAGGCGGTTGACCGGGCGGCCGGTGGCCGAGCGGACCGCCGAGGCCACCGCGGCCGGGGCCGTCACGACGGGGACGGCGGAGGCCGGCTTGGCGCCGAAGGGGGCCACCACGTCCCGTTCTTCGACCAGCTTGACGATGCGGATGTCCGGGGCGTCCAGCGAGGTCGGGAGCGCGTAGCCGGTCAGGTCGGGGTGGCGGATCAGGCCGCGGGCGGTGCGGAGGTTCTCGGTGAGGGCCGCGCCGATGCCCTGGGTGATGCCCGCCTCGATCCGGGTCGCCAGCTGGGCGGGGTTCAGGACGCGGCCTACGTCCTGGGCCACCGCCATCTCGACCACGCGGATCGAACCGAGCTCGATGTCGACGTCGACGACCGCCCGTACCGCGCAGAACGCGAGGCCGACGAAGGCGTCGCCCTGGCCGGAGCCGTCCAGCGGCTCGGTGGGGTGGGGGCGGCACTGGGCGGTGGCCCAGAGTTCCTTGCCGTCCATCGCCTCCATGACCGTGGTGGACAGGACGCCGTCGTACGAGGTGATCTTGCCGTCGGCGATCTGGAGGAGCTCCGTGGACATGCCGAACTTGTGGGCCAGCGGCTGGAGCAGCTGGGTGCGGACCATCTTCGCCGCCCGCTCCACCGCCCCGCCGGAGACCCAGGTGTGGCGGCCGTGCGTCGCCGGGCCCGCCGGGGGCTGGTCGGTGTCGACGGCGGCCACGTGGACCTCGTCCACGCCCAGGACCTCCTGGACGATCTGGCGGGCGAGGGTGGTGAAGCCCTGGCCGGTTTCGACCGCGGCGCAGATGACGGTGGCCACGCCGTCGTGGACCCGGACCGTGGCCGTGGAGACCTCGTCCGTGCCCTCGGCGCCGAGCATGTGGACCATGCCGACCCCGTAGCCCACGCCCCGGCGCACCGCCCCGGGTTCGCCCGCGCCCTCGGGGCCGCCGGGCAGCAGCCAGTCGTCCTCCGGGGTGTCCTTGGGGAGGGCGGGGAGGGGGGCGTCACGGACCGCGCGGACCAGCTCGGCCACCGGGGCCGGGCAGGTCACCGTCTGGCCGGTGGGCAGGATGTCGCCCGTCGACAAGGCGTTACGGAGGCGGAGTTCGGCCGGGTCGATGCCGATCTTCGCGGCCAGCTTGTCCATCTGGCCCTCGTACGCCGCGCAGACCTGCATCGCGCCCTCGCCGCGGACATGACCGGAGGGCGGGTTGTTCGTGCGGACCGCCCAGCCCTCGATGAAGGCGTGCGGGACGACGTACGGGCCGCAGGCGAAGGCCACGGCTGCGGCCAGCGACTCCGAGGACGCGTCGGCGTACGCGCCCGCGTCCAGCAGGATCTGGGCCTCCACCTTGACCAGCCGGCCGTCCGCGTCCGCGTGGTGGCGGTAGCGCAGCAGCGTCGGGTGGCGGTGGGCGTGGCCGAGGAAGGACTCCTCGCGGGTGGCGGCCAGCTTCACCGGGCAGCCGGTGCGCAGGGCGAGCAGGCCCAGCGGGATCTGGAAGCCGGGGTCCTCGCGGTCGCCGGTCGCGCCGGGGACGCCGGTCACGACGACCTTGACCCGGTCCGGCTCCAGACCGAAGCAGGCGGCGGCCAGGTCGCGGTCGGTGTGCGGGTCGGTGGAGGCGGTGTAGATCTCGACGCCGCCGTCGGGGCGGGGCACGGCGAGCCCGGCCTCCGCGCCGATCGGGGCCGGGTCCTGGCGGCCGATGCGGTAGAGGCCCTCGACGATGACCTCGCCGGTCGCCTCGGCGTCGCCGTAGCGCAGCGGGATGTGCCGGATCAGGTTGCCGTCGGGGTGCAGGGGCTCGGCCGCGAACGCCTTCTCCGGGTCCGTGACCGGCTCCAGCACCTCGTACTCCACGGCGACGGCGGCGGCCGCCAGCCGTGCGGTGTCGGGGTGGTCGGCGGCGACGGCGGCGATCGGCTCGCCGTGGTGGCGGACCAGCTCGGAGGCGAAGACCGGGCGGTCGACGACGCTGCGGCCGTAGTTGCTGTCCCCGGGGACGTCCTCGTGCGTGACGACCGCGCGCACCCCGGGCATCGCGGCGGCGGCCGAGGTGTCGATCGACAGGATGCGGGCGTGCGGGTGCGGCGAGCGCAGCACGGAGGCCCAGAGCAGCCCCTCGGCCCAGAGGTCGGCGGCGTACGGGAAGGTGCCCTCGGTCTTGGCCCGGGAGTCGGCGGGCGGCAGCGAGGCGCCCAGGCCCATCAGGGGCGGTCCCTGGCCGGGCCCGTCGCCCGAGCCGGCGGCATCGATCCTGGGCAGGGTGGTGCTGGTCGCGTTGGCCGCGGTGGCTGCGTCGCCGCTCACGCCGCCTCCTTGTCGTTCGCCCCGCCGCTACGGGGGCGGGGGGTGACCTGTGGTGTCGCGGGGTGCTGTCCTGAGGACGTGGGTCTGCGCGCGTCGATCACTGCGCGCCTCCCTCGTGCGGGTGGTGCTGGTGCTGTACGCCGCCGGCGCCGGGCTCGGCCTGGTGCGGGATGCGGGCCTCTTCCTGGGCCGGGGCGGAGGCGGCCGCCTCGGCGGTCGCCTCGCGGGCCGCCACGACGTCCTTGACCGCGTCGAGCACGCCCCGGTAGCCGGAGCAGCGGCAGAGGTTGCCGCAGAGGGCCTGGCGGGTCTCCAGCTCGCTGGGGGCGTGGTTGCCCTCCAGCAGGTCGTGGACGGTCATCGCCATGCCGGGGATGCAGAAGCCGCACTGGACGGCTCCGCAGGCGGAGAGCGCTCGCTGGACGTCGGACGGCTCGCCGTCGACGGCGAGCCCCTCGACCGTACGGACCTCGCTGCCCGCGGTGGTGGCGGCCGGCACCAGGCAGGAGGCGACCAGACGGCCGTCGACCTGGACGTTGCACGCTCCGCACTCGCCCTGCGAGCAGCCGTCCTTGGCCCCGGCGAGGCCGAGGCGCTCGCGGAGCACGTAGAGCAGGGACTCGCCGATCCAGGCGTCGGAGACCGGGCGGTCCACGCCGTTGACGTGCAGGAGGTAGGAGGCGGAGGGGTGTTCGCTGGGTACGTCGACGGGGCTGGTGGCCGGGTCGTGCGCGGGGTCGTGGGCCGGGTCCGGCTCGGGTTCCGCTTCGGGGGCGGGGTCCGGTCCGGCCATTGCCGCTTCCTCAGGGCCGACGGCGGCCTCCGGGCCGGGGGTGGCCTCCGGGCCGGGGGTGGCCTCCGGGCCGGGGGTGGCCGAGGGCTCCGCTTCCGGTTCCCCGTCCGCCGCGGCGAGGGGTTCCGCCGGCGGCTCCTCCGCCTCGGGGGCGGGGAGCGGGTGGCCGTCGGTCTCGGGGTCGTGGTCCGCGACGGGGTGGGCCGCCGTGTGCTCCTCGTCCGGGCCGGGGCGCACGGCCGCCGGGGCCTCCTCGGGCTGCGGCTGTGCCTGCGGCTGGGTCGCCCAGGGGGCGGGGGCGCCGCCGGGGAGCGTTGCCGGGCGCGTGTCGTCCGCGTACCACTGCTGCGAGGCCGCCGCCGAGGCGAGGAACTCGCCCGACTCATCCGGAAGATCCCCGTCCGCGACCGGGATCGTCCACTGGCCTGTGTGGCCCGTGTGGCCCGTCTGCGCGGAGGGGGCAGCGTGCGCGGAGGTGTCGGTGTAGCCGGTGTGATCCGGGTGGCCTGAGTGGTCGTCGGGGCCCGTGTGGTCCTGGTACTCCACGGAGCCCGCCGCAGCACCGGACCGCCCGGACTGCTCCCCCATGGCCTCGGTGAAGTTCCACTGGGCCGTGGAGTGCGAGGTCTCCTGGTGGGGCTGCGCGTAACCGCCCTGCTCGTTCGGGTCTGGCCAGTGCACCGCCCCCGGGGCCTGCTCCTGGGCGCGCCGCTCGGCCTGCGCCTGCTGCTGGCTCTGCGTCCGCACGACCCAGCTGCCCGTCGCGGCCGGGTCCAGACCGGCGGCCGGGGTCAGCGGAACGATCATCGGCGGTACGTACCCGTGGCCGGGCGCGGCCAGCGGGATGCCGGCCAGGTCCTCCGGCGGGAGCTGGACGAACGCGGTGGCGTCCGCGTCGTACTCACCGCTCTGCGGCGTCGGCTCCCAGCCTCCGTACCGGGGGTCGGGGCCGTCGGAGCGCCCGTGCTGCCCCTGCTGCCCGTGCTGGTCGGGGCGTTCCTCATTGCTCACGACAGTGCCCTCCCCAGTGCGCGTCGGGCGAGCGCGGCGACGGTGCGCCGCAGGTGGAGTACGGCCGGGGACAGCGGCGGGGCCTCTGATCCGTCGGCCGGCGGTGCGTGGTCCGGGATACAGGCGGTGGCGACGTACTCGCCGAAGGCGGCCAGCGCGTCGAGGGCCAGGCCCCGCTCGCCGTCCCAGTCGATCAGCGAGGCGATCCAGCGCTCCGCCTCCAGCGGGCGCAGCGGCATCGGGGCGATGGCGCCGACCGCGCAGCGCACCCCGCGCCGGGCCGGGTCGAGCACGATGGCGACCGAGGCGGTGGCGCGGCCGGGGCCGGTGCGGCCGGTGGCCTTCAGGAAAACCTGCGGGGCGTGCAGCAGCGGTACGCGGACGAAGCCGATCAGCTCGGCCGGGCTCAGCATCTCGCGGCCCGCCAGGAGGTGGGAGACGGGGACCTCGCGGCGGGCCCCGCCGGGTCCCGCGACGACCAGCTCGGCCTCCAGGGCGGCCAGCACCGGCAGGGCGTCGCCGGTGGGCGCGGAGGTGGCGATGTTGCCGCCGAGGGTTCCGGCGTTACGGATCTGGGGAGGGCCCGCGGCGCGCGCGGAGGCGGCGAGGGCGGGGATCAGGGCGGCGAAGTCGGGCCGTCCCATGCGGGCGTGGGTGAGGCCGGCGCCGAGCAGGGCGTGGCCGTCCTGGTAGTGCCAGCCGCGCAGCTCGCTGATCCGGCCGAGGCCGACCAGTCCCGAGGGGCGCAGGAGCCCCTTGTTCACGGCCGCCATCAGGTCCGTTCCCCCCGCCACGGGGACGGCGGCAGGCATGGCTTCCAGCGCCGCCACGGCCTCGTCGAGCGAGGCCGGCAGCGTCACCGACTGCATCGCCTGCGGTGCGTGCGTGGTCAACCCAGCTGCCCCTTCCCGGTCTCCCGGCTGGTCCGCCTGTTCCGCCGTACGGTACGTGTTCACAGGCCGGACGTGGCAACTCTGGCACATCTTCCGATGGGACCGGCGCGAGGGTCCGCGAAGGGTGGATCCGTCCCTGACCTGGGGGATGATCCGGTTTCGCACCTCTTCGGAGTGGAGGGTGAATTGCCACTCTTCAGCGATGCTTGTACGACTTATTCCGTTCGTTCCGTGGCCGGTTCGGCCCGCGCCGGAGCGTGTCCGGCGCGGGCCGAACCGGGGCTCACACCACCGGCGGCGCTCCCTCGATCGGGCGACCGAGGATGCCGGGCCGCCGCTGCCGCGGGAGCGGGCCGCCCGGCCGGCGGTAGTCGACGCCGAGGGCGTCGAGCCGGGCGTAATGGGCCGTCATGCGCTCCTCGAAGCCGGTGAAGTCCCGGTCGGAAGGGGGCGGCAGGGCCGTCCAGGCGACCTCGGCGAAGGCTGCGAGGCGCGGGAAGACCTGGTAGTCGACGCGTGACCTGTTCTGCATGACCTCGGTCCACACGTTGGCCTGGGTGCCGAGGATGTGGCGTACGGCCTCTTCGGAGAGGCCCGGCGGAACGGGTTCGAAGCGGTAGACGTCCTCCAGGGTGCGGACGTACCCGATGGGCATCGGCTCGTCGGGGCCGCCGTCCTGACGGTGGTCCAGATACACCTGCTGCTCCGGGCACATCACCACGTCGTGCCCGGCCTCCGCGGCCGCGATGCCGCCCGCGTACCCACGCCAGGAGGAGACCGCGGCACCCTCGGCGAGGCCGCCTTCGAGGATCTCGTCCCAGCCGATGAGGCGGCGGCCTCGTGCGGTGAGCCAGCTGTCGAAGTGGCGGATGAACCAGGACTGGAGCTCGTCCTCGTCCTTGAGGCCGAGTTCGGCGATCCGGGCCTGGGCGGTCGGGGACTCCTTCCACTGGTCCTTGAGGCACTCGTCGCCGCCGACGTGGATGAACGGGGAGGTCGCGGCGGGGAAGAGGTCGAGGACCTCCTCGAAGACGCCCTCGAAGAAGCGGAGGGTGTCGTCGGTGGGGGCGAGTACGTTCGGGTTGATGCCCCAGGTGTCCCAGACGGAAAGGGTGGTGGTGTCGATGACGTCGGTGTTGCCCAGCTCGGGGTACGCGCTGATGGCGGCCTGCGAGTGGCCCGGGATGTCGATCTCGGGGACGACGCGGATATGCCGCTCGGCGGCGTAGGCGACGATCTCGCGGATGTCGTCCTGGGTGTAGAAGCCGCCGTGCGGGGTCTCGTCCCACAGCTCGGAGGCCCGGTGCCCGTACTTGGTACGGGAGCGCCAGGCGCCGGCCTCGGTGAGGCGCGGGTAGCGCTTGATCTCGACGCGCCAGCCCTGGTCGTCGGTGAGGTGGAAGTGGAAGACGTTCAGCTTGTGGGCGGCCATCAGGTCCAGGTAGCGCAAGACGTCGTCCTTGGGCAGGAAGTGCCGGGAGACGTCGAGCATCAGGCCGCGCCAGGAGAAGCGCGGCGCGTCCTCGATGACCACCGCCGGGACGTGCCAGGTGCGACCCGGGGCGATCGGCGCGCGGCGGAAGGCATCCGGGCCGAGGAGCTGACGGAAGGTCTGCGCCCCCCAGAACAGGCCGGCCGCGCTGCCGCCGGCGATGCGTACGGCCTCGGCGTCGACGGTGAGGCGGTACGCCTCCGGGGCCAGCGCCGGGTCCGGTGAAAGCTCCACGCGGGGGCCCTCCGTGCCCGACGGCAGCTCCAGTCCGGTGGCCGCGCCGACCGCGGCCCGCAGCCAGCGGGCGACGCCCTCGGCACCCGGCGCGGCGCTGAGCACGGTCTCCTCGTCCAGCCGGTACAGCCCCCGCCCCGGCCCCGCCCAGCTCGCTTCGCGCGGCGCGGGGATCAGGCCGGGAGCCGCGGAGTCATCGGATGTCATGACGTCAGTCCTTAACCGCTCCGCCCAGTCCGGAGACGAGGCGTCGCTGTACGAGTACGAAGAAGACGAGGACGGGAATCGTCATCACCGTGGAGGCGGCCATGATCCCTCCCCAGTCGTTCTCGTCCGGTTTGAAGAAGACCAGCAGCGCCATCGGCAGCGTCGACTGGGAGGTGTCGCTGATGATGAACGACTTCGCGAACAGGAAGTCGTTCCAAGTGGTGATGAAGGAGAAGACGCTGGTCGCCACCAGACCCGGGAAGACCAGCGGGAAGAGGATCTGCCACAGGAAGCGGGTGCGGCTGGCCCCGTCGATGTAGGCGGCCTCCTCCAGGGCCTCGGGGACCGCTCTGACGAAGCCGCGCAGCATCCAGATGGCGAACGGCAGCGAGAAGGCCAGGTGCGGCAGGATCAGCGAGCCGAGCGTGTTGAGCTGGCCGAAGTCCCGCATGAGGAAGAACAGCGGGATGGTCAGCGCCTCCACCGGCACCATCTGCGCCACCAGGAACATGATGAGCAGCGTGGTGCGGAACGTGAAGCGGAAGCGGGTCACGGCGGTGGCGGCCAGGAAGGCGATCAGTGCGGAGGCGATGACGACCGTGCCCGCCACCAGCAGGCTGTTGAGGAAGTAGCGGCCGAAGTCCTGCTGCTCGAAGACCCGGCGGAACGAGTCGAGCGAGGGGGCGAGCGTCCAGGGGCGGGGGTCGGTCGACTGGATCTCCCCGGCCGGTTTGACGGCGGAGAGCACCATCCAGTAGAGGGGGAAGGCGACCGCCACGGCGATCAGCAGGGCCGCGGCCTCGGCCGCCAGCCTGCCGGGCCTCTTGACGCGCAGCAGCGTGGTCACGCTCACAGTTCCTCCCCCTGGCGCCGCACCAGGCGCAGATAGACCAGCGTGACGGCCAGCAGGATCACCAGCATCACGACGCCGATCGCGGAGCCGAGGCTGTACTGCGAGGACGCGAACGCCTTCTGGTACGCGTACACGTTGAGCACCAGGTTCTGCCCGGCGATACCGCCGCCGTTGGTCATGACGTAGATCTGGGTGAAGACCTTGAAGTCCCAGATGATCGACTGGATGGTGACGACGATCAGGATGGGCTTGAGCATCGGCGCCATGATGGTCCGCCAGATCCGCCAGTGGGAGGCGCCGTCCAGCGAGGCGGCCTCCAGCACCTCGGTGGGGATGGCCCGGATGCCCGCGTACACGGTGACCATGACGAACGGGAACGAGCACCACAGGACTTCGAGGAGGACGAGCGCGAAGGCGCTGTAGCGCCCGTACGTCCAGGAGAAGTCACCGAGCCCGAGCACCTTGTTCACGGGTCCGAAGTCCGGGTCGAAGAGGAAGACCCAGACCGTCGAGCCGGTGATCGCGGGGGTGGCCCAGGCGCCGAGCGCGGCCATCATCAGCACCAGCCGGGGCAGGGCGCGGATGCGGGTGAGCAGGACGGCGAGCGCGCAGCCGACGAACAGCGTGGAGACCACGCAGGCCGCGGCGAACAGGACGGTGGCGAGGAGGACCTGCCAGAACTGGCTGTCGCCGAAGAGGGTGGCGTAGTTGCCGAAGCCCTTGAAGGTGGTGGGTTCGCCGCCGCTGACCTGGGCCTGGGTGTACTCCAGGAACGAGATCAGGCCGAGCTGGTAGATCGGGTAGACCAGCAGCCCGGCGAGCAGGACGAGGGCGGGCAGCAGATAGAGCCAGGGGGTCCAGCCGGAGTGCCCCTTGGGTGACACCGTGCGGCCGCGCCGGGGCGGGCGGGCGGCGGAAGTGCCCGCGCCCGCCCCGGACGCACCGGGGGCTGGGGCCTTGAGAGCGGTGGTGGGCGTGGTCATCGTCAGCCCGCGTCGGTGAAGGCCGCGTCCATCTTCTTCGCCGCGTCGTCCGAGGCCTGCGCCACGTCCTTACGGCCGGAGACGATCTCCTGGAACATGGTCGGCAGGACCAGCGAGGCGTCGATCTGGCCCCAGGCGGGCGAGGCGGGGACGAACTTGGCGCCGGCGCCGAGGGTTTGGACGAACGGGGCGACGAAGGGCTGCTTCTTCGCTGCGTTGTCCAGGACGTCGGTGTAGGTGGGCAGGAAGCCCATCGCGTCGAACATCTCGGCCTGGGTCTTCTTGCCGGTGAGCGACTTCATCAGGTCGACGGCGAGGGTGCGGTGCGAACTGCTCTTGAGTACGCCGATGTTGTTGCCGCCCGCGAAGGCTGGGGCGATGGAGTTCGGGGCGATGCCGGGCAGCGGGACGACGGCGTACTTGCCCTTGACCGAGCCGGCCTCGACGGCCGAGTGGCTGAAGTCGCCGCCGATCACCATGGCGGCCTTGCCGGAGGCGAAGGCGGTCAAGGTGGCGTTGCCTCCCATGGAGGCGCACTTGGCGGCCGGACAGTTGTCGTCGCCGAAGAGGGAGGTGTAGGCCTCGATGCCCTTGCGGGCCTTCTCGCTGTTGATGGCCGACTTGTACGTTCCCCCGCTCTCGCCCGCGATCTCGCCGCCGTGGGACCAGATGAAGGGCATCGCGCCGTAGGTGTAGGCGCCGCCGACCGCGAGGCCGTAGAGGTCCGGCTTCGCCTTGTGGATCTTCTTGGCCGTCGAGATCAGCTCGGCCTGGGACTTGGGGGGTTCGATGCCGAGGTCCTCGAAGACGTCGGTGCGGTAGTAGAGCGCGCGGACGCCGACGAAGAAGGGGGCGCCGTAGACCTTGTCGCCGACGGTGACGGACTGCTTGGCGATCGGGTCGGTGTCCTTGGCCTCCTCCCAGGCGCCGAACTCCTCGGAGACGTCGGCGAGTCCGCCGTCCTTGACGTATCCGGCGGTGTCGCTGTTGCCGTACTCGATGAGGTCGGGGGCGCTCTTGGGGTCGTTGAAGGCGGCCTTGACGCGCTGCGCGCGGGTGTCGACGGGTATGTACTCGACCTCGACCTTCGTGCCCTTGTGGCTCTTCTCGAAGGCGGCGACGGCCGTGTCGACGACCTTCTCCTTGGGCTTGTTGCCGACCTCCTGGAAGAGCCAGACACGGAGAGTCCCGCTCTTCTCGTCACCCTTCGCACTGGTGTCGGAGGTCTGCGGCGCGCAGGCGGTGGCGGTAAGGCCCGCCAGCACAAGCGCCGCAACCGGGGCGGCAATTCGGGCAGAAAGCTTCATCCGGGAACTCCTACCGGTCATTCGTTGCATCATGTGCAACGCACGTTTCGTTCTGCACAACTGGCAGGAGAGTAAGTCCGGTTCCGGCGCCCGACAAGTGGTCTCCACCACTCTGTGACCCGCCGACACAGCCCGCGCAACGCGAGCACGGCCGGTCACGATCCGTCACCGGCCATGAGAAAGGCCCCCGGCACGCGCGTCGACCGCGCGTGCCGGGGGCCTTGGGCCCGAAGGGCCTTGAAGCCGAGGGACTACTTCTTGCCCTTGTCCTTGCCGCCCTTGCCCTTGTCCTTGTCGCCGCCGGCGCCCATGGACTCGTAGATCTCCTTGCACATGGGACAGACCGGGTACTTCTTGGGGTCGCGCCCCGGCACCCAGACCTTGCCGCACAGTGCGACCACGGGCGTGCCCTCCAGGGCGCTCGCCATGATCTTGTCCTTCTGGACGTAATGGGCGTAGCGCTCGTGGTCGCCGTCGCCCCTCGACACCTGCGGCGTCGGCTCTACGAGGGTCCCCGTACCTGCCCCGCGATCGGGCTCAAGAGTGCTCATAACCGCCAAGGGTACAGAGCGACCGGCACATGGGGGGCGGGACGAGGAGCGGGGTCCGGTGCGTGCAGCTGCGAGGCGGAGAATCGAGGCATGGCGGAGCCGTGGTGATTGACGACAACGCCGCAGAAACGCGTGCCAGACCCCGCGACGCCGCCCCCCGTGCGCCGGTCGCTCTCGATGCGGGCCTTCAGTTGAGCGAGGGGTCGTCCGGATACGTGGCGATCATCGCCAGCTCGCTGCGCTGGCGGCGGAGCACCGCGCGCCAGAGGTTCTCCGGGCGCGGGGAGGAGACGTCACCGGGCTCCGACTCGACCACGTACCAGGCGCCCTCACCCAGTTCGCCCTCCAGCTGGCCCGGGCCCCAGCCCGCGTACCCGGCGAAGATCCGCAGCGACCCCAGGGCCGGTCCGAGCAGCTCCGGTGGGGTCTCCAGGTCGACCAGGCCGATCGCCCCGTGCACCCGGCGCCAGCCGAGCGGACCCTCGTCGCCGGGGATCACCGCCACGCCGAGCGCCGAGTCGAGCGAGACCGGGCCGCCCTGGAAGACGACGTCCGGCTCACCGGTCAGCCCGGCCCAGGAGCCGAGGATGTCACCGACGCCGACCGGGGTCGGGCGGTTCAGGACCACACCGAGGGAGCCCTCCTCGTCGTGGTCGAGGAGGAGCACCACCGCGCGGTCGAAATTCGGGTCCGCGAGGGCGGGTGTGGCCACGAGCAGTCGCCCTGTGAGCGAGGACACCTCCGTCATGGCAGAAATGATCCCGCATCTTCGCCCTCCGCGGGGTCCCGGCGACCGTGATGACCACCTCAGGAGAGCGAGCGCAGCTCAGGGCGCACGGAGGCACGGGGAGCGCACCGTACGGCGGGGGTCCGGAGGGCCATCCGGACGGTAACCCTCCGCAAGATCGGGTGAGCGGAGGGTGTTGTGGCGGATTCATGACGTTCGTACACCCCCCTTCACCTTACGGAAGGGGGGTAGGAGGCCATTACCCTTTTCGTTGGCCCCCTGCCCGACCACTCCGGAACGCGAGATACATGACCGGCACAGACGATGTCCTGCTTGTCCACGGCGGCACCCCGCTGGAGGGCGAGATCCGCGTCCGAGGCGCCAAGAACCTGGTGCCGAAGGCAATGGTCGCCGCGCTGCTCGGCAGCGGGCCCAGCCGTCTCCGCAACGTTCCCGACATCCGTGACGTACGGGTGGTCCGAGGACTGCTGCAGCTGCACGGCGTCACCGTCCGCCCCGGCGACGAGCCGGGCGAACTGATCCTCGACCCCTCCCACGTCGAGTCCGCGAACGTCGCCGACATCGATGCCCACGCGGGTTCGTCGCGCATCCCGATCCTCTTCTGCGGCCCGCTGCTGCACCGCCTCGGCCACGCCTTCATCCCGGGCCTGGGCGGCTGCGACATCGGCGGCCGGCCGATCGACTTCCACTTCGAGGTGCTCCGGCAGTTCGGCGCGACCATCGAGAAGCGGGCCGACGGCCAGTACCTGGAGGCCCCGCAGCGGCTGCGCGGCACCAAGATCCGGCTGCCGTACCCCTCGGTGGGCTCCACCGAGCAGGTGCTGCTCACCGCCGTCCTCGCCGAGGGCGTCACCGAGCTGTCCAACGCGGCCGTCGAGCCGGAGATCGAGGACCTCATCTGCGTACTGCAGAAGATGGGCGCGATCATCTCCATGGACACCGACCGGACCATCCGGATCACCGGTGTCGACAAGCTCGACGGATACACCCACCGGGCGATCCCGGACCGTCTGGAGGCGGCCTCCTGGGCGTCGGCCGCGCTGGCGACCGAGGGCAACATCTACGTACGCGGCGCCCAGCAGCGTTCGATGATGACCTTCCTCAACACCTTCCGCCGGGTCGGCGGCGCCTTCGAGATCGACGACGAGGGCATCCGCTTCTGGCACCCGGGCGGCGCGCTGAACGCCATCGCGCTGGAGACGGACGTCCACCCCGGCTTCCAGACCGACTGGCAGCAGCCCCTGGTGGTGGCGCTGACGCAGGCCGCGGGACTGTCCATCGTCCACGAGACGGTGTACGAGTCGCGGCTCGGGTTCACCTCCGCGCTCAACCAGATGGGTGCGCACATCCAGCTCTACCGCGAGTGCCTGGGCGGCTCGGACTGCCGCTTCGGCCAGCGCAACTTCCTGCATTCGGCGGTCGTCTCCGGACCGACGAAGCTCCAGGGCGCCGATCTGGTCATCCCCGACCTGCGCGGCGGCTTCTCGTACCTGATCGCGGCGCTGGCGGCGCAGGGCACCTCCCGGGTGCACGGCATCGACCTGATCAACCGTGGCTACGAGAACTTCATGGACAAGCTCGAGAAGCTCGGCGCGAAGGTTGAGCTGCCGGGCGGTTCCCTCGTCTGACCGCGCAGCGCTGCCGCACACAGCACTGCGCGAGCACGGCGCCCCGGTCCCCTCACAGGGGGCCGGGGCGCCGTGCTGTCCGGGCCCCTCGGGACGCCCGTACGAGATGGGCGGGGTGCGCGTGGACCAGCCGGGCGGCCTCGGCCGGGGTGAGGCCCTCGGCCAGCCGCTCGTCCAGGAGGCAGCGCAGGAGCGGGTCAACGAGGTCGGGGGTGTCCACGGCGGCCCCGATGCAGCCCGCGTCGAGCTGCGTCATGCACGACCGGGACAGCCGGGCGGTGGGGCGGGACGCGCTGGATCTGGTGGGGCTGCTCGCGTACGGGCCCCGCAACGCCGTGGGCAAGGCCCTCAAGGGCGCGCGGACGCATCCCTGACTCCGGGTGAGCCCCGCGGCGTACGAGCGCCTGAGCGGGGCGCATGTGCCCGTGGCATGCGCGAGGGCGGCCACCCCTGGTCGGGGGTGACCGCCCTCCTTGCGCCTTTGAGGGTTACTTACCCTTGGCGGCTTCCTTGAGCTTCGAGCCCGCGGAGACCTTCACGCTGTAGCCGGCGGGGATGTTGATCGGGTCGCCGGTCTGCGGGTTGCGAGCGGTGCGAGCGGCACGGTGGGTGCGCTCGAAGGTCAGGAAGCCGGGGATGGTGACCTTCTCGTCGCCCTTGGCGACGATCTCACCGACGGTCTCGGCGAGCGCGGCCAGCACGGCGTCGGCGTCCTTGCGAGTCACCTCGGCGCGGTCGGCCAGGGCGGCCACCAGCTCACTGCGGTTCATGTTGTTACTCCCGTGTTCTTCTTGCCTGTGAGGCGTGAGATCGAAGCCGATGCTGCCAGGGCCCTCTGACAGTCCCCGGACCCGGGTCTGATGTCAGACCCTCGCGCCCGATTACGCATCCTGCCCCCACCTGCGGCGGGAAAGCCAATCCGGAACCCTTCAGGGTCAACGAAAAGCGCCACTGTCTGCTCGTGGTGACGTTCCGTCGGCTTCCCTTAGCGGTCCGCAGCGGATGCCGGGCCCTGCGGGGCCCACTGCCCGCCCACCCTAAAGGGGCGTTTGGGGCGCCGCGACCCGCGACGCGCCGTGCGGCACGGGCGGGTGCGGCCCGGGGCGTTCCGCGCGTACCCCTTGAGGGTGCGGCGAAACAGGTGGGACCGGATGGGAACAGGTGGGCTCAGACGGAGGTGAGGGATTCCGTTCCGGTGCCCGCCGCGGCCTTGGCGGCCGCGCGGACGGCTCCGGCGACCGCGCCGGCGACCTTGTCGTTGAAGACGGAGGGGATGATGTAGTTCGCGTTGACCTCTTCCTCGGCGACCACGTCGGCGAGGGCTCCGGCTGCGGCGAGCATCATCTCCGTGTTGACGGTGCGGGACTGAGCGTCCAGCAGGCCGCGGAAGACACCCGGGAAGACCAGCACGTTGTTGATCTGGTTGGGGAAGTCGGAGCGTCCGGTGGCGACGACGGCGGCAGTCTGGCGGGCGATCGCCGGGTCGACCTCGGGGTCCGGGTTCGCGAGCGCGAACACGATCGCGCCGTCCGCCATCGCCGCGACGTCGTCGCCGTTCAGGACGTTCGGGGCGGAGACGCCGATGAAGACGTCGGCGCCGACGACGGCCTCCTTGAGAGTGCCGGTGACGCCCTCGGGGTTGGTGTTGTCGGCGATCCAGCGCAGCGGCGAGTCGGGGGACGCGGCGACGAGGTCCTCGCGTCCGGCGTGCACGACGCCGTGGATGTCGGCGACGACGGCGTGCTTGACGCCCGCGGCGATCAGGAGCTTGAGGATGGCCGTACCGGCGGCCCCGGCACCGGACATGACGACCCGTACGTCCCCGATGCTCTTGCCCACCACGCGCAGGGCGTTGGTCAGGGCGGCCAGGACGACGATGGCGGTGCCGTGCTGGTCGTCGTGGAAGACGGGGATGTCCAGCGCCTCACGCAGCCGGGCCTCGATCTCGAAGCAGCGGGGTGCGGAGATGTCCTCCAGGTTGATGCCCGCGAAGCCGGGGGCGATCGCCTTGACGATCTCGACGATCGCGTCGGTGTCCTGGGTGTCCAGGCAGATCGGCCAGGCGTCGATGCCGGCGAAGCGCTTGAAGAGGGCCGCCTTGCCCTCCATGACGGGCAGCGCGGCCATCGGGCCGATGTTGCCGAGGCCGAGCACCGCGGAGCCGTCCGTCACGACCGCGACGGAGTTGCGCTTGATGGTGAGGCGGCGGGCGTCCTCGGGGTTCTCGGCGATGGCCATGCAGACCCGGGCGACGCCCGGGGTGTAGATCATCGAGAGGTCGTCACGGTTGCGGATGGGGTGCTTGGACGCCATCTCGATCTTGCCGCCGAGGTGCATGAGGAACGTACGGTCGGAGACCTTGCCCAGCACGACGCCCTCGATGTCGCGCAGACCTTCGACGATCTCGTCCGCGTGCGAGGTGGAGGAAGCGGCGATCGTGACGTCGATCCGGAGCTTCTCGTGGCCGGATGCGGTCACGTCGAGGCCGGTGACCGAACCCCCCGACGACTCCACGGCCGTGGTGAGCTGGGAGACCGCGGTGCCACTCGCGGGCACCTCCAGCCTGACCGTCATCGAGTACGAGACGCTGGGCGCCGTTGCCATGGCCGAGTCCTTCGCTTTCCTCAAGCTTCAGTGCTTCGTATCCGGAACCCTCGTTCCGGTCACGCTTCCCGATCGTCGCACCTACCGACTGGTAGCCGGTAATGAGCATCCTCTTTCGGAAAGTATTTTCCACCATACGAGAAGTCACCCGTTCAGCGGAACCCCCAACGGGGTTCGCGACAGATAAAGACCCCTGGAACAAGAACAGACCCGCGCCACCAACAGGTGACGCGGGTCTGTCCTCTTCACTCAGGTGGCACCGACCCGCCATGCTCGCCTCGCGGCAAGTGGTCGCTCGAAGCGACGAAGGTTGGGCCCGGGGGCTTGGATCGAGCCGGTGCCAGTACCACGGTAACAAAGACCCCGGAAAAACGACTCCCGTACGACGGGCCGACCCGGCCCCGTCACTCCCGCAGCAGGTCCGGCACCCCGTCCTCGTCCGGCATGTCCCGCTCCCCCGAGACCACCGTGAGCTGCTGCGTGGCCCTCGTCAGCGCCACGTACAGCACCCGCAGCCCGGCCGGTGACTCGTCCGCGATCTCCGCGGGCGAGACCACCACCGTGGCGTCGTACTCCAGGCCCTTGGCCTCCAGGCTGCCCAGCGCCACCACCCGCTCCCCCAGCTCCGCGAGCCACTCGCGGGCCTGGGCGCGCCGGTTCATCGCCACGACCACGCCGACCGTGCCGTCCACCTCCGCCAGCAGCCGACGCGCCTCCTCGCGGACCGTGGCGGCCAGGTCGCCGTCCACGACCGGCACGAAGCGCGGCACCACCCCGGTCGAGCGGACCGCCGACGGGGACTCCATGCCGGGCATGGCGAGCGCCAGCACCTTGGCGGCCAGCTCCGCGATCTCGGCCGGGTTGCGGTAGTTGACGGTGAGGGTGAAGCGGCGGCGGGGCCGGGAGCCGAGCGCCTCGTCCCGGGCCGCGGACGCCTCGTCCGGGTCGGACCAGGAGGACTGCGCCGGGTCGCCGACGATCGTCCAGGTGGCGTGGCGGCCCCGGCGGCCCACCATCCGCCACTGCATGGGGGTGAGGTCCTGCGCCTCGTCGACGATGACGTGCGCGTACTCCGTGCGCTCCGCCGCGAGCCGTTCGGCCCGCTCCCACTGGGTCTCCTCGCGCTGCGGCATCAGCTCCTCCAGGCCGGAGAGCTGGTCCAGCGGGTCCATCTCACGCTTCCGCTTCGGCCGGACCACCGTGCCCAGCAGGGCCTGGAGCTCGTCCAGCAGCGCCACGTCGTGGACGGAGAGCGGACCGCTGCCGTCCGCGTCCAGCCGCTTCAGGGAGCGCGCCAGGCGGCGCACCTCGCCCTGGTTGAGGATGCGCCGGGACCAGCGGGCCAGCCGCTTCTCGTCGGCCATCGCGGCCAGCACCCGGCGCGGGGTCAGCTCGGGCCACCACGCGTTCAGGAACTCCAGGAACGGCGTCTCGGTGGAGACGTCCTCGTCGAAGGAGGACCGCAGCTCCGCCGCGAGCTGCGGGTCCGTGTAGCGGCCACGCCCGGAGGACTTGCTCCACAGGGCGTCCAGCAGCAGCTTGCGGGCGCGCGGGCGCAGCAGGTTGACGGGGGCGGTGCCGCTGAGCACGTTGTTCCGGATGCGCTGGAGCTCGTCGGCCTCCAGCTCGACCCGGGCGCCGAAGGCGACGACGCGCAACCGGGTCGGGGTGACGGTCGCGGCGCTCTGCGCCGGCTCCTCGCCGAAGGAGAGCTGGCCACCGTCGTGGGGGGCCTTCGGCACCTCCAGGGCGCCCCGGGCCGCCTTGCGCAGCACATGGAGCATCCGCGAGGAGCCCTTGATCCGGGCGATGGCCGGTTCGTCGTAGGTGGTGGCGCCCTCGACGCCCGCCGCCTCGTCCGAGAGCGAGCCGACCGCACGGATCGCGACCTGGCCCTCCTCGCCGAGCGAGGGCAGCACGCCCTCGGTGTACGCGACCAGGAGCGGGGTCGGGGAGACGACGAGGATGCCGCCCGCGTACCGCCGCCGGTCCTGGTAGAGGAGGTAGGCGGCCCGGTGCAGGGCCACGGCCGTCTTGCCGGTGCCGGGGCCGCCGGTGACCTCGGTGACGGAGGCGGCGGGGGCCCGGATCACCAGGTCCTGCTCGGCCTGGATGGAGGCGACGATGTCCCGCATGGTGTGGCTTCGGGCCTGGCCGAGGGCCGCCATCAGCGCGCCGTCGCCGATCACCGGCAGCTTCTCGCCGTCCAGATACGCCGTCAGTTCCGGCCGCATCAGGTCGTCCTCGACCCCGAGGACCTTGCGGCCCTTGGAGCGGATGACCCGGCGGCGTACGACGCGGCCGGGCTCCTTCGGGGTGGAGCGGTAGAACGGGGCGGCGGCCGGGGCCCGCCAGTCGATCACCAGCGGCGCGTAGTCGGAGTCCAGGACACCGATCCGGCCGATGTGGAGCGTCTCGGCGATGTCCGCGGTGGCGTCCTCCCGTACGGCGTCGTCGGCCGGCTCGACGGAGGTGAACGCGCCGTCCGGGCCGCGCTCACCGTCCTTGCCGAGGAGCAGGTCGATCCGCCCGAAGAGGAAGTCCTCGAACTCGTTGTTCAGCCGGTTGAGGTGGACGCCCGCCCGGAAGACCTGGGCGTCCCGTTCGGCGAGGGCGCCGGGCGTGCCGACCTGCCCGCGTTTGACGGCGTCGTGCATGAGAAATTCCGCCTCGTCGATCTTCTCTTCGAGACGGTGGTAAACGCGGTCCAGATGATCCTGTTCGACACCGATCTCCCGGTCCCGCAGCGAATCGACAGCGGCATCCTGCGCGGCCACCGAGGCCCCCTTCTGACGTGCATCGGGCAGCCGTCAACCCTATGCGAAGGGGGGCCCGGGCGCACCTGCCGTCCACCGCTACGCGTGTTGCGATTACGCGTCGGAAGGTGACGCGCCCGGGCGGCCGGGTCCGCTCAGGCGCCGATCTCCACCAGCCGCTCCCCGTCGAACGTGCGTACCTCGAACCGGTCGATGTCCTCGCGCGCCATCGCCGCGCCGCCGTGGACGTACAGCGGGTTCTTCGCCGACTCGTGCGTCGAGCCCTCGATGCCGTACCCCCAGGTCGGAACGGACCAGGAGGTGACGACCTCCTCCTCCCCGGTCTTGGAGACAGCGACGAGCGTGCACTTCTGCGGCCCCTTGACGTTCTTCAGCTCCAGGACCGTGTGGGTGCCCCACGCCTTCTCCTCCATCCCGACCGTCGCGCCGACCCGGGTGGTGGGGTCGGTGGCCGTCACCTTCTCCGTCATGTGCTGGAAGAAGGCGTCCTCGGCCGGGCTGGTGGGGTGCGGGTCCCTGACGGCGACGGAGCCGCCGCCCTCGTCGCCCGCCGTGACGGCGACGGCCGCGACCGGCCCGCCGATGATCAGGGCGGCCGCCGCGGCGATCAGATACCTGCTCCGCTTCGTACGCCGGTGCCTGCGGTGCGCGACCTCGTCCATCAGCCCGCCGAGCACCTTGGGCGCGGGCCGCTCGGGAACGTGCGGTACGGGACGGGCCCCGGGCGCGGTCGCCGGCGCCTCGGCCAGCATCGCGAGCATGGGCTCCATCCCGGCGAACTCGTCCAGATGGGCGGAACACCGGGCGCAGCCCGCGAGATGGGCCTCGAACGCGCTCGCCTGGCCGTCGTCCAGGATGCCCAGGACATAGGAGGCGGCCGCGTCGTGCTCGGGCCCTTCGGGCTCCCCGGGATACGGCGGCTCGGGGCCGGTGGGGTGCCCGGGGGCGGCCGGATACCCCGGACCCGCGGGCTGCCCGGGGCCGGAGAGGTACGCGGGCCCTGAGGGGTGTGCAGGACCCGCGGGATAGGGGGAGTGCGGGGGGTGCGAGGGACCGGTGGGCCTACGGGGCCCCGGAGGCCGGGGCCCGAACGGCTGCCACTGCTGGTCGCTCATGCCGTGATCCCCCTCTCTTCGAGTGCGAGCTTCATCGAGCGGAGTGCGTAGAAGACCCGGGACCGCACAGTGCCGCTGGGGATGCCGAGCACCTCGGCCGCCTCGTTCACCGTACGTCCCCTGAAGTAGGTCTCGACCAATGCTTCCCGGTGCGCGGGCGTCAAATCGTCGAGCGCGTCCGAGAGCGTCATCAGCCACAGCGCCTTGTCGATCTCGTCCTCCGCGGGAATGACCTCCAGCGGCGACGGATCGACCTCGCGCGGCCGGGCCTGCCGGCTGCGGTGGCCGTCGATGACGATGCGCCGGGCGACCGTCACCAGCCAGGGGCGGACGGAGCCGGTGGCCCGGTTGAGCCGGCCGGCGTTCTTCCAGGCACGGATGAGCGTCTCCTGCACCACGTCCTCGGCCCGTTGGCGGTCGCCCGCCACGAGCCGGAGGACATACGCGAGCAGCGGCCCGGCGTGTTCGCGGTAGAGCGCCCGCATCAGCTCTTCGTCGGGTATCCCGTCAGAGGGCGTGGGCGGCTCACTGCGATGTCGAGCCCTGTGCGGACGGTCATCGGCCACGGCCGCATCCTTGCGCACCCGAACCTCCTGGTCGAGACCCTGAATGGAGCTCTTCGGGGATGGATACGGGAGCCGGTGCCGGATCATTCAACGTGGCTTCATATTTCTTTCGCCGAGATCCTCCGGCGCCGGTGCCGGGCGACCCGTTCGCGGTTGCCGCAGACCTCGCCGGAGCACCAGCGGCGCCGGCCCCCGCGCGAGGTGTCCAGGTAGAGCCGGTGGCACGCACCGCCCGCACAGCGGCGCAGCGCGGCCCGCGCCGCCGGGTCGGTGAGCAGGTCCACGGCGTCCCGCGCCACGACCGCGAGGAGCCCCGCGCAGCCGGGTTCGGCGCTCAGGGTCCAGAGCAGCGTCCCGCCCTCGCCGCGCACCGCACGCGGCCCCGGCGGGGCCTCCGCGGCGAGGGAGTTGACCCGGTCCAGGGCGCTTCCGTAGCCGGGTCGCCCCAGTTGGGTCCTCGTCGGGTCAACACCGCCTTCCGCCAGGGCGAGTTGGGCCGACATCAGCCGGTCCACATCCGCCCGCAGCTCGCGGAACCGGGTCAGCCAGGTGGCGTCCAGCGTGCGCAGGACCGTGCCCGGCGGGACGAGCCGGGCGGCGGTCAGCCAGTCGGCGAGCCGCCCCGGCCCGTCGAGCTGTTCCCGGGCGCGGGGTGTCCCGCCCGCGGGCCCGGTGGCCACCAGGTCGAGACAGATCCGGCCGGAGTCGAACCGCCACACGTACGCGCCCCTGCCCGCCGCCATGCGCCTGTCACCGCCTCGGGGTCACCGGTCGGATGCCACCCTCCAGAGTGCCCCCGGCGGGGCCGCGCCGTAACCCCCGCTACCGTGACGGCATGAACGATCACGGGGGAACGCCCGGGGGGACGCCCGGGCCGGACATCATGCTCACCGCCGGCACGCTGCTGATGCGCCCCTGGTGCGAGGAGGACGTACCGGCGCTGCTGGAGGCGTACGACGATCCGGTGATGCGGCAGTGGGTGCGGCTGCCCGTCTCCACGCCCGAAGAGGCCGCGCGCTGGCTGGAGTCGCAGTACGAGGGGTGGGAGTCGGGCACCCGGTTCAGCTTCGCCGTGACGGACACGGGCCGGGGCGGGGAACTGGTCGGCAACCTCGCGCTGAAGCGGCCGGGCCCCGGCCCCGAGCGGGCCGAGGTCGGGTACTGGACGGCGGCGCGGGCGCGCGGGCAAGGGGTGGCACCCCGGGCCCTGGAGGCGCTCACCGACTGGGCGTTCACGGCCTTCGCCGCCGAGGGACTGGTCCGGCTGGAGCTGCTGCACCATGTGGACAACGTGGCGTCCTGCCGGGTGGCGGAGAAGTCGGGCTACGCCTTCGCGGAACTGCTGGACGCCCTGCCGCCGGAGTTCCCGCTGGACGGCCATCTGCATGTGCGCCGGGCCCCGTCGGCGTCGGCGTCGGCGTCGGACGGCAGGGTCACCGCTCAGCGTGCGCCCGGCGTGTCCCCCGCCGGGTCCAGCGACAGCCGGTAGCCGCGTTTGACGACGGTCTGGATCAGCCTCGGCGCCCCCAGCGCGGAGCGCAGCCGGGCCATCGCCGTCTCCACCGCGTGCTCGTCGGTGCCGCTGCCGGGCAGGGCCCGCAGCAGGTCGGCGCGGGCCACCACCCAGCCGGGGCGGCGGGCCAGGACGTGCAGGAGGGCCATGCCCGCGGGCGGCACCGCGCGCAGTTCGTCGTCGACCAGCACGGCGTGGCCGCGGATCTCGACGCGGTGGCCGGCGATGGGCAGGACCCGCGCGCTGGTGGGGAGTTGGGCGCAGACGAGCTGGACGAGAGGGCCCAGGCGGAAGCGTTCGGGCTGGACGGTGGGGATGCCACGGGCCTGGAGCGGCAGGGCGGTGACCGGTCCGACACAGGCGGCCAGGACGTCGTCGCGCAGGGCGCCCAGGATCTCCGGGAGCAGCCCGCGGACCTCGGCGCGGCCCAGGAACGAGGCGGCGGCGGGGGCGCTGGTGAAGGTGACGGCGTCCAGGGCCCGGGCGGCGGTGGCGTCGAGCATCCGGTCGAGCGGGGCGATGTCCTGCGGCGGCATCCAGCGGTAGACGGGGACGCCGACGACCTCGGCGCCCGCCGCCTGGAGGGACTCGATGAAGCCGGGGAGCGGTTCGCCGTGCAGCTGGAGGGCGATGCGGCGGCCCTCGACGCCCTCGCCGAGGAGCCGGTCGAGAACCTCGGCCATCGATTCGGACCCGGGTGACCAGGCCTCGGCCAGCCCGGCGGCCCGGACCGCGCCCTTGACCTTGGGACCGCGGGCGAGGAGTTCGACGCCGCGCAGCCGCTCCAGGAGCGCGTCGCCGATGCCCCAGCCGTCGGCGGCCTCGACCCAGCCCCGGAAGCCGATCGCGGTGGTGGCGACCACCACGTCGGGGGCGTGGGCGATCAACTCCGTCGTCGCGTGGAGGAGTTCGCTGTCGTCGGCGAGCGGAACGATCCGCAGGGCGGGGGCGTGCTGGACGGCGGCGCCGCGCCGCTTGAGGAGGGTGGCGAGCTCCTCGGCGCGGCGGGCCGCGGTCACTCCGACCGTGAAGCCCGCGAGGGGGCCGTGCGTGGTCTCGTCGTCCTGCATGGCGTGTTCCCGGCTCTCGTGGTCCTGCTGGTGCGCGATGTGCGGAGGTCCGAGACTGCCAACGGTGCGTGACAGGCTCGGTTCCCCCGTATTTCCCCGCCGTTACGTCGCTCGTCGCCGGATCGTCGCCCTCCTGGACGGCTGCTACACCTCTGCGTAACCGACCTGAGCCTTCGCGGGCACGGGCGCGGGGCGGCGAAGGTATACCACCCAGGTGAGGGCGGAGCAGACGGCGTAGAAGGCGAGGAAGGACCAGAAGGCGGCCGTCCCGGTGCCGGAGGTCTGGAAGGACTGACGGAAGGCGAGGTTGATCGCGAGGCCGCCGAGGGCGCCGACGGCCCCGATGAAGCCCATGGCGGCGCCGGAGAGCCGCCGTCCGTGGGCGGCGGCCGCCTCGCCGTCGAGGCCCTTCTCGATCGCCTGGGCGTGGAAGATGCCGGGGATCATCTTGTACGTCGATCCGTTGCCCAGCCCCGTCAGGACGAACAGGGCGGTGAAGCCTACGAGGAAGACGGGGAGGGACGCGGTGGCGGAGGCGTAGATGACGACCGTGGTGGCGGCTCCCATCGCGGCGAAGGCGGCCAGCGTGATCCGGGCGCCGCCGTGCCGGTCGGCGAGCCGACCGCCGAAGGGGCGGATCAGGGAGCCGAGCAGCGGGCCCATGAAGGTGAGCGAGGCGGCCTGGAGCGGGGTGCGGCCGAACTGGGTCTGGAGGACCAGGCCGAAGGCGAAGCTGTAGCCGATGAACGAGCCGAAGGTGCCGATGTAGAGCGTCGACATGATCCAGGTGTGCGGGTCGCGGATGGCCTCCTTGGCCGCCCCGGTGTCGTTGCGTACGGGCCGGAGGTTGTCCATGTACAGCGCGGCGCAGACGGCGGCCACCACGATCAGCGGGATGTAGACGCCGAGCACGAGCCGGGGGTGGGCCGCGCCCAGGGTGCCGATGACGAGGAGGCCGATGAGCTGGACCACGGGGACGCCGATGTTGCCGCCGCCCGCGTTGAGGCCGAGCGCCCAGCCCTTCTCGCGGAGCGGGAAGAAGGCGTTGATGTTGGTCATCGAGGAGGCGAAGTTGCCGCCGCCGATCCCGGTGAGCGCGGCGACCGCCACGAACGTGCCGTACGAGGTCCCCGGTTCCATCACCCAGAAGGCGGCGAGTGTCGGGGCCAGCAGGCTCACCGCGGTGAAGATCGTCCAGTTGCGGCCGCCGAACCGGGCGACCGCGAAGGTGTACGGCACCCGCACCAGCGCGCCGACCAGGGTGGCGGTGGAGATCAGGAAGAACTTCCCGGCCGGGTCGACGCCGTACTCCGGTCCCATGAACAGGACCATCACCGACCACAGGGTCCAGACGGAGAATCCGATGTGCTCGGAGAGCACGGAGAACCAGAGGTTGCGGCGGGCGACGCGCTCGCCCTTCTCCCGCCAGAACGTCTCGTCCTCCGGCTCCCAGGTCTCGATCCAACGGCCTGCCATCACACGCCTCCACAGGGGGGTCGGGGTGGTGTCCCCGTCGCTGCGGGGTGTCGTGCCGACGCTAGGGAGCGCGCGTTTCGGTGCCGTGCCGTGAGGTGACCGGTGGGCAACCTTGCTCTCACCGGGCCGGAGGCGGCCCGGTGAGATGCCCCCTGCGGAAGCCCCTACGGTCTGCCGTCCGGCCATCACCGCGGCCGGCGCTTGGCCGCACGTCCTCGGCCCAGCCGGAGACCAGGACGCAGAGCGCGATGCGGGCCCCAGGTGACGAGCAGGACGGGTATCCAGCTCTCCAGCAGCCAGGGCACGTTCTCGCTCAGGGCGTCCACCGACCAGAGCCGGTCGTAGAGCGTGGCGGCGGTCAGGATGCAGACGCCTTCCTGGTGGGCCATGCCCAGGACCCAGCAGGCGCGACCAGCAGCATGGAGGGCAGGAGGTAGCGCATGGGGAGCTTGCGCCGGGGCCGCTTGCGGGCGTTCCGCTTCCGTGCGGTGCGCGGCCTGATGGGCGCCCCGGGCCCGGTGTGCCTGCCCGCGGTCCGCTTCGACCGGTCGTTCCTGCCCCGCGGGGCGGGTGCGTCAATTGGAGGGCGCTCTCTTCTTCCACCGGAGGCTCCGGTGACTCGGCGGGAGCGCTCGTCGTGGCGGTGGGCTCCAAACGGGGGCGGTCGGCGCGGGAAGCACCTCGGCCTCCTCCGCCTTCGCCTCCTCCTGCGGCCCGGAGAGCAGCAGCCAGGGGGCGGTGGAGTTGCCGCCGAGGACGGCGAAGACCAGCGTCGCGGCGTACGCGGCACAGAGCGATGCGACCACCAGCCGAGCCGGCGGTAGGTCTTGCTGCGGCGGCCGCTCTCGTCGACGGAGACCGGACCGTCGGAAGGGCCCGGCGGTGCGGGCTCCGGGCAGTTCGGCGAGCTGACGCCCGGGACCGTCCAGCTGGATCGTGACGTCATTGGGTTCACGCGTATGCCCGGTTCGGGAATCTTCGCGCCAGTTGTCCACAGATGTAGCCCATCCCCCACTCAAGGACAGGCGCCGAAAATTGACCGATTCTCCACTGGTGGACGGGCCCCAATCCGTCAACGAGGACTGGCATCCATACACCCGGGGGACGAATGCGGCGCACGACATTGACGCCCAGGTCCCCCTTGTCGGAGTTGATCAGGAACGGTTGCGCATCAGTGTCAGATCGCCCTCCGGCAGCCAGGCGCCGGACGGAGGTGCGAGCCAGCCTTTTGCAGTACCCAGCTGGGACGACGCCGTACGCAGCGCGTCTACACCGGGGTGGTTCAGACCTTTGCGCCAGACCAGCATCAGCGGCGAAAGCGGAACGGGATCGACCAGCGGGCGGACCACGGCCCCCGGGAGCGGCGGGAAGTCCACCACGGCCAGGACCGGGTGCCCCGCCTTGGCGATGACACGCTGAAATTCGGCCACCCCGACGGCGAGCGGAACAGGCGGGGCCAGGTCGATGCCCCACGCGGCGAACAGCAGCGCCGCGAGCTCCGTCCACTCCCGCGTGCGCTCGTTGCCCGCCCCCGCGTAGACGGTCGTCCCGGACAGCTCGGACAGAGGAATGGACGCGCGCCCGGCGAGGGGATGGGTGGCGGGCAGCATCAGGGCCATCGGCTCGTACCGCACCGGGTGTACGGAGAGCCCGGCGCGCACCCCGGGGGCGAGCCCGGCGGCCCGGCCGAAGGAGACGTCCAGCCGGCCGGCCAGGATCTCGGAGGCGGCCCAGGTCAGCCCGGACTCGAACCGCGCCATCAGCTCGCACTCGGGGGCGAGTTCACGGGCCCGCTCAAGCACCCGGGCGGCGGTCGTCCCCTCGCTGTTGAGGTCGACCAGCAGGGGCCGGGCGGGCCCGCCGCTGAAGGCCGCGACGAGTCCGTCGTGCGCGTCGAGCACCCGGCGGGCGTACGGGAGCAGACGCTCGCCGTCCGGGGCGAGCGCGACCTGCCGGGTGGTGCGGACGAACAGCTCCGCGCCGAGCTCGCGCTCCAGTCGGCGGATGTCCCTGCTCAGCGCCTGCTGGGCGACGAAGAGCCGGGCGGCGGCCCGGGTGAAGTGCAGATCCTCGGCGACGGCGAGGAAGGCGCGCAGGAGCCGGGGGTCGATGTCGGGGGCGGGCACGCCGCGAATCTACAACGCGGCGGACCATTCACAACAGGGGTGCGTGAATGAGCGGCGAGAAGGTGTTGGACCGGGGCGGCGGGACGCGGCGAGGCTGGGCCCATGCCGAGATCCCCCGCCACACGCACGGCCCCTCCCCCCACCGCGCTGCTCACCGTCGCCGGCGGCCAGCTCGTCGCGGCCCCCCGCGACGCGCCGGAGCGCGGAGGGCGTACGGCACCGGAGCACGTACCCCGCCGGGCGCTGCGACGCCCCTCCGCCAACCCCTACCTCCGACTGCTCGCCACCCCCGGCGCCCGCGCCTTCACCGCGGGCAACCTGATCGCCCGGCTCCCTATGGGGATGCTCAGCGTCAGCGCGGTCATCATGATCGCCGGGTCCCGGGGCTCGTACGCGCTCGCCGGGGCCGTCACCGCGACGGGCCTCGCCGCGACGGCGGTCGTCGCGCCCTTCACCGCCCGGCTGGTGGACCGCTACGGGCAGGCCAGGATCGCGGTGCCCGCGACCGCGCTCGCCGTGCTCGGCTCCCTCGCGCTGGTGCTCTGCGTCCACCACGACGCCCCGGCCTGGACGCTCTTCGTCGCGTACGCCGCCACCGCGACCACCCCCAACACCGGCGGGATGTCCCGGGCCCGCTGGGCGCACCTCCACCGGGGCGACGCGGCGGCCCTGCACACCGCGAACTCCTTCGAGCAGGCCGCCGACGAGCTCTGCTTCATGCTCGGCCCGGTCCTCGCGGCGACGCTCTGCGGAGCGCTGTTCCCGGAGGCGGGCACGCTGGTGGGCGCGTTCCTGCTGATGACCGGGGTCCTGGTCTTCGCCGCCCAGCGGGCGACGGAACCGCCGCCGACCCCTCGTACGCGAACGGCCGTCTCCCCCCTCCGTACGCCCGGCATGCCCGCGCTGATGGCGGTCCTCCTCGCCACGGGGGCGGTGTTCGGGGCGCTTGAGGTCGTCTCCATCGCCCATGCCGGAGGCGCCATCCTGGCGCTCCAGGCGGCGGGGTCCTGTGCGGCGGGGCTGCTCTACGGCTCGCTGCGGCCCGCACGGAACGCCCACCGCAGGCTGCTGCTCTGCCTGACCGCGATGACCGCGCTGATGTCCCTGCCGCTGCTCGCCACCACCTCGACCGCCTCCCTGCCGGTCCTGGCGCTCTGCCTGCTGCTCGCGGGCGCGGCGACCGCGCCCACCATGGTCACGGGCATGACACTGGTCCAGCGCGCCACGCCTGCGGGCCGGTTGAACGAGGGCATGACGCTCTCGGTCACCGCGCTGCTGGGCGGGGTGGCGGTCGGCGCGGCCACGGGCGGCTGGCTGGTGGAGCACGCGGGCACGGTCTCCGGCTACGCCGCTCCGATGGTCGCGGCGGCCCTCGCCCTGGCCGTCGCGGCCGCGGGATTCAGGCACGGCGGAGGGTCTCCGGGATCCCGGCCCGCCGACGGAGTCCGGGTGGTGGTCAGCGGTGGCTCAGCACATTGACCACGCGGCCGTTGGGATCACGGACCATGAACCGCCGCACACCCCACTCCTCGTCCTGCAGCGGATGGACGATCTCCGCACCGCTCTCCCGCACGACCGCGTAGGCCGCGTCCACGTCGTCGACCTCCACGCTCAGGTCGGGGGTGACGGAGGCCGTCACGTCACCGGTGATGATGCTGATCTGCGCCATCGGGCTGGACGGCGGGGCGAGTGTCATGATCCAGCCGTGATTCATGACCTCCTCGAAGCCGCCGCGCGGGCCGCCTCGGTGGCGTAGCCGCGCCCGTGTGCGTGCCGGAACGAGGCCGCCGGCGCGACCGGGCGGAAGCGGCTCTGGTCCACCGTCGGCACATGGAACACGCCGTCGCTCCGCGTCCTGGAGAAGCTCGGGTTCGAGCAGGACCGCGTTTCCATGGAAGGCGCCAAGGAAGTGGCCTGGCTCACCCGCTCGCTGGCCTGAAAGACGGTATGAAAAAACCTCTGCCCCGCGAGCGGACTCGCGGGGCAGAGGTCTACATGGGGTGGTGGAGATGGCGGGAATCGAACCCGCGTCCAACGGTGCGGAACCAGGGCTTCTCCGAGTGCAGTTCGCTGCGCTTTTCTCGGCCCCGGAGGTCACGCGAACAAGCCTCCGACAGGCTCAGCCACTGTTTGATTTCCTTCTCGGCCCCGTGGCCGGGCCGAGAAGTTTAGATCCCTAGTTGATGCCAGGATCCGGGTCGGGATCACCCCCGGGCTGACACTCCGCAGAGTCTTCGCTTAGCTGCTAATTAGGCAGCGAGGGCGAAGGCGGAGGAATCGCGCTTGGAATTGGCGATTATTGTTTGCGACATATGGTTTACGAGATCATTGCCGCTTCCTCGACTCGCTTCCCCTGCTTCGACATCCGCTGTCGAAACCGATCATCCCCATGTTGATTTTTCAAAACGCGCACCTTCGCTGAGGTGCACGGCCCATCGTACGTTAACAACGAGGGACGATGCCAGCGTATTCCCCCGCAGGGGCCCCTCAGGCGCTGCGCTGCCGCCGGCGGGCGGCCGAGATGGCGCGGTTCGTCTCCCTCGTGTCCTGCTTCTCGCGGAGCGTCTGGCGCTTGTCGTACTCCTTCTTGCCCTTCGCCAGCGCGATCTCGACCTTGACCCGGCCGTCCTTGAAGTACAGGGCGAGCGGCACGATCGTGTGGCCGCTCTCCTGGGACTTCGACTCCAGCTTGTCGATCTCGGCCCGGTGGAGGAGCAGCTTGCGCTTGCGCTTGGCCGCGTGGTTGGTCCAGGTGCCCTGGACGTACTCGGGTACGTGGATGTTGTGCAGCCACGCCTCGTGGTCGTCGATCTGGACGAACCCGTCGACCAGGGAGGCCCGGCCCATGCGCAGGGACTTCACCTCGGTGCCCATGAGGACGAGGCCGCACTCGTAGGTGTCGAGGATCGTGTAGTCGTGCCGCGCCTTCTTGTTCTGCGCGACCATCTTGCGCCCGGTGTCTTTTTCCTTAGCCATAGTGCGGTCATTTTCGCACTACGACCCACCCCCGAGGCCACTCAATACCGTCTCGGCCCGCTGCTGGGCCCTCTCCCGCACCACCAGGTCGGGGGTGATGCCCCGGCCCTCGACGCTGCGGCCCGCCGGAGTGCGGTAGTGGCCCACGGTCAGCTCGGCCACCGAACCGCCCGGCAACTCGCTGGGCATCTGCACCGAGCCCTTGCCGAAGGTGCGCGAGCCGACGGTGACCGCGCGGCCCCGGTCCTGGAGCGCGCCGGTCAGCAGCTCGGCCGCGCTCATCGTGCCGCCGTCGACCAGGACCACCACGGGCCGCTCGGTGTCACCGCCCGGGTCGGCGTACAGCGCCTGCTGGTCGCCGCGTACGTCGTACGTGGCGACCAGGCCGCCGTCCAGGAAGGCGGCGGCGGCGGTGACGGCCTCGGTGACCAGGCCTCCGGAGTTGGCGCGGAGGTCGAGGAGTATCCCGGCGTCCCCGGGCGCCCCGCGGACCGCGTCCCTCACCTCCTCGCCGGTCCCCTTGGTGAAGGCGGCGACCTTGACGAGGAGCGCCGAGGAGGGGCCGGTGCCCAGACGGCTCACGGTGACCGCCTCGGGGGTCAGCCGGGCGCGCTCCAGCGTCCGTGTGGAGGGATTTCCCTCCCGTACGAGACCGAGGGTGACGCGGGTGCCCTCCTCGGCCCCCGTACCGTCACCGCGGAGTAAGGCGACCACCTCGGGGACGGGGCGCTGGTCGACGCGGCGGCCGTCGATGGTGCGGAGCAGGTCGCCCTCGCGGATGCCGGCCCGGTCGGCGGGGCCCCCGGGCTGGACCCGGGAGACGGCGACGCCCCCGCTCGCGGTGCGGCGGGCGGAGAGGCCGACGCCCAGGTACGAGCCGTCCAGGGCCTGCTCGAACTCCTCGTACTCCTGCTCGTCGTAGACCGCGCCCCAGCGGTCCCCGCTGCGGCTGACGACCTCCCCGGCCGCCTCCTTCACGGACTTCCCGTCCGCCTCGGCCTTCGCCGCGGCGTCCTCGATCTGCTCGCGGTCGACCGGGGCCAGGGTGGAGGCGACGGCACGCGCCGGGAGTTCGGGGAGGGGGTCGGGGTCCTGCGGCAGCGAACCGGTCGCCGCGCCGGTGGCGAGGACGCACCCGAAGACCAATGTCAGGGCCGCCCCGCGGCAGAGGCCGCGGGGCCGGAAGCGGTGCGAACAACCGGACATGGCGCCGAGTCTAGGACAAGCCTCCTGGGGCGCACGGGTAGTTGCCCGCGCGCCCCAGGAGGCATAAGTCATACCTTCAGATACTTGCGCAGAGCGAAGAGAGCGGCGACGGCCGGCATCAGGAGGCCGATCGCGAGCACCAGCGGGAGCTTGGTGAGGACCGCGTCCCAGCCGATGAAGTTGATGAGGTTCAGCTTCTCCTGGAGCGCGAGGCCGCCGTCGATCAGGAAGTACCGGCCGCCGAGCAGCATCGCACAGGCCAGGAGACCGCCGATCAGGCCGGCGACGGCCGCCTCCATGATGAAGGGGGCCTGGATGTAGAAGCCGGAGGCCCCTACCAGGCGCATGATGCCCGTCTCACGTCTCCGGCTGAACGCGGAGACCCGCACGGTGTTGACGATCAGGATCAACGCGATGACCAGCATCAGGATCATCACGTAGATCGCGACGACGTTCATGCCGTTCATCAGCTCGAAGAGGTTGTCCAGGATGGACCGCTGGTCCTGGACGGACTGCACCCCGTCCCGCCCCGCGAAGGCCGTCGCGACGACCTTGTACTTCTGCGGGTCCTTCAGTTTGACGCGGAAGGACTCCTGCATCTGGTCGGGCGTGATGTTGCCCGCCATCGGGGAGTCGCCGAACTGCTCCTGGTAATGCTTGTACGCCTCGTCGACCGTCTCGAAGTGGACCGGCTTCTGAACCGCCTCCATCTTCTCCAGGTCGGCCTTGATCTGTGCCTTCTGCTCCGCCGTGACCGCGCCCTTCGCACACTTGGGCATGTCCTTGGCGTCGTTCTTGTTGCAGAGGAAGATCGAGACGTTGACCTTGTCGTACCAGTAGTCCTTCATCGTGCTGACCTGTTCGCGCATCAGCAGCGCGCCCCCGAACAGGGCGAGCGAGAGGGCGACGGAGACCACGACGGCGAAGGTCATCGTGAGGTTGCGACGGAGACCGACGCCGATCTCCGACAGGACGAACTGGGCGCGCATGGCGTCCTTTCAGTACTCGATGCTCGACATGCACGAGGGGCCCGGGGGCGCCCTCGGTCAGTGCTGGTAGCCGTAGACGCCGCGTGCCTGGTCGCGTACGAGACGGCCCTGTTCGAGCTCGATGACGCGCTTGCGCATCTGGTCGACGATGTTCTGGTCGTGGGTCGCCATGATCACGGTGGTGCCGGTCCGGTTGATCCGGTCCAGCAGCTTCATGATGCCGACGGAGGTCTGCGGGTCGAGGTTGCCGGTCGGCTCGTCCGCGATCAGCAGCATCGGACGGTTGACGAAGGCACGGGCGATCGCCACACGCTGCTGCTCACCACCGGAGAGCTCACCGGGCATCCGCTCCTCCTTGCCGCCGAGGCCGACGAGGTCGAGCACCTGGGGCACGGCCTTGCGGATCTCACCGCGCGGCTTGCCGATGACCTCCTGGGCGAAGGCCACGTTCTGCGCGACGGTCTTGTTGGGCAGCAGGCGGAAGTCCTGGAAGACCGTTCCCAACTGGCGGCGCATCTGCGGCACCTTCCAGTTGGAGAGCCGCGCGAGGTCCTTGCCGAGCACATGGACCATGCCCGTGCTGGCGCGCTCCTCGCGCAGGATCAGCCGCATGAAGGTCGACTTGCCGGAGCCGGAGGAGCCCACCAGGAAGACGAACTCACCCTTCTCGATGTCCAGCGAGACATCGCGCAGAGCCGGTCGGGTCTGCTTCGGGTAGGTCTTGGAGACGTTGTCGAATCGGATCACGGATGCACCACGGTCGGCCGGGAGTAGGTGAGCGTGACCATACGCGAACCGGGCTCACGCGTGCAGGCGGCGTCCGACAATGGGCGATTTATGGTAGACCGCCGTCCGGAACACATCAGGCCGGACCATCCCTTGTCCGGCCCTCGTTCGGCCCTTGTCCGGCGGGCCGCGCCGAAAACGGCGGGAGCTGGCACAGTGGTGGGGGGAACGGTTGCGTTTCCCGGAGCGTTGTGTGGAGACAGAAGAAGTCAGCGGCTTCGCCGCGCGGGAGGAGGAATGCGCATGACCTATGACCGACTGGTGTGCGCGAACTGCGCGTCCCCCGTGAGCGAGGGCCGTTGCCGGGTCTGCCGTGCCGTCCGGCAGCAGATGCTGGAGGAGCAGGGACAGGGCCCGCTGGCCGGGATGAACCCGGCCATGCTGATCGCGCTGATGGTCGTGCTGCTCGCGGCGCTGGCGCTGGTGGCCCACCAGACCGCCTGACCCGCGCCGGAGCCTTCCGCTGGGCCCTGCCCGGGTCCGCCGCGCCCTGAGTGGCGCCGAGAACGTCCGCGTACGGCCGCCGGAGCGAGCCGGTGCGCGCGGAGCGCATGCAAGCACACAGAGGGGCCCGGGAGGCTCTGTACGGCCTCCCGGGCCCCTTTTCGCTGTGCCGGGCCGGGCCGTGTGCGGGGCTCAGGTGCACCCGTACACGGCCGTCAGCGGGTCCTAGGCGACCGTACGGCCGCCCCCGACCAGACGCGGCAGGATGCGGAAGCCGATGCCGCCGGCGATCATCGTCGCGGCACCGATGACCAGGAAGGTGGTCTCGGCAGCACCGGTCTCGGCGAGCTCTTCCTTGCCCTTGCTCTGCTCGACCGGCTGGTTGCCGACGCTGTCGGTGTCCGTGTTGTCGGCGCACTCGACGACACCGGACTCGACGGTGCAGGCGTCGTCGCCACCGGTCGCGGAACCGGAGGTGCCCGAGCCGGCGGTGGCGGAGCCGGTGGTACCGGTGCCCCCGTCGTCACCGCCGATGGAGCCCGACGTGCCGGTGGAGCCGGTCGAACCGGTGGAGCCCGTGGAGCCGGACGTGCCGGTGGAGCCCGTGGAACCGGACGTGCCGGTGGAGCCGGACGTGCCCGTCGAGCCGGACGTGGTTTCACCGGTGGTGGACGTCTCACCCGTGGTGGTCTCACCCGTCGTGGTCTCACCCGTGGTGGTCTCACCCGTCGTGGACGTCTCACCCGTGGTGGTCTCACCCGTCGTGGACGTCTCACCCGTGGACGTCTCACCCGTGGTGGTCTCACCCGTCGTGGACGTCTCACCCGTGGACGTCTCACCCGTGGTGGTCTCACCCGTCGTGGACGTCTCACCCGTCGTGGTCTCACCCGTCGTGGACGTCTCACCGGACGCGCCACCCTGGTCGGCGCCGCCGATCGGGTTGTCCTCGGTCTGGATCGACACGTCGGCGCTGAGGCCGCCGCCGTCCACACCGATACCGATGCCGACCGCCTGCGCCGCACCCGCGGCGGTCAGCGAGGCACCCGCGGCAATAACCGCACCAGCGGCTATCCGCGCGACGCGAATGCGCGTCTTCTTCGTCATCTGTTGCTACCCCCAGTAGCTGATCTCGTCATTGGAGCAGCCATATGCGGGGCCACGGCCCTGCGGGGAATCACCTCGGCGAGGCCACGTCGTGTCGTGGTCACCCCGCCAGTCCCCCGGTTCACACCTGTCCCAGACATACGCACGCTGCTCTAGCACCCTGGCCAGAGTTAAGGATTCCGTCAAGGCCGTTGTGTGCAGTAGGCACCCTTATAGAGGTTCTTGACGGGTATTCGGCAGCACGACTGTGACGCATCGGGCACAGCCTCCCCTCAACTCGCCCCGGCGGTGCCCCGACGCAGGCGGGCCCGGACAGTACCCTGTCCGGGCCCAACCCTCGTACGGCGGAGGTTACTTCTCGCGCTGCTTGCGCCAGCGGATGCCCGCCTCGACGAAGCCGTCGATCTCGCCGTTGAAGACCGCCTCGGGGTTGCCCATCTCGAACTCCGTACGCAGGTCCTTGACCATCTGGTACGGGTGGAGGACGTACGAACGCATCTGGTTGCCCCAGGAGTTGCCGCCGTCACCCTTGAGCGCGTTCATCTTGGCCTGCTCCTCCTGGCGGCGGCGCTCGAGGAGCTTGGCCTGGAGGACGTTCATCGCGGACGCCTTGTTCTGGATCTGCGAGCGCTCGTTCTGACAGGAGACGACGATGCCGGTCGGCAGGTGGGTCAGACGGACCGCGGAGTCCGTGGTGTTGACGCCCTGTCCGCCGGGGCCCGAGGAGCGGTACACGTCGATGCGCAGCTCGGACTCGTCGATCTCGATGTGGTCGGTCTGCTCGACGACCGGGAGCACCTCGACGCCCGCGAAGGACGTCTGGCGGCGGCCCTGGTTGTCGAAGGGCGAGATCCGGACCAGGCGGTGGGTGCCCTGCTCGACGGAGAGGGTGCCGTAGGCGTACGGGACCTGGACGGAGAAGGTGGTCGACTTGATGCCGGCCTCTTCCGCGTACGCCGTCTCGTAGACCTCGGTCTTGTAGTTGTGCCGCTCCGCCCAGCGGAGGTACATGCGCTGGAGCTTCTCCGCGAAGTCGGCGGCGTCCACGCCACCGGCCTCGGCGCGGACGGTCACCAGGGCCTCGCGGGCGTCGTACTCGCCGGACAGGAGGGTACGCACCTCCATCTCGTCCAGCGCCTTGCGCACCGACTCCAGCTCGGTCTCGGCCTCGGCGAGCGCCTCGGCGTCGCCCTCGTCCTCGGCGAGCTCGAAGAGGACCGCGAGGTCGTCGATGCGACCGCGCAGGGTCTCGGTCTTGCGGACCTCGGCCTGGAGGTGCGAAAGCTTGCTGGTGATCTTCTGGGCCGCGTCCGGGTCGTCCCAGAGGGACGGCGCCGCTGCCTGCTCCTCGAGCGCGGCGATGTCCGCCCTCAGCGCATCCAGGTCCAGGACGGCCTCGATCGACCCCATGGTCGAGGAGAGGGACTTCAGCTCTTCGGAAATATCGACGACTGCCACGGGTCCAGCGTAACGGCATGGCGGGTGAAGCTTGCCCTCCCCCGGGGGACCGGTCCGGGAACGGGCTGCCCGAGGGGCCGCCCGAAGGGCTTCCTACGGGGTCGCCGGAGCTGAGTTCTCGCTGTCCTGGGGCCCCGCCGGGTCGCCGTCCCCGCCGCCCGCGGCGAACCAGCCGCCCACCGCGACGGCCGCGCACAGCAGGAGGGCCGCGGCGCCCAGGGTGATGCGGCGCTTGCGGACGGCCGCCGCCTTGTTACGGGCGGAGCCGGGGCGCGGCCTGCCGGGGGAGCGCGGGGCGCGGGCGGTGCCCAGGGGGCCGCCGGCCAGTTCGTCGGGGGCGGGGACGCGCATGCTCGTGTGGGTGTCCCGGTTGGAGTCCGGGGACGAGCCGGGCACCAGCGGGACCGCCCCGCGGCGGCGCGGCTCCTCGGCGGACGGGGTGTACTGCTGCTCGTCGTACGCGGCCGGCTGCTGCTCCGCCTCGTCGCCGCCGGGCTCGTCCACGTCCAGGGGCGGGATGCCGGCGAGGAGCGGGAGCAGGTCCCGGAGCCGTACGGCCAGCTCGGAGGCGCGCAACCGGGAGGCCGGCGCCTTGGCCAGGCACTGCACCAGGAGCTGCCAGAGCTCCTCGGGGATACCGGGGAGCGGGACGACGGTCTCGGTGACATGGCGGCGCAGGACCGCACCGGGGTGGCCGCCGCCGAAGGGGGTGAACCCGGCGAGGAGCTCGTACAGCACGGTCGCGAGCGCGTAGATGTCGACGGCGGCGCGCGGCGGCAGGCCCTCGACGATCTCGGGGGCCAGGTAGTCCGGCGTACCGATGATCTTGGTGGCCTTGGTGCGGCGCGGGGTGTCGATGAGCTTGGCGACGCCGAAGTCGGTGAGCAGGGCCGGGTGGGAGCCGCCGGGGCCGAGCGGGCCCTCCATGTCGAGGAGAATGTTCTCGGGCTTGACGTCCCGATGGACCACCTGGGCCTTGTGGGCGGCGGCCAGGCCGTCGGCGACGTCCGCGATGATCGCGACGGCCGCTTCGGGGGCGAGGCGGCGTTCGCGGTCCAGGCGGGTGCGCAGGTCGGTGCCGCGTACGAGGGTCATCACCAGGGCGAGGTCGTTGCCGTCCACCACGAGGTCCCGGACCGCGACTACGTGGGGGTGGTCGAGCCCGAGCAGGGCGGTGCGCTCCTGCACGAAGCGGCCCACGAGCTCCTGGTCGGACGCGAGGTCCTCACGGAGCAGCTTGATGGCGACCGGGCCCTCGGGCCCTTCGCCGAGCCACACCGTGCCGGCGCTGCCGCGCCCCAGGATCTGGTGGGCCGTGTACCGGCTGCCGATATTCCGTGCCAAGACTGCTCCCTCAGCGGCTGGCGGTGGACCCCCGGTCGACAAAGTTACGCGGCGTTCGGGGTGGTGCGTGCCCGAGATGGCGCCAACCTGCACTTCTCCGGACCGAATCGGTCCGGAGAAGTCGACAAAGGGACAGAGTCAGGGGTGGCGCCGGTCTCCAGCCCCTCGACCGTACGCCCAGCCGTACCGACCGTACGCCCAGCCCTACCCAGGGGTCGCACCTACGGCCGTAGGTAGGACCGTCGCCGTCAGGCGCCGCCGGTGCCTCCGGATTCGCCGGTGGCCTCGCCGATCTTGGAGACCCAGTCGGTGACCTCGCCGATCGCGTCGCCGATCGCTTCCCAGTAGCCCTTGCCCTGGGCCACCCAGTCCTGGAGCGGGGTCAGCTCCCAGATCAGCCAGCCGGCGACGACCAGCAGCACGATCGTGAACAGGCAGCCCTTGAGGCAGCCGAGACCGGGGATGCGCATCGGGCTGGAGCTGCGCTGCCTCGGCGGACGCGGCTCACGCGGCGGGCGCGGGGCCGGCTGCTGGGGCTGCTGCGGCTGCGGGGGCGCGTACTGCTGGCGCTGGGGCTGCTGCGGGGCCTGGTAGCGCTGCGGCTGTTGCTGGTGCTGCTGCGGGTACTGCTGCTGGAGCGGCTGCTGCCGGTGCTGCGGGGGCTGCTGCTGCCGCTGGGAAGGCTGCGGGGGCTGCTGACGCTGGGGGCGGCGGCGCAGGGGGTCCTGGCTGGGGTCCAGGTACTGCACCTGCGTCTGCTCGTTGCGGTCGCGGGCCGCCTGGAGCTGCGACTGCCAGGGGTGCGGGCCGTCCGGCTGCGGCGGCCCGTCGGGGCGCTGCGGTACGGGCGGCATGACGGCCGTCGGGTCGGCGTGGCCCTGGTTGCCGCCGGGGCCGCCGGTCTGCGGGAGCACGCTGGTGGCGGCGCCGGGGTCGTACGAGCCCGCGTTGCTCGGCAGGACCTGGGTGGGGTCGGCGGCGCCGGGGGTCTCGGGGACGGCCGTGGGCGCCGGGTCGGGGGCGAGCAGGGCGCCCACCCCTTCGGCGGCGGCGATCTGGGCCGAGTTCGCGTGGACGCCGATGCCGGCGGCGACCGTACGCAGGCCACGGGCCAGGTTCTCGGCGCTGGGCCGCTGGTCCGGGTCCTTGCGCAGGCAGCGCTCTATGACCGTCCACAGCGGTTCAGGGACGGTGGAGGGGCGGCGGGGCTCCTCGCTGAGGTGCCGGTGCAGGACTTCGAGGGCGGTGCCCCCGGCGAACGGCGGGCGGCCGGTGACCAGCTCGTACAGCAGGATGCCCGCGCCGTAGATGTCCACGGCGGAGGTCTGCGGGCGGCCCTCGGCGGACTCCGGCGCCACATAGGCGGGGGTGCCGACGAACTCGTGCGTCCGGGTCAGGCCCGGGGAGTCGGCGAGCCGCGCGATGCCGAAGTCGGTGAGCATCGGGGTCATGCCGCCGTCCCGCTCGTCGAGCAGCACGTTGGCCGGCTTGAGGTCGCGGTGGACGACGCCGTCGGCGTGGCTGGCGGCGAGCGCGTCGGCGATCTGCGCGGTGAGCAGCGAGGCGGCGACCGGGGTGAGCGGGCCGTTCGCCCGCAGGTAGCGGTGCAGGTCGGGACCGTCGATCAGGTCCATCACCAGGGCGAGGAGATCGCCCTCGACGACCAGGTCGCGGGTGCGCACGATGTTCGGGTGCGTGAGCCGCAACAGGACCGAGCGCTCCCGCAGGAACCGCATCACGACATCGGCGTCGTTGGCGAGCTCCTCCTTGAGGACCTTGATCGCCACGGTCTCGCCGGGCTGACCGGCGACGGCCGCCTCGGCGCCCGCGGTCTCCCGCTGGCGGGCTCGCCAGACGGTGCCCGTGGCGCCGCGTCCGAGCGGCTCCTCGAGCAGGTACTTGCTGCCTACCGGCCGCACGTCATGCGCTCCCTGCTGATCGTGGTGCTTGCGGTCCCCCCGGGCCCGCCCGGATGTTCCGGGGCCGACGCTCCGGCCCATGTTCCGGCCCACTCTAATGCCGCTGGACAAGGGGCCGGGATGTCGTTGGACAAGGGGTTCGGGGGTCGCGTTTCGGGGGAAGACGCGCGGACCGGACAGATGGTTGCCGCGCGGGGTCGACGCTCGGGAATCCACGACTCGCACAACAGTGCGCACGCTCGTCCGGATACCCGTCCGGAATGCACCGGACCATGCTCGTCACACCGTCCTGAGCGGCCGGAACCGGACGCAAGCCGGCACTTTTGCACCCACAGCCGACCATTCAAGATCATTTAAAGGTGACCGCCGGGCGTGTTGTCAGTGGCAGGTGCGAGGATGCCTCCAAGGACGGATCTGACGGGTCGGGAGCCCGGGGTCCGTGACGACCTGTACGGACGACCTGTCCGTGCCGGGTGGGGGGAATCACAGGGCCTTTCCCCTGCCGGGCACCCCGCGCAGAAGGGACCGCCGACGGCGATGCAGATCCGGCTGACCGTCCTCGCGCCGCGCAGCGGCCAGACCCCGGCGCGCGCCTGCGACGTGCTCGTCACCGCCCCCGCGGGGACGGCGCTGGCCGCTGTCGCCTCCGGCCTGGCCCAGGCCGTCTCCGGGCCCGAGGGCTCCCAGGGCGGCGGGGCGGCGGTGCTCTTCGCCGGGCGGGAGCGGCTGGACTCCCAGCGCATCGCCCTCGGTGAGCCGCCGCTGGTGGACGGGGCGGTCCTCTCGCTCCAGGTCCCCGGCGAGGACGAGGCGACGGACGACACCGTTCCGGCCCAGCTCCACGTGGTCGCCGGGCCGGACGCGGGCGGGGTCCATCTGCTGCACGGCGGGCAGATCCGGATCGGCCGCTCCGCCGAGGCCGACGTCCCGCTGGACGACCCGGACGTGTCCCGGCTGCACTGCGCGGTGACGGTCTCCGAGGACGGCCGGGTCTCGGTCGCCGACCTCGGCTCGACGAACGGCACAACCCTGGACGGCGCGGAGGTCCGCGACCGGCCTGTCCGCTTCCCGTCCGGCGCCCTGTTGCGGCTCGGCGAATCGGCCCTCCGGCTCACGGCCGGCTCGCGTACGGTGACGCTCCCGACGGCCCCGGACGGCGAGGGCCACCTGCGGGTGAGCCGCGTCGAGACGGAGCCGCACGCGCCGGACCCCGCGTACGGGGGCCCGTCGTCCGACGCCCCCCGCCCGCAGCCGGTGGGGTACGAGGGCCAGGGTCACGGCCGCGGTCCCGGCTCCCCCGAGGCTGCCGCGCGGCAGCACGCCCACGGCGGCCGGGAGCAGTTCCCGGAAGGCGGCGCGGGTGGGCGTGAGCCGTTCGATCCGGCGGGCCCGCGGGCGAGCGGCCAGGAGCGGGTCGGTCGCGGCGGCCAGGAGCCGTTCGGTGGCGGCGGCCAGGAGCCGTTCCGTACCGGTGAGGCGCCCCGGCGTGGGGGGATAGGCGCCTGGGCCCGGCGGCTCAAGGGCGGTGGCGGCAGTAGGGGCGAGCAGGCGCCGGGCGCCGAGCAGCCGGGCCGGGGCCCATGGCCGGAGGCGGGGGCCGCCCCGTCCGGTCACGCCCACCCCCCGGAGGCCCCGGGCCCCGACCCGTATGCCTCCCCCTCCCCCTTCGCCTCCGCCGGTTCCTTCGGTGACTCCGGGGGGCACCTCGCCTCCCCCGCCTCGCCCCAGTCCCCCTTCTCCGCCGTGCCGTCCGCGCCCGAGGGCACCTGGCCGGATCCGGCGGCCGTGCTGCTGACCGCGCTGGGCCCCGGGCCCCGGCTGTGGGAGCGCCACGACGGGCACCCGGAGGCGCTGGTGGTGCGGCTCGGGACGACCGACCGGGCCGATGTGCCGTCGGTGCCGGTGACGGTGGGGCTGCGGGAGGCCGGTTCGCTGGGTCTCGCCGGGCCGCGCGCCCGGCTGGCGGGGCTCGCCCGCGCCACGGTGGCGCAGCTCGCCGCGCTGCACTCCCCCTTCGACCTGGAGATCGTGCTCATCTCCGCGGACCGCGCCCGCTCCCTGGAGGAGCGGCGGCGCGAGTGGTCCTGGCTGGGGTGGCTGCCGCATCTGCGCCCGATGCACGGGCAGGACTGCCGACTCCTCCTCGCGTACGACCGTGAGCAGGCGGCCGCCCGCACGGCCGAGCTGGTCCGCCGCCTCGACGATGGCCCGCTCGGTACCGGCTGGCCGAACCTGGACCACACCGAGGTCGCGGACGCGGCCCGCGCGCACACGGGCTCGCACACGGTGGTCATCCTGGACGGCGACCCGGGTACGGCGGCGCTGCGCGAGACGACGGCCCGGCTGGCCGGTGCCGGGGCGGCGGCGGGCATCCATCTGATCTGCCTGGCCGAGACCCCGGCCGCCTCCCCCACCTCCCCGGTGGCCGCCACGTACGACGCCGCCTGCCGGGCCTCCATCGCCTTCCGCGAGTGCGGGGCGGTCGCGATGCTCAGCGGCGACGTGGCGACGGCGCTGCGCCTGCTGCGCACGGCGGGCGGTCAGGCGGCGGGCCACGGCACGGTGGCCGCGGTGGACGCGGTGTCGGCGGCCTGGGCCGAGCGGTTCGGGCGGGCGCTGGCGCCCCTGCGCGACGAGGGCTCGGCCGCACTCGCGGGCCGCCCGACGACGGCGGCGCTGCCGCCCTCGGCCCGGCTGCTCGACGAGCTGGGCCTGGCCCGCGCCACCCCGGCGTCGCTGATGGCCCGCTGGGCCTCCACGGCGGAGCACCAGCCGGGCGCCTCGGTGCCCCGGGCCACCACCGCCGTTCCCCCGTCCCGGGCGGACCGGGAGACCCCCGGCTCGGTCCGGACGCCGTACCCGTCGGCCGGCGACCGGGACTCGGGCCGCACGCTGAGCACGGGCCCCCGCGTCGGCCCCCAGCGCTCGGCGGGCGACGGCCACCGCTCCCAGGAGGCCCGGGGCCCGGTAGGCACGCCGTACCCGTCGGCCGGCGACCGGGACTCGGGCCGTACGCGGTATCCGGGAGCGGGAGCCGAGGACTCGGGGCGTACGCCGTACCCCTCCCGCGCCACGCCCCGGGTCGGCCCGCAGGATGGCGAGGCCGAGGCGGGCCGGACACCGCAGGCCGTGCACGCCGGGCGGCCCGTGCTCGTGCTCGGGGCCGGCCCCCGGGGCGCCCTCTGCGTCGATCTCGCCGACGAGGGCCCACACCTCCTCATCGAGGGCCCAGCGGGCAGCGGGCGCACCGAGCTGCTGCGGGCCATCGCGGCCTCGCTCGCCTCCTCCGCCCGGCCCGACCGGCTCGGCATCCTGCTGGTCGACGGCGCCGGCGGAAAGCCCGAGGAGCGCGGCGGCTCAGCACCGGGGCTGCTCCCCTGTACGGAGCTGCCGCACGTCTTCACCCATCTCGTCGCCTCCGACCCGGTCCGGATGCGGGAGTTCGCGCAGGCCCTGGGCGGCGAGCTGAAGCGCCGCGCCGAGCTGCTCGGCCCGCTGGACTTCGCCGCCTGGCACGCCCGGCACGCGGAAGCGGCCCAGCAGGAGGAGTCCCGGCGCATCGTGGGACAGCGTCCGCCGAGCGGCGCCGAGCGCCGGGGCGACCTGGACTCCCCGGCCAGCGGCACCCTGCGGCTGCGCCAGGTCACCGCGCGGGCGTCGGACCCGGGCCCCTCCCCCCTGCCGCGCCTGGTCGTGCTCGCCGACGACTTCGACGCACTGGTCGCTCCGGGACTCGGCAGCCCCGGTCGCCCCGCCGCCGGTTCCGTGGTGCGGGCGCTGGAGGCCGTGGCCCGGGACGGCGGCCGGCTCGGGGTGCACCTGGTCGCCACCTCGGCGCGCCCGGACCGCACGGAGGACACCGAGCTGGCCCGGGGGGCGAGGCTGCGCATCGTGCTGGACGCGCCGGTCCTGCCGCCGTCCCCGGACGAACCGGCCCCGGGCCGGGGCCGGCTGGGGCATCCGGACGGCCGGGTGACCCCGTTCCAGGGGGGCCGGGTCACGGGCCGCATCCCGCGTACGGCGACGCTGCGGCCCACCGTCGTCCCGCTGGAGTGGGAGCGGATGGGCGATCCGCCGACCCGCCGACCGGTCCGCGAGCTGGGCAACGGGCCGACGGACCTGGCCCTGCTCGCCAGCGCCCTGGAGCGCGCGGCCCGCTCGGTGAACGCCGAGCGCCTGCCCCCGCTGATCCCGTTCCCGACGTGAGGCCGTGGACCTGACGAGCCGCTGACCCCGAGTCCGACGTGAACCCGACGAGACCCTGCCCCCGTCCGCCCACCGCCCGGCGACACACGCCCGACCTGACACTCCTGCCCCTGCCCGCCCGTCCCTCACCTCATTCCGCCGCATCCGCGCGCATCTGCTGATAGGACGTCACGAGCCCATCACGATCACTCTGTTGGGCCGGACGGCGGTATTGCGGGGGCCGTGCACCGGGCGTAGGACTGTGCGCACGGACGACGCAGCCCGGGCGACGACGACGCGGTCGGGCGCGTACGGAAGAGACAGGACAGGAATGCGTACAACCCTTTCCATACGCAGGGCCGCACTCGTCTTCACGGCGGTCGGCGCTCTGGCGCTGACCGGCTGCGGGGACGGCGGCGGGTCGAAGAAGTCGGGCGGCGGGACGGACAAGGGCACAGACAGCGCCCCCACCGTCACCCTGCCGAAGCTGGACGGGGAGAACATCTCCGTCGCCGCGGTCTGGACAGGACCCGAGCAGGCCAACTTCACCAAGGTGCTGAGCGAGTTCGAGAAGCGTACGGGCGCGAAGGTCACCTTCGTCCCGGCCCAGGACCCCATCGTCAACTTCCTCGGTACGAAGATCGCGGGCGGCCAGCCCCCGGACGTCGCGATGATCCCGCAGGTCGGCGCCATCCAGCAGGCGGTGGCCAAGAAGTGGGCCAAGCCGGTCGGCGACGAGGCGAAGGCCCAGCTGACGAAGAACTACGCCCAGGTCTGGCAGGACCTCGGGGCGGTGGACGGCACCCAGTACGGCGTGTACTTCAAGGCCGCCAACAAGTCCCTGATCTGGTACAACGCGGCGGCCTTCGACAACGCGGGCGCGGCCGAGCCGAAGACCTGGAAGGACTTCATCACCACCGCGGAGACCATCTCCGCCTCCGGTGTCACCCCGGTCTCCGTCGCGGGCGCCGACGGCTGGACGCTCACCGACTGGTTCGAGAACGTCTACCTCTCCCAGGCGGGCCCGGAGAAGTACGACCAGCTCGCGAAGCACGAGATCCCGTGGACGGACCCGTCCGTCAAGGACGCGCTGACCACCCTCGCCGAGCTGTTCGGCAAGCCGGAGCTGATCGCGGGCGGCGCCGACGGGGCGCTCCAGACGGAGTTCCCGACCTCGGTGACCCAGACGTTCACCGGCGGCGACCAGCCCAAGGGCGCCATGGTCTTCGAGGGCGACTTCGTCTCCATCAACATCGCGCAGACCGAGGCGAAGATCGGTACGGACGCGAAGGTCTTCCCGTTCCCGGCGGTCGGCGCGGACTCTCCCGTGGTGACCGGTGGCGACGCGGCCGTGGCGCTGAAGGACAGCAAGGGCGCCCAGGCGCTGCTGACCTGGCTGGCCTCGGCGGACGCGGCGAAGATCTGGGCCGAGGCGGGCGGGTTCATCTCGCCGAACAAGAGCCTGGACCCGGCCGCGTACCCCAACGACGTGCAGCGCACGATGGCCGAGGCGCTCGTCGCGGCCGGTGACGACGTCCGCTTCGACATGTCCGACCAGGCCCCGCAGTCGTTCGGCGGAACGCCCGGGAAGGGTGAGTGGAAGATCCTCCAGGACTTCCTGAAGGACCCGAAGGATGTCGCGGGGGCCCAGCAGAAGCTGGAGTCCGAAGCGGCCAAGGCGTACAAGAGCTGACGCGGTGGCCACCACGAACACGGAGGGCGCCGGTCCGGCGCCCTCCGCCTCCGCGGACACGGACCCGCGCCCGTCACCGAAGCCCGCGGGCAGGAGCGTGACCGGCACCCGCCGCGTCATCGCGGCGGCGTTCCTGCTGCCCGCGCTGGTGCTGCTCGGCGCGCTGGTGCTCTATCCGATCGGCTACTCGGTCTACCGGTCGTTCTTCGACCAGGCCGGCACGGGCTTCGCCGGGATCGACAACTACAAGACGCTCTTCACCGACGACACGATCCTGACCGCGGTGAAGAACAACGCGATCTGGGTGGTGTTCGCCCCGACCGTCGCCACCGCGCTCGGCCTGATCTTCGCCGTCCTGACCGAACGGATCCGCTGGGGTACGGCGTTCAAGCTGATCGTCTTCATGCCGATGGCGATCTCGATGCTGGCGGCGGGCATCATCTTCCGCCTCGTCTACGACCAGGCGCCCGAGCGCGGGGTGGCCAACGCCGTCGCGGTGAGCGTGCACGACACGTTCAACGAGTCGGCCGGCTTCCCCAAGGCGCGCCCCCTGCCCGTGCACCCGCTGGAGAAGGGTGAGGGCGGATCGTACGTCTCCAAGGAGCCGGTACGGGTCGGCGAAGCCGTCCAGGTGCCGCTGGTCGGCGTCGCCCCGGCCAAGATGCCCGGCGACGCCCGCCCGGCGAAGGCGGCCCCGGCGGCGGACGGGGACCAGATCACCGGCACGGCCTGGCTGGACTTCACCCGGGGCGGCGGTGGTAAGCCCAATGTCGTCGACCCGGAGGAGCTGGGCCTGAAGGGCCTGAAGGTCGAGGCGGTCAGGGACGGCAAGGTCGTCGCCACCGCGACCGCCGGGGCCGACGGGGTGTTCACCCTGCCCGCATCGGCGGACGGGGCCCAACTGCGCCTGCCCGCCGACAACTTCCGCGAGCCCTACAACGGCGTCGACTGGCTCGGCCCGTCCCTCGTGACGCCCGGGATCATCGGGAGTTACGTGTGGATGTGGGCGGGGTTCGCGATGGTGCTGATCGCGGCCGGTCTGGCCGGTCTGCCGCGCGAGCTCCTCGAGGCCGCGCGGGTGGACGGCGCCAACGAGTGGCAGGTGTTCCGAAGGATCACCGTGCCGATGCTGGCCCCGGTCCTGGCGGTGGTGCTGGTGACGTTGATGATCAACGTGCTGAAGGTCTTCGACCTGGTCTTCATCATCGCGCCGGGCTCCAGCCAGGACGACGCCAACGTCCTGGCCCTCCAGCTGTACCGGTCCTCGTTCGGCACGGACGCCGACCTGGGCGTCGGCAGCGCCATCGCGGTGCTCCTGCTGCTGCTGGTGCTGCCGGTGATGCTCTTCAATGTCCGGCGGATGCGGAAGGAGGCGCGGCGATGACAAACCTGGCCCACCCCGCGGCACCTCCCGGCCGGGGGCCCGGGGGTCGCCCCCCGGGAAGACACAGCAATGTCCGGCGGATGCGGAAGGAGGCGCGGCGATGAGTACGCCCACGAGACTCAAGGCCGAGCAGTCCCTCGGCGCCCGGATCGCGGCGCGCCTCGGCGGCGGGGTGATGCGGGTCTTCCTGATCCTGGTCGCTCTGTTCTGGATCATGCCGACGATCGGCCTCTTCCTCTCCTCGCTCCGCGGACCCGCGGACATCGCGGCCACCGGCTGGTGGAAGGTCTTCACCGCTCCCTCCGAGCTGACCTTCGACAACTACCAGCGGCTGCTGGACAATTCGACGATCACCGGATCCCTCCTCAGCACGATCATGATCACCGTGCCGTCCACCGTCCTGGTGGTGGTGATCGGTTCACTCGCCGGGTACGCCTTCGCCTGGATGGACTTCCCCGGCCGCGACTGGTGGTTCCTGCTGGTCGTCGGATTGCTCGTGGTCCCCGTCCAGGTCGCCCTGATCCCGGTCTCCGAACTCTTCGGCACCATCGGGATCTTCGAGACGACGCTCGGGGTGGTCCTCTTCCACACGGCCTTCGGGCTGCCGTTCGCGATCTTCCTGCTGCGGAACTTCTTCGCGGAGATCCCGCGCGAACTGCTGGAGGCCGCACGGCTCGACGGGGCGGGCGAGATCCGTCTCTTCACCCGGGTCGTGATGCCGCTGGGCGGTCCGGCGATCGCCTCGCTCGGGATCTTCCAGTTCCTGTGGGTGTGGAACGACATGCTGGTGGCACTGATCTTCGCGGGCTCCGACTCGCCGCCGATCACCGTGGCGCTCCAGCAGCAGGTACGCCAGTTCGGCAACAACATCGACGTCCTGGCGCCCGGCGCCTTCGTGTCGATGGTGATCCCACTGGTGGTGTTCTTCGCCTTCCAGCGGCAGTTCGTCTCGGGCGTCATGGCGGGGGCGGTCAAGTAACACCCGTAGCACCACCCTCACGTACGACGGCACGTAAAGCCGTACGTCAACCCGAAACGGCCCGGTCCCCCGGAACCGGGCCGTTTCGGCGCGCACTTCGCCCAAATGCCACGCCCGGCGTAACCCTGTCATTCCATCCGACGTTTGCGGGCCACCTGGTTCCCGCGAACGACCCATGGATGTGTAGTGCCCCGGTTCACTGTCATCGTGCCCGCCTTCCGGGTCCAGGCGTATCTGCACGCGTGTCTGGATTCCGTGCTGAGCCAGTCCTTCGAGGACTTCGAGATCGTCGTGGTCGACGACTGCTCCCCGGACGCCTGTGGCCCGATCGCCGACGAGTACGCCCGCCGCGACCCCCGCGTCACCGCGCTCCACCTCCCCCGCAACTCCGGCCTCGGACCGGCCCGCAACGCGGGTATGGAACGGGCGAGCGGCGACTACCTGATCTTCCTGGACGGTGACGACACCCTCCTCCCGAAGTCCCTCCAGGCCATCGCCGACCGGATCGGGGCGACCGGCGACCCCGATGTCCTGATGTACGACTACGCGCGGACGTACTGGTCGGGCCGGAGCGTACGCAACGTCCTCGCGGACCGGCTCGACGAGCGCGGCCCCGCCTCCTTCCGGCTGGCCGACCGCCCCGAGCTGCTCCACCTCCTCATGGTGGTCTGGAACAAGGCGTACCGCCGTTCCTTCGTCGAGGCCGAGGGGTTCACCTTCCCGCCCGGCTACTACGAGGACACCCCCTGGACCTACCCGGTGCTGATGTCCGCCGGGTCGATCGCGGTCCTGGACGCGGTCTGCGTCTCCTACCGGCAGCGGCGGCGCGGCAACATCCTCTCCACCACCAGCGAGAAGCACTTCGACATCTTCGACCAGTACGACCGGGTCTTCGCCTTCCTCGACGCCCGCCCCGAACTCGACTTCTGGCGACCGGTGTTGTTCCGCCGGATGCTCGACCACTTCTGCGCCGTCCACGCCTCCCCCGACCGGCTGCCCCACCCCAGCCGCGCCGCCTTCTTCCGCCGGGCCACCGCCTCCTGCCGCCGCTACCGCACCCCCGGCGCCCCGGCCCCCCGCCGCACCCGGCTCCGCCACGGCCTGCTGCGGCTGGGCGCGCGCCGCACCTACCGGTCCCTGGCGGCGAGCCGGCGGATCGGCGACAGGCTGCGGCGCGGCGCGGCCGCCCTGCGCCGGGCGGTGCGGAGCGCGGCGCTCCGGGCGCACTACCGCGTCCAGCTCCGGCTGCCGCTGCGCCCCCGGGACGCGGTGTTCGCCGCCCACGGGGGCGGGGCGTACGCGGGCAGCCCGGCCGCGATCGAGGCGAAGGCGCGCGACCTGGTCCCGGGGCTGCGGACCGCGTGGATCTGCGACCCCCTCCACGCCCACACCGTGCCGCCCGCCACCCGCACCCTCGCGCCCGGCACCTTCGCGTACTGGAGCGCCCTCGCCCGCTCCACGTACCTCGTGAACGACGTCGCCTTCGACCGCCAGCTGGTGAAGCGGCGCGGCCAGATCCTCCTCCAGACCCACCGCGGCACCCCGCTCAGGACCGTCGGCACCGATCTCCTGGACCGGCCCGCCGCCGCCCGTGACACCGACTTCGAGCAGGTGCTGCGCGATGTCGACCGGTGGGACTTCGCCCTCTCCGCCAACCCGCACTCCACCCTCGTACGGGAGCGGGCCTACCCGTCCGGGTACACGACGCTGGAGTACGGCTCCCCGCGCAACGACGTCTACCACCGCGCCGGGCCCGCCGACGTGGCCCGGCTGCGCGAGACGCTCGGTATCCCGGCGGGCGCCACGGCCCTCCTGTACGCACCGGCCCACCGCGACTACCGCCGCGTGCAGCGGCCCGCCCTGGATCTGGAGCAGCTCATCCGGGTGCTGGGACCGCAGTTCGTGATCCTGGACCGCGCGCCCCGCACCCGGAGCGGCTACGGCAACGGCAACGGCAACCGTACGGGGCATCGCCGGATCATCGACGTCACCGGCCACCCCTCCCTGGAGACGCCGGCGCTCGCCTCGGACGCGCTGATCACGGACTACGCGTCACTGATGTTCGACTACGTCAGCCTGGACCGCCCCGTGGTCCTGCATCTGGACGACATCGAGGCGTACGAGGCGGCCCGGGGAACCTACTTCGACATCACGTCGTTCCCTCCCGGCGTCGTCGCACGCAGTCAGGACGAGCTGTTCGACATCTTCGCCACGGACCACTGGCGGGGCTCGCGCTCGACCCAGCTGCGGGCGGCGTTCCGGGCCCGCTTCTGCCCGTACGACGACGGGAACGCGGCCGAGCGCGTGGTGCGGCGGGTCTTCCTCGGGGAGACGGACGGGCTGCCGCTGCCCGTCCCGCCCTCCGCCCGGCGGGCGGTTCTCCCGGCGCAGCTAAACCCGGCGGGGGCGCGGGTGCCCCAGGGCTGAGCTGGCCCCCACTCACCGCTCCAGGAAAGCGAACAGCTCCTCCCAGCGCCGCCCCACCTCCGGCTCGGAGAACCGCTGGGCTCCGGACCGTGCCCGGGCCCCCAGCGCGTCCCGCAGCCGGGGGTTGCCGGTCAGCCGGAGCAGCCGGTCGGCGAGGGCGGCGGTGTCCCCGGCGGGGGCGAGGAGCCCGTCCTCGCCGTCCCGGACGATCTCGCGGACCCCGGGCGCGCAGTCGAAGGCGGCGCACGGCACCCCGCTGGCCATCGCCTCCAGGAGCGCCAGCGGGAAGCCCTCGCCCCGGGAGGACTGGACGAAGACGGAGGCGCCCGCGAGGGCCGCCTCCACGTCGTCCGTACGGCCCATCCACTCCACGGACCCGTCGAGTCCGAGGTCCGAGCACCGGGCCTTCAGCGCCGCCTCGTCCTCGCCCGTCCCGTACAGGCGCAGCCGCCAGTCGGGTCGCTGCGGGGCGACCAGGGCCCAGGTGTCGAGGAGGAGGTCGATGCCCTTCTGGTCGGTGAGGCGGCCGATGCTCGCCACGGTCTTCGCGGTGCGCGGGGAGGGGACGTGGGGCAGACGGGCGAGCGCGTTGGGGAGGAAGCCGACGTTGTCGAAGCCGTCGCCCGCCCACCGGTCGGCGTCCTCCTCGGTGAGGACGAGCCAGTGGTCGATGTCCTTGTAGTGGTTCTTGATCCAGCGGTAGCGGTGGCTAGCGCGGGAGTAGTCGTAGGACTCGTGGCTCATCCCGATGACCCGCAGCCCGGTGGTGTGGGCCTGCCCGACCCACTCCATCGCCCAGACCTGGGTGACGACGACGACCGCGCCGGGCCGGGCGGCGGCGAAGAGCTCCGAGAGCCGCGCGACGGCCCGCCGCTTCTCCGCGACCCGGGCCGCCTCCCGGCGCCGGGTGGGGATTCGGAGGCGGTCCCGGATGCCGTGGGGCGTCCAGGGGGTCGGCGGGTGGGCCGGGTAGAGCGCGGTGACGGGGTGGCCGGGCTCGGCGGGCAGGGCCATCTTCCGGTCGGAGGCGTGGATGCCGACGGTGTGGACACGGTGGCCCTGCTCGGTGAAGAGGCGGGCGGTCTGGTGCGTCCAGGCGGTGACACCGCCGAGTTCGTCGGTGCTGTTGGAGACGATGAAGATGTCGCGGCTCATCGGCCGGCCCCCTGGCGGTGGTGGTCGGTGGTGCGGGAGGCGCCCTGCGGGGAGAACACCGCGGCGACGACCCGGCGGGCGGCGTCGCCTCGGTCGTAGGCGCCGAACTCCTGGGCGAAGGCGGCCCGTTGCGGGGCGTGCCGGATGTCGGACTTCTTCACCTCGGCCAGTTCGGCGAAGAGTTCCTCCTGCGTCGCGACCACCGGGCCCGGCGCCTTCTCCCGCAGGTCGAAGTAGCTGCCGCGCTCGGCGGCGTACGTGTCGAGGTCGGGGGCGTACAGGATGACGGGCCGGTCCAGCAGCGCGAAGTCGAACATGATCGACGAGTAGTCGGTGACCAGCACGTCGGCCAGGGCCAGGACCTCGCTGACGTCGTGGTGGCGCGAGACGTCGATCACCGTGCCGGGCGGGCAGACGGGGAGCCGGGCGGCCTCCAGGTAGTGCGCCCGGACGAGGAGGGTGTACATGTCCCCGAACCGATCGGCGAACTCCCTTACGTCCAGGAGCAGTCGGCGTCTGGCCTGTTTCCCGCCCGCCGGGCCGCCCCGGAACGTCGGCGCGTAGAGGACGACCTTCCTGTGGTCGTCGATCCCCAGCGCCCCGGCCAGCGGCGGGCGCGGCAGCCGCCCCTCGGTCTCGGTGCGGGCGCGCTCCGCGATCAGGGCGTCGTTGCGCGGGTAGCCGGTGCGCAGGAGCCGGTCCTCGGGGAGGCGGTAGGCGCGGGCCAGGGTGGCCACGTCGTGCTCGGAGCGGACGAGGAAGTGGTCGAAGCGGTGGACGGCCTGCTGGAGGCGTTCGCGCTGGAGGGCGTCCTGAAGGCGTACGCGGGTCTCGTCGAAGCCCATCCTCTTGTACGCGGAGCCGTGCCAGGTCTGGAGGTAGGTGGTGCGGGCGGGCTTGCGCAGGGCTTGCGGGAAGCCCTGGTTGTCGACCCAGTACTCGGCGCGGGCCAGCGCCCACAGGTACCGCCAGGACCAGCGGCGTACCAGGCGGGCGTCGTCCGGGAAGCCGGCCGGGGATGTGTCGTAGGACCAGGTGGAGCGGAGCTTCAGCCCCTGGCGGCGGATCTCCTCGTGGAGGGCGCGCGGGCTGTCGCCGTAGCAGCGGCCCATGTGGCTCTCGAGGACGACGGAGCCCCGGCGCACGGGGAGGCGGGTGAGCCAGGTGTTGTAGGCGGCCGTCTTGAAGCCCCGGGAGCGGTAGCGGTCCAGCCGCTTGCGCAGGGCGCGGACGAGGAGCTTCGCCTTGCGGGCGGGGCGGAAGTGGGTGGCGTACCGCACCAGGCGGCGGGTGGTCCGGGCCGGGCGGCGGCGGGCGGTGAGGCGGAGGGCCAGGTGGTCCTTGAGGGTGATGTAGGGCTCCCAGGTGTCTCCGGCGAGCTGCCCGAGCCGGGGCCGGGCGGTGAACCGTACCGCCCCTTCCACCAGGTCCTGCGGGGCGAAGAGGTCGCTGACGGACCGGATCCCTCCCGCTTCGAGGATCAGCCGCGCGTCCCAGGCCGTGTCGCGGACGCCGAGGGGGCGCAGGAGGCGGGCGACATCGGCGCGCGCCCCCCAAGTGACCCCGTTCCCGTCGCGGCGTACGTCGTCCACCGAGAACACGACGGCGCGCGCCCCGCCCCGGGCCCGGAACTCCAGGGTGGCGGTGAAGGGGGCGTCGGGGGCGGTGCGCGGGGGCAGCACGAGGCGGCCCTCCAGCAGCAGCCGGCCCTCTTCGGCGGTGCAGCGGGTGAGCCGGTTCATCAGCCGGGCCGCGCCGAACTCCCGGTACTGGTAGCCGAGTTCGGTGACGTCGACGGGGCAGCGGTCGTCCCACTCCACCCGCCCGCCCTCGCCCGTGACGACCGGGGCGCAGACGGTGACGGGCCGGCTCAGCGCGTACGCCGCCGTCAGGACGCCCTCCGCGTCGCCCCGGGCCAGCAGGGTGGCCGCGACCCGCTCCAGCGGCGGCAGCTCCCGCGGCACGGGAGCGGTCAGGACGCGGGCGGCCGTGGCTGCGACGCGGGCGCGGCGGGCGGCGGGGAGCCGGGGGAAGGAGCGGGCCAGCGGCACCAGATGCTCCCGTACGAAGGCCCGCTCCCGTTCCTCGCGCAGCGCGGGCAGCCCGTGGGCGTCCAGGGCGGCGGCGACCCTGCGGTGGGCCTCCACCAGGGCGGTGAGGTCGCGGGCCCGGTCGGGTACGGCCCGGCCGGTCACGATCAGCCGCCGCACCAGGGCGATCCGGCCGACGGCCGCGGCGGCGAGGGGGCCGAAGAGGATCTCGCCGTGCGCCAGGTCCTCCTCGTACCGCAGCCCGTGGCGCCGGGCCGCCTCCCGGCGCAGGCAGAAGCCGGTCACCAGGGCGTCCCGGACGACGAGCCCGGGTGCGTCGGCGAACCGGGCGACGGTACGGGAGCGGGCGTACAGCTCGTCCTGCCACGGCGGCTCCTGTTCCTTGCCTCCCTCGCCCACGGTCCGGCTCCACCGCCCGGCGACCAGGTCGGCGCGGCTGCGCTCGCCCGCCTGCCAGAGGTTGCGGCAGGCGTGGCGGTGGAGGCGCTCGCCAGGGGTGAGCACCAGGACGTACCGCCCGGTCGCCGCGTCCAGGCCCGCGTTGCGCAGGGCGCCGGTGGTGCGGGCGGCCGGGTCGGGGCGGATCAGGCGGACCCGGCCGGGGGAGCTGTCGGCCAGGGCGCGGGCGGCGGTGCGGGTGGGCGCGCTGACGCCGGCGGCGAGGACGACGACGGCCTCGGCGCCGCGCAGTGACTGGCCGAGGACGGACGCGACGGAGGCGCGCAGGGCGTCGGCGCCACCTGCCCCTTCGGTGTCCCCGCCGCTGGTGATCACACAGCTGAAGTCGGTCATGACCGCGCCCCCTGCCGCCCCGGGTCGTTCTGCTCAGCCCCGGAGCCGTCCTTGAGCATCCGGTCGACGACCTGCGCGGCCGCGCTCCCGTCGTCGAGATCGCAGAACGCCTCCCGGAACCGCTCGTACGCCTCCCGGTGACCCGCGACGGCGGCCTCCGGGTCGCGCAGGGCGGCCACGACGCCCGCGGAGTCGGGGATCAGGGGCCCGGGCGCCCGATGCTCGAAGTCGAAGCAGAAGCCGCGCAGGGTGTCCCGGTAGTGGGCCAGGTCGTAGGTGTGGAAGAGCATCGGGCGGCCGGTCTGCGCGAAGTCGAACATGATCGAGGAGTAGTCGGTGACCAGGACATCGCTGATCAGCAGGAGTTCGGCGACGTCCGGGTGGCGCGAGACGTCCCGCACGAAGTCGGTGTCGGGGACGCTGCCGCCGACGAGGTAGTGGCGGCGCACCAGGAGGACGTGGTCGTCGCCGAGCGCCTCGCGGGCCTGGTCCGGGCCGAGTCGCAGGTCCGGGTCGTACCGCCCGCCCTGCCGGGGCCGGTCCTCGCGCCAGGTGGGGGCGTACAGGACGACGCGCCGCCCCTCGGGGATCGCGAGCCGCTCCCGTACGGCGGCGGCGACCTTCGCCCGGTCGGGCGCGTACAGCAGGTCGTTGCGCGGGTAGCCGGACTCCAGCACCTCGCCCGAGTAGCCGAAGGCGCGGCGCAGGACGGGGGTGGAGAAGCTGTTCGGGGAGACGAGCACGCTCCACTGGGCGGACCGCTGCTCCATGGAGGCCATGTAGGCGGCATCCGCGTGCGGGGTGCCCGCGAGGTCGCGGCCGATGCGCTTGAGCGGGGTGCCGTGCCAGGTCTGGACGACACACTGCCCCTCTGACCGCTCGAACCACCGGGGCAGGTGGGTGTTGGTGACGACCCAGCGGCTCCGTGCGAGCGCCTCGTGCCACTCGGCGCTGTGCAGGGCGATGGGGCGGACCCCCTCGGGCACGGCCGCCTGCTGGTCGCGGACGACCCAGAGGTGCTCGATGTCGAGTTCCCGGGAGACCAGTTCGCGGTGGATCGCGCGGGGCGAGTCGGAGAACTGGCGGCCGTCGAAGCTGGAGTAGAGGACGGCCTGGCGCAACCGGCCCCGGTCGGCGGCGCGGAGTGCGGCGTACCGCTCGCGCTGGATCCGCTGCCCGTACGGGCCCTGCTCGGTGACCGGCAGGGCGCTGCCCGACTCCACGACGAGGCGGTCGTGGTAGCGCCTCTGGAGGGTGAAGGGCCTTTTAACCGACTCCTGTTGGAGGGGGAGCGTGGCGTGGAGGGGGGTGGCCAGGCGCAGCGGCCGGTACGCGTCGGGGTCGCGCTCGCCCGGCTCGCGGAGGAAGAGGTACCAGCGCCCCTCGGCGAGCGGCAGGGGCCCGCCCGGTCCGTCGACGGCGGCAGGGCGGAGGACGGCCCGGAAGTGGCCACCCTCCGCCAACTCCACGTCCGCCGTGACCTCTTCGCGGTGTCCGCTGTGCCGCAGCACCAACTCGCCGATGGTGCCCGACCGCTCCGGGAAGGCGCCTTCGAGGACCAGCTTTCCGCCCTCGGCCCACTGCACGGAGGCGACGACGGGCTGCACGGCCCGGTCGGTGAGGACGAGGTCGCCGGACGGGTTGGGGGCCGCGTACAGCTCACGTCCGCCGGGGAGCGGGTAGCGGCCGTCCTCGGCGTCGGTCCGGGCGGCGACGGTCAAACTCCCCTTCCCGCCGACCAGTTGCACACCCCAGATCTCGTCCTCGCCGCGGAACGCACTCAGCGGGATCTCGGCGGCGCGAAAGCCCAGCGAGCCGCGCAGGGCGAACTCCTGGGTCTCCTTGGTGCGCCACTCGGTAAGCCGCAGGGCGACGGGCCCGTCGTCGTCGAGGACCTTCACTTCCAGGCGCAGGGCGTCGTCGTCGACCGCCGACTGTCCGGTGAGGACGGCGGCGACGCGTTCGGTGCGCAGCTCCAGCTTGTTGCCGGAGAGGACGGGGACGACCCGGGTCCGCTCGTCGGTGTACAGGGCGGCGGGCGGAGCGGGGGTGCCGGTGAGTCGCATCGGGCCCCGGCGGACGCGGCCCGCGCCGAAGAGGGCGGCCTCCAGCTTCCAGGTCGTACGGGCCCCGTTTCCCCGGGCGGTGATCGCGCGCGGATCAACGACGGCCTCGAATCCGGCGCGCTCGTACCGGTGCAGGGAGCGCCCGGACCGGGCGGTGGCCTCGTCGCCGCCGACGGGGCGCAGGCGCAGCGGGATCAGCCGCCTCCCGGACCGCAGCCAGCCGAGCCGCGGGGGCCCGCCCGGGGCGTTGCGCACGTAGGCGTATCCGGTCAGCCGGAGCAGCCCGTCCCGCCACACGGCCTCGGTGAGGTGGGCGTGGACGGGGAGGTCGGCGGGGGCGAGCGCGGTGGTGGCGGGCGGCAGCGGGTCGCGGACGGCGGGGTGGTGGGCGCGGGGGCGGAGGAGTCCGCGTACGTGGAAGGCGTCCCGGTCCGTCTTCTCCTCCGCGAGCAGCGCGAGGAGTTCGGCGGTCCGGCGCTCCCGGATGAGCTGCCACTTGACCCGCAGGTCCAGCGGCAGACCGGCGAAGACATCGGGGGCGATGGTGGCGGCGAAAGCTCCCGCGTGGTCGAGGAAGGCCTTGTGGAACTCCTCGTCGCCGTCCGGCAGCGCCTCGATGAACAGCCACAGGTCGCCGGAGAGCGCGTGCGCGTCGTAGCGCCGCTTGGCCTCGGCCATCCCGTCCCGGTCGGCGAGGAAGCGGCTGACGGTGGTGACGGCGGTGACCCGGTCGCGGATGCCCTGGGGGACGGCCCGCCGGGTGGTGATCGAGCCGTCGCGGTCGCGCCAGTGGTAGACGGGCTCCTCGACGACGTCGACCGAGCGGGCCAGGAAGTGGGCGGGCAGGACGACGGCGATGTCCTCGTACAGCACGCCCGTCGGGAAGGTGAAGGCGTGCTCGTCCCAGAAGGTGCGGCGGAACACCTTGTTGCAGGCGATGCGGTCGCCCAGCAGGATCCAGTCCCGGGTGACGTGGGTGGCGGGGCGGGCCCTCTCCATCGGCTTGCGGAACATCGGGGACTGTTCGAGCGCCCCGTTCGCCCGCAGCCGCAGCACGTTGCCGGTCGCGAAGTCGGAGCCCGAACTGTCGAGTTCGGCGAGCATCCGGGCGTACGCACCGGGGGGCACGACGTCGTCGCTGTCGACGAACGTGAGGAACTCGCCCTTCGGATCGGCCTCACGGACCCCGGCGTTACGGGCCGCGCCGAGGCCGGCGTTCTCCTGCCGGATCAGCCGGAACCGGGGGTCGCGATCGGCGAACTCCTGTGCCAGAGCGGGCCCGTCGTCCGTGGAGCCGTCGTCGACGAGGACGACCTCCAGGTCCGCCATGGTCTGTTCGGCGAGCGAGGTCAAGCAGGCACCGAGGTACTCCTCGACGTTGTAGAGGGGGACGACGACGGTGAGACGGGGTGCCATCGCAGCGCACGATCCTTCCGGGCGGACGACATTGGGGGATGACCATCAAGGGGGATATGAGGGGCCACGGTGCACAACCCGCTCCACGGGGACCGGTCACCCGAGAGGAGCCATTCGGGTGACATGGAGGGCGGGTTCTCGCGTGCGGGGGCGCGCCCGCGACACGGTCGAGCCCCGCACCGGGAAGGGCACGGGGCTCGCTGCTGCCGTGTGCGTGAGGGGGCGGGGCGGGTGTCAGGGCTTGACGGCGATCCGGCCCTCGTCCATGCGGAGCAGCAGCAGCCGCTCACCGGTCTTGTCGAGGAACTCGTCGACGGCCTGCCGCGACCCCTGCCAGTAGCCGTAGTCGTCGATCAGCAGCACTCCGCCGCTGACCAGCCGGGGGTAGAGGTGCTCCAGCTCGTGCTTGGTGGAGGCGTACCAGTCGGTGTCGAGCCGCAGGATCGCGATCTGCTCGGGCGCCCGGCCGGGGACCGTGTCCTCCACCCGTCCCTGCACGTAGTGGACGCGCTCCTTCGGGTAGGGCACGTGTCCGAACCCGGCCTGTACGTCCTCCAGCGAGGCGACCGCCCAGATCGGCCGGTCCTTGCCCTGGGCGTCCAGCAGCTCCTGCGCCGGGCGGCCGTCCCGCCGCAGGTCCTCGGCGGTGGGCGGGGTCATGCCCTCGTACGTGTCGAAGAGGTACAGCTCGCGCTCGTCCTCCCCGACGGAGAGCAGGGTCCTGGCGCAGGCCTGCATGGAGCCGCCGCGCCAGACCCCGCACTCGACGATGTCACCCGGGATGTTGTGCCGGGCGATGTACCGGGTGGCGAGGATGAAGGCGTTGAGCCGCTCCGGCGAGGTCATCGAGTAGGGCTTGACCGCCCGGATGATGTCCCTGGCCTCGTCGTCGTAGTCCTCCGGGAAGGCCGGGGAGGGCTTCTTCGCCGGGGGCTTCTTGGCCGCGGGCTCCTTCGCCTCCGGCTTCGGGGGAGCCGGGGCGGGGGTCGAGGCCGCGAGGGATTCGGCCGGGGCCGTGCGGGCGGCGGGCACCGTCACGCGCCTGAGCTGGTATCCGGTGAGCTGCTGAAGGACGCCGTTGACGGCGTTGCGCCAAGCCATGCCCCGGGACAGTACGCGCGGCTTGTGTCGCATGTCACTTCTCGTCAACCTGCCATTGATCGGGGCGGATTCTGTTCGAGCGCGGGGGCCGTCTCGGATGCCTGCGCGGGCACGGACGTCGGGCGCCCGCACTGCTCCCGGCCGTCGAGCGGCGGGGGCAGCGGGACGGAGTCCACGCCACCGACCCGGTTCGCCCACCACACCGCCAGCTCCCGGACGGCGAACATCGTCAGGCGTGGATAACGCCGCGGCTTGCGGAAGACCCCCACCGAGTCGCCCCAGTAGGCGGCCTTCCTGTCGATGGCCCGGTAGTCGTGCCAGATACCCTTCCGCGGCGGGAAGTCGGTGTAGGCCTCGCGGAGTTCGAGCCGGCTGTGAGCGGCCAGGGCGCGGAACCCGTCCGGGTAGTAGCGCCAGCAGTCCTGGGCATCGTGGACATGGCCGCGCGAGGGCGCGGTGATGAAGGCGTGGCCGCCCGGCTTCAGAACACGTGCGATCTCCAGCATGGAGGCCCAGAAGAACGGGATGTGCTCGAACGCCTGCCCGGAGAGCACGACATCGGCGCTGTTGGAGCGGGCGGGGATGCGGTACGGCTTCCTCATGACGGCGTCCACGTTGGGCCCGTCCTGCACGTCGACCCCGAAGTAGTCGACGGGGTGCCGGGCGAGGAGCGCCCGGTGGGTCCGGGTCTGCCCGCCGGAGATGCGGGAGCCGAGGTCGACGACCCGGTAGGTGCCGGACGCAGGCCCTTCGGGGGGCCCTTCGACCGGCAGATACTCCTTGATGCAGAGTTCCATCTGTTCGTAGGCGGACCGGTGCACGGACGTCTCCCAACCTCGCTGTGTACGTGAGCTGTCGGAATCAACGACCGCGTAGGGCAAAGGGGACGCCGAAGAACCGCCGTACGACCCGTTCCGCCGCGTGCCCGTCGTCGTACGGGCAGAACCGCTCCCGGAACGCGGTGCGCAGCGCGGCCGACGCGGGCGAGCACCACTCCCCCGTACGGAACACCTCGACCAGCTCGTCGGAGGTGGCGGTGACCGCGCCCGGGGTGTCGCCGGGCCGGCCGGAGAGCAGGTCGAAGTAGGTGCCGCGCGTGGACCGGTAGATGTCCCAGTCGGGGGCGTGGACGACGATCGGGCGGTCCAGGCAGGCGTAGTCGAACGCCAGCGACGAGTAGTCGGTGATCAACGCGTCGGCGGCCAGGCAGAGTTCTTCGACCCGGGGATGCGCGGTGACGTCCCGGACCCGGCCGGTCGGTGTGCCGCCGATCCCGGCGGACCGGCCGTAGAAATAGTGGGCGCGCACCAACACCGCGTATTTGGGGCCGAGTTCGCGGGCCAGGTGCTCGGGGTCGAGGTCGGGGACGAAGCCCTCTCGGTAGTCGCGGTGGGTCGGGGCGTAGAGGAGGGCCGTCTGGTCCGCATGGATGCCGAGCTCGGCGCGGATCTTCGCGATGTCCTCGGCGGTGGCGGTGGAGTAGACGTCGTTACGGGGGTAGCCGAGGTCGAGCCGCTGGTATGACCCCGGGTAGACGCGGTCCCAGACCTCGGTGCTGTGCGGGTTGGCGGAGAGGCTGAAGTCCCACTGGCCCACGTGGGCGAGGATCTTGGCGAAGTCCGCCTTCCGCGCCAGGGCGGGGTAGGCCCGTTGGTCCAGCCCCATGGTCTTGAGCGGGGTGCCGTGGTGGGTCTGGAGGTAGCGCTGGCCGGGGCGTTTGGTGAAGCCGCCGGGGAAGCTGGAGTTGTTGACCAGGTACGTGGCGGTGGCCATCGCCCGCCAGTAGGGGCGCGAGCCCTCGATGACGTACGGAACGCCCGGGGGCATCCGGTCGCGGTGCCGGGAGGAGACGGCCCACACGCCCCTGATGTGCGGGGCGAGTTCGCGGGCCTTGGCGTGGATGGCGGCGGGGTTGCAGGCGACGCCCCGGTTCCAGTACGCGCCGTAGACGGCGAGGTTCGGGTCGAGCGGGCGGTGGAGGTCCGTGCGGTACGCGGCCCGCATGACCTGCCTGCGGACGTACCGCTTCACGGAAGCTCGGGTGGGCATGGCAGCCGAGCGTAGTCCCGGGGGCGAGGTACGGACGGCCCGCGTTCACCCGTTCGGGTCAGCGGTGGTGACCCCGGGACCTGGCCTCTGTTGACCAGGACATGAAGCCACCGCTCCTCAGCGTCGTCATCCCCGTCCACAACGTCGAGGACTACCTTGAGGACTGCCTGCGGTCGGTGGCGGAGCAGAGTCTCGACGCGATCGAGGTGGTGATGGTCGACGACGGCTCCACGGACGACAGCGGGAGGATCGCCGCCGAATTCGCCGCCCGGGACAGCAGGTTCCGGCTGGTGCGGCAGAAGAACGCCGGCCTGAGCGCGGCCCGCAACACCGGCGTCCGGCACACCACTGCGACCGTCCCCTACCTGGCGTTCGCGGACAGCGACGACTTCGTCGTCCACGACGCGTACGAGCGGATGGTGGCCTCGCTGGAGTCGACCGGCAGCGATCTGGTGACGGGCAACGTGTGGCGGCTGACACGGCAGGGGCGGCGGCAGGCATGGCAGTACCGCTGGCTGACCGCCACGCGCCCCCGCACCCACATCACCCGGGACCCGCGCCTGCTCGCCGACCGGGTGGCGTGGAACAAGGTGTTCCGGCGCTCCTTCTGGGACGGCCACGCCTTCGCTTTCCCCGAGGGGAAGCTGTACGAGGACACCCCGGTGATGATCCCCGCGCACTATCTCGCCGGGTCCGTCGACGTCCTGCACGAGCACGTCTACTACTGGCGGGTGCGGGAGGGTTCGATCACCCGGAGGCGGACGGACGTCACCGGCGTACGGGACCGGATCGCCGCGTGCGAGCAGGTCAGCGCGTTCCTGGGCGAGCACCGGGACGCGGCGCAGCGGCGGGCGTACGACGCGTCCTGTCTGCGCGACGATTTCGGGTACTTCCTGGACGGCCTGCCGATGGGCGGCGACGCGTACCGCACGGCGTTCCTGGAGGGCGCCGGGGCGTTCGCCGACCGGGCGGGGGACGGGGTGCTGGCAGGGCTGCCGGCGGAGCTGCGCATCAAGTGGCGGCTGGTGCGGGAGCGGCGGCTGGAGGAGCTGCTGGCCGTCCTCGCCTTCGAACGGGCCAACGGGGCGGGGACGTTCGCGGTGGAGGGGCTGCCAGGTCGGCGGCGGGCGGTCCACCCCGGCGTGCGCGGCGCGAGCGCCCGGCTCGCGCGCACCGACGTACCGGCGGTCGCACGGCTCGTGGAGGCGCGGTGGGGCGCGGACGGGAAGCTCCGGCTGCGCGGGTACGCCTATCTGCGCAACCTTCCGGCCGGGTCGGCGCGACGGCAGCTGAAGGTGGGGGTGCTTTGGGCGGAGGGGGGCCGTCGAGCGCGGATGGTTCCGGTGCGAGTGGTTCCGGTGCGGACGGTCTCCCTGCCCGAGGCGACGGTGAACTCCGGGCAGGAGCTGCACGGTTACGACCACGCCGGCTTCGAGATGGTCCTCGACCCGGTCCGGCTGTCCGCGACGGAGGACGGCAGCGGGAGCGGGGGCCGGCTGGTCGGGCTGGTCGTCGCGGCTCGCGGGGCGGTCCGGCGGGTGGCGGTGCGCGCCCTGGACACGGGCGCGGACCAGCCGCTCGTGCACGACCTGGGCGACGGACGGCGCGCGGTGCTCGACCACCGGGGCGGACGGCTGCGGCTGCGGGTGGAGCGGCTGGGTGCGGTGGTGGAGGGGAGTGGCGGTGCGGAGGGGGGACCGCTGGAGCTGAGGGGCCGGGTCTTCGGGGGCCCTGAGCCGACGGCCCTCCTTCTGACGCGCGACGGGGAGGAGGTACGGCCCGATGAGCGGTCCGAGGAGCGTTCGTTCCCGGTGGAGTGCGGGCAGGGCGGGGACCGTGGGACGGCGTTCACGGTACGAGTGCCTCTTGACGGCCTCGCCGCCGTGCCGCCCGCCCCGCACCGGGCCCCCCGCGAGGTCGAGGCGGAGACCGGCGCGCGCTGGCGGGCCCGCCTGCTGCTCGCCGACGGGACCCGTGCCCCGCTGCCCGCCGCCCCGGACCTGCCGCCGCCCGCGTGTGCGGACGCGTTGGGGAACCTGGTCGTGGAGCTGGGCGGGCTGCCGGTCGTGGACCGGGTGGAGCGAGCGGCGGACGGGTCGCTGCGGATCTCGGGGACGTACGCCCCGGCGTCCTCCGGTCCGGGGGCGTACACACCACCGGCCTTCTCGGACCCGGGGACGGTGTCCTGCGCGGCTGCCCGGCTCCTCCTCCGGCACGAGACCCTGGACGAGACGGTCCCGGTCACGGAGGTCACCGTCGAGGCCCGCCCCACCGGCCGCTTCTCCGCCCGGATCGCCTCGCCCCTCCCCGAAGGCCGCTGGGCCCTCCACCTGGACGGCCACCCCGTCCGCGTCCTCACCTCCCTCGCCGGGCACCTCCCCTGCGGCGACTCGGCCCTCGCCCTGGAGCGGCGCAACGGCGACCGGCTGACCGTCCTGGCTGCTCCGGCGCTCCCGGTCGCCGAGCGGAGCGCGTACAGCAGGCGGCTCCTGCGCGGCTCGCACTACCGCGCCCGGCGCACCACCCTCCCGCTCCTGGACACCGTCCTCTACGCGGGCGGCGACTCCCCGCGCGCCGTGCACGCCGAGCTCCTGCGCCGGGGCACGGAGACCGAGCACCTGTGGGTCACCGGTACCACCCCCGGCCGGACGACCCACGTCCCGCCCGGCGCGCGGGCCGTCCCCGTGCACAGCGCCGCCTGGTACGAGGCGCTGGCCCGCTCACGCCGGATCGTCACGGACGAGCAGCTGCCCGCGTGGTTCGAGCGGCGCCCCGGGCAGAGCGTCGTCCAGACCTGGCACGGCTCCCCGCTCGGCCGCTTCGGCACCGGCCTGACCGACACCCTCTACGCCGACCACCAGCATCTCGCCACCCTGGCGCACCGATCGGCCCAATGGTCGGTACTGGTCTCCCCGAGCCGCTTCGCCACCCCCTTGCTGCGCAGGTCACTGGCGTACGGAGGCGAGGTGCTGGAAGCCGGATCGCCGGCCAACGACGTGCTGTGTGCGCCCGACCGGGACAAGGCCGCCGAAGAGATCCGGCGCACGCTCGGCGTACCGGAGGACCACCGCGTCGTCCTGTACGCGCCGACCTACCGCGACCACCTGGCCCACCCCCCGTCCGCATCCCGCGACTCCCCCGACCGCACGGCCCCCGGCCCGTACCGCTGGGATCCGGCCCTCGACCTGCCCGCCCTCGCCCGCTCACTGGGTCCCGGCCACACGGTGCTGGTGCGCCGGCACCCCCGGGTCACGGGCGGGGTCCAGGACGGGCCCGGCGTCCTCGACGTCTCGGGCCATCCGGGCGCGGCCGGGCTGCTCCTGATCGCCGACGTCCTGGTCACGGACTACGCGGGGCTGATGTTCGACTTCGCGCTGACGGGCCGCCCGATGCTCTTCCACACGTACGACCTGGAGCACTACCGCGACACCGTGCGCGGCTTCTGCCTGGACTTCGAGACCCGGGCACCAGGCCCTCTGCTGGTCACGACGGACGAGGTGGCGCAGGCGCTGCTCGGCCTCGGGGCGGTGGCGGCCCGGCACGCCGACGCGTACGCGAGCTTCCGCCGCGACCACTGCGACCTGGACGACGGCGGGGCGGCGGCGCGGGTGGCGGACCGGCTGCTGGCGGACGCCCCGTGAGCGGACCTCCACGCGTCCCCCGGAAGAGTGGCGGCCGGGAGGGACGGCCCCGCGCACGGAACCCATGACCTGTGTCCCTCTCCTCTCCCACACCCGCCTCGCCCGAGACCCCTACCTCCACCACCTCCGACCCTCCTCCCACGGCGGCCGAGGACGACGAACTCGTCGTAGCGCCCCGGTGGCTTCCCTCGCCCTACGTCCTGCTGGGCGGTCTGCTGTGGGCGGTGCTGTCGGCGGCGGCCTGGCGGGTGCCGATGTGCTGCGAGGCCGGGCTCAACGCGGCCGTCGTCGAACGGCTGCGGGCCAGCCTGCTGCACCCGGCGTTCCCGATGACGGACCTGCCCGCCGTGGCCAGTGCGCACTACTCCCCGTACGCCGTCGTGCAGGGCCTGACCGCGCGGGCCGGCGGACTCTCCGGACAGACCGTGCTCGCGCTGTCGGCCGCCGTGAACCTGGCGCTGCTGCTGACCGGGATCGGCCGGCTGGCCCGGTTGCTGACCCCGAACCGCTGGGTGCCGGTCCTCGCGCTGATTCCCCTGGCCCTGATCCACTGGGCGGACCCGGGGCGGTGGAGCGCGCCGGGCACGTTCGCCGTCGCGGTCACCCTCCATCTGTGGGCGTGGACCGGTCACGCGGTCACCCGTCTCCCCCGCGCGGGCGCCGGGCGCCCGCCGGGCCGGGCGCCCCGGTGGGTGGAGGCGGCCGGGATCGGCGTCCTGCTCGGGCTCGTCCTGCTGGTCCATCCCCCGACCGCGCTGGGTGCGGCGCTGGGCGTGGTCGCGCTGGTCGCGGTGAGGCAGCGGACCCGGATCAGGCCGACGTTGCGGAGGTGGGCGCTGGCCGGGCTGTGCGCGGTGGCCGTGGCGGCGGTGTGGCCGTACTACAACGGGCTCACGGCCGTACGCCCCCCGGCGTCCGCCGGGGACACGGCCCGCCCGGAGACCGACGGGGCCCCGGTGACCGGGGAGCCGTACACCTGGGCCACCGCGCACGTCCCGCCCGGCGATGTGGTGCTGACGGACAGCGTCCCGGCGATGTACGCGCTGGCCGGGCACGGGGCGTACATCCTCGCGGACGGGGTGCCGGACGCGGGGCTTCTGGCGGCGGAGCGGCGCGAGCGGAGCCGGGCGGTGGCCACGTACCTGGACGCGGCGACCGCGCAGGAGGAACGGGACCGGATCACCGGGCGGTACGGGGTGCGCTGGGTGCTGCTGACCCGGTTCCAGAAGCTGCCGGGGGACGCGTCGGTGCTGGCGTACAGCCCGCGTACGGGCGAGGTGCTGGCGCGCGTACCGGAACGGTGAGGTCCTCTCCGCCTCAACCGTTGCGCAGCGCGGCGACCGCCGAGGCGGCCAGGTCGTCGAGGTACCCCTCGGGCAGCTCGCCCCGGACCACGACCAGGCGCCAGTACAGCGGCCCCACGATCAGGTCGAGGGCCCGGTCCGGATCGCTCCCTTCCGGCAGCTCCCCCCGGGCCACCGCCTCCCGCACCACCACGGCGGCCACGCCCTGCTGCTGGTCGAGGAGGGCGGCCTTGATGGCCTCTGAGATCTCCGGATTGCGGGCCGCCTCCACCAGCAGATCCGGGATGACCTGCGAGGCGACCGGGTGGCGCAGGGCGTAGGCGGCGAGTTCGAGGACGGCGCGCACATCCCCGTACAGCGAACCGGTGGCCGGCGCGGGCATCCCCTGAGAGGCGACGGCCGCGACCAGGTCGAGGACGAGGGCGAGCTTGGACTTCCAGCGGCGGTAGACGGCGGTCTTGCCGACCCCGGCGCGCCGCGCGATGCCCTCGATGGACATCCGGGCGAACCCGGCCGCGGCCAGTTCCTCGAAGACGGCCGCGCGGATGGCGTCGGTGACGTCCTCGCGCAGCACGGCGGCGCCCGCGGGGGCGCGGCGGCGGGTTCCCCGTTCGGTGGTCATGACCCGAATGATAGTCGGCGACGACGGAACGGTTGCGTTGCGACGTACAAGCGTCCTACTCTCGGCGTTACGACGATACGGTCCCGTCCCTACGAGGGCGTCCCTACGGGACCGTACCGTTCCCCCCTCCCGCATCCGTCGAAAGTGATCGTTCGTGGTGAGCCAGACAACCGCCCCGCCACCCCCGGTGAGCGCTCCCGCCGCGGCCGCCCACGCCCTGGACGCTCCCGCCTACGCGCCCGGCGAACTGGCCGCCCTCGCCGCCCGGCACGGCCTGACGGTCAGCGGCGCCCGACCCTCGCTGCCCGCCTACATCCGGCAGCTCTGGGGGCGGCGGCACTTCATCGCCGCGTTCGCGACGGCCAAGCTGACGGCCCAGTACAGCCAGGCGAAGCTCGGCCAGATCTGGCAGATCGCGACACCCCTGCTGAACGCGGCGGTCTACTACTTCATCTTCGGCGTCCTGCTGGACACCAGGCGCGGGGTGGAGGACTTCGTTCCGTTCCTGGTCACCGGGGTCTTCATCTGGACCTTCACCAGCAGTTCGATCACCGCGGGCACACGCGCCATCAGCGGCAACATCGGGCTGGTGCGGGCCCTGCACTTCCCCCGCGCCTCGCTCCCGGTGGCACTGGCGCTCCAGCAGTTGCAGCAGTTGCTGTTCTCGCTGGGGGCGCTGACCCTGATCCTGCTGGTGTTCGGCCAGTTCCCCCGCCCGTCCTGGCTGCTGGCGATCCCGGCGCTCGCCCTCCAGGCGGTGTTCAACACCGGTGTGTCGATGGCCGTGGCCCGGCTGGCGGCGAAGACCCCGGACATCGCGCAGCTGATGCCGTTCGTGCTGCGGACCTGGATGTACTCGTCCGGCGTGATGTGGAGCCTGGACCACCTCCTCAAGGGCGAGCGGGTGCCGCACGCGGTGCTGGTGGCGCTGGAGTACAACCCGGCGGCGATCTACATCAACCTCATGCGGTACGCGCTGATCGACAGCTACAGCGCGGCACAGCTGCCACCGCACGTGTGGGCGGCGGCGGCCGGCTGGGCGCTGCTGTGCGGCGCGGCGGGATTCGTGTACTTCTGGAAGGCCGAGGAGACGTACGGACGTGGCTGACCTCAAGGATTCCCCCGAGCGGGTGCCGACCGTCGTCGTGGACGACGTCCACATCACGTACACGGTCAACGGCGCCCGCACCGGCAAGGGCAGCGCGACCTCGGCGCTGAGCCGGATCACCTCGCGCCGCCGTACCCCCGGCGCACGCCAGGTGCACGCCGTGAAGGGGGTCAGCTTCGCCGCGTACAAAGGCGAGGCGATCGGCCTGATCGGCTCCAACGGCTCCGGCAAGTCGACCCTGCTCAAGGCGATCGCGGGCCTGCTCCCGCCGTCCCACGGCAAGGTCCACACCCAGGGCCAGCCGTCGCTGCTGGGGGTGAACGCGGCCCTGATGGGCGACCTGACCGGCGAGCGCAATGTGGTGCTGGGCGGACTCGCGATGGGCATGACGCGCGAGCAGATCCGCGAACGTTACGACGACATCGTCGACTTCTCCGGCATCAACGAGAAGGGCGACTTCATCACGCTGCCGATGCGCACGTACTCCTCCGGCATGGGCGCCCGGCTCCGCTTCTCCATCGCGGCCGCCAAGAGCCACGACGTACTCCTGATCGACGAGGCGCTGTCCACGGGCGACGCGAGGTTCCAGCGCCGCAGCAAGGACCGCATCCAGGAACTCCGTGCCGAGGCTGGCACGGTCTTCCTGGTCAGCCACAGCAACAAGTCCATCACCGAGACCTGCGACCGGGCGCTGTGGCTGGAGGCGGGCACCCTGAGGATGGACGGCCCGGCGAAGGAAGTGGTGGCGGAGTACGAGGCGTTCACGAAGCGCAAGTAGCGCTCTCCTGCCCGCGCAACCCCCAGCCCGTCCAGCCGCATCCAGCCCGTCCGGCGTCTGAGGGCGCAACCCCACGCCAGGGGGGCCGGCGCCACAACGGCACCGGCCCCCGTAGACGTACCCCTACGCGTGCGTGCGCAACATCGTCCGCATCGTCCGCATCGCCACCGACAGATTCGCCAGGTCGAACGCGTCCGACCCCTGGATCTCCTCCAGCGTCGACCGCGACCGCGCCAGGATCGCCGCGTTCTTCTCCTCCCACGCCCCGAACCGCTCCTCCGGCGTGGCCGTGTCGTCGCCCACGCTCAGCACGTCCGACGTGAGCGCCGCGTGCGCCGCGTACAGGTCCTCGCGGATGGAGGCGCGGGCCATGGACTGCCAGCGGTCGGCCCGCGGCAGGTCGATGATCCGGTCCATCAGCTGGGTGATCCGCAGCCGGTCCGCGAGGTCGTAGTAGACCTCGGCGACCTCCAGCGGGTCCTTGCCCGTCCGGTCCGCGATGGCGACGATGTCCAGCGCCGGGAAGGCGGAGGAGAACCCGGCGACCCGGACGGCCAGCTCGCTCGGGACACCCGCCGAGGTCAGCTCGTCCAGGATCGAGTGGTACCAGTCCAGGTCGGCGCCGCGCAGCAGCTTGGGCAGCTCGTTCCAGACCTGCTCGACCCCGTCCCGGAACCCCTCGATGGTCTCCGCGATGGCGACGGGCTGCGGCCGGTTGCCCAGCAGCCAGCGCGAACCGCGCTCGACGAGGCGCCGCGAGTGCAGCCGGATGCGGGTCTGGACATCGGCGGCGACCTGGTTGTCGAGCGCCTCGACCGCGTCCCACACCGAGGACAGCCCGAAGATCTCGCGGGCCGTGAACTGAGCCCGCACGATCTCCTCGATCGACGCCCCGGTCTCCTCGCGCAGCCGGTGCAGGAAGGTCGAACCCGCGGTGTTCACCGTGTCGTTGACCAGCACCGTCGTGATGATCTCGCGGCGCAGCGCGTGGCCGTCGACCGCCTCGGGGAACCGCTCGCGCAGCTCGCTGGGGAAGTAGGCGTGGACCAGGCCCTGCAGGTGCGGGTCGTCCGGCAGGACGGTGGCGATCAGCTCGTCGGCCGTCGTGATCTTCGTGTAGGCGATCAGCACGGCCAGCTCCGGCTGGCTGAGCCCCTTGTCGTTGCCGAGCAGCTCGCGGATCTGCCGGTCGGCGGGGAGGAACTCCAGCGCCCGGTCGAGAGCCCCGTCGCGCTCGAGGCGCCGCATGAAGCGCTGCTGGGCGTGGAGCAGTGAGGGCGCCTGGGCGGAGGCGTTGGAGAGGGCGACGTTCTGCGCGTAGTTGTTGCGCAGGACGAGCGCGCCGACCTCGTCGGTCATGTCGGCGAGCAGCTTGTTGCGCTGCTTGACGGTCATGTCGCCGTCCCGGACGAGACCGTTGAGCAGGATCTTGATGTTCACCTCGTGGTCGGAGGTGTCCACACCGGCGCTGTTGTCGATCGCGTCGGTGTTGATCCGGCCGCCGTTGCGGGCGAACTCGATGCGGCCGAGCTGGGTGGCGCCGAGGTTGCCGCCCTCGCCGACGACCTTGGCCCGCAGGTCCTCGCCGTTGACGCGGATCGCGTCGTTGGCCTTGTCACCGACGTCACCGTTCGACTCGGAGACGGCCTTGATGTACGTGCCGATGCCGCCGTTCCACAGCAGGTCGACGGGGGCCTTGAGGATGGTCTGCATCAGGTCGGCGGGCGTCATCTTGCTCACCGACGCGTCGATGCCGAGCGCCTCGCGGATGTGGTTGTTCAGCGGGATCGACTTGGCGCTGCGCGGGTGGATGCCGCCGCCGGCGGAGAGCAGGTCGGTGTCGTAGTCGGCCCAGGAGCTGCGGGGCAGGTCGAAGAGGCGGCGGCGCTCGGCGTACGAGGTCGCCGCGTCCGGGGCCGGGTCGATGAAGATGTGCCGGTGGTCGAAGGCGGCGACCAGGCGGATGTGCTCGGAGAGCAGCATCCCGTTGCCGAACACGTCACCGGACATGTCCCCGACGCCGACGACGGTGAAGTCCTCGGTCTGGGTGTCGTGGCCCAGCTCCCGGAAGTGCCGCTTGACGGACTCCCAGGCACCGCGCGCGGTGATGCCCATGCCCTTGTGGTCGTAGCCGGCCGAGCCGCCGGAGGCGAACGCGTCGCCGAGCCAGAAGCCGTACGCTACAGCGACCTCGTTGGCGATGTCGGAGAAGCTCGCGGTGCCCTTGTCGGCGGCGACGACGAGGTAGGTGTCGTCCTCGTCGTGGCGGACGACGTCGGCGGGCGGCACCACCTCGCCGGCCACCATGTTGTCGGTGATGTCCAGCAGCGCCGAGATGAACGTGCGGTAGGCGGCGATGCCCTCGGCGAACCAGGCGTCCCGGTCCACGGACGGGTCCGGGAGCTGCTTGGCGACGAAGCCGCCCTTGGCACCGACGGGCACGATCACGGTGTTCTTCACCATCTGCGCCTTGACCAGGCCGAGCACCTCCGTACGGAAGTCCTCGCGCCGGTCCGACCAGCGCAACCCGCCGCGGGCGACCTTCCCGAAGCGCAGGTGGACGCCCTCCACGCGCGGCGAGTAGACCCAGATCTCGAACGCCGGGCGGGGCGCGGGCAGGTCCGGGATGGCCTGCGGGTCGAACTTCATCGAGACGTAGGCGTGCGGGGTGCCGTCGTCCGCGTTCTGGAAGAAGTTGGTGCGCAGGGTCGCCTTGATGACGGTGAGGAAGGACCGCAGGATCCGGTCCTCGTCCAGCGAGGCGACCTGGTCCAGGGCCCCGTCCAGCTCCTCCAGGAGCCCGTCGGTGAGCTCCGTGCCCGCGCGCTGGCGGCCGGGCGACATCCGGGCCTCGAAGAGCGAGACGAGCAGCCGGGTGGTGTGGACGTTGTTGCGGAGCGTGGACTCCATGTAGTCCTGGCTGAACGTCGAACCGGCCTGCCGCAGGTACTTCGCGTAGGCGCGCAGCACCACGGCCTGGCGCCAGTTCAGCCCGGCGCCGAGCACGAGCGCGTTGAAGCCGTCGTTCTCCGCCTCGCCCTTCCAGACCGCCGCGAACGCCTCCTGGAAACGGGCGCGGGCGTCGTCGGCGAGGTGGCCGGTGTGGCCGTCGGTCTGCGGCATCCGCAGCCCGAAGTCGTAGATCCAGGCGTGCGTACGGTCCGCGCAGCGCAGCTCGTACGGACGCTCGTCGACGACCTCGACACCGAGCTGCTGGAGGGCCGGGAGGACGGCGGAGAGGGAGACCTGCTCCCCGGTCCGGTAGATCTTGAAGCGGCGCTCGCCGGGGCCCGCGCCGACCGGCTCGTACAGGCTGAGGGCGAAGTCCTTCTCGCCCTCCTTCAGGGTCTCCAGGTGGACCAGGTCGGCGACGGCGGCGCGCGGCGAGTGGTCGGCCTTGTACCCCTCGGGGAAGGAGTGGCCGTACTGGCGCTGGAGCTCGGCGGCACGCTCCTCGCCCAGCTCGGCGTTGAGCGCCTCGCCGAAACCGTCGGCCCAGGAGCGGGCGGCCGCGACGAGACGGGCCTCGATACGGTCGGCGTCGGCGTCGGTGAGGTGTGCCAGCTCGGTGCCCGGCGGGACCCGGATGACGAAGTGCAGCCGGGAGAGGATCGACTCGGTGTTCCAGGCGGTGAAGTCGACGTTGGTGCCGCCGAGCTCCTCCTTGAGGATGTCGATCAGCCGCAGGCGTACGCCGGTGGTGTACCGGTCGCGCGGAAGGTAGACGATCGCCGAGTAGTAGCGCCCGTACTCGTCCTGTCGCAGGTAGAGCCGCAGCCGGCGGCGCTCCTGGAGGTAGAGGACGGAGGTGACGACGGAGCGGAGCTGGTCGACGGGGGTCTGGAACAGCTCGTCGCGCGGGTAGGTCTCCAGGATCTGGAGCAGGTCGCGGCCGTCGTGGCTGTTGTACGAGAAGCCCGCGCCCTCCACCACTTCGGCGACCTTGCGGCGGATGACGGGCACCCGGCGCACGGACTCGGTGTAGGCGGCGGAGGAGAAGAGGCCGAGGAAGCGGCGCTCGCCGACGACGTTGCCCTTGGCGTCGAACTTCTTCACGCCGACGTAGTCGAGGTAGCTGGGGCGGTGCACGGTGGCCCGGCTGTTGGCCTTCGTCAGGACGAGGAGCTTGTGCTCACGGGCCTTGGCGCGGACGTCGGCGGGCAGCCGGTCGAAGGACGGGCTGACCGGGTGGTCCTCGCTCTCGCTGTGCTGCGGGTCGGAGCGCAGGATGCCGAGCCCGGTGCCGGGTACGGCGGCGAGCGCGTCGCTGTCCTTGAGCTCGTACTCGCGGTAGCCGAGGAAGGTGAAGTGGTCGGCGGCAAGCCAGCGCAGCAGCTCGCGGGCCTCCTCGACCTCCTCGTCGGCGAGGTCGTCCAGCGGCTCGCCCGGCAGGTCGTCGGCGATCCGGAGGGCGGCGTCGCGCATCTTCCCCCAGTCCTCGACGGTCTCCCGTACGTCGGACAGGACGCGGCGCAGGTCGGCGGTGATCTGGTGGAGGTCGGCGCGGTCGGTCTCGCGGTCGATCTCGACGTGGATCCAGGACTCGACGAGCGCGTCGTGCTCCAGCTCGGCCTGGGCTGTCTTGCCGCCCCTGTCCTTGCCGCCCTTGGAGGTCTTCGGGGTGCCGGGGCCGCCGGAGAGGACCTCGATGAGCTTGCCGGTGACATCACGGCGGACGGTGACCTGCGGGTGGATCACGACATGGATGCCGCGGCCCTGCCGGGACAGCTCGTTGGTGACGGAGTCCACCAGGAACGGCATGTCGTCGGTGACGACCTCGACGACGGAGTGGCTGCACGTCCAGCCGTTCTCCTCGACGGTCGGGGTGTGCACGCGGACGTTGGCGGTGCCCTGCGGGCGGTTCTCGGCCAGCCGGTAGTGCGAGGCGGCGGCGCCGTAGACATCGACCGGGTCCCGGCCGTTGAGGTCCTCGGGAGCCGTATGCAGGTAGTAGCGCTGAAGGTAGGCGAGCGCCGCGTCCTGACCTGGACGGGCGTCCTCGTCGGCCCCGGAGGCGGTGACCCGCACCCGGGGGGTACCGCCCGGGCCACCGACACCACCGCCCGGGCTGTGGTCAGCTACCTGGGCAGCCCGTGCGAGCAGCTCGGCCTTGGCTTCGTCCAGCTTGGTCTGCATGTCCTCTGGCTCCTGTCGCGCGCCGTTGCGTGACGTAGGTGAGAAAAACGACGTACCGCCACGACACGGGGTTTCCGGTCTGGGTCGACGCTATGCCGCTTCGAGAGTCACCCGGGACCACATGGGCCGTTTGTGACGGCCGGTCCGGGGTCGGGAGATCGCGGATCGCCCGGGTGCGGTGGCACTCCGGGCGGCGGCCGGGGGCTTCGCTGCCCCCGAGGCGTATCGCGCTGATCACGGCACCAGGCTATCGCCCCTGCACCCCACCCCGTCATGGGCCGCATGTGTACAAAAGAAGACATCGAACTTTGACACTTCGGACAGTGCGGCGCCTTGCCCGGCCGAACTGACGTTTCGCCTTGGCGAACGCGCGGGAACCGGGGGAACCTGTCCCTAGAGCACGAGAGTCGGCCCCCCGCCCGAGCCCCGAGGAGCGCGTCATGCCCGAGAAGATCCTCATCGTCACCGGCGACGCCGCCGAGTCCCTCGAAGTGCTCTACCCCTATCAGCGGCTGCTGGAGGAGGGGTACGAGGTCCACATCGCGGCCCCCGAACGCAAGACGCTGCGCTTCGTGGTCCACGACTTCGAGCCCGGCTACGACACGTACACGGAGAAGCCCGGCTACACCTTCCCCGCCGACCTGGCCTTCTCCGAGGTGGACCCGGGAGCGTACATCGCTCTGGTGATCCCCGGTGGCCGCGCCCCCGAGTACCTCAGGAACAACGCGGAACTGCGGAAGATCATCGGCGCCTTCTTCTCCGCGGACCGCCCGGTCGCCCAGATCTGCCACGGCCCCCTGATCACCGCCGCAACCGGCAATCTCAGCGGCCGCCGCGTCACCGCGTATCCCGCCCTGGAGCCCGACATGCAGAGCGCGGGCGCGACGTTCCAGGACACGGAGGCGGTGGTGGACGGCCCGCTGATCTCGTCGCGTGCATGGCCGGACCACCCTGCGTGGATGAGGGAGTTCCTGAGGGTGCTGCGCGGCCAGTCCAGCGTGTCGGACTGATATCCAGCCCGTCCAGCCGCATCCAACGCGTCGGGCGCTTGAGGACGTCCTTCAGGCGGAGAACGTCTGTGCCAAGGCCACCGCCTCCCCCAGGCTGTCCACCACCGGCACCCCCGCCGCCAGCAGACTGCTCCGGCTGTGCGACCCCCCGGTGTACAGCACAGAGCGCGCCCCCACATGCGCCGCCGCCACCGCGTCGTCCACCGCGTCCCCGATGACCACCGAGTTCTCCGGGGATATCCCGCCCACCCCTGCCAGCGCCTCGAAGTGCCGCTCCATGTGGAGCGCCTTGCTCCCGCCCGACGGCCCCGTGCGCCCGTCCACACGGACGAAGTGGGACTCGATCCCGTACCCGCGCACGACCGGCACGAGGTGCTCGTGCCCGTACATGCTCAGCAGCGACTGGCTGTGCCCGGCCAACTTCCACTGCGCCAGCAGGTCCTCCGCCCCGGCGGTGAGCCCGCAGGCGACCCGGCGCTCCGCGTAGTACCGGTGGAAGATGTCGTCCATCCGCTCCCACTCGGCCTCCGTGGGCAGCCGCCCCAGGAGCCGCTCGTAGAAGCGGGGTATGGGCACGCAGTACATCTCCCGGTACTGCTCCAGCGTGAGCGGCGCCAGCTCCACCTCGGCGAAGGCGGCGTTCGTCGCGTGGATGACGGCGTGGATGTCGTCGAGCAGCGTGCCGTTCCAGTCCCAGACCAGATGGGTGCGTGTCTTCCCGGGTGTCATGGAGAAAAAGTACCCGCCGGGTCTGACAACGCAGAAGAGCCGGCCGCGCGAAGGGTTCAGCCGACGAGCTGCGGAATCTCCTGGACGCCGAACCAGAGCAGCTCGTGGTCCTCCGCCCCGTCCACCGTGAACTGCGCGTCGTCGTCGCCGAGGTCCGCCGCCCCCAGGGCCGCCGCCGCCGCGGCCACGTCCTTCTCGGCCTCGTCGGCGTCCACGTGCACCGCGGCGGCCTTGGCCAGCGGCAGGGCCGCGGCGAGGCGCACCTCGCCGAGCGAGACCGCGCTCAGCCCGTGGTCGGGGTCGGCGGTGGCGGCCCCGTCGGGGACGTCGACGGCGACGACGATCCGACGCCGGGCCTCGTCCGGGTCCCCGGCGATCAGCCGGAGGGAGGCGGCGGCGGCCCGGGTGAGCGCCGCGTACTCCAGCTCCTCGATGTCGTCGGAGACGTACCACTCGCGCAGCCCGGGAGTGACCGCGTAGGCCGTCAGCGGCCCCGGGCCGACCTCGCCGACCGCGTGTGCCGCTGCGAGACCGGAGAGGGTCAGGGGGACGTACACGCGCATGGCAGGCCGCTTTCGTAGTCGGAGACGCCTTCAGGATACGTGGGGACCGTCCCCTTTCGGGTTTCGGCAACCGGGGGCCAACGTCCACCCGCGACGCTCCGTCACCCCCGCGCCGGCCCTTGCGACACCTGGCCCGCGCCCCGGATAGGTGAATCCCGCCGAGCCCCTGACCGGGCGCGGGAGCCCCTTGCGGTGTTGTCGGCCGTCCCCGTAGAAGATCCCCAGCACAAGTTACCGCCCGGTACTTCCCGGGCCCGGTTCACGGGGGCGACGAACATGAGCACGAACAGCACGAGGCCCGCCGGCCGTAGCGACCAGCGTCGGCCCAGGGTCGTACCTCCCCAGCGGTCCCGGCGGCTCCAGCCGCACCGCCCGCCGCGGCCCCACCAGTGGTTCGCCGAACGGCTGCTCGCGGTCCTCAGCGGCCAGCGCCCGGTGCACTGGATGCTCGGCCACACCATCGGCGACGCCTACGACCAGCTCGCCGAACTGGCCCCCAGCACCCCGCTCGGGGCCGCCCGGGGCCACCGCCCGGTTCTGCGCCACTGCCACGGCGCCCAGCCCGCCACCGGGGTGGTCGAGGCGTTCGCCAGCATCGCGGCGGGCGACCGGGTGCAGGCCATGGCCTTCCGCCTGGAGCAGGGCCCCGACCAGCGCTGGCGCTGCGCGGCCGTGGAACTGGGCGGCGAACGCCTCGTCCCCGCCCGCCCGGCCCCGCGGTGACGCTCACAACGCGGCCGGGGCCGGACACCCTGCGGTGTCCGGCCCCGGCCGATGCGGCGCCGCTGGTGCTATTTCTTACGACGGCGACCGCCGCCGCCACCGCTCTTCTGCGCCTTGCGGCGCTCGGCACGCGTCATCCCGTCCGAGGAACCGGACGGCGCACCGTCGGTGGCGAAGTCGCCCTCGACGACACCGCCCTCGCCGTCCACCGTGGGAGCGGAGAAGTGCAGCCGGTCCGGACGCTGCGGGGCCTCCAGGCCCTTGGCCCGGATCTCCGGACGCGCGGCGGGAGCACCCTCCTTGGAGAGCGAGGTGCGCTCGGCCGCGTCCCGCACGGGAACCTCCTCGACCTGCTGCTCGACCTGGACCTCCAGGTTGAACAGGTAGCCGACGGACTCCTCCTTGATGCCCTCCATCATGGCGTTGAACATGTCGAAGCCCTCGCGCTGGTACTCGACCAGCGGGTCCTTCTGCGCCATGGCCCGCAGGCCGATGCCCTCCTGGAGATAGTCCATCTCGTAGAGGTGCTCGCGCCACTTGCGGTCCAGCACGGAGAGGACCACGCGCCGCTCCAGCTCACGCATGATGTCGGAGCCGAGGGTCTTCTCGCGCTCCTCGTACTGCTCGTGGATGTCGTTCTTGACCGACTCGGCGATGAACTCGGCGGTGACGCCCGCCAGGTCCCCGGCCGCCTCCTCCAGCTCCTCGACGGTGACCTTCACCGGGTAGAGCTGCTTGAAGGCGCCCCACAGCCGGTCCAGGTCCCACTCCTCGGCGAAGCCCTCGGAGGTCTCCTGGCCGATGTAGTCGTCGATCGTGTCGTCCATGAAGTGCCGGATCTGGTCCTGGAGGTCCTCGCCCTCCAGAACGCGGCGGCGCTCGCCGTAGATGACCTCGCGCTGCCGGTTGAGCACCTCGTCGTACTTCAGGACGTTCTTACGCGTCTCGAAGTTCTGCTGCTCGACCTGCGACTGGGCGGAGGCGATGGCACGGGTGACCATCTTGTTCTCGATCGGCACGTCGTCCGGGACGTTCGCCATCGACATGACGCGCTCGACCATCTGGGCCTTGAACAGGCGCATCAGGTCGTCGCCCAGCGACAGGTAGAAGCGGGACTCGCCCGGGTCGCCCTGACGGCCGGAACGGCCGCGCAGCTGGTTGTCGATACGGCGCGACTCGTGCCGCTCCGTGCCGAGCACGTACAGCCCGCCGAGCTCCTTGACCTCTTCGAACTCCGCCTTCACGGCCAGCTCGGCCGACTCCAGCGCGGCGGGCAGCGCGGCCGCCCACTCCTCGACGTTCTCCACCGGGTCGAGGCCGCGCTGGCGCAGCTCCGCCTCGGCGAGGTCGTCCGGGTTGCCGCCGAGCTTGATGTCGGTGCCTCGGCCGGCCATGTTCGTGGCGACCGTGACGGCGCCCTTGCGGCCGGCCTGGGCGACGATCGTCGCCTCCCGGTCGTGCTGCTTGGCGTTGAGGACCTCGTGCTGGACGCCGCGCTTGGAGAGCTGCTGCGAGAGGTACTCGGACTTCTCGACCGAGGTGGTGCCGACCAGGATCGGCTGGCCCTTCTCGTGCTTCTCGGCGATGTCGTCGACGACGGCGGCGAACTTGGCGACCTCGGTGCGGTAGATCAGGTCCGACTGGTCGGCCCGGACCATCGGCCGGTTCGTCGGGATCGGCACCACGCCGAGCTTGTAGATCTGCTGGAACTCGGCGGCCTCGGTCATCGCCGTACCGGTCATGCCGGAGAGCTTGTCGTAGAGGCGGAAGAAGTTCTGCAGGGTGATCGTGGCGAGGGTCTGGTTCTCGTCCTTGATGTCCACCCCTTCCTTCGCCTCGATCGCCTGGTGCATGCCCTCGTTGTAGCGGCGGCCGGCGAGGATACGGCCGGTGTGCTCGTCGACGATCATGACTTCGCCGTCGATGACGACGTAGTCCTTGTCCTTCTTGAACAGTTCCTTCGCCTTGATGGCGTTGTTCAGGTAGCCGACGAGCGGGGTGTTGACCGACTCGTAGAGGTTGTCGATGCCGAGCCAGTCCTCGACCTTGGCGACACCGGTCTCGTGGATGGCCACGGTCCGCTTCTTCTCGTCGACCTCGTAGTCGCCGGTCTCCTCGATGCCCTTGAGCTGGTTGCCCGCCTCACCCTTGGTGAGACGCGTGACCAGCTTGGCGAAGTCGCCGTACCACTTGGTGGCCTGGTCGGCCGGGCCGGAGATGATCAGCGGCGTACGGGCCTCGTCGACCAGGATCGAGTCGACCTCGTCGACCACGGCGAAGTTGTGGCCGCGTTGGACGAGCTCGTCCTTGGACCACGCCATGTTGTCGCGGAGATAGTCGAAACCGAACTCGTTGTTCGTGCCGTACGTGATGTCGCGGGCGTACTGCTCACGGCGCTGCGCCGGCGTCATGTTGGAGACGATGCAGCCGACGGTCAGACCCAGGAACTTGTGGACGCGTCCCGTCAGCTCGGAGTCACGCTCGGCGAGGTAGTCGTTGACCGTGATCAGGTGCACGCCCTTGCCGGAGAGTGCGTTGAGATACGCGGGCAGGGTGCCGACGAGGGTCTTGCCCTCACCCGTCTTCATCTCGGCCACATAGCCGAGGTGCAGGGCGGCTCCGCCCATCATCTGTACGTCGTAGTGGCGCTGTCCGAGGACGCGCTTCGCGGCCTCACGGACCGTGGCGAACGCTTCGGGAAGCAGGTCGTCCAGGCTCTCGCCGTCCGCGTACCGTTCCTTGTACTCGTCGGTGAGCGCCCGCAGCTCGGCGTCGGAGAGGTTGACGAAGTCCTCTTCGATGGAGCTGACCTGGTCCGCGATGCGGTGCAGTTTGCGCAGGATCTTGCCTTCGCCTGCACGCATGAGCTTGTTGAAGACGGACACTGAGGCTGGTCTCCTTGCCGGTCGGGCCTGGCACTGGGTCGTGTAATGGACTCTGGCGCGGGCACGGCAGGTGGGCCCCACCGCAACGGCCATCGTAAGCGAGGACACCACCGCGCCGGGAGGGCTGCCGCCGCGTGGACCTCGCCGCACCCTCCAAGGACAACGGCCCAGAGGCGTGGAAGGTGCCGGGAAGCCCCAAAAGTGCTCGCATCGCGGCTGCCCGCTCACCAGAATCACCTTATGGAGCCGATCACTCTCACCACGCGACGACTTCTTCTGCGGCCGTTCGGTCCGCGGGACACCTACCGGGTGCACGCGGCCTGTCAGGACCCGGACATCCAGCGCTGGACGGTGATCCCCTCCCCGTACCGGCTCACCGACGCCGAGCTCTTCACCGCGAAGCTCGCCCCGGCGGGGTGGCGGGACGACTCCGCGTACAGCTTCGCCCTGGTGCTGCCGGAGACCGGGACGCTCGTCGGGGCGCTCGGCATCGACCGCCGCAGCCGGCCGGGGACGTACGAGGTGGGCTACTGGTCCACCAAGGAGCACCGCGGTCGCGGATACGTAACCGAGGCGGTGCTGGGCTCCGCCCGCTGGGCCTTCACCGCGCTCCGGGCGGACCGGCTGGAGTGGCGGGCCGAGATCGGCAACGTGGCCTCCCGCGCCGTCGCCCTGCGGGCGGGGTTCCGGCTGGAGGGCGACCAGCGGTCCGGGCTGCTCAACAAGGGGGTGCGGCGCGACGCCTGGACGGCGGCACTGCTCCCGTCCGACCTGGGGCTTCCCGGCGGCCACCCGTATCTCCCCGAGCGACAGGCCGAACGGCCCGGGGGAGCCCCGGACTCCGGACGGTGAGGCGGCGAGGCGGCGAGGCGGTGCAGCCGTGCAGCCGTGCAGCCGTGGCCGGATTCCCGTTCTCGCTGTCAGTGGTGCGGTCTAGGGTTCGACATATGACGCCTGTGCCTCCTCCCGCAGTCGAACTCTCCGCCGACCAGGCCCGCCGCATAGCGCTGCGCGCCCAGGGCTTCCTGGGGGCGCCGGACCGCAGGGCGGGGGTGCCGGGGGTGCTTCGACACCTCGGGGCCGTCCAGCTGGACACCATCTCGGTGCTGGCCCGCTCGCACGAGCTGATCCCCTACGCGCGCCTCGGCGCGGTCGGCCGGCGCGCGGTGGAGGAGGCGTACTGGTCAGGCGGCCGCTCCTTCGAGTACTGGTCGCACGCCGCGTGCATCCTGCCCGTCGAGGAGTGGCCCCACTTCGCGTTCCGCCGCCGCGCCTACCGCGCCCGTCCGCAGTGGCACCACGATCTGCCCGACGGCGTGTACGACACGGTGATCAAGCAGCTGAGCGCCGAGGGCCCGTTGACGGCCACCGAACTCGGCGGCGCGAAGAACGGCGGGGAGTGGTGGGACTGGTCGGCCTCCAAGGTCGCCGTCGAACGGGCCCTGATGTACGGCGAGGTGGTCTGCACCGAGCGGCGCGGCTGGAAGCGGGTCTACGACCTCGCCGAGCGCGCCATCCCGGACGCCGTGCTCCACGACGACCTGAGCGACACCGAGTGCCGGCGGCGGCTGGTCGCGCTGGCGGGCAAGTCCCTGGGGGTCGGCACCCGCAGTGACATCGCGGACTACCATCGGCTGCGGGGCGAGGAGTTCGACGCCGTGGTGGCGGACTCGGGCCTGGTTCCGGTGGCGGTGGAGGGCTGGGCCAAGCCGGCCTGGGCGGACCCCGAGGCGCTGGCCACGGAGCCGCGCGGCCGCCACCGTACGACACTGCTGTCGCCGTTCGACTCGCTGGTCTGGGAGCGGGCGCGCACCGAGCGGATCTTCGGCTTCACGCACCGGCTCGAGGCGTACGTCCCCAAGCCGAAGCGGATCCACGGCTACTTCGCGATGCCGCTGCTGGCGGGCGGGAAGCTCCAGGGCCGCGTCGACCCGGCGCGCGAGGGCACCACGCTGATCGCCCGGCAGGCTTCTCTGGCCGGTCCGAAGGCGGTGGTCCCGATGGCCGAGGCCCTGGTGGAGGCGGCGGCCTGGGTGGGCTGTACGGACATCCGGCTGGAGCGGATCGACGCCCCGGAGCTGCGCGACCCGCTCAGGGACGAGATCGGCCGGGCGTTGCAGCGGGCCGGCCGCTGAGGGGCCGAGCGGGCCCAACGGCGCCTACCTGATCTCCAGGATCTTCTCCCGCATGGCATAGACCACGGCTTCCATGCGGGAGTGCAGCTGGAGCTTCTCCAGGATATTGCGGACGTGGTTCTTCACCGTGTTCTCGGAAATGAACAACTCCTTGGCGATATCCCGGTTGTTCATACCGGTCGCCACGAGTTTGAGGACTTCCAGTTCCCGTTCGGTGAGCCGGGGGGCGGGGACGAGCCGGCGCTCGTCGGTGCGCTGGATCATCGATTTGAACTCGGTGAGCAGCTTGGAGGCCATGGAGGGGCTGATCTGGGACTGCCCGTCCGCGACGGCACGAATGGCCGTCGCCACCTCGTCGGTGGAGATCTCCTTGAGGAGGTATCCGGTGGCGCCCGCCTTGATCGCGTCGTAGAGGTCGGCCTCCTCGTCGCTGATCGTCAGCATGATGATCTTCGCGCTGGGCGCCACCTCCTTGATGGAGGTGCAGGCTTCGATGCCTCCGCGTTTAGGCATCCGCACATCCATCAGAATGATGTCGGGCAGCAGGTCGGCGGCCTTGTCGACCGCCTCAGAACCGTCACCGGCCTCACCGACGACCTGGATGTCCTCCTCCTGGGCGAGGACGATCTCCAGACCCCGGCGGAAGAGCGCGTGGTCGTCGACCACGAGGACCCGGATGGGCTCCCTGCGCGAGGTGCCGTCCGATTCGTCGTCGGTGCGAACACCGGCGTCGTCGGAACCCATCGCACCGCGCACGGGCCCGAAGGTGTCCACCATCGTTCCTCCCCCTGAAGGCCACGGCCTGATAGTCATCAGGCGTCCGCCAACGGCGTTTCACCGAACCCCGATTGGCTCGGAACGCCATGATTCCATGCCGGGACGCCCGAGCGGTGATCCTGTGATCGCGCGCAGGTGCCCCTGGTGGCGTGAAAGCGCTCCAGGGGCACCTGTGACGGTGTGGCGTCAGCCGCCGAGCGCACCACCCGCGCCGCCTGCTTCATCAGCGGCGAGCGGGTCGGTCCTCAGGTGGATGACGCCGTAGTCGTAGGCGTGTCGCCGGTAGACGACACTGGGCTCCTTCGTCTCGGAGTCGACGAACAAGTAGAAGTCGTGCCCGACCAGTTCCATCTCGTAGAGCGCCTGGTCGAGCGCCATGGGTGCGGCGGTGTGGGTCTTCTCGCGCATCACGAGAGGCCCTTCGCCCTGCACCTCGATCGATCCGACCTTCTTGGTCGGTACGGGTTCCGACGGCTGCTCGCCGACCAGTTCGCCGTCCTCGTCGAACGAGGCGACACCCGGCACCACGTCCCCGACCTCGGCGGCCGACAGACGGCCGTTGCCCCTGCGGCTGTAGCGCTTGTCGTGCTGCTTGCGCAGCCGGGCCTCCAGCTTTCCGGTGGCCAGGTCGAGCGCTGCGTAGGGGTCGCCCGCCGCCGCTTCCGCCCGGATGACCGGGCCGCGCGAACGGAGCGTGATCTCCACCCGGTCGGAACGGTCGGCCTGACGGGGATTCGGCTCCTTGGACACCTCGACGTCGAGGCTGATCACCTTGCCGTCGAACTTCTGGATCTTGTCCAGCTTCAGCTTTTCGGCCACGTGCTTGCGGAACCGCTCGGGCACCTCGGTCTTGCGGCCCTTGACGACGATGTCCACGCAGAACTCCGTTCCCGGATCGCCCCGCTTCGGCGGCGGGGCATCTCCCTTTTGCACCAGCCCCCGGTGTCCCCAGGGGCCTCGGACTCGGTGACTTCCGCCTCCTCCTCCCCCGTCGGAGAGGTCGCTACCCCACCGGCTCGATCGCTTCCGGTCCATCGGTGAGTTACCTGCCCGAAACCTCACGGTGCATTCATCGAGGTTCGGCCTTCACCGTTCCTCACAACTGAACATAGCCTGCGTACCGGGGTATCGGCACCCGCTACCGGTACTTACCTCCGCTCAGGGGGTTTTGCCCTGCCATTACCTGCAACGATGCAAGTTCTTGGTCAGTTCCGGTTTATTTCGAATGCAGACGGAGAAGCAGAGACGACCGCCGCCGCGCACACCCCGTGACCGAAGCGTCTCCCGTCTCTCCCAAGCGCCTCGGTGACCGCCCGCGCCGCCTCGGCCAGCGTCGATCCCGTGGTCAACAGGTCGTCCACCAGGACCACATTCCCGAGGGCGAGCAGCCGCTCTCCCCCTCCGGCCACTCCCAGCGCCCCGGCGAGATTCGCCCGCCGCCGGTGTGCCCCGAGACCTGACTGGTCGGCGACCGCGCGGCGCTGGCGCAGCACCGGGAGCACCCGGGCCGGCCGGGCCGTCCGCCGCAGCTCGCCGGCGGCCGCCCGGGCGATCCGGAGCACCGGATCATGCCCGCGCGCCGCGGTCGCGGAGCGCGCGGAAGGCACGGGCACCAGCAGCAGGGGCCCTACGGCCCCCGCCTGCCCCGTCCCGGCCCGCACGGACGCTGCCAGGGCCCGTCCCAGGGGCCCGGCGAGCCCGAGTGCCCCGCGCTCCTTGTGGGCCAGCAGCACCGCACGTACGGCGTTCTCGTAGGGCGCCGCCGCGTGCACCGCCGGAAGCCCCGCGGGCCGGGGTGAGGGTCGCACCCTGCGGGCCGGCACCCCGTTCAGAGCGGCCCCGCACACCGAGCACAGCTCCGTACGCGGCCTGCCGCAGCCCGCGCAGGCCACCGGCAGGACCAGTCCGGAGAACTCCCGCCACAAATCCCACATGGATCCACCGTGTCCGACCTCCGGGCAACGGACCACCCCTGTGGAAAACCTGCCGGAACCCGCTCCGGGTGCGCAGAGACTCATCCGGAGACGTCGGAAGACGTCGGGTCAGCCCGGGTAGACCAGCGAGGTGCCTTCCTCCAACACCGTCTGCCAGTTGTCCCCCGGCGAGAGCTTCACTATGCCGTCGCCCTCGGTCTCCGCCATCAGCGGAAGCAGCTCGTCGTCCGCCGCGGCGACCGCCTGGACCTGGTTCACACCGGGCAGCACTCCTGAGGCCCCGGAGGACGGCGTGGAACCGTCCGCCTGCACGTACCGCACCTGCTGGACACCGCCCGCCTCCTTGCCGACCACCACGAGACGGCTGCGGCCCGACCAGGAGATGGCCGTCACGTCCGTGAGCTGCGGCGCGGCCTGGCGCAGGTCCTCGACCGAGATCTCGGGCGCCTCGTCGGTCCCGCGCCGCTCGACCCTGCCGATCTTGAGCGTCGTATGCCCGTCCTCCGTCACCAGCAGGGCGATCCGCACCCCGTCCGCCGACAGCCGCAGCTCCTCGATCCGCCCGCCGTCCAGGCCCGGGACCCGGACCTCCTGCGGATCGCCCTCACCCTCGACCAGCCGCAGCAGCCTCGGACGCTCCCTGTCGCGGTCGGCGACCCACAGGTCACCCCGCCCGTCCCAGCTCGGCGACGACAGCCGGTCGGCGGTCTTCTTCCCCGCGCTGGTCACCACGGGAGGCGCCAGCTCACCCTCCACGTCCAGGGAAGCGACGTAGAGGTTCTGCCCGGTGGCCGAGACCGCGGCGGCCCGCTGTTCGTCCCGGGCCACCCCGACGGCACCCATCGCGACCGTGCCGACGCCCAGGGGACCGTGCACCGCCTCGGGGGTGCCGTTGCCCTCGGAGGCGCTGGGGATCCGCTGGACCCTTCCCTTGGCATCGATGAAGTACTGGCTGTCGGGCCCGTCGGAGCCGCTGTCGGAGGAGAACTTCGCCGCCTCGTCCGCGTCCAGCGCACAGAGCCGGCCCCGCCCGCCCTCCAGCTCCACCTGTTCGACCCGCGCGGAGGTCAGGTCCCTCAGGGTGAAGAGCACCTGGGCGGCCATCATCCGGCAGGCTGCCCGGCCCGCCTTGTCGGCCTTGCCGTTGAGCGGCACCTTCAGCACGTTCTGGTCGTCGGGTGCCAGCGCGACGACGTCCTTGCGCAGGGCGGTCCCGGTGGGGAACCGGGAGTCGACCACGGGCCGCAGCCAGTTCGTCGGCCCCTCCAGCAGCGTCCTGACCGTCTGCGTCGCCGTGCTCATCCGAGTGACCGGATCGGTGCCGGTGCGTACGTAGACGGGGTCGGCGACGAGCGTCGGCTGTCCGTCCGTCCGCCCGCTGGCGAAGTAGTACTTGTTCACGGAGCGGTAGAGCCGCTTGAAGTCGGACTGCCCGAGGACCAGCCCGTCCGGCACGGTGTCGATGCGCCACTCGGCCTTCCCGTCCGCCACCTTCTCCCGCACCAGGTGCAGCACCTGGGAGTAGTCGGTGGGGGCGAGCGGCTGGTACGAGCTCTGTGCGTCGACCGCCGCCACCTGCTCGCCGGTCAGCGTGTAGGAGGTCTCGGAGTCCCGTCGCTCCTCGTCCTGGAGCGACGGGCCGCTGCGGTTGGGTGCCTGGGTGAGGACCGTGGTGCCCTCGCCCGGCTGCCAGGTCTCGGCCGCGTCCTTGCTCAGGTACTTGCGCGTGGTCCGGAAACCGGGGTCGTCGCTGGTCATCGACTCCAGAAAGCCGTCGACGATCTCGCTGGGCGCCGCGCCCTCACGCGGCTCCACCGCGTACACCTGCACCTGGGAGTCCCCCGGCTGCGAGGCATCGACCGCCTTGACGTCCCCGGTCACCGGCATCGACCCGCAGCCTGCGAGCACGATGACGGAGCCGAGGAGCGCGGACATCCGCACGCCGCGTCCGGGGCCACCACGACGGCGGTCAGTACCCACGAGTGGTGTCCTCCTGGTCGCAATTCTGCGCTGCGGAACCCGCACCACCGAAACGCTCCGGTGCCGGGCGCGCCACCACACGGGCCCCGTTGCCGGGCAGCGACGCCGGGTGCACCGAGGCGGGGGCCGGGTGCGGAACCGTGGAGCCGCGGGCCGGCACGGGCAGCGGCGGGCGGGCCGCCGAGCCGGGCTGGTTCGGCACGGACACCAGCCGGTTGTCCCCCGCAAGCGCCTCGTCGCGCTCCCGGCTCTCCCGGTTGCGCCGGGAATCCTCGGGCTCCAGCGGTATCGGCGAACCGCGCAGCGGCTCGTCCGCCGTACGCGGCAGGGTCAGCCGGAACTGGGATCCGCCTCCCGGCTCGCCCCACGCCTGGAGCCAGCCGCCGTGCAGCCGGGCGTCCTCGACGGCGATGGAGAGCCCCAGACCGGTCCCGCCGGTCGTCCGGGCCCGCGCCGGGTCGGCGCGCCAGAACCGGTTGAAGACGCGGGTCGCCTCGCCGGGCTTGAGCCCGACCCCGTAGTCCCGTACGGCCACGGCGACCGCGCCCTGGGCCACGCCCATCCGCACGACGACGTCCCGGCCCTCGCCGTGCTCGACGGCGTTGACCACGAGGTTGCGCAGCACCCGCTCGACGCGCCGGGCATCGGCCTCGGCGATCACGGGCTGGTCATCGCCGACGACCAGGATCCGGCTGCCCTTGCGCTCGGCGAGCGGTTCGGCACCTCCGATCACCCGGTGCACCACGGCCCGCAGGTCTATCGGCTCGGCCTCCAGCGCGGCTGCGCCCGCGTCGAACCGGCTGATCTCCAGCAGGTCCGAGAGCAGCGACTCGAAGCGGTCGAGCTGGTCGCCGAGCAGCTCGGCGGAGCGCGCGGTGACCGGATCGAAGTCAGCACGCGCCTCATGGATGACGTCGGCGGCCATCCGTACGGTCGTGAGCGGGGTCCGCAGTTCGTGCGAGACATCGGAGACGAAACGGCGCTGCATCCGGGAGAGCTCCTCCAACTGCTGGATCTTCAGCTGAAGGTTCTGCGCCATCTTGTTGAAGGCCTCACCGAGCCGGGCGATGTCGTCCTCGCCGGTGACCTTCATCCGTTCCTGGAGCTTCCCGGCGGAGAGCCGCTCGGCGATACCAGCCGCCATCCGCACCGGCGTGACGACCTGCCGCACCACGAACCAGGCGATGGCTCCGAGCAGCACGACGACGAACAGCCCGGCGGTCGCCAGGGTCGTCTTGACCAGCGCCAGGGACTTCTCCTCCTGCGTGAGCGGGAAGAGGTAGTAGAGCTCGTAGGCCTGCTGGTCGATGTCGTAGAGCCGCTTGCCCACGACGAGGCCGGGCTGGGACTCGTTGCCGTTGGAATACCGGATCAAGGAGTACGTCTGGAAGGCGCCCTGCCCCTTGCCCACGTCCTTGCGCAGGCGCTCGGGCACGCTGGCGGCCTCGACGCTGCCCGAACCACGCGGGGCACGGCTGCCCGCGCCCGCACTCACCGAGTCCGCGCTGAGCGCGACCACGTTGAAGGCGTTCTTGCCGCCACTGGCCAGCTGGTCGACGAGCTCGGTGCGCCACGAGGTGTTGGCGGTCATGCCGTCAGGCCCCTCGGTGCCCTGCCCGCCCGGCGCCAGGGAAGCGTTCGCCTTCTCCTGGGCCGCGGCGAAGCCACCGGCGGCCTGGGTCTGGGCGGCCTTGCCCTTCGCTTCGAGCAGACCGTTGCGGACCTGCCCGATCACGACGAAGCCGAGCAGCAGCACCACACCCATCGACATGAGCAGGGTGCCCGCGACGACGCGGAGCTGCAGATTGCGCCGCCACAACCGCACGGCGGGCAGCAACGGACCGCGGACCCACCGCATCAGCAGACGCGGTACGGGCCCGCCGGGCGTCCGGTCCTGGAACAACCGGCCGCCCTGCAGGAAACGGCTCATACGAGAAGCCTTCCGTCCCGGACCGGCAGCCCGCTCCGCACGGACTCCCGGCTCCCCGGGGTACGGAGCAGCGCCGCCCTCGGCCATGTCAGCTCGGTCCGGCCTTGTAACCGACCCCTCGGACGGTCACGACGATCTCCGGCCGCTCCGGGTCCTTCTCCACCTTGGAGCGCAGCCGCTGGACGTGCACGTTCACCAGCCGGGTGTCGGCCGCGTGCCGGTAGCCCCAGACCTGCTCCAGCAGGACCTCACGGGTGAAGACCTGCCACGGCTTGCGGGCCAGGGCGACCAGCAGGTCGAACTCCAGCGGCGTCAGGGCGATGGACTGCCCCTCCCGCTTCACGGAGTGACCGGCCACGTCGATGACCAGGTCACCGATGGTCAACTGCTCCGGCGCGGGCTCTTCGGACCGCCGCAGGCGGGCCCTGATCCGGGCGACCAACTCCTTAGGTTTGAACGGCTTGACGATGTAGTCGTCGGCCCCTGATTCCAGGCCGACCACGACATCGACGGTGTCACTCTTGGCGGTGAGCATGACGATCGGCACGCCGGACTCGGCCCTGATCAGCCTGCACACCTCGATGCCGTCCCTTCCGGGCAGCATGAGGTCGAGCAGCACCAGGTCCGGCTTGGCCTCACGAAATGCGGCCAGTGCCTTGTCGCCGTCCGCTACGAACGACGGCTCGAAACCTTCTCCACGCAGCACAATCCCGAGCATCTCGGCCAGTGCGGTGTCGTCGTCGACGACAAGGACGCGTCCCTTCATAATCGACATCATCCCATTAGCTAATCGTTACCTGCGATGACCTGGCACACAGCTCTGCCAGTCCGACCCCCGTGACCGGGGAAATGACGCCCTCCTCGGTGACGATCGCCGTGATCAATTCCGACGGCGTGATGTCGAAAGCCGGGTTGTACACCGGGGCCCCGAGGGGTGCGACGACCTTCCCACTCCCGGCGCCCCCCGATGCGCTTCCCGGCGATGTGACCTCCGTCACTTCTTGCCCGGAACGCTGCTCGACGATGATCGATGTGCCTTCGGCCGTCTCCATGTCCACGGTCGTCGTCGGCGCCACCACGATGAACGGCACATGGTGGTACTTCGCGAGCACAGCCAACGGATAGCTCCCCACTTTGTTGGCCACCGAGCCGTCTGCGGCAATGCGGTCCGCCCCAATGAGTACGGCATCCACCTCCCCCGCGGCGAACAGGGAGCCCGCCGCACTGTCCGTGAGCAGGCTGTACGCCATCCCGTTGCGCGCCGCCTCGTACGCCGTCAGCCTCGCCCCTTGGAGCAGCGGCCTGGTCTCGTCCACCCACAGCCGGCGAAGCCGCCCCTGCCGGTGCACCCTCAGAGCCACCGCGAACGCCGTCCCCTCGCCCCCGGAGACCAGCGCCCCGGTGTTGCAGTGGGTCAGCAGCTGATAGCCCCGCCCCGGCAGCAGCTCCTCCAGCAGCGCCGTCCCGTACTCCGCCATCCGCCTGCTCGCCCGGGCGTCCTCCCGGTGCAGCGCCTGAGCTTCGGCCAAGGCCACAGCCGCGGCCTCGGTGAGCCCCGCCCCCTTCTCGGCGGCCGCCCAGTAGGCCCTAGCCACCCGTCGCACCCCGTAACCGAGATTCACCGCGGTGGGCCGCGCCCGCTCCAGCAGCCCGGCCGCCTCCGCCACGTCGTAACCCCGGGCCGCCGCGAGCGCCACCCCGTACCCCCCGGCGATCCCGAGCAGCGGTGCCCCCCGTACCGCCAGCGTCCGGATAGCCCGCACCAGCGCGGGCACATCCGTACACACCAGCTCGACCTCCTCCACGGGCAGCCGCGTCTGGTCGAGGAGCACCAGTACGGGACCTTCCGGAAGGTCGTCCCAACGGAGTACGAGAAGCGCGGAAGGCTCGCTGCCCACCGGCGTTTGCGCGTCCTGATCAGCCATCCACCCAGTCTGCCCGGTGACCCGCCCACAAATGAAGGCACGAAGGAGAGAAGGCTCCCCGCCCGCACCGCACCGGCCCGTGGCACGATGGCTGCCAACCTGCCGCCCCGATGAGCGGACAGGACGGTGAAGGAGCGAGAATGAACGACTCTCCGGGCTGGGCGACGCCCGGATCTGCCCCCTCGGACGGCCAGGAGGCGGCCATTCCCCGCCCCTCCGCACCCCAGGACGGAGGCGCATCGACGGGACAGTGGTCCCCCGAGCAGCCGCCTCCCGGGCAGTGGTCCCCGCCGAGCAACCCCGGCAGCGGCCCCGGCACCCGCCCGCCCGCCCCCGGCTGGGGCGGTCCGCAGCCACCGGTCTGGGGCACGAAGCCACCGGCGGTGAAGCCCGGCGTCATCCCGCTGCGCCCCCTGGGCCTCGGCGAAATCCTCGACGGCTCGGTCTCGGCCTTGCGCGCCCACTGGCGCACCGCACTCGGCTTCAGCCTCGCGGTCTCCGTGGTCGTCCAGGTCGCCGTCACCCTCATGCAGCGCTACCTCCTGCCCAAGCCGACCACCGTCGACCCGAACGCCAACGGCGCCGAAGCCCTTCGCCAGGCCTCCGAATCCGCCCGGACGACGCTGCTCTCCCTCGCCCCGGCCTCGCTCCTCACGATGATCGCCACGCTCTTCACCGCGTCCATCGTCACCGTGGTGATCAGCCGCTCGGTGCTGGGCCGCCCCGTCACGCTCTCCGGCGCCTGGGCCGAAGCCCGTCCGCGGATCCTCCCCCTGATCGGGCTGACCCTGCTGGTGGCCCTGATCACCGCCACGGTCATGACCGTCGGTGTCGGTCCCGGGCTGCTGGTGGGCGCCGAAGCCGGCGCGGCGCTGGCGCTCCTCGGCTTCACCGCCGCCTGCGTCGTGATCCTCTGGCTCCAGGTCAGTTTCGCCCTCGCCGCCCCCGCCCTGATGCTCGAACGACAGAGCATCCTCGCCGCGCTGCGCAGGTCGGCCAAGCTGGTCCGCGGTGCCTGGTGGCGCACCTTCGGCATCCTCGCGCTGACCTACCTGCTCGTCTTCCTGGTGAGCTTCCTCGTCTCCATCCCCTTCGGCGTCATCGCGGTCATCGCCGACGGAACCGACATCAGCGAGTTCTTCGAAAGCGGCGGCCCCTCCCTCGGCTGGCCCTTCCTGATCATCACGGGCATCGGCGAAGTGATCGTCTCCACGCTGCTCTACCCCTTCGTCGCCGGCGTGATGGCACTGCTCTACGTGGACCAGCGCATCCGCCGTGAGGCGCTCGACCTCGACCTCGCCCGGGCCGCAGGCCTCTCCGGCGACGACGCCGAACCCCCTAGGAGCTGATGCGGTGTCGGGGGCGGGGGGCACCACAGCAGCACGGCAGGCCACCGGCGCGGGCGACATACCCGTGGACACTCCACGTGTCCCCGCCCGGGAGGCGGCTGAGAGCGAGCTGTCCAAGCCGATGTACCACGAGAACGATCCGAACGTTCTCCAGCGCGGCCTGAACCACTTCTGGGACTGGGTCGCCGGCGTCTTCGACGCCGCCGCGGGCGCCGCCCCCGGCGGCCCGGCCGGACTCGCCGTCCTGGCCCTCATCGTCATCGGCCTCGCCGTCGCCCTCTGGTGGCGGCTCGGCACCCCCCAACGCTCCTCCCGGACCTCGGACGCCCTCTTCGAGAGCGATGGCCCCCGCAGTGCCGCCCAGCACCGTGCCGCGGCCGACGCGCACGCCGCCGCTCTCCGCTGGACCGAAGCCGCCCAGGAACGCATGCGGGCCATCGTCCGGTCGTTGGAGGAACGCGCCCTGCTCGACCCCCGCCCCGGCCGCACGGCGGACGAAGCCGCGACGGAAGCAGGGCGCGCCTTGCCCGGCCACGCCACCCGGCTGCGCTCCGCCGCCCGGGACTTCGACGACGTCACATACGGCGGCCGCAGGGCGGACCAACCCACATATCTGGCCCTGCGCGCCCTGGACACCGAACTCGACGAGGCCAAGCCCGTGCTGCCCGGAGCCTCCCGAGGAGTCGCCGGATGACCACGGCCACCGCCCCTTCCCCCACCTCGACAGCGCCCACCCCGCACCAGGTCTGGAAGCGGGCACGAGGGCTGCTGATCGCCGTGCTCGTCCTCGTGATCGCAGGCGTCACGTTCGCCGCCGTCCGCTCCGGCACCAACCACGGGCACCTCGACCCCCGCTCCGTCGACCCGAAGGGCAGCCGCGCCGCAGCCGAGCTTCTCAAGGCGCGCGGGATATCCGTCACCGTCGCGACGACCCTCGACGAAGCCACCACCGCGGCGGGACCCGACACCACGCTCCTGGTCAGCGGCCCCAATCTGCTCACCCCCGCACAACAGCGCCGGCTCCACGAGGCAACCACCGCCTCCACCGGCCGCACCGTCCTGATCGCCCCGGGCCCGGCAGCCGCATCTCGCCTGTCCCCCGGCGTACGCACCGAGCCCCACCGCCCGGTGAGCCCCCTCGCCCCGTCGTGCACACTCCCCGCCGCCCGCAGCGCCGGAACAGCGGACATGGGCGGTGTCCGCTACACGACGCCGGACTCCACCGCCAGCGCCTGCTACTCCAGCGACGGCACCCCCAGCATGCTGGTCCTCAAGGACCGCGGAGACGGTGACACCGTCCTTCTCGGCTCCCCCGACTTCCTCCACAACGAACGTCTCGACCAACAGGGAAACGCCTCTCTCGCCCTGCAACTCCTCGGTTCGCGACCCCATCTCGTCTGGTACCTCCCCTCTCTGGCCGATCCTTCCGCCACCAGCGATGACGGCTCCCCCGACGACAACGACACCAACGGCGGCGGCAACGGCGAGGAGACCAGCTTCCTCGACCTGATCCCCTCCGGCTGGCTCTGGGGAACGCTCCAGCTCACCCTCGCCGCAGCCCTCGCCGCGATCTGGCGAGGCCGTCGCCTCGGCCCCCTGGTCACGGAACGGCTGCCGGTCTCCATCCGCGCATCGGAGTCAGCCGAAGGCCGCGCCGGCCTCTACCGCAAGAACAACGCCCGGGACCGGGCAGCCGAGTCACTCCGGGCCGCCACCCGGACCCGCATCGCCCGCCTCGCCGGCGTAACCGCCCGCGAGGCGCACATCTCCGACGTTCTCCTCCCTGCTGTGTCCGCCCGCACCCCCACCGCAGGCGACGACCTGAGCACCCTGCTCTTCGGCCCGGCCCCTGCCGACGACGCGGCCCTTGTCCTGCTGGCCGAGCACCTCGACACCCTCGAAAGAGAGGTACGCACTTCATGAGCGCCCCGACCCCCGAGCCGGCCGAACTTACAGCGGTCCCCGCGGCCCCTGCGGCTCCGGAGCCCGCCGACGGCGCCCGCGCGTCCTTGGAAGCCCTCCGCTCCGAGATCGCCAAGGCAGTGGTCGGCCAGGACCCGGCTGTCACCGGACTCGTCGTCGCGCTGCTCTGCCGCGGACACGTACTCCTCGAGGGCGTCCCCGGCGTGGCCAAGACCCTCCTGGTCCGGGCCTTCGCCGCCTCCCTCGAACTCGACACCAAGCGCGTCCAGTTCACCCCCGATCTGATGCCGAGCGACGTGACCGGTTCACTCGTCTACGACGCCCGCACCGCCGAGTTCTCCTTCCAGCCGGGCCCGGTCTTCACCAACCTGCTGCTCGCCGACGAGATCAACCGCACCCCTCCCAAGACGCAGGCATCCCTCCTGGAAGCGATGGAAGAGCGTCAGGTCACCGTCGACGGCACCCCTCGCCCGCTGCCGGACCCCTTCCTCGTCGCCGCCACCCAGAACCCCGTCGAGTACGAGGGCACCTACCCGCTGCCGGAAGCCCAGCTGGACCGCTTCCTGCTCAAGCTGACTGTGCCTCTGCCCTCCCGGCAGGACGAGATCAACGTCCTCACCCGTCACGCCGACGGCTTCAACCCCCGCGACCTCAAAGCAGCAGGCATAAGGCCCGTCGCAAGCCCCGCCGATCTGGAAGCGGCCCGCTCGGCCGTCGCGAAGACCACGGTCTCCCCCGAGATCGCCGGCTACGTAGTGGATATCTGTCGTGCCACGCGCGAATCCCCCTCACTCGCTCTAGGCGTCTCCCCCCGAGGCGCCACCGCACTGCTTTCGACCGCACGCGCCTGGGCCTGGCTCACCGGCCGGGACTACGTCACCCCGGACGATGTGAAGGCCTTGGCGCTCCCCACGCTCCGCCATCGCATCCACCTGCGGCCCGAGGCAGAAATGGAGGGAGTCACCCCCGACTCCGTCATCACCTCGGTGCTCGCCCACGTCCCCGTACCCCGATGAGGCGGTGACCATGGCCCTCACCGGACGTACCGCACTGCTGGCCGCGCTGGGATCACTTCCCGTAGGCATCCTCGCTCCGAGCTGGGCCGGGATGCTCGCGGTCAACGCACCGCTCTCACTAGCGATTCTGTGCGACTACGCCCTGGCAGCACCAGTGCGAACGCTCCGATTCACTCGATCCGGTGACACATCCGTTCGACTTGGTGACGCGGCCGATGTGCAACTCACGGTGACCAACAGGTCGCGACGGCGGCTCCGGGCCCAGATCCGCGATGCCTGGCCGCCGAGCAGCTGGCCCGCCGGCACCGAACAGTCCGCATCCCGCCACACGTTGACGGTCCCGCCCGGTGAACAGCGGCGCCTGACCACCGTTCTGCGCCCCACCCGCCGCGGCGACCGCCAGGCCGAGCGCGTCACGGTCCGTTCGTACGGCCCGCTCGGCCTCGCCGCGCGCCAGGGCAACCACCGCGTCCCATGGACCGTGCGGGTGCTGCCCCCGTTCACCAGCCGGAAGCACCTGCCGTCCAGACTCGCCCGGCTCCGCGAACTCGACGGCCGTACCAGCGTCCTGATGCGGGGTGAGGGTACGGAGTTCGACAGCCTGCGGGCGTACGTGCCGGGAGACGACACCCGTTCCATCGACTGGCGGGCAACGGCACGCCAGTCGGCCGTCGCGGTCCGGACATGGCGCCCCGAGCGCGACCGCCACATCCTGATCGTTCTGGACACCGGACGCACCTCCGCGGGCAGGGTGGGCGACGTCCCACGCCTCGATGCGGCGATGGACGCCACGCTGCTCCTCACCGCGCTCGCGACGCGTGCCGGCGACCGCGTGGACCTCCTCGCCTACGACCGCCGCGTCCAAGCCCGGGTACAGGGCCGGACGGCCGCAGGCGACGTCCTGGCAGCCGTCGTCGATACCCTCGCCTCACTGGAGCCCGAGCTCGTCGAGACGGACGCCAGGGGTCTCAGCACCACAGCGCTCTCCGCTGCCCCCCGCGGCTCGCTGATCGTTCTGCTGACATCTCTGGAGGCCGCCCCCATCGAGGAGGGCCTCCTTCCGCTGCTCCCTCAGCTCACCCAGCGCCACACGGTTCTGCTGGCCGCTGTATCCGATCCGCGGATCGAGGAAATGACGAAGGCCCGGGGAACGGCGGATGCGGTGTACGACGCCGCCGCGGGCACTCAGGCCCAGGCAGAACGCCGCAGCACGGCGGAGAAACTCCAGCGCCATGGCGTCGTCGTCGTGGACGCCAACCCGGACACCATTGCCCCCGCACTCGCCGACGCCTATCTGGCCCTCAAGGCCGCAGGCCGCCTCTGAGGCTCTCCGACTTGGGCCTCTGGTGATGCATCGCTCACGAGAGGCCCAAGGTTCGGGACATCTTCAGAACGCAGGAAAGCCCCGCACC